>JBGLNM010000001.1:0-2536680 GCA_041299705.1 Desulfobacterales bacterium
GACTACGCGCTGGCAGGGGCGATCCTGATGGAGCTGGCATTTCAATACCGGCTCGACTCGGATCTGACAAACCTGACGGTCGTCAATCAGGCCCCGACCGGCGACCCCTTGCTGGACGACAACCTGGCGCTCCTGAAGGAGGACGGCGGCATTCCCATCCGGGACGGGCTGCGACGAATCGTCGCCAACGCCGGGGCGATCCAGGAGGGCACGCTTCAGAGCCTGGTGCGCAAAAATATTCTTCGCCGGAAGGAAACCCGATATTTCTGGCTTTACAAGACACGCAAATACCCGGTCATCGACGACAGAGAGGAAAGGGAAGTCCGGTCGCGGATTCGCGCTGTGGTGCTGGAAAACGAGTTCCCGGGCCCCCGGGACGCAGTGCTCATCTGCCTCATGGACGCCTGCCAGCTGGAGGGAACCATTTTCACTCCCCAGGAGCTGACCACGGCTTCACAGCGGATAAAGCGGGTGGCAAAACTCGACCTGATCGGCCAGGCTATCTCCAGGAACATCATCGAAATCCGGCAGGCCCTTATCGAGGCCCTGCGATTCAAGAAAATTTAGCCTTAAGATCATCCCTTCCGCCACATGGGGGAAGCCCCTGGATATTTATCGGAACCAGCGCGGCCTCGTCCCGACCGTCCTGTAGCGCCCCGTTCAGAGCTGTTTCGCTCGGTATTCCAGTTGCAAACTAAAAAGGTGGCGCGCTCGGGTTGCACGGCCAAGGGGAAATACAGAAGGAACCTGAAAATGTCGCTTGAAATTGTGTTCCTTGCGGCAGCCGGATTGGCGATCCTCTGGGCCGTTTCGATATCCGCAGCCGCCACGGCCCCGGGATCCTCCCCGGGCAGCGGCGGAGGCGGCGGAGGCGGGGGCGGCGGCTGGTAGGGCGCCCATGACCTTCCGGCAGGCACCGTGAAAAGATTGCGCACGATTCTTCTGGCCGCCGGCCTCTGCGGCCTGCTGCTCGCCCTGTCGGCCGCGGGGGCGCTTTTTTACGTCCACCGACGTCCGGACGCGTTCAAGGCGCTCCTCGAAAGCGCCCTCTCCTCGCGCCTGGGCGCCGAGGTAACCATCGCCGCGCTGGCTTGCGACTGGCGCCCCCTGCGCCTCGAGGCACATGGGATCGCCATCGGCGCGCAGGCAACCGCCGGCATTTGGGGCGAGTTCTCCCGCCTGAGCGCCGACGGGTATCTGGAGGGGCCTTTCGGCCGCCGGACCCTGGTCGTCGAGCGGCTCGATCTGGGTGCGGGCCGGATCCGGCTGCCCCTCGATTCAGGACATCTCCTGCCCGGAGCGGAGAGCGGCGGCCCTTCCTGGCTTTCGCGGCTATCCGGACCGCTGGCCGGCTTCTTCCTGTTCCGCGGGGTGCGCCTCGAGAGCGCCCGGGCGGCCGGTGGCGAAATCGAGATCCCGGGGCCGGACTGGCGCCTGGCCGTGGAGGTGAGGGAGGCCCGGCTGACGTCCGGCAGTGAACTGGAAGTGAGCGCCGGGGGGCGCTTCGAGATGCCGGCGCGGGACATCGCCGCCGAGGCGCCGGACATCCGCATCACCGCCGCCGGCGCCCCGGCGGCGGGCAACGGGCCCTGCGCCGCCGAGGTGATCCTCCGGGGGGGCAGCGTGAGGCACGCCGCAGGGGAGGAGCGCGACATTTCCCTGCAGGCCAGCGGGCGGGTCCACCCGCGGGGGCAAACCGCGGCCCTGCCCCGGTGGCAGGTGCGGATCGCGGACTGGCTCGACATCACCGGCGCCCTGGAGTACGAGGGCGGCCCGGGGCAGCGCCTGGAGGTCGACATCGAGCGCGGCCTCATCCTCGCCGAACCGCTCCTGGCGGCATGGGCGCGATTGAGCGGGGTCGCCCCCGGCATCGCCGCCCTCGACGGCCCGCTGCAGGTGGTCGGCCGCCTCCGGGGCGCGCGCCGGGAAGGGGCCTGGGCGTGGGACCTGGGCGGGGAAGTCCGCCTGGCCGGAAACCGCCTTTCCCTGGATGCCGCCGGAACCCGGCTGCGCGGCCGCCTGGACGGCACCCTGGGCGTCAGCGGGGCCCTCCAGGAACCCGGGGTGGCCCTCGACCTGAAGATGAGCGCCGGCGACCTCTCCCGTCCGGGGGTCCGGCTGCAGCCCTTCGCCGCCGACCTGGCCCTGGAAGGCACCTACCCTCTCTTCCACCTCAAGGCGTTGGACATCCGCATCCCGCGGCTGCCGGCAGCCCTGTCGCCGGGGGGCCTCGCACTCGAAGACCTTCGCCTGCAGCTGAGGGACGGCCGGGTGAACGCCGCCGAGGGGACCTTCGCGTTTGCCGGCGGCATCTGGACGTCCTCCTCCCTGGGGCCCCTGAGCGTCTCGCTTTCCGGTGACGGGACCACCCAGAAGCTTTCCGTGGAGGGCCGCGACGCCGGCCTGCTGGCATTTCTGCCGGCGTCCGGTCTGCTGCCGCCCGGGTGGCGCGTCCAGGGCCGGGAACGCCTGGAGGCATCCGCGGTCCTGACAGGCGGCCGCGGACGTTTCGACGCCCTCCTGACCCTCGACCGGGCATCGTTCGGTAGCCCGGGAGGGGCGCTCCTGGGGGAGAACATCGGCCTCCGTGCCTCGCTGGAGGGAGACCTCGACCCGACCGGCCCGAGACTGCGCCTGAAGGCCGACGCCCGCGCGGCGGCCGGAGAGGCGCTCTGCGGGCGCTTTTATCTCGATTTCGGCCGGCAGCCCGTGGCCCTTTCGGCCAGGGCCGAGGTGAACCCCGGGGCCCGGCGCTGGCAGCTGGAAGGCCTATCGCTGGGGATAGAGGGCCTACTCGGCCTGAAGATCGAGGGCCGGGGCGGGTGGGAACCGGGCGGCGGGCAAGCGGCCCTGGACCTCAGCCTGCCCGAAACGGAGATCGCGCCGCTGTTCCGGCAGCTTGTCAGCGAGCCTTTCGCCATGCAGGCGCCGTTTCTCGAGACCCTGGAGGTCGGCGGCAGGCTGTCGGCCGGTCTCGGCCTGCAGAGCGACCTGCGCGGGTGGCGGGCCGAAGGCCGCCTGCGCTGGACCGACGGCCGCTTGTCGTCCGCCGACCCGAAGATCGGCCTCGAGGGGGTTTCCCTGGACTTGCCGGTCTGGTGCCAGTCCTTCGCGGAAGGCGCAGGCGCCCGGGCGCTGGAAGGCAGGCTGAAGATCGCCGGCGTGGACCTGCCCGGCGTGGGCCGACAGGCCGTCGACTGGCCGCTGCGCGCCGGCCCCAACCGGCTGGAGATCGAGGCGGCGACCATGGTCGAATTCGGCGGGGGAACCGTCTCCCTGGGCCCGATCCGACTCACGGACATCGCCCGCCCCGGGCGCTTGCTTCGATCGGAGATTTCGGTTACATCTGTGGACAGCGGACGCTTCCTGCGCGGGATCTGGCCGGATGCGGCCCTGGGCCCGGTGAACGGCCGCCTGGCGCTGGCCTGCCGCGGCGATCGCTGGGACGGCAGGGGGCGCCTGACGGCGGATGTCTTCGGGGGGCGGGTTTCGGTCCTGGACCCTTCGCTCTCCGCGCCCTTTTCCGCCGCGCCGGTGCTGGCCTTAGACGTCCTCCTGGAGGACCTGCGCCTGAAGGACCTCACGGCCGGGACCGCCTTCGGAAGGATCGACGGCCTCCTGCAGGGGTCGATCAAGGGTCTTGAAATCGTCGTCGGCCAGCCCCAGCGCTTCGAGCTGCTTCTGGAAACGCGCAAAAAAGCGGGCGTGCCCCAGCAGATCAGCGTGCAGGCGGTCAACGCCATCTCCCAGATCGGGGGAGGGGAAACGCCCTTCCTGGGCTTGGCGGGCGGCGCCCTGAAGCTCCTGCCCGGATTCGGGTACCGCCAGATCGGGATCCGCTCCTTCCTGCACAACGACGTCTTCACGGTCAACGGCACCATCCGGGAGGGCGGAACGGAGTACCTGGTGCGCCGCGACGGGCTGGCCGGGGTCGACGTGGTCAACCGCGACCCGGACAACCGCATCCGCTTCAAGGACATGGTCCAGCGCATCGGCCGCGCCCTGGGAACCGGGGGCCGGCCCGTGGTCGATGTCCAGCCGTAAACGCGAATTTTGAAAGGAGGCTTCGATGAAACGCGTGCTCCGGTCCCGGCGTCTGTGGGCGATCCTGCTGGTGCTGTGCCTTGCCGCCTGCGTGACGATCAACATCTACTTCCCCGCGGAAAAGGTCGAGTCCGTCGCCACGGAGATCGTCAACGACATCCGGGGATCGCGGCCCGCCGAAAAGCCCCCGGGGGGCGGGGCGCCCCAGGGCTCGATTTTCGATGTCGGGCGGCTGCCGGCCCTCTCCTCCGTGGCCTGGGCCCAGGAAGCGGTCGACGTGTCCAACCCGGCGATCCGCGCCCTGAAAAGCCAGATGAAGCAGCGTTACGAACTGCTCAAGCCCTTTTATTCCAACGGCAGCCTCGTGGAAAAAGACGACGGGTATGTCGCCGAGGGCAACGCCGACCCGCTTGCCCTGAAGGAGCGCCGGACCCTCAAGGGGCTGATCGAGGCCGAAAACAGGGATCGCTCCCAGCTTTACCGCGAGGTGGCCGCGGCCCTGGCCATCGATCCCGGCCAGACCGGCCGGGTCGGGGAGATCTTCGCCGCCGAGTGGAAAAAGTCGCTTCCCTGAGCCGGGGTTCAGGGCAGTTAGTCCTCCCTGGTGGGGGAAAACACCTCCACCAGCACCGAGTCCTCCAGCGCCGTCACCGCGTGGGGCCTGTCGCCGGGAATGCACCGGCAGTCAAAAGCCCCCCAAATCACCGAAGCCCGCTTCACCGGGTGCCGGTCGCGGGGGTGCCGCCTTCCGGGCGCGCGTCTCCCGCCGCCGGCGAGCGGCGCGACAGGCGCAGGCTGTTGCCGATCACGGTCAGGCTGCTCAGGAGCATGGCGCAGACGGCCACCAGAGGGGTGAGCAGGCCGCTCATGGCGATGGGGATGCTGAGCGCGTTGTAGACGAAGGCGCACCCCAGGTTCTGGCGGATGTTGCGGTTGACGCGCTCGGCCAGGTCGAGGAATTCGGGGACCTGGCCCGGGTCCGCGCGCATGAGGGTGATGTCGGCGGTCTCCCGCGGACCGCGCCAGGGCCGGTGCGTCGTTGACGCCGTCTCCCACCATGGCCACGCGCGAGCCCCCTGCCTGCCAGTCGGCGACGAAAGCCGCCTTTTCGGCGGGGAGCAGGCCGCCGCGGGCGGCGTCGACGGCGAGGCGCGAGCCGAGGGCGCGGGTCACCCCCTCCCCGTCGCCGGAGACCAGCGCGAGGCGGTAGCCGCGGGCCGCCAACGCTCAGGTAGACCTGGGAGGTGGTCCCGTCGCCGTCCGCCGGCGCCTCTCCCCAGGCCCGGCGGTCGTCTGCGGCCAGCTCCCCGGCCACGAAGGTTTCCGCCCCGATTTTGACCCTCCGGCCCCCGTGAACGGCCGAAATCCCGTTGGCGTGCACCCGGCGGTCGCCAAGCGCCAGGGGGGCGATGCCGCGGCGCAGCGCTTCCCCGCGGATCAGGGCGGACACGGGATGATCCGCCTCCCGTTCCAGCCCGGCCGCCAGGGCGAGGGCCTGTTCCTCGGAAAGGGGGCCCCGGAGGCGGATGCGGCGCAGGTGCCAGCGCCCCTCGGTCAGCGTCCCGGTCTTGTCGAAGACGAAGGCCTGGATGTCGGCGGCCCGCTCGAAGGCCGCGAAGTCCCTCACCACCACCCCGCTTCTGGCGGCGACGGAGATGCCGGCCACCCGGGACATGGGGATGGCGATTCCCAGGGAGCACGGGCAGGCGATCACCAGGACCGTGACAGCGCGCATCAGGGCGCCCTCGAAGGGCAGGCCCCGGATCAGGCAGACGCCCCCGGTGGCCGCGGCGAGCAGGACGATGGCCGGCACGAAGCCCCTGAGAAGGCGGTCGGTGCGGCCTTCGACGGGCGTTTTGGCGCCGAGGGCGCGCTCCATGACCGCCACCATCTGCCCCAGCACGGAATCCGCCCCCACCGCCTCGGCCCTCGCCCTGACGCTGCCCGACAGAACCCGGGTGCCGCTGCGGATGCGATCGGGCGCCTGCATGGGGATCGGCACGGCCTCGCCCGTCAGGGATGACGCGTCCACGCGGCAGCGGCCGGAGAGGACGACGCCGTCGGCGGGGACGATTTCCCCCTCCCGGACGATGAAAAGATCCCCCGCCGCCAGCTGTCCGGCCGACACGTAGCGCCCCTGCGGAAACTCCCGGGTGCAGACCCTGGCCTTGGCGGGCCGCAGGGAGAAGAAGCCGGCAAGGTCGTCGCGCACCCGGTCCCTGGCCTTTCCCTCCAGGGTCTTGCCCACCAGGACCAGGGTGATGAGCATGGAAGCCGTGTCGAAGTAGAGATGAATGCCGCCCCGCATGAAATTGACCGTACTGTAGAGATAGGCGGCCGTGGCGCCGATGGAGATGAGGGTCTCCATTCCGGGGGCCGCCGATGCGAGGCCGGCCCATGCCTTTTTGTGGATCGCGGCGCCGCCGTAGAAGAAGACCACGCCGGCCAGGGTGAAGATCGGCCAGGAAATTCTGCGGATCGTCTCGGCGTCGAGGCGGCTCAAGAACCCTGAATAGAGGGCGAAGGAGAGCATCATGACGTTTGCGGTCAGGACCGCGGAGACGGCCAACCGCAGCAGCTCGCGCCTCCTGGACTTGTCGGCGGCCCCGCGGCCGGGGATCGACGCGCGGTAGCCGAGGCCTGCCAGGACGGGGACCATCCGGTCGGGAGAGGTGTGAACCGGGTCGTAGGTGCAGCGCACCCGGTCGGTGGAAAAATTGCACGCGGCCGCGACGACCCCCTCCTGCCTGAGCAGCGCCAATCACCCGTTGCGGATGCTGTTGATGATGCCGGTCGAGGACATGCCGCCCGAGGCCGGGATCAGCACCACCCGCCCGCCGAACTGTTCCACCAGCCCCCGGCCCGAGACCTCCTCGGATCGATAGTTGTCCCCCTTGGTGAGGACATCGGGGCGGATCGTGCGGATCAGGTCGTCCAGACGGTCGGAGGGGAACACCACCACGTAGTCGACCGAGTCCAGGGCGCTGAGGACCTGGACCCGCTCCCGGGCGCGGATCACCGGGCGGCCGGGGCCCTTCAGGCGCCGGACCGACGGGTCGTCGTCGATGGCCACGATGAGGATGTCCCCGAGGGCCTTGGAGGCGGAAAAGAGCCCGATGTGGCCGGGGTGGATCAGGTCGAAGCACCCGTTGGTCATCACGATGCGCTTGCCGCCCTGGCGCAGTTCGGGGATCAGCGCCGGCAGCTCGGCGAGGTCGCGGTACTTGTCCGCCCGCGGGGGGCGGTTCGGGTCGGCGGCGGCTTTCAGTTCGGCTGCGGAGACGGTCGCCGTGCCGACCTTGCCCACAACGATGCCGGCGGCGGTGTTGGCCAGCACGGCGCTCTCGACCAGGCTCGCGCCGCTGCAGATGCACAGCCCCAGCACGGCCAGGACCGTGTCGCCGGCCCCGGAGACGTCGTAGACCTGGCGCGCCTCGGTGCGGATGCGGTGGGGGGCGCGCCCCGGCTCGAAAAGGACCATGCCCTCCGGCCCGCACGTGACGAGCAGGTTGCCGACGCCGGAGGTTTCCAGGAGGCGGGCGCCGGCGGCGAAGAGGGAGGCATCGTCGACGATGTCCACCCCGGCGGCCAGGGACGCCTCCTGCAGGTTGGGGGTCACCAGGCAGGCGCCGGCATAGCGGGTGAAGTCGAGGCCCTTGGGGTCGACGATGAGGGGCTTGGCGCCCGCCCGGGCCCAGGCGATCAGGTCGGCCATCAGTTCGCGGGTGATGAGGCCCTTGCCGTAGTCGGACACCAGGACGGCGCCGACCCCGGGGATGATCTGCCTGGCGGCCCGTCCCAGGGCCTCGCGCGTGGCGCCGGAGATCTCCTTGCGGGTTTCGCGGTCGATGCGCAGGACGTGCTGGCTCTCGGCGATGATCCGGGTCTTGCGGGTGGTGGGGCGGCCCGGCTCCCGTATGAGCCCGCGGGTGTCCACCCCCAGCTGGGCGAAGCGCTGCAGGAGCAGGCCCGCGTTGGGGCCGGTCCCGGTCACGCCGGCCACCGACACCGCGGCCCCCAGGGCGACCAGGTTGTTGACGACATTGCCGGCCCCCCCCAGGGTGAAGCTCTCGCTGCCGACGGTGACCACCTGCACCGGGGCTTCGGGGGAGATGCGGTCGACCCTGCCCCACAGGTACTCGTCGATCATCAGGTCGCCCACCACCAGGAGCCGGCAGGCCTTGAACGTGTCGATGTCGGGGATCATGACGCCAATTTTTCCCGGATCAGCTCCCGCAGGTAGGCCGGGGGCCGCACCACGCGCCCGGACCCGCTCAGGCAGGCGTGCCGGGTGCAGCCGTTCGCCACGGCCCTGCCGTCCCCTTCGCTCGAAATCCGGTAGTCGAACTTCATGCCGGCGCGCATGGCCGGGTCCAGGGTCGTTTCGATGACCAGCAGTTCGTCGTAGCGCGCCGGCGAAAGGTATTTGCAGTGGGCCTCGGACACCGGGAGGAAGATCCCCCGGGCCTCGATCTCCCTGTAGGCCAGGCCGAGGTCGCGGAACATCTCCGTCCGGCCGATCTCGAACCAGCGCAGGTAGTTGGCGTAGTAAGCGACGCCCATGTTGTCCGTGTCCCCGTAGATGACGCGGTAGGTGGTGCGGTGGGGGTTCATTCCAGATGCTCCGATGCCGACCCCGATTTCGATTTCGATTTGGAAGCGTTCATCCGCCTCCGCATCCCCCGACGGGCCCGGGAGTCAGCCTATGCCTGAGCCCCCAGTTCCCTCTCCACGATTTCCCTCAGCTCGTCGTAGGTGACGGCCACGGGCAGCCCAGGGTATTCCGCGACGATGTTGGGCGGCGGGCGGAAAAGGACCCCGCTGTCGGCCTCCTGGAGCATGGCGATGTCGTTGTAGGAGTCGCCCACGGCGACGACCCGGTAGTAGAGGCTTTTGAGGGCCACCACGGCCATGCGCTTGCCGCTGTTCTGGCGCATGCGGTAGCCGCTCACGGCGCCGTCCGGGGCCACGGTGAGCTCGTTGCAGAAGAGGGTCGGCCAGCCGAGCTTTTTCATCAGCGGGCCGGCGAACTGGACGAAGGTGTCGGAAAGGATGATGACCTGGGTCCGCTCCCGCATCCAGTCGATGAACTCCCGGGCCCCCTCCAGGGGATCCATGCGGGCGATGACGTCGGTGATGTCCCTGAGCTTCAACCCGTGTTTCTCCAGAATCGACAGGCGCCGGCGCATCAGCACATCGTAGTCGGAGATGTCCCGGGTGGTCAGCCTGAGTTCGGCGATGCCGGTGCGCTCCGCCACGTTGATCCAGATTTCCGGTACGAACACGCCTTCCAGGTCGAAACAAATGACGTGCATGCTGCTCCTTTCGTGCAGGAGTGACTATGGTGAGCTAAAGTGACTAAAATGCCTAAAGTTGCGGTGTCGCTTCGCTCCGTCTGGATGTGATCGTCCGCTCACTTTTGGGCACGCATTAACCTCAGTCGCTGCCGTTCTCGTCTTCGATGCGGATCAGCATCGGTTTTTCGGTGACCACGTTGAGCTGCAGCATTTCGGCCATGGCCTCCCGGACCTTGGCCTCCGACGTCTGGTGGGTGAGCATGATCAGCGGCACCGAGCCCTCGGACTTGCGCCCCTTCTGGTGAACCGATTTGAGGCTGATGCCGTAATTGCCCAGGATGCCGGAGATCTTGGAGAGCACGCCGGGGCGGTCCAGGGCGGAAAAGCGGAAATAGTAGTGGCTGTGGATCTTCTCCATGGGCAGGACCGGCAGCCTGCGGATGCGGTCCGGCTGGTAGGAGAGCAGGGGCACCCGGCCCGGGGAGCCGCACATCAGGTTGCGGGCGATGTCCACCAGGTCGGCGATGACGGCGCTGGCGGTGGGCATCCGGCCGGCCCCGCGGCCGCAGAGCAGGATGTCGTCCACGGCGTCGCCGTTGATGGCCAGGGCATTCAGGGGGCCGTTGACGCTCGACAGGATGTTGTCCATGGGGATCATGGTGGGGTGGACCCGCGCTTCCACCGCATCCCCGTCGTCCTTGCTGATGGCCAGGAGCTTGATCCGGTAGCCGAACTGGGCCGCGGCCTCGATGTCCAGGGGCGTGACCCTGGAAATGCCCTCGATGTAGATGTCCTCGAAATCGATCTCCATGCCGTAGGCCAGGGCGCAGAGGATGGCGAGCTTGTGGGCCGTGTCGTACCCCTCCACGTCCAGGGTCGGGTCGGCCTCCGCGAACCCGCTGGCCTGGGCCTGGGACAGGGCCTGTTCGAAGGGGATGCGCTCGTCGCTGATCTTGGAAAGGATGTAATTGCAGGTCCCGTTGAGGATGCCGGTCACGGACCGGATGCGGTTGCCCACCAGGGCCTCGCGCAGGGTCTTGATCACCGGCATGCAGCCGCCCACGCTGGCTTCGAAGGCCAGGTCGACGCCCTTGTCGCGCTCCGCGCCGTAGATGCGGTTGCCTTGGTGCGCCAGCAGGGCGTTGTTGGCGGTGACGACCTGCTTGCCGTTGTCGATGGCTCGAAGGATGAGCTCCCGGGCGATGCCCTCGCCGCCGATCATTTCCACGACGATGTCGATGCCGGGGTCGTCGACCACCCGGCGGGCGTCGCTGGTGAAGACCCCGTCCTCGAAAACGATGCCGCGGTCCGTGGCGGTGTCGATGTCGGCGACCGCCCTCAGGCGCAGCGAGGCCCCCAGCCGGGATTGGATGATGTCAGCGCTCTCGATGAGCATCCTGGCGACCCCGGTCCCCACCGTGCCGCAGCCGAGCAAACCGACGTTGATCTCTCGCATGGTGTGCTCTTCCGATCTCCCATCAGAAAATCCCGGCCACGATTTCGGCGATGGCCGTCTGCATCTCCGCGTCGTCGGACATGGCCCGGATCACCGCCACATCGCAGGCCACCGCCGGCTTGACGCCGCTTTCCATCAGTTTGGCGGCATAGACCAGCAGCCGGGTGCTGATGCCCTCTTCCAGCCCGTGCTGGCGGAGGTTGCGGACCATCTCCCCCAGGCGCACCAGGCGTTCGGCCAGTGATGGGTCCACCCCGCTTTCCCTGACGATGATCGCCAGCTCCTTTTCGGCCGACGGATAGGTGAAATCCAGGGCCACGAAACGCTGGCGCGTCGAGTGCTTGAGGTCTTTCATGACGCTCTGATAGCCGGGGTTGTAGGAGATCACGAGGTGGAAATCCGGGTGACACTCCAGCAGAAGGCCGCGTTTCTCCTGGGGCAGGATGCGGCGGTCGTCGGTCAGCGGGTGTATCACCACGGTGGTGTCCTTGCGCGCTTCCACGACCTCGTCCAGGTAACAGATGGCCCCGTGTCTGACCGCCAGGCTCAGGGGGCCGTCCTGCCAGACTGTTTCGTCCCCCTTGAGGAGGTAGCGGCCCACGAGGTCGGAGGCCGTCAGGTCCTCGTGGCAGGCGATGGTCACCAGCGGCCGGCCGATCCGCCAGGCCATGTGCTCCAGGAAACGCGTCTTCCCGCAGCCGGTGGGCCCCTTGAGCATCACGGGCAGCTTCAGGCGGTAGGCGAACTCGAACACCTCGATCTCTTCGCCGGTGGGCAGGTAGTGGGGTTCGGCGGCGATGCGGTAATTTTCGATGGCCACGCCGTTGGGCGCTTTGAGGCCGTCGGGCCCGTCTCCAGGGTGGTGCATGTGCGGCTCCTTGCAATGGTTGCGCTCATCCCGAACAGCCCGCGGGCCGGAAAGCGGTCTGCCGGCCCGCGGGTGTGCGCCGGGTGAACCCGGAGGATTTCCTTAGTACTTGCCGTAAAGCTCGGCCGCTTCCATCATGGCGATGGCGTTCATCAGCGACCCGTTGGGCGGGAACTCGCACCCGGTGGCCAGGATGAACCGCCCGCCCGCGGCCAGTTCCCCGATCTCCTTCTTGCACTCCTGCTTCATCTCCTCGGGGCTCCCCAGGAAGGCGTACTGCGCCGGGCTGGTGTAGCCGATGATCGTCACCTTGTCGCCCCACTTCTTCTTGGTCTCCACCCAGTCGGCGCAGTCATCCGGCGGGTAGGCGCAGGAGATGGCGATGGGGTCCATGGTCTCGATCTGGGCGTCGAAATAGAGGCCGTTGCCGCAGTTGTGCACGATGACCATCATGCCGTTGGCGCGCGTGGCCTCGGCCAGCTCCTTGGCGAAGGGGCCTTCGATTTCCCGCCACATCTCCTTGCGCATGATGGTCTGGGAGGCGAACAGGGTGTCCAGGACGATGGCGTGGCAGCCGGTCTTGGCGATGGCCTTGATGTAGTCCACCAGCACCCCGTTGATGACCTTCTGCGCGTGGATGACCGCTTCCTTGTGCTTGTAGCAGTCCCGGAAGAGGTTTTCGGCCCCGCGCATCATGGACAGGATCCCCAGGGGGCCGTAGACGAACCCCATGATGGCGGTGGTGGCCGCCTTCTCGTTGCAGACGATGTCGTAGTATTTCAGGGACTCCTTCATCCGCGGCCCCTTGGTGGGGTCCAGCGGCTGGATCTTGTAGTAGTCGTCCGGTGTCCGGATGAAGGGGTCGTCGTAGTCGGGGTGGGCCGTGTCCTCGATGGGAAACACCATCTTCTGCCCGAAATCGGCGGCTTCCACCGACAGGTCCACCAGCCCCAGGATGCCGTCGTAGCCGATGAGGTTGTGGGCCTGGATCTGGGATTTGGCCATCAGCTCCCCGTCCCGCGACCATTCCTCGTAGGTCACCCCGTACACCCTCCGGGAAGCGCCGCAGACCAGCGGGCCCGCGGGCACCCGGTCCGGGATGCCGCCTTGCAAAACCGTCGCCACTCTTTCCAATCCGTTCATCTGATGTCTCCTTTGGTTGGGCATGCCCTGCCGGGCACGCCGATGGACGTGAACACCCCTGTTCGGGCGGGAACCCTTGGGGGCCTCAGGTGATGAGGGCCGCCAACCGGTCCACCCCGGCTCCGTTGACAGCGCTCAACCGGAAGACCTCGGGGTGCAGCGTCCCCAGGGTCTCCCGGACACGGGCTTCCATTTCGGCATCGACCCGGTCGGCCCGGCCGATGCCCACCACGTCGGCCCCCCGGACCTGCCCCGTGATGAGGCGGCCGCGCTCGGCCCACAGAAAATCGAAGTGCGGGCCGTCCACCAGGGTGACCAGCGGGCCGATCTCGTAGGAAACGTCCCGCCGGCCCATGGCGCACACCTGGCGCATTTCGGCGGTGACCACCATCTCCGACGGCTCGACAAAGAGTACGTCCGGGGCGTGGCGCCGCCTGATCGTTTTGATCCGGTCCACCAGACTGGTCGCCAGTGAACAACCGACTCAGCCCCCCCGCAGGTACTGGATCGGCACCTCCCCCCCGGCAACACCCGGGATCTCGTCGTAGGTCGCCTTCCCCTGCTCGTTGACGATCACCGCGCAGCGCCTCCCCGCGGCCGACAACCGGGTCACCAGCCGGCCGATGAGGGTCGTCTTGCCGCTGCCGCGGGTGCCGGACACGCTGACCAGGCGCACCTCTAGTCCTCCTCCCGGAAATCTTCCTCCTGCAGCTGGGCCTGGAGCTGCTTGAGGTAGTCCTGCTTGGAGGCGACGAAGTCGAACTCGTCGAAATAGGTGTGCTCTTTCTCCTTGACCACCGAAAGGCCGAGGTTCTGGGCCACTTCGTGGAGGCCTTCGAGGGTGGCCGCCTTGACGGCATGCTCCGGGATGCCCTGGACGATGCTGTTGACCGCGATGGTGACGTCCCGGACCGGGTGGCTCACGTGGCCGGTCGAAAACACGCCGTGGGCCGTTCCGATGGTGTCGGCCTTGAGGGTCCCGGCCGGGGTGTTGAGGTGCGACTTGATGTGGCCGATGCAGCGTGCGCCCAGTTCCATGCATTTTTGGGCGATGGCCGTCATCATGTTTTCGGCCATGGTCTTGAGAAACGCCTCGTTCATGGCCTCTTTGCGGCTCAGCTTGGCGGCCACGCCGTACCCGCTGACGCCGTGCTCGGTGTAACAGCCGACTTGCCGGCCGGTGTCCCCTGCCATCGGGCTATCCCTCCCATGCCTGGATCATTTCCACCAGGCGGTCGATGCCGATGTCCGCGAAGGTGGACAGGTTCACGATTTCCGCGACGGCGTTGTACTGCCTCACCCTGGATGCCGACTCGGCGACCGCGTTTTCGTCCACGGCGTCGATCTTGCTGATAGCGATGATGTCGGCATCCTTGACCTGGGTGGTCACCAGCTGCCCCAGCATGTCCATGTCCAGCAGCTCCGCCGGGCGGGTGGCGTCGAAGAGCACGACGGCCGGGCCGAGGGTGAGCTTGGCATCCCGGCCGCCCATGCGCGCGGCAAGCTTGACCTGGTGCGGAACGGCCACCCCGGTCGGCTCCACCAGGACGTGATCCGGCGAGAAGTCCTTGTAGAGGCGGTAGATCGTCTTTGCGAAGGTCGCCGCCACCTCGCAGCAGATGCAGCCGCCGCCGATGTCCTTGACCAGAAGGCCGCTTTCCTCGATGACCTTGCCGTCGACGGGGATTTCCCCGATCTCGTTGACCACCAGAGCCACCTTCTGCCGGCCGCCCCCGGCCAGGCGGCGCGACAGCTGCAGCAGGAGGGTCGTCTTGCCGCAGCCGAGGAAACCGGCGATTTGGGTGATTTTCATTTCTCCTCCAGGTAGGGTGCCTTGCGGCGGCGCTTCCCGCAACGGCCGCAGGGTCTCATGCCGGCCGCGGGATGTAAATGCAGGCTTTCGGGTATTTAGCGGGTATGCGGGCATACCCGAATAGGCGCAGAGAAAGGAGAAGCAAAAACAGCCGTTGCCGTCAATGCCGGCTCGATCGTTGTCGTGGTCGTAATCGTTGTCGTAATCGGTATCCTGATCCTGGATGTCCGCGCACCCGTCACCCCCCACGCCGCCCGTCATCGGCCTGATTGCGCTCCCAGACACCCCGGACGCACAAAACAAGGCGCAACCCTCCCTGCTCGTTCCCGACTGCAGGGGGCCGCTCCCTTTCTCCCGAGGAAGACTGGGGATCGGTCAGCGACATCAATTTATTTGATGGATAGGATTACGACTACGATTACGATTACGATTACGATTACGACAACGAGAACGACAACGAGAACGACAACGACATCGATGGAGGCAGGGATTCAGATGGAAAAATGGCCGCGCACCCGGTCGAAGAGCCTGTCGACCCGGGAGGCAAAGGGCAGGTCGCCGTCCGCGAGGGCCTGCCGGGCCACCTGCCCCAGAAGCGCGCGGTCGTGAGGGAGAAGGTAGGGGTGGCAGCGGTCCCAGAAGGAGACCAACTCGGGCGAGAGGCCCGACTGCTGCAGCAGGTGGAGCGGGAGGAAGGCTTCACACTTCTGGCACAGGTAAAGCCCCCGCACCCAGTCGTGCGGCTGCAGGCGGTCGTAGTCCTGCGCGTCGCCGAGTGTTCTTTCCAGCTGGTGAAAGTGGTAGACCACCTGGGGCCCGCCCCGCCCCAGGTCGAGGATCATCCGCGTCGCCGCCTGGAGCTGAAGCGCTTTTTCCAGGTGCCAGACCATCTGGCGCACAACGGCGATGGCGGACCCGCTGAGGTTGAGGGAGGACTGGATCTTCCTTCGGAAGTTGAAGGCGAAGGCGTCGCCGCGAAGATCCAGGCTGAAGAGGGCCAGTTCCAGGTCCACGGCGGCCTGCAGGGCGGCCGGGGGGGCATCGGCGAGGCCATCGGCGCAGACGTGAAGCACCAGGCCGCTGTTTTGCCTGCGGCCGAAAAGGAGGCAGGCGGGGCGCCGTTCCGGGCGGGGGTCGGGGAAGCCGTCCCGGGAATGGAAGCGCAGCTTCACAACGGTGCCGAGGGACGGGTCGACCTCCTCGAAAAAGGAGGCGATCCACGCGGCGCAATTTTTCGCAAGGGCGGTTTCGGCCGCCTGGTCGTTTCGAGGGTCGGCTGGGGGCATGTCATCCGTGAGGGACTTGGTGACAGGGCTCGCGGCGGGTCCTCCGTCAGGCTGACCGTCGTCCTGCTCCTCGGCCTGGCGCTGACGTCGATGATCGGGACCCTGATCCCCCAGAACCAGTCCCCGGCGGAATATGTCCGCGCCTATGGGGAATTCCTCTATCGCCTGTTCTCCGTCCTCAACGTGTTCGACATGTACCATTCCTGGTGGTTCCGCTTCCTGATGATCCTGCTGGCCACCAACATCATCGTCTGCTCCGTCGAGCGCCTCTCGGCCACCTGGCGGGTCATCTTCCCCGCGGCGCCGAAGTTTTCCGCCGCCCGCTTCCGCAAGCCGGCCGGCGGGCCCGGCTGGGAGGACAACCGCCCTCCCGATGAGCTCGCCGACCTGTGCCGACCGGTCGTCGCCGGCCATTTCGGCACCGTGCGCGTGGAGCCCTGCGGCCGCGGCGCGTGCATTTTCGGGGAGCGGCGACGGTGGTCGCGGATCGGCGTCTACGTGGTCCACTTCAGCGTGGTGCTGCTTCTGGCGGGGGGCCTGATCGGCTCCTTTTTCGGGTACGAGGGTTTCGTCAACATCCCGGAGGGCGAGGCCCGGGACCGGGTCTTCCTGCGCAACAGCCGCCAGTCGATCCAGCTCGGCTTCCAGATCCGCTGCGACGATTTCGACGTCAGCTTCTACGAGGGCGGGGCCCCGAAGGAGTACCGCTCCCGCCTGACCATCCTCGAGGCGGGCGGGCCGATACTGCAGAAGGATATCATCGTCAACGACCCCCTTTCCCACCGGGGCGTCCGCATCTACCAGTCCAGCTACGGCACCCTGCCGGGAAACGAATTCGTCCTGAGCCTGACCAGCCGCGAAACCGGGATGATTTACACCCAGCCGGCGGTCCTCGGCCAGAAGGTCGTCATCCCGGAGAATCTGGGCACCCTGGTGATCGAGGAATACCGCGAAGAGGCCCAGTTCCAGGGCCACGCCGTCGGAGAGGCCTTTGTCGGGACCCTGACCCCCGGCGGCGCCGAACCGGTGCCCATCATCCTGCCCCTGCGCTTCCCCGGCTTCGACCAGATGCGCAAGGGCGAAGTGGTCGTCGCCGTCGCCGAGTACACGCCCCGCTATTACACCGGCCTCCAGGTGGCGCGGGATCCGGGGGTGTGGGTGGTTTACGCCGGATTCGTCCTCATGATCCTGGGGTGCGTGATCACCTTCTTCATGCCCCACCAGCAGGTCTGCGTCGAGCTGGCGCCCGCCGGCTCCGGCAGCCGGGTCCGGGTGACCGGCAGGGCGCCCAAAGGCCAGGTGGCGATGGACCTTAAAATTCAACGCATTGCGGAAAAGCTCCGCAGGCTCTGACCCGCCGGCCGCGGCGGCCCCCGCGGACAGACGCGCGGCGGGCCGCGGGGAAAAGGACACCCCAGATGAACAGTTCCCTTCTGCTTTCCATCGTCACCTTCGTTTACGGCCTGGCGGCCATGGTCTACCTCGCCGCCTGGGTGTTCAAACGGCCGCAAGGCGGGCGCCTGGCATCCTGGATCGCCCTGCTGGCGGTGATGGGCAACGGGGCGGGCATCGCCCTGCGCTGGGCGGAATCCTACCGCCTCGGCATCGGCCACGCCCCCCTGGCCAACCTCTACGAGTCCCTGGTCTTTTTCGCCTTCACCATCGGCATCATCCACCTGGTCGTCGAGCGCCGCTACGCCGACCGCACCCTCGGCGCCTTCACCACTCCCCTGGCCTTCCTGGCCATGGCCTACGCCTCCCTCTCCCCCCACATCAGCGACCGCATCCAGCCCCTGATCCCGGCCCTGAAAAGCAACTGGCTCATCGCCCACGTCGTCACCTGCTTCATCGGCTACGCCGCCTTCGCCATCGCCTTCGGGGTGAGCTGGATGTACCTCCTCAAGCAGCGCGGCGGCGGCCGGCGGGGGCCCCTCGTCGACCACCTCCCCGATTCCCGGGTCCTGGACGAACTCAACCACCAGCTGGTCATGTTCGGCTTCCTGTTCCTCTCCGCGGGCATCATCACGGGGGCGGTGTGGGCCCATTCGGCCTGGGGCCGCTACTGGGGCTGGGATCCCAAGGAAACCTGGTCCCTGATCACCTGGTTCGTCTACGCCAGCCTGCTGCACGCCAAGCTGATGCGCGGCTGGCAGGGCCGGCGGATCGCCTGCCTCTCCATCCTGGGCTTCGGCGCGGTGCTGTTTACCTACTTCGGCGTCAACTACCTGCCCGGCCTTCATTCCTATGGCGCCATGGGCCAATGATTTCTCTTGACAAAAATAGCGCCCGACGGTACAGAACCCGCATTATTTTTTCCGCTCCAGAAAAAGATTTTCCTGTTATTCAAGGTGTATGGTCGATTAGAGGGGCCGGCTCGGCGTCTTTTCCGGTTTCCGGTCGGGGCGGCGGCCGTCTGCGCGCCTGACCGGCGCGATCCACTTTACCTGAACCCGAAAACCACAGCCTGACGGAGCATCCATGAGCACACACGATCACGAGGGGAAAACGGGCGCCGAAGGTTCGGCCGACAGCAGGGTCCACCCGGAGGGAAAGGGGGCCGCCGGACCGGTCATCCTCTTCTTTTTCATCGGCCTGCTGGCCAGCCTCGTCCTGGGGTGGGGCATTTTCCCCAAGCTCCTCTACTCCCAGAAGGACCAGCCCGTCGAATTCAGCCACGCCCAGCACAACGAGCTGGTCGACGAAGGCTGCCAGAGCTGCCATTTTTTCCGTGAGGACGGCACCTTCTCCGGGTCGCCGAAGCTGGCCCAGTGCATCGGCTGCCACGAGGAGGTGCAGGGTGAAAGCGAGGCAGAGGCCCGTTTCGTCGCCGAGTATGTCGAAAAAGAGCGCGAGGTGCCTTGGCTGGTCTACGCGCGCCAGCCCGACTGCGTCTTTTTCTCCCACGCCGCGCACGTGCTCAAGGCCAAAATGGATTGCACCACATGCCACGGCGACATCGGGACATCGGACTATCTCAAGGTCTACGAGGAGAACCGGATCACCGGCTACAGCCGCGACATCTGGGGCCGGAACATTTCAGGGATCGGCGGGAACACCTGGGACTCGATGAAAATGAACGACTGTTCCAATTGCCACATGCAGCTCAAGGAGATGGCATCGAGCGTGCAGACCCAAAGGGAGGCCTGCTTCGTCTGCCACAAATAGCGCGGGGGCTGTTGGGCCCGTCCCAGCCCGACAGCGCAGCTCCCCGGAACGCCCGATGACACGAATCCGCACCATTACAGGGGAACGATCAATGAAGATTGACAGGAGAAGCTTTTTGTCGCGGCTTCTGGAACGTTCGGTGAAGGGCGCCCGCCGCCTCAGGCCTTTTTCGTCCCCTTCGCGCAACACCCATTTTGCCGCCGCGGTCATCGGCGCCGGCCAGGCCGCGGTTCACAGCGCCCAGACCCTGGCGCAGGCGGGCATGGACGTGTTCTGGTTCTCCGGGGGCGCGGCGCCTCCGGCGGCGCTGGAGCGCCATGCCAATGTCCACTGGTTCCGGGGCGCAACGGTGCGCCGGGTCAGCGGCACCCTGGGCGATTTCGTCCTGTCCGTGGAAACCGACACCCTGACCCAGGAAATCCGCGTCGGTGCGGTCATCATGGGGGAAACCTCCCGCCGCGGCATCGACTATGTGCACCAGCAGGGACTCCCCGGCCGCCGGATCTCGGGCGCCATGCAGGCCCGGGGTGTCACCGGCATTCCTTTTTTCTACCCCGGCATGACATCGGTTTCCGGCCTGTTCCTCGCCGACCCGCCCGGCATTTCCATCTCCAGCCGGCAGAAAGGCGAGGCCGCGGCCGTTCTGGCCGCCGCGGTCATGCCCAGGGGACCCCGTCAGAGCAAGGGTCATACCGTGGTGGTGGACAAAAACGTCTGCCGGGGCTGCGGACGCTGCGTGGATGTCTGCCCCTACCACGCGGTGAGCCTGCTGCCCAACGGCACGGGCGGCTGGCACGCGGCGGTGGACGAGGCCTTCTGTAAAGGCTGCGGCAACTGCATATCGGTATGCCCCTCCAACGCCGCGGACAGCCCCTACCGCAGCCAGGTGTTTTTCGAGCGCATGCTGGAGGACATTCTGATGCCGGCGTGAACCCGTCGCAATTCGAATCGGGGCCGGCATCGACTCTGCCGTTTTCTACCGGTACCGACCCCGGCGAAAGGCGGAAGCGGCCCTTTCCCAACGCAAAAAGCCCGAGGGTATGAACCAGGATCCAGACGAAATGACCTCAGAGGACATCAAGATCATCCTGTTTTTGTGCAGCTGGGGCCCCCACAGCGCCTACCAGCGGCTCCAGGACGAAGGCTACCGGATTCCGGGGCCGGTGCAGATGGTGCGCATTCCCTGCACCGGGCGCATCAGCAAGGCCCTGCTCTTCAAGGCCTTTGAAATGGGGGCCGACGGCGTGGCCCTGGTGGGTTGCAGCCCGGGCACCTGCCGCTACGGCAGCGGAACCGTCTCGGCCGAGAAAAACACCGCGGACACCCGTGCCATCCTCGATCTTCTCGGGGTGGGGGGACGGCGCATGGGGCTGGCCACCTTTCTGCCCGACGAGGCCGAGGCCCTGGAGCGGTTCCTCGCCGCTTTCGTCCATCAAGTCGAAACCCTGGGCAAGAGCCCGGTCCGGCCGGCACGCCGCGCGAACGCCGCCCCGGCGGAAACCGCGGCCGCGCTGCTGGCCCGCCACAACGCCTTCGCCTGCCAGGACTGCGGCAAGTGCACCGCCTCCTGCCCCCTGGCCCTCAGCGGGCGGGCCTACTCGCCCCGGGCCATCGTCAGCGCCATCATCCGCGGGGAAGCCGACAACGAAGCGGTTGCCGGGGACATCCATGCCTGCCTGACCTGCGGCCTTTGCCACGAGCGCTGCCCCAGCGACGTGAATTTCCCCGCCTTCGTGCGCGACATGCGCTGGCTGCTGCGCGAGGCCGGCGCCGACGGCCGCCACCAGCCCCACGGCGGCTTCTTCCAGTCCCTGATGCGCGCCATGGGCTCCGCGCAGGTCAGGCCGCGGCGCTGGGAGCGCCTGCCCCCGGACATCCGCACCGACCCGGCCGGCAAGATCCTGTTTTTCGGGGGCTGCGCACCCTATTTCGACGCTTTTTTCAAACACCACCACGCCCTGGACACATCGAAAATTCTGACCGACGCCCTGCGCCTGCTCAATTTTTTCGACGTGGAGCCGCGGCTGATGGCCGCCGAGCGCTGCTGCGGCCATGACCTGCTCTGGAGCGGGGACCGCGAGGGGTTCCTGCGCCTGGGGCGGCTCAACGTCGAGGAGTTCCGCGACTCGGGTGTCGAGCAGATCATCACGGCCTGTCCGGAGTGCTTTCAGACCCTTGGGGTGGACTACGGGGCTTTCGGCCTGGAAACCGGCGTGACCGTGACCCACCTGTACGATTTTCTGGAAACCCAGATCGACAAGGGGGCGGTGGGTTTCAAGGGCGAGGGGGCCGCCGTCGCCTACCAGAGGGCCTGCCGCCTCGACCGCAGCGACGCCGTCCGCGCCCTGCCCCGGCGCCTGCTGGGGCGGCTTGCCGGAAGCGGGGCCGTGCGCACGGCGGGCACGGCCGGCCTCTCCTCCTGCTGCGGCAATTGCGCCTGGAGCGCCTGCGACGCTTCCAACAAGGCCCTGCAGGTCCAGCGCCTGCGCGAGATTCGCGCCGGCGGGGCGGGGCTTCTGGTGACCTCCTGCCCCAAGTGCCAGATCCATCTGCGCTGCGCCATGGAAGACCCGTTTCTGGGCCCAGGGATCACCATGGAGATGGCCGACCTCACCAGCCTGGTGGCGCAGACCATCTGTTGGGAGTGAACCGCCGGCCCGAACCGAACGCACAGTTGCCTCCACCGTCAAACGCGGATCGACAGCCGCGAATCACACGCGGGAAAAAGGATTCAGCCATGACCAGCACCCAGACCCACCTGTCCTGCCAGGAGAACGAGGCGCACATCGGCGTGTACGTCTGCCGCTGCGGCCTGAACATCGCCCAGACCGTGGACTGCGACCGGGTGGCCGCCCAGGCCGCCGCCCTGGACGGCGTGGCCCTTTCCAAGGTGGTGACCTATGCCTGCTCCGAACCGGGCCAGGCGGAAATCGTCGCCGACATCCGCGAGCGGGGCCTCGACCGGGTCGTGGTGGCCTCCTGTTCCCCCCGGCTCCACGAACCCACCTTCCGGCGCATGATGGTCAATGCCGGGCTCAACCCCTACCTGCTGGAAATGGCCAACCTGCGCGAACAGTGCGCCTGGGTCCACATGCGCCAGCAGGCCCGGGCCACGGCCAAGGCGCAAGACCTGGTGGCCATGTCGGTGGCCCGGGCGCGGCTGCTGGCCCCCCTGACCGAAGACGTCATCGCCCTCACCAAGCGGACGCTGGTGATCGGCGGCGGCGTGGCCGGGATCCAGGCGGCCCTGGATCTGGCCGACAGCGGCTACGAGGTGGTGCTGGTGGAGAAAAGCCCGTCCATCGGCGGGACCATGGCCCAGCTGGACAAGACCTTCCCCACGATGGACTGCTCCATCTGAATTCTCGGGCCGAAAATGGCCGATGCCGGTCGGCATCCCAACATCCGCCTGATGACACTGAGCGAAGTGGCCGATATCGGCGGCTACGTGGGCAATTTCGAGGTCAAGATCGTCAGGCGCGCCCGCTACGTGGACGAAAAGGCCTGCACCGCCTGCGGCGAGTGCGCCAAGGCCTGCCCGGTGGTCTTCCCCGACGAGTTCAACATGGGGCTTTCCTCGCGCAAGGCCGTTTACATCCCCTTTGCCCAGGCCGTGCCCTCGGCCTTCGTGATCAACATGGCCGAGTGCATGGGCCGGGGCTGCTCCAAGTGCCTGGAGGTGTGCGACAAGAAGTGCATCCAGTTTCACATGTCCGACGAGACGGTCAAGGTCAGGGTGGGCTCCATCGTCGTGGCCACGGGGATGGCGCCCTATGACCCCACCCCGATGGACGAATACGGCTATACCCGCTTCGAAAACGTGGTGACCAGCCTGGAGCTGGAGCGCATCCTCAATGCCGGCGGCCCCACCGCGGGCAGGCTGGTGCGGCCCGGGGACCTCGGGACACCGGCCTCCGTCGGGTTCATCCAGTGCGTGGGATCGCGGACCCGGCGCAACGGCGGGCGTCACTGCTCCAACATCTGCTGCATGAACACGATCAAGGCCAGCCTGGTGATCAAGGAGCACCATCCGGACATCACCGTCAAGGTCTTCTACGTCGACATCCGCGCCTTCGGCAAGGGCTTCGAGGATCTGTACACCCGCAGCCGCAGCCTCGGGGTCCAGTACCTGCGGGGGCTGCCCGGGTCGGTGGAGGAGCTTTCCGACGGGAGTTTGTGCGTCGCCGTGGAAAACACCGCCACGGGCCGGCTCGAACGCCACGACCTGGACATGCTCGTGCTGGCCGTGGGGCTCCAGCCCTCGGCATCGACCCGCAGGCTCCAGGAGATGCTCGGCCTTCAGCTGACCTCCGACGGCTTTTTCCTGGAGGCCCACCCCAAGCTCCTGCCCGTGGATGCGGCCACCCGGGGGGTGTTTTACGCGGGATGCGCCGAGGGGCCCAAGGACATCAAGGAAAGCGTCACCCAGGGTTCCGCAGCCGCGGCCCGGGCCGTGCGCCTCATGCACCGGGGCATGATCACCTCCGAGCCCATCACGTCCCAGGTGGAACCCCTCCTGTGCAAATCCTGCGGCAGGTGCGCCGAGGTCTGCCCCTACAACGCCATCCGCGTTGACACCCAGAAAAAGACCCCGGCCGTGGTCAACAGCGCCGCCTGCGCGGGCTGCGGCACCTGTGCGGCCGAGTGCGCCTTCGGCGCCATCGTGATGAACCATTTCACCGACGCCCAGATCCTCAGCCAGGTCGACACCCTCTTCTCCGAGGAGAGCGCCTCCAAGATCCTGGTCTTTGCCTGCAACTGGTGCTCCTATGCCGGGGCCGACTATGCCGGGGTGTCGCGGCTTCAGTACCCGGCCAACGTGCGCCTGGTGCGCACCATGTGCTCCGGCCGGGTCGACGAGAGATTCGTCTGGGAGGCCTTCGAGAAAGGCGCCCCGGTGGTGCTCGTCTCCGGCTGCCACATCGGCGACTGCCACTACATCGACGCCAACCGCTGGACCGAAAAGCGGGTCGAGAAAATCCGCCGCCGGATGGAAAGGAAGGGGATCCGCCCCGAGCGGCTCCAGCTGTCCTGGATCAGCGCCGCCGAGGGGGTGCGCTTTGCGGAGGTCATGGCGCAGATGGAGGCCCTGCGCCAGAGCGTGACCGCCGAAGAGATCGCCGCTACGCTGGCGGCGCTGCGCGCAAAGGAAACCGTGCAGGCGGCGGGTTAGCCGCCGCGGCCGTCCTCCCTGAAACGGCGCGGCGGATGGCCATCGACGGCCTGCCGCGTTCACTGGGCGAGAAAGTCGAGGATCAGCCGGGCGGTCTCCTCCGGCTTTTCCTCCTGGGGGACATGTCCGCACGCCGGGATGATCTTCAGGGCCGCGCCGGGAATAACCTCCTCGAATTTCCGGCCGTTTTCCACCGGGATCCACGCATCCTGCGCGCCCCAGATGACAAGGGTTCTGACACCCACCCGGCGCAGCCTCCCGGTCAGCCCGGCACACCCCGTCCACGAGGCCGGCGGCGACCACTTTTTTCCAGAGACCGGCCATGGGGTTCGCCGGTTCGACCATCTCCGGGATCAGCTTCGTGGCCGCCCCCTCCACGACGATCCTGCCCCCCAATCCCCTGGCGTGCAGGTCGAGGGCGTTGAGCAGGACGTGGACGAAGCACATGGGGTCACCGTTGTAGACGAAAAGGGCCAGTTTCGGCATTCTCAGGCTCCCTCCCACGAGATGCAGTCCTTGGGGCAGTTCTTGATGGCCTCGTTGACGTCGGCCTCCGGGTAGATCTCGAGTTCCGCCACCTCCAGCCACCCGGCGTCGTTGATGCTGAAGACCGACGGGCAGGCCGTGGTGCAGACTTCGCACAGGATGCAGGTGCCCAGGTCGACCACCGGGTACTTCATCGTCCCGCCTGTTCCCGGGATTGCCGGACGGCATCGCCGATCCGGCGCCCGAATTCGACGCAGGCCGCGTGCCCCTCCCGGTCGGGCACGTACTGCTGGCGAAGGCCGTCGGCGATGAGCGCGAAATTCATCGCCGCCAGCTCCGCCTCGATGAGCTTGACCGCCTCGCCGCTCCAGCCGTAGGAACCGAAGGCGGCGCCGAGCTTGTTCTGGGGGCGCAGCCCCTTCACGTAGGTCAGGAAATCGGCCACGGTGGGGAACATCCCGTTGTTGAGGGTGGGGGAGCCCACAACGATGGCCTTGGCGTCCAAGACCTCGGTGAGCACGTCGCTGCGGTGCCACTTGCGCAGGTACATGGGCCGCACCTCGATCCCCTTTTCGGCGATCCCGGTGGAGATGGCGTCGGCCATGGCTTCGGTGCTGCGCCACATGGTGTCGTAGACCACGATGGCCTTGCCCTTGGACTCCTGCCGGCTCCAGCGGGCGTAGGCGGCAACGATCCTGGCGGGGTCGCTGCGCCAGATCACCCCGTGGTCGGGGCAGATCATGCGGATGTCGAGGTTCATCGCCGCGACCTTGTCGATGAGCTTGAGCAGCAGGGGCGAGAAGTGGAGCAGGATGTTGGCGAAATACTTCTTGGCATGGGGCATGATGGCGTCGCCGATGACGTCGTCGAACTGCTCGTGGCCGGCATAGTGCTGGCCGAAGGCGTCGCTGGAAAAGAGGATCTTGTCCTCGTTGAGGTAGGTGAACATGCTGTCCGGCCAGTGGAGCATGCGCGTTTCCATGAAGGTGGCGCTGCGCCTGCCGAGGCTCAGGGTGGCGCCGTTTTCCACCGCCTGGAAGTTCAAGGGGCTGTGAAAGTGGGCCGCGAGGGTCTTCCGGCCCATCTTGGAGCAGAAGATCGGCTTGTCCTCCCCCACGGCGCGCATCACCGCCGCCAGGGAGCCGGAGTGGTCCATCTCCGTGTGGTTGCTGATGACGTAGTCGATTCTTTTCGGGTCGACGATGGAGGCGATATGGCGCAGCAGGTCCTTTTCAAACCCCTTTTTGACGGTGTCGACCAGGGTCACCTTTTCGTCCAGAATCAGGTAGGCGTTGTAGCTGGTTCCAAAAGGGGTGGAGTAGCCGTGGAAATCACTGATGTTCCAATCGTTCACCCCCACGTCGTAGATGCCTTGCGCGATTTCAACCGGTTTCATCTGCTCAAATCCTCGGTCTGCCTGGATCGGGTTGGTCCGTGGCCGCACGGCGGCGGGCGGCGGCCAAATGCAGATGCCCTTTTCTCCGGGTCACCCGCGGCCCGGGTCAAAGGGCATCCTGGCTGCTGGAAGCAGTCATCCGGCCATGCTATTCCTCTTTTTCGAAATCGGCCTTGGCGGCACCGCAGACCGGGCATTCCCAGTCGTCGGGCAGGTCCTCGAACCGCGTCCCGGCGGCGATTCCGCTGTCCGGGTCGCCCTGCGCCGGATCGTAGACATACCCACAGATGGTGCATACGTACCTGTTCATTTCGCCCTCCTTGTCCCGTTGACTTTGAAGTTGCCCCGATGCGGCGTGCCCGCATGGATGGCCGACTGGAGCATAGTCAATTTTCCCCCAACTGTAAATCAGAAAATCGATTTGTAAACGGCCGGCGCTGAGGGGCCGGGGCGGAGGGGGCCTGCGGGTGCGGCCGCTTTCAATTCCGCGGTTGAAAGTCGGCGGCATAAATGGTAGAAAACGACGGATTTCAACTCACCCGCGCGCGACCGGCCCGGGCATTTGAAAAATCTCCCATGAAACACCTCAGCGTCAAAAAGGGACACTCGCCCAGGATCGCCGGGGAACCGTCCCCGGCGCTGGACGCCTTGCCCCGGCCGGAGCGGGTGGCGCTGCTGCCCCGGAGGATGGCCCACCTGAAGCCGCGGCTCCTGGTGGAAACGGGCCAGCGGGTCGCCCTCGGGGCACCCCTGATCGAGGACAGGCGGCACCCGGACGTGCGCGTCATGTCTCCGGGCGGCGGCACCGTGGAGGCGATCGATTTCGGTCCCCGGCGGGTGATCGCCCGCATCGTCATCCGCCTCGACGAGGAAGAGGAGCGGGTGGCCCGGGACCCGATGGGCGCGGCGGACCTTGGGCGCATGCCGCGGGGGGAAGTGGTCCGCAGGCTCGTCGCGGCCGGCCTGTGGCCTTTCCTGAAAGCTTTGCCGTTCCGCGATTACCCCCCCGAGGAGAGCGTTCCGCCGGCCATCCACGTCAGCCTGGGAAGCCTGGAACCCTTTCAGCCGGCCCCGGAAGTCTACCTGGACGGCAAGGGGGAGCTTTTCGCCTTCGGCCTGGCGGTTCTCGAAAACGCCCCGCACCTTCTCCAGCTCGTACGGGCCCGGCGTCGCCGACGCGTAGATCGCCTGCGCGACGACGCCCTCCCACTCCCCGAACGTCATCGGCCGGTTGTCCAGGGCCGAGGGCAGCCTGAAACCGTAGGAGACCAGCGTCTCCTTGCGCGAGCGGTCGCCGTTGTACATGCCTTGAAGCTGCGGGACGGCGATGTGGCTTTCGTCGATGAAGACGAGGAAATCCCTGGGGAAGTAGTCGAGCAGGGTCGGCGGCGGCTCGCCCGCCTCGCGGCCGGTGAGGTGCCGCGAGTAGTTTTCAATGCCGTTGCAGTAACCCAGCTCCTGCATCATCTCCAGGTCGAACTGGGTCCGCTCCTCGATCCGCTGGGCCTCGATCCACCTGGCCTCGTCGCGGAAAAAGGCGATCCGGTCCTTGAGCTCGGCGATGATGGAGACGACGGCGCGCTTCAGGGTCTGCTTCTGGGTGACGTAGTGGCTGGCGGGGAAGACCGTGGCGCGCTGCAGTTTGCGGGTCACCGCCCCCTTCAGCGGGTCGATCTCGGCGATGGCGTCGATCTGGTCCCCGAAAAAGTCGACCCGCACCGCGCGGTCCTCCTCGTAGGCCGGAAAAATTTCCACGCGGTCGCCGCGCACCCGGAAGGTCCCGCGGTGAAAGTCGATGTCGTTGCGGTCGTAGTGCATCGCCACCAGTTCGGCCAGCAGGCGCTCGCGGCCCTTCTCCTCCCCGGTTTCCAGCTCGACGCGCATGCCCAGGTAGTCCTCGGGCGCGCCCAGGCCGAAAATGCAGGAGACGCTGGCCACGACGATGACATCCCGGCGGGTGAGGACCGAACGGGTCGCCGAGTGGCGCAGCTTGTCGATCATCTCGTTGATCGAGGAGTCCTTCTGGATGTAGGTGTCGGTGGCCGGGAGGTAGGCCTCGGGCTGGTAGTAGTCGTAGTAGCTGACGAAATACTCGACCGCGTTTTCGGGAAACAGGGAGCGGAACTCGGCGTAGAGCTGGGCCGCCAGGGTCTTGTTGGGGGCCAGGACCAGGCTCGGCTTCCGGGCCCTGGCGATGATGTGGGCCATGGTGAAGGTCTTGCCCGACCCGGTGACCCCCAGGAGCACCTGGTGGCGCCTTCCCGCCAGGATGCCGCGGCTGATCCCCTCGATGGCCGCGGGCTGATCGCCCCGCGGGACGAGGTCGGACACCAGTTTAAACTGGGACATGGCAGGAGCGCCCCGGCACGGCCTGGTCGATCCGCAGCGGCCGCCGCCTCATCTGGCCTTCCAGGCGGTCGTCCCGTCCGGGCGGTCCTCCAGGACGATCCCCATGAGGTCGAGTTCCCCCCGGATCCGGTCGGCCACGGCCCACTGCCTGCCCTTGCGGGCGGCGGCGCGTTCGGCGATCAGGCGCTCGACGGTCCCGGCATCGACCACGGCGCTCTCCATCGCCTTGCGGCGGCGGTTTTCGAGATACTCCCCGGGCGCCTCTCTCAGGATGCCGAGCACGCCCCCGATGGCCAGCAGGTCGGCCGTCGCGGCGGACACCGCCGCCCCGGCCTCCGGCGAAAGGCGGTCCGGCGCGGCGTCCAGCAGGCGGTTGACCGCGCGCACCGCATCGAACAGGACGCCCATCGCCCGGGCGGTGTTGAAATCGTCGTCCATGGCCTCCTGGAACTGCCGCCAATGCTCCCCGCCGCCGGGGGCGCGCTCCGGGAGGCCGGTCGTTTCCGCCACCCGCGCCAGGAGGGCGTAAAGCTTGTCCAGCGCGGCCCCGGCCTCGGTCATGGACTGCTCGGAAAAGTCGATGGGGCTGCGGTAGTGGTTGGAGAGCAGGAACAGCCGCACCGCCTCGGGGTGGCAGACCCGCAGCACGTCCCGGATGAGAAGGAAATTGCCTAAGGACTTGGACATCTTCTCCTGGTTGATGTTGACGAACCCGTTGTGCATCCAGTAGCGCGCGAAGGGCACGCCGAAGGCGGCCTCCGACTGGGCGATCTCGTTTTCGTGGTGGGGGAAGACCAGGTCTTTGCCGCCCCCGTGGATGTCGAAGCTTTCCCCCAGGAGCTTGCCGCTCATGGCCGAGCACTCGATGTGCCAGCCCGGCCGCCCCCTGCCCCAGGGGCTGTCCCACGCGGGCTCGCCCGGCTTGGCCGCCTTCCACAGGGCGAAGTCGAAGGGGTTGCGCTTCTTGTCGTCCACTTCCACCCGCGCCCCGGCCATCATGTCCTCGAGCCGGCGGCCGGAAAGCTTGCCGTAACCGGGGAAGGACGCGACCGCGAAGTAGACGTCGCCGTCCACCGGGTAGGCGTGGCCGCGTTGGACGAGCAGGGAGACGAAGGCGACGATCTCGGGGATGAACTCGGTCACCAGGGGCTCCCGGTCCGGGCGCGCCACGTGGAGGGCGTCCATGTCCTGGTGGAATTCGCGGATGTACCTGCGGGCGATTTCCTCGGGTGCGACGCCGAGCTCGTTGGCGCGGGCGATGATCTTGTCATCGACGTCGGTGAAGTTCCTGACATAGGTGACCGCGAAGCCGCGGGACCTGAGGTAGGCCACCACCACGTCGAAGACCACCACCGAGCGCGCGTGCCCGATGTGGCTCGAATCATAGACCGTGGGGCCGCAGACGTAGATGCGGACCCTGCCCGGCTCGATGGGCTGGAAGGTTTCCTTTGCTCCGCCCAGGGTGTTGTAGATTCGAATCGGCATTTGGGATGTCCTGATCGGTTTTGATAAGAATGGCTGCCGCCGAAACCGACCCGGCTATCGGCGTCGCTTGCCTGTGTTTCGATTTCGATTGCGATCCCGATTTCGATGATGTTTTTACATGCGGCTTCTAATGTTCCTTGCCGTGGAGGCTCTCGAGGGTGGCGAGGCACATGGAGGCGATGGCCTCTTCGTTTCCCACCGGACCGAGGCCCTCGGCGGTTTTGGCCTTGATGTTGACCCGGCGCGCTTCGATGCCCATGGTCCTGGAGAGGGTCTCGCGCATCGCCTGCTTGTAGGGCGTCAGCCGGGGCGCCTCGGCGATGATCGTGGCGTCCACATGGCTCACGCGCCAGCCCTCGGCCCGCACCGCGTCACAGGTCCGCTTCAGCAGCACCAGGCTGGAGATGCCCCGATAGGCGGGATCGGTGTCCGGAAAATGTTCCCCGATGTCCCCCAGGCCGGCAGCCCCCAGAAGTGCGTCACAGACGGCGTGCACCAGGACATCGGCATCCGAGTGGCCGAGGAGGCCTTTTTCCGAAGGAACCGCCACACCGCCCAGCACCAGTTTTCTGCCGGCCGCCAGGCGGTGGATGTCGTACCCCAAGCCGGTAGGCATAAACAGCTCCCTTATTGACTAAATTTAATAAAATATCATAAAAGATCTTTGCCGTAAAGAAAACTGTGACGAAACCGCTTCAGCAACGATTACGATTTCGATAGAGATAGAAAATTTTTTTTGAATTCTACCACGGAGGGCACCGGATGGATATTTACGAAATGATAACGCGTGCGCTTGCCGCCGGCCGCAAGACGCTCAGCGAGTACGATTCCAAGCGGATATTGCGCGCTTACGGCATCCCGGCCGTGGAGGAAACCGTGGCGCAGGACGCGGAGGCCGCCGCCGCCGCCGCGGCCCGGATCGGGTATCCCGTCGTCCTCAAGGCCCTGGGGGCCTCCCTGGCCCACAAAAGCGAAATGGGCCTGGTCCGGCTCAACCTGGCGGACGGCGCCGCCGTCAGGGAGGCGGCCGCGGCGGTGGCGTCAGCGGCCGGCGACGCCTTGGAGGGCTTCCTGGTGCAGCCTTACGTGGCCGGGAACCGCGAGTTCGTGGCCGGCATGTTCAGGGACGCACTGTTCGGGCCGGTGGTGATGTTCGGCATCGGCGGCGTTTTCACCGAGGCCCTTTCCGACGTCTGTTTCCGCGCGGCGCCCATCGAAGCGGCGGATGCCGAGGAAATGCTCGCAGAGGTCAAGACCTCGGCCCTGCTGAAAAATTTCAGGGGGCAGCTCGCCGCCGACCGCGGCGCCCTGGTCCGGACCCTCACCGGGCTTTCCCGCCTGGCGATGGAACAGGAATGCATCGCCGAAGTCGACGTCAACCCTCTGCTGGTCACCCCCCGGGGAAGCGTGCTGGCCGTGGACGCCCTGGTGGCGCTCAAAGCGCCGGCAGCCGATACCCCTCCCCTGCCGCCGGTGGAGCCTTCCGCCATCGGCGCCCTCTTTTACCCGAAGTCCATCGCCTTTGTCGGGGCCTCCTCGGAAATGGGCAAATGGGGCCACTCCCTGCTGTGCAACACCATCAGCGGAGGTTATGGCGGGCAGATCTACCTGGTCAACCCCAAAGGCGGCACCATCGCCGGACGGCCCGTGTACGCGACCGTCGCCGACATCCCCGGGAAAGTCGACCTGGCCGTGATCACCATCCCGGCCGCCAAGGTCATGGACCTGGTGCCGCAGTTCGAGAAAAAGGGGATCCGCAACATGCTCCTGATCACCTCCGGGTTCAGCGAAACCGGCTCCGAAGGACGGGATCTGGAAAACCGCCTCGTGGCGGCCGCGCGCGAGGCCCGGATACTGATCCTCGGCCCCAACACCATGGGCATCTGCAACCCCCACGCCCGGCTCAACTGCACCAGCCTGCCGGCCAACCCCATGGCCGGCGACACGACGGTCATTTCCCAGTCCGGCAACATGGGGACCCAGCTGATGGCCTTCGCCGCGGCCCAGGGCATCGGCATCCGGGGGTTCTGCGGATCGGGCAACGAAGCCATGATGACCATCGAGGACTACCTCGACGGCCTGGAGGAAGACCCCCTGACCCGCACGGTCATGCTGTATGTGGAAAGCGCCAAGAACGGCCGCCGCTTTTTCGAGAGCGCGCGCCGCCTGAGCCGCAAGAAGCCCATCGTCCTCCTGAAGGGCGGCCGCAGCAAGGAAGGCAACCGGGCGGCCGCCAGCCACACCGGCGCGCTCTCCTCGGACGCGCGCATTTTCAGCGCGGTCTGCCGCCAGGCCGGCATCGTCGAGGTGGAGCAGCCCATGCCCTTCTGGACCACGAACTCGCGGCTCACGAATGCGGCGCCGTAGATCTCCTCCCCGCCTTCGTCCAGGATCCTCGGGTGGACAGCCGGCAGGCACCCCGAACCGCGGGCGTCGATCACCAGGCCGCTGAAGGTCGGCCGTTCGCCCGCGGCCGGGGCTTGCGGGCCGCGGGCGCCGCCGGCATCGCCTTTCCCGCTCTCCCCGAGGGTTTTCAGGGACTCCACCTGTTTGATGTCTGGCGGCAGCACCAACTGCAGAAAGCCCCCGTGGAGGCTCATTTCCATGGTCACGGCCACCGTGCCGTCGGACAGGTATTCCTGCCCTACGACGCGCGCCTGCCTCACCATCTCCTGGAGCTTGTCCACGATGGCCTCGTAGCCGCCGGCCAGGTCGCCCACGCGCAGGTCATCCCGGATGCGCACCCGCATCAGCGTGTGCAGGAGACGCTGCCGGGCCTGCTGGCGGGCCTCGGCCACGCCAGCCGCCTGTTCGCTGGATTCCCTGGACAGGGGCCGCTGCGGGGCAAAGGTCCCCTCGGCCCGGGCCAGGCCCTGGGACCAGTCGATCACCCCCTGGGGCAGTTCTTCCACCAGGGCCGCGGCCGGCTGGCACCAGGTAGCGCCCGCCGGCAGCAGCGCGCTCAGCGCCGCGGTCAAAAGACCGGCCCCCAACCAGCATCTGCGCATGATCCTCATCGGCCGCGGCGCCTCCCGCCCCCCGTCACTGCTTGGCCTTCTCGCCCTCTTTCTTCCCGCCTTCCTTTATCTGCTGAAGTATCTCTTTCTTGGGCGGCATGTTCACCGGGTCATTGACGACTTCCACGTTGTACTCCAGGCTCAGGCGCTTCTTTTCCTCCTCGAAGCGCTTGATGGCACTATCCGCGCGTGCGAACTGGCGGACCTCCTCCTGGACCTCGGCATAGGGTTTCTCCACCGCCGGCTTGCGCTCGTAAAGTTTGAGGAGGTGATAGCCGGTGTCCGTCTTGACCGGCTCGCTGACCCCCTTGTCCGCGAGCTTGAACAGGGCCTCGTCCAGGGGCGGAATCAGCGCCCCCCTTGGGATCCACCCCAGGTCGCCGCCTTTTTCCCGTTCAGGGCCGAAGGATGCCTCCCGGGCGACCTCTGCAAACTCCCGGCCCTTGGCCAGTTCGGCCTGCGCGGCCTTGGCCTCCGCCTCGTTCTTGACCACGATGTGCCCGGCATGGACCTGCTCGGGGACATTGAACCGCTCCTTGTGCTGTTCCCAGAAGGCCTTGGCTTCCTCTTCGGTCACCTGGACGCTGGCAATCAGGTGGCGCTGGTACTCGCGCGCCAGGGTCTGCTCCACGGCGCTCTTGATCCTGTCGGCCGCCGCCGGGTCCTTGTCCAGGTTGAGGCGCCGGGCCTCCTTGGCCAGCAGCCGGACCGTGATCATTTCGGTCAGAAACTCGCGCTTGCCGTTGGCTCCCTGCCAGCGGGACTGACCCGCGGGCGCCATTTCGTCGAAGATGAGATCGAAATAGCGCTGGGTGATGGTGTCGTCCCCAATTTTGACCAGGACCCTCTCGGGCCCGGCCGTTTTGGGGGCGGCTTCCTGGGCGCCCGCGCGGCCTGCCGCCGCGAGCGCCAGCAAACAGACCACTGCACACACGTGACTCGCCTTGATTCTCACTGCCTCTCCTCCTGTCGTCGATGGAATGTCGTTGTCTTCATCGTGGTCGCAACGCCCACGCGATGAACCGCCCCTGCCTTCCGGCGCCGGGGTCTCTCCCGCCCGCTTTCGCGCAGCGGGTTCGATGGCCGGCGATCATAGCGCCGGCAAGATGACCGCAAGATGACCGCAGGATGACCGTTGGGCAATATCGCCGGCGGAGGGCGGCCGGCTCAGACCCTCCCGCCGCTCCAGCGCAGCTTGGCCTTCAGGACGTCGAAATAGTTCTGGCCTGGAACGGCGATCATCCGGATCGGATGGGCCGCCTTTTCCACCAGGATGACATCCTCCTCGGAGATGCCGAGCCCCTCCTGGCCGTCGAAGGTCAGCATGATGTCGGCCGGCTTTTTGGCCAGCTGGATCCTGATGCCCACCGATTCGGGCACGATCAGGGGCCGGTTGGTCAGGGTGAAGGGGCAGATCGGTGTCATGAGAATCCCGGCCACCGCCGGATGGACGATGGGGCCGCCGGCCGCCAGGGAATAGGCGGTGGAACCGGTGGGGGTGGCGACGATCAGGCCGTCGGCCCGATAGGTGGTCAGGTAGTTCCCGTCGATGTAGGTGTCGATCTGGGCCAGACGGGCCAGGGCGCCCTTGTTGATGACCACGTCGTTGAGGACCGTTTCGCGGAGATGCTCCTTTCCGGCGCGGATCACCCGCACCAGCAGCCGCATCCGGGTCTGGGTGGTGAAGTGCCCCCCGAGGATCGATTCGGCTACGGCGGCCAGGGAGTCTTCGGCGGTTTCGGCCAGGAAGCCCACCTCGCCGAACTTGACGCCGATGATGGGAATGTCGCGGTCCGCGATCCACCGCACGGCGCTCAGGAAGGTGCCGTCCCCGCCGAGCACGAACACGCACATCAGGTCGGGGGGCGCCACGGGCCGCTGCGCCGCCGCCCGCCGGGGGGTCGGCAGCGGGCTCTCCCTGCGAAGCACCACGACCCCCCTGCGGGAAAGCCAATCCTCGAACCGGTCGGCATTCCTCCGGGCCTCGCTGTCCGGTTTTACGACCAATCCTACCCGCCCCACAGCGTAAGGAACCCTCCCGCTTCCGACCGTGAGCCCGTCGCACCGGCGCACCGCGGCCGCCGCCCCTGGGGCGGCAAGGCAGTGGACCTGCGGCAAAAGCCTTTCTTTCGACGGCCCTGCTTATAACAGCGCCGCGAAGGTCACGGCAAGCATTTTGTTGGCGGCGGCCCGATTTCTTTGGACTTGACGGATGCGCGCCGTGGCATTATAGATGGGGAATTATCCGAACCGCCCCATCCCCAACCCCATCATTTCAGGAGGTGCACAGCCATGAAAAAATGCCGATCTCTGCCGTTGCTGGTCGCGGTGCTCACCCTCTCCCTCGCGGGATTCGCCCTCAACGGGGCGGCCCTCGCCCAGGACACCATCAAGCTGGGCGTCGCCGGGCCCCACTCCGGCGACCTGGCCTCCTACGGTATCCCCACCACCAAGGCCGCCGAGCTGGTCGTGAAGGACATCAACGCCAAGGGCGGCGTCCTCGGCAAGCAGGTCCAGCTGGTCGTCGAGGACGACGTCTGCAAGCCCGAAGTGGCGACCAACACGGCCACCAAGCTGACAAGCGACAAGGTTCCCCTCGTGCTGGGGCACATCTGCAGCTTCCGATCTGCGCTCCAGCAGGCGCGTGTAGTCGCGCAGCTGCCGGCGTTCGCTGTAGCGCGCCCGCGCCCTCAGCAGGGCCATGTGGAGGGCCTCGTCGTTGATGGGCTTGGTGATGAAATCGGAGGCGTCCAGCTGCAGGGCGCGGACGGCCAGGTTCATTTCGCCGAAGGCGGTGGCCACGATGACCTCGATGTCGGCATGCCGGGCCTTGAGGGCTTCGAGGACCTGGATCCCGTCCATTTCGGGCATGCGCACGTCGGTGATGACGATCTGGGGCGACACCTCTTCGACCCGCCGCAGCCCAGCGGCTCCGTTTTCGGCCGCGGCGACCCGGTAACCGGCGTCTTCCAGGGTGATGGTCATCACCTCGCGGATGTCGGCTTCGTCGTCGATCAGAACGATCGTCCAGCCATCTGCGGCGTTCATCCCTGCCTGCCTTCCGGGTGCAACGTGTCTTCATCCAAATCGCTATCGGGGCCGGTGTCGGTGTCCACGTCAGGGCCGAAGCCAGGCATTTCGTTTCCATCTCCCTTCGGCGACGATTTCGGGTTCGGTTTGGATTTCGATTGGCATGCTGGATGCATTCCCATCAGCTCGCGCTTTGGGGCCCCCTCCCCTTCGGTCCGTCGAGCCTGACCCTGACCGCGTTGGCGTGGGCGCCGAGGCCCTCGATATCCGCCAGGCGCACGATGTCCGCGGCATCCTCCTCGAAGGCGGCCCGCGAGTAGCGGATCAGGCTGGTTTTTTTGACGAAGTGGTCGACGCTGAGGGCCGAGGCGTAGCGCGCCGTGCCGGCCGTGGGGAGAATGTGGTTGGGGCCGGCGATGTAATCGCCCACCGGTTCGGGGGTGTGGGTCCCCATGAACACCGCCCCGGCGTTGTGGATGCGGCCGATCCACTCCAGGGGCTCGGCGACCTGGAGTTCCAGGTGCTCCGGCGCGATCCGGTTGGCGAGCGCCACGGCGGCCCCGAGGTCCGGGGCGACGAAGATCGCACCGTAGCGCTCGATGGAGCGGCGGGCGATGTCGCGTCGCTCCAGGCGGTCCAGCTGCCGCTCCACGGCGGCGGAGACGGCGCGTGCCAGGGGCCGGGAATCGGTGGCCAGGATGGCCGACGCCAGGGGGTCGTGCTCGGCCTGGGAGAGAAGGTCGGCGGCGACGTATTCGGGGGAGGCCGCACCGTCCGCGATCACCAGGATTTCGCTAGGCCCGGCGATCATGTCGATGCCCACGTCGCCGGCGACGATCTTCTTGGCCAGGGTGACGTAGATGTTTCCCGGCCCGACGATGACGTCGGCCCGGGGCACCGTCTCGGTGCCATAGGCCAGGGCGCCGACCGCCCACGCCGACCCGACCTTGTAGACCTCGTCGACGCCGGCCGCTCGGGCAGCCGCCAGGAGATGGGGGTTGAGGGTGCCCTCGCGGGTGGGCGGGGTCGCCATGACGATGCGCCCCACGCCGGCGATGCGGGCCGGGATGGCTCCCATCAGGACCGAGGAAACCAGCGGGGTGCGGCCCCCCTGGCCCCCCGGCACGTAGACCCCGGCGGTATCCACCGGCCGGACCAGCTGCCCCACCAGCACTCCGGGCCGCTCGGCGTCGATCCAGGAGTTGGCGACCTGGCGGCGGTGAAAGGCCTCGATCCGGGCGGCGGCGCGCTCCAGGGAGCGCCGGAAATCCGGCGCCACCTGTGCTTCTGCCGCGGCCGCTTCTTCGGCCGTGACCCGCAGGGTGTCGAGGCCGGCATTTTCGCAGTCGAAGCGGCGCGTGTAGGCGACGAGGGCCCTGTCCCCGTTTTTGCGCACGTCGGCCAGGATGCGCGTGACCTGGAGGAGGTCCTTCCGGCTGAAGGTCAACCCCCGCCCGGCGATGGCCGCCACGCGCCTGAGGGCCGCGGCCGAGGGGTAGGTGTAGATTTTCATGCGCACCTCCTCATCCAGGGCCGATTGCCTGTATTGGCAGCCGGTTGTAGGTTTTTAAGCCACCGGAGCCGGCTTGTCAACAGGGCGTTTCCACCGTCCCATCCGGTGCGCCTATCCAAATCCAAATCCAAATCGAAATCGAAATCGGGGTCGGGATCGAAATCGGAATCGAAATCGCCCCCGGGCGCCGCCCCCAGGCCCGGATCGCGAATCCGATCGCGACGTCGGTCCGGGTGAGGCCGCCTATCGGCAGGGCACCAATTACCATTTGACAACCATCGGGGGATCTGTACTATTAAACAATTTGCAGCTGTGAAAGCGGTTCTTTTTGCCGCCGGGCCCTGTAGGGTTCCCGCTTGAGGCATAGCCGATTTTCCCCGTCGATTTCGACAACGACAACGATTACGATTACGATTACGACAACGATTACGACAACGATTACGACAACGATTACGACAACGGCAACGGCAACGGCAACGGCAACGACAACGAGAGTGGAGCCGGGCGCTTCCCGGCCGCCTCGAAATGATGTTTCACCAGGGGGCAACGAACCAGTCCACCCCGGCAACCAACGATCGGAGGAACCCATGAAGCACGGCCGAATTCACAACTTCAACGCCGGCCCGGCAGCCCTGCCCCTGCCGGTGCTGGAGGAAATCCAGGAGAATTTCCTGAACTTCGCCGGGACCGGCATGTCCATCACTGAAATCAGCCATCGGTCCAAGCCGTTCGAGGAGGTCCTCAACGACGCCGTGGAGCGGACCCGGCGGCTGCTGGGGCTCGACGGGCGCTACCATGTGCTCTTCGTCCAGGGGGGCGCCAGCCTCCAGTTCTGCATGATCCCCATGAATCTCCTGGCCGACGGGCGTTCGGCGGACTACGTGGACACGGGCACCTGGGCCGGCAAGGCTATCCAGGAGGCCCAGATCCTTAAAAAAAGCATCCAGGTAATCGCCTCCTCCAAGGACCGCAACTACAGCTACATCCCGACCGGTATGCGTTTCAACCCCGATGCCGCCTACGTCCACATCACCTCCAACAACACCATCAAGGGAACCCAGTGGGCGCAGTACCCCGACACGGGCGGCGTGCCCCTGGTGGCCGACATGTCCTCCGACATCATGAGCCGCCCCGTCGATGTCGGACGCTTCGGGCTCATCTACGCCGGGGCCCAGAAAAACATCGGTCCGGCCGGGGTGTGCATGGTCATCCTGCGCGAAGACCTCCTTGAGGGGGCCGTCGAGGGCCTGCCGACCATGCTCAGGTATTCGACTTACGCGGGGAAGAACTCCCTCTACAACACCCCGCCCTGTTTCGCCGTCTACGCGGTGCAGCTGGTGCTCAAGTGGCTGGAGGAAACCGTCGGCGGGCTCCAGAAGATGGCGGCGATCAACCGTGAGAAGGCCGAACTCCTTTACGGGGCCATCGACGCGGGCGGGTTTTACCGGGCAACGGCCGAAGAGGGGAGCCGGTCGATGATGAACGTCACCTTCCGGCTGCCGAGCGAGGAACTGGAAGGCCGTTTCGTCAAGGAGGCCCAGGAGAACGGCCTCGGCGGGCTCAAGGGCCACCGCTCCGTGGGCGGCTGCCGCGCCTCGATCTACAATCCCACCGGCCTCGATGCGCTGAAGGCCCTGACCCAGTTCATGGCCGAGTTCGCGCGCAGGAACGGGTAGGGGCTGTCGTTTGCGGTTTTGCTTGACATGACGGGCGATGACGAATAATTACAGCGGACGGATCGATCGGTGATCCGTCGCGGCGCCCCCACCCCCAGCCGGCGCCGGAAAAGACCCTGGAGCCTGTGGCAGGAGAGGAAGGGGTCGAGGTCGAACCCCAGTTCGATGGTCCTCACCTTGCCCTCGGGCGCGATCCGGTAGCCCTCGGTCAGCTCCATTTTCTGGCTGCCGCTGATGGCGACGACCACGTCGGTGATGCGCGCCAGCAGCCTTTCGATCCAGACGAAGAGCATGCTCTTGGACCAGGAGAAATAGCCCTTGAAGGCGTGGCCGTGGAAGGTGTGCACCGTGACGATGCGGCGGCCGTGGAGCAGCTCGTGGATCATGACGGCCAGGCGCGCGCTGGTGCCGGCCTTGGCGGTGTGGGTGTGGACGATGTCGGGCTCGACGCGGCGGATGATGGCGAAGATCCGGAAAAAGGACTTCAGGTCGCGGCTCAGGCTGATTTCGCGCTGCAGTTCGGGGACGGGGATGGGCCGGACGTCGCCGTCCTGGAAGAGATAGCTCATGTCCCCCTCCTGGGGGGAAATTTTCCCGGTGACCAGGTAGGACTCGAAACGCCGCCGGTCGAGGCCGTTGGTCAGCAGGTGGGCGTGGATGGCGGGCCCGCCGATGTTGAGCCGCGCGATCAGCCGCAGAACCCGGATCCGGCGCCCGGCCGGGGCCGCGCCCTCCCCCTCCCCGGCCAGGAGCTGGCCCAGGGCGCCGCGACGGCGCTCGAACCAGCGGATCACGGTGCCGGAAAAGAGGACCAGGCAGAAGCGGATGTAAAGCCCGATGCTCACCAGGGACCACAGGAGGTGGTGCCTGGGCTTGGCGTACTTCTTGAACAGGCTGAAGCTGCTCTTGTGAAACTCGTAGGCCGAGCGCGTGATGAGCTTTTCGCTGCTCACGCCGACGAAGTGCACCACCGCCGGCCTGGGGAAATAGACCACCTCCCAGCCCCCAAGCCACATGCGCCGGCACCAGTCGGCGTCTTCCCAGTACATGAAGAAGCGCTCGTCGAACAGGCCGACCTCTTGGATGGCCGCGCGCCGCACGACCATGCAGGCCCCCGAGACCCAGTCCACCCGCATGGGGGACCGGCCGTCGGACTGGAGGCTGAGAAGGTTGCGGGTCGTGACCGGGTTTTTGGGAAACCAGCGCGACATGATGGAGGAGCGGCCGAAAAGGGCCGTCAGGGGGGTCGGGAAGGCCCGCGCCGAGTTCTGCAGGCGGCCGTTCTCCTCCAGGATCCGCGGCCCCATGACGGCCACCCGGGGATTTTCCTGCATGAAGCGGATGGACTCCCGGAAAAAGCCTTTCCTCACGTAACTGTCGGGGTTGAGCAGGACCACGTACTCCCCCCGGGACGCCCTCAGGGCCTGGTTGACGGCCCTCCCGAAACCGAGGTTTTCCCGGTTGCGGGTCAGGACCGCCCGCGGGAACTCGGCCATGGCCTCCCCGATGTGGTCCCGGGAATCGTTGTCCTGGACGAGGACCCGGGCCTGGAGGCCATCCAGGTCCGCGTAGACGGACCTGAGGCAGCGCACGAGATAGTCGGTGCTCCGGTAGTTGACGATGATAATATCGATCATGGTCGTTGACAGTGCATCGTTGTCGTTTTCGTTGTCGTTGCTTTTCTCGTTGTCGTTGTCGTAATCGTCATCGTAATCGGCAGTCAGCTAAAACCTGAAAGGGGCTCAAGGTTCAGGGTTTGTTGTCGTTGTCGTTGCTTTTCTCGTTGTCGTTGTCGTAATCGTAATCGTAATCGGCAGTCAGCAAAAACCTGAAAGGGGTTCAAGGTTCAGGGTTCAAGGTTCAGGGTTTGTTGCCGTTGTCGCTGCCTTTCTCGTTGTCGTTGTCGTAATCGTCATCGTAATCGGCAGTCAAAACCCCGCTCCTCGCTCACCCGCCCCCCGCTCTTTACCCGTTGCCGGGGTCGTCATCGCCTTCGGCTTTCCCATCGCCACCGTCTTCTCCCCACTGCAGGGAAATTTCCCTCACTCCGTTCTCCGTTCCGCACAGCCTTGTCAGCATCGAGACGATTCGTACGAGCATTTCCTTGCCCTTCGAGCTTTCCGACTCATCGATGACTTCACAGGCGACGAGCGTATCGTGAACCGCCGCGCACTCCAGCGCCGACCCGCGCGCAATCTCGAAAAACCGCCGGCGATCGGCTTTCGTTCCTTTGCCATTCCCCTCGGCGATGTTCTGTGGAATCGACTGGGACGCGCGCAGCAGCTGGTCCCGGGCGTGGCGGTCTATTCCTTTGAGCCGTTTGGCAAGCCGGTAGGCCCATGCGACGTAATCGATCGAGACCCGATAAACGTCAAGCTTCTCATGACCGAACGACATGGCGCCCCTGTTTGAAAAAAATAAGGATGGATACGATTACGACAACGATTACGACAACGACAACGATGGTTACGCAAATACCAGGCCACTACACGGTCACCCGCAATGCTTTCTGGACCTGGCCAGCCGCGCCCGCTTGAGGATGTAGCGCACCAACGTCTCAAGGTCAAACGGAAAGGCCGCCCAGAAGGGGAGCTCGCCGTGGCGGATGAGGATCTCCTCCAGGTAGCCGACCCAGCGCCCCTGCCGGGAGAGCCCGCTTCCGCAGCGCGCGACGACACGGTCGACGGCATGCGCCCGGCGGCCTTCCAGGAAGAGGCGCAGGTTGAGCTGGTAGTCCCCCGACACCCGGTAGGGGATCCTTCCTCCCGCCCGGCCGCCGTAGCGGAAGCGCTCGAACACCCGCCGCCTGTAGAGGGCGGACTGGTGGTGGACGGTGTTCTTGAGGAGCAGGCGGGCATCGAAGCGGCTGCAAAAGAGGCGCCCGTCGGCCGTCAGCACCCGGCCGACGACGAGGTCCGCGCCGGCCGGCGGCGGGTCGACCGCCACCAGGGCCGCGAGGGTGTCGTCGTCGTGGAAGGCGTCGTCGACCCCCATGAAGTAGAGCCATTCGCCCCGGGCCGCGTCGACCCCGCGGTTCATGGCGTCGTAAATCCCCCGGTCCGGGCCCGACTCCCAGTGGTCGACCCGCGTGTCCAGGCCCCGCAGGACGTCCAGGGTTCCGTCGCCCGAGCCGCCGTCGACGACGATGAGTTCCCTGGGGCCCAGGCCCTGGCGCAGGATCCCGGCCACGGCCCCGGCGAGGCTCCCGGCCGCGTTCATGACCGGCAGGATGACGCTCACCAGGGGCGGCTCCCCGGGCCGGCGGAAATCCCCCGCCCCGGCCCGCCGCCCGCCCGTGATCCTCTGCGAGGCCGCTTTCACGATATCGGGCCCTTCACGTTTCCAGGGGAATCGAGCAGGATCGTCGGCTCGGCGTAAAGGACCGTGATCTTGCCCTTGAAGGGCTCGCCGCTTCGGCCGTCGTAGAGGGTGGCCTGGGCGCTTGCAGGCAGCCCCGCTTCCTCCAGAAGGGCCTTGATTTCTTCCTCCTTGGCACCGTCGAAGACCGGCGTGGCCATGTGGACCCCGCGCTGGTATTCCCCGGCGAATTCCTCCAGTTCGCGCCCGTCAAGGCCGTCGATCATCTTCGCCAGAGAGGGGTCGCTGAAGATCCGCTTGAACTTTCTCTTCAGCTCGGCGTGCTTCCTGTCGGCCAGCAGCCGGCTGATCTGATCCCCCAGACCCCTGGCCGCCAGCCCGAGGTGGATTTCCAGAATCTGGCCGACGTTCATCCGCGAGGGCACCCCCAATGGGTTGAGGACCATGTCGACCGGCCGGCCGTCTTCGAAATAGGGCATGTCCTCCACCGGCAGAATCCGCGACACCACTCCCTTGTTGCCGTGGCGTCCGGCCATTTTGTCGCCGACCGAGAGCTTGCGCTTCATGGCCACGTAGACCTTGACCATCTTGATGACCCCCGGGGCCAGGTCGTCGCCCTTGTCGTAGCGCCCGAACAGGTCCTCGGCTTCGTCACGGCAGGCCTGGCTCTGGATGCGGTACTGTTCCAGAAGGTCGTGCACCCTCTCCGTGGCCTCGGCATCTTCCAGGACGATACCCTCCAGCTGGCTCAAGGGAACGCCCGCCAGGGCGTCGGGGCTGATGCGCTTGCCCTTTTCGATGAATATTTTTTTGCCTTTTTTCAGGGTGGTGCTGCATTTTTGCCCGGTCACGACCTGCTGCAGCTGCTCGCGCACGACCTCGCCGACGACCTCGATCTGGTCGTCGCGGTTCTTTTCGATGAGGCGCATATCGGCCTCCTCGATTTCCTGGATGCGCTTGTCCTTGCCGGCGCCCCGCCGCGAAAAGACCTTGGCGTCGATGACGATGCCCTGGACTCCCGGCGGCACCCTCAGGGAGGTGTCCTTCACGTCGCCTGCCTTTTCGCCGAAGATGGCGCGCAGGAGTTTTTCTTCGGGCGACAGCTGGGTCTCGCCCTTGGGGGTGATCTTGCCCACCAGGATATCGCCCTGGGTGACCTCTGCGCCCAGGCGGATGATGCCGCTTTCGTCCAGGTTGCGCAGGGCCTCGTCGCCGACGTTGGGAATGTCGCGCGTGATCTCCTCCTTGCCGAGCTTGGTGTCCCTGGAGACGACCTCGAACTCCTCGATGTGCACGGAGGTGTAGACGCCGTCGCTCACCAGGCGCTCGCTGACCAGGATGGAGTCTTCGAAGTTGTAGCCGCCCCAGGGCATGAAGGCCACCATGACGTTCTTGCCCAGTGCCAGTTCGCCCTTGTCGGTGGCGGGGCCGTCGGCGATGATGTCGCCGGCCTTCACCTTCTGCCCCTTCTTGACGATGGGGCGGTGGTTGAAGCAGGTGTTCTGGTTGGAGCGCAGGAACTTGGACAGGTTGTATACGGTGGCGTGACGCTGGATCTGCTGATTGGGGTCAAAGCCCAGGTCGGGCAGGCGCCTGGCGCTGTCGCCGGGTTCGTGGCGCAGCACGATGCGCGCGGCGTCCACGTCGACGACCTCCCCGTCACGCTGGGAGACGATGGTCACCCCCGAGTCCTTGGCCACCACCCCCTCGATGCCGGTTCCCACCAGGGGAGCCTCGTTGACGATCAGCGGCACCGCCTGGCGCTGCATGTTGGAGCCCATGAGCGCGCGGTTGGCGTCGTCGTTTTCCAGAAACGGGATCAGGGAGGCGGAAACGCTCACCAGCTGGTTGGGGGAGATGTCCATCAGCTCGATCTTGTCCCGCTCCACCATCATGAACTCGCCCTCCACGCGCGAGGTGACCAGGGGGTTGACGTACTCGCCCTTTTCGTTGACCGGAGCGTTGGCCTGGGCGATGGGGTGGTCCTTCTCCTCGAAGGCGCTCAGGAAGCGGACCTTCTCGCTGACCGTGGCGTCCTGGACCACGCGGTAGGGGGTCTCGATGAAGCCGTAGGCGTTGACCCGGGCGTAGGTGCTCAGGGAGACGATCAGCCCGATGTTGGGACCTTCGGGGGTCTCGTTGGGGCAGATACGGCCGTAGTGGGAGGGCTGCACGTCGCGGACCTCGAAGCCGGCGCGCTCGCGGGTCAGGCCGCCCGGCCCCAGGGCGCTCAGGCGCCGCTTGTGGGTGGTCTCGGACAGGGGGTTGGTCTGGTCCATGAACTGGCTCAGCTGGCTGGTGCCGAAAAATTCCTTCACCACCGCGGAGACCGGCTTCGGGTTGACCAGGTCGTTGGGCATCAGGGCGTCGACCTCCTGCATGCTCATGCGCTCCTTGATGGCCCGCTCCATCCGGACCAGGCCGATGCGGTACTGGTTCTCGAGCAGCTCGCCCACGGCGCGCACGCGGCGGTTGCCGAGGTGGTCGATGTCGTCCACGACCCCCTGGGTGTCCCGCAGCACCACCAGGGTCTTGGCGGTCAGGAGGATGTCCTCCTTGCGCAGGATTTTAAGGTTGATGTCGGTGTTGATGCCCAGGCGCAGGTTGATCTTGAGGCGCCCGACGCCCGAGAGGTCGTAGTAGATGGACTTGAAGAAAAGGTTGTCGAGAAACTCCTGGGCGACCTCCGGGGTGGCCGGGTTGCCCGGGCGCAGACGCCGGTAGATCTCTATCAGGGCGTCCTCCTTGGATTCGACCTTGTCGAGCAGGAGCGTCTTGCGGATGGAGTCACTGCCCGACATGCCGTCGATGTAGAGCAGCTCCAGCTCGTTGATCCCGGCGGCGGCCAGGCGCGCGATAGTCTCCTCATCGACGGCTTCGTTGGCGTGCGCCAGCGTTTCCCCGGTCCCGGGAGCCGTCACGGTGCGCGCGAAAAAGCGCCCGAGGACGTCCTCGGACCCGATGGGGATCTCCTCCAGGCCGGCGGTCACGATCTGCTTGATGACCTTCTGGGTGAAGATCCTGCCCTTCTTCAGGATCGCCTCGCCGCTGGCCGGGTCTATGACGTTGGCGGTCGCGCGCCGGCCCTTGAGCATTCTGGGGTTGACCCTCATGAGATGGCGGCTGCCGCGCACGACGATCCGCTCGGTGTCATAGAAGTACCCGAGAATGTCCTCGGCGGTGTAGCCGAAGGCCTTGAAGAGGATGGTGACCGGAAACTTGCGGCGCCGGTCGATGCGGATATAGACGATGTCCTTGGGGTCGACCTCCATATCGATCCAGGAGCCGCGCACCGGAATGATGCGCGTGCTGTAGATGATCTTGCCGCTGGAGTGCGTCTTGCCCTTGTCGTGGTCGAAAAACACGCCGGAGGATCGGTGCAGCTGGCTGACGACGACCCTCTCGGTGCCGTTGATGATGAAAGTGCCCTTGGCGGTCATCAGGGGGATGGTGCCGAAATAGATTTCCTGCTCCTTGATGTCGCGGATGTTGGATACCCCGGTATCCTTGTCGATGTCGTAAACCACCAGCCGCACGGTGATGCGGCAGGGGATTTCGTAGGTCATCCCCCGGTGGATGCATTCCTCCACGCTCTGTTTGACCTCGCTGAAGCGATAGGACACGAACTCGAGGGAGGCGCTTCCGGTGAAATCCTTGATGGGGAAGACCGAGTTGAAAACGGTCTGCAGCCCCACGTCCTCCCGCTTCTCCGGGGGGACGTCCATCTGCAGGAACCGGGCGTAGGACTCCCGCTGGATTTCGATGAGATTGGGGATATCAACGATTTTGCGTATTTTGCCGAAACTTTTTCTTACGCGCTTCGTTGCCAAAGGCCATTCAGACATAGTGTCTCCAATTGAATCGGGGGTGGCTTGTGACGGGGTGTTTAAAGTTATCTTTTTCGCAAGCTAAGCATTCTGTCTTCACCTCACCAGAATACACATCAAGCGACTCATCGCCCTGTTCCAGGCTAACCGCAGCCAAATTACCGAATGCCTCCTTGAAGGCCTCCTCGACCTCGGCGCTCGCCATCTCGATCTTGGCGCCGCCGGCCTCAGCCTCCAGTTCCCGTTCCTCGCGCCGCTTGCGGCGACGCTCCTTGTGGTAGGCCAGGCCGGTGCCGGCGGGGATGAGGCGGCCGACGATGACGTTCTCCTTGAGGCCCCCCAGGCGATCGGTGGAGCCGCGCAATGCGGCCTCAACCAGGACACGGGTGGTCTCCTGGTAGGAGGCGGCGGAGATGAAGGACTCGGTGGCCAGGGAGGCCTTGGTGATCCCCAGGAGCAGAGGCTCGTAGCGCGCCGGCAGGCGGCCCTCGGCCTGGACCCGTTCGTTCTCCAGCAGGACCTGGCTCAGCTCCACCTGTTCATCCCGCAGCAGCCGGGTTTCACCCGCATCGAGGATCTCAGCCTTGCGCAGCATCTGCCGAATGATGACCTCGATGTGTTTATCGTTGATCTTGATGCCCTGTAGTCGGAAAACATCCTGTATTTCATTTACCAAATACTTGGCCAGGGTTGTGGCGCCCATAAGGCGCAGGATGTCGTGGGGATTGTACTCGCCATGAGTGAGCGCCTGTCCGATTACCACATAATCCCCTTCTTCGACCTGCATCTTTAATCCTTTCGGAACATAAGTCATCACTTTTCCACCATCATCCTTGGTGATAATTAGCCGAAACTTGTTTTTTGTGTCCTTTTTAAAGCTGACAATACCATTAGCCTCGGCCAAGATGGCGGAGTTTTTGGGGGAAAGCGCCTCAAAAAGGGCAGCTAAACGGGGTAAGCCACCAACAATGTATCCCCCATTTTCAGTTGTTCTTTTAAGCTGACAAGTTAAATAGCCTAATTCATCACTCAGGCTGCCCTCGGGGTTATTTACGACGGTGGAAGGTACAAGCCTCATCGGGTAAGGGGGGGACAAAAAAGTCCGCATGGTGAGCTGCGACCCGGGCTCGCCGATCGACTGGGCGGCGATGACCCCCACCGCCTCGCCGGTGTTGACCAGGTGGCCCCGGGCCAGGTCGCGGCCGTAACAGTGGGCGCAGACCCCGGTGCGGGCCTCGCAGGTGATGGGGGAGCGCACCCGCACCTGGTCGATGCCCGCCTGTTCCAGGGCGCCGACCCACTGCTCGTCGAGCAGGGTGCCGGCGGGGCAGATCAGGTCGTCGCTGCCGGGGCGGTAGACATCCCGGGCCAGCACCCGGCCGAGGATGCGTTCGCGCAGGGGCTCGACCACGTCGCCGCCCTCGATGATCGGGGTCATCAAGAGGCCACGCTCGGTGCCGCAGTGGCGTTCCAAGACCACCATGTCCTGGGCCACGTCCACCAGGCGGCGGGTCAGGTAGCCGGAGTTGGCGGTCTTGAGGGCCGTGTCCGCCAGGCCCTTGCGGGCGCCGTGGGTGGAGATGAAGTACTGGATGACGTTCAGCCCCTCCCGGAAGTTGGCGGTGATGGGGGTCTCGATGATGGAGCCGTCGGGCTTGGCCATGAGGCCGCGCATGCCCGCCAACTGGCGGATCTGGGCGGCGGAGCCGCGGGCGCCGGAGTCGGCCATCATGTAGATGGAATTGAAGGAGTCCTGCTGGACCGCCTGGCCCTTGGTGTTGGTCACCCGCTCCTTGCCCAGCTTGCCCATCATCGCCTTGGCCACCAGGTCGTTGGTGTGGGACCAGATGTCGATGACCTTGTTGTAGCGTTCGCCATTGGTCACCAGGCCGGAGGCGTACTGCTGCTCGATCTCCTTCACCTGGCGCTCGGCCTCGGCGAGGATGCCGGGCTTCTCCTCGGGGACGGCCATGTCCTCCAGGCCGATGGAGACGCCGGCGCGGGTCGCCATGCGAAAGCCCAGGTACATGACCTGGTCGGCGAAGACGACCGTCTCCTTGAGGCCCAGGGTGCGGTAGCAGGTGTTGATCAGTTGCGAGATCTGGCGCTTGCCCAGCGCCCGGTCGACCAGGTCGAAGGCCAGCCCCGCCGGGACGATCTCGTAGACCAGCGACCGACCCAGGACCGTATCCTTGAGGCTGACCCGCTCCTCGCGGGTGCCGTCCTCTAGGAGATGCACCTCGCGGATGCGCACCTTGACCCGGGCATGGAGGTCGGCCGCCCCGGTCTCCCAGGCGCGCCGTGCCTCGTCGATGTTGGCGAAGACGCTGCCCTCGCCCTTGACTCCGGCGCGCTCGCGGGTCATGTAGTAGAGGCCCAGCACCACGTCCTGGGAGGGGACGATGATCGGCTCGCCGTTGGCCGGCGACAGGATGTTGTTGGAGGCCATCATCAGCGCCCGGGCCTCCAACTGCGCCTCCAGGGACAGTGGCACGTGGACCGCCATCTGGTCGCCGTCGAAGTCGGCATTGAACCCCGCGCACACCAGCGGGTGGATCTTGATCGCGTTGCCCTCTATCAGCACCGGCTCGAAAGCCTGGATGCCCATCCTGTGCAGGGTCGGCGCGCGGTTGAGCATCACGGGGTGGTTCTTGATCACGTCGTCGAGGATGTCCCAGACTTCCCGGTCCGGCTCGCGGACGAAAACCCCGAAACGCCGGCCCGAGAGCCGGGCGCGCTCCACCCCCAGCAGGCGCGCCCCGGCCAGGTTCGACCGGCGGATCGCCCCGTCGCGGCCGAGGGTCAAGTAGCCCATCGGGGCAAAATCGTAGAGTTCCGTGTAGCGCTCCAGCCCCGCCTCCACCTCCGCCCGCGACCGGCGCAGCTTCATTTCCTACTTTTCGAAAAACTACCGGGTCGCGGTCTTCGACTTTCCCGGGCAGGGCCGGGCGAGGGTCAGGGAGGGCGGGCCGGCGATCTCCTTCCAGGAGCAGGTTGAAAGCCTGAAGGCGGTCGTCGCGGCCGTCGCCTCCGGTCAAAAGGTCATCCTCAGCGGGGCCTCCTGGGGCAGCATCGTCGCCGCCGGATATGCCGCACGCTATCCGGAGCGGGTGGACAGGGTGCTCCTGGGAAGCTTCGGCATAAAGCCGAGCCCCAAGATGGCACAGGTCATTTTGGAGGGGCAGCGGATGTACCGCAACGGCGACGGCGGCCGGATCGGCCGGTTGCTCGTCGAGGAGTTCGGCCAGAACATTCCCCGGGGCCTCAGGGAGAAGATCATCCGCCAGTTCGAGCAATTGGCGGAGGCGCAATTCGAAGCTTTCCGCGCCCACAGCGAATTCGTCGGGCGCATCTCCCACCTGGACGACATCGTCCGGCTCGAGGACATCCGCGCCAGGACGATGATCGTCAACGGCGAGCACGACACCCTGCTCAACTTGGAGGATATCGCCATCGCCAAGCAGAGAATCCCCGACTGCGAGTCGACGATCGTCAAGGGCGTGGGGCATTTTCTGCATTTCGAAGACCCCGCCGTCCTGGGCCTCTACCGGTCCTTTTTCCTGAGTTGACCGAAGTAAAAACGAGAGGGTTACGGCCTCGACCGTAACCCTCTCGTTTTTATTGGTAGGCGGTACTGGATTTGAACCAGTGACTTCTACCGTGTGAAGGTAGCACTCTCCCGCTGAGTTAACCGCCCGGATGCACGCGCCCGGCAGCGGTCGAAGGCCTGCGGCCTCCGGCCGGAACCGACTGGCACGGCAATATAGAGGCTTTGGCGGGGTCAAGTCAAGGACTTTTTCCTCCCCCCATTCCGGTTTCCGCGCGGCCTTTGGCGCGGTCAGGACTCCCCGCCGGTTTCCCCGGGGCCGTCTTCGCCGGGGCCCCCGGAGCCGGGCTCGCCCGGCGCTTGCCCTTCGGGCTCGGCCCTGCCCAGGGCTTCGATTTCCCGGAGGGTGGGCAGGTCGCGAATGTCCTTGAGGTCGAAAACCTCCAGGAAGCGCCGGGTGGTTTCGTAAATCATGGGCCGGCCGGGGACTTCCTTGCGCCCCAGCACGCGGATGAGGTTGCGCTCCAGTAGCATTCTCAGGACACCGCCGCAATCGACCCCGCGGATGTGCTCGATGTCGGTGCGCGTGATCGGCTTGTAATAGGCGACGATGGCCAGGGTTTCCAGGGAGGCACGGCTCAGGCGCGGCGGCGCGGAGCGCAGCAGGCGCTTGATGTACTCCTTGTATTCCGGGCGGGTGCGGATCTGGTATCCGCCGGCGACGCTCTTCAGCTCGAAACCGCCCCGGCGGGCCTCGTACTCGTCGGCGAGCGCCTGCAGGGCCCGGCGGATCTCGCCGCCTTCGGGAAAACCCACTGCAGCCTTGATCCGCTCCACGGTCAGGGGCTCCTCGGAGACGAACAGCAGGCTTTCGACGATGTGTTTCAGGTCTTCCATCTAGAGGTAGATCAGGCGGATGATGCCGGTTTGAACGTGCTGGCTGATGGTGATCAGGTTGAGCCTGACCATCTCCAGGACGGCCAGGAAAGTCACCACGATGTGGCTCTTGAGGGGCCGGTCCGGGAAGAGCTCGTCGAAGGTCACCGTCGTCATTTTCTCGAAAATCTCCACCAGCTGGGATATCCGCTCCTTGACCGACACGCGGTCGGCCGACAGCTCGACGCGGTGATCCGGGGCCATGCGCGCGAGAATTTTCTGGAAGGCCTCGATGAGCTCGAACAGGCCGACCCGGATCGTCTCTTCGCCGTCCGGGGCGAGGTACTCGGACGTGTCGGTCCCGCGGGCGAAGATGTCCTGGCCCAGGAAATTGCGGCCGGCCAGTTTTTCGGCGGCTTCCTTGATCTTGAGGTATTCGGTCAGGGGGCGGACGATTTCCATCCGCGGATCCTCTTCATCCTCCTGGCCGTAGACCGGCAGCAGCATTTTCGATTTGATCTGGGCCAGGGACGCCGCCATGACCAGAAAATCCCCGGCCAGGTCGATGTTCATGGCCTGGATCCAATCCAGGTATGCGAGGTACTGGTCGGTGATCAGGCCGATGGGGATGTCGTAGATGTCGACCTCGGCCTTCCTGATGAGGTGGATCAGCAGGTCCAGGGGGCCCTCGAAGATGTCGCTGATCTTCACCCTGTATGCATCGTGTACCTCCCCGGAGGCGTCCATGTCAGATTTTCATGGCCTCCCTGGCCTGGGCCATGGTCACTTCCGCCACGGCCGCGGCTTTCCCGCACCCGTCGCCGATGACCTCCTGCACAAGGTGGGGGCGGGTCTCGTAGTAGGCGCGCTTTTCCCGGATAGGGGCCAGGAAGTCCATCAGGTGGCGCGCCATGAGCTTCTTGCAGGCCACGCAGCCGATCTCCGCCGACCGGCACTCGCGGTCGATGCGGGCCACGGTTTCCGGCGGGCTGTAGAGGCGGTGGAACTCGAAAACATTGCAGATTTCCGGGTTCCCGGGGTCTTTTTTGCGTTTGCGCGCCGGGTCGGTGACCATCTGGTCGACCTTGGCGGCAACCGCCTCCGGGCTGTCCGACAGGAAGATGGCGTTGTGGTAGCTCTTGCTCATCTTGCGGCGGTCGAGCCCCAGGATCTTGGGGGTTTCGGTCAGGATCGATTCGGGTTCCGGAAACACGTCGCCGTAAAGGTAGTTGAAGCGCCGCGCGATTTCGCGCGTGATTTCCACGTGGGGGACCTGGTCGATGCCCACAGGCACGCCGGCCGGCTTGTATATGAGAATGTCGGCCGCCTGCAGCACGGGATACCCCAGGAAGCCGAAGGTCGACAGGTCCTTGTTGCTCAGCTGCACGATCTGGTCCTTGTAGGTGGGGTTGCGTTCCAGCCAGGGGACCGGGGTGATCATGGAAAACAGCAGAAACAGCTCGGCATGGGTCTTGATCCGCGATTGGACGAAGAGGGTGCTCTTTTCCGGCGTCAGGCCGGCGCTGAGCCAGTCGATCATCATCTCGTGAATGTAGGCCGTGACGCTGCCGGTGTTCTCGTAGTCGCTGGTCAGGGCATGCCAGTCGGCGATGAAGAAATAGCAGTCGTATGTGTCCTGCATGCGTACCCAGTTCTCCAGGGCACCGTGGTAGTTTCCCAGGTGCAGGGGGCCCGTGGGCCGCATTCCGCTCAAGATTCGCTTTCTCTGTGCCATGAATGTCCTCTCCTGTGGTCGGGTCGGCATCCGCCGCGTGCGCCTGCGGCGGGAACCGGGAACCCGGAAACGATCAGTCCGGCCGGAGGTCGCGGATCATCAGGGTGATGGTGGCGCCCATCGCCTCGCGGCAGGCCCAGTCAGCCTGGATGTCGCCGCCGCCGGGGTGATGGTCCCAGATCAGGATTTCCAGGCCCGCCCGCTTGCGCAGGGGCTCCATCCGCTCCAGGCGGCCCCAGGATGCCGTGTCCACCACGATGAGGCGCTCCACCCGGTCGAGGTCGACCTGGTCCGGGGTGAGCACCGGGAAGAGGTCCTTGTGCAGGGAGAGAAAGGCACGCACGTTGGGGTTGAGGGCCTTGGGCAGCACCGGTGCGGTGCCGGGATGGATCAGGGTGGCGGCGACCGCCGAGGCCAGGGCGTCGAAATCGGTGTTTTTGTGGGAAGTGACGATGTGCATGCGGGGCATCCCTCTCCAATGATGGCGGTCCGGGGCAAAGCGCTTGATCTACTGTAATATTTTTTCTTTGACATTTCAACGGCGGTCTGGTTTATAAATTTCCCTTGCCTCGGGGAGGAGGGACGGACGGCCGATGGGCGCGCAACCTTCCGCATTTTCCGAGGGAAACGGCGGGAAGACCCGCCACGGGGGATCGAGACCGGGAGACGGCAAGTGGCACTGGCTGACAAAAGCGTTCTGGTGATCGGCGGAGGCGCGGCGGGGCTCGCGGCCGCCCTTGAACTCGCCGGGCTCGGCGTCCAGGTGGACCTCGTCGACAAGGCCCCCTTTCTGGGCGGCAATGCCGCCGGGTTCGCGTGCAAGGCCGCGGACCGCTGTGTCAAGTGCGGGGCCTGCATGGTCGAAGAGCGGATCGCGGCCGTGATCGCCCACCCACGGGTCCGGGTGCTCACCGGCACCCGGGTGCAGGCCGTGGGCCGGGAGGACCCCATGACGGTCGACCTGGCCCGCGGGCCGCTTTTCATCGACCCGCAGCGGTGCACCGGCTGCGGCCGCTGCCTCGAGAGCTGCCCGGCCCAGGGCGCCCTCCGGCGCGCCTTCTCGGGGCACAACCGCCCCCCCGTGGCGCTGGAGGCCGGGCATTGCCTCTTTTTCAGGGACGGCTCCTGCGCCCGCTGCCGGGAAGTCTGCCCGGAGGGCGCGGTCGATCTCGAAAAACAGCCCGACACCCTTCAGCGCCGGCCCGACGCCGTCATCCTGGCCACGGGTTTCAGCGCCTTCAGCCCCGAGAACAAGCCTTACGGATATGGAAGTCTGGCCGATGTGGTGACCAACCTGCAGCTCGAGGAGATGCTGCGCACTTCCGGCCTTGCCCTGCGGCCCTCCGACGGGCTGCCCCCCGGGCGCCTGGCCTTCATCCAGTGCGTGGGCAGCCGCGACGCCACCCGCGGTCACCTCTGGTGCTCGAAGGTCTGCTGCGCCTCGGCCCTGCGCATGGCCCGGGTGATCCGCGGGCGCCAGCCGGAAACGGAGATCACCTTCTTTTACATCGACGTCCAGACGTTCGGCCGGGACTTCGACAGCGTTTACGCGGACCTGCGGGAAGCGCTGCGGATGAAGCGCACCATCCCGGCCGATATCGTCCGGAACTCCGAAGGGCGCCTGGAGGTCACCTATTTCGACGGCGAGGCGGCCAAGGGCGTGGAGGAGTTGTTCGACATGGTGGTGCTCTCCGTGGGCCTGACCCCGCGCGCCGACGCCGCCCGGCTGGCGGCCGCCCTGGGCCTCACCCTTGCGGAAACCGGGTTCGTGGCGGGAACGCCCCCGCCCGGCGACGCCCCTCGGGGCGGTGTCTTTCCGGCCGGCACCGCGCGGGGGCCCATGTCCATCGCCGAGTCCATCGCCGATGCCGGGCGGGCGGCCTGGGAGGCCGTGACGTATCTGAACAGGTGAACGAGTTGACGAATACGGTTCTGGTTCTGGGAAGCGGGCCCTGTGCCCTGGAAGCGGCCCGCGAACTTCTGGCGGGCGGAAGCGACGTCATCCTGGCCGCGGCCGATGAGGGTGACCGCAGCGATCTTTCCGCGGCCGCGCCCGACGGCCGGCGCGCCGCCGTGCTGGAGGGGGCGGTCCTCACCGGCTGCCGGGGAACGGTCGGCAATTTCAGCGTCTCCCTTGCCGCCGGGGGGCGGTCCATTGCCCGGCAGGTGGGCGCCATCGTGGTCGCGGAAGGGGATGCGGCCCATCCCCTGCACGCGCTTTACGGACTGCAGCTGTCGGAACGCGTGCTCCCGCTGTCGCGCCTGGAGGCCGCCGGGGATGGAGAGGGTCTCCTCCGGGAGGCGCGCACGGCGGTTTTCATTTCGGGGGTCGCCGACGAAAGCAGCGCGGCTGTGGCCGGAAGGGTCATGGCGGCCGCCTGGCGGCTGCAGTCCCAGCGCGGCATCCAGACCTTCGTGCTCGCCGGAAACCTCAAGGTCGCCGCGGAGGGCCTCGAGGCCCTCTAACGCCGGGCCAGGGAAGCCGGAACGGTGTTCTTCAAATTCGACCGCGCCCTGCCGCGGTTCCGACAGGCGCCGGACGGCAGCCTCGCCATCGAGTTCGAAGACCCCGTCATGGGCGAACCCTGCCGCCTGCGCCCGGACCTGTGCATCGTGGACGAAAAGATCGTGCCCTCGCCCCGCCTGGCGCGATGGGCCGCCATCCTGGAGCTGGAAACCGGACCGGACGGGTTCCTGCAGACCGACAACGTTCACCGCCGGACGGTGTACACTCCCAGGAAGGGGGTCCTGGCCGTCGGCCCCGCGCGCTGCGTCCAGGCGCCCGACGGCCACTTTCTCGACGCGCGCAATGCCGCCCTCGTGGTCCACGGCCTGTTGAACCCCGCCGGGGAACGCCCCCTTGCCAGGGCCGAGATCGACCCGGGGCACTGCATCCGCTGCCTGACCTGCTACCGCCTGTGCCCATACCGGGCCATCGAGGTCGCCCGGCGGGTGGCCGTGGCCCCCGATGCGTGCGAGGGGTGCGGCATCTGCGCGGCCGAGTGCCCGCGGGGGGCGATCCGCATCGAGGGCCTTTCCCGGCCTGAGCTCCTGGCCCGTTGCATTCCCGTAGGCCCCCGGCGCGAGGCCTCCGCCCCCCGCATGACCGCCTTCTGCTGCAGCCGGTCGGCGGCCCCGGCGGCCCGGGAGGCCGCCTGCGCCGGTTACCGCGTGCCGCCGGGGCTCTGCGTCGTGGAGGTCCCCTGCGGGGGCGCTGTTTCCCTGGACCACCTGCTGGGGGCCTTCCAGGAAAACGCCGACGGCGTCCTGGTCCTGACCTGTCACACGGACAACTGCCACTCCGAACGCGGCAACGTCCACGCGCGCGCGCGCGCGGCACTGCTCTCCGACCGGCTGGCGGCCGTGGGCGTGGACCCCCGGCGCCTGCTGGCGGCATCCCTGGCGGCCAACATGGGGCGCCAATTCGCCGACATCGCCTCGGATTTCGAAACCGCGCTGGTCCAACTGCGGCCGGCAAAAAGGCACTAGCGACCATGACATCTGAAACCGTCATCGACCTGGACCGGATCGACCTGTGCCGGTTCAAGTCCTGGCCCTATTCCCAGGACTACTGCATCACCTGCGGGCTGTGCGCCGGTGCGTGCCCCGTGTCGGGGGTGGACGCCTTCGACCCCCGGAAGCTGGTCCGGATGGCGGCGCTCGGCCTGGGGGACATGCTGGCTTCCTCGCGCTGGCCGTGGATCTGCACCATGTGCGGCAAATGCGCGCACCTCTGCCCGATGGGAATCGACATCACCGAGGCCGTCCGCAGGGTCCGTTCCCTGCGGGATCGCGCCAAGGTGCCCGGCATCATCCAGCAGGGGCTGGAGGCGGCCCTGAAGACCGGCAACAACCTGTCCATGCCGACGGAGGACTTCATCTGGACCATGGAGGACGTGGCCGAGGAGCTCGCCTCCGAACCGGGGTTCGAGGGTTTCCGGGTTCCCATCGACCGGCAGGGCGCCAACCTGCTGACGACGATTCACAACAAGCTGGCCAACACCCACACCGACGACCTCAAACACTGGTGGAAGATCTTTCACGCGGCGGGCGAAAGCTGGACCATCACGTCGGAAAACTGGGAAGGGACCAACTGGGCCTTTTTCACCGGCGACGACGATGCCATGAAAATCATGGTGGGCCGCATCGTGGAGCAGATGGACCGCTTCAGGATCGGCAACCTTCTCTGGCCGGAATGAGGGCACGCCTACCACGCGACCAGGTCCGGTCTCGAAAGATGGTTCCCCGACGCCCTGACGCGTTTCGGCGCGGTCTCGGTTTTCGACCTTCTCGTCGACTACATCCGAGCGGGCCGGATCCGCCTGGATCGCAGCCGTTTTCCCCAGCGGGTGACCTACCACGACCCGTGCAACTACGGGCGCAAGGCCGTGAAGCGCTTCGGGCACGGGTATTTCGACGAACCCCGGTGGGTCCTGGACCAGTGCCTGCAGAACTGGGTGGATCTGCGCCCCAACCGCATGGACCAGATATGCTGCGGGGGCGGGGGCGGGTCGCTGACCTCGGGCTACAACGAGGAGCGCATCTACTACGGGCGCAGGAAAATGGCCCAGATCAGGGCCGCCGGAGCGCAGATCGTGGTGGTGCCCTGCCACAGCTGCCACGGCCAGCTCAACAGCATCAAGAAACACTACGGGATGGAGAATCTCCAGGTCAAATACCTGTGGGAACTCGTGGCCGACTGCCTGGTGTTGTGAGACCCGTCAGTTGCCTGCCTCCGTCCTTTTCTTCAGCTGCTGCGCCAATGCCAGGTTCTGCTTGGCCTTCCCGTCCTCGGGATTGATCCGCAGGGCCCTGGAAAACTGCGCGATCGCTTCGTCCCAACGCCCCTGCTGGGCCAGGACCGCCCCGAGATTGTTGTAAACCTGGCCGTCCTCGGGGGTGATTTCGAGCGCCTTGTCCCCTGGTCCTGCGCCCCGACCGCAGGTACAAGGGCCTACCGCCGTTCAAGGTCAAGGTGGCCCATTCGCGGGAAGCCCTGGAAAGGATCGTCGCGGCCTGGGGCCGCGTGTGCGGCCCCCTGATCGCCCAGCCCCTGCTGCGCCTGCCGAACCTCGTGGTGCACGGGGCGCGGTCGGAAAAAGGGGAATTTCTGGCCATGGAGGCGTTTTTTGTCCCGCGCAAATTCGAGGCGGTCACCCTGACAATCATGCCGGCGGCATTTCCCCCGGGCGTTGAGGCATGCTGCCGCGAATTCGTGACCCGCGCCGGGATCACCGGGTGCTTCCACTTCGAGCTGCTGTTTTCGCCCCGGAGCCGGCAGGCCTGGTTCCTGGAAATCAACGTGCGTCTGGGCGGCACCACCGACAAGGTGACCGCGCTGGGGTTCGACGAGTCCCTCTACCTCCTGCGGGCTTACGGTTTGGCGGCTGGCGCGGCGGGCCCGTCCGCCCGGGGGCGGCGCCTGGCCGCCAACAGGCGCGCCCTGGTCAAGCACGCGCTTTGGGCCCTGGCCGGCAGGCTGAGCGAAATCGACTACCCCGCCGCCGGCCGCGGCCGGGCGGCGCTGCACTCCTTGAGGGATATCTGCCTGGCCAAGGACTCGGTTTTCGATTGGCGTGACATGCGCGGCAATTTCTCCATGGGACCGCGATTGGGAGGAAGGCGATGATGCCGACCGGCGCCGGCACGCGGCCGAACGGGCGGGGAGGGTCATGAAGAGGCTGCTGCTCCAGGCATTGTCCATGTCGCTCGTGCGCCGCCCCTCGAATTTGCGGCGGGAGGACCGCGAATCCCGTCAGGACCGGCGGCTTCGGCATCTCGTCCTCCACGCCTACCGCCATGTGCCCTATTACCGCCGTCTCTTCGACCGCCACGGCCTCAGGCCCGAAACCATCCAGGGGCGCTGCGACCTGGAGCGCATCCCCATCACCTCCAGGCGCGACCTGCAGTCGCTGCCGGACGGGGAGGTTCTTTCCCGGGGCAGCGATCCCGCCCGCATGCTGACCTTCCGCACCAGCGGATCCTCGGGCATGCCCCTCACCATCCGCAGGGCGCCTCTCGAGCAGTTGGTCCTGCGCTCCCTTTACATGCGGGCCATGAGGGACCTTGGGCTGAAGTTTTCCAGCAGCATCGCCGTTGTCGCCAGCGGTCACACCACCGATCCCCGCAGGCATCCGCTGACCTGGCGCCTGTTTCAGACGCTGGACCCCCGTCGCCGGGCCCTCGTCGACGCCCTGCTGCCCCAGGAGCGCATCCGCAGGCTGCTGAGGCGGTTTAGGCCGGACGTGATCGTCGGCTATGCCGGAACCCTGGCGCGGGTGGCCGAGGCGCTCACCCCCGAGGACCGCCGCCTGATCCGGCCGAGGTTTCTCAAGGCCGACTCGGAGGTTCTGACCCCCCTGATGCGCGCTCAGATAGCGCGGGGCTTCGGCGCCCAGGTCTACGAGATGTACGACAGCCACGAGTTCTTCACCCTGGCCTGGGAGTGCCCGGCGACGGGCGAGCTGCACGTGTGCGGCGACGGGCTGATTCTGGAGGTTCTCAAGGACGGCCGGCCGTGTGCGGAAGGGGAACGGGGGGAAGTGGTCGCCACCGGCCTGCACTCCTACGCCATGCCCTTCATCCGCTACCGCCTCGGCGACATCGTGACCCAGGGATCCGCAACCTGCCGCTGCGGCCGCCCGTTTGCGACGATCCGATCCGTCCAGGGCCGGATGATCGACCATTTTCCCCTGCCCGACGGGCGCCTGCTGCACCCCTACGAACTCGTCAGGGTCCTGGGCGCCCAGGCGGCCGGGTGGATCGGCCAGTACCAGCTGACCCAGGAAAGGAAGGACCGCGTGGTCCTGCGCCTGGTGCCGCGCTCGGCGCCGCCGCCGGACGGGCCGGCCCGGTTGCAGAGCGCCCTGAAATCGGTCCTGGGGCCGGATGTGGCCCTGGAGGTCCTGCTGGTTCCCGGCATCGATGTGGAGGCGAGCGGCAAATTCCGGGTTTCGCGCTCCCTGATCGTTTCAGGCTACGACGGGATCAGCTGGAAATCCGACGGCGCGGTGCCTCCGTCGGCAGGTTCACCCCAATAACGATAACCCGATGCGTGACACTCGGTTTAAACATATGAAAAGGCGGCTTGCCCCGGCCCAGTTCGGATTCTCGCTGATTGAGGCACTTGGGGAGCCTTGGTCCCTCGCAAGGGCCGAGAAATTCATGCGCGAAGCAATTGTTTCGCGCTGCGCCAATTTTTTGGCCATGTGCGATTGCCATCTGTTCGCCACCCCCGGCAATCCTTATCGGAGGCTTCTCGACTGGGCCGGCTACTCCCGCCAGCGGCTCGCGGACGCCTTGAACCGGCAGGGTCTGGAAGCAACCCTTGTTGAATTGGCTGCCAGCGGGGTCTTCCTGGACATCGATGAATTCAAAGGCAAAAAACCCGTAATACGCAAGGGGTTACGCCTGACGGTGGATGCCTCCGCATTCGACAGAGCCGAGGCGCCTTCGGTGACCATTCGCAGCAGCGGGTCGCGAGGCACCGGGATGGAGACCCGCATCGGCATCCAGGGCCTCAGGCATCTGGCGACTTGCATTCCGCCCATGCTCAGCTACCTGGAAGCCGACCACCTTCCGGTCGTCCTCTACTATCCCATGCCCTCCGTCGCGGGCATCGTACACCTGATCATTTATTCACTGGGCGGGAGGCCGCCTGCCGCCTGGTTTACGCAGTTGGAAGCCGCGGGTTGGTGGCGCAACGGGCTCGGGGTGAAGCTCGCGGCGATTCTGTTTTTTGCCAGGCTGCAGGGGGTTCACCTCCCGGCCCCGCGATTTGCGGACATTCACCGCCCGCTTGTCATGGTCGCCTGGTTGAAGCAGAATTGCCCCGAAGGCGCCGTGGTCTCGACGTTTACCGGATCTGCGATGCATCTGGCTCAGGCCGCTGAATCGGCACATATCCTTCTGCCTCCGCTGACTTTCATCGTGGGCGGGGAGCCGCGGACATCATCCGACGCTACGGCGGCCGCATGGTCAGCATCCTGACCTCATACGAGAATGTTCCGGCGGGCTACCGCAAGGTCTACATCCGCATGCATGGCGTCGAACGGTCCCGGCTGAAGAGCCTGAAGGAGGAACTCACCCGGACCGCCACCCTGTTGTACCTGGTCGACCACCGCGAAAACCGGCGGGAGATCTTCTGAAACCGCAGGGCTGCGGCCTGGCGGCGGCTTGCAGGCGAGAGGCTCTTTACACGCTGTAAAAGATTCCGACAGAAGCGATCTGCGGAGGCCTCCCGGCGGAGCCGCGAGGACCCGGCAATCGGTGTGATCTCAATGCATTGAACTCCGGCCGGGCCTCCTCAACCGCTGGCATATCTGTTGCTGTGGGATAACCTCAGCCCGCCTTTCACCCAGCAGCAGCCGGGAGGACGGCCGGGATTCCGCCTGGGCCTTAAGCAGAAAGGAGACGACCATGCATGACTTCAAGAAAATCCTCTTTCCGTTGGACCTGTCGGAGTCGTCGGCGAAGATCGCGCCCTTCGTGAAGAGCCTGGCCAGCCGCTACGACGCGCGGGTTCACCTGCTCTTCGTCGCCCGGGTGTTCGATTATTTCACCAGCATGTACGTGCCCCATCCCTCGGTCAGCCAGTTCGAAAAGGAGGTGATCGAGGGCGCGGAGAAACGCCTGTATGAGTTCGCCGACGAGAACTTCGCCGCCGCTGCGGGCACCAAGACCCAGGTCGTGGCCGGAGATCCTTCCGAGGAGATCCTCGGTTACATCGCCGCCCACGGGATCGATCTCGTGGTCATGGGGACCCACGGCCGCAAGGGCCTCGACAAGGTCATCTTCGGGTCGGTCGCCGAGCGCGTGGTCAAGTCCTCGCCCGTTCCGGTGATGGTGGTGAATCCGTTCAAAGCAGCGGACTAAGGCTGCCGTGCGATGGAGGGTGGAGGGAGAGATGCGGTGTTCCTACAGAGGGTTCGGGGTTCAGGAAAAAACCAGCACTGGGCGCCTGATTACCAAAGAGCAAATCCATCCGAGCCGGAGGAAGCAGAAGGTTAATGCGCCTGTTCTTGCAGGTCTTCTGAACCCTGAAACCCGAACCCCGAACCCTGATCTCTGAACCCCGGAACCATTTCAGGCGCTGCCAGCCGGCATGTTCGCCAAGCCGAGGAGGCGGTGAGCGATGACTATCAAAGGGCTGATTCTGGTGGTCGACGACGATCCGGACATTGTGGCGACGTCGCGGATCATCTTGGAAAGCCACGGGTATGAGGTGCAGACGGCTTCCAGCGGCAGGGAGGCCATGGATCTGCTTGCGCGCTGCAAGCCGGACCTCATGCTGCTGGACGTGATGATGGCATCCGACACCGAGGGATTCGACCTGGCTTTCAAGTTAAAGGAAGACCCGGAATTCAAGGACCTTCCCATCATCATGCTGACGGCCTTCCTCGAAAAGGTGCGCACCGAGGGGCCCGGCCCATTCGAATTCATCCTGGGCGAGCAATGGCCGGTGGAATGGCTGTTCGAAAAGCCGCTGGATACGAAAAAACTGCTGGCCAAGATCGAGGCGATTTTCAAGGCCAGAAAAATCGTGCCCGGCGGCTGAGCGCCGCCGGGGGCGATTCTGAGCGGATGGTCACCCCAACCGACTCCACGCAGAAGGAGGGCCGGTGATGGATGCGGTGGCGCATGACGCGGACCTCGGCGCCGACTGGGAGGAGATCTTCAGGCTCTCCTGGTGGCCGGTCCGCATCCGCTGGGGGGCGGCATTCGGCCTGCTGGCCGCCGTCGCCGCGGCGCGGGCCGCCGGGGTCGTCCTGGCGGTTGGGGGGTTTGTTCTGGCCGCCCTCATCCTTCTCACCGGCAACATCCTGATCTACCGGCGCCTCTCACGGCCGGCAGGCATGCAGTCCCGCTCCGACCGCAAACGCCAGCGCCTGGTGACCTGGCAGGCGGCCATCGACGGCGCCGCCCTCTGGGTCGTCACCTATTTCAGCGGCGGCGCGACCAGCCCGCTGGCGCTCGGCTTTCTGCTGCCGATCTTCTTCGTCGCAATGCTGCTGCCCGCGCGGGCGGCCTTCGCGTTTTGCGCCGCCGTCCTGGCCGCCCTGTCTTTCATGGCGCTGGGCGAGTTCTCCGGCTGGCTGCCGCATCAGTCCGTTTCCTTCCATGGCGCCGACCTCGTTCCGCCCCTGCACCCGCTGCAGGCGCTGGGGTCCCTCGGGACGCTCGGCGCCGTGGCGCTGCTGAGCGTGCTCCTCGCCGGGTGCGCCCTCGGCGGCCTGCGGCGGCAGGTCCAGGACCAGGAACACCTCCGGCAGTCGGAGGAGGTCTTCACCCGGCGGCTGCAGGGGGCCTTCTCCATCCTCGATACCATCGGGTCGGTGCGCGACCTGAACCGGCTGCTGGAGACGGCGGTCTCGGAGGTCGCGCTGGTGATGCAGGTGAAGGGCGTCTCGGTCAAGCTGCTCAGCGACGACGGCAAGTTCCTGCGGTATGCGGCCGCCTTCGGGCTGCCGGAGCGCATGCTCCAGGAAAAGGTCGTGGAGGTCGAGCGCAGCCCGCTCAACCGGCGCGTCATCCAGGGCGAGCCCTTCGTCACCGGCCAGGTCACCGCCACCGAGATGTTCCAGTTCGGCGAGACGCTCTCGGAGGCGCACTTCAGGTCGGTGCTCTTCGTCCCCCTGACCCTGGAGGGACGCGTGATCGGCATCCTGGGGGCCTATTGCGAGAAAGCGGACCGCTTCGCCGCGGAGGAGGTCAGCTTCTTCCGCCTGGCCGCGCGCCTGGTGGCCGTGGCCGTGGAGAACGCCCGGGCCTATGAGGCCGTTACCTCCATGAGCCATGAGCGCACCTGGTTCATGATGAAGGTCGCCCACAACCTGCGGGCGCCGCTGGCGGGCATGCTGAGCATCCTCGAGGTCGTGCGCGACGGCTACCTCGGACCGCTCAACGACCGCCAGGGCGAGTACCTGCGGCGGCTCGACCGCCGGGCGCGCACGATGCTGGCGCTGATCAACGAGCTGATGACGCTTTCCCGCAACCGCCAGCGCCGCGACGCCGATTCCGGGGTCACCGAGCTGGAGGCATTGGCGCGCCGCGTGCGGCGGACGTTCCAGGACAAGGCCGCCGAAAAGCGCATCGGCTTCCAGGTGAGCCTGCCGGAGGAGCTTCCGGACGTCCGCGGACGGCTGGAGACCGTGGAACAGATGGTCGAGAACCTGGTGTCCAACGCCATCAAGTATACGCCCGCCGAGGGGTCGGTGGAAGTCCGCTTCAGCCGGGCCAACGGAACCGTCCGCATCGAGGTGAGCGACACCGGCATCGGCATCCCCGCGGCGGACCGCGCCAAGCTCTTCACCGAATTTTTCCGGGCCGAGAACGCCAAGGCCATCGAGGATGTCGGCACGGGTCTCGGCCTCGCCATCGTGAAGGAAATCGCCGATCAGCTCGGCGGCCGTATCTTCGTGGAAAGCGAAGAAGGTGCCGGCACGATCTTCGTGGTGCACCTGCCGATTGCAGCGGCGGCGACAGCGTAAGGAGACGACATCATGACCGAGACCGGGACCCCCGCGGATGCAACCGCGGATCTCACGCAACTGGAACCCATCCTGAACGAATACCGGGGGCAGAAAGGCGCCTTGATCCCGGCGCTGCAAAAGGCCCAGAAACTCTACGGCTACCTCCCGCCGGAGGTGCTGCGGCGGCTCAGTGCGGGTTTGCGCGTGCCCCTGAGCAGGATTTACGGCGTAGCGACCTTCTATTCCCAGTTTTACCTGAGCCGCCGCGGGCGCCACATCGTCCGCCAGTGCGACGGCACGGCCTGCCATGTGCGCGGGGCGGGGAAAATCGTCGAGCGCATGGAACAGGACCTCGGCGTCGCGGCCGGCGGGACCACGCCCGACTACCGCGTCACCTGCGAGGTGGTCTACTGCCTGGGGTCCTGCGGCCTGGCGCCGGTAGCCGTGGTGGACGAGCAGACCATCGGCAAGCTGGCGCCGGAGAAGATGTCCGCCATTCTCAGGGGGTTGGAATAAGCAATGAAGGGTTCGGGGTTCAAGATTCAGGTTACAGGGTTCGGGGTTCAGGGTTCAGGGAGACCGAAACGCCGTCGATTAAACCTGTTTTTTTCCTGAACCCTGAACCCTGAACCCTGAAATGAGAGGAGCGAACCAATGTCCAAGCTCATGAGCATCGACGATTTCAGGAAGCTGCAGGAGGATTCCCGGCGCAGCATCCGCATGCGCACCAAGACCGGCACGCGGATCATCGTCGGCATGGGGCGAGACCATCGTGGGTGTCGCAGGCCCGGCGGCCGCCCGTCAGCGTTGCGGCGTGATCGTGGCGGATACCCACGCCAAGGTACTGGAGATCCTGGCTGCCAACGGCTTCGATCCCTCCGGCGCCTGATCGGACACGAGACCATGGAACCCGATACCACCGAAAGCCTCTGCCCGGTTTGTCTGAACCGCATCGGTGCGGAACGGGTCGCCTGCGGCGAACAGGTGCAACTGGTCAAAACCTGCCCCGAGCACGGGGAATTCAGGACGGTCATCTGGAACGGCCGCCCGAGCCTGGGGGAATGGCAGCGCCCCAAAACACCGGTGCTTCTTCGCCCCTTCCTCCAGGAGACGCTGCGGGGCTGTCCCTTTGACTGCGGGCTCTGCCGTGAGCACCGGCAGCGCTCCTGCACCGTGCTGCTGGAGGTGACCCGCCGCTGTAACCTGCACTGCGCCGTGTGCTTTGCCGGGTCTCATCCGGGGGACGCGGTCGATCCCAGCCTGGCGGAAATCCGCGGCTGGTACCAAAGGGCACTGAGCATGGCCTCCGGCAGCAACATTCAGCTCTCCGGCGGTGAACCCACCGTGCGGGATGACTTGCCTGAGATCGTTGCCGCCGGCCGCAAGATCGGCTTCGGCTTCATTCAACTGAACACCAACGGCATTCGGCTGGCAACCGACACCGGATACATGAAGGCCCTCAAGGACGCCGGCCTTGCCAGCGTCTTCCTGCAGTTCGACGGCATTGACGACGCGGTGCACCTGAAACTGCGTGGACGGGGATTGGCGGACGTGAAACGCCGCGCGATCGATGCCTGCGCCGGCCACGGCGTCGGGGTCGTGCTGGTGCCCACGTTGGTCCCCGGAGTGAATACCCACCAGATCGGGAGCCTGCTGCAGTCGGCCATCGGCCTCTCCCCGGCCGTGCGGGGTGTGCACTTCCAGCCCGTCAGCTATTTCGGCCGCTACCCGCAGCCGATAAACGGCGCCTCCCGGATCACGCTGCCGGAACTGATGGCCGCAATCGAACACCAGTCCGCCGGGATGTTCAAGGCGGCGGACTTCCGGCCGCCCGGCTGCGAAAACGCCTGGTGCTCGTTTCACGCCGATTATATCATCCTGCCGGGCGGCACGGCCCGGCGGTTGCAGGCGTCGAGCCCTTTGTCGGGATGCTGCACGCCGATTCCGGCCGAGGAAGGCGCGCTGCGCACCATGGCGCACGTTTCCCGGCAGTGGGCGGGGCCGAACAGCGGAACAGCAGCCCCTGGCCCGCCCACGGCCGGCGACCCCGGTTGCGTTTCGGATTCACCCAGCGGCGGGCCGATGCGGCTGGACGATTTCCTCGACCGGGCGCGTTCCCACACGTTCACGGTCTCTGCCATGGCCTTCCAGGACGCCTGGACCATTGACCTGGAGCGGCTGCGCGACTGCTGCATCCATGTGCTGGATCCGCGCCGCGGCCTGGTTCCGTTTTGCGCCTACAACGTCACCGCCGTCGATGGGAGGGCCTTGTACCGGCAATGAATGCACTGCGCATCACCCCCCTGGATCGCTGGATCAGAAGCCGAATCGGCCTCGATCCGGGAGACTGCTTCACGCGCGAGGACGTGAGGCGCCATCAGCTGGGAAAACTTCGGGAAAGCCTATCGTATGCATCCCGGCACAGTCCGTTCTATCGCCGACAGTTTTCCGGGTGCGCCGGTTTTGCCATGGCGGATTTTCAGGGGTTTGCGTCTCTGCCCTTTACAACGGCGGAAGATATCGTACGCGACCCGCTCGAATTCCTCTGCGTCTCCCAGTCGGACGTGGCGCGGGTGGTTACGATCCGGTCGTCAGGCACCACCGGATTACCGAAGCGGTTTTTTTTCAACGAGGCGGACCTGGAACTGACCGTCGATTTTTTCCAGCACGGCATGTCCACCCTCGTGCAGGCCGGGCAGCGGGTGCTCATCCTGATGCCCGGCGGGTTGCCGGGCAGCGTGGGGGATTTGCTCGTCGAGGGACTCGCTCGCATGGGAGCGATAGGCATCGTTCACGGGCCGGTCCAAGACTCCGAGGATGCCATCGATGAGATCCTTGCCCATCGGGTCGAATGCTTGGTAGGAATTCCCGTGCAGGTCCTCGCCCTGGTCAGGCACCCCAAAAGCGCCCGCATCCCGCGGGGTTTCATCCGCAGCGTGCTGCTGAGCACCGATTACGTACCCGCATCCATCGTCGCCGATATTGAACAGACGTGGGGTTGCAGGGTCTATCAGCATTACGGTATGACAGAGATGGGATACGGCGGCGGGGTCGAGTGCGACGCCCATGACGGCTACCATCTCCGCGAGGCCGACCTGTTCGTGGAGATCGTCGACCCGGCGACCGGCAGGACGCTGCCGGACGGCGTTTCCGGCGAGGTGGTCGTCACCACGTTAACCCGCCGCGCCATGCCCCTGATCCGCTACCGCACCGGCGACATGGCCCGGTTTCTGCCCGAGTATTGCCCCTGCGGCAGCACCCTGCGCCGCTTGAGCAAGGTGCAGGGCCGGTTGGCGAACGGGGCAACGCTGGGGCCGTTGACCCGGCTTCACATGGCGGCTCTCGACGAGGCGATTTTCGCCATCCCGGAAATCCTCAATTTCCAGGCGGTGCTGATCCCTGTGAACGGCTTCAGCCGGCTGAGCCTAACGGTCCACTGCGACCCCTGCCGGTTTCCGGACACCTTGGCGTGTGCTCTTCCGATCTCACCGGCGTGGCCGGCCTCTACATCCGCCGCGGCTCCCTGGTCTGGCCCCTGGTCGACGGCGGCGTCCAGGAGCACAACAAGCGCGCCGGAACCGAAAACCTGACGGGCATCATCGGCATGGGCGTGGCCGCCGACCTGGCGCGCCGCGACCTGGAAAAGCGCCTGGGGCACCTCGAGAGGCTCAAGGCCCAGCTCCTCGCCGACCTGCCGCGCCACGTCGACGAGTACATCGTCAACACCCCGCAGGGCCCCAGCCTGCCCAACCTGGTGTCGGTCTCCATCAAGTACATCGAGGGCGAGAGCGTCATGCTGATGCTCGACGACGAGGGCATCGCCGTGGCGACCCGCTCGGCCTGCGCCACGGGCTCCCTGCGCGCCTCCCACGTCCTGATCGCCCTGGGGCTTTCCCACGCCGACGCCCAGGGCACCCTGGTGATCACCTTCGGCATCGACAACACCCCCGCGGACATCGACCGCTTCCTGGAAGCCCTCCACAGGGTCGTCGGCACCCTGCGCGACCTCTCGCCGCTCTACCGCAAAACCGCCGGCGCCTGAGAGCCCCGCGGGCCCCTTCCCGCGCCGGTTGGACGGGCGGGCCCCCACCGGGGGTGCCGCCCGTTTTTCCTGCGTGACATCGACCCCGGCCTGGGGTAGGCTGCCCCGGGCAATGCCCGCAAACGACCCATGGGGGGAGACTTCCGGCTGCATGACATCCTCGACCGGCCATCCGCCGCATCGGCTGCCAGAGGGGGAACGGGTCGGCGTCATCGGCGCCGGGCCCGCCGGCCTGGCGGCCGCCTACACCCTCGCCCGCCACGGAGTTCCCGCCGACGTCTTCGAGGCCGAGGACTCCGTCGGGGGGATGGCCAAAACCATCCGGCTCTGGGGGCAGCGGGTCGACCTGGGGCCCCACCGCTTCTTCAGCGCCGACGCGCGCGTCAACGGCCTGTGGCGGGAGGTGGTGGGGCCCGGGTACCGCGTGGTGAACCGCCTGACCCGCATCTACTATGGCGGCAGGCTCATCGCGTACCCGCTGAGGCTTTCGGATGCCCTGGCCAGGCTGGGCCCGGCCGAGGCCTTGCGCTGCCTGGCGAGCTGGCTGCGCGGGCGGCTGGAAAGACGCCCCCCGGCCCGAACCTTCGAAGAGTGGGTCAGCGCCCGGTTCGGAAAGCGATTGTACGAGATCTTCTTCCGCACCTACAGCGAGAAGGTGTGGGGGATCCCGTGCACGCGCATCGACGCCGGTTTCGCCGCCCAGCGGATCCGCGGGTTCTCCGCTTTCGAGGCGCTTCGCAATGCCGTGACCGGAGGCCGCGGCAACCGGCATGCGACCCTGGCCGACCGCTTCGCCTACCCCCTGGGGGGCACCGGCAGCGTGTACGCCGCGATGGCCGAAGCCATTCGGACGCAGGGAGGCTCCATCCACCTGGGCGCTCCCGTTCGGGGAATCGCCCGGCGCACCGACGGGCGGCTCGAACTGGAGTTCCCTTCGGGGGCGCCCCGCGCCTACCGCCAGGTGGTCTCCTGCATGCCGCTGACGCGCCTCATGCACGCCCTCCCGGGGGTGCCCGCGGCCGTTCGCGCGGCGGCGTCGGCCCTGCGGTACCGCAGCACGATCCTGGTCTACCTGCGCGTGGCGGCCCGGGGGATATTCCCGGACCAGTGGATCTACGTCCACAGCCCCGACCTGGAAGTCGGGCGGATCACCAACTACCGCAACTGGATCCCCGAACTCTGCGGGGACAGCCCCGACACCATCCTTTCCCTCGAGCTCTGGTGCGATCCGGGCGACGCCCGCTGGCGGGAGCCCGACGGGCGCCACATCGCCCGCGCCGCCGAAAACCTCCAGCGGACCGGGCTCATCGGAAACGCCGCCGTGACCGGCGGGCACGTCGTGCGCATCCCCTTCTGCTACCCGGTCTACGACCTCGGGTACCAGGTGCATCTGGGGATTCTGCGCGACTACCTGGAAACGGTCCCCGGCCTCCACGCCATCGGGCGCTGCGGCGCGTTCAGCTACAACAACCAGGATCACAGCCTGCTCGCGGGGATCCTGGCCGGGGAGAAGATCGCCCTCGGCCGGGCCCACGACCTGTGGGACGTCAACACCGGGGAAGACTACCAGGAGGCGGCGGCCGTGGACAATACGGGCCTGGGCGCCGGGCCGCGATGAGGCCGCTTCGGCCAGGCCCGCTCACGGCGGGGGGCCTTCTGGCGCGCCTGGCCGAGGACCGGCGCCTGTGGCTTTTCCTCCTCGCCGGGCTGGTCGCCGCCCTGGGGATCCTTTACGCGCGCTTCGCGGCCGGCGCGGGTTGCGATCACGACGAAGTCGAGCACGCCCACGTCGCCTACCGCATCCTGAACGGGCAGACCCCCTACCGCGACTTCCACCAGAACCACTGGCCGACCTACTGGGTTCTGAACCGGCAGTTTGTCGAGGCGTTCCCGTTCTCGGTGCGCGCGATCCTGGCCGGCAGGGCCGCCAGCCTCCTCGCCCTGCTGGCCGCCTGGGTCCTGGGCTTCCGGCTGCTTTTCGCGATGCGCGGCGGGAAAACCCGCCTGGCGTGCCTCCTGTACACCTGGGCGGTCATCGTGGCGGCCTACGCGGTGGAATTCCACGAAGCGCGGCCGGATCCCGTCATGGCGCTGCTGGTGACCGCGGGAATCTGCCTGATCCCCGCCCGCGGCAGGGTGAGCGGTCGGCGCGCCCTCTTTCTCGGCGCGATCTTCGGAACTGCCCTTTCCGTATCGACCAAGATGGCGCCGATGCTTTTGATCGTGCCTGGCCTGGTTTTTTCCCATTGCCTCCGGGAGCGCAACCCGCGCATCGCCTTCGCGCTGGTTCCTTATAGCCTCGGGGTGGCCCTGGGGCTGCTTCCCGCACTGCTCTGGGTCTTCCGCAACGGGCTGTCCGAAAATTTCCATTTCGATGTGTTCCACCTGAACCTGGCGCTCTCCAAGCCCTGGCTCGCCTCGTTCAGGTTTCTCCAGATACCGGTATACCTGTCGGCGCTGCTGGGCAGCCTCGCCTGGCTGTGGGCTTACCGGCGCCCTTCGAACCGAAGCCGGAACGGGCCCCTGGTCCTGGCCCTGGCCCTGGCCGGCGGGATGGTTCTGGCCTTTTTGTCCCGGCATTCGAACCTGTACAACCTGCAGAGCGTCACGGTCCCCGCGGCCGTGGGGTTCACGGCCCTTGCAGCCCATCTCTATCTGCGCATGCGGGGATTCGGTTACAGGCTGCTGCTGGTCGCGGCGCTTCTCGGCTTTACGACCATCCACGTCGCGCCGCCCATGGCGCGTCTCCAAAACGACAAAACGATCCCGCAGCGCGACCTGCAGGAGTTGATGGACCTGGCCAGACCGGGTGACCGCACCTGCATGGCCTTCTCTCCCTATCACCCCGTCTTTTGCCGCGACATCAGCGCCCTCGCGAACCGGTGGGACCTCTACTTCGCCGACCATGTCCGCGATCCCCGGCAGCTCGCGCGTTTTGAAGCCCTCTGGCGCGACGGCATCGATCGCACGCTGAACCTTCTGCCGGACATCCTCCTGCGGGACGACCCGGAGCACATATGGGAGCGCGCCGCCTCCGCCGGCCTGGTCTCGGACCAGCAACTCGACGCCCTCGACAGGCTGCGCCCCGCCTATGAAGCCCGGCGTGTCGGGCAGTGCGAGGTCTGGGTGCGGCGGCGCGGGTGACCCTTGCCCGGGCCTGGAAAGACACCGGGCAGCGCCCCTCAGGCGACGAACCGGTGATCCCTGAGGGCCGCCTCGGCTTCCCGCCGGATCTCGTCGATGGCCTCCCGGGCCGCGTCGCTCAACGGCGCGGGCGCATGGGATTTCAGGATCTCGCGCGCCTTGCAGGTCGAGGCCCCGGCCCAGTCCGGGCGGCCCTTCAGCAGCCAGGTGTCCAGGTTGTCCCGGTTGCAGTGGTGGGGCAGCCAGTGCTCGGTCCGGAACAGCTCCAGGGTCTGGTCGCTGGACATGAACTCGCCGCCGGGGCCGACCCCGCGGATGACGTCCAGGCCGATGTGGCGGTCGTCCAGGTCGAACCCGCGGACGAAGCGCTTCACCCAGCCGATGATCTCGTCGCACATCACCAGCCCGCCGGGATGGCCGATGAGGCCCTGCCCCAGGTAGCCGATGTCGTGGACCAGGTTGGCCCCGTGGAGGGCGTCCACCATGATGGAGAGGGCCCACTCCATGCCGGCCTGCTGGTCCAGGCAGTGGGCGTCGCTGACACCGGCCGTGCCCCACATGGGCAGCCCGTAGTGGTGGTAGAGATCGGCGCAGGCCGAGAGCGCCAGGCGGTATTCCGGGCACGCGTAAACGCAGGTGGTGGTGCGCATGTCCATGGTGGACATGCCGAAGCCGGAGACGATGGGCGCCCCCTTGGCGCGCAGCTGGTGCATGACCAGGCCGCTGAGGGCCTCGGCGTTGCCCACGGTGACGGCGCCGGCCAGGGTGACCGGCGCGCTGGCCCCGGACATCATGCCCGGCGTGTAGGTGACCGGAACGCCGCGGTCGGCGCAGAAAAAAAGCTTCTGGACCGCCCCGAAGCTGTGGGTCAGGGGGGTCAGCGGCTCGGCGTAGTGGATGTGGATCGGCCGCTCCCGCAGCCGCGCCTCGCCCCCCACCGCGGCCGCGGCCATGAGGTGGATGTAGGCTATGTCCTCCAGCCCGGCGGCGGTGTAAAAAATCGGCTTGGTGGAGTTTTCGAGTTCCGCCTTGAAGGAATCGATGTACATCAGGTTGGTGGGCGAGTCCCCGGGCAGGGCGTAGGAGCCGATGAAATCGATGTGCGCCAGGGCGTCGGAAATGCGCGCTGCGGCGGCGACGTCCTTGAGGGTCGAGGGGCGCAGCTCCCCGCTGTCGATATCCCAGGTCTGGATCAGGTCGGTCCCCAGGCCGAAGTGAACGCGCCGCCCCTCCAGGCGCATGGCCTCGTTGCCGAGGCGGTCGTAAATGCTGATGCGCGAGGGCGCGCTGCGGATGGCGTCCTCCACCAGCCAGTTGGGAATCCTGACGCGCTGCCCGCCGGCCAGCCGGCAGCCGGCATCGGCCAGCATCCGCCGGGCCTCGGCGTGGTGCACGTCGACGCCCACGGTCTCCAGGAGCTCGAGGGTGGCGGTGTGGATCGCCCGGATCTGTTCCGGGGTCAGCAGGTGGTAGGCGGGCACGCACTGGGACCTGAATCCGCTGTTCATGGGGGCGATGCTCCTATTGCGAGGACTTTGGTTTCAGCCTCCCGCGGTGACGCAGGGGCGCCGGAAATTATCTTTTCTCGAAGCGGGTCGGGGTCAATCCCTTGGTAATCGTTGTCGTTGTCGTTGTGGTTATAGTAATAGAAAGAATGTATTCGAGTTCCCTTCCGGCGATGAAGGGTTTGTTGAATGGGATTCTCATGGACCGGCGGACCCGTCCGCGGCGAAACGCTTCTTGACCGCCGCCGGGACCCCCGCCACCAGGCAGCCGGCGGGCACATCGCGCGTGATCACCGCCCCGGCGGCCGTCCGGACATCGCTGCCGATGGCGACGCCGTCGATCGTGGTGGTGCCGATGCCCAGGAAACACCTCTCCCCGACGGTCGTTCCGCCCGCCAGCTTCACCGCCGGCCCCAGGAAAGTGTGGGCGCCGACGCGGACGTCGTGGGAGACGAATCCCCGCGACGACATGAACACGTCGGCTTCCAGCCTGGCATGGATATCGACGACGCACCCCACGAGCAGGATGGCCCCCTCCCCGAGGGCGGCGGACTTTTCCACGTGGCAGCTGGGGTGGATGAAGGACGTCACCGGAACCCCGAGGCGCCGGAGCGATTCGAAGGTCCGCTGCCGGAATACCAGGTGGCGGTAGCCGATGGCGACGGCCGCCTCGTCGAAGGCGCGCTCCTTGAAGAGCCCGCGGACGGCGTCGATTTTCCCGAGGACCGGAAGGCCGCGCTTCTCCCGGCCTTCCGGCTCGAAATCGTCGAACCAGCCCACGGTCTCCCCGAACCCGGTGCTGTCGAAATAGTGGGCCAGCCTTTCAGCCAGCGATCCGGAGCCGATCATGGCGATCTTTCGCATCGCTCTTCCCCGACGTCCATGTCCCGGATGGCATACGGGGGCACATGGCGCACTTCCTGGATGATGCGCAGCAGGTATTCGCCCACGATGCCGAGGGCGAACATGTGGATGCCGGAAAAAAACAGCGTCAGCAGCACGAGCGTGGTGAAACCGGAAACGGATATGGCCCCCGCGAAATACCGGATGAGGTAATAGAGGCCTAAGCCGCCGCTCAGGGCCAGGCAGCCGACCCCCAGGTGCCAGACCAGCTTGAGCGGCAGGAAACTGTTGTACAGAACGCCGTGGAAAAAATGCCGCAGGAGCTTGGCGCTCGAGTAGGTCGTACCCCCGTGGCGGCGGGCGTCATGGACCACGGGCACGGACCCGAACCGGTCGGTCACGCACATCAGGAGCGACCCCACCAGCGGGTTGGGGCTGAGAATGCGCAGGACGTGATCGACCACCGGCTTTCTGACGATCCGGAAGCTGCTCAACCGGGAGCCGGCTGTTTTCCCCATCGCGGCCGCCAGCAGCCGGGCATAGGCCCAGCTGCCGGCAGCGCGCAGAACCGGGTGCGCCCTGCGCGAGGGGATGCCGTAGACCACATCGTGATCGGAGGCCTCGATGGCGCTGATGAGCTTGGGGATCTCCTCGGGAGGGTTTTGAAGGTCATCGTCCATCGTCAGGACCAGGTCCCCCCGCGCGAAGGCCAAACCGCACATCAGGGCGTTGTGCTGGCCGTAATTCTTGCTCAGGCGGATGATGTTCACCCGCCGGTCGGCGGCGCGCAGGGATTGCATCACTTCCCAGCTGCCGTCGCGGCTGCCGTCATCCACCAGGATCAGCTCGAAGGAACGGCCCAACTCCCGGAAAGTCCCGTCGAGCCTGGCGCGCAGCTCCGGAAGGGAACGGGCGCTGTTGTAGACAGGCACCACAACGGAAACCATGGCTGGATTCATTTTCGACTGTCCCATCGGGAGGGCCCGGCGTGGGTCGCCGCGCAGGCAGCCCTCAAGCGCCCAGCAGGCTCCTTGCTTCCCCATGGGAAAAGGGCCGGTGCCCGGTCGCCTCGGCCACCGCCAGGACCCGCTGGATCAGTTCGGCGTTGGTCGCCAGGCGGGTGCGCTCCTCGTCCCACCAGATGTTGTCTTCCAGCCCGACCCGCACCCCGCCGCCGGCGACGATCGCCATGGCGTTCATCGGCAGCTGGTGCTTCCCGATGCCGCCCACCGACCAGATGGCCCCCGGCGGCAGCTCCTTGATCATCAGGCCCAGGTTGAGCATGTTGGCCTGGGCGCAGGCGATGTTGCCCAGGATCAGGTTGAAATAGTGCGGCGCGGGGAGAAGGCCCTTGCCGATGAGGTAGTTGGCGTAGTTGATCATGCCGATGTCGAAGGCCTCGAGTTCCGGGCGGATGCCGCGGCTCTTCATCTTGCGCGCCAGGGCCTGGATCATGTCTGGCGTGTTGACGCTGGCCACCTTGTTGAAGTTGAGCGAACTCAGGGTCAGGCTGGCGAAATCGGGCTTCAGCTCCCCGTCCAGCTCGAGGACGTCCGCGCGCTGCGCGAACTCGGCGAACTGGCGCCCGCTGGTGGACACGCCGAGCACCAGGGCCTTGTTTTTTCTGCGGACCCCGCGAATGATCTCGGCGTAGACCTCCCTGCGGTAATCCGGGGCGCCGCTCCGGGGGTCGCGGGCGTGCAGGTGGACCATGTTGACCCCCAGTTCGGCGGCCGACAGCACCTCCTCGACGACCTCAGCCGGGGTCACGGGCACGTGGGGGGTCATCTCCTTGGTGGGGATGAGCCCGGTGGGGGTGAAGTTGAGAATGAATCCCTTCGCAGCCAAGATGCCTCCTCCTCGATGCCTTCCCTTCGTCTCCGCCGGGCGCATGCCGCCCGGATGCGCAGCCGCCTGTTGCTCCCGCGCCCGGTGACCGTCAGCCGGCAGCCAGGCCGTCCTTTGTCGTGCGCTTGACGCGGTACATGGCGCTGTCGGCCGCTAGCAGCAGCGCCGTCACGTCGCCGGCGTCCCCGGGATAGGAGGCCAGGCCGAAGCTGGCGGTGACCCGGACCGGCTCCCTCCCGCCGGGCAGGAAGCGGTGGGCGCGCAGGGCGGCGATCACCGCGCGGATCGCTTCCAGGGCCTCGGGTTTGCCCCTCCCGGGAAGAATGATGACGTATTCGTCCCCGCCGTACTTCACCAGGATGTCGTCTGGTAACAGGCAGGCGCCCATGACCTCGCCGACCTCCTTGAGCACCCGGGAACCCGCCAGGTGGCCCCAGCGGTCCACCACCGCCTTGAAGTCGTCCATGTCCACGAAGGCCACCGTCCCTCCCGGCCCCCCCGCATTGGCGGCGCGCACCAGTCTCTCCAGGACCTGGTGCAGGTAGCGGGCGTTGTAGAGCCCGGTGTATTCGTCGACGATGCTCATGCGCTGGATCTTTTCGAAGAACCGCGCGTTCTCGATGGCCACGGCGGCATAGTCGGCCAGAATGGCCAGAACGGGCAGCTCCCGGGCGCGGAAGGCTTCCAGGTCCTCGAGGTTGACGATCTCGATGACGCCGAGGAGCTTGCCGTGGGTCTGAAGGGGGACGCAGACCAGCGACCGGGTCGCGAAGCCGGTGCGCAGGTCGACTTTGCGGGTAAAGGCCGGGACGGCGCCCACGTCGGCGACGATCTCCATCCTGCCCGTCTGCGCCACCCGGCCGGCGATCCCTTCACCCGGGGCGATGCGGATATCGGCGACGCAGCGCGGGTCGATTCCCACGGCGATGTCGAAGGTGAGGTCGCCCGAGGCGTCGTCCTTCAGCAGCAGCGACCAGTTCCGGGCAGGGATCAGCTCGCTGACCTTCTCCATGACCAGGGCCAGAATTTTCTCGATGTCGTAGGTCGAGGTCAGCGCCTTGCCGATCTCGAGGCAGGCCCGCAGGGCCTCGACGTGTGCAGGGGGCGCTTTGGCGCGGCCAGTGGGCGCGGGCATGTCGGCCTCCCGGGCTTTGCCCGAAAAGGGGTTGACGGATGGCTGTCGTTGACGGCAATAATGGCATGCCTCCGGGAAAGCCGGCGCAAACGGCCGGCCGCGCCCCGGCCAATTCACCCGTCAGGACCGAGGAGAGAAACCGCCATGTCGCGCATCGTAGCGAACCCGGAACCGTATTTCCGGGACCTGATCCCGGAAAGAAGCGCCCTCCTGCGGCACCTGGAGGCGGAGGCCGCGAGGGAGGCCATCCCCATCGTGGGGCCCGTAGTCGGGCAGCTGCTCTACATCCTGGCCCGGGCCCTGCGCGCACGGCGCATCCTGGAGCTCGGCACAGCCACCGGGTACTCCGCCATCCACCTCGGCGACGCCTGCCGCGCGTCGGGCGGAACGGTGGTCACCCTGGAGGCCGACCCGGCCATGGCGGCCAGGGCCCGCGGGAACCTTGCCGCGGCCGGGCTGGGCGGCATCGTCGAGGTGCGTGTGGGCGACGCCCTGGAGGCCCTCGCGCGCATGCAGCCGGCCTTCGACCTGGTCTTCCTGGACGTCGATAAGGCCGACTACGTCCGCGCCCTGCCCGACTGCCAGCGGCTGCTTTCCCCGGGCGGGCTGCTGGCGGCCGACAACGTCGCCTTTCCCGACGCGGACCCCTTCAACCGCGCGCTGCACGCAAGCCCGGCCTGGCGCAGCGTCAGCCTCTTCGCCTTCCTGCCGGAGCACTCCCCCGAGCACGACGGCATCTGCCTGGCCCTGCGAACGTGAAGGCGCACGCGTTCACGTAAGCGTGCGCGTCCCCTCCTTGACGTAAGCGTACACGTTCACGTGCACGCTTACGCTTACGCTTACGTTTACGCTTACGTGCACGTTCACGCTTACGCCGGCGGGTTGCGATGACCGCCGCGGATACTAGCGGGAAAAGTAGATCGCGTTGTCCCGGATCGCCTCGAACACCGCCGCGATGGTCTTCTCTTCCCCGAAGATGCTGCTGATCCGGATCAGGCCGCCGTCGCGCTCCACGCGCTCCACCGACTCCATCACTTTTTCCCGCCCCCCGCCGGCCAACAGGTATGCCGTCATGTCGCACATGGGGATGTTCCTTTCCTCCGGTGTCGGACGTTCGACGTTCGACGTTGCCTTCATATCCTTTCGCCGGGGTCCGCCCACGCGTACGGGTTCGCGCACGGGGAACCCGACATCCCGACCCCCGTCACTTGGCGTAGGAGGCCAGAAGGGCGACGAGGAAATCCCACACCCTGCCCACCGACGGGATGAAGAGGCGTTCGCCCGGCGAGTGGGGGTTCCGCAGGGTGGGACCGAAGGAAATCATGTCGAGCCCCCGGCAGCGCGCGCCGATGACGGCGCATTCCAGGCCCGCGTGGAGGATCTCCACCAGCGGCTCCCTGCCGAACAGAGCGGCGTACACGCACCGGCAGCGCGCCAGCAGCGGGGAGCCCATGTCCGGGGGCCAGGCCGGGTAGCCCCCGTCGGTGTCGGCCCCGGCCCCGGCAAGGGCCGCGATGCTCTCGACTTTCCGGGTGAGGGCCTCCAGCTCGGACATCGACGCGCTTCTCTGGCTGGTGTTGATCCGCAGCCGCCCGTCGGCCAGATCCGCCACCGCCAGGTTGCTGGAGGTCTGCACCCGGTTTTCGAAGGCCATGGAGCGCCGCGCCACACCGTGGGGCAGGGCCAGCAGGAGCCCCAGGGCCTTGCGGGTGCCCTCCGCGGTCAACGCCGGCGCGGCCCCTGCCCCGTCGCCCGCCGGTCCCAGGCCGAGGGTCAGGCCGGGCTCCACGCCGGCGAACTCGGCGCGGACGGCCGCCTCGAATTGCGCCAGGCGCGCCGCCAGCCCGCCGGCGGCCCCGGGGCGCCCGGCCACGAGCGCTTCGGCGTCCCGCGGGATGGCGTTGTGAACGGTTCCCCCTTTGAAGGCCGCCAGGCGCAGGTCCTCGCCGGCGCCCAGGTGTGCCAGGGCCCGGGCGAGGACCTGGTTGGCGTTGGCCCCCATCCCGCTCCCCTTGCCGATATCCTTGGGGGTGAAAAAAGGGTCGAACACCCGGTCCAACTCATCGGCCCGTATCCCGTGACCGGTGTCCGCGATGCACAGGCAGGCATAGCGGCCGGGCATCAACCGCGTGTGGAAAAATGCCTCGGGCCTGTCGAGGGTCACCCGGCTCAGGTTGACCTTCAGCAGCCCGCCCTGCGCTTCCATTGCGTGGGCGGCATTGGTGCACAGGTTGATCATGATCTGGTGCACCTGGGTCGCATCGCCCATGATGACCGCTTCCGAGGGCGGCAGCACCGCCTCGAACTGTACATGGGCCGGAAGGCAGGCCCGCAGAAACCCCATCGACTCCCTGACGACCGCGCCGAGATCCATCGGCCGGTGATCCTGGCCTGTCTGGCGACTGAAGCCCAACAGCTGCTGGACGACCTCCCGGCCCCGCAGGCAGGCACCGCGGGCCTCCTGCAGATGGTCGCGGCTCCGGCCCCCGGCGCGTCTGGCGCTGATCTCCAGCTCGATGTTGCCGACGATGATCGCCAGGATGTTGTTGAATTCGTGCGCAATCCCGCCCGCAAGCGTGCCGATCGCCTCCATCTTGCGGGCCTGCTGCAGCTGCGCCTTGAGGCTCTTCTGCTCGGTGATGTCGGTCAGCACCCCCTGCAGGCCCCCCGACTCCCCCTGGCCTCCGGTCGGCTGGCTGGAGGAGTGGATCCAGCGCGTCTCCCCCGTCCTTGTCAGGACGCGGTACTCCTCCTGGACCGGCCGGCCGCCCAGAACGGCGGGGAACAGGGCCTTCAGGCGCTCCACGTCATCGCCGTGGATGAAGTCGGTGAAAGGCCGCCCGAGGATGTCTTCAGGGTCGTACCCCGCCAAGCGCGTTACGGCGGGGCTGATATAGACGATCCGGCCCTCGGCATCCAGGGAGTAGATGACGTCCTGGACGTTCTCCACCAGGTTCCGGTACTTGGCCTCGCTGCGGCGCACGGCGATCTCCGCCCGTTCGCGCTCCTGGACCTGGGATTCGAGCGCGGTGGTGGCTGCCAGCAGCCGGGAGCGTTCCCTACCCAGGGTCTCGGCCAGCTCCTTTTCCTTGCGGTGGGTCGCCACCAGGCCCTTGACCAGGGTCGCCGCCGACAGGGCGGCGATGGTGTTCAGGAACATGAAATTGACCCCCGCCACCACCATGGCCCCGGTGCTGCCGAATATGGTAGGCCCCTGCCCCAGGCGGCCCGCCGCCAGGAGCCACCCGATGGTGGTCAGCGTCAGGGCATTGAGCAGCAGGGCCAGGGCCGCGGCCCTCTCCCCCAGAAGCACCCCCGCCATGACGGCGAAGGTGAACAGCCAGGCCGAGCCCCCGCTGGCAAGGCCGAGGCAGGCGATGATGTAAAGGCCGACGGCATATAAGAGCAGCACGCAGGTGGCCGCCCGCGCTTCATAGCGCAACCGTTTGGACAGCAGCAGGTAGAGGCCGGCCCCCCAGGAAATCAGGTCAAAGGCCAGCAGGGCGTACAAGCGGTTCCGGAGCGTGAAATAGATCACCGGCACGAGGACGAAAAAGGACAGGGTCATTGCCGTGAAGAGGACGGCGGTGAGGATCTGCACCCGCCGGTGGAGAAGGCTGTCCCGCTCCATGTCCGCGGCGCAGGCCATGCGGCCGATGACGCGGGTCTTGAGCCGGCGCAGGCGTCCGGGTTCATCCATGGGCGCCCCCTGCGAAGCTGAAAATGGCCGCTGCGGCCGGGGGAACGCCGCAGTCCGGAGGCCGGGGCGGATATTGGGCTTTTTTTATTCGCCCATCGATGGTATTTCTTTCATGCGCCGCAGCCGTCCGCACGGCCGAGACGGCACCCCGCGCCAGGCCGGCTGCCGGTCCTGGGGAAAAAGCGCCACGGTGGGAGCCGGGGCCGGCGAGGCCGGAAACGACAAAAAAAGGAGTGGAAACGATGGCTGACAAATTTCTGGTCACCCTGTCCTGCGGGACCGACAATCCCAACCGCGCCACCCGCGGCCTGTTCATCGCGGCGACGGCGTGTAAAAAAGGCAAGGACACCGCTATCTTTCTTCTCGACGAGGCGGTTTACCTGGCCAAGAAGGGGATCGCCGACAACCTGCGCGCGGCCACCGGCGACAGCGCCGACGACCACCTGACCCACATCCAGGAATTCGGCGCGCCGATCCTCGTGTGCACCCCCTGCGCCCTGGCGCGCCAGATCACCGAGGAAGACCTCATCGAGGGTGCCCGCCTGGCACTGGGCGCGGAGCTGATCGACCTGGCCTGCGAAAGCACGGTGATCAGCCTCTGAAGGACCGGAAAGCCCCCCCGGGCGATGCCGCCGCGCCCGTCAGGGTGTGCGCGCGGAGCGGCTGCCCCGCGCCAGGCCGCGGATGCCCAGGTAAAAGGGGGCGTATTCGCCGCGATCGGCCGCGGGGGCCAGGGCCACGATCTCCACCGGCTGGCGGACATAGCGGGCGATGGCGTCCCTGAACGTCACCGGCGCCTGCGGCGCGGCGGCCGAACCGGCGTCGGTGACCGCCCGGTCCCCCCGGGCGGCGATCTCTTCGATCCTCACCCCGCCCTCGTGGGGCAGGACCGTGGCGCGGACCCGCAGAACCCCGTCTTCCCTGTCCGCATCCGGAACCTGCTCGACCACCTGGCGGTTTATCGCGTGAAGTTCACGGACCCGTTTCTCGATCAGCTCCCGGTTGCCCCCCGCTGCCGGCATCGGCACCAGGGCGGCCAGGAGCGCCGTTGCCGCCCACCAGCGCATGGCTTTCATGACGCGTTCCTCTCTTTTCGGCGCCTCCGGCAACCCAGCCCCCGTCGGCGCTCTTGCGAAGCTTCAGCGGTTCATCCGCGCCGCCATCGACACACATAATATCATCTGCGCGCGGCGATCTCAAGCATCGGGCGCTTTTCGGCGCGCCCCGCGTGCGCCCTGTCATCGGGCCTCCAGGGGCCAGGGGGCCAGGTCGGCGGTGACCGGCGCCTTCAGGATGAGATCCACCGCTTCGCCCGCCTTCCGCGCCACCCCCGGGAAATAGGCATCCAGGGAACGGATGTGGCGCAGGCTGTCCGCCGTTCTGAGGATCAGCATGGTCAGGTCGCCCTCCTCCACCTCCCCCAGGCGGCAGACATCCTCCCACGAATGGCCCGCAGCCCACGCCCAGACCGTCGCCGCCGGGCGGAAATAGAGCGGCCGCACGTCGAATCCGCCGGCGCGCAGGTCTTCGAGCAGGCGCCGCAGCCCCCGGCCGACCCGTTTGAAATCCGCCAGCAGGTCCCCCGGCACGACGCGCTTGACGCTGTGGGCGTCCACCTCGACCTCGCGTTCGTTGACAAAGGCGGCGATGATCCCCGCCAGGCGGGCCGGGTCGTCCTCGGGGAAAAGGCCGCGGCGGATCCCCTCGGCGATCACCAGGGGCTGGTCCACCCGGAGCTGAGAGGCCCAGCGGCCGTCTTCGGTCAAGTCCCCGCCGGGCAGCACGAAGCCCTGGGCCTCCAGGAACGCGAGATGCCGCCGGAATTCCCGGCCCAGAACCCGGCGCGCATCCTCCGGCGCCGGCGCCCTGCGGCGCTGGCGCCCCATCAGGTAGGCGGCGAAGGAGCGGTCGAGAAGCGGTTCGACTTCGTCGGGGTGGTGGGAGAGCAGCAGGTTGAGGACCATGGAGAAGTTGATCCGGATCTGGCTGAGGACCTCCGAGGGCGGCGCATGGACGAGCTTGGCCACCCGGCGCACGTCCATGAATTTTCCCGGGATCACCAGCGCGAAGCCGATGCGGTCCATGCCGCGCCGGCCGGCGCGGCCGGTCATCTGGTGAAACTCGGTGGGGTCCAGGGGGAGGAACTCCCTGCCGTTGAAGCGGTCGGAGTTGAGGAAAGCCACGGTCCGGGCGGGGAAATTGACCCCGGCGGCCACCGTGGTGGTGGCGAAGACCGCGTCCAGGAGGCCCTCGGTCATCAGCGTTTCCAGCACGAGCTTCCAGGCCGGCAGCTGCCCGCTGTGGTGCGACCCCACGGCCAGGTGTTCCAGGGCCTCCAGCTGGCGGTGCCGGCGGACGTGGGGGTGGGGCGCCACCAGCTCCGCGATGCGCCGGCCGAGGAGTTCCCTGCGGGCCGGGTCGACCACGCGGTTGTTTTCGCAGCGCTCGAGGGCCTTGTCGCAGTCGGCCCGGGACTTGAGGAAGAAAATCGCCGGCAGCAGCCGGAATTTCCGCAGGACGGCCAGGATCTCCCCGAAGGGCGGGAGCCGGCCCGGCGGCGCCGGGTACCGGGGCCGGTGGCTGTTCAGGTAGCCCAGGACCTTCTTGTCGATCCGGGCGCCCCCCGGGGCGGAATCCGGCGTCAGGAGCGCCAGGAGGGTGCCGGAGGGATGAAACAGCAGGGGGAACAGGGGCACGGGACGCCGGCCCTCCTCGACCACCCGGCAGTCCCGCGAACGGATCGATTCCAGCCAGTCGGCGATCTGGCGCGCGTTGCCGATGGTGGCCGACAGCAGCAGAAGCGGGATCCTGGCGGGAAGGTAGATCATGACCTCCTCCCAGACCACCCCGCGCTCCGCATCCCCCAGGAAGTGGGCCTCGTCCAGGATCACCAGGTCCGCGGCCAGGCTCCGGCCGGTGTGCATGGCATCGTAGAGCTGGTTGCGAAGGATCTCGGTGGTGCCGACGATCACCGCGGCGTCCGGGTTTTCCTTGCGGTCGCCGGTGAGGATGCCCACGGCCGGGCCGCCGAAGAGCCTGCCGAAATCCGCGTACTTGGCATTGGAGAGGGCCTTCAGGGGGGAGGCGTACCAGGCGCGGCCGCCCGATTCCAGGCAGCGCAGGATGGCCTGCTCCGCGATCCAGGTTTTCCCCGAGCCGGTGGGGGCGGTGACCAGGCAGTCGGAGGCTTTCAGCTTCTCCAGGGCTTCCAGTTGAAACGCGTCCGGCCGAAACGGGCGGCGCCTGGGGACGCCGATGCCGGCAAAGACCTTCTTCAGGCGCGCGTCCGCGCCGGCCTTGATCTCGGGCGGTCCCGCGCTCCGGGCGGCATCCCCGGGCCGGGGGGGTCTTCGGGTCCGGCAGGTGCGGTGGTAAGGGGGGCGGGGACCGGCCATCAGAGTCCGGAGGCGATCGCCTGAACGATTTCCCTCGAAGGGGAATCGACGTCGAAGGGGGATACCCCCATGAGGTCGGCCTCGATCAGGGCGTTGTCGTAGGGGATGAACCCCAGAAACTCGAAATCGGGAAGATGTCTTCTCAAAAAGGCTTCGTCCTCGGGCGCCCGGATCTTGTTGCCCACGACGGCAAAGGCCTTCAGGCCGATCTCCAGGGCGAGCTGGCGGATGTGGCCGGCCGTGTCGATGCTGCGGCGGCCCGGCTCCACCACCACGATCAGCCGGTCGACGGCCTTGGCGGTGGAGCGGCCCAGGTGCTCGATGCCGGCCTCCATGTCCATGATCACCACCTCGTCGCGGCCCAGGACGATATGCTGGACGAGGGCCCGCAGCAGGGCGCTCTCCGGGCAGATGCAGCCCATGCCCCCTTTCTGGACGCCCCCCAGGCGCATGAGCTTGATGCGGTTCAGCCGCGCCGAAAGAGCGTCCGGCAGGTCGTCCACCTTGGGGTTGAGCTTGAAGAACCCGCCGATGGAGCCCGGCTGCGCCCCGGTGCGGGAATAGATCAGGTCTTTCATCTCGGAGATGGGGGTGATCTTGTCCGCGTCGCGGATCCCCAGGGCGGCGGCCAGGTTGGCGTCCGGGTCCGCGTCGATGGCGAGGACGTGTTTGCCCTGCAGGTCGAGGGACCGAGCCAGAAGCGCCGCGAAAGTCGTCTTGCCCACACCGCCTTTTCCACTGACTGCCAGTTTCATCGCTGCCGTCCTTTCTTTTGATACGACAGGACCAATATAAGACAGGAAGCATGCCAGGCAAGCGGCGGCCGACGGGGCCCGGCCGGGGCGAGAACCAGCGCCGCCGGCCGAGCCATCGCCAGCCCGCATCGAAAAAAGGGCGCACGGGTCGGCCTCGCCGTCGAAATCGAAATCCAGACCGGCGTCGAGCAGCGCTCCGAGGATCATGTCCCCGCTGGCGCCCGAAAAACAGTCGAAGTAGGCGATTCTCATCTCTCGGTTGCCTCGCTCGCGGCGGAAATGACCCCGGACTCCTTCACGGGTCGGGATCCGCCCGGCGCTTGTTCCTCGTGGTCAGGCGGTTTCCGCCGCCCTTCTCGAAGTCGTTGAGCATGAAGCCGTCCGCACTGACTTTCAGATCGGCGGGCAGCTTTTTCAGTGCCGCACTCGGCTGCATCCCGGTGGCGAGCACGACCATCTCGACCGTCTGGCGCGTCTTGTCCCCGGTCACGGCGTTTTCGGCGACCACGGTGACGTTGCCGCCTCCGGCATCGGCGACCTCCGCCACTTTACCCTTGATCAGGAAGACATTGGGATCCTCCTTGACCTTCTTGAAGAATTTCTCGTAGCGATCGCCGGGGGAACGGATGTCGATATAGAAAATGTAGATCCTGGCGTCGGGGTAAAGGGCGCGGACATAGGTGGCCTGCTTGAGGGACGCCATGCAGCAGATGTAGGAGCAGTAAGGCAGGTGGTTTTCGTCCCGCGAGCCGGCGCACTGCACGAAGGCGACGCTCGCGGGCGCCTTGCCGTCCGAGGGCCTCAGGATCTGGCCGCAGGTCGGGCCGCTGAGCGCGGCCAGGCGCTCCATCATCATGTTGGTGACGATGTTGGGGTACATCCCGAAGCCCAGGTTGTCGATCTTGCGCGCATCGTAGGGCTCCCACCCGGTGGCCCAGACGATGGCCCCTACCTGGAGGTCGACGGTCTTGGGCGCCATGTCGAAGTCGACGGCATTGTAAGGGCAGGCGTCCTTGATCTTCTGGGCGTCGGCCGTGCCCTTGACCTCGGGGGCGATGACGAAGCGGGCCGGGAAGGCCATTTCGAAGGGCAGGTAGGCCCCCTTGGTCTTTTTCATCCCGAAATTGAAATCGCTGTCGACCTCGATGTCCCCCACCCCGGCGCAGGCGCCGCAGCAGGTGCAGTTTTCATTGACGTAGCGCGGAGACAGCTTCACGCTGACGGTGTAGGCGCCGGGAGCGCCGTCCACCTTTTCGACCTCCGCCAGGGTGAACACCTGGATCCGGGGGTTGTCCTTGATGCGCCTGAAATTGATCTCCAGGCCGCAGGTCGGGGGGCAGAGCTTCGGGAAATACTGGTTCAGCTGCGCGACCCTGCCGCCCAGGTAAGGGTTCTTCTCGACCAGAAAGACCTCGTAGCCCACCTCGGCGGCTTCGAGGGCCGCGGTCAAGCCGCTGATGCCGCCGCCGACGACCATGATGCTTCCGCTGCCTGGGGCTGCCTTTTCTTCTGTCATGCCATGCCTCCGTGCATTGTTCGGGTTATCTGATGAAAAGCGGATCGGTTGCTTGGTTTGCTTGGTTCAGCCGGCACGGCCAGCGGCCGCCACGGCTTCCGGGGCGTCGGGGCCTGCCGAGCCGGCTCAACGAATCAAACCAAGCCACCCCCGGGACAACAAAAACCTCCAGGTGCCTTGCGGCACCTGGAGGCATCTTTAGCTATCCTGGCTCGCGAACGCCATCCAATCTCCGTTTCTTACTTGAAGATCTTGATGTAGTCCTTCTTGAAGATGTCCCAGGTTTTGGCCTTGGGGTCGTACTTCGAGTTGACGAAGCAGAACCAGTTCTGGTCGTCCTGGCCCGGGTAGTCGGCCTGATAGTAGAAGCCGGGGTAGCGGGTTTCCTTGCGGAACTGGATGTGGCGCAGGTGAGCTTCGACGGTCCAGATGCGGTGGTAGATTTCCCAGGCGCGCATCAGCTCGTGCAGGTCGCCGGCGGCCAGCTTCTCGGCATCCTCGCGCATGGTCGCCAGCAGGCTCATGACGATTTCCAGGTTCTTGCTGGTTGTCTGGTAGTAGGTCGCGGTGCCGGCGCCATACTCGTGGGTGGCCTTCATCAGGCGGTACATCATCCCCTCGGGCTTGATATAGTTGGGGTTGATGTTGATGGCGGTTGTGTAGGCGCAGTGATCCAGGAAGGTCCGCACCGGCTTGTAGACCAGGTCGACCAGCTCTTCCTTGGACTGGGCCAGGGTCGGTTTGAAGTCGGCGTGATCCGCGGCGTAGCGCACCAGCTGCTTGGCCACCATGCGCCCCTCGGCGTGGGAGCCGGAGGAGAACTTGTGGCCGGAACAGCCGACACCGTCGCCGGCGGTGAACAGGCCGTTGACCGTGGTCATGCGGTTGTACACCTTGCCGTTGTCGGCCTTGATCTTGTAGGCGGCCGGGACCCAGTCGAAATCGGGGCCGGAGGTCCAGAGGCCGCAGCAGCCGGAGTGGGAGCCGAGGAGGTAGGGTTCGGTCGGCATGACTTCGGAGTTCTTCTTTTCCGGCTCGCAGTCCTGGGCGCACCACAGGTTGGCCTGGCCGCAGGTCATGTCCAGGAAGTCTTCCCAGGCCTCGGCCTCGAGGTGCTTGAGCTCCTTCTTGTCCATGGTCTTGCCGAGCTCGGCCAGGGCGGTGACCGTGTCCATCATGATGGGGCCGCGGCCTTCCTTCATCTCGAAGAGCATGAGGTGGTTGCGCAGACAGGTCGGGGTGATGGCGGCGGTCCCGTAGGGGGCGTAGCGCTGCAGCTCTTTCTTGGCGGCTTCGCTGGCGGCGAAGTTCTCGCCCAGGCCGTTGAGGGTCTTGGCCTTGAACAGCAGGAACCAGGCGCCGACCGGGCCGTAGCCGTCCTTGAAACGGGCCGGGGTGAAACGGTTTTCCATCATCGACAGTTCGGCACCGACCTTCATGCACATGGTGTAGGTGGAGCCGGAGTTCCACACCGGGTACCAGGCGCGGCCCTTGCCCTCGCCGACCGAACGCGGCTGGTAGATGTTGACCGCGCCGCCGCAGGCCACCACCATGCTCTTGCACTTGATGATGACAACCTTGTTCTCGCGCACGGAGAAGCCCACCGCGCCGGCGATGGTGTTGGGCTTGTTGGCGTCCAGGAGCAGCTCGACGATGAAGACCCGCTCCAGGATGTTGGTGTCGCCGATGGCCAGCTTGGCGGCCTCGGCCACGACGCGCTTGTAGGACTCGCCGTTGATCATGATCTGCCACTTGCCGGTGCGGACGGGCTGGGCGCCGGCCTTGAGGGTCCCCATCTTCCGGCCCTTATTGCCGTCGAGGTTCTTCCCGTCATCGCCCTTCTTCCAGATCGGCAGGCCCCATTCCTCGAAAAGATAGACGGAGTCGTCGACGTGGCAGCCGAGGTCAAAGATCAGGTCTTCGCGGACGAGGCCCATCAGGTCGTTGCGGACCATGCGGACATAGTCTTCCGGGGCGTTGTCGCCGATGTAGGTGTTGATGGCCGAAAGGCCCTGGGCCACGGCGCCGCTTCTCTCCATGGCGGCCTTGTCCACCAGCAGGACGGTCTGTCCCTCTTTCATCCACTTCTTGACTTCGAAGGCCGAGCCACAGGCCGCCATACCGCCGCCAACGATCAGAATGTCAACTTCGCGCTCCTCGACCTGGGGATCGCGAACAGCTTTGAGCTCGCCAAGGGGTTTGTTCGGTAATGCCATATCTCTTCTCCTTCAATAAGATGATGCAGGGTTGTTTTCTGAGACGCACTCGGGGGTTCTTCCCTGGTTAGGCCAGCTGGTCGGCGGCGGGTCGGCGCACCGCCTTGCCGTCGGCCTCTTCGGTCGCCAGCAGCTCGCTCTGGAGGTCCTTTCCCTTCAGGCTGGAATAGGCGTTGGCGGCACCCTCCGGGGTGGTGCGGATGGGGAACTTGAAGCGTTTGATGAGACCGTTTCTGAACTTTAAGGTCCACATGACGTCCTCGGTGCCCAGCATCGGCATGACGCTGCTTCCCATGGGCACGAAGTCGGCGTAGCCGCGGACTTCGATGGCCTGGGTGGGGCAGATCTTGACGCATGAAAAGCATTCCCAGCACTGATCCGGCTCCGGGTTGTAAGCTTTCATGGCGTCTGGGTCGAGAACCATCAGGTCGTAGGGGCAGATGTACATACAGGCGGTTTTGTCGCCGCCCTTGCAGCCGTCACATTTTTCCTGGATGACAAAACTTGGCATTTAAAATACCTCCTAATCTGCTTGCTATTGTGGTTGATCCAAGTCGAGGCTCTTCCGTGCTCAAACGGTCCGGTCTTTTGCACCTCCCTTCGTGTTTGGTATCGTTGACCAGTATCCCGAAAAACCATCGGCCACGCGCCCGCATTCGGAACTTTCAGCTCCGAATGTAAAATCCCAAATAATATCGGCCAGATATAATAAAATAAGATTAGACAGATATCATCCGCGCCCTGGCTTGTCAAGAACTTTCGCTCAAAACAATCTCCCGCAAGTGTAGGCAGTTAGGATGCGCTTGCCCTGGTATCAACATGTGGAGGGCGATTCATGACAGGGCACCACATGTTGTAGTGCAGCGCCCCGCCGAGTCGACCCAATCCGGCCGGATCCCCCGCCGGATTGGGTTTTGCATTTGCAGCCCCTGCGTGCTAATAGAGGCCCGTGACCCCGGGGGCTGGCGGCGTCCGCCTTCAGGGCCTTTCGAAGTGCGAAAACCCGGCTGCCCCGGCGCGGCCCGAGCGCAAGAGGGCTTCCGCCGGCATTCACCTGGAGGCGTCAGAGACGATGGAAGCCGATTTTGAACCGCTGTCGATCGACGACACCTTTTGCTTTCGCTGTTCGCCGCAGCTCCCCTGCTTCAACGCGTGCTGCCGCGATCTCAACCAGGGCCTGACCCCCCACGACGTCCTGCGCCTGAAACACCACCTCGGCCTTTCCTCCGGGGAGTTTCTCCAACGCTGCACCGTCCAGCACATCGGCCCTGAAACCGGCCTGCCGGTGCTGAGCCTGAAACCGGCCGACGCCGGCGACCGCGCCTGCTGTTTTCTCACGCCCGGGGGGTGCCGCGTCTACCCGAGCCGGCCCGCCTCCTGCCGGATCTACCCCCTGGCGCGCGCGGTATCCAGGTCCCGGGAAAGCGGGCGGGTCACGGAGCACTTCGCCCTCCTGCGGGAGCCCCACTGCCAGGGGCACAGCCAGCGCCGGCGCCAAACGGTGCGGGAGTGGATCCGCGACCAGGGACTGGACGAGTGCAACCGCACCAACGACCTTCTCCTGGAAATCATCGCCCTGAAAAACCGGCGCCTCCCCGGCCCCCTGGATTTCCGCCGACGGCGCCTCTTTCACCTGGCCCTCTACGACCTCGACGCCTTGCGCAGCCATCTTCTGGAAAATGGGCTTCCGCCCGATTTTCCCGTCGCCCCGGACACGCCGGCGGCCCTGGGAAACGACGACCTGGCGCTGCTCGAACTGGGCCACGCCTGGCTCAAGCACGTTCTTTTCGGCACCCGATCCGGCTGAAGGCCGGAGATCGAGTGGCGCCCGGAACTGCCGGACAACGTATCACCTTTTATCGGATGGTGGCCGCCGCCGAGGGCAAAAGCATGCGCTTGGATGGAAAAACCGCCCTGGTGCTGGGGGCGGTCAAGGGAATCGGCCGGGAAATCGGCCTCGACCTGGCCCGCTCGGGAGCCAGGGTGGCCCTGACCCACCACGACTGGCCGGAGAGCCTGGAGGAGATGCGAACGCGGTTCGCCGCCACCGGCGCCCCCCATCTGATCCGTCGGATCGACCTTCTGGAAACCGACGCGGTGGCCGGTCTCATCCAATCGGTGGTGGACGCCTTCGGCGGGATCGACATCCTGATCAACAACATGGAGCGCGGCGGGTGGCCCGTGGTCCACGGTCCCTATGTCCGGGACCAGTGGGACCTGGAAATAGCCACCACCCTGAGGGCAAAGCGCTGGGTTTTCGAAGCGGCCCTGCCCCACCTGAGGGCGTCCGGCGACGGCGCCGTGATCAACCTCTCGTCCATCGCCGCCGTGGTCGGAAGGAGCGGGCCGGCCGGCCGGGTGTTCAACGACGGCTATGCCGCGGCCAACCGCGGGATCTCCCTCCTGACCGAAACCTGGGCCCGCGAGGGGGCGCCCGGGGTGCGGGTCAACGAGTTGATGCTCGGGTTCTTCGAAACCCGCCACGGGCCGGGCACCCGGGGCTGGGGCCTCCTCACCGACGAACAAAAGCAGGCCCTAGTCGACCACACCCTCCTTGGCCGGGTCGGCACCATCGACGACGTGGTCCGTGCCGTGCGCTTCATCCTGACCGAGGCCCCCTTCATGACCGGTGCCGTGATCCGCCTTGACGGCGGGTACGTTCTCGGCGGCGAAGGGGTTCCCCCCATGCCGGACGGCGTCGAAAAATGAAGGTTTCCGGTTCAAGGTTCAGGGTTCAAGGTTTCTAACATCGAAATCGGGATCGAAATCGAGTTCGTAGCGCCCATTCCCCCCGGCCCCCTTGAAGGAGGAAATATGGGAGGGGGTGTGGACCGGTCAGGTGTCGAACCGCGCAGCTCGATGACATAGTTCGATGTTTGAGCTTATCATCAACCTCGAACCTTGAACCCAGAACCTTGAACCTTAAACCTTGAACCGGGTCGGTTTTTGACCCCAGACAAAAAAGCGCACCCAGTCGAATCCCAGGAGCAGCAGCTCCTCCTCGTTGCCCCGGCGGATCTGCCGGAGGCAGGCCGGCTTGATCCGGTAGCGCTTCAGAAAACTGCTCTTGAACACGAACTCGGCAAACCGGTCGATATTGTAAGTCGCCATGAACGCCATCCTGGCCCGGGGACCCTCCGGCCCCTCGGCGCCCCAGGGGTCTGCCTGAAACAGGCTGCGCACCTGCGCCCAGAGCAGCGTCATCCGGTTGTGGGCCTCCGCCTCCTGATCCTCGGCCCAGGAAAGCGGCGTACAGCAGGCCGTTTCGTACTGGCCCTGACAGAAATCCGGCGGCCTGAAAAACCGCACCGTGCGAAAAGTCCCGGAGTTCGCCTCGAACAGGTACCCCATCTCCATCGGGAAGCTGCGGCACGTGTCCGGACGGTCCGGGTAGACCGAACATCCCTCCGCGGTCATAAAAGGGCAGGTCTTCTCCGCGTTGTCGGCCATGCGCAGCAGGACTTCCGGGAAAAAGCTCCCCTTCCGCAGCACGACGTCCACGTGGGTGTCCAGAAACCGGTCCGAGGTCATGTTCAGCCGCCTGCGCAGGCGCAGCACGTCGTACGGGTAGAGAAACAGGTCCAGGTTCCGGCAGCAGCGGTTGAAACAGGCCACCTGGGGGTGGCAGCGGAAGCGGAAGGTCTCCGCATCGCCCAGGCGCCGGCCCGGGAGGCGGTCCAATTGGTCCGCGTCACAGTATTTCATTCCTCGCCTCCCGTCTGCGGCCGCCCCTTTCCCGGGGCGGGGGCGGTGCCGACCTCCAGGAGGATCCGCGCCACGGTCATGCGGATCCTGCCCTCGAAGCCCAGCGCCTGACGCAGTTCGCCCTCCAGGGCGGCCAGCCGCCGGTAATGGGGTGTGCGGTCCAATGGCGCGTGGGGCTTCCCGCCCCAGGTCCTGGCAAAGGCGTCGCAGCCCGGACCGTACAGCACCCCGCCGCCGGGCCGGCGAAGCTCGTGGGGGATCCCGTGCAGGCGGCAGATCATCGGCCGGTGGGCGTAGGCCAGGCATCGGCCCGCCAGATTGAGCGGGCACATGAGCCTCGGAGCGCCGCCGCCCCCCGTGTCCGGATCGGCATCCCGGCGGCACGCGTCCGCCGCCCGCGCCATGAGCGCCGGCAGCGCCTCCTCGGGCAGGGCCGCCAATCCGTCACGCAGGTAGAGGCACTCCAGGAGGGTGTGATGGTGAAAGCGGCTGCGGCAGCAGTTGTCCTCGCAGCCCGAGCAGCGGAACCCGTGAAGGGCGGCCGCCCCCTCGTAAGCCGCGTCCAGAACGTCGAAGATCTCCCGCAGCCGGTGCATGAAGGCGCGGCTGTCGCCGGGGGTGGGCAGGCGCATGGTCACACCGTGGGGGAGGGGAAGAACAGCCGGCTGTAAAGGTTCATGGCATAGCGGTCGGTCATGCTGGAAATCAGGTCGCACACCCGCCTTTCGACCGGAACCGCGCTGCAGCCCGGCCCGCCGTTGCACCCGCTCATCTTCAGGGCCGCCAGCTCGATTTCCAGGCGCCGCTGGTTGCCGAGAAAGTAGGTGTAGAGTTCGGACAGGATTTTCTTCGCCTTGACGAATTCGTTGTGGACCTGGGGGGAGCGGTAGACGTTGTCGAAAAGAAAACGCCGCAGTTCGGAGGTGGCCGCGAAGACCCCGTCGCTCAGGCGCAGGCGCAGCGCGCCGTCCTCCACCCGGCTCGAAAAGATCAGGTCCCGCATCATCGTGGCCGCCCGCTCGGAGTGGGTCCGCCCCAGGACCCGGACGCACGACCCGGGGATCTGCCCGGCCTGGATCACGCCGCTGCGCACCGCGTCGTCCAGGTCGTGGTTCAGGTAGGCCATGATGTCGGCCACCCGCACGATCTGGCCTTCGATGGTACAGGCCATTTCCCCCGGGTCGTCGGGGATGATCCGGCCCTGCCCCTTGGAGTGCTTGAGGATGCCGTCTCTGACCTCGTAAGTCAGGTTGAGCCCCTCGCCGTTGTTCTCCAGCAGGTCGACCACCCGCAGGCTCTGCTCGTTGTGGGCGAAGCCTTCGGAAAATATTTCCTTGAGGGCGGTCTCCCCGCTGTGGCCGAACGGGGTGTGGCCCAGATCGTGCCCCAGGGCGATGGCCTCGGCCAGGTCCTCGTTCAGGTACATGGCGCGGGCGATGGTCCTGGCGATGTGGGCCACCTCGAGGGTATGGGTCAGGCGGGTCCGGTACTGGTCCCCCAGGGGCGACAGAAATACCTGGGTCGACGCTCTTCCGATCTTGTCCACGCCGTAGGCGGCCAGCGCCTCGCGGCAGCCGGCGGCGCCCCCGTCCAGCAGGAAGGCGACCAGGTCCCCCCCGCCCCCCCGTGCGGCGGTGATCACCCCCATGTTGGCCGCCTTGACACCCTTGTCGTCGGTTTCGATCCACACGCCTGCTTTGGCTGCCATCAGATCACCTTTTCCTCCTCGAGGCACGTTACCAGGGCCTCGACCATCTGTTGGACGCTGCCGGCCAGCATCTTCGCCCCCCTGCGCTCGGGCACGGGTTCCAGGCTCAGCATCTCCGTCGCCGCGGTCTGCGGGCCGAGGCCGAGGGCGGCCAGCTCGACCTGCCGGATCTCCTTTTTCTTGGCCTTCAAAATGTCGGGCAGCTTGGGGTAGCGCGGTTCGTTGAGCCCCTTGGCGGCCCCCAGGACGCAGGGGGTCGCGATCTCCAGGACTTCTTTCCGGCCCCCGCCGATTTCGCGCGCCACCGTGGCGGTCCCGTCGCCGAGGGCGATGGCGGTCACGTCCACCGCCACCGGCATTTTCAGCGCCGCTGCGAGCCGGTAGTGGACCTGCATGTCCTCGCTGTCCACCGACTGCCTGCCCGTCAGGACCAGGTCCGGGGAGCCGTCGGCGGCGATGGCCCGCGCAAGGGCTTCCGCCGTCAGGGCGCTGTCGACGAACTGGGCCTCGGCCCGGATCAGGATGCCGCGCCGGGCGCCCATGGCCAGGGCCGAGCGCAGCGTCGCGGCGGCCCCTTCCTTTCCCAGGCTGACGACGACCACCTCGCCGCCTGATTTCTCGACGATGCGGATGGCCTCTTCCACGGCGTATTCGTCGTACGGGTTGGAGACGAATTTGACCGTGTCGTCGAAGGCGCAGGGTGCGACCACCTTGACCGCGGCGGCGGTGTCGGGAACATGTTTGATGCACGCGTAGATCCGCATGTCGGTCTCCTTTCGGGTAACGGCGCGCAGCCGCCGCGCTCAGGGCTCGAAGCGCCCGGCCCGGTAGGCGGCGAGGAATTTTTCGCAGAAGGCGTCGCGGCCGCGGAGGGTTTCGGCGGCGATGAGGTCGGCCATCAGTCGCCGGTCGAGGGGGTTGACGATCAGGCTGTCGAGCCCCCTGGCGGCCGCCATGACCGCAAAGGTCCGGTTGAGGAGCTTTCTCTCCGGCAGGCCGTAGGAGACGTTGGACAGGCCGCAGATGGTGTGCACCCCCGGAAAGCGGGTCATGATGGCCTCCACCGCGTTGAGAAACGCGATGCCGAAGTCGTCCCGGGCAGCCACGGGCTGAACCAGGGGGTCCACGTAGATGTCGTCCAGCGGCACGTTCCCGGCGGCCAGCTCGTTGACCAGGCGGTCGGCGATGGCCAGGCGCGCCCCTGCGGTTTCCGGCATGCCCTCGTCGCTCATGCACAGGGCCACCACCTTCAGGCCGGCGCCGGCCACCAGCGGCAGGACCGCATCGTGGCGCTTCCTCTCCAGGGAGATGGAGTTGATCATGGCCTTTCCCCGGTGCACGCCCAGGGCCGCCTCGATGGCCGCCGGGTCCGGGCTGTCGATGCAGCAGGGGGCGTCCACGCCGCCTGGACCGTCGTCACCAGCCACCGGAGGCGCTCGGCTTCCCGCCCCGCGAAAATGCCCGCGTTGACGTCGATATAGTCCGCCCCGGCCGCGTGCTGGCGGACGGCCAGGGACCCGATCGCGGCCGCGTCCCCGGCCTCGATCGCCTCCCCCACGGCCTTGCGGCTGGCGTTGACGAGTTCCCCGACGATGAGCATGGCAACACCCCTTGGATTCGCGCCCGGATTCCCACCGGTCCCCGGCACCGCGTGTCCGGTCACACCGGCGCCGTCCCCGGCCCGCCCTTCACCGGGCGGCCGGCGGTCAGGCGACCAGGACCCTCACCCCCAGCGCGGCGAGGCGCTTCCTGAAGTCGGCCGGGGTCGAGGCGTCCGTGACCAGGACGTCGATGGCGTCCGCCGGCGACACCACGTACCGCCCCACCCGGCCGATTTTGGTGTGGTCGGCCATCAGGATCACCGTTCCCCGGGTGTGGCGGAGCATCTGCCTCTCCACCGCCGCGATCTCCGGGTTCTGGGTGGTCACCCCGGCGTCGAGGCTGAAGCCGTCGGCGCTCAGAAAGGTCTTCGCGGCGTTCACCCGGGCGATCGTCTCCAGGGTGACGGGCCCGGACAGGGCCTGGGATTCCGGGCGGTAGACGCCCCCCAGGAGGATCAGTTCGGCGGCCTTGCCCGATGCCTCGGCCAGGGCCCCGACGTTGTTGCTGAACATCGTGCAAAGCAGGGTCGGGTCGGTCTGGCGCAGGAGCAGGGCCGGGGTTGCGCCCTCGCCCAGGAAGACGATGTCATGGGGTTCGATCATGGCCGCCGCCCGCCGGGCGATCCGGCGCTTCAGGCGCGGGTTCTCGAGAACGCTGGCCTGGTAGCGGAACTCGCCCAGGGTTTGCTCCCGGCGCAGCAGGGCCCCCCCGTGGGTCCGGTCGATCCACCCCTTCTGCTCGAGGGCGTCCAGGTCCCGGCGGATGGTCATGGTAGAGACCCCGAGGAGCCGGCTCAGGGCGGAGGCGCGGATGGCCGAATCCGTGCGGATGGTTTCCAGGATCCGCTGGCGTCTTTCGGCCGGCAGCAGGCTGTCGCCGGGTTCGGTGGGTCGCATGGGTTTCATCCGTCTCTCCGGGCATGTTGGGGCGATTTGTAATGATGTTTGATTGTGTTGTCAAGTGATAATTTCTGTGCGTTATTCGGATCGGGCCCGGACAGGACCCGGGCCTGCACCGCGCCTGGAAAGCCCGGGCCCGCCTCCCGGCGCTCGCCCCCCGGGACAAAATAGCTGTACGCGGGCGGGCAGGGCGTGTATAAGGGTGGCGAGGCCGGATGGCCATCGAAACGGTTGAAGGCCGACCCCGATCCCGACCCCGAAGGCGGCGCTGCCATGAACCTCAACCAGCTGAAAATCTTCTACACGGCCGCCAAACGGGGGAGCCTCAGCCTGGCGGCCGAGGACCTGTTCATCACCCAGCCGGCGGTGACCAAGGCGATCCAGCGCCTCCAGGACGGCTGTGAAGTCAAGCTGGTCAACCGCTTCGGCAAGAAGCTGGTCTTGACCGACGCGGGCGAGGCGCTCTTCGAGATCGCCGGCAGGATCTTCGACCTCGAGGCCCATGCCGAGGAAAGCATCCGCGAGTTCCAGCTGGAGCACAAGGGCCACATCCGGATCCACGCCGGCGAGAGCTTCGGCGCCTACTACCTTCCCTCCATCATGAACCCGTTCAGCCGCCAGAACCCCCTGGTGCGCTTTTCCATCAACATCCTGCCCAGCGAGCAGGTGGTGGAGAACGTCGCCTCCCTGAGCAGCGACCTGGGCTTCATTTCCTACCCGATCCCCCACCGCAAGGTCGTCATCCGCGAAATCCTCGAGGACCGCTTCGTCCTCATCGCGGCGCCGGACCACCCCCTCGCCCGGCTTCCGGGCCTGGAACCCGGCGACCTGCAGAACCAGTCCGTGATCGTCCACGAGCGCGGGTCCGCCCCCTACCACGCCATCAACGAATTCGTCCGCAAAAGCGGGATTTCCATCCGCGTGTCCCTGGAGCTGTCCAGCAACCGCGCCATCGTCAAGGCGGTGGAAAGCGGCCTCGGCGTCGCGCTGATCACCCGCAAGGTGGTCGAGGAGGAAATCGAGACGGGCAGGGTGGTGGCGTTTCCCCTGGCGGACGACGCCATCCGCAGGCGCTTCTACCTGGTCCACCACCAGGACAAATATTTCTCCGACACCCTCCAGCGCTTCATCCGCCACATGGAGGACTGGGCCGCCCGCTACAGCGCCACCCACGAGTAAAATGCGGAGCCCCCGGGCGCTCCCTGGAAGCAGCAGGAAGAGGGCGCACGGGCCGGCGGGCGCGCCCTTTAGCGCTTTTTTCCGCTGAAGTAGAGATTGACGAGGGCGAGGCTCGAGGTGCCCACGATCAACAGGAGGGAGATGGCGTTGATCACCGGCGTGCTGCCGTCGCGCACCTGGAGATAGAGGTTGATGGGGAGGGTCGCCTCGGACCCCACCAGGAACAGGGTGGTGTTGAAATTCTCGAAGGACATCAGGAACGCCACCGCCGCGGCCCCGAAAATGGCCGGCCTCAGGAATTTCAGGGTGACGTGCCAGATGACCTCGAAGCGGCTGGCGCCGAGGTTGAGGGCCGCCTCCTCCAGGGCGGGGTCGAACTTTCTCAACCGCGCCGACACCACCAGGGTCACCAGGGTGGCGATGAAGGAGAACTGACCCAGGACCACGAGCCAGAAGCCCGGCCGGAACAGGGCGACGTCCATGCCCAGGCGCTGCTCGAAGAATGTCCCGAGGGTGTTGCTGAACAGCAGGATCGATATGCCCAGGATGACGCCCGGGATGACCAGGGGAGAGAGCATCAGGAAATAGAGGAGCTGCTTGAAGCGGAAGTCCTCCTGTTCGAAGAGAAAGGCGCCGCAGGTCCCCACGGCGGTGGACAGGAGGGTGACGAAAAAGGCTACCCGGAAGCTCACCCAGATGCTGTCCAGGTTGACGGCGTCGTGGAGGATCCCCACCCGGTCCGCGCGGTCGGCCGTGAACCAGTCCAGGGTGAACCCGTTCCACGGCAGGGCGGGAAAGCGGGAGTCGTTGAAGGCCAGGATGCAGGTGACCAGAAGCGGCGCGAAGAGAAAGGCGAAGTAGAGGAGGATGTAAGCCTTGAAGCCCACCGAATAGGCGCGCGGATTGGGCAGCGTCCGGATCATCGGGCCACCCGCGACAGTTTCTGGCCGGTCAGCTTCAGCCCGCCCCAGATCACCAGGGAGGAGAGCGCCAGAAGCAGGAAGCCGAAGGCCGAGCCCTGGTTCCAGTTGAAGCTGGCGATGAACTGGTTGTATATCTGTTCGGTGAACCAGAGCGAGTTCTTGCCGCCCATGAGGTTGGGTGTGAGGTAGTTGCCCAGGGTCAGCATGAAGACCACGATAGACCCCGAAACGATCCCCGGCATGGCATGGGGGATGACGATGCGCCAGGCGATCGATGCCATGCCGCCCCCCAGGTCGCAGGCCGCCTCGATGAGGCTGTCGTCCAGGCTCTCCAGCACCGATATCAGGGGCACGACCATGAAAAGCATCGAGGTGTAGACCAGGCCCATCACCATGGTCGCGTCGTTGTAAAGCATTTCAACCGGCCGGTCGGCAAGGCCGGTCTTGACCAGAAGGTGGCTGATCACCCCGCTTTCGCGCAGCAGGATCATCCACCCGTACACCCGCACCAGTTCGCTGACCCAGAAGGGCAGCAGCACCAGGGTCATCAGAAACCCCCGGAAGCGCGGGGCGGCGACCTAGGTGAGGTAAAATGCCCGAGGCAGGGCGATGACGAAGGTGATGAGGGTGACCAGGACGGCGTACACCGCGGTGCGCACGAAAGTCAGCCAGTAAACGGGCTCCTTGAAGAAGTGGCGGTAGTTGGACAGGCTCCAGGCCCCGCCGCCGCGTCCGCTTTCCACCCGGAAGGACATGATCAGCAGGTCGATGTGGGGAAGGACGATGAGCAGGAACAGCCACAGGAGCACCGGCGCGAGAAAGCAGATCGATGTCCAGCGGATGGGGTGTTTCATGCGGCGAAGCAGATCCCCGATTTTTCGTCCCATCCGACCTCGATCTCGTCGCCCTCGCGGATATGGTCGTACTGGCGGTTCTGGGGCAGGGCGATCAAGAGCTCCTTGTCGGCCCCCGGGGGATGGGCCAGCAGGCGGCTGTTGGCGCCGTCGAAAAGAATGGCGCGCACCCTGACCCTGAAGCGGTTGAACCCCTTCAGAGCCGGGTCCGGCGCGAGGACGAAGGCCTCGGGCCGCAGGAAGAGCTCGACGGGGTCCTCCGGGTTCAGGCGACCGGAGACGAGGGTCCGGAAGGTGTTGCCTTCCCGGGTGCGGATGTCCGCCAGCTCTCCCTCGCGGGCCCGCACGCGGCCCGACCAGGCGTTGTTTTCCCCCACGAAGCGCGCCACGAAGGGTGTCGCCGGACGCCGGTAGAGGTTCTGGGGGGTGTCGATCTGCTCGAAACGCCCGGCGTTCATCACGGCCACGTGGTCGGACATGACCAGGGCCTCGGACTGGTCGTGGGTGATGTAGACGAAGGTGGTTCCCACCTGGGCCTGGAGCTTTTTCAGCTCGACCTTCATCTGCTCCCGCAGCTTGAGGTCGAGGGCGCCGAGGGGCTCGTCCAGCAGCAGCACGGCCGGTTCGAGCACGAGGCAGCGGGCGATGGCCACGCGCTGTTTCTGCCCGCCGGAGAGCTGGTCGATCTTCTTGCCCCCGAACCCCGGCAGCCCCACGCGCTCCAGCATGGCGGCGACTTTTTTGCGGATCGCGGCCCGCTTCTCCCCCCGCCGCCTGAGGCCGAAGGCGATGTTCTCGGCCACGGTCATCATGGGGAACAGGGCCAGGTGCTGGAAGATCAGGTTGACCGGCCGGCGGTTGGGGGCGATGCCGGCCATGTCGCGGCCGCGGATCGTGATGGTCCCGCGGCTCGGTTCGGTGAAGCCCGCGATCATGCGCAGAAGGGTGGTCTTGCCGCAGCCCGACGGCCCGAGGATGGAGAAGAAGCGGCCCTCCTCCACCTCGAAGGAGACGTCGTCCACGGCGGGAAACGCCTGGAACTGCTTGGTGACATGCTGAAGCGCCAGATCGACCGGCATGCCATTGCCTCGAGGGCCGGCGCGAAAAAATCCGGCAGAAAGCGCATGAAATCGGGGGCAGGCAGGTCAGGGCCTGTCCCACGCAAAAATCCGGCGGCCTGAAACCTGAACCCCCTGTCGTGAAACTCGGCCAAAATGGCGCCGGTTTCGAGCCCGCCGCCTGACGCGGGCGTCGGGCGGCGGGGCCTTTGGTGAACTAACCGGCGGCCTTCACCTTGTCGAGGATCATGCCCTCGATCTCTTCCAGCCTGGCCGGCACCGGCGGGTACCACTTGATGTTGTCGATGGCTTCCTTGCTGAAACAGCGGTCGAAATGGGCCCGCACCGCAGGCTCGGTCAGCGCGGTGGAGCCCTCCGAGGCGGTCCCGGTCTTCTCCAGGTTGGTGAAGACGGCGGCGTTTTCGGGGCGCAGCATGAAGTTGATCCACAGGTAGGCGCCTTCCACGTTCTTCGCCTTGGCCGGCAGGGCGAAGGTGTCGATCCAGCCCAGGGCGCCGCTCGCCGGGGCCACGAAGTCGATGTCGGGGTTCTCCTCGTGCAGCTTCCAGCCGCCGTTGTCCCAGGCCATGGCCAGGTGGACCTCGTTGGAGCGCATGGACTGCAGCAGGGCGTCGCCGTTGGTCCAGTAGTTTTTGACCGCCCCCTTGCCCGCGATCATGGCCTCGCCGATCCGGTTCATCAGGGTTTGGTAGGCGGCTTCATCCCCGTACAGGCTGAAGGGGTCGTTTCCCATGGCGAATGCCAGGGCGATGAGCGTCGGGCGCTTGAGGCGGTAGCTGACCCGGCCGGCGTACCCGGGGTCGAGGAGATCGGTGTAGTCCCGGGCCTCGGGGGCCAGCTTGCGGTTGACCACCAGCCCGTCGGTGCCCCAGCAGAAGGGGACGGCATGGGGCTTGCCGTCGACCAGGGTGTTTTTTTCCACCGCCTTGAGCATGGAGGAAATGATCTGGGCGGTGTTCACCTTGCCCAGGTCGATGGGCTGGTAGATCCGGTATTCCTCCTGGACCGAGGAAATCCGGTCCTGGCTCGGCTGGGCCAGGTCGAAGCCCGCCCCCCGGGTGGCGCGCAGCTTGGCGATCATTTCCTCGTTGTTGGTGTAGGTCACCTTGACCGTCATGCCGGTTTCCTTCTCGAACTTGTCCACCAGGACCTTCGGCGCATAGCCCTTCCAGGTGAGCAGGTGAAGCTCCTCGGCCGCGGCGGCCCCCGCCCCGGCGACCATGAAACAGGCCGCCGCACACAGACAGGTCATCATCTTGATCTTCATGCATACCTCCTTTTGTTGTTGATTGCCACCTTTGTTTCCTGATCGCGGCGCCACCGCGATAGAGGATGGCGCCGGATGCAAAACCTCGATGCGGATCCGGTTGAAAATCGTCCTCCCGCCCGCCGCATGGCCTGCCGGAGGGGGATTGGGGCGCCCATGCGATCGGCGGCCCGCGGTCCGGGACCTCTACCGGGCGGGCGGTCGGATGGGCCAGAGCGCTTCCGAGGAGCCTGCCTGCAGGAACGCCCGGGCGCGGAACAGGGCCAGAATCGTCAGGGCGTCGGTGATGCGGCCGTCGGATATCATGGCGATGAGCGCCTCCAGGGGGTGGCGCTCGACGGAGATGATTTCGTCCGGGTCGAGCTTCTGGCGCGAGGGCGCCAGGTCCCTGGCCAGGTAGACATGGATCACCTCGTCGGTGTAGGCGGGCAGGATGTGGATGCGGTTGAGAAGCGTCATCCGCCCCGCCGTCACCCCGACTTCCTCCTCCAGCTCCCGCCGGGCGCAGGCAAGGGGGTCCTCTCCCGGGTCGTGGGTGCCGGCCGGTATTTCCAGCAGGTGCGCCCCCACCGGGTGGCGGTACTGGCGGGTCATGACGACGGTGCCGTCGTCTGCCAGGGGGACGATACCCGTGGAGCCGGGGTGGCGCACGACGCCGTAGGTCGCCCTCCGGCCGTTGGGGAGGGTCACCTCCTCCTCCGCGAACCCGAACACGCGCCCCCGGTAGACTTCCCGCGCCGCGTGCACGATGGCCCTATTGGGCATTGAATCTGGTTTCATGCTTTTTCCGGCAAACGTTCCTGGAAATGGCCATGAGCCGTGAGCCACGAGCCATCAGCCGCGCGAAGCGCCCGTGCCAACCGGCTAACGGGCCCACGGGCCAACCGCTTACCTTGTCCTCCACGCCTGGGTCGATCGGGCCAGGACCGAGTTGAGCACCTCGCTCAGGGAGCGCACGAGGATGTTGGTGACCACGATCAGCATGCACATGGCCGCCGCGGGGGCCTGGTCGCCGGCGTCGTCCATGTTGACCACCGCCACCGAGGCCACGGCCGTGTCCGCCGAGTAGAGGAAGATCACCGCCGACACGGTCGCCATGGCGCTGACGAAATAGAACATGGCCACCTCGATGATGGCCGGCAGGCAGACCGGCACCGTCACCCGGAAAAAGGTCGCGGTGAAAGGCACGGACATCGACTCCGAGACCGTCTCGAATTCCTTGTCGAGCTGGCGCAGGGCGGAGGTCGAGGTCAGAAAGCTCACGGTGTAGAAGTGGATGATGTTGGAGAGGACCATGATCCAGATCGTGCCGTAGAGGAAGTTGAAGGGGTTGGGGATGCTCGTTCCCAGGAGCGGGACGTCGAAACTGGGGCGGTTGAAGAAGAAGATGTAGGAAATCCCGATGACCAGGCCGGGCAGGGCCAGGGGGATGATGGAGAGCAGGTAGGCGGCCTGGCGCAGGAGGAAGACCCGGCGGGTCTTCTCGATGAGATAGGCCGACACGAAGGTGACGACGGTGCCCACGACGGCGGTGTAGGTCGCCATGCGCACGCTGTTCCAGAAGGCGGCATACCCCCCGCCGCCCACGTCCGCGAAGGTGTAGTGCCACAGGCCGATGGCGAAATTGTAGGGCCACATCTTGACGATCGACCCGAATCCCGCGGCCAGGAGCATGGCCAGGATGAACCCGGCGATGAGTGCGCAGACGCTGAACATGAGAGTGTCGAGGCCGAGTTTCTTCTTGGGGGTGTAAGGCACGCTGCGGGCGGTCATGGCCACCACCTGGCGGCGCTGGATGAGCCGGTCGGCGATGAAGGAGATCAGGGCCGGGACCAGCAGGATGATGCTGATGGTGGCGCCCATTCCGAAGTTCTGCTGGCCGATGACCTGCTTGTAGATGTCCACGGCCAGGACGTTGTAGTTGCCCCCGACGATCTTGGGCGCCCCGAAATCGGTGAAACAGAGGGTGAAGCAGACGAAGATCGCGCTCATGAGCCCGAACTTGACCCCCGGCAGGGTCACGGTCATGAAGACCCGCAGCCGGCCCGCCCCCAGGCTCAGGGCCGCCTCGTAGAGGCGGGCGTCGGTGTTGAGCAGGGACACCATGAGGATCATGAACGCCGCCGGGAAGGCGAAGACGATCTCGGCCATGATGATGCCCACCGGACCGTAGAGCCCGATGTCGAAGGCCAACCAGGGGAGGTGGCCGAAAAAGCCGGTGGTGATCATCCCCTTGTTGCCGAAAAGATAGACCAGCGACAGGCCGTAGAGCATGGTGGGGGCGTAGAGCGGCAGCATGGCCACAAGCCGGAAGAAAGGCTTGCCGACGATCCGCGTGCGGGTGATGGCGTAGGCGTAGACAAAGGCAAGGACCACGGCGACGAGGGTCGTCATCACCGACACGTACATGCTGTTGTAAACCGAGTGGTAGAGCGACGCGTTGGAAAAGTAGCGCTTGAAATTGCTGAGGCCGATCCAGCGGCGCACCACCTTCTGGTAATCGTCCGGGTCCAGGGGGATCCCGTCGATGAGGATCCGATCCCCCTCGAGGGCCACCCGGATGCCGCGCACCTGGACCGGCTCGGCGTAAAGCGCGACCTTTTCGCAGACCAGTTCGCGGATCCTGCCGTCGCGGAGTTCGACGCTCAACCCGTCGTCCGCGATAAGGCCGTCGGTCTGATCGAAGGCCGCGGCGTCGATCCGGTAGCGGTCCTGGTGGAAATGGACCCGCCTCCCGCTGATGCGGATGTCCTGGTCGCTGAAGACGGTGACGGCCACCTCGGCATGCAGGGCCTGGTCGACCAGCTGGTACATGGGAAAGACGACGGCCACGGTCATCCAGGCGATGAGCAGGAAGATAAGGATCCGCCGCAGCCAGTTCTCCCCGCTGGTGTCCTGCCTGACCCGCCGTTTGAACACGGTATCGGGGTCCACGGGCGGCGCGGCGGCGCCCTGGGTCAGCCTGGCATCGTTCATGGGATTCCGGCCTTTTCCTGCCATCAGGGAAAGGGAAGGTTCTTCCCCGTCCCCGGGGGTTCCTCTTCACGCTCGCCGAAAAAAAGCAGCCGGTCCTGGGGCATGTGCACCGAGACCTGCTGGCTTTTCTCGATTCCGAGGCGGTCGAGCTTCTCGGCCGGCAGGTCGGCCTCGAAAACCGGGGCGGACGCATCTTCGTCGCCCAGCATCATGCAAAGCCGCAGTCGATAGCTCGCCCCCCGGAACTCGATGTTTTCCACAAGGCTGTGGATCACGTTGCCCGCCACCTGCATTCCCTTGTCGAGCACGCGGATGTCCTCGGGGCGGATGGCGAGGGTGACCGTCCGGCCTTTTTTTTCATCCAGCGCGCCGTTGGTGGTCTTCAGGGTGTAGGGGCCCAGGCGGACGGTACCCGGCGCGACCACCTGCCAGCCCTTCAGGAAGTTCATGGCGCCGATGAAACCGGCCACGAAGGTGGTCCGGGGCTCCTGGTAGATTTCCTGGGGCGTGTCGCACTGCACCAGCCGGCCGGCGTCGATCAGGACGATGCGGTCGGCCATGGTGAGAGCCTCCTCCTGGTCGTGGGTGACCATGATGGTGGTGATGCCGAGGCGCTGCTGCAGCTCCCGCACCTCGCCCCGCAGGTGAACGCGCACCTGGGCGTCCAGGGCCGAGAGCGGCTCGTCCAGGAGCAGCATGGCCGGGCTCGGCGCCAGGGCGCGCGCCAGGGCGACGCGCTGCTGCTGGCCTCCCGAGAGCTGGGCCGGGTACTTGCGGCCCGAGTCCCCCAGGCCCACCAGGTCCAGCATCTCCTGGGTGCGGGCGGCCTTTTTCTCCCGGGTGTAGCCGGCCCCCTTCAGGCCGTAGGAGACGTTCTGGGCGGCGGTGAGGTTGGGAAACAGCGCATAGGATTGAAACACGATGCCGCATTCGCGTTTGGAGGTGGGGTATCGGGAGATGTCCTTGCCTTTCAGGAAAATCCGGCCCGTGTTTTGCTCTTCCAGCCCGGCGATGATGCGCAGCAGGGTGGTCTTGCCGCACCCGCTGGGCCCTAAAATGCAGACCAGCTCGCCGGGGAAAACGTCGATGGAAACGTTGTCGAGGGCCACGAAACGCCCGAAGGTCTTGGTGACGTTCTTCACCTCCAGGAAGGGTTCCCGCGCGGGGTCCTTTCCCGAGTTCGCGTTCATTCAGGCTCCTCCCGTCATGCGGCGGCGCAGCGCTGCCGACCCGGCTTTTAAAACGAACCGGCGCGCCCCAGAACAGGCCGCAGCCCGTGTCCAGGGCGCCGCACAGGCATCCCAGGGCGGCCAGAGTGCGGACCGAGTTGACGCCGTTGTCGTGGTGTTCCAGGCCGGCGCCGGGGAAGATGCTGATCCGGGGGCGGTGGCGCACGATCAGGTCGGCGATCCGCGCGACCACGTCGCGGTAGATGCCGCTTTCGGCCTCCACCCGCTCCGGGGTGAAGGCCGCAGCGTAGCGGGCGATTTTTTCGAACCCGACCGAATGCTTTTCGACCAGCTCCTGGTCGTAGTTTTTGGTTTCGATGAGGTGCCGGATCAGCCCCCAGCCGAGGGCGCCGTCGGTGCCCGGATACGGTTGGGCGAAAATGTCGGCGTAGCAGGCGATGGGGTTGAGGCGCGGGTCGACGACCACCAGCTTGGCGCCCCTGCGCCGGGCATCGGCGAACTCGCGCATGAAGGGGGGGTGGCACATGGGCGGGTTGGTGCCGAAGAGAAGAATGAGGTCCGCCTCGGAAAATTCCGGAAAGGCGTTCCAGAAGCCGATCACCAGGCTGTGGCCGAGAAAGCGCCCGTTGAAACAGGCCGAGTCGTTGGAAAAGTAGTTGGGCGTCCCGAAGGCGTGGGCGAAACGCCGGGCGTAGCCTTCCTGCTGGTAAAAGCCGACAGCCTCGCCCTTCCAGACGCCCACCGACCGGGCGCCATATTGGGATCGGATGCGGCCCAGCCCGGCGGCGATCTCGGCCATGGCCTGCTCCCGGGAGACGGGCTCGAACCGGCCTCCAGGCATCCGCTTGAGGGGACGGACGACCCGGTCGGGGTGGTAAAACTGGTCGATGGCGGCCCCGCCCCGCGGGCACATGCGGCCCTGGTTGACGGGGTGCCCCTCGAAGGGGGTGATGTCCACGATCACCCCGTCCTTGAGGTGGATGTTGACCGCGCAGCGCGTGTCGCACATGCGGCAAAGGGTCGGGACCACCCCGTTATCGACGACGGCACGGGTTTTCATGGCATCATGGTTTTCCCGCAGAGGCGCAGAGGTCATTGCTCCACGCCCCACGCTCCAAGCTCAACCCATTACCGATCCTGGGCGGTTCCGGGGCTTTTGGACAGCCTGGCATCGACCCGCATCCGTTTGATCGCCCCCAGTTCGTTGATGTCGCCGTAGTGCAGGGCCCCCGACATGCAGTACTGGACGCAGCGCGGGTTGCCGCCGCACAGGTTGCACTTGGCCGCCACGCCGCGGCTGTCCTCCAGGTGGATGCAGCCGAAGGGGCAGGCCACCATGCACATGCGGCACCCCACGCAGGCCGGCTCCTCCACCACGACCGCCCCGGTGCCCGGGTCGCGGCGGATGGCGCCGGTGGGGCAGACTTCCAGGCACAGGGCGGTTTCGCACTGCAGGCAGGTGGTGGTGAAAATGGTCCGCTTTTCAAGGTCGACGCGCACCCATATGTTGGCGTGCTCGCGCTTGAACCCGCCCGTTTCCTGGAAGGAACAGACCCGCTCGCAGTTGCGGCAGCCGATGCAGCGGTCCAGCTCGACGAAAATGACCTTCATGCTCCAGCCCGATCGACTTTCCCGAAAATACGCGCCGCGCGGGGGCGGCCATCCCCACCCCCCCCGCGCGTAAACGCGCTATATATCGGGTTTGCAGGGCGGCGTCAATCACGCATCCGCATCGAAAGCGAAAAGGAGCGCCCGGCGGCCGACGGGTTCGACCAGGACGATGACCCCGACTGCGACTGCGATTGCGATTCGGAGTTGGATGGGTTCATCCGCGCCGACGGGAGGAAGCGCGTCGCATTTTGAATGATAAGGGGATGTTTCGTTCTTGACCTGGGGGCGCGCGGATGATAGGGAGGCACCCATCACGCACAGGAGAACCCATGGAAAACAAATACTCGCGCAACGACCTTTCCGTGAGCGAACTGGCCCGGTTCCGCACCCTGGAGCGGGTTTTCCTCAACCGCTGCAGCCAGTTCGGCTACCAGGAAATCAGGACCGCGACCATCGAACCGCTCCACATCTTCACGGCCCCGGGGGTGCTGAGCGACGCAAAGGTGCGGCGGATATACTCCTTTCTGGACTGGGACGGCTGGAGCGGGGAGCGCGTCGCCCTGCGGCCGGACTCCTCCACCTCGGTGGTGCGTTTTTACAACGAGCGCCTGCGCCAGTGCAGCGCGCGTCAGAAGCTGTGCTACGTCGAGAACCACTTCGAATGGGCCGACAGCGGCGACGCGCTCTCGGAGCGCTGGCAGTGCGGCGTGGAAAACATCGGCGAGCAGACCCCGGAGGCCGACATCGAGGTGATCTACATGGCCTACGACATCCTGCGCGAGATCTGGCCGGGAGACTTCCACCTGGCGCTTTCTTACCCGGGGGTGGTGCAGGAGGTGGCGCGGGCGCTCTCCGGCGGCAATCCCCAGGGGCCGCCGGGCGCCGAGGGAGAGATCGACCGGCTCGCCCGGGAGCCCGGGGGCGAGATCCTGGCCGACCTGCTGCGGCTCAGGGGCGAGTCGGCGGTCTGCCTCAGAAACCTGCGCCACGCCCTGGCCGGGGAGCGTTTCGCCTCCATCCTGCCGGCCATGGACAACTTCATTTCCGTTTGCGAGCTGCTCGACGGCCTCGACTGCCGCTATTCGGTCGATTTTTCCTCCCTGCTGGACCTGGAGTATTACACCGGCGTCAGTTTCCAGATCCTTGCGACGCCCGCGCGCAAGAGCCGGCGGGACGTGCTCTGCTCCGGCGGGCGCTACGACAACCTCATCGGCAGCATGAACGCGCCGCCGTCGCCGGCCCCCGCCACGGGTTTCGCCTTTTACGTGCGCAACATCCTCGACAGCCTTCCCGAGGCCCGGGAGAAAACCCGCAACATTCTGATCTACATCGAGCGCCTCTCGCGGCGCAACGTGGAAACCGGCCAGATCCTGTGCAACCGGCTGTCGCAGCTCGGCTTCAGCGTCCAGATCTCCTTTGCCCCCCCGGCGGAGGCGGCTTACGAGGGGTTCGGCCTGGTGATCCAGGTGGACCGCGAAAAGTTCGCCGACGGCTACAAGATCCTTTACAGCCAGAAGATCGACAAGCCCCTGCTGGCCAGCCTGTTCGGTGAACTCAATGGCCGCTGACCCTATCAGCCTCTGTTTGCCCAAGGGCGACGCCCTGGAGCCGATGGCGCGGCTGCTGGCGAGGCTCGAGTTCCCGGTCCGGGGCTACCATGCCGGCAACCGCACCTACCGCCCCGAAGTGGACGGCCTGCCGGTGCGCGTCAAGATCGTGGCCGAAAAGGACGCCGCGCTGCAGGTGGCCGTGGGCAACTACGACCTGGGCGTGTGCGGCCTGGACTGGGTCCGCGAGCACGCCGTGAAATACCGCGCCCATCACCTCCACGTCTTCAGGCTGCTGGGGCTGGCGCGCAAGGGGCTCTACGTCTGCTCGGGGGCGGCCGCGGGGATCGGCAGCGTCGCGGACCTCAGGCGCTCGGGGGAGCCTGTCACCATCGTCAGCGAATACCCGAACCTGGCGGAAAATTTCGCCATCCGCAACCGCCTGGGGAGGTTCAGGGTCTTTTCGGCCTGGGGCAGCGTCGAGGGGTACCCCCCGGAGCATGCCGACCTGGTGCTGGTGGCGGCCGCCGGGGAATCGGCCCTGGCCGCCGCGGGCCTCCGGCCGCTCAGCCTGGAACTGGCCTCCGAGCTGTGCCTGGTCGTCAACCGCAACAGCCTGGTGACGCGGGACCTTTCGCCGGTGCTGGGCTTTTTCGAAGACACGGAGGCGGTCTGAATGCTCAGGGACGAGAACAGGCTCCACCTGGCGCTGCCCGACGGGCACCTGATGGCCCACGTGCTGCCTTTCATGGCCGGGGCCGGGCTGCGCTTCCAGGGGTATGAACCCAAGGCCCTGGAACGGCGGCCGAGGCTGCACCCGGAGTCGCCGCGCGCCAGGGACCTGATCCGGGAACCGGACCGGGTGGCGGTCAAGGTCATCCGGCCCCAGGACATGCCCATGCACGTGGCCAACGCCAACTTCGACGCGGCGGTTTCCGGCACCGACTGGCTCCTGGAGCACAGGCTGCGTTTTCCCACCAGCCCGGTGACCGCCCTGGGCAGGCTGGGCTTCGGCCAGGTGCGCATCGTGGCTGCGGTTCACCGCGACCACGGCGAGAGCCTGGCCGACTACCTCGCCTCCTTCCGCGGCCCCCGCCGCGACCGGTACATCAAGATCGCCTCGGAGTACGTCTACATCGCCGACGACTACGCCCAGAGAAACGACCTTTTCCCCTACCGCATCATCATGACCTACGGCGCCACCGAGTCGCTGATCCCCGAGGACTGCGACATGATCATCGAAAACACCGAAACGGGGAACACCCTGAGGAAGAACAACCTCCAGATAATCGACACCCTGGAAGTTCTCGGGTCGCAGAATTCCGAGGGGTGCCTCATCGCCAGCCGGCAAAGCCTGCAGGTCGGCTGGAAACGGGAGATGATCGAGGCCCTCGCCACCCTCTTCGCCGAAGCGCTCCCGGCCGCGGGGACGCCGGAGCCCACCTCGGCGCGATAGCCCATCGGCCGATCCGCCTCCGGCCGGCCCACGGGCTAACGGGCCAACGGGCCAACCGGCCCACGGGCAAACCACCCTGCCAGCCCCTCCAGCGGGATCTCGACCTGCTCGCGGGTCTCCAGGTCCTTGACCTGGACCGTCCGCTTTTCGAATTCGCTCTCCCCGCAGATCACCACATAGCGCACCCCCCGGCTGACGGCGAAGCTGAACTGGCTCTTGAAGGTGGTGTCCTCCACCAAGCACAGTTCGGTGTTGATCCCGGCGCGGCGCAGCCCGGTGGCCATTTTCAGGTAGTCGCCGTCGTGCCCGCCGTCCAGGCGCATGACCATGACCTGGGCCACGGTCTGGCGGGCCCGGTCCAGGGCCTCGATGTGGGTCAGGGCGGCGAAAAGGCGGTCGACGCCGATGGAGGTCCCCGTGGCGGGAAGCTCCTTGCCGGTGACGCGTCTCACCAGGTTGTTGTAGCGCCCGACCGATATGACGCTGCCGAATTCGGGCGCGTCCTCCAGGGTCGTCTCCATGACGGGACCGGTGTAGTAGTCGAGCCCGCGGGCGATGGCGAAGTCGATGCCCACCGCCTCCCCGGGGACGTCCATGCTGGGCAGGTAGTCCAGGATCCGGTCCAGTTCCCCGATGCCCTCCTCGGCTGCGGGGATGCCCGCGAAGGCCTGCCGGCACCGGGCGAGCTTCTCGCGGTTGTCCCCCGCAAGCCCGATGAAGGCCGTGACCCGGGCCAGCGCCGGCGCGGACAGGCAGGGCCTGGGGTCGTGTTCGGACGCCGGCGCCGCCGCGAGTTCGGCGGCCACCGCGTCGAGGCCGATCTTGTCCAGCTTGTCGAGAATCCGCATCATCTCCCGCGTGATCTCGGCCGCGCCCACCCGGGGGCGGTCCCGGATGGCGGCCAGGTCCTTGAGCCCGTTCAAGATCTTGCGGTTGTTGAGGCGGATCCTGAAGCGCCGCACCCCCAGCGCTTCCAGGCTGCGGTACATCATGGCCACGATCTCGGCGTCGGCCAGCATGGAAGCCGTGCCGGCGATGTCCACGTCGCACTGGTAGAACTGGCGGTAGCGGCCGCTCTGGGGCGAGTCGGCGCGAAACACCGGCCCGATGGCCATCCGGCGCCAGGGAAGGCGGATGCCGGTGCGTTTCTTGGGGTGGTAGGGGTTGGCCGCCAGGAGGCGGGCGAGGGGCACCGTGTGGTCGAAGGGCATGGCCAGGGGCTCGTCGTCCTGGGTGCCCCGGATGTGAAAGATGTTCTTGCCCGTGTCGCTGGTTTCCCCGGCCAGGGTTTTCAGGAACTCGATGCGCGGCGTTTCGATGGGGTCGTAGCCGAAGGAGCGCAGGACCCGCGAGATGGTGGCGAGCATCTCCTCGCGGGCGAGAAAATCGGCCGGGAGGTAGTCGAGGAACCCCCCCGGGCGCTCCGGCTTGACGATGCCGGCGGCGCCGGCCGGTGTATCGGTGCGGTTGTCGGATGACATGTCAGGTTCTCCCGTTCAGTAACTTCACCCAGCCAGAAACAGTCCGGGGCGCCGCAGCGCCCCGGATTTCGATGACGGTCCTCGTGCCGCGCTGTCTATGCGGCCGCCGAGATTTTCACTGCGCAGACCTTGTATTCCGGGATGCCCGAAACCGGGTCCAGCTCGGCGTTGGTCAGCTTGTTGGCCGCCGCGCAGGCATAGTGGAAGGGGATGAAGACGGTTCCGCTGACGGCCTTGGGCGACACCTGGACCCGGGCGTCGATGTTGCCGCGGCGCGAGGCGATGTTCACCCGGGAGCCGTCCGCCAGGTTATATTTCTGCGCATCCTCGCTGGAGATTTCCACGAAGCTTTCCGGCGCCCGTTCGTTGAGGCCGTCGCTTTTCATGGTCATGGTTCCCGTGTGGTAATGATACAGCACCCGGCCGGTGGTGAGGTAGAGGGGGTAGTCCGCGTCAGTCCTTTCCGCCGGCGGCCGGTAGTCGATGCCGAAAAAGGCCCCCTTGCCGCGGGTGAACAGCTCCCGGTGAAGGATGGGCGTGCCGGGGTGGTCTTGCACCGGGCAGGGCCAGTGAATCCCGACGTGCTGGATCCGTTCGTAGCTCAGGCCGGCGTAAGAGGGGGTCACCCGGCAGATCTCACGGAAGATCTCCTCGCTGCCGGCATAGGTCATGGGCATGCCCATGCGCTCGGCGATGGCGCAGGTGATGGCCCAGTCATCGCGGGCTTCCCCCGGCGGTTCCACCGCCGGATAGACCATCTGCACCCGGCGCTCGGTGTTGGAAAACGTCCCCAGCTTTTCCGCAAAGCAGGTGGACGGCAGGACGACGTCGGCCAGGCGGGCCGTCTCGGTCATGAAGATGTCCTGGACCACGAGGAAGTCGAGCTTCTTGAGGCTTTTCTCGGCATGGTTGAGGTCCGGGTCGGACACCAGGGGGTTTTCCCCGATGATGTAAAAGGCCTTCAGCTCGCCGTCGTGGGCCTTGGGGACCATGGCGGTGGCGGTGAGGCCCGGGCGGGCCGAAAGGTCCGTCACCCCCCACGCCTCGGCCATCCTGGCGCGCGCGGCCTCGTCGGCCACCGGCTGGTAACCGCTGAAAACGTTGGGCAGGCCCCCCATGTCGCAGGCGCCCTGGACATTGTTCTGGCCCCGCAGGGGGTTGACGCCTCCGCCCTCGACGCCCAGGTTGCCGCACAGCATGGCCAGGGCCGCCAGGCACTTGACGTTGTCGGTGCCGCTGGTGTGCTGGGTGATGCCCATGCAGTAGACGATGCTGGCGGCCTTGGCGCCGGCATACATCCGCGCGGCCTGGACCAGGTCCGCGGCCGGGATGCCGGTGATCTCCTCGACATGGGCCGGGGTGTACTTCGCGACGGTGCGCTTGAGTTCCTCGAAGCCCTCGCAACGCTTGGCGACAAAGTCCGCGTCGTGCAGGTTTTCGGCGAGAATGACGTTCATCATCCCGTTGATCCAGGCCACGTCGGTGCCCAGGTTCTGGCGCAGCCAGAGGTTGGCGAAGCGCGTGATCTTGATCCGCCGCGGGTCGACGACGATGAGTTTGGCGCCCCGCCGGGTGACGGCGCGCTTGATGTAACTGGAGATGACCGGGTGATTCTCGGTGGTGTTGGAACCGGTGACCAGGATCACATCGGCCTTCTCCATGCAGGCGATGGTGTTCGTCATGGCACCGCTTCCGAAAGTCGCGGCCAGACCGGCCACGGTGGAGGAATGTCAGAGGCGGGCGCAGTGGTCGATGTTGTTGGTCTTGAGCACCCCGCGGGTGAACTTGTTGGCGATGTAGTTGTCCTCGTTGGTGGCCCGGGCCGACGTGAGCACCCCGATGCGGTCGGACCCGTGGGCGGCCTTGATGTCCGAGAGCCGCCGCGCCACCAGGTCGAGGGCCTCGTCCCAGCCGGCCTCGCGGAATTTGCCGTTCTCCTTGATCAGCGGGGTCGTGAGGCGCTCGGGGGAGTTGACGAAGTCGTAGCCGAAGCGCCCCTTGACGCACAGGCTGCCGTAGTTGGGGGGCACGTCCTCGACCCCGGTGACCTTCACCACCCGGTTGTCCTTGACGTGCAGATAAATCTGGCAGCCGACGCCGCAGTAGGTGCAGGTGGTGCGCACCTTGCGGGTTTCCCAGGGCCGGACCCGGTAGCGGGCGTCCTTTTCCACCAGGGCCCCCACCGGGCAGGCCTGGACGCACTCGCCGCAGAACACGCACTCGGAATCCTTGTAGGGGCGGTCCCCGGGGGTGATGATCTTGGCCCTGGCCCCCTGGTAGCCGAAGTCGATGGCGTTGTTGACCTGGACCTGGTTGCAGGCCTGGACGCATCGGCCGCAAAGGATGCAGCGGGAGAAGTCCCGGACGATGAAGGGGTTGACCGTTTCCATGGGGTAGGGGGACGGGGTGGCCGGCAGTTCCTCCCCCGACACCTGGTAACGGTAGGCGAGATCCTGCAGCCGGCAGTCCCCCCAGACCGGGCAGAGTTCCTCGCTGCCGTCGGCCTGGTGCACGTCGAGCTGAAAACGGGTCCAATCCTGGCCGTCGGAGCCCCGGATCGCGCAGTTGTGGTTGCCCGAGGAGAGCAGCAGCCGCAGGATCGTCCGCCTCGCGTCCACGACCTTGGGCGATTCCGTCAGGACCAGCATGTCGGCGACGGCGGGCGTCGCGCAGGCGGGCAGCAGGGTGCGCGCGCCCTCCACCTCGACCACGCACACCCGGCAGGCGCCGGTGGGCAGGGCGCCCTTGAGATGGCACAGGGTCGGGATGTCGATGTCGTTGCGCTGGGCGACCTCCAGAATCGTTTCCCCCGCCTCGAAGTCGAAGCGGTTGCCATTGATGAGAATGGGGTGTTTTTCGGCCATGATCTCCTTCTCTCCTTGGAACGGGTCTCGGTGGCGCTTGGGATCCAGTCTTCGATGCGCCCCCTGACCGTCGCAGCGGCAGGGGCGGCGCCCAGGGTCAGCCTTTCTTACTATAGAAAGTCGGCAGCCCTGTCAACGGGTTTGGTGGGCCCGGTGGCCCGATGGCCGGCTGATGGCCTGCGGCTGATGGCCTGCGGCTCACGGCTCGTGGCTCATGGCTCGCGGGTCCGCCGCAGGTCCGCCATAGGCGGAGGAAGCGCAGCCGTTTTCGAAATCGAAATCAGGATCGGAATCGAGCCGAGTCGATTCCCATGTCGATCCCGGCCCCGATACCCCGATGACGGCCCAGTTGCCTGCATCCGGCTCTTTCGCCGAGTCGGCCAGGGCACCCGTCAACCACCGTGCAATATCCCCCCGATCCCCGCTGCCCCCCTACCCCTCGAACAGGTCCCAGTCCAGGCGGCGCTGGGCGACGTGGCGCCGCACGGCGTCCAGGAAGGTTTCGCTGGGGAGGCCGTAGCGCACCTTGCCGTCCAGGGTTCTCACCGAAAGCGTCCCGGCGGCCCTTTCCTTGGCGCCGACGGTCAGGATCAGCGGGATCTGGCCGACCTGGGCGTCGCGGACCTTCTTGTTGAGGCTTTCGGCGCGGTCGTCCAGCTCCACGCGCATGCCCTGCGCCTCGAGGCGGCGCTTGAGTTCGGCGGCGTAAGGCATCATGGTCGGCGATATCAAATCGCTCCAGCAGAAGTACAAGAGCGAGTTCCAGGAGATGGAGGCCAAGGTCGTCAAGCAGATGGAGGAGGACGTCTTCCGGATCGTCAGCGACATCGGGAAGAAGTCGGGCTACCTGCTGATCCTCGAAAAAGTCGAGGCCGGCGTGGTCTATGCCCCCACCGCCATCGACGTCACCGCCGAGGTGATCCGGCAGTACAACGCCGAATACGCCCAGAAAAAGACGTCCTTCGGAAGCCAGGCCAAGGCCAAGTGATGCCGCCATGGAGATGTCGCTGTCGCAGATAGCCGAACATGTCGGCGGCACCGTGCGGGGAGATCCCCAGCGGGCCATCGGGGGCGTGGGCGCCTTCGAAAGCGCCTCGGAAAGGGACATCACCTTCGCCGTGCTGCCCAGATACCTCAAGCACCTCGAGGCCACCGGCGCCGGGGCGGTGATCCTCGCCCGGGATGCCGCCGCCGGGGCAAAGGACATGATCCTGGTGGACAACCCCCAGGTCGCCTTCGCGCGCACGGTGCTGCTCTTCCACCCGCCGGCCAGGCCCCGGGCCGGCCTGAGCCCCCTGGCCGTCATCGGGCCGGGCAGCGTGGTGGGGGAAGGCGCCAGCGTGGCGCCGTTCGTCTTCATCGGCCGCAATGTCCGCCTGGGGCGGCGCGGGGTGCTGCACCCCCACGTCTTCATCGGCGACGACGTCGTCATCGGCGACGACGCGGTGATCCACCCCAATGTCACCATCCGGGAGAACTGCCGCATCGGGCACCGGGTGCTGATCCACCCCGGCACCGTCATCGGCAGCGACGGCTACGGCTACGCCCGCGAGGGAAGCCGCCACCACAAGATCCCCCAGATCGGCAGCGTGCAGATCGACGACGACGTGGAGATCGGGGCCGGCAACACCATCGATCGCGCCACCCTCGGGCGGACGTGGATCCAGCGCGGGGTGAAGACCGACAACCTGGTGCACATCGCCCACAACGTCACGGTGGGCGAGGACAGCCTGCTCATCGCCCAGGTGGGCATTTCCGGCAGCACCACCCTGGGAAAGGGGGTGATCATGGCCGGAAAGGCCTCCACGGCGCCCCATGTGACCATCGGCGACGGGGCCGTTCTCGGGGCCAAGGCCGCGGCCGCCAAGTCGGTCAAGGGCGGGGAGGTGCTGTTCGGTTCGCCGGCGATCCCCCACCGCCAGTGGCTGAAAGTCCAGGCGGTCTACGCCCGCCTGCCCGAGCTCAAAAAGCAGGTGATCGAACTGGAAAGGCGCCTGAATCGGCTGGAAGGGCGCCCCGAGAAGTTGCCGGCCGAAGGGGAAAGGGAGGAATGAACACGGTCCTGGATATCCGTAAAATCATGGAGAGCCTGCCGCACCGCTACCCGTTCCTGCTCCTGGACCGTGTCATCGAGGTGGTCCCGAGGGAAAGGATCGTGGCGCTCAAGAACGTGACCATCAACGAACCTTTCTTCATGGGCCATTTCCCAGGGGAGCCCATCATGCCGGGCGTGCTGATCATCGAGGCCATGGCCCAGGCCGGGGGGGTGCTGGTCCACCAGTCAGTGGACCCGGACGTCTTCAGGGGCAGCCTGATCTATTTCCTGGGCATGGACCAGGTGCGCTTCCGCAAGCCGGTGGTGCCCGGCGACCAGATCCTCTTCCGGGCCCACATCACCCACATGCGCAAAAAGGCCGCCAAGATGTCCGGGACCGCTCACGTGGACGGCGTCCTGGTGGCCGAGGCCGTTCTCATGGCCGCATTCGGAGACAGGCAATGATTCATCCCACAGCGATCGTTCACCCCAAGGCCGAACTGGCGGCCGACGTCCAGATCGGCCCCTATTCGATCATCGGGGAACGCGTGCAGATAGGCCCGGGAACCGTCATCGGCTCCCATGTCGCCATCGACTCCCACACCATCGTCGGGCCGAACTGCCAGATTTTCCAGTTCGCATCCATCGGCGCCCCGCCCCAGGCGGTCAAGTACGCGGGCGAGGAGACCTGGGTCAAAATCGGGCGCGGGACCATCGTGCGCGAGTTCGTCACCATCCACCGGGGCACCGCTTTCGGCACCGGCATCACCGAGGTCGGCGAGGAGAACATGCTCATGGCCTACTGCCACATCGCCCACGACTGCAGGACCGGGCGCCAGGTGATCATGGCCAACGCGGCCACGCTGGGGGGCCATATCGTCATCGGCAACCATGTGACCGTCGGCGGGCTGGTGGCCATCCACCAGTTCGTCAGGGTGGGCGACCACGCGTTTATCGGCGGCAAGGCCGCCGTTCCCAAGGACATCCCCCCTTACGTGATCGCATCCGGCGATCGCGCCCGGCTCCACGGGCTCAACACCGTCGGGTTGAAGCGCAGCGGGTTTTCCCAGGAGACCCTGAGGAACCTGAAGACGACCTACCGGATCATTTTTCGTATCGGGCTGACCCTCAACGAGGCCATCGAGCGGGTCAAGGCCGAAGTGGAGCAGGTTCCCGAGGTGGTCAACATCATCGATTTCATCACCTCCTCGCAGCGCGGCATCACCCGCTGAGCGGTCCCCCGGGCGGGGCCCCATGGAGCCCCTTCGGATCGTCGCATGAAAATCGGTCTCATCGCCGGGAACGGGCAGTTCCCCCTGTTTTTTTCCAAGGCCGCCAGGGCCAGGGGCTTGTCTGTTTTCGCGGCGGCCTACCGCAGGGAAGCCGACCCGGCCCTGGCCGGCCTGGTGGAGGCCATCGAGTGGGTGCACCTCGGGCAGGTCAACCGCCTGCTGCGCTTTTTCAAAAGGCACCAGGTGCGCGAGGCGGTCATGCTGGGGGGCATCACCAAGACGCGCATGTTCGCGGACGTGCGCCCGGACCTGAAGGCGCTCGCCCTGGTGGCCCGAGCCGGGAACACCCATGACGACGGCATGCTGCGGGCCTTCGCCGACCTCCTGGACCGCGAGGGGGTTGCCGTCAGGGCCTCCACCTTCCTGCTGCCGGAACTCCTGGCCCCGGCCGGGTGCTGGACCCGCCGGCGCCCCTCGGCCGCCGAAATGCGGGACATCGAGCTGGGGTGGCGCCTGGCAAAGGCAATCGGGCGCCTCGACATCGGCCAGTGCGTCGTGGTCGGCGGCGGATCGGTGCTGGCGGTGGAGGCCATCGACGGAACCGATGCCACCATCGAGAGGGGGGGGCGCCTGGGGCGCGGAAACGCCGTTCTGGTAAAGGTGTCCAAGCCGGGGCAGGACATGCGTTTCGACCTGCCGGCCATCGGCGTGGAGACGATCCGCGCCATGCACGCCGCCGGGATCCGGGCCCTGGCGCTGGAGGCCGGGCGGGCGGTGGCCTTCGATCGGGAGGAAATGACCGCCCTGGCCGACCGGGCCGGCATCGCCGTCATGGCCCTGTCCGCCGACGGGATGGAGGGGGAGCAATGATAATGCTCACCACAGAGGCACAGAGGGCACAGAGAAATTCTAGTTGAGATCATTACACTTTTCTCTTCACCCTTTGCGCCCTCCGGGACTCTGCGGTGATTCAGAACACTTTCTACGGGATCGTCAAGGTTCCCGCTTGAGGCTAAAGGTTCGGGGTTGAAGGTTCAGGGTTCATCGCCCCGGTGCCTGTCTCTATCCCGACCCCCGACCTCGGACCTCGGACCCCCGACCTCGGACCTCCGACCCCCGATCCTCAATACCGGTAGAGATCCGGCTTGTAGGGGCCGCCCACCGGCACGCCGAGGTACTCGGCCTGGGCCGGGGTCAGGCGCGTGAGCCTGCCGCCGAGGCGTTCCACGTGCAGCCGGGCGACCTCTTCGTCGAGTTCCTTGGGCAGGGTGTAGACCTGGTTTTCCAGCTTTTCTGAGGCGAGTTTCATCTGGGCCAGGCACTGGTTGGTGAAACTGTTGCTCATGACGAAGCTGGGGTGGCCCGTGGCGCAGCCGAGGTTGACCAGGCGGCCTTCGGCCAGGACGATGATGGAGCGCCCGGATTTCAGGCGCCACTTGTCCACCTGGGGCTTGATGGGCGTTTTGACGCACCCGGCGGTGCCGGTGAGGTAGGATATCTCGATTTCGCTGTCGAAGTGGCCGATGTTGCAGACGATGGCCTCGTTTTTCATCTGTTCCATGTGCGCGCCCGTGATGACGTGCCAGCAGCCGGTGGCGGTGACGAAGATGTCGCCTTCCTCCAGCGCCGCCTCCAGGGTGGTGACCTCGAAGCCTTCCATGAGGGCCTGGAGGGCGCAGATGGGGTCGACCTCGGTCACCAGGACCCGGGCCCCGAAGCCGCGCATGGAATGGGCGCAGCCCTTGCCCACGTCCCCGTAGCCGCAGACCACCGCCACCTTGCCGGCGATCATCACGTCGGTGGCCCGCTTGATGCCGTCGGCCAGCGATTCCTTGCAGCCGTAAAGGTTGTCGAACTTGGACTTGGTCACCGAGTCGTTGACGTTGATGGCCGGAAACAGCAGCTCGCCCTTTTTGGCCAGGCTGTAGAGGCGGTGCACGCCGGTGGTGGTCTCCTCCGACACCCCGCGGATCTTTCCGCAGACCCGGGTCCAGAACTTCGGGTCGCGGGCATGGCTCCGGCGCAGCCGGTCCATCAGGCACTGCATGTCCGGGCTGTCGTAGGCCGCCTCCAGCAGCGAGGGGTCCTTTTCCACCGCCACCCCCTGGTGGACATACAGGGTGGCGTCGCCGCCGTCGTCCACGATGAGGTCCGGGCCGCCGCCGTCGGGCCAGACCAGGGCCTGCTCGGTGCACCACCAGTACTCGGCGAGGGTTTCCCCCTTCCAGGCGAAGACGGCCGCCGAGCCCCTCGCGGCGATCGCCGCCGCGGCGTGGTCCTGGGTGGAGAAGATGTTGCAGGACGCCCAGCGCACGTCGGCGCCCAGGGCCGTGAGCGTCTCGATGAGCATGGCGGTCTGGATCGTCATGTGCAGGCTGCCGGTGACGCGCATTCCCTGAAGCGGTTTGCGGGGTCCGTACTTTCCGCGCACGGCCATGAGACCCGGCATTTCGTTTTCGGCGAGCTGCATTTCCTTGATCCCCAGCTCCGCCAGGGAAAGGTCGGCGACCTTGTAGGCAAGGGAGGGATCGAACCCGGGGAGCTCCTCCGCTCTCTCCCGTTTCAACGCGACGGCCATGGCATGTCTCCTATCGATCGTCAGGCGATGCAGACCGATCCGTTCACGGGCGCGGGGCCCTTGAGCCCGGCCATTTCGCGGATGAGGTCGGCCTTGTGGGTGTTTTCCCAGGTAAACTCGGGCTCGGTGCGGCCGAAATGGCCGTAGGCGGCGGTCTTGCGGTAGATGGGCCGCAGCAGGTCGAGGTACTCGATGATGGCGGCCGGCCGCAGGTCGAAGACTTCTTTCACGATTTCCTCCACGCGGCGCTTGGGCACCCGCCCGGTGCCCATGAGGTCGACCATGACCGACACCGGCTGGGCCACGCCGATGGCGTAGGCCACCTGGATCTCGCATTTCTTGGCCAGGCCGGCGGCCACGATGTTCTTGGCGATGTGGCGCCCCATGTACGACGCGCTGCGGTCGACTTTAGACGGGTCCTTGCCGGAGAAGCACCCGCCACCGTGGCTGCCCTGGCCGCCGTAGGTGTCGACGATGATCTTGCGCCCGGTCAGGCCGCAGTCGCCCATGGGGCCGCCGATGACGAACTTCCCCGTGGCGTTGATGAAATAGCGGGTGTCGCCGTCCACCATCTCGCGCGGGATGACTTTCTTGATGACTTCCTCGATGATCGCCTCGCGCAGGTCGGCGTAGGTGACATCCGGCTTGTGCTGGGCGGCGATGACGACCGTGTCGACCCGCTTGGGGGTGCCGTTCTCGTACTCGATGGTCACCTGGGTCTTGCCGTCGGGGCGCAGGAAGTCCAGGGCCCCGTTCTTGCGCACCGTGGCCAGCCGGCGGCTCAGCTTGTGGGCGAAGGTGATGGGCATCGGCATCAGTTCGGGGGTTTCGTCGGAGGCGTACCCGAACATCAGACCCTGGTCGCCGGCCCCCTGCTCCTTGTAGAGCCCCTGGCCGATGTTGACGCCCTGGGCGATGTCGGGGGACTGATGGTCGATGCTGGTGATCACGGCGCAGGTCTGCCAGTCGAAGCCCATCTGGGACGAGTGGTAGCCGATGTCCCGGATGGTGTCGCGAACCACCTGGGGCATGTCCACGTAGCACTCGCAGCTGATCTCGCCGGCGATGAAGGCCAGCCCGGTGGTCACAAGGGTTTCGCAGGCCACGCGGCAGCATTTGTCCTTGGCCATGATCTCGTCCAGGATGGCGTCGGAAATGGCATCGGCCACCTTGTCCGGATGGCCCTCGGTAACGGATTCCGAGGTGAAAAAATAGCTCTCTTTGCTCATGGACGGTCTCCTTGACCGGGTGCCGGTCTCGGGGGAACCCCGCGCGGCGCGGGCGCTGTCGCCGGATACCCCCTGATTTTTCGACAAGTTTCCATTTTTACCCCAAACTGATAAAATAACGTGCTTCACAAATCATGTCAACATCCGTTTCCGGCAGGCGGCAGGAATCTTGACACCCCCCATTGACTATGCCATATAAAACGTCTCAAAATATGAAGATCCATCAGAATTCCTGCGGGACAGGGGAGGAGGGGCGCATGGCGGGTTCCGGGGCGGGAAGGCGAAGGGTGTCGATGCGGTGCGTTGCCACGGCGGCAGCCGTTTTGGGGGCGAGCCTCCTTTTTTTCAGCGCGCCTCTTTCCGGGGCGCAGGCCCCGGCCCCCGGCACCGCCGCCGAAGCCCCTGTCCACCGCGGGGCGGACGCCGCCGGCGGGAACGGGCACGGTGAGGGTGCCGCGGATCACGGCCACGGCCACGCCAACCTGGGGGAGACCCTTCCCCTCTGGAGCTGCATCCCCTTTGCCTGCATGCTGCTCTCCATCGCCTTCTTCCCCCTGCTGGCGCCGCGCATCTGGCACCATCACTTCGGCAAGATCTCGGCCCTCTGGGCGGCCAGCATGGCCATTCCCTTCCTGATCGCCTACCGCGGCATCGCCCTTTACGAGATCGTGCACATCATCCTGGCCGACTATGTGCCCTTCATCATCCTGCTCTGGTCGCTTTACACCGTTTCGGGGGGGATCCTGCTGCGCGGGACGCTGCGGGGGACCCCGCCGGTCAACACCCTCATGCTGGTCATCGGGACGCTTTTGGCCTCGTGGATGGGGACCACCGGCGCGGCCATGCTGATGATCCGCCCCTTCCTGCGGGCCAACGAGCACCGCAAGAGCCGCACCTTCATGGTGGTCTTCTTCATTTTCCTGGTGGCCAACATCGGCGGTTCCCTCACCCCTTTAGGGGACCCGCCGCTTTTTCTCGGTTTCCTCCACGGGGTCAGCTTTTTCTGGACCCTGCACATTCTGCCTGCTCGCCGGTGCCGTCGTCCGGGATGGCCACCGCGTCCACGCCCTCGCAGCATTCATCGGGGCTGTCGCAGACGGTCGGGATGCCGCACACGTCGGCCAGCTTCTCCGCCGCCGATTTGACCGGATCCCAGATCTTGACCACCTGCGCGCCTTCGATGCGTTTCCTGGCCGCCACAAAGGTCCCCTGAAACTCCTTGCGTTTGGCCTCGTCGTAGCCGTTGCAGGCGGTGGAAAACGCCGTCCCATGGTTCGACCCCTGGGTGCGCGGCCGCCAGGGGCGTCGCCTCCCTTTCCACCAGCACGAGGCCGCCCGCCCTGAACACCCGCCGCAGCCGGTGGATGCCGCTGACGACGCTCTCCGCCCCGAAACGCGCCCGGGCGTATGGGACATACATCCCGTGATAGAAGGCGTCGAAAGCGGATTCATCCCGGGAGATCCGACAGGTCAGGCCGTTTCTGGCGGCCTTGCGCATGTCGTTTCTCAGGCTCTTGCTGCCCCGCGCGTGCCGCTCCGGGTCCGCGGGCACGGGCAGCCGGGTGCCGACCCACTCCGGCAGCGCCAGGTAATCCCGGCCCAGCAGCAGGCGCCCCGAAAGCCGGTCGACCCGCGCGAGCGCCAGATCGTAATCGCCGCGCCGGCGCTCCAGGAAACGCGCCAGCCTCGGAAGAGGCACCCGGGCGATGGGCCGCCGACGGGTCACGGTGCCGAAAAAGCGCCGAAGCAGGTATTCGATCCCTGGCCCTGAGCCGGCGGCAAGGATGCGGGCCTGCAGCCCCCCGATCCGGGTCCGCCCGAAAATCTCGCTCACGCCGCAGTGATGTCCGGCCAGCATCGCCAGGAGCGGGTGCAGCCGCCCGGCCCCGTCGACCACCGGGCCGGGCAGCGATTCGTAAACCGCCCCCGCCAGGTCTTCCAGGACCCGCCGATGGCGATGGAGGGCTTTCATCGCTGCGCCGTCCGGGAGACGATGGTGCGGAATTTGAGCTTGCGGTCCGGGAAACGATCCACCACCCGGATCTCGAGCGGGATCGGCTCGCCGAGCCAGGCACCCACGCGGCCGCCGATTTTCGGCAGCGTTTCTTCGTCGGGCAGGTGGCGCAGCCGGACCTGCAGCTCGATGCGGTCGAGCCGCCCCTGGACGAAGCGGTACTGGCGGACCTCGTCGAGGGCCTGGAATGCATCGCAATCGAGGGGGTAAAGGCGCCTGCCGCTCGGAAGCACGATGACGTCGTCCTCGCGGCCGGGCGGCACACCGATGAGGGGAAACGGCGAACCGCAGGGGCATTGGCGACCCACACAGGAAAGCATGTCGCCCGTGCGGTAGCGGATGAGCGGCGTCGCCCGCATGTTGAGGGTGGTGACGACCGCCGCTCCCAGGCGCCCGGCCGGGACCGGGCCGTTCCCCTCCTGATCGACGATCTCGAGAACGACCTGGTCCGAATTGACGTGCAGCCCCTGGTGCTCGGAACAGTCCCCGGCGATCACCCCTGCCTCCGTCGATCCGTACAGGTGGTAGAGCTCGGCTTCCAGGTTGGAAAAAAGCCTCTGGCGCACCAGGGGGTCGAGCACTTCGCCCGCGGAGATGACCGCACGCGGCCGGACGATGCGGCTGATCTGAAAGTCGATCAGGTCGAGCACCTCGCGGAGCACCGTCGCATAGGCCCAGATGACGGTGGGTTGAAACCGCTGCAGCGCCAGCAGCTGCTCCCCCGGTGAAACGAAGCGCGGGATGTTGCGGCTGCGATAGAGGCCCAGGCGCTGGTGCAGCCCCTGACGGTGGGGCCTCACGGCGCTGAGAACGGCCATGCGGTCCGAGGGACGCAGCCCCATGCCGAGAAGGGTGCGGAATTGAACCAGACGGTGGAGTCTTTCCTCCCGGGGGGTCATGTATAGACGCAGCGGAGAGGTGGTGGAGCCGGTCGTCGCCACCCGGGTGCAGGCGGCCGGGTCCACGCCCGATGAGGTCGTCGCAGCCAGTCCGGCGGCGACGAGCTGGCGCTTGGTGGTGACGGGAACATGCTTCAGGTCGGCCGTAGTGCGGATGTCCCCGGGTGAAACCCCCGAGGATTGAAACAGCTCCCGGTAGTATGGGACGGTTTCGAATGCCCATCGGATGGTGGCCTGAAGCCGTTCGTTCCGGAGCCGCTCCAGGGCGCCCGGCGGCAGGGACCTGGCCGCGAGCAGCCGGCGAAATGCAAGCAGCTTAGCGATCATTTTCCGTTTTGCTCCCCCCTGCCGCCGCCCGGCGCGTCGCCGTCCCTTCCGGCGGGCTCCAGCGCCTCGCGCACGGCGTTCACGAAGGTATAAAAGGCGGGCTGGCGCTTCCGGGCGCAGCGGCGCTCGAGATAGTCGAACAGCGCGCGCCGGAGGCCCCGGGAGATCTCCAGCTGAACCCCCCGGCCGCTGAGGCCGCGGTTGCAGATGTTTTCCGGGTGCATTCCCCTGAGGCCCGGCCGGGAACTCTCCCGGGCGATGAAGCCGGCCCGCGCGAGGCCCTCCCTGATCCGCCTGCGCAGATCGCGGTCCCGGCCGCCGATGTAGATCAGGGGCCGGGTTCCGCGGCAGCCGTGGATGGCGATCACGGTGTCGGCCGCTTCGGCCGCGGCCCTGCCCCGAGGCTCGTCGAAGCGGTCGGCGGTGAGGTGCAGGGTCCTGTTGCGTGAAGGCTTGATCCCCCGGAAGCAGTAAAGGGTGTGTTCCCCGCCGGCGATGCCGTCGGCGATGTCGGCCGTCCCCGGTTCGATCGCCCCGGCGTGAATCGCCACCACCGCCACCCGTGAACCGCCCCTCCTCAGGACCACGTCGAAGTCACGCCCCTCGGACTCGCACGCCGCGAGGTATCGGTAGCTGGCATAGGTGTCCATTGGCCGATGGAATTGATAGCATTATCCGTGACCTGCGACAAGGCAAATTCCTCGTCGAAATTTTTGCTTGCTTTAATGACCGCCGGTTTTTAGAATACCCGCCTTCGCACTTCCCGGCAGGGGGAGATGACGGAGGGTTCGCGGGCATGATATAAACGGCAGGGCGGGATCTGACATAGCGGAGGAGAAAAGACATGGGCCGAAAATGGATCTATCGGTTCGAGGAAGTGGATGCGGCCGAAGCCTGCGTGGGGGGCCGATGGGAAGGCGTGCTGGGGCTGCTCGGCGGCAAGGGGGCCAACCTGGCCGAAATGACCCGTTTGGGCGTGCCGGTGCCGCCGGGCTTCACCATTACGACCGAGGCCTGCAACGCCTATCTCGACTCCGAGGGCAGCTTCCCCGAAGGGATGTGGGAAGAGGTGCTGGCCGCCATGGGGCAGGTGGAACGGGCCAGCGGGAAAACCTTCGGCGACCCCGGGAACCCGCTGCTCGTCTCCTGTCGCTCGGGGGCGCGCTTTTCCATGCCGGGGATGATGGACACGGTGCTCAACATCGGCCTCAACGACGAGACCGCCCGGGGGATGGTCGCGCTGACGGGCGACGCCCGGTTCGTTTACGACGCTTACCGGCGCCTGGTCCAGATGTTCGGCCACGTGGTCATGGGCATCCATGAAGGCCTGTTCGAGGAGGTCCTCTCCCAGGCCCGCGCCAGGGCCGGCGTGGCCAACGACACCGACCTCAAAAGCGCGGACTGGGTCGAGGTTCTCTCCCGCTTCAAGACCATCGTCACCCGCCAGACCGGCCACCCCTTCCCCTCCGACCCCATGGCCCAGCTGCGCATGGGCATCGAGGCGGTCTTCAAGAGCTGGAACGGCAAGCGCGCCGTGGACTACCGCAGGGCCGCGGGCATCGCCGACGACCTTGGGACCGCGGTGAACATCGTCACCATGGTGTTCGGCAACATGGGCGAAGACAGCGGCACCGGCGTTGCCATGACCCGCAACGGGTCCAGCGGCGAGAAGCAGATCGAGGGCGACTATCTCACCAACGCCCAGGGCGAGGACGTGGTGGCAGGCATCCGCATGACCCGCGACATTTCCCGGATGAAGATGGAAATGCCCGCGATCTACGGCCAGCTGGAAGACATCTGCGCCAAGCTCGAGACCCACTACCGGGAGATGCAGGACATCGAGTTCACCATCGAGAAGGGCAAGCTCTGGATGCTCCAGACCCGCACCGGCAAGCGCACCGCCCAGGCGGCCGTACGCATCGCCGTGGACATGGCCGAGGAAGGGCTGATCTCCAGGGAGGAAGCGGTCCTGCGGGTGTCGCCGGAACAGGTCGACTTCTTTCTCCACCCCCAGTTCGAGCTGGGCGCCACCCGCAGCGCCCGCGAAAAGGGCAACCTTCTCGCCCGGGGCCTGAACGTCTCTCCCGGGGCGGCGGCCGGCGTCGTGGCCTTCGACGCCGACCTGGCCGAGCAGTGGAGCAAAGCCGGCGGCAAACAGGTGATCATGGTGCGCCCCGAGACCAGGCCCGACGATGTCCACGGCATGCTGGCGGCCCAGGGAATCCTGACCAGCCGCGGCGGCCGCACCAGCCATGCCGCCCTGGTGGCGCGCCAGTTCGGCAAGCCTGCCGTGGTGGGGGTGGCCGAATTGAAAATCGACCTGTCCAGCCGCCAGATGGCGGTCAACGACAAGGTGGTCCACGAGGGCGAGTGGATATCCATCGACGGCGCCACGGGGGAGGTTTTCCTGGGGCAGCTCGCCACCACGGTGCCGGACATCACCGATACCTGGCTCATCAAGCTGCTCTCCTGGGCCGACGGCTTCCGGCGCCTCCAGGTCTGGACCAACGCCGACTACCCCGCCGACGCCGAGCGCGCCCGCGCCTATGGCGCCCAGGGGATCGGCCTGTGCCGCACCGAGCACATGTTCTTCGAGTCCCAGCGCCTGCCCTACCTGCACCGCATGATCATGGCCGACCTGCCGGTGGAGCGGCGCGAGGCCCTGGCGGCGCTGCTGCCTTTCCAGCGCGAGGACTTCGCCGGCCTGTTCCGGGCCATGGACGGGCTGCCCGTGGTCACGCGCCTCATCGACCCGCCCCTGCACGAATTTCTGCCCAACCACGTGCAGCTCCTCCGCGAACTCGCCGATCTCAAGATCCGCATCCAGAAGGCCGGCACCCTGGAGCAGGTGGACGACCTGCTGGACCGGATCGAGGAAAAACGCCGCCTCCTGCAGCGGGTCGAAAGCCTGCTGGAAACCAACCCCATGCTGGGGTTGAGGGGCGTGCGCCTCGGCATCCAGATCCCGGAGCTGACCCTGATGCAGGTGCGCGCCATCTTCGAGGCCGCCTGCATGGTCTACAAGGAGGGGGTCGAGGTGCACCCGGAGGTCATGATCCCCCTGACCAGCCACGTAAACGAACTCAAAGTCCAGAAAGACCTGCTGGAAGCCGAGGCCAGGAGAGTGATGGACGAGCAGGGGGTTAGCATCGATTACAAGTTCGGCACCATGATCGAAATCCCCCGCGCGGCCCTGACCGCGGACCGGATCGCCGAATACGCCCAGTTCTTCTCTTTCGGCACCAACGACCTGACCCAGACCACCTTCGGGATTTCCCGCGACGACGCCGAATCCGGGTTTCTCATCGACTACATCCAGCGCGGCATTCTTCCCGACAACCCCTTTGCCACCCTGGACCGAGACGGGGTGGGGGCCCTGATGGCCATCGCGGTCGAAAAGGGGCGCTCCGCGAGACCCGGCCTGGAATGCGGCATCTGCGGCGAGCACGGCGGCGAGCCGGAATCGATCTACCTGTGCCACGAATTGGGGCTGAACTACGTTTCCTGTTCGCCCTTTCGCGTGCCGGTGGCGCGCCTGGCGGCCGCCCATGCGGCGTTGAAGGCAAAAAAGTGATCTCGAGGATCCCCATGGAAACCGATCCGCAATCACCTGCGCCGGCCCGGGGCGGCTGGGACGACGCCCGCTGCGGGCTGGACGGCCTGCCCGGCGGCCTGGGGCTCAACATGGCCCACGAGGCTGTCGACCGCCATGCGGCCGGACCCCTGGCGGATCGCCCGGCCATCCGCTGGCTGGGCCCCGGGGATGAAACCTGCGAGCTGAGCTACCGGCAGCTGGGAGAACAGAGCAGCCGCTTCGCCAACGTCCTCGCCGGGCTGGGGGTCGCGCGCGGGGAAACGGTGTGCGTGCTGTCCGACCGGGTCCCGGCGCTTTACATCGCCGCCCTGGGGGCCCTGAAGTACGGGGCGGTGTTCTGCCCCCTTTTCCCGGTCTTCGGGCCGGAACCGCTCTGTCGGCGCCTGGCCGCCTCCGCCGCGCGCGTCCTGGTGACCGGCGCCGGGCTCTACGCCCGCAAGGTGGCCGGCCTTCGAAACCGGCTGCCGCACCTGGGCCACGTCATCCTGGTCGACGCCCCGGACCGCCGCCCGGACGGCCTGCACGCTTTTTCGCGCCTCATGGACGCGGCCGCCGCGTCCTTCGCCATCCCCCCCACGGACCCCGAGGACCGGGCGATTCTCCACTTCACCAGCGGGACCGCCGGCGATCCCAAGGGCGCCGTGCACGTCCACGATGCCGCGCGGGTTCACGCCGCCACCGGGCGCGAGGTCCTGGGCCTGGAGCCCGGCACCGTCTACTGGTGCACGGCCGACCCTGCCTGGGTGACCGGCACCTCCTACGGCATCCTGGCGCCCCTCATGTGCGGGGCGCTCACCATCGTCGACGGCGAGGGGTTCGACCCGGCGCGCTGGCTGCGGATCCTCCAGGGCCAGGGGGTGGCCGTCTGGTACACCACGCCCACGGCCCTGCGGCTCCTGATGCGCGCCGACCCTCACCCGGCGGAGGCCCGCAAGCCGGAGCGCCTGGAACGGATTTTCAGCGTCGGCGAGCCCCTCCACCCCGACGTCGTCGAGTGGGGCCGCCGATTTTTCGGCCTCGATGTGCGCGACACCTGGTGGCAGACGGAAACCGGCGGCATCATGATCGCCACCCTGCCCGACGAACCCGTCCACCCCGGGGCCATCGGCCGCGCGCTTCCCGGCGTCGAAGCTGCCATCGTGCGCCTGGACGCTTCCCGGCAGGTGACCGTCATCCAGGCTCCCGGCGCCGTCGGCCAGCTGGCCCTGAAGCCGGGGGTGCCGTCCATGTTCCGGGGCTACCTGGGCGACCCCGAGCGGACCCGCCGCTGCCATGCGGGAGGGTGGTACCTCAGCGGCGACCTGATGCGCCGCGACGGCAGCGGCCGGTTTTCGTTCGTGAGCCGCTCCGACGACCTCATCAAGACCGCCGGGCACATGGTGGGGCCGGCCGAGGTCGAGCGCGCCCTGGTGACCCATCCGGCCGTGCTCGAAGCCGGGGTGGTGGGCAAACCCGACCCGGTCAGCGGGGAGATCGTCAAGGCCTTCGTGACCCTGCTCCCCGGGACCATCCCCGGCGAGGCCCTGCGACTGGAACTCATCGGCCATGCGCGCAGCCTCCTGGGTGCGGCCCTGGCCCCGCGCGACATCGAGTTCGTCCCCCGGCTCCCCAAAAACCACGCCGGGAAGATCCTGCGAAGGCTGCTGAAGGAAGAGGCTCAAGGCTGATGCAATCGTAAAAAGTAATGCTCACCACAGAGGCACAGAGGGCAAGCGACTTGACGTTGTTGCCCGGCGGGTCCTCGAACTCCAGGCCGGGAGATAAAGCCGCAATCTTCGCCGTTTGCGTCACCACGAGGGTCTCCTGCGTCCCGACGGTCGAGGTGACGAGCAGCGGCAGCTCCTGGCTCTCGGAGGGGAAGAGGTCCTGAACCGCCCGGCATTCAACGGCATACTGCGTGAGCTTGCCCCCCGGGGCGGGCACCGTTTCCGTTATCGTCTGGCAATTCGAGTTGGGAGGGCCGCTGTACCCGTCGAGGACCAGGCCCGCGGGGAGGGTGTCCGTCAACACGATTTCGACGGTCCCGGTAAGGCCCGGCGACGGGGGGATGATCCCCTTCACCAGGAAGGTCAGCATCTCGCCGAAAACGGGCCCGGTCTTTCCAGGGGGCATGCTCTTGGTGATGGAGAAATCGATCTCGACCGGTGGCTGTGCGTTCACCGGCGCCTGCGCCGCAAGCGCGAAGGCCGCGAAAAAGACGGCGCCGACGAAGGCTTTCCGCCGTCTTGCCCTAGCTGACAGTCTGGATCTATCCATCATCTTGCGCCTTTTTAGGGTAGTGCATCACCAGTAGAAAAAATTGTCAATAATGTCAAGCTGAAAATAATCCCTGCGCGCAAACAATCCCATGCCCGGTCAGGCCCGTCCCGGGCATAGCGGCCCGCTGCAGGTCCATCCTCGATGCCTCGGCGGCTGCCGCTCAGGAACCGGCCGCCCGCCGCCGTGCCCATCCGCACAGCACCTCCAGGATTCTCCCGGCGGCCTGTCCGTCGCCATAGAAGCCGGGCCGCGGGCCGCCGGGCCGGAAAGTTGCCATCCCGCGGAGAATTCTTGCGGGGTCGGCGCCGACCAGCAGGTTCCACCCGGCCTCCACCGTCTCCACCCACTCGGTCTCTTCCCGAAGGGTGAGACAGGGGACCCCGAGCCAATAGGCCTCTTTCTGAACCCCCCCGGAATCGGTGACCACCCTGCAGGCGTGCTTCAGCAGGGTGATGAAATCGAGATAGCCTTGGGGCGGGATCGGATGGATGAACTTCGAAGCGGACAAGTGCTTGCCGGTACAGGAGAAATTGCATCGGGGGTGGACGGGCCAGATGATGTGTTCGGCCGACCGTTCCAGGGCGGTCAGAATTGCATCCAACCGCCGGGGGTCGTCGGTGTTGAACGGCCGATGGACGGTCAGGAGGGAATAGCCGCCCCCGGCGGGGAACCCCTTTCGCACCCGCCGCCACCTGTCTTCGATCAGGGGCAAGGCCGTATCGAGCAGGTCGCGCATGAGGTCTCCCACCACGGAGACCCCGCGGACGATGCCTTCCCGCGCCAGGTTGTCGCGGCAGCGCCGCGAGGGGCACAGCAGCAGCTCGGCGCTGTGGTCGGCGACCAGGCGGTTGACCTCTTCGGGCATGGACCTGTTGTAGGACCGGGCGCCCGCCTCCACGTGTACGACGGCTATCCCGTGGCGCACGGCGGCCAGGACGCCGGCGAGGGTCGAATCGGTGTCGCCGTAGACGATGACGCAGTCGGGGGCATGCCGCCGCATCTGGGCCCCCAGGGCCCGGGTCATGGCCTCTGCCCGCCTGGCCGGCGGCACGGAGCCGACGGCCAGGTTGACGTCGGGATCGGGTATGGCGAGTTCCCGGAAAAACAGGTCCGACATGGCGCCGTCGTAGTGCTGGCCGGTGTGGATCAGGGTCTCGCTGAAGCGGGTGCGCAGCAGGGGGCTGAGCGCGGCGGTCTTGATGAACTGGGGGCGGTTGCCCACAACCGTTAGGATGCGCATGCGAGGGGTCATCGAGGCGTCCGCCTTTGGCGCCGGTTCATGCAGCCGCCAGCTTCACGAGGGCGGCCTCTATCTTCTGCATGTTCTGAAAATAATCGCACCGCGCCTGCACCAGTCTCCAGTTGACATCAGCCGCCTCGCGCCGGAGTTCACGCTCCTCCCAGGCTTCCTGGAGCCTTGCGGCCAGGGCCTCCGGCCTGCCGAGCGGCACCAGGAAGCCGTTGCCGCCCTCGGTGACCCATTCCCTGTTGGCGGGAATATCGGCGACGACCGGAAACAGCCCGCAGGCCATGGCCTCCATCAGCGACAGGGAGGCCCCGTCCGATGCGGCCATGGAAATATAGACGGATGCGCGTCTCAATGCGGCGGGCATCTGCCGCGGGTCGATGGGCCCCGAGAATGCAACCGTTTTCCCAAGCCCCAGGTCCCGCGCCATTTTCTGCAACAGGGGCCGTCGGTCCCCCCCGCCTGCCAGGCAAAAGCTCAGGGCGGACCCCCTCGATTTCAGTATGGCGGCCGCCCCCAGAATCGTATCGACCCCGCTCCCCGGGACCATGGCGCGGTTGCAGAAGCAAAGCGCCTCGCCCCGAGGCGCGCCGCGGCCAAGGGGGTGAAAGCGGCCGAGATCGATCCCGTACTGAAGCGTCAGGACGGGCCTGCCCGCCTCGGAAAAAGCCTTCAGGCTGTCCAACATGTGCGCCGCGGGCAGAATGACCAAATCGGCTTTTCCGAGGGCGAACCGGGCGGCCGCCCCGTGGAGCGGGGACTTCAAAGGGAAAACCAGCAGGTCGGAGCCCTGGATGCAGATCGCCAGGGGGCAGCCTCTGGGGCGGGCCAGCGCCGCCAGCAGCCCGTAACTCGAAAGAAAATGCGCACAGATCAGATCCGGCCGGATGGCCCGCAGGCGCCGCCGCAGCTCGAGGAGGCGGAGAAGGTAATGCCAGTTGGCCCGGCGGTAGCCCACCGGCCGCAGCGGCCGCAGGGGATAGACCGGCGCCCTGCCCTGACCTGTCCCGGGCGTGAACGTCACGAGGCTCAGTTCGTGGCCCCGGTTTTCGAAATACCCCATCCAGCGTTGGGTGTGAACCGAAGTCCCGTGGGCCAGAAAACAGATTTTCATTGAATGAAGCGCTCGATCCGCTCGACGACGACGTCCCAGTCGAAGAAACGCCTGGCCGCCCGGCGCCCGTTTTCCCCGAGTCTCGCGCGCATGTCCGCATCCCCCATCAGCCTCAGCACCGCCTGCGAGAGCGGGCCGGGGTCGCCGGGGGGAACCAGAACGCCGCACTGCTGTTCCAGGACCATTGTTTCGAAAGCGAGCCCCAGCCGGCTCATGACGAACGGGCGACCGCAGCTCATGTACTCGAGCACTTTCAGGGGGCAGGCGATCTGGTCGCGACATCGGCCTGGACCCGGCCCTGATGGAAGTTGTCGACCTGGCCCGGGACCTCTGGCCGGAAGCCCCGGCCGAGGCGACCGAAAACGCCCTGAGGGCCCTGCGCATGGCCGTTGCGCGCCTCAAACGGGTCGACCCGGACACCCCCGCCGGCATCCCGGTGACCCGGCGCGCCCTGGTGGTGGGCGGCGGCATCGCCGGCATGACGGCGGCGCTGGCCATCGGCGACCAGGGCTATCCCGTCGACCTGGTCGAGCGCGAGGAGCGCCTGGGGGGAAACCTCTCCTGGATCGAGCGCACCATCGACGGGCAATCCCCCCGCCGCCTGCTCCAGGAGACCGCAACGCGCCTGGAAAAGCACCCGCACGTGACGCTGCACCTGGGCGCCCGGGTGGCGGGTGCCTACGGCCAGGTGGGCCGCTTCCTCACGTCCCTGGTCGACCGGGAGGGCCGGACGACCGCGGTCGAACACGCGGTGGCCGTGCTGGCAACCGGGGGGACGGAGGCCCCGGCCGAAGGCTACGGCTACGGCCGGACCCCCGCGGTGATCACCCAGAAGGAACTGGAGGGCAGGATCGGCGCCGGCGATCCCGCCCTGGCGGCGCTGTCCAGCGTGGTGATGATCCAGTGCGCCGGTTCGCGCACCGAGCCCAGGAATTACTGCAGCCGGGTCTGCTGCGCGGCCTCCCTTAAGCAGGCCCTGGCCCTGAAGGAAACGAATCCCGAGGTCGCCATCTACATCCTCTACCGCGACATCATGACCTACGGCTTCACCGAGGCCTATTTCACCCGTGCCCGGCAGGCGGGGGTGATCTTTATCCAGTACCGGCCCGACGACCCGCCGCGGGTGTCGACGGCGCCGGAAAGCGGGGAGGCCGTGGCGGTCGAGGCCTTAGACCCCATCCTGGGCCGCAGGGTGATGATTGCCGCCGACCTGCTGGTGCTCGCCACCGGCATCGTCCCCACCCTCCCGGCGGAGCTGGCCGCGGCATTCGGGGCCGAGCTGGACCGGGACGGTTTTTTCCGGGAGGCCGAATCGAAATGGCGGCCGGTCGACGCCCTCAAGGAAGGGGTCTTCGCCTGCGGCCTGGCCTTGGCGCCCCGGACCATCCCCGAATCCGCAGCCAGCGGCGCCGCGGCCGCCCAGCGCTGCCTGCGCATCCTGTCCCATGATTGTCTCCCGTCGGCGCACACGACCGCCGGGGTGCGCCCCAGCCTCTGCGCCCTCTGCGAGCGCTGCATCGAGACCTGCCCCTACGGCGCCCGGCAGCTGGACCCGGACCGGACCCGGATCATGGTCAACCCGGCCATGTGCCAGGGGTGCGGCGCCTGCGCGGCCGTCTGCCCCAACGGCGCGGCCGTGCTCGCAGGCCTGTCCGCTGCGCAGATGCTGGATACCATCGATGCCGCGCTCCTGTGATGCCGGCAGCCCGAAAGTCCACGGCTTTCGCCGTAAAGAAAGAGGGGTCCCGGATGGTTCTGAGGGAGAAACAAGGGGAAGCGATCGGGTCGGTTTCCCTGGCCGACGACCTGGCGCCGCTGCGGGATGCGGTTCTGGCCTGCATCCAGTGCGGCACCTGCACGGGGTCCTGCCCCAATGCCTTTGCCATGGACCACACCCCCCGGCACCTGTGGCGCATGCTGCTCATGGGCAGGGAAACCGAAATCTTCGACAGCCGGACGTTCACCCTGTGCTCGGCCTGCTATGTCTGCACCCTGCGCTGCCCCCGGGGCCTTCCCCTGACCGAGACCATGAGCGGCCTCAAGCAGGCCGCTGCCAGGCGGGGGCTTGCCGCCCACAGGGCAAGCGTGTTGTTCTACCGAGAGTTCATCGACAGCGTCCGGCGCCACGGCCGGGTGCGGGAATTGGAATTCATGAGCCTGTATTTCGCGGCTATGAAAAACCCTCTGCTGCCGTTGCGGTTTGCCGCGCTGGGCCTGAAGCTGATGGCCAGGGGCAAGGTGGCCCTGGAACTTCCCTCCAGGGGCAGGCGCCCGCTTGAGGCGCTGTTTCGAAAGGTCGAGGAGTTGGAGGGCAGGCCATGAGATACCTCTACTACCCGGGGTGCAGCCTCGAGGGCTCGGCGCGTGAGTACGACCTGGCGACCCGGGCGCTCCTCGAGGCCCTCGGCGCGGACCTGATCACCCTGGAGGACTGGTCCTGCTGCGGGGCCAGCGCGGCGGAAGCCGTCAGCCGGCTGCTCGCCCTGGCCCTGCCGGCGCGCAACATCGCCCTCGCGGAAAAGGCCGCGGATGCCGACACGATCCTGGTGCCCTGCAGCGCCTGCTACCTGAACCTGAAGAAGGTGGAGCGGCAGGTCGCGCGGGACCCCGACCTGCGCAAAACCCTCGGCAAGATCCTGGCCGAGGAGGGTCTGTCACTCTCCGGGCGCATCAAGGTCAGGCACCTCCTGGATGTCCTCAGCGTCGACTTCGGCGCCGAGGCGCTGCGCGTGCTGGTCAAGACCCCCCTGGGGGGCCTGAGGATCGCCCCCTATTACGGGTGCCAGTGCCTTCGGCCCTACCCCGTCTTCGATGACCCCGAAAAGCCGCGCTCCATGGAGCCCCTCATCCGGGCTGCAGGGGCCGAGGTATTTGCCTGGAACATGGGGGGGCGCTGCTGCGGCGCCGCGCACATGAACACCAAAAGGGAGGTGGCCCTGGACCTGGTGGCGGCCATCCTCGAGGCGGCCCGGGGTGCGGATGCCATCGCGACGGTCTGCCCCATGTGCCAGCTGAACCTGGAGGCTTACCAGCGAACGGCTTCCCGGGCGGCCGGCAGGGACCTGAGAAAAACCATCCTCTACCTCCCCCAACTGCTGGGCCTGGCCCTCGGCCTGGGCCAAGCCGACCTGGGCCTCGGCCTGAACCTTGCCGTCAACCGGGAGTTCCGCGGCCGGATCGCCGCCGCGGCGCCCGGCAGGCCGGCGGCGGCGACCGCGCGTTGAACCGGAGAAGTGCCCATGGCCGTCCGCCTTGAAAACATCCGCCACAGTTTAGGCGCCAAGCTGATCCTGGTGGTCGGCCTGACCCTTCTGGTCACGATTTCGGCCTGGGCCTTGTTCAACATCGAGTACCAGAAGGAAAAGCTGATGGAAAACGTGGTGGCCGCCACCGACCGGCTCACCAACACCATCCGCCTGGGCACCCACTATGCCATGATGCTCAACTCCCGCGACGACATCAACCAGATAACCATGAACATCGGCCGGCAGCGGGAAATCGAGCACATCCGGATCTACAACAAGCAGGGCGAAATCAAGTTCTCCAACCACTGGTCCGAGGTGGACCAGGCGACCAACATCAAGGCCGAGGCCTGCGACATCTGCCACCGCACCGAGCCGCCCCTGGTCAACCTGAGCCTTTCCGAGCGCACGCGCATCTTTTCCTCCCCCAACGGGCACCGCCTGCTGGGCATCATCAGCCCGATCTACAACGAAAGCGGCTGTGTCAGCGACGCCTGCCACATCCACCCCGAGGACAAGAAGATCCTGGGCGCCCTCGACGTCGTCGTCTCCCTGGAGCAGACCGACCGGGAAATCGTGACGGTCGAAAAGGGGATGATCCTCCTGGCGCTGACGGCCTTCCTGGTGACCTCGACCATGATCGCCGTATTCGTCCTGCGCTTCGTCAACCGGCCGGTGCGAAAGCTCATCGAGGGCACGCGCCGCATCGCCCGGGGGGAATACGGCGGCACCCTCGGCATCGACTCGGACGACGAACTGGGGCACCTGGCCGCGGCCGTCTCCCAGATGAGCACCGAGATCGGGGAAAAGGCGCTCGAGCTCAACCGCCAGCGCGACGAGTACCAGACCCTCTTCGAGCAGGTTCCCTGCCTCATCACGGTTCAGGACCGGGACTTCCGCCTGCTGCGCTACAACCAGGAGTTCGCCGAGCGCTTCGACCCCGAGCCGGGCGATTTCTGCTACCACGCCTACAAGGGGCGCAGCGAAAAGTGCCTCAACTGCCCTGTCGAACGCACCTTCACGGACGGCGCCTCCCACTACGGCGAGGAGGCCGGGGTCAACAAGGACGGATCGCCCGCCCACTGGCTGTTCAAGACCAGCCCCATCCGCAACCAGCAGGGCGGGATCGTCGCCGCCATGGAGATCAGCCTCGACATCACCCAGCGCAAATTTCTCGAAGTGGAGCTGGAAAGGTCCGAAAAGAAGTACTACGGCATCTTCAACAACATTCCCAACCCGGTGTTCGTGCTGGACGCCGACAGCCTGACGATCCTGGACTGCAACGCCAGCGTGACCGCGGTCTACGGCTACGACAAGAAGGAAATGACCCGCCGGTCGTTCCTGGACCTGTTCCGGGGCGACGAGAAGGACTACTTCGCCTTCAAGCTCCTGACCTCCGCGGTCATCAACCAGGTCAAGCACATCGGCAAAGACGGCCGCGAACTGTACGTCAACATCCGCATATCGCCGGCCGAGTTCCCGGGCCAGAAGACGCTCCTGGTGACCACGAGCGATATCACCAAGCGCCTGGAGGCGGAGCAGCAGCTCATCCAGGGCAGCAAGATGGCCACCCTGGGGGAGATGGCCACCGGGGTGGCCCACGAGCTCAACCAGCCCCTGTCGGTGATCAAGACCGCCAGCAGCTTCTGCATGAAGAAGATCAACAAAAAGGAGCCCATAGCGGAAAACATCCTGTATTCCATGCTGGAAAAGATCGACGGCAACGTGGACCGGGCGTCCAGGATCATCCACCACATCCGCGCCTTCGCGCGCAAGACGGACCTGAAGCTCTCGCCGGTGCAGCTCAACGAGGTCCTGCGCACGCGCCAGCATCTCCCTCAGGGAAAGCCCCAGATCGCTCATGCCCGCGAAGCTGTCGGCCTGGCCCTGGTGCACCCAGCGCATGATCTGGCCCGCCCGGTAGGAGGGATGGCCCCTCTCCTCCAGCCAGCGGACCAGCTGCCGCCGGGTGAGGTTCTTGATGTCGGTTGTCCCGTCGCCCATGGAGGTTTTTCCGCCCCGGGGCCAAAAACGATTTGAACCCCGTAAAATGGTAGAAGTATAATCCAATCGGTCGACTTGTTCCACCCCGAATTTGGGCCCGGCCCCACGGGCCTGGGCGCCACCGCGGGGCGCGGCTCATTTAGAGCTTGACTTAACAGAGTTTTCATACTATTTCTAACGTTTTTATCCGGTATCGTAGGGTGCGCTCTTCCCTATCGGGAATTCTCGATCATGTTCGACAACCTGACCGATCGGCTCAACTCGGTTTTCAAGAAGCTCAAGGGCCACGGCAAGCTCAACGACAAAAGCGTCGAAGAGGGCCTGAAGGAGGTGCGCCTCGCGCTGCTGGAGGCCGACGTCCACTACCGGGTGGTGAAGGATTTCGTCGCCGACATCAAGGCGCGCGCCCTGGGCCAGGAGGTCATGGAAAGCCTGACACCCGGCCAGCAGGTCGTCAAGATCGTCAACGAAGAGCTGACGCGCCTCATGGGCGCCCAGCACGAGAAGCTCAACCTCTCCGGCGCGCGCCCCGTGTCGATCATGCTGGTCGGCCTCCAGGGGTCGGGCAAGACCACCACCGCCGCCAAGCTGGGCGTCTACCTGCGCAAGCAGGGCAAGGCCCCCTACCTGGTGCCGGCGGACGTCTACCGCCCGGCGGCCATCGACCAGTTGAAAAAGCTCGGCCAGCAGCTCGATATCCCCGTCTACCCCTCCACGACGGACAGGGACCCGGTGGATATCTGTGAACAGGCCCGCACCAGCGCCCACCGCGAAAACTGCGACACCCTCATCATCGACACCGCCGGCCGCCTGCACATCGACCAGGAGCTGATGGGCGAACTCGGCCGCATCCGGGAGGCGCTGCGGCCGTCGGACATTCTCCTGGTGGCCGACGCCATGACCGGGCAGGACGCGGTCAACAGCGCCAAGGCGTTCAACGACGCCCTGGACATCGGCGGGGTGATCCTTTCCAAGATGGACGGCGATGCCCGCGGCGGCGCGGCGCTGTCCATCAAGGCCATCACCCGCAAACCCATCAAGTTCGTCGGCGTGGGCGAAAAGGTCGGCGACCTGGAGCCCTTCCACCCGGACCGGATGTCCTCGCGGATCCTGGGAATGGGCGACGTGCTGACGTTCATCGAGAAGGCCCAGTCCGCGGTCGACGAAAAGAAGGCGCGCGAACTCGAAATAAAGCTCAGGAAGAACCAGTTCACCCTGGAGGATTTCCGCGACCAGATGCGCCAGCTGCGCAAGATGGGATCCCTGGACGAACTGCTGAACATGATTCCCGGCATGGGAAAACTGAAGCACATGAAGAACATGCAGGTGGATGAAAAGGAACTCGGGCGCACCGAGGCGATCATCGGTTCCATGACCCCCCAGGAGCGCCGCAAACACGCCATCATCAACGGCAGCCGGCGGCGGCGGATCGCCCAGGGAAGCGGCACCAGCGTCCAGGATGTCAACAACCTGTTGAAAAACTATACCCAGGTCATGAAAATGGTCAAAAAAATGAACAAAGGCGGCATGCGCGGCCACGGCCGGAGCATGCTGCCGTTTTAAAAGGAGGATGTGCATGCCAGTCAGAATCAGACTCGCCAGACACGGCGCCAAGAAACGGCCCTTCTACCGGATCGTCGTCACGGACAGCGAAAGCCCGCGGGACGGACGCTTTCTCGAAAACGTCGGCACCTACAACCCGCTCATGGATCCGGCCGAAGTCGTCCTGAAGAACGAGCGCATCAGCTATTGGATCCAGCAGGGCGCCACCCCCACCGACACGGTCAATAGCCTTTTGAAGAAGGAGGGTTTCTTCGCCAATCCCTAAGGCTAAGGTCCGTTCCTCGCCCTCAACCGCCATCAAAGGAGATGGAACCATGAAAGAGCTGATCACTTACATTGCCAAGGCATTGGTGGATCATCCCGAGCAGGTGGAAGTCTCCGAGGTCGAGGGGAACCAGACCTCCGTGATGGAGCTCAAGGTGGCCAAGGAGGACCTGGGGAAAGTGATCGGCAAGCAGGGGCGGACGGCGCGGGCGATGCGCACCATCCTGAGCGCCGCTTCGGCGAAGTTGAAGAAACGCACGGTGCTCGAGATCATTGAATAGCGGCGCGGAGGAAAGCGATCGGGTTCTCATCGGCAGGGTGGCGGGGACCCACGCCCTGAAGGGCGTCCTGAGGGTCCATCCCTATGCGGAATCCGAGTCGGTGTTCGGCGCGGGCCGGCCGGTTGCGGTTCACACCCCCGGCGGCGCACGCCTGCCCTTCGAGATCAGGTGGAGCCGGCCCCACGGAAACGTGCGCCTGGTCTGCCTGGACGGGATCGGCCACATCGACGAGGCCCGGGCGCTGGTCGGCTCGGAGCTTTCCGTCGACCGCTCGTCGTTGCCCGAACTCGAGGAGGGCACCTATTACTGGCGCGACCTCATCGGCCTGTCGGTTTTCGATGCCGCCGGGTATGTCGGCCGCATCGAGGCGGTCTTCCCCACCGGGAGCAACGACGTGTACGTGGTGTCTTCCGGGGAGGGCGATAGCCGGCGGGAGGTCATGATCCCGGCGATCGCCTCCGTGGTGCTGGAAATCGACCTGGAAAGAAAAATCATGCGGGTGGCCCTTCCCGAGGGGCTGATCGAAGACGGCAGCGCCCGATGAAGTTCACGGTTTTGACCATCTTCCCGGAACTTTTCGATTCCTTCCGGGCCCACGGCATGATCCGGCGCGCCCTGGAACAGGAAACCATCGAGATCGCGGCGGTCCAGATCCGCGATTTCGCCGGGGGCCGGCACCGGGTGACGGACGATCGCCCCTATGGCGGCGGGTGCGGGATGGTCATGAAACCCGAACCGCTCGCCGGAGCCCTCCGTTTCGCCAGGGCCCGGTTGCCTTCATGCTGGTCGTGGCGGACGCAGCGGCATCTTGACAAGGGCGCGAAAAGACGCCAATAAGGGCCAAGCTCCCGGAACGCAAGACGAAGCTGCGGTCGAAAGGAGGCAAGCGCTGCCATGAAGCTCGGCCCATACGCCGGCCCGCCCCTCGGCTGCCAGCAGCTCGCCTCCGCCTCTGCCCGGGGGCTGCCGGAGGGCGCGGACGACTACCCCTATCTGGAGGCGCTTTACACCCACCTGCACCGCAACCCGGAGCTGTCGCTCCAGGAGAAGCGGACCGGCGCGCGCATGGCGGAAGAGTTCGGGCGCCCGGGGTGCGAGGTGACCGCGGGGGTGGGCGGGTACGGGGTGGTGGGCGTCTGCCGCAACGGCCCGGGCCCGACGGTCCTGGTGCGGGCCGACATGGACGCCCTGCCGGTGGGGGAGAAGACCGGCCTGGCCCACGCCAGCCGGGTCGAGGCCGTGGACGGCGAAGGCCGCACGGTGGGGGTCATGCACGCCTGCGGCCACGACGTGCACATGACGGTGCTGATCGGCGCGGCGCGGCGGCTGATGGCCGCCCGGGAGCGATGGTCCGGGACCCTGGTCCTCGTCGCCCAGCCGGCCGAAGAGCTCGGACTCGGCGCCGCGGCGATGCTCGCCGACGGCCTGTTCGAGCGCTTCCCGCGGCCGGACTGCAACCTGGCCCTGCACGTCGACCCCGCGTTGGCGGCCGGCCGCGTTGGGTACACCCCGGGCTATGCCATGGCGGGCGTCGACTCCGTGGACATCGTCGTCCACGGCACCGGCGGGCACGGCGCCTTCCCCCACGAGGCCGTCGACCCGGTCGTCCTCGCTGCAAGGATCGTGCTGGCGCTGCAGACCATCGTCAGCCGCGGCATATCCCCCCTCGAGCCGGCGGTGATCACGGTCGGCTCGATTCACGGGGGCAGCCGGCGCAACATCATCCCCGACCGGGTCAAGCTGGAGCTCACCATCCGCACCTTCGACGACGCGGTTCGAGACCGGATCCTCGAGGCCCTGGGGCGCCTCGTCGCGGGCATCGGGATGTCGGCCGGCCTCCAGGGGGGCAGGCTTCCCGAGGTGGTGATGGCGCCGGACAACGCCCCCGCGCTTTACAACGACCCCGGCCTCTGCGCCCGGGCGGCCGCCGCCTGGAAGCGCGAGCTGGGGGAAGACCGGGTCCAGGTGCTGGAAAAGAAGATGATCGGCGAGGACTTCGCCCGCTTCGGGCGCACCCAGCCGCGGGTTGCGAGCCTTCTTTTCTGGCTCGGCGCGGCGGACCCCGCGCAGCTGCAAAATTCCGCGGAGGAGAATCGCCCTCTGCCCGGCGTGCATTCGCCGCACTTCTCCCCGGCTCTCGAGCCCACCCTCCGCACGGGCGTCCATGCCATGACCCTGGCCGTATTGGAGATGATGGGGCCGGTGCGCTGAGCCCGCCCCACGCGCCCAGGCACGCCGCCGGCGCCCATGGGACCGCCCCCAGGATTTGCTTGCAGAATTTAAGACACAATGAGGTGCAAAATGCAAAAACTGAAAAGAGATAAAGATATCCGGATAATCTATCGTGTCGAAAGCCTTCGGATCTCTGTTCTTACCATCCGCCATGGAGTGCAGATCCTGCCCATAGATGAGATCAAGACATAACCATCGCCCGCCCCCCGGCGAGGTGGAACGGGTATTTGTCACCGGCGCTGACTACGGGGAAGCGGCGCTGAAGGAAAAGGTCGCCGGGCTGCTGACGGCCGCCGCCGGCGGGGCGGTGTCTGCCGGGGCGCGGGTCCTCATCAAGCCCAACCTCCTGACCGCGGCACGGCCGGACCAGGCGGTGCAGACCCACCCCCTGGTGGTGCGCGCCGCGGCCGAGTGGGTAATCGCCCGGGGGGCGGTGCCGACGGTCGCCGACAGCCCGGCCGCGGGATCCTTCAAGCGGGTGCTCGGCCAGGGCGGCCACCTCCAGGCGTTCGAGGGCCTGGGGGTGCCCCTGCAGGAATTCAGGCGATCGGTCCCGGTGGACATCGGGCCGCCTTACGGGAGCATCGAGCTGGCGGAGGAGGCGGTCCGGGCCGACGCGGTGATCAACCTGGCCAAGCTCAAGACCCACAGCATGATGCTGCTCACCCTCGGGGTCAAGAACCTTTTCGGCTGCGTGGTGGGCGTCCGCAAACCCCAGTGGCACCAGCGCAACGGGGTCGACCGAAACCGGTTCGCGCGGCTGCTGGTGCAGATCCATTACGCCATCCGGCCGGCGGTCACCCTGGTCGACGGCATTCTCGCCATGGAGGGCCAGGGCCCGGGCAAGAGCGGGTGGCCGCGGCACCTGGGGGTCCTGGCGGCCGGCCGCGATGCCGCGGCGGTCGATGCCGCCGTCTGCCGCATGCTGGGGGTCGACCCGGAGCGCCTGCCCACCCACCGCGCCGCCCGCGCCCTCGGCTTCATCGCGCAGGACCCGGTGATCGCGGGCGATGTCCCCCGCATCGAGGGTTTTCGCCTGCCGGACCAGGGCGCCGTGCTCTTCGGGCCGAAATTTTTCCAGGGGTTCTCGCGGCGCATGATCGTTCAGAAGCCGGTGGTGGACCCGGAGCGCTGCCGGGCCTGCGGCGAGTGCGGCAGGATATGCCCGGCCGGTGCGGTTTCCGAAGACGGCGCCTGCGTGCGCTACGACTATGACCGCTGCATCCGCTGCTACTGTTGCGTGGAGGTCTGCCCCCACGCCGCCCTGAGCGTCCGCACCCCGCCCCTGGGATCCTTTCTGAGGCGCCTGGGACTGCTGGACGCCGCCGGCAGATGGGCAGAGCGCTGCATGCATCAGGGCGCGGTGTCAGTAGGTGAGCACCATGCCGCCGTCGAAGAGCAGGTCGCCCCCGACCAGGTAGCGGGAATTCCGGGAGAGGCCGAACATGAAGAGGTTGCCCACCTCGATGGGCTTCATCATCTCCTTGAGGCGCGACTTGCCCATCATCACGTCGCGCACGACCGCTTCCTCGGTGATCCCCCGCTGGGCGGCCTGGGCCGGGATCTGGTTGAGGGCCAGGGGGGTGCGCACGAAACCGGTGCTGACGGTGAAGGAGCGGATCCTGCCCTCCCCCTCGGCCGAGATGGACTGGGCCAAGGCCCGCAGGCCGAACTTGGTGATGTTGTAGACCGGCTTCTTGGCGGTGCAGATGTGGGCGTGGACCGAGGCCATGTGGCCGATCACGCCGCAGGCGTCCGGGCTGCTGCGCATGTGGGGGATGGCCAGCTGCGACAGGTAGAAGGGCGCCCGGAGCATCAGGCGCTGCATCAGGTCGTATTTCTGCATGGGGAACTGGTCCACCGGGTCGATGTGCTGGATGCCGGCGATGTTGACCAGGTATTTGACCTGCCCGGCCCTGGCCGCCTCGGCCACGGCCTTCTCGATCTCCTCGTCGCGGGTCAGGTCGGTTTGCAGGAAGATCATCCGGCCGCCGAGTCCCTCGGCCATGCTAAGGGTCTTGTGCCCTTCGGCGGCGTTGATGTCCAGGCCCACCACGGTCAGTCGGTTGGCCGCCGCGGCCAGGGCCGTGGCCCGGCCGATGCCGGTGCCGACGCCGGTGACGATGCAGACGTGTTCGGGGATGAAGTCCTTGTCCTTCAGGACGAGGATGTCTTCGGGTCCGATCTTGGGCTCGGCGAGATGTTCGGGTTTTTCGGTTGCCATGGGGTGCTCCTTTTGGGTGAATGGAACCGCAGAAAGCCCACGCCGCGCGGTCCGCGCCTTCGGAAAGGGCGCTGAAAACCTCTGCGGCAAAGACTTTCCTCGGGATGGTCAGGGCCGGCCGTCGGCCAGCATGTCGGCCAGGTGCAGCACCGTGAACGGGGCGTTCTGCTTCAGGGCGCCGCCGCGCAGCTGCATGATGCAGCCCGGGCACTCGGTGACCAGGATCTCGGCCCCGGTCTGCTCGACGTCCTCGAGTTTGCGGGCGAGGATGTTGGCCGATATTTCGGGGAATTTGCCCGAGTAGGTCCCGCCGAAACCGCAGCAGGTCTGCTCCTCGGCGGCCGGCACGAACTCGCAGCCGGCCTTGGCGATGAGCTGCCGCGGCGCTTCGCTGACCCCCAGGCCGCGGCACAGGTGGCAGGGCGAATGCAGCGTCACCTTGCGGCCCGAGGGCCTGAAATCTTCCGCGCGCACCCCGAGGATGTCGTTTAAAAACACCGACAGGGGCGCCACCTTGTCGGCAAAGCGCCGGGCGCGCGCGGCCTCCGCAGAACCCGCGCCGATGAGCCGGGGGTAAGCGTTTTTCAGGTGCGAGGCGCAGGAGGCGCACAGGGTGACGATATGGTCCACCCCGGCCGGGTCCATGGCCTCCAGGTTCATCAGGGCCACCTCGCTAGCGGCCTTCTTTTCGCCCATCATCTCCGCCGGCAGCCCGCAGCAGGACTGGCCCATGGGAAATTCCAGCGCCACCCCCAGCCCGGCCAGAAGCCTTACGGCGGCCCGGAGCTGCTCCGGGTAGACGAAGTCCTGCAGGCAGCCTGCGAACAGGGCCGCGCGCATGCGGGGCCGGGAAACCTCAGGGCGGATTTTGGGCCAGATGTCCCGGAAGGGCGCCTTGGCAATGGCGGGCAGGGCCCGGAAGCCGTGCTCCCGGGAAAATATCTGCGGCAGGTGGCGCAGGTAGGGGGTGCCGCCGGTGACCGGGGCCTGGGCCAGGCTGGCCGAGCGCAGCAGGGTGTGAAAGAGCCTGCGGTTCTTGAGCATCTGCCCCAGCATGAGGCTTGCGACCGGATGGCCCTCCTCGTCCTGGATCCTGGCGTGGATCTCCTTGATCAGGCGCGGCAGGTCGATGCCGGCGGCGCAGACCGCCTTGCAGGCCCCGCAGTTGATGCAGTTCTGCACCAGGTTGCGGGCCTTTTCGCGGCCGTGGAAAAAATAGGTGACGATCAGGCCGATGGCCCCGATGTAGATGTGCCCGTACTGGTGGCCGCCCACCATGCGGTAAACCGGGCAGACGTTGGCGCAGGCCCCGCAGCGCACGCAGCGCAGGACCTCGGCGAAGACCGGGTCTTTCGCCAGGGACAGGCGCCCGTTGTCCAGGAAGACGATGTGCATCTGCTTGCGCCCGTCGGCAGCGGCGGCGCACTCGCTCGGCCCGCTGATCCAGGTCACGTAGGAGGTGATCGCCTGCCCGGTGGCGTTGCGCGGCAGCACGCGGTTGATGAGCAGCGCGTCTTCCAGGGTGGGCAGCAGCTTATCCAGGCCCACCAGCGCCACGTGCACCGGGGGCAGGGTGGTGACCAGGCGCGCGTTGCCCTCGTTGGTGGTCAGGCCGATGGTGCCGGTGTCGGCGATGGCGAAATTGGCCCCGGAAATCCCCATCTCGGCCTCCGCGAATTTCTGGCGCAGCTGCCGGCGGGCCACCTTGACCAGGCGCTCGATCTCGCTTTGCTGCTTCTTGCCGGTGACCTCGCTGAACAGGTCGGCTACCTGGTGGCGGGAAAGGTGGATGGCGGGCATGACCATGTGCGACGGGCCTTCGTGGCGCAGCTGGATGATCCACTCCCCCAGGTCGGTTTCGGTGACCTCCAGCCCTTCTGCTTCCAGGTGGTGGTTGAGCAGGGTCTCCTCGGCGGTCATGGACTTGGACTTGATGATCTTGCGGATGCCGTTTTCCCGGGCGATGGCGGCGATGAGGGCGTTGGCCTCGGCGGCCGTGCGCGCCAGGTGCACGCGGACCCCTGCCTTTTCGGCGTTGGCCTTGAACTCGGCGTAGAGCGCCTCCAGCCTCGAGACGGCCCCGTCCTTGACGCGGGCCACCGCGGCCACCAGGTCCTCCACGTCCATGCCTGCAAAGGCGTTCTGGCGGCTGCCGCGGTAGGCCACGGCGAAATTGTCCATGGCCTTGCGCAGAAACGGGTTGCCCAGGGCCTTGCCGACTTCCCGGCGGTAGCCCTTCAGATCCTTGGCGACTTGCATGGGCGATCCTCCCACAGCAGGATGTGAACCGCAAGGGGGCCGTGAACCCCCAGCGCCAGGACGCGCTCGATGTCCGCCGTGCGGCTGGCGCCGGTGATGAAGGAAAGGTAGTTGGGGGGCGCGGCCATCCTGGCGCGCAGGTCGCCGGCAAGGTCCAGGGCCGTCGGCCTCAGCCTGGAAAGGGGCAGGACGGCCACGTGGACCTCGCTCAGCATGGTGGCCAGGCGCAGGTCCTCGCTGGAGGAGTCGAGCACCAGGGTGCCGGTTTCGGCGATCCCGTAGTCGGCGACGGTCAGGGCCACGTCGATGCCGGCCAGGTACCGGCGCAGGGAGTGGCGCACCGGTTCGACCCCCGCCGCGCGGCCGCGCCCGGCCAGGGCCTCGAAGAGTTCGGGCTCGAGGCCGGGCGCGGCGATGGTCTTCCGCCGCGTGAGCCCGCACAGGCCTCTGCTGAAGGACATCGCCGACAAGGATTTCCTGGAAGGCACCGCCCAGGCCCGCATCGCGCTTTCGGCGCGCGGCGCAGACCCAGCGCAGATCAAGCCGGCCCTGAACGGTAAAGGCAACCTCACCTTCAACGACGGCGCCATTGTGGGCTTCGATCTGGCCAACATGGTGCGCAACGTCAAGGCGGCTCTCGGCGGCGAGGCGAAGACGGGTGCGAAACCGCGCACCGACTTCGCCGAGCTGATCGTCCCGTTCACGCTCGACAAGGGCGTCTTTCACACTCCGGAAACCGTTTTGAAGTCGCCGCTCGTGCGCCTGCTGGCCGCCGGCAAGGCGGATCTGGTGAAAGAAACCCTGGATTTCCGGTTCGATCCCAAGGTGGTGGGCACCATCAAGGGGCAGGGGGACGCAAAGGAACGCGCCGGTCTGGGCGTGCCCGTCATCGTCTCCGGAACCTTTGCCAACCCCAGCTTCCGGCCCGACGTGGAAAGCCTGGCCAGGGACCGGCTCCAGCAGATTCTCAGCCCGTCCGCAACCGGCGCAGCGCCGGTCAAGGAAAAAGCCGGCGAACTTCTCAAGGGCCTGGTGCCCGGCCGGAAATAAAGCAGGTGCCGGTCTCATCGGCGCCGCCCAAGCGAGGAATGCACCCATGACAAGACCGTCCCCGGCTCCAGCTGCAGCCCTCCTTATGCTGGCATTGGCCCTTTCCGGCTGTGCCGGTCTGGGCCGGCCCCTGGAGACCCCGCGCGTTTCGTTGTCGAACATTCAGGGGTTGGAGTCGAGCGGCATGGAATCCGCATTGCTGGTCCACCTGCGGGTCCAGAACCCGAACGAGGTGGACCTGGACATCCGCGGAACGGAATGCGACGTCGAAATCAACGGCAAGCCCTTTGCCTACGGCATGTCCAACACCCCGGTCCGCATCCCGGCCTTTGGATCGGATACGGTGCCGGTCAAAGTCTACACGTCCGTGATCGATATCTTCCGAGGGCTTCTCAGCCTTCCGGGCCGCGACGAGCTCAGCTACCGGGTGAAGGGCAAGGTGCGCCTGGGCGGCGGTGGGTTCATTCCGTCCTCGCTTCCGTTCGAATCCCACGGCAGCATCTCGGTCAAGGACCTCTCGGCCGGCAAACGCGGCCCGTCCTGACGAGACCCGCTGGCGCATCCGACGGACCCGCAGCAAGCCGTGCGCCGAGGCGGCTGCGTTTGAACCAGGGTTGATTCGAAGAATACCTGTGGTATAAGCGGGGTCGCATTGAAGACCGCGATCCGTTCAGGCAGCCTGCGCCTTTGCGGCGGAGGCTGTTTTTTAGGCTATGACAGTCACAGCGACCGCACATCCCGTTACCGGCTTCCTCATCCGGCTGTGGCAGTGGTTCAGCGTGGATTTCCTCGGCATTTGCCGGGAAATGCGCCTGAGCTACCTGCCGCCGCTGATGGTCTATCTCGCGGCCGGCGTATCGGGGTTCACGGGCATCATCGAAAGCTTCTTCGTCAAGGACCAGCTGGGGCTGTCCGCCGCGTTTCTGGCAAGCCTGGGCTTCTGGGCGGGGCTGCCATGGGCGCTCAAGATGCCGATCGGCCACATGGTCGACCTCTTCTGGCAGCGCAAGTCCTTCTTCGTCTATTTCGGCGCGGTCCTGATGGCGGCCGGCCTGCTAATCATGGTGGGTCTCACCGGATATCAGGAGTGGATGGCGGGCATCCTGCCCCTGGACGTTTGGTACGTCATCTCCTCGCTAATATCGCCCGTCGGCTTCGTCTTCCAGGACGTGGTGGCTGACGCCATGACGGTGGAAGCGGTTCCCCGGCACACCGCCGAGGGTGAGCCCATCGCCGAGGGCGAGCTCCAGCGCATGCACATCACCATGCAGACGCTGGGGCGGATCGCCATCATCGGCGGCGTCGCCCTGGTGGCCGGGATCGGCGGCTGGCTGGCCAAGACCCTGTCCTATGCCGCCATGTACTGGATCTCGCTGGTCATACCCCTGATCTCGGTGCTGGGCGTGACGCTGGGCGATATCAACCTGGGGCTGCGCCGCCGGCAATATCGCCGTCGCGGTTTTTCCGAGGCCGACATCCGCAGGATGCTGCAGGTCGAGAAACCGGAGCTGGCCCCGAACTGGACCATCCTGGGCGGCAGCGTGGCCTTCGTCGCCATGAGCCTGTTCCTGGGGCTCTCCGATCTGACGGTCAAGATGGAGGCGATCTTTTGCGCCTCGCTTGCGATCATTGCCTATCTCATCCGCCAGCTGCTGGCCTCCATGGCGCCGGATAAGCGCCGCGAGATCGTCGGCATCGCCCTGATCGTCTTCGTCTTCCGCGCCATGCCCGGGATCGGCGCCGGCGCCAGCTGGTGGCAGATCGACGCGCTCGGCTTCGACGAGGCCTTCTTCGGCACCCTGCGCCAGATTTCCGCGATCCTGGCCATCCTGGGGATGTTCGCCCTGCGGGGCTGGATGGCGCGCCGCCCGATCCCCTACCTCGTGGTGTTCCTCTCGCTTTACAGTTCGGTGATGATGCTGCCCTTCATCGGCATGTACTACGGGCTGCACGAATGGACCGAGCGAATGTTCGGCTTCGGCGCGCGCACCATCGCCCTCATCGACACCATGGCCGACTCGCCGCTCGGCCAGGTCGCCATGGTTCCGATGCTGGCCTGGATCGCCCGGGAGGCGCCCCAGGAGCAGAAGGCCACCTATTTCGCGGTCATGGCGGCCTTCACCAACCTGGCGCTTTCCGCTGCCAGCCTCGGCACCAACTACATGAACCAGCTTTTTATCGTCGAACGCGGCAGTTACGGCGAGCTGGGCCGCCTGATGATCGCCGTGAACCTGATCGGCCTGGTCGTTCCCATCGCGACGGTCCTGCTCGTCAACCGCTGGAGCCGGAGACGACCCGCGGCCGCCCTGAATGGACTGGGTGAACCCTCATGAAACTTGGAATCATCGGGCTTCCGCTTTCCGGACGCTCAACGACCTTCGAAGCGCTGACCCGCCAGGGCGGGGAGACCGCCGGCCGTGGCGAGGACCGCATCGCCGTGGTGCGCGTGCCGGATGAGCGCGTGGACCGCCTCAGCCGGATGTTCGAGCCCCAGAAGACCATCTATGCCCAGGTGGACTATTTTCTGCCGGGGCCGGGCAGCCAGAAGAAGGAAGCCAATCCCTGGCTGCCCGTGAAGGACTGCGACGCCCTGATCCTGGTGATCCGCAACTTCGGCCCCATCTGCCACCCGGCCGCGGACTTCAACACGGTCAACCAGGAATTGATCCTTTCCGACCTCGTGCAGGCGGATAAGCGCCTGGAGCGCATCGAGCAGGACCACCGCCGCGGCAAGAAGATGAATGCCGAGGAGCATGCGCTGCTGATTGAATGCCGCCGCCTGCTGGAGACCGAGACCCCGCTGCGCCGCCGCCGCGATCTAATGGAGGCCAAGGCGCTGAGGGGCTTTGCGCTGCTCACCGCCAAGCCCATGCTGGTGGTCTTCAACAACGAGGAATCCGACCCGGACGTGCCGGACGTCCGCGCGCTGGCCGGACAGGAAACCTGCCTGGCCCTGCGCGCCAAGATCGAGCAGGAGCTCGCCCGCATGCGGCCGGAGGAGGCCGCGGAGTTCCTCAAGGAGTACAAGATCGCCGCCTCGGCGATGGACCGCATGATCCGCCTGTCCTACGAGGCCATGGGGCTGATGTCCTTTTTCACGGTCGGCAGCGACGAGGTGCGCGCCTGGACGATCCGCCGCGGAACGCCAGCGGTGGAGGCGGCTGGAGCGGTCCACAGCGACATGCAGAAGGGGTTCATCCGCGCCGAGGTGATCGCCTACGAGGATTTGATGGAGGCCGGCTCGACCGCCGAAGCGCGCCGCCGCGGAACGTTCCGCCTGGAGGGCAAGACCTACGAGGTCCGGGACGGCGACATCATCAACTTTCGGTTTAATGTGTGAGGAACCATTTATGGCCCAGGACTTCGTATTGGACATCATCGCCCAGGGGGCCTGGAACGGCGGCACCTTGGTGGACAATGGGATATATGAAAACAAGGGCATGGTGTTTAAAGGAGGCATCCCGGTCACCCGCGAAACCATCGCCGAGCGCATCGGGGTCCGCACCCGCAAAGTCGCGTCGGTGGACGAGCGCATCGGAGGGTTGGCGTTCCGAGACCTGCTCGACACCTCCGGCATCGACCCGGCGCACATCCGCGTGATCATCGCGGCCACCAACGTCGGCGAGGACAAGTTCGACCCCGGACCGACCAGCCTTTTTCTTTATGACCGCATCCGCCAATTTTGTCCGCAGGCGCTCGTGCTCGACCTCTACGCCGGCTGCCCGGGCTTCAACGTGGGCGTGGAGGCGCTTTACATGCTGGCGCTCGCCGGCATGCTTGCCCCCGGCGATCTGGCCGTGATCGTCGGCGCCGAGAACATCCACCGCGCCCGAGCCTTCCCGCCCCTGGACACCGCCAACATCATCTTCGGCGACGACGCGCTCGCCACCGCGCTTGAAATCGGCCTCCTCGCAGGCGTCTGCGCACCCGGCCGGGTCGTGGCCGAGACGGCCGTCGACGCGGGCGATGACTTCATCGAGGCCATTGCTGCTGCGCTTCTGCCCTGGGCGCAGGCGGGGCGCCTGGACGCCATCATCGTCGACAACCAGCTGGTCCGCGTCGAATGCCGGGTGCCGGCGACCGCCGCGCGGGCCCAGCACGCCCTGATGAAACAGCTTTTGCCGCAAGAGGCGGCCGCCGGGGCCTTCCAGAATTTCCGCACGGCGTTCGAGATCTACGAGGGGTACAAAGCCGGCTTCGCCTACGACCTCATGACCGCCGGCGGCGACCCGCAGACCGTGCAGCGGATCGTGAGCGCCTACACGGCCTCGGGCAGATACCGCCGGCTGGCGGCGGTTTTTCTGAAGAACGGGGAACCCGTGCGGCTCAGCCTCATCGAAGGCGCGGCCGGTGCGGTCGTCTCCCCCGGCAAGGGGGTCGTCGACACCCTGACCTGCAGCCACGGCTGCTTCGCGAGTTTCATTGAAGCCAATTTCGAGCACGGGGAAGCCTACGGTGCGATGGACGGCAAGGGGGTGTTTCTGTATGCCACCCGGGGAGCCAAGCCGTGTAGTCGTAGCGCACGCTGAAGAGCGCGACGTCTTTCTCCTCCAGCCCCGCCCGGGCGAGAAGGGTCCGCATGATGGTTTCGTCGTTGCCGCCGTAAGTGATCCCGACGGTTTTGCCCCGCAGGTCGGCCGGTGCCTTCAGCGTCCCCGCTTCCGGCCGGTAGATCCACTGGAGGGGGTTGACCTGGAAGATCTGGGCCAGGACCACCACCCGGGCCCCCTTCGCCAGGGCCCGGATGACCTGGTCGGCCGAGGCCACGCCGAAGTGGGCGTAGCCAAGTTCCAGCTCCTTGATGGCGTCGCGTTCCGGCCCCCCGGCCTTGAGGGTGACTTCCAGGCCCTCGGCGGCGAACAGGCCGGTGACATCGGCGTAGAGATCCCCGGCGGTGCTGACGTTGAACAGCCACTTGAGCCGATAGGCGAGCCCCTCCGCGGCGAGGCCTTTCCCCGGGCATGCGGCCAGCAGGCCCGATACGATGAGAGCCACCGCCGCGGCCGCCAAGCGACGGCGGGCCTTTTTCAGACGCCGATCCATGGGCACCTCCCTTTCTAAGCCCGCGTCCACCACCTCTTGGCCAGGCCCCCCGCTATTTCCAGGATCCCCTGGTAGAGGGACAGGGTGATTCCGATCAGGAAAAGGGCGATCAGGATTTTGGACAGATCGCTCTGGTAAAGGGCGATGCGGATGCCGTAGCCGATGCCGGCGTTGGCGGCGATGAATTCGGCCACGATGGTGCCCGCCATGGCCAGGGTGGCGCTTCCGGCCACCACGGTGGTGAGCTTGCCCAGGTTTTCGAACGCCCGGATCTTGACCTCCAGCTGCCAGCGCATCCTGCCCGTCACGCGGTAGAAGTGCTCGATGTCGGTCACCGGATCGGACATGATCCCCAGGATCGACAGCAGCAGGGGAAAGTAGCAGATCATGGCGGCGATGAGCAGGCGCGGGAGGAACCCGTCCCCCAGGAGGATGAAGATGATGGGGGCGATGGCCACGATGGGGTAGGCCTGCAGGTTGTAGGCCGCCACCTTGATGAAGGAGCCGAACCACGTGGCCTGGCGGCCGAGGACCCCCACGAGGGCGGCCAGGGCTATGGAGAGAAACTGGCCGATGATGGCGACCGACAGGGTGTCGACCGCATCGGCCAGGTAGCGCTGCCGCACCTCGCCGAACGTGCGCCAGAGGTCCCCGGGCCCCGGGATGACGTAATCGGAGAGATCCAGGACCGTCTTGACGAGGAGCAGCAGGCCCAGGAAGAGGGCATAGATGATCAGGAACTGGTAGATGCGCCTAGACAGAAGCATTCATGAGCTCCAGCATGGTCTGATCCAGCCCCTCGGCCGGGCCGGCGGGCCCTCCGCGGTAGTCGCGCCCCCGGACGACCCGGGCCTGGGGCTTTCTGCCCGGCTTTCTCAAGACGACGATGTCGCCGCAGAACCGGGACACTTCCACCACGTTGTGGGAGATGTAGAGGAAGTAGCGGTCCGGGAAGGCGGCCTTGATGGCAAGGATGATGGCCTCCCGGGTGGCCTCGTCGACATTGGCCAGGCTTTCGTCCATGATGAGCAGGTGGAAGTCCTGGAGGAGGTAGCGGATGAGGTTGACCCGGTTCTGCTGGCCCAGGGAGAGCTGGGAAAACCGGGACCCCATGAGGCCTTCCAGGCCGAAGGCCGCCACGAGCCGATCCAGCCGGTCCCTTCCCGGCGGCGGGGCGACGCGCTGGATGTGCCGGCCCACGCTCGACCAGCCCGGCAGCCGTTCCAGGTTGTAGGAATAGAGCCGGCGGGTCATTTCCCCGGTCCGGCACCGGCCGGAGAACCCGGCCACCTCGCCGGTGACGATCCTGGCCAGGGAGGTCTTGCCGACCCCCGAAGGGCCGAACAGGCCGTGAAACCCGGGGCCGTCCAGTCGGAAGGAGAGGTTTTCGAAGACGGGCTCCTCCGCAGACGGGTACCGGAACGTGATGTCGCGGCATTCCAAAGCCATCGATGGCACTATCGCGGGTCTAGGAAATCCTGCAGGTGAATCACGTTCTGGCTGCCCTTGTCCGGGGAGCGCATGGTCGCCCACGAACCTTTGACCTTCTCCTTGCGCAGCTTTCGGATCACCTCCTGGACTTCGGGGGTCTTGTCGATCATCTCCTGGATCTGGGCGTTCATCTTCTCCCAGCGGGCCTCCAGTTCACCCGGGTCGATGTCGATGTCCCACACATCGGCCAGCAGGGAGCCGAGGCCGGCGAGGAGGCCGAAGTGGGTGATGCCCTGGAGATAATAGGGACAGTGGCACCAGATGCTCACGCTGTGGAGCCGGTGCCGGACGGCCTCGGCGTGGATGACGGAGTGGACCGCGCTCGGCCCCTTGTAGGTGATGGGCAGGACGTTGCGCCGCCGCAGGCGCGCGAACAGGGCCTCGTCCGAGGCGATGGCCGACAGGGTCCGGTCGGTGTGCAGCACCCCGTCGACCATGCCCCCCAGGGTGATGACCGTTTCGACCCCGAGGGTCTCGCAGAGGGCGATGATGTCGGCGGCGAACTGGTACCAGCGCAGGTCGGGTTCGTCCGCCGCGAAAATCACGGGGGTGCGCCCCTTCAGATCGATGGCGGGAAGATAGAAGGCACCCCCCGGGGGTTTCAGCTCCTTGAGTTCGCCGGCCGCGACCTCGATGTCGGGGCGATGTTCGTCGTAGCGGTAAAACAGGTCGGGCCGGATGCGGGCGAAGGGTTCGGCCTTCAGGGAGCGGGCCAGGAAAGACGCCATTCCCCGGGAGACGTTGAGGGCGTTTCCCCAGCCGTTGAAGCCTGCGATCAGGATGGGGCTGTCCAGGACGGGAATGTAATCGACGTCGATGCCTTCAATGTTCATCGGAACACCTTGCGGGCGGCGGCCCGCCAACCGCCCGGGCCCTCTCGCGCTGGTTCCGGCGGCCTCTATCGCCCGATCAGCGCGCGCAGCGTTTCCTTGACTTTCCGGACCAGGCCGGTCTTCAGCCTGACCGCTAGGAGCAGGTCTCCGGCCGGTGCTCCGCCCTGGCCCGGGTTCCCCAGGCCCCGCAGCCGGATCTTCTGCCCGTCGCGGATGCCGGCCGGGATCTTGAGGACCAGCTTTTTGCCCTGTTTGCGGTGATAATAGGCATAGGGGCCCCCCTGCCGCGCCTGCTCCGGAGACAGGGGCAGGGTCTCGGCGATGTCGCCGCCGGCCAGGGGCGGCTCCACGCCGCTGATTTTTCCCAGGAGGGTGCGCGAGAGGCGCCCGAGGTGGGCGCTCAAGGGGGAGCCGGCCTGTCGGCCGCCGGGCCGGCCGAAGGCTCCGAAGACGAAAACCCCCCTTCCGGAAAACCCGGGCCGCTCGATATGGAAGGAGCGGTAGCCCTGACCGTAGACCTGTCTGAAAATGTCGTCGAAGCCCCTCAGCCCGAAGGATCTGGCCATCTCCTCGAATATCTGCCCGATGTCCGAGCCTGAGAAGATGTCGTCCTGGGAATAGGTTCGGCGGAAGCGGTCGGCGGCCGAGCCGCCGAAGCGGTCGCGCATCCCGTCGTAGGCGCGGCGCTTTTCCGGGTTGGAGAGCACGGCGTAGGCTTCGTTGACGGCCTTCATCATGTCTTCGCTGCCGGGCTGGTCGGCGGCCCGGTCCGGGTGATACGCGAAGGCCAGCCTGCGGTAGGCCTCCTTGATCTCGCGCTCCGTGGCCGCCGGTTCGATTCCCAGGATCCGGTAATAGTCCTTGGATGCCGTCATGGCACGAAACATACTACAGGAGCCGCTGAAAAACCATAGAATTTAAGCCGCGGAATTCAAACCCCACCCCGCTGGACGTATCTCTTGACCCCCTTCGGGGCCTGGGGTATTTTGCAGCCGGCGAAGCATAGGAAGCGTACCCTCAGCGGGAGGCGATCCATGGGAATCCGGACGGCCTGCACCCTCGACTGCCCCGACGCCTGCTCCCTGATCGTATCCAGGGCGGCGGACGGCGGGCTCACCCTCCGGGGCAACCCGGAGCATCCGGTCACGGCCGGGCTGATCTGCCGCAAGATCAGGCGGCTTCCCAGGCGCCTGGAGAGCCCGGAACGCGTCCGCCGGCCCCTGCTGCGCAGGGGCGGCACCTGGCATCCGATCGGGTGGGAGGAGGCCCTGGAGCGTTGCGCCGGGGAGATCGCGCGCTGCCGGACAGCCCCCGGCTCGCTGCTGCATATCCAGGGAGGCGGGGCCAAGGGGGTGGTCAAAGAGGGGGTCAAGCGCTTTTTCGCCGCCCTGGGCGCCGCCGCCCCGCGCGGGGCGCTGTGCGACTCCGCCGGCTACGCGGCCTGCCTGGCCGATTTCGGATCGCGCCAGAACCCAGCCCTCGAGGACTTGAGCCGGGCCGAAACCATCGTCAACTGGGGAAAGGACCTGCCGCGCACCTCGCTGCACCTGGCGGCCGCGGTGCAACAGGCCCGCCGGCGGGGCGCCCGGCTGCTGACGGTCTCCCCGGGCGGCGACGGCAGCCGGCGCTGGTCCGACGCCCACGTGCGCATCGCCCCGGGCAGCGACCGGTTCCTGTCGGCCGCTGTGATCCTGAAACTGCTCCGGGCCGGGGGCCTGCCGGAGGGGATCCCCCGCCGGGCCGCCAACTGGGAAGCCTTCGCGGCGCTGGTGCGCTCGCAGCGCCTGGAAAGCCTCATGGCGGCTTGCGGCGCATCCGAAGATGACGTGGATGCCGTTCTGGAGGGATACCGCGGGAGGGGCCCGACCGCGACCCTTGTCGGCGCCGGGCTCCAGCGCTACGCCTTCGGAGGGCAGAACGTCCGTTTCATCAATGCCCTCGCCTACCTTGCGAACCAGGTGGGCCGTCCCGGCGGCGGGGTTTACTACCACCTGAGCTCCCTCAAGAACTTCGACATGGCGTGGGCCGCCGCGCCTCACCCGGCGCCTGCGCCGCCCTTCGCCCTGCCCACCATCGGCGAGGATATCCTTCAAGCGCGGAATCCGGGGGTCGAGATGGCCTGGATCAACATCGCACCGGCGCAGCGCCTTGTGTTGCGCCTCGAGAATTTCCTGCAACTGGCGGAGGTCGCGCGGCTGGGCGCGCGCGACCGCCAGTCGGACCGTGGTGCGCTCGATGCAGATGCGCGCCTCGATGAACTCCCGCACGCTGAGCGGATCGAGCAGGAACTGGCCGCTCAGCGTGGTCAGGTACCCGCCCGGGCTGGGGGCCTCGACCACGGTGCCCACCCCCTGGCGGGATACGAGGAGCCCCATGGTGGCAAGCTTGTTCACGGCCTCCCGGAGGGTGTTGCGGCTGACCCCCAGCTGCCGGGCGAGCTCCTCCTGGGACGGGAGTTTTTCCCCGCGCGGGAAACGGCCGGTGGCGATCATTTCGTGCAGGGCCTCGAACACCCGCGTCGTGGCGGAGGTTTTCTCGATCGGCCGCAACTTCATGGGCAGTCTCCCCCCGCAGGCACCCCGGCGCGCCGAGGCGTCTCGGCCCCCCAGGTCTCGAGCAGACGGCGCAGCCCCGGAAGCTCCCCCTGCGAATCGAAGGGCAGCGCAAACGACGCCGCCCCGACCGCAAGGCCCGCCGCCCGCGCCTCCTCCGCCAGGGCGGGCGAGACCGCCAGCCGCTCCAGGCGTGCCGTGTTCACGATCCAGGCCAGCCGCACGCTCTGCGGCGTCCAGGTGCCGATGGAGCGCAGCGCCGCCTCCAGGGCCAGGCGGTCGGAGGCGAGCGTGAGCGGGATCCGGCCCTTTTCCGGGGCGACGGCCGTGATGCAGTTGACGGCCGTCATCTCTGCATCCATTTTGGCCACCACGCGCCGGTGCACATAGTCGGCGAGCCCGAGGCCGATGGCGTTGCCCCCGGTCCTCTCGGACAGGTCGCGCAGGACGATGCGCGTGATCCGGGGCCGATCGCACTCCTTCTCGTAGATGTTCATGATCCGGCCGATCACCTTGGTGTCGAACCCGGCGCCGGAGATGTCCTTGCCGATCTCGTCCACGAGCAGCACATCGAGCCGCTCAAACGGCAGGGCCGCATGGTGCTCCCGCGCCTCGCGCAGCAGCTGCGGCTCCCGTTCGAAGAGGGCCGCGGCGGAAACCGCCTCGATGCGGCGCACGCGGTTGGCCTTGTCTTCCAGGATCGCGATCCCTCCGCGGATCGGCAGGCGGGCGAACAGGACCTGCGCGATCGATCGAAGGGCCCGGGTGTAGCTCACATGCACGGCGAGTTCGTGCATCACCTCGGCCCCGGCGATGCGCCCCAGGCCCACGACGGCCATCTTGATCAAGCCGGATTCGAACTCGCCGATGAACTCGGTGTGCTCCTTGACGCGGTTGACCAGCAGGATGTGGTCGGCCGCGACCGCCGCCCGGTCGGCGTACACCGGGGTGCCCTCCGCCGCGCCGACGACGACCGGCTCGATCCCGTCGTGCAGGGGGGCCCCCAGGCTCGCTTCGCTCTGCCCCAGGTGGTGCAGGACATCGATCTGTCCCCGGGCGGTGCCTCCCCCGTGGCTCCCCATGGCCGGCAGGATCAGCGGCGCCGCCCCGGCCGCCCTTATGGCCGCGACCGCCGCGCGCAACACCGCGGTCATGCACTCGACCCCGCGGCTGCCGGCGGTGATGAGGACTCGCTGCCCGGGACGGATCGCCTCCAGCCAGCCCATGCGGCGAATTTCCCGGTCGACGGCCGCGCCCACGTCGACGGGAGCGCTGGGGTCAAACCCCTGGTCCAGGAGATGAAGTCTGGGATAGTCCATGCGCTATCGTCTCCTTGCCCTAGCGGCTCATCAGCGAGGGCAGCCACAGCGAGAGTCCGGGGAAGGCGCAGACCAACGCCAGCGCTACGAACGTCAGCCAGAGATAGGGGAGGTTGGCCTTGTAGATATCGGTGACGCTGATATCCGGCGGCGCCACCGAGGCCATGTAAAACACCGACGGGCCGAAGGGCGGGGTCAGGTAGGAGATGTGCATGTTCATGCAGTAGACCACGCCGAACCAGACCGGGTCGAACCCCAGGGCCACGATGATCGGGATGAACATGGGTCCGGTCAGGAGCAGGATCCCGATCCAGTCCAGGAACATCCCCAGGAAGACCCAGATGACCTGCATGACGATGATGACGCCCCATGGCCCGAAGGGCAGGTCCATGATGGCGTTCCGGACGAAGGCGGCCCCCCCGGCCAGGGTGTAGATGCCGATGATGGCCTGGGCGCCGAAAAAGAGCCAGGTCAGCATACACGAAATCCAGAGGGTTTCGTAGCTCGCGCGCACGATCACCGTCCAGGTCAGCCGGCGGTTCATGGCGGCGCTGACGAGCGCCCCCAGGCACCCGATGGCGGCGGCTTCCGTGGGTGTGGCGATGCCGAGGTAGATCGACCCCAGGACGGCCAGGGTGATGACGGCCGGCATGATGAGGCCCTTGAGCATCTGCAGCTTCTTCCGCAGCGGAACGTTGCGCTCCTCCTCGCTGGCGGCCGGGGCGAGATGCGGCCGGCGCCAGACGCTCACCATGATGTAGCAGATGAAAAGGGCTGCCAGCAGCAGCCCGGGGATGATCCCGGCGATGAAAAGGTCCCCGATCGAGACCCCGGCCGTCATGCCGTAGACGATGAAGACGATGCTGGGCGGGATGAGGGTCGCCATGCCCCCGCCCGAGGTGATGCGAAAAGATCAGTAAAGCCGTGGCGCGCTGGGCGCTTATGGTGTAAAAGGGGACCGAGTAAATAATCAGGGATATATTGAAGAATTTCGGCGCCTCGCCGACCGGCGCCGCCCGGCGAGCCGGCCACCGCGAAGGTGCCGGCACGCCTTCGGCGGCGCAGGGGGCCTCGTTAGCGCTGCGCCGACAGAATCCGATCGATCTCGAAGAAGAGGTCCTGCTCCCGGATGACGCCGACGGCCTTTCCCGACTGCATCACGGTCAGGCGCCGGGCCTCCCGCTCGATCATCTGGTAGGCGGCCTCCATGAGGTTGGCGCGGGCGTCGACGCCGGGCGGCGCCTCGGACATGATCTCGCGTATCTTTTTGCCGGCGATCTGCTGGACCGTCGTGGTGAACATGCCGCTCCAGAACATGGGCGAGTACTGGATGCTGTCCGCCGTGGACGGCTTGGCGGCGCTGAGGTAACCCGGCATGACCGCCTCGAGCAGGTCCTTGATGGCCAGGATGCCGACCACCTCTTGGCCGTCTCCCAGGACCAGGAGCGAGCGGTGGCCGGTTTCCATCAGGCGGCTGGTGGACATCTTGGAGTGAAACGACTTCTGCAGTTCGGTCACCGCCTCCCTGACCGTGCGGTCCCTTCCCAGGGTCGTGTACTCGGAGATGGGGATCATGACCTCGAAGACCGTTCTTTCCGGAACCCTGCTGATTCCCGCCCCCAGCCGGCAGGCGTCGTTGATCTTGGCGACCAGCAGGTCCACGTCGCAGGGCTTGACCAGGTAATCGAAAGCGCCCTTTTCGAGGGACTCCTCCGCCGACGGCCGGCCGCCGTGGCCGGTGAGCATGATCACCGGCAGGTCCGGGGAGCGCTGCTTGATCTCCTTTAGCGCCTGGTGCCCGTCCATCCCCGGCATCTTGATGTCCAGGACCACCACGTCCGGCTTTTCCCCGAGCTTGTCGATGGCCTCCTCGCCGCTGGCCGCCATGACGGTGTCGAACCCCTTGCGATGGAGAATTTTCTCCGTGGTCGTGCGAAACTGCTTCTCGTCATCGACCATCAACACTTTGATCTTTCTGCTCATTGAATATGCCTCCTTAGAGAACAGCCGCCATAGCGGTTTACTTTGCGGAAAACACGTCCGGCCAGAGGGACCAGAAAAACAGGAGAATGACGCCGACCGAGAGGCCGATGATCACCATCGCCCGCCACCAGGAAAGACCGAGACCGCGGGTCATGCCCGTCCCGATGAGCCACCACCTCCAGGGTTCGGTCAGCCACAGGAAGAAGGGAATCCACGCGGCCAGCAGCGTGACGCCGGAGGAGAGGGCGTAGATTCCGAAAAAGCGGGCGAATGTGACGCGCCGGCCGAAAAGCGTCAGCATCACGCCGTAGCCGGCACCCGCCGCGATCAGGGGCATTCCCACGGCGTTGAGGACGTGAATCCCCCCGAAGAGAAGCGGCCTGTCGCTCCCGCTGCTCAGGAGGCTGGCGCCGGCGAAAAACAAGGCCGACGCCAGCAGGAACCCGAGGGGCCGCTTCCACCCGAAATCCGCCGGAAGCTCCGCGAAAAACCGCCGCGGCGTCCCCAGCAGCCCGTTGAGGGTCCGGAAATAGGTTCCGACGCCGAACCTCTCCGCCGGCGGCGCGGTCGCCTCGAAAGAATCTGGCCGGACAGGATCCATGTCGCCGTTTCCCTATAAAAGGCCGGCCTTGAACATCGCCCCGCCAAGGAGCATGATCAGGGTCAGGAAGAAAAAGATTTTCCTCTCCACCTCCCGGGTGAGATAAATCCTGCCCGCCTCGTAACGGATCCCCTTCTTGTCTTCTGCCATCATATCGCGGCTCTCCTTCCGGCGTCGACCGCCGGCGCTTTTTCATGGGCGTTTAGAACCCGGGCAGCCCCCCGAACCCCCTCAGCGACCAGTAGACCGCCGTGAAGAGCAGCAGCACGATGTTGGCCAGGAACCACATGGGGACCCCCACGCGCAGGAAGTCCTTGGGCTCCAGGTAGCCGCTGGCGTAGACGATGGCGTTGGGCGGCGTGCCGATGATCAGGCAGTAGGCGAAGGAGGAGGAAATCGCCGTGGACATTGCCATGAACGGCAGGAAGGTGGTCCCCGGGTGGGCCAGGCCCGCCACGTTGAGGGTGACCGGGCCGACGGCCGCCGCCGCGGGGCCGTCCGCCATGAGGTTGGTGACCACGGCCGTAAGGCCGTTGCAGACCGCCATGAGCGGCAGCCCGGAATCCATGCCCAGGGGCGCCAGGGCCTCGATGGCCGAGCGCGCCAGCCAGTAGGCGGCCCCCGTGCTGTCCAGGGTGCGGCCGAAAATGATGGCCCCGGCATACAGCCAGACCACGCCCCAGTCGACCCGCTCCTGGTAGTCGCGCCAGTTGACCACCCCGGCCAGCAGGTAGGCCACGGCCCCGGCCATGGCGATGACGCCGATGCCCAGGCGCACGGGGAGGATGCCCATGTCGTAGAAGGTCTTTTCGGTCAACCAGCCGAAGAGCATGACGAGGAAGATGGTCAGGGCCGCGACCTGCCTTCGGTTCCAGCCGCCCATCTTGCCGATCTCCACGCGCAGCTGGTCCATGGCCGGCGCCAGGGAGACGACCTGGGGCTTGAAGCGCCAGTTGACCAGTAACCAGGTTACCGGGATGAAGAAAAAGACATAGGGGAAGCAGTAGGTCATCCACTGGAGGCAAGCCACACCCCGCGGAAGGACAGCCCAAAACCAGAAGCCTGGTTCTGACCGTCATGCTGGTGGCCGGGCTGCCGCTGATGCTGATCGGCTTTCTCATCGTGCAGCAGTTCGGCGACGCCTACCAGACCAAGATCACCGACCACCTGACCGCCCTGGTCCGCAAGCACAGCCGCACGATCGACACCTTCCTCACCGACCGCCTGGGCGACATCCGTGTCCTGGCCAGGTCGCACCCCGTCGAGCAGCTGGCCGAACAGGCGTTTCTGACCCGCAAGCTGGCGATCCTGCGCGAGGAGTACGGCGGGGTGTTCGTCGACCTGGGGCTCATCGACCCCGACGGCATCCAGGCCGCCTACTCGGGCCCCTTCAACCTGGCCGGGGCCGACTATGGGGACGCCCTCTGGTTTTCCGAAACGCAGAAGAGCTTCTATTACATCAGCGACGTCTTCACCGGGCTGAGGGGAACCCCGCACTTCATCGTCGCCGTCAAGCTGCCGGGCAACGAGCAGGGCTGGATCCTGCGGGCCACGGTCGACTTCAACGCCTTCAACGCCCTGGTGTCCAACATCCGCATCGGGACGACCGGTTTCGCCTTCATCATCAACCGCGCCGGCGAGTTCCAGACCAACCCCCAGAACCAGGTCGCCCGGGCGGGCGGGCCCTACCAGGGTCTCCTCCAGGCCAGGCTCGACAAAGACGAGGTGCGGGTGGAGGAACACCCGGACGCCATGGGGAACGACAGCATCTTCGCCGTCACCAGCCTCAACCACGACCGCTGGTTCCTCATCTTCCAGCAGGAGGTGACGGACGCGTTCTCCACCTGGAACACCACCAAGGCCATCGCCATCCTCCTGTTCATGCTCTGGGCCCTGGTGGTGGCGACCTTCACCTATTTCGTGTCGCGCCGCATGACCCTAAGGGTGGAAGAAGTACTCATCCAGAAAGAAAAGATGAGCAATCAGGTGGTGGAAGCCGGGAGGCTGGCCTCCATCGGCGAACTGGCCGCGGGCATCGCCCACGAGATCAACAACCCTGTGGCGATCATGGTGGAGGAGGCCGGCTGGATCCAGGACCTGCTGGCGGAAGAGGACCCGGCCAGCGCCGACAACCTGGGCGAGATCAGGCGCGCCAGCGCCCAGATACGGACCCAGGGCGCCCGCTGCAAGGAGATCACCCACAAGCTGCTCTCCTTCGCCCGCAAGACCGACCCGACCATCAAGGAGATCGACCTCAACGAAATGGTCACCGACATGATCGCCCTTGTCGACCAGAAAACCCGCTACGCCAGCGTCCAGGTGGACACCGACCTGGAGACCGGCCTGCCGCCGTTGATGGCGTCGGCCACCGAGCTGCAGCAGGTCCTGCTCAACCTGCTCAACAACAGCGTGGCGGCCATGAGTTCATCCGGGGGCCGCATCCACCTCACCACCCGGCATGAAAACGGCAACGTCTTACTGAAGGTGGCGGACAACGGCTGCGGGATCGCCGAGGCCAACCTCGCGCGCATCTTCGACCCCTTTTTCACCACCAAGCCCGTGGGGCAGGGAACGGGCCTCGGCCTCTCCATCTGCTACGGCATCGTCAAGAAACTGGGCGGGGACATCCAGGTGCAAAGCGCCCGGGGCGAGGGCACGACCTTCACGGTCATCCTCCCGGCCGTCGTCAAGGCCGAAACGACCCCGCAACCGACCGGGAATCCCCCGGCTCCACAGACAGGAACCGATGGCATTGAAGACTCGGAGGAGGAGCGAAGATGACTCTCAGCAGCATGAGCATGGTGCCGCCGTCCGTTTTGCTGGTGGACGACGAGGCCTCGTTTCTGGAAACCCTGGCCAAGCGCATCGCCAAAAGGGGGCTGAAGGTGGACACGGCCCTGAGCGGCCGCGATGCCTTGGACAAGCTGGCTGCGGGCGGAGGGGCATCGGCCTTCGACGTGGTCATCCTGGACGTCAAGATGCCCGGGATGGACGGCCTGGAGACCCTGGCGGCCATGAAGCTCAAGCACCCCAACATCGAGGTCATCATGCTCACCGGGCACGCCACCGTCGAGAGCGCCATCGACGGGATGCGCGCCGGAGCCTTCGATTACCTCATGAAGCCCTGCGAAATCAACCTCCTGATGGCCAAGATCGACCGCTCGGTGCGCAAGAAGCGCGAACACGAGGAGAAGATCCTCGAAGCCAAGGCCCAGCTGATCGCCCTGAGGCGGGGCAACTGATCGCGCGGGGGTTCCCATGCCGAACAGCAAAGGCCAGATCCGCCTGCTTCTGGTGGACGACGAGGTAGGATACCTAGAAGTGCTGTCCAAGCGCATCCGCAAGCGCAACCTCGAAGTCACCACCGCCAGCACGGGCCAGGAGGCGATCCGGATCCTGCGGCGCGCCGATTTCGACGTGGCCGTGGTGGACCTGAAAATGGTGGACATGGACGGGATCGAGGTTCTGGCGATCTTCAAGAAGATGGATCCCGATCTGGCGGTCATCATTCTCACGGGCCACGGGTCGGAGCAGGCGGCCCGGGAAGGCATCGAAATGGGGGCCTTCGACTATCTCACCAAGCCTTGCGACCTGGAGAGCCTGCTGGACATCATCCACAAGGCCTGCGCCCGGTGAAACGGCCGGGCAAGCCCAGGGGGGATATCGGATGTTTTTGAAAAACAAGATGGTACAGCTCTGCATCGCGCTGGCTCTCGGAACGGTCGTGCTCCTCCTGCCGCGCCCCGAGGGGACCAGGTTCGAGATCACCGGCGACCCGGAGCAGCGGGTCCTGGCCCGCACCGGCGCCGAATTCGTCTTCGACGACAACAACGGCCAGAAAACCGTTGGCTACGTCGTCCGCGCCCTCCAGCCGGGCCAGGCGGGGGCCACGGCCGAACGGCTGCGGCAGGAGGCCGCACAGCTGGGCCTCGAAGAAGCCCGCGTCTCCTACGTGGACGGGCTGTCACCCACGGCCCTGCGCTTCCTGGCCGCCTGGCCACCAACCAGCCGGGGTACATTTCCGGCGAGACCCTGCGGCGACACGACAGCCCGGGGGAGTACCTCGTCATCAGCACCTGGCAGTCGGTGGCCGATTGGCAGGCGTGGGAGGGCAACGGCGAGCGCCGCGAGATCAACCAGATGATCGATTCCCTGCTCGGGGAGAAGACCGACTACCAGATTTTCCTCTACGGCTGACCGCGTCCGCCAGCCGGCCCCGAGGCAGCCGCCGCGCCGCCACCCCCTGCGCGGGGGCAGGCCCGCGTGCGCCCGGAGATGCCATGCCTCACAGCGACGATCGGGAACTCGTCAAAACCGCCATCCTCGAGAACGTCGTCGAGTCCCACGTCCTCGAAGCCATATTGACGGAGCTGGGCATCCCCCACCGGATCCGCTCTTACCACGACACGGCCTACGACGGGTTGTTCCAGGTGCAGAAGGGATGGGGAGAGGTCCGCGTCCCGGCCGGCTGCCGGGCGGAAGTGCTCGAGATTCTTGACGCGGTGCGAACGAACCCGCCCGGGGACGACCCCCCCGAGGCCATCACAGGAGGAGCCGACATGCCCAGCAGCCCCATCGATGCCGCCACTTTCGACCAGGCCTTGAAAACCGGAAGGCCGCCGAATATCGCCCAGCTGTTTCCCAACTCGCGGGCGCTGATCGTCAGCGGGAAATTCATGGACCTGGCCGCGCTCGCCAAGGGCAAGGCCATCATCATGGCGGCCAACGGAAGAAACCAGTTCGTCATCCGCGGCGTCCTGCGCGCCGCCCAGCGCGCCAACTCGGCCCTCATCGTCGAGATCGCCAAGTCGGAAGGCGGGACGGGCGCCTATTGCGCGGTCAGCTACTGGAACATCGCCCGGCAGGTCGACGCCCTCTGCAACGAGCTGGGCATCACCGTTCCCGTGGCGATTCACGCGGATCACTACGGCCTGAAGAACGGCGCCGACGTTCAGAAGGCCAAGATCGAGATCCCCAGCATCTTCGAGGCCGGGATCACCTCGATTGCCATCGACGCCTCCCACATGCCCGACGACCAGAACCTGCTGGCCAACCTCGAACTGATCCGCTTCATCCCCGCGTGGTCGGGGCTCGAGACCGAAATCGGCGAGATCAAGGGCAAGGAAGGGCTGTCCACCCGCGAGGAGGCCCTCTTCCTGATCCAGGGGCTCAACGCCCACGGTGTCTTCCCCGACTGGATCGCGCTGAACAACGGGACCACCCATGGGATCGAGGCCAGCGCCCAGGGAATCCAGGTCGATCTGACGGCCCGGATCCACGACGCCCTGACCCCCTACAAGGTGTCGGGCGCCCAGCACGGCACGTCGGGCAACAGCTCGGACCGGATCCGGGAGATCGCCGCCCGGACGAACACCACCAAGGCCAACGTGGCCACCGCCCTGCAGATGATTTCCTGGGGTCTCGAGGTGAACGACTACGGCAACGCCATCCTGGACGCCGCGGGCAACTTCATCAAGGTGGAAGGGGAGGGGGTCTCCGAGCAGATGTGGGCCGAGATGACGGCTTTTGCCGCCTCGGCCGGTCTGAAGGGCGGGAATTACAAGAAGCTCAACCTGCCCTTTGAAAACCGGCTGCTCGCCCAGCCGAGGGAAATAAGGGAGCGGATGGCCCGGCGGGTCGAGGATTTCGCCTACCGGATGATCACCGAGGTTTTGAACGGCACGGACACGGCGCCTCTTGCCGTCGAGGCCATCCTGGCCGCCGGGTCCCACGACCCGGGGCCGAAGGCCGGGCGGATAGAGGACCCCGCCGAGTGGACCCGGGAAAAGATCGTCGCCAGGGCCGGTGCCGTCGGCGCGGACAAGGGGCCCGCCGGAAATTTTGAAGACTGAGGCGATGGCCGTTTCGAGCTATCAGATACACCAGGTGCTGAAGGTCTTCAGCCGGCGTCTGTACGAGCAGCGAGGCGGCCCGGGACCCGCGGCGTCGGGGGAACCGGCGGCGGCCGTCCATGGTGTCAGCATCGCCGAGGAAGGCAAACGCCGCTCCATCCCGGCCGCCGTCACGGCCGATATCGTCAATCGGCTCACGGGCGCGTGCGTTTACGCCCTGGGAAAGGAGGCCGGCCGGCCGACAGCCCTTCCCGCGGGGGTGCGGCCCGCCCCGCCGGCTCCCGGAGATTTCATCTACCATCTGGTCGACGCCTGCAACCGGAAAGTCCGCGCTTCCCTGCGGGTGGAGGACGCGGAGGTGCTCATCGGCCGCCTGGGGGAGCCCGCCGCCGGTGAGCCTGAGGGACTTTGAGGCGCGCCGGATGGAGACCCTCAGCCCATCCCTGGCCGGCGGGGCGCTCGCCGCGCGGCTCAACCGCCCCCTGAGCGTGGGCGGCACGACGCTGGCCAGCCGGCTGGTGCTGGCCCCGCTGTCGAAGATCGGCCATGGGGCCTTTCGCGGGCTCGTGGCGCGCCACGGCGGGTTCGGCCTGCTCTTTTCGGGCATGTGCAGCGCCGCGTCGGTCGCCGCGGGAGGCGGCAACTGCGAGAGCTTCCGCCACGAAAGCTCCGAGCTGGACTACCTGGTGTGCCAGCTTTTCGGCAGCGCGCCGCGGACCATGGCGGAGGCCGCCCGCCGGGTGGAAGCGGCCGGCATGTTCGGCGTGGACCTCAATTTCGGGTGCTGCGTCCAGGCGGTCTGCCGGCGCAACAGCGGGGCGGCCCTGCTCAGGGACCCGCGCCTGGCGGGCGACATCGTCGAGGCGGTGCGCCGCTCGGTGTCCTTCCCGGTCTTCGTCAAGTACCGCACCGGGTGGTCGGACGACATCGGCGCCGCGGTCGAACTGGCGCGGCGCTTCGAGGGCGCCGGGGCCGACGCCCTGACCTTTCATCCCCGGGTGGCCCCCGACCGGCGGTCCCGGCGGCCGGTCTGGGCGCACATCGCCCGGGTGAAGGCGGCCGTTTCCATCCCGGTCTTCGGAAACGGCGACGTGTTCGACCAGGCCGACTGCCTGCGCATGCTGCAGACCACCGGCTGTGACGGCGTGGCCCTGGGGCGCCTGGCGATCGCCCGCCCGTGGGTGTTCGCGGAGTGGACCGGCAGGCAGGCTCCGGGAAACGACGTCTTCCACTCCCTGGAGGACCGCATCGTCAAGCATCGGCTGAACGCGCTGGCCAAGGGTTGCAGGTGCGCTCCCCGCGTTCCCGTGTGCGCCTGCGGGCAGAAGCCCGTCGTCCGGCTGCTGACCCGCAAGGTGTGGCGGCCCTCCCCGCAGGAGACCGCCCGCAACCCCATGGCCCGCAGCGCCCGGCTGCGGGCCGCGGAGAAAATCTGACCCCGGAAACGGCCGCCGATGAACCGGAACCGAAAAGAGGCGCTCCTCAAGCTCAAACTGGCAGCCGCCTGGCTCATCATCATGGCGACGATCATGGCGGAGCTCTTGACCTACACGTGGTCGCGCGTGCAGTGCGTCACGATCGGCTACGAGATCACCCAGGCCTCCCGGGTCCTCGAACAGCAGATGGCCGTCGGCAAGGCCATGGAAATCGAGTACGCCCTGCTGACATCGCCTTCGCGGGTCGTCCTGCAGGCCCAGGAAATACTCGCCCTGGTCCGGCCGAGGCCCGAGCAGGTCATCACCCTACGATAGCCTTCGCGCGCGCGGCGCCCTGCCGGCGGGAGAAGCCGCGTTCGCGCCAGACACATGGTGAAGGGCATGCCCCCTCGCAGCAAACAGAATGGCTACCGCCAGCCCGAGCAGAAAAAGATCCTGATCCGCTGCGTCCTGATCGGGTGCTGCTTTTTCCTCGCCCTGGGCGTCGTGGCGGCCAAGGCGGTCTACGTCCAGCTCTTCCAGGGGCCGTGGCTCTACCGCCAGGCCTGGGAGCAGCTGGAATCCTCCTACCAGGGCGTCGGCCGCCGCGGCACCATCTACGACCGCAACCGCCGCAAACTGGCCGTCAGCCTCAAGGTGCCGTCCATCGTGGCCTATCCCCGGGAGGTGGAAGACCCCCAGGCCGCCGCCAAGGCCCTCGCCCGCCCCCTCGGCCTGAAAAGCGCCGGGCTCAAGAAAGTCCTGACGTCGGAGCGCTCCTTCGTGTGGGTCAAGCGCATGGCGACCCCCCAGGAGGCGGAGGCCGTTGAGGCCCTCGGCCTCAAGGGGATCGGCTTCGTGCCGGAGTTCAGCCGGTTTTATCCCCACAAGTCCCTGGCGGCCCAGACCATCGGCTTCACCGGCATCGACGGCAACGGTCTCGAAGGCGTCGAGTTCGCCTATGACGACAAGCTGCGCGGCCGGGAGACGAAGTTCATCGGCCTCAAGGATGCCCGCGGACGGTGGTTCGACGCGGAGAAATCGATCGCCCCCGATGCCGCCGGCAACGACCTGGTGCTCACCATCGACCGGACGATCCAACACATCACCGAAGAGGCCCTGGAAGCGGCGGTCACCACCCACCAGGCCAAGTCCGGACTGGCCGTGGTGATGGAGCCGAAGACCGGGGCGATCCTCTCCATGGCCCAGTCTCCCGGGTTCAACCCCAACCGCTTCCACGCCTTCGAAAAGGACCTGTGGCGCAACCGGGTCATCACCGACCCCTACGAGCCCGGGTCGATCCTGAAGATCTTCACCGCCGCGGCCGCGCTCGAGTCGGGGCGCTGCACCCCCAACACGCTTTTCTACTGCGAGGACGGCAAGTACCGGGTGGGGCGTAACACGGTCCACGACGTCAAGGACCACGGCTGGCTCTCGCTGCAGCAGGTCATCAAGTACTCCAGCAATATCGGCGCGGTGAAGATCGGGGAGCGCATCGGGCGCGAGACCCTCCACGATTTCCTCAGCGCCTTCGGCTTCGGCCGCCCCACCGGCATCTCCTGCCCCGGCGAGACCGCGGGCAACCTGTCCCACTTCCGCCGCTGGTCGCGAATCGACGCCAGCGCCATCGCCTTCGGCCAGGGGGTCTCGGCCTCCGCCCTGCAGCTGGTCGCGGCCGTTTCCGCCATCGCCAACGGGGGGGTCCTGATGCAGCCGTACCTGGTGCGCGAAATCCGCGACTGGAACGACCGGCCCATCGCCACCTTCAGCCCCACGCCCGTGCGCCGCGTGATCTCGCCCGAAACCGCCCGCGTTCTGGCGCAGATCATGGCAAGCGTGACCGACAGCGGCGGTTCGGGCATCAACGCGGCCCTGGAGGGCTACCCGGTGTGCGGCAAGACCGGCACGGCCCAGAAGGTTTCCAAAACCGGCGGCTACGCCAAGGGCAGATACGTCTCCTCCTTTATCGGTTTCACCCCCATGGAGCGTCCTGCCCTGGCGATCCTCGTCAGCCTGGACGAACCCGGCAACAAGTACTACGGCGGCACCGTCGCCGCGCCGGCCTTCCGGCAGATCGCGCAGCAGTCCCTGAGCTATCTGGGCATTCCGGCGGAAGCGGCGCCGCCGCCCCTGGACACGCCGCGCCCGGTGAGCGTCGACGCGGCACCCTTGGAGAAAAGGAGCGCCGGACAGGGATGAGACTTTCCGAACTCATGGCGGCCGTTACCGAGCGCGGCCCCGAGACTTTCGAGGAGTCCGAGATCGGGTCGATCCACTGCCGTTCCCAGGAGGTGAAGCCGGGGGGTCTGTTCGTGGCCGTGGTGGGGCACGCGGCCGACGGCCACGCCTTCGTCGACGACGCCCTCGGCCGGGGCGCGGCCGCCGTGGTGGTCCAGAAGCCCGTCGGCGCCGGCGGCAACGTCATCCGCGTCGCCGACTCCCGCAAGGCCCTGGCCCAGATCGCCTGCCGCTTCTACGGACACCCGTCCGAGCGCCTCACCCTCATCGGGGTCACCGGCACCAACGGCAAGACCACCCTCACCTATCTCGTCGAGGGCATTCTGCGGGCCGCCGGCCTTCAGCCGGGGGTCATCGGCACGGTGAACTACCGCTATGCCGGAAAGGCCTTCCGCAACCCGGTCACCACGCCGGAATCGGTCGATCTGCAGCGCATCCTGGCCGACATGCACGCCGCCGGGGTCGACCACGTCGTCATGGAGGTCTCCTCCCACGCTCTCGACCTTCACCGGGTGGAAGGCTGCTGGCTCGACGTGGGCGTGTTCACCAACCTGACCCAGGACCACCTCGACTACCACGGCGACATGGAGCGCTACTGGCGCAGCAAGCAGCGCATGTTCACCCACAACCTGGGCCGGGGGCCCAAGTCGGCCCGCGCCGTGGCGGTGGTCAACCGCGACGACCCCCGGGGCAGGGACCTGTTCGACAGCCTGTCGGTCAAGGCCCTGTCCGTGGGAAGCGGGCCGGAAAACGACGTTCATCCCGCCCGGGCGGCCCATGACCTCTCCGGGATCCGCGCCGCCATCGCCTCTCCCGCCGGCGGCATCGAGCTGGCATCGCCCCTGGTGGGGCGCCACAACCTGGAAAACATCCTCTGCGCCATCGGCGTCGGGGCGGCCCTGGGCCTGGCGGCCCGGGAGATCCGCGCGGGGAGATGCTGGCGGCCAAACACCCCGGCATCTGCGGCCCCCTGATCCTGGCCGGCTCCCCCCTGTCCTACTGGGCGGGCGTGCGCGGCGTCAACCCCATGCGCTACACCGGCGGCCTGCTGGGGGGCAGCTGGCTGACGGCCCTGACCAGCGACCTGGGCAACGGCATCTTCGACGGCGCCTGGCTGGTTCAGAACTTCGAGAACCTCAACCCGGCCAACACCCTCTGGTCCAAGCAGTACAACCTGTATGCCAACATCGACACGGAGGGGCCGCGCTACCTGGGGTTCGAACGCTGGTGGGGGGGCCACATCCTTCTCACCGGCGAGGAGATGCAGTACATCGTCGACAACCTCTTCGTCGGCAACAAGCTCAGCTCGGCCGAGATGGTGACGGGCGACGGCGTGCGCCTGGACCCGCGAAAGGTCCTCTCCCCCATCGTCTGCCTCTGCTCCAAGGGCGACAACATCACCCCTCCCCAGCAGGCGCTGGGCTGGATCCTCGACCTTTACCGCAGCGACGGGGACCTCCTGGCTTCCGGGCAGACGATCGTCTATGCCGTGCACGAAACGATCGGTCACCTGGGGATTTTCGTGTCGGGGGGCGTGGCCAAAAAGGAGCACCAGGAGTTCGCCGGCAACATCGACCTCATCGACTGCCTGCCGCCCGGTCTCTACGAAGCCGTCATCGAGCGCAAGACCCCGGATAGCGCCAACCTGGAGCTGGCGGGCGGGGACTACATTTCGCGTTTCGAAAAGCGAAGCCTGGCGGACATCCGCGCCCTGGGCGGCAACACGGCGGACGAGGAGCGCTGCTTTGCGGCCGTGGCCCGCCTGTCCGAGGTCACCCACGGCCTCTACCGCAGCGCGCTGCAGCCGATGGTCCGCTCCCTGGCGACCGAGCCGGGGGCCGAATGCCTGCGCCGCCTGCACCCCGTGCGCCAGAGCTACGAGATTTTGTCCGACCGCAACCCTGCCACGAAGCCGCTGGCGTCGGCCGCCCAGAGGGTGCGCGGCGACCGGCACCCGGTTGCGGCGGACAACGTCTTCCTGCAGTGGGAAAAGACCTTCTCCGACTGGATGACGCAGAGCCTGGATGCCTTCCGGGACTTCCGCGACATGCTGATGGAGCAGACCTTCTTCGGGGTCTACGCGCAGCCCTGGCTGCAGGCCCTGCTGGGCCTGGGCGCATCCGACGACCCGCCGAGGCGGCATCCGGGACGCGACGCCGACCACACGGCATTCATCGAACGGCGCATCGCGGAGCTGAAAGCCGACATGGCCAAGGGCGGCCCGCGGGAGGCCGCGATCCGCGGCCTGGCCTATGTCTGCATGCCGGAACGGTCGGTCGACGAACGGGCCTTCGAGATCCTCAGGCGCCTGAGGGGAACCTACGGCGCCCAGAAAACCCTCGACGAGTTCAAACGCGACCTGCGCGAGCAGTACTTCATGCTCAAGATAGACGCGGAACGGGCGGTGGCGCTGATTCCCGAACTGCTCAAGGGCCATGAAGACCTGGGGCCCAAGATCCTGGAGGACCTTCGCCGGGTCGCCGGCGCCGACGGGGTGTTGAGCGAAGGGGAACAGGAGCGCCTGGCCCGGCTGGAGCAGCTGCTGGGCGGCGGCCCGGAGCCTCCGCAGCGCAAACGAACGGCCGCGGCGCCCAGGGAGAAGGGGGTGACACCATGATCGCCAACAAGACTTTCGACGAGATCCGCATCGGCGACAGCGCCCGCATGGAGCGCACCCTGACCAAGGAGGACATCGACGGGTTCGGGGTGTTGTCCGGGGACATGAACCCGACCCATTTCAGCGACGAATACGCCCTGATGCTTTTGGAGCGCCACAAGCTGGTGGGCCACAGCATGTGGGGCGCCGCCCTGATCTCGAGCCTCCTGGGAAACGACCTGCCGGGCCCCGGCACGGTCTACCAGTCCCAGACCCTCGAGTTTCACGGGGCCGTGGAACTCGGCGACACCCTGACGATCAGCGTCACCGCCACGGCCAAGAACGCCGCGGACGCGGCCGTCCTGTTCGACTGCCGGGCCGCCAACCAGCGCGGGGAGCCCGTCATCACCGGCATCGCGCGGGTCAAGGCGCCCACCCGCAAGCCCACCGCCGCCGGGTCTCCCTACGCCTCCCTGCAGCTGCGGCGCAAAACCGCCTTCAAGCGCCTCATCGACCTCGTCGACGACTGGGAGCCCATCCCCGTCGCCGTGGCCCACCCCTGCAGCAAGGAAGCGCTCGCGGGCGCCGTGGACTCCGCCCGGGCGCACCTCATCGAGCCGATCCTGGTGGGGCCGGAAGCCAGGATCCGGTCCCTGGCCGACAGCATCGGCCTGGACATCGGCCCCTACCGCCTGGTGGACGCGCTCCACAGCCACGATGCGGCGGCCAAGGCCGTGGCGTTGTGCCGCTCGGGCGAGGCCGAGGCGCTCATGAAGGGCAGCCTGCACACCGACGAGCTGATGGGCGCGGTCGTGCCGTCGGCCACGGGGCTGCGCACCGAACGGCGCATCAGCCACGTGTTCGCCATGGACGTGCCCACTTACCCGCGTCCGCTGTTCATCACCGACGCGGCCATCAACATCTACCCGACCCTGGAAGACAAGGTCGACATTCTCAAAAACGCGATCCAGCTGGCCCACGCCCTGCTTATCGCGGAGCCCAAGGTGGCCATCCTCTCGGCGGTGGAAACCGTCAACCCCAAGATCCCGGGCACCATCGACGCCGCGGCCCTGTGCAAGATGGCCGACCGCGGCCAGATCGTGGGGGCCCTCATCGACGGCCCCCTGGCCTTCGACAATGCCATCAGCAGGGAGGCCGCCCTGATCAAGGGCATCCGCTCGCCGGTGGCCGGCGAGGCGGACATCCTCCTGGCACCCGACCTGGAGGCAGGCAACATGCTGGCCAAGCAGCTGGCCTACCTGGGCCGCGCCGATTCGGCCGGCATCGTCCTGGGGGCGCGGGTTCCCATCGTCCTGACCAGCCGCGCGGACTCGGCCGAAGCGCGCATGGCCTCCTGCGCCGTGGCGGTCGCCTTTGCCCGTCACCTGCGCGAAGGCACGAAAGTATGCGCAGCGGCAAGCGGGCGGACGTGACATATGAGAGTCCTGGACAGGTGGCGCGAGTCCCGCGCACGCAAACGGACGCAGCGGCACAAGGAAGCCGCCCTCGGTGAGCGCATCGAGCGCATGGTGCAGGAAAGCGACCCGTCGATCCGCACGGTCGCAGGCTACCGCCGCCAGCTCCGGGAGCCGGTGGAAAGCGCCGTGGCCTATTTCGAGGGGCTGATCGGCGCCATCCCCGGCCCCTTCAGCCTGGCACCCGGCAACTGGGACCGGGACCCGCTGATTCACGCCTTCTTCGTCAGCCCGGACGAAATCCGGTCCCTGCTGCGGCACTGCACCGAGCTCACCTCGTTTTTCCGCGACAGCGGGGAGGAAAGCGCCATCGCCCTGGTCACGGCGACGAAAACCGAACGCACCGTTTTCGGGACGGCCATGAAAGGGGATCTGATCCAGCGCGACGTGGCCCTGACCGCCGTTGAGTTTTACGACCACCGCATCGTGGCACCGGTGGCGAGCGAGGAGGAAAGCAGGCGCCGGATGGTCCAGCGCGGTCTCAACCTTCTGGCGGCCGCCACCCTGGAAAAAGCCCTGGAAACCCAGGCCCTCCGGGAGGAACTCGTTGCGCAGCGCCGGACGCTGGCGGTCAAGCTCAGCATCCTGCGATCGCGGGAGCGGGGGCTGGAGCGCCTCCTGGCCGGGGGCGACGACATGCAGGCGGAAGCCCGGCAGGCGCAGCAGCTGCTGAGGGAAATCGACGCCCGGCTCCAGGAACTGGCGCCGGAAACCGGGACCCCCGGCGACGTCCTGAAAAAGCTGGAGGGAGTGCTGGGGGGCGCCGAGCATTTCCTGAGGAAAAACACCGTCCGGATGCGCCTCGACTGGATGGGGGTCAAGGTCGGGGCCGACTCGCCGGAGAGCGGCCGGGAGATCACCCTGACCGAACTCGAAATACCGGAGAGGCTGAAGCGGGTGGTGATGCTGACGCGGATAGAATCGTTGTCGTTGTCGTAATCGTAATCGTAATCGTCAGTGCATTCCTCCCTGCACCTGCCAAGCCTGAGCAATACCCGGCATCAGATGAAAAGGAAGAGGGGCGCCCTGCGACGACCCGCCCTCCTGCCGCTCACGGGCGCAGGCGTATTCCCAAGGAATGGACGCATGCAGGCTCGCCTCGCTTTCATGGCTGTTCTCGCCGCCTGCGCGGTGTCCGCCGCAGGCGCCCTCGCGGCGCAGGAGAACGAAGCCTGCGCCGATATCCCGCATATCCTCCAGGTCGAGGCGCTTGCGGACGGCGGGCTCCTGGTCCTGACGACGGAAAAAGGGGGGCTTTACCTGGGCGCCCGCGGCGGCAGAGACTGGCGCCGGAGCGACGGCCTTGCGGATGTTTTCATTCACCGCGCGGCGGTCCACCCCGACGGCAGCCTCTACCTGGCGACCTCCGAGGGCTTGTTCCGGTCTCCGACAGGCAACGGGGGTTGGGAGCGGGTGCTGCCGGGCGCCCTGGCTCTCATCGAGATCGAGGCCGACGGTTCCCGGGCGCTGGCGAAAGTTTGGGGAAAAGGGGTGTTCGTCCTGCAACTACGGGAAGCAGGCCCGGATTCCGTTGCCGAGGCCGGGGAAGCGGCCGGGCGGGAGAGGTCCGCCCGGGGGACGGAAGGGGTGCCCATCGACCAGACCCTGCGGGATTCCCTTCTGCCGGGGCGGGGCCGCCTGGCGGACCGGCCGGTTCTGTGCGCCGCCATGACCGCCGCCGGCATCTGGCTTGCCGGAACGTTTTCCTCCGGGGTGGTTGCCGCCCGGCCCGAGGGAACGGACTGGGAGCCCTTTTCCGCCGGCCTGCCCGGCGCCCCGGTCCTGAGCCTGGCGGCCGCCCCCTGGGAAACGGTTTATGCCGGGACTTACGGCGCCGGCCTTTTCGCCCGCAATCCCGGGGACGGCGCCTGGTCCCCTGCCGGCCCCCTCCCGGAAGGCGCCTGCGTAGAGGACCTGGCCTTCGGCCCCGGCGGGGAAATCGCCGCGGCCACCCGGGGCCACGGGGTGTTTTTCTCCCCGGACCGGGGCCGCACCTGGCGCCCGACGGCCGATATCGTCCCGGGAGCCTCTGTGAGCGGCGTCGCCGTCGACCGGGACGGGCTCCTGTGGGCCGGGCTCTGGGACAGGGGGCTGCACGTCTCGGCGGACAGGGGCGCCTCGTGGCGCCATGTGCCCTTCGCCGGCGTCGCCCATGTCGCCGACCTCGTTTTCGGCGCGGATGGCGCCGGTTATGCCGTTCTGGCCGGCCTGGGCCTCGTCCGCACCCGAGACGACGGCCGGGGGTGGCAGCGGGTGAAGGTGCCGGTCCGTCCGGCCCGGAGCCTGCGCCTGGCCCTCGACGGGTCGGGGCGGCTGTTCCTGGGCTCCTCTGAAGACGGGCTGTGGGTGTCCGCCGACGGGGGGGAATCCTGGGCCCGGGACACGAGGGGGCTTCCCGCCGGGGGGGTCCACGACGTCGCCTTCAGCCCCGGCCGGGTGCTCCTGGCCATCCCATCGGACGCCTCGGGGCTCTATGCGCGTTCGGACTCCGGGGAGTGGCGGCGGGTGGGCCTGGTGGACGAGGCCGACGGGGATTACGGCGTCTGGGAGATGATGTTCCTGCCGGACGGCCGCGGCGTGGCGGCGGGCGTAAACGACCTGCTGCTGTCCGGGGACGGAGGGAAAACCTGGCGCCGCCATCGTTTCGGGCAGGCCCTGGGCGACCTGGCCGCGGACCCGCGGGGCACCGTTTACGTTCGGGGCATCGTGGGCGTCTTCGCCCTGCACCGCGGGGCCGCCGACTGGGAGGAGGTGCCGGCGCCGCCGGAGGATGCCTGCAGCCTTTTCGAGCCCGGGGGCCAGGGGGTCTGGGCCTGCGCGCGCCAGGGCGGGGGCGTGGTCATGTTCGGGGCCGCGGGGCCGGATGCCGCGCCCGGGGGCCGGGGGCTGGGGGACAGGAAGGTTCTCGCGCTGGCCGCAGCCAGGGACGGGTCGGTCTTCGCGGGCCTGGAAGACGGCCTGGTGGTGTCCCGCGACAGGGGGCGCACGTGGCAGGCCGTTTCATTGGAGGATGGGGACCCGCCGGGAGCGGGGGAGGAATCCCCATGGCCTTGATGCTGCGGCAGGTTCTCGCAACCGCCCTCGTGGCGGCGGCCGTCATGGCGTGGTGGTTCCCGGCACCGCTGCTGGTGCGCGCGGAGCTGGTCGACTGGGGCCGGCGCTACGAGGCGCGTCACGCCCCGCCCGAAACCGTCCTGGGCGCTATGGCCATGGCGCGGGCTTTTCTCCACTCCCTCGCCGCGCCCGTTCCCATCGCGGAATTCATCGCCTCCGAAACCGCGGGCCTGACCCTCGAAGCCTCGGATCCCGCCTGGGACGCGGTTTTCGAGGACCTGGCGGCGGCCCAGGCCGCGGACCGGCCCGCCGTGCGCTACGCCGCCCCGTCCCTGACGCCGTTCGCAAGCCTCGGCGAGGCCCACCGCTACGTGCAGCGCCAGGGCCCGGGGGGCATCCGCCACCTGGAGGTCCGGTTCGTGCCGGCGGCCGATTTCGCGGCGCAGCGGATCCCCCCGGAGGCCGCGTTCCCCCTGCGGGCCTACCGGCCCCTGCTTGCGGCGGTGATCGCGGGGGCGCTGCTGCTGGCTTTTTTCGGCGGCCCACGGGCCGGCCGGGTCGAGGGCAGCTCGGCGGGCAGGGGCCTGCGGTGGTCGGCGGTCCTGGCGGTGGTCTTCTCGGCCGCAGCCCTGTGGCCCTTCGTCTACCGCACCGTCGGGTCCGGGTTCAGCTTCGCCTCCATCCTCCTGGGCGGGCTGGCGCTGTCCGGGGCGCTGGCCGGGGTGTGGCTCTTCGGCCGGCAGGCGGCGATCCTGAAACGGATGCTCGCCGGGGACCACCTGGCCCGCTTCACCTGCGCAGCGGAAGAATGGGCCCGTTTCGTCCGCTGGAACTTCGAGCAGGAGGCCTCGGAGAAGAAAGCCCTCTGGCGGGTGGTCTCCGCCATCGGCCTGGTTGTCGGGCTGGGGTTCATGGCCCTGATGCGCGACGAAGCCTCGGTCTGGGTTTTCGGCTTCCTCATGGGGCTCATGGCCTTTCTGTGGCTCCTGGCCGCGGGCCTGCCGCGCCTGGCCTGGCGCCGGCACCTGCGCGGAGCCGGGGAAGTCTGTGTCGCCAGGGACGGCATTTACCTCAACGGCAGCGTGCACACCTGGAACGGGTGGGGGTCCCGGCTGGACGGGGTCGAATACAAGCGCCGGCCGTTGCCGCACCTGGAGTTCGTCTACTCCTACCTCATGGTCGCCGGGCGCGCGCTCTACTTTTTCCGGCAGTACGTCGTCGTGCGGGTTCCGGTGCCCGCCGGGCAGGAAACCGAGGCGCAGCGGGTCGTCGCGGCGTTGTCCCCCTGACCCGCGCCGCCGCGCGCCGCCGGTTCTGCGCCGTCATCTCCCCGGCGCTCCGGCGGCGGGACCCCCCAGCCTACGCTGCCGGACACTCCTCCCCATCGAATCCCCTTGCGCCGGAGGGGGCGTTCGGGTAAAATAATCCCCTCGGAAGCATGCGCGGCCAACCCCGGCGGCCGCGGGCATCAGCGAGCCGCGCCGACCCGGGTGCGACACGCCACCTTCGAAGAGGGCGACATGTGGGAACCACCGCCCGAGAAGGGAAAGCCGTGGCCGACCCGCGGCTGCCCGCCTCCCCCACCCCCGATATTCCGGGCAGAGCCCGCCGGGAGCGCCCCCCTATCACCCGCCCGGCCCCCGCCACCTTTCCGTTCGGTTTTTTCAAGCTCTGCGACCCCTTGGCGCCTCAGCCCCCAACAACGAGGAGGATCGTCATGAAGTCTCTACCCAGGTTTGCCGTGCCGTGTCTCGTCGCCCTGGCCCTTTGTTTCTCCGTCGCCCCCGGCGCGGGGGCGACCAACGTGTCCGGGGTCATTTCGGTCAACACGACCTGGTCCCCGGCCGGCAGCCCTTACGTGGTCACCGACGACGTCACCGTGGCCGCCGGGGTCAAGCTCACGGTAGTTCCTCGAACAGGCCGGGCTTCTCCTTGTCCAGGGTTTTTCCCAGTTCCATGACCTCCGTGAGGCTGATGAGGCAGTCCTGGTGGTAGTTGCGCATGCCCTTGGGGTCGTCCCAGATGATTTTCTTCAGCTTGGGGCAGTCCTTGTAAATGGAAAGGGCCTTGTCGACCTCTTCCTGGCCCTCGCCGAAGAGGAACTTGGTGTCCGAGTGGTCGATGATGTAGCGCACCTCTTCCATCAGGCAGTCCTGAAACAGCCAGACGCCCGTCCCCCGGGCGCACAGGGCGGCCATTTCTGCCCACAGGCCCTCGGGCCGGTTGTCGCCGATCATGGACACCTTGTCGCCTTCCTTCAGGCCGAGGCTGACCAGGCCCAGGGCCAGGTGCTTGACCCGGTCCAGGTAGTCCTGCCAGGTGAAGGGGCGCCAGATCCCGAACTGCTTCTCGCGCATGGCCACCCGCGAGGTGCCGTACTTCAGGGCCTTTTCGTAGAAAAGCTTGGGGATGGTCAGGTCCCTGGAGATGATGTCGCCGTTGCCGGCGGTGCTATCTTCGCGTTGCATAGAGGTCCTCTTCTCCGAGATAGGCCTTGATCACCTCCGGGTTGTTCTGCACTTCCGCGGGGGTGCCGTCCATGATCGTGTTGCCGAAATTGAGCACGAACACCCGGTGGGAAAGGTCCATGACCACGCCCATGTCGTGTTCCACGAGAAGGCAGGTGACTTTCCAGCGCTTCTCCTCGTTGATGTCGAGGATGAAGCGGGCCATGTCCTCCACCTCCTCGAGGTTGAGTCCGGCGAGGGGTTCGTCCAGGATCAGGAGGTCGGGCTCCAGGGCCAGGGCGCGCCCCAGCTCGACCCGTTTCTGGAGCCCGTATGGGAGCATGCCCACCGGCTTGTGGCGGATCTGCTCGATTTCCAGCAGGTCGATGATCTCCTCTTCGATGAATTTGCGGTGCTCGATCTCCTCCCGCGCGCACTTGCCCACGTAGAAGGCGCCGCTCAGGATTCCGGACTTGAAGTGGGTGTGGCGGCCCAGGCGGATGTTGTCGAGGACGGTCATGCCGCCGAAGACCTCCACTTTCTGGAAGGTGCGGGCCATGCCCATGGACGCGCGCTCGAAGGGCCGGAGGTGGTTGATGAGGCTGCCCTTGTAGGCGATCGTGCCTTTCTGGGGGCGGTAGAGCCCGTTGATGCAGTTCATCATCACGGTTTTCCCGGCCCCGTTGGGCCCGATGACCGAGTGGATCTCCCCCTTGCGGATCTGGAGATCGACACCGGCCAGGGCCGTGACCTTTCCGAAGTACATGTGGACGTCCTTCAACTCCAGCAGGACATCGTTTTCATTGGCGCGGGTGCTCTCGACCAACCGTCTGGCCTCCCTGTTGAGTGGTGGGTTGATTGGGGCGCCGCCCCCGGGGAGGCGCGCCCGACCGGTTAACGCACGTAATTTAAAAAGCCAAGTGTTATTTTTTGTTTTTTAATAATATTCTGAATCTTGTTCAGTAGCGCCTGTATGCCGTTTTTCCGGGCATTAGTCAAGGAAATTCAACGGGACGTCGCTCCGGCGCGGACTGCCGGGGCCGCCGAGGCGGGGGGACGCTACCCCCCCGGGGGAGCAGTTCTCCAAGTGGGTGGCTAACTTATAGCCATGACCGGGGCTTGTCAAATCCTTTTCGATTCCGGTGGGAACCCCTGAAATGGAGGAACCGTGAGCCGGAGTGAACTCTCGCCCCTATAAATATCGAACCCCGGCCGAAAGTCAAGTTGATAAAACAGTTGGAAAACAGCGGTATTTAACCACTAATCCTCGAATGCAAGCAGGTGGGTCCGCAGGTTGAGCTTCTTGCCCTTCAGGCCGAGCTTGGTGCGGATGTTGTAGCGGTGGAAAAGGACCGTGTTCTTGGAGAGCAGCAGCAGGTCGGCGATCTCCTTGTTGGTCCGGCCCGTCTTGACCAGGTTGGCCACCCGGATCTCCATGGGGGTCAGCTGGTGGAATCTGGAGGAAAGGCGGCTGGCGAAGGGTGAAATGATGTTGTCCAGGTTGGCCGCGATGATTCGCAGCAGGGCCCGCTGGTCGGTGCGCAGCCGGGTCTTGGCGAGCTTTTCGAGGTAGGGCGCCACCAGCTCGCGCACGTTGGACAGGACGGTCTCGCCGATCTCCTTGCGGTCCCCGTCGCGCTGCTTGATGAGGACCTTGAGGGCCGTGTTGACCTCCTCCAGGTGATGGGACTGGGCCTTGAGCTGGGCTTCGCGCCGGCGCAGGGCCTTGTCGGCGCGCCGGCGCTCGTCGATCTCCTGCTCCAGCTGGGCGTTGGCCTGGGCCAGGGCGGCGGTGCGCGCCGCGACGAGGTCCTCCAGGTGGTCCCGGGTGCGGTGCAGCTCCTCCTCGGCCCGTTTGAGGGCGCCGATGTCGCGCAGGGTGACGATGTTGCCCTTCGGATTCCCGCTGGAGTCCATGTACAGGGTCGAGGAGAGCTGAACGTCGAGCACCCTCCCGTCGCGGGTGATGCGGCGGCTTTCGAAAAGCTGGATCTTGCCGCCCTTGAGCATCTTCTGGATGGCCGCCCGGGTTTCGGGCCAGGCCTCCTCGGGAACGAAGTCGATCCGCCTTCCCAGCAGCTCGTCGCGCGACAGCCCGAAGGTCTGCTCGAAGGCCGGGTTGACGTAGGTGGCGCTTCCGGACATGTCCCCGCGACATCGACCGGGTGCTCACCAACCGCTTCATCGGCTTCCCTATTTTCATTTTCTTCATATGGGCCATGTTCCAGCTGACATTCACCCTGGGCGAGTACCCCATGGGCTGGATCGAGGGCGGGATCGGGGCCCTGTCAGAAATGCTGCGGCGCACGCTTCCCGCCGGCCTGCTCAAATCCCTCCTGCTGGACGGCGTCCTTGCCGGGGTGGGGAGCGTGATCGTCTTTCTGCCCAACATCCTCATCCTGTTCTTCTGCATCGCCATCTTCGAAGACACCGGCTACATGGCCCGGGCCGCCTTCCTGATGGACAAGATCATGCACCTCATCGGCCTGCACGGCAAGTCCTTCATCCCCATGCTCATGGGCTTCGGCTGCAATGTCCCGGCAGTCATGGCGGCCAGGACCCTGGAGAGCGAAAAGGACCGCATCCTGACCATCCTGATCACCCCGTTCATGTCCTGCTCCGCCAAGCTGCCCGTCTACATCGTCCTGGCCGGGGCCTTTTTCGGTTCCCGGGCCGGGACGGTGATCTTCACCATCTACCTGGCCGGCATCGCCCTGTCCATCCTGTCGGGGCGCCTCTTCCGCTCGACCCTTCTGCGCGGCGCGGACGCGCCCTTTGTCATGGAGCTGCCCCCCTACCGCGCGCCGATGCTCAAAAGCCTGCTGATTCACATGTGGGACCGCAGCAAGCTCTTTCTGCGCAAAATGGGCGGCATCATCCTGGTGGGGTCGGTGGTGGTGTGGGCCCTCTCCACCTTTCCCCAGGCCCCCGGGACCCTGCCCGCACCCGACGGCTCCGGCGCCCCGCCCCCCCCGGCGTCCCACCGTCCGCCCCTGGAGGCGGCGGCCCCCGAGCGCGCGGAAACGCCCGCCGGCGCCCCGCCTGCCGAGAACACCTACATCGCCCGCCTCGGCAGGGCCCTTGCCCCCGTATTCGCCCCCCTGGGGATCGACTGGCGCGGCGGGGTGGCGCTGCTCACCGGTTTCGTGGCCAAGGAGATCGTCGTCAGCACCCTGGGGGTGCTGCATGCCGCGGAGGAGGAGGGAACGGAGGCCCTGCAGAAAGCCCTGCGGGCCTCGGGCATGACCCCCCTTTCCGCCCTGGCGATGATGGTCTTCGTCCTGCTCTACCTGCCGTGCCTGGCCACGGTGGCCGCCATCCGGCGTGAAACCGGCTCGCTGGGCTGGATGGCTTTCAGCATCGCCTACAGCACCGCCGTCGCCTGGCTGGCGGCGTTTCTCGTCTACCAGGGCGGCCGCCTGCTGGGGTATTAGGGTCCCTCCTCGTTGCCCTCCTCGTTGCCCTCCTCGTTGTCGTTGTCGTAATCGTAATCGTAATCGGCTGTTCCGCTCAAAGCTCAAAGCTCAAAGCTCAAAGGGGATCGAGGCAATTCGCTGCCGAGATCCAAATCGAAATCCAAATCGAAATCGAAATCGTGATGAACATCGAACATCCAACGTCCGACATCGAACCATGGATTCTTTCTTCGTGCTCTCCGTGCCCTTCGTGGTGCCCCCTGCCCTTCGCGGTGAAACCGGGTGAGGGCAAAGCCGATTTCGATCCCGATTGCGATTTCGATTTGGATTTCGGCTACGATGACGATTACGAAAACGACAACGACGACGACGACGACCGCGAGCTATGGGCCTTCCAGCATTGAGCTTTGAGCCTGCGATCCCAATCTTCGTGTTCTTCGTGCCCTTCGTGGTGAGCCCCCTGCCCTTCGGGTGAAACCGGGTGAGGGCGATGGCGATACGGACGATAACCGCTCCAAGCCTTTAGCCTTGAGCGGAAAAGCCGATTACGATGACGATTACGACAACGACAACGACAACGAGCTATGGGACTTTCAGCTTTGAGCCTGCGATCCCAATCTTCGTGTTCTTCGTGCCCTTCGTGGTGGAACCCGCTGCCCTTCGGGTGAAACCGGGTGAGGGCAAAGCCGATTTCGATCCCGATTTCGATTTGGATTTGGATTTGGATTTGGATTTGGGGTACGATTACGATTACGATTACGACAACGACAACGACAACGAGAAAGACAACGAGAAAGACAACGAGAAAGACAACGACAACGACGATAGCGAAGAATGAGCTTTCAGCTTGCTTCGGCAGGGTAGCCTGAATGAAAAGACTTTTCAAATTCGCCCTGGCCGCGGGGCTTTTCGCCCTCGTGGCGGCAGCCGGCGCCTATCTCACCCTGACGTGGGTGGTCCGCGGGGAGGAGACCGTGGCGGTCCCGGACCTGCGGGAAAAGGAGCTGGTGACCGTTCTCGAGATCCTCACCGACCTCGGCCTCAACGCGAAAGTCAGGGAGCTCGAATACCACCCCTCGGTCCCGAAGTCCCAGGTGATCTTCCAGGACCCGGCCGCCGGGGAGGAAGTCAAGAAGGGGCGGGATGTGCGCATCGTCATTTCCAAGGGGACCCAGACCGTTTACATGCCCAACCTGGCAAACCGCCCTGCCCGCCAGGCGGATATCGTCCTGGAGGAAAATGGGCTGTGCCGCGGCAGCCTGTCCCAGGCTTACAGCGAGGCCCACGAGCCCGGTTCCGTGATCGCCCAGGAGCCGCCGCCGGGGACGATCGTCAGCCGCGACACCTGTGTCAACCTTCTGGTGAGCCTCGGGCGCCGGCCCCGGGCGCTCCCGATGCCCGACCTGACGGGGCTGGGCCTGGACGAGGCGCTGGAGCAGATCGAAAAGCTCAAGCTGTTCGCCGGGGACGTGTCGTCGGAGTCCGCGCCCGGAAAGCCCCGCAACACGGTCCTGAGCCAGTCCCCGCCTTCGGGGCGCCGGGTGGAGGAGGGCGGCCGGGTCGACCTGGTGGTCAACCGCGGAGCCGGCACGGAGGCCGCGAAGGGGGAAGAGGAAGCCGGGAAAGTCCTCTTCCGCCACCGCACGGGCCCCGGCTTCCTGAACCGCCATATCCGGGCGGAACTCACCGGCTACGGGCCGCCCCTGGTTTTTTTCGACGACTATGTCAAGCCTGGCCGGGAGCTGTGGTTCGTTCTCCCCCGGCAGGGCGGGGCCAGGGTGACCATCTATGAGAACGGAGAGCGGGTGAGGGAAAAAGGATGGGCGGCCGGGAGACCGTTTTTGGCTTTGACAGCCGCCATAACATTCTGATAGCGTTCATTTTGTAATTGGATCCGGATGAGCTCCGGACAGGAGGGGGCTTAACTCCCGCCGACCTCGAGGGTTGAGCCGACGCGAAATGAATCCTGAGCGAGGGAAAAGATGAAACTGATCGCCCCGTCGATACTGTCGGCCGACTTCGCCCGGCTGGCAAGGAGGTCCTGATCCCGGCGGTGATGCCCTGCCGGCAGTGCCTCCTGTGCAAGACCGGGCGCGGCAACCGCTGCCTGAACCAGAAGATGCCGGGCAACAGCCTCGGGGTCTACGGCGGTTTTTCAAGTCACATCCCGGTGCCGGGCATCGACCTGTGCGAAATCCGCAACCGGGGAGACTTTCCCCTGGAGCACCTGGCGGTGGTCGCCGATGCCGCCACCACCCCCTACCAGGCTGCCAAGCGGGCCGCCCTCGACCTGGGGGACAACGTCATCGTCATCGGCGTCGGCGGGGTGGGCCAGTACATGGTCCAGGAGGCCAAGGCCTTGGGAGCCGGCACGGTGGTCGCGGTCGACATCGACCAGGAGCGCCTGGACACGCTGCGCGCGTATGGCGCGGACTGTGTCATCAACGTCAAGGGCAAAAGCGGGCGCGACGTTTCCGAGGAACTCAAGGCCATCCGCACCCAGCGGGGGCTCCCCGCGTTCGGGTGGAAGATTTTCGAGGCCACGGGCACCAAGCCGGGCCAGGAACTGGCGCTGAGTCTGCTCAGCTTCACCGGCAAGCTGGTCATCATCGGCTTCGGGCTGCAGAAGGTGGAGTACTCCATCAGCCGCCTGATGGCCTTCGACGCCGAGATCATCGGCACCTGGGGGTGCCTGCCCGAATATTACCCCAAGGTTCTGGACCTGGTGCTGTCCATGAAGGTCGCCCTGGCGCCCTTCGTGCAGACACGGCCCATGAGCGTCATCGCCGAGGCCTTCGAGGAGGCCCACCGCAAGTCCCCGGACAGGCGCATCGTGCTGGTGCCGGATTTTTAAACCGGCGGACCCGCGCGGCCGGCGCCGCGCCCGGGCTTCGAGAGGCGCCGCCGTTCGCCTGCGCGGCTGAAAGTTTTTTCGATCCCGGTGCCGATTTCGATTTGGATTTGGAAAACGGATAGAGGTACCAACAACCGCAGAGGAAGGAGAGGACACCATGGCGCTTGAATGGATGCCGCGCGAAGGCGGAAGGAAGGACCACGCCCTGCACACCGACGTGCACTGGGGGGCCGAGGCACCCTCGGTCCTTTACGAAAAGAGGCCCCTGACCGACCCCAAGGGCAAGGTGGTCGAGGGGCTTTACGTTTCCTGGGTCGTGCTCAACAACCCCAAGCAGTACAACTCCTACACCACGGAAATGGTCAAGGGGGTGATCGCCGGGTTCGAAAACGCCTCCAACGACCGCAGCGTGGTGGCCGTTGTCTTCACCGCCGTCGGGCCCTACGCCTTCTGCACCGGCGGCAACACCAAGGAATACAGCGAGTTCTACAGCCTGCGCTGCGACGAGTACGGCCAGTACATGGACCTGTTCAACCACATGGTCGACGCCATCCTGTCCTGCAAGAAGCCGGTGATCTGCCGCGTCAACGGGATGCGGGTGGCCGGGGGGCAGGAAATCGGCATGGCCTGCGACATCACCCTTTCCTCGGACCTGGCTATTTTCGGCCAGGCCGGCCCGCGCCACGGGTCCGCCCCCGACGGCGGGTCCAGCGACTTCCTGCCCTGGTACCTCGGGATCGAGGACGCCATGTGGAATTGCGTCTCCTGCGAGATGTGGACCGCCTACAAGATGAAGATGAAGGGGCTCATCAGCAAATGCGTCCCGGTGCTCAAGGAGGACGGCCGCTGGGTGCGCAACCCCATGGTGGTCACCGACACCTACGTGGAGGACGGCGAGATCGTCTACGGCGAGTACAAGACCGGCGAGGCCCTCCAGGAGGCGCGCGCCTTCGTCAAACAGCACCAGGCGGATGCGGATTTCGAGCTCCTCGACCGCGAGGTCGACCAGATCGTGTGGACCTTCGCCAACCTTTTTCCCGGCTGCCTGATCAAGTCCATCGACGGCATCCGCATGAAGAAGCGCTTTTTCTGGGACATGGCCAAGCACGGCAACCGCCACTGGCTGGCGGCCAACATGGGCGGCGAGGCGTTTCTCGGCTTCGGCGCCTTCAACACCAAGAAAATCACCGGCCGGGACACCGTCGACTTCCTCAAATTCCGGCAGAACATCGCCGAATGCCGCACCTGGGACATGGAGATGTTCGCCGAGGTCATGGGCAGGCCCAAGGAGTAGGGGGCCGTTGGAATGGAGTGCCGGAGTGTTGGAGCAGTGGGGCTGCCGACGGGCCGGGAACGTGTGCATGTGCGTGTACGAAACGGGGAAACCCGGCCCGTCGTACACGTACACATCGAAGCGGTACACGTTTACGATATCGCTGAAACCCCCTCCAAACTGACAACGGGCCCACCGGCCCAACGGCCAACGGGCCCACCGGCCAACAGGCCAGCGGCCAGGGAGAATCTGCCGTGAGATATCCCAAGGAATGCGTTCTCAAGGGTTGCGAGGAAGCGGTCATCCGGCCCCTGGAAGCGGAGGACGAGCCTCTTCTGCGCCGTTTTTACCAGGACATCCCGGAGCACGACCGGTGGTACATGCGTTACGACACCACCGATCCGGCCGTGATCCGGAAGTGGATCGACGGGATCGGCACGGCCAACGTGCATTCCATCATCGCCCTGTGCGGGGGGCGGGTCGTGGGGCACGGCAGCCTCCACCGGCGCGGATTCGGCTCCACGCGCCACGTGGGCCGCTTCCGCATCACCGTCATGCCGGAATTCCGCAACAAGCGCCTCGGCACCTGGCTGCTTCTGGACCTGATCCAGCTGGCCATCGACATGGGCCTCCAAGACCTGCGCACCGACCTGGTGGTCGGCCCCGAGGACCCGGCCATCGAGGCAGTCCGCAAGTTCGATTTCATCAAACGCGCCCAGCTGAAGAACTATGCCAAGGATCCGGAGGGAACGCGCCACGACATGGTGATCATGGTCAAGCGCCTGCACCGCGAATGGAGCGATTTCTAGCCGCGCGGTGGCGACGATGAGCCAGCCCCCGCCCGAGGACATTGTGCGCCCGACCCCAGGGGGAGAGGTGCGGATCCGGATCGCCGCAAGCGCGGAGGAGATCCGCGGCTATCGCTTCGACGCCCAGTTCGGCACCCACGCCCACTACCGCTCGCTTTTCACCCGGCGCCAGAGCCTCGAGGAACTGGCGGCCGCACCCGGCGCCCGGGTGGCGCTGGCGCTGGCGGACGGCACGCACATCATCGGTTTCGGGGTGCGCGCCTACCCCGACCCGGACGAACGCTGGGCGAGGCTCGGCCCGGGGCTGATGACCGAAATCAAGGTCATCGAAACCTGTCGCGACTGGCGCGCCTCCGGCATCGCCCGGGATGTCCTCGGGCAGCTCCTGGCCGGCGGGGACCTCGAGGCGGTCATCGTCTACATGGTGGGATACTCCTGGACCTGGGACCTGGACGGGACCGGCAGGAGCGCCCAGCAGTACCGCATGATCCTCATCAACCTCTTCGGGGCTTTCGGATTCAAGGAGTATCAGACCAACGAGCCCAACATCTGCCTGAAGCCCGAAAACCTTTTCATGGCGCGGGTCGGGGCCGGGGTGCCGGCCGAGGTGCGGACCAATTTCAAGTGGCTGCTCTTCGACGCCTACCCGTGAGACGGGCGGGTCGCGGCCCTGGCGAAGAGGGTGCGCACATGATAATATCTTAATCAATTTCAATATGTTGTATTCAAAATCCACTTTTTTCTTGACATCATAGTTACGTTGTAGCTAAAATGTAACCATTTTCAGGCAATTCCAGCCGCAGCGCGCGGGGCGGCGGCCGTTTTCCAGCGCCGTGGCAGCGGCCCATGGCGCACCCGAACGCCTGCCACGGATTCAGATGCTTCAGAAGGGGGAACCATGAGGTACGCGGAGACTGGGTTCAATCTCGAAATCGATTTGTCCCGGGGAAACATCGAGCGGGTCGAAACCGACCCGCGAGAGACCGAGCTGTATCTGGGAGGTCTCGGGACCAACGCCAAGCTGCTGTGGGACAGAGTCCCGCCGGAGGTCGACCCCTTCTCTCCCGACAACCTGCTCATTTTCGCCGCCGGCCTCCTGTGCGGCACGCCGGCCACCGGCTGCAACCGCACGATCGTCTCGACCATTTCGCCCCAGACCCGGCTGATGGCATTTTCGATGATGGGGGGCTTCTTCGCGCCGGAGCTGAAATATGCCGGCTACGACAAGGTGATCCTGCGGGGCAAGTCCCCCAAGCTGGTCTACCTCTGGATCCACAACGACACCGTGGAGATACGGGATGCCGCCCACCTGCAGGGCAAGGGGGCGGTCGAGACCGCCGAATTCATCCGCCAGGAGCTCAAGGAGCCCAAGGCCCAGGTGGCCGCCATCGGCCTGGCGGGCGAGAACCGGGTCTATTTCGCTTCCATCGAGCAGGGGCGCTCGAGTGCCAGCCGGGGCGGCATCGGCGCCGTCATGGGGGACAAGGGGGTCAAGGCGATCGCCGTCCGCGGCACGAAGGATCTCAACGTCGCCCGGCCGGAAGAGTTCATGCGGCTTTGCAAAGAGGTGCAGGACTACATCAAGTTCCGCAACGAAAACCCGATTCCGGGGGTGATGCCGATCCTGGCCGGCCTGGGATCCCCCCAGGAAATGGCGGTCCACGACGAAAAATGGCACACCGAGAACTTCATGTGGGGCAACTCGCGCACCCGGCGCAAGGATTTCTGGAACGAGGACGTCGCCGGCGAGTGGACCGAAACCATGAACAAGGCCCGCACCCGGCTGATCAGCTGCTACAACTGCCCGATGACCTGCGGGGCGACCATTTCCATGCCGGGGCTGCCCACCTACATGATGAAGTGCTTCACCAAGCTGACTTACACGATGGCGGCCTTCTCGAATCTGGATTTCGGGCTGCGCATCGCCCAGCGCGCCACCGAGTACGGCGGAACAGGCGACGCACCTGCTCGGGGGTGGCGTCGGTGGCGACGTCGAAATCCTTGGGTATCCCGCCCAGCAGCAGGTCGCGTACCGCGCCGCCGACCAGATAGCCCCTGTAGCCGGCCTCAGCCAGGGTTTCGCAGGTCTTCAGCGCGCAGTCGTCGATCTGGTCACGGCGGATGCCATGTTTGCTCTGGGGCAGGATTTGCGCGCGCGCGGCGGTGCTGTCCCGCAGCCGGGTCAGCAGACCGGCGGTGATGTGCTCTTCGAACAGGGCCTCCACCGTCTGCAGCTTGCGGCTCAGCCAGGCGCTGGCGATGGGGCCGATGAGCTCCTCGAGCTGTTTCAGGTCGGCCTTCTTGAGCCCGGTGGTGGCCGGCAGGGCCACCAGGGCATAGAGGTCGTGGAGCCCGAACAGCCCGCTCAGCTTGACCTTGACGCCGGCCGCGCCGACCGGGTCCCCGGTGGAAAGGATGTAGGTAACCGCCACCGTGGCCGGCAGCACGTTCAGGAAGGCCGAGAAGGTCTGCCGGGTCTGTTCCCAGAACCCCATCCCGGCCCGGAAGGTGTCCACCAGCGCGGCCAGCTCCCGGTCGATGTCGTCGGAGACGGCGGTCAGCAGCTGCCGCTGGGAAAGGATCGTGTCCAGGGCCCCCTTCCAGTCTTTGCGGCGGATGTCCTCGCGGGCCGCGGCCGCGGCGGGATGGGACGGCACCGCTCCCCGGCGCAGGGCGTCGCGTGCCGCCGCTTCGGGGTGCGGGGCCACCTGGCCGCCGCCGCCCTCGTGGGGGTGCCGCGCCCCGGCCGCCGCGGCGATCCGCTGCGCCAGGGGATCGTCAGCGGGCAGGTCGAGGGAGATTTCCCCTTCCAGGGCGTGGCGGTGGAGGCGGTTGGCCGCCTCGACGAGATCCTCGGCCACGCGGTCGGAAAAACCCGGCGGGGCGGGCGGGGCCGGCGCGTCGGCGAGCCGGCCCCGGGCCCAGCGCACGGTTTTCACCAGCGTGCGCACGGGGAGGTCGAGAATCCTGCCGGTTTTGCGCATGGCCCGGATGTGCGGCGGGTCCGTGGCGAGCCAGATCTGGGCAAAGCGGCCCATGACCCGGTCCATGGGAAAACGCCGCAGGGCGTCCTGCACGCAGCGGCGCTGGGCGGTTTCGAGGGCCTGCAGGTAAAGCGCCAGCCGCTCCCTGGAGGCGGCGGCGCAGGCCGCCGTGCGCCGCGCTTGGGCGAGGACGTCCTCCAGGATCGAATCCATCAGCTCCAGGCGGATTGCGCGGTGATCGAGGCGGCCGAGGGCCTCGGCGAAGGGCGGGTCGCCGGGGCGGGCGGGGCGGATGGCCATGGGCCGGCGGCCGGCCGCCACCTCGTTGTCGTCGTCCACCCGGTAGATCCCCAGCACGTGGCGGTCGGCATCCGCGCCGTAGAGGTTGGCGGCCACCGTGCCGGCGTGATCGAGGACCTCCCCGGTCTCGAAGCTCGGGTAGACGCGGTAGACCAGGAAGCACTTGCGGCGGCCGACGCCGGTGAGCATGGCGGCGATGAAATCGGTGTTGTCGCGGTTGTTGTAATTGGAGTTGGTGAAGATGTAGACCAGGACGTCGGCGGTCTCCAGGGCGCCGGTGGCCGCCTCGCGGTTGGCGTACACGCCCCTGGCGCCCGTGTCGAAATCCGGCGTGTCCAGGAGGACAAGGTGCCGGGGGATGGTGCCGCTCAGGACGTAAAGGGGCCCGCCGGGTGTCAGGAGCGCCTGCCGGTCGGCCATCGGTTCGGGCATGGCGCCGAAGGGGTCGAACACCGTCTGCAGCAGGCGGTCGCTCTGCGCGTCCCCGCCGCGGGCTGCGATCAGCACCCGCCGGTTCATTCCGGCGCGCCCGCCCGTGGGCGAGACCGGCTCTCCCACCAGGGTGTTGAAGAGGGTGGACTTGCCGGAGGAGCCGCCCCCGCAGATGGTGGCGATCAGGGGGTAATCCGGCGATGTCCGCGGCAGGAGCTTGCGTTCGACCACGGCGCTCCACGGGGACAGGTTGTCGGAAAACGCGAGCCCCAGCAGGTCGGACATTCGGGGCACGTCGCGACGAAGCCTTCGGAGGGCTGCGTGCAGGTCGTCGGCGCCGGGATCGGGCATGTTCTCCCTACGGTCGTTCGCCCCGCGGCTTTGGGTGCGGCCTGCACGGCTCCCCGGGCGCAAGGCGGTCACAAACAGGTTAACTTTCAACCATAACGACGAAATGCGGGGGAATCAAGGCCCAGGCGGCCGCATCCGGCCGAAATCAAAGCGGGTCTTGAAATTTCCGCCGGCTGGTGTAGTTTAATACTTATTCTTGTGAACAGGAGACGCCGGATGGACCCAAAAGAGATTTACGACCTCATCATCATCGGCGGCGGGCCGGGGGGCCTGACCGCGGGCATTTACGCCATGCGGGCGGCGATGAAGACGCTTCTCGTCGAGAGGGGCGTTCCCGGCGGCCAGGTGACCATGTCCGCCGAGGTGGAAAACTACCCGGGGTTCGAGCGCGTGGAAGGGGCCGAGCTTTCCATGAAGTTCGCCCAGCATGCCCTGTCCTGCGGACTGGAGATCGTCGCCCAGGAGACCACGGAGATCGAACCGGGCCTGGATTTTCACCGCGTGCGCCTGTCGGACGGCCGGGAACTGGGGGCCCACGCGGTGATCCTGGCCACCGGCGGGAATCCCCGCAAGCTCCACATCCCGGGCGAGGACGAAAACTACGGCCGCGGGGTTTCCTATTGCGCCGTCTGCGACGGCTTCTTTTTCCGCAACAAGACCGTGGTGGTGGTCGGGGGGGGGGACTCGGCGGCCGAGGAAGGCCTCTATCTCGCCAAGCTGGCCAGGAAGGTGTACCTGGTCCACCGTCGCGACAGCCTGCGGGCCGGGATGATCCTCCAGAAGCGGGTGTTGAGCGACTGCAAAATGGAGGTCCTCTGGAACAGCGTGCCGACGGAGATCAAGGCCGGCGCCGACGGCGTCTACGCCGTCGAGCTGCAGAGCACCCTCGGCGGCGAGAAACGCGAACTGGCGACCGACGGCGTCTTCGTTTTCATCGGCTTCGACCCCAACAACGCCCTGGTGCCGGCCGGCACCCGGATGAACTGTGCTCTTCCGATCTGTGGGTCGTGGACCACGACCGCCTGGTGGCGACTTACGCGGCGGTGCTGGCCGCCATCGACGGCCTGACTTACAGCGCCTACGACATCGAGGCCCTGGCGGACTCCCTGGGCCACGGCGAGGAGATCCCCCTCCTGGTCCCCGGGCCCGCCGGCCTCTACCTCTCGGCCCTCATCAACCGCACGGCTGCCCCGGATGTCCACCTGCACCTGGAAGGGCATCGCCACCGCCTGCACTTCCTGGGATACCGCCTGGGCCCCGGCCGCACCCTCACCCTGACCGGCGCCGCTGGGGATTTCACCGGGGCGGGCCTGGACGGCGGCCGCCTGGTCGTCGAGGGGCCGACTGGGGCGTGGTGCGGGGCCGGAATGCTGGGGGGCAGCATCCGGGTCAGCGGCGATGCGGGCCCCCAGACCGGGCAGTGGATGCACGCCGGCGACATCCATGTGGCCGGCAGGGTGTCGGGCGTCGGCGGCCTCCGCTACGGCGGGCGGGTTTTCCAGGGGCGGACCGAGGTGGGGGGCACCCTCCCGGCGGGCCCGGTAGGGGTCCCGGGCGCGATGGGGGCGCCGTGACGCGGGAACTCGACAGCATCCTCCAGGGAGCCTGGCGCCGGGTGCGGGAAAAGCACCTCTATCCCGAACTGCCCGCGCCGCGCCTGGCGCCGGCCGGGGGGCACGCGTCCCTCGACCTGTTCGCAAAGACCATCACCATCGGCGAAGGTGCCGTCGAAGCGCTCGCCCGGCCCCTTTCCGCGGGGGAAGTCGTCGAGGCCCTCCTGGACCACGCCGTGTCCCATCACCTCTACTGCCCCTGGAACTTCGGCAACCACCTGGCGCTCTACGCCCAGGCCAAGCAGGTCCTGGGCGACCCCGCCCTGGCCCGCCGAGCGGCCGACGCCTTCATGGACGCGGCCGCCGACATCGCCTGCGTCAGCCGCGTGGCGACGCCCCTGCCGGACCTGTACCGGCGCCCGGCGGGCAGCCGCGTCGAGACGGTTCTGCGGGCGCTTTACCAGTACCTGTGGCAGCGGGACCTGGGCGTCTCTTGCCACGCGGAAACGGCCCGCAGGCTGGCGCGGATCGCCTACCGCGATCCCGCCCGCTGGCCGGCGGGCATGCGCCGCTTCGCCACCCTGATGAGACCCCACCTTCTTTCGGATGCGCACCGCCCCGATGCCGACCGGGCACCGCTCCCGCCCACGGGGGGTCACAGCCTGCGCTCGTACGGGCGCCGCGAGATCGAGCTCGGGCTGCGGAGCCTGGCCGCGGGCGTGGCGACGCCCGCCGAGTTCAGGGCCATCGTCGCCGATTTCGAGGGCGACCTCGGCAGCGCCCTGAGCCCGGAGGCCGGCGGCGCGGGGTGCGGGGCGGGCACGGCCGACCATGCCGACGCCCTCTTCTACATGAAGCGGGCGGAAACGCTGCGCCTGCCGATCCGCGCCCTCCCCCGGAAGACAGGCGGGGCGCTCTATCCCCAGCGCCACCTTCCCTGGGAGGCGGGCCGCCCCTGCCAGGACATCGACCCCTGGGCGAGCTTCGGCAAGATCATGCCGGGCGTCACCAAGACCTGGAAGCGGGCCTGCGGGACCGTGTTCGGCGAGGAGGAGCGCATCCCGGACTGCATGGTCCTCATCGACTCGTCCTCCAGCATGCCGAACCCGCGGCAGCGCCTGTCGCACGCGGTTCTCGGCGGGGGGTGCGCCTGCGACGCCTACCTTCGCAACGGGGCCCGGGTGGCGGTCTGCAACTTCGGCGACGCCGCCAGGGGCGGCAGCCGGGTCCATGGCTACAGCCGCGACCGCGCCGCCCTGTACCGCGTCCTGTGCACCTACCTGGGCGGCGGCACCCACCTGGACCCGGCGCTGGTCGAATCGCTCCAGGGCGAACCGCCGCCGGACATCTTCATGATCACCGACATGCAGATCGCCAACCTCGACCCGGTCATCGACTACCTGGGAACCTGCCCCAACCGCGTCACCGCCGTCCACACCGCAAACAGCCCCCACGCCGATCGTTTCCGCCGCCGCGTTGACCCGCGGGCGAACGTGGCTATATTTGCGGTCACGGCGGAGTCCGACATCCCGCGCATCATTGTCGGCAGGGTCAAGGACTGCCTCTACCGCCGGTCGGCAGACCCCTTTGACGCGAGGCCTGCGGGGAACCCCTTTCCGGATGCGTCGGGAGCGGGCCGCCCCCCGGCCGATTCGTGGAGACGTGTGTCAGGATGAGCGCCGAAGATCCCGCATCCGGCCCGGCGCCGGCGCGCCGGTGGTTCCTGGAGGGCCGCCGCCTGGCCGAAGCCGGGAGGCACCGGGAGGCCGTCGCGGCCTACAGCCGGGCCCTGGGAGAGAACGCCGAACTGGCCGAGGCGTACTTCGGCCGCGGCGCCTCCCTCTACCTCCTCGGGCGCTACACCCGGGCCGCCCTGGACCTGGACGCGGCCAGCCTCCTCGGGTGCCGGGACGCCCAGTTCTGGAGCCTCTACGAATGCGGGGCGGCGGAAGAGGAAAGCGGCGACTGCGCCTGAAATTGAAACCCGGCCCGGGACCCGGGCGGATGCCTTCGCTATTAGGAGAAGCCGAGACGTGAAGAGCCTGAAGAAGATCATCATCGAGGTCATGTACAAGGCCGACTACTGCCTGCCCTGCTACTTCATGGACGAAGCGGTGCGCGAAACCCTGCCCCAATACCGCGACCACGTCGAATACCGCCGGGTCGATTTCATGCGCAGCCCCGGCCGGGAGCGTTTCCTGGAGCTGTCGTGCGAGCTTTACGGCCGGGAAGGGGTGATGAAGCACTGCCGCGTGGCGCCCGTGCCGTCCCTGTTCATCAACGGGGAGCTGGTCTTCGACGCCATCCCGCCGCGCTTCGAGCTGGAGGAGGCCATCGAGGAGGCGATCCTGGCCGGCGGGGCGACGATCCACTGACGGGCCGCGCGAATGAAGCCGGCGGGCGGAGACGCCTGGAGGTGCGAGGATGCAGGAAGTCAAGATCCACCTGGAAGTGCTCCACGAGGGCGCTCACTGAATTCCCTGCGAGTACATGGCCCGGGTGGTCGAAACGGTGGCGGGGGATTACGGCGCTGAACTGCGCTGGGAGAAAGTGGTCACCAGGGAGCTGGCAGGCGCGGGGCGCTTCGTGCAACTGAGCCGCGCCCTCGGGCGGCCGGCGCCGGTGCCGTCGATCTTCATCAACGGCGCGCTGGTGTTCGACCGGACCCCCGGCACCGAGGAGCTGAAGGCCTGCCTGGACGCGTATCTCTGAGCGCCCCTCGGCGCGGCCGGTTTTTTTCACCCGGCGGCCGGGCCCTCGAGGATCCTCTCCAGGGCGGGATGGCGCAGCATCGCGTCGAGGGTGTCGCGCTGCCGCTCGAGCCCGCGGCGGTCGCGGAAGGAAAGCGCCAGGGTGAAGGCGCCGCCTTCGAAATGCCTCGGGGGCGACAGCGAGACGTCCGCACCCAGGCCCAGGGCCTCGATGGCGCGAGCGACATCCGCCTCCGCCCGCGCGATGTGCGGAAAGCGCCGACGCACCAGGTAATCCCTCAGCAGCCTCGACGTCCGGTTGCGGTCGGCGGCCGGGTCGCCCAGAATCGACCCCGGCTCCGGCTCCCGCAGGATGTCCGCGATCCCCACCCCCTCGCGCAGCGATATCTCCCGCAGCAGCTCGAGGAATTCCCTCTGCCGGTTTAGGCTCGGCTTGAGGCGCGAGAAAAGCCCGGTCAGCGCCCCGGCGGTTTCCTCGGGGTGGCGGCCCACTTCCAGGGCCATGGGAAGCGTCAGGGTCGCATCGCCCACCGCGGCCTGAATCGCCCGGGGAAGGCGGCTGAGGGTCAGCAGCTTGGAGATCATCTCCCGGTTGCCCGCAAGCCCCAGCCCGCCCGCCTCGAGGGCAAGGGCGGAAGGCCCGTCGACGTGGCGCGCCAGGAGAGCCACCGCCCGTGCGCACTCCAGCAGGTCCAGGGGGCGCTGGCCGGCATTGTCGGCGACCGCCACCCGGGCCGCGGTCAGCCCGTCGCTGCCGGAAGGCAGGACCCGGGCGGGGATCTCCCGCCACCCCAGGTCCCGGCATGCCGCCACCCGCCTGAACCCGGCGACGATGGCGCAGCGCGCCCCTCCCGGCATCAGGAACGGCGGCTGGAGCAACCCGACGGCGGCGATGGAGGCCTTCAGGTCGTCGCAGCCGCCGCGGCGTGTGATGTGGTAGCGGCGCTCGGCGCTGTCGATGCGATCGAGCGCCACGCTTTCCCGGCTAAAGTCCATGGGTGCTGCCGGTGAGGTGCAAAAGCGCCTCGAGGTACCTGGCCCGGGTGCCGGCGATCACTTCCGGCGGCAGGGAGGGCGCCGGCGGCTTCTTGTCCCAGTTCAGCGACTCCAGGAAGTCGCGCACGTACTGCTTGTCGTAGCTTTTCTGGGCGCCGCCCGGCCGGTAGGCATCCATCGGCCAGAAGCGCGAGGAGTCCGGGGTGAGGACCTCGTCGATGAGGATCAGGCCGCCGCCGGCCCGCCCGAACTCGAACTTCGTGTCGGCGATGATGATCCCGCGCTTTTCGGCCAGCTCGACGCCCTTCCCGTAGATCGCCAGGCTGAGGCCGGCGACCTGCCCCGCGGTCCCGGGCCCGACCCGCACGGCCGCCTCCTCCAGGCTGAGGTTGATGTCGTGATCGCCCAGGTCGGCCTTCGTGGAGGGCGTGAAGATCGGTTCGGGCAGGCGGTCGGACTCCTCGAGGCCCGGGGGCAGGCGGATGCCGCAGACCGTGCCGTCCTGCCGGTAGGATTTCCACCCCGAGCCCGAAAGGTACCCGCGCACGACGCACTCGATGGAGAGCGGCTCGGTCTTTCGGACCAGCATGCTCCGCCCCCTGAGGGTGTCGGCATAGGGCCTGCAGGCCTTGGGGTAGTCCTCCACGCGGCTGGAGACGACGTGGTTGGGGACCAGGTCCGCCATACGCTCGAACCAGAAGAGGGAGATCTGCGTCAGGATGATCCCCTTCTGGGGGATGGGGTCGCGCATGACCACGTCGAAAGCCGACAGCCGGTCCGATGCGACCATCAGCAGGTGATCGCCCAGGTCGTAGACATCCCTGACCTTGCCTCTCTTGAGCAGCTTCAGACCCGGGAAATGGGTTTCAAATACAGCCTGCGCCATCGTTGGCTCCTTTCCGCTTGTAGCACTCCACGAATTCCAACAGCCGGGCCCGGCCGGCTTCCGCGAGGTCGACGAATTCGATCCCGTAGCAAAAGCCCGCCGAAGGCTCCCTGCGGCCGTGGACGAGCTTGCCCTTGACCTCGACCAGCTCCTCCGCCAGGCCGATGTGCACCCACACATGGAGGCAACCCTCGATGGGCCGGTAAGTTTGCAGCAGGATCCCGCTGGCCGACAGGTTCAGCGTCCGCCCCATTCCCTGGCCGATCACCGTGCCCTCCTCGTCCAGGCAGAAATAGGCCACGGTGTTGAGGGAGTCGAGACGGCGGTGCTTCCTCTTTTCTGTTTTCACCGGGTTCTCCGCTGCGGGTGGGGGTCCCGCCGACCGGAAGCCGGCTCCCCGGCCGGGGAGGGTTCTTCCGGGGGGTCCCCGGCCTCCCGCTTCCCCGCCGCCGGCTGTTGCATGGCATCCAGGTCCCAGGCCAGCATGCTGGTGACCGCGACGCAGGCCGCCAGGTTCTCGGCGATGTTGCGGAAGGTCATCGACGCCGCGTCGAATTCCCGCTGCAGCTCGCCGCCGTCCAGGGGAAGGGTTTCGGCGTCCGGGCTGGCATGGACTCCCGCGAGGTCGGGCTCCTGCCCCATGTCGCAGAAGGGGAGCGGACCGACGACGTCCCCCGGACCCAGGCGCGCCAGGACAACCCGTCGGTCGCGGCTGCGCCGCGTCACCAGGGCGTCCCCCCCGGCGATCGCCAGCAATCCGGCGCCGCGGGTCCCCTGCTCCAATAGCGGGATGCGGCCGGAGACGTCCGCCGTGCCGGCCCCGCCCCCGCCCAGGTAGATCTGGACCGCCTGCCGCTCGGCTTCCCTGAAACGCTTGTCGAGGCACAGGAGGGCCGAGCGCATGGGGGCGGACATCCTCACGAACTCGCCGGTGAGGCGCTGGATGTCGAGGACGCCCAGCAGCACCCTGCCCTCGGCAATGCACGAGGCGCTGCGCACATTGCCCCCCGCCAGGGAGGCGATGCTCCCCAGGAAGGAGCCCGCCCCCAGGGTCAGAAGCTTGATGGGGCCGCGGGGTGTCTTCCTGACGATCCCCGCGCGTCCCTCCAGGAGGGTCCAGATCCAGCCGCCGTGCAATCCCTCGACGAGGATCTCGTCTCCGTCGGAGAATTCCTCCTCCTCGACGATGCAGGTGTAGTCGACCACGGGGCCCTTCACCAGCGGGATGCGTTCCAGCACCGCGGTGGCGGCCGCCGGGCGTTCGTAGGAGACCGGGCCGACTTCGCGGATGACCCCGTCGTCCAGCATCCGGCACCCGTCGAGCACCAGTTCCATGCGCGTGCGCCGGATCCTGTTGGGCATGTCGACCGGCTCGCTGCTGAACTCGAACCTGCCGTCGGTCCAGCCGAACAGGGAATTGGCCGCCTCGAGCCCGGTCAACTGCCCGTTCCTGGCATCGATCGGGGTTCCATGCTGGAAGTAGACCCACCCCGGCTCCTCGGCGTACCTGCTGGTGATGCGCACCACCCCGCTGCTGCCGTTGCCGCCCAGCAGCTGGATCAGCTCTCCCAGGCTGATGTAGTCCAGGCTCCCGGAAAGGACCACGTTGGCCAGCTTTTTCCTCACCCCGCCCATCTGAATTCCTTCTGGAGCTTCACCAGGGTCATCTTCAGGCATTCGTGCAGCGTCCTGCCGACACCGGTCCCGTCCATGGCGCTGGCCGGTATCGCCGGCGCCCTCAGCTGCCGGTTCATGTCGCTGTCCATGGTTTCGACGGGCAGCAGCCGCACCCCCTGCTCGGCGAGGTCGCGCTTGTTGTACTGGAAAACGAGGGGCGTCTTGAAGATGTTCATGCCCAGTTCCTTGAGGTTGTTGTTCAGGTCCCTGAGGGAGAGGATGTTCTTTTCCCGCCGGACCTCCATGGAATCGGCCACGAAAACGATGCCGTCCACCCCGCGCAGAACGAGCTTGCGCGTCGAGGTGTACTGGACCTGGCCCGGAACGGTGTACAGCTGGATGCGCACGTCGCAGTTCTTGATCCGCCCCAGTTCCATGGGCAGAAAGTCGAAAAACAGGGTCCGGTCCCCTTCCGTGTCGATGGAGACCATCTCACCGAGGACCTGCCGGCCGTAATTCCGGTAGACCCACTTCAGGTTGGTCGTCTTGCCCCCCCTCCCCGGGCCGTAATAGACGAACTTGCACTCGATCTCGCGGTCCGGGCCGGGCGGGTGTACCAGTTCGACTGCGCCCTGACCTGCCGCACCGGGCCGCGCATCGTCGACATGGCCGAACTTCTGTTCGACACGCTCCTTGGCCCCGCGCCGCGGCCTCAGTTCTGAACCGGCAGCGGGCGGAGGATCCCGCCGTAGTGCTCGTCGTCGGTTCCAACGTAGATCCGCTTTTCCCCCGAGGGCGTCTCGATCACGGCGATGCTCTCGACCTTCAACCCGTCCAGGGTCGCCAGGCGTTTGTTTTCGTTCAAATCGACCCTGGGGTTGCCTTCGGCGTCGGCGGCCACCCTCCCGATGCGCCAGACCACGCTGCGAAACGGCCCGTCGTCGTTGCCCGAATCGTAGGCGGACACGATGTAGATGAGACCCTCGGCGTCGACGTCCATGGCGACGATGGGCCGCGCCCCCCCGCCCACCGGGTCGACCCCCGCGTAGGCCGCCTCCTGGAACTCGCCGAACGTTATGGGGTCCAGGGAGAGCGGGGCCCAGCGGACCCGGGTCTCGGGCCGGCCGTCGGCGCGTTCCGCGTAGAGAAAGACCAGCTGCCGCCCGGCCCGGCAGACCGCGATGGCCTCCACGTTCTCCACCGCCGCGGGCCAGGCGGCATGGTCCCGGATGGCGAGGGTCCCGTTCTCGTAGACGGCATGAAAAATACGGCGATCGCCCTCGCCTTCCTGGCCGCTTTCGGCAAACAGGAAGGACTTGCCCCCCGGGATGCGGCCGGCGCTCTCCAGGTCGCTGCCAGGCCCCCCGGGCCCGGGAAACCGGAGATCGAGGGGCTGCCAGGTGACGCCCTCGAGTTCCGACCTGGGCAGGCGCAGGAGGCTGACCCGGGGCCAGTCGGCCTTTTCGGGGCTGCGCTTGGCGTCGTGGATGCCGATGAACAGGTCGTCCTCGACCCAGGCCAGCCCGCTCAGGTCCGGCAGCGTCCCCGCGCGAACGGGTTCCCGGGCATGGGCCGCGCCCGTCCAGGTGCCGGTGATCATGGCCATGCCAAGGGCAATGGCCGCCAGCGTGATGCCGGTGCGACGCCCGGCCTGCAGCCTGCAATCCATCATGTCGGCTCTCCTTTCGAACCCGGCCCTCGGCGGCCGGGTGGATTATTTCACCATGAAGCGCGTAAAGCGCATGCAGGGGTTAAAACTCGACGGTCTCCTGCGGCACGGCCCGCCGGCCCCCTGGCCACGGCCCCCTGGCCTTTCTTCCTGCCTTTCGTGGTGAAGGCCATGCCCTTCAGCGCGCCTTGCCCCCGCCGCGGGCCCTGTCCATGGCGCGCCCGAAGCCCGCCATGGAAGCGGCGATCACCGCCGATGGCACCGCATAGGAGATCCGGAAATGCCCGGGCCCGCCGAAGGCCCTCCCCGGCACCGCCAGGATCAGCTCCTCCAGCAGCAGGCGGCAGAAGGCCGCGTCGTCGCGGATCGGCGACCGGGGGAAGAGGTAAAACGCCCCTTCCGGGACAACGACGTCGTAGCCAGCGGCGGCCAGCCCCGCGCACAGCAGGTCGCGCCGGCGGCGGTAGACGGAGACGTCCACGCATGCGTCGAGCACCCTGGCGACGGCCAGCTGCAGCAGGCTCGGGGCGTTGACGTAGAGCGCCGTGTTGATGGCCCCGGCCGCGGCCAGGACGAGGTCCGCGTCTTCGGCCCGGGGGCTCACGGCCAGGTAGCCGATGCGCTCCCCGGCCAGGGAGAGATCCTTGGAAAAGGAGGTGACCACGACGGCGTGGGGGTAGGCCGCGAAGACCGACGGCACCTGGACCCCGTAGGCGATGCGGCGGTAGGGCTCGTCGGCCACGAGGTAGATCCTGCGCCCGAAGCGGCGCCCGGCCCGCTCCAGGACCTCAGCCAGGGCGTTCATCTCGCCGGCCGTGTAGACGGCGCCGGTGGGGTTGTTGGGCGAGTTGACGAGGACCACGCGCGTGCGCTCCGTGATCGCCGCCTCGACCGCCGCCGGGTCGAGGTGGAAGTCGGCGCGGGAGGGGGCCGTGACCAGGGCCGCGTCGGCGAGGAAGGCGTACTGGGGGTAGCCGACGAAATAGGGCGCGGGGGTGAGGATCTCCTCCCCGGGGTTCACCAGGGCCTTGAGCACGATGTTGAGCCCGCCGGCGGCCCCCACGGTCATGATGACCGAGTTTTCGGTCAGCTCCACCGGGTGCTGCCGGCTCAGGTACCCGGCCACGGCCCGCCGCACGTGGGGGTGCCCCGGCCCGGGCATGTAACCGTGGCCTAAAGCCGGGTCGCTTGCCAGCTCCACGAGCGCCTCCCTGAACTCGCGCGGCGCGGCGATATCCGGGTTGCCCAGGGAGAAATCGCAGACCCGGTCCGCCCCGTGGGCCGCCTTCAGGCGCGCGCCCTCCTCGAACATCCCCTTGATGAGCGCTGCGCCCGCGACCATCGGCACCATTCGATCCGCTATCGGCATCTGGTTGCTCCCCCCCTGTGGCGGTTGGCCGGCGTAACATCTCTGTAGGTCGGACTTCAGTCCGACAAAACATGGGACCACCCCGCCGCGCTGCATTTGATGTCGGGCTGAAGTCCGACCTACCCCCCCCTGTATCCCCCTGCCAGGGGGAAAAAGGGGGGGGCAAATCGCTAAAAACAGGTTCTTGTCGAAATCGGCCTGTTCACTTCGATCCCGATCCCGACCCCGACACCCAAGAAAGCGGCCATGCTGTTTCCCATCCGCTGCCTTTTACCGCCATCCACGACGCGGGTAAAGCCCCAATTTGGGCACCGCGTTCTTCCAAACTGCGTCCCATCTCTCGTTGTCGTTGTCGTTGTCGTTGTCGTAATCGTCATCGTCCTCCGCTTTCAGCTTCGATCTTCCCCCTCCCCACTCCGACCCGCTTGACAGCCGCGCCCGCCCGTTCTAAATAACGGGACCGCGCCCATGATCACCGGAAAAAGGACCAGGCCATGGCCTATCTCGAGCTGGAAAACCTGACCAAGCACTACGGCCCGGTGCGCGCCCTGGACGGGGTCGACCTGGAGGTGGAGCGCGGCGAGTTCCTGACGCTCCTGGGCCCCTCCGGCTCGGGCAAGACCACCCTGCTCATGATCGTCGCCGGTTTCGTCCTTCCCGACCGCGGGCGCGTGTCCCTGGACGGCATCGACCTGACCCGGGTGCCGCCCTACTCCCGCGGGCTGGGGATGGTGTTCCAGCACTACGCCCTCTTCCCCCACATGAGCGTGTTCGCCAATGTCGCCTTTGCCCTGCGCATGCGCAAGACGCCGGCCGCCGAGGTCCGCAGGGCCGTGGGCGACGCCCTGGCCATGGTGCACCTGGAGGGGATGGAGGACCGCCTCCCCTCCCAGCTGAGCGGGGGCCAGCAGCAGCGCGTCAGCCTGGCCCGGGCCCTGGTCTACCGGCCGCGGATGCTCCTGATGGACGAGCCCCTGGGGGCCCTGGACAAGAAGCTGCGCGAGCGGATGCAGATCGAGCTCAAGCAGATCCAGCAGCAGGTCGGCATCACGGTCCTGTCGGTCACCCACGACCAGGAGGAGGCCCTCACCCTCTCGGACCGCGTGGCGGTCATGAACCACGGGCGCCTGGAGCAGATCGGGTCGGCCGACCAGCTCTACGAGGCGCCCGAAAGCCGCTTCGTGGCCGACTTCATCGGCGAGACGAATTTCCTGGACGTCCGCGCCGATTCGGTCGAGGGCGGGTGGATGACCGTCAGCAGCCCGTCCATGGCCGGCTTCCGGGTCCCGACCCGGCCCGGGGTCGCCGCCCGGGGGGAGGTCCAGCTCTCCATCCGCCCGGAGAAGATCGTCTTCGTGGACGAGGACTCGGAGATGGCCTGCAGCGCCTCCGGCGTGGTGGAGGAAATCGTCTACATGGGCGACACGAGCCGTTTCTACGTGCGCCTCGGCGCGGGCGAGCAACTGGTGGTCAAGCAGCACAACCGGCACGGCGTGCGCCTGCCGGCCAGGGGCGACCAGGTCGTCATCGGCTGGAGCCCGGAAAACTGCGTCGCGCTGAAGCCCTCGTAGGAGGGGGTTCAAGGTTATCCGTTCGGGGTTCGGCCGTGAGCTTTCATCGGGTTCGGGGTCGGGGACGAAGTTGAAAGGGAGGACCGCGATTTCGATTTCGATTTGGAGAACGGGTAGGTGTAGGTCGGATTTCAATCCGACACCAATCCGGCGGCCGCAGGTTTTGTCGGATTGAAATCCGGGTTTTGTCGGATTGAAATCCGACCTACACAAAATGCTGGAATTCGACCGCCTGAAACGCAAAACCTGAAACTATTTCAAGGAGGGCAGACCCCATGACCGACAAGAAAATCAACCGCAGGGATTTCCTGAAGCAGGGTGCCGTGGCAGCGGGCGTGCTGGCCGGGGCCGGCCCCCTTCAGGGGCAACCGCGGGCCGGTGGAGGAGGCCCTGACGGGGACGGCGGTGAAGGACGAGGCCCACCCCGTGGAGCTCTACCACGTGGTGCGCTCCTTCGATCCCTGCCTGGTATGCACCGTGCACGCCGTCGACCTGCGCAAGGGGGCGGGGCCCTGCCGGTCGATCTGAAAATCCGAGGTCTGCCATGAACCGTGAAGCCTATGACTCTTACGGGTCATACGTCCTCGACCCCTCCTCGCTCAAGGCGCTCCAGGAGGAAAATGCCGTTCTGCGCGAGGAGATCCGGGTTTCCCGCAAGGCGGCGGAACTGACGGCCAACCTGGTGGCCAAGCAGTTCGAGGAAACCGAAAAGATCCTCTACCGCTTTCAAAGCGCCAACGCCCAGCGCAAGGCGGTGCTGGACGCCGCGGCCCACATCTCCATCATCTCCACCGACCAGGAGGGAAAGATCATCGTCTTCAACCGGGGGGCCGAAAACCTCCTCGGCTACAGGGCCGAGGAGATCATCGGCATCAAGACCCCGGTGGATTTCATGCTGCCCTCCGAGCTGAGCCAGAGGGCCAACCTTCTGAAGCTGCCCGAGACCGACGAGGCCGATTCGGGGCTTGACGTCCTGTTCGCGCTGGCGGCCATCGGTCACTCCCAGCAGCTGGAGTGGACCTATGTCCGCAAAAACGGCGTCGAGTTTCCGGTCAGCATGTCGGTCAACGCACTGAGCGGTCCCGACGGCTCCATGGACGGGTTCCTGTGCATCGCCATGGACGTGACCGACAAGAAGCGGCAGGAGAAGGCCCTGCGCGAAAGCGAGCGCAAGTACCGGCTGCTGGTGCGCAACCTGCCCAACATCGTCTTCCGGGGTTACCTGGACGGGACCATCGATTTCTTCGACGACAAGATCGAGACCCTCACGGGCTACACCAAGGAGCAGTTCCTGTCGCGGGAAAAGACCTGGTTCGACCTCGTCGCACCGGAGGACCTGCAGGCCGCCAAGGAAAAATTCATCTACGCCCTCAAGCAGCACGACCACTCCTACCTGCGCGAGTACCGCTGCATTTCCAAGAACGGCGATGTCCGCTGGATCGAGGAGGGCGGACAGGTCATCCTGGGGGAGGACGGCGAGGTGGAGTACATCACCGGCGCCTTTCTTGACATCACCGAGCGCAAGGTGGCGGAGAGGGCACTCTACGAGTCGGAGCGCGAGTACCGGTCCCTTTTCAACAGCGGTCCCAACCCGATCTTCGTCCTCGACTACAAGACCTTCAGGATCCTGGATGCCAACCCCAGCGCGGAGGAAACCTACGGCTACTCCCGCGCCGAGCTGCTCAACCGCAGTTTCCTGGAGCTGGGGGATTTCAACCACCAGTACCTGCAGCCCGGCTTTTCCACTCTGCCCGACGGGTTCCAGAGCTGTGTGGTCAGCCACAGGGTGCAGCACTTCAAGAAGGGCCACAAACCCTTTTTCGTCCGCGTCACGGCCTGCCCCACGCGCTACATGGAAAACGACGCCATCATCCTGGCCGCCACCGACATCACCGAGATGATGGAAAAGGACGCCCAGCTGATCCAGGCCAGCAAGATGAAGACCCTGGGCGAGATGTCGGCCGGCATCGCCCACGAGTTGAACCAGCCCCTCAACGCCATCAAGATCGGCAACGAATACCTTAAGCTCGTCATCGAAAGGGGGGGGGACCTTCCCCGCGACAGCGTCCTGCAGGTGGCCCGCGAGGTGAGCGAACAGGTCGACCGGGCCTCCGACATCATCAACCGGCTGCGGGAGTTCGGGCGCAAGCCGGATTACAAGCCCCAGAGGATCATCCTCAACCAGCCCATCCGCGCCGTGCTGAAAATCATCGGCCGCCAGCTGCGCCTGCAGAACATCGGGGTCCGCCTCGAACTGGACGAGGACCTCCCGCCCATCCTGGCCCAGAACAACCAGCTGGAACAGGTGTTTTTCAACCTGATCAGCAACGCCCGCGACGCCATCGACCAGCAGTGCGCCCAGGACACGGACTGCCCGGGGCAGATCACCATCCGCACCTTCACCCAGGGGGGCCGGGTGGCGGCGGAAGTCTCCGACACGGGCGTCGGCATCCAGGCCGACCAGCTCGAGCGGGTCTTCGAGCCGTTTTTCACCACCAAGGAGGTCGGCAAGGGCATGGGCCTGGGGCTGTCCATCGTCTACGGCATCGTCAAGGAGTACGGCGGACAGATCGAGGCCCAGAACCGCGACCCCGAGGGCACCACCTTCAAGCTGAGCTTCCCCGCCGCCGGCAGCTGATCCTGATGGACGGCATCACTTGCGACGACCCCATCATGCAGGAGGAGATTTTCGGCCCCCGGCTGCCGGCCCCGGAGAAAACCACGCGCTGCAACCCGCCCCCGGCCTATCCGCCCTAAAAAACAAGCTGCTGCTTTTTCTTGCGTGTCCAATATGCCGCTATAGAGGGGGACTATTTTCCCTGCTAAAGGGTGTTTTTTGCCAGCGCTTGAACGAAGCGCTCAAAAGGCAGCACATCGATGCCGTCCCCGGTTTGCAGGACCGGCCCGGCGGGGTAGACGACAATGCGGCGTTTTATCGGTCTTGCCTGCGAAAGCGCCCTCAGCCCCTTGCACCAGGCATCCGTGAAGTTTTTTCCCGTTTTTGCCTCGACCGCCACCATTTCATTCCCTTGAATCAGAAGAAAATCGACCTCAACGCGTGAGCTGCCCTCTTCGCCTTCAGCGGGACCTTCGTGCTGCTGCCCACGGTGGGCGAGGTCCAGGAGGGTTCCCCGGCCCAGTCGGCGGGACTGGCGCCCGGGGACCGGGTGACGGCCATCGACGGCCGGCCGGTGGCGACCTGGGAGGAGATGGCCGACATCATCAGCGCCAGCGGCGGGCGCAGCCTCGCCCTGGACGTCCTGCGGGCGGGGGAGCCCCTGGAACTGGTCGTTTCCCCGCGGCGTACGGCCACCCGCAACCTGTTCGGCGAGGACGTCGAGCGCTACGTCGTCGGAGTGACCGCGGCAGGCGACACCGTCTCGCGCCATCTCAGCCCGCTGGAAGCCGCCGCGGAAAGCCTGCTGCAGACTTACAACATCGCCGAACTGACCGTTCTGAGCATCGTCAAGCTGATCCAGGGCTCGATCTCGGCCAAGACCCTGGGGGGTCCCATCATGATCGCCGAGATGGCCGGCCAGCAGGCGAAACAGGGCGCGTCCAGCCTGGTCTTCTTCATCGCCCTGATCAGCATCAACCTGGCCATCCTCAACTTCCTGCCGATCCCGGTCCTCGACGGGGGGCACCTGCTCTTCTTTTTCATCGAGCTGCTCATCGGGCGGCCGGTGAACGTGAAGGTCCGCGAGGTCGCCCAGCAGATCGGCCTGGTGCTGCTCTTGATGCTGATGATCTTCGTTTTCTACAACGACATCACCCGGATTTTTTTCAGCTGAGGTCGGAGGTCGGAGGTCGGGGGTCAGGGGGCAGGGGGCAGGGGGCAGGGGTCGGGGGCGTATCAATCGAAATCGAAATCGAAATCGGCCCGTAGGACGGAAAACAGATGAGAAGGTGATAGGAGAAGTGTTAGGTTTTAGGTGTTATGTTTTAAGCGCAGGATTTTTGTCGCTTGATTTTTTTCTCTTTCCTGGAAACCCGGGGCGAGGGACATGGCATATCGACTTGAAGTCACGCTGAGGGCCGATCTGTTCGACGCCGAGGGCGAGGGAGTCCGGCAGAAGGCCGAACGCTATTTCGGCATCCGCATCGAGCGGGTCCGCACGATCCACGCGCTCACCATCGACGCGGCGCTGTCGGCCGGGCAGCTCGAAAGGGTGCGCACCGAGATCTTCACCAATCCCGTCACCCAGGTGTCCTCCTTCTCCCCCCTGGAGGTGCCCTTCGACTGGGTGGTGTGGGTGGGGTTCCGCCCCGGCGTGCGCGACAACCCCGGCAGCACGGCGGTGGAGGCCGTGGAGGACCTGCTGCGGGTCAAGCTGGGGAAGGAAGAGGGCATCTACACCTCCAGGCGCTATTGCGTCAGCGCCGGGGGACTTGCCGCGGCCGACCTGCACACCATTGCCGCCGAAATTCTCGCCAACGACATCATTCAGCAGTGGAAGGTTGTCCAGGCCCGAGACTGGGACCCGCGGGAGGGGGTCGGGATCATCATCCCCCGGGTGCGGATCGAGCATGTGCCCACCGTCGCGGCCGTTCCCGTCGACAGCGACGAGACCCTGCGGCGCATCAGCCGGGAGCGCAACCTGGCCTTGAACCCCAGCGACATCCCCGTGATCCGGGCGTATTTCGCCGATACCCGGGTGCGGGCCGCAAGGGCCGCGGTGGGGCTGGGCGACCCGACCGACATCGAGCTGGAATACATCTCCCAGGCCCGCAGCGACCACTGCAACCACAACACTTTCCAGGGCCTGTTCCGCTACCGGGAGGCGGGCGGCGAGGGCGAGGAGGTCGTCGACAACCTTTTCAGGACCTGCATCCAGGCCCCGACCCTGGAACTGCAGACGCGCAAACCCTGGGTCGTGTCGGTCCTCTGGGACAACGCCGGCGCGGCCCGCTTCGACGACCGCCACCATTACGTGATCACCGGCGAGACCCACAACTCCCCCTCCAACATGGAGGCCTACGGCGGGGCCATCACCGGCATCGTCGGCATCTACCGCGACCCCATGGGCACCGGCAAGGGCGCCCGGCTGATCATGGGAAGCTACGGTTTCTGCGTGGGGCCGCGGGACTACGGCGGCCCCCTGTCTCCGCGGCTTCATCCCCGGCGCCTCCTGGACGGGGTGATCGAGGGGGTGCGCGACGGGGGCAACAAGAGCGGCATCCCCACGCCTTTCGGCCAGGTCCTCTTCCACCCGGGGTACATGGGCAAATGCCTGGTCTTCGTCACCGCCCTGGGGATCATGCCGGCCCTCATCGACGGTCGGCCGTCGGAACAGAAACGGACCGCCCCGGGGCAGCTGGTGATCATGTGCGGCGGCCGGGTCGGCAAGGACGGCATCCACGGGGTGACCGCCTCCTCCGAGGCCTTCTCGGCGAGCACCCCGGCCGGCCACGTGCAGATCGGCGACCCCTACACCCAGAAAAAGATGCACGATTTTCTCCTGGAGGCCCGCGACGAGGGCCTGATCCGCTTCATCACCGACAACGGCGGGGGCGGGTTGTCTTCCTCGGTGGGCGAGTCGGCGCGCTTCTCCAACGGCTGCGAGATCCGGCTGGAGCAGGTGCCGCTCAAGTACGACGGCCTGGCCCAGTGGGAAATCTGGGTTTCCGAGTCCCAGGAGCGCATGACCGTGGCCGTGGCGCCCGGGGATCTTGAGCGCTTCATGGCCCTGTCGCGCAAGCATGCCGTCGAAAGCACCGTCATCGGGAGCTACACCGCTTCGGGCAGGCTGCACATCACGTACGGGGGCGCCACCTGCGCCTATGTCGACCTGGACCTGCTCACGCGGCGCTTTCCCCAGTGGGAGTTCGAGGCCGAGTGGCTGCCGCCGAACCTGAGGGGCTTGTGCGAACCGGTGCTCTCTCCCCCGAAGGATTACGGCCGCCTGCTGGCCGACATGCTGGCGCGACCCAACATCTGCTCCAAGGAGTGGATCTGCCGCCAGTACGACCACGAGGTGCAGGGGACCAGCGTTGTCAAGCCCCTCGTGGGCGTCGGGCGCGATGTGCCCACTGACGCGGCCGTCCTGCGTCCGGTGCTCACCTCAGAGCAGGGGCTGGCCTATTCCCAGGCCCTGCTGCCCTTCTATTCGGCCATCGACGCCTACCACATGGCCGCCTGCACCATCGACGAGGCCCTCCGGAGGCTGGTGGCCGTGGGGGCGGACGTGGACCGGGTCGGCGGGGTTGACAACTTCTGCTGGCCCAGCGTCCAGTTCGACCCGGCCGCGAACCCCGACGCCAAGTTCAAGGCGGCCCAGCTGGTGAGGGCCTGCCGCGCCCTGCGGGACCTCTGCCTGGCCTACGAAATCCCGCTGCTATCCGGCAAGGACAGCATGTACGTCGACGGTCACCTGGCCGGCGCCTACGGGGAGACGCACAAGGTCTCGGCCCTGGAGACCCTCCAGTTTTCGGCCACTTCCATCGTGGCGGACGTGGCCGCCTGCACCACCCTGGACCCCAAGGTGGCCGGCGACCGGGTCTATCTCCTGGGCGAGACCGCCGACGAACTCGGCGGTTCCGAGTATTACGCCCTTCAGGGCTATGTGGGGCTCAACGTTCCCCGGGTGCACCCGGAGCGGTTCCTGCGGCTCTACCGGGCCCTCAACCGGGCCGCCTCCCGGGGCCTGGCCGCCTCGGTGCACGGGGTCTACCGCGGTGGACTGGGGGTCCACCTGGCCCTGGCGGCATTGGCCGGGCGGCTGGGGCTGTCGGTGGACCTGGCGCGGGTGCCGGCCGCGGGCAGCCTGCGCGAGGACCAGCTGCTGTTTTCCGAATCCCCCGGCCGCTTCATCGCCACCGTGGACCCCCGCCGTCAGGCCGATTTCGAGGCCTGCTTCGAAGGGCTGCCCTGCGCCTGCGTGGGGCAGGTGACCGCGGACCCGGTGCTGGCCGTCAGGGGGCTGTCCGGAACGCTCATCCTGGACGCCGGACTGGAGGTTCTCGAGGGCGCCTGGAAATCGACCTTCGGCGATCTGATTTAGCGTTTCCATCTGGGCCCGCCGTCCGCCGGACGGCCATGGGCGGGGAGCCGACCGCATGAGCAGCGTCAAGACCCTGGTTCTGACCGGTTACGGACTCAACTGCGACCACGAGACTGCCTATGCCTTCGAGCTGGCCGGCGCCGCCGCCGAGCGTGTGCTCCTAAATTCCCTGATCGCCGGGTCGGCGGACCTGCGCGACTACCTGATCCTGGTGTTCGTTGGGGGCTTCAGCTGGGGGGACGATCATGGCGCCGGCGTGATCCACTTCGACATGGTGGTCCTGTCGGTGGGCATGGAGCCGGCGGCATCCGCCGTGGAGACGGCCAGGGCCATGGGGATCGAGCTGAACCGCTACAATTTCGTCAAAACCGAGGACACCGCGCCGGTGGCCACCTCCCGTCCGGGAATTTACGTAGCCGGGGTGCTCCAGGGCTGCAAGGACATCCCCCAGTCGGTCATGGAAGCCAGCGCCGCGGCCTGCGGCGCCAGCATCGGCCTGGCGGAAGCCCGGGGAAGCCTGGTCCGGACGCGGGAATTCCCGGCTGAAAGCGACACCTCCCAGGCGGCGCCGCGCATCGGGGTCTTCGTCTGCAACTGCGGGGTCAACATCGGCGGCATCGCCGACGTCCCCGCGATCGCGGAGTACGCCAGGAGCCTTCCCAACGTGGCCTACGTGGAGGAAAACCTCTTCACCTGCAGCCAGGACACCCAGGACAAGATCGTGTCCGTCGTCAGGGAAAACAACCTCAACCGCATCGTGGTGGCCGCCTGCACCCCCCGGACCCACGAACCCCTGTTCCAGGAGACCATCCGCAACGCCGGCCTGAACCCCTACCTGTTCGAAATGGCCAACATCCGCAACCAGTGCACCTGGGTGCATTCGGCCGACAAGGCGCTGGCCACGGAAAAGTCCAAGGACCTGGTGCGCATGGCCGTGGCGCGGGCCTCTCTGCTGGAATCGATCCAGCCCCTCTCCGTGGCGGTGGAAAAGTCGGCCCTCGTCATCGGGGGCGGCGTGGCCGGCATGACCGCGGCCCTGAGCCTGGCCGAACAGGGCTTTCCGGCGGTGATCGTCGAAAGATCGCCCCAGCTGGGAGGCGCGGCGCGGGACGTGTCCAGGACATGGAGCGGGAGCGATGTCCAGGCCTACCTGGCCAAGCTGATCCAGCGCGTCAAAAGCCACCCCGCCATCGACGTGCGCCTCAACACCGAGGTGACCGGGGCCGGCGGCTTCGTGGGCAATTTCGAAACCGAGCTCACGTGCGAGGGCAGCACGGATCTGGTCCGGCACGGAACGGTGGTCGTCGCCACGGGAGGGCAGGCCACCACCACCGACGAGTACCTCTGCGGCCAAGACCCGCGGGTGATGCGCTGGCACGACATCGAACACGAGCCGGAGCTGCTGGACAAGGCCAGGAGCGTCGTGTTCATCCAGTGTGTCGGCTCGCGCGACGACAACCGGCCCTACTGTTCGCGCATATGCTGCACCACCAGCGTGTCCCAGGCCATCGCCATCAAGGACCGGAACCCGGAGACCGATGTTTTCATCCTCTACCGCGACATCCGGACCTACGCGGAAAGGGAGATCCTTTACAAGGAGGCCCGCCGCAAGGGGGTGATCTTCATCCGCTACTCACTGGACAACAAGCCGCAGGTGGCCGCGGCCGGGGACGGCCTCGAGGTGGTCGTTTTCGACCCCATCCTACAGAAGACGGTCGCCATCCGCGCCGACATCGTCAACCTGGCGACCGCCATCCAACCCGCGGCCGGGGAGAAGATTTCGCAGCTCTACAAGATTCCGCTCAACACGGACCAGTTTTTCATGGAGGCGCATGCCAAGCTGCGGCCGGTGGAGTTCGCCACCGACGGCATTTTCCTGTGCGGCATCGCCCACTACCCCAAGCCGCTGGACGAAAGCATCTCCCAGGCCATGGCCGCCGCCGGCCGGGCCGCCACGGTGCTGGCCCAGGAGTCCATCGGCGTCTCCCCCCTGGCCTCCAAGGTGGACCCCGAAAAGTGCATCGGCTGCGGGCTGTGCGTCGATGTCTGCGCTTTCGGGGCCATCGAGCTCGAGGAGGTCGAGGGCAAGGGCTACCGGGCCAAGAACATCCCCGCCTCCTGCAAGGGCTGCGGGCTGTGCGCGGCCAGCTGCCCCCAGCAGGCCATCGACATGCTGCATTTCCGGGCCAGCCAGATCGTGGCTTCGGTGTGTGCGGTGTGACGGCCGGCGCCGAGGGTTCACAGGCGCCGCCTTCGTCCTGAAATGAACACGGCAGGATACCCGATAACGACTCAACCCAAGAGGACGGTAGACACATGGAGGATTTCGAGCCCAAAATAGTTGGATTTCTGTGCAACTGGTGCGCCTATGCCGGCGCCGACCTGGCGGGTGTTTCCCGGCTGCAGTACCCGGCCAACATCCGCACGGTGCGCGTCATGTGCTCGGGCAGGGTCGATCCCCTGTTCGTCGTCAAGGCCTTTCGCCAGGGATGCGACGGGGTCCTGGTGGCCGGGTGACATTTCGGCGACTGCCATTACCTGGAAGGTAATAAACAAGCCGACAAGAAGATGCGCCTGACCCGCAACCTGCTGGAAATGAGCGGGATCGGAAAAGATCGCCTCCACGTGGCGTGGGTGTCCTCGGCCGAGGCCCAGCGCTTCGTGGAGATCGTCAACGCCACCACCTCCTCCATCAAGGCATTGGGGAAGTTCGACCCGGCCGCCTTCGCCCTGCAGCTGGCGGCGGTCGAGGAGACCCTGGGAGGGGAAACCCTGCGCTGGCTGGTGGGCAAGGAGCTTCACATCACCACGAAGGGCGACGTCTACGGGCGGCAGTGGGACACCCGGAGCTTCGAATCGATTCTCGACTCGGTGCTCGAACGCGAATACCAGAGCAACCTGATCCTGGAGTCGATACGGAACGGATGCACGTCGGTGCGGGACATCCGCGCCAGGATCGGCCTTCCCCTGCAGCGGATTTCCTATCTGCTGGCCGACATGGAAAAGCGCAGCCTGGTGGAATTCAAAGGCATGGAGGCATGCAAGCCCGTTTTCGCGGCCTTATAAGGAGTTGACATGGGAGAAGCAGCAACGAAAAAGAGTGGGTCCGTGATGGTGGTCGGCGCCGGCATCGCCGGCATGCAGGCCTCACTGGACCTGGCCAACGCCGAATACAAGGTCTACCTGGTCGACAAGTCGCCGACCATCGGCGGGATGATGTCGCGCCTGGACAAGACCTTTCCGACCAACGACTGTGCCATGTGAGTCATCTCGCCCAAACTGGTCGAGGTCGGCCGGCACGAAAACATCGAGTTGATCACCTGCAGCGACGTCAAGTCCGTCGAGGGGGAGCCGGGCGACATGACGGTCACCCTCTCCAACCGCCCCCGCTACATCGACCCGGTCAAGTGCACCGGGTGCGGGGAGTGCGCCCGGCACTGCCCGGTGACAGCGGTGAACGCCTACAACATGAACCTCAACGACCGGCGCGCCACCTACATCGAGTACGCCCAGGCGGTCCCGCTGGCCTTTGCCATCGACACGGACACCTGCATCGGCTGCGGCCTGTGCGAGAACATGTGCATCGCCAAGGCGGTCCAGTACGACGACGCCGAGCGGGAAACCACCCTGAAGGTCGGATCCGTCATCCTCTCGGCCGGCAGCCGGGGGTATGACCCGTCCAGCCTCGACTACCTCGGCTACGGCAAATTCCCCAACGTGGTCACCAGCGAGGAGTTCGAACGCATCCTGAGCGCCTCCGGTCCGTACTTCGGCCACCTGGCGCGCCCGCTGGACCGGGAAGAGCCGCGGAAAATCGCCTGGCTGCAGTGCGTCGGCTCGCGGGACGCCAACCGCACCGGCAACGGCTACTGCTCGTCGGTGTGCTGCATGTATGCCGTCAAGGAGGCCATGATCGCCAAGGAGCACGCCCACGGCGACCTGGACTGCGCGATTTTCAACATGGACATGCGCACCTTCGGCAAGGATTACGAAAAGTATTACCTGCGCGCCAAGGACAAGGACGGGGTGCGCTTCGTCAAGGCCCGCATCCACACCATCAGCGAAATCCCCGAGACCGGGGACCTGACGGTGAAGTTCGCCGACGAATCCGGGGCCATGCAGGAAGAGGTCTTCAGCATGGTGGTGCTGTCGGTGGGGCTGCAGGTCCAGCCGGACGCGGCCGCACTGGCCAGGAAGCTCGGCGTGGACCTGAACCGCTACAATTTCGTGGCCACCGACCCCTTCGCGCCGGTCTGCACCTCGCGGCCCGGCGTCTTCACCTGCGGTGTGATCCAGGGGCCCAAGGACATCCCCAGTTCCATCACCGAGGCGAGCGCCGCTGCCCAGGTGGCCGGGTCCGCCCTGGCAGAGGCCCGGGGCACCGACATCCAAAAGGCCGAGCCGCCCGCCGAGCGCGATGTCACCCAGGAAGAGCCGCGCATCGGGGTTTTCGTGTGCAACTGCGGCATCAACATCGGCGGGATCGTCGACGTGCCGGCGGTGCGTGCGTACGCGGCCAGCCTGCCCCACGTGGTCTTCTCCGACGACAACCTTTTCACCTGCAGCCAGGACACCCAGGAGATCATCAAGGAGAAGATCCGGGAACACCGCCTCAACCGGGTGGTGGTGGCTTCCTGCAGCCCCAAGACCCACGAGCCGATGTTCATGGAAACCCTGGAGGCCTGCGGGCTGAACAGGTACCTGTTCGAGATGGCCAACATCCGCAACCAGAACTCGTGGATCCACTCCAAGGACCATGCCGCGGCCACCGAGAAGGCCAAGGACCTGGTGCGCATGTCGGTCGCCCGCGCCGGGACCCTGAAAACCCTTCGTGAAAAGGTCGTTCCCATCAAGAAGCAGGCCCTGGTCATCGGCGGGGGGATCGCCGGGATGAACGCCGCTTTAGGCCTGGCGGAACAGGGGTTCCCGGTGGCCCTGGTCGAAAGGGAGCCGGTCCTGGGGGGGTTCGCGCGCCAGCTGCACCACACCATCGAGGGCAACGATGTCCAGGCCTACCTGGCCCGGCTCACCGGCGCCGTCACGGCCAACGAGCGCATCGAGGTCTTCACCGATGCGCGCGTCGTCGGCTTCGAAGGCTTCAAGGGAAGTTTCGCCACCGAGATCTCCTGCGGCGGCGAAGCCAAAAAGCGCATCGAGCACGGGATCTACATCGTCGCCACCGGGGCCACGGAATACCGGCCCAAGGAGTTTCTTTTCGGCGAGGACGAGCGCGTGGTGACCCAGGTCGAGCTGAGCCACCGCCTGGAGAGCCAGGGGGCGGCGGGCCTGGACAGCGTGGTCATGATCCAGTGCGTCGGGTCCAGAAACGACGAAAACCAGAACTGCTCGCGAATCTGCTGCCAGAGCGCCGTCAAGAACGCCCTGGCCATCAAGAAGAGCAACCCGGAGGCCATGGTCTACGTCCTCTACCGGGACATCCGCACCTACGGCCTGCTGGAAGACTATTACACCGAGGCCCGCAAGCAGGGGGTGATCTTCATCCGCTTCGACAAGAACTCGCCCCCCCGGGTTTCCGCCACCGGGGACGGAATCGTCGTCGCGGTGGAAGACCACATCCTCAGGCTGCCCCTCGAGATCCGGGCCGACCTGCTGGCCCTGAGCGCCGGGGTGACCGCCGCGGACACGGGCGAGGTGAGCGGCATCATGAAGCTCAACCGCAATACGGAGGGCTTCTTCATCGAAGCCCACGTCAAGCTGCGCCCTGTGGACATGCCCAGCGAGGGTGTGTTCCTATGCGGCACGGCCCACGGGCCCAAGCTCATCAGCGAGACCATCGCCCAGGCCCAGGCGGCGGCGTCGCGTGCCACCACCTTCCTGGCCAAGGACGCCATCCGCCTGTCGGCCATCACCGCCAAGGTGGACGTCGAGCACTGTGTCAAGTGCCTGACCTGCGTGCGCTCCTGCCCCTTCGGGGTGCCGGTGTTCAACACCGAAAAGAGGGAGATCGAGATCAACGAGGCGATTTGCCACGGGTGCGGGGTCTGCACCGCCGTCTGCCCGCGGCAGACCATCCAGCTGGGCTTCTATGAAGACGAGCAGATAACCTGCAAGATTGACGCCTTGCTCACAGGGGGACACTAATGGCGGATTTCAAACCAACCATCATCGCGTTCTGCTGCGAATACTGAGGCTACTCGGCCGCGGACCTGGCAGGTTCGATGCGACTCGAGTACCCCAGCAGCATCAAGATCATCCGGGTGCCGTGCACCGGCAAGGTGGATGTCATGCACCTGCTGCGGGCGATCCAGAAGGGGGCCGACGGGGTTTACTGCGTCGGCTGCCTGGAGGGCACCTGCCACTACAACGAGGGCAACCTCCGGTGCCGGGAGCGGGTCAACTTCGTGCGCGCCTGCCTGGAGGAAATCGGCCTGGAACCCGAGCGGGTGCGCATGTACAACCTCTCCTCGGGCGAAGGCCCGACTTTCGCCGCCTATGCCAAGGAGATGACCGAGAACGTGAAGGCCCTCGGGCCCAACCCGTTGAAAAATAAATAACCGTATTTCAATTACCCATTCAGGAGTTCACTATGGCTGAAGAAGCGATCAAACTCGGAGGAAAGAAGAAGAGCGTCTTCATCGACAAGGTGAAGGGGCTTCTCCCGGAAGGGGGGAACCTGAACCTGTGTCTGACCTGCGGCGCCTGCTCGTCGGGGTGCCCGGCCACGGGCCTGGAAGGGCTCGACCCGCGCAAGTTCCTGCGCATGGCCGCCCTGGGGATGGACGAGGAAGTCACCACCACCAAGTGGGTCTGGATGTGCAGCATGTGCCAGCGCTGCATCTACGTCTGCCCGATGAAGATCAACATCCCGCAGCTGGTCTATTACGCCCGGCAGGCCTGGCCCCGGGACCAGAGGCCCAAGGGGATCCTGGGCTCCTGCGACATGGCCCTGCGCAACGACACCTGCAGCGCCATGGGCGCCTCGGAGGAGGACTTCCAGTTCGTGGTGGAGGACGTACTGGAGGAGTACCGCCAGAACCAGCCGGAGTTCGCCGACATGCAGGCGCCGGTCAACAAGCACGGGGCCGAGTTTTTCCTCAACCAGAACTCGCGCGAGCCGGTCACCGAGCCAGACGAGATGTTGCCCCTGAGGAAGATCCTGCACGCCGTGGGGGCGGACTGGACATACGGCACCAAGGGCTGGGCGGCCGAGAACTACTGCATGTTCATGGCCGACGACGACGCCTGGAAGCACATCGTCGAGACCAAGGTCAAGGCGGTGGAGGACCTGGGGTGCAAGGTCTGGCTCAACACGGAGTGAGGGCACGAACTGTTCGCGGTCCGGTTCGGACTGCAGAAGTTCAAGCTCCCCTTCAACTTCGAGATCAAGAGCATCATCCAATACTATGCCCAGTGGATCCGCGAGGGCAAGCTGAAGGTCAGCTCGGACTGGAACAGGGAGCGCAGGATCAAGTTCACGGTCCAGGACCCCTGCCAGCTGGTGCGCAAGTCCTTCGGCGACCCGGTGGCCGAGGACCTGCGCTACGTGGTCAGGGCCGTGGTGGGCGAGGAGAACTTCGTCGAAATGCACCCCAACCGCTCCAACAACTACTGCTGCGGCGGCGGCGGCGGGTTCCTCCAGTCCGGGTTTCCCGAAGCCCGGAGGGAATACGGCCGGCTCAAGGCCGAGCAGATCCTCAGCACCGGGGCGCAGTACTGCATCACCCCGTGCCACAACTGCCACGCCCAGGTGCACGACCTGAGCGACATCCGCGACCACGCCTGGAACACGGTGCACCTGTGGACGCTGATCTGCCTGTCGATGGGGGTGCTGGGGCCCAACGAGCGCGAATACCTGGGTGAGGACCTGAAGGATGTCGACGTGTTTCACCCGGAATCGGAGGCGTAACGCCCTGTGACGGGGCTTCGGATCCGGACCCCGCCCGCCGAGGCAGTTCCGGGCGACACCCCCGGATCCGGAGCCCAGACGGAGGAATTATGATCGTTGCCAAACGCAAGCCCCTTGATGAAATCAAGAGCATGATCAAGGGTTACAAGAAGGTCCTGACGGTGGGTTGCGGCACCTGCGTGGCCGTCTGCCTGGCCGGCGGGGAAAAGGAAGTCGCCGTCCTGAACGCGGAACTCGACATGGCCCGGCGCCTGGAGGACAACCCGGTGGAACTGGGGGCGGTCACCCTGGAGCGTCAGTGCGACCGGGAATACCTCGCCGAAATCGACGACAAGGTGGGCGACTACGACGCGCTCATCTCCATGGCCTGCGGGGTCGGGATCCAGTTCCTGGCCGAGCGCTTCCCCGGTAAACCGGTTTTCCCCGGCGTCGACACCTCCGGCCTGGCGGTCAACCAGGCCGTGGGCTGGTACGAGGAGCGCTGCCGGTCCTGCCAGAGCTGCGTGCTGGGCATCACCGGCGGCATCTGCCCGGTGACCATGTGCGCCAAGGGCCTTTACAACGGGCCCTGCGGCGGCACCAACAAGGGCAGCTGCGAAATCGACCCCGACCAGCCCTGCGCCTGGTTCAAGATTTTCGAGCGCCTGTCGCTCCAGGGCCGCCTGGACAATATCAAATGCATCCTGCCGGCCCAGGAGTGGAAGGACCAGATTCCGCGGACGCTGATCCAGCCCGGCTACAAGAAACCCGAAAAGGAAAAAACGGCCTAATTTTCGTCGGCCCAGGACGGCGGCCGGTCTGCGGCCCTTTTCCCGGGACACGAATCCTTCAAAGAAGGTGAGGGTTATGAGCACAGAGCAGAACGGCTATAAATCAGGAAGCAATTTGGAGAAAGTGTTGAAGGCCGGACACTTCGCCTTCACCGGCGAGCTGGGACCGCCGCGGGGGGCCGACGCCCACGAGGTGCGCAAAAAGGCCGCCCATTTGAAGGGGGTGGTCGACTCGGTCAACATCACCGACAACCAGACGGCCATGGTGCGGATGTCCAGCTGGGCGGCGAGCCTGCTGATTCTTCAGGAAGGTCTGGAACCCAATTTCCAGATGGTCTGCCGCGACCGCAACCGGCTGGCGATGCAGTCCGACATCCTGGGGGCCTATGCCCACGGGATCCGCAACATGCTCTGCCTGTCGGGTGATCACCAGAAGTTCGGCGACCACCCCAGCGCCAAGGGGGTTTTCGACATCGACTCCATGCAGCTCATCGCGATGGTCAAGAAGATGCGCGACGAGGGCAAGTTTCTCAGCGGGGCGGAACTCGAGGGCGTGCCCAGGATGTTCATCGGCGCCGCCTCCAACCCCTTCGCGGACCCCTTCGACTGGCGGGTGCACCGCCTGGCCAAGAAGATCGAGGCCGGGGTCGACTTCATCCAGACCCAGTGCATCTACAACATGGCGAAGTTCCGCGAGTTCATCAAGCGCGCCAACGACGCCGGGCTCACGGAGAAGGCTTACATCCTGGCCGGCGTCACCCCCATGAAGAGTGTCGGCATGGCCCGCTACATGGCGACCAAGGTTCCCGGGATGGACGTCCCCGACGAGATCATCGAACGGCTCAAGGGCGCCGGCAAGGGGCAGGTGGCCGAAGAGGGGATCAAGATCGCCTGCGAGCAGATCGAGGAATTCAAGGAGATGAAGGGGGTGGCAGGAATTCACCTCATGGCCATCGAGTGGGAGCACAAGGTTCCCGAAATCGCCGAGCGCGCCAAGGTCCTGCCTCGGCCCAGGATCGACTGAGCGCCATGAAGCGCAACCGTTCGAAAAGCCCGGCGCCGACGCCGGGCTTTTTGCGTTAGGCGGCGCCCGGTGAAAATTTACGCCGCGGCCGACATCCATGCCAGGCCCGCGCGCCTGGAGACGATCTGCGAAACCGTGGCGCGGGTGTCAGCCGACGTGCTGGTCGTCGCCGGGGACATCTCCCGGCGCACCCTGCCGCCTGAAAAGTTGCGCGCCCTGGAGGCGCTGCCGGTGCCCGTGCTCGCCGTGCGCGGCAACAGCGACTCCCGGCGCACGATGCGGCGCCTGGCAGTCATCCCCCGCATCACCTGCCTGCACCTGGAGGCCGTGCTCATCGGCGGGGTTCACTTCGTCGGCATCGGGGGTACCCTGGCCCTGCCGCTGCGGTCGCGCCTGGCGTTCAGGGAGCGCACCCTGACCGCCGCGGCCGCCGACCTGGTCCGGCCGGACACCGTCCTGGTGACCCATGCGCCGCCCCTCGGGGTTCGCGACCTGGCCTTCGGCCGGCTGCACGTGGGATCCTATCACCTGCGGCGGCTGGTGCTGCAGCGGCGGCCCCGGCTGCTGATCTGCGGCCATGTCCACGAGCAGGCCGGCACCGGTTTTCTCGGGGATACCCTGGTGGTCAACTGCAGCATGGGCCGCGGCGGCGCAGGAGCCCTGATCCACCTCGCGCCGGACGGACCGCTGGGGGCGGAGATGCTGTGACCGTTGTGCGCCAGGCCGGTCAGCCCGATGGGCGATGGGCAGGCAGGTGCGCGGGCCCGGGGGACATCAGCGCTTTTTTTCAAGCGACCCGCATCATTCGAGGCGCAGTTTCTGGCCGGCGTGGATGACGGAGCCTTTCAGGTTGTTGAGGGCTTTGAGCCGGTCCAGGGGGATGCCGGCCTTCTCCGCGACCCTGCTCAGGCTGTCGCCGGGCTGGACCGTGTAGAAGCGGCTGGCGGGGGTCGATTCCCGGCCGGCGCTTCCCTCGCACAGGGACACCAGCACCGCCTCGGCCTGCCTGCCTTTGCCCACGGGCAAGCGCAGGTCATGCCGGCCGCGGGGCAGGTGGTATCCCAGGAACTGGGGGTTTAACTCCTTGATCGCCTTGAAGTCGGTGCCCAGGGCCTCGGCCAAATCGGTGATGTGGACCGGGACGCTCAGCGTGACGCTGACCGTGTCGGCGCTCAGCGGCTTGTAGACCCGCTCAGGGGATACCCGGTACCCGTAGCGCCCGGGGTTTTGCATGATGATCTTGATGGCGGCGATGCGGAAGACATAGCGCTCGGTCTCCACCGGCAGGTTGAGACGGTAGTAGTCGCGGACACGCTGCCCCGCGATGGCCTTTTGCACGCAGGCCTCGCCGCAGTTGTACGCGGCCATGGCCAAGGCCCAGGTGCCGAAGGACGCCCGCAGCTCCTTCAGGTGGTCCAGCGCGGCCCCGGTGGACATCACGAAGCTGCGGCGCTCGTCGATGTCGCCGTCGTGCCGCAGCCCGTTGCGCTGCGCCGTGTGGGACATGAACTGCCACGTGCCGGTCGCCCCGGCCCTGGAGCGGACGTAGTCGATCAGGGAGCTTTCGGCCACCGCCAGGTACTTCAGGTCGTCGGGCATCCCCCGGGCGGCCAGTTCCTGTTCGATGAAGGGAAAATAGCGCCCGGCGCGCTTGAGCCACATGATGACCTGGGCGTGATCCCAGACCGAGATGAGGAACTCGCGCTCGAGCAGTTCGGCAGCCCGCGGGTCCTCGAGGGGCATCGGCTCCCCGCACAGGGCCAGGGTCCCGGGCATCTGGAAGTCGGTGATCTCCAGGCTCTCGGCGGGCAGGGGGGCGGTCTCGGGTTCCACGGCCGGGACAACGGCCGGGTGAAAGAGAAGGGAGAGCGGGATCAGCCAGGCCGACAGGGCATGAATGATCGCGAAGCGCATCGTGCGGGTCATGGGGCGGCTCCTTTTTCAACGAGGCGGGCCTTGCCGCCGTCTGGGAAAAAAGTTCGTCAGCGGTGAGTTTTCGGTAAAATCCGGTGTCTATATTCACAAGCAGAGGCCTGCCGGGGCGAGGCGGGCCGGCATACCCGGTTCCGCAAGCCAGGCGGACCGTATTCTCGGGGAGACCGATGAGCGATGCCCGCAACCGATGCGACCCGGCCCTGATGGACCGGTTCTTCGACGGCGAGGCCGACGAGGCCGAGGGCGTTCGGGCCCGGGCCCATGTGGCACAATGCCCGCAGTGCCGCCTTTTTCTGGAGCGCAACCGGGCGATCGGAGGCCTCCTTCGGTCGGACCCCGGCGCAGTCCTCACCCGCAGCGAGCGGGAGGCCCTGGAAGAACGGGTCATCGCCCGTGCCGTCCAACGCAGGCCGCGCCCGTGGGCCGGGCTGAAAGGCATTTTGAGCCCGCGCCGGCTCATCCCCCTGGCGGCCGCGGCCGGCATGCTGGTATTCGCCTTCATCCAGGTGTTTGAAACCGTGACCCCCGCCGGCCCCAGCGCCATCGTCACCTCGTTTCAGGGCGATTACGCGTCGGTGATGATCATGGAGGCGCCTGAAAGCCGCAGCACCATCATCTGGTTCGTCGAAACCACCTGAGGGCCGACTTCGGGAACGATGCCCCCGAGGACCTCCGAAAGAGACCGCCGATGAAGCTCACCCTCCTGATGGCGCTGACCCTGGACGGCAAAACCGGCAAAAGCGCCGACCATTTCCCCGACTGGACCGGCTCCGCCGACAAGCGGCTTTTTGCCCGGCTGAGCCGGCAGTAGGCGACCCCGGCGGCAAGGGGCGTCAGCAGCAGGCCGAAGACGTTGTGGCCGTAGAACCAGAGAAGGATCGCGTCGGGGATGCCGGCCAGGGCGCCGGTGTCGGGCTGCCAGATGACGTTGCCGAGGCTGAAGGTCGCGGCGGTCAAAATGACCCCGGCGCACACGTACCAGACCGAGACGTAGAGGATCGGCTCGGTGCGGTTTCTGACCGTCAAAATCAGGTTCAGGAACACCAGCAGGAAGGCTCCCACCACCAGCACGTCGACGATCCAGACCATCTCGGCGTATTCCCTTCCCTGGGAGTAGCCGAGGGAGAGGGTGACCACCGTGAGCACCAGCGAGAGGTTCCACGCGGCCACGGTCGCGACCCCCAGCGGTTCGCTGTAGAGGGGGGCGCGCAGCAGCCGCGGGACGTAATAGAACGCCGCCCCCAGGAGGGCCGGCGTGACGAAACCGAAAAGCACCAGGTTGACATGGATGGGGCGCACCCGGCCGAAGACCAGCCAGGCGATGTTTTTCGTCAGATCGGGGGCGATGAGCTCCGTGGCCCCGGTCAACCCCATGAAGGTGGCCACGATCATCCAGACGGCCGAGGTCATGAAAAACCCCCTGGCGGTCCGGTAGGCGTGAGGCGGCGCATCGGTTGGCGTGGGCAAGATCGTCTCTCCTGTGGCGCTTTGCCGGTTCGATCCGAAACGGCGTCGATTTTTCGAGCCGCACTCGAATCTTTCGGCCGTTTGCTCCCCCGGGGTAAAGGGCCGACCGGCTAAGGGATCGCCGGCCCTCACGCCGTCAGTTGTGGCAGGCCAGCCAGCAGTCGACGGGGGCATTTTTCCGGCGGTGGCACTCGATGCAGAATCCCATGAAAAAATGGGTTCCCTTTATCCGGTCCTGGGACCGGACCTCCCCGTGGCAGGCCGCGCAGTCGATTTCCTTGCGGATGTGGCGCTGGTGGTTGAACACCACGTGCTCGGCGAGGTAATTGGCCTTGACCCAGGGGGTCGGCGTCCCGCTGTCGAAATACTCGTGCTCCTTGAGAATTTCGGGGAAGCGGGTGATGATGTACCTGTGGCAGTAGAGGCACTTTTCCACCGGCGGCAGGCCCGGGTGAATCGAGCGTCCCGCATAGGGGTGGCAGAACTGGCAGTCGATGGCCTTGTCCCCGGCATGCAGGCGGTGGCTGAAGGCGATGGGCTGTTGGGGGCCGATGTCGAATGCCGGGGGGGTGTAGAAAAAGTGGAGGAAGACGGGCACCAGAACGGCGGCAGAGCCGGTGAGGACCAGGGGCGCGCGGTTGCGGGCGACCCGGGCGGAAAATCGCCCCAGCGTTCCGAAAAAGGCGACGACCAGAAGGACCAGGACGGCGGCGGCGGCCAGGGGGGTGAAGAGATCCATCAATCCCCCTCCTTCCCGGCGGGCGCGACGAGCTCGGGGAATGTTTGCAGGTAAAAATCCACGGAGACCGCCATCAGCCCCATGAAGCCGACACAGATCAGGGCGTCGCCCGGCCCCAGGTTGAGCGACCCGTGCCCGTGCCCCATGGCCGGCGCGATGAGGAGGTGGTGCTCCAGCCAGATTCCCGCCAGCACCGCGGCGCAGATGACGATCATGGCCCCCGGCATGGTCTTGATCTTTTTGTTGATCAGAATCAGAAACGGCAGGACGAAGCAGACGACGAACACCGCCCAGGCCAGGCGGTTCCAGGGTGCGGCCATCGTGCGCGCGATGATGTAGGCGGTTTCCTCGGAAATGTTGCCGTACCAGATGACCACGAACTGGCAGTAGAAGAAGTCCGCCCACACGAGGCAGAAGGCGAAAAAGAGCTTGCCGATGTCGTGGAACTGCGACGGCGCCAGGTCGAAGGGGCTGCGCTTGCTGAGGTGCAGCGCCGCGGCCAGGATGATCAGCCCCCCGAGGCCGGCGTAGATCGCCTTGACGAACGTGTAGGCCCCGAAGAGGGTGGAGTACCAGTGCGGGTCCAGCGCCATGACCAGGTCGTATCCGATCAGGGACAGGATCACCGCGAAGGCGAGCATGTAAAGGACGGCGAACAGCGTCATGCGGCGCCGGCTGGTTTCCTCATCGGCCGTGTCGGCGGCCCAGCGCCGCTGGAGCCAGGCGCGGATCCTGCCCCGGCCGGCGCTGTTTCCCAGGCGCAGCCGGAGGGCGTGGTAAAGGAAGGCGAACCCGAACCCGTAAAGGGCGATCAGCCCCGCCAGGTCCCGTGAAAACAGGAAGGGAAGGTTCAGCCAGACCTCCTTGCCGTGCAGTTCGTGGTGGGTCCAGGGGAAGACGTGCCTGTATCCCAGGAAGAGAACCAGGAAAAGGGCGAAGGAGATGGGAAAGAAGGCCGAGAAGGCCCCGGACAGCCCCGAAAGCGGCCCGCTCCAGCGGGCCCGGGTCACATGCATGATCACCGAGAAGAGGAGCCCGCCCTGGGCCACGGCGGACCAGAGCAGGAAATTGACCAGGTATGCCTGCCACGCCCTCCAGGGGTGAGCGCCCACCAGGCCGACGACGAAGGCCATCAGGCCGATCATCACCATTGCGGAAAACAGCGCCGTCAGGGCATGGCGGTCTGCGCCGCCCGCCGCCCCTTCGCGGGGAGTCATGTCTGCCTGCTCGTCTGCCTGCATGGGGGAGGGGACCCTCCGTCATAAGCCGGCGCTTCGCAGCGGGGCGCCGTTCCGGGTTCGGGGCATGGGGGGGCCGTCAGCCGTCGAACACCTTCGCCTCGCCGCCGTGGGCGCCGAAAAATTCGATCAACTCCGCCGCCTGCCGTTCCTCGCAGGCGGCCAGGATGCCGAAGTGCCTGCCGGAGCAGCGGGGATCGTAGCGGTCCTCCACGTCCTTCAGATTCGGCAGGCGCATCTGGGTCAGCAGCCCGACGACGTTTCCGAAGACCGCGAACAGGATCGTGAACTCGAAGCCGACGATGAAAAAGGGCACCAGCGCCACCACCGGCTTGCCGCCGACCATGAGGTCCCAGCGGGTGGCGGTGAAGGCGGCCAGGGCAAAACCCGTGAAAAAGCCGATGATGCCTCCGGCCAGGGTGAAATAGCCCAGTCGGCTTTTTTTCTGCCCCAGGGCCTCGGTGACCGGGTGGCTGGGGATCGGGCCGTGGACCCGCTCGATGGTGTAAGGGGTTTCCCCCAGGCCCCGGATGGCCGCCGCCGCCTGCTGCTCGTCGGTGAAAAGTCCCAGGATGTAGCGTTTAGGATGCATGCGGGCCTCCCTGGAGCGCCACCTCTTTCATCTCGGTCATGGCCACCGACGGCAGGTGCTTGACGAACAGAAGGAAAAGAAGAAAGAAAAGGCAGAAGGCCCCCACCATGACGCCGAACTCGACGGTCGTCGGCGCATAGAGCCCCCAGGCGTGGGGGATGAAGTCGTGGGCCACGCTGCCCACGATGATGACGAAGCGTTCGTACCACATGCCGAGGTTGACGAGCAGGGAGATGACCAGAAGCCAGGCGATCGTGGTCCGCACCCGTTTGAAAAGGAACAACAGGGGGACGACCGTGTTGCAGACGAACATGATCCAGAACCCGTAGGCGTAGGGGCCGAAGATCCGCCAGCGGAAGGTTTCGATCTCCACGGCGTTGCGGCTGTACCAGGCGATGAATATCTCGGTGAGGTAGGCGAACATGACGATGAGGCCGGTGAAAACGATGGTCTTGGCGACGTTTTCCAGAACCCCCAGGGTGATGATCCTGCGGTAGCCGAAGGCGATGCGCAGGGGGATCATCAGGGTGATCACCATGGCCAGGCCGGAGTGGATGGCGCCGGCCACGAAGTACGGGGCGAAGATCGTGGTGTGCCAGCCGGGAATCACCCCCAGGGCGAAATCCCAGGAGACGACGCTGTGGACCGAAATGACCAGGGGCGTGGCCAGGGCGGCGAAAAACAGGTAGCCGCGGCTGTAGTGACGCCACTGCTCGAATCGCCCGGTCCATCCGAGGGACAGCACGGTGAACACCTTTTTCCTGAATCCGACGGCGCGGTCCCGGATGATGGCCAGGTCGGGCAGCATGCCGGTGTACCAGAAGAGGGAGCTGACGGTCAGGTAGGTGCTGATGGCCACCACGTCGAACATGAGGGGTGACTGGAAGTTCGGCCACAGGGTGCGCTGGGTCGGGATGGGAAGCATGTAGTAGACCAGCCAGACCCGGCCGAGGTGGATGAAGGGAAATAGCCCGGCGGTGCAAACGGCGAACACGGTCATGGTTTCCGCGGCCCGGGCGATGGGGTTGCGCCAGCCGGCCCGGAACAGGTGGAGGATGGCCGAGATCAGGGTTCCGGAGTGGGCGATCCCCACCCAGAAAACGAAGTTGATCAGGTAGGTTCCCCAGTGAACGGGATTGTTCTGCCCGCCGACGCCGATGCCGGTGAAGATCTGGAACAGCCAGCACGCCAGCCCGCCCAGGATCCCGACAAAAAGCACCCCCACCACCATCCAGTAGGCCGTGCCCGGGGCCTTCAGCGTGTCGAGAACCGTCCGGTCGATTTCGTCGCAGGTCAGGGGGTAAACGGCGGCGCGGCCGGATTCGGACATGGCGTCGGGTCCTCGCTTCAAAATTCCATTACCCCAAGACTCCATCACTCCATTGCTCCGTCACACCATCATCCCCCCCGGGCCCGGACAATTCTCCAATTCGAGATCTTTGCCTCCCCCGTCTGTCGACCTCATGCCTCCTGGACCACCTTCTTGAGGTAGATGACCGCCGGTTTGGTGTTGAGGTAGCCCATGACCTGATAGGCCCTGGGGTCCTGGGTCATTTGGCGCACGCGGCTCTTTTTGTCCTGGATGTCCCCGAAGACGAGCGCCCCGGTGGGGCAGGTCTGCAGGCAGGCGGGCTGGATCTCGCCGTCCCGGATGCGCCGATTTTCGTTCTTGGCGATGCCGTGGGCATCCTTGATGCGCTGGATGCAGAAGGAGCACTTCTCCATGACCCCCTTGCTTCGGACCGTCACGTTGGGGTTGAGCTGCAGGGGCAGGGGGTCGGGCCACGCCCAGTCGAACCAGTTGAAGCGCCGCACCTTGTAGGGGCAGTTCTGGGCGCAGAAGCGCGTCCCGATGCAGCGGTTGTAGATCTGGTTGTTCAACCCCTCGCGGCCGTGGTGGGGCGCGTAGACCGGGCAGACCGGTTCGCAGGGGGCGTTGTCGCAGTGCTGGCACATCATCGGCAGGAATATCACGCGCCGCGCGTCCTCCGGGTCCAGGTAGCGCTGCACTTGCAGCCAGGCCATTTCGCGCCCCTGGATGACCCGTTGGACGCCCACCACGCCGATGTTGTTCTCGGCGTAGCAGGCCGCTGCGCAGGCCCCGCAGCCGATGCAGCGGTCCAGGTCGACCACCATGGCCCAGCGGTATCCGTCGTGCCCGTGGGGCGGGTAGATGTCGCGCTGCGGGTCGTAGCCCTCTGCGATGGGAAGGGTCAGGGGGAAGTCCCACATGCCCAGGCCCGGCACCCGCGGCGGGGGGGTGCCGGCTTCGGCGAGGGCAACCGAGAGGGCGATTTTGCGGCCGTGCTGGACCCGGCTGCCGTCCATGTGCGCCAGGCGTTCGCCCCGGCCGGCGGGGGCGATGGCGGCCAGCCCGGCGGCGAACAGGGGCCCACCGCATAGCGGGTCGGTGTCGGCGAAGAGGATCTGCAGGGGGTTGGCGCCGGTTCCTTGCGCATAGCGGCCGTAGCCCGCGTGCCCCTGCCCGATGGGCAGCAGGAGGATGCCGGGGACCACCCCTTCGGTGTCGTAAGCCGGCGCGGAAACCCTGCCCTCGGCGGTCGCCACGGTCACCCAGTCCCCGGGGTCGATACCCTTCTCGGCCAGGGTGCGGGGGTGAACCAGGACCGGCGTCTGCCAGGCCACCTGGGTGAGGGGGTCCGGGATTTCCGCCAGCCACGGGCGGTTGGCGCCGCGACCGTCGAAAAAGCGGATCGAGGGCGAGGCCACGACGATGAGCCTTTGGGCGTCGGGGTGGATGGGATCGGCCACCTGCCCGAAGAGGGGCTCGACGGTGGCCGGCAGCCGGACGGCCGGCGGGGCGGGCTCTATGGCGGGGTCGAAGAAGCCTCCAATGCGCAGGGCGTTCACCCAGTCCTGGGGGCCGGCCGCGCGTCCGCGGGCCTGAAGGGATTCCAGGAGCCAGGCCTTGTAGTCCGCCGCCGGCCGCGGGGAATCGAAGGCGGCTTTCAGGAGCAGGTCGCCGATGGAGTCGGCCTGGGTGAGGGTTCCCATGGCCGGCTGGAGGAGGGAGACGACGCCGGTTTTGCCGGCATACTCGTCCCAGTTTTCCAGCGGCATGCGCACCGGCACGACCAGGTCCGCCAGGGCGGAGGTGTCGTCCATGAAGTTGGAAAAGCTCACCACGAAAAGGGTGTCGCGCCCGAGGGCCGCGCGGACACCGCCGGCCGCGGGCAGGCTGAAGATCGGGTTGACATTGTTCAGCAGGAGCACCTCGCCGGCCTTCTTGAGGTCGCCGAAAAAGGTTTGGGCCCGGGCCCGGGAGGCCGCGAGCTCGACCCTGTGGCGCCGGCCGAAGTCGATGCGCTCCAGGCTCGGGTCGAGAATGAGGTTGAGCAGGTTGGCGGCCGTGTTGGCCTGGGTCGCGTTGGGGCCCGAGGCGCCGCTGCCCGTGCCGAGCACCAGGGGCCGCCCGGCAGCGAGCAGGCGGCCGCTGAGGCGGGCGAATGCCTGCGGATCGATTCCGGCGCTTTCCGAAATCCTTTCCGGGGTGTAGGCGCCGCTCGCGGCGCGCGCGGAGGCCAGGAGGTCGGGCGGCAGCTCCCGGCCGCGCCCAGCGGAGAGGGCGGCGCCCACCAGCGCGAGGGCGACGTGGGCTTCCCCCCCGGGCCAACAGGGGAGCCACTCGTCGGCATTGGCCGCGGTGAGGGACTGATAGGGCCCCACGTGGCAGAAACACCCCTTGGCGCCGTTCGCGTAGCGGTGCATCTCCTTGAACTTGCGGGCGTACTCCACCGGCGAAAGCCACGTCTCCAGGAAGTCGGCCCCCAGCCCCAGCAGCAGGTCGGCATCCTCGATGCGATAGGAAGGCAGCCCGTCCACGCCGAAGATCCGCCGGTTGGCGGCCTTGAGGCTCTCGTAGGCGAAGGGTTCGAACACCAGAAGCTCACGGGAGCGCCAGCGCTCGAGGCAGGCGCCGAAAAGCGCCATCAGGCTCTCCCCCGCCACCTCGGTGACCATGCGCACCCGGCCGGGCCCCCGGCCGGCCGCCCTGGCGGCCTTTTCGCGGATCAGGGCCTCGGCCTCGGCAAAGGCCAGCGGCTCCCACCCGCTTCCCTTCCTGAGAAGGGGCGTGGTCAAGCGGTCCGGGTTGTAGACGCCCTGCAGCGCCGCATGCCCGCGCATGCAGAGCCCGCCCCGGTTGACGGGGTGGAGCGGGTTGCCCTCGACCTTGATCACCCGCCCCTCGCGGTTCTTGGCGAGGATGCCGCACCCGGCCGGGCACTCGCGGCAGGTGGCGGCATACCAGGCGGCCATCCCGGTGACCATGTCGTCGGGGGCCTGGACCAGGGAGAACAGGTTTTTTTCCGCCTCCGGCGAGCATCCGGCTGCAAAGGTGAGGCTTCCCAGGCCGGCAATCTTGAGGAAGGTTCGCCGCTGCATGTCGAAAAAGCTCCCCCCGGTGCGACGGTTTGGGTGCAGGTTGGCGTTGCGTTGGGTTGACGGGCCCTGGCGGGATGGGGCAGATGCCGGCAAAGCCGTCGGCGGCATTCGCGCGCCGTGGGACGTTTTGTAGGATATCGGTCGGTTTTTGTCAAGCCGGGACAGGCGCCGGCGGGCGGTCCTGCCCGACGGCCGCGGCACGAAAGAGCCATGCGCGCGGGGGCATCCCGGGAGACGGGGCGGCACCGGCGCCGCCAACCAGGGATTGACATGCGGCGTCCCTTTTCACTATAGAGAGGGAAACCGGGCCGCGGCCCGCATCCTTACCCCGCAACCTGAGGAGAAAGACCATGCAATGGGTAGTCGCCGCCATGGGGGCGGCCGTTCTGGTTCTGACCGGCGCGTCGCTCCCTGCAGCCCAGGTGAAGGTCAGCGACGCCACCCAGACCTGCCTGGACTGCCACGCCTCGATCCACCCCGGGATCGTGGCGGGCTGGCAGAAAAGCCGCCACGCGGTCTCGACCCCCGGGGCGGCCATGGAGGCCAAGGGCGCCGCCCGCAGGATATCCAGCGCCTCGGTGCCCCAGGAGCTCAAGGCCGTGGCCGTGGGGTGCGCCGAGTGCCACACCCTGCGGCCGGAGTCGCATGCCGACACCTTCGATCACAACGACCACAGCGTCCACGTGGTGGTCAGCCCCGCGGACTGCGCCGTCTGCCACGGGGAAGAGGCGGCCCAGTACACGAAGAACCTCATGTCCCACGCCCGCGGCAACCTGGCCGGCAACCCGGTCTACCTGCAGCTGCAGGAATCGATCATCGGCGATCCGACGCCGGAAGGCGACAGGGTCGTTTTCGCGCCTTCCAATGCCGCCACCCAGGCGGAAGCCTGCTATTACTGCCACGGCACCGAACTCAAGGTCACGGGGCGCGAAACCCGCGACACCGATTCCGGTGAACTGGAATTTCCGGTCATCCAGGGCTGGCCCAACCAGGGCGTGGGCCGGATCAACCTGGACGGCAGCAGGGGCTCCTGCGCCGCCTGCCACACGCGCCACGCTTTTTCCATGGCCGAAGCCCGGAAGCCCCATACCTGCAAGGAGTGCCACGTGGGGCCGGACGTGCCCGCCGAACCGGTCTACGCGGCCAGCAAGCACGGCACGATTTGCTCTGAAAGCCGGCGTGCGTCCCCTGTCCGGCGTTTTCGGAGGCTTTAGGTTTTCTGGCGCGCAGCGCCCTGCAGCGGTCGATTCGCGCCCGGGCAGCGGGTTCCCTCCGCGCTCGGAAAAGGGCACGGCGTGCTGCTGAAGCCCACCTCGATCCGCAAAAGGCCCAGGCCGCCGTCCAGCAGCGTCGCCTTGCCGACGCGCAAGAACTGCGGCTCCTGTCACTTCTACGACGGGGCCAACCCGGCGACCTGGACGCCTCCCTGATCAAACCCGACAAGGCCCTCGACGGCCACACGGGTAACGACGGCCAGAACTTCGACTGTGTCCGCTGCCACACCGCCACGCTTCACAACATCGCCGGCCGGATCTACGCCGCAACAGGAAGGGGGCTGGAAAGCATCCGGCCCCCTTCTTTTTTCCCGGGGTCTGCGTGTAAGAGGATTTCTTACTTCAAAATCAGAATTACCGGAATTGTCATCCGCGGGCCGACGATGCTAATATTTCACTTGTTACGCCGCCACCCCGTCGACGGCCGGAAAAAAGGGAAAGCCCCATGGAAATCCCCTCCATCGCCATCAAGCGCATCCTGTATGCCACCGACCTGTCGCAGCAAGCCCTGCACGCCTTTGCCTACGCGGTCAGCCTGGCCAACCGGTATGGGGCACAGATCCACCTGATGCACGTGCTCACCGAGGTCCCGAGCCTGGACAACAAGGTCGCCAGCTACATCGGCACGGAGCGCTGGGAGGAGATCAAGCAGCGCCACATGCAGGATGCCCGGGAGTCGCTGACCGGCAAGATGCGCCACAACCCGGCCATCGAGGAGGCGCTCGACCGCTTCGGCCGGGATGCCGCCGGCGCCGGCGGGCAGAAGGCCGACTTGCTCGACAAGGTGCTCGTGCTGAGGGGAAATCCGGTGGACCAGATCATCGAACAGTCGGAAAAGCTCAACTGCGACCTGATCGTCATGGGAAGCCACGGCCATGGAAGCATGGCCCTTGCCATGCTGGGCAGCACGGCCCAGCGCGTGCTGCGCAGGTCCAGGAAGCCGGTCCTGGTGGTCCGCCTGTCGGATCGGGAGGCATAGGGCCCTGCCCCCGGGAACCCGGGCGCACCCCCGCCGAAAGCCGCACGGGTTCACATCTCCGTCTTGTAGAAATCCTCCTTGTCGCTGATCACGTTGGGCCGCTTCGATTGTTCGGTCGGGGCGGAGCCTTCCTTGAAGCACTCGAAAATCGTGTTTTTCGACTCCGGAATCGGCAGCAGGCCGGTTTCGGCATCGATCTTGGCGAACACCACCCCCTCAGGCACGTTGAACACCCGCACCGGCTTGCCCTCCAAGACGCGCCGCATGAACCCGAGCCATATCGGGCTCGCCGTGAGAGCGCCGTTTTCCGAGTGGCCCAGGGACTTCTCCTCGTCGAACCCGACCCAGGTTCCCGTGACGTAACGCGGCGTGTAGCCGATGAACCACGTGTCGAACAGGTCGTTGGTGGTGCCCGTCTTTCCCGCCGCGGGCCGGTTCAACGCCCGGACCCGGGCGCCGGTGCCGCTCTTGATGACGCTTTCCATCAGGCTGGTCATGATGTAGGCGGTGCTTTTCTCGACGACCTTTTCCCTGCGGGGCTGGGTCTCCTCGAGCACCTTGCCGTCGCGATCGAGGATCCTGGTGATGAAAACCGGCTCCACCAGGTAGCCTTCGTTGGCAAACACCGAGTAGGCCGTCGTCAACTCCAGGAGGGAAACCCCCGAGGACCCCAGGGCGATGGTGAGGTCGCGGCTGATGGGGGAGGTGATGCCGAGCTTGCGGGCGTATTCGATGGCATAATCGATCCCGATGTCCTGGAGGATCTTGACCGTGATCACGTTGCGGGATTTGGCCAGGGCCTCGCGCAGGAGGGTCGGCCCGTGAAAGGTGTCCTGGTAGTTCTTGGGCTTCCAGGCGCCGCCGCCCTTACCGCCGCCGGTGACGACGGGGGAGTCGATCACCATGGTGGCCGGCGTGTAGCCCTTGTCGATGGCGGCGGCATAGATGATCGGCTTGAAGGCCGATCCCGGCTGGCGTCGGGATTGAACCGCCCGGTTGAACTGCGAACGCCTGAAATCGCGGCCGCCGATCATGGCCTTCACATGGCCGGTCCCGGTCTCCAGGCACAGCAGGGCGCCTTCGGCTTCCGGCGTCTGTTCCAGGGCCAGATCCCAGGTATCCGACGTATCCGGCTTGGCCAGCAGCCGGACCCTGACGACATCCCCGCTCGCCAGGGCGTCTCCCGGACGCCTCAGCCTGTCCGCCTGGGGGGGCACATCCGGGTTCGGTTTGCGCGCCCAGCGCATGTCGGCCAGCTTGATGACGCCGATGGAGGAGCCCATGCGGACGGTGACCTTGCCGGCCTTGTCGTCCACCCCGATCACCACCCCGGAGACCACGCGGTCGACCGCCGACGGCTCCTCCTCGAAGGATTTCTGGACCTCCAGGGAAAAGGCCTCGATCTCCCCGGGCGCCAGTCGGCGTTCGGGACCCCGGTATCCCTGGCGCTTGTCCAGCTCGGCCAGGCCCTTGAGAACCTCTTCGCGCGCCGCTTTCTGCATGTCGATGTTGACCGTCGTGTAGACTTTCAGGCCGCCGGTGTAAAGGGCTTCCGCCCCGTAGGTCTGCTCCAGGTAGCGGCGCACGTGCTCGGTAAAAAAGGGGACTTCCTCGATGTACCAGTTGCGCCGCGGCTTGATGTCCAGCGGGGCGTTGATGGCATCGGTGGCCTGGAGGTTGGTGATCTTGCCCTCTTCGACCATGCGGTTGAGGACATAGATCTGCCGCTGCTTGGCCTTCTCGGGGTACTTGAAGGGCGAGTAACGGCTCGGCGCCTGGGGAAGACCGGCAAGAACGGCGCACTCGGCCAGGTTCAACTCGTCGACGGCCTTGCCGAAGTAATTCTCGGCGGCGGCCGCCACCCCGTAAGCCCCGTGCCCTAGATAAATCTGGTTCAGGTAGAGGTGCAGGATCTCCTCCTTGCTGAAGGACCTGTCGATCCGGTAGGCCAGGATCGCCTCCTTGAGCTTGCGGGTGTAACTGCGCTCCGGGGTGAGCAGGAAAGATTTGGTCACCTGCTGGGTGATGGTGCTGCCGCCCTGAACGATGGCGCCGGCCTCGAGATTTTTGAAAAAGGCCCGGATGATGCTGACCAGATCGATTCCCTGGTGGGTGAAGAAGCGCGCGTCCTCGGCGGCCACGAAGGCGTCGATCAGCGTCTGGGGGATATCGGCAAGGGGCAGGATGATCCGCCGCTCCTTGTAGAACTCGGCGATCCTGCGGTTGTCGTCGGAGTAAACCGTGGTGATGGCGGGCGGACGGTAATTTTTCAGGGCCGCGGTGCTGGGCAGGTCTTCGTTCAGGTAAAAATAGAGCCCGACCGCGGCCGCTGCGGCCGCCAGCACCAGGACCAGCGAGGACCAGAAGCAGAGCCGGATCGCCCGGCCGAGAAACCCCGGCGTTTTCCGGGCCGCCCGTTTGCGGCGTATCTGTGAAGGGGACATCGGGTTCTGCATGGAATGGAGCACCTTCCTCAAGGGTCGTCAGGGAGCCGTCAAGGCCTATTTGTCCCTGACAAACTAACAAATATCGACGGCATGCGCAAGCCGGGGTGGCACAGGGGGCTCCGCGGGCCGCCCGGGGCACTCCCTCGCAGCGGCGCGCGGGATCGGTCAAAAACAAATTGACAGCCCGGTGATATGTCCATAATATGAAACATTTGATGATCCAAGACACCCTCTGTCGGCCGACGCGCCCGCATCCAAACCGGGAAACGGACATGCTGACCCTCGATTTCGGCAAATTGGGCGGCCTGGTGCCGGCCATCGCCCAGGACCATCGAACCGGCGAGGTCCTGATGCTCGCCTTCATGAGCCCCCAGTCCTGGGAGGCGACCCTGAAAACGGGCCGGGCCACCTATTTCAGCCGCACGCGGCAGGCGCTCTGGGTCAAAGGCGAAAGCTCCGGGCACTTTCAGCTGGTCCGGGAGATCCGCGTCGACTGCGACAGCGACACGGTCCTTCTGAAGGTCGAACAGGTGGGCGGCGCGACCTGCCACACGGGGCACGCGAGCTGCTTTCACCGGCGGCTGGAAAAGGACGGAAGCGTCACGATCATCGGGAAGCCGCTGTTCGACCCGCAGGAGGTTTACCGGCCCGATGCGCGCTGACCGGGAAAGCGCCGCAGCGCAGGGGGTTTTGCGTGCCGCGTCGGCCGAATTCGTCGTCAGCGCCGCCGTGCCCTCCCAATACCCCCCGGAGGAAAAGCCGGAAATCGCCTTCGCCGGGCGGTCCAACGTCGGCAAGTCGTCGCTGATCAACACCCTGGTCAACCGAAAGCGCCTGGTCAAGACCAGCCGAACCCCGGGCCGGACCCAGCTGATCAATTTTTTCGACGTCGACCGTGCCGTCACCATTGTCGACCTCCCGGGGTACGGCTACGCCAGGGTGCCGCCCGAGGTGAAAAAGAAATGGGGCCCCATGGTCAGCACCTACCTTTCCAGCCGACGCACGCTCAAGGGGGTGGTCCTGTTGATGGACATCCGGCGGACACCCGGGCCCGAGGATGGCAGCTTCATCGGCTGGCTGGATCGATACCGCCTGCCGGCCATCTGTGCTCTTCCGATCTCGAACGCCTGGCCAGCGTGTTCGTCGCCCTGGCCGGGATCCTCCTGGTGACCCTGTCGCGCAACCAGTGGGGGGTCGCCTACTGGGTCAGCCTGGTCCTGGCGACGGCATCCCCCATGATCTGGGCGGCCAACAACATCCTGACCAAAAGCCTGGTCCAGCGCCACCCCCCCGTGGTCATGACCGCGGCGACGTTCGTGCTGAGCTCCCTGTTCCTGGTCCCCACCCTCGGGCCGACGTTCGCGGGCCGCCTGGCCGGGATGGACATCGGCCTCTGGCTCTGCATGGCTTATTGCATCCTGAGCGCGGTCGCCGGCTTCACCATCTGGTACTGGAGCCTGCGCCACCTGCCGCCGACCTCCGTAGCCGTCACCATGTACATCATTCCCGTCCTGACGGTGACAGGCGGGATGGTCTTCCTCGACGAGTCGCTGACCTGGGCCAAGGCGATGGGCATCGGACTGGTCCTGGCCGGAATCTACCGCGTCAACGCACGCGACCGCTGACCGCCGGGCGGCCGGCCGCCCTGTTTTTGACTTTACAATTCCTTGTTTTTGTGTTCTTTCGGGGCTGAAACTGCCCGACCGCAACGGCCTGCCGGCCAGGGAAAGCGCGCCATGAGCGAGACACCGACCACCCTGTCGGTCACCGACATCCACAAGAGCTTCGGCTCCCTGCAGGTCCTCGACGGCATCACGCTTTCGGCCCGCAAGGGCGACGTCATTTCGGTATTAGGGGCCAGCGGCTCGGGGAAGAGCACCCTTCTGCGCTGCATGAACCTGCTGGAGGTCCCGGACAGGGGCACCGTCACCCTGGGCGACGAAACCGTGGCCATGAAAGCCGTGCGCGGGGGAAAGCAGGTGCCGGCCGACCACCGCCAGGTGGAACGGCTGCGCACCCGGCTTGCCATGGTGTTTCAGCAGTTCAATCTCTGGTCCCACATGACCATCCTGGAGAACGTCATCGAGGCCCCACTTCATGTGCTCAGGGTCCCCCGGGCCGATGCCCTGGCGCGGGCCGAGACCTACCTGGCCAAGGTCGGCATCGCCGACAAGCGCCATGCCTATCCCGCCCACCTGTCGGGCGGCCAGCAGCAGCGGGCGGCCATAGCCCGCGCCCTGGCGATGGAGCCGGCGGTCATGCTCTTCGACGAGCCAACCTCGGCCCTGGACCCCGAGCTGGTGGGCGAGGTGCTCCAGGTCATGCGGGACCTGGCCCTGGAGGGGCGCACGATGATCGTCGTGACCCACGAAATGGGGTTCGCCCGCGAGGTCTCCTCGCGGGTCGTTTTTTTGAACTCAGGCCGGATCGAGGAGGACGGGCCGCCGGCGGAGGTCTTCGAACGCCCCCGCTCCCGGCGGTTCAAACAGTTTATCCAGGCCATGGTTTAGAACGACCGGCATCCGTCCCGGCGGGGTCCGGACGTTGTCCGCCCCGGGCGCCGATGTCATTATTCCACCCGTTGAATAGAAGGAGGCACGATGAAACGTCTGGTCGGGATCTTGATGACAGTGGGGCTGCTGCTGGCGGCCGGCATGGCGGGCGCCAAGGACTGGAGCATGGTGCGCTTCGGCGTGGAGGGCGCCTATCCGCCCTTCAGCTATGTGACCCCGGAGGGCCAGCTGGCGGGATTCGACATCGACATCGCCAAGGCCCTGGGCGAGGCCATGGGGGTGGAGGTCAAGCTCGTGGCCCAGGACTGGGACGGCATCATCCCCGCCCTGCTGGCGCGCAAATACGACGCCATCATCGCCTCCATGTCCATCACCGAGGAGCGCAAGCAAAAGGTCGCCTTCACCAACAAGTACTACCAGACGCCGGCCAAGTTCGTCTGCAAGAAGGGCGCCATCGCCGACTTCTCGCGGGAGGCCATAAAGGGCAAGACCGTCGGCGTGCAGCGCGCCACCATCCACGACCGCTACCTGACCGACAACTACGGCAGCGACGTCACCATCAACCGCTACGGCACCCAGGACGAGGCCTACCTCGACCTCGTGGCCGGGCGGGTGGACATGCTCCTGGCCGACAGCGTGGCCCTTTTCGACGGCTTCCTCAAAAAGCCGGAGGGCCAGGATTTCCAGTTCATCGGCCCCGACCTGAACGACCCCAAGTGGTTCGGTGAGGGCGCCGGCATCGCCCTGCGCAAGGAGGACACGGACCTGGCGCAAAAACTCAACGCCGCCATCGACAAGATCCGGGCCGACGGCACCTACAAGAAGATCCAGGACAAGTATTTCGATTTCGACGTCTATGGCAGCAACTGATGCGGCGCCAGGCGCGTCGGGCGGCACCGCCCGGCGCGCCTGGCCTCTTTCGGTTCCGCGAAGGGGGTGCCCCGGCCCAGGTTCGGTCGGGCCTCGTTCCGCGGGGCCGGCACGGCAGGCCCGGCGCAACCGGCCCCTCGAGATGAAACCATCGCCATGCTGAACCTGCACGGATACGGCGCCAGCATCCTGGAGGGCACCCTCCTGACCATCGAGGTGTCCCTGGCCTCCCTGCTCATCTCTCTTCTCCTGGGGATGGCCGGCGCCATCTGCAAGCTATCCGGCGTGCGCCCGGCCAGGCTCGCCGCCCAGGCCTACACGACCCTCGTCCGCGGCATACCCGACCTGGTGCTCATGCTGCTCATCTTTTTCGGCGGCCAGGTCTTCATCAACCAGGTGGCGCCCCTGGCCGGCTACGACGCCTATATCGACATCAACCCCTTCGTGGCAGGGGTGTCCACCATCGGCTTCATTTTCGGAGCCTACATGACCGAAACCTTCCGCGGGGCCATCCTGGCCGTGCCCAGGGGGCAGATGGAAGCGGCCTATGCCTACGGCCTGACCCGGCTGCAGGCGTTCGCGCGCATCCTGCTGCCCCAGATGGTGCGCCACGCCATCCCCGGCTTCGGCAACAACTGGCTGGTCCTGATCAAGACCACGGCCCTGGTGTCCATCATCGGCCTGGACGACATGGTCCGCAAGGCAGCCCTGGCCGCCGGGGCCACCCGCATGCCGTTCACCTTCTACTTGGCGGTGGCCGTCAATTACCTCGTCATCACCAGCATCTCGGGCGTCATCCTGCGCTGGCTGGAACGGCGCTACAGCGCGGGCGTCGCCAGGGTTTCCTGAGTGGACTTCTCGATCATCTCGGCAAATATCGGCCTTTATCTGCAGGGCCTGGGGAACACGGCCATCCTGGTGTCCATCTCGCTGGCCGCCGGCCTGCTGCTGGCCGTCCCCCTGGCGGTCCTGCGCACGTCCGGGAGCAGGCTGGTGCAGGCGCCCATCCGGGCCTATGTCTATTTTTTCCGGGGCACGCCCCTGCTGGTCCAGATGTTCATCATCTACTACGGTTTCGGCCAGTTCGACGCCATCAAGGCCTCCGTCCTGTGGCCGTTTTTCAGGGAGGCCTATTTCTGCGCCCTGTTCGCCTTCACCCTCAACACCGGCGCCTACACCACCGAAATCATCCGCGGCGCCGTGGAAAACACCCCCCACGGCGAGGTCGAGGCGGCCAGGGCCGCGGGCATGTCACGGATGCTGATGTTGCGGCGCATCGTGCTGCCGTCGGCCTTCCGGCGGGCCCTGCCGGCCTACAGCAACGAAATCATTTTCATGCTGCACGGCTCCTCCCTGGCCAGCGTGATTACCATCCTGGACATCACCGGCGCCGCGCGCCTCGTCAATGCGCGCTATTACAGCCCCTACGAGGCCTTCCTGACGGCCGCCGCGTTCTACATGGCGATCACCTTCCTGATCGTCCTTTGCGTGCGCAGGCTGGAACACCGCTGGTTCGCCCACCTTCGCCCCCAGGCCGAGTCCGCCCGCGGGGCGTGACCCCGGGCAAGGAAGGAGCCCCATGCCCCTCCAGCGCCTGACCACCGCCACCACCCGGTCGAGGTTGCGGAAGTGGTCCCCGGTCCAGGTCGCCGAGTGGCACTGGCGGCACACGGCCTCCATCCTGCCCCTTTCCACGCGCCAGTCGATGCCCGAGGGAAACGGCGCAAATTCAGAAGGCCTCACCGTCAGGGGGGCCTGGGTCTCCCAGGAGAGCCGCCCGGTGACATCGTGGCTGGCGATCTACCCGGCGGCCGACATGTGGCAGGCCGCGCAGGTCGGGGCGCGGTAATCGGCGCCGGCCTGCCAGGCGCGGTTTTCGGGGCGCCAGGCCCAGCGCGCGCCCTCGGCGTGGCAGATGGTGCCGTGCTTGGATTCCTCGTAGATTTCGATCTGCGGGTGGTCCGGCGCCGGGTGGCACTGGTCGCAGGCTTCGGGCCGGCCCCGCGGCCCAGCAAAGCAGCAGCCCGAAGCCGAGCCACATGGCAATGGCGAACTTCCCGGGGCCCCTCGTGCGCGGCATGCGGTCACCCCCATTGGATGGCTTCCGTGGGCGATGGGCCCGGGGTGTGCCGCCCGCCTCTACCCCGGCGCGCCTTCCCCTGGCTACCGCTCGCCACGCGCGGCGTCAAGCCGTCCTGCGAAAACCGCCCCCCCCGACCCCTGGGCGCATGGGCGGCAGGCGACCTCATAATTCGCTACTTGCCTATAAAAACAGGCTTTTGCCGTTGTGGGCCGGAAAAAGGATTGTTAGAATGGTGTCAGGTTCGTGTTTGATTTCCATTAGGGAGCCCCGGCCCCATGGCCGGAGGGAGAAAGGGCATCATGGGCACACCTGCCAGATGGGTGAGACGAGCGGCGCCGTTTCTGCTTCTGGCCGCGGTATCGGCGCTGCTGTCCCTGCCCCGGGCCTTCGGGCCTGAGCCCTCGGCTGCGGGAACGCCCCACAAGGTCCATCTCGCCTTCGGCTTCCACGTCAACCTCTACCACTCCTTCCGCGGGGACACCAACGACGAAAACGGCTTCGGCCAGGACATCCGCGTCATCCGCCGCACCCTGAGCGAACTGGACCGCCTCAACCGCGCCGGGATACCGGTCAGCGCGGTCTGGGACTTCGACAACCTCTTCTCCCTGGAAGAAATCCTTCCGGCCCACGCCCCGGACATCATCCACGAAGTGCGGCGCAGGGTCGGGGAAAAGCGCGACGAGGTCATCCTGATGTCCTACAACAACGGCCTGCTGCCGGCCATGGAGGAGGACGAGTTTTCGGTCTCCATCGCGAGGGCCGTTTCCAACGCGCGCGGCAGCGGCGTGCAGGACCTCTTCGGCCCCGTGGCACCCGTCGTGCGCCCCCAGGAGATGATGACGACCGCGGGTCATTTCGAGCGCTACGCCCGGCAGGGCATCCGCTATGTGGCCCTCTACTACAGCGCCACGCCCTTTGACGCCTTCCGGGTCTTCTCGCGGGAGCTGACCCCGGCGGAAGCCCACAACCCGCTCCGCTACCGGCACCCCGGCACCGGGGAGGAGACGGTCATCATCCCCACCTACCACCCCGGCGACCTGGTGGAGCATGTCAGCCTGCGCGACTGGGCGCTAAACCTGCACCGGCTCCAGGTGGAAGGCGAGATCGACCGCGATGTGCTGATATTTCTCAATTTCGACGCGGACGCCGAGTTCTGGGCCGGCATCCAACTCCCCTGGTACCTGGACTGGCTGCCCGACACCGGGGGTCTGGGCCAGATGGTCGAATCGGTCGCCGACCTGGACTTCGTCTCCTTCACCCGCCTCGGCGACTACCTGGAGCGCCACCCGCCGGCGGGAACGGTGCACTTCAGCCAGGACACAGCCGACGGCAGCTTCCACGGCTACCACTCCTGGGCCGAGAAGGCGACCGTGTCGGATTACTGGACGCGGACGCTGCGCAACCGCCGGGCACACGAAACGGCGCGCAGGGTGATCGCCCTCACGGGCCCGGGCCCCATGCCGCCCGACCTGCGCGACCTGCTGCGCGAGTCCTTCGAGACCCGGCTGAGGGTGCTGTCCACGACCAACTTCGGCCTGGCGGGACCGTTTCTGACGCGGCAGCGCGAGGCGGCGATGGCATCCCTGCTGGACCGCCTGGACGCGTGCACCGCCCGAATCCACGCGCGCCTCGCCCCCCGGATCGATTCCTACCTTAAGGGGGTGGCCCCGCCCGCGGCGCTGGGGCAAAGGGGCCGCCCGCTGACGCGCATCCTGCACCTGAACCGCGAGACTTCCGGGGCCGAGGCGGGCGACCGCAGCCTGGCCCTCACCCTGCCGGCCGCGGAGTCCCGGGGCGCGAGCTATGTCCTCGCCGACACCCGCGGCCGCGAGATCCCGGCCATGGCGGAAAAACGGCGGCCCCAGCCGGACGGCCGGCACACCGCGGTCACCCTGCGCGTGGACAAGCGCCACGCCCTGCCTGACGGCCCCTATTTCCTCTATCGCGGCGCGGACCCCGCGCCTGCCCCGGGCCACCCCTCGCCCGGTCTGTCCGCCGACAGGCGAACCCTCACCAACGGGCTCGTCACCGTGCGCTTCGACGCCCACGGGCGCGTCACCGGCGTTGAAACACGGGGCGGCGCCGCCCAGCTGGAAGAGGGAAGCCTGGTGCCCTCCATCCGCCATGCGGGCCGGCGCCTGTCGCCCCAGAGGCTGGAGGTCGCGGTGGAGGAAAACGGGGACAAGGGGGTCGCGTCGGTGCGTCTGCGGGGGAAATGGGAAGGGCCGCCGGGCGTTACCCGCGCTTCCGGCGAGGTGGACCTGCGCCTGCGCCTCCTGGGCGGAGTCCCCTATCTCTTCGTCGACGGGCATGTCCGCTACCCGGACACCTGCCGCCGCACGGTGGTGCAGCCCGAAAAGCCGATGCTGGCCCGCGGGATCGACGCCGCCTGGGAAGAGGCCGCGCCTCTGGAACTGCGCTTTGTGCCGCGGGCCACGAGAGAGCGCCCTTTCTTCATACACAAGCGCAACTATCTCGGCCGGGAGGGTGCCTACGCCCTCGACTACTTCCGCCACTCTCCTAAAAACCTGAACCTGGCGAGCGTCAACAACCACATCACCGCCGAGTACGCTGGCGTGACCACCGGCACGCGGGGCATGGCCGTGGCCATGAACACCGACGCGAGCGCCAACTTCGCCTTCTGCCCCTTCACGATGCGCCACCTGGCCGCGAGCGATGAATTCCTCATCCGGGCCAACCCCTTCGGCACCTATCACGGGGACCAGGCCCTGCCCCCCACACGCGGCAACCGCCTGGGGTACGACACCGTCCTCCTGACGGCGCCCCAGTTCCACAGCGCCGCGCCGACCTACAACGGGTACGTCCAACGGGTCGACCTGATGATCGCGTTCTTCGAGGGCGACAGCCTCCCGGATGACGTCAAGCGGGACCTGATCGCCTTTGCACGCCCCGCCATCGTCCTGGGGCCCGGCTTGCGGCAGATGCCGGAAAGGGGCGCTGTCGCCCCCCTGCCCCCGGACGGCCTCCTGGCCCTTCCCTACGAAAACGGGGTGCTCTTCCACTGGGAGCATGAAGCGGAGCCGGGCACAGCCTACCGCATCCGCTGCCGGGACCTGGCCCGCGGAGGCGAAACCGTCTTCATGGCGGCCATCACATCAGCCCCCGGATGGTCGCCGGCTTCCTGATCTTCGACGAGCAGTTCCCGCGCTCCATCCGCCACTGCGTGTCGGAGGCCCACGCGTCGCTGCACCGCATCAGCGGATCCCCGCCCGGTTCGGCCGCCAGCCCGGCGGAAAAGCAGCTCGGGCGCCTCAAGGCCGATCTGGAGTATACCGACATCGACGAGGTCATCGCCCACGGGATGCACGAATACCTGGACCAGTTCCAGTGCCGCCTCAACCAGGTCGATGTGGCCGTCGGGCACACTTTTCTCAACCTGAGGCCCTTGATCGAGGCCGCCCAGTGACGGCCCCGTGCCCCCATTCGCCCCGAGCCCCCCGGCCTTGAGCTTCCGGCTTTGAGCCTTGAGGCCGACCCCGGCTTCGCTTTCGATTTGGGTTTCTGATTTGAACTTGGATTCGGATCTCGATGCCGGCGAATTTGACCTGGATCAAAGAAAAAGCCTTCCATAGCGGGTAAAATTGGGATAAAAGAGCAGCCCCGCCCGTTGCCCCCCCTGCCGGCAGCACGGCGGGCGCCCCAGGGCATTTCCGGCAGCGACTCGGTGATGGCATGCACCTTACCTTCAGAAAGCAAGCACGCAAGAATTTCTCCGGGCTCTTTCCCGGCCCCGGCACCTTCGCCCGCGGGGTCCACCCGCCCCAGCGCAAGGAACTGTCGGCCGACGCGCCCATCGAGATCGTCCCCACCCCGGAGCGCGTCGTCCTGCCGCTGCTGCAGCACATCGGCGGGCCCTGCACCCCCGTGGTCCAGCCCCGGGAGAAAGTGGCCTTCGGGCAGATGATCGGCAAGGGCGAGGTGTTCGTTTCGGCCTCCCTGCACGCCCCGGTGGCCGGGGTGGTCCAGAAAACGGAGGTCACCACCCTCGCCAACGGCCGGCACCTTCAGGCCATCGTCATCAGGAGCGAGGGCGGGCAACTCGAGGGGCAGGCGCTCTGGGACGAGCTGTTCGGCGGCACCTGGCCGCAGAAATCCTACCAGTCGCTGGCCCCCGGGAAAATCAGCGCCGCCATCCACGCTTCGGGCATCGTCGGGCTGGGGGGGGCCGCCTTCCCCACCCACGTCAAGATCATGCCCGCCGACAACAAGCCCATCCACACCCTGGTGGTCAACGGCTGCGAGTGCGAGCCCTACCTGACCACCGACTACCGCCTGATGGTGGAGGCGCCGGATGCCATCGTCACCGGCGCCATGCTGGCGGCCCGGGCCGTGGGCGCGCAGCAGGCCTACATCGGCATCGAGAGCAACAAGCTGGAGGCCGTCGCCGCCCTGCGCCGCTCGGCCGCCGGGGCCGGGGTGCGCATCGCCGTTCTCAAGACCAAGTACCCCCAGGGCAGCGAAAAGCACCTGATCAAGGCGGTGCTCGACCGGGAGGTTCCCCTGGGCGGCCTGCCCTCCGACATCGGCGTGGCCATGACCAATGTGGCCACGGCCGCCTCGGTGGCGCGGGGGGTGATGCGCGGCATTCCCCTCACCCACCGGGTCGTCAGCGTCACCGGCGGCGGCATCGCCAGCCCCAAAAATCTCCTCGTGCCCATCGGGATTTCCATGGGCCTGCTCATCGACCACTGCGGCGGGCTGCGCAAGACCGCCGCCCGCATCGTGGCCGGCGGGCCCATGATGGGGTTTGCCTTCGTCAACCCGGACACGCCCGTCACCAAGGGGACCAGCGGCATCACCGTTCTGACCCACGAAGAGATCCGCCACGTGGACCGGACCGGCTGCATTCGCTGCGGCCGCTGCGTGGATGTCTGCCCCATGAACCTGGTGCCTGCCAAGCTGGCGGCGGCCTCGCGCCTCAACCAGCTCAACCTGGCGCGCAAGTACAACATCATGGCCTGCTTCGAGTGCGGGTCCTGCGCGTACACCTGCCCGGCCGGCCTGCCCCTGGTGCAGCACATCCGCACCGGGAAGGCCCTGCTCGCCGCCGAAGCCAGGAAGCGCGCCTGACGCGGCCGCCCGTGCGGCCGCGACGGGAAAACCGAATTGAAACCAGAGACCCCTGCGGAGGCTTCCGGCCCCGAGATCCACGTGGCCCCCTCACCCCATGTCTTCAGCATGGGGATGACGACCCGCGGCATGATGCGCGATGTCCTGATCGCCCTCGGGCCGGCGGTGTTTTCGGCGTTTTTTTATTTTCGCTGGCTGGCGGTCAAACAGCTGCTGATCTGCGTGGCCGCCTGCCTGGCCTCCGAGGCCCTCTTCGCCCGCATGCGGGGCCGGACGGCGAGCCTGGGGGACCTGTCGGCGGGGGTCACCGGCCTCATCCTGGCGCTGTCGCTGCCGGCGACGGCACCCTGGTACGTCGGCTGCCTGGCGGCCGCCGTCGCCATCGGCATCGGCAAAATGGTCTTCGGGGGCCTGGGGATGAACATCTTCAACCCCGCCATGGTGGGCCGCGCTTTCGTCATGATCGCCTTTGCGGGCCACCTGGCGGCCTCGGGCTATCTCGACCCCGGCGGCGGGGTGGACATCCTCTCCCAGGCGACCCCCCTGACGGCCCACCAGCAGTCCGCGGCGGTCATCGGGCTGGGCCCGCTTTTCTGGGGAGCCACCAACGGCTCCCTGGGTGAAACGAGCGCCCTGGCCTGCCTGCTGGGCGGGCTGTACCTCTGCTTCCGGCGCGCGGCCTCCTGGGAAATCCCCGCCGGGGTCCTGGCCAGCGCGGCGCTGTGGGGCGGCCTGTCCAACCTGGCGCACCTCGATGCCCCGTGGACGGTCCTGCACCACCTCCTGGCGGGCTCGCTGCTCTTCGGGGCCTTTTTCATCGCCACCGATCCGGTCACCAGCCCCCTGACACCGAAGGGAAAATGGATCTACGGGATCGGCATCGGCGCCCTGGTCATGCTCCTGCGCCTTTTCAGCGGGTATCCCGAGGGGGTCATGTTCGCGGTCCTGCTGATGAACGCCGTGACGCCCCTGATCAACCGCCTGACCATTCCCCGTCCTTTCGGAGGCGTGTAAGTGCAAGCGACCCGAAACAGGGGCCTCCTGGCCCAATCCTGGCTGGTTCTGGCGCTGGCCGCGGTTTTCGGGGTCGCCCTGGCCGCCGTCCAGGTCAATCTCAGCGCCATCGTGGCCGCCAACAAGCTCGAAGAAACCCTGGCGCGGATCCCCGAACTGGTCTGGGGCCCGGCCGCGGCCGGGACGATGCCGGCGGGAGACCCGCCGGTGGCCATCTCATCCGCAACGTTGGGCGTCGACAGGGGCGGCAAAGGCTCCTCCTACCCCCTGTTCCGCGTCACCCGCGGGGGGGATCTGGCCGGGTGGGTGGTCAAGTCCCAGGGCCAGGGATACGCGGACCGGATCGAGGTCCTCGTCGGCCTCGACCCGGCCGCCGAGACCATCTTGGGCCTCTTTGTCCTGGACCAGAAAGAGACCCCGGGGCTGGGGAACAAGATTACGGAGCCTGCCTGGCGGGCGCAGTTCGTCGGCAGGAAGACCGCCGTTCCCCTGCGGGTGGGAAAGGGCGCGGGGCCTTCGCCCGACGTTATCGACGCCATCAGCGGCGCCACGATCTCGTCGCGCAGCGTCACCGCGATCGTCAACCGCGTGGCGGGCGACCTGCGGGGGCGGCTGACGCCGGCCGCCGGCCCGCCGGCAGAAAGGCCGAAATAAATGAGCGACACCCCGACGCCCCTGGAGCGCTTCGTTCAGGGCCTCCTGCCCGAAAACCCTGTCTACCGCCAGCTTCTCGGCCTCTGCTCGGCCCTCGCGGTGACCAGCGGGGTGAAGCCCGCGCTGACCATGGCGGCGGCCGTGGGCGCGGTGCTGGTGTGCGCCAACGTCATCGTCAGCCTCATCCGCCACCTGCTCAAGCCCCACCTGCGCATCGTGGTCTTCACCCTGACCATCGCCACCTTCGTCACCATCGTGGACCGGATGCTGGCGGCCTACATGTACCCGATGAGCAAGGCCCTGGGGCCCTACATCCCCCTCATCATCGTCAACTGCATCATCATCTGCCGCTGCGAGGTGTGCGCCTCCCGGCAGGGGGTCGCGGCCGCGGCGGCGGACGCCCTCGGGCAGGCGGCGGGCTTCGGCCTGGCGCTCTGCAGCATCGCCGTCGTCCGCGAGCTTCTGGGGACCGGGATGCTCGCCGGATTTCAGATCCTGCCGGCGGCCTGGCCGCCGTGGGTGGTCATGGTCCTGCCGCCCGGGGCCTTTCTGACCTTCGGCCTGCTCCTGGCCCTGGTCAACTGGGCCGAGGCGCGGCGTCCTAAAACAGGAAAGCTCCGGGGGTAACCGATGGAATACCTGGTCGACATCTTCCTCATCAGCATCGGCGCGGCCCTGATCAACAACTTCGTGCTCTATTATTTCGTCGGCATCTGCCCCTTCATCGGCGTGTCGCGCCAGGTGGGCATGGCCCTGGGAATGGGCGGCGCCGTCACCTTCGTCATGACCATCGCCGTCTTTTTGAGCTGGACCATGACCACCCTGGTCCTGATGCCGGGCGCCCCCGCGGCCCGCTGGGTCGCGCAGCTGTTCGTCCCCGCCGAAGCGGCCGCCGGCGTCGACCTGAGCATCCTGACCTACATCGTCTACATCTTCGCCATCGCGTCCTCGGTTCAGTTCGTCGAGATGTACGTGCGCAAGTTCTATCCGCCCCTCTACAAGTCCTTCGGCGTCTTTCTGCCCCTCATCACCACCAACTGCGCCATCCTGTTCGCCTGCCTGGCCGTGATGGGCAACGTCGTCGGCGTGGAAAACCCCGCCGATGCCTGGGACCTAGGGCGTTCGCTGGCCCTGGGCGTTTTCGGGGGCCTCGGCTTCACCATCGCCATCGTCATCATGGCCGGCATCCGCGAGGAGCTCGACCTGTGCGACATCCCCGCGCCTTTCAGGGGGGCCGCCATCACGCTCATCGTCGGGGGCATCCTGGCCATGGCCTTCATGGGCTTCACCGGGGTGGACAGCGGCCTGCGGGCCGCCCTGGCGGGCGCGCCCTGAAGCCGCAGGAGCCTGGAATTCGTTGTCGTCATCGATTGCAGGCCCCGCTGCAGCCGGGCTGGCCGTGCGGGGGCCTGATGGCCGTCACCCGGTCGATGACGGCGATTACGATTACGATTACGATTACGATTACGACAACGATAGCGACAGCGACAGCGACAACGATCGGATGCAGGGAAGGCCGCGGCATTGCGCCGGCATGCGGTTTCTGAAAAGAGGTGTCCATGACCTGGGTGACCATCGGGCTGTCCGCCGGCACCCTGCTGGCGATGGCGGTCGTATTGACCGGCGTTCTCGGGTGGGCCAACAGGAAATTCCACGTGGAGGTGGATGACCGCGTCCTGGCCATCATCAATGTCCTGCCCGGCGCCAACTGCGGCGGCTGCGGCTACGTGGGGTGCGGCGAGTACGCCGAGGCCGTGGCCTTCGAGCACGAGGCGGTCAACAAATGCACCGTGGGCGGCCAGGCCTGCGCCCAGGGCGTGGCGGCCGTCATGGGGGTCGAGGTCGGGGAGACCCTCCCCTTTCGCCCCATCGTGCACTGCGGGGCCCGCTACGGAGACCGCCTGGGGCGCAATCCCTATCGCGGGGAGCCGCGCTGCCAGCCGGCCAACCTGGTCACCGACGTCCAGGGGTGCACCTACGGGTGCCTGGGTTTCGGGGACTGCGCCCGTGCCTGCCTGTTCGACGCCCTGCACGTCGTCGACGGCCTGGCCACGGTCGACTACGAAAAATGCGTCGGGTGCGGCGCCTGCGCCAAAGTCTGCCCGCGCAACATCATCACCATCACCGCGTTCAAGGCCGAGCGCATGCTGGCGGTGACCTGCTCCAACAGGGACAAGGGCAAGGACGTGGTGGCGGTCTGCAGCGTGGGCTGCATCGGGTGCGGCGCCTGCGCCCGCGCCTCGAGCCTGTTCACCCTCGAAAACAACCTCTCCACCATCGATTACGACGCTTACACCCCGGCCTGTTCCCTGGAAGTGCTCGAAGCCTGCCGCAAGTGCAAACGCCAGCGCCTCGTTTTCGTGGGCAAACCGAGCCCCGAAGACCTGGAAAAGGCCGCCGGCCTGGAAGCCCCCGCCCTGGTGGCGCCGGATTTCAAAACGACGGTGGACGACACCGAGTGGCGCGGATAGGCCGTTTCCAGCCAGGAGCGGCCGCTTTCAGGCTGGCGAAAAGGCTGTTCACGGGGTTGCCCCATATGCTAAGATAGAGCCCGTTTCAATCCCCGAATTGCAACCGCTTGTGCCGGGATGCGGAGGATCCTTGGAAACCATCATCCGGAAAAAAATCCTGCTGGCCGTGGATGGCTCCGACCAGGCCCTGGAAGCGGTGCGCTACATGGGCGCCGTGGTCACCCCGGAGGGGACGGAGGTCGTGCTCTTCTACGTGGGCTCCGATTTCCCGGAAGTCTTCTGGGACATGAACAACAACCCCCTGTACCGCTCCAAGAAAGACGGCGTCATGGGTTGGCTGGCGGACAGCCAGCTGGCCATCGGGGAGTTCAAGGAAAAGGCTTTCAAAATCCTGGCTGACGCCGGGTTCCCGGATGACGCCGTGCAGGTCAGGACCCAGGCCCGCAAGACCGGCATCTTGAGCGACATCATCCAGGAATCCTACCAAGGCTACCATGCCGTGATCGTGGGCCGCACCGGCGTCAGCCGACTGAAAGACATGGTCCTGGGCAGCATGGCCCACAAGCTGGCCGAAAAGATCAAGCACATCCCCACCGTCATCGTCGCCGGCAGGCCGACGACCGGCAGGATCCTCATCGCCCTGGACGAGTCCATCGAGGCCATGCGCGGCGTCAGCTGCGTCGGGGGCCTGGCCGGATCCGGCAATCAGGGCATCGCCCTCTACCACTGCCTCAACCCGCCGGCCATGTTCAGCCTCGGCGGGGGGCGGTCGAAAACCTTCGAGGACGAGAAAAGCTGGCGCAGATACAACGAGAACCGCTTCCGGCCCTACATGGAGGAGGCCACCCGGCGCCTGGTGGAGGCGGGCATCGATGCCGAGCGCATTTCCCGCGGGTTTGTCTTCTCGCGCGGCAAAATCATCATGAAAATCCTGGAAACCGCTATTTTGGGCAAGTTCGGCACCATCGTGGTGGGCCGCCGCGATGCCGTCAGCTTTTTCGAAGCCTATTTCCGCGGCCGATTCGCCGACACCCTCATCAAAACCCTCGACAACATGGCCGTCTGGGTCGTCAGCTGACTCCCGTTCCCGTCGCCTTGCCCCCCTCACCCAGCGTTGCCCGCCGGCGGGCTCAGCCCGACAACGGCCTCTTGACATGGACGGCACGGTAGCTACTGTAAATGCTATCCGGGCGTGCAAAATCCGCCGGCATCGGGGTCAATGGGAGGCGCCATGATCAAACCCGCAGCCATCGTGCTGATTTTCGCACTGCTTTTCTTCGGCTGCGCCGTTCCCGCGTGGCAGCGGCCGGAAGGCCACCCGGCCGATCCCCTGGCCGCGGCCGACGGCGGGCCCCCCGGGACCCCGGACGCCCTCGAGCGCTACCGCGGCTCCATGCTGCCGGATGCCGGGGGCGCCGGAACGGAAGGCGCCCGGCGGGAGGGCCCTGGCCGCAGCGGCGGGGCGGCCCCATGAACCGCACCGGGCGACCGGCATCGGTGGCGTTGCTCGCCCCGCTCCTCGCGTTGTCGGCCCGCGCCACCCCATCCAGGGAGGAGGTGCGGGGGCAGCTCGCCCAAAAGGTGGAGGAGCGCCCTCCCGCGTGAAGGACTTGATCGCCGGCAGCATGCCGATGTTCTCCTCCAGGGTGGCGAACATCTCGGCATGGGTGCGCACCCACTCGGAGGACAAGGGCCGCAGCCGCCGCCCGATCAACTTCATGACCAGGAAAAAGAGGGGCACCAGACCGCCGGCCAGGAGGGCGATCGTGGGGCTGATCAGGTAAAGAAAATAGAAGGCGCCGGCGAAGGTGATCAGCAGAGGCAGCAGGCTCACCAGGGTCCCGGTCACGAAGTTGCTGATGTGCGCGGCGTCGTTGCCCAGGAGGGCGAGCACCTCCCCGCGCCGTCGTTCATGAAAATAGCTCAGGGGCAGGGACTGGAGATGGTCGTACAGCCGGGAGCGCAGACCGGCGAGCATGGTCTCGCCGGTGCCGCCGAGCAGATAGCGGTTGCCGAAGCTGAGCCCACTCTGCGCCGCCAGCAGCAGGGCCCAGACGACCATCAAGCCCGGCACACCGAACTCCGGGGAGGCCGAGGCCGGCGAGTGCAGGACCAGCTCGGCGAACCGACCCGCGATCCAGGGATTCGCCAGCGCGATCGCACTCTCGCCAACCATGAGGACCACGGCCAGCAGGAGCACCCGCCGGTGTGGCGTCACATAGGCAAGCAGTCTCCCGAATCCAGAGGGCGCAAGGAGGTGTCGGTGGAGCCTGGGCATCATCCCCATATCATCCCTCATCATGCATCTGAATATCGGCATCCCCATGTCGACTTCGGTGCCCGCCGGCATCCCCATGCCGACCTCGGTGCCCGCCGGCATCCGCACGCCGACCCCGTAGGTCGGCATCCCCATGCCGACCCCGTAGGTCGGCATCCCCCATGCCGACACCGTAGGTCGGCATCCCCATGCCGACACCGTAGCCGACACGGGTTTGTGATAAAGGGGTTGGGCGGTTAGCTCCTCCTGCCCTACATCTTGCGTTTCCGCCAATCATAGTAAGCGTAGTAAGCGTAGTAAGCGTAGGTCGGATTAGCGACAGCGTAATCCGACAATCGACTACCCTTTTTCCCTGCTGGAATTCCACGCCACCTTCCATAGGCAAAGCCGATTGCCGATCCCCAACCAATCTGCCCAAGCACCAGAAAATGTGGGAATTGGTCGCAATTTGCCGGAATTCATGCCGGAATTCTTGCCAGTTCGTTCCTGCACTTTTCCCCGATAATGCCACCTCATCCCAGGCCCGACCCCGGCACCCCACCGCCGGCAGCCCCGGCCTGATCGATGCCTCACATGATAAGGTAGGTGTAACATGTTCCGCGAGATGATGGACCGGGTGGAGGCAGTCATCGACGCAGTCATTCGGCTGATTCCGCCCGATTTTCCGCATGCGATCGCCACGCCAATGCTGGTTGGCATGCGTCGCCAGTGCGACACCGGCCTGGCATCGATTGATGCTTGAGGTGCATCCATCCCGCGAGAAAACGAGGAAACCGAGACGTATCCACTTGCAGATGTTCGGTCAGACTGCATCGGCCCCAACAAACACCTGCCTACGCTGACATCCATCGCGCCGTCCCGACCGCCACCCTAACCGAAGCTTCGCCAGTAACCTAGGCCGGCAACCCCTTGCCGCCTTACCCCGTAGGGCGGCAACCCCTTGCCGCCGAGACCTCTCAGGCGGCGCCCGCCGCCCGAGGGATCCGGAGACCTCAACTCCGGGTCCCCTCCGGGCACCCGGGTCGGCATGGGATGCCGACCTACTTCGCTACTTCGCGTCGGCTTAGTCCCCTCCGGGCACCCGGGTCGGCATGGGATGCCGACCTACTTCGCTACTTCGCGTCGGCTTAGGGCGTCGGCATGGGATGCCGACCTACTTCGCTTCCGGGACTACGCCGCCTTCATGCGGGCGCGGTGGGGGGCGGCATGACTATCCCCTTCCTCGACCTCCAGGCCGCCTACCGGGAGCTGCAAGACGAACTCGACGCCGCTTACCGCCGCGTCATGGCCTCCGGATGGTACATCCTCGGCGAAGAGGAGGAGCGCTTCGAGGCCGACTGGGCCGCTTACTGCGGCGCGGTCACCACCCACGATGCCGAGCTCGCCGCGCGCCTGCGCCGGCTGCGCAACTACGGCTCCGAGGTCAAATACGTCCACGAGGTCCAGGGCTACAACAGCCGGCTCGACCCGGTCCAGGCCGCCTTCCTCGGCGTCAAACTGCGCCATCTCGACGCCTGGAACGACCGCCGCCGCGCCCTCGCCGCCGCCTATCTGGCCGGCCTGGCCGACGTTGGCCTGACGCTGCCCATGGTCCCCCCCCTGGCCGCCGCCAGCCACCCCATCGCCAGCCGCCTGGCCAGCGAGGTGCTGAGCCTGCCCATGGGACCCCACCTCACCGCCACCGCCGTGGCGGAGGTGATCGGCCAAGTACGCGCGACTTGCTGCTCCACCCCTGGTCTAGCACCATCGGCCTAGCCGGCATGACAAAACTGACTAGCCCTGACTGACTGTATCTCATAATATACAGTTAGCAAACATGAAGACCATCCTCACCACCGCCGTCTTCGATGCCTGGTACCAATCCTTGCAAGATCGCCAAGCGGCCCGGCGGATTCAAGCCCGGATCGATCGAGCGGACGGCAACTTCGGCGATTGCCAGCCGGTGGGTGAAGGCGTGTCAGAAATGCGTATCCATCACGGGCCGGGGTATCGAGTGTATTTCATGCAACGTGGGCTTGAAATCGTGATTCTGCTGGCTGGCGGAGACAAATCCACGCAGCGGCAAGACATCGAAGTCGCCCTCCAACTGGCAAGACAAATCTAAGGAGGCGGGGCAATGAGCACCCTCAAACTTCGCAAATGGGACAGCGCCGAATACCTCAAGACGGAGGAAGATATGGCCGACTATCTGGAAGCCTGCTTCCAAGAAGCTGGTAACGATGCTGCCTTCATCGCCAAGGCCCTCGGTCATATCGCCCGCGCCAGAGGGATGAGCCAATTAGCCCGCGACACCGGCCTGGGGCGCGAAAGCCTTTACAAAGCGCTCTCGGGCGAGGGCAACCCCAGCTTCGCCACCATCCTCAAGGTGATCTCAGCGCTGGGAATTCAACTGCATACTCAAGCCCAGCCACATCGAACCTGACCGCCCGTCACACCCCACACCCTCATCATCGAACCCAGCCTGGCCGAGCGTCACTACTGGCGGGACCTCTGGCGCTACCGCGAGCTGTTCTACGTCCTCGCCTGGTGCGACGTCGCCGTGCGCTACAAGCAGACCATCATCGGCCTCGCCTGGGCCCTGTTGAAGCCCTTCTTCACCATGGTGGTCTTCACTGTCGTCTTCGGCAAACTTACTGGGCAGTACAGCCTGCGGTCTTTATTGTCCATCACAGGGTTAAAACCACCGGCTTCAGCCGGTCAGCTTTAGCTGAGACAATGGGGCTCTGTCTGAGGGAGGTGCTTTGGAGTACCGCTACGGTAGCCACACAGTGTTCAAGATTGAGTACCACTTTGTCTGGGTGACGAAGTACCGCCACAAGGTGTTGAGGGGTGTCGAGTTGATGAAATAGCGTTGCTCCACGGTTGCGGTGGTGCCGATGAGGCACCGCCGCTCGACCATGCCGATGCTACACAGGCCCGCCCACCGGGGGTTATCGGGCAGGGTGCGTAAGTCCTCGGTGATCCAATAGCGGCGAACCTCCAGGCGTCCAGAGTCCTTGTCGATCTCCTCGTGGGCATCGTGGGCATCGTGGGCGACCGCGGCGAACTCCGCGCCCAGGGCGACCTACCCACTGCCGTCCACCAGCGCATCGATACGGCCGATGCCGACACCCTGCTGCGCTGGTCCGAACGGGTGCTCACCGCCCAGAGCCTGGAAGAGGTACTGGCGGACACCCAAGCGGTCAATTAGCTGGCCGGCACCAAGATCCCCCTCTCCCCAGCCCCCCCCGCGAGGGGGGAGGGGGCTCGATGGCATAACGGCCTTCACCACCCCCTCTCCCCAACCCACCCCCAAACCGCCCTCCTCGACACCGTCCGCCACCACCTGGAAGCCGACGTCCCCGGCGGCGCCTTCCTCTCCGCCGGCGTCGACTCCGGCGCCCGGAGGACCACCACCGCCGCGTCGCTGCCGGTTTCGTGCTGCAGGAAATCGACCTGCCGGCGCATCAGCTCCGGCGTGAGCTGGCGGTCGGTGACGACGCGGAAGCGCCCCAGCATGCCCTCGAAACGCCCCAGGGCCCTCTCCAGGCGCTCCCCGGCGGCCGCGTCCAGGTCCTCGGTGCGCAGGGACCGCTCGGGCAGGCCGCTCAGCCGGGTGAGGGTGCGCAGGTAGACCTTGCGCCGCCCGTTCTCGAAGTCATAGTAGATCACCGGCGTGCCGCGCAGGGCCATCTCGGTGGAGATCTGCATGAAAAAGCAGGACTTGCCCGCCTTGGGCAGCCCTCCCATGATGCTGATCCCGCGGATCCCGTCCAGGGCCCGGTCCATCTTGGCGAAGCCGGTCTCGAAACCCAGCAGCCCCTTCCCCTTGTCCGCCCGCAGGAGCCCCCGAACGAGGCGCCGCTCGCGCTCGGGTTCGCGGAACGGGGAAAAGGCCCGCGAGGACCGGATCATGGCCGCCACGCTCCTGGCGAAATCAGGGGCGCTTTCCGCCGCCAGGCGGCAGGGGGTGAGGCCCCGCTCGCTGCGATGGCCCCACTCCAGGATGCGGGCCTTGTGCCCCAGGCGCGTGGCCAGGACGCGGGCGGCGAGGCGCGCCTCGGGGGTGTGGGCGGGCATCAGGAGGACATCGCGCACCCCGGAGAGGCGCTCGGCGGTCAGCACTTCCAGGTCGGCCGCCGAGGGCACGGCGATGCACGGATATCCGATCTGCTTGAGCGCCAGGAGGCTGTCCTCCCCCTCGGTGACCAGGAGCGCCCCCCCCTCGCAGCGCTCGATTTCCCCGAGGTTGTAAATCCGGAACGCACGCTCGAAAAACGTCTCGTTGCCGTGCCAGAAGCAGTCCGCCTCGCGTCCGGGAAGAACGCAGCGCGCGGCGTAGCTGTGGCCGTTTTCGAGGACATAGGGGTAGACCAGGTAACGGCCGTTGTAGCCGATGCGCATCTCCTCCAGGAGCGCCGGGGACACGCCGAAGCGGCCGAAGAAGGCGACCTGGTCCGGCCCCAGCAGCGCGGTATACTTGAGGATGTCGGCGTCGAGATTGCGCGTGGGAAAGACGGTGTCGCGCACGAAGGGCTCGCGGTCGGGGTCGAACCCGGGGGCGGTTTTCGGGTCGATCTCCCGCAGCCGGGCGAAGTGGGGGGCGAACCCGCCGGCCACGCAGGCCTGGGAGCAGCGGAAATGGCCGGCGAAGAAGCTGTCCGGGTGGAGGCTGACCCCCAGCACCCCGGGCGTTTCCCGGCCCCGGCGCGAACAGAACGGGCACGGCGCCCGGAGCCGGGCGCCCTCCAGCCGCGCCCCCGGCAGGGCGTCGAGATAGAATTGCCTGATCTGGTCGAGGCGGGTCATGCCGTTTCCCCCGCGGGCCCGTCTTGCGGCACTGCGGCGATAGGTATACACGCTGGGGCCGGGGAAGGTCAATGGCATTCGGCGCCGGATGTCAAGGCCGGACCCAGGGGATCGGCCGCCCCCGGGGCATTTTCGCCTTCATCCATCCGGAACCCGGATTCTCCTTTTTTTGGGTTGCGGATTGCGACAGCACGGCCTATACCCCGGCATGGGGTCATCCGCCATCCGGGCCGCGGGCGGTGCGGTGCGCGCACCCCGTAACCGCCGACCCCCTCAGGAGGTTGCGGGAAATTTCTGTAACTTTCCGGCCCCGGAAACGTTGGTGGCATCATCGTGGACGGCTTTGCCAAATTTTACAGCGACCACCGCGGGCGGCTCTTCGCCTACCTGGTGCGCATGAGCGGCGACGCGGAACTGTCGCGGGACGTGCTCCAGGAAAGTTACACCAGGTACCTGGAGCGCTACGGCCCCGGGACGCACAGCGCGCCGCTGCTCTTCACCATCGCCCGCAACGCCTTTTTCGATGCCGTCCGCAAGGCCAGGCATCGCCCCCAGGCCCCGCCCGAAGCGGACCCCCAGGGCCCGGACCCGGTGGAAGCGGTGCTGGTGCGCGAGGAGTGCCGCCGGGTCCTGGATGCGTTTCAGCGGCTGGATGTCACCGAACGCGAGGTCCTGTCGCTGGTGGCCGGCGGCGGCCTGAGCTATCGCGCCGTTGCCGAAACCGTGGGCATCAGCGAGGCCAACGTCAAAGTCAGAATCCACCGGGCGCGCCTCAGGCTGCGCGCCCTTCTGAAAGCGGGCTGAACATGAAAGACCACCTCATCAGCATGTACATCGACGACGAGCTGGACATCGACGCCAAGATCGACTTCGTCGAGACCGTCCATGCCGACAGGGCTTTCACGGACGAGGCGCTCGAGCTGCTGGAGCAGGAAAAGCTGATCCGCGCGGAGGTCACCGGGCGCTGCCCCCTGTGGGTGCCGGGGACGACCTCCGAAAAGCCCTCCCTTGCGATGCGCCTCCGGGCCTGGCTGCGCCCGGCGGCCGTCTTCGCCTCCGGGCTGGCGACGGCGGTGCTGGCGCTCTTGCTGGTTTCCCGCGGGCCGGACCCCCGGCCGGAGGTCCCCTACCGGTTCGTCATCTACCAGCCGGAGGCGGCCCGGGCGGAGATTGCCGGCACCTTCACCGGGTGGCAGGCCCTGCCGATGAAGCGCGCCGGCGGGTACTGGGAGATCACCCTCGCGCTGCCCCGGGGGGTCCACCGCTTCAATTACATCCTCGACCGGACGCGGCGTCAGGCCGACCCGACGATCCTGACCCGGGAGATGGACGATTTCGGCGGGGAGAATACCGTCATCGAAGTGAAAGCGGGCGTATGACGCGCCTCGCGACGATGGCCTTGATCGCCCTCGTCGCGGCCTGGGGCGGCTGTGCCGCCCGGCGGCCGCTGCTCACGGTGGAGGGCGAGCGGCTGACGATGCGCATCGAGGTGCCCGGCACCGGGAAGGTGCTGTTCGCCTCGTCCCTGGACGGGTACCGGCTGCACAGCGCCCGCCGGGTTTCCGGGGACGCCTGGGAGGTTCAGCGCCCCGCCCACCAGGCCTTTGCGTACTTTTTCATGGTGGACGGCCGGCCCTATCTGCCGCCGTGCCGGTTGACGGAGGCCGACGATTTCGGCTCCCGCAACTGCCTGTTCCTGCCCGGGATGTAACCTTCGGCCGATCCGGACGTTAAAAGGGCAAACACCACCCGATAACCGAAGGACGCCCCTATGACCACCCGCATCCCCATTGCCGGCCTGCTCTTCGCCCTGGCGACCGCAGCCGCAGCGCCCGGGGCCCGGGGTGACGACGCCCCCCCCTCCCCCGATCCCCGCCGCCAGGAAACCCGGGCCCGCGAGATCGTTCTCGCCGACGCGGGCGACCCCCTGGGGGCCGAAATGGTCCGCGCCATGCGCCATCACGGCTTTTCAGAGGGCATGATCGCGCGCGCGCGCGCGATCTGCGGCCAGGCGCAGGAATCGGGCCTGCCCCTGGATCCCGTGCGCAACAAGGCCCGCGAGGGCATCGGCAAGGGCGCCGACCCGGGGGCCATCGTCGCGGCGATGGACAAAGTCCGCGCGCGCCATGCCTTCGCCGCGGAGACGGTGGCAAGGATTCCCGTGACCGGTGACCGGTCCCGGACAGCCGCCGTGGCCCTGGCGGACGGGCTGGCAGCCGGGCTGACACCGGCCGATGCCCTGCGCATCGCCGGCGCCCTCGGCCATCGGCTCGAATCCATGGACCCGGAAACGGGCGACGCCATCGCCCTGGAGTCCCTGATCACCAGCCGGGACATGGCCCGCCTCGGCGTGGCGTCGCAACGGGTGGCCGGGGCCGTGACCGGATCCATCGAAAAAGGGTACAGCGCCCAGCAGATCCACGAGTTCCGCCAGGCCTTCATGGCCCAGTCGCGCCAGGCCGAACCCGACGGCCTTGCCGGCCGCTATGCCAACGCCATCCGCGGCGGCTGGAATCCCCGGCAGGGCGACCCGCCGGACGAAAAGGGCCCCGGCGCCGCACCGGGCACAGGCGCCGGGTCCGGCGGCAGCGGCGGAAGCGGAGGCGGGAGTTCAAGTGGAGGCGGCGGAGACTCGGGCGGCGGAGACTCGGGCGGCGGCGCGGACGGAACCGGTGGAAGCGGCGCCGGCGGCTCCGGAAGCGGCGGGGGCGGTGACGGCGGGTCCGGCGGCAGCGGCGGCGGCTCCGCAGGCGGTTCCGGCAGCGGCGGAGGCGAAGGGGGCGGCGGCTCCGGTGATGGCGGAGGGGGCAACGGAGGCGGCTCGAGAAAGCCTCCCCGGCGTCCCATAAAGCATATTTGTGCAGTGCACAAAGATTAACTTGACAAATTGGCGCTCCCGGTTATATTGAAGCATACGACCGGCACCCGCGACGGCAGCCGGGAAAACCGCAACCGGCAGGCCAAAAGGAGGACAACCGATGGACGCAGCCAAAATCACCAAGCAGATGATCGATTTCCAGAAAACCACCTTCGACAACACCTTCAGCGCCATGATCATGCTTCAGGACCAGGCCGAGAGGATGGCCGGCACCCTTCTGGAGCAGGCCACCTGGCTTCCGGAAGAAGGCCGCAAGGCCATCCGCGACTGGGTGGATGCTTACAAGAACGGCCGCGAGGAGTTCAAGAAGAACGTGGATGAAAGCTTCAAGAAAGTTGAGGATTTTTTCGCGGGCGCGGCCAAGAAGATGTCGGAAGCCAAATCCAAGTAGCAGAGAAAGGGCCCCACGATGGACCAAAGGCAGATGTTCAAACAGATGATCGATTTCAACCGCAGCGTCTTTGACAAGTCTTACAGCGCCCTGGTCATATGGCAGGACCAGATGGAGCGCGCGTCGCACGCCCTCCAGGAACAGGCCGCCTGGCTACCCGGCGAAAGCCAGGCGATGGCCGAGGAGTGGATCGGCGCCTTCAAGAAGGGGCGCGACGAGTTCAGGAAAACCGTCGTGGGCAGCTTCGACAAGGCGGCCGAGATGATCGGCGGATAAGCAGGAAAATCCACGGCATGGGCGGCGGCACGGCAGCAATGGCAGCCTCGCCGCCTGGTTCCGCCTCAACGGGGTGCCGGGGCCGCGACCCCGGCACCCGGGAATCTTCAACGTGGACAGGCACTTTTTGGAATTCTGGGGAAATTTTCTGCTGGCGGCCGCCAAGGGCCAGAAACAGATGGAAGACCTGGCGCGCTGGATGTCGCAGGGAACCAAGGCGACAGGCTTCGGGGATCTGGCGCAGATGTTCGCCCGGGCCTACGGGCTCGATGCCGCCGGCGCAGGCCCTGCCGCCGCGCCGGGAGAGGCTGCGTGGGAAGCTGCCGCCCGGCAGTTCAACCGCTCCCTCGAGCAGTGCATGGGCTTGCTGGGCGTGGTTTCGGGCGCCGAACACCGCCGGCTGCAGGAAAAATGCGCGTCCCTGGAAGAAAAGTGCGCCGGGCAGGAGGAAACCATTGCCCGCCTGCAGAAACTCCTCGGCGCGGACCCTGCCGGCCACGAGGAAGCGGTCGGAAAATTCCAGGCCATATTGGAAAAACAGTCCGCGCAGTTCCAGGACCTCGTGAGCAGCAGCACCCGCTTTCTCGAATCAGCCGCCGCAGCGTCGAAACCGCCCAAAAAGCGCGCATGACGGGCGGGGCAGGGCGCACAGGCGCCCCCCTCGCCGCTTACTCCCTCATTTCCCGGGCGCCCGCGGCGGGCTGACCAGGGCTTCCCCGCTCAGCACCTCGGTTCCCTCCTGGTTGGTGCAGGTCGTCTTGAGGCGCAAACGCCCCTTGGCCGTATCCTTCTCGATCACCTCGGCCCGGGCGGTGATGGTGTCGCCCATGCGCACCGGCGCCAGGAATTTGAGCTCCTGGCGCAGGTAGATGGTGCCCGGCCCGGGCAGCCGGGTGCCCAGGATCGCCGAAATAAAACCCGCCGTCAGCATGCCGTGGGCAATCCGCGTCTTGAAGAAAGTCCCTGAGGCATAAGCCTCGTTGACGTGCGCCGGGTTCAAATCCCCCGTGATCCCGGCGTAAAGGTAGACGTCGGACTCGCTGACCGTCTTGGCGAATTCGGCCGCGTCCCCCACCGCTATCTCATCCATCGTCCTGCCCAGCATGAACCTCTCCTCCTTTTCAGAACCAGCTCCGGTGGCTCCAGACATCCTCCTTGAGCTCGCGGATGTCCTCCTGGAGCATGGAATGCAGGGACGCGTTCTGGATGGCGAGGGCCCCCTGGTGCACCAGGGCGTTTACCAGCAGGACCATGTCCTCGGGGTAGTCCTGGACCACGTCGCTGCACAGCCGCATGACCCCGATGACCTCGTCGCGCGACTTGATGGGAACCACGATCATCGACACGATCCCCTCCTTGAGCGCGGCCTCGGGGTACTGGATGCGCTTGTCCTTGGTGATGTCGCGGATGATGATGGTCTCGCCCTTCAGGGCCTTCATCAGGTTCTTTTCGGCCGTCACCGGCCCCTTGTTGAGGAACTCCTCGCTCAGCCCGTAGCTGGCGACGAGGTCCAGGGTTCCCTTGTCCTGGTTGAGCAGGCGCAGGGAGACGCCCTTCATCTCGAGAGCTTCGCAGACATCGGCGGTGAGGATGTGGAGCACCTTCTTGACGTCCAGGCTGGCGTTGATGCTGGAGGCCAGGTCGAGAAAAAGGGAGGAATTCTTGCGGATGCGCTCCACCAGGCGCGCATTCTCGACGGCGATCCCCCCCTGGTCGGCCAGGGCCTTCAGGAAGTCGATCTCGTCGCGCGAAAATTCCCGCCGGCTGGCGGTGTAAAGGGAAAGCACCCCCACGGCCCTGTCCTGCAGCATGACCGGGACGGTGAGAATCGAGGCGATACCCTCGGCCTTCTTGGCGTCGTGGTTCTCCAGGCGGGGATCGCTGGTGGCGTCGCTGAAGGCGAGATAACCGCCCTTCAGGATCGCGTCGACGACATTCTTGGCACGGATCGGGCTCGCGTGCAGGTAGTTCTCGGACAGCCCCGCCTGGGCCACGGGGACGAACACATCCGCGCGCTCGTCGGCCAGGAAGAGGCAGGCGGCCTTGCCGCCCATGGTCTCGATGGCGCTGCGGACGATCAGGTCGAGGAGCTCCTTGCGGCTCAGTGTCGTTCCCAGGGCTTTGCTGACCTTGCAAAAGGTCTTGAAATAGTCGCGCGTTTTGGTCATCGTGTTATCTCCTTCACAGCTGAGGTGGCTTCTGTCAGATGTTTTTTTCGGCCCGCGGCCGCTTGCCGCCGGCTGCAGCCGCGGCGGGATAGCAGCTGCAGGCGAGAAAGTGCCCGTTCTTGCCGATCTTGATGTGCAGCGTGTGGCCGCACTCCGGGCACTTCAGGTCCGTCGCGACCCCGACCCCCTTGATGCTGACCATGCGTTCGGCGGCCGTGTCGAGGTCCTTGCGAAACGGCTCGTAGAAGCGGCTGAGCAGGTCGAGCGAGTTGGCTTGCTCGGTCTCCACGCGGTCGAGGTTCTCCTCCATGCGGGCGGTGAACTCGACATCGAAGATGTCCGGGAAACTTCCCACCACCAGGTCGTTGACGATGAAGCCGAGCTCGTTGGGGACGAAATAGCGGTTGACGAGGTCCACGTACCCCTTCTCGCGGATGGTGGAGATGATCGCGGCATAGGTGCTGGGGCGCCCGATGCCGTTTTCCTCGAGCTCCTTTACCAGGGAGGCTTCGGAAAAGCGCGGGGGCGGCTGGGTGAAATGCTGCTTGGGTTCGTACTGTTTCAGCTCGAGGGCCTGGCCCTCGGTCAGGGGCGGGAGGGGTTCGGTACCCTTCTGGCTTTCGATTTCCTCGTCGACGGACATGTACAGCGCCATGAACCCGGGAAAGCGGATCGTCGAACCGCTGGCCGTGAACTGGTACGCCCCGGCGCGGATGGAGACCGTGCTGGTGTCGATCAGGGCCTGCTTCATCTGGGAGGCGACGAAGCGTTTCCATATCAGGGTGTAGAGGGCGAGCTGGTCGGCGGAGAGGTGGGGCGCGACCTTTTCCGGGGTGTTGGCCACCAGGGTGGGGCGGATGGCCTCGTGGGCGTCCTGGGCTTTCTTGGTGTTGGCGAAAAAGCGCGGTTTGTCCAGGGCGTAATCGTCACCGAAGCGCTCCCGGATCAGGGCCAGGGCGTCCCCCGCGGCCTCGGCCGAGATGCGGGTGGAGTCGGTGCGCATGTAGGTGATCAGCCCGACCGGCTCCCCCGGGCCGAGATCGATCCCCTCGTAGAGCTGCTGGGCCACGGCCATGGTCTTCTTGGCGGTGAAGCGCAGCTTGCGGATGGCCTCCTGCTGCAGCTTGCTGGTGATGAAAGGCGGCAGGGGATTGCGGTGGGTGGTTTTCTTGGAAACCTTTTCGACCGCCGGACGTTCCGGGGCCAGTTCGTCCAGGGCTTCCCGGACCGCGGCCTCGTTTGCGAGGGTGAGCTTTTTGCCGTGCTTCTTGACCAGCTTGGCACGGAAGGGCGGGGGGGTGCCGCCCGATAGGTGGGCGGTGATGGACCAGTATTCCTCGGATTCGAAGGCCTGGATGGCCCGCTCCCGCTCGCAGACGATGCGCACGGCCACGGACTGGACCCGCCCGGCGCTCAAGCCGCCCTTGACCTTTCTCCAGAGCAGCGGGGAGACGAGGTAGCCCACCAGCCGGTCGAGGATCCGGCGCGCCTGCTGGGCCTCGAACTTGCTGCCGTTGAGGGGCTGGGGGGCGCTCATGGCCGCCAGGATGGCGTTGCGGGTCAGTTCGTGGAACAGCACGCGGTGAAAGGTCCGGCCCTGCTTCTTGAGGACCTCCGCCGTGTGCCAGGCGATGGCTTCCCCCTCGCGGTCCGGGTCCGGCGCCAGGTAGACCTCGACCGCATCGCCGGCCGCCTGCTTGAGCTGGCCGATGACCTTCTGCTTGCCCGGGATGACGGTGTATTTCGGTTTGAAGCCCTGGTCGATGTCGATGCCGATCTCCTTGGGCGGGAGATCCTTGATGTGCCCGACGGTGGCGGCCACGTTGTAGTCCTTGCCGAGATATTTCCTGATGGTGCGCACCTTTGTCGGTGACTCGACCACGACCAGCGGTTTGCTCACGACGATTCCTTCAAGCTGAATTGTTTGCCTGCGGATTGGGACACGACGCCCCTGAGTTCCAGTGCCAGCAGGGTGCCGGCGAGGCTGCCCGCCGCCATGCCCAGCTTGCGGGCGATGTCGTCGATGTGGACGGGGTAGGCTCCCAGGGCCCCCACCACGCGGGCCTCGTCCGGGCTCAGGTCCCTGCCCCCGCCGGCGCGCGGCGCCGGGTCCGTTCCTGCCGGGCTGCCGCCCGCCAGTTCGCGGAGTTCCTCGACGATGTCCTGGGCGTGCTCGACGAGCTTGGCGCCCTGTTTGATGAGGCTGTGGGTGCCCGTGCTCTTGAAGGAGCGGACGCTCCCGGGCACCGCGAACACCTCCCGGTTCTGCTCGGCCGCCAGCGCCGCGGTGATGAGGGAGCCGCTGCGGCGGGTCGCCTCCACGACCACGGTCCCCAGGGAGATCCCGCTGATGACCCGGTTGCGCAGCGGGAAATGGTGGGCGTCGGGGCCGGCCGTCATCGGGAATTCCGACAGGACCGCCCCCTGCGCCCCGATGCGCCGGCAGAGGCCCCGGTTTTCGGCCGGGTAAACCCGCCCCAGGCCGCTGCCGAGCACGGCGATGGTGCGGCCGCCGCCGGAAAGCGCGCCCTCGTGGGCCGCCGTGTCGATCCCGCGGGCCATGCCGCTGACCACCACGACCCCGCGGGCGGAGAGGTCGGCGCAAAGCCGCCGGGTGGTCGACATGCCGTAGTCGGTGGCGTTGCGCGAACCGACCACCGCCACGGTGCGGCGCGGCGCATCCAGCTCGCCGTAGACGTACAGGTAGGGCGGCGGATCCGGGATCTGGCGCAGGAGGGGCGGATAGCGCGGATCCGACAGGGTGACGATGCCGCAGCCGGCGCCGGCCGCCAGGTCCAGCTCGGCCTCCAGCGAGTCGGGGGGGCGGTGGGCGCGGATGGCCTCAACCACGCGGCTCGAAAGGCCCGGGACCCGGGCCAGGTCTTCACCGGGGGCCTGAAGCACGGATTCCGGCGAACCGAAGCGGTCGATCAGGCGCTTGAAGATCAGGTTGCCCACCCCCGGCACGGACTTGAGGGAGAGCCATGGGCGGATGTCCTGCATGGCGGCCTGCCTCCGGGTGCGCAGCGGTCGGCCGCGCCCCGCTGCTGCCTCCGGGGGGAGGGGACCGCGGCGGGCGGCCGGGCCCCGGCGCGGGGCCTACTTGCGGCGCCCCTGCCAGGCGAGAAGGATGGGGCTCGCCACGAAAATCGACGAGTAGGTGCCCACGACGATCCCGACGATCATCGCAAAGGCGAAATCGTGAATGATGCCGCCGCCCAGGACGAAAAGGGCCACCAGCACGATCAGGGTGGTCCCGGAGGTCAGGATGGTGCGGCTCAGGGTTTCGTTGATGCTGCGGTTGATGATCGTTTCCAGGGGGCTCTTGTGGTACTTTCTCAGGTTTTCGCGGATCCGGTCGAAGGCCGCCGGACCCGGCTCGCTTATAGAGCAACGTCCCGAGGAAAACAAGAGGTAAACCCGGATGCGGCCCCGGGCGTCGGCGAGGCTTCAGGATTTTGTTGATATCATTCAACATGTCAAATAATATCGAGAAAAACGAGGGACGGTCGGCCGCGGCGGCGAGGAGGAAGAGGCGGGGCGCGCCGGGCCGGCAGGTTGCGGCCAGGACAGTCGACGGGGAAGGCGTGCCATGGGTCCCAGCGGATCGTTGCGGCGGCGAATCTAAGAGGGCGACGCTGCTCATGGGCGCATGGCTGGCCCGTCCCGGCCGCGCCCGTGGACGAAGTGGTCCATTATTCCAAAACCTTCGGGGGAACGAATTCGGAAGAAGGGTGGTCGATCTGTCAGACGGCCGACGGAGGCCATATCGTCGCCGGCAGGACGAACACAAACGGGGCCGGCGATTTCGACGTCTGGGTCCTGAAATCGAAAACGGGACGTTGACGCCCAGGCGGATTTCCATCAGATAGGCGGCGCGCCCCGAGGGTCAGCGGACGGGGCCGTTGTCCCTCGAAGGCGCGCACGCGGCAGGCGAGCAGGCAGGCGGCGTGGCCGCGGCTTTCAGGCGGCGATTCCCTCCAGCTTCCAGCGCCGGTCCCCCACGGGGTGGGCGAAGGTCCACTCCTCCTGGAATTTCACCGGGTTCTCCCGGTCGCCGTCCACGACTTCACCGGTCTTTTCGTCCAGCGTGTAGTCGAGCAGGTTGGCCGTGAAGCGGACCGTGACGAAGATTTCAGGGCCTTCGACGCCGGCGGCCACCAGGTCGACCGAGCGCACGGCGATGTTTTCCAGGCGGTTGATGCGCCCCTCACGCCGCATGTCCGCGAAATGCCCCTCGTACTCGGCCAGGAGCCGGTCCCCCAAGAGGCCCCGGAGCACGGCGGCATCGCGGCGGGTCCACCCGGCCTGGATCTTGAAGAAAAGGTCCTGGGCCACCTCCTTGAACCCGTCCGGGTCGAAACTCTCATCCACCTGCCAGATGTCCTTGACTCCCGCCACCAGCGGGTCCTCGCCGGGGGCGTCGGGCAGGGACGGGCGGGCGCCCGTTGCGGTGAACATGTCGGCCGGCGCTCCCCGGCCGGGAATGGGCTGCGTGCCGGCACCCGCGCCCGCCACTCCGCGGCGGGCGAATTTCCTGAACAGGAAATAGGCCAGCCCGGCCAGGAGGAGGATTTCGATCAGGCCGAATCCGCTGCCGCCGAGGCCGCCCATGCCCGAGCCGTGAGCCATGCCGCTGAAGAGCATGCCGCCGAGGAAGCCGCCCAGAAGCCCTCCGGCCAGGCCGCGGCCGAAGGATCCCCCCAGGGGGCCGGCCGGGCGGGCCGCCTGGGTCGTCTGGGTCGCCGAGGGCTGCCGCGGGGGGGCGGTCGAGCGCGAAAGCGAACTGCCTCCGCCGAAAGAGCGTCCTCCCGCCCGTGACCGGGCCTCGGCCGAGTCCATGAATTCGGCCGCCAGAAACAGCATCACGGTGGCCGTTGCCAACAGGGAAAAAATCCTTTTCATGTCGATCTGTGATCCTTTCTGCCATTTTAGGGGTTGAGGTCTGAGCACCCGCCCAGAGTCTCCGCCTTCGCCCTGTCGGCGCTTCCGGCTTCCTCCCCGGAAGCGCTGGAGGGCCCTCGGGCGGAGACTTTCCGGGGGATTGCCCTGGTTCGGCCTGCAGCCGCTGCCGGACTTTCTACCATGCGGGGTTGCGGCGATCAAGGAAAATCGGCCCGCTCCAGGGCGGCGCGGCAGGCGGCGGCGAAATCCTCGGGGTAGTGCCCGGTGATCCAGCGCAGCTGATGCTCGCTGAACCCGCCCGGGGACTGGGGGGTGCGGGGCAGGAAAACGTAGAGCAGGCGCTGGTCCGTGTCGCCGCTGTCGAAGCGCTTGGAAAGCTCGAAGGCGGTGATCATGCGGGCCCCCAGGCCGGACAGCAGGCTGACGGCGGCATGGATGCCGCGGTCGAGGGCGCTGCGCGTCGCGGGGTCGGCTTCGAGGACGTTGCCGACGGCCCGGCGGCACATGAGCTGGATTTCCCACTGGGAGGTCTGGGCCTTGGGCACGAACAGCAGGACCCGATCGTCCTCCATAACCGTCAGGCGCGGGTCGCGGTCGCGGCGGCCGTCCATTCTGCGGTTGGTCCGGATGGCCTCCAGGTAGGCGTCGAAAAAGGGGCGGCCGGTGCGCCTGCCGAATTCGGCGCCGAACTCGGCCGCGAGGTCTCCGGAGGAAAATGCCGGCAGGGCGGGCGGGGTGTCGCCGACATCGACGCCGCTGCCCTCCGCGGGGACCGTGGAAGGCACCAGGGCGAACTGCTGGTGGATCTGCTGGTGGGATGCGTTCAGACGGTAAGCGCTGGGGGAAAAATCGAAGCCGAAGTTCCAGCCCCAGAGCGCGGCGTTGAAGGCAAGTGGGGAGGAGCGGCCGGGGGCGGCGAGGCGCCGCAGGCACCGCTGCCGCAGCCCTTCGAGCTCCTGCGGCGTCAGGGGGCGCCGCTCGCCGGACGGGCGGGTGCCCAGGAGCACGGCCAGGCGGGCATAGGTTCGCTGGTAGAAGAGGTGGCGCATGGCGGCGACATCTTCCGCGCTCAGGTCGGCGATCCGGTAGCGGACGGCGTCGTCGGCCATGTTGGCGGCGAAATGTCCCCAGGGGATGTAGCTGTTGCGCCTCAGGTACTCGAACACGTGGGAGCCGCCCGGTCCGTCGCCGGCCTCGCCCACGATTTCACTGGCCCCCTGGGCGCCGGGCCGCAGGGCCATGGCGCGCTTGTAGCCGTCGGGCAGATGGGCGTTGTTGGCCACGGCCTCGAAGAGCGGGTGATCGTGGATCCGGGGCGCAAGGCGCCCCCCCGGGCCGGGGTGGTAGACCATGCCGGCCGGATCGTCTCCGGTCGGAGCGCGGACAAAGTCGGCGCAGCCCTCCGCCAGCCGGACCAGGTCCCCGGGATCGGTGGAACTGGTGGCCAGGGCGATCTTGAGGGGGCCGGGAAGGGCTTCGAACACGGCGTCCAGCGCCCGGTCCGAAAGGCTTTCCGGGGCCAGCGCGGTTTCAAGCGCCCCCTTCAGCGACACCGGCGGGGGGGCGGGCAGGCGGATGGCCGACGGATTCGCGGCCTTCTCCTCGGCCCAGCTTCTGGCGATGTAGGTGGTGCCCCTGAAGGGGAAAGGATTGGCGATTTCGAGACAGGACATGGACATGTACTACGTGGACGGGAAATTCGTGACCGGCGACACGGCGGTCATCTCCGCCAGGGATCTCATCGTCTTGAGGGGCTTCGGCGTGTTCGATTTCCTGATCACCTACAACAAGCGCCCGTTTTATCTGAAGGAGCACGTGCAGCGGCTGGAAAACTCGGCCCGCAAGATCGGCCTCAAGCTCAATCACACCCGGGAGGAGATCTGCGCCGTCGTGGAAGAAACCGTCAGCCGCAACACCCACCACGACGAATCCAACATCCGCATCGTCTACACCGGCGGCATCAGTTCCGACGGCGTCACGCCCGAAGGCAACGGCAAGCTGATGGTCATGGTCACGCCCAAGCTGAAGCTGCCCGCCTGGTGGTACACCGACGGGGCCAAGATCATCACCCTGGACATCGAGCGCTTCATTCCGGGCGCCAAGAGCACCAACTACCTCACCGCCGTCTGGGCCCTGCAGCAGGCCCACCACCAGGGGGCCGTCGAATCGATCTACGTGGACCGCAACAACCACCTGCGCGAAGGCACCACCACGAACATCTACTTCCTCAAAAACGGCCGGATCGTCACCACCCAGGAGGACATCCTGCCCGGGGTGACCCGCAGCGTGGTCCTGGAACTGGTCAAGGGCCACTTCGAGGTCGAGTTCCGGGAGGTCGACCGGGACGAGGTCGCCTCCATGGACGAGGTGTTCATTTCGGCCTCCAACAAGGAGATCGTGCCCATCGTGAGGGTCGACGACACCGTCATCGGCGACGGCCGCCCCGGAAGCCGGACCCGCAAGGTGATGCAGCTCTTCCGGGACTACACCACCGCCTACGGCCAGGGGAAGGTGTGACATGCCGGCGACGCCTGACGCCACGCGGGGCGTTTTGGCCCTGACCCGTGCGGAAATCGACCTGAAGGCCCTGGCCCGCAACTACCGCGAGCTGCGAAGGGTCACCTCGCCGGCCGCGGCCATCATGGCGGTGGTCAAGGCCGACGGGTACGGCCACGGCGCGGCCCGGGTGGCGCGCGTCGCCCTGGCGAACGGGGCTCAATTCCTGGCCGTGGCCCGGTTCGAGGAAGCGGTGCAGCTGCGCGAGGCAGGGATCGAGGCCCCCGTCCTGCTGTTCGGATACAGCCTGGCGGCCACCGTCCCCTACCTGGCCGACAACGACATCCGCGCCAGCATCAACTCGGTGGAATCGGGCCGGAAACTTTCCGCCGAGGCGCTTCGCAGCGGCCGGACCCTGAAGGCCCACATCAAGGTCGACACCGGCATGGGCCGCCTGGGGCTTCTGACCGACGACCTGCGGGTCGAAAGCGCCTCGGCCGGCGAGATCGCGGGCACGGTCCAGGCGGTGCGGACCATCGCCTCCCTGCCCGGCATCGCCGTGGAGGGGATTTTCACGCACTTCGCCAATGCCGACACCCGGGACAAGAGCCACGCCCGACAGCAGTTCCGGCGCTTCGAGGCCCTCCTGGAGGCTTTGCGCCGGGAAGGTTTCAGGGTCGCGCTGCGCCACGCGGCCAACAGCGCCGCCACCATCGAGATGCCGGAAACGCACCTGGACCTGGTCCGCCCCGGGGTGTCGCAGTACGGGCTCTGGCCCTCCGACGAGGTCGACCGCCGCCTGATCGACCTCCAGCCGGTCATGACCGTCAAATCCACCGTCATCCACCTCAAATCGGTGGGGACGGGTTTCGCGGTGAGCTACGGCAGCACCCACCGCACCCCCCGCCCGACCCGTATCGCCACCGTCCCCATCGGGTATGCCGACGGGTTCGACCGCCTCCTCTCCTCCAGGGGCCAGATGCTGGTCAGGGGGGTCCGCGCCCCCATCGTCGGCAGGGTCTGCATGGACCTCACCATGCTCGACGTGGGGCATATCCCCGGCGTGGCGCTCGAAGACGAGGTCGTGGTCCTCGGCCGCCAGGGCGCCGAGGAAATAACGGCGGACGAAATCGCCGCCCGGGTGGGGACCATCAACTACGAGATCGTCTCCTCGCTCACCCCGCGGGTGGCGAGGGTGTACGTGGAATAGGGGTCGGGGGGTTTGAAGCTGTCTGTTCAAAATCAAAATCGAAATCGAAATCGAAATCGAAATCGAAATCGATTTCGATGACGATTACGACAACGACAACGACAACGATAGCGACAACGATAAATGATGCAGAATGATATTGCCCGCGGAGCGGGGATCGACTGGGCCACGGGAACCTGGCGGCGGCCCGGCGCGCCGGATGCGGCCGCCCGGATCGTCATCGCCGGAGATTGGGCCCCGATCCGCGCCTTCAGCGACCCGATGCTCGCGAACCCCGCCGCCCTCTACGGAGACCTGCTGCCGGTGCTGCGCGACAGCCACCTGCGGCTGGTCAACCTCGAGTGCCCCCTGGTCGACGGCGGGCAGCCCGTGCACAAGAGCGGCGCGGTCTTCAAGGGGACGGCGGCGCACGTCGCCGGGCTGACCGCGATCCCCTTCGACGTGGCGACCCTGGCCAACAACCATGTCTTCGACTACGGCATCGAGGGCTTCTCCCAAACCCTGGAGATTCTGGACCGCAACGGGATCCGCCGCACCGGGGCGGGCCTGTCCCCCTCCGAGGCCCGCAAGCCCCTCCAGGCGAACGTCGGCGGGGTCGAGGTGGGGATCGTCAGCTTCAGCGAAGGCGAAGACCTCACCGCCGCCGCGGACGGGAAGCCGGGGGTGTTCGGCTGGGAGGTCGAAGGGGTGGTCGATCTCGTGCGGGGGCTTCGCCCGGCGGTGCAGATCATCGTCGTCGTCTGCCACGGGGGGGTCGAGTACATCCCCTTTCCACCGCCCTACCTGGCCGCGGCCCTGCGGCGCATCGCCGATGCCGGGGCCGACCTGGTCATCGGCCACCATCCCCACGTGCCCCAGGGGGTGGAGATCCGCGGGGGGGTGCCCATCTGCTACAGCCTCGGAAACTTCGTCTTTTTCCAGCCCACCGATCTCCAGTATCGCAAGGTCGGGTACCTGGTCGAGGCCGGGGCGGCGGCCGACGGGCTGGCGTCGATCCGCCTCGTTCCCTACGAGATCGGCGCCGCGGGGCTCTCACGCCTGGCCGGCGAGAATCTGCGGCGGATGCTGAAGCGGATGCAGGCCCTCTCCGAGCCCCTCGGCCGCGGGACGGGGATCCTCGAGGCATGGAACGGATTTCTCAAGCATTACGGGGCCCACGGGTTCAGGCAGGAAATCGATGGCGACTTTTTTGCACGGCATCGAAAGGTGCGCCTGCGCGGGTAGCTGCGGCGGCCCGGGGCGGGGGCCGTCGCCGCTCCCGTCATCCGTCATCCGCCGGCCGGTAGGTGAGGGCAAGGTAGGCGGCCAGGAGTCCGATGGGTAAAATTTCGATCAGGGCCCGGTTGACCCCCGTTCCCTTGGTGACTTCCAGGGAGGCGGGGGTGAACGTGAGCTGCAGAAAAACCGCGGCGGCCATGACCAGGAAGACCGAAAAGAGGTACTTCAGGTTCGTCCTGACGATCGTGGGGGCCTTCCACAGGCTGACGGCGCAGATGAGAAACGGGAAAAGATTGTAATTCCCGCTCGCGAAAAGCGCACTCTTGAATTTGTCGACGGCCTCGGGCCGCAGGTACCAGCCGGGATGGCCATGGGCGCCATAGCTCTGGAACAGGAACGAGCCGCCGATGGCATACTGGTAGGCGGTCCAGACGGCGACCAGGGCAAGGTAGGGCGCGAGCGGCAGCAGGGCGGAAAAGAGCCTGGCGGGCATGCCCGCGCGCTCCCACCCGCGCGCCCGGCAAAAGACCCAGAAGGCATAGGCGGCCAGCGGTGCGGCGCTGAGGGGGAGGCCTTCCTTTTTCGTGAACGGCAGAAAGGCCAGGCTGAGCGCGAAATACCACGAGAAGGTTCTGCTGCCGTTGGTCTCGATGAGCAGGAAGAGGCCCAGGGACGCCAGCGTGGCGTAGGCGACGACGAAGATCTCCGCGTAAGGATTGCTGGCGTGGACCCACAGATACGGCACGGCGAGCAGGAGATACCCCCCGACGAGCCCCTTGCGCCGGCCGACGATCATCGACAGGAGAACCGTTGTCGAGAGGCAGAAGAAGGCATAGGTCACCGGGTTGACCAGGTTGACCGCTTCATCCTCGAACCGGCCCAGGGCCAGGGCGACCCAGGCTTTGAACAGGCTCGTGTGGGGAGGATAGGCGCGCGTGCCCGGATCACCGCCCTCGCGGGCATCCCAGCCGAGCTGGCCCAGGAACTCCGGGTCCTGTCTGTCCAGGACCAGGCCGCCGCGGTGGAAAAAAACCTTGGCGCGCATGTTCCAGCGCTGCAGCGAATCGTCCTGGTAGGTGGGGGATTGCAGGGTGAAGACCACCGCGAGGGCCACCTTGTAAACCAGGACGAGGGAGAACCCGGCCAGCAGCAACCGGTCCGGGGCTCCCTTCCCTGACGTCGGGAGTGTTCGGGCCGGCGCGGATGGCGGAAAGCGCCGGAGAATCCCGGCGAGCGCCGCCGAGATCAGCCCCAGGACGGAACCGACGCTCCCCAGGGACAGGGGGAGCGACAGGATGCCCATCAGGAACATCGTCGTCATGAGGATGCCCGTTCCCGGGAAGTAGCCCAGGATCAGCTTCTGGAACCATGCCATGCGGCGGTCTCGGTCCAGGGCCGCCATGACCAGGAACCCGATGGCCAAAGGCACCGTGAAGGCCAGCAGAACGCCTGTCAGCGTCATCGGGGGGTCTCCGCGATAAACATGGCCGACGCGTCGATCAGGGGGTGGTCAAGGCGGCGGGAAAAGCGAAAGGACTGATCCTTGCCATACGAGACCACGTTGTCTGGATGGATCCGGTGGCGGGCATCCCAGACCACCAGGGCCTGGGGGTCGTCCCCAGGCGTGGCCGGGTAGACCTGGTACGCGAAAAAGCTCCTGAAATGGGCATGGGGGCAGTGGAACCGGTAGGTCGCCACCCCGTGGGTTTCAAACTGCTCCTTGGCCCAGTCGGCAAAAAGAGGGAGGTTCAGGTATACCTTCTTGTAGTTTTTGTACGGGTATGGAGCGGCGACCCAGTATTCATAATTCTCCCGGGCGTACTGGGTAAACTCGAGCGTCATCCTCAGGTCGTAGAAGGCGACCGCCGCCATGACCATAACGCCGGCGAAAGCGAAGGCGATTTTTTTGCGGCCCCGGTCGCGGCGGTGCGAAAAAACCGCCGCGGCGGCCAGGGCCGGCAGGGTGAAAAGCGCCAGGATCGCGAGCAGCCAGGGGGTGGCCGAACCCGATTCGCTCCGGGGCCCGTAAAGGTGGTTGATGGTGTGGGGCTCGAACGCGTCCATTTCCCAGAATCGCCGCCAGGGAGCCAGGGCGCGCTGCCAGGCGGAGAGGGTTTCGATGGCGATGGCGCGGATGTGCACGGATTCCTGGCGTCCGATGAAAAACAGGTGGACCTGCTCGATGGCGTGCTTCGGGAAGGGGAGGCCCGAAAGGTCGATGACCGCGCGCCCCCCCTGGGCGAAGCCGGGGAACAGGAGGGTCTTCTGGAAGCGCTGCCTTTGGGGGCCGGTCCGGTAGTCGATCATCAGGCCGATGGTGTTGAAGGTGTTCGCACGGGTATACTCGATGACGATGCGGTCCCCGGCGAATTTCCCGCCCGCGGCGATCGCAACCGCGGGATCGAGGCCTTCCAGGCTCAGGACATCCCCCGCCAATCGGCTGTGAAACGTCCGCGAGGGCGATGGCGAGAGGATCTCGCCGAGGGCTGCGGGATCAAGGGCCCACCGGTTGCGCCCAAGCGGACGCCACCCGCGCCCGTTGCCGACCTGCGGGCAGTGGTCGAGGGGGAGAGCATCCGCATGACCTGGAGCCTGGGGAAGAGCGCCGCGGAGGGCAGGTCGGCCGTGGAGGGTTTTCACGTCTACCGCTGGCAGAACCCCATCTCCGAAACGGCGTGTCCGGGATGCCCCAGGGTTTACGAGCGCATCGCCGACGTCGGCGTGGAAAGCGGGACCGCGGTCGGCGACCGGCGCCTGGATTTTTCCCACGAGGTGCGGCTGCCCCGGGGCTACCGTTACGCCTTCAAGGTGATCGCCTACACCCGCGACCGGCTGGTGAGCGGGGATTCCAACATCCTCGACTTCGAGTACTGAGGCGGGGCCTGGAGCGTGGAGCGTGGAGCGTGGAGCACGGAACCTGCCCCCTACCCCCCGAGCCTCGAGCCTCGAGCCTCGAGCCTCGAACCTCGAACCTTGAACCTTGAACCTTGAACCCAGAACCATGACCCCTATCCATTTCACCAAAATGAGCGGCAGCGGGAACGATTTCATCATCATCGACAACCGCACGCGGGCCGTCGAAACCGCCGGCCTCGATGTGCCCGAGTTCGCCCGCCGGGTCTGCCGCCGCCGGATGTCGGTGGGGGCGGACGGCCTGATCCTGGTGGAGGAAACCGGCGGCGCGGATTTCAGGTGGCGCTTCTACAACCCGGACGGCAGCATGCCCGCCATGTGCGGCAACGGGGCGCGCTGCGTGGCGCGTTTCGCGCACTTGAACGCCATCGCCGGCCCGCGGATGACGTTCGCGACCGGGGCCGGGATCATCGAGGCGGAGGTGGCGGGAAGCGGGGCGCGGGTCAGGCTCTCGACCCCAGCCGGGCTCGAACTCGACGCGGGCATCGAGCTGGCGGCGGGCCCGGTGACTCTCAGCCGCGTCGACACAGGCGTGCCCCATGCGGTGATCGAGGTGGCGGACATCGAGGCGGCCGACGTCGTCGCCGTCGGCCGCGAGATCCGGTATCACCCCGCCTTCGCGCCGTCGGGCACCAACGTCAACTTCGTCTGCCGCGAAGCCTCCGGGGAGACCGCCGTGCGCACCTACGAGCGGGGGGTCGAGGACGAGACCCTGGCCTGCGGCACCGGGTCAACGGCCGCCGCCCTCGTGCTGGCGGAAAAATACCGTCTGCCGTCGCCCGTGCGCATCCGGACCCGGAGCGGCAGCTGCCTCGGCATCCATTTCGACCGCCGCGGCGGGGGACGCTTCGAAAACGTTTTCCTGGAAGGCGACGCCCGTGTCGTCTACCGGGGAGTGCTCGCGGAGGAGGCCTGGCAGGAGGGATGAGGTTCCCATGAGCGCTGAGGCCTACATTTCCGTCGGCTCCAACCTCGGCGACAAGACGGCCAACTGCCGCAGGGGCATCGAGGCCCTGGAGCGCTCGGGGGCCTGCCAGGTGCTGGCCCGGTCGCGGCTCTACCGGACCGCGCCGGTTGACTATGCGGATCAGGATTGGTTCGTCAACGGCGTGGTGAAGGTCGCCACCGAACTTGAGGCCGCGGACCTGCTGCGGGCGATGCTGACGGCGGAGCAGGAGGCCGGCCGGGTTCGCGGGGCGGTGCGCTTCGGCCCGCGGGTTCTCGACCTGGACCTGATTTTTTTCGGCGACCGGGTCATCGAGGGCCCGGGGATCCGCATTCCCCACCCCCGCATGCACAAAAGGCGCTTTGTATTGCAACCCATGTGTGATATAGACAAAACGTTCCTGCACCCCCTCCTGAAGCGGACGGTCCAGGGGCTGCTGGAGGACCTGGACCCCGGGGAACAGCCGGTGGAGGCGATGCCATGCGGCTGATAGCCCTGCTCGCAGTTGTCTACCTTCTCTACCGGGCGCTGAAGACCTGGGCCGCGGGCCGGTCGAGGCCTTCCCTGGGCCGCCGGTCCGAGGCCGGAGTCGGGATGACGCCCGTGGACGACATCATGGTCCAGGATCCCCAGTGCCGGGTCTATTTCCCGAAGCGGGAAGGGTTTCCCCTGAATCACGAGGGCCTGACGCTCTTTTTCTGCAGCGCCGGGTGCCGCGACAGGTTTCTGGATGCGCAATCGCACAGGCAGCCGCCCGCGGATGGGCGCATATCCCCCTAAAAAGAAGGTGTCGATGCCATGATGTCGCGTGAGCGGATCGTCAAGGCCCTGAGCAACCCCAACACCCTCACCCTGTTCCGGGTGCTGGCGGTGCCGGTTATCGTGCTGCTGCTGATGCTGCCCAACCGCCTGACCACCTTCGTGAGCGCCTTGCTCTTCAGCCTGGCCGCCATCACCGACTACCTGGACGGCTTCCTGGCGCGGCGCAACGGGCTGGAATCGACCTTCGGAAAGATCATGGACCCCGTGGCCGACAAACTGGTGGTCTCCTGTTCCTTCATCATGATGGCCTCGCTGCAGTGGATCCCGGCGTGGGTCGTCTGCGTCATCATCGGCCGGGAGATCGCCGTCACCGGCTTGCGCAACATCATCGCCGGCCAGGGGGAGGACGTTTCCGCCTCCAACCTGGGGAAGTACAAGACCGGCTTCCAGATCGCGGCGATCATTCCCCTTCTGTTCCACTACCCCTATTTCGGCATCGATTTCCACGTCATCGGGATGTTCTTCCTGTGGGGCGCCCTGGCGCTGACCGTCTGGTCCGGCGTGGATTACTTCTTCCGCTTCCGGCGCCTGCTGGAACTGTAGGCCGTGGCGTCAATCGGGAACGGGGAACGCCGCGATAACGATTCCGGTTTCGGTTTCGATTACGACGACGACAACGAACTTTGAGTGGGGAACCCCCAAATTTCCTGTTGACAAGGCGGTCAAAAAAGTAGATAAGGGCACGTCATTGAGCGGGAATAACTCAGTGGTAGAGTGCGACCTTGCCAAGGTCGAAGTCGCGGGTTCAAATCCCGTTTCCCGCTCCATTTTTTTTGGGGCGGCATAGCCAAGTGGTAAGGCAGCGGTCTGCAAAACCGTTATTCTCCGGTTCGAATCCGGATGCCGCCTCCATCGCGTGACACTTCAGGGCTTGCAGTCGCTGCAAGCCTATTTTTTTTGGAACCCCCGGGGACCCGCAGGAAGGACTTGGCGCACATGATCGCGGAAATACTCGCCACCGGAGACGAGGTCCGGTCCGGGGCGCTGGTGGACACCAACTCCGCCGTCATCGCCCGGCGCCTGGAAGAGGAGGGTGTCGCGGTTTCGCGCCACCAGTGCGTGGGCGACGATCTGGACCAGCTGATCGCCGTCTTCAGGGAGATCGGCGCCCGGGCCGACCTGGCGGTGGTGACCGGCGGCCTGGGGCCGACCACCGATGACCTGACGGCCGAAGCCTGTGCCCGGGCGGCCGGGGTGGAACTGACCCTGCACCCCGGGGCCCTGGCTTCCATGGAGGCGGTTTTCCAGAAGCTCGGCCGGCCCATCACCGGCTCCAACCGCAAACAGGCTTACCTGCCGGCAGGCGCCGAGTGCCTCGAAAACCCGGTGGGCACCGCGCCGGGATTCGCCATGACCGTCGGCAGGTGCCGGTTCTTTTTCCTGCCGGGCGTTCCCGGGGAGATGAAGCGGATGCTGGCCGACTGGGTCCTGCCCGGGATCCGCGAGATGGAGGGCGGCCGCCGGGGGTTTTGCCTGGTGAAAACGCTTTCGTCTTTCGGCCTGGGCGAGTCGGTGACCGGGGAGCGGCTGGCGGAGCTTGAAAAGGCGCTGCCGGGGCTCAAGCTGGGCCTTCGGGCCAAGTTTCCCGAAATCCAGGTCAAGCTCTACGCCCATGGAACGGAAAAGGATGTCCTCGACCGCCTCCTGGAGTCCGGCGCGGCCTGGGCCAGGGAGCGGATAGGGAAGTACATTTTCTCCGAGGAGAACGAGCCCATGGCGGCCGTGGTGGGGCGCCTTCTCCTGGACCGGCACGCCACCCTGGCCGTGGCCGAGAGCTGCACCGGAGGGCTGATCTCCCACTGGCTGACCGAAGTGCCGGGAAGCTCGGACTACTTTCTCTTCTCCGGGGTGACCTATTCCAACGACGCCAAGGTCGCCGTGCTGGGCGTCGACCCGAGGACCCTGGAAGGGCAGGTGGCCGTGAGCGAGGAGACCGCGGCGGAAATGGCCGCAGGCGCGCGCCGGGTTGCGGGCGCCGACTTCGGCCTTTCGGTGAGCGGCATCGCCGGGCCCGCCGGCGGCAGCGGGGAAAAGCCGGTGGGCACGGTGTGCATCGGCCTTGCGACCCGGGAGGGCGCCCGGGGCCGCCGGTTTTTCTTCCCCTTCGGCGGCCGCTCGATGAAGAAGATGATCTTCGCCATGAAAGCCCTCGATCTCCTGCGCCGGGAGCTGATGTAGCGGAGCGGTCCGGGGGCTTCCCGCTCCCCACTTGCTGTCCTTGTCCTTCTCGTTGTCGTTGTAATTATCGTTGTCGTTGTCGTAATCGTAATCGAAATCCAAATCGAAATCGAAATCCAAATCGCCATCTGCCGGTGTCACCGCGAAGGGCAAGGTTTCACCACGAAGAGCACGAAGGCCGAGTCCGCCGGCTCAAAGCTAAAAGCCGCCGACGGCCGATGTCGATTCCGGAGTGGCCGCCGCGCATGCCGCCGGCGCCGACCCGCCAGAACCCCCAGCCTGCAGGGGGCGCCTCCGTTTCCAGCGCCAGGCGGATATGGGTGTCCCTGCCGCCCGCGCAGCCCGCGATGAAAACCCCCTCCTCCTCCGAGTCCAGGTTGAGGAGGATTTTTCCCCCGATCAGGCCGGGGTCGAGCGCCTTGGCGCCGTTGAGGCCGGTCTCCTCGTCCACCGTGAAGAGCAGCTCCAGGGGGGGGTGGGCCACGGCCCCGTCTTCGGCCAGGACCATTCCCATGGCCACGGCCAGGCCGTTGTCGGCCCCCAGGGTCGTCCGGTCGGCCCGCAGCCAGTCCCCCTCGCGGACATGGCGGATGGGGTCACGGTCGAAATCGTGGGGCGAATCCGGCGTCTTTTCGCACACCATGTCGACGTGGGCCTGGAAGACGACCCCCGGCGCGCCCTCGCAGCCGGGGGTCGCCGGCACCTTGACGGCCAGGTTCCCGGCGGCGTCCGCTCTGCGGGAAAGGCCCCGGGAGTCGGCCCAGGCCGCCAGCCGCGCACAGACGCGCTGCTCCTTCCTCGAGCAGCGCGGGATCCGGTTGATCTCCTCGAAGGCATCCAGAATCCTGTCGACGGCCGATGGCATGCGCTGACCCTCCCGGGGGTTCTTTGATTTGACAGCCCAGCGGACATCTTTTATCATACCCCATCGACTCAAGGAAAGGAAGACGGGCATGTCGGCATACGATCTGAACGAATTCTTGAAGCTGTCGTCGGTTCTCAACTACAACCTGAGCGCGGCATCCCTGAACCGTTACAACGTCCTGATGTACATCCTGCGCGGCAAGAGCCTCGAGCCCGAGGCCAAGGACGGCCGCAAGCAGAGGGCCAAGGTCATGGACGCCCTCAACTACCTCTTCAGCGCTTACAGCAACAAGCGCCGCAGGCTGGGGCCGATGGCCGTCCTGCACCCCTTGCGGGCGACGGCCCTGTATGCCCAGTCCCAGGAGCGCCTGTCCCTGGTCGACCTGCTGTCCACGATGTTTCACGACATCCTGGAGGACATCAAGCCGGTCGACTTCGACCCGTCCAAATGGCAGGAAATGGAAAGCCTGCTCTTCGGGGTCTTCAAGGGGATGTCCAAAAGGGACGAACGTCTCCTGACGGCCAACCTCCTCGCCCTGACGCGTCTCAAGAGGGAATCCTATTATGAGTATATCGGCCGCCTCCTGGACTACGCCGAGGGAGCCCCGGCGCTGATCTCGGTCAAGCTGGCCGACCGCCTGGACAACACCCTGGACATGCGCATCGACCTCCAGGACCCCCTGGAAGGCATCGATTTCTTCCAGGACGTGTTCCAGATCCTTTTCGTCAACAATTTCCCCGGCTACCAGCCCAAGCTGGAACACCCCGTCGCCACGGTCCTGAACGGGGCGCGGCGCCTGCACCAGCTCTTCAAGAACGCCGTCCTCATGTCCCTGGTCCGCCAGAAGGCGGACACCGCCGGCGACGCCGGCCTCGACACCCTCTTCCATGCCCTGGCCGACGCGAGCCTGAGGGAGGCCCAGCGCACCCTGGTCCACCTGGTGGGCTACCACTACCGGGACCGGTCCTTCCAGCGGGGGCTGCTCCTGGAGGCCATGGAGTACTGCTACAGCGGCCGCAGCGAGATGGTCACCAAGCCCGACAGCACCCATGCCATGGACGGCCTGTTCTCCACCTATTTCGACCACGCCTCCAAGGAGATCCTGTCCCAGAAGCTCGATCTCCTCTACCAGGACAAGGCCCTCATGATCCAGGCGTCCATCGCCTTCATCGTCATTTTCCTCAGCTTCCTCAACCGCGACGATTTCTATGTGCGCGGGATCAGCCCGCGCGGCATGGAACCCCGTTAGGCCGTCCGCGGCAAGGCGCGCATGCACACGCAACCAGAGGCCCGGCACCCCATCCGCACGGAGACCTACCGCGTCCGCTCCTACGAGGTGGATGCCGACGGGCGCCTGTCGGTCCCCGCTCTGTTCAACCTGCTCCAGGACGCGGCCAGCAACCACGCCGAGGCCCTGGGCGTGTCGATCCGCCACCTCCGGTCCGAGAACCTGACGTGGGTCCTCTCGCGCCTGCACCTGTCCATCGACGCCTGGCCGCGCTGGGGCGACACCCTCCAGGTCCAGACCTGGCCCTCGGGGGTCGACCGCCTCTTCGCCCTGCGCGACTTCCGGCTGCTGGACGGCGGCGGCACCCCGGTGGGTGCCGCGGTGTCGGCCTGGCTGGTCATCCGCACGGCCACCCGCCGGCCGGTGCGCATCTCCCCGTTCATCGAGCGCCTGCACCCCTTGGACGCCGGCCACGTTCTACCGCCAACCTTCGCAAAGCTTCCCCCCCTGGCGCCGCCCGCGCACGAAAAGCGCTTCCGGGTGCGCTACCGGGACCTGGACATCAACCGCCATGTCAACAACGTCAGCTACATCGAGTGGGCCGTGGAAGGCGTCCCCCGCGACCGGATGAGCCGGGCGGTGCTCACGGGGTTGGAAATCAGCTACATGGCGGAGGCCTTTCTCGATGACGGCATCCTGGCCTGCTGCCGAGCCGAAACCCGGGATCAGAGCCGCTTCCTGCACAGCATCCGCCAGGAGGCCTCGGGCCGCGAGCTGGCCCGCGCCCGCACCACCTGGAAACCCGTCGCGGACGCTTTTCCACTTGCGCCCCAGGCGGGTTCTTTGTAAGGTCTCGCGTGCGTTGTTTCCCGTGACGGAAAGGGCCTTTCGACCCATGAACCTGAATCCTCTCAAGGCGAGGCGGGCGGCGGCGGTGGACGTGGATGCGATCTGCGCCCTCATCGCCGAGAACCAGTACGACAGCGGCGAGATCCCCTGGTGCCGGGGGGAAAAGACCGATCCCTGGGACCACGTGGAGGCCGCCATGGCCCTCTCCGTGGGCGGCTGGTTCAGCCAGGCCCGGCGCGCCTTCGGCTGGCTGGCGCGCACCCAGCTCGAAGACGGCAGCTGGTACGCCGCCTACCGCGAGGGGCGGCCCGAGGACAAAACCCGCGACGCCAACCTGTCCACCTACATCGCCGTCGGGCTCTATCACCACTACCTGGTGTCCGGCGACCTCGGGTTTGTCCGCGGGCTGTGGCCGTCCATCGAGCGGGGGATCGGGTTCGCCCTGCGCCTCCAGGCCCCCGGGGGCGAAATCCACTGGGCCGTGAGCCCCGAGGGCCGGGTGGACCCCGTGGCCCTGCTGACCGGATCGAGTTCGATCTACATGAGCCTCAAGTGCGCCCTGGCCTGCGCCCGCCTCCTGGGCATCGAGCGCCCCGCCTGGCACCGGGCGCTGGAGCGGCTGGGGCGCGCCATCCAGGGCAAGCCGCACCTGTTCAACATGACCAAGGCGCGTTTTTCCATGGACTGGTTCTACCCGGTTCTCAGCGGGGCGGTGACCGGCGGGGCGGCTCAGCGGGCTCATCCGGGCCGCCGCCGGCACCGTGGAGTTCATGGGGGCGGACATCACCCGCGAGCCGGCCCACAGCACGGTTCACCGCGGGCTGATCCAGGTCCCCGAGGGGCGGCGGATTTTCAAGGGCATGACGGTGAAGGAAAACCTCGACCTGGGATCCTTCACCCTCAGGGACGACGCCGAGCGCAGGCGACGGATGGAGCGCGTCTTCCAGGTCTTTCCGATCCTGGCCGAGCGCAAGCGCCAGGACTCCGCCCTGCTGTCCGGAGGCGAGCAGCAGATGCTGGCCATCGGCCGGGCGATGATGACCGAGCCTGCCCTCCTGCTGCTGGACGAGCCCTCCATGGGGCTGGCGCCCTTTCTGGTCCAGGAGATCATGCGGATCATCAAGCGCCTGAACGAAGAGGGGACCACCATCCTGCTGGTGGAACAGAACGCCAAGGTCGCCCTCAAGCTCGCCCACTACGGATACGTCCTCGAGACCGGCAGGATCGTCATGCAGAACGATGCCGCCAGCCTGCGCAAGGACGACTCCATCGTCAAGGCCTACCTGGGGACCTGAGCCCTCCGGACCCCCTTCCCCCTCAATCACATATCAGAGCCTGCAAGCAGCCGCTCGATTTCGGGGATCAGCTTCTGGAAATCGGCCTGCATCTCCCTCCGGGGATCCGCCTTTTCACCTTCGGCGTAGACCGGGCCGAAGTGGCGGTCGATACCGATCCCTTCGCGGCTGCAATAGGCCGACAGGGAGGGTTTGGTCATGCTGGCCACGCGCCGGGCCCCTGCCCGGGAGGCCCAGGCGAAATGGGGGCCGTCGCCGCCGCTGTCGCCCATGACGATCACCCTGGCTGCCGGGATCGCGTTGCGCCGGGCCTCCCTCTCGGTGTTGGGCCCCTTGCCGGTCGTTTCCAGCAGTTCGTAAACCATCGGGGGGTCGGTATTCGACGGGGCGTAGCGGATCATGGGGTGGGCGGAAATCGCCGCCACCGGCGGCAGCAGCCCCAGGGCGAAGACGCGCTGGAAATAGCCGATCATGCCGGTGGTGTTGATCATGAAAAGGACGCCCTGCCGGCGGCACCACCGGATCAGCTCCGGCACACCCGTGTAGGCCGTGAAGGCTTCCTTTAGGTAGGCGTCCATCTGTTCCGCGGACAAAGGGTCCGGCAGGAGGCCCCGGATTCTTTCCACGGCCACCGCCAGGGGCAGCCGGTTGCCGGTGTACTCCCTGAAAACCGCCTCCAGCGGCAGGCGCAGCTCCGGGTGATGGAAGGCGATGCAGTCAAAGGGCCCGCAGGGTGCCAGGCACTGGTTCCAGTCCGAGGAGAGGAGGGCGCGGGGGGCGGTCATGGCTCCGGCAGGCGCATGGGTGGAAGGGCTCATGGGGGGCACCATACCGGCAGGGCGGCCTGAAGGCAAGTCCAACCTTGTCTTCGATCCGCATCGGAAGGGTCCCGGCCCTTCCACTTTGAATTCGCGGTTTACAAAGAGTGCCCGATGGGGTTAGATGGACGCTCCAGTCGTTGGGCAACCGTGGATCGGAAGGCCCGTGACCTTGCGGGCGGGAAGGGGATCGGTGCGATGGGGGACTCTTCGGACAGGCGCGAGCAGACCCGGGTGGCGGTCCGCTGGCCGGTGAGCGTGGAAAGCGCTGACGGCGCGATCGAGGGGCAGACCGCCAACATCAGCCCTGTCGGCGCCTATATCCAGTGCCCGTCGACACCCGGGCCCGGGGAGGTCGTGCCCGTGACCATCTCGCCGCCGGATCACACCCCCATCCGGGTGATGGCGGAGGTGATCTGGGTCGCCACGGCGCCGCCGCTGGGAATGGGGGTCTCTTTCGCGGAGATCTCCCGGGGAGATGAAAGCTATCTTTGCGAGGTCGTCCGGCGGGCGACCGAATAGCCCGCGGCATCTATCGCCCGGTCAGGGGGCCTGCGCCGCGGGCAGACCGAGCTCCCCGGCGTTGAGGATGCTGGGGGCCGCGGCGGGGGCTTCGTCTCCCAGGAACCCTTCGATTTCAGGCCGGTTCCACACGGGGTGCCCCTCCAGGACGGCGGCCACGTTGGCGGCGGCGATGGCGGCCATGCCCTCGCGGGTCCAGCGGGTGGCCGAGGCGATGTGGGGCACGACGACCACGTTGTCCAGATCCTTCAGGCCCGGCGCCATGTCGGGCTCCCGTTCGAACACGTCCAGGCCGGCCCTGAAATCGGGATGGCTGCGGCAGTGGGTTACCAGGGCGGCCTCGTCGATCACGGGCCCGCGGCAGGTGTTCACCAGGACGGCCCGCGGTTTCATCAGGGCCAGGCTGCCGGCGTCGATCAGGTGGCGCGTGGACGCGTCGAGCACCGTGTGCAGGCTCACGCAGTCGGAATCCCTCAGCAGCTCCTCCAGGGTCCCGGCCCGCCGGCAGCTCACCGGGGTCATGCCCCGGGATGCGAGGAACCTCCCGTAGTCGGCCAGATGGGCTTCCAGTTCCGTGTTGGCGGCGATGTCGAAGTAGAGGAGGTTCATCTTGTGCCCCTCCACCATCATGCGCGCATAGGCCGCGCCGATCCTCCCGGCGCCGACGATCCCCAGGGTCCGGCGCCACAGGAGTTCCCCCAGGAAAAGGTCTGGCAGCCAGCCCCGGTAGCGGCCCTGGCGCATGAAGCGCTCGGCCTCCCCGACCCGCCGGGCCGCCGCGAAGGTCAGGGCCACCGCCATCTCGGCCGTCGCCTCGGTCAGCACCCCCGGCGTGTTGCCCACCGCGATCGCGTGCCGTGTGGCGGCGCCTACGTCCACGTTGTTGTAGCCGACGGCGTAGTTGCTGTAGACCCTGCCGCCGGCGGCGGCCAGGGCCGCGAAGAGCGCCTCCCCCCAGGTCTCGGTGAGCTGGCCGATGGCCCCGTCGCAGCGCTCTCCGACGGCCGCCCGGATCTCCTCGGGCGGCAGGACTTCCCCCGAGGTGCAGACCTCCACCCGGCAGCCGGCGCGCCCCAGGATCTCCAGCCACCTTTCCCCCGGCAGGCGCTGGGTGACGATGACCCGGAACTTGCCCCCGGGATGGTGGGTTTCCCAGTCGAATTCAGTCATGGCCCCTCCGTCTGACCCTCCCTCGCAGTCCTCCCTGTTTCAATCGAGTCGTTGTCGTCATCGCCATCGTTGTCGTAATCGTAATCCAAATCGAAATCGAAATCGAAATCGCGATCGAAATCCAAATCGAACCCGACCCCCTTCAGGCCGGATGGGACAGGCGCGAGGCGGCGAAGGGGATGACGATGACGATTTCGATTTCGATTACGACAACGAAACCCCCGCTGGCCGGGGACCTCGTCAGCCCCCAGGAACTCAAGGACGCCCGGTTTTTCCAGGGGCCCCACACCCTCCAAACCGAACCGCTCCTGCGCCGCTACGGCAAGGACCTGGAGGGGTTCGCCCGCGCGGCCCGGGAATTGGGCGGCCGGCCGCGGGCCCTGGCGGACGCCGCCTATGCCCTCTTCCCGTTTCCCAAGGTGCCCCTTTACTATCTCCTGTGGAAGGGCGACGACGAGTTCGGCGCCCACTTGTCCATTCTCTTCGACCGCAGCATCGAGATGCACCTGGCGGCCGACGCCATCTGGGGAACGGTCACCATGGTGTCGGCGCTGCTGGCGCAAGAGGCGGCGGGCTGATACGGGAACGGGACGATGGGGGTCACGCGCAGGGAATCCAGGCGCAGGAGGCCGGCCCCCGGAGGACCGCAGCACACGGCTGCGGCGCGGGTCAGGCTCAGGCGAACCCGCTGGAGGCCTTCGGGGTGCAGGAAGCCCCGACCCCCGAATCGCCGATGAAAGAGACGCAGCTGATGAGGCGCGTGACCTTCCCGCCCCTGCATTCCGGGCAGGTCACGCCCTCCTCCTCGCTGCCGAAGATCAGCCGTTCGAAACAGGCGCCGCAGGCCTCGCAACGGTACTCGTAGATGGGCATTCCACCCTCCTTGCGCAATGAACGCTTCCCTTTTTCAATTTTCAGACCGCAACGGGTCCATCCTGCCCATTGCCGTCAACGCCGCCCGGATGAGAAGACCGACAGGGCCGCCGCTCCCCGTCGTCAACCGCCCCGGCCCGCATTTCCCAACCCTCAGGAGGCATCCCCCATGGAAATGGAGATCACCTTCCCCGGCAACAAGCGCGTCGACGCCGAGTACCGGGGATTGCGGATTCAAACCGACCAGTCCCGCGAGGAAGGCGGCGACGCCTCCGCGCCGGAGCCCTTCGACCTGTTTCTGGCCTCCATCGGCACCTGCGCGGGGATCTACGTGCTCTCCTTCTGCCGCGAGCGGGGCTTTTCAACCGACGGTCTCCGCCTGCGGCTTGCCTGGGAGCGCGACCAAAAGACCTGGATGATCGAAAAAATCCGCCTGGAAATAGCGCTTCCCCCCGGGGTCCCGCCGAAATACCACAAGGCGGTCGCCCGTGCGGCCGGGTTGTGCGCGGTCAAGAAACACCTCGAACGGCCTCCCGCCTTCGACATCGTCACGACCACCGCCGGATAGGCGCCCGGCGGCTACCCGAATGGCAAAAAAGCTCACGGGCCTGGGCGACGGGTAGCGGGGCCTGCCCTCTCCCCCGGCCCCGCGCAACGGCGGCCCGGGGCCCCATGCCCGCGCGCGGCCCCGGCCGGGGCGCATCAGACCAGGGAGGCCATCCTGGCGGCGATGTCGTCGAAGGCCTTCGCCACCTGGGAATCGGCGTTGCGCTCGCTGTAGCAGGCACCGGTGTCGCCGCAGAGCACCACGTTGGGGTCGAAGGGGATCCGCCCCAGAAACCGCAGGCCCATGGCCTTGGCGGTTGCTTCCCCGCCGCCGGATCCGAACAGGCTGATGACCTGGTTGCAGTGGGGGCAGGTGAAGCCGCTCATGTTTTCGATCAGCCCGAAAATCTCCATGTGCAGGGTCCGGCAGAAGCTGATGGATTTGCGGACATCGGCCAGGGCCACCTCCTGCGGGGTCGTGACGATGATGGCGCGGGCATCCTTGATGGTCTGGGCGACGGTCAGGGGCTCGTCCCCCGTGCCCGGCGGGGAGTCGATGACCAGGAAGTCGAGATCGCCCCAGTCGACGTCGCCGATGAACTGCTGGATCGCCGAGTACTTGATCGGCCCGCGCCAGATGATGGCGTCGTCCTTGCTGGGGGTCAGGCTCTCGATGGACACCGCCTTCAGGTTGTCGGAGTAGGCGGCCGGCTCCAGCTTCTGGTTCTTGCTGACCCCGAGCATGCCCTTGAGCCCGAGCATCCTGGGCACGTCCGGGCCGTGGAGGTCGACGTCCATGATGCCGACCTTATAGCCTTTCTTGGAAAGGGCGATGGAAAGGTTGACCGCGGTGCTGGTCTTGCCGACCCCGCCTTTGCCGCTCATGACGATGAACTTGTGCCGTATCCTGCTCAGAGACCCCTGGACCGCGGCATCCTGCTCCTCCTGGGCCTGCTTTTGCCGGGTCTTCTCCTGGGCCCCTTTCCCTCCGATGATTTCCATGGCTGTCCTCTTCCTTTCGTTAACGCGCCTCTACACCCGGTGGAGGCCTTCGTGGTTGCAGGAGGGGCACGCGGCCGGTCTCCCGGTGCCGCAAGGCTCCTCCCAGGAGTGGTTGCACCCCTCGCAGGTAAACACCCTGCGGGCGCCCACCATCTTGTAGCTGCCGCCCGCGACGTTGATGGCCTTGCCGTTGATCAGGGCATCCGCCACCACCTGGCGGGCCTTCTGGATGATCCGGCCGAAGGTCGCCCGGGAGACCCCCATGGCCCGGCCGGACTCCTCGTGGGAAAGCCCGTCCAGGTCGGCCAGACGCAGGGCCTCGCGCTCGTCAACGGTGAGGGCCACCTCCTCGAGGTCGATCATGGGGATCCCCCGCGGCTTGAAGTAGCTGACTTCCGGGTTGAACGCCACCAGGCGGTCCTTGCGGGGACGCACCATCCCATCCTCCTGTTATGGGCATATACTCGAAAGAAAAAAAATTAAGCAACCGCGATGACATTGTCAAGGGAGCGCCTGGCTGGCATGGGACCCGGCAGGCAATAATTCCGAATGCGATAGGGAAACGCACCGACATGGCTTCAAATACCGAAACGACGAACAGGGCCGCGGCGGCGGACCCCTTCCGCCCCGACCCGGGCCCGCCCGGCGGGGTCCAGCTCTGCCAGGCGAACGCCCTCGTTTCCTGCGCCTGAAGCTCGACTGGCCTTACCGGGACCCGGCCCATCCTTCCCCGGGGCACTATTTTTTTCAAGGACCCCCTCTGCCCCAGGCCGCCCATCGACTAAGGAGCCATCGGCGCCCCCCGTCCCGGCACCACGGCGGGTTCCACGCCCTGGCCTCCGTTTTCCGCGACCTGCCGGAGCTGGCGCGGGCCGAGGCCCTGGTGGACGACCGGGGCCTCGGCCTGGAAAGGAAAAAGGGCTAGCAGGCCGGCCCACCGGCGGCCGGCCGGCCGGCGATCATCGCCCCGCGCGATGTCTTGCCGTCGACCTTGATGGTCATGGGGCCGTCGAGGCGGCAGTGCCTGAGGAAGGCGGTTTCCGACACCGCCGGCAGGCTGCCGAGCCACTGCCAGTCCAGGAAGTCCGCATCGTTCCCGGTGACGGTGAGATAGCTGATCCCCAGGGAGGTGATGTTGTGAAAGAAGTGCGACCCCTGGGAGGGGTCCGCGCTCAGGTTTTTGAAGGAAGTCTCGACGATGGCGCCCACGCCGGAGATGTCGCTCCAGGTGACCGGTATGCCGAGCCACCGGTCCGAGGACCCCCAGCGCCCGGGCCCGATGAGGACGTACTTGCGGCCCGCGGCTTCCAGCTCCCGGTTCAGCCTTCCGATCTCCCCGGCGACGGCCACCGTCCGGGCCGGGTCGAAGGACTCCGGCTTGACGAAGACGATGTCCGCGATGTCGGTGCCCACCCCGTTGCCGAGGGACTTGGAAGAGAAGCAGAAGGCGTCGCCGATGTCGGCCGGGTAAAGGTCGACGTCGACCACGTGCAGGCCCCTGGCCATGGGCCGGATCTGAAGCAGGTCGAACCCCGCGACGGCATCCGGCCGGCCGGGGATATCCACGGCGAACTCGATCTCCACCGGTCCGCCCATCCCCTTGCGGCTCAGGGCCAGGACCTCGTTCAGGATCTCGGGCAAGGGGACGATGCCGCGCTTCAGGATGCCGGCCCAGGTCAGCAGCGGCACGCCCCTGGGGCTCAGGACGTCGCGGATCCGGTCGTCCTGGGGATCGTAGGTGCTGAACAGGGCGCCGAGCCCGGGCTGGCCGGCGGCCTCGCCCACCTCGAGGCGCACCAGGGTGGCCTCCTCCCCTTCCCTCCGCCCGCCCGCGACCAGGTCGATCTCCCCTTCCTCCATGCGCAGGGCATAGAAAATGCGCTGCGCATTCCTGAGAATGTCGGCCACGGTGGAAAACTGGGGCAGGAACCGGGCGTGGCGCGGGCAGAATCGCAGGCTGGCGCCGCCTTCCACGACGGTCTTGCCCAGCCCCAGGGCGATGTGGGCGATGCCCTCCTCGGGCAGCAGGAAGGCGAGGGGATAGAAGTTGTAGGATTCGGCGACGCCCGAAACCGCCGGGAAGTGGTAGCGCCCTCCGGCATAGGACGACCCGCTGATCCTCTGGATGATCACCGCCATTTTTTCGTCCTCGATCCGGTGGCGCGTGTTGCGCGCATAGGACCGCGGGGCCTCCAGGTAGGTCGAGGCGTAGACCAGCTTGACGGCGGTCTCCAGGCGCTGCAGCCGGATGTCGGGGTCGGGGTGGCTGTTGGGCAGCATGTAAGTGCGATAGATGCCCGCGAAAGGCTGGAACTGGGCGTCCTCCAGCAGGCTGGAGGAGCGCACCGCCAGGGGGTAGTCGGCGTGGGCGCAGAAGGCCTCCAGGTCCCGGTGCAGCCACCCGGGCATCGGTGCGCGGGCAAAGGTGTCGAGGATGCGGGCGTCCTCCCAGCCGGTTCGGGCGACGGCGTGCAGGCGGTTCTCCTCGATGAAGGCGTCGAACCCCTCGGTGGAAACGACCAGGGTCCTGGGGACCGCGATCTGGACCCCGGGAAACTTCTCGTGCAGGGCCTTGCTTTTCTGCAGTTCGGTCGCCATGAAGGCCAACCCCCGGGCCTTGCCGCCCAGGGACCCCTTGCCGATCCTGACGAAATCGGCATCGGGGTCAAAGACCCCCGAGAAGAACTGGGTGATCACGCCCCGCTGGCGCCCCCGGCGCCTGAGGCGGATGCACTCCACCAGGTAGTGCTTGATGTCGTTTGCGTCGGCGAAGTCGGTGGCCTTGACGGGCTTGAGCTTGGTGGCCAGCAGGATCTCGGAGCGCGCCATCAGCCAGCTCGAGAAATCGTTTTTCTGGGCGTGGAAGTAGACCGACTCGCTGGGGACCAGGGGAAGGACCCTCTCCAGTTCGAGGAGGTTGGCTGCGCGGCCGACCTCCGTGCCGTCGGGCATGCGGAAGATGAAATCGCCGAACCCCAGGCGGCTCTTGAAAAAGCAGCGGATCTCCGCGTGAAGGGTGGGCGAGCCCTTGTTCAAGAACACCGCGTGGACCTTTTCCGCCAGGGCGCGGTTGGCCGGCTCCCGGCTGAACATCAGCGTCGGCAGGTCCGGCGTCTCGCGCCGGATCAGGGAGAGCAGATCGAAGCCGGCGGTCTCCTCGATCCGGCCGCCTTTGGGAAAGCGCACGTCGGAGAGCACCGAAAGAAGGTAGGGCTTGTAGCGGCGGTACAGGGCAAGGGCCTCCTCGTAGGTCTCCGCCACCAGGACCTTGGGCCGCGCCCGCATCCTGAATATCCGGTGCTCGTCGTTCAGGGACTCCTCCATGGCCGCCTGGGTCTGCAGCACGATCTCCTTGTAGATCATCGGGACCAGGGTGGCGTAGTAGATGGGCGAGTCCTCGACCATGATGATGACCCGCACCCGGGCCCGGTGGGTGTCGTAGTCGATGTTCATCCGGTCTTCGACGCTTTTGACCATGGCGAGCAGCAGGTCGGCGTTGCCCATCCAGACCAGCAGCTTGTCGATCCCACCCCTGGCCGGGCACGCCGGCTCCGTGAGGAGCCTGCCGGTGCCGTGGGCCAGGAGAAAGACCGGCAGGCTAGGGAAGCTGCGCTTGATGGTCCGGCCGAGGTCGTAAGGGGCCATGTCGTCGATGCTGGGCATGGTGATGACCAGGTCGAATTTTTTCGCGCTCAGGGCCTCGAGGGCCTCGTGGGCCGTCGAGACCCAGGTCAGCTTGGGGGGCCTGGAAAGGTTCAGGCCGCGGTACTCGTGGATGATGCGCTCCGCCAGGCGCCCCTCCTCCTCCATGATGAAGGCGTCGTAGGGGCTCGACACCAGGAGGATGTCGCTGACCTTCCTGGCCATCAGTTCGTAGAACACCTTGAAGGACAGATCGAAATCGTCCCAGCCGGGAAGGGGCGGAGCGGTGGGGTCGGGCGTCATCTGCCATCATCCTTTTTATGATTTTTCAATCAGTTAATCTGTTTATTGCCTGACGGCGCGCCTGTCAAGTCTTTTGTCCCCGGCCCATCCGGGAAAGGGGCCCCCTGCCCCCGCGGCCACTATTGTGTTGCCAGCCCTTCTCCCCTTTGATATGAATGTCGTTTTCAACTCATACCACAAAGTAACAGGGGCACCCGCCCCTTTCCACAACCGCCCTAAGGATGCGCGATGAACCCACCCCCGGCCCCGGAACGCGGTTCGAACCCGGTCTGGGAGAGCTCTTGATCTCGGTTGAAGGTGCAGGTCTTCTCGCGTTCGTTGCACACCAGGTCGCCGCACCCCACCACGCAGGTCCGGCCGAGGCGGTGGGCGACCACCGCGGCGTGGGAGGTGAGCCCCCCGCGTGCGGTCAGCAGGCCGTCGGCCGAGTAGATCTCCAGGATGTCGTCGGGGACCGTGTCGCCCCGCACGAGGACCAGGGCCGTGTCCGGCTCCGCCTGCCGCCAGCGGTCGATTTCCTCCAGGGTGAAGACGATGCGGCCGCCCATGGCGCCCCCGCTCACCCCGATCCCGTGGCCCAGGTAGCTGCCATCGGCCTCCTGCGGCTCGAATGCCAGCACGCTCTTGCGCTCGCGCATGGCCATGTCCCGGGTTTGGAGAATGTAGAGATTGTCGGCCTCGGGCCCCTCGAAGGTGAACTCGATCTCCTGGGGGCTCCAGCCCCTGCGATAGACCAGGATCTTGGACCATTCCCTGAGGGCGTTGAAAATCAGGGGGAAGTGGGTCTCGAGGGTGATGTCGGTCTCGCGCAGCTCGACCTCCTGCTGCCGGATGGAGATCGGCAGGGTCTGCACCAGGCCGGACACCACGTCCTCGCCCTGGTTTCCGATGGTGAAATCCCCCCACAGCCTCAGGCTGTCGGCCGACCAGCGGGGGTCGTGGGTGAAGATCACGCCGGTGCCGGACTGGCGCGACTTGTTGCCGAAAACCATGGCCTGCACCGTCACGGCCGTGCCCCAGTCGTCCGAAATGCCCATGATCCGGCGGTAGGTGCGGGCCTTGGGGGACTCCCATGACGCCATGACCATCTTGATGACGGTGTGCAGCAGGGCGAAGGGGTCCTTTTCGACCGTGATGCCGGCATCGCCCAGCTGTCCCCGGTAGGCCAGCGCCACCTGCCGCATCTGGTCGCCGCTGAACCCGCGCTTCAGGGGAATCCCGGCCTTCTTCTTGTGGTGGCTGATGGTGGCGTCGAAACCGTCGCGGTGCAGCCCGAAGGCCATGCCGTAGCCCTGCAGGAAGCGCCGGTAGTTGTCCCAGGCAAACCAGGGGTTGCCCGTGGCGGAGGCGATCCCGGCGGCGATCTCCTCGTTGATGCCGACGTTGAGGAACGTGTCCATCATGCCCGGCTGGGAGATGGAGGCGCCGCTGCGCACCGAAAAAAGCAGCGGGTTCCGGGGGTCTCCGAAAGCCTTGCCCGTGGCCGCCTCGAAGGCGGCCACGTGGCGGGCCACCTGTTCCCTGAAGTTGGCTTCGGCCGGCCGGTACTGCTCGATGATCCGGCGAACCCGGAAAACCTCTGTCGTGATGATGAAGCCGGGGGGAACCGGCAGGCCGTACTCCTTGATCTTGACCAGGTTCTGGCCCTTGTTGCCCAGGTGGATGATGCTCGAAACCCGGTTGCTGGCATGATAGATGGGCGTCATGGCGTTTTCGGGATCGTAGAGCAGCAGCTGGTGGAGCTTGTCCTTGGGCAGCTCGCTGGACTGGCGGTAGAGGGTGTTCAGGATGCGGCCGATCAGCAGGTCGAGCTGTTGCAGCCCCAGCGAGAGGGCGATGCGGTCGCGGGCGAAGATTTCCGACACCCGCGGGACGAGCTTTTCCGGGTCCCGGTCCGCCCCATGGGGAACGTACTTGGGCAGGATCGCGTCGCCGGGCATGACCGCCAGGACCCGGTTGAGGTTTTCGTCGTGGATGTTGTGAAAGTAGTCGTTGATGATGTTCCTGACCGCCGCCGAAAAGCCCTTGAAGATGTCGATGTACTGGGTGAAGGTGAACCCTTTGATCTCGAGGGAGTGGGCCAGGAAATCCAGCTGCCGCTCGATCTCGTTGGAATGGATCCCGTCCAGCCTGAGAGCCTTGTCGAAAAGCCTCAGGCTGGCGAAAATGTCGTAAAAGGTGGCCTTGGTGATCATCGACAGCTCGATGGCGTCGACCAGTTGCTCGAAAAGCACGTTGACCAGGCTCTCGATGCGGAACATGAGGCCCAGGGCATCGAACTTCATCTCGTGATAGCTGCCGTACATGGAAGGGATGTCCACGGTGATGTGGCGCTTCTTGTATATGTCCTCCCGTATCTCGAAGGTCCGGGGGGAAAGGACGATGCGCTTCAGCAGCTCGAGATATTCCAGCAGCATCAGGAGCTTCTTCTTGACGTCGCCCACCTCCAGGGCTTCCCGCAGGCGGTTGAGCTCCGGGAAGGCCTCGGCCCGCAACTGGCCGATGTAGGTGCCGAGCTCGGTGAACCCGATGGTGTATTTCTGGTTCAGCAGCTGGAAAAGGATCACCGCCAGCTCCACCCGCTCGGTATCCGCCGGGTCGGCATCCTCCAGACTTTCCCAGGCGGACTTGAAATCCGCTTCCCCTATGTCGGGCAATCCCTTGCCCCGGGCCGCGCCGCAGGCTTTCAGGTGGCGGATGGCGCGGTGAACCCCGTCGACATGGCGCCCGTCCTCGGATGTCTGCCGGTAGATGTCCGGCGGCACGAACGGCTCCAGGCCCGTCCTGTCTCGGGTCTCCCAGAACTTCAGGACCGCATCCATGAGGCAGACGATGCGGTTGCTGCTCTCCACGTGGCTCTGCTTGCGCAGGAAGTGGATCAGGGTGTCCTTGCGCCGCGATATCTCGTCTAAGCGGGTGGAGATGTCGCGCAGCCTTCCCTCCGCACCGATGTCGTTGAAGTAGACCGGGAAAAGCCGCGCCAGCTGTTTGGCCAGGTTGAACACCGGCACGATGTCGCTGTTCAGAAACTGGGTGATGTCCCGCGGGAACAGGTCGACGTCCTTGATGAACACGCCGAAGAGCGCAAGGTGGATGATGAGGCCCGACAGGAGCCGGGTCGACCACTTGGGGTTCTGTTCGATGAGTTCCAGCCAGACCCGGATATTCTGGATATGGGCCTTGTTGACCCGGATCTGCCAGTCGTCGCCCACGCCGGTGATCATGGGGGTTTGGAAGCCGAGGTCGATGACGGAGTCGATGAAGAGGTTCACCAGCTCGCTGTCATCGGTTTTGTAAACCCCCCTTCCCATGTTGAGAACGCAGTTCAGGGCCGTTGCCGGAAACTTGCCGACCTGGAGCTTCAGGATGCCGAAGGTCTTGCGGATCAGGTTCTGGATACCGCGGTAGTGCTCGTTTTCGATGATCCAGGCCATGGTCCGGTTGATGCCCCGCAGGGTTTCCTCGTGAATCACGGCCAGGCCGGACATGTTCATGATGTGAAAGAGGAAAAGCACCTTCCAGTGGTTTCCCTCCAGTTCGGTCTTGCCGGTCTCCAGCAGCACCTGGGGCATGCGGCGGTAGACGTCCATGATCTGGTTGTGCCCGGGAAGCGTCAGCAGGCGCTCGGCGGTCCGTGCCGGATCGGACGCGGCGCCGTCGGCCAGCGCTGCCAGCTGCAGGCGCCACTGGGAGATGCGGGCGTGGGAGATGTCGCGGAAGATCTCCTCGAAGCGCTCCGGGCCGCTGACATCCTCGGCCCTGGCCAGAAACCACTCGAGGGGGTCGCGTTCCGAAAGCCAGTAGTCATAGACGGCATGGCAGTAGCGGATCAGCAGCCGGTTGACGGCCCCGAGGCCTTCACCGCCTGAACCCGCCCCGGCCACTGCGGCGCCCACCAGGGTCTTCAGGGAGTAGAAGCTGCTGATGAAGAGAAAAAATTCCGTGTCCGGCAAGGCTTCGATGCGCTCGAAGGCCTTCCAGAGCGCCGGGCTCAGCTTCAGGATGTCGGCGCCACCCTCCTGGGCGATTTTCTGCAGGAACAGCAGCAGGTTGTCGGCCGCATCGGCCCGGGTGGGAATGTCCTCCCCATTCTCGACGGCGTTGAGGAAAATTTCCGCGAACAGCCATGCGGCTTCGCCACCCAGGGGGTGCCGCCGAATCTGGTGGAAGTAATCGAGGCAGTAGCCGCGGGCCTCCTTGATGATGAAGCGCCAGTTGCGGTAGGGATGCGACAGCTCCTCCAGGAAGGTGGTGAGGCTTTCGCGCAGGCCGAAATAGCGCGCCATCACCTCCTGGAGGGGGGCGTACTTGGGATCGACGGTCACCTCGACGTGGTAGTCGGCGAGGTTGACCTCCAGGGCCTTGGACTTGATCATGGCGCCGCTTTCAGGGGTCTTTGCCGGGGTCACCCCGCGGCGGAATACCGCGTTTGAAAGGTATCGACCATAAAATTATACAATATTTCGCACCGAGACACCATTCGGCCCCAGGGCCGCCGGGCCACAGCGGGGCAAGCGGATAGGTCCTTCATTGCGCGCCGGAGCACTAAACCCGCGCCAGGGCCGCCAGTCGGTAGACCAGCATCCCCGCCAGCCAGGCCCCATCCTCGGGCGAGAGAATCCGGCCGGCGCTGTCGTCGAAGAGGATGTTGGCCTCCGGGCCGAACTCGTCGTCCCCCTCCCAGAGGATCAGGCGCAGGGGGACCCTGGGGAAGACCGCGAACTCGAAGCCGGCGTCCCCTGCCGGGATTCCGACCCCGCCCAGCCTGCCGGCCGCGCGCCTGAACCCGGCCGCATCCCGGCCGAAGACGCTTTTCAGCGGGTCGACGGCCCGTTTGACAAAGGCGCTGAAATAAAAGGCGGCCCCGGGGAGCTCGCGGTAGGCGACCCAGTTGCCCGATGGGGCCGCTTCGGCCGCGCCCAGCAGGTAGTGCAGGATCAGTACCTGCTCCTGGATCGGCACCTCGCGCCCGGCGCCGTCCGCGCTCCTCGCGTTGTCGGCCTGCGCCACCCCATCCAGGGAGGAGGTGCGGGGGCAGCTCGCCCAAACGGTGGAGGAGCGCCTCCAGCTGCAGGTCGACTGGCAGGCCGGCTCCCCGGAAGAGCGCGCCGTGCGCGAGCGGATCCAGCGCCTCCTGGAGGGGGAGTTGACGGCCGAACAGGCGGTCGTCGTCGCCCTGGTCAACAACCGGGGCATGCGCGCCGACCTGGCGAAAACCGACGTGGCCCTGGCCGACCTGGTGCAGGCGGGGCTTCTGGAAAACCCCGCCTTCGGACTCGGCCTGCGGTACGGCGGCGGGGACCACGAGAGCGAGGTGTCCCTGTTCGTCGCGCTTTTGAACCTGGCGACCCTGTCCGCCCGCCGGACCCTTGCCCGGGGAGACCTGGAGCGGGTGCGCCTGGAAGCGGCCCAGAGCGCCCTCGACCTGGCCGCGGAGGTGAAACGCGGCTATTACGCCCTGGTGGCGGACCGGCAGGCCCTGGAGCTCTACGGCCAGGTCGTCGACGCCACGGAGGCCGCCGCGCAGCTGGCCTCCCGGCAGGTCGCCGCCGGCACGCTGAGCCTGCGCGAACAGGCGCTGCACCAGTCCTTCTATGCCCGGGCGGCCCTGGAAGCCGCCGGGGCCGAGATGCGGTTCGCCTCCGACCGGGAAAAATTCAGCCGCCTCCTGGGGCTGTGGGACGGCAAGAGCGCCTGGCGCCTGCCTTCCCGCCTGCCGGAGGTGCCGGACACCCTCCCGGCCCTCGTCGACCTGGAACGCCGCGCCCTGGAGCGGCGCATCGATCTCGCGGCGCGGCGGGCCGCGGTCGACACCGCCCATGCCGCCCTGGAATATGCCCGCCGGACGGGCTGGCTGTCGCTCTTCGGGCTGGGGGTCACCCTGGAGCGCGACGGGGACGGCTCCCACTGGAGCGGGCCCGACCTGGCCGTCTCCCTGCCGCTCTTCGACCGCGGCCAGGGACGCATCCCCCGGCTGGAAGCCCAGCTCGCAGAGGCCGAACACCGGTATGCCCAGCTGGCGGTGGAGGTGCGCAGCGAGGTGCGGGAAGCCGCCTCCCGGCTGGCCGCGACCCACGCGTCCGCGATCCACTACCGCGAGGCGATTCTGCCCCTGGCGCAGCGCATCGTGGATGAAACCCTGAAATTCTACAACGGGATGCTCGTGGGGGTCTACGAGCTGCTGGATGCCAAGCAGTCCCAAATCGACGCGGCCCGCGGGGCCATCGACGCATGGCGGGAGTTCTGGACCGCCTGGAGCGATCTGGAGCGCGCGCTGGGGGCTTCGGTCCCGGCGGCGCCGCCTTCCCCGCCGGCGCCCGCGGAGGCGGATTCCGCCCCGGCGGACCAGGAGAGGTGAGCGCTCATGCTGACCCGCAGACAAATCCTGAAAGCAGGCGCCCTGACCCTGGCCGCCGGGGCGGTGAGGGCCACCTTCCGGGAGGCCAGCGCCGCGGAGAAAGCCTCGGCCGCCACCCGTCCGCCGCCGCCCCCTCCCCCGGGTTCCGCCTTGTCGCCGGTGGTCACCCTGAACGGCTGGACCCTGCCGCACCGGGTGGAAAAGGGGGTCAAGGTGTTTCACCTGGTGGCCGAACCGGTCAGGCGCGAGTTCGCCCCCGGTATGGTGGTCAACTGCTGGGGCTACAACGGCTCGACCCCGGGTCCCACCATCGAAGCCCGGGAAGGCGACCGGGTGCGCATCCTGGTCACCAACCGCCTGCCGGAGCACACCACCATCCACTGGCACGGCATCTTCCTGCCCAACGGCATGGACGGGGTCGGAGGGCTGACCCAGCCCCACATCCAGCCGGGCGAGACCTACGTCTACGAGTTCACCCTGCGCCAGAACGGCACCTTCATGTACCACCCCCATGCCGACGAGATGCTGCAGATGGCCCTGGGGATGTACGGCATGTTCATCGTTCACCCGCGCCGGCCCGAGGCGGTGCGCATCGACCGGGACTACGCCTTCATCCTGCACAACTTCGCGGTTCACGCCGGCACCTCCGCCCCCGACCCGTCGGTGATGACCGATTTCAACCTCTGGACCTTCAACAGCCGCGTCTTCCCCGGAATCGACCCCCTGGTGGCGCGCACCGGCGACCGGGTGCGGCTGCGCATCGCCAACCTCTCGATGCACGAGCACCCCATCCACATCCACGGCACCGCCTTCGAACTCACCGGAACCGACGCGGGATGGCTGCCGCCTTCGGCGCGCTACCACGAGACGACGCTCCTGGTGCCGGTGGGCAACATCCGCGTAGGCGAATTCGTCGCCAGCGAACCCGGCGACTGGGCCCTGCACTGCCACAAGGCGCACCACACCATGAACGCCATGGGCCACGGGGTGCCCAACATGCTCGGGGTCAGGCACGACGACATCGCCCGGCGCATCCGCAAGCTCGTGCCGGGCTACATGGCCATGGGGGAAACCGGAATGGCCGAACACGCCGCCCACACCGCTCTCGGGCACATGGAGCTGCCCGACAACACCCTGCCCATGATGATGGGCGCGGGGCCTTTCGGCCCCCTGGAGATGGGGGGCATGTTCACCGTGGTGAAGGTGCGCGACGGTCAGAAACCGGGGGACATCCGCGACCCGGGCTGGTATCGGCATCCCCCGGGCACGGTGGCCTGGAAACTCGAAGGGGAGCCGCCCGAGCCGGTGACCCAAGCCTTCAAAGCGATGCCTCCGGCGCACTCGGACGGCTGACAGCGGCGGCGATTCCGACCGAATGGCGCTGCCGCATTTCCACAAAAAGGAGACCGACGATGAAAGCGAAAACATTCCTCCTGCCGGCCGTCGCTTGTCTGGCATGGCTGCTGGCGGCAGCCGTGGCGGCAGCCGACTCCAATCCTCCGGGCCGGAAGCACGAGGGCCGAGGGATCGTTGAGGCGATAGACCCCGTCAAGGCAACGGTGACCCTCGAACACGAGCCCATCGCCTCGCTGCGCTGGCCCCGGATGGTGATGGATTTCAAGGTCGATGATCCTGCTCAGCTCGCGGATCTCCGGGAGGGTGACGCGGTGGTCTTCGAGCTGACAACGGCTGGAAAGGAATACACCATTACACGGATCTCCCCTGCGCCTTGACCGTGACAGGGCGATGAGCGCCCAGGATCCCGGACCGGAAAGCGCCCTTGCCCGCATGGGGCGACAGGGCTTGCAGGGACTTACCCATGATCAAACAAGGAGAACATACGATGAAAAGAACCTTGCAGTGGGTGGCCGTATTGAGCGTGGTCGTCGGCCTGTCCGGCAGCGCCGAGGCGCGGATGCGCGGCAAATGGATGCAGGCGGGCACAGACGCAGAGCCCCACGCCCGCCACGTCGCAGCCCTGAACCTGACCGAGGCCCAGCAGGAGGCCTTTGAAGGTATCTACAACAACCTGCAGAAAGAGATGATCCGCAAAAGGGCCGACGTGGGCGTTGCCGAGGTCGAGCTGCGGGAAATCCTCACCCGCGACCCCGTGGACATGAAGGCCGCCGAGGACAAGGTCCGCCAGATCGCCTCGACCCAGGCCGACATCCGGATTCTGCACCTGAAGGCCGGCGAGGAATTCCGCGGCCAGCTGACCCCCGAACAGCAGGCCCGGTTCGACGACCTGGATCATTCCGCTTTCCTCGGCATGGAGGGGGGCGCGGGCATGGGCCCCCGCGGCAGGATGGGCGCCGGCGGCAAGGGGATGATGGCTGGAAGGAGCGGCTGCCCCATGATGAAGGCGCCTGACACGGGCACGGACGCCAAGGAGGAGGCCAGGCCGGCCGAGGCCCCCGCCGCGGACAGCGCTCATCAGCACTAGGAAGGCAAAGCGGTGCCATCCCCGGTGCCGGTGCCGGGGAAAAACATCCTCCGATGGGAAGCCGGGGATGGCTGCCGCTTCAGAGATCGGCGCGCATCAATGCCATAAAATCCGCGAAGCCCTCCGTTTGACGCACGCGCTCGGACATCAGCGGGTTCCGGAACAGGCGGGCGATTTCCGAGCCGATCTCCAGCTGCGCGCCCGGGTCATGGCTGGCGGTGAGAACCAGGAAGATCACGGTTGCGGGCTTGCCGTCCGGTGCGTCGAAATCGATCCCCTCCGGGGACACCCCGACCACGACCAGCGACTCCCGCAGGCCCTCGACGCGGGCATGGGGGAGCGCCACCCCGTTGCCGATGCCGGTGCTCAGGGCTTCCTCGCGTCCAAGGACGGCCGCCTCCACCACGGACGCGTCCAGCGCCTCCGCGGCGCACGCCGCCGCCGTCATTTCGCGGATGGCCTCCGCCGGGGAGGCCGCCTTGAGCTTCCGCATGAAAAGTTTCGGGGAGAGCAGATCCTGCAGCCGCGACCGTCTTTCCGTGCGCAGAACCTGCCGCATGGCCGGACCGCTGACCGTCGAGGTGACGATGGCCATGACGATCAGGGCGACGAACAGCCGCTGGCCGATGATCCCCGCTTCCAGGGCGATCATCCCGATGATGATTCCCATCGCGCCCACCGAAAGCATGGCAAAACCCACCGCCCCGGCCTCCCTGCCGGGCAGCCCCCCCCACCGGGCCCCGATGGCGCCGCCGGCGAATTTGCACACGCAGGCGATCACCGTCACCAGACCTACCAGAGCCGGGTCGAAATGGGCCCAGAAGTTCACCTTGAGTCCGATTCCGGCAAAAAAGAGCGGCGCGAAGACCCATGAAACGAAATCTTCGATGATCACCCGGCTGCGCTCCCGCAGATGCGGCGAATCGCCCACGGCCGCTCCAACGACAAAGGCCCCGAAGATGGCATGGATGCCGATCCATTCCGTAAATGCGGCCCCGAGAAGGCCCAGGACGATGGCGAAACTCAGCTCGCCCCCCGGCCGGCGGGTGTAAGCCTGGATAATCGGCAGGGCCTTGTGAATCAGCCAGCGCCCTAAAGTGAGCATGGCGGCGGTGAATGCCAGCGTGGCTGAAACCGTCAAGGCAACGGGAAGGCCGCCGCCTGACGGCCGGCCGATAAGCCCCAGCAGGACGGCGAAAACGATCCAGCCCACCAGATCGTTGAAAACCGCCGCGCTGACGACCACCATGCCCAGGTCGCTGCGGTAAAGGCCCAGGTCCATGAGGATCTTGACGATGATGGGCAGGGCCGAAATCGACACGGCGACCGCCACGAAAATCGCGAACGTCCACGGGTCGGCACCCGAGTGGCGGCCCAGCACCTCGGGAAAGGCCAGGGCAACGGCCAGGGCGACGGAAAAGGGGACGACCACGCTGGCGACCCCCACCTTGCAGCCGACCCGGCCCTGCTTCCAGACGGTCGACAGGTCGACTTCCATCCCCGCCGCCAGGAGGAAAAGCACGATCGCCAGGTTCCCGATGGCGTCCAGAACAGCGGCGTTCAGGCCCTGGAGGGGGAAGAGGTAGGCATTCAGACCCGGGGCGACGCTTCCCAGGACCGTCGGGCCGAGAAGAACCCCGGCGAGCAGTTCCCCCAGCACCGCCGGCTGCCGCAGGCGCCGGGCCGATTCGCCCAGCGCGCGCGCCGCAGCGAGCAGAACCCCCAGGGAAAGCAACAGCGCCACCATATGGTGGGAGGTCAGGGCTTGCATGACCTTAACCGACGATTACGATTACGATTACGACAACGACAACGACAAAGACAACGACAACGACAACGACAACGAAAATGAAACCCGGACGATGAAAGCTCAACGGGGAACCCTGAACCTTGAACCTTGAACCTTGAACCTCGAACCTCGAACCTTGAACCTTGAACCTTGAACCTCGAACCTTGAACCTTTTTTTTACGATAGGCTACCCCCGCGGGCGTGTCAAGGATTCGGACGCGGCCGCCGATTCCCCCTGCATCTTGCCAAGGGCGGCCGTATGCGCTATGAATGCGGTCCATGAGCGCCTATTTCCTGCGAAGGCTGATCCTGGTCGTCCCCACGTTTCTCGGCATCACCGTCATGGTGTTCGTCATCACCCGGTTCGTGCCCGGCGGTCCCATCGAGCGCATGATCGCCCAGGCCCAGCAGGCCAGGAGCGCGGGGCTGGGCAAAGCCACGGTCGGGACGATGACCGAACAGCAGAGCCAGCCCCTTTCAGAGGACCAGCTGGAGGAGCTGAAGGCCTACTACGGGTTCGACCGGCCCGTGCTGGCAAGCTATTTCCTGTGGCTGGGCAAAGTGCTGCGCGGCGACCTGGGAACCTCCACCCGCTACTACGACCCGGTCTGGGACATGATCCGCGAGCGGATCCCCATCTCCCTCTATTTCGGGGCGATCTCGCTTTTCCTGGTCTACGCCATCTGCATCCCCCTGGGGATCGCCAAGGCGGTGAAGCACAAGAGCGCCTTCGACAACGTCTCCTCGGTGGTCGTGTTCGTCGGTTATGCCGTCCCGGGCTGGGTGGTGGGCGTCCTGCTGCTGGTCCTCTTCGCCTCCCACTGGGAAATCCTGCCCCTGGGCGGCCTGGTGAGCGACGACTTCGAGGACTTCACCGCCCTGGGCAAGCTGGCCGACCTGGCGCGTCACACGATACTGCCCCTCACCGCCTACGTGCTCGGATCGTTCACCGTCATGACCTTCCTGATGAAAAACACCCTGATGGACAACCTTTCCGCGGATTACGTCCGCACGGCCATCGCCAAGGGGCTGCCGTTCCGCAGGGCGGTGTTCCGGCACGCCCTGCGCAACAGCCTGATCCCCATCGCCACCAGCTTCGGCAACAACATCTCCATCGTCCTGTCCGGGTCGTTCCTGGTAGAAAAGGTCTTCAACATCAACGGCATGGGCCTGCTGGGGTACGAATCGGTGGTCGAGCGCGACTACCCGGTGGTGATGGGCATCCTCGTGATCTCCTCGCTGCTCTTCATGATCGGCAACATCCTCTCGGACATCTGCGTGGCCCTCGTCGACCCGCGGGTCAAGTTCCAATGAGACGCCTCTTGCTCGACCCCCTGACCCGCAGAAAGATCCGGCGCTTCCGCTCCATCCGCCGGGGGTACTACAGCTTCGTGCTTTTTTCCCTCGCGGTGGCGCTGTCCCTGGCGGCCGAGGTGCTCATCAACAGCCGCGCCCTGATCGTTCACTACCAGGGCCGCTATTACTTCCCCACCTACGGCGCCATCCTGCCGGGGAGCGTTTTCGGCCTGGGCTACGACTACGAGACCGACTACCGCCAGCTGGCCCGCCGCCTGGCCGAGGAGGATCGCGGGGACTGGGTCCTGATGCCCCCGGTGCCTTACAGCGCCTACGAGATCGACCTGAAAACCGACGCCTACCCCCCCTTCCCCCCCTCGTGGGAGGACCGCCACTACCTGGGCACCGACAACGTGGGGCGCGACATCCTGGCGCGCCTGGTCTACGGCTTCCGGATCGCCATCCTCTTTTCCCTTCTCCTGCTGGGGGTCAACTACATCGTCGGGGTGAGCATCGGCAGCGCCATGGGGTACTGGGGCGGGCGCTTCGACCTGTTTTTTCAGCGGGTCATCGAAATCTGGTCCAACGTGCCCTTCCTCTACGTGATCATCATCATCTCCTCCATCGTGGTACCCAGCTTTCTCATGCTCATCGCCATCATGGCCGCCTTCGGCTGGATGGGGATGACCTGGACCATGCGCACGGTCACCTACAGGGAGAAGGAGCGCGACTACGTCATGGCCGCCAGGGCGCTGGGGGCCTCCGACAGCCGGATCATCTTCCGGCATGTCATCCCCAACACCATCGCCGTGATCGTCACCTTCGCCCCCTTTTCCGTGTCCGGCGGCATCGTTGCCCTGACCTCCCTCGATTACCTCGGCTTCGGCCTGCCGCCCCCGACGCCGAGCTGGGGGGAACTCCTGTCCCAGGGCTGGAGCAACATGGACGCGTGGTGGATCGCGGCCTCGGTCATCGGCGCCATGACGGCCACGCTCATCTCCGTCACCTTCGTGGGTGAAGCCGTGCGCGAAGCCTTCGACCCGAAGCTGCACACGGTGTACGAGTAGCGGGGGGCGAAAAAGGGAAAAAACCGTTCGCAGCGCAGCGGTAAGCGTCCCCGTCCCCGTTCACGGGACAGAAAAGCCGGGAACGCTTACGGGAACGCGAACGATTACGAAAAGGGCAAGGGGCAAGGGGACGAGGGGGAACCGAATGACAACCGACATTTTCCGGATCCCCCTTGCAGAATGCGCCCTGGTGGCCGGCATGCCCCAGGCGCCGTCGCGTTACTCCCCCCTGGTCAATCCCGCTCTGGCCCTCCAGCGGCGCAACCTCGTTCTCAAACAGATGCGGCAGACCGGCCTCGTTTCCGAGGCCGAATACCTAAAGGCCCATGCAGAGCCCCTGGCGCTCTCCCCCGGCGAAGAGCCGGCGGAGGCCGCCCCTTACTTTGCCGCTTATATCCGGCCGGTTCTGGAGGAGGCGGTCGGGTCATCCCTGCTCTACCAGGGAGGCCTGGAGGTGCGCACCACCCTTTCCTGGGAGCTTCAGCAGGCCGCCGAGGAAGCGGTCGCCGCCGGCCTCGCCGCGCTGGATGCACGCCTGCTGCCCGGGGGCGGCGGCTCTCCGGCCCCGGAGGCGGCCCTGATCTGCCTGGATGTCCACAGCGGCGGGATCCTGGCGATGGTGGGGGGAAGGGATTTTTACCGCAGCGCCTTCAACCGCGCGGTAGACGCCCGCCGGCAGCCGGGGTCGGCCTTCAAGCCGCTGCTCTACGCCCTGGCCGTGGAACAGGGGGCTTCCCAGGCCCAGCTTCTTCTGGACGCTCCCCTCGTGCTCAAGGGGGGCGATGGCCGCGGAGAGTGGCGGCCGCAGAACTTTTCCCACACCTACGACGGGGAGATGACGATGCGCTCCGCCCTGGCGCATTCCAAGAACATCCCCGCGGTCCGGCTCATCGAACAGCTGGGGCCCTCGTCCGTGGCCGGTTTCGCCCACCGCCTGGGGGTCGCCTCGCCTCTGTCACCCGGCCTTTCCCTGGCCCTGGGGGCTTCGGAGGTGTCGCTCCTGGAGCTGACTTCGGCCTACGCCGTTTTCGCCAACCAGGGGCGGCGGGTTCAGCCCGGCGGGGTCGCCGAGATCCGCGACCGCGACCGGCGGGTGATCTGGCGGGCGGCCGTGCGCAAGGAAGTGGTCATGTCGCGGGCGGCGGCGGCCATCGTCACCGACATGCTGGCGGCCGTGATCGGGGAAGGCACGGGGCGGGCGGCCCTGGAAGCGGGCCGCCCGCTGGCCGGAAAGACCGGCACCACCGACCGCTTCCGGGATGCCCTCTTCGTGGGCTTTTCGCCCAATATCGCCGCCGGTGTCTGGGTGGGAAACGACGGTGGGGAACCCCTCGGCAAAGGGGAAACCGGCGCCTGGGCGGCCCTGCCCATCTGGAGCGCATTCATGCGGCGCGCTCTGGCCGGCGGGCCCCAGGGCGGCTTCGATCTCCCCGACAGCGTCGTGTCGGTGCGCATCGATCCGGCCGACGGCCGGCGCCTTTCCGACAGCTCGCCGGCCGGCGTCGCGGCCCTTTTCGTCCGGGGAACCGAACCGCGCCACGGGGGGTGAAGAAGACAGGCTCGAAGCTGAAAGGCCGCAAAGCGTGCCAGTTCACGGAAGACGGGGGGAGACAACATCGAACATCCAACGTCCGACATCCGATAGGGAGTAGGGAAAAGCCATGCCACTGCGCGGAAAAGCTCCCCGCCTGGCGGTTTCTTGCGCCATCGCGGTCGTGACGGTCTGCCTCGGGATACTGGCCTACTTCCACGGGGTGGCTTTCCTCGACCTGATGGAACTCAAGACCGTCGACCTGCGCTTTAAGTCGCGGGGCCCGCTTCCTGCCGGGTCCCAGGTGGTCCTGGCGGTGATCGACGAGAAGAGCATCGCCCGGGAGGGCAAGTGGATCTGGCCGCGGTCCAAGATCGCCGAGCTGGTCGCGCGCCTGTCGGCGGCCGGGGCGCGGGTGATCGCCTTCGACATCGGTTTCCTGGAGGCCGACGACCGCCGGGTGATCCAGGCCCTGGGGCAGGTGGCGGCAGCCGGCGGCCGGCTGCTGGCTGACAGCCGCGAGCTGGAAACCTTCCTGCAGCGGCTGCAGGCCGAGTCGGACCATGACAGGCGCCTGGCGGCCGCCATCGCCGACTCGCGCGCCCAGGTCGTTTTGGGCTACTTCTTCCAGATGGAGCCGCCGGGGCCTTCCGACGGGGATGCGGAACAGAAGCGCCGCAACCTGGAAAACATCGCCGGTTCGCGCTATTCCCAGGTGCACTCCCAGGCCGGCCGGGCCGGTCCCCAGGGGCTGATCAGCGCCGCGGCGGCTCAGGCCACCATCGACGAGATCGCCCCCGCCGGGCGACTCTCGGGCTACTTCAACATGCTCCCCGACGCGGACGGCGTGGTGCGCTGGCTGCCTGCCGTGGTGCACTGCGGTGAGGACTACTATGCCCCTCTGGCCCTCGTGGCCGCGGGCGCTTACCTGGACCGGCCCCTGGCGCTGCACCTCGGCCCCCTGGGGGTCGAAACCCTGACCATGGGGGAGAGGGTGATTCCCACCGATGCCCTGGGCCGCTTCCTGATCAACTACCGCGGCGGACCCAAGTCCTTCATCCACATCCCGGTCACCGACATCCTGGGAGGCACGGTGGCCGGCGATCTTCTCCGGGACCGCATCGTGGTGGTCGGGGCGACGGCCCTGGGGATTTTCGACTACCAGGTCAGCCCCGTTGCAAGCGTCTTTCCCGGGGTCGAGATCCACGCCAATGCCATCGATATGTTGCTGGCCGGGGATTTCCTGCGCCAGCCGTCCTGGGCCGCGGCCTTCGACCTGGCCGCCATGGCCTCGATGGGGTTTTTTCTGGGCCTGGCCCTTCCCGCCGTCGGCGTGATCTCCGGGGCGATCGTCGCCCTCGCCGCCCTGTCCGGCTACCTCTTCTTCTGCCAGTACCTGTTCACCCACCAGGGGTGGATCCTGAACCTCGTCTATCCGCTCTCCGTGGCCGCCCTGGTCTACGTCCTGGTCACGGCCTACCAGTACCGGATGGAATCCAAGCAGCGGCGCTTCATCCGCGAGGTGTTCGCCACCTACCTGGCTCCCGCGGTGGTAGAGGAACTCATCGACAGCGGCCAGAGGTTAGAACTGGGAGGCGAGGAGCGCGAGATCACGGCCTTTTTCTCCGACGTGCAAGGGTTTACGAGCATATCCGAGCGCCTCTCGCCCCGGGAGCTGGTGGATCTGCTCAACGAGTTTCTGACCGAGATGACCGACATCATCCTGGCCCACAAGGGGACGGTGGACAAGTTCGAGGGGGACGCCATCATCGCATTTTTCGGCGCCCCGGCGGCGCAGCCGGACCACGCCGCGGCCGCCTGCCGGGCGGCCGCGCGCATGCAGCGGCGGCTTGGTGGCCTTCCGCGCCACGCTGGAAGAACTCGAGGGCGCGGACGTGCTGCTGCACGTGATCGACGTCAGCAACCCGCGCTGCCGGGAGCAGACCCGGTCGGTGGAAAGGATCCTGGCCGAGCTGGCCCTGGATCACATCCCCGAAGTGAGGGTCCTGAACAAACAGGACCGGGCCGACGCGGAAACCGTCGCCCGGCTCCAGGCGCAGCTCGGCGGGATTCCCGCCTGCTCACTGGAGGCGGCGACCCTGCGCCCCCTCATCGCGGCTCTGGCCGACACCGTGGAACGGCTCCAGGCCGAAATCGAAGCCCCCGACGGGCCCGCGCAAGCCCGGCCCGGCCCCGACAACCCCGGTGCCGGCGACTCCCATCGGGATTGACAAGGGCAAGCCGGGAACGGTAAAAGGCGAACCTCATGGACATCGATCGACTGTTGCGAACCGGGATCGCCGCGGCCTACAAGGGAGGCGAGGTCCTGAACCGACTGCGGGGACGGGTCGCGAACATCCGGGAAAAGGGGCGCGCGGACCTGGTCACCGAAGCGGACACGGCCTCCGAGGCGGCCGTCATCGCGGCGATCCGGCGCGTGTTCCCGGATCACGGTTTCCTGGCCGAGGAAAGCGGGGCCACGGGGCCGGAGGCCGGCTGCCTCTGGATCATCGACCCCCTGGACGGCACCACCAACTTCGCCCACGGCCTCGACCTGTTCTGCGTCTCCATCGCCGCGGCCCTCGAGGGCGAGGTGCTGGCGGGGGTCGTGCTCAACCCGGCGTCCGGAGAGCTTTTCAGCGCCGCCAGGGGCAAGGGGGCGCACCTCAACGGGGAACCCATCCGGGTGTCGTCGGTTGCCGCCCTCCGGGACAGCCTCCTGGTGACAGGCTTCCCTTACAACTTCAGGGGGATCGCCGCCACGGTGATGGACCGCTTCGCCCGCTGCGCAGGCGCCGCCCAGGGCGTCCGACGCCTGGGGGCCGCCGCCCTGGATCTCTGCTTCGTGGCCTGCGGCCGCTTCGATGCTTTCTGGGAGCAGAATCTCCAGCCCTGGGACACGGCCGCGGGGGCCATCATCGCCCGCGAGGCCGGCGCCAGCCTCAGCGATTTCAGCAACGGGCCGTTCACGACGGAAAAAAAGGAACTGCTGGCGACCAACGGCAAAGTTCACGCCGAAATGCTCGCCCTGCTGGCAGTCAGGGATGCGGATGGGAAGGCATAGGGCAGCGGGCCGAGGGGGCTTCGCCGGGGGTCTTCGACGGCGGTTGCGATCCGGATTTGAAATGCGATTGCGACAACGACCGATTACGATTGCGATTACGACAACGACAACGAGAAAGAGAACGACAACGAGGACGGGAGAAGAACACGCCCCCCGTTACCAGCGAAAGGTGCTTGAACCAGCGATGAACAAAGCCGCCGATAGGAGCCGCAGGTTGGAAGCGTACATGGGGTGCTTCGGCAATTTCCGGATGGAGGACCTGGTCTGCAGAAACCGCTGCGCCCTGCGGCTGCGCTGCGCCATCGAGCGTGACCAGAAAGACCGGATGGAGATCATGGCCGAGATGGCGTCCGGCGAGGAGATCCCCATCACCATCCACTGACGCCTTTAGCGTCCGGTAGATTCCCCCCGCGGACGCTGTCCGCGGAAACGACCGGTCCCCGGGACAACCCGGGGGCCGGTCATTTTTTCAGGCGGGGGGGCGCTCAGGCCTGCGGCTGCCCGGCGGTCAGATCCTGCCGCTTTCGATTTTCCCGCACAGGTACTGCAGCTGCTTGTAGAGCGTACCCTTGTTCTTGGCCTCCTTTTCCACGGCGCTGATGGAATGCAGAACGGTCGCATGGTAACGGTTGAAACTCCGGCCGATCATCTGCAGGGGGGAATCGGTGTAGCGCCTGGCCAGGAACATGGCGATCTGCCGCGGGCGGACAATGGCATGTTTGCGCGAACGCGAGACCAGGTCCTTGGCCGACACCTGGAACTCCTTGCAGACCAGCTTCTTCAGCTGGTCGATGGTGATGTTTTCGCGCTGGCTGACGATCGTCTGCACCACGCTTTCGGCAAGGCCCAGGTCGATGGGCGTGCCCATGAGGCGCGACTTGGCCGCCACGTGGTTCATTCCGCTCTCCAGCTGGCGGACGTCTTCGGTCAGCTCGCTGGCCAGGTATTCGACGACCTCGTCCGGGAAGGCATACCCGCCGGCCTTGGCCTTGGCATTGAGGATGCGCACCCGCGTCCGGAAGGTGGGCGGGTCGATGCGCGACACCAGGCTCGAGGAGAGCCTGGACCGCAGCTTTTCATCGAGACCGGGAATCTCGGCCGGCGCGAAGGTGCTGGAGAAGATGATCTTCTTTCCCATCTCCATAAGGGAATCGAGGCTGAAGGCCAGCTCTACCTGGGTGCGGTTCTTGCCGCTCAGGTAGTGGATGTCTTCCAGCAGGAGGACGTCGCACCCGTTGCGGTATTTTTCCTTGAACTGGTGGATGGCCTTGCGCTGGTAGGCATCGACCATTTCCTGGCTGAAATCGTCGGCGGTGGTGTAATAGACCCGCTGGCCGGGGAACTCCTCGAGGACGTGGTTGCCCACCGCCTGGGTGAGGTGGCTTTTGCCCAACCCGGTCTTGGACAGGAGGAACAGGGCGTTCTGGGACCGTTTCCTGGAGGAGGCCAGCGACAGGGCGGCCGAAAAGGCGAAATCGTTGCTTCCGGCCACCACGAAGCGCTCGAAGGTGAAGTCCCGGCACAGCAGCCGTCCGTTGCCGGGGCCCCTTCCGGCCTGGGGCAGACGGAGCTGCTCGCCGGCGGGCGTCTTTCTTTGGCCGGCCTCGGGGCAGGAATCGATTTCGAACGCCACCCGGCATGCCTCGCCCAAGGCGGTGCCGAAAGCCGCCTCTATCAGCGCGGCATAATGCTCCTGCACCCGCTTGCGCGAAAAAAAGTTCGGGCAGGTCAGGGTGACCTGCTCCCCCTCGCGCCCGATGCATTTGATGGACTCGATCCACATCCGAAAGCTGTGAAGTGGGATTTGGCCCTTCAGCGCGGCTTTGACTTCCTTCCAGATCGCTTCCATAAAACCGATCGCCCTCGTCTGCGGAACAATGAAATACGGACTCAACGCCCCGTGGGGGCGCTAAAAAATCAGTGAGATGAGATCTGTAAGGAAAATTTGGGTTGAGTGGAAAATACAAATAACCCGCGAGATGATGCCAGCCTGATTATGGGATTGCCCGGGGGGTGTCAAATCGAATACCGAGGGATCAGGCGGGTTTTTCCGGGGTGGTTTTCGACAGCATGCATCCTGTTGTTATAAAGACCTTTTTATTCAGGAGGGCCACAAGTGCCTCTCCTCACGACTTTTTCCGATTATTCGGTTTGTGTAAGCATTCTAAGGGCATCCATGGGGTCCGGACCGTTTTCGACAAAAATTTTTCCTTCGATAATCTCGCAAAAACCGCCTCGTTCTGCAAAAATCGCTTTTGCCCGCATGGGGCCGCCGGCCGCCCCGGGGTGGCGCCCGGCGGGCGCGATGGGGCTAGGCCCCGCTGAAAATGTTTGAAAAATTCCGGGCTGGCAGGTATGGTCAGCAGTTGCAGGGACCGCGTCAGGCAGAGACCCCCAGCCATCCCGAAACGGCAGCTTATGGAATCCGACCGCATCATCGTCCGGGGCGCCCGGCAGCACAATCTGAAAAACATCGACGTCTCCCTTCCCCGCAACCGCCTGGTGGTGGTGACCGGCCTGTCCGGCTCGGGAAAATCCTCCCTGGCGTTCGACACGCTCTATGCCGAAGGCCAGCGCCGATACGTCGAGTCGCTGTCGAGCTACGCGCGGCAGTTCCTCGGCAGCATGGACAAGCCGGAGCTTCCGATCTCTTCCGATCTGCCGCAGCATCGGGGAAGGCACTCCGGCGTAGTAGCGCACCGGCCGCACGCAGGCATACAGGTCGAGTTCCTGGCGCAGCGACACGTTGAGGGACCGGAACCCGCCGCCCACCGGCGTGGTCAGGGGGCCCTTGATGGAGACGACCAGGTCCCTCATGGCCGCGAGGGTTTCGGCCGGGAAGCAGTCGCCGTCGTAGGTCGCGGCGGCCTTTTCACCCATGTAAAGCTCGCACCAGCGAATCTTCCTCCTTCCGCCGTAAGCCTTTTCCACGGCGGCGTCCCAGACCCTGAGACTGGCCCGGGTGATGTCGGGCCCGATGCCGTCACCCTCCACAAACCCGACGATGGGACGGTCGGGAACCGACAGCCTGCCCCCGGCGACGCGAATCTTCTCGCCGTCGGCAGGCAGGCGCACACGCTGGTATGCGGTCATCTTTTTCTCCTGCGGTGGGCCGGTTCCGCGCGCCGCCCGGGGGCTCTGAAGCGGCGGCGGCAGGTCCGGCATTGGTGGTTGACATTGGCGCATGCCTACGCTTAAATAGCGACGAAAAACAAGCATATCACAAGGTCTGGCGCGGAACAACAGATCCAGCTGCGGACAGGTGACCGATGGATTTGCCCGAAACGCTCAACATGGACTACATCGATGCCCAGTACCGGCTCTGGAAGGATGACCCGGAGGCGGTGCCGCGCGACTGGCGCTTTTTCTTCAGAGGCTTCGAGACGGCCGCCGGCGCGGCGCCCGCGCCCCCCGGGGAGGACCCCCACGAGGCGGCCGTTCGGCAGTCGCGGGTGGATGCGTTGATCCACCGCCACCGGGATCTCGGGCACCTGCTGTCGTGCCTCGACCCCCTGGCGGCCTGCCCCAGCGCCCACCCGCTGCTGGACCTGGAAGCCTTCGACCTCGAGCCGCGGGACCTGGAGCGGGAGTTTTTCTCCCACGGGTTGACGGGCTCCTCCCGGGCACCCCTGAAAGAGATCCTCAAAGCCCTCCGGGAGACCTACTGCCGGGCGGTGGGCGTGGAGTACATGCACCTCCAGGACCCGGGCGAACGGCGCTGGCTTCAGGCGCGCATGGAGCCCGCCCGCAACCGGCCGGACCCGGAGGGGCCGCTGCGCCTGGACATATTGAGGAAAATCTGCCGCGCGGCGCGCTTCGAACAGTTCCTGCACCGGCAGTACGCCGGCCAGACGCGGTTCTCCCTCGAGGGCGCAGAGGCCCTCATCCCCCTGCTCGGCACCCTTGTCCAGGCGGCCGCGGACCACGGGGGGCGCGAGATCATTTTGGGCACCGCGCACCGCGGCCGCCTGAACATCCAGGCCCACGTCCTCGAAAAACCCTACGCCGACATCTTCGGCGAGTTCGAGTACTGCCACGACCCGGAGCACTACGTCGGCGCCGGGGACGTCAAGTACCACAACGGCTACCTGGCGGACCTGGCCTCCGGCGGGGGGCGCCGCTTGCGGATCCTGCTGATGAGCAACCCCAGCCACCTGGAATCGGTCGACCCGGTGGTGGAGGGGTTTGCGCGCGCGCGCCAGGAAATGCAGGCGGCCGACGGGTTCCGGCGGGTGGTCCCCCTGCTCATCCACGGGGATGCGGCCTTCGCCGGCCAGGGGATCGTGGCCGAGACCCTCAACATGTCCCAGCTGGACGGCTACGGCACCGGCGGCACGCTGCACGTCATCATCAACAACCAGATCGGCTACACCACCCTGCCCGAGGACGCCCGGTCCTCGCGCTACTCCACGGACGTGGCCAAGATGATCATGGTCCCCATATTCCACGTCCACGGGGAGGATCCCGACGCCGTGGTGCACGCCGCCCGCCTGGCTGCGGACTACCGGGCGGCCTTCGGCAAGGACGTCGTCATCGACCTGGTCTGCTATCGGCGCCACGGCCACAACGAGGGCGACGAGCCCTACTTCACCCAGCCGCGGATGTACGACCGCATCCGCGACCGACCCCCCCTTTACCGGGTCTACGCCCAAGAACTGATCGGCGCGGGGCTGCTGACCGAGGGCGATCTGGCGCGGATGGAGGAGCGGATCGACGGCGAGCTGCAGGGGGCCCACCGGGAAGCCCTGGAAGGCACCTGCCGCCTGGTCGACCGGGGGTTCTTCGAAAACTGGGAGGGCTATCACGGCCATTATTCCCACGACCCCTTCGACAGCGGCGTGGCGCAGGCGGCCCTGGTCGACCTGGCCCGGCGCCTGAACCGTGTCCCCGAGGGGTTCAACCTGCACCCCAAGCTCAAGCGCCTGTTGGACAAGCGCCTCGACTGCGTGGAAAAGGGGGCGGGGATCGACTGGGCCAACGCCGAAAGCCTGGCCTTCGCCACGCTTCTGGCCGAGGGGCACCCGGTCCGGCTGAGCGGCCAGGACAGCCAGCGGGGCACCTTCAGCCAGCGGCACAGCGTCCTGAGCGACACGCAAAGCGGCGGGCACTTTGCGCCCCTGTCCCACCTGTCGGCCGGGCAGGCGGCCTTCGGCGTTCACAACAGCCTGCTGTCGGAGGCCGGGGTCCTCGGTTTCGAATACGGCTATGCGGCGGCCCAGCCCCGGGGGTTGACCCTGTGGGAGGCCCAGTTCGGCGATTTCGTCAACAACGCCCAGGCGGCCTTCGACCTGTACATCGCCAGCGGGGAGGCCAAGTGGCAGCGCCTCAACGGCCTGGTGCTGCTGCTGCCCCACGGCTGGGAAGGGCTCGGCCCGGAACACTCCAGCGCGCGCCTGGAGCGTTTCCTGCAGCTGTGCGCCGGGGACAACATCCAGGTCTGCAACGCCACCACCCCGGCGCAGTATTTTCACCTCCTGCGGCGCCAGGCCCTGCGTTCCGTGCGCAAGCCCCTGGTGGTGATGGCGCCCAAAAGCCTGCTGCGGCACCCCCTGGCGGTGTCGTCCCTCGAGGAGCTGGTCTCCGGGCGGTTCCGCGAGGTCCTCGACGACCCCCTGCCCCTGGAGGCGCCCGAGCGGGTTCTCTTCTGCAGCGGCAAGATCTTTTTCGACCTCCACCAGCGGCGCGAGGCGCTCGGGAAGTCCGACATCGCCCTGGTCCGCCTGGAGCAGTGCTATCCGTTTCCCTACGCCCAGGTCGAAGCCCTGCTGGGAAACTACCGCGACATCCGCCAGTGGTGCTGGGTGCAGGAGGAGCCGGTCAACATGGGCGCGGGCGGCTTCGTGCTGCCGCGCCTGGAAAATCTCATCGGCCGGCCGGTGCGCCTCGTCGGGCGCAAGGCCTCCGCCAGCCCGGCCACAGGGTTTCCGCCGGTCTACCGCCGGGAGCAGGCCGATATCGTCGAACAGGCCGTGGGGCCGCCTGGCGCCGCGCAGGGTTAGCCGGCGCCGGAAGCGGACGCACGAAAACAACGTCACACAGAGAGGTGGAGCCGCCATGGCGCTCGAGATCAAGGTCCCCAGCGTGGGGGAATCGGTCAAGGAGGCGGTCCTGGCCCAATGGTTCAAAACGGACGGCGACCGGGTCCGGAAGGACGAACCCCTTTTCGTGATCGAGACCGACAAGGTCACCCTCGAAGTGGTGGCACCGGCCGACGGCACCCTCAGGATCATGGCCGCCGAGGGGGAGACGGTGGCCATCGGTGCGGTGGTGGCCACCATCGACGCGGCGGCCGGGAGCGCGGCCAAGGCTCCCGAGGCGAAGAAACCCGAGCGGCTGGAAGCCCCCGGGGACGTGAAGCCCGGGCAGCCCGAGGCCCCGGAGTCGCCGGCACCGGCTTCCGGGGGGCGTGAAACCGGGACCCGGCCGGGCGAAGCGGCCCCGGCCCCCCCGGGCACGGGTCGTATTCTGTCCCCGGCGGTCCGGCGCCTGGTGGCCGAAAGGGGGCTGGACGCCCAAGGGATCCCTGCCAGCGGACCCGGCGGGCGCCTGACCAAGATGGACGTGCTGCTTTACCTGGAGCAGGCCGGGGCCGCGCCGCCGGCCGCCGCGCGGGAGGCGGTCCGGGAAGGCGTGCGCCGCAAGCCCATGAGCCCCATCCGGCGGCGGATCGCGGCCCGGCTGCTGGAAGCCCGGCAGAACACGGCGATGCTGACCACCTTCAACGAAATCGACATGAGCCATGCCATGGCCCTGCGCAGCCGGTACAAGGACGCTTTCAAAAAGCGGCACGGCGTCGGCCTCGGCTACATGTCGTTTTTCATCAAGGCGTGCGTCCCGGCCCTCGGGGAGTTTCCCGCCATCAACGCCTTCATCGACGGCGAGGACATCGTCTACCACGACTACTGCCACATCGGGGTGGCCGTCGGGTCCGGGCGCGGGCTGGTGGTGCCGGTGATCCGCCACGCGGAGGCGCTCGGCTTCGCCGAGCTGGAGCGGGCCATCGTCGACTTCGTTTCCAAGGTCGAGGAAAACCGGCTGGAACTGGCGGACCTGGAAGGGGGCACCTTCACCGTGACCAACGGCGGGGTCTTCGGGTCGCTCCTGAGCACCCCCATTCTCAATACCCCCCAGAGCGGCATCCTCGGAATGCACAAGATCGAGAAGCGGCCGGTGGTCGTCGACGACGCCATCGTCGTGCGCCCCATGATGTACGTGGCCCTGAGCTACGACCACCGCATCGTCGACGGCCGGGAAGCGGTCACCTGCCTGCTGCGGATCAAGGAATTGGTCGAGAACCCCGAACGGATGATGATGGAGGTTTGATCATGGCCAGGACGGAAACCTTCGACCTGATCATTGTGGGCGCGGGTCCCGGAGGGTACGTGGCGGCGGTGCGCGGTGCGCAGCTCGGGCTCAAGGTGGCCTGCATCGAAAAAGAGGCGCGCCTGGGAGGGGTGTGCCTCAACGTCGGCTGCATCCCCAGCAAGGCCCTCCTCGACTCCAGCGAATACTTCCACCTGGCGCGGGATCACTTTGGCGCCCACGGGATCCAGACCGGCAAGGTGACCTTCGACCTGGCGGCCATGATGGCCCGCAAGGACAGGGTCGTCGCGGAGCTCACCGCCAACGTGCAAAAGCTGCTGGAAGGCAACGGCGTGCGCATCGTCCGCGGGACGGCCCGGCTGGAGGCCAGGGACCGGGTGGCGGTGGAGGAAGGCGAAGGGTCTTCGCCCGGGCGGCCCGCCTCCATCTACGAAGCCAAGTCGATCCTCCTGGCCACCGGCAGCGAACCGGCGGCCCTGCCCGGGCTGGCGTTCGACGGGGAGCGGATCGTCAGCTCCAGCGAGGCGCTGGCCTTCGATGCGGTTCCCAAGGCGCTGGGGGTCGTGGGAGGCGGTTACATCGGCCTCGAGCTGGGGTCGGTCTGGCAGCGGCTGGGAAGCCGGGTGACCGTCGTCGAGGCGCTGCCCAGGGCCGCCTCCACGCTGGACGGGCAGGTGGGCCGGGCCCTGGAGCGGCTCCTCAGGAAGCAGGGCCTCGAGCTGCGGCTGCAGACCCGGGTCGTGGGCGCCGAGGTCGACGGCCGCACGGTCGCGGTGACCCTGGAGGCCGGGGGCGGGACGGAGACCGTGCGCTTCGACCGCCTCCTGGTGGCCGTGGGGCGGCGGCCCCTGACGCGCGGTCTCGGCCTGGAGGAACTGGGGGTGGAGACCGACCCCAAAAGCGGGCATCTGGTCGTGGACGCCAACTACCGCACCAGCGTTCCCGGGATCTACGCCATCGGCGACCTGGTACCGGGCCCGATGCTGGCCCACAAGGCCTCGGCCGAGGGGGTAGCGGCGGTGGAGGCGATCGCCGGCCTGCCCGGCGAGGTGAACTACGACACCCTGCCGGCGGTCATCTACACCTGGCCCGAGGTCGCCAGCGTGGGGCTCACCGAGGAGGAGGTCAAGGCCCGCAACATTCCTTACTGCGTGGGCAGCTACCCTTTCACCGGGGCCGGCCGTGCCCGCTGCATGGGCGAGACCGAGGGTTTCGTCAAGCTCATCGCCCACGGCCGCAGCGACCGGGTTCTCGGGGTTCACATCATCGGCCCGCGGGCCGCGGACATGATCGCCGAATGCGTCCTGGCCATGGAGTTCGGGGCCAGCTCGGAAGACATCGCCCGCACCGTCCACGGCCACCCCACCTTTGCCGAGGCGCTGCAGGAGGCGGCCATGGCGGTCAGGAAGTGTTCCATCTACGCATCTTAAAATGGCTCATGCAGGAAACGCCTCCACACTCCCCGGTGATCCTGGATCACGCAAAGATGTTCTGCGGGATGTACGGGTGGGAACCTTCGACCACTTCGACGCCCGCCTTGGCCTTGATCTTGGCGACGATCGTGTCCCGGTAGGGGCAGTGGTCCACCAGGCAGGCGGCCACATGCACCCTGGTGGGCTTCTCGTTGAGGGGCGCATTCCAGAGCTTCACCTGGGCCAGGCGCGGCACGATGCCGGCCCCCGGGCAGTCGCCGCAGCTGAGCAGGGCCATGAGTTCCGCCTCCTGGCCCTTGTAGCGGGCGAACTCGCCTTCGCGCCGGTTGAAGGCCACCAGGCAGCGCGAGCAGCCGATACAGACATCATCCATGACCCGCTTGCATCCCACGATCAACACCTTTTCCATGATTCCCTCCTTTCTGAATAGAAAGCGCTGTCCCGGACCCTGCACACGGTATCCTATTTCTGATATGGCTTCCATAGCCTGAAAGCGGATGGCATGTCAAAGCCCTTCAGGGCAGGTCCGCCGGGCGAGGACTCCGCGGCAGCCTCGCGTGCGGCGGTTGCAATTCGTGGCCGAATGTTCGATAAGAGACAACCGGGAACGCCCTTTTTCCCCGGGCGAAACGCTGGAGACAAACAGATGCCGCCTGATTCCGACGCGATGCCATGACCGCCATGACTTCAACAAAGGGACCGCCTGCGCCGTCCGCAACCTCGCGGCGGGACGCCCCCAGCCTGCTGCCGTTTTACGGCATCGGGATCTTGGCCACCACCATCGGCATCGCCGTGGTGATCCTGTTGAACTTGTTCACCCCGCTGGAAGTCATCCCGAAGCACATCGCTGGACTCCGCCGCCTTTCCGATTGGGACGCCGATGCCTACGGCGTTTTCGGGCTGCGCTTTGCCGCGATTCTGGCGGCTGCCTACGGCCCCGTGATCGCCGCCCTCCGGCTGGCGCTCCGGCCGGTGGCCGCCTGCCTGAGGCGCTTTGCCCTCGGGCAGGACCCGCCGCCGGGGCTCCTGGCCCGGGGCCGGCGCCGGCTTCTCAACCTGCCGTTCATCTTCATCCCCGTCAGCATCGGGTTCTGGGTCGCCATCCCGGGTGCCATCGCGGCCGGGGCGTTCGCGGCCGGGGACCTGGGCGGCCGGACCGCCGCCATCCTCGCGTTCCGGGCCAGCATGATCGGCCTGATCGTTTCCACGGTCTGTTTCCACCGCATGGAGTCCTATTCCCGCCGGCGCTTGATCCCGCTTTTTTTCCCGGCCGGGGGACTGAGCACCCTCGACGGTGTCGCGCGGATTTCCATCGACCGGCGCATCCGGCTCCTGTTCCGCCTGGGCGGGGTCGTGCCGATGCTGATCCTGATCGTGACGCTCCTGACCCTGCAGTGGGAGGTCGGCTCCGCCGCCATCACGGCCGAGGAGTACGGCCGCGGCATCCTGGTGTTCACCCTGGTGCTGGGGGCCTATTTTTTCGTCGCCGGGGGGGTGATCCACCGTGCGGTGAGCCGCAGCATCGCCCGCCCCCTGGGGGAGATCATCCGCGTCCTGCGGCGTGTAGCGGGCGGAGAGTTCGACCAGCAGGTGCGCGTGGTTTCCAACGACGAGATCGGCTACACCGGGGACGTGATCAACCAGATGACGGCCGGGCTGCAGGAGCGCGAGCGGCTGCGCCGCTCCCTGGAGCTGGCCATGACGGTTCAGCAGCGCCTGCTGCCGGCGGCCGATCCGCGGATCGAGGGCCTGGACATCGCGGGGCGAAGCGTTTACTGTGACGAAACCGGGGGGGACTATTTCGATTACCTGGCTTTGGACGACGCCGGCCGGCAGGGGCTCGGCATCGTCGTGGGCGACGTGTCGGGTCACGGGATATCGTCCGCCCTGCTGATGGCCAGCGCCAGGGGATTCCTGCGCCAGCGGGCCGTTCTCGGAGGCGGCCCGGCCGACATCGTGGCCGACGTCAACCGCCAGCTCTGCCTCGATGTCGCCGACTCGGGCAGCTTCATGACCCTCTTTCTCCTGCTGCCGGACCCTTCCGGCGGGCGGCTGCGCTGGGTGCGGGCCGGACACGAACCGGCCATCTGCTACGAACCGTCCGCCGACCGCTTCACCGAGCTCAGAGGCGCCGGCGCCGCCCTGGGGATCGACGCGGCGGCTCTTTTCGAAGACTGCACACGGGAGGCGGTCACCGGCGGCACCATCGTCCTGGTTTGCACGGACGGCATTTTCGAGGCCCGCAGTCCCGGGGGCGAGTTTTTCGGGCGGTCCCGCGTGCAGGCGCTCATGCGCCGCCATGCCGGCAGGCCGTCCCGCGACCTCGTGGAGGCGGTGACGGCGGCGGTGGCCGCATTCCGCGGCCGGGACGCCGCGGAGGACGACCTCACCCTGGTGGCGCTCAGGTTCCAACCCAAGGAGGCGAAACCTTGCTGCACCCGAATCCGGACTACGTCCAGGAACTGATGGAAGTGGTCAACGCCAGCCCCTATCCCCGCCACATGGGCATGCGCCTGGCCGCCATCGACCTGGACCGGGCCGCCGTCGAGCTGGCAACCGCCCGCTGCCACCTGCAGCCCTACGGCATCGTCCACGGGGGCGTGCTGGCCACCCTGGTGGACACGGCCACCTTCTGGTCGGTTTTCATGCGCCTTCCCCAGGACGCGGGCCTGGTCAACATCGACCTCAAACTCAACTACCTGCGCCCGGTGGAAAGCGGGCTCCTGAAGGCCGAGGGCCGCGCGATCCGCTCCGGAAAGTCCATCAGCTACGCCGAGGCGCGGGTGGTGTCGGCCGACGGGGAACTGGTCGCCCACGGCACCTCAACCCTCATGGTTCTGCCGGGCAAGGGCCTGGGCCTGCGGCACGCAAAATTCCGATGACCTGGGCGGCGTCACCGGCCCCGTTCCCATTCCCGCATGAGTGCCCCCAGAAGGGCGAGATCCCCCTTTCCCAGCCCCTGGTGGACCGGCAGCACCACCGTGCTGTCGCGCAGCCAGGACGCCCCGCCGAAGCGCTCCCGGGGAAAGGCGGGATGCAGGCCGCGCCACAGGGTGCGGGCCGCCACCCCGCGGCGGCGGCAATGGGCGACGAAGCGCTCGGCGCCGCCGGGCACGGCCACGGGGAAGAAGAGCGGGCACGCCCCGGGCGCCGGCGCCTCCACGAGGGGGTGGAGACGCCGGCCGCCGGAGGCGCTTTCCAGGAGGGCGGCGAAGTTCCCGCGGCGCCTGGAGGCGACATCCTCGGCCGGGAGCCGCGCGAGGAGTTCCAGGGACAGCCGGGGAGCGGCGCTGTCGCGCCATCGGCGCAGGAAGGCCCTCGGGCCGGGGCCGCTTTCCAGGGCGTGTTTTTCGGCGGCGCCCGTGGCCGCCAGGCGCACCCACCCGGAGAGCGCCTTCCTGAACCTCACCCCCGGGGCGGAGTTCAGCACCGCCAGGCCGGCGAGGTTCCGGCCCAGGAGGTCGACCGCCTGGCGCAGGACGAATCCGGGCGGCGGCGCGGCAGCCGCCACGCCCGGCGCACGGCCCGCGGCCGCCTTGACCAGGAGCGCCCCGCAGCAGGGAATCGGCAGGAACTTGTGGAGGCTGAAAATCCCGAGGTCCCCCAGGGTGCCGGCCGGCACCCCCTCGCAGCGGGCGAACAGGGCCTGGGCGCAGTCCTCGATGAGGTGCCAGCCCCTGGAGGCGCAGAGCCGCAGGAGGTCCTCCATGGGGTGGGGAAACCCGAAGTAGTGGATGACGTACAGGGCGGCCATGCCGGGTCCGGCCAGGCGGACGATTTCATCGGGGTCGATGCGCAGCCTGCGGTCGATTCCGTAGAACACGATTTCGAGCCCCGCCTGGCGCAGGACCTCCAGTTCCACGCCGCAGTGGTAGGCCGGAAAGAGAACCCTCCGGCCAGGCTCCAGGTTCAGGTGCCGCAGCCCCTGCCACAGGGCGGTGGAGCCCCGCAGGAAGAAAAGCGCCTCCTTCCGGCCGAGAGGATCGGGCAGCGCGCGGCGGGGCTTTTTCAAGAGCGTTCCCCAGGCCGCGCCGGGGTCGCAGAAGATCCGTTCCGGGTTCAGATCGGCCATCCGTTTCTAATCCCATTCAGCCGGCGCGGGGGCGCGGCGGAAACCCGCGGCGGGTCCGCCGGGGCGGCGGAAAGGCAGCGCGTCGGGGGGCAGCCGGTAATTCCTTATCGGCAGGCAGACCCAGAAGCGCCTCGCCTCCACGCTCAGCCACAGGCCCAGGGCCTTCGCGTTCAATTTCTCGTGCGCACGGATCGAGGGCCGGTTGAAGCGCATGACATGGCTGTAGAGGATCTCCCGGCCCAATTTCTTCAGTTCGGCATAGGCGTGGCATTTCAGGCGCAGCGCCAGGTTCCGGCCCCTGAAATGAGCGGCGATGGAGGTCTGGAAAAAATAGGCCTCGTGCGGTTTGAGGCCGAAGCGGCCGAACCTCGATTCGCAGCGCCTGAGGCATATCCAGGTGTACCCCGCCGCCTCCCCCCCGCAGCGCAGGACGTAGCCCAGTTCGTCCGCCCCCAGGCGGGCAAGGCGTTCAGGGGATGGAAGCCGTATGCCGGGAGCGGCCCCGAGGTCGCGCAGGTCGCTGCCCGCCAGGCGGCCGATTTCGCATGCGCCGGGTGCCTGCCGGGGATGCGGGCCATCGAAGAAGGAGAGCTTTTCCAGGAAGAGGTAGTAGGGGGTCACCCGGACCCCGGCCGTGTCGAGCAGCCTCCTGACCGGCGGGCAGGTGCTGATCCGGTTCCAGAGAAGTTCGGAGTGCGGCATCGGCGGAGCCTCCGTCCCGGCGGCATGCGGCGCGTGCAAGATCCCGGTGCCCGGCATGCACTCGTTTTCGGTAGCGGCCTTCCCCGCGTTCCGGTATGTGGAGACGACCCCTTACATCTCACGGCGGGAAAAGGACCGGCGGGTGTCCGCCATCCTGTCGTCCTGAAGCGCGGGTGTCCGCCGGGTCGGGCTCCATCTTCACCCCCCCTTCAGGGTGCGCTTCACCAGGAAATAGGCGCCGGCAATGGCCAGGATGAGGGCCGCGATGCCGAAAAGGGCCAGGCTCGGAAGATCCTTGACGTCCAGGATGATGACCTTGCGCGCGACGGCGATCAGGGCGACCATGAGCACCACCTCCACGTGCACGACGCCTTCGTTGAGGTAGGCCTTGATGGTCTCCAGCAGTTCCACGCCGATCAGGATCAGGAGGAAGAAGCCGAAAATTTCCAGCAGCTCCTCGATTTCAAGGAGAATCACCGGCGGCGTAAGGATGTCCTTGACGATGATCCAGCCCAGCTCCACCGTGGCCAGGAGAACCACCGTGACCATCATGGTGATGAGGCAGAGGACGACCAGGCGTTCGAATTTCTTGAGCAAGACTCTCATGTGGCGCTCTCCTTCCCCGCCCCCGCGTCCAGCACCTCCCGGACGGTCCGGGCGAGGTCTCTTCTGACCACGGGTTTCATCAGGAAGGCCCCGATGCCCAGCTCGGCGGCGCGCTCGGCCGACATCGTTCGGCTGAACCCGGTGCACAGAATGACGGGCAGGCCGGGACGCAGGCGCATCATTTCCCGGGCGAGACGATCGCCCGTCATGTGCGGCATGGTCATGTCGGTGATCACGAGATCGAAGCGCTCCGGCTGCGCCCGGAAGAGGTCCAGGGCCTCGATGCTCCCGGTCCGCGTGGTCACCCGGTATCCCAGTTGCTCCAGCAGCTTCCCGCCGATTTCGGCCAGGCCCGGCTCGTCGTCCACGAGGAGCACGTGCTCCGTTCCCCGCGGGTCGGTTTCGGCCGGTTCCTCCAGGGAGCCGGTCAGCTTCTGGATCGCCGGCAGAAACACGTGGAAGCGGGAGCCCTTTCCCGGCTCGCTTTCCACGAGGATGGCGCCGCCGTGGCCCTTGACGATGCCGTCGACCACGGCCAGCCCCAGCCCGGTCCCTTCCCCCTTTTTCTTGGTCGTGAAATAGGGGTCGAAGATGCGGTCCATCGTCTCGGGCCCCATGCCGTGCCCGGTGTCGCCGACGCTCAGCTTCAGGTAGCGCCCGGGAGCCAGGGGCGCGTGACGCCCCCCCGGGGTGCCGTCCAGTTCGACGCCCGCCAGGACCACTTCAAGGACGCCGCCCGATTCCGCCATGGCGTGGGCCGCATTGGCGCAGAGGTTCATCATGACCTGGTGGACCTGGGTCGGGTCCGCCTCCACCGGCCGGGTGTCGGTCTCGATGCGCTGCCGGATCCGGATGCTGCTGGGCAGGGAGGCGCGGATCAGCTTGAGGGTCTCCTTGACGACCGGCCCGAGGTACATGGGCTTGCGCTCCTGGTCGGCCTGGCGGCTGAAGGCCAGGATCTGCTGCACCAGGTCCCGGGCCCTGTGGCTGGCCTTCAGCAGCTGGGAGAGGTTGTCGCGGGCCCTGGAGTGCGCCGGGATATCCATGGCCGCAATCTCGGCATAGCCCATGATGACGGCCAGGATGTTGTTGAAATCGTGGGCGATGCCGCCTGCCAGGGTGCCGATCGCCTCCAGTTTCTGGGCCTGGCGCAGCTGCAGTTCCATCCGCTTCTGCGCCGTGACGTCCCGCAGGGCGATGACGCTGCCCCGGGGGGTGCCGGCCTGGTCGCGGAACACCGCGGCGCTCAGGCTCACGTCCACGACCGCACCCGACTTGGTGCGCCGCCGGGTGTGAACGCCGCTGAAGCTTTCACCCGCCAGGACCTTGGCGATCATCCCTTGCAACTGGGTCCGCTCGTCCCCGGGGACGAAGTCGATGGTCTTTCCGAGGACCTCCTCCGGCTCCCAGCCGAACACCCGCGTGAACGCCGGGTTGATATAGGTGGCCAGGCCTTCCATGTCGTAGGTCACCATGGGGTCCGGCGAGGCTTCCAGGGCGATGCGGTAGCGCGCCTGGCTCTCCCCCAGGGCCACCTGGGCCTGCCGGCGGTCGCTGACGTCCCGGCTGACGCCCAGGATGCCGACGGCCTGTCCGCCGCCGTCGCGGATGAACGTCAGGTTGACCTCGCTCCAGAAGGTGGAGCCGTCCCTGCGGACGAACTCGAGTTCCAGCTTTCGGGAGCGCCCCGGGTCCTTGTCCGCCCGGGCCTCGACGGCGAGCTCTTCCTGGAGAACCCGGAAAGCCTCGGCTTTCGCCTCCGCTGTCATGAGCTTGTCGGGACTTTGGCCCAGCAGCTCTTCGGGCCGATAGCCGCGCGTGCGGACCACCGAGGGGCTGACATAGGTCAGGTTGAGGGCCATGTCCGTGGTCCAGATGACGTCCGTGGCGTTCTCGGCCAGCAGACGGTATTGGGCCTCGCTGTCGACCAGGGCCTTTTCGGCCGCCGAACGCTGCGCCATCTCCTGCCGGATCTGGAGGTAGGCGCTCTCGAGTTCCCCGCCGCGCTTGCGCAGGGTGTCGGCCGCCTCCCGCTGGTCGCGCAGGGAGCGGTCCAGCCTGGACAGGAGGAACCCGACCGCCATGCCGCCCGCCAGTGACAGCAGGGTGGTGTTGCAGACGAAGATGAGCCAGTCGCCGGGCGGTGCGGCGCGGACCGGGGACCACTCCTGGCTTTCCGGGCCCAGGAATGCGTGCAAGCCCATGAGGAGCGACAGGTTGACAAGGGCGCCGGCGGCCGCGCCGGGAAGGCCGAAAAGGGCGGCGCAAAAGACCGTGCAGGTCATGAGCCAGGCGGGCCGAGCGCCGAAGGGGCCCAGGGCGGCCAGGAAAGCCAGGGTCATGGCGTACAGGGCGCCGACGGCCAGCCAGCGGCTGTAGCGGGCCGGAAGCCTGAAGAAGGTCAGCTGGCCCACCAGGAGCAGCCAGACCGCCGCGTCCAGGGCGATGAGGGCGTACCGCCCCCGGGCGATGTAAACGGGGACGATGTAGACCATGGCCAGGGGCATGGCGACGGCCCCGTAGGCGAATATCAGCCGGGCCAGCCGGTCGCGCCACAGGGGGAGGGAGTCGGTGGCGTCGATCGCCATCGGCGGCCACAGGCCCCTCAGCCAGCGCAAGCGCACCGGGAGAACCATCTGCCTCTCCTGATATGGCCTCAAAAGGGGATGAGCAGGATCGCCGTCATACCGCCCGGAGCCGGACCGATGGTCAGCACCGGCCGGGTACCGGCTTTCAACCCCTCGATATAGTCCCGCTGCAGGGACCGGTTGTGCTTGTGGGCGCTGCCCACGGCGCTGTAGATGCTGCCGCTGTAAAACCCCAGGCCGACGGCGGAGATGACTCCCCCCAGGACCGGAAGATCGTTATCGAACGATTCCACCGCGGCGGCGATCAGCGCCGCGTTGACCGTGAAGGCGATGAGCGCGTCGCGGTATCGTCCGCAGTAAACGTGACCGGCTCCGGGGATCAGGGCCAGGAGACCGGCGACGGCCGGGTTCTTTTCGGCAAGGTCCGGGACCCTCTCGAGCTCCTCCGACAGCTGCCGGAGCCGGTAGGCTTCGCGACTCTCGGGACGGATGCGGTCGAATGCCTGCCGGGCCCGGTCCCAGTCGGCCGCCTCCAGGTGGATCCAGCCGATGCGGTAGTTGGCCTCGTCGATGACCCGGGGGTCGCCGCCCTCCGCGGCGAGGCGCTCCAGCAGCGCCACGGCCTGCCCCGGCGCGGCGTTACGCTGATGGGCGTCGGCCGCGGCCAGGGTGGCGGGCACGGCCAGGGGGCTGTCGGGAAAGCGCTCCACGAGGGCCAGGAAGGCCTCGATCGCCTGGTTGAAGCGCTGCGCGTCGAACCAGGACCGGCCCACCGCGTACATGGCCGCCTCAACCCGCGGGTCTTCGGGGAAAAAGTGGGCGAAGCGCCGGTACTCGACGACCGCCCCCTGGAAGTCGCCGGCGGCGTAAAGCGACTGCGCCAGGGCGAACTGTGCATCCGGTTCGACGACCAGCGCCTCGCCGGCCCCCACCCCCCGGGAAAGGATGACCACGGCCGCGGCTGCCGCCACGACGAGGCGGGCGATGGCCGGCTGTCCGCGTCCGGCCCCGCGGCGGGAAAAACCCGCTATGGGGTTGGGCTGTGCATGAATCGCGGCTCCCCCTCTCGTTGCAGTTGTCGTTGTCGTTGTTGCAATCGTTGTCGTAATCGTTGTCGTTGTCGTAACCGTCATCGCAATCTGGATCGCTGCCGGAATCGCCCCTGCGCTCAATCCGGATGCCGATGCCGATTTCGAGGGGGAAACCCGGCCAGGCCCGCAGGGTGAGCCCGGCCGGTTTCTTCCATGGCCTGCCCGGCCGGCGGCAGCGTCACCCCTGGGTGACGCGGATCACTTCCTCGATGGTCGTGGTCCCCTCCAGGACCTTGCGGATCCCGTCCCGGCGCAGGGTGGCCATCCCCTGGGAGAGGGCCTCGCTCTTGATCTGGTTGGCGTCGTAGGTTTCCAGGATCCGGTGCCGGATCCCCTCGCCGAGCACCATGATCTCGAAGATGCCCATCCGCCCGCGGTAGCCCGTCTGGAGGCATTCCGGGCACCCGCGGGCGCGGTAAAGGGTGCGGCCCGCCGCCTCCTAAGGGTGACATTTTCCTGGGCGGTGGCGATGCCGGCCTCGAATATGTCGCGCAGCGACTCCGAAATGGCCTCCTCCTTGAGGCGCTCCAGGCGGGTGAGCTCGCTGGCGAGGGTCTTGCGCCGGATGGCGTACCCGCTGACGGATTCGGCCGTGTAGATGCCGCTCAGGACGACCCCCCTGGCCGCCTGGGCCGTCTGCACGGCCAGCTGCATGCCGTTGCTCTTGATGAGGTCGCGCAGGAAGGTGATATCCGCTTTGCGGGCGTCGTCCGGCACCCCTGCCGAAAGAGCCTCCAGAACGGCCATGGGATCCCGGGGGGGCGGGGCGTCGTCCGCCCGGGGCGGCGGGGGCGCGCCAGGCGGCGCCTGGGGGAACTGGCGGCTGACGGCCTGCCAGCTTTCCTCCAGGGCTTGCGCGTGGTCGGCGGGGGTCACGATCCCCGAAAGCGCCAGGCGGAAACCGAGGTCCCGCGCGCCGAAAGGCCCGTCGTCTATGTAAAAGGGCATCTCCTCGCGGCGCCCCGGCATGATCCCGTTCTGGTCCTTGAGGTAGCTGCCGCCCTTGGCCACGAAACCGCCGGCGCTGCCGTGCAGGCGCCAGCCGGTGGTGTAGCGGAACAGGTCGAAAACGATCTCCGCCGCATTGCCGGCCGTGTCGTAAAGGCCAAGGGGATTGGGGCACTTCGAGCCGATCCAGGCCAGGGTTTCGGGCGGCTTGGCGGCGGCCGTGTCGGTGAAAACGGCAAAGTCGTGGATGCTCCGGCCGTCGAGGGGGAAGAAATCGTTGCTGCCCATGAAGGACTCGGGGACCATGTGCCCGCCTCTGGCCGCGAACTCCCACTCCTCCTCGGTGGGCAGGCGCAGATAGGCGAACCGCCCCCCGGAGAAGACCGGCAGGGAGTCCGGGGCGTTGTGCACCAGCCACTGGGTGTAGCGCCGTGAAAACTCGACCGCGTCGAACCAGGAAACGCCGGTTTTGGGGCGGGGGTCTTCACTGTTCAGGGGCCTGACCTCCCCCGGGCAGTGCTCTTCCATGACGGCCTGCCACTGGAAATTCGTCACCTCGTACTTGCCGATGAAATAGTAAAGGCCGGTGAAGGCGCCCGCTTCCGGTCCCGGGCAGTACCCGTCCCCGCTGCGGGCCAATTCCGTGAGCAGGGCGCGCCACTTCCCGGGCAGGTCGGCCAGCAGGAAGGGGCCGGAGATGGCCGCCTGGCGCCGCTCCTCCATGAACCGCCGCTCGCTGCTGCCGCAGTTGATGCACCCGGGCTCAAAAGGCAGGTCGCCGAGCAGGCCGGCGGCCGGCACGCACACGTGGCGCAGCACCATCTTCGCGCCGCAGGGCATGGGCAGTTCCAGGTCCCCGTCGGCCGGAACCGGGTTGAAGGGCTCGGAGGGGGCGGGGATGGTCTGCGGCAGCCTGCTGCGCGAGCGGGGGCACTCCTGGGAACCGGCCGGAGCGGGCATCAGGCCCCACAGGGCGGCGGCGATGCCCAGCACGAAACACAACACCCCTGACGCCCCCCGGCGGGCGGCACCCTCGGCCCGCGCCCTTTCACACATCTCGAATCACCTCCGACGGCTCGATCCTGGACACCCGGTACGCGGCGAAAGCGGAGGCCGCAGCCCCCATGGCCGCGGTCAGGGCGACCGCCAGGACGAGGTGGCCCGGGGCCAGGCGGCAGACGTATTCGCCTTCGGAAAGGTACCGGCCGAACAGCCCGTTGATGGCAAGCGCCACGACCCCGTAAAGGGCGAAGGCGGAAAAGGTCCCCAGCAGGCTGGTGGCCAGGGACTGGACGATGGGAAAGCAGACGATGCTGCCGGTGGAAAACCCTATCAGGCGGATGATCCCCAGGTAGCGGCTCTTGCGGTTGACGTTGGCCAGGGCGCTGCTGGCCATGGAGGCGAAGTAGCCCGCAACGGCCACCAGGGCGATGAGGCCGAATATCAGGCCGAGGGAGCGGTCCAGGCTCCGGACCACTTCGATCTCCTCGGCCCGGGTGTAGATTTCCAGCCCCTGCCCGTTCAAGAGGTCCCGCAGCCGGGCGACGTCGTGGACCCCGCGGGCATACAGGCGGAAGCTGGGGTAGACGCGCTCCCCCTCCGGGAGCACGGGTCCGGGCCACCCGTAGGCGGGCACGCCGAACCCGTCGCGGTAGTCCTCGGTCGCCTGGAGCAGTTCCAGGCGCACGAAAGCCGCTTCGCGCTGAAACGCCTCGAGAGGCAGGACGGCGACGACATCCAGCTCCACCTGCACCTGCTCCTTGACCCCCTTCACCGCGCGGCCCACCAGCCCGAAGACTTTCCCGCCCTCGGAGGCCCCGAGCTTCCGGGCAGCCGGCTCGGTGAGGACCAGGTCCGCGCGGGCGGCCGGGACCCGGGCCCATTTGAGCAGCAGCGGGTCTCCCTCGGCGGTGGGGATCAGGTCGACCGCCACGGTGCTGGACCGGTCCCCCAGGCCCGCGCGCAGCACCATGTTGGCGGCGATGGAGCGGGTCTGGAAGATCACGAACGCCGTTTCGGGCCGGCGCGAGAGGGTGTCGAGCCAGGCCGCGTCGAAGCGGCCGGAGCCCACCGGCGAAATTTCGAGGTTGCGCGGGTCCCGCAGGAGGCGCTCGGTCATGGTGTCGATGATGCCGCTCTTGAGGCCGAAGAGCACCAGCAGGGGCGCCAGCACCGCCGCCAGGCCCATGACCGCGCAGGCGGACAGCAGGCGTTCGTGCAGGTAGTCGCTCAGAGACAGGCGCGCCACCGTTTCGACGCCGGCGCGCTGGCTTCGGTCAGCGCTCACGCAGCCTCCCCGCCCACCGTCGCCCGAACACATCCGCAGCCGTATCGAAAAGAGGTCACGAAATTCCACCCCCCGTGGCTCACGGCGACGGACCATCCCTTCGCGCGGCGCGCCATGTCCGCGCTCCGGCGCATCGGGCAGAGCCCGGAGGTGCGATACTGGAAATTCGGCACCGACGGCAGCATGAGCGCCGCGCTCCTGGGAATCCCCACCATCGGGTACTCCGGGACCGAGGAAAAATATGCCCACACGCCCGAGGAGCGGGTCAGCATCGACATGATGGTAAAGTCCCTCGAGGGATACCACGCCATCCTGGCCGATCTGCTGGCGGCTGACCCGTCATGCGGATGGAGTGCCGCCCCCCCTGCCCGGGTCTGATCCCCGGCCGCGACAGAAGGAATCCGGCGATGCCCGAGAGAGAGAACTCACTGCTCATCATCCGGCGCCTGCTGCCCTATCTCAACCCGGCCCTCAGGCGGGTGGGCCAGTATGCCCTGGCCAACCCGGATGAGATCAAGACGCTCAAGATCCGCGAGCTGGCGGCCCTCTGCGGCGTCTCCGAGGCCACGGTGACGCGCTTCGTCAGGGAAATCGGCCTCAACAGCTACCAGAACTTCAAGATCAGCATGGCGCAAATCGCGCCCGAGACCGCCCTGGAGGCCAAGAGCGAGAAAAAGCTGGTGTACGACGACGTCAACAAGGACGACAGCATCGCGCAGATCGTGGACAAGATCGCCTTTCGCAACATCGAGGCCATGCGGGACACGCGCGGGGCCATCAACCCGGCCGAAATCGAGCGCGCGGTGGCGGCCATCCACCGGGCCGACTTCGTGGTGCTCTACTGCGTGGGGACATCCACCATCGCCGCGGAAAGCGCCAAGATGAGGTTTTACCGGATCGGCAAGCAATGCAGCGTCTACAACGACCCGGCCCACCTGGCCGTGAGTTCCGCTCTTTTGAAGAAAGGCGACGTCGCCATCGGCATCAGCAATTCGGGCAGCACGCTTTTCACGGTGAACGCCCTGAAGATCTCGAAGGAAAACGGGGCCACCACCATCTGCATCACCAACTACGACGACTCGCCCATCACCCTTTTCAGCGACATCCGGCTGTTCACCGCCGCAAAGGAATCCTCCTTTTTCGAGGAATCCCTGCTGTCCCGCGTGGCCCAGATCCTGATGGTCGACATCCTCTATGCCTGCTGCGCCTCCAGGAACTACGACAACTCCATCCGCCTCCTGGAAAAGTCCGCCGCCGCCATCAAAAAAGCCCTGCATTGACCCCCCCGTCCGCATTCGGGCGCCGGGAAACGGCTCAGGGGAACCTCTCCGCCGTCGATGCCGGACCCCTTCAAGCCAATGGATCCGGCTGTTGGAATCGCCTGTCAAAAATGGCTTCGCTGGGGTATAATCACAAATCAAGGAGTTGACGCAACCTGCGTCGGCCGCCCCGGTCCGCGACGGTCCGCGCGCGGACGCATGGAAGGGCCCATGGATCAGGACGTCTTCACGGTTAGAATCCCGGCCGAGCTCTACCGCGAACTGCGCGAGTACTGCGACCGGATCGGCGTGGCTTTCGTCGATTTCGTCGAGGACGCCCTCGAAAAGGCCACCTACCGCGACGAGATGGAGCTGCTGCTGCGCGATGAGGCCGAAATGAAAAAAAAGATCGCCTCCGAGCGGGCCTCGTCCCTCAATCGCGGGTTCAGCCTGGGGGTGATGGCCGCGACCCTGTCGATCCAGGGCGTTGCGGCCCTCGGCGAATCCCTCACGCCGGAGGGGGCCGGGGAGGTTCTTTTTTTCCGCCAGGCCGTCGGCGAGCAGATGAAGCTGTTCGAGTGAGGGGGGCTATTCCCCCCGGCTGAGACGCCGGGGTTCAGGGACCGTCGGTTTACGGTCCTGACCGTCTGCCGGCTTCCAACCCAGTCCGCCCCCATTCCTCCGCTGCGCCCCCCTTGCCTTTCGGGCTTCCACGGTGGATAACTTTTGGTTATTGCAAGCTTAACGGCATGCCGGCAGGCGCAATTTCAACCCCCTTGAAAAATATTTTTCAAAAAACCAAATATTTAGCTTGCCTTGTGCGCCAAGCGGGATTACATTGTCTTCATCAATCAAGCCCCCTTCTCGATCCGGGGCGGTTTCTTCGTGAAGGGATTATCCATTTGCGAAAGTGGCATCCTCCAGGAAGTGACGTTGAAATTCTAAAGAAAGGAGGATGTTAACATGGCAACTGGAACTGTCAAGTGGTTCAACGATCACAAAGGGTTCGGATTCATTGAGCAGGAAACCGGATCGGACGTGTTTGTCCATCATTCGGCGATCAACGCGTCCGGGTTCAAGTCCCTCAAGGAAGGCGACAAGGTTTCCTTCGAAGTCACTCAGGGGCAAAAAGGCCCTGCGGCGGCGAACGTCACCGTGATCTAGGCACCGGTTTCAAAAAAGGGCATCCCCTGCACAGGGGATGCCTTTTTTTTGGCCGTTCGTCCCGCCCCCCGCACCGCCCCGGGAGGAACTCAGCCGGCCGGCTCACCGGGCGCGCAAGCGCCTCCGGTATACTCGATCGCCAGCAGGCTCATGTCGTCCTCCGGCGGGGTCGCGCCGCGAAGCGTCCTGGCGCGCTCGAACAGCGCGTCGACCCAATCCTGAAGCCCGGGCCGGCGGGCATCCCCCAAGTGCCGGTAAAACCTCTCCTTGCACTCCCCCCCGCTGCCCACGCCGAAATTGTCGATCAGCCCGTCGGTGCAGAGAATGAAGCGGTCGCCGCGTTCCAGCCGGCGCTCCTCCTGGCCGAAGGGCGTGCCGAAGCCCGCGCCGATCACCGTCCCGTGGCGTTCCAGGACCTCCAGCCGCCCGTCGGACCTCAGGATCAGGGGCGGAACGTGGCCGGCATTGCTGTAGACCAGCCGGCCGGTGCCGGTGTCGAGCGTGGCGCAGGCGATGGTGAAGTAGCAGTCGAAACGGTCCAGGGGGAATGCGCTGTCCAGGCGGCCCATGACCTCCTCGGGGCTGAACGGCCTGCCTGTCTGGCGCATGCGGCTGTGCAGGCTGTGGAGGAACTGGGAGACGGTCACCGCCACCAGGGCCGCGGAGACCCCGTGGCCGCAAACATCCAGCACGTAGAGGCTGAGCCGGTCCTCGGCGTTGAGGTAGATCTGGAAAATGTCGCCGCCGATCCGGCTGCAGGGCTCGAAACGCCAGGCGGCGCGGGTGCCGGGGAGGCTGGGCGCCTTGTCGGGCAGAAGGCTTTTCTGGATCTCGTAGGCGGCGGCGAGATCCCGGTCGATCTGCTCCTTTTTCTTTTCCAGCTCTCGCTTCTGCCTTTCCCTCTCTGTGAGGTCGTAGATGATCACCAGGGTCATGCGGCGGCCCCTGAACCGAATGCGCCGGGCGCTGAACTCCAGAAATTTCGTGACCGGCCGGCCGTCGATGTAAAAGACCCGTTCCAGGCGCCTGCGGTCCACGGGGGCAGCTTCCATCAGGGTCTGGATCAGGGTTTTCTTGAGCACGCAGTTAGCGCACTGGGACGTCTCGCCGCAGGACTTTTTTTCCAGCACCGCATTGACGCAGCCCGCGACCCGGCCGAAGGAACCTCCGCCCTGGAACCCGCCGGCACGGTCGAACAGCCCCAGGAAGCTCCTGTTGAACTGGTGGATCTGCAGTTTTTCGTCGGCGACCAGCACGGCGGCATCGATGTTGTCCAGCAGCAGGTTCAGAAATTCGCTCGATTCCTTCAGGTCGTCGAGTTCGATGGGCATGGGACCTCGCTTTGCCGTGTCACCGTTTCCGGGATTGACTTGCCCCGGCTGCCGCGGCGGGAATGGGCGAAGCCTTCCCCCGCGCTCCCGGGGCATGCTAACCGCCGGGCCCCGGAAAAGCCTTGACCCAAGTCAAGCAGGCGTGCGCGCCGCACCGCTTCCATCATTGTGCCCATCCCCGGCAGCCTGTCAAGTCCTGGTTGCGGATGGCTTTTCCCCAAACCCCCGCGCGAAAAATGCTGAAAATGCCGATTCACTTGACGCCGCGACGGCTATCGGGTATGGGGATCATCGTCGGGCAAAAGACAGCCGGGCCGGGTTCGCCTTCACGGGGAAAGCGGTTGCGCCCGGGGGCACGGGGATGCGGCACGACCGCCAGGGTGCATATGCTGCGCAACAGACACCTGATCTTTTTCTCCCTTGCCCTCGTGCTGTTTGCGCACCCGGCCCACGGGCAGGACGGCGACCGGCTCGGCAAAAAGCACGTGCTGCTGCTCAACTCCTACAACAAGGGCTACACGTGGACCGATGCGGAGACCGCCGGCGTCGAGGCCGTTTTCGCGCCTCACCCGGACATCGTCCTGCGCGTCGAGTACATGGACGCCAAAATCCTGAACAGCGATGCCTATTACCAACGCCTCAAGGACCTCTACGCCCTCAAGTACGCCCGGCACCCCTTCGACGTGATCGTCTCCACCGACGACGACGCCTTCAATTTTCTCGTCCGCTACCGCGACGAGGTCTTCGCCAACACCCCGGTGGTGTTCTGCGGGGTCAACGACTTCGACCCCTCCAGGGTCGCCGGCTTTCCCCTCTGCACCGGCGTGAATGAATCCGCGGACTTCAGGGCCAACCTGGCCCTCATGGCACGGCTGCACCCGGGCGGCAGGCGCGTCGTCGTCATCAACGACAGCCTGACGACGGCGCGCTCCCTGCGGGCCGAATTCGACGCGGCGGCGGCCGGGTTCAAGGAGCGCTTCGAATTCGTCCACGTCGACGACATCCCGATGGAGGATCTTCTCGACCGGCTCAAACGCCTCCCCGGCGACAGCCTGGCCTTCTACCTTTCCTTTTTCAGGGACGGCGCCGGCCGGGCCTACGCGCCGGAGGAGGCCCTGCCGGCCATAGCGGCCGCCGCGCCCGTGCCGGTTTACGGCGCCGTGGACTACATGCTCGGAAACGGCATCGTCGGCGGCATGCTCAAGAGCAGCCGCTACCAGGGGGAGACCGCAGCCAGGCTGGCCCTCAGGATCCTGCGGGGCGAACCGGTGGGCGCAATCCCGGTGGTCACCGCCAGCCCCAACCAGTACATGTTCGATTACCGCCGGCTGAAGCCCTTCGGCATCCGCCTCTCGGAGCTGCCCGCAGGCAGCCTCATCGTCAACGAGCCCCAGACTTTCTACTACAAGTACAGGAAGATGATCTGGGCCGCCTTCGGCGTCTTCTCCACCATGGCGCTCTACATCGTCTTCCTGCTGTTCAACATCCGCAAGCGCATCCGCGCCCAGCGGGGCCTGCAGTCCATCATCGGCATGACGGCGTCCATTTTCGACTACCACTCCCTCAAGGGCTTCAAGGCGGAACTGGTGGCCCGCCTGAGCACCCTTCTGCCCCTGAAGTCCGATCTGCGCCTCTTCAAATGCGTCTCGAACCCTGGGGGCCGGGAAAAGACCCTGGTCCCGGTGGATGCGGAGCCGGAGACCGATGCCGCTGCCGCCGATGCCGGGCTTTCACCCCAGGCCGAGGAGCTGATCGCGTGCTCCATGCGCGAGGAAAGGTGCCTGGTGAAGCGCAGGGACGCCGTGGCCTTCATCCGCAGCGACTACTCGCCCGGCAGGCTGGTGTTTTTCAGGGGCAGGAAATATTTCGACGCCCTCGACCGGGACCTGCTTGAAATCTTCGCCAACACCATCTCCATGTCCATCGAAAACCTCCAGAAGCTCAGGATCGAGGAATCGCTGGAAACCGCCCGGCGCATCCAGATGAGCATGCTGCCGACATCCTTCGGGGAGTTTTCACGAAAATTCGACCTGGACCTGTTCGCCTATCTCCTGCCGGCCAGGGAGGTGGGGGGGGACTTCTACGATTTTTTCGCCATCGACGAAACCCGCCTCTGCGTCACCGTGGGGGATGTGTCTGACAAGGGCATACCGGCGGCGCTCTTCATGTCCATGACCAAGAGTCTGATCCGGGTGGCGGCGGAGGGCAACCCCTGCCCCGAAAGGATCCTGGCCAGGGTCAACGACGAGCTGAGCCGGGAGAACGAACAGTCCATGTTCGTGACGGTTTTCGTGGCCGTCCTGGACCTGGGAACCGGGAGGCTGGCCTACGCCACCGCCGGCCACTCCCCGCCCTACATCATGGAGGCCGGGGGCGGTTTCCGCAAGCTCACCACCCCAACGGACGTCGCCCTGGGAATCGTCGAGGGGGCGGCGTATCGCTCCCGCGAAACCCGCCTGGGCCCGGGCGAGGGGCTCTTCCTCTATACCGACGGGGTGACCGAGGCCGCCAACGGCACAGGTGAGTTTTTCGACGAGAAGAACCTGGAAGCGGTGCTGGGCGTCAACGGCGGCGGCGCCTCCAAGGCCCTGATCGAAGCGGTCACGGACTCGCTGCGCGGGTTTGTCGCCGATGCGCCCCAGTCGGACGACATCACGATGCTCTGCATCCGGAGAAACGGCCATGCCCGCTGAGAACGACGCGACCGAAGCCGGCCGCGCATCGGGGAAGGTTCTCGACCTGCCCTGGCGCAGCGCCAAGCCGAGGCGATCCGGGCTGACGGCCATCACCGACAACGGCATCCCGGCCGGCGAGCTGGCCCTGATCCTGGAAAGCTACCACCTGTTCATCGACCTGGCCAAGATCGGGGTCGGGTCGGCGTACCTGGAGCCCAGGCTCGGCCAGAAGCTGCGTCTCTACGGGGACTTCGGCATCCCGGTCTATTTCGGCGGCACCCTCTTCGAGAAATACCACGCCCAGGGGCGCCTGGACGCTTACCTGCGGTGGCTCGAGTCCCTGAAGGTTTCGTGGCTCGAGGCATCCAACGGCATCACCGCCGTCGCCACCGAGGAGATGGCCGGCCTGATCGGGAAGGTCGCCCGCCATTTCAACGTCCTGGCCGAGGTGGGGAAAAAAAAGGCCCGCGAGGGGCTGTCCCCGGGCGAATGGGTCGCGGCGGGCCGCGCCTACCTCCAGGCCGGCTGCCGCTACGTCGTGCTGGAGGGGCGCCACACGGCGGATGTCGGCATCTACGACGCGGGCGGAACCCTGCTGACCGGCCTGGTCAAGCGCATCACCGCGGACATCGACCCGGTCAGGATCATCTTCGAGGCCCCCACGGCCCACAGCCAGAACCAGCTCATCAACCTCATGGGAACCAACGTCAACCTCGGCAACGTCTTTGTCCGCGACCTCCTCCTGCTCGAATCCCAGCGCCGGGGGCTGCGGGAGGAAACGTTCTTCATTGGCGGATAGCAAAACGGCCCTGGTGCGGCATTTTTCGACCCGCTACAACCGCGAGGGGCGGCTGCAGGGCCGGCGCGACATCCCCATCGCGGGCCCCGACCCGGGGGAAAAGGCGGCCATGGCCCGCAACCGGGACCTGCTGGCCCGCATCGGGCCCTTCGAGCGCGTGCTGGCCAGTTCACTGCAGCGCACCCGGATGACCGCCGCCTGCTACGGCTTGGCTTACCGGGTCGAGCCGCTCCTGGACGAACTGGATTTCGGCCCCTACGAGGGCTGGTCCCGGGCCGACTTCATCCGCGCCGTGGGGCCCCTCTGGTACCAGGCCCCCCAGCGCCTGACCCTGGGCGAGCCGCTGACCGCGCTCCAGGAACGCATAGAACGCTTCGCAGCCCGCTACAGGGCCGACGCCCGGGTCCTGGCCTTCGGCCACGGGGCCTGGATCCGGGCCTTTGTCAGCCTGCACCGTTTCGGCACCATCGCCCGCATGAACCGGTTGCGGGTGGACAACAACGACATCGTGGTGGTCTGACCGCGCGGCCCCGTTCCCCGCCCCATCCAAGGAGTCGACATGACGGCAATTCCGCCCGGCCCGGCGGGCCTGATCGCCAACAAGCCCCTGGCCTGGCTCCTGGCCCTGACCGTGCCGCCGGCCTTCTTCCTTGCGGCCCTGCACCTGGGCGTCACCCGCAGCACCGCCCTTTTCCTCTCCATTGTCAGCGTGACCCTCGTCCTGTGGATGTTTTCCCTGATGGCCGACTTCATCCCGGCCCTGATCGCCCTCCTCCTGCTGCTGCTCTTCGGCCTGGCGCCCGGCGAGGTGGTGCTGTCCGGTTTTTCCTCCGGCACCTTCCTCATCGCTTTCAGCGTGATGGGCCTGGGGGCGGTCATCACGGCTTCCGGGCTCGCGCGGCGCTACACCCTTTGGCTGCTCAAGACGATCCCGCCCTCCGCCGCCTCCTACCAGGCCGCGCTGTTCTTCACCGGCTTCGTGTTCAACCCCGTGGTCCCCGCCATCACCGGCCGGGCCGTGATCGTCGGCCCGATCCTGAACCACATCGTCCAGTCGCTGGATGAAAAGACCCGCCGGCAATCCTCCACCCTGCTTTACCTCGGCGGGCTGGACAGCCTCAATTACCTCTCCCCGGTCTTTTTGACCGCGGCCCCGGCCAACCTCATGCTCTTCGGCCTCTTCCCGCCCCAGGAGCAGCAGACCTTCCAGTTTCTCTTCTGGCTGTATGCGGCCTCCATCACCGGCGCGGTCATGCTGGTCCTCTACTTCGCCGCCTCCGCCGCCTTTTTCCGCCCCTTCGGCAGGGTCGAGGTCGACCGCCAGGCCGTCGAGCGGGCCTGGAAGGGGCTGGGAAAAATGAGCTGGCAGGAGCGGGCCGCCCTTTTCGGGATCGCCCTGCTGGCGGCAGGCGTGGCCACCGCCGGGCTGCACAAGATCCCCATCCCCCTGGTCACCTTCGGCGTGATCTGCTCCCTGCTGACGGTGGGGGCCCTGCCCAGGGAGGAGTTCGTGCGGGGGATCGACTGGGCCTTCCTGTTCCTGCTGGCCAGCATGATCGGCATCCTGGAGGGCATGAAGTACCTGGGCCTCGACGCGCAGCTGGTCCAGCGCCTCGGCTGGCTGCAGGGCTACATGCGCCAGGACTTCGCGCTCTTCGTGCCGGTCCTGTCCGCCGCCATCCTCGTGGTGCGCCTGTTCGTCCCCCTCAACTCCGCCATCCTGATCTTTGCCGCGACCCTGATCCCCCTGGCGTCCGGGGCCGGGATCAGCCCCTGGGTGGTGGGCTTCGTGATCCTCATCATGGCGGAAACCGCCTTTTTCGGCTACCAGTCGCCCTATATCCTCTTTTTCAGAAACCTGACCGCGGCCTGGGTCCCCTACAACGAGACCCGGGTGCGGATGTTTCACGCCATCCTGGTGGCGGTGAAGCTGCTCGCCATCTACGCTTCCATCCCCTTCTGGCGGGCGATCGGGGTGCTATGAGAAAGGAACGGCTCAGCCAAGCCCTGTGCCTGGTCTTCCTGGCGGCCATCCTGGTGGCCGGGGTGGCCTTCAATGCGTCCAAGCCCCGGGTGATGATCCTTCACAGCTACGACCCGGAGTATGCCTGGAGCCGGGACATCGACGTGGGGCTGCACCGCGTCGTCGACAAGTGGCACGACTGTTCCGTCTCGTGGCACTACATGGACACCAAGAAACACCCCGACCCGCAGTGGCTGCGGCGCGCGGGGATCATCGCCCGCAGGGCCGTCGCCCGCAACTCCCCGCACGTGCTCATCGCCGTCGACGACCTGGCCCAGGAACTGGCCGCCCGGCACTTCGTCGACGATCCGCGCATGGACATCGTTTTCGCCGGCGTCAACGCCGGCATCGAGCCCTACGGCTACCACCGGGCCGGCAACGTGACCGGGATCCTGGAGCACAAGGTTCTCAAGGCCGTGCAGGAAACCATCCTGGCCATCAGATCCCGGGGCCGCCCCCCCCTGGAAGCCCCCCGGATGCTCTACATCCTCGACACGTCCGAGTCGCTGCTCTCGGACCGGCGGCTGGTCGACGCCTTCGACTGGTCCCCCGTCGACTACCGGGGCTCCCACGTCGCCGGGAGCTTCGAACACTGGAAAGAGATCGTCCGGACCCACGGCCCCTCGGTGGATTACATCCTGGTGGCCAACTACCGCAAGCTGCCGCGATCCGACGGCGACCCGACCCTCGCCGACCCCGGGGAGGTCATGGCCTGGACCGACCGCCATTCGCCCGCCCCGGTCATCGGCATCAACGCCTTCAACGTCGAGGACGGCGCCATGCTCGCGGTGGGGCCCTCGCCCTTCGAGCAGGGCGAGGTGGCCGCCACGCTGGCGCGGCGCATCATCGACGAGGGCATCCGCGGCGGCCGGATCCCCGTTCAGGAAAACAGGCAGTACATCGTGGCCATGCGCCAGGAGGCCATGAGCCGGCGCGGCCTGAGGCTGCCCATGATCTACGAGGCCTACGCCTACTTCCTGAGCCTGACGCCGCAGGGCGACTAGCCCCTGCGCGACGCCCCCAGGCCGGACATATAGGGGACGGACATATTGGGGACGTCCATTTATTATTCATTTAAACGGGTCTTTCGCGAGGGGACTCGGAATTCTTGCAGCGGGTGCCCGCGGCCCCTTGCAGCTCTCGCCCGCGCGGAGGGAGGCGGGAAAGGCGGCGCGGGCGCTTGCGCCCGCCCGGGAGCGCCTCACGCCAGCCTTGCGTCGAAGGGCGCCAGCCGTCGGAGCAGCTGCGCGGACTCCTCGGCTTCGAAGTACGGGTAATCGATCAGCGCCTTCAGCTTGCCCCGGAACCCGGGGTAGGACCGGCGGGCGTCCGCGCCGTAGTAGAGGCGCCGGTGCCGGCCTTCCAGGGCGCGCACGAACCCCGCGTAGGACGGCAGCGCGCAGGGTCCGTCGCCGTGGCCGAACAGGTCGAGCAGCAGGCGTGTGAGCAGCAGGATGCAGCCCACGTCCTCGATGCGCCGGGAGGACCTCTCGAACTGCCGGTAGCGGGACACGACGTGGCCGAAGTGGACGATACTGCCGCCGGCATCCAGGCACCGGATGCGGCCGGGCGAAGTCCGGCGCTGGGCGTAGAGGAAGGTGTCCATCACGCAGCGTCTGCCGTCGATCACGTCCGCCCGCGGGCGCAGGTCGCTGGGGGAAAACGACCTGGCCCAGGCCACGTCGACCATCATCTCCCAGGTCGCCACCAGGTGGCCCGTTCCGGGCAGGCCGCTCCAGTCGTATCCGCTCCAGGGCCGCGCGATGCCGCACGCAGCCAGCCGATGCCGCATCTGCCGGTGGATGCCGCACAAAAAGTCCGGCTTTAAAGGGAAAAGGTCGACATCGTGAAGAAGGGCCGCCCGACTCGCGACGGACTCGATCGCGTTGACGATCTGGAGGAAGTGGATCGTGCTCGGCGAACCCAGCATCCGGCGCACCAGGCGATCCCGGGGCTTCATTCGAACCAGCCTCAGAGCGATGCCGCCGCGCGTGCGGGCCTTCCCGCGCACGTAACGCTCGAAACGCGGCAATACGGCGTCGGGGACGACCAGGATCTCACGCAGGCCGGCCTTCTCCTGCCGATCGAGCACCCGCAGGGAGAGGTCGAGCCAGCAGGGAAGATCCGGCGGGGTCAGGATGAGAAAGGCGTAGCCCCCCGCGGACAGGGGCGCAGGTTTCCGCCAGCGGGGGTATGCCAGCGACCAGAGCCTCTCCCTCATCCCTTACCTCCAGCGACCGGGTTTTTCCCGGAATCCGGGCTAGGCCAGGCCGGCCATGGGCAGCAGGATGTAAAGGCCGGCCCAGATGACCAGCGCGCCCAGGATGTCGAAGAAAATGCCGGCCCGGATCATGGCCGTTATCGGCACCATCCCCGAGCCGTAGACAATCGCGTTGGGCGGCGTGGAGACCGGCAGCATGAAACCCCAGCTGGCTCCGAAGGTCGCACCGATGGCCGGGGGGACGGGGTTGACGCCCGCCGCCTGGGCGAGGGCTATCATGACCGGGATGACCATGTTGGCCGAGGCGGTGTTGGAGGAGGTTTCACTGACGAGGATGGCGATGAATATCGCTCCCAGGGTGATGCCCCAGACCGAGGTCGCACCGCTCATCTTCAGGAGGCCGGCACCGATGGCCTCGGCCAGCCGGGTCTGGAACATCATCGAGCCGAGGGTGAGGCCGCCGCCGAAGAGCAGCAGGGTCCCCCAGTCGATCCTGGCCGCCTGTTTCCAGGAAATGGTGAACTCGCGCTTCTTCCAGTCCACGGGGAGCAGAAAGAGCAATGCGGCGCCGATGACGGCGGCAACCCCCTCCGGGATCCTGCTGCTGTAAGCCCCGGCCAGCGGCGACGCCTCCCCGTAAACGAGGGCCAGGATGCCGGGAACCAGCCAGAGGACCACGGTGACCAGGAAACAGAAAAGCGCATTCTTCTGCCCCCGCGTCCACTTGCCGAGCTGCGCGCGCTGCGCGGCCACGAACCCGGTGCCGCCCTCGACCCTGGCGACTTCGGGCCTGTGGAGGAAGTACATCAGGAAGTAAAGGAGCGCAAAGAGCAGGACCAGCAGCGGGAGGGAAAAGCTCATCCAGTGGAAAAATGCGATCTTTACGCCGCAGAGCTTCTCGATCATGGCGATGCCGATCAGGTTCGGCGGGCTCCCCACGGGGGTGCCGATGCCCCCGGCCGAGGCGGCATAGGCCGCCATCAGCATCATCCCGGTCCCGAAGCGCAGCTTCAGGGGGTCGGGCCGCGTGCCGGCCTGCCCGGCCGTGATGTCGGCCATGGCGTAGACGATGCCCAGGGCAATGGGAAACATCATCGCCGTGGCCGCCGTGTTGCTGATCCACATCGACAGGAAGGCGCAGATGAACCCGAAGGCGAGCAGGATGCGGCCCGTGCTGTTGCCGACAAGCTTGAGGGACATGATGCGGTAGGCGAAGCGCTTGTCCAGCCCGTGAATCGCCATGGCCTCGGCGAGCATGAAACTGCCCAGGAAGAGGTAAATGATCGGGTCGGCATAGGGCGCGAAAACGGTCCTGGCGTCCGCGACGCCGAAAACGACGCAGAGCACGGAGGAGAGCAGCGCGCTCATGGCCAGGGGCACGGGCTCGCAGATCCACCAGACGACCGTCCAGATCAGGATCGCGGCGAGGGTGTGCGCCTCCGGGCTCAGGTGCGGCATGTCCGCCAGGCATATCGCCAGCCCGGCAAGCGGCCCTGAAATCAGGCCGATCGTCTTGCGCCACTTTTCAAAGATCTCTTCTCTCTCCGACAGGGTTTCGGTGAGTTCTGCGGGGGGTTGCGGATTCGCGGCCATCTCTTCCCTCCTGTGCATAGGGTTTGCGGGACAACCGCCTCTCAATGCCGCATGCCCTTATATCAGACGGCACCCCGGCCTGCACAGCCTGTTTTTTCGGCGGCCACGCCGCGCGTCACCCGGCTTTCGACAGGATCGACAGGATAACGCGGGTTTCTGGAAAAGATTACCGAGTCGCTCGCCGGCCGGTCCGCTGCCCTGCGCCTGCTGCCCCCGTCGCGGCGCGATGCCGCCCGACAGCCCCTTGACAGCCTCAGGTTAGCTATATATCGTTAGCTAACCTGTTCAACTTACACATGCGAGGCAATAATGGACCCGCTCCAGGTGAACATTCACGAGGCCAAGACCAATTTGTCCAGGCTGATCCAGGAGGCGCTCAATGGCAGGGAAGTCATCATCGCCCGCGGCAACAAGCCGGTCGTCCGTCTGGAGGTCCTGAAGGAGGGGCGGGGTCAGAGGAAAATCGGCAATGCCAAGGGGCTGGTCATATCCATGGCCGACGATTTCGAGTCGCCCCTGGAGGATTTCGCGGAGTACATGCAATGAAGGTGCTCCTGGACACGCAGGCCTTTCTCTGGGCCATCACCGGGGACGGTCGCCTCGGCCTCAACGCCCGGCATGCGTTTCTGAACATGGAAAACCGGCTGTTTCTGAGTGCGGCCAGCTTGTGGGAAATCTGCATCAAGAAAAGCCTCGGCAAAATTTCCCTGAAAAAAGGGTGGCTGGAAGCCATACGGCTCGAGATGGCGGCCAACACGATCCAGTGGCTGCCCATTGAATGGCCCCATTGCCGCGAGGTGGCCAAGCTCCCGTTTCACCACCGGGACCCCTTTGACCGGATGCTCGTGGCTCAGGCCAGGGTCGAGAAGCTGTCTCTGGTCAGCGGTGACGCCCAGCTGTCCGCCTATGGGATCAAGCGGGTCTGGTAACGCCGTCGGTGCCGGGGTTTCTCCCGGAGGGTCACCCGGCTTATCCACCAAGAGGCAGCGAGGACGGCGAAAATGGGGCTTGGCCCGTCCGGCACCCCGGGATCCCCCCTCCGCGCCCCTGCGCCTCGGCACGAGTCATTTCCCCCCCGCATGGGACCCGCGGCAGCGGTCCATCCTGTCGCAGGAAATATCCGGCGGCTTCGTGCACGCGCATCCGGAAAGGTTTGGATGGACTTCCTGTCCGGGAATGAAAGGAAAGAGGCCTGATGAGACCCAAGACCCTGCAGCAGCGCCTGGCTTTCTTCATATTGGCTCCGGTTGCGCTCCTGCTGCTCGCCATGGGGTGGGCGGGGCTGATGTTTGCCAAGCACAGCATCCTGTCCCAGTGGTCCGAAGCGTCGACCCTCAAGCTGCAGCGGGCGGCGCATTTTGTGGACATGCAGCTCAAGCGCCCGAAACAGCTTCTGGGAATGCTTCAATTCGTCGGCGACGGTCCTCACGGCGACGACGTGCGCCTCTTCCTCCTGCAGCGGATGGAAGCTGCCGAAGGGGTGAGCAGGGTGGTGCTGGATTTGGACGGCGTCGCCAGGGATATAAGCGAACTGCGCCGCCTGCCGCCGCATCACGCCATGATGGCGGGGAACGGGATGTCTAACAATATTCATATAGCTGTCGGGGACAGTGGGATTCCAAACGGCGGTCGGCGGGTGCGGCCAGGCAGGGGAGAGTGGTGTGAACCAGGAAATTCGATGCCCTTCCTGCCAGTCGGATGCGTTTTATCGTTACGGAAAGACCCATTCCGGTAAACAGCGGCTTCTCTGCCTGGTATGCAACCGGCAGTTCACCCTCGATCCCAGCCGGCAGGCGACCGTCACCGACCGACCCTGCTGCCCTGCGTGCGGCGCTGCCATGCACGTCTACATGCGCGACCGCGGCTGGATTCGCTTTCGGTGTTCACGCTACCCTGAGTGCCGAACGTTCGTCAAAAGGGAGGCGCTAAAGACATGAGTCACTACGTTCACAGCGTGCCGGGAAGGATGCGGGTCAAGATTCCCGCCATCCAGGGCCGTTCGACAAGAGCCGAACGGCTTCAGGAGCTTCTGGTCCCCCACCTGGGGATCGAGCAGGTCAGGACCAACACGCTGACCGGCAGCGTGGTCGTTCGCTACGACCCGGATCTCATCGGCGACGACGAGATCCTCAACATATTGCGCTATGGCCGTTACGTGGACGATGCCCGCCTGGTTGCCTGCGATGCGCATCGGGTCGAATCGACTCGGCGCGCGGGTCAGGCCATCGGCCGCGCCGCCGTCAACTGGGTTCTGGGCAGGGCCTTGGAGGCAAGCGGCCTGGGATTTCTGGCGGCGTTGATCTGAAGCGCCTGATGTCGAGGGGGCCGGGACCGCCGCCCGGTTGACGATGCCCGGGACCGTCCGCGGCATCTCCCCGACGAAGCACCTCGAAGCTGCGGTCACCGGCCGCGGATTGCCGCTGCAACAATATCCCCCCGGGGATCGGCATCGACCGGGGGGAGGCGGGGTCCGGCCCCTGCCAGCCCTCCGGCCAGGTTGATGGCCGCCGGGATCTTCCCACCCCCCTTCCTGATTGGCCGGGCAGACGACCTTTCCGCCCGGCCTCCTGCACCGCCCCGACCCCGATATCGATTTCCAGAACGGCCGAGGCTCCCCGGGAGGGGGTGTTGCGGCCTGCCAGGGCCCCGCAGGGGCTCTTAGCCCCCGGCCAGGGCCGCAGCCAGGTCGGTCCGCTCCCAGGGAAGGTCCAGGTCCGTGCGCCCGAAATGGCCGCCGGCCGCCAGCTTCTGGAAAAAACCCTCCGGGGTGCGCGCCGGCAGGTAGCGCAGGTTGAAATTCTTGAGAATCCCTGCCGGGCGAAAGTCGAAATGGCGGGTCACCAGGGCGGTGATCTCTTCGTCCGGTCTGGATCCGCTTCCAAAGCTGTTGACATACAGGCTGACCGGCGCCGTGGTGCCGATGGAGTAGCTCAACACCACCTCGCATTCCCGGGCGAGGCCGGCCGCCACCACGTTCACGGCGGCATGGCGCGCAGCATAGGCGCCGGTCCGGTCGATGCGCAGCGGGTCCTTGCCGCTCAAGGCCTTGCCGCTGTGGCGGCTGTACTCCCCATAGGTGTCGATGGCGTTTTTTCTACCGGTGAGGCCCGAATGGTGGGGCGGCCCACCGAGGAAAGGCCCGTCCGGGTTGACCAGGATGCGGGTATCGCGGCCCGGCTTCATGGGCAGGTCCTTGAAGACCGGCTCGATGACCGCCTCCTGCAGATCCCTGGCCAGCTTCCTGGCGGCGGGCTGGTCGGGCCGGCGCTGGCTGGCGATGAGGGTCAGACTGTGCAGGTGCCGGGGCTGCCGGTCGCGGTAGGTCACGCCGACCTGGACCTTGCCGTCCGGCATGAGATAGGGCAGGATTTTCTGGCGGCGGACGGCCGTCATCCGGTCGGTCAGAAGGTGGGCCAGGCGGATGGGCAGCGGCATCCGTTCCGGGGTCTGGTCGCAGGCGAAACCGAAGAGGGTCACCTGGTTCTGGGCCGCGATCCTGTCGATCTGCTTTTCCGAAAGGTCGAACTCGTTGAAACGGTCCCGCGGCTGGAGAGGCAGGGCCTGGGGGGCGGTCAGAATGCTGCAGGTCTTGGCATTGAAGTCCGGCTGGTCGTAGCCGATGCGGTGAATGACCTTGCGCGCCAGGCGGGTGAAATCGATGTCCGCCTCGGCGGCGAAGCGCGCGGCGATGAACACGATGGCGCTGGAGACCGCGCATTCGGCCCGCACGCGCGCGAAGGGGTCCTGCTCGAGGAGGTGATCGACGATGGCGTCGCTGATCTGGTCGCAGATCTTGTCCGGATGGCCTTCGGTCACCGATTCGGAAATGAACACCGATTCCATTTTCACCTCAGCTTGGCTTCGCGGTGGCAGGCGCCCGGGTCGCTTTCAGGGGGTGGGCCGGCACCGCATCGATCTTCGGCCCCGGGCGCGGACGGCCTATCAGCGGCCGCCTCCTGCGCCGCCCGGCGCTTGGTCATCTCGTTGACCGCCAGCGGCAGCAGGGCGCTGGCGCCGATGACGGCGACATCCATGGGAGCAAGGGGGGTCAGACCCAGGAAGCGGCGCATGAAGGGCGCCACCAGGGTGAGTACCTGAAGGGCCAGGGAGCCGCCGACAGCCAGGTTGAGGTAGGGGTTGGTCGGCCGCTTGCGCCCCTGGGGCAGGCGCGTTTCCGAGCGGCAGCTGAAAGCGTGCAGCAGCTGAGCGAAGGTCAGCGCCTGGAACGCGATCGAGGCTGCCCGCGGGCCCTGGCCGTAGCGGGCGATCCCGAAGCCGTAGGCCCCCAGCGTGGCGGCACTCAGGACAGCCGATTCGAAGGTCATGCGCCGGACATCCGACCGCTCGAAGAGGGGCGCATGGCCGTCGCGCGGCGGTTGCTGCATGGTCCCGGGCTCTGTGGGCTCCATGGCCAGGGCCAGGCCGGGGAAGATGTCGGATATGATGTTGATCCAGAGCAGCTGCATCACGTTGAGGGGCAGGCCGATGCCCAGGGCCATGGAGGCGAACATGACCATGATTTCGCTGAAGTTGGTGGACAGGAAGAAGTGGACCGACTTGCGGATGTTGCTGTAGGTCGTGCGGCCGTCGCGAACGGCGATGATCAGGCTTTCCAGGTTGTCGACCTCCAGGATCACGTCCGCCACCTCCCGGGCGACGTCGGTGCCGCTCTCCCCCATGGCGATGCCGATGTCGGCGGCCTTCAGGGCCGGGCCGTCGTTGATGCCGTCGCCGGTCATGGCCACGGTCTTGCCGGCCGCCTGCAGCGCCTGGACGATCTTGAGCTTGTGGGAAGGGCTGACCCGGGAGTAGGCGTGCACCTTCAAGGCCAGGGCCTTCAGCGTTTCCGGGTCGACGCGGTCCAGGGCGGTGGAGTCGAGGATCTCCAGGGGTTTCTGCCCGGAAATGCCCACCGCCTGGGCGACCGCATAGGCCGTGCTGTTCTGGTCACCGGTGATCATCACCGTCTCGATGCCGGCGCGGTGAAAGACCCGGATCAACTCCCCGGCGCCGTTGCGGACGGGGTCGGCCATGCCCACCAGCCCCAGCCAGACCAGGTCGTTTTCTTTCGGCGCCGCCCTCCCCTCCGGAGCGGCGTGGTAAGCCACGCCCAGAACCCGCAGGGCCTGGGCGGCCATCTGCTCGTTTTCCTTTTCGATTTCCTCCACGGCGTCAGGATCCAGGGCGACGGCCGCGCCGTCGATCATCTGCCGGCGGCACAGCCCCAGCACCTCCGTAGGGCTGCCCTTGAGGCAGAAGAGCGTGCCGCCGTCCTCCGTTGTCAACAGAGCGCTCATGAACATGCGGCTTTCGGAGCGGTGGTCGACCTTGATCAGGCGGTGGCGCCGCCGGATGTCGACCGCGTCGAGCCCTTCGGCCAGCGCCAGGCGGACCAGGGCATTTTCGGTGGAGGAGCCGAGAAGGACCGGGGCGCCGGTACGGGGGTCTGCCTGGATCCTGGACTCGCTGCACAGGACGCAGGCGCGCAGGAGTTCGGCTACTTCCCGGCGCTCGAGGGCGTCGGGGGCCCCCAGGCTGCTGCTGAGGCGGCCGTTTTCCAGGCGCCAGCGTTTCCGGCCGGCAAAAAGCGCCGTCACCGTCATGCGGTTGGCGGTGAGGGTGCCGGTCTTGTCCAGGCAGACCATCTGGACCGCCCCGATGGTCTCGATGGCGTGCAGGTGCCGGACGAGCACCCGGTGCTTGCGCATGGCGGTGATGCCCAGGGCGAAGTTGATCGTCGCCGCCGCCGGCAGCCCCTCGGGCACCGCGGCGGCCGCCAGCGAGATGGCGCTGCGCAGCATCTGCAGAAAGCCGTATCCGCGGAACAGGCCGACCAGGAAGACCAGTCCGCAGATCACGCCGCAGGCGACCACCAGCTGGTCGCCGATGCGTTCCAGCTGCCGTTCGATGGGGGTTTTGGGCGTGGTGGTGGTGTCGAGGAGGCGCTGGAGGTACCCGATCTCGGTCTCCTGCCCGGTGGCCACCACCAGGGCCGTTCCGTGCCCCCCGGTGACCAGGGTGCCGCGGTAGACCATGTTGACCCGCTCCGCCAGGGGGATCTCCCGCCGCCGCAAACCCACCGCGCGCTTGACCACGGGCATGCTCTCGCCGGTGAGCATCGACTCGTCGACGCTGAGGTGGTGGGCTTCCAGCAGGCGGGCATCGGCCGCCACGTACGTGCCTGGCTTGAGCAACAGGAGGTCGCCGGGAACCACGTATTCGGAGGGGATCTCGGCCGTCTCGGCGCCGCGGAGGACTTCCGCCGATGGGTGGACGAGGGACTTGAGGGACTGGATCGTTTTTTCGGCGCGGCTTTCGGTCGTATAGCCGATGCCGGCGTTGGCCGCGACCACGCCCAGGATGACCACGGCGTCGAGGAAGCCGCCGGTCACCACCGAGACCCCGGCGGCGGCGGCCAGGAGGTAGACCGGCAGGGAGTTCACCTGGTCCAGCACCATGCGCCACCCGGAGCGGCTCTCGCCTTCGGGGAGGCTGTTGGGGCCGAAGCGCTGCAGGCGGCCGGCGGGGATGCGGCAGAAGGGGATCTACCTGGCACCGTCGCAGTTCGAGGCCCTGTTCGTCTCCGCGGCGCACACCCAGGAGGACATCGACCGGACGGTCGCCGCGGCGCAGGAGGTGATGGCGAAGCTGTGAGGCAGGCGGGAAGCGGAAAGCTGAGGCAGGGGGCGCCGTTCTGCCCGTATTCAAACTTCGTTGTCTTTCTCGTTGTCGTTGTCGTTGTCGTAATCGTAATCGAAAAGCCCTCGGTGAAATACCGTCAATGGCTGATGTTCCCGCGGCGGTGTGTGACAACCGAAGAAAGGGCAGGGTTGCCTGCCGATTACGATTACGACAACGATTACGATTACGACAACGATTACGACAACGACAACGACAACGACAACGATTCCGGTTGAAATGCCCCGGTCATGATCATGGGCTAACGGGCTGATGGGGCAGCGCCTCGCGCAAAACGTCCGTTATCCGCTGCAGGACGGTGGCGCTTTTTTCCTTTTCAAACGCGCCCGGACCCTATAAACTCCCGACCTTAAACTCTGAACTCTGAGCTCACGACTCGCAATCTCGACACCCGGGAGCGCACGCGCAATTTGCAAGCCGACACCCTCCATCCGGACCCGGCCCTGAACCGGATACCGGACAAGCTTCGGACGATCCACCTCATCGCGGTCTGCGGGACCGGCATGGGCGCCCTGGCCGGGATGCTGAAGGACCTGGGCTACCAGGTGAGCGGTTCCGACCAGAACGTGTACCCCCCCATGAGCGATTTCCTGCGGGCCAAGGGCATCGACATCCGCACGGGGTACTCCGCTGAAAACCTGGGCCGGCGCCCGGATCTCGTCGTCGTGGGAAACGCCGTCTCGCGCGGCAACCCGGAGGTGGCGGCGATGACGGCCGCCGGCAGCTGCTACTGCTCCATGCCCCAGGCCCTCAACGCGCTGGTCATCGCCGGCCGGAAGCGGATCGTGGTCACCGGGACCCACGGCAAGACGACCACCTCGGCCCTGGCGGCCTGGGTGCTGCAGTCGGCCGGGCTCGACCCGGGCTTCATGGTGGGGGGGGTCCTGAAGAATTTCGACAGCAACTACCGCATCGGCGGCGGCGCCTGCTTCGTGGTGGAGGGCGACGAGTACGACACGGCTTTTTTCGACAAGGGCCCCAAGTTCCTTCACTACCCGCCCCACGTGGCCATCCTCACCAGCGTGGAGTTCGACCACGCCGACATCTACCGGGACCTGGAGCACGTCAAGCACGCCTTCGGCGCCTTTGTCTCGCGCATCCCCCCCCAGGGCACCCTGCTGGCACTCCACCGCGATGCGGTCATCGACGAGCTGGCGGACGGGGCGCCTTGCCGGGTGCTGCGCTATGGGCAGGACCCCGGCGCCTTCTGGCGCGCCGGGGGCTACCGGCCCGCCAGCCCCTGGTCCGAATTCGATGTTTTCCGCGGCGGCAGGCACTTCGGCGCTTTCAGGACCCGCCTCATGGGGGAGCACAACCTGCTCAACACCCTGGCGGTGGTCGCGGCCGCCGAGGCCCTGGAGATAGCGCCGGATGCGGTCCGCGGCGCCCTGGAGACTTTCGAGGGCGTCCGCCGCCGCCAGGAGATCCGCGGGGAGAAGCGCGGCGTGGTCGTCATGGACGACTTCGCCCACCACCCCACGGCGGTGCGCGAAACCATCCGGGCCGTGCGGCCCTTTTTCCCCGGCCGCAGGCTCGTCGCCGTCTTCGAACCGCGGACCAACACGAGCATGCGCGACGTGTTCCAGGATGTCTACCCCCAGGCCTTCGACGGCGCCGACCTCGTCTGCATCCGCAAGCCGCCCCTCCTGGAAAAAATCCCGCCGGGGGAGCGCTTTTCGTCGGAGAAGCTGGTCGCGGACCTGAGGCGGCGGGGCACGGACGCCCGCTTTTTCGACGGCACGGACGCGATCGTGGCTTTTCTGGCCGCGGAAGCCGCCGAGGGCGACGTCATCCTGGTGATGTCCAACGGCGGCTTCGACAACATCCACCAGCGGCTGCTGGAAGCGCTCTGACCGGAGTGGATGCAGGCCTGCCCGCCTTCCAGGACACCCGCAGCGGCACGCCGCCGTCTGCCCCGCTCCCGGACCTCCCCCGCGCAGGTGCATGCGAACAAACCGCTTGACTTTTCAATAAAATAGTATATTAACGTACAGTTAGGAAGATCGGGCGAATTCCCGCGAGGCGCGTGGATCCCCTGGAAAAGGCAGGCCGGCGAGATGGCCGATGGAATTTCAGTCTTCGTGGTCGATGCGCACCGCCTTTTCCGCGACGCGCTCGTCTCGGCCCTGGGCAGCGGCAACGTCATCCGCGTGACCGGGGTGGCGGACAGCGCCGGTGAGGCCGTCGAAGGGGCCGCCGCCTGCCGTGCCGACGTGGTGGTGTACGCGGAAGACACCCCGGGGATGGACCTTTTCGAGGCTCTTCAGGCCATCCGGCGGGGCAGCCCATCCTCGCGCATCCTCCTGCTGGTCGAAGAGCTGGAGGAACCCCTGGCCCTCAAGGCCATCGAAAGCGGCGCTTCGGGTTACGTGCGCAAGGACCAGAAGCTCGGCGTGCTGGCCAAGGCGATCGCCTGCGTCCACCGGGGGGAATACTGGATCGGGAGAAAGCTCGTCTCCAGGATCATGCGCCGGACGCCTGCCGCAAGGACCCGCTGCGTGCAGGGGGGCGTCCGGCCGTGATGGTTGCAGGGCTCCAGGGTCACGTAGAGGGTGGCCCCGCGTGCGGCCGGGCCGGCGTCGTCCAGGGCGTTGACCTCGGCATGGGCCTGGCCGGCGGCGTGGTGATAGCCGCGGCCGACCACCCGGCCTTCCCTGACCACCACCGCGCCGACCATGGGGTTGGGGGAAGTGAACCCCCGCCCCCTGGCGGCCAGATCGAGGGCCATTTGCATGAAATGGTTGTCATCCATTCCCGGCCTCGGGACCCTCCGCGGCGCAGGGCGGGGCGTCGGCCGGCCGCTTGCCGTTGCTCAGCAGGGTTTTCAGCTCGGCGACGAAATCGTTGACGTCCTTGAAATCCCGGTAGACCGAGGCGAAGCGGACGTAGGCCACGCCGTCGAGGGCGTGGAGCCGGGCCATGATCTTCTCGCCGATGACCCCGGAGGCGATCTCCTTTTCACCGATCTCGCGCAGGTCGCGCTCCAGTTCGTTGACGAACTCCTCGATGACGTTGACGCTGATGTCGCGCTTCTCGCAGGCCTTGAGGATGCCGGCGCGGACCTTTTCCCTGGAGAAGACCTCGCGCCGCCCATCCTTCTTGACGATCATGATGGGGATTTCCTCGATGGTCTCGTAGGTGGTGAAGCGGCGGGCGCACGGGAGGCACTCGCGCCGCCGGCGGATGACGTGGCCGTCCTTGCTCAGCCGCGAGTCGATGACCTTGTTGTCGAGTTCCCCGCAGTACGGGCACTTCATGGGACCCCCCCGCTGTCAGGCTCCAGGCGGACCAGCTCCACCCCGGCCTCCGCGAGCATCTCCCGGGAAAGGTCGTCGGCGTAGCCGGAAAGATAGAAGACCTTCGAGATGCCGGCGTTGATGATCATCTTGGCGCAGATCAGGCAGGGCAGGTTGGTGCAGTAGAGGCTCGCCCCGCGGATCGACACCCCGTGAACGGCCGCCTGGATGATGGCGTTCTGTTCGGCGTGGATGCCGCGGCACAGTTCGTGGCGCTGGCCGGACTCGATGTTGAGCCGCTCCCGCAGGCACCCGATATCCAGGCAGTGCCGGACCCCGGAGGGCGCCCCGTTGTAGCCCGTGGTCAGGATGCGCTTGTCGCGCACCACGACCGCCCCCACCGCGCGGCGGATGCAGGTGGAGCGCTTGGCCACCAGGGAGGTGATGTCCATGAAATACGTGTCCCACGGGGGTCGCGCCTGGCGCGGCGCGCCGGCGCCGCCGCCGGCCTGTGGCGCGTCCTGCATGTCAGCACCCCTGTTCTTCCGGCCGCTCAAGGAGCGGGAAGGCCTCGCAGAGGCGGTGCACCTCCCGGCGGCTGTCGGCGATGACCGTTTCATCGCCGGGTGCCCGGAGCACCGCCACGATGAGCCGCGCGATGGTCTCCATTTCGGGGCGCCGCATCCCCCGGGTGGTGACCGCCGGGGTGCCGATGCGGATGCCGCTGGTGACCAGCGGGCTGCGGGTTTCAAAGGGGATCGCGTTCTTGTTGACCGTGATGCCGGCCCTTCCCAGGGCCGCCTCGGCCTCCTTGCCGGTGCTCCCGAGGCGGGTCAGGTCGGCGAGCATCATGTGGTTGTCGGTGCCCCCGGAGACCAGGTCGACGCCCTCGGCCAGCAGGCCCGCTGCCAGGGCCGCGGCGTTGGCGACGACGTGTTTCTGGTAGTCCCGGAAGGACGGCGCCAGGGCCTCCCTGAACGCCACGGCCTTGGCGGCGATGACGTGCATCAGGGGGCCGCCCTGGATGCCGGGAAAGATCTGCCGGTTGATGGCCTCGGCGTGGTCCGCCCGGCCCAGGATCAGCCCGCCCCGCGGGCCGCGCAGGGTTTTGTGGGTGGTGGACGTCACCACGTCGGACACGGGGACCGGGGACGGGTGAAGGCCGGCGGCCACCAGGCCGGCGATGTGGGCCATGTCGACCATCAGGCGGGCCCCCACCGACCGGGCGATATGGGCGAAGCGGTCGAAATCGATGATCCGGGGATAGGCGCTCGCCCCGGCGACGATGAGTTTCGGGCGGTGGCCGGCGGCCAGGCGGGCCACCTCGTCGTAGTCGATGGTCCCTGTGTCGCGGGCCACGCCGTAGTGGACGAAGCGGAACAGGCGCCCGGAAAAGCTGGCCGGGCTGCCGTGGGTCAGGTGGCCGCCGTGGGCCAGGTTCATGCCCAGAACCGTGTCTCCCGGGCTCAGCAGGGCGAAATAGACCGCCATGTTGGCCTGGGAGCCGGAATGGGGCTGCACGTTGACGAATTCCGCGCCGAAGAGCTGCTGGGCGCGCTCCATGGCCAGGCTCTCGGCCAGGTCGACGTGTTCGCAGCCGCCGTAGTAGCGCCTGGCCGGGTAGCCCTCGGCGTACTTGTTGGTCATCAGGCTGCCCTGGGCCGCCATGACGGCCAGGCTGGCGATGTTCTCCGAGGCGATCAGCTCCAGGGTGCGGCTCTGGCGCTCGAATTCCGCGGCCAGTGCCCCGGCGATCTCGGGGTCGATGCGTTCGATGGCGGTGATGTCCACGATCTTCTCCTGCTGTGAATGCCTGGGGCGGCGGAGCCGGCCGGGCCCGCTTCAGGCCAGCTTGTCGAGGCGGCGCTGGTGGCGGCCGCCCTCGAAGGGGGTGGCGAGCCAGGCGTCGACCATCTCCAGGGCCAGGGCGTCGCCGATGACCCGGCCCCCCATGACCAGGATGTTGGCGTCGTTGTGGCGGCGGCTCATGGTGGCGCAGAAAAGGTCATGACAGAGGGCCGCGCGGATCCCGGGCCGCCGGTTGGCGGCCATGCTCATGCCGATGCCGGTGCCGCACATGAGGATGCCGCGGGAGAATTCGCCCGCGGCCACCCGTTCGGTGACCGCGGCCGCCACGTCCGGGTAATCGACGGATTCCTCGCTGTAGGCGCCGGCGTCCTCCACCCGGAAGCCCTTTTCGGCCAGGTGGTTGCGGATGCGCTCCTTTAGGGCGAAGGCTGCGTGGTCGCAGCCGATGATGATCGGCGGCTTGTCTGTCGGCATGGCTGTGCTCCGTTGGGGACGGTGGGGCGCCGCCTGACCGCCGGCGGCGGGGTGCGGGCCCCGGGCCGCGCGGGGCTGCGGCGAAATTTCATCTATCTATATGGGCTGCGGCCGTACCGCAAGGAAAAAAATGGGCGCTTGGGCAAAAGGCCGCCGTGCGGGCGGCGGCTCACGGGGGATAGCGCCGGAGGACCAGGGTGGCATTGGTGCCGCCGAAGCCGAAGGAGTTTTTCATGGCATAGGCCAGGCCCTTTTTGCGGGCGACGTTGGCCACGTAGTCCAGATCGCACTCCTCCCCCGGGTTCTCCAGGTTGATGGTGGGGGGCAGGACGCCGGTGACGATGCTCAGGGCGGTAAAGGCGGTTTCGACCCCCCCGGCCCCTCCCAGGAGGTGGCCGGTCATCGACTTGGTGGCGCTGATGGGCACGGACGGGGCGTGAGGTCCGAACACCGCCTTGATGGCCCGGGTTTCGTAAAGGTCGTTGAAGGTGGTCGAGGTCCCGTGATGTGGGTGAGGGTCCTGCCCATGGTGAGAAGAACCGGGCGGACTTTCTCGATGTCGGCCGCATCGCCGCCCAGCATGATGGTCAGCGTCCCCTTTTGCGCCCCCTCGCTGCCGCCGGAAACCGGGGCATCCACCATCCTGAGCCCCTTTTCCCCCAGCCGCGCGGCGATCCGGCGCGTGGCCGAGGGGCTGACGGTGGACATGTCCACCACCACGGCGCCCGCCCCGGCGCCGTGGATCACCCCGTTTTCGCCCAGGATGATCTCTTCGACATCCGGCGTGTCACTGACGCAGGTGATGATCACGTCGGCTGTTTCCGCCGCCCTGGCCGGAGACTCGGCTCTTCCGGCACCCATCCGGGCCAGCGGCTCTTCCTTCTTGCGGGAGCGGTTGTGCACGACCAGCGCGAAGCCGCCCCGCAGAATATTGGCGGCCATGGCGGCCCCCATGGTCCCCATGCCGATAAAAGCGACCCTCATCCAGCTTCTTCCTTTGTCCGAAAGCGCACGCTGCCAGCCGCGGGCGCCCGCTATTCCTTGATTTCCGGCAGGCGCACCACCAGGACGGGGGTCTTGGACCGCCGCACCACCCGGCGGGCGGTGCTGCCCATCAACGCCCCGGCAAGGATGCCGTAGCCCTGGGTCCCCATGACGATGATGTCGTAGCCGACGGCCTCGGACTGGGACAGGATCTCCTCCACCGCGTGACCCTGGCGCACCACGATGTCGTCGACGATGAAGCGGCAGGCCTTGTCCTCGGCCTTCATGTCCTCGCAGAACTTGTCCAGCCTCTCCTTGACCGTGTCCAGGATATCCTGGGTGTTCTGGCGCATGATCGCCTCCCAGCGGTCCTCGCCCAGGAGGCTGACGAGGTGCACGTTGGCGCTGGCGGAGGCCAACTCCACCACGTGCAGGACCGTGATGCCGGCATTGTATTGATTGGCCAGGCTGGCCGCGTAGCTGAACGCGAAACGGGCGTTTTCGGAAAGGTCGGTGGCGTAAAGGATTTTCTTGATCTTGGGAATCATCGCGTGTCCTCCCTGTGCAGGTAGAGTTCTTGGCCCCGGTCGGCGTTTTTTCGCAATCATACCCCTGATCCGGGTTTTCTTCAAGCCGGTTATGGCATCTGGCGGCAGCGGGTCTCGCGGGTGAAGAAAATCAGGACCAAGGAGAGCAGGGCCCAGGCCACCATCAGGGAAAAGGCCCAGCGGTAGGCAGTCAGGCCGTAGGCCCGCACCCCGTTCAGCATTTCCCCCTGCCAGTGCCGGTCGAGCATCCAGCCCATCGCCGGCTGGAGCAGGGTTGGGCCCAGCATCACGCCCATGTTGCAAACCCCGGAGACGGTGCCTGCCAGGCGGAAGGGGACGGACTCCTTCACGAAGGCAAAGGTGATGATCATGACACCGGTCGCCAGCCCGGCCGAAAGGATCAGGGTTATCAGGAGCCATGCCGGCAGGCCGGGGACGAACAGGACCGCGGCCCAACACAGGGCATGCACCCCGCAGCCGGCGACGTAGAGCGGCTTGCGGAGGCCGATGCGGTCCGACAGTCCCCCGAGAACCGGCCCGCCGACGGCCCAGGCCACCATCAGGGCCGAGGTGATCGCCGCGGCCTGGTTGACGCTCATGCCGTAGAGGGTGGTGAGAAAGGGAACGCCCCACAGGCCGCCGAAGGCCGGAATGCACCCCACCAGGCCGCCCGGGATCACGAAGAGCAGCCAGGTGTTGCGGTAGCGCAGAACCTGGGCGACGCCGGCCAGCGCCCCGGCCCGGGGGGCCGGTCGCGGGTCGGCGGCCCGGTCGGCCGGCGAGGCATACCCCTTTTCCGCGGGATCGTCACGGACCACCAGCCAGACCGCGGTGCAGACGCCGTAGGTGAAGACCGCCGATGCCAGCATCACCGGCCGCCACCCGAAGGCGTCGACCGACATCCGCAGCGGGACTCCAGCGAAAACGGCGCCCACCACGCCGAAAAAAAGCGCCAGGCCGGCGACCATGGCGAAGCGCCGCGTGGGGAACCACCGGCTGGCAAGCTTGAGAAGCCCCACGTAGGCCACCGCCACCGAGCCGCCGACGAGCATGCGGCCGATGCCGGCCCACAGGACCCCCCGGCCCAGCGCGAAGACCAGGGATCCGGTCCCCGCGACGAACGCCCCCGCCGTGAGAAGCCGCCGGGGGCCCCAGGTGTCCGCCAGCACGCCGGTGGGGATCTGCATGGCCACGTAAGTGTAGAAATAAACAGCGGAAAGGTGCCCCAGGGCATTCGCACCGATATTAAAGTCCCGCATCAGCTCGGCGGTCATGACCGCCGGGGCCACCCGCTGGTAGAAGCCGATGAGGTAAAAGACCGCGCCCAGCCCCCACACGGTCCAGGCCATGGCGGGCGGCGGGAAAGAGGCGTTGTTCATGGGGCTCCGGAATGTAGGGGGGGGGTGATGGGTCCGGATTTATAGGCCAGAGCCGGGGTGGTGTCAATGCACGAATGACCGCCTGGGCTCCTAAAGGGCGTGAGGGTTACCGTCACCGGCTCTTGCCCCCGTAAGCGTTCCCGTTCCCGAGCCCTTGGTTCAACCGGCCCGTCTTGCGATTTGGATTTCGATTACGATTACGGCAACGACAACGAACCGCGTTCGATGTTCGGGGTTCACTCCCTCTCCCGGACGGCCGGACCCCTGGGCCAGCGCGCCCGCAACTTCGGCATTGAGCAATCCACGCGGGTCTGATAGGGGAAACCGTTGCAGGTCGTTTCTTCGACATGCCGCAAAACCCGACACCAGAAATTTAAGGAATCGACATCATGTCAGGCGTCACCTACACGATCTTCCTGATGCTCGCCGGGGTGGTGGTGGGCATCGGGGGAGCCTTCACCGGATTAGGGGGCGGTTTCCTGATGGTTCCCCTCCTGCTTTTCCTCGGCTTCAGCGCCCAGAAATCGGTGGGAACCTCTTTCGTGGCCATCCTGGTCATCGCCATTTCCGCCCTCCTGGCGCACAACAAGCTCGCCAACGTGGATTACCGCGCCGGGATCCTGCTGGGCATCGGCGGGGTGCTCGGAGCCCAGGTCGGAGCCCGCCTGGTGGAGCAAGTCAGCACGGCCAATTTCAAGAAGATCTTTGCCGCGGTGCTGCTGGGGCTGGCCTTTTACCTGTTCTTCAAGAAATGATGAGGGCCTTAGACCCGCCGCAGGCAGGCTGCCGGACGGGATGCGTCCGGGCCCCGGGCCGCCGCCGCTTTTGAAAGGGCTTTTCAGGGCTCACCGGCGGTGATATATTGTCAACCAGGGTGTCATGGTAAACCGCGCCTGCGGCGCGTTGAATGCGGGAGAAGGGCATGCCGATTTTCGACTATGCGTGCGAGGGGTGCGGCCACCGCTTCGAAAAACTGGTGTTTGCCGCCGACGATCCCGCCCCCTGCTGCCCCCGGTGCGATTCCGACCATGTCCTCAAGCTCATGTCCGCGGGGAGCGTGCGCCCCCAGGGAATACCGAAAGGGTCGGGGGGGTTCAAACCGCCCGCCTGCGCCCGCAAGGGCAGGTAGGGTCGGCAGCCGGCGGACCTCCGTCCGGCGGGGAGAGTGCCATGGGCTGTCTGACTATCATCCTGGCAGGGGCGAGGCGGGGTGCATTCCGGCGGTGGCTGGCCCCGCTTCTGGCGGCCGGGGTCATCACTTTGGCGACGGCGGCGGCGGCGGACATCTACCGCTATGTGGATGACGAGGGGGTCATCCATTACACCGACGACATCGACAGGGTACCCGCCCAATACCGGGACATCGTCGAGCAGAAGAAATCGGTGCGCAGGGATGGCGCATCGGAACCGCCCCCTCAGCCCCGCAAGCCCCTGGTGGTCGAGACCGCCGCGGAGCACCCGGATTCCCCCCCGGCCGGGGAGACGGCCGCCGCGGAACCTGCAGCGGAGAAAGGCCAGAAACAGGAAATTCCCGGATCGGAGGCGCAGGGGGAAGCGGGCGGCGAGGCCCCCGAATCCGAGAGCGCCGTCGAGGAGGGCGGCGAGGGGCAGCCTCCTGAACCTCCCCCGGAGGCACAGGAGGGGGCCGCCGGGGATTCCCCCGGCCTTGAGCCCCGGCTGGAAAAGGAGCGCGCGTCCCTGCTCCGGCAAAAGGAAGCCCTGGCCGACAACCGGACCTATCAAAAACGCAAAATCAAGCGCAAATACGTAAACCGGCCCCACGTCCGCAAGCTCTTGGAAGCCGAGGCGCGCATCGAGGCGCGCCTCGGCGAAATCGAAGAAGAGGTCAACTGAGCATCCCCCGCTTTCCCCGGTGAGCCGCCCCCGGTCATTGCGCGCCGGAGCGCCGGGAACGGGCCCCGGTTTCGCGCGTCACGTGCCGGACGACGCCATACAGGATCAGGGCCGCCAGGAGCGGCACCAGGTAGAGAAAAATGCTGGCGACCAGCATGATCTCGCTTTGAACCCGCCGAAGCTGGGAGGTGGGCAGGGCCACCCGCACGACGCGACCGCCGTCCCCTGTCCGCACGGCCACGTAAAGCATGTCCATGTCCAGGGTGTCGCTGTGGCGGATCGCCCATCCGGAACCGGTTTGCAGGGCATCCCGGATTTCAGGGCGCTCGCGGTGATTTTCCATTCCGGCGGAACTTCGGTGGGATTCCCCCGCCACGCGGCCGTCAGCCTCGACCAGGGTGACCCGCAGATGGGTGTCGTCGCTGTGTGCCGAGCAGAAAGTGTCCATCCCCCCGGCCGGTTCGACTGCGGGCAGGCTGCGGGAAATGACCCGGGCGATGACCAGCCCGTCGCCGACGAGGTGGGCCGTCAGCTTGTTCTCCATGCTCGCCTGCAGCCAGTACCCGGCCCCGGCCAGGGCCGCGATCAGGGCCGCGGTAAAGGCGATGAATATCTTGTCCAAACGACCGAATTGCATACAGGCCCCCTAAGCCAGAAAATACAGCAGGCCGGCTGACATCAGGCCGGCTGCCACCGGCGTCATGAGCCAGCCGATGGAGATTCTCACCAGGGTTGCCACGCTGACCGTACGCAGGCCGCCCACCATCCCCACCCCCACCACCGCGCCCACCACCGCCTGGGACGAGGACACCGGCACGCCGACCTGGGTGAAGACATGCAGGGTGACGGCCTCGGCCAGCACGACGACGAAGGCGGAAAACGGGTCGAGGGGCACGATTCCCTTGCCCACCGTCATCATGACCTTTTCGCTGTAGGTCAGCACCCCCAGGGCGATGCTCAGGCCCCCGATCAGGGATGCCCGCAGGGGGTCGAGCAGCCCGGCGCCCACGTAGACCCCCGTGACGTTGGCCACGTTGTTGGCCCCCAGGGCATAGGCCCCGTAGCAGCCCGCGATCAGGATGCCTCCCGAATAGATGCGGCTGCGCAGGGTCAGGCTCCTGACCGTGCGGTTCAGGATCCACGCGCACACGCGGTAGATGGCATAGCCGAGGACGATGCCGCACAGCGGGGTGAAGACCCAGCTGACGACCACCTTGTAGAGCTTGGTGTAATCGGCGTTGCCGTAAACCACCCCCGCGCCGATGAGGGTGCCGACGATGGCCTGGGAGGCGGAGGCGGGAATCGCCAGCAGGGTCAGGCCCGCCATGGTGACCGCGGCGGCCAGGGCGCAATAGAAGGCGGCGAGGGGCACCAGGGTCGAGATCTCGCCCAGGGTCTGCATGCACTTGGGCCCCTCGAGCAGGGCGCCGGCAACGACGAAAACCGCGGTCAGGGCGATGGCGGTGCGATACTTGACCGTCCCGGCCGCCACGCCGGTGCCGAAGATGTTGGCCGAATCGTTGGCCCCCAGGCTCCACCCGAAAAACACCCCGCTGATCAGCTTCCACATGGTCGACCGATCCCGACGTCAGCGCATGCTCACATTGATGATGCTCAGGTAATCGCTGGCGTCCTCCACGAGATCGCTGATCGACGTCAGTCCTGCGAAGAACTCGGACATGAGGCGCCCTTCCCAGAAAGTGGCGATGGGGATCTTGTGGATCTTGGGGCGCAGGTTGAACTTGATGTCGTCGATTTTCTTTTCGTAGATCCGGATGGCCAGCATCTTTTCCCGCAGGTCCTCCCCCTGGAGCATCGAGTCGAAGGAAAGCGGAAGCATTTGGCAGATGCGGACGTTCAACATGGCCACCTGGATGCAATCCTCGCGCACCGATTCCGGCAGCTCGATTTCGAGATATCGGTTGGCCGTGTCCTCGATGGCGTCGAACACCCGGTCCACGATCTCGACGAAGCGGCACAGGTCCGGCCGCAGGTAAGGCAGGAAAGCGCCCTCGTAGATGCCGGCGATGATCTTGCGCCGCACCGCATCCCCCTCGCGCTCCAGGTTGACCGCGTACCGGATCGGGCCGTTGTCTTTTCGCAGCAGCCCGTCGTGAAAGCTTTCGCAGGCCGTCAGCAGCAGCTGAGTGTGCTCCTTGATCCTGGCGATGACGATCTGCTCTTTTTTTTCCTGGGAAAAAATTTTTCTAAGCAAGTCGCTCCCCCCTGGCCCGCATGATGAGAACGGCGCTCATCAGGTCGATCATGGACACCAGCCCGAGCAGCTTCCCGCCGTCACAGACAAAAACCCGGGCGACGCCGTTTTCGCCCATCATCTGGGCGGCCTCGAACATGGAGGCATCCTTGTCCAGACAAAAAAGCGGCCGGGCCGCGATCTCCGCCACCCTGGTCTTCTCCGGGTCCTTGCTCCGGCTGAGCACCTTGATGACGATGTCGCGCGCCGTGATGACGCCATAGTCACCCACGGATTCTGAAAACCTGACCACCAGGGAGCGGATCCGGCGGTCGACCATCTCCTCGATGGCGTCGTAAACCGACTGCTCCCCATCGATAAAACGGATGTTGGTATTCATGAGTTCCGTCACTTTCACCGCATCACCTCCTGGGTTTGGGTGCGATCCTCTCGCCGCCGGTGCCGGCGGGCTCTGGGCCGATGCCCCCCGCGGTCGACCCGAGTCCTTCGGCCGGAGCATCAGGCAGAACTATAACAGCTCGCCCTCAAAAATAAACCCTTTTGATGCCGGACGAAAGCGCCTGCCCAGCCGGGGCAGGCCCTATGACCCTTTGACCCCGGTTCTTCCCCGGCCGCTGCGGCATGTGGGCGACATTGGGGGTTGACAGCCGGGATTGAATCGCATTAAACCGGCCAACGGGCCTGGGGGGCCGCCCCCCGGCCGTGCTTTGCCCGCTGTGGGGGCACGGGGAGCCCCGGCCCGCGAAGGAGGAGAATTTCAGCCCATGGACACCGGCCGCGCCAAGCTCATGTCGCTCCCGGAGGCCGTCGGCCGGTACGTGACGCCCGGCTGCCACCTCTCCATGGGCGGGTTCACCCTCAACCGCAACCCCATGGCGGCCGTCCACGAAATCATCCGTCAGCGGGTCGCCGGGCTGCACCTTTACGCCCACTCCAACGGCCAGGGCCTCGATGAGCTGGTGGGGGCCGGGTGCGTCGACCGGGTCGAGATCGCCTATGCCGGAAACGGACGGTTCGCCCCCACCTGCATCCGCTTCAAAAAGGCGGTCCAGGCCGGGCGCCTGGCCGTGGAGGACTACTCCAACTACCAGATGACCCTCAGGTTCATGGCAGGCGCCATGGGTGTCCCCTTTCTGCCCACGCGTGCATCCCTCGGCTCCGACATCGTCCGGCGCTGGGGCTTCCCCGCGTCGCTGCGGCGATCCGACCCCCGGCTGCCGGACCGCAAACTGGTGGTTCTCGAGAACCCCTTCGGGGACTGGGGGGATGCGCCGCGGGTGGTCCTCGTGCCGGCCATCAACCCCGACGTCACCCTCATTCATGTCCATCAGGCCGACTGCCAGGGCACCGCGCGCATCGCCGGCCTGACCTTCGCCGACGTGGAGCAGGCCGGGGCGGCACGGCACGTCATCCTCACCTGCGAGGAGCTGGTAGACCCCGACGATCTGAGGGAGAACCCCGACCTGAACCAGATCCCGTTTTTCCGCGTGGACGCCGTGGTCCACGTTCCCTTCGGGGCCTATCCCACCGCCTGCTACCGGCGCTACGACTACGACCCGGCCTACCTCAACGATTACCGCAGGGATGCCGCTGACGACGACCGTTTCCGCGGCCACCTCGATCGCTTCGTATACGGGACCGACGGCCACGAGGCCTTTCTGGACCGGGTCGGCCGGCAGCGGATGGAAGCAATCAAAGCCGACCCGCGCACGGGCTATGCCGCGGGCCTGGACAGGCGGTAGGGAGCGGGGCCCTGTGCACGGACAAATGGGAATCGACATCGTGAGCGGCTTCACCCCGCGTGAAATGATGGTCATCGCGGCGGCCCGGCAGATCAGGGACGGGGACATCGTCCTGTGCGGGACCGGCATCTCGATGCTCGCCGCCATGGCCGCCAAGAACATCAGCGCGCCCGGGAGCGTCATTTTTTTCGAGACCGGGGCCGTGGATTCGACCCTCGAGGAACTCCCCATGGCCGTGGGGGATTCCCGGGTGATGCACCGCACCGCGGCTAACGGCAGCCTGGCCGATTCCTTCGCCGCCATGCAGAACCGCTTCAGCGGCCCCAACGTGGTGGGAATCCTGGGGGCGGCCCAGATCGACCCCTACGGCAACCTCAACTCCACGGCCATCGGGGATTACCTTCGCCCGACAACCCGCCTCCCGGGCAGCGGCGGGGCGTGCGACGTGGCCAGTTTCGTGGGGCGCACCCTCATCTTCATGCAGCAGGAGAAACGCAAGTTCGTCCCGCGCCTCGACTACCTCACCAGCCCGGGGTGGCTGGACGGGCCCGGCGCCCGCCGGAGGGAGGGCCTGAGCGGGGACGGACCGGAGGCGGTGATCACCGACATGGCGGTCATGGGCTTCGAGGAAGACACCCGCCGGATGTATCTGAAGGGCTGCTACCCGGGGATCGTCCCGCGCCGGGTCCTCGACAACATGGGCTTTGCGGACCGAGATCGCCGTGGACAAGCGCGAGGCCTGCCGCACCTGCGCAGGGTCGGGCTGCAAACCGGGAACCCGGGCCGAAACCTGCGGCTATTGCCGGGGCAGCGGACAGGTGGGGCGCACCCAGGGCTTTTTCACGGTCCGCTCGACCTGCCCCCAATGCCACGGCCAGGGTCAGACGATCCCCCACCCGTGCGAGGAGTGCCGCGGCGCGGGCCAGGTGCGGGTGCGCAAGCAGGTGACGGTCAAGATTCCGCCCGGGGTCGACACGGGCTCCAGGCTGCGCCTGACCGGCGAGGGGCAGGCCGGCACCTACGGGGCCCCCGGCGGCGACCTGTACGTGTTCATCCAGGTAAAGCCCCACGATTTCTTCGAGCGCAACAACAGCGACATCGTCTGCCGGGTGCCCATATCCTTCATCCAGGCCGCCCTGGGCGCCACCGTGTCGGTGCCCACCCTGAACGGGGACAAGTCCCTCGACATCCCCAAGGGCACCCAGCCGGGCGACATCTTCCGCCTGGCCGGGGAAGGCATTCCCTTCCTGCGGGGCGGGGGGCGGGGCGACCAGATCATCCAGGTCCTGGTCAAGACCCCGACCCACCTCACCCGGAAGCAGGAATCCCTCCTGAGGGAATTTTCCCGCCTCGAGGAAGGCAAGCTCACCAAGAGGCTCAAAAACATTCTCAGGGGCCACGCCGCCAAGGCTGCCAATTAGCCCGCCGGCCGCACGAGGAGCGCCGATGTTCGAATTGAAGGTGACGACCCGTTTCGCGGCGGCGCACCAGCTCAAAATGGTGGCCCGCAAATGCGAAAACCTCCACGGCCACAACTGGAAAATCGAGGTCTGCGTGGCGGGCGAACGGTTGGACGAAGCGGGGATCCTGGTGGATTTCGGGGTCGTCAAGACCCACGTGGCGCAGGTCATGAACCGCCTGGACCACAAGTTTTTAAACGAGCTGGAATACTTCGGCGACGGCAACCCCTCCTCGGAAAACATCGCCCGCTACGTGGCCGACTCGCTGCGGGAAATGATCGCCGTTCCGGGGTTGCGCGTCTCGCGGGTCACCGCCTGGGAATCCGACGACGCCGCCGCGACCTACATCGTCCCCGCCTGACGCCGGCGGATGCGGCCGCGCGCCGCGCCGGGAAAGCTTTCCCGCCGGCTAGAGCGTCTTCCAGCGGGCCATCAGGTCGTCGCGCGTGACGACGGACCTGACATCGGGCACGTGTGCGCGGATGCCGTCGAGCCCCCCCTCCTGCCGGTCCACCAGGACCACCGCCCGAACCACTTCCAGCCCCTCGGCGCGCGCGCGCTCGACGGCCTGGACGGTCGACCCCCCGGTGGTCGCCACGTCGTCGATGATCCCCACCCGGTCTCCCGGGCTCAGATCCCCCTCGATCCAGCGCACGATGCCGTGGTCCTTCTGGGTCTTGCGGATGGAAAAGGCCTGGATCGGCCGGTGCTTCAACTCGGAAACGAAAGCCGTCGCCACGGCGATGGGGTCGGCCCCGAAAGTCAACCCGCCGACGGCCTTGACGCCCGCATCGGCCAGGGCCTCGAAGACGAGGTGCCCCGCGAGATACATCCCGCGGGGGCTCAGGGTGGTCGGCTTGCAGTTGACGTAAAACCGGCTCGTGCGCCCCGACACCAGCTTGAATACAGGTTCCTGGCTGTATCGAAACGATTTGCGGCAGAGCATGTCGATCAGCTCCCGCTTCATCTCCTCCTGCTGCATCTCCCCTTGCGCTCCTTCTGCCCCGCAGGATCCTCGCCGGCGCCTCCCCCGGGGTGCCCGGCAGCCGCCGCGCCGGTCGATTTTTAGGTTTGATTTGACGGGGGTTTTCAGATAAAAAAGCCTCCACCGAAATGGAAGAAGCCAGGCAATGGGATCCGGTGGAGGCTTCGATCAAGGAAAACCGGCAGCGGCACTCCCCGATCTCTCCTGAGGCTCTTACCAGTATCCGCCGGATAGGTCAAATGCTATCCGGCGCCGGGGAGGGCGCGCCGCCGCGGAAGGAGTGGACAATTCAGCGCCGATGGGTGACCAGCCGACAAAAAGCGCCGTAATCCGGATGTTTCACGTCGACAAGCGCTATGGGGCCATCGCCGCCCTGACCGATATCAGCCTGGACATTTACGAAAACGAGTTCCTTTTCGTCAGCGCCCCCAGCGGCGCCGGCAAGACCACCCTGCTCAAGCTCCTCTACCTGGGGGAGGCCGCCACCCGGGGGCAGGTCATCGTCGACGGGGTCAACCTGGAGCGGATCCCCAGGCGCCGCATCCCGTTTCTGCGCCGCAGGCTCGGGATCGTTTTCCAGGACTTCAAGCTGATAGCGGGCAGGACCGTTTTCGACAACGTGGCCATCGTCCTGGAAGCCGCCGGCCAGAGCCGGCGCCTGATCCAGAAAAGGGTCGCGGGCGTTCTGAGGGTGGCCGGCATGCTCGACAAGCAGCACGCCTACCAGCAGACGCTCTCCGGCGGCGAGCAGCAGCGGGTGGCCGTGGCACGCGCCATCGTCGGCGACCCCAAGATCATCCTGGCCGACGAACCCACGGGCAGCCTCGACGAAGAGGCGGCCGAACATGTCGTGGGGCTCTTGAAATGGTTCCACCGGCGCGGGGCGACCGTCGTGGTGGCCACCCACGCCAGGGACCTGATCCGCGGCGCCGAGGGCCGGGTCATCCGCCTGGAAAAGGGGCGGATGGTCGCGACCGGCGGCGCCCCGCCCGCCTCCGGCGGGCCATGAAGCGCGGTGACATCGCGGCCCTGACACCTGCCCGGGATGACCGCGGGGGCCTGTCCTCGCCATGGGAAGCTTCAAGCGCGCCATACAAGACATCCTGGCCCACCGGTTCCTGACGGCGGTCACCGTGGTGACGGTCGCCCTCGCGGTTCTCATCGTCAGCGCCTTCGCGCTCTTCTTCCTCAACGCCAGCCAATTCATGGGGGCGTGGAAACGGGGCGTGCGGATCATGGTCTACCTTGAATCCGGCCTGGGCGGGGAAGGCACCCGGGCCCTGGAGGGGGCGATCGCCGGCATGGACCCCGTCGAGGCGGTGCGTTTCATCCCAAAAGACCAGGCCCTGGACCGGCTCAGGGAGCAGATGAAGGGGCAGGCCTCCCTTTTCGACACGCTGGACGAGAACCCCTTGCCGGACGCCTTCGAGATCGAGGTGTCGGCGGACTTCGAGGACATCGAGGCGCTGGAGAATCTGGCGGGCCGGATCGCCGGGCTCGAGTCGGTCGCCAGCGTGGAATACGGCCGCCAGTGGGTCGAGCGCTTCATCGACCTCTTCAATCTCTTCCGCCTGGCGGCATACGCCATGGGCGCTCTTTTCTGCGTCGCGGCGGTGTTCATCGTGGCCAACACCGTCCGCCTGGTGTTCCACTCCCGGGCCGAGGAAGTGGCGATCCTGCGCCTGGTCGGTGCCACCGAGGGCTTCATCCGGGCGCCCTTCTATTTCCAGGGCCTGATCGCGGGCGCCCTGGGGGCCGCCGTCGGCCTGCTGTTCCTCTTTGCCGTCTTTTCCGCCGTTTCCTCCCAGGCCGTCCACGGCCTGGCGGCCGGCCCTTTCCAGGCGCGCTTCCTGCCCCCGGGCGTCATGGCGTGGATCGCGGCCGGCAGCATGGCGGTGGGATGGCTCGGCAGCTTTCTCTCCCTGCAGCCGTCTTTCGGGTTCAGGCCGGCGGACCGGGAATCCCGGCCTCTTCGGGAACCCCCGACGCCGGGAGGCGCGGCGATCCGGTCGCTTCTTTTCCTGGCCGCCGGGGGGTGGCTGGCCGCCGCACCCGGCCCGGCCCTTGCCCTCGACCCCGGGGGCAGCGGGCAGCGGGTCGCCGTGGTCATGGTGGAGCGCCTGAACCTGCGCCCCTCCCCCTCCATGGACGAAGGGCCCAGCGCCACCCTTCGAAGGGGCGACACCGTCGTCATCCTGGCCCGCGGCGATGACTGGTGGAAGGTGTCCGCCGACGGCCGCCTCGGCTATGTCAGCGGCCGGGGCCGGTTTCTACAGGAGACGCCCGCACCCGCCGGCAGCCGGGTTCCGGGGGGGCCCCCCGCCCTCGGTTCGGCCGAAGACACCCGCCGCCGCGACGATCTCCAGCGTCAGATCTCCCGCCAGGAGCTGGCCCTGGCGGAGGCCGCCCGGGATGAAAACCAGATTCTGGGCCGCCTCCACGCCGCCGACAGGTCCCTTGCCGCCCTCCGGCAGCGGCGGGTCCGGGTGGAAGCCGACATCCAGGCCCTGGGCGTCAGGATCGCCGACGTCGAGGCCGCCTCCGGCGCCCTCCAGGAAAGGGTCCGCAGCGACTCGGCCCACGTCAGGGATCGCCTGGTCGCCTTTTACAAGCTGAGCCGGCTGGGGAGCCTTCCCCTGATCGCCTCCGCCGAGGGCATCGCGGATCTCCAGCGGCGCCAGACCGCCCTGCGCACGATCCTGGATATGGACCGCAGCCGGCTGGACGGCTACACCCGCAAGGCGCTCCTGCTGGCAACGCTTCTGGGCGACCTCCAGGTCAGCCGGGAGCGGAAACAGGCCCTCGAGGAGGAGGCGCGGCGGTCCCTGGCGGAGGCCGCCCGGGAAACGGCGCAGAAAAAGGAACTCCTGGAAAGGGTCCGCGGCGAAAAGGCCCTGGAGCTGGCGGCCCTCGGCGCCTTGAAGGAATCGGCGCGGGACCTCGACCGGGCCCTCGAGGGCCTGGGGAAGGCGCCGCCGCACGGCGGGCCGTCGGCGGGCCAGGCCAGCGGCTTTTCGGGTGCAAAAGGCTTGCTTATCATGCCGACCAGGGGTAAAATAATCCTTTTTTTCGGTCCCTACCGCCATCCCGCATACGATGTCACCAATTTTCACGGCGGCATCGACATCCGCACCGATCAAGGGGAGCCGGTGCTGGCGGTCTGGTCCGGGGAGGTGGTCTTTTCGGACTGGTTCAAGGGGTTCGGCAACCTGGTCATCGTCAACCACGGCGACAACTACCACACCCTTTACGCCCACCTGGCGGAACGCTTCAAGGAGAAGGGGGAACCGGTGGAGGCCGGAGAGGTCATCGCCACGGCGGGAGACTCCGGCCCGGTCAGCGACTGCCGGCTCCATTTTCAGATCCGCCACCAGGGAAAACCCCTCGACCCCCTGGATTGGATCGCGAGAGGGTGACATCGGCAGAGGAGCGGGCCATGCGCTTTACCGGAAGGCAGACATCAACCCCCTGGCTGGCGGCTGCAGCCGCCGGCCTCGCCCTCGTCCTGGGCGCCGGATTTTACCAGGGCCTGTCGGCCGGCAGCGACGCCACCTACGAGAGCCTGAAACTCTTTTCGGATGTCCTCGACCAGATCGAAAAGAATTATGTCGAACCGGTCGACACCAAGGACCTGATCCTGAAGGCCATCGACGGCATGGTCCACAGCCTGGACCCCCACTCCGGGCTGCTGCGGCCGGAGAGCTTCGAGGACCTGCAGATCGACACCCAGGGCAAATTCACCGGCATCGGCATCCACATCACCCTGCGCGAGGGCTTCGTGACGGTCATCACGCCCATCGAGGGCACGCCCGCCTACAAGGCCGGCATCCAGGCCAGGGATGTCATCCTCAAGGTCGACGGCAAGCCGACCCGCGACCTGCGCGAGGCGGTCGAGATGATGCGCGGCCCCAGGGGATCCAAGGTCATCGTCACCATCGCCCGCCAGGGGGTCGCCGAACCCTTCGAGGTGGAGCTGGTTCGGGCCGTCATCCCCATCCAGAGCGTCAAATCGAAGACCCTGCGGCCCGGTTACGGCTACATCTGGATCACCAACTTCACCGGGAGCACCCTCGCCGATTTCGAGGCGGCCCTTGCCCGGCTCGAGTCGGGCGATCCCCCCCTGAAGGGGTTGATCCTCGACTTCCGCGACAACGGGGGCGGCCTTCTCGACCAGGCCATCAAGATATCCGACCTTTTCCTGGAGGAAGGGACGATCCTGTCCATCAAGGGGCGGCAGGAGAGCAACAACAAAGTCTATCGGGCGCATTCCGACGGGGCCCGCCGCGATTACCCCATCGTCATCCTCATCAACGGGGGCAGCGCCAGCGCATCCGAGATCGTGGCGGGCGCGCTCCAGGACCAGAAGCGCGCGCTGATCCTGGGGACCACATCCTTCGGCAAGGGCTCGGTGCAGACCGTCGACACGCTCCGGGGGGGCTATGGCCTCAAGCTGACCGTGGCCCTCTACTACACCCCCAACGGCCGGTCGATCCAGGCCAAGGGCATCGAGCCGGACATCGTCATCAAGAATCGTTTCGTGGAGCCGGCCGCACCCGAGGCCGAAGAGGAGATGCTGAAGGAAAAGGATCTCAAGAACCACCTCGAAGCCCTGCCGTTCGGGGGGGATGACGCGGAAGGGGCGGCGGAGGGCGGCGGGGGGCCCTGGGAAACGCGCAAGGAGCGGCAGCCGGCTTCGGACGCCGAATCCCGGTTGGGTCCCCTGGACCTGGAGGAACTGGAAAAGGACAACCAGGTCATGCGGGCCCTGGAAATCCTTGTGGGCTACGACATCCTGAGCTGCAAACCGCGGTAGGCGCGGCCCCCGTCAACTGCCGAGAGCGCCTGCCGCGCGTTTGCCATGACGAAGAAGAAACCAGGACCGGCCGGGAAAAAAGAGAAGCGCACGGCGCGCAAAGCGCGCACGCCGCGCCGCCGTGACCCTGCCGCCCAGTGGCGCAGGGGGCTTCTGGGAGTGGCGGTCCTGGTCTGTCTCACTATGGCGGCGGCCTTCGTGGCCCATCGCCTCCTCGGCCCGGGGGCCCGGAAGCCCGAGGCCCGGCGGCCCCCGCCCCCCGCCTCCGCGCCGGCCCACGCCCAACGACCGGCTCTGCCCGCGCCGAAAGCCCCCCGGCAGGAACCCCCAAAGCAGGAGCCCGTGCCCGCGCCGAAAGCCGCCCGGCAGGAACCCCCAAAGCAGGAGCCCGCCCCCGCCCCCGTTCCCGCGGCCCCGCCCGGGGCGGACCCGGTGCCCCTTTTCGAGGTCTACCCCGAGCCGGACCTGCCCGCCGCGGAGCCGGCGACGCCCCGGCCGTTGCCGGCCGACCAGCGGCCGAAAGTCGCCATCATCATCGACGACCTCGGCTACGACCGCCGCATGGCCCGGAAGTTCCTGGAGCTCGAGCCCCTCCTGACCGCGGCGGTTCTGCCCGGCAGCCCGTTCCAGGAGGATATCCTCGCCATCGGCCGCAGGCAGGGCGTCGAAATCATGATCCACCTGCCCATGGAGCCCGAGGAATACCCCCACGTGGACCCGGGGCCGGGAGCCCTCCTGGCCTCCATGCCCCCGGACCGGCTCATCGCCCAGCTGGAAGCCAATCTGGACGCCATGCCGCAGGCCAGGGGCGTCAACAACCACATGGGATCGCGCCTGACCCGGGAATCTCCCCAGATGCAGCAGGTTTTCTCGGTCCTCAAGCAGCGCGGCCTCTTCTTCGTCGACAGCCTCACCAGCGCCGACAGCGTCGCCCGTTCCACCGCGCGCCTTTTCCAGGTCCCTTTCGCCGAGCGCGACGTCTTCCTCGACCACGTCATCACCCCCGACTTCATCCGCGGGCAGATCCGGAAGCTCATTCTCCGCGCCCGCCAGCGGGGCCAGGCGCTCGGGATCGGCCACCCCCACCCGGCCACCTACGAAACCCTGCGCCAGGGCCTGCCGGAGCTGAAGCGCCAGGTCCAGCTCGTCCCGGCGTCCCAGGTCGTCCACGGCTGGTGAGCGGGGCCTTCGGGTTGCAGCACTCTTTCCCTTGACAGCCTGGGGGTTCGGCCTTAATAGTTATTAGCATATTCTCATAACTAGGATTTCACGAGGCTGAACGTCTCCCGCCAGGCCATCGGCCGGAGCATAAAGGAGAATCGTCGAATGGGAAAAATCGCCATCAGCAGCGAGGGGCCCTCTCTGGATGACCGCGTCGACCCGCGCTTCGGCCGTGCGGCCGGCTTCATCGTCGTCGACCCCGCCACCGGGGCCTTCGAATATGTCGACAACGGGTCCGGCCAGGCCCGCAGCCAGGGAGCGGGGATCCAGGCCGCCGAAACCGTCGTCCGCGCGGGCGCCACGGCGGTGCTGACCGGCTTCGTGGGCCCCAAGGCCTACCAGGCCCTGGCCGCGGCGGGCGTCCGCGTGGGTCAGGACATGGAAAACCTGAGCGTCCGCCAGGCCCTGGAGCGCTTTACCGGCGGAAAAGTCGTCTGGGCGGAGCCGGAACAGGCGCGAGGCCGCAGAAGATGAAAATCGCCATTGCCAGCGGGAAGGGAGGCACCGGCAAGACCCTGGTGACCGCCTCCCTGGCGGTCACCTGGAACCGCCCCGTGACCGCGGTGGATCTCGACGTGGAGGAACCCAACCTGCATCTTTTCCTGCGGCCGGAGATCTCCGGCCGCCGCCAGGCCGCCATGGAAGTGCCCCAGGTCGACGAGGGGAAGTGCACCTTCTGCCGTGAATGCGCGGAATTCTGCCAGTTCAAGGCCATCGCGAGGGGGCTGCCGGGGCGGGGGGTGGGGACGATTTTCACGGCCTGAGAACCTACCAGCCGGGCGACCCCCTGCAGCACATCTCCTGGAAAACTTTTTCCCGCGGCCTGGGGCTTCACACCAAGGAGTTCGTCTCGGCTCCCGGCTCCGCGGTCTGCCTGGACTGGTCCGGCTTTCCCGGGATGGAGGGGGAAAAGCGGCTCGGGCGGCTGTGCGATATGGTGCTGGCCGCCCGGAAATCGAACCTGGCCTTCGGGCTGCGCCTGCCGGGGGGGACGATCCGGCCCGGCTCCGGAGCCGCCCACACCCGGCGCTGCCTCGCCGCACTGGCCCTTTTCAACCCCGCCGGCAGGGCAGGGGCCGCCCGGCCCGGGCCGAAGGGAGGGTGACCCCGTGGATCCGGCGGCGGACAGAGGGGATGTGACCCCCCTGCTGGCGGCCCTGCTGGTGGCCTTCGCGCCGCAGCTGGTCCGGCTGCCCCTGCCCGTCACGGCCTGGTGCCTCGCGCTCTGGGGTTACACGGGCCTGGCCGACCGGCGGGGATGGCCGCTGCCCGGCCGGGTCGCGCGCTGGGCGCTGACCGCCGCCGGCATCGGCCTGGTGCTCCTGTCCCACGGCTTCCTGCAGCGCAGCGGTTTTTCCATCGCCATGCTGGCGGTGATGGCGGGCCTGAAGCCCATGGAGGTCCGCACCCACCGGGACCGCATGGTCACCGTCTTCCTGGCCTATTTCCTGGCGATCACCAGCCTGTTCGACTTCGAGAACCTGGCCATGACCGGGTTCATGTTCCTCTCCGTCCTGGTGACCACCGCCGTTCTGATCCGCCAGAACCACCCGGACGGGCGCATGGCGGACCACCTGCGGACCTCGGCGGTCATCATGGCCCAGGCGGTCCCCCTGATGCTGGTCCTCTTCGTCCTTTTCCCCCGCACCGGCGGCGGCGCCTGGGGGCTGGCCGCTCCCGGGGTCGGCGTCACCGGCTTCAGCGACATCCTGCGTCTCGGGGACGTCTCCAGCCTGGTGCGCTCCGACCGGGTCGCCTTCAGGGCCGAGTTCGGAGGGGACATCCCCCCGCCGGACCGGCTCTACTGGCGCGGGGTGGTGTTCGAGGACTACGACGGGACGTCCTGGCGGCCGGCCGGAACCCCCGGCCGCACCAGGAGCCCGGTGGCGGGCGACCAGAGCGTCGCCTACGGCATCAGCCTGGAGGCCTACGACGGCCGCTATCTGTTCGCGCTGGACCTTCCCCTGGAGGCCCCGGCCGCGGCCGTCCTGATGGACGACTACACCCTGCGCGCGCGCCGCGGGCTGGCCGGAAAGACCCGCTACCGGGTGACCTCGGTCACCCGCTATGTCACCGAGGACAGCCGGGTGCGGCGCCGGGCCGCGCTGGAACTCCCGGAGGGGGTGAGCCCGCGCGCCAGGCGCCTGGCCGCGGAGTGGAAGCGCCAGGGGCGGGGCGCGGCGCAGACGACGGCCGAGGCCCTGGCCTATTTTGCCGCCAACGGGTTCGTATACACCCTTTCCCCGCCCGCCGGGGGGCAGGACGCCGTCGACGATTTTCTTTTCGGGCACCGGCGCGGATTCTGCGAGCACTTCGCCTCGGCCTTCGTTTTCCTGATGCGCGCCGCCGGCGTGCCCGCGCGCCTGGTCGGCGGTTTTCTCGGGGGGGAGCGCAACCCTTACGGGAACTATCTCGTTGTGCGCGACTCCCACGCCCACTCCTGGGCCGAGGTCTGGATCGACGGGGAGGGGTGGGTGCGCGTCGACCCGACGCTGGCGGTCGCCCCGGAACGGGCTGTGCAGGGCCTCGAGGGGCCGCTGTTCGGGGGCGGCGCGGGCATCCTGGAGAACCTGCCGGGAGGCCTGGCAAGGGCCTGGATGACCCTGGGCGACGCCTGGGAGCTCATCAACATCCGGTGGGATTTCGAGGTCATGGGGTATTCGTCCGACGAGCAGCAGGACCTTCTGAGGCGGGCGGGAATCCGGGGCGGCGCCTGGAGGACCCCCGCGATCATGCTGGTGCTGACGGTGTCGGCCCTCGGGCTCCTGTATGCGGGCCTGCGGTGGCGCCGGGCCCGCCGCAAAATGAGGCGGGGGGACCCGGTTCAGGACGCCTACGCACGGTTCTGCGCCCGTCTGGAGGCGGCCGGCCTTCCGCGCCGGCCTTCCCAGGGGCCCGTCGATTACGCCGGCATGGTCGCCTCCGAGCGCGAGGACCTGCGGGATGCGGTGATGCCCATCGTCGACCTCTACGTGCGCCTGCGTTACGGAGGCGAGAAGGGCGAGGGAACCCTGCGGGCGTTTCAGGACCGGGTCAGGCGGTTCGACCCTCCCAGGGCCGATCCGCGGAGGGCCGGACGGACGGCATAGGGGTGTATTTATCGCCCGCGGCGACGGAATCGACGGCAGATACCGCCGGTCGGGCTCCGACAGGGGCAGGCGCGCCCGTGAACTGCTGCGCGAGACCCCGGGGGGAGAAGGTGCCGGATGAGGGCTTTATTTCTGCGGATCAATGGTTACTCTCCGTCAACTTCAGGCCCCGACCCCGTGCCTTGCGGGTGCCCCCGGGGCCTCGGCGCCGGACCCGGCCTTTTTTGCGGGCGGGTTTCATCCGTGATGACGGCCTTGACCTTTCCCGAGGTGATGACATACAGGGAGTCGGTCTCGTCCCCCTCGCTGAACAGGACCGTGTTTTTGGGGAAGCTTTTTTTGACCGCCTCGGTCTCCAGGTCCCGGATCTCCTTTTCGCTGAGGCACGAAAAGACGGGGATGGTTTCGAGCATGGGGTCTCCCTCCGTTCGCCTCGCGCAAGGCATCGGGGTCCAGTATAGAAAAGCCGCCCTCGCCTGTCAATCGGTCTGGCCATGAGGGTGTCCCCTTTTGCCATTTCCAGGCCCTTTTTTTGGGCTTGCATTTTCACATGCCTCTGGATACATCTTCCCTGGCGGCCGAAGGGGCCGGAACAAACTCCTGACCCGCGAGGCGGGATCCACGATGCCATCCAGAGAAAACAGGCCGGCCGGCCGCTCCGGCCCCGATGTATTCTGCGTGGGCTTTGCCTGCTACGATCTCGTCTTCTGCGTCGACCACCACCCGGGACCCGACGAGAAGACCGCCGCCGGGGCTCTCATCGCCTGCGGCGGCGGGCCGGCGGCCAACGCCGCGGTGGCGGCCGCGCGCCTCGGGGCCAGGGCGGCGTTCGCGGGTTACCTGGGCGATGACGTTTACGGCCGCGCGCACCGAGCGGAGCTGGAAGCCGAGGGGATCGATGCCGGGCAGGTGTTGACCGGCGCCATCCCCACCCCCTTATCCGCCATTCTTGTCAAGCCGGACGGGCTGCGCACCGTGGTCAACTACCGCCGGGCGGTCCCGCGGCTGGATCCCGGCGGCATCGACATCGCCCGCAGCCGGCCGCGGGTCATCCTTTTCGACGGTCACCAGCCGGAGGCTTCGCTGGCCCTGGCCCAACAGGCGCGCGCCTTGGGGGTTGCCACCCTCCTGGACGCCGGCTCGGTCCACGAGGGGAGCCTCGGCCTCCTGGGCCGGGTCGATGCCCTGGTGGCATCGCAGCGCTTCGCCCGGGATCTGGCCGGCGGCACGGACGCGGCCCGTGCTGCCGGGCGCCTGGCGGAGCACGCGCCGGTCGTGGTGATCACCCTGGGGGCGGAGGGGCTCGTTTGGCGCCGCGGCCATGACGCCGGCCGTCTCGGGGCCTACGGGGTCCATGCCGTCGACAGCACCGGGGCCGGGGACGCCTTCCACGGCGCCTTCGCCGCCGGGTGGGCCATGGGGATGGCCTGGCCGGAGCTGCTGCGCTTTGCCAGCGCCGCCGGCGCCCTCTGCTGCACGGTGGTCGGCGCCCGCAAGGGCATGCCGGACCTTGCCTCGGTCGAGGCCCTGATGCGTTCCAACCCTCTGTAGTGCCATGCGCGACAACGATTGCGCCAGGTCAGGGTTCTTTTTCACCACAGAGACACGGAGAGCACGGAGAAAGCATTGCTGCAGATCGTTCTGGCTGCCAAAGAGCGCCTTCAGGGCGTCGTGCACCGCACGCCGGTCCTAACCAGCCGTACTCTGGATCAGGTGGCTGGGGCCAGGGTATACCTCAAAGGTGAAAATTTTCAGCGGGTGGGCGCTTTCAAATTCAGGGGGGCCTACAATGCCGTCTGCCGGTTGACCCCGGCCGAGAGGGCAAGGGGGGTTATCACCTTTTCTTCCGGCAACCACGCCCAGGCCGTGGCCCTCGCGGGTCGACTGCTCGAGGTGAAGGTCACCGTGGTGATGCCCGATAACGCCCCGGCCATCAAACGTACCGCCACGGAGGGGTACGGGGCGCGCGTGATCCTCTATGACCCCGCCGTTGCCTCTCGCGACGCCATCGCCCGGGAACTGGCGGAGCAACACGGGTTCACGATGATCCCGCCATACGATCATCTGGATGTTATCGCCGGCCAGGGAACTGCCGCGTTGGAACCCATCGAGCGGGTGGGAGAGCTCGGCATGCTCCTGGTGCCCTGCGGGGGCGGCGGCCTGTTGAGCGGCTCGGCCATTACCGCCCGCCACACCCAGAGGGACTGCCGGGTGGTCGGCATCGAACCCGAGTTCGCCGACGACGCCACCCGGTCTTTTCGCACCGGGATCCGCCACCGTGTTCACAACCCGCCGACCATCGCCGACGGCTTACGCACTCCCAGCCTGGGGGAGATCACCTTCCCCCTGGTGAGGGCCTACGTGGACGACATGCGCACGGTCACCGAGGAGGCCATCGCCGCGGCGGTGCGGTTTCTCTTCCATCGCCTCAAGATCGTGGTGGAGCCCTCGGGCGCCCTGGGGGTGGCCGCCCTGCTCAGCGGGGCCGTCACGCCGCGGGACCCGGTGGGGGTCATCCTCAGCGGCGGCAACATCGATGCCGCCACCATGAGCGCCATCCTCGCCGGCGGGCCGTGAACCGGGGGCGGCGGTGCGCGTCCGGCGCAAGCGGTAGGGAGCGTCGCCGTATTGATAGAGCCAGGAAGGGATCGGACACCATCATGCCGGCAGCCCATCACCTTCGCACCCCGGGGGTCCTGCTGCGCCAAGGGCGCACGACCCGCGAGGGGCTCCTGGATTTTCAGAGCCGGCAGCTGCGCCGCCTGGTGCGCCACGCCCATGGCCGGGTCCCTTACTACCGCCGCCTGTTTGAACAAAACGGCCTCCACCCCGACGACATCCGCGGCACCGGGGACCTGTCCGCCATCCCGGTCACCTCCAAAGGCGACTTGAGAAACCTTCCGCTGGGCGACATCCTTTCCGGCGGCGCCCGCCCCGGCCGCCTCGTCAAGAGAATGTCGAGCGGCTCTTCGGGGATGCCCTTTACGATCTGGCGCTCCTTTTTCGAGGATCACCTGATCCACCTCTTCCGGGTGCGGGCATGCACGGGGTACGGGATGCGGGCTTCGGACCGCCTCGTCGTCATCGCGGAAACGCCCTCGTTCCGGGACGATCGCCGGTTAATGAGCCGCTGCAAAAACGTTCTCGGCCTTTTCAGGACAGCGCACATCGATTGCTACCTGGAGGAAGGGCAGATCCTTGGCGAGCTGGTGCGCATCCGGCCCGACATCGTCGCCGGGTACCCCAGCACGCTGGCCGCCCTGGCGACCGGCGCGAACCCCGGGCGGATCCGTCCGCGGCTCGCACTCACGGGCGTCGGGGTCATGACGGCCGCCATGCGCCGGCGGATCGAGGAAGGCTTCGCCTGCCCGGTGTTCGACGTCTACGGCGCCCACGAGTTCAATATCCTGGCCTGGGAGTGCCCGCTGCATGGCGCCTATCATGTCTGCGAGGGCAACGTGATCCTGGAGATCCTGAAAGACGGGCGGCCGGCCGCCCCGGGGGAAGCCGGGGAGGTGATCGCCACAGGGCTGCACACCCTCGCCATGCCCTTCATCCGTTACCGCACGGGGGATGTCGCCACCCGGGGGGGTGCCGGGTGCGCCTGCGGGGCTCCCTTTGCCACCATCGGGGAGATCCAGGGAAGAACTATAGATTATTTTCACCTGGCCGGAGGCAGGAAGGTCCACCCCTACCTCATCACCGCGGAACTGGTGAGGGAGGAATGCGCCTGGATCTGCCAGCACCAGCTGGTGCGGGAAAGCGGGAACCGCGTGGTGCTGCGGATCCGCCCGTTCCGCCCGCCGCGCGGCGAGGAGATAGAGCGCCTGCGGCGCGCCGGCCAGGAGAAGGTGGGGCCGGGCGCCCGCTTCAGCGTCGAGCTGGTGCAGGCGTTCGCGTGCGAGCCGGGAAAGAAATTCCCGCCCTATGTCTGCCTCCCGGATGTGAACCCGGCCCTTTAGCCCCTGCGCCCCGGCTTCCAGGGCGCCCCACCGGGATGCAGCGCGTTGCCTCCCGCCCCGAATGGGAGATGCCCCATGTCCATCCGCTCCCGGCTGGTCCTGCTGGCCTGCCTCTGCGGCCTTGCGTTCTGCTCCTGCGGCCTTTTCGTGGAAAAGCTGCCCAACGGCGAAGTCCCGACGCCCCGGCCCTGGGACCGCTTCGTGGAAATCGGGGGTATCCGCTACCATTTCACCGAATACCCCGGCCCCGGAAAACGGGTGTTCCTGCTTCACGGGTTCGCTTCCTCCACCTATACCTGGGAGAAGCTGGCGCCCCTCCTGCAGGCGGAAGGCTGCCACGTGTATGCCCTGGACATGAAGGGCTTCGGATGGTCCGACAAGCCGCGGGAAAACGTCTACGACCCCTGGCGGCTGATGGAGGAAGTGAACCGCTGGATGGAGGTCATGGGGCTTGAAGACGTGGTCTTTGTCGGGAATTCACTGGGCGGGGCCATTGCCTGGAACATGGCCGTCGACCACGCGGACAAGGTGAGCGCCCTGGTCCTCGTCGATGCGGCCGGGTTCCCCCACGAACTCCCCCTGGCGGTTCGCCTGGCGGATCTGCCGGGCGCGGCGGACCTCGCGGAACTCTTTTTCGGGCGGTGGATCGTGCACCGCATGCTGGAGCAGGTTTATCATGATGCCTCGCGCGTGACGCGGCACCAGGTCGACGCCTACTACGACCGCCTGCGGACGGAAAACGCCCTCTTCGCCCTGACGGCGCTCGGAAAATCCCTCAACCGGCTCGCAGAGGAGGAACTGACCGGGAGCCTTCAGCGGGGAGAGGCTCACCGCGAACCGGGCCAGGGCGCAGGCGAAGATGGGGATGGCCTGCCCCTCGGGATCGGTTCCGAGCTCGTGCCCGTAGAGCGGCAGACCCGCCTCGAGGCGCAGGGTGTCGCGGGCCCCCAGCCCGACCGGCTCGGCGCCCAGGGCCGTGAGCCGATCCCAGAGCCCGAGGGCTTCGGCCCGCTCCACGAACATCTCGAAACAGAGCGGTTCGCCGGTGTAGCCGGTCCGGGAAATCAGCAGGGGGGCACTGCCCGCGCGGGCCGTGGAGAGCCGGTTGCGGATCGGCTCGGGAAGGGCCCCGCCGTTCAGCGCGGCCTGGAGGATCTTCTTGGACAGGGGCCCCTGGAGGCTGAACATGGCCAGGTCTAAGGTCCGGTCGCGCATCTCCACCCCCGGGAAATCGACGGCCTGGGCCTGGAGATGGTCCCAATCCTTCCGGCGGTTGGCGGCGTTGACCACCAGGAGGTATTCGTCCTGGAAGAAGCGGGAGAGATAGGCGTCGTCGACGGCGCCCCCCGCGGCATCGGGAATCATCGTGTACTGGCTCTCGCCGACCTCCAGCCCGGCGGCGTTGTTGGAGAGCGCGCGCTGCAGCAGGGCGAGGGCGTTCCCGCCCCGCAGGGCGAAACGGCCCATGTGGGACACATCGAAAAGCCCGGCGTGCCGGCGGGTGGCCAGGTGTTCCCGGATGATGCCGGAGGCGTACTGAAGCGGCATGTCCCATCCGCCGAATTCGACCATCTGCGCCCCCAGGCTCACGTGGCGGTCGTAGATAACGGTCTTGTGCGTCCCTTCCATGGCGTGCCCTCCTGTTGCCGGTCCTCTTTTTCCGGAAATCATAGGCAAAAGCCTTCGGGGTGTCAATCGTATTGTCCCCCGGGCCGGCGCGCGCCGGGGCCGGGAAAGGGCGTTGCGGTTTGGACGGGGTTATAGTATCTCCCAATCCTCATCGAAATCGAAATCGAAATCGAAATCGTTGTCGTAATCGTAATCGTAATCGTCGTTCCAGCCATAGTCGTCATCGGCTCCGTCTCCGCGCGCTCAGGGCCGCCCGGGGGATGGTTTTCGATTTAAAATACGATTTCGATTTCGACTTGGATTTGGATTACGATTACGACAACGATTACGACAACGACAACGAGAAGGGAAAGAGCCACCGCGGACATGGACGATGCCGACCGGACCCGAGAGGACCTCCTCGCCGAGGTGAACCGTTTGCGCCGGGCGCTGTCCCGGCTCGGGGATCCCGGGGAGGGGCTCCGGGAATCCGGGGAGCGCCTGAACACCGGCGCCCGGAAGTACCGCCTCATGGTGGAAAAGGCCCGCGAGGCCTTTCTGGCAATCCAGGAGGGCCGGATCCGCTTCTTCAACCACCGCGCCCTGGAGTTGACCGGCCTGGACAAGGAGGAGATTCTGACCCGCGGTTTCGAGGCGCTTTTCCACCCCGGCGACCGTGCGCGGATAACGCGGCGCGGTCTTTCCGACAGGGACGCCCTGCGGGAGTTGAACGCGGAGGTCTTCCGGGTCCTGTGCCGCGGCTCCGGGGTGCGCTGGGTGGAACTCAACACGTCTCCCATTTCCTGGGAGGGGGAGCCGGCAGCGCTGGTGGGCATGATCGACCGCACCGAGCGCATCCTGGCCGAGGAGGCCCTGAAGGAAAGCGAAGCCCGCTACCGGACGCTGTTCGAGCACGCCGACGATGCGATCTTCTTCGAAACCGAGACCCGGGACATCGTCGATGCCAACCGCCGGGCGTGCGAGATGTTCGGCTACAGCCGCGGCGAGCTGCTGGGGATGAAGACCTCCGAACTCTACCCCCACGGGGAGGGCGCCGAAACCATTTACGCCAACCCGGCCCTGTCGCTGGAAACCCCCACCGAGATCGAGGGCCGTCACCGCGACGGCCGCAGCCTGCCCATCGAGTACACCGTCACCCCCCTCGTGTCCGGGCGCAAAACCATTTTCATGTCCATCGTGCGGGACTGCACCGAGCGCAAGAAGAGCGAGGAAACGCGCGTCATCCAGGAAAAGCTGGAAGCCATCCTGGAGATGACCGGCGCGGTCTGCCACGAGATGAGCCAGCCGATGATGGCCATCTACGGTTACACCGAACTGGTGGGCATGAAGATGCCCAAGGAAGACCCGCTCTACCGGCAGATCATCAAAATCGGCGAGCAGGTGGACCGGATGGGCCGCATCACCACCCGGCTGATGCGCATCAACCGCTACAAGACCCGCAGCTATCTGGAGGGGATGAAAATCATCGACATCGAGGGGTCATCGGAGTGAGCGCCGCGGTCACAGAAGGGCCATCTGCGGCGGTTCGACCACCTCCACGCGGTCGACTTTCTGAAAGCCGCGGGGCAGTTTCCGGCCCCGGCGGCCTCTTTCGCCCTCGAACTCGGAAAGATTTCCCGGTTTCAGGGTCAGGAAGCGCCGGCCCGCGTAGACCACCAGGTGGGCGCCCCTGACCAGCGGCGCCATGAAAGCCACGACCTCGGTGCGCGCCTGCTGTGCGGCCGCCGGGATGGCGATCATCCGGTTGCCCTTGCCCCGCGCCATGCGGGGCAGCTGGGACAGAGGGAAGATCAGCATCCGGCCCTGGCTGGTGATCACGGCGAGCCGGTCGGCCTGGGGATCGGACAGGGGAATCGGCGGCAGCGGGCGGGCGGCCTCGGGCAGGGAGAGAACGACCTTGCCGCTGCGGTTCTTGGTCAGCAGGTCCTCCAGGACGGCCACGAACCCGTAGCCGGCGTCGCTGGCCACCAGAAGGGCCTGGCCCGGCTCCCCCATCAGGACCGCGATGAGGCCGGCCCCCTGGGGCAGGCTCAACCTGCCGCTGAGGGGCTCCCCCTGCCCGCGGGCGGAGGGGAGGCTGTGGGCGGCCAGCGCGTAGCTGCGGCCGGTCGAGTCGATGAACACGGCCGGCTGGTTGCTTCTTCCCCGGGCGTCGGCCAGGAATCCGTCCCCGGACTTGTAGGAGAGACCGGCGGCGTCGACCTCGTGGCCCCTGGCGGCCCGCACCCACCCGTTGGCCGACAGCACCACCGTGACCGGCTCGGTCGGCGCGAGGTCGGCCTCGGTCAGGGCCTGGGCCTCCCGGCGCGCGACGATGGGCGAGCGCCTGCAATCCCCGTAGGTTTCCGCATCGGCCTTGAGCTCCCGGCGGATGAGGCCCTTGAGCCTGGCGGGTGAGGCGAGGATTTTTTCGAGGCGGTCCCTTTCCGTGCCTAAAGCGTCGGCCTCAGCGCGGATCCTGATCTCCTCCAGGCGCGCCAGGTGCCGCAGCCGCAGGGCCAGGATCGCCTCGGCCTGGGTCTCGGTCAGGCCGAAGCGCGCCATCAGGGCGGATTTCGGGTCTTCCGCGGAGCGGATCAGGGCGATGACCTCGTCGATGTTCAGATAGGCGGTCAGCAGGCCGTCGAGGACGTGGAGGCGCTCGCGGACCTTGTCCAGGCGGTGCTGCAGGCGCCGCGTGACGGTTTCCTGGCGGAAGGCCAGCCAATCGGAAAGCAGGGCCTTGAGGCCCATGACCCGCGGCCGGCCGTCCAGGCCGATGAGGTTCAGGTTGACCCGATAGCTGCGCTCCAGGTCGGTGGTGGCGAAGAGGTGGGCCATGAGGACCTGCTTGTCCACCCGGCCGGAGCGGGGGACGATGACCAGGCGGGTCGGGTCCTCGTGGTCGGACTCGTCGCGCAGGTCGGCCACCATGGGAAGCTTCTTGTTCTGCATCTGGGCCGCGATCTGCTCCATGACTCTCGCCCCCGACACCTGGTGCGGGAGGGCGGTGACCACGATGTCGCCGTTTTCCGGTTCGAACACCGCGCGCATGCGGATCGTCCCGGTGCCGCTGCGGTAGATCTTGAGGATCTCCTCGGGCGGGGTGATGATCTCGGCCTCGGTGGGGAAATCCGGGCCCGGCACATGGGCGAAGAGTTGCGCGTCATCCGCATCGGGGTGATCCAGGAGGTGGATGCAGGCCTGGACGACCTCGCGCAGGTTATGGGGGGGGATGTCGGTGGCCATCCCCACCGCGATGCCGGTGCCTCCGTTGAGGAGCACGTTGGGCAGGCGCGCCGGCAGCACCGCCGGCTCCTGGAGGGTCCCGTCGAAATTGGGCATCCAGTCGACGGTTCCCTGGCCGATTTCCTCCAGCAGGATCTCGGCATAGCGCGACAGGCGCGCCTCCGTGTAGCGCATGGCGGCAAAGGACTTGGGATCGTCCGGCGCGCCCCAGTTCCCCTGGCCGTCGACGAGGGGGTAACGGAAGGAAAACGGCTGGGCCATGATGACCATGGCCTCGTAGCAGGCGCTGTCCCCGTGGGGGTGGTATTTGCCGAGGACGTCACCGACGGTGCGGGCCGATTTCTTGTGCTTGGCACCGGCATCGAGGCGCAGCTCGTACATGGCGTAGACAATGCGGCGCTGGACCGGCTTGAGGCCGTCGCCCACGTGGGGCAGGGCGCGGTCCAGGATGACCGACATGGCGTATTCGAGGTAGGCCCTTTCGGCGAACTGTTTCAGGGGCTCGCTTTCGGCGGCCTGCAGGCTGGTTTCGGCGGTGGCGCTCATCGGTGGCCTTCGCGTCGGGGGTTGCGGGTTGTGAGCCGGCTGCCGACAGCCACGCCGCCGGCGGCTTTCCTCCTGTCCCAATCCCAATCCACATCCAAATCGAAATCGAAATCGAAATCGGGTTCGGAATCGGCATCCAAATCGGTATCGGCCCCCGCCGGCGCACCCATCGTCACGGGGTTCCGGCCAGGTTGCCCTTCTCCTCCAGCCAGGTCTTGCGCTCCGGGGCCCGTTTCTTGGAGAGCAGCATGTCCATCAGGGCCTCGGTTTCCTCGCCCTTCGCGTCGATGGTCAGCTGCACCAGGCGGCGGGTGTCCGGTGCCATGGTGGTTTCGCGCAGCTGGGCGGGGTTCATTTCCCCAAGGCCCTTGAAACGCTGGACATTGACCTTGCGGCCGCGGTTCTCGGCCCCGATTTTGAGTCCTCTGCGTCTACCAGTTTCACCACTCCGGCGTCGGACCAGGCCTTTAGCGCAAAGCGGTTCGGTTTGTCAATCCATTAGCTTGTCAGCCTCACCACCTTTTCAATTTCCGCCGCCGGGACGGCGCCCTCGCGCAGGATGCGGGGGGGGCCGCCGCTGACATCGATCACCGTGGAGCCCGCGCCGCCGGCAAGGCGGCCGGCGTCAAGCACCAGGTCGACTCCGGCGGCGACGCGCGGGTCGAGAGCGGCGATGTCCGCACAGCCCGGGAATCCGGAACGGTTGGCGCTGGTGGCGGTGATGGGGCCGCCGACGCCCTCGAGCAGGGCGGCGGCCACCGGGTGCCCGGCGACCCGGATGCCGATCCTGCCCGTGCCGCCCGTCAGCAGGGCGGGAACCTTGGCCGAGGCGCTGAAGATCAGGGTCACGCGGCCGGGCCAGAAGCGCTCCGCCAGGCGCCGGGCGTCCGGGGTGATCTCCGTCACCAGCGTTGCCAGGTCGCCCGCCTCGCGCACCAGGATGAGGACGGGCTTGGCGGCGGGCCGCTGTTTGATGTCGAACACCCGTGCCACGGCCTCGGGGTTGAAGGCGTCGGCTCCCAGGCCGTAGAGCCCGGTGGTCGGGAAAACCACGACCCCGCCCCGGCGGACGATGCGGGCCGCCCGCTCGACGGCGGCGGCGTCCGCCGCCCGTATCTCGGGGGTGGCGTGCATGGGCGGGCGCTAAAGGCTCTTCAGCTTTTCGGCCTTTTCCTCCACCTCGCGGGCCATCTCCGACTTGTAGGCTTCCAGGCGCCCGGCCAGGCCCGGGTCCGACAGGGCCAGGATCTGGGCGGCGAGGATGCCGGCGTTGCGCGCCCCGGGCTTGCCGATGGACACGGTGGCCACCGGGATGCCCGGCGGCATCTGGACGGTGGAGAGCAGGGCGTCTAAGCCCTGGAGGCAGGAGGAATCGATGGGCACGCCGATCACCGGCAGGGTCGTGTGGGCCGCCATGGCGCCGGCCAGGTGGGCGGCGTGCCCGGCCCCGGCGACGATCACGCGCAGGCCCCTCCCGCAGGCCGTGGACGCGTATTGCGCCGCCCGGCCCGGGCTGCGGTGGGCGGAGGCCACGGTGATCTCGAAGGGGATATCGAATTTCTTGAGCATCGCCGCGCACGCCTCCATGACCGGCAGGTCCGAGTCGCTGCCCATGACAATCCCCACGCGGGCGCCCGGCTTGGCGCCTTCCGCCGCTTTCGTCTCCGTCATCTGGATCTCCGTTTTCGACGTTGGATTCTTTAGGTCGGGCCTCAGCCCGACAGCGTATGTGGCAACCGGACGGTCGCCGGGTATTTTCGGACTGAAGTCCGACCTACAAAGCTTCGAAGGGCAACCCGTTGAAGTAAAGGGCGAACCATCGGCCAGGAGCCGCACGCAATCGGCGGCGCCCGGCGCCTACCCCCTCCCCTTGCGCGCGGCGTGGGATTCGATGCCCAGCTCGATGAGCCGGTCGAGGAGCGCGCCGAAACTGTACCCGGCCTTGGCGGCGGCCTGGGGCAGGAGGCTGGTGCCGGTCATGCCGGGGATGGTGTTGGTTTCGAGGATGTAGACTTCCCCGTCTTTCAGGATCATGTCGGTCCGGCTGTAGCCCCGGCAGGCCAGGGCGCGGTGGGCCGCCTTGGCGCAGGCCTGGGCCTTGTCGCGGTCGGCGTCGGCGATGCGCGCCGGGCAGATCTCGCTGGTGGCCCCGGGGGTGTACTTGGCCTCGTAGTCGAAGAACTCGTAGCCCTCGCTGGGGATGATCTCGATGAGGGGAAAGGCTTCCAGGTCGTCGTTGCCCATGACCCCGGCGGTGAGTTCCACGCCGTCGACGAAGACCTCGACGAGGGCGGCGCTGTCCTTGGAAAAGGCCTTCTCGATGGCTCCCGGCAGCTGCTCCGCCTGGCGCACGATGGTCATCCCGACGCTGGAACCCAGTTCCACCGGCTTGACCACCAGGGGCAGGCCCAGCGCCTCGATGCAGTCCCCGCAGTCGATGTCCCGGCCCTTGCAGGCCACCCGGTAGGCGGGAACGGTCAGGCCGGCCTTTTCGTAGAGCTGCTTGGCGATCAGCTTGTTCATGGCCACGGCGCTGCCCAGCACGCCGCTGCCCTGGTAGGGGATGTCGAGGAGGTCGAACAGTCCCTGGACCGTGCCGTCCTCCCCGAAGGGCCCGTGCAGGATGATCAGGGCCGCGTCGATGCCGGGCGCCTCGGCGACCAGCTTCGCCAGGTCGTATTTCGGGTCGTAGCGCACGATCTCGTACTTGTCCTTGTCCAGGGCGTCGTACACCTGCTTGCCGCTGTTCAGAGAGACTTCACGCTCGGAGGAGATCCCTCCGGACAGAAGTGCAAGCCTCAGCTTTTTCATACCCTCCCCTCCTTAGGCTGGAACGCGCGTTCTCCCCTGCCGGGGCCTTGGGCAAAGACCGGTGCGCCGGGCGCCCGGATCGTGTGCCGCCCCGTCAGGCAGCGAAAAGCCGCCGCTTCAAGGCATTGTACTCTTCCAGGGTGACCAGGTTCTTCTCCAGCAGGCGCGCCAGTTCGGCAAGCTCCCGCACCTGGGCGGCGGCCGGGTCCTCCAGCTGGAGCCTCGGGGGCGCCTGGCTTTCCAGGTAGACGGGGTGCTCGGGGGCGCGGACGAACCGTCAGGAGGATGCCAAGGGATGCCAGGGCGACCAGGACGGCTCCGGGAAGCCGGAACCCCTCCGGCAGGTTGGAGTAGTAAACGGCCAGGGTTTGCCAGGCGGCCATGGCCAGCAGGATGAGAACCGTCAGCGCCCGGGCGAGAAAGCCCAGCAGGCGCCCGGCAAGCGACCGGCGACCCCTCTCAAACACGTCGGCACGAGTCCGTGGCATAGCCTTCCTCTCGCTTCCCGCAGGAAGTCCCATAACGAGCGCGTCACCGCGGATAAAAGGTGTGTTGACCTCGGTTGCGGGCATTACCCTGGCGCAACTACCAATTTATTATCATACTCCGAAGGGCTTGCCCATCAGGTCGGCCTGGGCGCGCAGCATAAGGGCCTCGAGACGATCCGACACCTGTGCGGGCAGGGTGACCGGGCGGTGGGTGGCAAGGATTTCGCGGGCCTTTTCGGTCACGACCTCTCTCAAGGGCTTGGCGCCGTTTTTTCTCCAACCCTCGAGGCCTTGGCGGTCGAGGCAGGCGGGCAGCCAGTGTTCGCCGCGGAAAAAGCCGGCCGTGTGTTTCTGGGCCAGGAAGTGACCGCCCGGTCCCACCTTGCGGACCGTGTCCAGGGCGAAATGCCCGCGGTCGATCTGGAAGCCCCGCAGGATGCGCTTGACATGCCCGATGATCTCGTTGCCCATGACGATGGCCCCCAGGTGGCCGATGAGGCCCTGGCCCAGATAGCCGATGTCGTGCACCAGGTTGCTGCCGTCCAGGGCCGCCATGAGGATCGACTGAGTCGATTCGACGGCGGCCTGTTCGTCGAGGCACTTGGCATCCGAGCAGCCGGCTTCGCCCCAGACCGGAAGCCCGTAGTGGTGGTACAGGTCGGCGCAGGCCGCGTGGGCCAGGCGCTCCTCGGGACTGCCGTAAACCGGCGTGCCATGGCGCATGTCCAGGGGGGTCACGCTGAAGCCCGAGATCATGGGCGCCCCGGGGGCCCTGAGCTGGTGGATGACCAGGCCGCTCAGCGCCTCGGCGTTGGCCACGGCGATGGCCCCGGCCAGGGTGACCGGCCCTGTTCCGCCGGCCATCAGGGCCGGCACGTAGTTGAGGGGGATGCCCCTCTCGGCGCACAGCAGCAGCTTGTCGAGCGCCCCGGCGGAGTGTACCAGGGGACTGATGGGCTCGGCGTAGTGGATCAGAAACGGTTTTTCGCGCAGGCGGTCCTCCCCCCCGGCCACGGCGGCGGCCATCTCGAGGATACAGGCAAGGTCCTCCCGGCCTGCGGCCGTGAAGTAGATCGGCTTGACGGTGTGTTCGACCATCGCCCTGAACGCGGCGACAAAGGCGAGATTGGCGGGGATATCCAGGGGAACCCCGTAGGAGGCCGTGAAATCGATGTGCTCGCAGGCGTCGGCCACCACGGAGGCGTCGATCACATCCTGAAGGCGGCTGTCGCGCAGCCCGCCCCTGTGGATGTCGTAGGTGTGAAGCAGGTCGGTGCCCAGGCCGAAATAGGCGTTGCGCCCCACCAGGCGCATGGGACGCTCCCCGCTGCGGTCCCACACGATCACAAGCGGGGGGGCGCTTTGCAGGCTCTTTTCCACCAGCCGGGCGGGGATATGGACGATGTCGCCGCCCGGCGCACGGCAGCCGGCGCCCCGGAGCATGTCGCGCGCCCCGGCGTGGAGGACCTTGACCCCCACGGTTTCGAGAATTTCGAGGGTGGCGGCGTGGATCTCGTTGATCTGCTTTTCGGTCAGGAGCCGGAAATGCGGCACGCAGGCGGCAGAAGTGTCACCCTCAGGGGGTGATGGCCCTCGGTCCATTTTTCATTCCTCGCACTTCGGGTGCAAATGAAAAACTGCTCGAATCCCATGGCTGAATGTCCAGGAAAGCGAGGTGCAAGCATGGCTCGATTTTTTATTGACACGATAATCGTGTTACACTATATTCTTGTCATGAAAAACATCACCATCACACTGGAAGAAGACGTCGCCCGATGGGCAAAAATCCACGCGGCCAAGCTGGGTAAAAGCCTGTCACGCCTGGTCGGCGAGATGCTCAAGGGGAAAATGCTGGAGGAAAACCAATACCGGTCCGCCATGCAGCGCTACCTCTCGCAGTCGCCTTGCCGCCTGAAAGAATCCGGGGCGCCCTATCCGAAGCGCGAGGAGCTCCATGAGCGCTGATTTCTTCGTGGATACCAATCTCCTCGTTTACGCCAGGGATGCTTCAGAGCCTGAAAAGCAGCGACAGGCCATGGGATGGATGACCCGTCTCTGGCAAGATCACACCGGCCGCTTGAGCTATCAGGTTCTGAAGGAATTTTACATTACCGTCACCCACAAGCTGACGCCCGGCTTGCCGACAGACGTCGCCCGGATGGATGTGCGTTCCCTCATGTCGTGGCATCCGATTTCCACAAAGGGCCCGGTCCTCGAGCACGCCTGGACGGTTCAAGACCGCTACAACCTCTCGTGGTGGGACGCCCTCGTCGTCTCCGCCGCGCAAGCAGCGCGGTGCCGGTACCTGCTGACGGAAGACCTCCAGGAACACCAAGCCCTCGGCGACGTCCTGGTGATCAACCCCTTCCACACCGCCCCGGAAATGCTCCGATGACCCGGCACCGTCAACTGATCGCTCAAAACGGTCGGTTCGTCCTGCCGTCAGGAAGAATATCCGCCTTCTCCACCCGAACCGCCACCAGCTTCATATTGGGGAGGCCGCTGACGGGGTCGACCTGACGGTCGTCGGTCAGCAGGTTGACGTTGGCTTCCTCCCAGCCGTGGGTTATCTGGAGAACGCCGGCCAGCGTTGCGTCGTCGGCGGTCACCCGCGCCGGAAGTTCGATCGATCCGACGGCCGACACCACCCGCACCCGCTCGCCGCTGCGGATATGGAGACGCCCGGCGTCGCGCGGGTCGATTTCGACCTCCGGAACGCCGTCGGCCCGGCGGAAGCGGGCGATGTTGCGGTAGCGGGAGTGGTAGTAAAAGGATTTGCGCGCGCCGGTGATCAGGGTGAAGGGAAAGCGCGGGTCCTTTTCCCGGAGTTGGTCCGGGGGGATGTACACGGGCAGTTCGTCGTAGCCCATGTCCCCCAGGTAACGGGAAGTGAACTCGAACTTCCCCGACGGGGTGGGAAGTGGACGCAACCGGTATTTTTCGGGCGTGTAGGCGGCATAGGGCAGCCCCTCGGGATGGGCCGCCAGGTCCTCGAGGCTCAGGCCGGCGGGTTCGAGCAGCCAGCGGTTGACCGCGGTTTCGTCCTCCCAGGGAAAATAGCGCTCCGCGAAACCCAGGCGCCGGGCCAGGTCGCGCCAGAAGGTGTACTCGTCGCTCGTCTCCGGGAACTCCAGGACCCGGGTGGAGAGGGCCAGGCGCTGGGCGTGCTCGTAGACGTGCAGCTCGGAGCGCTCCAGGAAGGAGGCCGCCGGCAGCACGTAGTGGGCCAGGCGGGCGGTGGGGGTCATGAAGAGGTCGCGCACCACCAGCAGGTCGAGGCTTTCCAGGGCGCGCGCGACCTTGGCGGCGTTGGGGTTGGTGAGCACGGGGTTGGCGCCGGTCACCACCAGGGCCCGCAGGGGGCTTTCGCCCCGGCCGAGCATGCAGTCCATGGCGCTCAGGGAGTGGCACTCGCGCCGCAGGCCGTAGAGCACCGGGAAGCGCTCCGCGCCCACCGGCTTCTCGGCGGCGAGGGGACACTCGTCGTAGAGGGTCAGGGTGCGGATGGGGGGCGGTTCGGGCCACTTTTCGCCGCCGACGGTATCCACCGCCCCGGCCAGGCCGGCCAGGCACGCGATGGCGCGCAGGGTGTTGACGCCGTTGACCTGGTGCTCCAGGGAAATGCCCGGCGAGTGGATGACGCGCGGGCGGCAGGCGGCGATCATGCCGGCCAGGGTGTCGACGACCCCGGGGTCGAGGCCGGTATGGTGCGCGACACGCTCGGCGCTGAAGCCTTGGGCATAGGCGCTGAAGGCCTCAAACCCGGTGCTGTAATCCCTGATAAAGGCGCTCGCACCCGGATCCCGCCAAGCGCCGGATCGTGCTGCCCTCACGGGCCGACCTGCCTCTTGTTTTTCTTTGACAACATAGGCGTTTATCGACTATAGTCCCTTGTAATTCGCGTGTGATTCAGGTAGGCCTCCACCCGGATGCCCGGGCAGCCCGAATCCGGTGGGGCCGCGCAGGCGGTAATCAGTCGAAGGGGGTTCCGATGAAAGCGATCCGTTTGTTCTCCAACCAGAAGCCGGCCGTCGCCGCAATCGCCCTCGGCCTCGTGCTGGCGGCCGCCAGCCCATGGGTCTGCGCCCAGGAGCCCGGGGCGGAGCCGGACCTGGTCATCACCGTCACGCGGCTCACCGAAACCCTGGACCTCGTCGACCAGCTGGCCGGCGGCGGGAAGGAGGGCGCGGGGTCACCCACCGCCGTCCTCAGGGGGTCGTTGATGGGAACCGCCTGGATCGACCCGGGTCGCCCGGTCGTCATCGGCGTCCGCTTCCAGAACGGGGTGCCGTCCGCCACGGCCCTCGTCCCGTTCAAGCAACCCAACCCGGAGTTCCGATCGGCCTACCACGCCAAAACAGGCCCCGATTATTACGTCATGGCCCTGCCCCGGAACCCGGAGATGCCGCCGACGGCGGCCGACGAAGCCGCCCTGCTGTCCGCCGGGTCCCTTCCGCAGGAAAAGCTCGTGTCGGCCAGGATCGCGCTGGGGCGGCTGGTCGCTTCCAACAGCGACAAGATCGAACAATGGGTCGCCGGTCTCCCAGGCGCGCCCGGGGAGGTGGGCGAGGGGCGGCCCGCGCCGCCCCTCTCGCCCGAAGACGCCCGGATCATGGTGCGCAACGGCGTCGCCCTGCTGCGACAGATGACCGCATTGACGCTGGCCTTCGATCTGAACCAGGAGACCCTGAGCATGGGCTACGAGGTGACGGCCGCCCCCGACAGCCGGCTGGCGGAAGTCCTTGACGCGCCTGGGCGCAGCGTCCTGCTCCCCGGCGCGCCGATGGAGGAGCAGATCACCTTCGCCTCGAGAAGCTACAACCTCCCCGGCCTCCTGGGTCTCGTCGGGGAGGCTTTCGGGGACGCCTACCGGCAATTGGGGATCGACTTCGCCGGGCTGGAAAGAATCAGCCGGCGCTTTACCGGCGAAATGCAGGCGGGGATGACGATCGGCACCAGGCGGCTCGATTTCGGGTTCATGGCAGTCCTGGGCGAGGATGTCCCGGCCGCCGAATTCCTGGAAAAAGAGTACATCCCCTGGCTGCTGGCCTACGGCAGGCAGATGGGCGCCATGCTGGAAGGGGCGGCCGCCCCGAAGCCCGCCGAACCCATCGCCCTGACGGCCGAAAGCACGGTCAAGGGTCAGCGCGTCCTGGGCTTCCGGGTCGAGCTGCCCGGGGCCGTCTTTGCGTCCCCGGCAGGACCTGTTGCCGCCCCGCTGCCCATCGGCGCCTACGAGATGCGCATGACGACCTCCGGCCGTGTCCTGCTGGCGGCGTCGGATGACGCACGGCTGGGCGCGCTCATCGACCAGGCCGGCAGCCTGGAGCCCCGGCCCGCATCCGGCCCGGTGATGACGGGCGAGGTCGATCTGGCCGGCTACCTCTCGACGGTGAAAACCTGGGCCCAGCAGGAGGGCGCCGGAGACCTGCCGCCCCTGCCCAGCCTGGGCAGGATGGTCTTTCAGGGGGACATGGGGGACGGACGCGCCGCTTTCGAAATGTCCCTCAGGCTCAAGGACATCCGCTCCCTGATCGCCTATGCCAGGGCGGCGGCGCCCGCCGAAGGGGCATCGGGCGCGAAACGGCCCCAGGCGGCCTCCGGGGAAGCGGCACCGAAGGCGCCCGCCGCCCTGGCGGCCGAACCGGACCCGGGGGCCGGGCCTCGGCCCGGCACTTTGAAAGTGCCCCCGCCGCGGGAGGCGGTGCCCGTCAGGGAGGACGCCGAGTATTGGACTGCGCAGGCGTACCTGTGCACGACCTACGGCAACGACGAGGCCGCCATCGGCTTTTTCAGGAAGGCCATCGCCCTCTCCCCGGAGAGCAGCAACCTCTATTTCCAGATGGGCATCTCGTACGCCGAGCTGGGGCGCTTCCCGTCGGCCCTGGAGGCCATCGACAAGGCCATCGCCCTGGGCGGCGAAAAAGGCCTCTATTTCTACGGCCGCGGACGGGTGCTGCTGCAGTCCGGGAGGGAGGCGGAAGGGCTGGCCGACATCCGCAGGGCCGCCGAAATGGGCGACCTCGACGCGATCGGGTACCTGGAGGGGTCCAATCCGAAGCCGGCGGGGTAGGCGCTGCGCACCGCTGGGCCAAACGACCTAAGGCAGCAGCACCGACGACCCCGTCGTCCTGCGCGCCTCCAGGTCCCGGTGGGCCCGGGCCGCTTCGGCCAGGGGGTAGGTCCGGCGCACGTCGATGGTGACGGCGCCCCTTGTCACCACGTCGAACAGGTCGGCGGCGTGCGCCAGGAGGTCCTCGCGCCGGGCGGTGTAGGTCATCAGGCTCGGCCGCGTGAGGAAGAGGGACCCCTTGGCGGCCAGCAGGGAGATGTCCAGGGGGGCGACCGGCCCGGATGCCTGGCCGAAACTCACCAGGGTACCCATGGGCCTCAGACAGTCCAGGGAGCGCATGAACGTGGCCTGGCCCACCGAGTCGTAGACCACGTCCACCCCCCGGCCGCCGGTGATTTCCCGGACCCGCGCCACCCAGTCCTCCCGGCCGTAGAGCAGGGGGTGATGGCAGCCCCGGCCGCGGGCGATCCCGGCCTTCTCCTCCGTTCCCACCGTGCCGATCACCGCGGCCCCCAGGCTCCCGGCCCACTGGCAGACGATGGACCCCACCCCGCCGGCTGCGGCGTGGATCAGGATGGTGTCGCCCGCCTTGACCGGGTAGCAGCCCTTCAAAAGGTAGCGGGCGGTCATCCCCTGGAGCATCATGGCCGCCGCCTGCACCCAGGGGATCCCTTCCGGCAGCCGCACCAGGCGGTGCGCGGGCATGCAGCGCGCCTCGGCGTAAGCCCCGGGGGGGATCCCGGCATAGGCCACCCGGTCGCCCGGCGCCACCTCCGTCACCCCCTCGCCCACGGCCTCCACGACGCCCGCGCCCTCCATGCCGGGAGTGGCCGGCAGGCCCGGCAGCGGGTAGAGCCCGGTGCGGTGGTAGACGTCGATAAAATTGAGCCCGACCGCCTCGTGGCGCACCCGCGCCTCCCCCGGCCCCGGGTCCGCAAGCGTCACCTCTTCCCAGCGCAGCACCTCCGGCCCGCCGGTCGCGTGCACCCTGATGGCCATGGTCATTGGAAAACTCCTTTTCAGGGGGTCAGGCTGAAGGGCTGGAGAAAACCTGGTCTCAATTTCCGAATCGGGGGTAATGGAGTGCTGGAGGGCTGGAGTATTGAAACAGATCCCCGGCCGCCCCGCCTTCAGCCTTCAGCCTTCACAGCCTTCAGCCTTGCATCCTTCCTGACCGGTGTCGGCTGAACCCAACGGTTGCGCTCTCCGTCGTAAAACCACTTGTCCGGAAAACCCCGGCGGCGGACGAAGCTCGGGGTTTCCGCCCACTCCAGGAGTTCCTCGTAGGCCTCCCGGATCTTTCTGAACATGTCCGCCGTGCCCCCCCGGTCGGGGTGGTGCCGCATGGCCTGGAGGCGGTAGGCGTTCTTGATGACCTGCTTGAGCTGGGAGGACTGGAGCTGCACCCTTCCCAGCTGGAGATGCACCAGCGAGCTGCCGTTGACGCTCGGGATGTCGACCTCCACCGGCACGACCGACGCGATGCCCGTCTTCCCGTTTTCAGCCCGCTCCAGGACGCAGCGCGCGGCCAGGTACTTCTTCCGGGTGCGCCGCTGTTCCTCCCACCAGACATTGCCCAGAAGGTCGGACAGGCGGCTGAAATCCTCGGCCGGGGTGCGGCTGCCTCCCCGGGGGTAGATGAAACTGAAAATCCGCCGGTCGTCGAAGGGCAGCACGTCCAGGATGATCACCTGCTCGGTGAAGGAAAACGCGGCGTAGCGGGTGTTGAGGGCGCGCAGCAGGCCCGTGCGCAGTTCCAGCTTGTACCTTCTGGAGATAAGCCCATGCCGGACATCAGGATCGTGGACAAGGGGTGCCGGGGGTGCACGCTTTGCGTCGACATCTGCCCGGTGAAGGTCTTCGCCTTCGACCCAGCGACCGACCTGGCGCGGGTGGAATGCCCCCAGGACTGCATCGGCTGCCTTTCCTGCGTCTACCTGTGCCCTTCCCAGTGCATCGCGGTCTCCGGCATCGAGCTGGTGCGCCCCTTCCACCGCATCGAGGAAAACGTGGCCCTGGTGGAGCAGTTCCTCCAGACCCCGGCCGCCGCCCGCCGGCTGACGGATGGGGATCTGGACACAGCCTACGACGAGGTCGGGATCCTGTCCACGGCGTTTGCCGAGGCGATCACGGAAATCCTGGGAAGGGGCCACAAATCCGTGGGCCGGCGCGCGGGGGCCGTGGCGGCCGCCCACCTGCCGGAAATGTACGAAAAACAGGGGTTGGAGGACCTGCTGCGACGAATGCGGACCCGGTTCGGCGCCGGCTTCGGCTTCGGGCACAGCGTTTCGCGGGACGGGGGCATCGAGCTCGGCATCGCCCCGTGCGGCCTGCTGCAGGCCGTGCGCCATGCGGGGGAAACGCCCGGCGAGTCGGACCTCTGCCTCCTGTTTCACGAATACTGGGTCGGCCTGATCAGCGCCTTCACCGGCAGGCAGCACAGCTACCGCCTGCTGCAGGCCGGCGAGGCCTGCCGGCTGGCGATCCAGCCCCTGGACCAGGCCTGACGCATGCAAGATATCCGCCGCAACGCAGTCGAACCGGAAACAGCCACCAGCCGACGGGAGGGAAACATGGCGACCAAAACAGAGAAGATCACCGAAATCCTCAGAGGGCTTCGTGTCAGTTCACCGGACATCATCGGTGCCGCCATCGTCAGCCTGGATGGTTTCCTCATCGCCGCGGTGGCGCCTTCGGAAATCGACGAAGAGCTGGTCGGGGGCATGTCCGCGGCGCTTCTCGGGGTCGGGGAGCGGATATCCTCCCAGCTGATGCGCGCGCCCCTGAGCCAGATCTTCGTGAAGTCGGAAAAGGGGTATGTCATCCTCAACGCCGTGGGCGAGGATTCGGTCATCGTCCTCCTGGTTTCCAGCGAGGCGAAACTCGGCCTCATCTTCCTCGAGCTGCGGCGGATGGTGCCTGAACTGCAAAAAGTCATCTGACGGCGGGCTGAATCATGATCCTGACCCCCCCCATCGCCTCTGTCATCGGCTTCGCCGCCGGCGCGCTCCTCTTTTTCGGGATCGGCGTCCTCGTGGGCAGGTCTGCCGCGCCGACCCGCAAAGCCCCGCCATCCGCGGCCGCCGCCCAAAAACCCCGGGGTGCCGCGGGCACGCCCCCCATCCCCTCCCGGGATGAGGCGCTCTCCCGGCAGCGCGATCAGGCGGTCGAAAAATACCGGGCGCTTCTCGCCTACACCGCCCGCCAGAAGCAGAAGGTGCGCGACGCTTTCGCGGCCGTCCGGGTGCGCGTCGCGGAGCTGCAGCGGGAGCTGGCCGCGGCCGCCGGCGACCGGGACGCCCTGCTGGAAAGCGCGGGGCTTCAGGCCGGCGAGCTGCGGCGTTCCAGCCTGTCCCTGGAGGCCCTGGGGCGCGAGAAGGAAGAGGCCTGCCTGGCGCTCGACAACGCCCGGGAAGAGCTGGGCGCGGCCCGGCAGAGGCTGGGGGAGCTTTCCGGGGTCCAGGACGCGCACCGGGAGCTGTTGGCGCGCGCCGGCAGGCTCGAGGGGCTGCTCAAGGATGCCGACACCCTCAGGGATGAAAACAGCTGGCTGAGATCCCAGCTGGCCGAAACGGAGGCCCTCAAGCACCGGGTCGACGAATTGAAGAGGGAAAACGCCCGCCTGAACGCCATGGGGATCGTTCTCGAAAAGCCGCTCTCGCGCTCGCTTGCATCCCCCCTCGAGGGCCTGGGGGGGTCCTTTCAGCGCATCGCCGACCGGCTGTCCTGCCTGGAGGGGTCCCGCGGCGTGGTCCTGGCCGACGACCTGGGGCTGCCGATCGCCGGAACCGGGGACCACATGGAGGCCATGGCCGCCATGGCCGCCGTTTTTTCGGAAGTCTCCCTCAAGCTGGAGTCCCTGCTGCCCTTCGGCGAGATCGACCTCATGCGCATCAGCAACCGCCATCGGCTGACGCTCTCCATGCGGCCCTGCGAAATAGCGTCCGCCGGCGTCATCGTCGCCACGCTGTCCGCGGGAACGGAGCCGGGGCGCGACGAGATCGACCGGTTGATCGCGGAGGCGGGCGCCGTTTAGCCAATGCCGCGTGCATGCGCCGCGGCGGCGGCAGGAAGCAGCCGGCCGTTCCAGACACCCTCTGCCCCCGGGCCTCGACCATGCACCCTGATGCGGACGCGCCAAGGGTCCTTCAAGCGTTCTTCGCCAGGGACGACATCCGGGTTCCCGTCGGGCGCCTCCAGGCCTGCCTGCCCCCGGGCGCCGACCTGTGGGTCATCGGGGGCGCCCCCCGCAATGCCCTCATCGCAGCCGTTCACGGGCAATCGCCCCTGACCGAGGACATCGATCTCTTCGTCGCCGGGGTCGACCCCGGGCTGGACCTGGCCCTGCCCGGCCTCGAGGGCAGGCTGCGGCGCACCGAGCTGGGCGGCGTCCGCTGGTTCCCCGAAGACTCCGCGTTTTCCTTCGACATCGGCCTGCTGGCCAGGTTCATGGTCATCGAGAAATTCCGCCTGGCCCCCACCCCCCTGTCCCTCCTGGGCGCCATCGATTTCGACGTCAACGCCGTCATGTGGAACTGGGACCGGCGGCAGGTCCTGGCATCGGGGTGGGTCTCTTTCTGACCCTAGTGCCCCCGGAGCGCCTGGACGCCCTCCGCCGCGACTAAAGCTTACTGGCACACATGGGCCGGGTGGAATCCGAATTCACGAGCGTTATGGAGTATCCGGCCGGCACCGGCGGCGCGCCTTTCGGCGCGGCGGACCTGGCGGCTTATTTCTCCATGGAGTTCGGGATCCACGAGACCCTGCCCATGTTTGCCGGCGGCCTGGGGGTTCTGGCGGGCGATCACCTGAAGGCGGCATCCGACTCGCGGATGCCCCTTGTGGCGGTCGGCCTCCTCTACCGCTTCGGTTACTTTCACCAGTACCTCGATTACAGCGGCTGGCAGCAGGAGGAATACCGCGAAACCGACCTCTATTCCCTCCCGATGCAGCGCGCGAAGGACCTCCACGGCAACGCCCTGACCATCGAGGTGGAAGGCCCCCAGGGCCGCATCTGGGCCAATGTCTGGAGAGTCTACGTCGGCCGCGTGCCCCTCTTCCTCCTGGACAGCAACGTTCCGGAAAACCAGCCCGAATTGCGGGAGGTCACCGCCCGTCTCTACCACGGCGACGGCAAAGTGCGCCTGGCACAGGAGGTCCTTTTGGGAATCGGGGGCATGCGCGCCCTCCGGGCGTCGGGCATCACCCCCGCCGTCTGCCACATGAACGAGGGCCACTGCGCGTTCCTGAGCGTCGAACGCCTGGCGCAGGTCGTGGAGGACCACGGCATGGACACCCCTTCGGCCCTGGAAGTGATCCCGCGCGCGACGGTCTTCACCACCCACACGCCGGTCCCGGCCGGCCACGACGAGTTTCCGGTGGAGTTGGTGCGGCCTTACCTGGCGCCCTTTGCCGGGCGCCTGAACGTGCCGCTGGAGGAGATCGTCGCGTGGGGGCAGCACGGCGGCGCCGCCAGCCCCTTCTCCATGTTCATCCTCGGGCTGCGCATGGCCCAGCACGTCAACGGGGTCAGCCGGCTTCACGGGCGCGTGGCGCGCAAAATGTGGACCCATGTCTGGCCCCTGCGCTCCGAGGAGGAGATCCCCATCTCCTACGTGACCAACGGAATCCACGTCTCCTCCTGGATATCGGTGGAAAACTGCGTTATGCTGGAAGAGCACCTCGGACCCGACTGGAGTTCCCCCCGCCGCGAGCCGGGGGTCCTGAAACGGATCGACGAGATCTACGACGACGTGCTGTGGCAGGTGCACGAACTGGCCCGCGCGCGCCTCATCCGCAACTGCAAAAACCTGCTGGTCGACCAGTACCGCCGCCGCAACGCACCCCAGGCCGTCATGCAGTTCGTGGAGTCGGCCCTCGAAAAGGAAGTGCTGACCATCGGCTTCGCGCGCCGCTTCGCCACTTACAAGCGCGCCACGCTGCTGCTCTCGGACCCCGACCGGCTGGAGGCCATGATCGCCTCCCTGACGCGGCCGGTCCAGTTCATCATCGCCGGAAAGGCGCACCCGCGCGACAACGAGGGCAAGGAGCTGATCCGCCGGATCATCGAGTTCGCCCAGCGGCCGGCCGTGCGCGCCCGCTTCGTGTTCCTGGAGGACTACGACATCCGCATCGCGCGCTACCTGGTCCAGGGGGCCGACGTCTGGCTCAACACCCCCCGGCGGCCCTTCGAGGCCTGCGGCACCTCCGGGATGAAGGCCGCCGCCAACGGTGTCCTCAACCTGAGCATTCTCGACGGGTGGTGGGCCGAGGGGTTCGACGAAACCATCGGGTGGCGCATCGGAAACGGGGAAGAGTACCAGGATCCCGCCTACCAGGACGCCGTGGAAAGCCAGGCGCTCTACAACACGCTGGAGAGCGACGTGATTCCCTGTTTCTACGACCGCAAGAACGGCCGCCCCCCCGCCCGCTGGGTAAAGATGATGAAAGCCTCGATGAGAGCCGCCATCTCCGGGTTCAGCGCCGGCCACATGGTGGACCAATACAGGCGGCGCTTCTACGCCGCGGCCGGGGAGCAGTACCGGGCCCTGCTGACCGCCGGCTCCCAGGAGGCCGCCGAGCTGGCGGCGCAGAGGCGGCGCCTGGCCGCCCTGTGGGAAAGAACGCGCATCGCCACCCCGGTGCGCAGCAGCGCCGGCCCGTTCCAGGTGGGTGAAAACTTCGAGGTCAGCGCCGAGGCGGACCTGGGGGAACTCCGGCCGGAGGAGGTCGACGTGGAGCTCTACTACGGCACTCCCAGGGCCTCCGGCGACCTGACCTCCGGCAGGAGCGTGCCGATGCGGGTACTGGAGGAAACGGGCCCCGGCCGCTACCGCTACGGCGCCGTCCTTACCTGTGGAAAGGCCGGCCGCTTCGGGTTCACCGCGCGGATGAGCCCCCGCGGGGACGGCTGGGTCAAGAACACGCCCGGGTTTATAACCTGGGCGCAGTGATCGCGGCGGACCGCCACTGGAGGCATCGTTCATGCCCAGAAAACGGGCCAACCCCCGGGTGCTCATCGTGACCCCGGAAGTGACGTATCTCCCGGACCGCATGGGAAACCTGGCCAACCTTCTGACCGCCAAGGCCGGCGGGCTGGCGGACGTGTCGGCGGCCCTGGTCGGCGCGCTCTTCGAGCAGGGCGCCGACGTCCACGTGGCCCTGCCGAACTATCGCGCTATTTTCCACGACCGCCTGGCGCCCTTTCTCAAGAAAGAGATCTACGCCCTGCGCAGCAAGATGCCCGACGACCGCATCCACCTGGCCGAGGACCGCGCGTTCTTCTACATCAACCGCGTCTACTCGGCCTATGGCCAGGAGAACGTCAAGCTGGCCCTTGCCTTTCAGCGGGAGGTCATCAACAACATCATCCCCTGGGTCAAGCCGGACCTGATCCACTGCAACGACTGGATGACGGGCCTGGTACCCGCCCAGGCCCGTCAGATCGGTATCCCCTGCCTGTTCACGGTCCACAATATCCACACGGTCAAAACCACCATGGCCGACATCGAGGACCGGGGCATCGATGCCGCCGGGTTCTGGCGCCACCTCTACTTCGAGAAAGCGCCCAGGGACTACGCCGCGGCGCGCGACGCCATCCCGGTCGACCTTCTGGTGAGCGGGGTGTTCGCGGCGCACTTCGTCAACACCGTCAGCCCGACCTTTCTCGCCGAGGTGGCCCACGGCAGGCACCCCTTCGTGGAGGCGCCCCTGCGCCAGGAGCTGCGCAACAAGCTGGACGCCGGGGTCGCCGTGGGCATTCTCAACGCCCCGGACCCGGGCTTCCACCCGACCACCGACACCCACCTCTTTCGACGCTACGGCGCCGGAGACCACCCGGAGGGCAAGGGGGAAAACAAGATTTTCCTGCAGAAAAACCTCGGCCTCGCCATCGACCCGGAGGCCCCGCTGTTCTTCTGGCCCTCGCGCCTCGACCCCATCCAGAAGGGGTGCCAGCTGCTGGCCGACATCCTCTACGCCGTGATATCCACTTACTGGGACCGGAACCTGCAGGTCGTTTTCGTTGCGGACGGGCCCTACCAGTCGGTTTTCAAGGACATCGTCGTCCACCACGGCTTCGAACAGCGGGTGGCGGTGTGCGATTTCAACGAGCATCTGGAGCACCAGGCATATGCGGCCGCCGACTTTGTCCTCATGCCGTCGGCATTCGAGCCCTGCGGCCTGCCCCAGATGATCGGGGCGATCTACGGGGCGCTGCCGGTGGTCCACAACACCGGCGGGCTGCACGACACGGTGGATGTGCTGTCGGTGCAAAACGGCACGGGCAACGGGTTCGTTTTCGACTTCTTCGACGCCCAGGGGCTCTTCTGGGCCATGGGCGAGGCGATGAGATTCTTCCGGCTCCCCCCCGCGGTCAGGAACCCGCAGATCGAACGGGTCATGCAGGAGAGCGTCGCCCGCTTCACCCACGCCGTCACGGCGAGCCGCTACATCGACCTGTATGAAACCATGCTCAATCGCCCGCTGATCAACTGATCCGTTGGTCTGTGCGCCCGTTGGCCCGTCGCTCTTTTGGCCCAGTATTTTTCTCGCTTTCAGCTTTCACCTTCGGGCTTCGAGCTTTACTTGATGGCAAAATGGCGCGGAAACCCACCCATCCTCCGGACAACCTGCCGGAGACCCCGCTGAAACCCCTGCTGGACCAGGACCCTTGCCTGGAGCCCTATGCCGAGGCCATCGCCCGCCGCATGGACAAACTGCAGCGCCAGGAAAGGCGGCTGACAGGGGCCGGCGGCAGCCTGACGGACTTCGCCTCAGGCCACCTCTATTTCGGGCTTCACCGCTGCGAGGGCGGGTGGGTCCTGCGGGAGTGGGCGCCTCACGCCGAAAAGGTCTACATGGTCGGCAGCATGACCCGCTGGCGCGAGGATCCGGCCTATGCCCTGCGGCGCCTGTCGGCCGAGGGGATCTGGGAGCTTCGCCTCGCGCCGGCGTCCGTCGCCCACGGGGACCTCTATCGCCTGCGGGTTCACTGGCCCGGCGGGGAGGGCGACCGGATCCCGGCCTGGGCGCGGCGGGTGGTCCAGGACCCGCGGACGCTCATCTTCAACGCCCAGGCCTGGGACCCCCCTTCCGCCTACCGTTTCCGCCACGCCGGTTTCCGCGTCCCCCCGGGGCCGCGCTTCGTCTACGAGGCCCATGTCGGCATGGCCCAGGAGGAGCGGAAAGTCGGGAGCTTCGCGGAGTTCACCGCCTCCCTGCTGCCGCGGATCGTCGCGGCCGGCTACGACACCCTGCAGCTGATGGCCGTCCAGGAGCACCCGTACTACGGATCGTTCGGCTACCAGGTGTCGAGCTTCTTCGCCCCCTCCTCGCGCTTCGGGACGCCGGAGGATCTCAAGGCCCTGGTGGACGCCGCCCACGGGCTGGGCCTGACCGTGCTCATGGACCTGGTCCATTCCCACGCGGTCAACAACGAGGTCGAGGGCCTCAGCCGCTTCGACGGCACCGATTACCAGTACTTTCACGCAGGCCCGCGGGGCCGTCACCCGGCCTGGGACTCGCGCTGTTTCGACTACGGGAAGCCCCAGGTCCTCCATTTTCTTCTGTCCAACTGCCGCTACTGGCTGGAGGAATACGGCTTCGACGGCTTCCGCTTCGACGGGGTGACCAGCATGCTATACCGCCACCACGGTCTGAACCGTCATTTCACGGGCTATGCGGACTACTTCGGGGATGATGTGGACGAGGACGCCCTGGTCTACCTGGCCCTGGCCAACCGCCTGGTTCACACCCTGCGGCCGGATGCGGTCACCGTCGCCGAGGATGTCAGCGGCATGCCGGCACTGGCGGCCCCCTCCCGGCGGGGGGGCACCGGTTTCGACTACCGCTTCGCCATGGGAATCCCGGATTTCTGGATCCGGTTGGCGAAGGACCTGCGCGACGAGGACTGGCCCATGGGGCGGCTCTGGTTCGAGCTGACCAACCGCAGGCGGGAAGAAAAGACCATCAGCTACGCCGAATCCCACGATCAGGCCATTGTCGGGGACCAGACCCTGATCTTCCGCCTCATCGGCGACCGGATCTACGGGCACATGCGCCTCGAAGACGACGACCTGGCCGTGGAGCGCGGCCTGGCCCTGCACAAGCTCATCCGCCTCATCACCCTGGCCACGGCCGGCGGGGGCTACCTCACCTTCATGGGCAACGAGTTCGGCCACCCGGAGTGGATCGACTTTCCCCGCGAGGGCAACCGCTGGTCATACGCCTACGCCCGCCGGCAATGGCGCCTGGCGGACGACCCGGCCCTGAAATTCAGGTTCCTCGGCCTTTTCGACCGCGACATGATCGCCTACGCCCGCCGCGGCGCCCGCCTGGAGGGCGGCGGGCCGATCCTGACCCACGAGCACGAAACGGACAAGGTGATCGCCTTCGAGCGCGGGGGCGCCCTCTTCGCCTTCAACTTCCACCCCCACCGCTCCCATGTCGGCTATCGCGTCGGCGCCCCGGCCGGAGAGTACCGCGTCGCCCTGGACAGCGACGATTCGGCCTACGGCGGCCACGGGCGCGTCGACCCCCGGCGGCGCCACTTCACGCGGCCCTGGGCGGCGTCGGTTTTCCCCGGGCACCAGCTCAGCCTTTACCTTCCCAGCCGCACGGCGCTGGTGCTGGAAAAAATCGGATAGCCGGACGGCCCGCGTTCAGATCCGCGCCAGGGCCAGGGGCGCCCCGCCGAGTTGCGCGTTGGCGGCCTGGAGTTTTTCGTCACCCGAGATCACCGCCACGGAGCTGACAGCCTTCGGGTCGCGGAAATACGTCTCCGCGACTTCCAGAACCCGGGATCGGCTTGCGGCGAGGAGCCGCTGCTTGAACCGGAGCCGGTCCTCGTCCGTCAGCCCGACGATCCGGCGCTGGAAGTCCTTGCGCGCCGCCTGTCCGGGGGGCGAGGGCTTGTCGATCTCCGAGCAGACCTGCAGGATCGCTTCCTTGACGTCTTCGTCGGTGTATTTCCCGGCGGTGGCGAAGCCGGCGACGCCGTCGTAAACCTCGAGCGTGGAAACGACGTGGGGGTCGCGGTAGGACCCGAGGGAAAACAGGCCGTCCTCGGGGTTGTAGATGGCGAACCCGCCGTAAGCGCCGCCCTTTTCACGGATCTCGCGGTGCAGGTAGAGGGAGCGCAGCATCTTGGCGATCACCGCCAGAACCGGGGCGTCGCGGTGCAGCAGCCCGACCGCGGGAAAGACGCGCGCCACGAAGGAGACCGCGGTGGCCGTGGACCAGCCCTCGCGCAGACCCGGCGGCCCCAGCCGCAGCGGCGGGGAAACGAAGCCCGCTTCAGGGGGCTCCCCGGCGCCGTCGTCCATCCCGGCGACGAGGGCCTGCATCGGCGCCGCCGCGGCCTCGACGGCGCGGGCCTCGGCCACCAGGGCCGCCTTGAGGTTATTGCGCCGGATCAGCCGCCGGCCGATGGACCGGAGGTCTTCAGCGAGCGCGGCGAGGGCGTCCCCGCCGGTGTCCGCGCACAGTTTCTTGATGGTCTGCAGCTGGTGAACCCCGTGCCAGGTCTCCGCCAGGGCGGAGGCCGGCGCAAGATTGCGCGCGGCCAGCATCATCGCCAGCCGGTGGCCGTTCTGCACCACCATCGCCTCCAGGGCCGCGCGGTATTCGAGCAGCAGGGTTTTCAGCCGGACGAGATCCTCAAAACCGAAGTTGAGGAGCAGCTCCTCCACGAGGGTGAACATCTGCTCCTGGTTGCGGTACAGGCACTTGCCGTTGAAGGAGACAAAGGGCAGGCAGCCGCCGCCGTCCCCGAACCGGGTCCGGGACTGGACCGCCATGCCCAGCCCGCCCGTGCAGCGGTCGATGCGTCGCGCGATGCGGACGTAATCGCTCAGGGCCGTCCCGGCCTTGGTGAAGGCGTGGCAGAAAAAAGGCACCAGTGGCATCAGGCGCTGCTCCAGGTGCCCGCAGCCCATGGCCGCGGTGACATAAAAAACCCCGGAGGTCGGCTGGGGGTAGCAGGTGCCCGGGATGCGGGGGAAGTTATCCGAGGGCGTCACGCGCTGGATGTCGGGCGGGATGTCCGCGAGCTGCAGGGTCGGCAGGCAGGAGATGTCTTCCTGGCGCTCCTGCTCCTGCCGGAGGGCCCGGGCGTCGCGCACGATCCGCTCCAGATCGGGCCGGCTGAGGCGGGCCTTGATTTCCCGCAGCTCCTCGGCCACCCGCCGGCGCTCCTCCCGCTCCATGTCCGGGTCCGGCGAAAGGGTGAACAGCACCCGGTGGGGGTTGTCCAGGAAATGGCGCCGGATGCGGTTCTCGAAAAAGGGCTCCTTCTCGAGACGGCGGCGGATCTCCCCCAATTCCCGGTCGAAATTCAGGATCCTGACCGGGTCGCCCCCGTGGAACCAGGTGGCCGATATCGCCAGGAGCATCTTGATGCCGTATGGGTAAGGCGTGTTGGTGACTTCCTTCTGCCTGAATTCGATCTGGTGAATGGCCGACTCGATCAGCTCGCGGTCGATTCCCCGGTCGGCGAGTTTGCCCAATACCCCGAAGACGATCTTCTCGACCTCCGGCGCGGCGGAGGCCTTCACGCCCTTCAGGCCGCAGGTGAAAAGGGTGTCGCGGTTGTCGGCCTCGAACCCGGCGGCGTCGCACAGGGCCGTGCCGAGTCCCGAATCGATCAGCGCCTTGCGCAGGGGGGACGCGGGGTTTCCCATGAGAACCTGTTCGAGGAGCACCAGGACAAGAACTTCGAAGGTGTCGCGCACATCGGCCGTCAGCCAGGCCACCGCGGCCTGGTGCTTGTCGGCCGGGTCGTCGGCGGCGCCGATGGGGTAGGCGTAGTCCGCTCGGCGCGGCGCCTGCCAGCGCGGCTGGGAAGGGACCTCGGTGCCCGGGTCGATGCGCTCGAAGCGGCTCAGGACGCGCGCGTCGATGAAGCGCAGGTGCTCCTCCAGGGGCAGGTCGCCGTAGGTGTAGAAAAAGGCGTTGGAGGGGTGGTAGTGCCTCCGGTGGAAAGCGACCAGCTGGTCGTGGGTCAGGCGCGGGCTCTCGGCCGGGTCGCCGCCGGAGTTGAAGCGGTAGGTCGTGTCGGGGTAGAGAGCGTTGAGCAGCGAGCGCCCGAAAACCTGGTCGGGCGAAGACATGGCGCCCTTCATCTCGTTGTAGACGACCCCCTTGTAGACCAGGCCCCCCGGGCCGCCGGCGGGCCCGTCGTTCTCCATCTCCAGGCGATGCCCTTCCTGCTTGAAGTTGAGTTCCCCCAGGTTGGGAAAGAAGGCCGCGTCGAGGTAGACGTCCAGGAGGTTGTAGAAGTCCTTCCGGTTCTGGGTCGAAAAGGGGTACATGGTCCAGTCGGACGCGGTGAAGGCATTCATGAAGGTGCTCAGGCTGCGCTTGAGCATGGAGAAAAACGGGTCCCTCACCGGGAAGCGGCGCGAGCCGCACAGCGCGGTGTGTTCGAGGATGTGCGCCACTCCGGTGGAATCGGACGGAACGGTCTTGAACGCCACCGCGAAGGTGTTTTCCCCGTCGTCCTTGGCGATGTGGATGTGCCGGGCGCCGGTGCGCCCGTGGGTCAACTCGTGGAAGACGGCCTCGACCTCCTCCAGGGCGGCGATCCGCTCCAGCCGGTAGCCCGCCACCAGGCCGCCCGGCTGCATGTCGCCATCGTTTTGTATTTCGGGCACGATCGGTAACGCTCCTTTCATATGCGCTCGCGGCGGGTATCGCCTCGGGCCTTCACCCGCCGGCGGGGACTCCCCCCCAGGCTCCGGGTCACTCAGGCGGCCGCGTACACGCCCCGGCCGACGCGCTTGATCTTGTTGCTCTTGCCCAGCCGGAAGATGATGTTGCGGATCTTTTTGGGATCGTATCCGGTCCGGGTCTGGATGTCGGCCACGCCGACCGGGTCGCCGGCCGACTGGATGATCTGCAGCACCGTGTCGGTGTAGGTGTCGCTGGGCTTGCCGGTCCCGGGCAGGTCCCCGGCGGGCGGCTTGCCGGCGCCCTTTCTGCGGGGCGCGGCCTGGCGCTGCCTGATCAGTTTCTCCAGGCGGTCGAGGCGCTCCATCAGCTTTTCGACGTCGCCGGTGGTGGGGATTCCGTAGTGCTGCATGAAAAACTTCACCATCGCGTCGAAACTGACCTGTTTTTTCCTTGCGCGTGCCATGATTCCTCCTTAAAGTCATGGGGCGTGACGCCCCTGGGCGGGCCGCCGTTGGCCGCGGCAAATGATATCAAGATTACTCATGGATACCTTAAAGTCAAGAATATTGGTGAAGTCATCCGCGGGCCGGAATGCCCGGCCCCGCAATCGCCGCCGAAAGCCTTGCCTCTGCCATGACATCTCCTAGAACGCTATTGCGCGCCGCGGGGCTTCGCCCCAGGAAGTCGCTGGGCCAGAACTTCCTGGCCCATCCCGCGACCGCGTCCATGATCGTAGACCGTGCCGGCCTGTGCGGGGAGGATGTGGTCCTGGAAATCGGCCCCGGGCTGGGCGCCCTGACGATCCCCATCGCGGCCAGGGCCCGCCGGGTCTATGCCGTGGAGGCCGATGGGGAGCTGGCGGCGGTGCTCAAGAACGAACTGGCGCTGCGCGGCATCGCCAACGTGACCATCCTGCATGCCGACTGCCTGAGGGTGGACATCGGCTCCCTTGCGCCCGCGGGCGCGGCCAGGCTGGTGGTCATGGGCAACCTGCCCTACAACATTTCCTCCCAGGTCCTGGTGCGCCTGATCCATGCCCGATCGGCCGTCAGCCGCGCGGTCCTGATGCTCCAGAAGGAGTTCGCCCGCCGGCTCGCGGCCGCGCCCGGCGGGAGGGAATACGGCAGGCTCACGGCGATGCTGGCCTACTGCGGCGAGGTGAAAAAGGTCGCCGACGTGGCGGCACCCCTATTCTTTCCGCGGCCCAAGGTGGACTCCGAGGTCGTCGAGATCCGCTTTCATGACGCGCCTTCCCGCCCGGCGCAAAGCGAAGACTTCCTCTTCCGCACCATCAAGGCCGCCTTCAGCCACCGCCGCAAAACCCTCAGAAACGCCCTGATGGGAAGCGAGCTGCGCCTGGCGGCCGAAACGGCCCAGGCGGCGCTCTCGCTGGCGGGCATCGCCCCCTCCCGGCGCGCGGAAACCCTGGCCATAAGGGAATTCGTCGTCCTGAGCGACATCCTGGGGCGCCTTGCGGCGGACGGCGGGGCGCTGCAACCGGACTGACTCTTATGGGATTTTAACGCCGTCAACCGCAGGTCGACCCCTTCCCGTGCTTCGTGTTTTTCGGGGCGCGGACCAACGGGCGGGCGGAAGCGCGGCGTCCGCACTCAAGAGAAAGGAGCAAGGCGATGGAAGAGCGGCAATTTCGAGCCATGGTGGTGGAGGAGACGCCCGACGGGAAGTTCCTGCGGCGCATCTCCCGCAGAACCTTGAGCGCCCTTCCCCCGGGCGAGGTCCTGGTGCGGGTGCGCTATTCCTCCCTCAACTACAAGGACGCCCTGTCGGCCACAGGGAACAGGGGCGTCACCCGCAGCTTTCCCCACACCCCGGGGATCGATGCGGCCGGGACGGTGGAACAGAGCGCCTCGGCGGCCTTCCCCCCGGGGGAAGAGGTGATCGTCACCAGCTACGATCTCGGCATGAACACCGACGGAGGCTTCGGGCAGTATATCCGCGTCCCTGCCGCCTGGGTGGTGCGGATGCCCTGTGGCCTGACGCTTGCCCAAAGCATGGCCTACGGCACGGCCGGGTTAACCGCAGGAATGTCGATCCAGTGCCTGATGGACCAGGGGGTCACGCCGGACAGGGGGGATATCCTGGTCACCGGCGCCACCGGCGGCGTCGGCAGCCTGGCGGTCGCCGTTCTGGCCAGGCTCGGCTACGCGGTGACGGGGGTCACCGGCAAGCCCGAGGGCGGGGATTTTCTGCGGCGCCTGGGGGCCAAGGGGGTCCTGACGCGCGAGGAGGCCGTGGACACGAGCGGCCGGCCGCTGCTCAAGGGCCGCTGGGCGGGAGTGGTGGACACCGTCGGCGGCGCCATGCTGGCCACGGCGCTCAAGTCGACCCGGGAGTGGGGCGCCCTCACCTGCTGCGGGCTGGTGGGGTCGCCCGACCTGCCCACCACGGTGTTCCCGTTCATCTTGAGGGGGGTCAGCCTCCACGGCATCGACTCCCAGAACTGCCCCATGCCCCTGAGAACCGCCATCTGGCAGAAACTGGCCGCGGAGTGGAGGCCGGCCGCGCTCGAAAGCCTCGTGCGCGACGTCCCCCTGGAGGAACTGGACCCCGAGATCGACAGGATCCTGGCCGGCCGCCAGACCGGACGCGTGCGCGTCGACATGGAGTAACCGTTGGCCGGTGGGCCGGTGGGCCGGTAAACTTTTTCAAGCAGGGCTTTTTAGGGGACTGTCATTGTTTGATGGGTCAACAAACAAGCAATTCCCCGCCGCTCCAGGGCTCCATCACTCCAATACGCCCGTAATCCTCTGCGGGCGCACCGGCAAACAGGCTGACGGGCCAACCGGCCGCCGATTCCCGGCACGGGGGCGGCTTCGGAACCCTGCCATCCCGCACCCGGTCCGCTGCCATGCGCTTTGGCGGCGGCCGCTACAGCTGTTCCGCCACCGACACCGCCCGGTCGCCCAGCATGTGGACATAGCTGCCCATCTCGTTGTCGTACCAGCCGTAGATGACCGCCTGGGTGACCGGCACCCGCAGGACCGTGTCCCTCATGGAGGCGATGACCTCCGGGTTCAGGCCCGGGACGCCGGCCAGGTCGAGCACCACCTCCGCCGTCCGTGTGTGGGTCTCATGCCCCTCGATGACGGCCGCAGCCCGCGGCAGGCCGATGATGTCGCCGGAAACGTTCTGCTTGTCGGAATAGTGCAGGTAGTGCCTCGGGTCCTCGGCGGCGGCCTGGCGGTAGACGTCGTTGACGAGTTCCCGCCGGATCGGCCTGCCGGAAAGATCCTCCTGGAGGTTGACGACCAGGATGATCAGGGACCCGGTGCTGGTGGGGATGCGGACCGACTCGGCGATGAAGCCGATCTGTTCCATTTCCGGGAGGACCAGGCGCAATGCCTTGGCCGCGCCCGTGGTGGTGAGGATGATGTTGTTCATGACGCTGCGGTTCTTGCGCAGATCGCGCACGCCGCTTTTGGGGAGGCGGTCCAGGACCTGCTGGGAACCGGTGGCGGCGTGAACGGTCGCCATCGACGCCGACAGGATCTTTCTCGGCCCGAAGGCCTCCAGCAGCGGCTTCATCATGTGCGCCAGGCACGTCGTGGTGCAGGAGGCGTTGGAAACGATCCGGTGATGCCGGGGGTCGTAGGCGTTCTCGTTGACGCCCATGACGGTGGTCACGGCGTCCTCGGGCATGGTCCCCCCGAGGTCGGCCCCCTTGTCCTTGAGCTTGAAGGGCGCGGAAACGATGACCTTGCGGGCCCCCGCCTCCAGGTGGCCCCGCAGCGCCCCCCCCGGCTGCTCGGCCGGCGCCGCGGGGTCGAGAAAGCGCCCGGTGGTGTCCACCACCAGCTCGACCCCGTTGCTGCCCCAGGCGATGTCGCGGGGGTTCCGGTCCGACTGCAGAAACCTCACCGGCACGCCGTCCACCCGCATGCAGCCGGCCGCCGGGTCGATGCCGGCGATCACCGGCTCGGCCTTCTGCCCGTACAGAAAGCTGCACAGCAGGCCGTAGGTCGAGTCGCGCTCGATGTAATGGGCGAGATCGTCCAGGCAGGATCCCACCTGGCGGCCGGTGTTGACCACGATCCCGTCGAAATATTTCCGACCCACGTGATGCCAGAGGGTCAGCTTGCCGATTCTTCCGAGCCCGTTGATGCCGAGGATTCTTCCGCTGCCGGTCATGGGGTGCACGCCTTTCCTCGCGGGCGCGGCGGTCCGGGGGCCGTCAGGCTTCCTTGATCCGCGAAATTGGAGAAATAGGGGATGCCGTATTTTCCCGTCATCTGCCAGACCGGGTCGAGTTCGGGGTTCTCCCAGTCGAAGTCCCGGGTGATGTTGTAGGTCGGGATGGGGAAGGTGAACACCCGCCCGCTGGCGTCGCCGGCCATCATGACTTCGGCGAAGGCGCGGTTGATGGTGTCCATCTCCTTCTGGAACTCGCCGTAGACCGCGGCCTGCTCCCTGCCGCCCACGATGACCGGGCGGTCCCTCAGGATGGCCGGCACGCGCAGGTCCATGGTGATGTTGGTGAACGGCGTCTGGAACCCGACCCGGGTGGGGATGTTGATGTTGAAGACGAATTCCTGCAGCGACTGCTTGACCTCGCGGTACCCCAGCGCGTCGTAACGCACGAAGGGGGCCAGGAGGGTGTCGAAGTTGGACAGGGCCTGGGCCCCGGCCGCCTCCCCCTGGAGGGTGTAGAAGAAGTTGACGATCTGCCCCAGTGCCGAGCGCAGGTGCCTGGGCGGGGCGCTGGCCACCTTGCCCGACACCCCTTGAAAGCCGACCTGCAGAAGGTCGAGGAGGTCCCAGCCGACACAGTAGACCGACAGCAGGCTCAGGTCGTGGATGTGCAGGTCCCCGTCCTGATGGGCCCGCCGGATTTCCGGCGGGTAGATCCTGTTGAGCCAATAATCCGCCGTCACGCCGGAGCTGATGTAATTGTTGAGCCCCTGCAGTGAGTAGCGCATATTGCTGTTCTCGTTTACCTTCCAGTCTAGCTTCTCCACGTAGTGCTCCACCAGGTCGATGCTGGCGCGGGTGGTGATACTGCGGATCTGGGCATGCTGCTCGCGGTAGAGGATATAGGCCTTGGCGGTGCGCAGGTAGGGCGAGTCGAGGAGCACCCGCTCGACGATGTCCTGGATCTCCTCCACTTCCGGCACCTGCCCCGGCACCAGCTCATGGGCCAGGGTCAGGACCCTCAAGGTGAGCTTGCGCGCCTCGCGCTCCCCGAACTCCCCGGTGGCCCTTCCGGCCTGGGCGATGGCGGCTGTGATCTTGGCGGCTGCAAAGGTCACGATCCGGCCGTCGCGCTTCTTGATTTTTTCGAACATCGGCTTTCTCCGTCGGTTGCAGGCCGGGCCGTTTTCTCCGCCCCGGCGATTTCATGGCAGGAATATACACAAGATGTGGGGGGCAATCAAGAAAAATTTAATATATATTGTGTTGTGACCCCAGGCGCGTCCAGGAGCCCCGCCGCCGGAAGATGCTTGTTTTTTGAGGCGATTCGTGAAATATCCGATGAACCCCGGTTCCGCGCCCCGGGACGCTTGCTCCAGGGGGTGGGGGTTTGCGGGTGCATCCAGGAGGAAGAGGCCGATGAGCGGGTTCAGGGAATACGATCGCTACGACGGGCTGGGGCTGGCGGAGCTGGTGCGCAGGGGGGACGTCAGCGCCGATGAGCTCCTGGAGGAGGCCGTCCTGAGGATCGACCGGGTCAACCCCAGGATCAACGCCGTGGTCACCCTCATGGGCGACCTGGCGCGCGGGGCGATCCGGGCACGGCTGCCCGAGGGCCCCTTCACCGGCGTGCCGTTTCTGCTCAAAGACCTCCTGGCGGCCTATGCCGGTGTGCCCCTCACCAACGGCTCCAGGGCCTGCCGCAATTTCATCCCCGCCCACGACAGCGAACTGGTGCGCCGCTTCAAGGCCGCCGGCCTGGTGATCGCGGGAAAAACCAATACCCCGGAATTCGGGCTGACGGGCTACACCGAGCCGGAACTCCACGGCCCCACGCGCAACCCGTGGCACCTGAAGCACACCCCCGGCGGGTCGAGCGGCGGGTCTGCCGCGGCGGTGGCCGCCGGCATCGTGCCCCTGGCCTCCGGAGGGGATGGGGGCGGATCGATCCGCATCCCCGCGGCCTGCTGCGGCCTTTTCGGGCTGAAGCCCAGCCGGGGGCGGGTGCCGACCGGTCCGGATGCGGGCGAGATCTGGCAGGGGGCCGTGGTGGAGCACGTCATCACCCGCTCGGTGCGCGACAGCGCCGCCGTGCTCGACGCCGTGGGCGGGCCGGATGTCGGCGCGCCCTACACGATCCTGCCCCCCGGGCGGCCCTACCGGGAGGAGGCCGGGCGGCCGCCCGGGGTCCTGCGGATCGCTTTTTCGACCCGGTCCCCGCTGGGCACCCCGGTCCACCCCGAGGTCGTCCAGGCCGCCGAGGCCACCGCACGGCTCCTGGAAGGCCTGGGGCACTCGGTCGAGGAGGCCCAGCCGGCCGTGGACGGCCTCGGCCTGGCCAAGAGCTATCTCACCCTCTACTTCGGAGAGGTGGCGGCCTACATCGACGAGCTGGAGCCGCTCCTGGGCAGGAGAGCCCGGCCGGACGACGTGGAGCCCGCCACCTGGACCCTGGGCCTGCTGGGACGGGCTTTTTCCGCCGCCGAATTCGTCAAGTCCAAGCGCCTGTGGGGCCTCGCCTCCCGGGCGATGGGGCGCTTCCACGAGACCTACGACCTGTACCTGACGCCCACCCTGGCGTGCCCGCCGGTGCGCATCGGCGCCCTGAAGCCGGGGCTGGCCGAAAGGGCCGCCCTGAAGGTCGTCAACCGGCTCAACCTGGGGGGGCTGGTGAAGGCGAGCGGGGTCATCGACAAGCTGGCCGTGGAAAACATGTCCAAGACGCCCTTCACCCTGCTGGCCAACTTCACCGGCCAGCCGGCCATGTCGGTGCCGCTCTGCTGGACCGCGGACGGCCTGCCCTGCGGCATGCACTTCACGGCACGCTTCGGCGACGAGGCGACCCTCCTGCGCCTGGCCGCGCAGCTGGAGGCGGAGCGGCCGTGGTTCAACAGGCGCCCGCCGGTCTGGGCGGGGGAAGGCGCTGGGCGACCCTGAATCAGAAAAATGTGCGGCAGCGGTGCAGGCTTAGAACCGGCAATTCGGCAATGGCCGCGTCGTCGCCGCTATCCGGACGACCCTTGCCAAGCGGGGTTTCCAGGTTCACACGGGCCCTCCCTTCAAGGGCTGCGGGGGAGGGCGCCCGGGCCTCAGCGGGCCTTGGCGGCGCAGTAATCGTGGTAGAGCTGGGCCACCACCAGGTCGGCCTGCTCCCGGATCAGATCCAGGGCCACGGAAAGGGTGTCCCCCCCAGAATAGGCGTCCCCCTTGGCGCCCACGTTGGAAATGACCCGCCCCGAAGCGTCCACCAGGGTAAAGGCCATGCTGACGAAGACCTCCTGGATGCGCAGCACCGTGTTGACCTGGGTTCGCGTCTCGATGATGCCGCGCAGGAAAAAATTGGCCCCCAGGCGGGAGGCCGCGCCGGCGGCCGCGTCCATGTTGTTGTTCAGGAAGGCTTCCATTTCCGCCCGGGCGACCTGGGCGGAAATTTCGGATTCGGAGTAAGTCTTCAAACCGATGGCGCTGAGGCGCTGGTTGATCTCGTTGACCAGCATGCCGTAGGTCGCCTGGGGGGCGCTCGCGCTCTGGCCCTCCGAGACGGCGGTGCGGCTCCCCCGCGGCGTGCGCTCGCTCTCGATCACCATCACCCGCTCGGAGACCTCGGCGCCGCTGTGCCGCTCGCCGATGACGACGGCGATTTTCTTCTTCTTGAGCTCGTTCCTGCAGGGGACGGACAACAGCCGCGCGACCTGCTCGGAGGTTTCGGTCGACCGGGAGGCCCGGGCCTGCGCCTCCTTTTGTTCCTCCTGGCTGAAAGAGAATGCGGGCGCCCCCGGCGGGGCGGCGAAAAGCGGACACATCAGCAGGAGCAGGAGCCCCGGGATGGAAAGCGATCGCATGGCTGACTCCCTGTGGGACGGCCCTTGAAAAGGATATTCGGTTTTTGATTATAGAAAAAGCGCCGGATACGTGTCAAGCAAAGTCCTTTTCGATTTTGCCCCTGGCTCAGCGCCCCGCCGGCTTCCCGGTGATCGCCAGCCACAGGGCGTCGTCGAGTTCGGCCAGCCGGAACAGATGCCGGCCCCCGTGGCGCCGCCGGAACGCCTCCAGGTGGCTCTCCCCGGCCAGGGCGACGAAGGCGGGCCCCATGGGGCCGACCACGTCCGACCCGGCCACCCACGTGACCGCCCGGGCATCCACGCTCCGGCCGCTGAAATACTCCCGGGTGACGGGCAGGCTCAGATCCGCGGCGGCAGCCGCCAGAAAGATGTCGGGGTGGATCCAGGACCGGAGCATGCACCCGGCGCTGCAGAAGTAAAACGTCCGGCCGTCGAGGAGCTGGACCGCGCAGGCGAACTTGGGGTGGTTGATCGGCCGCATGCCGCAGACCGGGCAGCGGTCGCCGGTGCCGATCTCCAGCTCGAGACCCCGGCCCAGGGGGCGCTTTCCCGGCGCCGGCCCGGCGGCCCCGGCCTCTTCCGCAAGGCACAGGCGCCGCATCAGCCCCGCCGGCCAGGCCGCCCCCGCGGCGGCCAGCAGAAGAAACGCCCGCCTGCCCGCACGCCCCCGCACCGATGCTGCGCGCGGCTTGGCCGCTTCCGCGCCGGTCGCTGTCTTCATACCCCGCCCCCTTTTCGTTTGACAGATTTTCGCCGCTGGACTATCCTTTTTACGGTTGGCACCCATGCACCAGGCGCACGCGATGACAGCCATAGCCGATTTTTTCCCCCTTGTCCACAGGATGGCGCCCCTCATGGCGCTCCTGGCGGCCGTGACCGCGGTGTCGGGGGCGCGCGCGGAAACGGGGACGCAGCGCGTCCGCCCGGCGGTCTGGGCCGGCAGCTTTTACCCCGCCGACGCCTCGGAACTGGCCGGCCTGATCGATCGGCTCACGGATCAGGCCGCCGCCGCGGCCGTCGATCTGCCCGCCGGAAGGCCCGTGCGCGCCCTGATCATGCCCCACGCGGGCTATGCCTACTCCGGGCTGACCGCCGCCCACGCGGCCAGGGTGTTGGATATCGGCCGGTACCCCAAGGTCATCGTCATGGGGCCCGATCACCGGGTCGGTTTCCACGCCAATGTCGTCAGCGACGTGTCCGCCTACGACACCCCCCTGGGCCGGGTGCCGGTATCCGGCGACGCCGCCGCGTTGCGTGCCCGGGACGCCCTGTTCGGCGTCAGCGGGGCTTCCGACGAGCGCGAGCACAGCGTGGAAGTCATCCTGCCCTTCCTGCAGCGACGCCTGCCTGCCTTCGAATTCATCCCCATCGTCATGGGGCCGGGCTCTCCCGCCGCCAACGCCGCCGCCATCTCGCCCCTGGTCGAAGCCGACACCCTGGTGATCGCCAGCTCGGACCTGTCCCACTTTCTGAACTATGAGCAGGCGCTGCAGCGCGACCACGAAACCATCCGCGCCATCCTCGCGCTGGACAGCGCCTATTTCGCCGCGCGGGAGAACACGGCCTGCGGCCGGTCTCCGATTCTGACCCTGCTGGAACTGGCCCGCGGCCGTCGCTGGCATCCGGTCCTGCTCCACTACGCCAACAGCGGCGACACGGCCGGCGACCCCGCGCGGGTCGTCGGCTATTGTGCCATCGCCTTTCTGGGAGATCCGGACATGAACGATTCAAGCGGCACCGACCACCGATTGAGCGAGGGGCAGGGCCGGGCGCTGACCGCCCTCGCGCGCCGGACCATTGCCGGTGAGCTGGGCTGCATGGCCCGGCCCTCCGAAGGCCCGGGCCCCCCGGCCGAGCTTGCCGACACGGCCCTGCAACGGCATTGCGGCACCTTCGTCACCCTCAAGATCGACAACCGGCTGCGGGGCTGCATCGGCAACCTCGACAGCCGGCACTCCATCGTCGAAGGGGTCAAGCGCAACGCCGTCAACGCCGCGTTCCACGACCCGCGTTTTTCCCCCCTGACGCAGGCCGAATTCGAACGCGCCGGGATCGAGGTCAGCGTCCTGACCCCGCCGCGCAGCGTGGACTACAGGGACGCGGCGGACCTGGTCGGCAAGCTGCGGGTCAACGTCGACGGCCTCATCATCCGCAAGGGCAGCGCCAGCGCCACCTTCCTGCCCCAGGTCTGGGAACAGCTTCCGCGCCCGGAGGATTTTCTCTCGCACCTGTGCCTAAAGGCCGGGCTGTCCGCGGACGCCTGGCGCCGGGGGGACATCCAGGTCCAGACCTACCAGGTGCAGTACTTTGAAGAGCCCAAATGAAAAGCCCATCCTGCGGGTCATCGTCGCCATGGGGGTTTCCTCCGTGGTCACGCAGCTCCTGATCATCCGGGAATTCCTGACCCAGTTCCAGGGCAACGAGATCGTCATCTCCCTGATCTTTTTCAACTGGCTGGTCCTGGGCGGGGTCGGCACCCTGCTGGCCAGGGCCGCCACCCGCGGCCGCGCCTCGCCGACCACCGCCAGCCTCGGCTGGCTTTCCCTCCTGATGGCCGCCCTCCCCGCCCTGCAGCTCTATTTCATCCGCGCGGCACGGGATACCGTCTTCCTTCACGGCGCTTCGGTCGGGTTCTACCCGACCCTGGGGTTCACCCTGGCGACCGTCGCCCCCTACTGCCTCCTGGACGGCTTCATCCTTCCCTACGCCCTCTTCGTCCTGAGGGAGGACATCCCAGATTATCCCGGAGCCCGGGTCTACATCGCCGACAACCTGGGCGATGTCGCCGGGGGCGCCCTTTTTTCGTTTTTTCTGGTCTACTTCCTCTCCCCCCTGCAAGCGATCGCCCTGGCCAACCTCCCCCTGGCGGCCAGCGCCTGCCGCCTCCACCCCCCCGGCCGCCGCCGCGTCCCCCTGGCCGCCGCCGTGCCCGTGGCCGGCTCGATGTCGAAAGCGTCGCCGACGATTTCGGCATCGGCGCCACCCTCCATCAGCCGATCCGCTCCCTGTCGGGCGGGGAAACGGTCAAACTCGCCATGGCCAAGGCGTTCACCGCCTCCGCCTGCAGCAGCCGGCTGACCATCGCCAGCCCTTTCAGCTGGCTGTCGGCCAGCAACGCGGTCTACTATCACAAACTCGGTGCCAGGTACTCCGCCCTCGGGGTCCCGGTGGAGGTCCTGGCCCTCGACGGGGAGAATTCCACCGCGTCCATCGGCCGGAAGGACCCGTACCTGGCCTCCACGGCGTCGGGGGTGGACTTCGGCCTGGTGCTCGAGGACGTGCGGATCCCCCTGGGAAGCCTGCTGCACGAGTTCCAGGGCCGCAGGCCTCGCGCCGAAGTGGATGACGGCCCGTTTCAACTCAGGTCCCCCTGCCTTCTGGTGGGTGAGAACGGGCAGGGCAAAAGCCTGGTGGCCAAAGCCCTTGCCGGGGCCGTGGACATCACCGGGCGGGCGGGAATCGACGCCTCCGGCGGGGGCGGCCGCATCCGGCTCCTTTTCCAGGACGTGGTGACCCAGACCCTGCTGAGGACCTTCGACGACCTGGCCGCGCCGCCTTCCCGCTCCGGCGGCGCCGCCTGCCTGGAGGTCTTCGGCCGCATCGCCCGCCATCTGGGCGAGGCCCTCGCCGCCTGCGGAAAGGCGGTCCCCTGCCGGGACGAAAACGGCGTCCGCAGCCTCCTGGACATCAAGGCCATCCTCATCGCCGCGCGCCTGGCCGCCCCCTGCTCGGCCCTCATCCTCGACGAGCCGGACTGGGGGCTGACGCGGGCTTCCGCGGTGGCCCTGGTCTCCGCCGCGGTGACCACGGCCCACGGGATGGGGGTGCCGGTGATCCTCATCTCCCACAAGCCCTGGTGGGGGCCCATCGCCGCCAGCAGCCTGACGGCGGAGCGCGGCGCGGCCGGACCGGACGGGTCTTTCCGGATCCGCCTGAGCATGGGCCGGGGCGGAGGGCCGTGATGGGCTGGAAAACCAGGCTCGCGTTCCTTTTCCTGCTGTCGGTGCCGTCGCTCTGCGGCTACCCCCTGGACCGCATGCCCGCCGAGGTGCTCACGGGCGTCAAGAGCGCCTGGGTGATCTATTTCGCGGCCTCCCAGGCGGCGATCCGATGGGTGTCGGGACCCCGCCTCCAGGCCATCACGCTTTCCATCGCGGCCCTGATCGCCATGCCGGTGGTCTATGGCGGCGCGGCGGTCTCCTGCCTGCTCCTGCTGGCGGGCTGGAACGCCGCCGGGGGCCAGGCGGTTTTCAGCGCCCACTATGTCACCCTCTGCCTGACCATGCTCACGGTGATCCCCCTGGCCCTCGCCATGGTGGCGGCCATCCCGTTCCAGGAACTGGAGCAGAACCTGCTCAGGGCCCCCCGGGGGGTGACCCGGACCGGGAAAACCGCCCTGATGTTCGTGCGCGTGTTCAACCACATCGTCTTTTTCGTGATCCCCAGCATTCTGGAGGTCGTCCGCGAGGAAGGGCGCTTTCGGCCTGGAAGGTCGGCCCCCGGGGCCGCGCAGCCGGCATGGAAGCGCCTGTCCGCCCTGGCGGCCGACCTCACCCAGGTCGGCGTGGAGGGGATCTGCGCCTCGATCCAATACGTCCCCATATGGGCGCTGGAAATCTCCCGGCTCCCGGAAAAGGAAAGGAGAACACCTTGAACCAGACCTCGGAGGCAAAACAGCTCTTCAGGGTGGGCATCGTCGCCGCCTTCGCCACACTGGCCTTTGTCGGCACGACCGTCATCCGCATCCCGATCCCGGCCACGGGCGGATATTTCAACCTGGGGGACACCTTCGTCATGGCGGCCGCGCTCCTGTACGGGCCACTGGTGGGCGGGCTGGTCGGCCTCATCGGCCCGGCCCTCGCCGACGCCGTGGGCTTCCCCCAGTTCATCCTCGCCACGGCGGTGGTCAAGGGCGTCGAGGGCGCGGCGGTCGGCTGGCTGGGCAGGGGCGCCCGGAAAGAGGGGCACCGGCGGGTGGCGGCCGCCCTGGCGGTCGGCGTCGTCATCCTGGTCGGCGGCTATTTCGTGTTCGAGGCGGTGGTCTACCCCTTCCTGGCCGTCGGCATCCCCTTTTTCGGCGTGACGGACCCCAGGGCGGCGGTTGCGGAAATTCTTCCCAACCTGCTCCAGGGGGGCATCAGCGCCGTCATCGCCTTCGGCATCTGGCGGATTTTCTCCCGGCGCGCGGCCGCCTGAAAGGCGGCGGTGAGGCGACCCATGGATTTCCGGTACTGCCCGGCGTGCGGCGACGGGCCGCAGTCGCCGGCCGACGGGCGCGGGCAGCGCTTCGCCTGCCGGCGCTGCGGCGCCACCCATTACCGCAACCCCACCGTGGGGGTCGCCGTCATCCTGATGAGCGACGAACGCCTGCTGCTGGTGAAGCGCAGGGGATCCTACAGCGGCATGTGGTGCATCCCCTGCGGCCACGTGGAATACGACGAGGACGTGCGCGCGGCGGCCCGGCGCGAATTCGAGGAGGAAACCGGGCTGGAGGCGGACATCGGGCCGGTTTTCGCCGTGCATTCCAACTTCCACCCCTCACCATGGAGTTTTTGGCAGGCAACGGGTTCATGTAACCCCCTCCGCGACAGGCCCGTCCGCGGCTGGCGCTCGTCGCCGATGCGCCGGCTCCCGCGCCTCAACACCCCCTTGGCCGCCGACGAAGCGCATCCGCCCGGGCGGCCCCGGCAAGAACGAGACAGGAGCAGAAAGACCGCCATGTCCATTATGTCAATCGAAGAAGCGATCAAGGAAATCCGCACCGGCCGCATGGTCATCCTGGTGGACGACGAAGACCGGGAGAACGAGGGCGACCTTTGCATCGCGGCCGAGAAAATCACCCCCGACATCGTCAATTTCATGGCCCGCTACGGCCGGGGCCTCATCTGCCTCTCCCTGACCGGCGAGAAGATCGACGCCCTCGAACTGCCGATGATGGTGGACCAGAACACGTCGCGCTTCGAAACCGGGTTCACGGTGTCCATCGAGGCCCGCTGCGGCGTCAGCACGGGGATCTCCGCCAGGGACCGCGCCACCACCATCCTCACGGCCGTGGCCGACAACGCCCGGGCGAGCGACCTGGTCCGGCCGGGCCACATCTTTCCCCTGCGCGCCAGGGACGGCGGGGTGATGGTGCGCGCCGGCCAGACCGAGGGGTCGGTGGACCTGGCGCGCCTGGCCGGCCTGAAGCCGGCGGGGGTGATCTGCGAAATCATGGACGACGACGGCTCGATGGCGCGCATGCCCGCCCTGGAAAAGTTCAGCCAGACCCACGGCATGGGCATCTGCACCATCGCCGACCTCATCGAGTACCGGATGAGAACCGAATCCTTCGTCCACCCCGCGGTGGAGGCCCTGGTGCCCACCGCCCACGCCGGCGACTTCCGCGTCATCGTCTACGAAAACGACGTCGAGGACCTCCAGCACATCGCCCTGGTCAAGGGGGAAATCGACCCCGAAAAGCCGATCCTCGTCCGCGTCCACTCCGAGTGCCTCACCGGCGACCTGTTCGGTTCCCTGCGCTGCGACTGCGGGGACCAGCTCCACAAGGCGATGGAGATGATGGACAGGGAGGGGTGCGGGGTGCTCCTCTACATCCGCCAGGAGGGCCGCGGCATCGGCCTGGTCAACAAGCTCAAGGCCTACAACCTCCAGGACCAGGGCCTCGACACGGTGGAAGCCAACCAGGAACTGGGGTTCAAGGCCGACATGCGCAACTACGGCATCGGGGCCCAGGTGCTGGTGCACCTCGGCGTGCGCAAGATGCGCCTCATCACCAACAACCCCAAGAAGATTGTCGGCCTCCAGGGCTACGGCCTGAGCATCGCCGAGCAGGTGGCCATCGAGATCGCCCCCAACCCCCACAACCGCTGCTACCTGGAGTGCAAGAAGCTCAAGATGGGTCACATGCTCAACATCGACGCCAACCCCTGACGCGGGCCGCATGCCGGCGATCGCGCCCGGGGGAGACCGGCCGGGAGCCCGGCGCCGGCCATGCGCCGCCACTTACGCGGAGGAAACAGGATGCCCAACATTCTCGAAGCCAATCTTCAGGCGCAGGGGAAGAAATTCGCCCTGGTCGTGAGCCGTTTCAACGATTTCATCACCGAACGCCTGGCGGCCGGCGCCGTGGACGCCCTCGTGCGCGCCGGGGCCGACGCAGGGGACATCGACATCGTCAAGGTCCCGGGAGCGTTCGAGATCCCCCTGCTCGCCCAGAAGCTGGCCGAGAAAAAGCGCTACCACGCCATCGTCTGCCTGGGAGCGGTCATCCGGGGGGCCACGCCCCATTTCGACTATGTCAGCGCCGAGGTCTCCAAGGGGGTCGCCATGGTGAGCCTGGAAACCGGGGTCCCGGTGATCTTCGGCGTGGTGACCACCGACACCCTGGAGCAGGCCATCGAGCGCGCCGGCGCCAAGGCGGGCAACAAGGGCTGGAGCGCCGCCATGGCCGCCATCGAGATGGCCAACCTGATCGGGGTGCTCGACCAGAGCTAGGGGCATGGGAATACGTCGCAAAGCGCGGGAATACGCCCTCCAGGCGCTCTATTACATCGACATGCGCAGGGACGACTCGCCCGAGGCGCTGGAGCTCTACCGCAACTCCTTCGCGCCGCCCGCGGAGACGATCCCGTTCTTTACCCGGTTGGTCGAGGGCATCGCCAAAACGCGCCCCCGCCTCGACGCGGCCATCGAACGCTATTCCAACAACTGGAAGGTCAGCCGAATGTCCTGCGTGGACCGCAACATCATGCGCATCGCGGTCTACGAGCTGCTCTACTGCGACGACATTCCGGCCAAGGTGGCCATCAACGAGGCCATCGACATCGCCAAGAAGTTCGGCACCGAGGAGTCGGGCGCCTTTGTCAACGGCGTGGTGGACCGAATCCGCATCGCCCTGGAGGAAGGGGAGGCCCGGGTTTGACCGTCGGGTTTAGATAACGACAATCCGCAACAAGGAGGGAGCCATGCAGTACAAGAAGATCCTGTTATCCGAAGACGACATGCCGAGGCAATGGTACAACATCCTTGCCGACATCAAGATGAACCCGCCCCTGGGGCCCGACGGCAAGCCCATCGGCCCGGAAATGCTCGCCCCTGTCTTTCCCATGAACCTCATCGAGCAGGAAGTCAGCTCCGCGCGCTGGATCGACATTCCGGAAGAGGTTCTCCGGGTCTACACCATCTGGCGGCCATCCCCCCTGGTCCGGGCGACCGCCCTCGAAAAGGCCCTCGGCACGCCGGCCAAGATCTTCTTCAAAAACGAAAGCGTCAGCCCCCCCGGCAGCCACAAGCCCAACACCTCGGTTCCCCAGGCCTACTACAACAAGGTGTTCGGCATCCAGCGCATGACCACCGAGACCGGCGCCGGCCAGTGGGGCTCGGCCCTGGCCTTTGCCTGCAGCCAGTTCGGCCTGGAGTGCAAGGTCTTCATGGTGCGGGTCAGCTTCGACCAGAAGCCTTACCGCAAGCTGATGATGGAAACCTGGGGCGGCAAGTGCGTGGCCAGCCCGAGCACCGAGACCAAGGCCGGCCGGGATGCCCTGGAAAAGGACCCGGACACGCCGGGAAGCCTCGGCATCGCCATCAGCGAGGCCATCGAGGCGGCCGTGAGCGACACCTCCGGCAAGACCCGCTACTCCCTGGGCAGCGTCCTCAACCACGTCATGCTGCACCAGACCATCATCGGCCTGGAGGCCAAGAAGCAGCTGAAGATGGTGGGCGAGTACCCGGACGTCATCATCGGGTGCGCCGGCGGCGGCAGCAATTTCGCCGGCCTGGCGTTCCCCTTCGTCCTCGACAAGATCAACGGGAAAGACATCGCCATCTATCCCGTTGAGCCGGCCGCCTGCCCGACCATGACCCGGGCGCCCTTCGTCTATGACCACGGCGACACATCCCGCTACACCCCCCTGCTGCCCATGCACAGCCTCGGGCATGCGTTCGTCCCGCCGCCCTTCCATGCCGGCGGCCTGCGCTACCACGGCATGGCCCCCACGGTCAGCCAGCTGGTGTCCGAAGGGCTCATCGAGCCCAAGTCGGTCACCCAGCTCGACGCCTACGCCGCCGGGATCCTCCTGGCGCGCACCGAGGGCATCGTGCCGGCGCCCGAGACCACCCACGCCCTGGCCACCGTGGTGGAGGAGGCCAGGAAGGCCAAGGAAGAGGGCAAGGAGAAGGTCATCCTGATGAACTGGAGCGGCCACGGCCTGATGGACCTCAGCGGTTCGACGAAAAATAATCAATGTGTCAGACTTCGCTGCCGCGCGGGCAGGCCATCTCGCACTGCCGGCAGTAGGTCACCACCATCGGTTTGCCCTCCTCCTCCGCGGCCAGCAGGCTGGCGGATTCGTCCGCGTCCATCCTGACCCGGCAGTCGTTTCTGCAGAATGCCCCCGAGGAGAAGGCCTGCTGAGGGCAGGCCCGGAAACAGGGCATGTCGCAGCCGTCGCAGGGCGAATAGGGCAGGGGGCCGGTGGGCGGGAGATCGGCGGCCAGCAGCAGGGCCCGCAGGCGGACGCGGGGGCCGAAGCGCGGCGTGATGAGGAGGTTGTTCCTGCCGATGACGCCCAGCCCGGCCAGGGCGGCCGCGTCATTTAGAAACAGGCCGCCCTGTTCCGGCGAATAGGCCATCTCCCGGGAGGCGATGCCGGAAGACAGCCTCAGCCACTGCGACGTCTGCCGTCCGATCTCCATGAGCCGCCGGTTGCCGGGGGTCCCCCCGCTGGGGCCGTCCCACCAGTCCAAAGCGGGGTTTTCGGCGCCGTGGACCAGGGCCAGCACGAGCACGGACCCGGTGACGGGCTCCCTCGGCCTTCCCTTCCAGGCACGATGGGAGGGCGAGGCCAGGACGTCCGCGGCCGATGCCAACCCGGCCAGCGAGGCCCCGAGGGAGAGGGCTTTCGCTACGAGCCGCACCGCCGTTTCGGCTGGGACGGGCAGTTCCATTCGCCGGTTCTCCGCCTGCATGCCTGAAGGGTCGCTTCCCGTCGGGTGTAGCTTCTTGACCGGCGCTTGTCAATTGTTTCCGTTCGCAGCGCAGCGGTAAGAGTTCGCGTCAGCGTTCACGAGGCGGAAAAGCCGGGGACGATTACGGGAACGGTTACGCTTACGAAGGGGGAAAATCGTTCGCAGCGCAGTGGGCGGAGCCCTCGTTCCCGGGCTCGCCTGCGCGCAGGGGGGGCTTGCGGCCTCAGAGCAGCGACAGGATCTTCCTGGAGGTGTACTCCCCCACATCGGCCAGGGCGTCCATGGGGAGAAAGCGGCGGGCGTTGGACGAAAACAGGCAGGTGGCCGAAGCGGGAAACTCGTCGTCGGCCCGGTAGAAGATATAGCAGAGGACGATCTTGGGAAGCGGGGCGATGAAAAAGGAGAAATCCCCCCCGACGGCCCCGGATGCGTCCTCGATCCCCAGTTCACCGGCCAGGCGCGGCCGTTGCGCATCGATCCGGCCGACGTGGGGCACCAGGATCCCTTCGGTGTGGGTGGCGAAGGCCCCCACGTACGGCATGCTGCCGGGGAAATCCTTGTAGGCCTTGAGGGGCGTGCGGACGCAGATGTCATGGGAAGCGTGGAGTGCGTAAAGGGAGATGAGGATGCCCGGCACCCCCCAGGCCTCCCTGCCCCCCAGCACGATCGCCCCGGGCCCCAGGCGGCATTTTTCACCGAAAGCCGTAAACTCGAAATGGTCCCCTGTCCCCACCCCGGGCAATCGCGCGGCCAGGTCTGCGGGCCGGCCGGCATACAACCTGCTCAAGTTTTCCGCGACAATGCGGGCGTAGTTGTCCGTCACGGCCAACCTTCCCAAGGGTTATCCATTTCACCGCCCGCGGGGGGCTTTTTGGCGTCGGGACGCGCCCCGTGGGCACACCCTCAATTGCGGCCCCAGGGGGAAATCGTGTCGTAGTCGCTGAAATAGTCCGGGTGCACCGACCCCGGGTCGGTGTCCACCAGCTCCCCGGAAAGGTCCCGGAGGAAATAGGGGGACCCCCCGGGGCTGTGCCGTGCCTGGGCGCTGTAAGGCATCCTCATAAACCCGCCGGGGCTGAGGGTGCGCGTGATGATCAGCTCGTCTTGGGCGCGGGTCATGGCCACGTAGAGGATCCTGCGCTCCTCCTCCTCCTGGTCGGAGTTGCCCAAGCTGCGCAGGTGGGGGTACATGCCCGGCTCCACCCGGATGAGGTAGCAGACCCTGGCCTCGGTGCCCTTGGCGCTGTGGGCCGTCGTCAGGGTCACCACGTCGTCCTCTTCCAGGCGCTCGCTCTCCGTCGTGGAAATCGGGTCGAGGGTGTAGGTTTCGATGAAGGCCTGCAGGCTGCGGTGCTTTTCGGCCAGGCGGGCGAGAAGCTCGAAATCCCGCCGCCGGGCCTTCCAATTGCTGTAGCGGGCCTTCATCAGCGGCTCCAGGAGCTGCCCGGCTGTTTTCAGGGCCAGGGGCGGCGTTTCCAGGTGGCCGATGACCGCCCGCACGCCGTCCACGATTTCCGCGCGCCCTTTCAGGGCCTTGCCGAGGACCTCCAGCGCGGAAGCCGGGTCGCCGCACTCTCTCATGCGCTGGATCAGCCGCGCGGCGGTGGCATCCCCGATCCGGGGCCACAGGGTCAGGTAGCGGGCCCAGGAAAGCTCGTCGTGATGGCTCAGGGCCGCCCGCACCAGGGCCAGCAGGTCCTTGACGTGGGCCGCCTGGAGCAGGCCGATGCCGCCCACGAAGCGGTAGGGGATTTTTTTCTCCACCAGGAAGGACTCCACGGCCCGCGCCCCGAAGCCGGTGCGCGTGATCACCATGTGCTCCCACCAGCGGGCGCCGGCCTCGTGGCGCTCCACCAGGTCTTCCACGACCCAGCGCGCCTCGTCGAAATCGCTTCCGAAGTCGATCAGGCGCGGACGGCCGGCGGTGTCGCGGCGGGCCCGCAGCTGCTTGCCGTACCCGAGGGGCGACTCGGACAGGAGCCAGTTGGCCAGGTCGAGAATCCCCTGGGTGGAGCGGTAGTTCTCCTCCAGGCGCAGCACCTGGGCCCCGGGCACGCGCTCCGTGAAGCTGTGGACATTGCGAAAATCCGCCCCCCTGAAGGCATAAATGCTCTGGGCGTCGTCTCCGACGCAGAAAAGCCGGGCAGGGTCGCGCATGGCGTCGAGGATCATCCACTGCAGGGGGTTGGTGTCCTGCATCTCGTCCACCAGCAGGTGGTCGTAAAACCCCCTCAGCCGCTCGCGCACCCCGCCGTCCTCGTGGAGGACCTTGGCAAAGCGGAACAGGATGTCGTCGTAGTCGAGATAGTTGTTGCGGCGCTTGCGCTCTTCGAAGGCCTGGGCCAGCTGCTGTCACCCTTTTCAAGATTCCCGGATGGACGATGGCCGCCCGGCGGATCCTGAAACCGTTCGCGCCCGACCTGGTGCTCGGAGTGGGCAGCTACACGGCCGGTCCGGTGGCCCTGGCAGCCTGGCTCATGGGTGTCGACATCGCGCTGCAGGAGCAGAACATCCTGCCCGGCATCACCAACCGGGCCCTGGCCGGCCTGGCCAAGAGAATCTACGTTTCCTTCGAGCCCACGGCCGCCGCCTTCGACCCCGGCAAGGTGCTGGTCAGCGGCAACCCCGTGCGCGGGGACATCCTGAGTGCCGGCCTCGGGGCCCAGCCGCGGGGTTGCGCTACGCGGGGGTTCGGCGTCCTGATCCTGGGCGGCAGCCAGGGGGCCCACGCCCTCAACGCCGCGGTCATCGACGCCCTCGACCATCTGCCTGCCGGCCATCGGCTGCGTTTTGTCCACCAGACCGGCGCGGCGGACGAGGCCATGGTCCGCGAGGAGTATCTGCGCCACGGGGTCGACGCCGAGGCCGAGGCTTTTTTCGATGCCATGGGCCGCCGCTATGCCGAGGCGGACCTGGTGATTTGCAGGGCCGGGGCCACGACCGTGGCAGAGCTGGCGGCAACCGGCAAGGCCGCCATCCTGGTCCCCTACCCCCATGCGGCCGACGACCACCAGCGCCTCAACGCCCGCATGCTCCAGGAGCGGGGCGCAGCCGAGATGATTCTCGAGCCCGACCTCACAGGTGCGGACCTGGCGCAGCGGATCTTGCGCTACGCCGCAGACCCGGCCGCCCTGGAGGCCATGGCGGCAAGGGCCCGCGGCATGGGCCGGCCGGAGGCGGCCGGGACCATCGTGGACGACTTCTACCGCCTGTTCGAAAAGCGGGCCGGCAGCGACCGCGCCCCGTCGGACGCGGATCGGCCCGCGCGCCCGGACACGGCCGGAAATTGACACGACAACTACATATTGTGCTTTTAATTTGGCATCGGCTACGATATGTAGATAAATTATAAAATAGGGGAGGGGTGTGGCCGTCGGGAGCCAGGCACCCCGGGAAGGTTTCCAGCGAGGCTGAGGGGCATGTACCGCAAACAGTATCACATTCACTTCGTCGGCATCGGCGGCATCGGGATGAGCGGCATCGCCGAGTTGCTCCTCAACCTGGGCTACACGGTCTCCGGGTCGGACCTCAAGTCCTCGGACATCACCGAGCGCCTGAAGGGCCTGGGCGGTGCGGTCTGGGAAGGCCATCGCCCCGAGCACGTCGGTGGCGCCGACGTGGTCGTCATCTCCTCGGCCGTGGGCCCCCACAACCCGGAGGTGCTGGCGGCGCGCCAGCAGTCGATCCCGGTGATCCGCCGGGCCGAGATGCTGGCCGAGCTCATGCGCCTGAAATACAGCATCGCCGTGGCCGGAGCCCACGGGAAAACCACCACGACCTCCATCATCGCCGCGATCCTGGCCGCCGGCGGGCTCGATCCAACGGTGGTCATCGGCGGCAAGCTCAGGGGGCTGGGCTCCAATGCCGTCCTGGGCAAGGGCGATTACATCGTGGCCGAGGCGGACGAAAGCGACGGGTCATTTCTGAAATACTCCCCCGCCATCGCCGTGGTGACCAACATCGACCGGGAACACCTGGACTACTACAAGGGGCTGGAAGAGATCAAGCGGGTCTTCCTGAGCTTCCTGGACCGGATCCCCTTCTACGGCCTGGCGGTTCTGTGCCTGGACAACGAGCCGATCCAGGAACTCATCCCCGCCATCAAGAAGCGCGCCGTCACCTACGGGATGAGCGCCCAGGCCGACATCCAGGCCCACGACGTGGTCTTCGACGGCCGATCGAGCCGCTTCGGCGTGACCCGCGGGGGGGAGCCCCTCGGTGACGTGAGCCTGAGCCTGCCGGGCATCCACAACGTCTACAACTCCCTGGCGAGCATCGCCGTCGGGCTGGAACTCGGCATCCCCTTTGACGTGATCCGGTCCGCCCTGGGAAGCATCCAGGGCGTTCAGCGCCGCCTGGAGGTCAAGGGCGAGGCGGCGGGGGTGACCGTGGTGGACGACTACGGCCACCACCCCACCGAGATCAAGGCCACCCTGGAAGCGGTCCGGGAAAGCTGGCCGGGGCGGCGCAAGCTGGTGGTCTTCCAGCCTCACCGCTACACGCGCACCGAGGCCCTGTTCGACGACTTCACCCGCTCCTTCTACGGGTCCGATTTCCTTGTGGTGCTGCCCATCTACGCGGCCGGCGAGGAAAGGATCGAGGGCGTGACCGGACGCGCCCTCTGGCAGGGAATCCAGGAGCACGGCCACAAGGAGGCCGTCTACGTGGAAACCTTCGAGGAGGCCGCCCGGCATCTGGCCGGCATCATGCGGCCCGGGGACCTGCTGCTGACGCTGGGGGCGGGCGACGTGTTCAAGGTGGGGGAGATGGTGCTTCAGGGCGGCACAGCGCTTGCCTGAGTCGGAGGCTACAGCCGGTGGGGTCCAATAGGCGCAGACACAATCGCTACAAGACATCCGGGGCGGGCCTGCCCTGGCGCCAGGCCCTCGCGGCCGCGGCGGGGCTCGCCGCCCGGGCCGCCCTGCTGGCGGCGGCCAGCCTGGCGCTGATCTTCGGCCACGACCTGCTCCTGCAGAGCCGGTATTTTCAAGCCGAGCGCATTACGGTGGCCGGCTGCAGCCGCCTTTCCCCCCAGGAGGTCATCGCCCAGGCCGACCTGCGCCCCGGCGTCAACACCCTGGCCCTCAACCTGACCCTGGTGCGCAAACGCCTGCTGGCCCACCCCTGGATCGCCGACGCCAGGGTGCGGCGCGAGTTCCCGGCCGGGATCCACATCCGGGTCGAGGAGGAACGGCCCGTGGCCATCGTCTCCCTCGACCGCCCGTGGATGGTCAACGAGAGGGGCCAGGTCTTCAAGGCCGCCGCCAGGTCCGAGAGCGGCGGGCTGCCCGTGGTCAGCGGGCTGAGCTACGTGGACCTTCCCGCGGCCGGCAGCGGGCCGGGCGAGCCTTTCAAGGCCGTGATGGCGATCCTGGACCTGGGCCGGCAGCCGGGCACGCCCCTTCCCATCGCCCGGATCGATCAGGTCGTCGTCGACCGGGAGCTGGGGGTGACCCTGGTCGCCTTCGGGGGGCACAAGACCATCCGCGTGGGTTACGGGGATTACCCGGCCAAGTACGCCCGCCTGCAGCGCCTGACGGCCTATCTCGACGCCCAGGGTCGATGGGCCGACTACACCGCCATCGACCTGAACAGCTCCGAACGGGTGGTGGCCGCGCCCGTGAACGCCCCGTCCCGGCAGGCCGCGAAGAAGGAGGTTTAGGATGCAGGCATCCGAGGACATCATCGTCGGCCTCGACATCGGCACCACCAAGATCTGCGCCGTGGTGGGGGCCGTCAGCGGTGAGGACATCAACATCATCGGCATCGGCACCCATCCGTCCATCGGGCTTCGCAAGGGGGTCGTGGTCAACATCGAATCGACGGTGGAATCCATCAAGAAGGCCGTCGAGGAAGCCGAACTGATGGCCGGGTGCGAGATTTCCTCGGTCTACGCCGGCATCGCCGGGGGACACATCACCGGCTTCAACAGCCGCGGGATCATCGCCGTCAAGGGGCAGGAGATTCTACAGAGCGACGTCAACCGCGTCATCGACGCATCGCGGGCGGTGGCCATCCCCATGGACCGCGAGGTCATTCACGTCATCCCCCAGGAGTACATCGTCGACGACCAGACCGGCATCACCAACCCGGTGGGCATGTCGGGCGTCCGCCTGGAGGCCAAGATCCACATCGTCACCGGGGCCGTGACATCGGCCCACAACATCGTCAAGTGCGCCAACCGGGCGGGCCTGGACGTGTGCGACATCGTGCTGGAATCCCTGGCCTCGGGGGAGGCGGTCCTTTCGCCCGAGGAGAAAGAGCTCGGCACGGCCCTCATCGACCTGGGCGGGGGCACCTCCGACCTGGCCATCTTCGCCAACGACAACATCCGCCACACCTTTGTCCTGGCCCTGGGAGGCAACAACCTGACCAACGACATCGCCATCGGCCTGCGGGCGCCCCTGGCCGAGGCGGAGAAGATCAAGAAGAAATACGGGTCCTGCGTCTCCCGCAGGATCAACCCCAACGAAACCATCGAGGTCCCGGGCATGGGCGGCCGCAAGCCGCGGCAGCTGCCGCGGCAGATCCTGGGGGAAATCCTGGAGCCGCGCATGGAGGAGATCTTCTCCCTCATCAAGCGCGAGATCGCCCGGGCCGACATGGAGCACGTCATCTCCTCGGGAGTGGTGTTCACCGGCGGGACGTCCCTGCTGGAGGGCATCTGCGAGATCGGCGAGACGGTGTTCGACCTGCCGACCCGCCTGGGCAAGCCCCAGGGAATCAAGGGCCTGGTGGACGTGGTCAAGAACCCCATGTACGCCACCGGCGTCGGGCTGGTGATCTACGGGGCCCAGAACCGCACCTCCAAGAAATTCAGGATCCGGGACAGCAACATCTTCAACCGCGTGATGACGCGCATGAAACGCTGGTTCAAGGAAGTCATCTAGCCGACCGGCGCGCCAGGCGCCCGACGACCCTTTTTAAACCGGAAACCGTCAACCTGCGAAACGGGGGGAAACATGTTTACCTACGTGGACAATGAAAAATCGGCCAAAATCAAGGTGATCGGGGTCGGGGGGGCGGGAGGCAACGCGATCAACAACATGATCGCCGCCAACCTCCAGGGCGTCAAGTTCATTGCCGCCAACACGGATGCCCAGGCCCTGGAAGTCTCCAACGCGCCCATCAAGATCCAGATCGGCAGCCAGCTCACCGAGGGCCTTGGCGCGGGCGCCAACCCGGAAGTCGGCCGCCAGGCGGCCACGGAAAGCGCCGAGGCCCTCAAGGCGGCCCTGGCAGACAGCCACATGGTGTTCATCACCGCCGGTTTCGGCGGCGGCACCGGCACCGGGGCTTCGGCCGTGATCGCGGAGCTCTGCAAGGAGCTGGGCGCCCTGACCGTGGCGGTGGTCACCCGGCCCTTCAGCTTCGAGGGCCGCAAGCGCGCCCGCCAGGCGGAGGAAGGGATCGAGGTGCTCAAGGAGGTGGCCGACACCGTCATCACCATCCCCAACGACCGGCTGCGGGGCCTGGCCTCCAAGAACACCCCCTTCATCGACATGTTCAAAAGGGCCGACGAGGTCCTGCTGCACTCGGTCAAGGGGATCACCGACCTCATCATGATGCCGGGGCTGGTGAACCTCGACTTCGCCGACGTGCGCACCACCATGTCCAAGGCCGGCATGGCCATCATGGGCATCGGCGTCGCCAGCGGCAACAACCGCGCCGTGGAGGCCGCCGAGCGGGCCATCTCCCACCCGCTGCTGGAGGACATTTCCATCTCCGGCGCCAAGGGGGTGCTCATGAACATCACCAGCACCAGCAGCCTGACGATGGAGGAAATGACCGAGGCCTCGGACCGGATCTACAACGAGGTCGGGGAAGACGCCGAGATCATCTGGGGAACCGTGGTGGACGAAAGCCTCGGCGACGAAATCCGGGTGACCGTGATCGCCACCGGCATCGAGGACAAGCCCAAGGCCAAGGTCACCCCGCGCCCGGCGGAAACCGGCCTGCGCGGCAAGGTCCGGGACATCACCCCGGACGACATCGCCTTTGCGGTGAACTTCGACGAGCCGACCTTCATCCGCCGCAAGGAAGCCCTGGACGAGGGCCGCGGCGCCGTCTCCCCCCGGGGCTACAAGGGCATGGTGATCGACAACAGCGACCTGGAAGTCCCCACCTTCCTGCGCAAGAAGGCCCAGTAGCCGTGAAGACCGGCTTTTCGCGCAGCCGGCGGGCGTGACCGGCGGGCGGACCCATGGGCCGAAAACGCGCGCACGCGACCCCGCCGAGCCGCGGGGCAGAAAGCGGGGCGATCCGCAAAAGCTGGCACGGCCGCACGCGGGTCTGCCTGGTCTATCCCAACACGTACCGGGTCGGCATGTCCAACCTCGGGTTCCACGCGGTCTACCGGCTGCTCAACGCGCGCGACGACGTGGTCTGCGAACGCGCTTTTCTGCCCGCGGACGGCGCGGGCCGCGGCCTGGCGGCGGCCTCGGTCGAGTCGGGCCGGCCCTTGGGCGATTTCGACCTGATCGCGTTCTCGGTCTCCTTTGAAAACGACTACCTGCACGTGCTCGAGATCCTGGAGCGTGCCGGCCTCCCCCTGCAGGCCGAGCTCAGAGGGTCCCCCCACCCCCTGGTCCTTGCAGGGGGGGTGGCGTGTTTTCTTAACCCCGAGCCCCTGGCCCGGTTTGTCGAGGGCTTGTTCATGGGCGAGGCCGTGCCTCTCCTGGACCGTTTCATAGACCGCAACCGGGAACTGGTCCTCGACCGAAGGGTCCGTCTCGAGTTCGACCGGGAGCGTAGCGACCGCCACGGCCGCCGGCTGGCCTATGTCTTTCTGGAAGACGGAACCTTTGTCAACCAGGCCATCCTGGCCGCGGGCTATGGGTTCTGCCTGAGCAAGAAACCCAACACGCGCTACGAGAAAATGTTCCTGGAAAGCCAGCGCGCGGCCATGGAAGCCGGCCGGGGGCTCTGGGAGGGCTGGTCGGAAACCGGCGGCGACTATGTCGGCAACCGCGAGTCGCGCCTTTTCCACCGGCCGGACTGTCCCAACGCCAAAAAAATCTCGCCGCGGAACCGGCTTCGTTTCGATACCCAGTGGGAGGCCTACTGGTCCGGGTACGCCCCGGCGAGGGAGTGTATGCAAGGAACTAAAGTGAACTAAATTAAAGTGACTAAAGTGAGCTAAAGTGAGCTAAAGTTCCGGTGTCGCTGCGCTCCTTCCTTTTATAAAAAGGGCCGCGCCGTCAGGCGCACATCAACTTTAGTTCACTTTAGTCACTTCAGTCACTTCCAACTTTATTCTGTTATTCTTTCGCCTTGTTGGCCTCCTCGACGATCTTCTCGGCGATCTGGGCCGGAACCTCGTCGTAGTGGGAGAATTCCATGGTGTAGATCCCCCGGCCGCCGGTCATCGAGCGCAGGTCGGGGGCGTAGGTCAGGAACTCGGCCATGGGCACCTGGGCGCGGATGATCTGGTTTTTGCCCGCGTTGTCCATCCCCAGGACCCGCCCCCGGCGGCTGTTGAGGTCTCCCATGATGTCGCCCATGTAGTCGTCCGGCGCGATGACGGTGACGTTGTAGATCGGCTCCAGCAGGGTCGGCTTGGCCTCGGCGGCGGCCTTCTTGTAAGCCAGGGCGCCCGCGATCTTGAAGGCCATTTCCGAGGAGTCGACCGCGTGGAAGCTGCCGTCGTCCAGAGTGATCTTGAAGTCCACGCAGGGGAAGCCGGCCAGGACCCCCTTGCCGCAGGCCTCCAGGACCCCCTTTTCCACCGCAGGGATGTAGGTTTTGGGGATGGCGCCGCCGACGATGGCGTCCACGAACTGGAACCCCTCGCCCCGGGGCAGGGGCTCCATCTGGATCCAGCAGTCCCCGAACTGGCCGTGGCCGCCCGTCTGTTTCTTGTGGCGCCCCTGCACCCGGACCTTCTTCTTGATGGTCTCGCGGTAGGGGACCTTGGGGGTGTTGAGAACGACCTCGACGTTGAACTTGCGCTTCAGCTTTTCGACGGTGGCCTCGATGTGCACCTGCCCCAGCCCGGAGAGCAGGATTTCCTTGGTCTCGGAGTTGCGGTCGACTTTCAGGCCGGGGTCCTCCTCCAGGAGCCGCATCAGCGAGCTGTAGATCTTGTCCTCGTCCCCCTTGGACTTGGGTTCGAGGGCGAAGGAGATCAGCGTCGGCAGCGGGCGGGTGCACTGGAAGCGCACCCTGGCCGCTTCGTCGCAAAGGGTGTCGCCGGTCGTGGTTTCCTTGAGCTTGGCCACGGCCACGATGGCGCCCGGGCCTGCTCCCGGGGCCGGCTTCTGCTCTTTCCCGAACAGGGTCAGGAGCTGGTTGAAGCGCTCGCGGGTCGACTTGGTGACGTTGTAAAACACGCCGTCGGAACCCAGGCTGCCCGAAACGACGCGGAAAATCGTCAGGCGGCCGGCATAAGGGTCGGCCACGGTCTTGAACACGAAAGCGGAAAATGGTTCGCCCGGTTCCGGGCGGCGCTCGATTTCCCTGGTCTCGTCGTTGGGGTCGACGAACACCAGGGGGCCCCGGTCCGCTGGGGACGGCATGCAGGCGACGACAAAGTCCATCAGCAGGTCGACCCCGATGTTGCGGGCCACCGCGCCGCAGAGCACCGGCGCAAACGCCCGCGCCAGCGTGCCGGCCCGCAGGGCGCTGCGGATTTCCTCCTCCGAGAGGGTCTCGCCCTCGAGATAGCGCTCCACCAGTGCGTCGTCGGTCTCGGCCACGTTCTCGATGAGCGCCTCCCGTTCGGCCTCGGCCTCCTCCTGCATGTCGGCCGGGATCGCCTCCTGGCCGGCCTTCCCGTTCTCGTCGTAGACGTAAGCCTTCATGGCGATCAGGTCGACCACTCCCCTGAAGCCGTTCTCGGCGCCGATGGGAAGCTGGGTCACGATGGGTTTGGGGTCCTCGAAGCAGCGCCTGGCGTCCTCGAGGGCGCTGCCGAAGCTTGCGCGCTCGCGGTCCAGCTTGTTGATGAAAATGACGCAGGGCTGTTTGAACTGGCGCGCGAAATCCCATCCCTGTTCGGTCTGGACCTTGACCCCGTCCACCGCGTCGACCAGGACCACGCTGCCGTCCACCGCCTGCATGCAGAGCTTGGTGTCGCTGAAAAAGTTCTGATCGCCGGGCGTGTCGACGAGGCTGATCGTGTGCTTTTTCCAGGGAAGCTGGCAGAAACCGCTGCTGATGCTGGACTGGCGTTTGAGCTCCTCGGCCTCGAAATCCATCACGGTGTTGCGGTCCTCCACCCGCCCGATGCGTGTCGTCAGGCCGGCGCGATGGATCATCACTTCGGCCAGGGAGGTCTTTCCCGCCCCACCGTGGGCGACCAGCGCGATGTTTCTCAGTTTGTCAACCATCTCAGTCATCGAAGCTCCTCTCTGGGCTCTGGGTCAAGAATGGGAGTTTGCCTGAAGGTCTTCGGGGTCAGGCCCGGATCCATAAATTTGTTCAGATATAATTTTCACCCGAAGAAATCAAGATTAAAAATCCGTAAATTCCAACGAGATGAGGAACTCGCGGTTGCCCTTGGGGCCGAGGACGGGGGAGGGGGTCGCGGCGGAGGCGCGCAGCCCGCAGGCGGTAAAAAATCCGGTCAGTTCCCGGATCACCCGGACGTGCAGTTCCGGGTCGCGCACCACGCCGCCCTTGCCGACTTTCCCCCTGCCGACCTCGAACTGGGGCTTGATCAAGGCCACGATGCGGGCGGAAACCTTCATGAAGGGCTTCACGGCGGGGACCACGATCTTCAGGGAGATGAACGACACGTCGATGGTCACCAGATCGACCGCCTCGGGCAGGGCCCCGGGGGCCATGTGGCGGATGTTGGTGCGCTCCATGACGATCACCCGCGGGTCCCGGCGCAACGCCCAGGCCAACTGGCCGTAGCCGACGTCCACGGCGTAGACGCGCCGGGCACCGTGCCCCAGGAGGCAGTCGGTGAACCCGCCGGTGGAGGCGCCCACATCGAGGCAGACGGCACCGTCGACGTCGATGCGGTAGTGGGCGAGGGCGTGGGCCAGCTTGAGCCCCCCGCGGCTGACGTAGGGGATGTCCTCCCCCTTGACCGCGAGGGGTGTGTCCTCGGGGAGGGAAAGGCCCGGCTTGTCCAGCGTGGCCCCGTCGGCCGCGACCCTGCCGGCCATGATCAGGGCCCGGGCGCGCTCCCTGCTGCGGGCCAGGCCCCTGTCCACCAGCAGGCGGTCGAGCCTGGTTTTCTTGACGGGCATTTTCACGTTCCAGGAACGAAGACAGGTCGGAGACGGGGGTTTTTCAGGGTCTTCATCGGGTTTCGCCGTCTCTCTCCCCGGCCGCATGAACATAATACTGGGCACCCAGGGGTATCCGCCGCAGGTCGTCCTCGAGCCCGCCGCCTGCTGGGGCTTGAGGTGGCCAATGCCTCCCTGTACGACGGGGCCACGGCCCTGGCCGAGGGCCTCCTCATGGCCATCCGCGTCACCCGCCGCAAAACCGTGGCCCTGTCGCGCCTGATCCACCCCCTCTACCGCCGGGTGGTCCGCACCTATTTCGAACCGACGGGATACCGGGTGGTGGAACTGCCTTACCTCGAGGACGGCCGCACCGACCTTTCCCCGGTCGCCCGCACCGGCGACCTGGCCGCCGTGGCCCTCCAGTCCCCCAACTTTTTCGGCTGCATCGAAGACCTGGCAGCCGCGGCCGACGCGGCCCACGCCGGCGGCGGGCTCATGGTAACCTGCTTCACGGAAGCCATGGCCTACGGGATATTGAAAAGCCCCGGCAGCCTCGGGGTCGACATCGCCTGCGGCGACGGCCAGAGCATGGGGATCCCCCAGTCCTTCGGGGGCCCGCGCCTGGGCATGTTCGCCACGCGGATGCAGTTCGTGCGCAGCATGCCGGGGCGCCTGGTGGGCAAGACCGTCGACGCCGAGGGGCGCCGGGGATTCGTTCTGACCCTGTCGACCCGCGAGCAGCACATCCGCCGGGAGAAGGCCACCTCCAACATCTGCACCAACAACAGCCTGTGCGCCCTGGGAGCGGCCATTTTCATGGCCCTGGCCGGTGGAACCGGCCTGCGCCGGCTGGCGGCCCTCAACCGCGACAAGGCCGAGTACCTCAAGGCCGAGCTCAGGAGGGCCGGCGTCGCCATCCCCTTTTCAGGCCCCACCTTCAACGAGTTCGTGGCGGCCTTCCCCCCGGGGTTCGAACAGACCCGCCGCCGCCTCATGTCCAGGAACATCATCGCCGGGCTGCCCCTGGCGGCCTATTTCCCGGAGCTTGCGGGCCGCTACCTGCTCTGCGTGACCGAAACCAAGGCCAGGTGCGACCTGGACACACTGGTCAGGGAGGTGACCGCATGAACGAGACCCTGGGGACCACCGGATTGGTGCTCAACGAGCCGTTTCTCTGGGAGCGCGGGCAAAAGGGCCGCGACGGCATGTCGCTGCCCCGCCGCGACGTGGAGCATTACCCCCTGGACCCGGCCCTCGAGGGCCCGGGGCCGGACTTTCCCGACCTGAGCGAGGTGGATGTCGTCCGCCACTACACCCGCCTGTCCCAGTGGAACTTCGCGGTGGACACCGGGATGTACCCGTTGGGCTCCTGCACCATGAAGTACAATCCCAAGACCAACGAAAAGCAGGCCGCGCGCCCCGGCTTCGCCGGCGCCAACCCGCTCCTGCCGCCCGAGTTCTGCCAGGGGGCCCTGCGCCTGCTCTTCGAGCTGGAGCGGTACCTGGCCGAGATCACGGGGATGGACGCCGTGTCGCTCCAGCCGGCGGCCGGCGCCCACGGCGAGCTGGCCGGGATGCTGGTCATCCACGCCAGCCACAGGAGCCGCGGGGAGCGGCGCACCAGGATCCTGGTACCGGACACCGCCCACGGCACCAACCCGGCCAGCGCCGCCCTGTGCGGTTTCGCGGCCGTCCCGGTGGCTTCCGGCGACAACGGAATCCTCTCCCCGGAGGCGGTGGCCGCGGCCATGGACGCCGAAACCGCCGGCATCATGGTCACCAACCCCAACACCCTGGGCCTGTTCGAGGAAAACATCCGCTCCCTGGCAGGCATCGTCCACGCCAAGGGGGGCCTGGTCTACTGCGACGGGGCCAACATGAACGCGGTGATGGGCATCGTGGACATGAAAGCCGTCGGCATCGACGTGCTGCACCTGAACCTGCACAAGACCTGTTCCACGCCCCACGGCGGCGGCGGCCCCGGGGCCGGGCCGGTCTGCGTGACCCGGGACCTGGAGCGCTTCCTGCCGGTGCCCCGGGTGGTGGTGGAAAACGACCGCTACGTGCTGAGCGAGGACTTCCCCGACTCCATCGGCAAACTGCATTCCTTCTACGGAAGCTTCGGGGTCATGATCAAGGCCTACAGCTACATCCGCTGCATGGGGGCGGGGGACCTCAGGAAAGCCAGCCAGCTGGCCGTTCTCAACGCCAACTACATCCGCGAGCGCCTGAAAAAGGCCTACGAACTGGCCTACGACCGGCCCTGCATGCACGAGTGCGTCTTTTCGGACAGGCGCCAGGCGCCCGCCAGGGTGACCACCCTCGACATCGTCAAGCGGCTCATGGACTACGGCTTTCACCCCCCGACCATCTATTTCCCCCTCGTGGTTCCGGGCGCCATCATGATCGAACCCACGGAAACCGAGTCCAAGGAGGACATCGACCGCTTCATCGCGGCCATGGAGTCCATCGCCGAGGAGGCGCGGACAGACCCCGAGCTTCTGCGCAGGGCCCCGGTGCGCTGCAAGGTGCGCCGCCTGGACGAGACCGCCGCGGCCCGCAAGCCTTGCCTGGCGGGATAAGAAGGTTATTCGGTTCAGGGGTGACGGTTCCCCGTTCCCCGTTCAAGGTTCCGGGTTGACCTTCAAGGTTGAAAATCCAGTAAAAAGCGGCCTGATTCACCGCTTTTACGAGCGGCTGCTTCCGCACTTGCCATACAACCCTGAACCTTGAACCTTGAACCGAATTCTAGATCAAGCGGAGCCGGGACCCACGCCCGGCACGTGGCACGTGGTCGACCTGCCGGAGACGGACTACGCGAGAGCCCTGGCGCTGCAGCACCGGGTTCTTGCGGCGCGCATATCGAAAGCGCTGCCCTTCAACGTGGTGCTGCTGCTGGAACACCCCCCGGTCTTCACCCTGGGCCGGCGGGGCGGCCGCGAGCACCTGACCGTCGCGGAATCCTTCCTGGAGGCGTCCGGGATCGGGCTGGTGCAGGCCGAGCGGGGGGGCGACATCACCTTCCACGGGCCGGGGCAGCTGGTCGCCTACCCCATCGTCGACCTGGAGGCCGGCGGCATCCGCGTGGTCGATTTCGTGGCCGGCCTGGAGGAGGTCATGATCCGCACCGCCGCCCGCTTCGGGGTGAGCGCCGTCCGCCGGAGCCTCAACCGGGGGGTGTGGGTCGGGGAGCGCAAGCTCGGCAGCGTGGGGATCTGTGTCCGCCGCGGGGTGAGCTTCCACGGCCTGGCGCTCAACGTCAACCTGCGCCTGGCCCCCTTCGAGTGGATCCACCCCTGCGGCCTGAAGGGCATCCGCATGACGTCCCTGGCGTGGGAGCGCGGCGCCGGGTTTTCCATGGCGGCCGCCCGGGGGTTCATGACAGAAGGCTTTTCAGAGGTTTTCGGTGTCGCGACCCGTCCGATGAGCGCCGAAGCGCTGGAACGTCACCTGGCGCCCCTCTCCTGCGAGGGGTAGGTCGCAATGCGTTCTGTTTCACCATACCGGGAAAACCTCGAACCTTGAACCATGAACCTTGAACCTTGAACCTTGAACCATGAACCTTGAACCATGAACCTTGAACGAGAAACGGACGCCGCCGCCATGACAGGCAACCAGGACCGCCCATCCCTCCGAACGCCCAAGCCGCCGTGGCTCAGGCGGCGCCTTCCCACCGGGCCGGCCTATGAAGAGGTGCGGGCCCTGCTGGAGAAAAGCCGCCTGCACACGGTCTGCCAGGAGGCCTGCTGCCCCAACCTCTGGGAGTGCTTCTCCCGGAAAACCTCCACGTTCATGATCCTGGGTTCGCGCTGCACCCGTGACTGCCGGTTCTGCGCCGTGGGGCACGGCCCCCCGGAACCGCCCGATCCCCAGGAGCCCGCGCGCGTCGCCGCCGCCGCCGCCGATCTGGGGCTGTCCTACGTGGTGGTCACCTCGGTGACGCGCGACGACCTGGCCGACGGCGGCGCCGGGCTGTTCGCCGAAACCATCCGCGCCCTGTGCCGCGCCGTCGCCCGGGTCAGGGTGGAGGTCCTGGTCCCCGATTTCCAGGGGGATGGGGACGCCCTGCGCACTGTTCTGGGCGCAGGGCCCGACGTCCTCAACCACAACATCGAGACGGTGCCGAGGCTCTACCCCACGGTCCGCCCCCGGGCGCAATACCGGCGCTCCCTGCAGCTGCTGGCCCGCAGCCGCGAGTGGGCGCCCGCCATCCCCACCAAATCGGGCCTGATGCTCGGCCTGGGGGAAACCGACACGGAAATCCGCGCCACCCTGGAAGAGCTGCGGGAGGCCGGCTGCGCCATCCTGACCCTGGGCCAGTATCTCCAGCCCTCTGCGGGCCACCTGCCGGTCATGCGCTTCGTTCCGCCCGAAGCCTTTCTCGGCTGGCGGGAAACGGGCCTGGCGATGGGGTTTTCCGAGGTGGCCGCCGGCCCCTTTGTCAGGAGTTCCTACCATGCCCGGGAAAGCTATCTGAAGGCGGGGCATCACCGGTAGCCAAAAGCTGAGCGCACGCCGCGGGAACCGCCCGCGGCGCCATCAGAGCAGGCGGATCGCCTCCGGGGGGATCAGGATCCCCATCGTCGCCCCCACCGGCGGGGGATTTTTCCGGTAAGTGCCGGCTTCCAGAAGGATGTCGATCCATACCCCCGCGTCCACGACGATCCTCACGCGGCCGCCTTCCTCCACCACCCGCACCACCCGCCCTTCCAGCCGGTTGGCCGACGCGGCAGGCGCTCCCAAGGGCGCCGGCCGGATCCCGGCCGGGTCGATCCGCACCCGCACCGCCCCGGTCCGCTCCTCCGCGCCCGCGGCGGACTCCGCCGCCAGTTCCAGGGGCGCCAGGTTCTCGATCAGGCACAGCGCCCTCCCCTGCTCCGGCCCTCGCACCACGGCCGGAAAAACGTTTTCGGGTGCCTCGGAAACCAGGCGGCCGTGATCCAGGTGAAGGGTGCTCTGGGCCAGGCGGGCCGCCTGCAACCGGTCGTGGGTGGTGAAAACGATGGACAGGCCCTGCTCCCGGTTGATGCGCTGCAGGATGCGCAGGACGGCCTCCTGGTTCTCGGCGTCCACGCTGGCGGTCGGCTCGTCGCACAGGAGAACCCTCGGCCCCACCGCCAGCGCCCGGGCCAGGGCGACCCGCTGGGTTTCCCCGCCGGAGAGGCGGTGGGCCGGGGCGGCGGCGAAGGCCCGCATCCCCACCAGGTCGAGGGCCTCTTCGACGATCCGGGCCCGCTCGGGAAACGGCAGGCGCCGGACCCTGAGGCCGAACTCCACGTTTCTGTAGACCGTCGTGGTGAACAGGATCGGGTGCTGGTCGAGGACCACGACCTGCCGGCGCAGGGCCTGGAGCTCCGTTTCGGCGAAAACCACCCCCCTGCCCCGGAAGCGGATCCGGCCGCTGGTGGGCGCGTCGAGGAACCCGAGAATGTTGAGAAGCGTGGTTTTCCCGGACCCGTTGGGGCCCAGGAGGGCGTGGATGCACCCCTCTTCGATCTCGAGGGAGGGGATCGACAGGACGGTCTTGCGCCCGTGAAGGCGGGTGAGCCCCGCGATCCCGTAGAGCATCAGATCCGCGCCCTCCCCTGCAGCTACGCCTACAAGGTGCCCAAGAAGGTCCGCCGCCTGGCCCTGAAAATGGCCCTCAGCAGCAAGCTGCAGTCCGACAGCCTGACGGTGCTCGACCGGTTCGAAATGGAGCGGATCAAGACCCGGGACTTTGTCGCCGTTCTGAAGGCGCTGCGGGCGGACAACGTCCTCATCGTGACCGACCGGCGCGACGATGCCCTGGAGAAATCCTCCAGGAACGTTCCCGGCGTCAAGGTCCTGCGCCAGGAGGGCCTCAACGTCTACGACATTCTCAAATACGACCGCCTGGTGCTGCTGGCGCCCTCGCTCAAGGCCATCGAAGGGAGGCTGCTGTCATGATCGACTACGAAATTATCAGGCGCCCGCTGATCACGGAAAAGACCAACCTGCAGAAAGAGCAGTTCAACCAGGTTTCCTTCGAGGTGGACCGGCGGGCCAACCGCGTGCAGATCAAGCGGGCCGTCGAAGGCATTTTCAAGGTGCGCGTGGCCGGCGTGAAAACCCTTCAGGTCAGGGGTAAGTTCAAGCGCAGGGGGAAGGTCCTCGGCAAACGCAGGGATTGGAAAAAGGCGGTCGTCAGGCTGATGCCGGGAGACCGGATCGACTTCTTCGAAGGCGTGTAAGGCGGGCCCGGCAAGGACGCCCCGGGGCGCCACGCGATCACAACCTCCAAACAATCAAAGGCACTGATCATGGCAGTCAAGAAGGTCAACCCGACATCTCCAGGTCGACGGTTTCAGACGTATTCGACCTTTGAGGAAATCACCCGCACGACACCGGAGAAGGGCCTGCTGCGGCCGCTGAAGAAGAGCGGCGGGCGCAATGTCAACGGCCGGATAACCTCCCGGCGCAGGGGAGGGGGCCACAAGCGCCACTACCGGGTCATCGATTTCAAGCGCGACAAGTCCGGCATCCCCGCCACTGTCGCCGCCATCGAGTACGACCCCAACCGTTCTGCGCGCATCGCCCTGCTCAACTACGCCGACGGCGAAAAGCGTTATATCCTGGCGCCCGTCAACCTGGCGGTGGGTGACGTGGTGCAGTCCGGTCCCGAGGCCGACATCAAGCCGGGCAACGCGCTGCCCCTGGGCAATGTGCCCCTCGGCACCCACATCCACAACATCGAGCTGTGGGTCGGCAAGGGCGGGCAGATCGTGCGCAGCGCCGGGACCTATGCCCAGCTCATGGCAAAGGAGGACCCCTATGCCCTCGTCAAGCTTCCCTCCGGGGAGGTGCGCCGGGTCCTTCTCAAGTGCAGCGCCACCATCGGTCAGCTGGGAAACGTGATCCACGAGAACCTCTCCCTCGGCAAAGCCGGGCGCAGCCGCTGGAAGGGCCGCCGACCCAAGGTCCGGGGCGTGGCCATGAACCCGGTCGATCACCCCATGGGCGGCGGCGAAGGGCGCTCCTCCGGCGGGCGGCACCCCTGCTCCCCGTGGGGGATGCCGACAAAGGGCTACCGTACGCGCAAGAACAAGCGAACCGACCGCTTCATCGTCAAGCGGCGCACCCAGAAGTGATCCGGCTCCGGGAGCGGGGCGGAAACAGCCGCCCGGCGCCTGTCTTTCGGAAGCTGCCGACGACATAAACAGCAGGAGACGTCATGCCACGCTCGTTGAAAAAAGGTCCGTATATCGAACCGAAGCTCATGAACAAGGTGCTGGCTGCCCAGCAGGCGCGCAGCAACAGAATCATCAAGACTTGGTCCAGGCGATCGACCATCGTCCCGGAAATGGTCGGCATCACCTTGGCGGTCCACAACGGGAAGAAATTCATACCGGTCTTCGTGTCCGAAAACATGGTCGGCCACAAGCTAGGCGAGTTTTCACCCACGCGGACCTTTTATGGACATGCCGGGGACAAGAAATCGAAGCTCAAGCGTTAGCCCCCCCGGAACGAGATGCGGGCGATAGAGCCGGCAAAAGGGAAACGGATACCCATGGAAGTCAAGGCGGTTACGAAATACGTGCGGATATCTCCCCAGAAGGTGCGCAAGCTGATCGGGGCGGTCAAGGGCAAACCGGCCGATGAGGGGCTGGGCATTCTGAAGTTCATGCCCCAGAAGGCGGCCGCCATGGTCGAGAAAACGCTGCGTTCGGCCGTCGCCAACGCCGACCAGCGGGCGGGGATCAACGTGGACAACCTGGTGATACGCAATATCACTGCCGATGGCGGCCCGACTTTGAAGCGGTTTCACGCCAGGGCGCGCGGGCGGGGGAATCGCATCCTGAAGAGAACGAGTCATATTACGGTCATTCTTGCCGAGGACAAGGCATCCTAAAGGAGGTGGAAGCTTGGGCCAGAAAGTAAATCCGATCGGGTTGAGATTGGGAATCGTCAAAACATGGGATTCGAGGTGGTTCTCCAGCAAGAATTACGCCGAATATATTTTCGAAGACCACAAGATCCGCCAATTCATCAAGAAAAAGCTCTACCATGCAGGCGTTTCCAAAATCGAGATCGAACGGTCGACCCGCCGGATCAAGCTTCGCATATTCACCTCGAGGCCGGGGATCGTCATCGGCAAGAAGGGGGCCGAGATCGCCCAGCTAAAGAAGGAAATCGAAAACCAGGTGACCCAGGAGGTCATGATCGACATCCAGGAAATCCGCAAGCCGGAGATCGACGCACAACTGGTGGCCGAAAACGTGGCCATGCAGATCGAGCGGCGGGTCGCGTTCCGGCGGGCCATGAAGCGCGGGGTTTCTTCGGCCATGCGCTTCGGGGCCCTGGGGGTCAAGATCGTCTGTTCAGGGCGCCTGGGCGGGGCCGAGATGGCCCGCACCGAGTGGTACCGCGAGGGGCGGGTCCCCCTGCATACCCTGAGGGCCGATATCGATTACGGCGTCGCCACCGCCAAAACCACTTACGGGGCCGTCGGCATCAAGGTTCTGGTCTTCAGGGGCGCCGGCGCATCCTCGCCCGCCCACTGGTCTCCAGGGGCCGCTTCAGCTTTCAGAAGCCCGGCGCCCTGCGCTGGGAGTACACCTCGCCGGTAAAAAGCCTGCTGCTGATGGCCGACGGCCGCGTGCGCCGCTTCACGGAATCCGATGGACGGCGCGTGGAGACCGCCGGGGCGGCGGTCCAGGCGATGCCGGTCGTGGCGGCGGAGATCGCACGCTGGCTCGGGGGGCGATTTTCGGAATCGCCCGACTTCCAGGCCGACCTGGTCCCCGGCCAAAAAGTCGTCCTGACGCCCCGGGCCCCGGCCCTGGCCGGGATGATCCAGCGCATCGAGCTCGCGTTCGACGACACCCCGGGGGTGATCCGCACCGTCACCGTCGTCGAGGCCCGCGACGCGTCGACGGTCCTCACTTTCGGCGACCCGCGACTCAACCAGGCACTGCCGGCAAACCTGTTCCGGGATCCGTGATGGGAAGATGGGGCCTGCAAGGCGCCCTCCTGGCGCTGCTCGTTGCCTGCGCGCACCTGCCGGCGATCGATCCGCCGCCGCCCGGCGAAGCCGCCGCGGCGGCCGCGCTCTGCCGGACACCGTACCCGTCCTCGCCCTGGCAATTCGTGCACGCCGTTTCAGCCCAAACCCCCGGCGGCCGGCCGGAGCGCCTCATCGGCGTCTGCGTCGTCGACCCCGGGGCGGGCACGCTCGAGGCCGCCCTGATGACGGCGGAAGGGTTCGTGGTTTTTTCCGGGGCCTGGGACGGCGCCCTGGAGATCTTCCGGGCCCTGCCGCCCTTCGACGCCCCCCGTTTCGCACAGGGCCTGATGGCCGACCTGCGGCTGCTCTTTTTCGCGCCCGAGGGGCCGCCGGCCGCCGTGGGCCGGACACCCGCGGGGCTGCCGGTCTGCCGCTACGCGCGCGGCGACGGCAGCGGCGTGGACGTCATCGTGCCCGCCGGCCGCGGGTGGGAGATCCGGGCCTACGGCCCCCGGGGCCGGCCGATTCGCACGGTCGCCGCGCGCGGGTCGACGGCCGCGGCGACCGGCAGCGCCATACTGCCGGCAGACATCGAAATCACGGCCCACGGGCCCAACGGCTACCGGTTGAGCCTGAGCCTGATCTCGGCCGAAGCGATCGAGGGGGAATAGGTCTTCGCGGGTGAGGGGGATGTCGATGATGTCGATTTCGATCCCGATTTCGATTGCGATTTGGATTTGGATGAAGAGGTGTCAGGCCGGGATGGCATGAAACTGAAGCTGATCTACCCCCGCTGGCCCAAGCTGCGCCACCAGACCGAGTTTCACCTCCCTCCCCACGGCCCGGTGGTGTTCGCCGCCGCGCTGCCGGACTGGGTGACGGTCGATTTCGTCGACGAAAACCTCGAAGAGATCGACTTCGAAGACCCGGCCGACCTGGTGGCCGTCTCCATGATGCTCACCGTCCAGGTGAAGCGCGGCTGGGAGATCGCCGACACCTACCGCCGGCGGGGAACCCCGGTCATCTTCGGCGGCATCGCCGCCATGCTGCATGCCGGGGAGACCCGCGCCCACGCGGACGCGGTCTTCCTGGGGGAGGCCGAGGGGCGCATGCGGACGGTCCTGGAGGACTTCCGGGGGGGGCGCCTGCAGCCGGTCTACGACTATCTGGGCGACCTGCCGCCCATCGAAACGGTGGGCAGCGCCCGCCGCGACCTCCTCAAGCGGGAACTCTACCAGTACAAGGGCGTGCGCATGGTGGACCTGGTGCATGCCTCCCGGGGATGCCGCTTCGACTGCTACCCCTGCGCCGTGGCCTACCTGGGGGGGCGCAGGTTCCGGCCGCGCCCCATCGACAAGGCGGTGGCCGAGATGGCCGCCATCGACAACAACCGGCTCTTCCTGGTGGACAATTCCCTGTCCCAGGACACCCGCTGGGAGATCGACCTCTTCACGGAGATGATCCCCCTGAAAAAGAAGTGGTGCAGCCACCCCATCGAGGACGACCCCGGGGTCCTCGACCTGGCGGCCCGGGCCGGGGCCTGGTACGTCTACCAGGCGGTCTTCGACACCTCGGATTATATCCGCGAGCGGATCCGGCGCTACCACGACCACGGCATCGGCGTCGAGGGGACCGTCCTCCTCGGCCTGGACCGCCACACCGAGGACGGCATCCGGCGCCTCATCGATTTCCTCCTCGAAATCGATCTCGACCTGGCGGAGTTCACGGTCCTGACCCCCTTTCCCCACACCCGCGCCTTCGAGGAACTCCACGCGCAGAAGCGCATCTTCTCCTACGACTGGGACGACTACACCGCCGACCGGGTGGTCTTCCACCCGCGGCACATGCGCGCCGAAAAGCTCCAGGAGCTCCTGGACGACGCCTGGGCCCTGTTTTACCGCGAGGAGTCCCAGCAGATGAAAATGTTCAGGCTGCTCAAACAGGTGGTCGCCAGGGAGGTGGCCGACGGCACCCACCCGCCCAGCCGCCGGGACCTTTCCGACCGGGCCTTCGGCCGGCCGGTGGGGCGGGAGGACGGAAACGGGGAACCGCCGCTCGATGCGCCGGGTTGCCGGCGGTGACCCCCGGGCGTCCAATCCCTGGTGGCGCGTCACCAGATCGGAAAGGTTCTCCGAAGGCCGCCTCCCCGGTGGCGCTGATGGGGGCGTCCCTGCTGATCAGGAAATCCATGACCTCCCACCTGCTGGAGCGCTCGCGTGACATCGGCACCCTGGAAGCCGTCGGCTGTGGACCCGGTGGGACATCCAGCGCCAGGTGACTGCCGAAGCGCTGATCCAGGCCGTCCTCGGCGGTTTGCTGGGCCTGTCGATGTGGTACGCGATCTCGTTTTGCCTGGGCTTTCTCTCCATTTCCCTGCCCCTGCCGTGGGAGTTGAACCCCCTCCCGGACAGGACACCCGGAATTGCCGCTTGCCGGGCGCGGTGCCGGGTGGTATGGGTTGCGCCAGAAGCGCTGGAGACGATCCCGCAAACAAGTGGAGGCAGCATGCAGAGTACCAGAAAAGCGATCGAAGAAAAGACGACCGCCGCCTGGGCGGCCTATCTCTCCACCCTGGAGCACGCCCTCGTCCAGATGGAAAAGAGCATCGCCGATTCCGTCTCGGTCCCCACGGCCTGCACCAACGAGTGGTGCGAGTCCGTGGAGGAGGTGATCGAGGAGCTGACCGACGCGGTCTACGCCCTCAAGACACCGCGCTGGGCCGACGCGGAGCAGGCCGCGCGGGTCAGAGCACTCAAGAAGAAGGCCCGCGCGGTCCACGCGGCCTACGTGCGCGCCGCCCCATAGCCGGGGAAGGGCCCAGGGTCGGGCGCGGCAACGCCGCGGACCCGGGACGCCACCCGGCCGGCACTGCGCGGCCGGCCCTGTGGACGCTCAGGCCCCGACCCGCCCGGGCTTCCCGATCTTCAGCCAGGTCAGGCCGGCCGCGATCACCATCAGGGCCAGCCCCGCGTTCATGCCCCAGAAGGAGAGTGTGACCCATTTCTCGGGTACGGCCCACTGCTCATCGCTGAGCACATGGCGCAGGCACAGCACCAGGAGGGCCATGGCCAGCATGCCGAAGACGCCGGCGCCCACGAAATTCCAGAAACCCACGGCCATCAGAAAATCGGAGGGGGCTGCCGGGTGTGAGGCCCAGATAGGTCGTGGTGAGGTTCCGATCTCCGGCACTGGTCGCGATGCTCGATCCGCCGCCGCCGGGTGAAGTCCTCGACGCCGCCGGCCGGCTTTCGCACCGGGCGTTCATCATCGTCGGGCTCATTGTCGCCAGGGAAGACCTTTTCCCGGACCAATGGATCTACATCCACTCCCCCGCGGTCAGGGTCGGACGGATCCAGAATTTCAAGAACTGGAGCCCGGCCATGGTGCCCGATTCCCGGATGACGAGCATCGGCATGGAATATTTCTGCGACGAGGGCGACGCCACCTGGGCCATGCCCGATGCCGCGCTCATCGACCTGGCGTCGCGCGAGCTGGCGGACCTCGGCCTGGCACCCGGGGCGGCGGTGACGGACGGCTGCGTTTGGCGCCAGCCGGGGGCCTATCCGGTCTACACCGACGAATACCAGCGCCACCTGGGGGTGATCCGCGGCTACCTCGCGGGCTTGGCCAACCTCCAGACCGTGGGGCGCAACGGCATGCACCGTTACAACAACATGGACCAGGCGATGCTGGTGGGGATCCTGGCGGCCGAGAACGTGGGCGGTGCCCGCCACGACCTCTGGGAATTCAACGAGGAGAGCGCTTATCTGGAGGAATCCCCGCGCACGCAGGTCGCGCCCGACATTTCCCGCAGCGTGCTCGCACGCGCTTTCGCCAGGATGGACAAGCTGGCCTTTGCCACCGCGGCGGGGGCCGTTTCGGGGCTGCTTTTTTTCCTGGCGACGGCCTGGCTGGTCATCAAGGGCGGCAGCCCTGCAGGCCCCAACCTGGCCCTCCTGGGCCAGTACTTCAAGGGATATGCCGTGACGCCCGGGGGGGCGTTGGTGGCCGGCGCCTACGGCTTCTTAACGGGCTTCGTATTCGGCTGGCTGTTCGCCTTCTTTCGAAACCTCTTCCTGGCCCTGCACCTCGCCTATGCCAGGCGCCGGGCCGAACTGATGACGGTGCGGGATTTTTTCGACAACCTCTGACGGGGAGAAACGGACAAATGGGGTGAGAACCAACCCGGGGGATGAAGACCGGCTTTTCAGCGGGGTGCTCTGGCTCAACGCCAGGGTCCTCGGTCTGGCCCTCGGCATGATCCTGGGGCTGGGTCTTTTCGTGGCCACCAACTGGCTGGTGCTCAAGGGGGGCGATCCCGTGGGACCGCACCTGCAGCTTCTGGGCCAGTACTTCATCGGGTACCGGGTCTCTTTCCTGGGCAGCCTCATCGGCTTCGCCTACGGGTTTGCGTTGGGCGCCCTGAGCGGATCCCTTCTCGGCTGGATCTACAACCGCATCGTGAGGTTCCGGGGGTAGACGCCCCCCCTCCCCCCGGAGAATCCCCGCGGATGCGCCTGCACCCGTGCGCGTTCGTGCCCAGGGGCACGTCCGCGTGCACGAATCCGGGGGGAGAGCCTGTCCCCATCGATAATCGGAGGGCGGGCTTGCGGGGGGATGCCGGCTCTTCGTCGCCCCCGGCGCAATCGTCATCGTCTTTTTCGATAACGGTAACGATTGCGATTGCGAGTTCGCGTACGGTTACGGTTACGATTACGATTACGACAACGACAACGACAACGATAAGGACAAGGACAAGGAATACGGCGCAGAGGACAGGCGGATTTCCAGACCGTCGCTGGAGGGGGAAGGTTCGCTGGCCGCTTTTCCGGCCCCGGGTCCCGATTCCGATTGACGGGCGGGGCAACCCCTGTGATAGAGTGACGCGCCGGCGGAAGGGGCAAGGGGTCCGGGCCGCTGGAAGGAAGGGATCTGCCCCGGCCGGACAGGCAGCCCGCCCCCCGCGGGCGCCGCGGACCCGCAGAGGCAGCCTACCAGCGAGAACCCGTTGCAGCCGAGCCGCAGAAGCATCTTTTCGACTCTTTTTCTCTCCATCTTCACGGCCGTCACCGGCGTAGGGATCGTCGTCCCGCTGCTTCCGGTCTACGCCCGCGACCTGGGCGCCAGCGGACTCTACATCGGGATGATTTTCGGGGCCTTTTCCCTCTCGCGCATCTTTTTCCTGCCCTATTTCGGCCGCCTTTCCGACCGCCGGGGGCGCAAGCCGTTCATCACCGTCGGCCTGCTCTGCTACGCCCTCGTCTCCATGGCCTTCCTGCTGAGCAGCGACGTCACCTCCCTGATCGCCATCCGCTTTCTTCAGGGGATCGCATCGGCCATGATCATGCCGGTCACCCAGGCCTATGTGGGCGACATCACCCCCCAGGGGGCAGAGGGCTACTCCATGGGGCTGTTCAACATGTCCATGTTTCTGGGCCTTAGCCTCGGCCCCCTGCTCGGAGGGGTCATCAACGACCATTTCAGCCTCAAAGCCGCCTTTTGCAGCATGGGGCTTCTCGCCCTGGCCGGTTTTGTGCTGAGCAGCTTTCTCCTGCCCTCCACCCGCCAGGAGGCCGCCTTCATCCCCGAGCGCTGCCCGCCCCGCTGGGGCGTTCTCGTTTCCGATCGCCGGGTCATCGGCCTGTTCCTGGTGCGCTTCGCCCACACGGCCTGCATCGGCATCATCTGGGGCTTTCTCCCGGTGCTGGCCGACTCGGTTTTTTCCCTCTCGAGTTCGGCCATCGGCGTCCTGGTGATGCTGGGGGTGCTGGTCAGCGGGATCTTCCACTTGCCCATGGGGTGGGTCGCAGACCGCCTGGACCGGCGCTGGTTGGTGGTCTGCGGGGGGGCGATCGTCTCCGCGGCGGTGGGCTCCTTTTTCTGGGCCAGCGGCTTCTATTTCACCAGTTTCCTGTATCTGAACCGCTTCGGAGTGGTATCTCCCAGCCTTCGTTTACGGTTTTCCTCGTAATCCGAGAATGACCCCTCGAAATAATGGACACGGGAATCACCTTCAAAGGCCAGGATATGGGTGGCTATGCGGTCGAGGAACCAGCGGTCGTGGCTGATGACCACGGCGCAGCCGCCGAAGTTCTCCAGGGCTTCCTCCAGGGCCCGCAGGGTGTTGACGTCCAGGTCGTTGGTCGGCTCGTCGAGGAGCAGGACGTTGGCGCCTTCCCGCAGCATCTTGGCCAGGTGCACGCGGTTGCGCTGGCCGCCGGAGAGGGTGCCGACCTTTTTCTGCTGGTCGTTGCCCGAGAGGTTGAAGCGCGCGACGTAGGCCCGGGAATTGACCAGCCGGGCGCCCAGCTCGATCTGCTCGTGGCCGCCGCTGATCTCCTCCCAGACGGTTTTGTGGGGGTCCAGGTCGCGGCTCTGATCGACATAGGCCAGCTTGACGGTGTCGCCGATGCGCAGGCTGCCGCGGTCGGGAGGTTCCTGGCCCGTGATCATGCGGAACAGGGTGGTCTTGCCGGCGCCGTTGGGGCCGATGACCCCGACGATGCCGCCGGGCGGCAGGCGGAAGTTCATGTCCTCGATCAGCAGGCGGTCGCCGAAGGCCTTGCCGACCCCGTGGGCCTCGACGACCGCGTCGCCCAGGCGCGGGCCCGGGGGGATGTAGAGCTCGAGGTTTTTTTCCTGGCGGTCGGCCTCCTGGGACAGCAGCTTTTCGTAGGCGCTGATGCGCGCCTGGCTCTTGGCGTGGCGCCCCTTGGGAGACATGCGGATCCACTCCAGCTCGCGCTGGAGGGTCTTCTGGCGGGCGCTCTCGGACTTTTCCTCCTTGCGCAGGCGCTCCTGCTTCTGCTCCAGCCAGCTGGAGTAGTTGCCTTTCCAGGGAATGCCCCGGCCGCGGTCGAGTTCCAGGATCCAGCCGGCGACGTTGTCCAAAAAATAGCGGTCGTGGGTCACGGCGATGACCGTTCCGGGGTACTTCTGCAGGTGGGTTTCCAGCCAGGCGACGCTTTCGGCGTCCAGGTGGTTGGTCGGCTCGTCGAGGAGCAGGATGTCGGGTTTCTGCAGCAGCAGGCGGCAGAGGGCCACGCGGCGCTTTTCGCCGCCGGAAAGGATGTTCACCGGGGTGTCGCCCGACGGGCAGCGCAAGGCGTCCATGGCCATTTCCAGGCGCGCGTCCAGGTCCCAGGCGTCCAGGGCGTCGAGCTTTTCCTGCACCTCGGCCTGGCGGGCGACGAGCTTGTCCATCTCCTCGTCGCTCATGGGCTCGCCGAAGGCCAGGTTGATCTCCTCGAAGCGGGCGAGCAGGTCGACGGTCTCCTGGACCCCTTCCTGCACGACTTCGCGGGCCGTCTTGTCCACGTTCACCAGCGGTTCCTGCTCCAGGTAGCCGACGGTGTGGCCCGGCGAGAGGATCGTCTCCCCGTTGAACTCGCGGTCGACACCGGCCATGATCCGCAGCAGGGAGGTCTTGCCCGACCCGTTGAGCCCCAGCACGCCGATCTTGGCGCCGTAGAAATAGGAGAGCGAGATGTCGGCCAGCACCGGCTTCTTGTCGTAGAACTTGCTGACCCGGATCATCGAGTAAATGATTTTGTTCACGTCGGTTGCCATGGGGTTCGGATCTCCTTTCGCAGGACATAGCCCAGCCAGGCGGCACCGGCCCTCCGGGGGCGTCGGGCGGCGAGTTCGGCGTTGATTTCAGATGCCTTTTCGCATAGTCTCTATCATTTTTCAAAACAAAAGACCACCTGCACGCAAGGGAGAAGACGATATGGACTGCTGCCTGTCGCCCCACGAACAGCGGCTGCGGGATCAATCCGCCGGAATGGAAAACAGCTATCGCAGGGCCCGGGCCCACCGTCGGGCGTTCGACATTCTGGAGCGCATCCAGGGGTTGACCCCGCGGGTCGACATCCAGCGGGGCCGCTTTTTCACGGCGTCCATGCGCCTGACCGAGGGACAGCCCCTGGTCCTGCGCTGGGCAAAGGCCCTGCGCCACGTGGCCGAGGAGATCGAGGTCGGCATCGACGACGACCAGCTGCTGGCCGGCCGCGGCGGGGCCGGGGGGCGGTACGGCATCCTGTATCCCGAGCTGGACGGGGACTTCCTGGACCTGGCGGTCAAGGAGCTCTCCAGGCGCAGCGTGTCCCCCTTCGTGATCGCGCCCCAGGACGCGCGCGTCCTCGTCGAGGAGATCGCCCCCTACTGGAAGGGCAGGACCTTTCACGAAAGCCTGGCCCGGTCGCTGCCCGGGGAGACCCTCAAGCTCACCTACGACCCCGCCGACCCGCTGCGCTCGCGTTTCATCGTCAACGAGACCGCCTCGTTCCGCTCCTCCCTGCAGTGGGTCCACGATTACGAAAAGGTGCTGCGCATCGGCCTGGGGGGCGTCCGTGAGCAGGCGGCCGGGGGCCTGCGCCGCCTCGACCCCTTGAGCCCGAGGGACAACTGCGAGAAAAAGCCCTTTCTCGAGGCGGTGGTGACCGTCTGCGACGCCGTCATCCTGTGGGCCAAGCGCCACGCCGCCCTGGCCCGTCGGATGGCGGCCGGGGAAGCCGACCCGCGGCGGAAGCGGGAGCTGGCGCTCATCGCCGAGACCTGCGCCCGGGTGCCCGAGCACCCGGCGCGCAACTTCCGCGAGGCGATGCAGTCCCAGTGGTTCGTGCAGATGTTCTCGCGCCTCGAGCAGAAGACCGGCACCATCATCTCCAACGGGCGCATGGACCAGTACCTCTTCCCCTACTATCAGGCCGACCTGGCGGCGGGCGTCATCGACGCGGAGGCGGCGGTCGAACTCTTCGAGTGCATGTGGGTGGCCATGGCCCAGTTCATCGACCTCTACCTCTCGCCCACCGGCGGGGCCTTCAACGAGGGCTACGCCCACTGGGAGGCGGTGACGGTCGGCGGCCAGACGCGCGACGGCCGCGACGCGGCCAACGACCTGACCTACCTGATCCTGCGCTCCAAGCGCGAATTCCCCCTGCACTACCCCGACCTGGCGGCCCGCATCCACGCCCGCGCGCCCCGGCGCTACCTCTGGGAGGTGGCCGAAACCATCAAGGAGGGGTCGGGTTTTCCCAAGCTGATCAACGACGAGGAGGTGATCCCGCTGCACCTCGCCAAGGGGGCCGCCTTCGAGGAGATCTACGACTACGCGGTCTCGGGCTGCGCCGAGGTGCGCATGCCCAACCGCGACACCTACACCAGCGGGTGCGCCTACATCAACTACGCCGCCGCCCTGGAGATGACCCTTTACAACGGCCGCATGCTGCGTTACGGCGACGAACTCCTCGGCCTCGAAACCGGCGACCCGACCCGCTTCGGCGACTGGCAGGAGTTCTGGGACGCCTACCTGGCCCAGCAGCAGAACTTCCTCAAGCACGCCTTCATCCAGCAGCACATCGTCATCCGCCTGCGCCACGCCCATTTCGCCGCGCCCCTGGCCTCGGCGCTCCACGACCTGTGCATGGCCCAGTGCCTCGACCTGCACACCCCGCATATCGAGGGCGGCATCGACCTGGGCTACTTCGAGTGCATCGGTTACGGCACCGTGGTCGATTCCCTGGCGGCGGTCAAAAAGCTGGTCTTCGAGGACCGGGTGCTGTCCATGGCCGAGCTGCTCGCGGCCCTGCGGAACAATTTCGAGGGCCGGGCCGACGTCCGCGCCCGCCTGCGCCGGGCGCCCTGCTACGGCAACGACGACCCTTACGCCGACGAGATCGCCAGGGCCGTCGACCGGGAATCGGTCCGATTCTCCAAGGCTTACGCCCCCGAACTCGGGGTGCACCTCGACCTGCGCCTCGTGCCCTTCACCTCCCACGTGCCCTTCGGCAAGGTCATCAGCGCGACGCCCAACGGCCGGCTGGCCTACACGCCCCTGTCGGACGGCGCCTCCGCCTCCCACGGCGCCGACCTCAACGGCCCCACGGCGGTCCTGCTCTCCAACTTCGCCTCCAAGAACTATGACCGCCGCGAGCGGGCCGCGCGCCTGCTCAACATCAAGCTGACCCCGCACTGCGTGGCCGGCGACGAGGGGACGGAGAAGCTTGTCGGCTTCATCCGGGCCTTCTGCGACCTGAAGCTCTGGCACATCCAGTTCAACATCGTCAACCAGCAGACCCTCATCGCCGCCCAGAAGGATCCCGACCGGTACCGCAACCTGATCGTGCGCATCGCCGGCTACAGCGCCTATTTCTGCGACTTGTCCAAGGATCTGCAGGACGACCTGATCGCGCGCACGGCCCATGACCGCGTGGGGTGACCCCCCCTTTCCTACCCGTAAGCGTTCACGTGCCCGTTCACGTAGCGGAGGGGGTTGCCGTTCCTCGGGGCTTGATCGGTGTCGGGAACGGCAGGCATTTTTTCGATTTCGATTTCGAGTTGGATGGATAGCAACGGAAAGTTGCTGAGAGGCTGCTATGACCGACCGGAGCGCCGTGGAGGGCATCGTCTTCAACATCCAGAAATACTCGCTCCACGACGGGCCGGGGATCCGCACGGTCGTTTTCCTCAAGGGCTGCCCCTTGCGCTGCGCCTGGTGTTCCAACCCCGAATCCCAGGCCCCGCAGCCCCAGCTGGCCCTCGACCGCGCAAGGTGCCTGGGAGTCGACGCCTGCGCGCGCTGCCTGGGGCGCTGCCCGCGCGGCGCCCTCGGCGTCGGCGCGGACGGCCGGATCGTTCGTGACCCAGCGGCCTGCGACGACTGCCTGGCCTGTGCCGCGGCGTGCCCGGCCCAGGCGCTCTGCGTCTACGGCCGCCGGGTGACCGTGGGGGAGGTATTGCGGCGGGTCGAGGAGGACGAGGTCTTCTACGCCCGCTCCGGGGGCGGCCTGACCCTGAGCGGCGGCGAACCCCTGGCCCAGGCGGGGTTCTGTATGGCCCTGCTGGAGGAGGCACGCCGCCGGCGCCTCGGCACCGCCCTGGAAACCTGCGGCCACGCGCCCTGGCCCGTGCTGGAGGCCGCCGCGGGGCTTCTCGACGGCGTCCTCTACGACCTCAAGTGCATGGACCGTCAGCGGCACCTGAGGACGACCGGGGTTTCCAACGAAGGCATCCTGGACAACCTGGTCCGGCTCAAGGCCGCCTTTCCCCGCCTGCCGCTCACGGTGCGCACCCCGGTCGTGCCCGGATTCAACGACAGGGAGGAAGGCGGCAATTTCCTCGGCCTGGAACCCGCCGACCTCCTTGCCTGCCTGACGGAAGCAGCACGCTTCGTCCGCGAGGGGCGCGTCGACGGCATCCGTTTTTCCACCCGGCCGGACACCGTCACCCCTGAGCGCCTCGACCGGATCGCGCCCTTCCCCGTGGCCACGGTCGAGCTCGGCGTTCAGTCCATGGACGATGGGGTGCTGGGCCTGAACCGCAGGGGTCACACGGCCCGGGAGAGCGTGAGCGCGGTCGCCGCGCTGCGTGAACGGGGCTACGAGGTCGGCTGCCAGATGATGGTGGGGCTGCCCGGGGACGATGACGAGGGGGCCATGGCCAGCGGGCGCCGCATCGCCGCGCTGGCCCCCGACTTCGTGCGCATCTACCCGACCCTCGTCCTGGCCGGAACGGAGCTTGCCCGCTGGTATGCCGAGGCTCGCTATTGCCCCCCGGCCCTCGACGCCTGCGTCGACCTGGTCGCACGTCTCTTTGCGCTTTTTGACGGCCACGGCATCCGCGTCGCGCGCATGGGCCTCCAGGCGGCCCCCGGTCTGGGCCCCGCCCTCGTGGCCGGGCCGTACCACCCGGCATTCGGGCACCTGGTTCACGCGCGCATCTTTCTGGGGATGGCCGCGTCCGCTGTCCGGGAGCTTTTCGCCGGCGGCGCCCCCGCCCCCCGCGCACTCTGCCTGCGGGTCAGCCCCGGGGACGAGTCCCGGATGCGCGGCCTTCGCAACGGCAACCTCAGGGCGCTGGGCGACATGTTTTCCGGCATCGCGATCCGGGTCCGGGCGGATGCCTCGGTCGCCCCGGGCACTCTGAGAGCAGCTTTCCAGGCGGGCGCGGACCCATGAAACTGCGCCCCATCCTTCTGATTCTCTCCCTGATGGCATTTCTGTCCGTCAGCCTGGGCGGATACCTCTACTATTCCTCCGTGCGCGACAGCGCCTTCGCGGAAGCCCGGCGCCAGGCGGGTTCGCGCCTGGAAATGATCGCCAAGAACCTCTCCTCGCTGCTTTCGGAAAACGCCCGGCCCGTGCGCGCCCTGGCAGGCATGCAGGCCATGCGGGCCGCCCTGGCGCCCACGGCCGGTCCTGGCGACCTCGCCGCGGCCAACGCCGTTCTCGACCACTTCAAGCGCTCCCTCGACGCCGACGTCTGCTATCTCATGAACCGGCAGGGCGTCACCATGGCTTCCAGCAACCGCCATGAACCGGACAGCTTCGTGGGACAGAACTTCGCCTTTCGACCGTACTTCACGCAAGCCTCCGAGGCGGCACCGGCAAACTATCTGGCGCTCGGGGTCACTTCGAGCAGGCGCGGGGTCTACCACAGCTACCCGGTCAGGGGCGAACCGGGCGGCCTGCCCGTGGGCCTGGCGGTGATCAAGGGGTCCATCGAGCAGGTGGAAAAGGAACTGAAGCTCTTCGAAGGCGAAATCGTCTGGGTGGTCGATCCCCATGGCGTCATTTTCATCTCCAACCCGCGCACCTGTCTCTACCATACCTTGCAGGAACTGGGCGCGGAGGAGCGGGGCCGGATCGCGGGATCGCGCCAGTTCGGAAACGGCCCCTGGCCCTGGGCCGGGTTTCGGGTCGCAGCGCAGGGCCTTGCCCACGACCGCCTGGGGGAAGCCTACCAGGTCTACCAGACCGTCATCGAAAACTACCCCGGCTGGAAGGTGCTGCACCTGCAAAGCCTCCGGGCCATCGCCGAGAGCGTTTCCGCCCCCCTGATCAAGTTCACCGGCCCCGTCGTCCTTTCCCTCATCGTTTTCATCGGGCTCGGGGTGCTGATGCTCTACCGCAAGGCCAGCCAGGAGATCCTCATGCGCCGGGCCGCGGAATCGGCCCTGCAGGAAAGCGAGCAGCGCTACCGCTCCCTCTACCTCAGCACCCCGGCCATGCTTCATTCCATCGACGCCCGGGGCCGCCTGATCAGCGTCAGCGACCATTGGGCCGAGGCCCTGGGCTACGACCGCGGAGAGGTCATCGGCAAGCGCCTGACCGATTTTTTCACCGAGGCTTCCCGGCGCCACGCCGAGAGCGTCGTCTTTCCCGAGTTTTTCAAGACCGGGGTCTGCAAGGACATCCCTTACCAGATCGTCCGCAAAGACGGCCGCGCCATGGACATCCTGCTGTCGGCCATCGTCGACCGGGACCGGGCGGGAAACATGGTGCGCACCCTGGCGGTATCGGTCGACGTCACCGAGCGCAACCGCGCCGGGGAGGCCCTGACCCGCGCCAAGGAAACCCTCAGCCGCTATTCGAAGGATCTCGAACGCCAGGTGCGCCACCGCACGCGCGAGATCAGCGGCCTCCTCACCCACACCCCGGCCGTGGTCTACATGAAGGGGCGCGACGGCCGGTACACCCTGGTCAATTCCCGCTATGAAAAGCTGTTCGTGGTCAGAAACAGGGACATCGTCGGGCACAGCGACCACGAGGTCCTCAGCCCCCGGTTGGCCGGCCGCATTCACGCCAGCGACCAGCGGGTACTGACGGAAAAGCGATCCATCCAGGTGGAGGAGACGATCCCCCAGGACGACGGCGACCACACCTACCTGTCGGTCAAGTTCCCGGTTTACGACGAAAACGGCGAGGTCAGCGGCGTGTGCGGGATTTCGACCGACATCACCGAGGTCAAGACCGCCCAGATCCAGCTGCGCCGCCTGTCGGCGGGCATCATGGCCGGCCAGGAGAAAGAGCGCTCGGCCCTGGCGCGCGAGCTCCACGACGAACTCGGCCAGGTCCTGACCGCCCTGCGCATGGATTCGGTCTGGCTTCACCGGCACCTGGCGCAGACCGCGCCCCAGGCCGCCGAGCGGGCCTTGACAATGTGCAGCCTGATCGATATGACCATCAAGGAGGTCCGCGGCATGGCGTTCCGCCTGCGCCCGGGCGTCCTGGACCACCTGGGCCTGGTGGACGCCCTGGAGTGGCTCACCACGGATTTCGAACGGCGCACCGGGATCACCTGCGTCTTCGAGCACCCGGAGGCGCCCCCCATCGGCGAGGCCGTGGCCACCGCCGCCTACCGCATCACCCAGGAAGCCCTCACCAACGTTGCCCGGCATGCCGCCGCCGCGCGCGTGGAGGTGCGCCTCATGAACCTGGGGTCGGGCCTCGCGCTGGCGGTGGCGGACGACGGGTGCGGCTTCGATGTCTCCAACCTGGCGGCCACCCAAGGCCTGGGAGTCGCCGGGATGCGCGAGCGCGCGGCGCTGGCCGGGGGAGTTCTGACCGTCGTTTCCCGCCCGGGGGCCGGCACCCGGGTCGAGTTGCAGGTGCCCCTATGATCAAGGTGCTGCTGGCGGACGATCACAGCATTGTCAGGGCCGGGCTGCGCCGCATCGTGGACGAGAGCGACGACATGCAGGTCGTGGCCGAGGCCGCCGACGGCCAGGAAGCCATCCGCCTGGTCGGCCGCCGGCTCCCGGACGTGGCGGTCATCGACATCTCCATGCCGGGCCTGGACGGCCTGGAAGCGATCGCGCGTCTCCACGCCGCCTATCCCGGGCTTCCCCTCCTGGTCCTGACCATGCACGAGGAGGAGCAGTACCTGGTCCGGGCCATCGAGGCCGGCGCCATGGGGTTCCTGACCAAGCAGTCCGCCCCCGAGCAGCTGGTGAAGGCCATCCGCCGCGTCGTCGGCGGGAGCCGCTTCCTGACCGAGGAAGCCGCCGAGGCCCTGGCGCTGCGCGTCGGCCGGGGCGGGGGCTCGCCCCTCGACTCCCTGTCCATGCGCGAGCTTCAGGTGCTCCGGCGCCTGGCCCAGGGGAACACCAACCGCGAGATTGCAGAGGCCTACCACATCAGCATCAAAACCGTCGACACCTACCGGCTGCGCCTTCTGAAAAAGCTCAACCTGCGCAACAACGCCGAGATCTCCCGCTTTGCCATCCAGAACCGCCTCATCGAGCCGTGAGGTTGCGCCGGGAGCCGGGCGTCGAGCACCGCCCGGCCATGGTCATTCCCGGGGAAGAAGCGTTTCCCCTCTGTGTGCCGATGAACTTTCACCGATTACCGGCAGGAGAAGATGAGCACGGACCCCATTCACCCTTTCGACCGGGATATTGCCCTGACCCGGCTGGACCGCCTGCGCTTCAGGGCGATGCTGAGCCCGGCCTGGGCCATCCACCACACCCCCCACGGCGGCTACCTCATGGCCCTTGCCGCCGGAGCCATGCTGCAGGCCAGCGGCAGAAGGGCGACGCCCATCATCACCGCCAACTTCGCCTCGCGCTGCTCCCCGAAAGAGGTTGAGATCCGCCTGGAGGAGCTGCCGCGATCCAACCGCTTCGAACGTTTCCAGGCGCGGCTGATCCAGGGGGTGGAGGAGAGAATCCGCGTTTCGGGCACCTTCAGCGACGCCGACGCGGACCGCGAAACGCGCTGCGAAACCGGGCCGCCCGTGCTCGCGGCGCCCGGCGCCTGTGTCGAGATGCCGGCCATGCCGGGGTACACCCTCTTCGAACAGGTGAGCGTCCTCCTCGACCCGGCCTGCGCCGGATGGCTGAACGGCCGCCTGGCGGAAACCTCCGAGCACAGGGGCTGGTTCGGTTTCAGATCCCCGCGGCCCTTCGATATACCGGCGGTCCTCCTGGCGGCCGATGCGTTCCCCCCGCCGGTCTTTGCAAGCCAGGGGGCGGTGGCCTGGGTGCCCACCCTGGAGATGTCCGTCAGCATCCGCAGGCTTCCCGCCGGCCGCCGGCTGGCGTGCGTTTTCCGGACGCGCTTCATCCAAAACGGCCTGCTGGAGGAAGACGGCGAGCTGTGGGACGAATCCGGTGAACTGGTGGCCGTTTCGCGGCAGATCGCCCAGTTCCGCAGGGGCCGGTGAGGACCCCTTTGGCGGGCCGCCATCCGCCTGCAGGCCCTCTCGCGGTTCCGATCCCGATTGGAACCCGATTTCGATGCGGGGGGGATCGCCCCCTTTTTGCGCCCGGATCCCGCTTTGGTTCTGGCGGGGACTTGACAGGCGGGGAAATTCCCGTTAAATAAACAAGATTTTTCGGTTCCAGGCGGGGCGTGCGCCCCCACCCACCCCAGGCAACAGAAAAGAGGAACGGCATGCTGCGCGTCGGATTTGTCGGATGGCGGGGAATGGTCGGATCCGTCCTGATGGAGAGGATGCTGGCCGAAAAGGATTTCAAGGGGTTCACCCCGGTCTTCTTCTCGACCTCCATGGCCGGGCGGATGGGGCCGGATGTCGGCGGCGGCGCCGCCCCGGTGGAGGACGCCAACCGGATCGACCTGCTGATGTCCATGGACATCGTCGTCTCGTGCCAGGGGGGAGGGTACACCCAGAGCGTTCACCCCCAGCTGCGCCGGAAGGGGTGGAAGGGGTACTGGATCGACGCGGCCTCGACCCTGAGGATGGAAGGGGATGCGGTGATCATCCTCGATCCCGTCAACAGCCGGGTGATCGACCGCGCCCTCTCCGACGGGGTCAAGGACTACATCGGCGGCAACTGCACGGTGTCGCTCATGCTCATGGCCCTCGGCGGGCTGTTTGCCGAGGATCTGGTGGAATGGATGACATCGATGACGTATCAGGCCGCTTCCGGGGCCGGTGCCGCCAACATGCGCGAGCTGGTGCTGCAGATGCACGCCATCGGGGCCGACGCCGCGGACCTGCTTGCCGAACCGGCCGCGGCGATCCTCGACCTGGACCGCCGCGTCACGGCCCGCCTGAGGGACAGGGCGTTCCCGGTGGAAAACTTCGGCGCTCCCCTGGCCGCCAGCCTGATCCCCTGGATCGACCGCGCCATGGAAAACGGGCAGACCCGGGAAGAGTGGAAGGGCCTGGTGGAAACCAACAAGATTCTGGGCCGTTCGGACAACCCCATTCCCATCGACGGCCAGTGCGTGCGCGTCGGCGCCATGCGCTGTCACAGCCAGGCCGTGACCGTCAAGCTGACAAGGGACGTGCCCCTGGGCGACATCGAGGCCCTGATCGCCGGCCACAACAGCTGGGTCCGGGTGATCCCCAACGACAAGGCGGCCACCCTGGCCGGGCTGACGCCGGCCAGGGTCTCCGGCACGCTGGAGGTTCCCATCGGGCGCATCCGCAAGCTGGTCGTCGGCCCCCGGTACCTGACGGCCTTCACCGTGGGCGACCAGCTCCTGTGGGGATGTCCTGGGCTACGAGATCTTCAAGCTCGGCCTGGACGTGATCATCCACTTCACCTGCCGGGACATGAACCGGGTGGGGATGGAGAGCCGGGCGCTGCAGCTCGACCTGATGGGGATAAAAAACCTCCTCGCCCTGACCGGCGATTATTCCGGGCCCGGGTTCGGCGGCCAGGGGGCGCCGGTCTTCGACATGGACTCGGTCAACCTCACCTGCGCCCTGACCATGCTCAACGACCGCCTGCGCCTGGCCGGGGACCCGGAGGGGTTTTTCACCGGCTGCGCGGTCTCGCCCTTCAAGCAGACCGAGGGGGAGGGCGTCGCCCAGTATGCCAAGATGTGCAGGAAGGTCGCGGCCGGGGCGCGCTTTCTGATCACCCAGTTGGGCTACGACGCCCGCAAGTTCCAGGAACTGCTCCAGATGCAGGAACGCATGGGGATCCGCACCCCGACCCTGGCCTCCCTTTATCTCCTGACCCCGGGGACGGCGCGGATCATGCACGCCGGCAGGATCCCCGGCGCGGTGGTGACCGGCAGGCTGCTGGACCAGGTCACCCGCGAGTGGTCCCACCGTGAAACGGGGCGCGCGGCGGCGGTGGAGCGGGCGGCCCGGCTGGCGGTGATCCTCAAGGGCCTGGGCTACCGCGGGGTTCACATCGGCGGGATCCACCGGAGCTTCGAGCCGGTGGCGCGCATCCTGGACCGGATGGCGGAGATCGCCCCGCGCTGGCGCGAATTCGTCCCCGAATTCGACTTCCCCCAGAAAAACGGGTTCTATTTTTTCGAGAAAGACCCCGCCCGCGGCTTGTCGCGTATCGGCATGAACCCCCTTCACGGCCGCACCTCGCGCTTCGACCGGGGGATGTACCGCTTCATGGCGGCGGTGCATCACCTGTTTTTCAGCTTCGAGTCCCCCCTGGCCGGGATCCTGAAGCGCGTGTGTGCGCGCCTGGACGGCCGGAGCAGCGGCCGCCTATGGCTGGAGCTGGTGGAAGACCCGGTCAAGCAGCTCCTGCTCTCCTGCCGGCGCTGCGGGGACTGCGGTATCCAGCACGTGGCCTTCCTGTGCCCCGAGTCCCAGTGCCCCAAGCACATGCGCAACGGGGCCTGCGGCGGCAGCCGCGGCGGCATGTGCGAGGTCGACAGGGACAGGGCCTGCGTCTGGTTCCGGGCTTACAACCGCCTGGCCTCGGTCGGCCGGACGGCGGAAATGGCCCGCGGGTGCGTGCCGCCGCGCATGTGGGAGTTGGACGGGACCTCCTCCTGGGTCAACTTCCATCTCGGCCGGGACCACCAGAGCGCTTTCACGGCCATCGCGCGCGCCTGCGGCACGGCGGCCTGCACCCTCGACGACGTTCTCAGCGTCAAGGAATGACTGTCGAACTCAAAATCGCCGTTCGCGAGCTGGTGGCGCTGACCCTGCGCAGCGGGGACCTGGATGCCTCTTTTCGCGGGGCCAGCCGCGCGCTGGACGCCATTCGGGCTCACCAGCGGCTCCAGTCGCGCCGGCCTGCCACCTACACCCCCGAGGTGCCGGTTTCCCACCGGGTTGAAATGGAGGGGTTCGGATTGACCGTCGGCGGCCGGATCGACGGGGTCGACCGCCCTGCGGGCAAAACGGTGATCGAGGAGATCAAGACCACCGGCGATGACCCCGAATTTTTCGAATCGGACGCCTTCGAGTCGGCCGTCAGCCCCCTGCACACCGCCCAGGTGCGGGTGTACGCCTTCATTTACGCGGCCCAACAGGACCTGGCGCAAACAGAGACCCGCTTGACCTACGTGCATCTGGACACCGGCCGGGTGCGGTCGTTTTCGTGGCAGCACACCCGCGAAGAGCTGGCGTTCTTTTTCGACGGACTGATCCGCACATACCTGCACCGGGCCAGGAAGCTGGCCGCCTGGCGCCGGGTCCGGGACGCATCCATCCTGAGCCTCGCGTTTCCTTTCGCGGTCTTCCGGCGCGGTCAGCGCGACATGGCCGTGGCGGTATATCAGAGCGTGCGGGACGGGCGGCAGCTCATCGTGCAGGCCGCAACGGGGATCGGCAAGAGCGTGGCCGCCCTCTACCCGGCATTGAAGGCCATGGCCGCGGGGGCCGGCGAGCGCATCTTCTACCTGACGGCCCGGACCACCGGCAAGGCGGCGGCCGAGCAGGCCCTGAAAGCCATGCGGGAAAAGGGCCTGGCTCTCAAGTCGGTGACCCTCACGGCCAAGGAACGCATCTGCTTCCAGGAGGCCGTCGACTGCACGCCCGAGACCTGTCCCCATGCCAAGGGGCATTTCGACCGGGTGGATGCGGCCATAGAAGATCTTTTCGACAGCGACGACTGGACCCGTCAAGCAATCGAATCCGCCGCCGCGCAGCACCGGGTCTGCCCCTTCGAGCTCTCCCTGGATTTGTGCATGTGGGCCGAGTGCGTCATCTGCGATTACAATTACGTTTTCGATCCCCGGGTCTACCTGCGGCGGTTCTTTCCGGAGGAAGGCGGCAGCGACCATATTTTCCTGGTGGACGAGGCCCACAATCTCGTGGACCGCGCCCGCGGGATGTTTTCGGCCGAGATTTCCAAAGAGGCCGTTCTCGGGGTCCGCAGGCAGGTCAAGGGGGCGCTGCCGGCCGTTTTCCGAAGCCTGACGCGTCTCAACGCCTGGCTGCTCTCGGCGCGCAAAGCCTGCGAGGCGGGGGAGCACTGGCGGGCCGAGACCGAGCCGCCCCAGGGGCTCTACCCGCTTCTGGAAGAATTTGTCCGCCTCACCGACGGCTGGCTGCGCCGCAACGAGCGCGCGGCGTTCCGCGAGGCGCTTCTGGAGCTCTATTTCAGCGTGACCGCTTTTCTCCGGGTGGCCGAGCTTTTCGACCCGGCATACGCCGCCTGCTACGAAAAAACGGGGGAAGATCTGCGCCTGCGGCTCTTTTGCCTCGACCCTTGCGCCAACCTGAAACAGGCCTTGACGCGCTGCCGGGCGGTCGTCTTCTTCTCGGCCACCATGACCCCGACCGGATACTTCAGACAGGTTTTCGGCTGTGAATCGGCGGGGGCGCTGGTGTTGCCATCGCCTTTTGCGCCCGAAAATTTCGGCGTCTTTCTTTCCGAACGCGTTTCCACGCTTTACCGCCACCGGGAGGAAACCGCCGGCGACGTGCTGGATGCCGTCTGCAGCCTGGTGCTCTCCAAGCCGGGCAACTACCTGGCATTTTTCCCCTCCTATGCCTACATGGAAACCATCGTGGCGGGATTTCGACAGCGGCACCCGGACGTGGACACCATTGTCCAGAGCGCGGGCATGGGGGGAGGGCTGCGGGAGGAATTCCTGGCCCGTTTTTCCACGGATAACCGGGGGGCCCTGGTGGGTTTCGCCGTCATGGGGGGCGTTTTCGGCGAGGGGATCGACCTGGTGGGCGAGCGCCTCAGCGGCGCCGTCGTCGTCGGGGTCGGGCTTCCGGCGGTCTGCCCCGAGCGCGATCTGATCCGCCGCTATTTCCAAGACAAGCAGGGGACGGGGTTCGAATTCGCCTACCTCTTTCCGGGGATCAACCGCGTGCTGCAGGCAGCCGGGCGGGTGATCCGCTCCGAGACCGACCGGGGGGTCCTCCTGCTGGTGGACCGCCGCTACGCCAGCCTGCGTTACCGCCGGTTGCTGCCGGGCCACTGGCGGCCGGCCCGGGCGGCCTCGGCCCAGGAGCTGCAAACGGCGCTGGCAGGCTTTTGGGGGGTTGACCGGAACGAGCCGAAGCGGTAATGCCTGTGTCGGGATAAATCCCGGCCAGGTTCAAGGTTCAAGGTTCAAGGTTGATGTGATCGATAATCGAAATCGAAATCGTGATCGAAATCGTCATCGAAAAGGCTGCCGGTTTCGGCCCCCCCGGCAAGAGGACAGGACATATTGAACTTCGAAGGAGGTAAAGCATGTCGCTCCAGGAACGGATCAAGAAGGACCTCACGGCGGCCATGAAAGCCAAGGAAGAGGAGGCCAAGTCCGCGCTGCGGGTCATTCTTGGGGAGCTGTCGCGCGCCGAGAGCAAGGCCCTGTCCGACGACGGCGTGATCAGGATTCTCCAGAAGCTCTCCAAGGCTGAAAAGGAAGTCATCGAAAAAAGGGGGGGCGGTGAGGATACGGCCTTTCTGCGCATCGTCGAGGGCTATCTCCCCAGGATGGCGACCGACGAGGAGATCCGTGCCTGGATCTGCGCCAACGTCGATTTTTCGCGCCACAAGAACAAGATGCAGGCCATGGGCGAGATCATGAAGCACTTCGGCGCCAACGCCGACGGCAACCGCGTCAAGGCGGTGCTGCAGGCGATGTGAGCAGGGAATGGAAGAGCGGAGGATGTCGACGGTGTCGGGGACGTTCGGGGGATTGACGATGATCGGCTGGAAGCGGCGCTCGAGGGCGGCGTCCTTCTCGATGTACTTGCGGTACTCGTTGATGGTCGTCGCCCCGATGCAGCGCAGGGTGCCGCGCGCCAGGGCGGGCTTGAGCATGTTGGAGGCGTCCACCGCCCCCTCGCCGGCGCCGGCGCCGACCAGGGTGTGCATTTCGTCGATGAAGAGAATGACCGCGCCCTCGGCCTTCTCGACTTCCTTGATGACGGCCTTCAGGCGGTCCTCGAATTCCCCGCGGTACTTGGCGCCGGCGATCAGGGCCCCCATGTCCAGGGCCACCAGGCGCCGGTTCTTGAGGCTCTCGGAGACGTCGCCTTCCACGATCCGGCGCGCGAGGCCCTCCACGATGGCCGTCTTTCCCACCCCCGGTTCGCCGATGAGCACCGGGTTGTTCTTGGTGCGGCGCGACAGGACCTGGACCACGCGGCGGATCTCCTCGTCGCGCCCGATGACCGGGTCGAGCCTTCCCAGCCGCGCCAGGTCGGTCAGGTCGCGGCTGAAGCGGTCCAGGGCCTGGTATTTTTCTTCCGGGTTGGGGTCGGTGATGCGCTGGGACCCCCGGATGTCCATGAGCACCTTGAGGATGTTTTCGCGGTTGACGCCGTGGGCGCGCAGGATGCGCGCCGCGGCCCCGGACTTTTCGTCGGCGACGGCCAGCAGGAGGTGCTCGATGCTGACGTATTCGTCCTTCATCTGCGAGGCCTCGGTGAAGGCGGCCTCCAGCACGGCGCGGCTGCGCGGGGAGAGATAGGTTTCGCCGGCGCCCTCGACCCTGGGCAGGGCCTCGACGGCCTGGAGCACCTCGCGCAGCAGGTCGTCCGGCGCGCCGCCGAGCTTGCGCAGGATCGAGCGGGCCACGCCCTCCCTTTCCTCCAGCATGGCGGCCAGGAAGTGTTCCGGCTCGATCTGCTGGTTGCCCTGGCGGCCGGCCAGGGCCTGGGCGCTCTGGATCAGTTCCTGGGATTTTATGGTCAGTCTGTCGAATCGCATGGAAATCGCCTCCCGTACTTTTTCTCAAGAAAGCAACATGGGTCTGATTATTGCATGCCAAAAATATAAGCACCTCCGATGGGGTGTCAAACCGGATGGGCCCCCTCATCCATCGACCCGCGGCGGCAGTCCAGGGTCCGGGCAAAATGCCACTACCATGGGTTATTAGACGTATCGACAGGTAAAGGCACTTCGTTGCCGCCAAAACCGCCTCGCCCCAGGGGGAACGTATTTTTCGCGTTTCTTGACAGCCCGGGGCCGGTGCTTAGTTTTCTGCAACTGCGAAGTTTTCCCCAGCGCGGCGGCCCCCCGGGCGGCAAACCTTCCCGGGGCCCCGCAGCGTGCCGCACGGGGACACACCCCGGGCAAGCTGCCCGCGGCCCGCAACCAGGAGGTGACAGCATGGCCATCGAGAAGTGGAACCCGTTTCAGAACCTGTCGACCCTGCAGGACCGGATCAACCGGTTGTTCGAGGAGTCTTTCCCGGGGGCGGGCGACCAGCAAGACGAGATCAGCCTGTGCGCCTGGCGGCCGGTGGTGGACATCTACGACGCCGGGGACGCGATCGTGATTCTGGCCGAACTGCCCGGCGTGCGCAAGGAGGACGTCGCCGTCGAGGTCAAGGGGAACACGCTGACCCTGAAGGGCGAGCGGGCCCGGGACGAAGCCGTGGGGGAGGAGACATACTACCGCCGCGAGCGCTGCTGCGGCACGTTTCAGCGCTCCTTCACCCTTCCCGACGCGCTCGCCGCCGACCGGGTGAAAGCCGCCTTCAAGGACGGAATCCTGAAAGTCGAGGTTGCCAAACCCGAGCGCGAAAAGCCCAAGAAGATCAGCGTCGACATCGAGTAGCGCGGCCGGCCCGTAGTCCCGCGGCATCACCACCCATGGACCACCCCGGTGCGGCGCAGGCTTTCGTAAAGGGCGATGCCCACGGCGGTCGACAGGTTCAGGGAGCGGACGGCGGCGCTCGTGGGGATGTGGCAGGTGCGGTCCGGCCAGGCCGCCAGGACCTCGTCCGGAAGCCCCCTGGTCTCCGAACCGAAAACCAGGAACATGCGTTCGGCCGGCCGCATTTCCCAGAAGGGGCTGCTTCCGCGCTTGGTGAAGAGCGCGACCTCGCCGCCTGCGGGGGCCAGCGCCCGACGAAAGGCGTCGAAGTCCTGCCAGACGCTCAGGCGGACCCGCGGCCAGTAGTCGAGGCCGGCCCGCCGGAGGCTGGCATCGTCCAGGCAAAAGCCGAGGGGCTCCACGAGGTGCAGGTCGGCGCCGGCTCCCAGGCAGGTCCGGCCGATGTTGCCGGTGTTCCAGTGAATCTCCGGCGCCACCAGGACGACGTGGCGCAGGGGCAGGGCGCGGCCGGGAAACTGCGCCGCGTTCGTGTCGGCCTCCCTGTGCGCCGGCGTCACGCCCCGCCCCCTAAAACCCGAGCGCTTCGTTCACCAGCACCACCGCCACCGGCGTGGTCATGGGCCTGCGGTGCAGGATGGTGGTGACGCGGCAGATCCGCTGGGGCGAATTGCAGTCCGCGCACAGGCCGGTCTCGGCGCAGGGCGTCTGCATGCCGAGGCTTCTGGCGCGCATGGGGGCCGCGATTTCCCGGACCCGGGCCAGGGCGCTTTCAAGCGTCGGCCGCAGCTTGTTCATCCCGGCGACGATGATCACCTGCCGCGGCCCGAAGGCCGTGGCGCTGACCCGGTTGCCGACCCCGTCGACGTTGACGATCTCCCCGGTCAGGGACACGGCGTTGGCGCTGCACAGGAAGCAGTCGCAGCGGCCCTGTGCCAGGCGGATGGCGGCGATCTCCTCCGCGCCGAGGCCGGGTTGCCAGTGGTCGTGGACCCTCTTGCCCGTTTTCCTGATCCGCTCCACGAGCCCCAGGGCGCGGACGGTGTCCGAGCCGCCGAAGCCGAAACTCTCGAACCCGGCCGCCATGGCCATGACGCGCTCCACGGCCGCCTCGCGGCTCTCCGCCAAGTGGGCGTCGAAGCCGTGTTTGAGAAGGTTCTCGACACACGCGGCACCCGTCTTCTCCCACAGCCAGCGCCGGTAGTTTGTCTCCATCGCCCATCTCCCCCTTCACCCGGGTGACGTATCTTCCAAATCCAAATCCAAATCGCAATCGCAATCGCAATCGGTTTCGATTTCGGTTTCGATTTCGATTGCGATTTCGATTTCGATTTGGATCGAGGTGGAAGACCCTCCTTTAAATGATCGCGTCCTCCCATGTCAATCATGTTGAAAAGGATCTTGACAAAGAGACCCGGTCTGGCCAAACTTACCTACTTGCGCTCCCGGAGATACGACCATGATCATCGATTTCCACACCCACATCTTCCCCCCGTCGATCCGCGCCGACCGCGGCCGGTATTTCCCGGGGGAGCCGGCCTTCGAACTTCTCTACGCCTCGCCCAAGTCCAGGCTGGCCGGCGCGGCCGAGATCGTGGCCGCCATGGACGCCCACGGGGTCGACCGCTCCGTGGTGTTCGGCTTCCCGTGGACCCGGCCGGAGATCTTCCGGGAGAACAACGACTACATCCTGGAGGCGGTGCGGCGCTTCCCCGACCGGCTGATGGGCATGGGCTGCCTCGACCCCTTTGCCGAGGGCGCGGCCCGGGAGGCCGAGCGCTGCCTGGAGGGGGGCCTGTCCGGCATCGGCGAACTGGCCTTTTACCGCTCCGGGATCGACGCCGAGTGCCTGGCGCGTTTGGAGCCCGTCATGGCCCTGTGCCGGGAGAGGGGGGTGCCGGTACTGATTCACACCAACGAACCCATCGGGCACCCCTACCCCGGAAAGACCCCCAACACCCTGCGGCAGATCTACGACCTGGTGCGCCGGTTCCGCGCCAACCGCATCGTGCTGGCCCACTGGGGCGGCGGGGTGTTCTTGACAGGCACCGGATTTGCGAAGCCTTCCGCAACCTGGAAGCCGAGTCGATCTACACGCGCTTTTTCCACCACAAGAAGGGCCTGAGCGAGGCCGAGCTCAAATACGCCACCGAGGTCGATTTCGACAGCGTGGTCGCCCTGGTGGTCACGGTGGGGGAAGGGGAAGCGGAAACCATCATCGCCGGGGCGCGCTATGCGGTGTACGACAGCGCCGCCGGCACCCCGCGCCGCGCGGAGGTGGCCTTCACGGTCGAGGAGGACTACCACGGCCAGGGGATCGCCGGCCGCCTGCTGCGGCACCTGGCGCGCATCGGCCGCGGGAAGGGCGTGGCGCACTTCGAGGCGGAGGTCCTGGCGCAGAACAAGGCCATGCTGGCCGTTTTTTCCCGCAGCGGGCTCCCCATGGGCAAGCGCATCGAAAGCGGCACGGCGCACGTCACCCTGGACCTGACCGCCTGAAGCGGGCGGTCTCGGGGACCACCGGCGGAAATTTTTTCACTCATTTGCGTTGCAGTATCATCGGCATCGAAATCGGGCTCGACTTTGAACACTTCGATACCGATACCGATTTCGACAGATCCCAATAACCCTGAACCTTGAACCTGGAACCTTGAACCAGGTTTCGACCCGAACCTCACTAAAGGAAATTGGCCGGGAAGGGATAGCGACATGCCGGATGCCATCGCCGTGCTCAACGCGGGATCCTCGAGCATCAAGTTTTCGCTGTTCGTCGCGCGCGGCGGCTCGCTCGCGCCCGATGTCCGCGGCCAGGTGGAAGGCATCTACACCCGGGCGCGGTTCGTGGCCAGGGCGCCCGACGGCACGCTGAAGGCAGAGAAAACCTGGCCCGACGGCTTCGCCCTCGGCCATGACGGGGCCCTCGACCACCTCGTCGGCCACCTGCGAGCGGAGCTGGCGGACGACCGCCTGATCGGCATCGGGCACCGGGTGGTGCACGGCGGCGCGGCCTACACCCGGCCGGTGCGCGTGGACGCCGGGGTGCTCGAGACCCTGGAAACCTTCGTGCCCCTGGCCCCCCTGCACCAGCCGCACAACCTCGCGCCCATCCGCCGGGTGCTGGCGCGCAGCCCCGAGATGACCCAGGTGGCCTGCTTCGACACCGCCTTCCACAGCACCCACCCGGAGGTGGCCCGGATCTTCGCCCTGCCGGCCGGTCTGCGCGAGGAAGGGGTCCTGCGCTACGGGTTCCACGGCCTGTCCTACGAATACATCGCCTCGGTCCTGCCCGCGGTCGATGCCAGGGCGGCCGGGGGGCGCTGCATCGTGCTGCACCTGGGCAACGGGGCGAGCATGTGCGCCCTGGAGGCCGGGCGCAGCGTCGCCAGCACCATGGGGTTCACGGCGGTCGAGGGGCTGCCCATGGGCACGCGCAGCGGGTCCCTGGACCCCGGCGTCCTCCTGTACCTCATGGACCGGCATGGAATGGACGCGCGCGCCATCGAGAAGCTCCTCTACCACCAGTCGGGGCTGCTGGGCGTGTCCGGCGTTTCCAGCGACATGCGCACCCTGCTGGCGAGCGCGGAGCCCCGCGCCAGGCTGGCGGTCGACCTCTTCCTCTACCGCATCCGCCGCGAGCTGGGCTCCCTGGCGGCGGCCCTGGGCGGGCTGGACGCCGTCGTGTTCACGGCCGGCATCGGCGAAAACGCGCCGGCCATCCGCAGCCGGGTATGCCGCGACGCCGCCTGGCTGGGGGCCGAGATCGACGAGGAGGCCAACGCGGCCGGAAAGGGTCGCATCAGCACCGCATCCAGCCGCGTGGCGGTGTGGGTCATTCCCACCGACGAGGAGCTGATGATCGCACGCCACACCCGGAACCTGCTGGAAAAGACCGAAGGAGGAACCCCATGACGACGGAAACCCCGCGGCCGGTTCTCAAGAGCCACAAGGCCCTGGTGGTCGGGGTGGCCAACACGCACTCCATCGCCTACGGCTGCGCCAAGGCCTTCCGCGAGGTGGGCGCCGACCTGGCGATCACTTTTCTCAACGAAAAGGCCAAACCCCACGTCGAACCCCTGGCAAAGGAGCTGGAGGCGGCGATGTTCCTCCCCCTGGACGTCTCCAGGCCCGGCGAGCTGGAGGCCGTCTTCGACGCCGTGCGGCGCGAGTGGGGGAGGCTGGACATCCTGGTGCACTCCATCGCCTTCGCCCCCAGGGAGGACCTCCAGGGAGGGCTGCTGAAATGTTCCGCCGACGGTTTCGCGACGGCCATGGACATCTCCTGCCACTCCTTCATCCGCATGGCGCGCCTGGCGGCGCCCCTGATGACCGAGGGCGGGACCATGTTCGCCATGAGCTACCACGGGGCGCAGAAGGTGGTTCCCAACTACAATGTCATGGGGCCGGTCAAGGCGGCCCTGGAGGCGATCTGCCGCTACCTGGCCTTCGAGCTGGGCCAGCGGAAGATCCGCGTGCACGCGATCTCGCCGGGCCCCCTCAAGACGCGCGCCGCCTCGGGGCTGAAGGACTTCGACCGGATGCTCAACGACGAAGGCGATGGCCCGGTTGACTGCCGCCAGCAGCCGGTCTTCATCCACGGGCTTGACGACGTAGTCGAAGGCGCCGGCCTTCATGCAGGACACGGCCATGTCCACGTCCACCGTGCCGGTGACGATGATCACCGGGATGTCCGGGAAGTCGCGGCCGATGAGGGTCAGCAGGGCCTGGCCGTCCAGGTTGGGCATGGTCAGGTCCAGCAGGACCACCTCGGCCGGCCCCCTGGACAGCAGGTCCATGACGAAGCGGCTGTCGCCGCAGGTCACCACGTTGTCCAGCCCGGCCATGCGCAGGGTGGTGTCGATGGCCAGCAGGATGGCCTCCTCGTCGTCGACGATCAGGATGGGGTAGAGGGGATGCTTCGCCGCGTTCATGTCGCCTCCTGAGCCTCCGGCGGCCGGGGGCTGTTCCGGGGCGGGACGGACACCCGGGCCGTGGTTCCCTGCCCCGGGGCGGAGACGAAGGTCAGGGTGCCCCCGTGGGCCTGGACGATCCGGTCGGAAATGGACAACCCCAGGCCGGTGCCCCCGCTCTCGCGCTTGGTGGTGAAAAACGGGTCCTTGATCCGCCGCAGGACATCGGCCGTCATGCCGGCACCCTCGTCGCGGACTTCCAGGAAGACCTGTCCGCTGTCGCGGTCGACGCCGGTGGCGACGGAAATGGCCTTGTGCCTGCCGGCCACCGCCTGGCAGGCGTTGACCAGCAGGTTGATCGCCACCTGCTCCATGCGCTGGGCGTTGCCCGTGAACGCGGGAAGCCCGGCGGCGTATTCGGCCGTGAATTCCCGCGCCGATTTCCGGATCAGGTTGGCCACCAGGGTCACCGCCTTTTTGGCCACCTGGTTCAGATCCACCCAATCGGCCATCTGGCCGGGGTCCTGGCGGGCGAAGTCCTTGAGGTCCGACACGATGGTCTTGACCCGGCTCGCGCTCTCGGTCATGTGGGCCAGCAGGTCGGGGATCCGCTCGCGCAGCTGGGAGAAGGGCATCGCCCCCACCGAGAACTCGCCCCCGTCGCGGCAGTGGGCGTCCAGGATGGGCAGGGCGCTTTTCCAGGCCTTTTCCAGGATCGGGGCATTGAGCATGATGGACATGATGGGGTTGTTGATCTCGTGGGCCACCCCGGAGACCAGGGTTCCGAGGCTGGCCATCTTGTCGGCCTGGTAGAGCTGGGCCTGCTGGAGCCGGGCCTGCCTTTCCCGCACCATCCCCTGCCAGATGACGGTGGCCGACAGGCCGACGATGACCGCCAGGATCCCGAGGCAGACCAGGCTCAGCTTGCGCGTGATGGCCCCGATCTCGGCCCGCACGTCCTCCACGTAGATGCCGGTGCCCACGATCCAGCCCCAGGGGGCGAACTCGCGCACGTGGGAAATCTTGGGCACGATGCGCCCGGGGTCGTCCTGCCACTGCCAGCTGTAATCGACGAACCCGGCCCCCTGGAGCGACACGATGGCCACGCACTCGCTGAAGATGCGCTTTCCATCCGGGTCGGCGAACCCGGACACGTCCCGGCCCTCCAGCTCCGGCCGATAGGGGTGCATGATCATCCGCGGGGTGCGGTCGTTGATCCAGACGTAATCCTTGAGCTCCGGGCCGTAGCGCAGCTGCCGGAGGCGCGCGACGGCCCGGGCCTGGGCCTCCTCGCGGGTCAACTGGCCGCTGCGCTCCTGGGCCTCCCATCCGGCGAGAAGGCTGTGGACCGAGGCGGTCAGCTGGCGGATGGTCTCGCGCTTGCAGGCCATCATGCCCGCCTCGAGCATGGGGAGGATGAGAAGAAAGATCGTGGCCACGAAGAGCGCCACGGTCAAAACCACCGGCAGGACGATGCCCGCCGGCACGGCTTTGAAAAGCCTGCCCGCCATTGTGTCGCGCCACCCTTTCGGATAGGATGCAGCCTGCCGAAACCGCTTCCGGGATTCCCGCCCCGGCAGATACCACGATCGCGGCCGATTTTCAACCGCGTCCCGGGGGGAAATGGCCCGCTGTTTTGACCGCAGGCCCCAAATGGGGTATAGGACTGCCGGAAGGCCCTTTGCCTCGAATGCATGAAGGCCACGCATTGAACTGCAGGCGTATCTCTCGACCCGATCGCGATTTCGATTTTGATTTTCAGATGATGCCAGGCTCACCCTGGCACGGGGGCGTCCATTGATCAGGATCCTGGTGGCCGACGGCGACCGGCGGATTCGCCGCCAGCTGGAGCGGCTGTTGATCGACAAGGGGTACCGCGTCGTCAGGGCCGACTCGGGCCCGGCGGTGCTGGAGGCCGTCGCACGCCTGAATTTCGACCTGGTCCTGCTGGAGGCCGGTCTGCCCGGGCTTTCGGGGATGGAAACCCTCGAAAGCCTGCGCCGGGGATACCCCCGGTTGCCGGTGGTCATCCTTTCCGAGACCGGCACGACCGAGGAGGTGATCCGGGCGATCAAGCTGGGGGCCTTCGACTATATCCTGAAGCCCTTTGACGAGGACGAACTCCTCAAGGTGGCGGCCCAGGCCATCGAGACCGGCCGTTTCGTCCGCCAGCCGGTGAAACTGGTGCAGGAGGGAGGGGAGATCGGCGAAGACGACTTCGTCGGGCGCTCCCATCCCATGCAGGAAATCTACAAGGCCATCGGCCACGTGGCGCCCACCGACGCCACGGTGCTGATCCGCGGGGAGTCGGGCACCGGCAAGGAGCTGGTCGCGCGGGCGATCTACCAGCACTCGACCCGCGTCGACAGCCCCTTTGTCATCGTCAACTGCGTGGCCATTCCCGAAAACCTGCTGGAAAGCGAGCTGTTCGGCTACGAGAAAGGCGCCTTTACGGGCGCCGACCGGCAGCGCATCGGCAAAATCGAACAGGCCGACGGGGGGTCCGTCTTCCTGGACGAAATCGGCGACATCCCCTTGAGCATCCAATCCAAGCTGCTGCGCCTCCTGCAGGAAAAGACCATCGAGCGCATCGGCGGCGGCCAGCCCATCAAGGTCAACGTCCGGGTGCTGGCCGCCACCAACGCCGACCTGGAAGCCAGGAGCAGTTGACGCTGATGAGCGGGAGAAACACCCCCAGGGCGGTGTAGAGCGCCGGGGAAAAGCGGTCGATGACCATCTCCACGATCTGGACGAGGGCGGCGATGATGGAGATGAAGAGCACCAGCTTCAGGAAGCTGAGGTTCACCTGGGGCAACCCGGCCCAGGCCAGGGCGCCCGGGGCCAGCAGGAGATGGTAGACGAGCCAGCAGGCCGGGGTGGTGATCGTCATTACGAAGACCACCGCCAGGCCGAGCCCGGTTGCCGTCTGCAGGCTGCGCGAGACTGCCAGGAAGGAGCACATCCCGAGGAAGTAGGCCAGCAGGATGTTGCCCACGAAAACCGAGTTGACGAAGATGCTGATCAGGTTTTCCATAGGGGGTTCAAGGTTCTGGGTTCAAGGTTGATGGCATCTGTTATCGAAATCGAAATCGAAATCGAAATCGAAATCGGGATCGGGGTCGGGGTCGGGGTCGAAACATCGCTCTTGACTGTCAGCCGCCGCTTCAGCCCGACGCGCCACGACGTGCCGTCAAGTTCCGCGTTCTGGCGGCAACTCCCTGAGTTCCGCCTTCCTGACACCCGAAACCACAAGGGGGTACCCCGTTGATCTCAATCCTGTAACCTCCCACCTCACACAGGCGCGCAGCGCCTCGTCACTTCTCTTTCAAGAGCGTGTGCTCCAGCCAGACGAACAGCCCGATGGCGATGAAGGCGCCGGGGGCCAGGGCCATCAGCCCCATGTCGGCGTAACCGGCATCGTAGAAGGGCTGCGGGACGACCTGAAACCCGAAGACCTTGCCCGAACCGAGGAGTTCGCGGATGAACGCCACCCCGATGAGAATCGAGCTGTAGCCGATGCCGTTGGCCAGCCCGTCGATGAACGAACTCAGGGGCGGGTTGGACATGGCGTGCCCCTCGGCCCGACCGAGAACGATGCAGTTGGTGATGATCAGGCCGACGAAGACCGACAGCTGCTTGCTGATGTCGTACAGAAAGGCCCGCAGGAATTCATCGGCGATGATCACCAGGGTGGCGATGACGGCCACCTCGGCGATGATGCGGATGTTGCGCGGAATCTGGTTGCGCAGCATCGAGATGAACAGGTTCGAGAAGGCCACCACCAGGGTCAGGGCCAGGCTCATGACAATGGCCGTCTGCATCTGCACCGTGACGGCCAGGGAGGAGCAGATCCCCAGGATCTGCTTGGACACGGGGTTGCTCTGCCACAGGGCCTCGGAGATGGCCTGGCATGTCCTGCTGCGCGCGGGATTCATGGCGTCACCGGGCCGGCGCCCCGGCCCGGCCCTGCCGGAACCGGATCGAGGCCGGCTCGTAGGTGCTCAATATCTGCTCCAGTCCGGCGCTCAGGTACCTGCCGGTCAGAGTCGCCCCGCTGATGCCGTCGACGTAGTTGGCGCGCCTGCCTTCCGGCACCGCCTGGTCTGCCTTGCCCTTGGCGACGGCGATGGAGACGAACTCCCCGTTCCCGTCGACGATCTGCTTGCCCACGAAATTCTTCTGGAACCATGCCTTCTCGATCTCCCCCCCCAGGCCCGGGGTCTCGGAGTGCTGGTAGACGGTGAACCCGGTAATGGTCCGCCCGTCCTCCTTCAGCGCCAGGTAGCCGTGGATTTTTCCCCACAGGCCCCGCGTGTGGATGGGAATGACGTAGTCCCTGACCCGGCCGTCCTCAACGTGGAGGTAGATCCGGCAGCCGCAGGGGGACTGCCGGGGGTCATCCACGAAGCGCCCGTCCGCATCGACCCAGTGGGTCTGGATGCGGGCGCTGTAAAGATCGGCGATCTCGCGGGGGCCGGCGTCCGAGTCGGCAGCCAGGAGCCCGACCGCCTTGAGGATGTTTCTCTGCTTGTCCAGCTCGATGTTGCGCTGCTGCTGGACCTGGAGCCCGGTTGAGGCCGCGGTGAGCAGCAGGCTGCAGACCACGCACAGGACGGCGGCGAAAAGAATCGATCGCAGCGCGCTAGACATTGGGCACCCGCTTGCGCAGCCTGCCCCGCAGCACGATCTCGTCGATCAGGGGGGCGAACACGTTCATGAAGAGAATCGCCAGCATGACCCCCTCGGGAAACGCCGGGTTGAACACCCGGATGACCACCGTCAGGGCCCCGATCAGAAAGCCGTAGATCCACTTGGCGGCATTCAGGTCCGGGGCCGAGACCGGGTCGGTGGTCATGAAGGCGAAGCCGAAGGCCGAGCCTCCCATGACCAGGTGGTAGAAGGGGTTGAGGGCGAGGTAGGGCGTTGAGCCGCCGGCAACGAGGTTGAGGAAGGCGCCCATGGCGAGCATGCCCAGGATGTCGCCCAGGATGATCCGGTGGGAAGCGACCCCCAGGGCCACCAGGACCAGGGCGCCCAGGAGGCACAGCAGGGCCGAGGAGGCGCCGATGCTGTCCGGGTAGAGGCCGAGGAAAAGCCGCCAGAAGCCGTAGCCGGCGTCCGCCAGGGTCGCCTCCAGGCTGCGCGCGCCGTCGGCGAGCTTGGCGATGGCCAGGGGGGTGGCCCCGCTGAAGGCATCCACGGCCCCGCCGCCCGCCCCGCGCACCGCGACCCAGACCGCGTCGCCGGACATCTGGGCCGGGTAGGCGAAAAAGAGAAAGGCCCTGCCGGTGAGGGCCGGGTTCAGGAAATTGCGCCCGGTGCCGCCGAAGATCTCCTTGCCGATGACGATGCCGAAGGAGATGCCCAGGGCCGCCTGCCAGAGGGGTGTGGTCGGGGGCAGCGTCAGGGGAAAGAGCATGGCGGTGACGAACAGCCCCTCGCTGATGAGGTGGCCCCGCTTGACCGCGAAGACAATCTCCCAGAAAAACCCCACGGCGTAAGAAACGGCCACCAGGGGCAGCACGATCCAGGCCCCCTGCCAGACCACCGGCCAGGCGTCGATCGAGAGCCCGGAGGCCAGGCGGCTCTGGTAGCCGGCGTTGTAGATGCCGAAGAACAGCAGGGGCACGAGGGTGAAGACCACGATGGCCATGAAGCGCTTGGTGTCGAGGCTGTCGCGCACGTGGGGGCCGCCCGGGGTGGTGTCGGGCAGGGCGAAGAAAACCGTCTCCATGGCCTCGAAAAAGGGGAACAGCCTTTCCAGCCGGCCCCCTTTTTCGAAGTGCCGCCGCTGCGAATCGAAAACCCCCTTGACGGTCTGTTTCATGGGCTATTCCCGCTGCCGGTAATATGCCGCCCGGGCGTCGCGCAGGGCGGCGGCCACCTCGATCTTGGAGGGGCACACATAGGAGCAGAGCCCGCACTCCACGCAGTCGAGCAGGCCGAGGGCCAGGTACTCCTCGAACTCGTCGGCCAGGACCGCCTTGTAGGTCAGCTGGGGCAGGATGTCCACCGGGCAGACGTCGTTGCAGTGGCCGCAGGCGATGCAGGCCCGCAGGCCGCCGTGGAGGTTGCAGTCCGTGTCCAGGAGCGCCGGATGGAAGGAGGACAGAAAGGCCCGCGAGTAGCTCAATTTCCGCAGCCCGGGGTTGATCAGGGCCAGGAACTCCCGCCGGTCGCCTTCGGGCAGGAGCGTCAGGCTGGTCTGAAACAGGCCCATGTAGCCGTCCGGGCGGCCGGTGTAGCCGGTGAAGATCCCGCCCACCACGAAACGCACATCCGCCAGATCCCCCTCCGAGGCGACCTGCGCGGTTGCGACCTCGTCGACGATTTCCCCCCGGCGCAGGATGGCGATCTCGTCTGCCAGGGCCATGACCTCTCCCAGCTTGTGGCTGATGAAGAGGATCGCCTTGCCCTGCCGCGCCATTTGGCGCAGCGCCGCGAATAGCTGCACGGCTTCCTCCGGGGTCAGGACGGCCGTGGGTTCATCAAAAATCAGCACCCGGCTCTGGCGCAGCAGCAGCTTCAGGATTTCAACGCGCTGCCGTTCGCCCATGGACAGGTCGGCCACCCGGGCCTCGGGGGCGACGGATAGGCCGTAGGCGGCGGCCAGGCGGGCCACCTGGGCGCGCATTTTTCCCGGGCTGAGCCAGAAGCCGGGCTCCTGCCCCATCAGGATGTTTTCGGCCACGCTCATGCCCTCCACCAGCATGAAGTGCTGGTAGACCATGCCGACCCCTGCGGCAAGGGCGGCCTTGGTGGAGGAAAAGGTCACCGGCCGCCCTTCGAGCCACATGCGGCCGCCGTCGGGCCGCAGCTGCCCGGCAAGGATCCCCATGAGCGTGCTCTTCCCGGCTCCGTTTTCTCCCAGCAGGGCCTTGATCCTGCCGGCGTGGATGTCGAGGCTGATCTGCCGGTTGGCGGGCACGGGGCCGAAAAACTTGTCGATCCGCTCGAGGCGGATCAGGGGGGCGGAGGGCGCGGCCATCAGCGCGCCTGCCGCCGGCCGGCCATGGGCTGAACGAACTGGGTTTCGGCGTCCCACGGAAAGAGGATCCAGGTGTCCTGGCTGACCTCGGTGACAAAGGTGTCCACCAGGGGCCGGCCGGCCGGCTTGGCGTAAACGCTGGCAAAGTGGGCTTTGGGCAGGAGGTCGCGGACGACCCTGGCGGTGCGCCCGGTGTCCACCAGGTCGTCCACGATCAGCCAGCCGGCTCCGCCCTCCCCCCCGGTGACGGGTTTGAGAATCTCCACGTCGCCGCGCTGGTCCTGCCAGTCGTAGCTGGACACGCAGACGGTGTCGACCAGGTGGATGTCCAGCTCGCGGGCCACGATGGCTGCGGGCACCAGCCCGCCGCGGGTGACGGCGACGATTCCGGTGAAGAACTCCCTGTCGAGCAGGCGCCAGGCCAGAGCCTTTGCATCCCGGTGGAGCTGCTCCCAGGAAATGGGGTAGCATTTTCGGTAGCGGTCGCTTGCCGACATGAGCGCTCCTTCCTATTCGCTGGGCGGTATGTTGACCCCGAGGCTGCCGGGCGCATCCGATCGCCGGCCTTTCCATGAGGCGAGCACCAGGACGATGACGGTCAGGCCGTAGGGCAGCATGAGAAGCACGGAGGAGGGCAGGTGGGTGCCCATGGCCTGGAGCCGCAGCTGAAAGGCCATGATGCCGCCGAAAAGGTAGGCTCCCAGGATCGCCCGTTCCGGGCGCCAGAAGGCGAAGATGACCAGTGCCACGGCGATCCAGCCCCTGCCGGCGGAGATGCCGCTGGTCCACAGGTGCGTGTAGGCCAGGCTGAGGTAGGCGCCCCCGAGGCCGGCCATGAACCCGCCGCCGACAACGCCCGCCCAGCGGTAGGTGATGACCGGCAGGCCGCTGGCCGCCGCTGCGGGCGGATACTCGCCCACGGCGCGCAGGCCGAGCCCCCAGCGGGTGTGGCGGAAAAAGAGCCAGACCGCCGGTCCGAGCAGATAGGACCCATAGACCAGGAGGTCCTGGCGGAAAAAGACCGGGCCGATGGCCGGAAGGTTCGAAAGGAACGGGAAGGGCACCCGGTCGAACCCGGGAACGGTGGCGCCGATGAAAGGGGTTCCGATAAAATTGGCGAGGCCGGTGCCCAGAATGGTCAGGGCGAGGCCGGAAACCACCTGGTTTCCCTGGAAGCCGAGGCAGACACCGGCGTGAATGCCCGCCAGAATCGCGCCGCAGGCGCCGCCGCAGAAAAATCCCAGCAGCGGGTTGCCGCTGTACAAGGCGACCGCGAAGCCGGCGAGGGCGCCGACCATCATGATTCCCTCAACGCCCAGGTTGATGACGCCCGATTTCTCGGTGACGATTTCACCCAGGGTGGCGTAAAGTATGGGGGTGCCGGACTGGACCGCGGCCGCCAGGAGGGAGAGCAGAAACTCGTAGGTCACGACGGCCCCCTGAGGCGCACCCGATAGTCGACGAAAAAGCCGCCGGCCAGGACCGAGAGGAGGATCAGGCCCTCCATGATCTGGCCGAAGGACGCAGGCACCTGAAGATCGAGCTGCAGGTGTTCGACCCCCACCCGCAGCCCGGCCAGGAGCAGCGAGGACAACCCGATGTACAGGGGGCTGAGGCGGGCCAGCCATGCCACGACGATGGCGGTGTAGCCGTATCCGGCGACGATGCTCGGCTGGAGCCTCCCGACGGTGGCGGAGGCCTCGAGGAACCCGGCCGTACCGGCCAGGGCGCCGGAAAGCAGCATGACGAGCATGACCAGCCGGGCGTAAGGCAGCCCGGCGTAGCGCGCCGCGCGAGCGTTTTCACCGCTGGCCTTCAGCTCGAAGCCGATGCGTGTAAAACGCAGCCAGGCCCAGACAGCCAGGCCGCACACCAGGCATAGGGCCAGGCCCCAGTTGAGGCCGGAGGCGCCGATGGCGGGCACGATCGCCCCGGGGGCGAAGGCGGCGCTCATGGGGAAACCGAAGCTGGCGGGGTCTTTCCAGGGGCCGTAGACGAGGTAGTCGAGAAAAAGGACGGCGAGGTAGTTGAACATCAGGGTGACGATGATCTCGTTGGCGCGCATCCTGACCTTCAATACGGCCGGAATCAGCCCCCACGCGCCGCCGAAAGCGACGGAAGCCGCCAGCATGACCGGCAGAAGGATGCCGGCGGGAAGCTGGGGGAAGCTCAGGGCAGCCCACGAGGCCCCAATGGCGCCGAAAGCGTATTGCCCCTCGGCCCCGATGTTCCAGACCTGCAGACGGAAAGCGATCGCCACCCCCAGGGAGCAGAGAAAGATCGGCACGGCCTTGGCCAGGCAGTCCTCCAGCGCCCAAAGCGACCCGAAGGCGCCGGAAAAAAGGATCACCAGTGCCTGCAACGCCGGTTTGTCCTGAAGCCGCAACAGAAGGGCGCTGAGAGCCAGGGAGAATCCGAGCGCGCCCACCCAGACGAAACAGGCGTGCCAGGCGCGGGCCTCCTGCCGGCGGATGATCTGGAGCATGGGCATCCCAGGGCGCCCCCGGCCCCTATTCCGTGGTCCCGACGACTCCCCGCACGAACCAGGTCATCCCCAGGAGCTCGTCGTCTGTCGCCGTCACCCCCTCGGGGATGCGCACCTTGCCGGCCTGATCCCTGACAGGGCCGACGAAGATCTTGGTTTTACCCTCGATGATGGACTGCCGGGCGGAGAGGACCTTCTGCTGGACATCCTGCGGCACCACGGCGGCCATGGGCGAGATGTCGACGATGCCCTTGTCGATGCCGTGCCAGAACGCCTCGCTTTTCCATCTGTTCTGCTGAACCTGCGCGGCGATCTCCCGGTAAAAAGGCCCCCAGTTCCAGACGGCGGCAACGAGGTGCGCCTTGGGGGCGAAGGCTGACATGTCGGAGTTGTAGCCAATGGAGTAGACGCCCGATGGGGTGAGCGGCCTCATTCCACCACCCAGACCGTGCAGCGGCGGGCATGGTTGACGATCTTGCTGGAAATGCTGCCGAAAAGGAACTGCTCCTGGCGCGAAAGCCCCTGGCGCCCGACGACGATGGTGCCGTAACGCCGCTCGTCGTGCTCGGCGAGGATGCATTCGGCCATGGAGGGGCAGTAGCGCACGGGCATGCGCTTTTCCACGCTGCCGGCGGCCAGGCCGTTTTCCAGGAGGATGTCCCGGTAGGCGTCCATGACCGCCTCCATCTTCTGGCGGTATCTCTCCAGCCACTGCCGCTTCTGTTCCTCTTCCGGGAAATAATCCTCCTCCGGATCCGGGATCACGTGCAGCAGGGTGACGTGAACCCCCTCCATTTTCCCGAGGAGATAGCCCGCGTAGCGGACGGCCCGGCGCGAGTTGTCCGAATCGTCCACGGCTATCAGGAAATTTCTGTTCAAGCGCACCTCTTCCCGTTCTTCCATGGCGCAACCTCCTCACGCGTCCGTCCGGGCCTGCGCCGACGGGCGGGGGACATCGGCGAAGGCCTCCTGGAGATCATGGGCCAACTGCGCGGTGTTTTCGTAATACCATTTGGCCCCGTTGGAAAAATGCAGCAGCACGCGGTTCAGCGCTTCGGGGATGTAGGGGTAGACCTTTTTCAGGTTGGCCACCCGGTTGTGAAAGACGATGTTCAGATCCGCCTCGTCCAGGCGCGACAGGACCGCCGGGTCGCTGCGCGAAAGGTCGCCGAGGAGCACGTCGCCCCGGCCGACGATGAACACCAGGATGTTGCCCAGGCCGAACAGGTCGTACCCGTAAATGTTTTCCCGGTGGCGGAAGTTGTAGTCGAAATCGATCCAGCGGTAATGCCCGCTCTGCCGGTCGATGAGGATGTGGTCCCTGCGGATGTCCCCGTGCTTCTCGCCGCGTTCGTGCAGGAAGCCGATGGCATCCAGGCACTGGAGGTAGTTGGCGAGGACGCCGGCGAGGGTGTCGTGGAAATAGGCCTCGTGGCCCTGGTCGAGACCGGAAATGCTGTCGGAGAGCGTCCTGCCGGCGATGTACTCCAGCACCCTCACGGTGGTGGCCTTTTCGTCGCTGACGGCCACCCCGTGCAGGACGTTGGGGTGGTCCTTGACCAGTTCCAGGATGCGCGCTTCCTTGCGCGGGCTGCGGAAACACTCGAATTGGATGCCGCCCACGGATGCCAGGAATTTCTCGTAAAAGACGAGCTTGATGATGCACAGCTCACCGCTTCCGAGGTCGATGGCGCGCTTGACCCAGGGCTTGACCTCGTCTTCGAGCCCGAAGCGCCCCTCCCGGGCGTTGTTGCGCACCAGGTAGGGTTTGCCGCCCAGGAGCACGACGTCCCCGTAGTCGACGTTGAAGAAATCGGTCGTATCCCTGAGGATTCGCAGGGAATCGGCATGCCACTGCGCCGGCATCCAGCGTGCGGCCATCTCTGCGATCGCTTTCCGCGGGGGTTCGGTCATCACGTGCGCTCCATCCAGCCGGTGGTCGTCTGAAACCGCTGCCTGGACCATACCAGAGAGGCGCGCCGGGTTGCAATGGGAATGATGCCATGCTAACCTCGGCGGCCACCCGATGCGGGGGGCGGTATTCTGCAAGGGAGGAAACGACATGGCGAAGACGGCCGGGGTCGTGATCGTCGGCGGCGGCGTGCTGGGCGCCAGCGTGGCCTACCACCTGGCCGGCCGCGGGCTGCGCGACGTCCTGGTGCTGGAGCGCACGGGCATCGCCCACGCCGCCTCTTCCCGTGCCGCGGGGCTCATCCTGCAGCTCTCCTCCAAGCCGGCGGTGGACCGTCTGAGCCGCATGACCGCCGGTGCCCTGGCGGCCCTGGAAGACCAGCTCGGCGAGGCCCTCGATTTCCACCGCGTCGGCACGGTGCGCGTGGCCGCCACCGACAGCGGCCGTGCCGCCCTGGATGCGCTGCACCTGCGGGCGCGCCGGGAGGGCATCGCCGCCGAACGGGTCGACGCGCAGTGGCTGACCGGCCGCCTCCCCTGGCTCGCCCCGGAAGCCGGGGCCGAGTGCCTCCATATCCCCGGCGAGGGGTTCATCGACGCCTACCGCCTGACGGCGGCCTACGCCCGCGCGGCCCGCCGGCGCGGGGCGAGAATCGAAACCGGAGCGGCGGTCCACGCCGTGCGCATCGAAGGCGGCAGGGTCGCCGGCGTCGAGACCTCCGGGGGAAAGCGCCTGTGCGAAAAGGTCGTCCTTGCCGCGGGGGCCTGGTCCAACAACCTGACCATGCCCCTGGGCGTGCGCCTGCCCATGGTGCCGACCCGCAGCCACTTCTGGGTGACCGCCCCGGATCCCATGTTCGCGGGCGACCAGCCGATGACGGTGCACGTCGATGCCGGCGCCTACACGCGTCCGGAGGTGGGGGGGCTGCTCATCGGGCTCCAGGAGACCCGCTCGCGCACCTTCGACTGCCGCCTGCTGCCCGACGACATCGCCGCCTTGCGCGTGACCGCGGAAGGCGAGGAATGGGACGAGCTGATCGCCGCGCAGCACCGCCTCGCACGCTTTTTCCCCGACCTGGAAAAAGTGCGCTTTGAAAGCTACGTGGCCGGGCTCTCGGCCTACACGCCCGACGGCCACTTCCTCCTCGGGGAAATCGGCGCCGCCCCCGGGCTCTTTGTCGCGGCCGGATGCTGCGGATCGGGGGTCATGGCGTCGGCCGGCATCGGGGACGCCCTCGCCGGCCTGATCGCCGCCGGCAGGAGCGATCACGACCTCTCCCCCTTCGACCCGGCCCGCTTCGGCGAGGTGGACCCGGCCTCCCCGGAATTCCAGGCGCGCTGCGCGGCGGCCAGGGCCTCCAAGGCGCAGTGACGGGCGCCGGCCTCCCGCCTGTGGCCGGCACCCGGGGCGGCGCCATCCCCGCAGGGAGTCGAAGCACCGATTTTTCTTGACAAACCAGATTCTTTTGCATAACCCTTGACCTATTCCGATGGGATGGGGGGCGATGGAGACTGCACCCGGGAAGAACTCCGAAACGGTGTTCAAGCGCAACATCTCCTTGACCACGGAAAGTTACGTCCTGGATTTTCAGATGCTGCAGGTCCTGGGGAAAATCGACGGCGCCCGCAGCCTCGCGGCGGTCGCCGCCGCGCTGAACGAGGACATCGCCGCGGTGAAAGAAACCTGCGGTCGGCTGTTGAGCCAGAGGCTGATCCTTCCGGCCCGGCCCCGGGCCCCTTCCCTTCCGCAAAGCAGCCGCGGGGCACCCTCCCCGCAGCCCGCGGCGGCCCCGCCGCGGGCGGTTTCCGCCCCTTCGCCAAAGACTCCCCGCAACGTGGAACCGGGTCGCCGGAGACGGCCCGGAGCTTCCCCCGCCCCGCCCGAAACCGCCCCGCAAACGCCCCCGGGAGGTGCCCGGCGTGCCCCGGCGGCGCCTGCCGGTTCGGATATTTTCAGCATCGCCAGGCCGCCCGGCGGCGACAGCCTCGGCCCGGGTCCCGGCGCCTTCGCCGCGGTTTCCGGGACCACTGCCGAAAGAAACGCTCCCGGCCTCTTTACCCGGGCCGTGCCGCCGCCCGAAAAGCCAGCCGCCCCGGCGCCGGCCCCGGTGCGCGTCGACGGGCAGGCGCTGGCGCACTTCGAGGCGGGGCTGGCTTCCCTGCAGCGCGGCGCTTTGGAGGATGCCTTGCATCAATTCGAACTCGCCCTGAAGATCGACCCGCGCCATCGGCTGTGCCGGGCGAACATTCAGCGAATCCGCGCGAAGCTCGGCCGTGACCGCTAGCCGCCGGGCAGAAGGCAGCCGCCCCCGGGCGGCTGCGGTTGCCGTGGTGGGCGTCGGCAACCGCAGCCTGGGCTGCGATCAGATCGGGCCCAGGGTCGTGGATGACAGCAGGGGGCGATACGGCCCCGAGGTGGAGCTTCTGGATGCCGGGACCGCCGCCTTTGCACTCCTCGACTGCATCCGGGGCCAGGATCTCATGCTGGTGGTCGATGCGTGCAGGGCCGGAGGGGCCCCCGGCGAGATCCGCGTGCGGGAGATGGGGGCCGATTTCCACTTCCCGGTCGCGGCAGGAACCGGCCTGCACCAGATCGGCCCCCTGGAGACCCTTGCCGTGGCCAGGCGGCTCTTTCCGGAAAGTCTTCCCCGGCGCCTGCTTTTCGTTCTGGTGGAAACCGAGGGCCTGCCGCCGGGCGACCTGGCCGGCGCCATCCGGCGGGCCGTGGAGGTCGTCGAGGGGGAAATCGCCCGTTACCGCGCACGCCGCGCGGACGCGGAGGCGGCGCCCGGGGACATTTGCAGTTAGGAGCCATGGAATGCACACCACCGAAAAACTGAAGCGCCTGCAGGGCAGCATGATGTTCCTGGCCTCCATCGCCAACGGGCTGGAGGAACTGGTCGGGCGGGGGGCGCCCAGCGTGACGTTCAGGGCCGGCCGGAACATCGGGCTCAAGGTGGCGGCCTCCGAAAGGCAGGCCGACCTGCTGAAGGCCTTCGATGTCGTGCAGCACGAGCTGCACCGGGTGGGGATCCGCTGGGATTTCGAGACCTGGAAGAGTACATCGCAAGGGGAGCTGCTGTCGCGCGTCGGGGACGAGACCCACCTGAGGCTCGTCTTCAGAGACTGCATGGTGCGTTCTTGCCAGTTTTACTACGGCCACCCGCAGAAGAGCTCCCTTTGCATGCTCCAGCACGGGATTTTCTGCGGCCTCCTGGAGCGCGTGCACGGCGCCTGGGCGGACTACGAACCGATTCACTCCGGTGAAAACGCCTGTATCGGCATGTTGAAGATCAAGGCAAGGAGGTAAGCCGCATGTCCCCGAAGGCGACCCTGTCGGTCGAGTGGCTGTCGACCTGCTCCGGGTGCGAGCTGGGAATCGTCGACCTGCACAATCCCTCGCCGAGGCGCGGGAGATCCTGTCGCAGGCCTTCGGCGGTCTCGGCGGCTGCGAGGGCGAGGGGGTTCCCGTACCCGAGGCGGTCGGGCGGGTGCTCTCCGAGCCGGTGGAGGCGCGGATATCTTCTCCGGCCGACCACCTGGCCGCCATGGACGGCATCGCCGTCCGCGCGGCGGCCACCTTCGGCGTCAACGAGAGCCGCCCCAGGACCCTGACCCTGGGACTGGACGCCTTCAGCGTCAACACCGGCCGCGTGCTGCCCGCCGGGACCGATGCCGTGGTCATGATCGAACACGTCCAGGTCCTGGACGAGGCGCGGGTGCGGATCGAGGCGCCGGCTTTTCCCTGGCAGAACGTGCGCCGCATCGGCGAGGAGTTCGTGGCCACCGAGCTGCTGTTTCCCCGCAACCACGTGGTGACCCCCTATTGCATCGGCGCGCTGCTGACGGCCGGCGTTTTCAGCGTGGCGGTGAGGCGCCGGCCGCGGGTGCTGCTGATTCCCACCGGGTCGGAACTCGTCGACTGGACGAAAAGCGGGCCCGAAGAGACCCTCGCGCCGGGACAGGTCTATGAAAGCAACGCCTGGGTTCTGGGAAAGCTGATCGAAGCCGGCGGGGGCTCCGCCATGCGGGCGGAGCCGGTGCGCGACGAACCGGAAGCGATCCGCGGGGCGGTGGCCGCCGCGGTCGCCGGAGACTTCGACATGGTCCTGACCGTGGGCGGGTCCTCGGCCGGCTCCGAGGACTACGCGCGGGCCGTGATCGAGGACCTGGGGGAGGTCCTGGTCCACGGGGTGACCATCATGCCGGGCAAACCGGTCATCATCGGCCGGGTGTCGGGCAAACCGGTCTTCGGGATACCCGGCTACCCGGTGTCGGCCATCATCGTCTACGAGCAGCTGGTCCAGCCGCTGATGGCGCGGATGCTGGGGCAGCCCGAAACGCGGCGCCAGACCGCCCGGGTGGAACTGACCCGCAAGGTCGCCTCCAAGCTGGGGGTGGAGGAGTTCCTGCGGGTCAAGCTCGGGAAGGTCGGCGGCCGGATCGTGGCGACGCCCCTGCCCCGCGGCGCCGGCAACATCACCTCCATGACCGAGGCCGACGGCATCGTCCGGATCCCCAGCCACGTCGAGGGCCTGGCCGACCAGACGCCGGTGGCCTGCGAGCTGATCCGCCCCCTGGAGTCCATCGCCCGCACCCTGGTGGTGGTGGGGAGCCACGACAACACCCTGGACGTGCTGGCCGACATGCTCAAGGCCCAGGCCACCGGCCTGAGCCTGTCCTCCAGCCACGTGGGGAGCATGGGCGGGCTGATGGCCGTGAAGCGCGGGCTGTGCCACCTGGCCGGATGCCACCTCCTCGACGTCGAGGACGGCTCCTACAACCTTTCCTACATCCGGCGCTTCCTGCCCGGGCTGCCGGTGCGGGTGATCAACCTGGTGCTCCGGGACCAGGGGCTGATGCTTCCCCCGGGCAACCCCGGGAAGGTCCGCGGGATCGGCGACCTCGGCCGGGCGGACATCACGTTCATCAACCGCCAGGCAGGCTCCGGGACGCGCATCCTGCTCGACTACCAGCTCGGGCGCCTCGGCCTCGACCCGGGCGCCATCCGCGGGTATGAAACCGAGGAGTCCACCCACATGGCCGTGGCCGTGGCCGTGCTCAGCGGCAGCGCCGATGCGGGACTGGGCATCCATGCCGCCGCCCGGGCCCTGGGCCTGGACTTCATCCCCGTGGTGACCGAGCAGTACGACCTCGTGATCCCGGAGGCCTATGCCGCCGGCGCCGAGGTCCAGGCGCTGCTCGAGATCGTGCGCGGCGACGAATTCAAGCGGCGCGTCGCCGCCCTGGGGGGCTATCACACCGCAAAGACGGGCACGACGATCTTCGAGGGGTCGGCGTGAAGACCCGGGCCCCGGGCCGGCCGGCGCCCGAAGAGGGGGACCGGTGGGCTACGAGCTGATCGACCACACCGCCGACATCGGCATCCGGGTGTGCGGCGCGGACGCGCGGGAGCTCTTCGCCACGGCCGGTTGCGCCCTGTTCGATCAGGTCACGGAGCGCGCGGCCCTGGGCGGCGGGGAAACCATCGCCCTGGAGGTGGAAGGGGCCGACTGGCCGGACCTGATGGTCAACTGGCTGCGGGAGCTCCTTTTCCTCTGGTCCGGCTCCGGCATGCTGGTAAAGGAGATCGAGGTCGCGGCCGTCTCGGAAACCCGGGTGTCCGCGCGGCTGAAGGGGGAGCGCTACGACCCCGGGCGCCACGTCGTCAAGACCGAGATCAAGGCCGTCACCTACCACCGGATCGCGGTGGCCGCCGGTCCCACCGGGTGGGAGGCGACCGTCATTTTCGACATATGATCGCGGGAGGCGGCGGATCATGGAGCTCAGACGCATCGACGACTATCGCTGGGAACTCCCCCGGACCGGGTCCATGCGCGTGCCCGGGCGGATATACAGCTCGGACCGGCTCATGGCGGCCCTGCAGAAGGACGAGGCCGTCCAGCAGGTGGCCAACGTGGCGACCCTGCCCGGCATCGTCGAAGCCTCCCTGGCCATGCCCGATATCCACTGGGGCTACGGCTTCCCCATCGGCGGCGTGGCGGCTTTCGACTGGGACACGGGGGTCGTCTCCCCCGGCGGGGTGGGCTACGACATCAACTGCGGGGTGCGGCTGCTCGCAACCCACTTGGAGCGTGAGGCGGTCGAACTGGCATTGGTGAGGGCCGCCCGGGTCATGACGAGGGAAGGCCGGATCCCGTTTTCGACCAGCCGGACTGCCTGGCGCCCGGATCGGCGCGCCACCCGCAGGCGCTTCGCGGCCACCGCCGGGACCGTGGGGCCGCCCGACAGGGACGTCCCCAGCGCTTCGGAAAGGATCTGCATGGTGTTGGCCGTTCCCATGAGGGGGCAGGCCCCCGGCCCCGGGCAGACGGCCGCTTCCATGGCCAGGATTTCCGCGTCGGTGGTCTTCTCGGCGCGCACGCCGCCTAACACCGCCTCGTCGAGCTGGGACATGACGATGTCCCGGCCGCGGTGCCTTCCGGCCAGCATCGGCCCCCCGGTCACCAGCAGGGAAGGAATGCCCAGCCGCGCGGCCGCCATCAAATGCCCGGGAATGATGCTGTCGCATGAGGAGAGCAGCACCAGGCCGTCGAACATGTGCTCCATGGCCACGATTTCGGTCGAAGGGCAATCACGTCGCGGATGACCACCTCGTAGCGGATGGCCCTGCTTTCCGCCTCATCGTTGCCTGTCTCCTTTCCGGCAGCGGCCCCGGAAGCAAACGGCCGCCGCCGGGCCCGATACCGGAATCGCACCGGGCTTCAACCGGTTTCCATCGGTGTGCCCGATGCCCTGGCGACCAAATCCGGCCTTGACATGGACGCCTGAAATGGAACAAATAGAAGGCGAACAGGACCCTGCGGGAGCGGGCCCCGCCAACCGGAGAGGGAGGTCGCAGATGGCCAAGTCCAGGGACACGAAAAAAGACGTCAAGAAGAAGCCGGCCAAGACCCAGAAGGAAAAGAAGCAGGAAAAGCGCGAAAAGAAGAAAGGGGGGCGGGCGGAGTGAGCCCGGGCCCAGGCGGCTCGAAAGCAGGCTTAGCTGCGGGGCAGGGGCGCCGGAAACGCTTACAGGGGCCTGGTCTCCTCGCCGAGGGCCTCGAAGCCGGAGATGATATCCAGCAGTTCCCCGGTGACGGTCGCTTGCCGAAGCTCCCTGAAATCGGCCAGGAGGGTGTCGCCCATCTCGCGGATGTTCTTCTCGGCGGCCTGCATGGCCGCCAGCCGGGCCGCGTTTTCGCAGGCCAGGGAATGAGCGAAGGCGCGGTAAAGGGAGATGAAAAGATGCTGCCGGAACAGTTGCCGGAACATGGGTTCCGGGGGCAGTCCGATCGTGGGCAGGCAGCGGCCGGGCCATTTGCCTTCTGAGAAGGTTTGCGCCCAGGACTCGTCCAGCGGAAGCAGCCGGAAGCTCGCAGGCCTGTTGCCCCCCGACCTGGACAGCAGGTGGTGGCAGACGTAAACGCGTTCGATGCCATGGCCCCCGCGCACGCCCTCGATGCGCTGGACCACCTCCCCGAGCTGGGTGTCGACGGCGGGGAGATTGCCCGGCGCAGGGAAGTAGAGCGCACGCACGCGGCCGGTTTCCTTGACCGCGCCGCGCAATTTCTCGCCGAACATCCAGAAGGTGATTAGGCCGCCATCCCTTTCCAGTTCCGGGGTCCGCGCCAGGGCGTGTTCGCGGACGGCTTCGTTGAAGCGCCCGCACAGCCCCTGATCCGATGCGATCACAAGGCACACGGCGTCCTGCGCCGGCGCGGCGGGGGCCAACCTGGACCCGCAATGGAACAGGGCCTTCCAACCCGCGTCGATGACGGACCGGTACACCTCCAGGGACGCTATTGCCCGCTCATACTGCCGGATGTTGACGGCCGCCAGGCTTTTCATGGTCCTGACCACCGCCAGGAGCTCCTGGGCGGTGTGAATCTTCCGGTGCAGGGATTCCAGAGGCTGCATTTTCCCCTTCCAATGGTTGCACCGCCGCCGTGACCCGAAAAACGAGGCTCTCCCAGGCGGTGTCGTCGACCTCCGAGGGGCCCAGAACCGCCTCTATCGCCGGCGGTTGCGAGAGGATCGCCTCGATCACGGCCTGCTGAGCGTCCTGGAGTTTTTCGATGGGCAGGCGGTCCATGAGCCCCCGGGTTACCGCCAGCAGCACGGCGATCTGCGCCGTCTCGTTCAGCGGGCTGTATTGCGGCTGCTTGAGGACTTCGCGCACCCGCCTGCCGTGGTCGAGAATTCGACGGGTCTCTTCGTCGAGCCGGGTCCCGAAACGCGCGAAAGACTCCAGCTCCTGAAACTGGCTGTAGGAAAGGCGCAAATCGCCCGACACCCTTCGGTACGCGGCGAGCTGGGCCCGGCCCCCGACCCTGGAAACGGATCGGCCCACGTCCACCGCCGGAAGGAGTCCCTTCTGGTACAGGGCCGGGGACACATATATCTGGCCGTCCGTGATGGAGATGAGGTTGGTCGGGATATAGGCCGAGATGTTTTCCGCTTCCGTCTCGATGATGGGAAGCGCCGTCAGGGAGCCCCCGCCCAGCTGCGCCTTCAGGTGGGTGGCCCGCTCCAGGAGCTTGGCGTGCACGTAGAAAATGTCTCCCGGAAACGCTTCCCGCCCCGGGGGGCGCCGCAGCAGCAGGGAAATCTGCCGGTAGGCCAGGGCATGCCGGGTCAGGTCGTCATAGACGATCAGCACGTCCCGCCCCTCGTGCATGAAATACTCGGCCAGGGTCGTGGCCGCATAGGGGGCGATGTATTGGAGCCCCGGCGGGGCATCGCCCTCGGCCACGAGCACCAGGCTGTAGGCCATGGCCCCGTGCCGCTTCAGGTCGTCAAGCACCCGGGCGACGCTGGAACTGCGCTGGCCGATGGCGCAATAGATGCAGATGACGCCCCTGCCTCTCTGGTTGATGATGGCATCGACCGCCAACGCGGTTTTTCCCGTCTGCCGGTCACCGAGGATCAGTTCTCTCTGCCCCCGGCCGATGGGGACCAGCGCGTCGATGACCTTCAACCCGGTCTGGAGGGGAGTGTCCACCGGGGCCCGGTCGAGTATCCTGGGCGCTTCCCGGAAGACGGGGGCGCGCTCCAGGCCGTTGACTGCGCCCATGCCGTCCAGGGGGCTGCCCAGGGGGTCGACCACCCGCCCGATGAAGGCGGGCCCGACGGGGATGTCCAGGACCCCGCCGCTGCGGGTGACTTCCTCGCCGGCCCGCAGCTCCCGGGTGGGTCCGAAAAGCACGATCCCGACCCGGTCCGGCAGGAGGTCGAGGACCATGCCCTTCAGGCGCGCCCCCAAAAGGACCGCCTCTTCGGCCTTCACTCCTGAAAGCCCCTCGGCCCAGGCGATATTCTGGCCCAGCATCTTGATGCGGCCGATTTCTTCCGGCGCCGCGCTGGGGCTGGCCGTCCGGAGCCCACGGGCCACCGCGCCGGCAACGTCCTCCAGCACCCTTTCCAGGTGATTGTGCGTCATGGTTCAGCCCCGGCCGGGAAAGGCAGCTCGGCCAATACGCCCCGTTCGAGCTCCTTGAGGTAGTGGGCCAGGTTCCATTCCACCTTCCGGTCGCCGGCCAGAATCCGCAGGCCGATGCCCAGCTCCGGGCACGCCTCGAAGGAAACAGCCTCGACCCCCGGAATGAGTCCCATGACCTGCCGGCGCAGCAGGTCGGATTGGTCCGGCGGCAGCGGGAGACCGCTTTGAACCTTGACGATCCCCCAGGCGCGGGAATCGGCGAACACGGCCCCGGACCGGGAGAGGCGGTCCACCAGGACGGCCGCCAGGCGCTTTTCCAGGGACTCGTCCGCGAGGTCCAGGAGGACCTTGGCGCTGACCGCCATGACCTGGCCGGCGATGTGCTCCCTGAGCCGCTGCAGGAAGGTGTCGCGGTCCTGCTGGAGCCGGAAGGCCCAGGATTGCCGCAGGGCCTCGACTTCGTGCGAAACCCCCGTGAGGGCGTCCTGCCGCCACTGGCGGACCTCTTCCTGCGCCTCGGCCAGCAGGCGGCTTTTGGCTTCGGCCAAGGCGCGGTTCTGGGCCGCCAGTTCCCCGGCCCGCAGCCGTGCCTACCCCAGGTCGGCCTCCGCCTGTTACAGGGCTTCCGCGACACGCTTCTCGCGCGCTTCCATCGCCGCGAGGATCGGGCCATAGAGAAAGCGCTTCAGAAGCAGGACGAGGATCGCGAAGTTGAAGGCCTGCGCCAGGACCGTGAACCAGTCGATCACCAACCCTCATCCCCCGGCTCTGGAGAGAAAATAACTCCAGAACGGATTGGCGAAAATCAGGATCATGGCGACCACGAAGCAGTAGATCGCCGTGGACTCCACCATGGCCATGCCGACGAAAAGCGTCCGGGTGATGGCATTGGTCTCGTCCGGCTGCTGGGCGATGGATGCCAGCGCCTGCGCCAGGGCACGGCCTTCCCCCAAGGCCGGGGCGATGCTGCCGATGCCGATGCAGACCCCCGCGGTGACGATGGAAGCGATCGCGACCCACACCAAGTCGTCCATGAACCCGTCTCCTTTCAGGTGCATTTTTTCCGCTGCTGGACATCCATGCCGGCGCCGATGTAGACGGCCGCCAGCACCGCGAAGATGTAAGCCTGGACCAGCCCCGTGAGCAGCCCCAGCAGCTGCATGAGCACGGGAAACACCAGGGGGGCGATGACCAGCAGGATGGCGCCGACCATGGTGCCGCTCATGGCGTTGCCGAAGAGGCGCACGGACAGGGCTACCGTCCGGCTCACTTCGCCCATGACGTTGAAGGGCAGCATCAGGGGCGTCGGGCGCAGGTAGTTCTTCAGATAGGGGGCCAGCCCGGCCTGGGACACGCCGAAGACCGGCACCGCCAGGAAGACGCACGCGGCCAGGGCGGTGCATGTCGAAAGCGAGGCCGTCGGCGGCTGGAACCCCGGCACCACCGCCAGAAGGTTGGAGGCGGCGATGAAAAGAAAGAGTGTCGCGACAAAGGGAAGGAGCCCCCTGGGCTCTTTCCGCGCCACCGCCTGAAGCTGCCGGCGGATGCCCACGACGATGGATTCGAGAAAATTCTGCCAGGCGGGAATGCGCCCATCCGCGCCGAGGCGGCGGGTCGCCAGCCAGGAACCGAAGGTCAGGACCGCCATCACCAGCCAGGTGAACAGGACGGTCGCATTGATCCTCAGCGGCCCCCAGGCCCAGTAGACCACCCCATCCGGATTGATTCCCATCGCCCCCTCACCCCCGGTCACCCGGCGCGCCCGGGCCCGCTATCAGGCGCGTCAGGACAAGACGCGCCAGGAAAAAGGCCCCCAGGGTAAAGAAGAAGGATGTCGGGTCCCTGCGGATGACCAGCCAGAAACCGAGCAGCGCGATTCCCAGCCGGACCGCGAAGCCGACGGCCAGCCAGCGCCGCGGGCGCCTGACCCTCGAGATTCTGCCCAGGCTCCACCAGAGGCCGTAGAAGTAGAATCCTCCCAATGCCGATCCCCAGGCTGCCGAAAGGACCCACCCCAGCACGTCACTTGCGGTCATTGTCGCGTTCCCCGCTGATGGTGCGCCGCTGCCGGGAGAGCCAGAACCAGGCATTGGCACACCCCACGACCAGGCCCAAGAGCATCAGCATGAGGGTCCAGGAAGGCGGCCCGGGCCATCTGAGATCGATCCAGGCGCCCGCGAAAACCCCGAGCACCGCGGGAACCGCCACGGACCAGCCGACGGTGCCGAACAGGCCAAGGCCGCTGAGCACATCCGTGGCCTTCTTGCGGCGCGCGCGCAGCTTGCGCGTCTCCCGCAGCGCCACCTGCTCGGGAAAAGAACCCGGCGTTCCCCTGCCATTCTCAGGCATTTTTCCCGAACTCCATGAAACGGCGCAGGATATCGGCCTCCAGGCGGGCGACGGCGGCTCGGGCCCTGCGCTCCCTTTCGTCGACCTCGTGGATCATGCTGTCGATGGCCTTGTGCAGGGCCCCCAGATCTCCCCGAACGGCCGTGCGCGTGGCCACGGTGACGCGATCCCCCTGCTTGACCATGACGCCGCCGTCCAAGGCCACGAAACTTTCACCGCCACCGGGTGTCACATAGGCCAGGATCCCGGGAACCAGGGCCGTCGCGGTGTCGATGTGCCGCGGCAGGATTGCGAAACAGCCCGCGGGGCTTTCGGCCATCACCTTGGTGACCTCTTCCTCCAGGAACAGCGCGCACGGTTGGTGAATGGTGAGTTTCACGCCCCGTCCCTTTCCTTGCTTTCCCGGCTTGCGGCGCTATCGGTGCCGGCCCGGCAGGCATCTTCAGGCTCCGGGCTGCCGGTCCGCTTCCCCGATAGCGCCGATCATGTAAAGGGAGCGTTCGGAAACACCCGCGAACTCGTCGTCGAGGATGCGCTCGCAGCCTGCCACGGTGTCCTCCAGGTCCACCATGCGGCCCCTGAGCCCGGAGAACTGCTCGGTGGTGAAGAAGGGCTGCGTCAGAAACCGCTCCAGGCGCCTGGCCCGTGACACGATGGCGCGGTCTTCGCGTGACAGCTCCTCCATCCCCAGCATGGCGATGATGTCCTTCAGCTCCTCGTAGGCGGCCAGGGTTCTGCGCGTTTCCCGGGCCGCGTCGTAGTGGCGTCTTCCGACGATGCGCGGCTGCAGCATGGCCGATCGCGACTGGAGCGGATCGACGGCGGGGTAAAACCCCTCGCCGGCGCGTTTGCGCGACAGGACGACGGAGGCCGAGAGGTGGGAAAAGGTGTGAACCGCGGACGGGTCGGTGAGGTCGTCAGCCGGTACGTAGACGGCCTGGATCGAAGTGATGGCGGCCTCCCGCGTGCTGGCGATCCTTTCTTCGAGCTCCGCCAGTTCCGTCGCCAGGGTCGGCTGGTAGCCCATCCGGGCGGGAAGACGCCCCAGGAGTCCGGAGAGCTCGGAGCCCGCCTGGATGAAGCGGAAGATGTTGTCGATCAGGAGCAGCACGTCCTGGGCGAGGTCGTCGCGGAAATATTCCGCCATGGTCAAGGCGGCGTGGCCGACCCTGAACCTGGCGCCGGGGGTTTCGTTCATCTGGCCGAACACCATGACGGTGTTCTGGAGGACCCCGGCCGATTTCATCTCGCGGTAAAGCTCCTCGCCCTCACGGCAGCGCTCGCCGATTCCGCAGACGATGCTCATGCCGCTGTGTTTTCCCACCATGTTGTGGATGAGCTCCGTGATGACCACGGTTTTGCCCACTCCCGCCCCCCCGAAGAGCCCCGCCTTTCCACCCCGCTCCAGGGGCATCAACAGGTCGACGGCCTTGATTCCGGTGTGGAAAATCGCCTCGCCGGTGACGCGCTTGGCGAGCTCGATGGGCGGGCGGTGAACGGGGCGGAACTCGACCCCGTCGGGCGCCGCGAGGCCGTCGATGGGCTCACCGAAAACGTTGAACATGCGGCCGAGGAGCGATCTGCCCACCGGCACCCGGAGCGGTTCCCCGTCGCTCCAGGCCTCGTCTCCGCGTGAAAGCCCCGCCGTTGGGGTGAGGGCGACTCCCCTCAGCTGTTGCGCGTCCAGGTGCAGGGCGACCTCGATGGCGACGCGGCCGTCCCCACCCGCCCGGAACAGGGTCCTGAGGGGCGGCATGGGGGAAGAAAAGGCAAGGTCGATGACGCTTCCGCGCACTGCGGTGACCTCCCCCACGTATTTCTTTGCGGGATGCATCTGCAAGGCTTGAAGATCCCTCAGGCGCCGGTTTCTTGGTCGACATGCCGGGAGCTGACCATCAGGATCGGCTGATGGCGCTCGTTGTGGACGACCTCGTCGACATCGAGCTGGACGGGCGGCTCTTCCACGGTCAGCGCGGTGATTCGGGCCCCGAAGCTGGCGGCGAGGGCTTCCGCGTGGGGCAGGACGGCCTCGGCGCGCCTGGGGCGGTCCAGGGGCAGTAGAATTTTACTTTACATGGGGATAGCTCCCGAAGGCGAAAAAAAACGCAATTGACGGGGGGAGTTGCGCGAAGGTGACGACGGTCTCCTCCGGTGCCGCGCCCCGGCCGCCCGGCAGTCCTCAACATACCCAACGGCGATGCCCATGTCAATCCGGCCGCCCGCCCCGGATCCACCGCCCCGGTTGGTCCAACCACCGGAGAGGGCAGCTGAAATGTCCGCTGCCGCCGCCTGCGAAAGCGCCGCTCAAGCCCTCTGCGCTGCCGTCTCTTCAACCCCGCCTGCTGCCTTCTTCTCAAATTGTTTTGACAAGCGCAATGGGGTTTTTCATTTTCTTAAGCTGTGGATCGGGGTTGCCCCAAGCCCGGTCCGCGACCCCGTTGCGGCTGGACATCCGGGCGACTTTGAGTTATCACATGCGGCAGCGGGGCCGGCGGCGAATGCCGCTGATCGCGATGAGACCGCAAAGAGGGCCCGCTGCCGCCCGGAAGCCCGCAGGGACCTGAAAGCGGAGGCTTTCTTCGGGCTGGTCGATGGCAAACCGGGCAGAGGCCGCGGACTCGCGGGGGAGGTACGGCTTGATGGGAAAAACGGAGACCGGCTCCGCGGCGGCGCGGGGGCCCAAGAGGATCAACCTGGCGCTGCAGGGCGGCGGGGCCCACGGGGCCTTCACCTGGGGCGTCCTGGATCGCCTGCTCGCATCTGAGCGCGTCGCGCTCAGCGCCATCAGCGGTACCAGCGCCGGGGCCATGAACGCGGTGCTCCTGGCCGACGGGCTGATGGCCGGTGGCAGGCCGGGGGCCCGCGAGGCGCTGCGGCGCTTCTGGAAGGCGGGTCACCGGGCCGCCGCCTTCAGCCCGCTGCGGCGGTCTCCCCTGGACGCCCTGGCCGGCAACTGGAACCTGGACGCCTCTGCGGGATACCTCTTCTTCGACATCCTGAGCCGGATGGCGTCCCCCTACCAGCTCAACCCCTTCAACCTGAACCCCCTGCGGGACCTGCTGGCCGGGCAGGTCGATTTCGAGAGGGTGCGCAGCTGCGACAGGCTCAAGCTGTTCATCAGCGCCACCCGCGTGCGCAACGGCCAGGTCCGCGTGTTCGAACGCAGCCGCCTGACCGTGGATGCCGTCATGGCCTCGGCCTGCCTGCCCCACCTTTTCCAGGCCGTGACCGTCGACGGGGAGGATTACTGGGACGGCGGCTATGCCGGCAACCCGGTCCTCTATCCCTTCGCCTACCACAGCGACACCCAGGACATCGTCATCGTGCAGATCAACCCCCTGAGCTGCCAGGAAACCCCCCGCGCGGCGCGCGAGATCCTCAACCGGGTCAACGAGATCACCTTCAACGCGAGCCTGCTGCACGAGCTGCGGGCCATCGACTTCGTCGCCCGGATGCTGGACGAGGGCAGCCTGGACCCCGGGCGCTACCACCGGATGCGGGTCCACATCATCGCCGACGAGGAAGGCTTCCGGGACCTGAACGCCTCCAGCAAGATGAACACCGAGTGGGCGTTTCTGGAGCACCTCCACGACCTGGGTTACGGGGCCGCCGGCCGGTGGCTGGAAGCGCACTTCGAGAAGCTGGGGGAAAGTTCCTCGGTCGATGTGCGCGGCATGTTGCACGGGTGCTCGCGCCGCTGAACCTCCCCCCGGGGCCGCCTCCCCCCGGGGCGGCCTCGGGCCGCGCCCTCCTCCGCGGCGCGTGTCCCCCTCAGGCCGCGGTCATCATCTTGCGCAGGACATAGGGAAGTATGCCGCCGTTTTTGTAGTAAGCGACCTCCACCTGGCTGTCCAGCCTGGCGGTCACGCTGAAGCTGGTCGCCGTGCCGCCGGCGCGCGCGGCCGTCACTTCCAGGGGGAAAGGTTCTGGGTCTCGTCCACGATCGCCACCGCATTTTCGATGTTCATGCCGCGGATGTAGGTCAGGGGCAAGATCTCGAACCGCTTGGGGTTGTACTGGGGGGGATAGGTCTCGGCGTCGGCGAAGATCCGGTTGGCCGGTAGGAGCTGGTGCAGCTTCAGCACCAGATGCGATATGTAGCGCATGTAGGGCTCCATCTTCTCCTCGACCCGGCCCGGCAGGTAGCCGAGCTTCTGGCCGATTTCGATCATCGGCTTGATGAGATAGATTTTTTCGTGCGTCCTTTTTTCCAGCACCTGGTACAAGGCGGCCGCCAGCGCCAGGAAGCTTTTTCCGTAACCGGCATCGCTTTGAATCGACACCACGTGGATGTCCGGGTTGACCATCAGCTCCAGGGACAGATTCTGGTGGATGTTTCGCGGGACCACGTTCCAGACGCTGTGCTGGTAATCGATCACCTTCTCCCCCCGGCAGCCGCAAAACACCGGGCGGCCATTTTCGTTCCAGCGGAAGGAGTTGGGCACCGGTTCCTCCTCGGGGTTGACAAAACCGGTATAGCACTCGGCCTGGGACTTGAAGGGGACCGACTCTCGGTAGGCCTCACTGGTGATACCCCGCAGGCCGGCCTGCAGTTGGAGCACCAGGTCATTGGTCACCAGGACCGGCCGGTCGAGGCCGCTGCCCTCGATCTCGTCGAGAATATAGTGGTCCACGGCTTCGGCATAGGCAGGGGCCACGCGGTCGGATTGGAGGAGAACGGCGCTGTCCGGGTGGTCGCACAGGTAGCGGATCACCCGCGCGACCGTGTGACCGTGCTTGGGGTTTTTCTTGAACTTGTTGAGCTCCATGAGGACGTGGTAGGGGATGAAGACGCGGTTTTCGCTGCCGTTGCGCAGCCTCTTCAGGCTGGCGGGGTCGTCGAGGAGGACGTTGGTGTCGACGACGTAATTCTTGGAACCTGTCATGGGCGATCCTTTCGTCTGTTGGGGGGCCGTGTTCGCTGCCCCGCTGCCGCCAGGGGGTGACCGCGCGGGGTCCGTCCGTGATGGATGTCTATCGGTAATCGATGAAGAAAGCGTAAGCGCCCGGTTAGAAAACGGTGGCGTCGGAGAGAAAGGGGGGGGCGGCCCGGCACGCATCGCCGCCAGGGCCGGGTTAACCGAAATTTATCCCAGCTTTAATGCCCGGTTAATTGAAGCATGATCATCTGCGGCCAACTTCAACCCAAGCGAAGGGGGGCAGATGCGCATCGACTTCCATGTCCATTCCAAGCATTCCAAACGGCCGTCGCAGTGGGTCCTGCAAAAAATCGGATGCCCGGAGAGCTTCACCGAGCCGCTCCAGCTTTACCGGATCGCCAAGGCGCGGGGGATGGACCGGGTCACCATCACCGACCACAACACCATCGACGGGGCCCTTGAAATCGCCCACCTGCCCGACACCTTCATCGGCGAGGAGATCACCACCTATTTTCCGGAAGACGGCTGCAAGCTCCACGTGCTGGCCCTCGGCATCACCGAGAAACAGCATGCCGACATCCAGAAGGCGCGCACCAGCGTCTTCGATCTGGTGCCGTATCTGCGCGCTGCGGACATTGTCCACGTCCTGGCCCATCCGCTCTACGCGGTCAACGACCGCCTGACGGTGGCGCATGTCGAGCAGGCGCTCCTGCTTTTCGAGAACCTGGAACTCAACGGGGCCCGCAACCAACGGGAAAACCAGGTTCTCGAGCAGCTGGCGGCGGCCCTCGGCCCGGATGACATCGGGCGCATGGCCGAAACCCACCGCCTCGAGCCGTCGGGCGACCGCCCCTGGGAAAAGCGCCTGTTTGCGGGGTCGGACGACCACAGCTCCCTCAACATCGCCCGCGCCTATACCGAGGTCCACGCGCCGGGCGATAATTTCCTCACACCCGGCGGGATGGCGGCGGCAAGGATTCTGACCCGCATCCGCCCTTCCAGCCCCAAGACCATGGCCCACAACCTCTACGGGATCGCCTACCAGTTCTACCGAGACCGCTTCCATCTGGAGCGCTTCGCCGGCCGCGACATGATGGTGCGCTTCCTCGACCGCTCCCTGAGGGCCGAGGTGGCCGGCGAGCCCGGGTTCCTCTCCCGGCTGATCCTCCTCTGGAACCGCCGCAGAAAGCCGCCCGCCAAGATCCCCGCGACCGTCTCGCTTCTGCGGCTGCTGCAGTCCGAAACCCGCAAGCTGCTGGAATCCGGCGCAGGGCTGACGGCCCCGGGGGGGGACCCGCAAACCCCCATCGACGGACAGGACGGCCAATGGTTCGACTTCGTGCGTCGGCTGTCGGACGGGGTCACGCTGCATTTCGGGGAGCACATTGTCGATCACCTCTCCGGCGCCAACGTCTTCAACATCTTCCACACCATCGGCGCCGCCGGCGGCCTCTACGCCCTCCTGGCCCCCTATTTCGTGGCGTTTTCCCTCTTCTCCAGGGACCGGGAGTTCAGCCGCGGCATCCACCGGCGCTTTGTCCGCCCGGCCGACACCGACGGCGAGGCGGCCGGCGGCACCCGCATCGCCCACTTCACGGACACCTTCCACGAGATCAACGGCGTGGCCTACACCCTCCAGCAGCACGCCCGCATCGCCTGCCGCAACCGCAAGCGCCTGACGGTGGTCACCTGCAGCCGAACCGGCGCCTCCGGGCCGGGAGTCAAGAACTTCGTGCCCCTGGGGGTCTACGAGCTGCCGGAATACCCCGAGCAGAAGCTCGCCTGCCCGTCGCTTCTCGACATGCTCCAATACTGCTACGAAGAGGAATTCACACAGATTCACACGTCCACCCCGGGACCGGTGGGGCTGGCCGCCCTGGCGATCGCACGGATTCTCAATCTGCCCATCAGCGGCACCTATCACACCGAAATCCCCCAGTACGCGGGGATCCTCACCGGGGACAGGCTCATCGCGGACATCACCTGGCGCTACGTCCTGTGGTACTACGACCAGATGGATCTCATCTACACGCCGTCTTTGAGCACGAAACGGGAGCTGGCCGCCAAAGGCATCGCGCAAGACAAGGTCCGCGTCTACCCCCGGGGGGTAGACACGCAGGCGTTCAACCCCTCGCGCCGCAATGGGTATTTTTATCGAGAGCACGGCCTCAACGGCGGCGTGAAGCTTCTCTACGTGGGGCGGATTTCGCGCGAGAAGAATCTGGATCTTTTGGCGCAGGCGTTCCGATCCCTCGCGGCCGAGGGCGGCGGGGTCCACCTGGTGGTGGTCGGCGACGGCCCCTACCTGGCGGAGATGAAAGCGGAGATGCAGGGGCTCCCCTGCACTTTCACGGGGTACCTGAAGGGGGACATTCTTTCCACGGTCTATGCCTCCAGCGACCTGTTCGTCTTTCCCAGCACCACCGACACCTTCGGCAACGTCGTTCTCGAGGCCCAGGCCTCCGGCCTGCCGGTCATTGTCACCGACCAGGGCGGGCCGGCTGAAAACATCCGCCCCGACGAGACCGGGATCGTCGTCAAGGGCGGCGATGCGGGCGAACTGCTTCGGGCCATGCGCTCCCTGGTGTGCCGGCCGGAACGGATCCGCCGCATGGGCGCTGCTGCCCGGGCCTACATGGAGGAGCGCTCCTTCGACGCCGCCTTTCTCAAGACCTGGGAAATGTATGCCGCGGCTGAGACCCGCTGCAAGGGCTCCTGCCCCGGGGCGGGGGCGTGCGCCGGCACGCCGGGCACCTCCGCGCAATGGGAATCTAGCCCCGGCCTAGCACGCGCCTAACGAATGCTTGCCATACAGGCACAGAATCGACAGGATAGGCGCAGCCCGCGGCGGGGCTCGCACGCGGGGGTCCTCCGCGGGGCCCCACGACATCGACAGCCTGCCAACCTGCCGGAGCGAAGCTCGCGACCCTACCGCCCATGCCCGACAAGGACATTCTCATCGTCGACGACGAGGAAGACATCCGCGAGCTGGTGGTCTTCCATCTCGAACGCGAAGGATACAGCGCCCTTTGCGCAGCCAGCGGCGAGGAGGCGCTCGAGACGCTTCGGACCCGCCCCGCGGACGCAGTCGTTCTCGACCTGATGCTGCCGGGGATGCACGGGCTCGCAAGGGCTACAAAATCCTCGCGCAGAACTATCGAACCCCCGTGGGGGAGATCGACATCATCGCCCGGGAAAAAAAGACCCTGGTTTTCGTCGAGGTCAAGGCCCGGGCCTCGACCGGCTTCGGCCACCCCAAACTCGCCGTGACCCCTGCCAAGCAGCGGCGGATTTCGATGGCAGCGCTCTGCTATCTCAAGGAGACCGGCCAGACCCACGCCAAGGCGCGCTTCGACGTGGTGGCCATTCTGGCCTCGCATCCGGCGCCGCGGATCGAGATCATCCGCAACGCCTTCGACCTCGCCTACCCATAAACATCGGGGCCGTTCGGCGTGGGCGGGAACTGACGCCGAACGGCCCCGATGTTTATGGGAGTTTTACATGGTTTCGCATGAGGACCATGCGACATGAGGCGACATGACGGAGAGCCCATCCGCTGACCTGCCGGCGGGCACGCTCTATGTGGTGGCGACCCCCATCGGCAACCTTGAGGACATCACCCTGCGGGCCTTGAGGGTCCTTGCGGAGGTGGACCTGGTGGCGGCCGAGGACACCCGCCACACGGCCAAACTTCTGGCCTGCCACGGCATTCGGGCAAGACTGGTTTCCTTCCACGAGCACAACGAGGCGCAGCGCACCCGGGAGCTGATCGAAAAGCTGCAATCGGGCTCCCGCGTTGCCCTGGTTTCAGACGCCGGCACGCCGCTGATGTCGGACCCGGGCTACCGCCTGGTTTCTGCCGCGGCCGCCGAGGGGCTATCCGTTGTCGCGGTCCCCGGGGCCTCCTCCCTGACGGCGGCCCTGAGCATCGGCGGGCTGCCCACCGACGCCTTCGTCTTCATGGGGTTTCTGTCGCGCAGGCAGGAGAAGCGCGCCGGGCAGCTCGCCCGCCTGAAGGGCGAGGACAAGACCCTCGTTTTTTTCGAATCCCCCCGCCGCATCGCCGGCCTGCTGGCCGAAATGACCCGGATTCTGGGCGACCGCCAGGCGGTCTTGTGCCGCGAAATGACCAAACGCCACGAGGAGTGCCTGCGCGGCCGGCTGTCGCAGCTGATGTCAGCCCTGGGCGGGCGCGAGCGCGTCAAGGGCGAGTGCACCCTCCTGGTGGCCGGGGAAGGCGAGCCCGAAGCCATGCCCGCGGAGCGCCTCGAGGACGAAATCCGCAGGCGCCTGGCGTCCTGCCGGGACGGCACGGCCGCGGCGGCGCGCGCCATCGCGCGGGAGTTGGGCGTTTCCAGGAGCGTCGTCTACGACGCCGCCGTCAGGATCCGCGGGGAGCGGGACCCGTGACGGCTTGACATGCGCGGCGGCGCTCCTCTATGCTGCGGCTGAGCCACCGGAACCGGATGGGCGGCCAGGGATCGGAAACCAGAGAGGGAGGTGCCTGCATGCACGTGACATTCTACGGGGCGGTTCGGGAAGTGACCGGGTCCATGCACATGCTCGCCACTGAAAGCGACCGCATCCTGTTCGACTGCGGCCTGTTCCAGGGCCGGCGCAGGGAGTCCGAGGAGAAGAACCGCACCCTGCCCTTCGACCCGAACCTCGTCACCAACATTCTGCTCTCCCACGCCCACATCGACCACTCCGGCCGCATTCCCCTCCTGACGCGCAAGGACTTCAGCGGGCGGATCTTCTGCACCCGCGCGACGCAGGCCGCCTGCGGGTACCTGCTGCCTGACTCGGCCCACATCCAGGAGTCGGACGCCGACTACCTGAACTACAAGTCCCTGCGCGCGACCCTGGCGGACATGCGCAACCCCAATCGGCAGCGCCGGGCGAGCAGCCGGACCCTCACCGAGATCAAGGCGATCCTTAAAAAAGGCCCCCACGAGATCGACCGCGAGGTCGTCGACGACCTGATGGCGCGCTACCGCCTCGAGAAAGTCAAGCCCCTTTACACCCGCGAGGATGCCGATGCCGCCCTGGCGTTTTTCGACGGGTACCCCTACCGCCACCCCGTGACCGTCGGCCGGGACATGACCGCGGTGCTCTACGACGCCGGCCACATTCTCGGTTCGGCCGTCTGCATCGTTCACGCCCGCGAAAACGGCCATGATTACACGGTCGGTTTCTCGGGGGACCTGGGCCGCTTCGACAAGCCGATCCTGAGGGACCCGACCCTCGATTTTGCGCCCGAGGACCGCCGCCTCGACCTTCTGCTGATGGAAAGCACCTACGGCAACCGGCACCACGAGCCGGTGCACAACCTCAAGCCGCAGCTGGCCGAGGTCCTGAAAAAGACCCACCGGCGGGGGGGCTCGGTGGTCATCCCCGCCTTCGCCTTCGGCCGGACCCAGGAGCTGCTCTACGCCATCCACGAGGTCCACAACGAGGGCGCCGCCCCGCCGGTGCCGGTCTACGTCGACAGCCCCCTGGCCAGCAAGCTCACCCAGGTTTTCGGCGAGCACCCCGAGCTCTACGACGAGGCCGCCCACCAGGATTTTCTGAAGAAAGGCCAGAACCCTTTCAGCGCCCCCAACTTCCACTTCATCGCCTCGGTCGAGGAGTCGATGGCCCTCAACCGCGAAAAAAGCCCCCACATCGTGATATCGGCCTCGGGGATGTGCGAGGCCGGCCGGATCCTGCACCACCTGCGCTTCAAAATCCACAACCGCAAAAACACCGTCCTGGTGGTCGGCTACATGGCGCAAAACACCCTGGGCCGCAGAATCCTCGAGGAAGGCGAGGCCTACGCCGCCTCGGGGCGCAAGGGGCCGCCGCCCCTGGTGAAGTTTCTGAACAAGGAGTACCCGCTGAAGGCCGAAGTCGTCAGCATCGGCGGCTTCAGCGCCCACGGGGATCAAGGCGAGCTGCTGCGCTTCGTGAAAGGTTCGAACCTGGAAATCAAGCGTGTCGCGGTGGTCCACGGCGAGGAGGAGCAGTCGCTGGCCTACGCCGACCTTCTCGGGGCGCACGGCATCGACGCCTTCGTTCCGAAATTGGGCCAGACCGTCAGGGTCCGGTAGCCGGAGGGAGAAGCGTCATGCGGATGGAAGATGCGATTCGTGCGATTGCCGCTATTTTCATCCTGGCCTCCTTGACGCTGGGATTCTTTCACAGCCGCTACTGGCTCTGGTTCAACGCCTTCGTCGGCTTGAACCTGCTCCAGTCGGCCTTCACCAAGTGGTGCCTGATGGAAACCTTCCTGGCCAGGCTCGGCATGGCCTCGCGGCGTCCGTGACACCCCCCCTCGGGCGCGAAGGCGGTCCCCGCACGGGGCCCCTTCGTTGACAGGGGGTCTTCGCCCCCCGGCCTGCGCCCGGCCCGAAAACGAAAAAATCCGGCGCCGCCTGAAGCTGGATGCCGGGGGCTGACGCCACGCCCATCCCCCGCTGAAAGGCCCCACCGGACACCCCCCTTCCCGGCTTCACCCCGCAGGTACCCCCGCCCGGGGGCAGACCCCCCCATAAAAGCACATAATTGTATTATACCAAAATTAAATCAACAAATATGTAAAATAAGATCCGACAAAGACATTTTTGTCGATCCTTGCCAGGACATCGGCCGGCTGTCCAAATTTATTTATATATAAATAATTCGGATGGATATATTAATCCTGATGCCGAGGTGGAGGCCGCTGGCACAGGCCTTGCTCTATGTTCGGCACCACGGCAATTCCCGGGAAACGACAACGTCCTTACGGAAACAAGGAGAGCGCCACATGAAAAAAATCGAGGCCATCATCAAGCCGTTCAAACTCGACGAGGTGAAGGAGGCCCTCAACAAGATGGGCGTCACCGGCATGACCGTGAGCGAGGTCAGGGGCTTCGGGCGTCAGCGGGGGCACAAGGAGATCTACCGCGGGACCGAATACCAGGTGGACTTCATCCCCAAGATCCAGATCGCCCTGGTCGTCGACGAAGCCGTCGCTCCCCAGGTGGTGGAGGTCATCCGGAGCACAGCCAGAACGGGAAAGATCGGGGACGGAAAGATTTTCGTCCTGCCCATGGACCAGGCCATCCGCATCCGCACCGGGGAATCCGGCCTGGCGGCGGTCTGAGGCCATCGCAGCCATCGCTTCCACACGGCCAACCATTTCAAACCGATCACACAGATAAGAAAGGGAGAACGAGATCCATGAAAAAGCTGCTGCTGCCCATCGTATTCGCCGTCGCCGGTTTTTCCGTCGCCTGGGCCGGGGACGAGCCCCCCACGGCCATTTCCAACAAGGCGGCCATCGAGCTGGTCCAGTCCCACGCGGACTACATGTGGACGCTCATCGCCGCCGCACTGGTCTTTTTCATGCAGGCCGGCTTCGCCATGGTGGAAACCGGTTTCACCCGCGCCAAGAACGCCGTCAACATCATGATGAAGAACCTCATGGACTTTTCCATGGGCACCCTGGCCTACTGGGCGGTCGGCTTCGGTCTCATGTTCGGGGTGTCGGGCACCGGCTGGTTCGGGACCTCGGGCTTCTTCTTCAGCGACTTCGCCCCCGGCGGCGATCCGTGGGTGCTGGCCTTCTGGATGTTCCAGGTCGTCTTCGCCGCCACGGCGGCCACCATCGTCTCGGGGGCCATGGCCGAGCGCACCAAGTTTTCCGGCTACCTCATCTACAGCGTCGTCATCAGCGCCGTGATCTACCCGGTGTTCGGCTCCTGGGCCTGGGGCGGCCTCTACAAGGGCTCCGGCTGGCTCGAGGGCCTCGGCTTCATCGATTTCGCCGGATCCACCGTGGTGCATTCGGTGGGCGGCTGGGCGGCCCTGGCGGGCGCCATCGTCCTGGGGCCGCGCATGGGCAAATACACCAGGGACGGCCGCATCAAGCCGATCCTGGGCCACAACCTGCCTCTGGCGGCCCTCGGCGTCTTCATCCTCTGGCTGGGCTGGTTCGGGTTCAACCCCGGCTCCACCACCGCGGCCAACAAGGACATCGCCATGATATTCGTCAACACCAACCTGGCGGCTGCCACCGGTGCGGTCCTGGCCATGTTCGCCTCCTGGCTCAAGTTCGGGAAACCCGAGGTCGGCATGAGCCTCAACGGCGCCCTGGCCGGCCTGGTGGCCATCACCAGCGGCTGCGCGTCCGTTTCCCCCACCAGCGCCGTCGTCATCGGCGCCGTGGCCGGCGTTCTGGTGGTCTTCTCGGTCCTTTTCGTCGACAGGGTGCGCATCGACGACCCGGTGGGGGCCATCTCGGTCCACGGCGTCAACGGCGCCTGGGGGACGCTCGCGGCCGGCATCTTCAACCTGGGCGGAACGTCTCTCAAGATCGTCGGGGTCCAGCTCATAGGCATCGGGGCCTGCTTCCTGTGGGTTTTCCCCACCGCCTTTGTCCTGTTCAAACTGGTGGACAAGACCATCGGCCTGCGGGTTTCGGCCGAGGAAGAGATGGAAGGGCTGGACCTGGCCGAGCACGGCGGCGTGGCCTACCCGGATTTCGAGGTCCACTCCAGCACCGGCGGGATGAACTCCGGAGGGGTTCCCGGAGGCGGCCTCGGCCAGGAGGCGGGTTTCTCCACGGCACGGGTGACGGCCTGACCTCCATGCCCGGCGGAAACGGGCCCTGCGGATTTGTCCACGGCCGACGGCCGCCCCTTAAGAGACAGCGGCTCCCCCTCCCGGGGTTCATGACCGGGAGGGGGACGAAGGCGGCGCGTTCGCGGCCGGCCCCATCCTCCAGGGGCTCAAGGTCACCCTGAACATCACCTGGATCAGCCTCCTGCTGACCTATGTCATCGGCCTGGTGACAGCCCTGCTGCGGCTCTCCGATTCCTTCGGCGCCCGGATGGTGTCCAGGTTCTACCTGGAGGCCGCCCGCAACACGCCCCTTCTGGTGCAGCTCTACTTCATCTATTTCATCGTCGCGCCGATTCTCGGGATCGACCGCCTGACGGCGGCGGTTCTGGCCCTGAGCCTGTTCGAGGGCGCCTACGCGTCGGAAATCTACCGCGCCGGGATCGTCTCCATCGACCGCGGGCAGTGGGAGGCGGCCCACAGCCTGGGCCTGGGAAAGGTTCACACCTATCGCCACATCATCCTGCCCCAGGCCATCCGCCGCATCCTGCCCCCCCTGACCAGCCAGGCGATCTCGCTGCTCAAAGACTCCTCCCTGGTGAGCGTGCTGGCGGTTTACGAGATGACCATGCAGGCCAACGCCGTCGTGGCCGAGACTTTCCTGGTGTTCGAGATCTACTTCACCATCGCCGCCATCTATCTGGTGATAGCCGTGGCGCTTTCCCAGCTGGTGCGGCAGATGGAAAGGCGCTTCAAGGTCGCGGGATGAGACCCTCCTTGAACCGCTTGTGCGCAGGGGGCTTCGGCCATGAGTCATAAGGACCTGGGCGAGTACATCATCACGGTCGACAGGATCAGCAAGACCTTTCCCAACGGCGTCCGCGCCCTGCAGGATTTCTCCACCAACATCCGCCGCCGGGAGGTGGTGGTGGTCATCGGCCCGTCGGGGTCGGGAAAATCCACGTTCCTGCGCTGCCTCAACGGGCTGGAGGAAATCGACGGCGGCGCCATCGTCATCGACGGAATCCCCCTGGATCACCACAAGAAGAATCGCCTCGAGATCCGCAAGGAGGTCGGCATGGTGTTCCAGGCCTTCAACCTCTTCCCCCACATGACGGTGCTGGAAAACATCACCCTGGCCCAGAAGCTGGTGCGCGGAAAGAGCAAGGAGGAGGCGCGCAGGACCGCCATGGACCTGCTGGAGAAGGTCAACATCCCCGAGAAGGCCGACAGCTACCCCGGGCAGCTGAGCGGCGGGCAGCAGCAGCGGGTGGCCATCGCGCGGGCATTGGCCATGATGCCCAAGGTCATGCTTTTCGACGAGGCCACGTCGGCCCTCGACCCGGAAATGATCGGCGAGGTCCTGGAGGTCATGAAAACCCTGGCCCGGGAGGGCATGACCATGGTCGTGGTGACCCATGAGATGGGATTCGCCCGCGAAGTCAGCGATTGGGTGATTTTCATGGAGGACGGGAAAAAGGTCGAGGAGGGTACGGCCGAACATTTCTTTTCCGACCCCCGGGAAAACCGGACGCGGCTCTTCTTGAGCCAGATACTCTGACCGGCTCAGGGCCGCGTCGTCGGTGGGGACTCCGGGTCGCCGCAAGCGGGCCGGGATCGGGGTCGGCTTTGAGCGTTTCGATACCGATTTCGAGATCTGAATACCTTTCATACGCGCTTTCATCGGTATCGGCCTTGACCCTGAATCGGGCGCCCCGGTGCCGAGAGGTGTTCCATGAGGAAGGGAGGTGATTTCACACCCGCTGTCGAGACCGCATGTCAAACCGCACCTGCAAAAGGAGATTGAAATGAAAACCGTATCCGCGTTGAAGTCAGGGGCTCTCGTCCTGTGCGCCGTTTTCGCCTTCAGCCTGTCGGCAGCCGCCCAGGACGTGCAGAAGGATCTGCGCGAGAGCAGCACCATCGAGAAGGTCATCCGCAGCGGAAAACTCCGGGTCGGCATGTCCACCTTCGTCCCGTGGGCCATGCAGAGCAAGACCGGCGAGTGGATCGGCTTCGAAATCGACGTCGCCAAGAAGCTGGCCGAGGACATGGGCGTCCAGGCGGAGTTCGTCCCGACCAAATGGGAGGGCCTGATCCCCGGCCTCCTGACCGGCAAGTTCGACATGATCATCGCCGGCATGATGGGCACCCCCCAGCGCGCCCTGAAAATCAACTTCACCGTCCCCTACGACTATTCGGTCATGAACATGGTGGCCAACCGCAAGGTGGCCGCCGGAATGAGCACCGCCGCCGATTTCAACAAGCCCGAGGTCACGGTCGTCTGCCGCAACGGCACCACCGCCGTCCCGGCCGTCAAGAAATGGCTGCCCAAGGCCAACCTGCGCCTTTTCTCGGAAAACGGCCCCATGGTCCAGGAGCTTCTCAACGGCAACGCCCACGTGATGGTGGCGTCCTCGCCGGAGCCGGCCCAGCTGGGGGTCAAGCACCCGGAGACCCTGGTCTTCATCGACGAGGCCCTCGGCCTGGAACCCATCTCCATGGGGGTCCGCAAGGGAGACCCCGACACCCTGGCCTACCTCAACAACTGGATCGTGGTGGCCCGGAACACGGGCTTCATCGAGGAGAAGGTCAACTACTGGTGGAAGGGCATGGAATGGGAAGCGCTGGTCCAGTAATCGCCGCCGCAAGCCCGATGTGCCGGTAAAGGCTTCGCAACTCACCGCAGGGACGCTGCGCGGGCAGGGGAAAGCCGGCCCGGGGGGCTGCCTTTTCCGCCCCCGCGACCCTGCGGTGGGCCCGGCCCTTTTTCCTGAGGTGCCGTCAGGATGGACGCCCCCGGCGGGCCGGTGCGCCCTGCACCGCTTGCGCCGGGCCCGATTTCCAACCATCAGCCTGGAATCGCCCCGATGGGCATGGCCCCCCGAAAACGCCGCGTCACGCCGACCGACATCGCGATCCTGGCGGTCCTTGCCGGGCTCGTCGCCTTCTTCGTCTACCGCGTCAATGTGGGCCTGAACTACAAGTGGCAATGGGAAAAGCTGCCCCAGTTCCTCTTCCGCTTCGATGCCGACAGCGGCCGATGGGTGTCCAACATCCTCATGTGGGGCCTCTACAACACCCTGCGCCTCAGCTTCTGGGGCATCCTCCTGGCGACCCTGTTCGGCTCCGTGATGGGCATCTGCCGCTCGAGCCAGCGCCTTTTTTTACGGCTCGTGGGCGGCGCCTACGTGGAATCGATGCGCAACCTCCCGCCCCTGGTGATCATCTTCATCGTCTATTTCTTCATCGGTGACCAGGTCATGCCCGGCCTCGGGCTCGACGCTTACGTCGGCGGCCTTTCCCAAGGGGCCAGGTCCGTCATCGGGTTTCTCTTCGCCCAGCCGCAGTACGTCACCGCCTTTATCGCTGCGCTTCTCACCCTGGCGATTTTCGAGGGTGCCTACATAACGGAAATCGTCCGCTCCGGCATCGAGTCGATCCACAGGGGGCAGTGGGAGGCATCCTATGCCCTGGGCCTGTCCTGGTGGCAGCAGATGCGCCACGTCGTCCTGCACCAGGCCTACCAGCGGATCCTGCCGCCCCTTGCGGGACAGTTCATCTCCCTGATCAAGGACTCCTCCATCGTGTCGGTCATCTCCATCCAGGAACTCACCTTCCAGGGCACCGAGCTCATGACGGGCACCCTGCTGACGATGGAGATCTGGATCACCGTCACGGTCCTCTACCTGATGCTGACGCTTCCCTGCTCGCTTTTGGTGGAGCGTATAGAAATCCGCATGGCCCGCGGCCTGCGCTAAGGCCTTCAGCCGGGAGGGGCTGTACGGATGCCGGGGCACGACCGGAAACTCACCCGGGGGGGCATGAAGCAGGCGGGGTCCCCGGCCCCCCGTTCAAGGTTCAGCGTCGATGTGCAAATTTCGATGCTCCATGATGTAGGTCGAACTTCAGTCCGACCTGCAGAACTCCGAGAGGCGCTGCCGGGGAAATTTCACACGGGTGAATCGAGGGAAAATGAGCGCCGCTGTCATCGCCGACGGTGAAATCCGAACCCTGTGCCGGCAGTGCGACATGCACTGCGGGATCAGGGTCGCGATCCGCGATGGGAAGATCGCCCGCATCGGCGGCGATGAAGGCAATCCCCAGAACCGGGGGCGCATCTGCCCCAAGGCCCCTGCCGCAAAAGAGCTGGTGGGGGCCGGAGACCGCCTCCTGCGCCCCCTCAAGCGCGGCCCCGACGGCACGTTCGCCGAAATCGGGTACGACCGCGCCATGGACGAAATCGCCGCCCGGATGACGGCCGTGGGCAATGCCTGGGGCAGGGCCGCGGTCGGGGTCTGGACCGGGGAGGCGATCGGGTTTCAACAGCAGGCGGACTATGCCCGCCGCTTCGTGCACGCCTTCGGCTCGCCCAACTATTTCTCGGCCGAGTCCGTCTGTTACGCCTCACGCTGCATCGCGGGCCGCCTGGCACAGGGCTTTTACAACCCCTGCGCGGATTTCGAACGCGCCCGCCTGATATTGCTCTGGGGCATCAACCCCGGGGTGAGCCACCTGCCCTACATGCTGGCCGTTCGCGCCGCGCGGGCAAAGGGCGCGCGGCTGGTGGTCATCGACCCGCGCCGCAGCCAGGCGGCCCGCGAGGCCGACCTTTTCGTCCAGATCCGCCCCGGGACGGACGGTGCCCTTGCCTGGGGCCTGGCCCGCCGCCTGATCGCGACCGGCGGCCACGACAGCGCCTTTATCAGGGATTACAGATCGGAAGAGCACGCGTTCAGCATGCGCTCGTGCAGGCGCCGGGCCCGCAGGCAGAAGGCCTCCAGCTTGGCGTGGATCAGCTGGGGAAAGGGCGCCCCGTCGCTTTCGATGGCCAGGAAGGGCAGGTCTTCCACATCCTGAAGAACGGCCCGCAGCCGGCGGTTGCGGGGGTCCGCCGCGAGCTTGTCCCCGCGGGTCATGGTTTCGCTCAGGATCGCCTCGGACAGGCGGTTGGGCATGCAGCCGAAGGGGCCGATGGCGATGATCCCGCAGGCGTGGACCGCCACGTCGTGCACGGCCCCGCCCACCGTCAGGACGGCTTCCCCGGCGAGGTGCTCCGAGATGTAGGGCGAGGCCGCGTCGATGACCTGCCGGATGTCGACGGGGGCTGCGCTCACCAGGCCGGAGCGGGAAAGGGCTTTGCGGATCCGCTTCTCGTGGCGGGCCATGACAATCCTCTTGATCTGGAACCGCAGTCTCTGGCCGGCGGTCATTCTCCCGTCGTTGATGCCCCGTGAGACCAGGTGGTCGCAGTAGTGCATCCACTCGGCGATGGGGGTGCAGGCCACCGCGAATCCCATTTCGGCCAGCCGTTCTGTCAGGTGACGGCGGGACAGGCCGTCGCGGCGCACGAAAATCTCGCCGGTCAGGGAAATCCGGGGAACGAGGGCGGGAGGTTGCTGCATGGGGATGCGCGCCAGCCTGGCGGCGATCCGGACCAGGCGCGCCTCGAAGCGGTTCGCGTCGAAGTCCTTGAACTCCTCCAGGACCGCCCGCCACAGCTCCTCGAACAGGGCGATGCCGGCGGCGGGGTCGACGGCGTTGGCCAGGATCATGGAGCGGATGTCCTCCATCAGGTCGGACACCACCACCACCCACCACCCCCTCAGATGGTAGTCGTTTCCCAGCCCCGCATAGGCGTTTTCCGAACTCAGGGAGAGGATCGCCACGTCGGGGATCATCAGGCGCCGGATCAGGTCCTGCATGAAGATCTGGTACTGGCCGAAGCGGCAGGGCCCGGAACCCGTGGGCATGAAATAGACCAGCACCTCGCCGTCGCGCTTTTCCCGGTGGATGTAGTGAAGGAGCGTGCCCGTGGTCAGGATCAGGGGCAGGCACTCCTTGCCGCTGGTGTTCCGGCGGCCGAGCTTCATCACCGCATCGTCGGCGGGGGGGTGGCAGAAGGTGCGGTAGCCCTTGCCCGCGAACATGGCTGCGATGCCCTCGGAGGCCAGCCGGCCCATGGAGGGGAAAAGGATCGTCACGCGGGGGTCGTTCAGGGGGATCGACTCCCCGCCGGAGGTGACGACCCGCGGCTTTCCGTACTCGATGGCGCTGCGGGCCGGCGTGAATGCGCGCCGGGGGACGGGGATGCGCCTGGCGGCCTCCAGCTGCCGGTAGGCGGCGACGACGTCGAGAAAGGCTTCGATGCGCGTCTCGATCCCCGCGTCGGCCGTGTGGCTGTCGAGTTCCAGGGTCAGGGAGGGCTTGCGCCCCATGATGTCTCTGAAATAGCCGACGATGAAGGAGTCCGGGCCGCAGGAAAAATTGGTGATGCAGGTGGCGAAGAGCTGGGGGTGGCGCTGGATGAAACGCGCGGTCTTCATGGCGACCTGGCCCATGCCCCAGTACATGTGGTCCCGGGATTCCTCCGCCTCGAAGGGCAGAAAGTCGGCCGGCAGGACCGGGATGCCGCGCGTGGCGAACTTGTGAGGGATGCCCATGTGGGCCTCCTCCACGAACCCGCTGTAGGGGCGCGAGAGGATCACGACCGCGATCTTTTCGGGCTCGGCCTCCAGCTCGGCCAGGCTCCGGCGGCCGATGCGCTTCATTTCGGCCAGGCAGGCCTTCTGGGCCTCGATCGCCCTTGAAAAGGCTTCCCCGGCCTCGCGCCGGGAGGCCCCCATGCCGCGCGCGGCCGCCACCAGGGGCTCCCGCGCCCCTTCCAGCCCGAGGGTGAGGTCGATGCGGGGCGTGAGCAGACGCGTCCCCCGGCGCTCCAGGGCCTCGAGCCTTTTGCGGAAGGTGGTGCGCAGGTAGAAGGTCTCCCCCTGCACCAGGGGGCAGACCTGGGACTGAGCGCCTCCGTCCTGGGAGGGCACCGCCTTGAAGTGGGGCAGAAAAATGAACTCCGGCGGGTCGGGGGAATCGATCAGGCGGTGAAAGAAGCCGTGGGCCAGTTCGACCGGGTAGCAGAAGGGGGCGCTGCGCTGATCGATGCCGGCCTGGGACGGCCGGTCCGCCAATACCGGGGCGTAGCCCAATTCGGCGAAGAAGGTCGCGTAGAGGGGGTAGTAGGTGTTGACCAGGAAGCTGCGGTTGAATCAGATACGGCCCCGGGGGGCAGGGGCGGCCCGGCCGGCCGCGGGGTCCGGCGGCCGGACCCCGCAGGTGTCGAACACCAGCTGCTGGCGCAGGCTCACGTGGTCGAGTTTCCTGACGTCGTGGCGCACGCTGCGGCGCAGGTTGTCGTAGCGGTTGCAGGCCCCCCCGAAGGGGTAGGTGCGCCCCTCCAGGAGGATGGTGGCGATCCGGCAGCGCCGGTCGCATTTCTCCGCGCCGCCGCGGCAGGTGAAAGGGCGGCCGTATTGCACCTCGCGGTCGGCCAGGGCCGCGAGGTCGAAGCGCCCGTGGGCTATCCTCCCGGAGGCCATGCGCTCCTTGACGGCCAGGGCCACGCCGAAAGCCCCCATGAGCCCCGGTTCGGGCGGGACGACGATGGGCAGGTCCGCCAGGGCGGCCATGGCCAGGGGGACGGCGCGGTTGTAGCACACCCCGCCCTGCATGAAAACCTTGCGCCCAACCGGGCGGTTTCCCTTGACCCGGTTGGTGTAGTTCATGCAGATGGAGTAGACTAAACCGGCCAGGATATCCTCCCGGCTGACGCCCTCCTGGATGGCGTTCTTGATGTCCGAGGCGATGAAGGCGGCGCACTGGTCGTTGAAATTGGGCGGATTCTCGCCCCTCAGGGCGATGTCGGCGATCTCCTCCATCTTGACCCCGAGGGTTTCGAGGGCCGATTCCTCCAGGAAGGACCCGGTGCCGGCCGAGCAGGCCTCGTTCATGGCGTAGTCGGAGGGGACACCGTTGGTGATGTAGGTGTACTTGGCGTCCTGGCCGCCGATCTCGAAAAGGGTGTCGACCTCGGGATCGAAATAGACCGCGGCGGTGGCGTGGGCGATGATCTCGTTGATCACCCCGTCGGTCATGGCGTGCAGGCCGGCGATCTGGCGGCCGGATCCGCAGACCCCCAGTCCCGAAACCGCCAGGCCGGCGGGATCGATCCCCCGCGTCACCTGCTCCAGGATGGAACGGTAGCACTGGCGTGACGCCCCCACCGGGTCGCCGTTGGTCCGCAGGTAGATCGACGCCAGGATGGCGTCGTCGCTCTTGCGCAGCAGCACGGCCTTGGTGGTGGTGGAGCCCACGTCGAGGCCGATGATGCAGTCGTCCCCGGCGCGCACGGTCCCGCTTTGCATGGATTTGAAGGTCACCCGGTTCTCGAACTGCGCGAGGGGCGGCAGCCGGTCGAATACCGCGGCCTCCGGGCGGAACAGCCCCTCGATGCCGGGGAAAGGCGCCGTTTCGTGCTCAAGGGACCAGAGGGCCGCGCCCAGGGCCTCGAAATAGGGAGCCTCGCGGGGGACGATGAGGCCGTCGATGGCCTGCCGCAGGTACTCGATCATCATCCGGTTGCGGGCCGTGCCCCCGACGATCATGATCTGCCGGCGGGGCACCCGCTTCAGAAGCTCGAGGATCTTGTCGGCCATCATGCGGCACAGGCCGGCCGTGACCCTGGCCTTGGGGACGCCCTTGTTGGTGGCATGGGTGCAGTCCGACTTGCAGAAGACCGAGCAGCGCCCCGAGACGGGGTGGGGGTCCTCGGTCGCGGCCCAGCGGAAGGCCTCTTCCAGGGAAACGTCCATGCGCCGAAGCTGCTGCAGCAGGAACTCGCCGGTTCCCGAGGCGCACTTGTTGCCGGTGAGCACGTTGGAGATGCGGCCCCGGGAATCGAGCACGTAGGCCATGAAGGTCTCGCCACCGGCAGACACCACGGCCGGGCAGGACACGCCGGGCGGTTTGACGTGGCGGTAGGCGTATTCGACGGCCTCGGGCTCGGGGATGGATGGCGCTCGAAGTCCATCTCCTCCAGGAAATCGTTGCCCTTGAAGGTCTGGTCGAGCTTCTGGCCGGAGGGAACCGCGGCGAAGCGGACCTTGTAGAGGGTGTTGGCGCCCCGCGCCGAGGGTGTCTGCACGTCGATCTGCTTGGCCTGGTAAGCCTGCCCGTTGATCTTGACGATGTGGCCCTTCCGGAGGTTGCACGCTTTTGGCACGGACGATTCTCCTTTTGGGTTCAATGGAATGCGGGTTGACGGGCGCAGGGGAGGGAGAGCGCGCCGGTCCGTCGGCTGACCCGCCGGATTCCGCCCTTCTGTTCCTCCCGCCATGCCCGACGATGGCGGCCGCCCTCACGGGCCAACGTGACTACCCCATTTTGCAAAGTTGCGCAAGGCCCCCTTTTTTCCCCTGGGCGCTGGACGGCTGCCTTGACCCCGGGCCGGCCATGATTATTATCCTTTCGGATAAATTATTATTTAAATATTTTAATATTAGTAATGTTAAGGGCCCGGGCAGCTTCCCCGAAGGAAGCCGCGTCCCGGGATCCCGGAGGAGGAGGACGCACCATGAAAAAAGTCATCGGAATCGATCTGGGAACCACCAACTCCTGCGTGGCGATCCTGGAAGGGGGAGACCCCCAGGTGATCACCAACGCGGAAGGCGGCCGCACCACCCCGTCCGTGGTGGCCATTTCCAACAACGGCGAGAGGCTGGTGGGCCAGATCGCCAAGCGCCAGGCGATCACCAACCCCGAAAACACCGTGTTCGGCGTCAAGCGCCTCATCGGCCGCAAATTCTCCGCCAGGGAAGTGCAGAACGACCGCAAGAACCTGCCCTACCGGATAGAGGAGGCGGCCAACGGCGACGTGCGCATCCGCCTCAGGGACAAGCACTACAGCCCGGCGGAAATTTCGTCCTTCGTCCTGGCCAACATCAGGAAAACGGCCGAGGCCTACCTGGGCGAGTCCGTGGCCGACGCCGTCGTCACCGTGCCGGCCTATTTCGACGACAGTCAACGCCAGGCCACCAAGGACGCGGGCAGGATCGCGGGCCTCAACGTCCTGCGCATCATCAACGAGCCCACGGCCGCGGCCCTGGCCTACGGCATGGGCAAGCGCAAGGAGGGGCGCCTGGCGGTCTTCGACCTTGGCGGCGGCACCTTCGACATCTCGATCCTGGAGATCGGCGACGGCGTCTTCGAGGTCAAGTCGACCAACGGCGACACCCACCTCGGCGGCGAGGACTTCGACCTGCGCCTGGTGGATTTCCTGGCCGACGAGTTCAAGAAGGACCAGGGCATCGACCTGCGAAACGACAAGATGGCCCTGCAGCGCCTCAAGGAAGCGGCCGAGAAGGCCAAGATGGAGCTGTCCGCGTCCATGGAAACCGACGTGAACCTGCCCTTCATCACGGCCGACGCCGGCGGCCCCAAGCACCTGATCCTCAAGCTCACCCGGTCCCGGCTGGAGATGCTCGTCGCCGACCTCCTCGACCGCCTGGAGGCCCCGGTGCGCACGGCCCTCAGGGACGCCAAGCTGACGCCCGCGGACATGTCCGAGGTCATCCTCGTGGGCGGCATGACGCGCATGCCCGCGGTCTACGAGCGGGTCAAAAAAATCTTTGGCCGCGACCCCCACAAGGGGGTCAACCCGGACGAGGTCGTGGCCATGGGGGCCGCCATCCAGGCCGGCGTCCTGGCGGGCGACGTCAAGGATGTGCTCCTGCTCGACGTAACGCCCCTCTCCCTGGGCATCGAGACCCTGGGCTGGGTCATGACCCGGCTGATCGGGAAGAACACCACCATCCCGGCCAGGCAGAGCCAGGTCTTTTCCACCGCCGAGGACAACCAGCCGGCGGTGACGGTTCACGTCCTGCAGGGCGAGCGCGAGATGGCGCGCGACAACAAGACCCTGGGCCGCTTCGAGCTGGTCGGCATCGCGCCGGTGCCGCGCGGGGTGCCTCAGATCGAGGTGACCTTCGACATCGACGCCAACGGGATCGTCAACGTATCGGCCAGGGACACGGCCACGGGCAAGGAGCAGTCGATCCGCATCACGGCCTCCTCCGGCCTGAGCAGGGAGGAGATCGACCGCCTGGTGCGCGAGGCCGAGCTCCACGCCGAGGACGACCGGCGCAGGAAGGAACTGGTGGAGGCCCGCAACCAGGCCGACGCCCTGATCTACTCCACCGAGAAATCCCTGAGGGATCTGGGCGCCGGAGCCGACCCATCCATCGCCGGCCGGGTCCGCGACGCCGTCGGCGAGCTGAAACGCGCGGTCACCGGCGAAGACGCGGCCGAGATCCGGCGCCTGACCGAGGCCCTCACCCAGGCCGCCCACCTGCTGGCCCAAAACGTCTACCGCCAGGCCGGCCCCGGGCCGTCGGGGCACGGCGCGGAAGGCCAGGGCGCCGGCCACAGCGGCGGTGCCGGATACGGCCGGGGCGGCGGCAAAAGGCCCGACGCGGACGACGACGTGGTCGACGCGGAGTACAGCGAAGTGGCCTGATGAAACCGCCTCCGGCGGTTTCATGCAACATAAAGGGCGGCAGCCTTCAGGCTGCCGCCCTTTATGTTTGCATTGCACAAATTTTCACGTGGTGATAATACTTTATCGACACCATCCATCCAACCTCACCAAAAAAGATATCAACGGCTTGAAAACCAGGTCGACAGATCAACCTGAATCCAGCTCATCGGATGACGGTTGACAGATCCCCCTCCCCCCTACCGCTCACCGCTTTCGACCCGGGCGAGATAATCACTAAGTCGTCGTATTGTCCGTGTAATAGCCGCTCCACCACCAGGCGATGGCATAAAACAACGGTTCGAGGAAGGGGAGCCCCTCTTTGAGCGTCATCCTCACACGGCCGCCGGTACGGAAAAAGAGCACCTGCGAGTTGATGACGGAGTGCAGGTCGGCGATTTCCTCGGCTTCGCAGATGACCACGTGGTGCATGGCGTACTTGAGGAGGTTCATTCTCTTGAACTTGAGTGACGGTGCTCTTATATTCCCTCCATCCGCGCGGCCTCTGGATTTCGAATATCTGCGCCATCTCCGGCTCCCTCCCGAACCGGCCCTCCAGCCGCCGCCTTTGGCGTTCAGCCTTCAGCACCTGGCAATTGAGCACGAAACAGGCCGATGGCGGTTTCGAGTTTCAGTCGCCGTTGATTACTTCCAGAAACTGCTCGCCGTATTTTTCCAGCTTCGATTCCCCCACGCCGGTGATCTGCAGCAGCCCCCCCCGCGTCGACGGGCGCAGGGCGGCCATTTCCTTGAGGGTTTTGTCGTGGAAGATCACGTACGGGGGCACCCCGGACCGGCGGGCGATGCGCAGCCGCAGATCCCGCAGGCGCTCGAACAGCCGGCCGTCTTCACCATCCAGGTCGATTTCCACGGGCTTCCCGGCGGCGGCGGGGACCCGCGGCTTGACTTCCGGACGCCGGTCCTTTCGGAACGACACCGCCCGCTCACCCCTCAGGATCTCCCAGCTCCTCTCATTGAGGCGGAAACCGGCCCGCTGGGCCAGGTCCACATCCAGGAGCCCGGCGGCGATGAGCTGGCGGAAAACCGCGCGCCACTCGGCGGGGGTCAGTTCCTGCCCGACGCCGAAGGTTTTGATCCGGTCGTGGCCCAGGCGCTGCATGCGCTCGTCCATCCTGCCCGTCAGGACGTCGGCCAGGTAATTGGCCCCGAAACGCTGCCCGGTGCGGTATACGCAGGAAAGGGCCTTCTGGGCGGCGACGGTGCCGTCCCAGGCGTCCACCCCGTCGAGGCACACGTCGCAATTGCCGCAGGGCGCCGCAAGGCTTTCCCCGAAATAGCCCAGGAGCACCCGCCGACGGCAATCGGTCGACTCGCAGTAGCCCAGCAGGGCTCCCAGCTTCTGCTGCTGGATGGACTTGAAGGGCTCAGCGCCCTCCGAACGGTCCAGGAGCTGGCGCAGGGCCACCACGTCGCCCATGGAGTAGACCATCCAGGCGTCGGCCGCCTGGCCGTCCCGGCCGGCCCTGCCGGTTTCCTGGTAGTAGGCCTCCATGCTCATGGGAAGATCCAGGTGGGCCACGAAGCGCACGTCCGGCTTGTCGATCCCCATCCCGAAGGCGATGGTGGCCACGACGATCAGCGCGTCGCCCTCCAAAAACCGGCGCTGCCGGAGGGCGCGGAGGCCCGGGTCGAGCCCGGCGTGGTAGGAGACGGCGTCGAGGCCCTTTTGCGCCAGGAACTCCGCGGCCTCGTCGCTGCGGTTGCGCGTGCGGCAGTACACGATCCCGGAGTGGCCCTCGTGCTCCCCGCGGATGAAAGAAAGCAGCTGCCCTTTCTCCCCCTCCTTGAGCTGCACGCGGTAACGGATGTTGGGCCGGTCGAAGCTCGAAACGAACTGCCGCGCGGCACCCAGCCCCAGTTTTTCGACGATTTCCCGGCGCGTGACCCGGTCGGCCGTGGCCGTCAGGGCGATGCGCGGCACTCCCGGGAAGCGGTCGGCCACCTGCCGGATCTGGAGGTATTCGGGCCGGAAGTCGTGCCCCCACTGGGAGACGCAGTGGGCCTCGTCGATGGCGAAAAGCGCCAGAGGCACCCGCCCCAGAAGCGACAGGAAGCTTTCGGTCAGCAGCCGTTCGGGAGCCACGTAGAGCAGGTCGCTGCGGCCCGCGAGCACGCGCCGTTTCACCTCGCCGGCCTCCTCGGCGCTCTGGCCGGAGTTGAGGAAATCGGCCTGCAGGCCGTTGTGGCGCAGCGCGCCCACCTGGTCCTGCATCAGGGCGATCAGGGGCGACACGACCACGCCGACCCCTTTGCGCAGGATCGCCGGGATCTGGTAGCAGATCGACTTGCCGCTGCCGGTGGGCATCAGGACGAAGGCATCGCCCCCGCCGATCAGGGTCTCGATGATCTCGAGCTGGTGTTCGCGGAACTCGCTGTAGCCGAAGCTCCGGCGCAGGATGTGCTGGGGTGTGGTCATCGAATCCAGGCAACTACCGGGTGAGCTTGCCGGCTGCACACCCGCCCAATTCATGGCGGGTCCAGGTGCGATCGATTGCGGTGTGCGCCGGAGAAAGCGGGTTTTCTTTTCCGCTCATGGACTCGACGACGATCCTCACGACGGCGGTCTTATTGAAGCAAGTATCCGGCTTGCGCCACCACGTTTCGCAATTTTTCTTTTCTTGCCGACTATTTCTTTTTGCCCGGATTCGATCCCTGCTTCACGTATTCGTCTTCCGTGATGCTGCCGTCCTTATCAACGTCCCAGAAGGCGCAATTCTTCTCCGCCATGCTTTTGTCCTTATAGATAGCCATGCATTCGGATTTTGTTTGAAGCATCGTATGCGTTCACCATGCTTTCCATTGACAATTCGATGCAAGCCATTTTCGATTGCCCGCTTATGCCCGCGCATCGCCGACCGGCTGATGGTCGCCGGCGACAATCGAAGCCTTTTTGCCAGCTCGACCGTCGACATCCCCAGTCCCCTGATTCTCCAACAGTACAAATAATCGGATTTCAATGGATTGTAAACCTAATTATCGATGAACGTCCCCTATTTGCTCATCTATGCTGTGCCCTGAATTCCCGGCAATTGTTTTATCCCATTGAAATTTTGTCCGGGGTCCGGTAAATTGCCCTGTGATAACATGTACGGTTTTTCCCAAACAACCCCAAGCATGGAGAGGAGCGAAAGATGAAAAAAGGATGGATCGGGCTGCTGTCGATTTGCCTGGTGCTGGGTCTGGCCGCGGGAGCCGCGGCCGAGAACGTGAACCTCATCCTGGCCACCGGCGGCACGGCGGGCACCTACTACCCCTTCGGCGGGGCCATGGCCAAAATCTGGAACACCAAAATCCCCGGGATGAACGTCACGGCCCAGACCACGGGCGCCTCGGGCGAAAACATCCGCCTGGTCAACAAGAAGGAGGTCGAACTGGCCCTGGTGCAGAGTGACACCCTGGACCAGGCCTGGAACGCCGCCGAGGCCTTCAAGGAGCCGCTCAAGGGGATGAACGCCGTCGCGGTCCTCTATCCCGAGATCATTCAGGTGGTGGTGGGGGCCGACAGCGCCATCCAGACCTTCGCCGACCTGAAGGGCAAGAAAGTGGGCGTGGGCGCCCCGGGCAGCGGCACCGAGGCCAACTTCCGCCAGCTGATGGACATCTATGGCCTGAAAAAGGAAGACATCAACTCCCAGTTCCTCTCCTTTGCCGAGAGCGCCGAGGCTTACAAGGACAGGCACATCGACGCCTTCATCGTGACCGCCGGCATCCCCAACGCCGGCATCATGGACGTCTCCACCCAGAACGCCATCCGCATCCTCGACATTCCCGCCGACATGGCAGCCAAGGCGATTGCCAAGTACCCGTTCCTGGCCGCGGCCAAGATCCCGGCCGACACCTACAAGGGGCAGACCGGGGAGGTCTCCACCGTGGCGGTCAACGCCGTGCTGATCGCCGGCAGCGAGATGAGCCCGGACGTGGCCTACAGCCTCACCCGGACCCTGTTCGAGAACCAGGCCGAGCTGGCATCCGCCCACGCCAAGGGCAAGGAGCTGAGCGCCCAGTACGCGGTGCAGGGCGTCTCGATCCCCTTTCACCCGGGCGCGGCACGGTACTACAAGGAAAAGGGGCTCATGAAATAGAAGGCGCCGGTGCGGTTTTCCCGGAACCCGAACGGCGGCCCTCCCGGCAGTGCGCCCGCGCCGGCAGGGCCGCCCGCGTCCCCGATGCCATCGCCCGGGGTCGACCGTCATCGCCCGCGTGCCGGTGCGGCGGCGTGGGCGGCGGCCGCGGCCCTCGGCATCGTCGGCCTGCTGTCGGCCTGCTCCCCGGGCAGCGTCCTGGAAGTCAGCCGCCTGGACGACCGGCGGGTGCTGCTCTGCGAGCCCGTGCAGCCGGGTGAGCTGTTCGTGCTGGCCTTCACCCATTCCGTCAACCGGCGACCGGTCTACGACACCCTGAGGGCCGAATCGGACCACATGGTCATCGTGGGTTCGCGCTTCGACGCCTTCGGCGCCGGGATGCCGGAAACCTCGACGGCCGATGGGACCCTGGAGGTCGCCGAGGACGGATGGCTCCAGTGGACGGTGAACCGCCCGGTGCCGGAGATCGTGGTGCGCGTGGGACGGGTGGCGGATCACTTCCTGCGTCTCAAGGGGCGCGACATTCGCCTGGCGGACCTCGCGCCGCCGGGTACGGCACTCAATCTGCGGGTCCGCAGGGCGGCCATGGTCGAGAGGATGAAAGGCAGGTGCATTCCGTGACCGAGAACCGGAGAGGGGGGGGCGCTCCCGGGCCAGCCGCGGACGGGTCGGATGTCGTCTCCAGGGAAGAACTGGAGGAAATCCTCAAGAAAGTCGACAAGGAAGCCGCCGCCCGCAAGCTGAGCGGCCCGGCGCCACCGGGATGGTGAGCCAGAAATTGACGCCGAAGTGGGAGGTCAGGATCGCCGTCGTGTAGGCGCCGACCGCGAAGAAGGCCGCGTAGCCCAGATCGAGCAGGCCGGCATAGCCGATCACGATGTTGAGCCCCAGGCACAGGATGCAGTAGAACCAGGCGTTGGAAAGTACTTCCAGGGCGTAGTTGTTGGCAACCAGGGGAACGGCCAGGGCGACGGCGGCCAGCGTTGCGTAGACGCAATAGCGGTTTCTTCTGACCTCGAAAAAGCCGAACAGGCGCTCCCGCAAGGCAGCCGGGCGGGCATTCACGGAAGCGGCGGCGAATTCCCGCGGGTCGGCCTTCATGCCGTCACATCCTCTCGATCTCGGTCCGCCCCAGGATGCCGGTCGGCTTGAACACCAGGAGCAGGATGAGGATTCCGAAGGCGAAGACGTCCTTCCACTCCGAGCCGACGAAGGGGATCTGGGTCCCGAACGCTTCGAGCAGGCCGAGCACCAGGCCGCCGAGCATCGCGCCGGGGATGCTGCCGATGCCGCCGATCACCGCCGAGGTGAAAGCCTTCAACCCGATGACGAAGCCCATGAAAAAGTGGATGCTGCCGTAATAGACCCCGGCCATGACTCCCGCGGCGGTGGCCAGGGCCGATCCGACGAAAAAGGTCAGGGCGATGATCCTGTTGACGTCGATGCCCATGAGGCGGCAGGCGTCCTGGTCGATGGAGATGGCCCGCATGGCCTTGCCGTACATGGTCTTGGCGATGAAAAGGTGCAGGGCGATCATGAGCAGCGCCGTCGCCGACACCAGGATGATCTGGGTCCGGGTGATGTAGACGTGGCCCAGTTCGATCCCCTCGAATCCCAGCCCCACGGTGAAGGCCTTGTACTCGCCGTCGGTGATGGCCATGACGGTATTGTACAGGATCATGGAAACCGCCAGGGCCGTGATGAGAATCGAGAGGCGGGGGGCGGCGAGCATGGGGCGGTAGGCCACCCGCATGATGAGCACGCCGAGAAACCCGACGGCGATCATGCTGAGAGCCATGGAGGGGAGGATGCCGGTCCAGCCGGTGCCCAAAAAGCCGCTGAGGGCCGACAGGATCGCCAGGCCGAGGAACGCGCCCACCATGTAGATGTCGCCGTGGGCGAAATTGAGCAGCTTGATGATGCCGTAGACCATGGTGTAGCCGAGGGCCACCAGGCTGTAGAAGGAGCCCAGGATCAGGCCGTTGGCCAGCTGCTGCAGGATGATGTCCAGGGTCGACACGCGGGCTTCCTCCAGCCGGGGAGGGTGGGCGCAGCGCAGCGGGCGGAGTGGGTGCGCCCCCAAGGCGGGGGGCGCACCCGGCTTTATTCGCTGCCGGCTACCGGTAAAGCTCCCAGTTGGGGCCCTTGGCGATCAGGATGACGAAGTTGCTGCGCGCCAGGGTGTTTTGCGGCGTGAAGCTGATGGGGCCGGCGATGCCGTTGAAGGCGTCGGTCGCCTTGAGGGCCGCCATGATGGCCTTGCGGTCCGTGGAACCGGCCTGGGTGATGGCGGCGGCCAGAAGCTTCATGCCGTCGTAGGACAGGGTGGAGTAGGGGCCCGGGTCCTGGTTGAACTGTTTCTTGTAGTTGTCCCCGAAAGCCTTGGCCGCGGGCAGGTATTCCACCGTCGGGTTGGAGAAGCAGAACACGCCCTCGGCCGCAGGGCCGGCGATCTCCATGAGTTTCGGGGAGTTGGAACCGTCGCCGACCGCGATCATGCCGCGGTAGCCGGCTTGGCGCAACTGCTTGATGAGAAGGGCGCCGTCGGCGTAGTAGGCGGTCCAGAAAACGGCGTCGGCGTTCTTGGACTTGATGCTGGTGACCAGGGAGGAGTGGTCCTGCTCGCCCTTGTTGACGACCTCGTAGGCGACCACCTGGTTGCCCATGGCGGTCCACTTCTCGCGGGTCAGCTTGGCCAGGTCCTCGGAGTACCCGTCGCCCTGGTGGACGATGGCCAGGGTCTTGATCTTCTTCTCGTCGAACAGGCCGATGGCGGTGGCGACCTGGTCGAAGCCGGTGCTGTTGATCTGGAAAGCGTTGCCCGGATTGGCGTCGATGAGCTTGGTGGAGTTGGCGGCCGGGATGACGATGGGGATGCCGGCATCGCCGTAAATCTTGAGGGTCGGCAGGGTGGCGCCGGAGCAGTAGCCCCCGACCACGGCGACGACGTCACCGGACACCAGCTTGCTGGCGGCGGCGGTGGCCTGCTGGGGATCGCAGGCATCGTCGCCGGTGGTGGTCACGACCTTCATGCCCAGCAGCCCCCCGGCGGCATTGATCTCGCTCACGGCCAGGTTGATGGCGTTTTCCATGTCCTTGCCGTAAGTGGCCTCGGAACCGGTGGTCGGCACCATGATGCCGATCTTGAGGTCGGCGGCCATGGCCGGAGCCAGGCAGGCCATCGCCAGAACACCTGCCAACAGGACGAATCCAAATCTCTTCATTTTCATGCCCTCCTCCTATTTTTTTGATGTGGTCGAGCGCTTCGAGGCGCCCGTCGAACCTCCGGGCGCCTCGAGGAAATCCTTGAATAGCCGCACCGTCCCGCCGGCCGCCGGCCGTTTTATCTCATCTTCACTAGCGCTTGGCGCAACACCCTATCGCGGGGCAGGCATAGCCGGAAATTTGTAACCGGTATTGACGAGTTCTGTCAACGCTTTTCTTGGGCCGGCGCCCGCGGGCCAGCCGAGCCGCGGACCTCCACCCGCTTGCGCGTCCCGCCGACGGGCGGCGATGGCGGCCGGCGCCCGCCGGTGGCCGATTCGCTCAGGGGCCCCGGGGGCACCGTTTGGTCAGCTGGTCTGATGACCTGATTACATCTTGCATTCCCAGTAAGTTGTGTTATCTTGCATGTCAAGGAAAAAAACAGGGCGGGCGGCCGGCGCCCGTCTACGCAGGAGCGGGTTCCGACCATGGGCGCCGGAGACGGCATCGTTTTCCGCATCAAGAAATACGCCATCCACGACGGGCCCGGCATCCGGACCACCGTTTTTCTGAAGGGATGCCCCCTCGCCTGCTGGTGGTGCCACAATCCCGAGGGCCAGTCCATGGAACCCCAGCCCATCGCCCCGGCCCGTGGCGGCGACGGCGCCGGAGACCCGGTGCGGGGCGAGACCGTCGGGCGCCGGATGACGGTGGCCGAGGTCATCGCCCAGGTTTCCAGGGACCTCATTTTTTACGACGAATCCGGCGGCGGGGCCACCTTCTCGGGGGGCGAGCCCCTCATGCAGCCCGAGTTCCTGGCCGCCCTTCTCGATGGCTGCCGCAGGGAGCGGGTCCACACCGCCGTCGACACCAGCGGGTATGCCCCGGGCGGGGTTTTCAACGCCATCGCCGCGCGCGCCGACCTGCTCCTGTTCGATCTCAAGCTCATGGACGACGCCGAGCACCGTGCCTGCACCGGGGTCTCCAACCGTCCGATCCTTGAAAACCTGGCCGCCGCGGCACGCGACGGCCGCCCCCTGCGCATCCGTTTTCCCGTGATTCCCGGCATCAGTGGCGGCGTGGATGTTTTCGATGGCGAGGCTGCCCCGGCTCACCACCGGGTTAAGGCCGATCGTGCCGGTCCAGCGCAGCGTTCCGCCCTCGGATAGATCGGCCGTTATGGTGTTGCGGCCGGGGCAGCCTCGCCATCGAAAACATCCACGCCGCCACTGCCTGGAAATTCGTGCGCGATGCCGTCAACCTCGAGCCGCCGACCGGAACCTTCGGTCTCAAAGCCGACTACGGCGCGGATCTGAAGGGTGAGGACCCGCAGGTCACGCTGGCCGACGCGTCCGTCGCGCTCTCCGGCCTGACCCTCAAGCTCCATGGCGCCGCGGCCCCGTTCATGGAGCTGCAGGACGCCCGGATCGACGGGATGGGCTTCGATCTGGCCCGGCAGCAGGTCGATATCGGAAAGGTTGCGCTGCACGGAGGCCGGGCACGGCTGGCGGTGGACGAGGGCGGGACCATGAACCTCGAGCGCATCGCCAAGGCGGCGGGCAAACCGGCTGCGTCCCGCCCCGCTCCCGACCGGCACGTCCGCCCCTGGAAAGTCAAGCTGAACGCGCTGGAACTCGAAAAATTCGCGCTCGATTTCAAGAACCTCAGCCGCACCCCCGGTTTCAAGGCGGCGGTGGGCGACCTCAAGGTGCGGCTGACGGCCGAGGCCGAGGCCGGCGACCAGACCCGGATGCGGTTGAGCGACCTGGATGTCGGCCTCGCGGACCTGCAGGCGGGGTTCGCGGAGGCCGCCGAGCCGACGCTGCGGGCATCCAAGGCGGAACTCCAGGGCGGGGCCTACGATCTTACGGGCAACCTTTTTACGGCCGAAAAGGCCGCCGCGGCCGGCGGGTCTGTCGACGTGAGGCGGCAGCCCGACGGCGTCCTGAATCTGATGCTGCTGTTTGCGCCGCCCGATAAGGGGGCGATCGTCGAAGCGATCCAGGAAGCCGCGGCCGAGGCCGCCGCCGAGGGGCATCCCTTCCGCTTTCTGGTGAAGACGGCGGCGCTCGCGGACTTCCGGGCCGCGCTGACCGATGAGATGGTCAAATCCGACGGGCCGCTGTTGAACCTGGACGAGATCTCCGCGGTGCTCTCCAACGTGGACGGCAAGTCCCCCATGACCTTCGAGGCCGGCGTCCAGGTGCGCGAGGGCGGCCGGATGAAGGCTGCCGGCAGGATCGACCCTTCCGGGCCGGCGGTGGAAGCGGAGATCCAGGTGGCGGAACTCGGCCTGGTGCCCTTCCAGCCGTATCTCGCCCAGGCGGCGGCGGTCGATCTCAAGTCGGGTGCCTTCTCGACCAAGGGAAATCTGCGGCACGGGATCAAGGCCGCCGGGGCCCAGACCGCCTACCGGGGCGGATTCAGCGTGGACAACCTGCGGATCACCGAAGCGGGGGGCAAGGAAACCCTGGTCGGCTGGAGCACGGTCCAGACCGAGCAGCTGGCGCTGCAGATCGAGCCCAACGGTCTCGAAATCGGCGACCTGCGGGTGAGCCAGCTCGGCGGCAAATTCATCATCGAGAAAGACCGTTCGCTCAACTTCACCCGGGTGATCAAATCCGACCCGGCCGCCAAAAAGGCCGAGAAACCGCAGGCCGCGGCCGACCCCTTTCCCTACCGGGTGCGCCGCGTCCTCGTCAGCGGCGGCCTGGTGAACTTCGCCGACCTCAGCCTGCTCACGCCGTTCGGCACCAAGATCCACGAGCTCAAGGGCATCGTGGCCGGGGTGTCCTCGACCCGCGGCGCGCGCGCGCAGGTGAAGCTCGACGGCCGGGTGGACGAGTACGGCACCGCCAACATCGACGGCGAGCTGAACACCTCCGACCCCAAGGCCTTCACCCATATCAGCGTCGTCTTCCGCAACGTTGAGATGTCCCGGCTCACGCCCTATTCCGGCAAATTCGCCGGCCGCAAGATCAATTCCGGAAAACTGTCGGTGGACCTGAAGTACAAGATCGACAAGAGCCGGCTCGCGGGCGACAACAGGATCGTGGTGGAACGCCTGGCCCTCGGGGACAAGGTGGAGAGCCCGGTGGCGGTGAACCTGCCCCTCGATCTGGCGGTGGCCCTCCTAGAGGACACCAACGGCCTGATCGACCTGGGGCTTCCGGTCAGCGGAAACCTGGATTCGCCCGAATTCAGCTTCGGCGCGCTGATCTGGAAGGCCTTCGCCAATCTCATCACCAAGATCGTCACCAGCCCTTTCCGGGCGCTCGGGGCGCTCCTGCCCGGCGGGGGGGATGAAACCTCCAACTCGGTGGCCTTCGAGCCCGGCCGTCCGGATGTGCCTCCGCCGGAAAAGGAAAAGCTCGCCCGCCTCGCGGACGCGCTTCAGAAACGGCCCCAGATCAGGCTCTCCGTCCAGGGGCGCTTCAACCCGCAAAGCGACCTGGCGGAGCTGCGCATCTTGAATCTGAGCCGCAACCTGACGGCCCGCCTCGGACAGAAGCCGGTCCCCGGCGAAGACCCCGGGCCGGTGGACTTCAGCAGCCCGGAAACCGGAAAAGCGCTGGAAGCGCTGTTCGCGCAGCGCTTCGGCGCCGACGCCCTCCAGGCGCTTAAAGCCGAACTGAAGGCGGCGGACGAAAAAGAGACATGGCGCCGACCCGCAGATCCGCGTCGACGCCCACCCCCACATCGGCTCCAACAAGCTGCCCACCCTGATCGCCAACCTGCGGCAGACCCTGCTCTCCTGCGGCGGCGAGATCCATTTCAACTCGAAAGTGGCCGACCTGGAGATCGTCTCCGGCCGTGCCGCCGGCGTGCTGACCGAAGACGGCCGCCACTTCCGGGGGGATGCCCTGATTCTTGCCGCGGGGCACTCGGCCCGGGAGATCTTCGACCTTTTTCAACGCCGGAACCTGGCGATCCTGCCGAAACCCTTCGCCGTCGGCCTGCGCCTGGAGCATCCCCAGGTCATCATCGACCAGCTGTTCTACCACCGCGCGCCGCGGCACCCCAACCTGCCGCCGGCCGCGTACCGCTTCGTCAGCCAGGTCGGGGGGAGAGGGGTCTACTCCTTCTGCATGTGCCCGGGCGGTTTCGTCGTGCCGGCATCCACGGCCCCCGGCGAACTGGCGGTCAACGGCATGAGCTACGCCAAAAGGAACTCGCCCTTTGCCAACTCGGGCATCGTGGTCGAAATCCGCCACGAGGACGTGGCCCCTTTCAGGTACGAAGGGGCGTTCGCCTTTCTTGCATTTCAGAAGGATCTGGAGCGCAAGGCCTTCGAATTCGGCGGGGGGGTGGGCCAGCGGGCGCCGGCGCAGCGGATGACCGATTTCGTCGAAGGCAGGCTGTCGTCCTCGCTTCCGGAGACTTCCTACCTGCCGGGCGTCCGGTCTGCGCCCGTGCACGCGCTCTTTCCGGCCCAGGTGTACGAGCGCCTGAAAAACGGCCTGCGGTCTTTCGAGGGCAAGCGGCGGGGCTTCCTGAGCGCGGAAGCCCTGGTCCTGGCCGTCGAGTCGCGCACCAGCTCCCCGGTCCGGATCCCGCGCGACCCGGAAAGCCTCGAGCACCCGGGCGTCCGCGGCCTCCACCCCTGCGGGGAGGGGGCCGGTTACGCCGGCGGCATCGTCTCCTCGGCCCTGGACGGCCAGCAGGTGGCCCGCAAGGTGGCCGGAAGCCTGGGTCGGACCTGATGCGGCGCCCGTCCCCCGGGGGCGCGGCCCGGTTCAGCACCATAGCCCGGGGAGGAGCGGCTGGGGAAACCTCCCGGCCACCCTCTCGGGGAAGTTGGTGAAGACGCCGTCAACGCCGAGGCGTGCCATCCGGACGATGTCCTCCATGCGATCCACGGTGTAGACGTAGACCTTCAGCCCCCTGGCGTGGGAGGCCTCGACGAGGGCACGGTCGACGTGCTCCACGGGGGGGTGGATCGAGAAGGCTCCTAAAGCGACGGCGAACTCGAGTTCACCGCGGAGGAAGGAATCCACGAGGGCGCCCAGCCGTATCCGCGGGTCGAGCCGGGCCGTTGCCACCAGTTCCTCCTGCCGGAAGGAAGACACCAGGAATCCGTCCCGGCCGCAGCCCCGGGCCCAAAGGCGGCCCAGCAGGCCGGCTACCGGGCCCGCGGTGCCCGGCCCCTTGAGTTCGATGTTGAGGCCGGCGCGGGAATCCACCGCCCGGCAGACCTCTTCGAGGGTCGGAATCCGTTCGCCTTCGCCGGCATCCAGGGACCTCAGGTAGTCGAAGGACCGCTCCGCGAGGAAGCCTTCCCCGTTGGTGGTGCGCTCCAGGCGCTCGTCGTGGAAAACGACCAGGTGGCCGTCCACGTAGTGGACGTCCACCTCCACGCAGGGGGCTCCCAGATCGATGGCCTTGCGGATGGAGGCCAGGGTGTTTTCCGGTTTGTGGCCCATGGCGCCACGGTGACCGATGCACAGCATGTTGCCTGTTTCCATTCGGGGTGACGGCTCCGGGCCGGGACATGCCGCGCCGCCGGCCGCGGATCAGAGCGCCAGGCGTTCGGGACAGGTGTAGAGGGTCAGGCCCCCCGCCTTGGAGCGGGTGGCCAGGGCGATACGCAGTTCGGCGGCGAGCCCGACCGCCAGGCTGGTGGGCCGGGACAGGGCCAGGATGACCGCTATCCGCGCCCGGGCCGCCTTCTGGACCAGCTCGTAGCTGATCCGCGAGGACAGGAGCAGCACGGCCGCGTGTTCCAGGCGGCGGTCGAGGAACAGGCGGCCGACGGCCTTGTCGAGGGCGTTGTGCCGCCCGACATCCTCCGCCGCCGCCATGAGGTCGAGGCGCGCGTCGAAAATGAGGGCAGCATGGGCGGCCCGGGTGCGGCGGCGCAGGGGCTGGTGGGCGGCGATGGCCTCGAGGCGCCCGAGGGCCGCGCGGCCGTCGACGGGCGCCGAGGCCCCCAGAGGCCGGACCTGCTGGTAAAGGTCGGCGATGATCTCCTTGCCGCACAGGCCGCAGCCGGTCTGGCTGATGAACCCGCGGCGTTCCAGGAAATCCCCCGCCAGGGAGCGCCGCGCCGGGCTGAGGGTGACGGTGACCACGTTGGTGCCGCCGTCGTCGCAGACGCCCAGGGCGGCGATGTCCTCCGGGCGGTCGACGAGCCCCTCGGCCAGGCAGAAACCGGCCGCGTGGGCCGTCTCGTCTCCCGGGGTGCGCATGACCACCGCGTACGGCCGGCCCTCGACGCGGATGGACAGGGGTTCCTCGGCGATCAGCTCCTCGACCGCGGGGCTTACCCGGCCGTCGTCCCACTGGCTGACCGGATGGCGGCATGTGCCTGGCGTCATGGATTCGATCTTCATGGAGACCCGGGGCCCCTCAACGGGTGGCGTGGAGAAATTTTTCCAGGCTCTTCATGTCGTTGACCGGATAGACACGGAAATCCCCGTCTTTGGGCAGGATCTTGTTGAGCAGGCCCGTGAGGACCCTTCCCGGGCCGACCTCGGCGAACACCGCCGCCCCGTCCTGGGCCAGGCGGCGCATGGAGTCGTACCAGCGCACCGGGCTGCAGAGCTGGCGCGCCATCAGGGTTCGGATCGCGTCCGGCTCGGACGCCGGTCCGGCGGTGACATTGTGAATCACCTCCGAGCGCGGCGCCGCGAAGGGAACCTCGGCCACAAAGGCCTCGAAATCGACCTCGGCGCCCCTGATCAGCTCACTGTGCCAGGCGCCGCTGACCCTCAAGGCAATGGCCCTCGCCCCCTTTTCGGCCGCCTCTGCGGACACGGCCTGGACGGCGGCCGGAGCGCCGCTGATGACGATCTGGGTTTCGGTGTTGTGATTGGCGACGCTCACCGGGCCCATCCCCTTCTCCCGCACCCGGACCGTCAACTCCTCCACGGCGTCTATGGTCAGCCCGACGATCGCGTGCATGGCCCCGGTCTGCTTTTCCGCCTCGCGATGCATCAGTTCCCCCCGCTTGAAGACCAGCCGGAAAGCATCCGCCGCGGAAACCACACCGGCTGACACCAGGGCGCTGTATTCGCCGAGGCTGTGGCCCGCGGAGACATCCGCAGCAACGCCCGCCCTTAGAAGCACCGCCAGGCAGGCCAGGTTGACTGCCGTCAGCGCCGGCTGCAGGTTTATCGTCTGCGTGAGTTCCTCGATGGGCCCCTTGAAGCAGAGCCGGCGCAGATGAATCCTCGTAAGCTCCTCGGCCATGTCGAAAATTTCGCGCACGGCCGCGTATTCCTGGTGCAGATCGTACCCGATGCCGACCGATTGGGATCCCTGCCCGGGAAAGAGAAAAGCGATATGCTTCATAAACCTTCTCCTGACATGATTTCGTGAGACCCGGCACTGCTTGTCGTCGTGAAGGAAAGACCAATACCGTGAAAAGACCATCCAGCCAAAGGGAACGTCACGGAATCATCACGGGTCGAGCTTGAACAGCTTGCGCGCGAAGTCGACATAGGCCGATTTGTCATCGTGATACCCCTGGCCCTTGAGGAAGAGGGTCGGGTCGTGGAGGATCTTGTTGAGCATGGCATGGGTCATGCGGTGGATGGCCTCCTGGTCGCGCGGCGACAGGTGGGGAAGCGCCTGGAGGGTCTTTTTCACCTCGGCCTCGGCGATGGCTTCCATCTTCTGGCGGAGGGCGACCACGGTCGGCACCACCTCCAGGCCTTCCAGCCACTGGCGGAAGCGGATGACCGCCTCGTCCACGATGCGCTCGCCCTTGACCGCTTCCTTCTGCCGGTCCTGGACGTTTTCGTCGACCACCCCCTTGAGGTCGTCGATGTCGTACACATAGGCGTTGTTGAGTCGGTTGATCTCCGGGTCGATGTCTCTGGGCACCGCGATGTCGATGAAGAACAGGGGGCGGTTTTTGCGCCGCCGCATCACCCCCTTGACCTGATCCCGGTGGACGACGATCCCGGGAGCGCCGGTGGACCCGATGATGATGTCGACCCGCTCCAGGCTCTCGGGGATTTCCTCCAGGCGCACGGCCGTGCCTTTGAAGCGACCGGCCAGTTCGACCCCCCGGGAGAACGTCCGGTTGGCGACCAGGACGTGTCCGGCCCGGTGGCGGATGAGGTGCTCGACGGCCAGTTCGGCCATCTCCCCGGCACCGATCAGCAGGACCTCCCTGCCCTCGAGGGTACCGAAGATCTTGCGCCCCAGCTCGATGGCGGCATAGCTGATGGACACCGCGTGGCCGCCGATACCGGTTTCGTGGCGGATCCGCTTGGCAACGAAGAAGGTGCGGTGCAGCAGGCGGTTGAGAATCACGCCGGCGGTTCTGTTGGCATTGGCCAGGCGGTAGGCGGCTTTCACCTGGCCCAGGATCTGGGGTTCTCCCACCACCAGGGAATCGAGGCTCGAGGCCACCCGGAACACGTGGCGCACCGCCGTGTCGCCCTCGTGAACGTAAAGGGCGTCGGCGAAGCGCTCCAGTTCCACCCGGTTGGTTCTGGTCTTCAGGGGCGAGATCCTCAAGGGAGACAAGCTGGAGGCGACCGCCTAGACCCCTTGGCGCCTGCGGGGATCCGGTTGCGGAACCCTGCCCGGCCCGCCGAAACGATGTCATCAAACCAGCAGCGGGTGGAGGCTGCCCAACCGGGCAGGCCAGCCCAGACAGAGCAGCGGAGACAAGGACATGCTGAGTCCCAAGAAGGTCAAGTTTCGAAAGCAGCAGAAGGGCAGGATGAAAGGGGTCAGCCTGAGGGGGAGCGACCTGAACTTCGGCGAGTACGGCCTGCAGGCCGTCGAGTGCGGCGCCATCAGCTCCAAGCAGATCGAGGCCGCCCGTGTCGCCATGACCCGTCACGTCAAGAGGGGCGGGCGCATGTGGATCCGGATTTTTCCCGACAAGCCCTTTACCAAGAAACCTGCCGAAGTGCGCATGGGTAAAGGCAAGGGGGCGCCGGAGGGGTGGGTCGCCGTCGTCCGGCCCGGCAGAATTTTGTACGAAATGCAGGGTGTTTCCCGTGAAATGGCCAGGGAAGCGCTGCGGCTCGCCGCTCACAAGCTTCCGGTGAGGACCAAGTTCGTCGAGAGGAGCGAACTGACATGAAGGTAAGCGAGATCAGGGACATGAGTCCCGAGGAACGGGAACGGAAGGTGACCGACCTTAGGCAGGAACTCTTCAACCTGCGCTTTCAGCACGGCATCGGGCAGCTGGAAAACCCCACGAAGCTCAAGAAGACCAAGCGGGACATCGCCCGGCTTTACACCATCATCGGAGAGACGGCCCGGAAGTCCTGAGGCCTAAACCCTTAAACGGACATAAAGTTGCTGATATGAAAACGCGGGGAACCAAGAGACAGATGATCGGGACGGTGGTCAGCGACAAGATGGACAAGACCGCCGTGATTCTTGTGGAAAGACTGGTCAAGCACCGGATTTACCACAAGTACATCCGGCGGCGGGCCAAGTTCGCCGCCCATGACAATGACAATGCCTGCAGCGTCGGTGACAGAGTGCTCATTACCGAATCCCGGCCCCTGAGCAAAACCAAGAGATGGCGCGTAACCAGGATCGTCGAAAAAGCCGTCTGATCCAGAGGGAAAGAGAAAATGATCCAGGCAGAAACCAGTTTGACGGTGGCGGACAACTCCGGGGCCAAGATTCTCAACTGCATCAAGGTCCTTGGGGGTTCCATGAGGCGCTACGCCACCATCGGAGACATCATCGTGGTGTCGGTGAAAGAGGCCATACCGAACGCGAAGGTGAAGAAGGGCGACGTGCTGAAAGCGGTCGTGGTGCGCACCAAGAAGGAAATCCGGCGACCCGACGGGTCCTACATCCGCTTTGACGACAATTCCGCCGTTCTCATCAACGCCGCCAAGGAGCCGATCGGTACCCGCATCTTCGGCCCCGTAGCCCGCGAGCTGAGGGCCAGGCGCTTCATGAAGATCATCTCGCTGGCGCCTGAAGTTCTCTAAGCGCTCAGCGCGGCACGCAGCGCTCGCCGCGTGCCCACAGAAACCGGCAGCGCCGCCGCGGCCGCGATGCCAGCGGCTGAAGCGGGCGCCCCGTGGAGAGACTGACCATGATCATGGAAAAATGCCTTCTCAAGAAGGATGACAAGGTGAAGGTGATCGCCGGCAAAGACAAGGGCAAGATCGGCAAGGTTCTCAAGGTCAACCGCAAAAAGAGCCGGGTCCTCGTCGAGAACATCAACCTCGTCAAACGGCACACGCGGCCGGGGCGGGCCAGCCGCCAGGGCGGCATCGTCGAGGGCGAGGCGCTGATCGACTGGTCCAACGTGATGCTGATGTGCAACAAGTGCATGAGCCCGGCCAGGGTCCGGATGAAGACCCTGGAAGACGGCAAGAAAATGCGTTTCTGCCGCAGCTGCGGCGAGGTGATGGACAAATAGGCTGTTCCGCGGGCGCTTCGCGCAAGGGGTGGCATTTACAGATCGAAGGGTTGATGATGTCTCAGCTAAAAGAACACTACGAAAAAGAGATTGTCCCCAGGCTGGTCGAGACCTTCCAGTACAAGAACGTCATGCAGGTCCCGCGACTCGATAAGATCGTCCTCAACATGGGGCTGGGGGGGGCGATCCACAACATCAAACTGCTCGACGCCGCTGTGGAAGAGCTCAAGCTGATTGCCGGGCAGAAACCGGTTATCACGCGGGCCAAGCGGTCCATCGCCGCCTTCAAACTGCGGGAAGGCATGCCCATCGGGTGCACCGTCACCCTGCGGCGCGAGCGCATGTACGACTTTCTGAGCAAGCTGGTCAACGTCGCCCTGGCCCGGGTGCGCGATTTCAGGGGGGTTTCACCCAAGGCGTTCGACCGCCACGGCAACTACACCCTCGGGGTAAGGGAGCACATCATCTTTCCCGAAATCGACTACGACAAGATAGAATCCATCAAGGGGCTCAACGTCACCGTCGTCACCACGGCCATAACCGACGAGGAGAGCCGGGCCCTGTTGAGAATGCTCGGCATGCCCTTCAGGAACTGATCCGACCGATTATTCGCCATACGCCGCCCCCCAACGGGCGCGGCCGCCCGCCGGTGGCCACGCCTCGCCGGCGGGCGTCGTCGTCCGGGCGCCGGGACCCGTCGCCGGAACAACTGCTAAGGAGGATGAAGTGGCAAAGCTATCGCTCATCATGAAATCGAAAAGGAAGCCCAAGTTCGACGTCAGGGCTTACAACCGATGCCCGGTCTGCGGCCGGCCCCGGGGTTTCCTGCGGAAATTCGGAATCTGCAGGATATGCTTCAGGAATTTCGCATCACAGGGGAAGCTTCCGGGGGTCGTCAAATCGAGCTGGTAGCTGTCGCGCCTGCGGTGGGTCGCGCGAGGGGCCGGCGGTGTCTGCCCGGCCCTGCGACGATTGAAGACAAACAGACAGATTAGCGGAGAAAACCATGGCAACAAGCGATCCGATTGCGGACATGCTGACCAGAATCAGAAACGCGGGCAAGGCCAGGCACAAGAGCGTCGACATCCCGGGGTCGAGGATGCGGACCGAAATCGCGCGCGTATTGAGAAACGAGGGGTTCATTCGCAACTACAAGTTCCTCAAGGACGACAAGCAGGGTGTGTTGCGCCGAAACCCGTCCCGGCCCCGGTCCGCGCACATGGACCCAGCGACGGACCCTATGGAAATGCGAACGAGCCTTACCCCTGACGCCCCCGGCAAGGATGGCGCGCCCTCCACCCGGCGCGACGGAAGCCAGCTGGTCGGCCGCGAGAACCGCAGCACGGTCGGGGAGCCCTTCGTCGACAGCCCGCGCATGACCTGCCGCCATGTCAACGTCTACTATGGCGACAAGCAAGCCCTCCGCGACGTCAGCATGGACATCGGGCGCAACGAGGTCATCGCGATGATCGGGCCGTCGGGGTGCGGCAAGTCGACCTTCATCCGCTGCCTGAACCGGATGAACGACACCATCGACATCTGCCGCGTGACCGGCGAGATCTCCATCGACGGCATGGACATCTATGACCGCAAGGTCGATGTCGTGCCGCTGCGCGCCCAGGTGGGGATGGTGTTCCAGAAGCCGAACCCCTTCCCCAAGTCGATCTACGACAACATCGCCTACGGCCCCAAGATCCACGGCCTGGCGACGACCCGGGCCGAAGTGGACGAAGTGGTCGAGACCTCCCTGGTCAGGGCCGGCCTGTGGGAGGAGGTCAAGGACCGCCTGAGCCAGCCCGGAACAGGGCTTTCCGGCGGGCAGCAGCAGCGGCTGTGCATCGCCCGCACCATCGCCGTCAGCCCGGAAGTCATCCTCATGGACGAGCCGTGCTCCGCCCTCGACCCCATCGCCACCGCCGTGATCGAGGATCTCATCGACGAATTGAGGACGCAGTTTTCCATCGCCATCGTCACCCACTCCATGCAGCAGGCGGCCCGGGTGTCCCAGCGCACGGCCTATTTCCACCTGGGCGACCTGATCGAAATCGGGTCGACCGAGACGATCTTCACCAACCCGCTCCACCAGCTGACCGAAGACTACATCACGGGGCGGTTCGGCTGATGCCCGGCGCCTCACGCGCCTCCGAAAATGCCTCCCAGGCCATCCCGCACGGAGAGATGATGGACAAGCACCCGCACACGGTCCGATCCTACGAGGAAGAGTTGAAGCTGCTCACCGGCAGCGTCGCCGAAATGGCCCGGATTTCCGAGGCCCAGCTCGAAAATGCCGTCCAGGCCCTGGCGCGCAGGGACGGCGCCCTGGCCGAAACGGTGATCCGCGGCGATGAGCAGGTCGACCGCCTGCACCGCGCGGTCGATGAACTCACCCTGCTGATTCTGGCCAAACGCCAGCCGATGGCCCTGGACCTGCGCATCATCGTCGCGTCCCAGAGAATGGCGGCCAGCTTCGAGCGGATCGCCGATTACGCCGCCAACATCGCCAGGAACACGCTCCAACTCGACGGGGCCGCGGCGGACAAACACATCGCCACGATCCACGAAATGGCCGACTGCGCCCTGGGCATGCTGCGCCAGATCCGCGGCGCCTACGGCGGCTCGGACCCGGAAGCGGCCATCGCGGCATGGAAATCGGACCAGCGCATCAATCGCCTGTTCGGCGAACTCGTTTCGCTTCTGCGCGATTTCATGAGCCAGGACACCCGCAATATCAAGGCCGGCACCAGCCTGCTGTTTATCGGCCGCTGCTGCGAGCGCATCGGCGACCACCTGAAAAACGCCGCCGAACAGATCTGCTACATGGTGTCGGGCAAATCTCTCCGCGAGCAGTGCTGAAATCCCGCCATCCCGGCGGGAGGCACTCTGCCGACCCCGGCCCTCCCGCCCGCCCGCAAGGCCCCACCCCTGTGGTCTCATCCATTTTTAACTTGCCCCTATTGGCCTGTTAACCTCCACCCGCTAATCTCCGGGCTGTTTTCGCACGCCGGCGCTATCGGAACACAGCGCCCGGCGAGGCGATATCGTCCCCATCCCTTTGGTGAGGCCCGCAGAGCGCCGCTGCCGGACAGGCGCAGAGGGCGTCGACAGGCAGGGGCCCATTATTTCAACCTAGAAGGAGGAAATGCACCATGGCAATCAAGCACAAACGGTCGACAAGATCGCCAACCCCGACGCCGTCTACACCGACCCTCAGGGCAACCTGTGGATCGGCGAAGACACCAGCAACCACACCAACAACGTTCTGTGGCGCTGGGACGGCAAAACGCTCAAGCGTTTCGCCACCGCGCCGACCGGAGCGGAGATCACCGGGCTGCACATCACCGACAGCGGCATTCTCTTCTTCAATATCCAGCACCCCTCCGCCATGAGCAAATACCCCTACAACCGCGGGGTGGTCGGTGTGGTCAACGGCTTCAACACCGCTGACGATTTCAACCCCGTCCCGGTGCCCTCCGGGGACGACATCATGGACCTCAAGGTGGCCGCCGGCACTTACCAGGTGCTGGCCCGGGTCGGCGGCGAGATTCCCAACGATGTCTACGGGCACCGTTTCGGGCAGGTCAACAAGCTGGACGGAACCTTGAAGGAGATGTGCAACCATCCCGACGGAAACATGTTCCCGCCCATCAACGCCGGCGCAACGATCGGCTACCTTTACACCATTGGGCGAATTCCGGAAGGGCTTCAAAACCCATTTTATTTCAGCGTCAGCAGAAAGGCCACCACCTGGTCGAACTCCCGCTGACTGAGAACCCCGCCGCAGGAATGGCCCACCGTTTGCGGGTCGAAGCCCTCGACCCGGAAAGCATTCGGTATCAGAAAGGACTCGCGGATGTAATCTTCGGCTGACAGGTCCAGCCGGCGGGTGGCGACCACGACGGCGGCGCGGCTCAGCTCCGGCCCCTGGAGGGTTGCCTCCGTGAGCCCGCTGACGGTGTGGCAGCGGCCGCAGTGCTGCACGAAGACCTGCCTGCCCCTGGACACGGTTTGCGGGTCGTCGAGGTTGATTTTGGGAATCTCCAGTACCATCAGGTCCACCTGACCCAGGGCGGTGGATCGCCAGTTCATGACATAGCGGGCGATGTCGTGAATCTGGTCGCCGCGCAGAGGCCCGCCGTAGGTCACCAACCAGGGCGGCATGACGGCGTTGGCACCGTCACCGGCGTACATGGGACGGGTGGCCATGAGGCGGCCGTGGGTCGACACGGCAACGACATAGTCGCAAAGGGTGCTCTGCCAACCGATTTCGGCCATCCGCCCGGTAAAGAATTTCGCTTCGCTGAGTGCCGGACCCAGCTGACCCACGCCCTCTCCCCGGGAACCGTGACAGGCGCGGCAGTGCAGGGCGTACAGCTCGGCGCCGGTCTCGATGCTGCGGGCCTCCGCCGCCGCCTGCCGTCGGGTCATGCGCTCACTTTCACCGGCCGCTGCATGCATCAGAATGCCCACCAGCCCCGCAACGATCAGCGCCGTCAGAACGATCCGCCATTCACCCGTCTGCCATGCAGATGTCGCCTTCAATGGTTATGCCCTGTCTGTCGTTGTGTCGGTTTTCATTTCGCTGTCGGGTGACCAGCATCACGTGCACGTGGACGTAAACGACACCCAGCAACAGGAAAAACCACGGCGCCTGGGTGTCCAGGGGGGTGCGCGTGGGGTCCGCGTGGGGTCCGAGGGGGGCGTCGTAGAAAAACCGTGCCGCCAGGACCAGCAGAAACAGCGCCAGGCAGCCGAGGGAAACATCCCGGCGCAAAACCTCCGGAATGAAAGGCACCGGATCGCGTGCCCGCAGGATGTCGCGCTCCGGACGGCTGCCGGTGTCCAGTTCGACCGGCAGGGAAAGGCCGTGCCGGCGGGAGACCCGGTAATAATGAACCCCCAGCAGCAGGGCACCCGCCAGCGGCAGCAGGAGAACATGGGCCAGGTAAAAACGCATCAGGCCGCCGGCGCCGATGGTCGGTCCGCCGCGCAGGACCAGGTTCAGCCAGTGACCGGCCAGGGGGATCGCCTCGACCATGCTGGTCCCGATGGTCACGGCCCAGTAGGAGCGCTGATCCCAAGGCAGCAGGTATCCGCTGAAACCCAAACCGAGGGTGAACAGAAGCAGGCCGACCCCTGTGACCCAGGTAAAGCGCCGTTCGCCTTTGTAGGCATCGGTCAGATACGTCCGGAAAAGATGGAGAGCCACGCAAACGATCAACGCCTCGCCGGCCAGGCGATGCAGGTCCCGAAACAGGGCGCCGAAGACCACCTGCCCGTTCAGGCGCAGAATCGACGCATAGGCTCCTTCGGGCGTAGGGGTGTAGTAGACCATCAGGGCCAAGCCGGTGACGATCTCGACCGCCAGTAAAAAGACCGCAAAAAAGCCGAGGTGAAAAGTGTGCGTGAATCGAAGCGCCGCCCGCGGGTAGGTTCGGGGCCGCATGTGCAGCCAGAAATTTTGGTATCGGGCGGACGGACGGGACGCCTTCGCAGCCGCCGGGGAGACGGTCGTGTGGAGCGATCGCTCCCGATCGGCCTGCTCTTCCGACAGGGGAAAATCCATCGCGCGCAGCCCTCCTCAAACCTTATGGATCGGACGCTGCAATCTGAACCACGAATCGATCCAGTCAGCTTCGGTTAGAAAGGTGCCCGGCGCCGCAAAAATCTCGGATTTCTCAACGCCATCAAACCCTAACGCCAGCCTAATCCGCCTGAAACAGGAGGTGGTCTTTAATCTTCTGATTAAAGCCTGAAGGCCCGCCGGCAGTCCGCTGGAAATCGGTGTCGTGGAAACCGTTGGCGCCAACCCGTTGAAAAAGGATACCTGCTTGCCAAATCAACCCGCAGCGATTAGCGCGCCTCACAGGAGTTTTCCGGTCGTCATCGTGGACCGAGGTCAGCCCGGCTATTTGAAAAAACTTGCCGCCCTGGCCGGCGTCAGCCTGGGATCCCCCGAAAGCCTGGCGGCCACCCTGCCCTTTTCCTGCGGCGATGCCACCGCCGGTACCGAAAACGAATACCAGGTGGCGGTGATCGGCGGGTCCGCCGAGGTCGACCTGCCCAATACCATCCGCGAATCCGGCTACTGCCAGAACATGCGCCGCCGGACCTCGGCCGGAGACACCCCCGGCCGCATCGTCTCGGCCCTGGAGCGCTACCTGGAGGGCGACGGCAGCCGCGTCTGGGAAAACAGCTGGGTGCGCTTCCCCCGCGGCCGGCTGAACGCCTATGCCGATGCGGTCTTCCAAGCCGACCTGAGGGCCGACCGCAGCCGCCCGGCCGGCCCCCTGCGGGGGGACGCCGGTGATTTCGCCTTCACCCTCGGCCGGGAAGCCTTCGTGCGCATTCCGGTGAGCTACCTTCTGAAACTGGCCCTGGCGGACGCCGTCGGCGACGACGGGACAGACCCCATGGTGAGATCAGAGGGCGTTCGCGCCATGGGTCACTTCCTGAGCGACAACACCTCGCCCGAGACCTTTTCCTTTTGCCCGGTGCGCATGGGGCCGGAGGGGAACCTCGGAGACCGCATCGCCGCCGAAACCGCCCTGCGCTTTGTCTTCTGCCAGCTCCTTCTGCAGTATGCCAACGCCCGGTTCGGCCTGGTGGAGCGGGGGCAGAAGGCGGTCCTCTATTTCGCGCCCCACCCGCCGGTGCGCCAGCGCCAGCTCAACGACCTGATCGCGGACAACTTCTACCGCTCGCTCTTCATCAACCCCTGCCTGTCCGGCTGGCCCCGGGGGGAGGACAAGCACCGCTACATGACCCTGTGCCACGAGGTGCTGTCGCGCAGCCAGCTCAACGCGGTCGCCAAGCTCAAGGAAGCCGGTATCATCGTCAACAACCTGGTCGTTCTTCCCAACACCTCCAACATCAGCCTGGCCAACAACGGTACCCACCTGAGCATCGGCAGCCTCAGGCTCTCGCGCCTTTTCACGAGCCCGGAATCCGGCTTCGGCGCGGCGGACGAAAAATACGTGGGCGACCTGGCCATCAAGATTGTCGAACACTTCCTGCCCCTTTTCGTCGGGACCTACAGCGCCTCGCCCTATCGCCTCGACTTCCAGGACTTTCACCCGGAAAAAGTGCTCGGCTTTCTTCCCCATGAACTCGACTTCACCCACCTGCGCATGCTCTGGCGGCGCTGGAAGAAAAAGGCGCGCCTGGCCTGCTGCGGCCGGCCGATCACGCCCTTCGGCCCCGAGTGGCTCGACCGCGCCCTGAGCCGGCTTTTCGGGCTGAAGGGCGACCTGGTCACCGACTTCCGGCTGATCGATTACCTCGTCTGGCTCATGAGCACCCCCCGCAGCCCGGCCCTGAACGGGCAGCCCGGAAACGACGTCCGCCTGCGCCGGGACCTGGCGGCCATGGGGGTCTTCGACCCGCGCATGGCCATGTACAGCCTCTACCGCATGCGCACCTGCGATGGCATGGGCTTCTTCGGTTTCGAGGGCCGGCACTACAGCCAGTTCTCCAGCCTGGTCGAGGACCTGGCCGGGGCCGCGGACCTCCAGACCCTGGTGACGGCCCTGGCCTTCCGCTACATCCTGAGGGGCGAAACCGGCCACGCGGACATTCCCGACGACCCCTTCCTGGAAAGCGAGCGGCGCCAGGTCCTGTTCGGCGCCGCCATCGGGATCCCCACGTTTTACGTGGCACGCGACACCCCCAACCGCTTCCTGAGGAAGATCCTCGAGCAGACGGCCGCCACCCGCCTCAGCCGCCGCTATCCCGGATACGTCCGGGTCCACAACCTCCAGTACCGCCTGGCGCTTCTCAAGCTCCTGAAAACCGACGGCGCCGACCTCATCGCGGCCATGGGGCTGGAGGAGACCATCCGGCACCTGGGCGGGCGCCTCGAGGACCCCGCGCGCCACGGGGCGGCCCAGAAGCTCATCGACGGCATTCTGGGCGAGGCCAGGAAATCCTCGCCCATGGCCCTGCCGGCCCTGCAGTTCAACCTGGCGGCCGAGGCCTACTACCGCGGGACCCTGCGCCTCGAGCACATGCGCGAGGCCATCGACCTGCTGGAAGAACAGTTTGCGGCCATCGACGGCTGGCAGAGCTGGCGCAGCGGCCTTTATAACCGGCCGCTGCTGGCACTGCTCAAGGGGCGCAGCGCCCCCGAGTTTCTCAAATCGCGGCGCCGCGGGCTCCTGTCGGAAACGGCCGCCAGCGACGACGTGCGCACCCTGATCCAGGTCTGCCTCTTGGTTTTCCACCGCCTCATGGCGGCCTGGGGCTCCGAGCAAACCTGTTTGCCTTGAGGCCCCGACGATCGGCCGCCGAGGTGGTTCATGCCCCTGAAACTCCACCAATACATCGACCGCGGCACCGGGACGGTGCGAACCGAGCCCCTGTTCCACGACCGCCTCGTCGACATGATTTACGGCCCTGGGCGCGAGCGCATGCCCCGGCTGTTCAATGCCCTGGTCTCGCCCCGGGGGTCACGGCTGCTGGGCTTCGTCAATTTCGACAGCCTGCTGGGGGCCCGCCTGACCCGGGCGCGGCGCTTCGCGGAAATGATGGGCCTCGACCTTGCCGAGTGTCTCGAGCCCACGGCCGCCCTCGATACCCCGCGGAAAATATTCGAGCGCCGGATCCGCTACTGGGAGACGCGCCCCATGCCGTGCGACCCGCGGGCCGTCGTGTCCCCGGCAGACGCGCGCATGCTGGTCGGCTCCTTCAACCGGGCGGCAGGCCTATTTCTGAAGGAAAAGTTCTTCACCCTGGAGGAGTTGCTGGGGCGCGACCGGAGTCTCTGGAGGGCGGCCTTCGAGGGCGGGGACTACGCCGTTTTCCGCCTGACACCCGATAAGTACCACTACAACCACACGCCCGTGGCCGGCCGGGTGGCGGACGTCTACACCATCGACGGCAGCTGCCACTCCTGCAACCCGGGGGCGGTGATGCGCCTGGCCGGGGCCTATGCCAAGAACAGGCGCATGGTGACCGTCATCGACACGGACGTCGAGGGCGGCACCGGCGTCGGCACCGTGGCCATGATCGAGATCGCGGCCCTGATGATCGGCGACATCCATCCCTGCTACAGCGCCCGGCGCTACGACCGGCCCCACCCCCTGGAAAAGGGGATGCGGGTGGAAAAAGGCCGGCCCAAGAGCCTGTTCCGCCCAGGCAGCTCGGTGGACGTCCTCCTCTTTGAGCCCGCGAGGGTCGCGTTCTCGGCGGACATCGTCGCCAACCTGCACCACCCGGAGGCGGTGAGCCGATTCTCGGAAGGTTTCGGGCGCCCCCTGGTGGAGACCGATGTCCGGGTGCGCTCGGAAATCGGGCGGCGTTGCCCATGACAAGCGAAAGGAGACCCGTGACATGCCCGCCTTGATCTTCGTCCTCGCGCTGGCCGTTGCCTTTTCGGTGTTGTTCGCCTGGGCCTTCCGGAACCTGCCCCGGGAGCGCTGGCAGTTCATCGCGGCGGTCCCCCGGCAGATGAACGCGGACGGCACCTGGCAAGGCATCAACCTGACCTTTTACGGGTTCTTCAACGCCAATGCCTATCTCCTGGCCGCGGCGGCCGTGTTCGTCCTTCTGGGGGCCCTGGCGGTGCCGCCGGCGGCCATCCTCGTCTTCACCACCTGCCTTCTGGCCGTGTGCGTGCCGGCCTCCCGCCTGGTGGCGCGCCTGGTGGAAAAAAAGCGCTACACCTTCAGCGTCGCCGGCGCCGCGTTTGTCGGCCTGCTCATCGGCCCCTGGCTGGCCTGGGCCATGGATGCCGCCCTCGGGCCGCATTTCGGCTTCCGCTTTCCAACCGCCGCCGCGGTGGCCGCCATCTCAGTCGCCTATGCTCTCGGCGAGGGCTCGGGACGCCTGGCCTGCATCAGCTTCGGCTGCTGCTACGGCAAGCCCCTGGCTGCACTGCCCCCCCTGGTGCGGCGGCTGTTGCGGGGGCGATCCTTCACCTTCAGGGGCAAGACCCGGAAAATCGCTTACGCCGGCGGCCTCGACGGAGAGAAAGTCGCGCCGGTTCAGGCGCTGACCGCCGTGTGGTTCACATTCTGGGCGCTGGCGGGCATCTACGCCTTCCTGCAGGGGCATTTCAGGGGCGCGTTCCTCGTCACGCTCCTGCCGACCCAGCTGTGGCGTTTCGCCTCCGAGTTCCTGAGGGCCGATTATCGCGGCCAGGGCAGGCTCAGCGCTTACCAGCGGATGTGCCTCCTCGCCGTCCTGTGCGCCGGCGCCGCCGCCGGCGCCATGCCCCTGCCTCCCCCGGGCCCCTCACCGGACCTCGCCGCAGGTCTCGCCTCCCTCTGGCACCCAGGCCGGCTGCTCTTTTTCGAAGCCCTCTGGGTCTTCACCTTCCTGTACACCGGCAGGAGCGAGGTGACCGACTCCCGTCTCAGCTTCGGCGTAATCCGCGGCCGGGTCTGACCCCGTCACCCGCAGATGCGCGGAAACGGCAGGTCGGGCAGAACGACCGCGTGGATCAGCGGCCCGTCCTCGGTCCAGCGGCTGGGCGTGCAGCGCAGCTGGCGGTCGAGATGGCGGATGTACTGTACGCGCTTGTCGCAGCGCAGGCAGGTGGCGTTGTTCTTGTCCGCGTCGATGAGGGGGCATGAGCGGCAGGGGTTGATGCGCATCGCGTCTCTCCTTTCCCGGAAGTTGAAAACGGCGCCATCCTGCCGCGCGGCGGTTACGCGGGAATGAGCCGGGCACTAGAAAGCCGTGAAACCCGTCCCGGATGCTGCGTCATGTTGGGCGATAGCCGGGGACGAAGAGGCGGCCTTTAAAACCCCGGAGGCCGGAAGCGTCCGGCGCCCGGCGCCCGTCGAAAAAACGGCAGACCCGCTGGTAGGCCAGGTCGGCCAGCCAGAGCCTGAAAAACCGGGGGTCGGCGCGCAGCCGGCGGCACAGCCCGCCTGGCCGGGAGAGCGCCTGCAGAAGCGGCCCGAAGAGCTCGGACGGGTCGCGGAAACACTCCCAGTCGCAGCGCGTGCACCCGGGCGCCGCCGCGGGTCCCGGGTCGCCCGCATCGAAAAGGGGCCCGAGATCCTCGTCTCCGCGGTAGCCGCAGGGGTAGGTGTGCCCGTTCTTGGCGTCGACGAAGAAGAAGTCGATCCCGCCCCGGCAGGGGTAGGGGCTGCCGCTGCCGGCATGCTGGCGCTCGAGGGCGTAGAGGGAACAGAGGGGCGAGAAAATCCGCACCCGGGGCCTGAACTCCGCGACGGCCTGGCGCAGGGCGCGGAACAGGAGCACTTTCTCGCCCGGGCTGAAGCGCACGACCGCGTCGGTGGAGGTCGCGGCATAGGCTGCAGATAGACCGGACCCGGCCTCCACGGGGTCGACGCTCATGGGGTAGCAGGCATTGGCCATGGTGAACCCGAGATCGACGACGAAGCGGAAAAAGGCATCGAACCCGGACCGGAAGGCCTCGAAGAAACCCGGCGGCGCGCCATCCCCGTCCGGCAGGCCGCTTAGGGCGCGGGTGCGCGGCCCGTCGAGGTTGCGGTTGACCCCCAGGTTGGCGGCGGGGTAGATGCCGTGGGCGTGGAAAATGGTCAGGGCCTTTTCGATACCGGCCACCACGCCCGGAAGCCCGCGCATCGATTCGTGAACTCCGGGCAGGGCCGAGTCGATGCTGATCCAGAAGTTGCGCAGGGGGGTGGCGGCCAGGCGTTCGGCCAGGCGATGCACCCGGCTCTCGAAGCCGGGGCGTTCGGCCCCCATGAAAACGAACCCGTTGGTCCCGGTGCGGATGTAGGTCATTCCCGCCCGGCCGGCGTGGGCGATCAGGGCCACCAGATCGTCCTCCAGCAGCAATGGCTCGCCGCCGGTGAAGGAGACGACCCGGAACCCGCGAACCGCCGCCGCGTCGATGATGCGCTTGACCCCGTCGACGGAAAGCCGCGAACGGGGAAAGGCCGCACTCCTTCTCATCCCGCACTGGGGGCAGGCGGCGTTGCAGCGGTCGGTGAGCTGGATGACCAGCTGGCCCGGAAGGCGCTTGTTCTTGACCAGGGCGAAAATCCAGTGCATGGAAACCCTTTCCTCCTTGTATCCGTCAGGTTGTTTTCCGCTCCCCGTCCGCGCGCTGCGCGGCGGCATCCGCAGCCGCTCTCCCCATCTTCCCGGCCCGGAGCCAATCGCACTTGTATCGCCCGCAGATGAGGAAAAGGTTAAATGGCGGTTAGCGTGCACCGGATGACCCGCTTCGATTTCATTTTGGCCCCTAATAAAATCCTAACAAACCTGTGATGGACTGGCGCCGTCGGCTAAGACAACCTGCGGGGCGGTTCGAAAGCCCCCTTTTTTCAAATGACCACGAAAGGAGCACTGCATCACATGGACGCGCCATCCAACGACATCTCGGAGTTCATCGGACACCTTGCCGGAAAACAATACCTCGACGTGATCTACCTCGCCGAGCAGGAAGCCACCCGCGCCGAGCGCTGCTACTACCACCCCCTCTGCGGTTCCTTCGACTCCCTTGCCGACATCCGCTCCTACGCTGACCAGCTCAAGCGCTTCATCCGCTTCATGCGCTACGGGGTCAAGCCCAAGGGCATGCCGCCGGCGCTGATTGCACGAATCGCGTGCATCAGGGAAAAAACGCTGGCATGATTCCATTTTTTTGGTAGCTTTTCTCTATCAATTTAGTCCTATTAAATCAGTTTATAGGCTTGTAATGGTCGGGAATATTGAAATCTGATTCATTTTTTTATATTAGGATTCAGTTAGGGGCTTGAATCCGCCCCCCTGTTTCCCAACCCAAAGGAGGTCCGCAATGAAACTGTTTGGAAGCGATCTCAGCCTGAGCAATCCGTTCATTGTCGGCGCGGGGGTGGTGCTCCTGGCGCCGGTGGTCCTGCCGGTGGTGGCCGGCGTCCTCAAACCGGTGCTGAAGGCCTCCATCAAGGGCGGGCTCCTGGCTTACGAGAAGCTCAAGGTCACCGTGGCCGAGGCCGTCGAAGCGGTGGAGGATCTGGCCGCCGAGGCCAAGGCGGAAATCGCCGCCACGGATGAGGGCGCCGCCCCCAAGGCCAAAAAGGCCGCCGCGAAGGCAGTCGCCTGAGCGATGCAAGAGACGCCGCCCAACGCCCTGCTCATTCACCGGACGCCCGGCAGGATCAGAATCGGCGTGCCTTCCAGAAAAGGGGACCGCGCCTATTTTTCCGGAGTGCAGACGGCGCTCGCCTCGGTTCCCGGCGTGGAGCGTCTGAGCGTCAACCCCCTGACCGGCACGGTGCTGGCCTCCGGCGGGACGCTCGATGTAGACCTCCTCGCCTCCGCTGCAGTGTGCTCTTCCGATCTCTCAAGGAAAAGCAAATCGTTCCAGGACAGCACCTTGCGGGTCGAGTTGAACATCTGGAGCAGGTCCTTGTCCAGGGAGATCGCGGGGTGGATGACCCTGAGCAGGCCGAAGTCGTTCAGGCGGATGATGGCCCGGATGGGGTTTTCCTCCTCCAGGATGAGGCGGATCTCCGTGAACACCCGCCTCCCGCTGAGGCGCTTGAAAAAATCCATGGAGATCGCGTTTTCTATCAGGCTCGAGGTCAGCTTGCCGATGGTGAATCCGAAGCGCTGCTCGAAGCGGATGGCCCGGAAGACGCGCGTGGGGTCCTCGACGAGACTCAGGTTGTGCAGCACCCGGATGACCTTGTCCTTTATGTCCCTGAGAGCGTTGAAGAAATCGATCAGGGTGCCGAACCTCCCGGGGTTGAGCTGGATGGCCAGCGTGTTGATGGTGAAATCGCGCCGGTAGAGGTCGAGTTTGATGGAACTCCTCTCGACCTCCGGCAGGGCCGCCGGGAACTTGTAGTACTCCATGCGCGCCGATGCGACGTCGATTTTGAACCCCTCGGGGAAGAGGATCACGGCCGTGCCGAATTTTTCGTGGCTGTGGATGCGTGCCCCCGTGATCCGGCCGAACTCCTTCGCAAACGCGATCCCGTTGCCCTCGATGACGACGTCCAGGTCTTCGTTGCCGCGGTAAAGGAACAGGTCCCGGACGAATCCGCCCACCACGTAGGCGCCGCACCCGAGCTCGTCCGCAACCTCCCCGATCCTGTTCAGAACGGCGATGACGCCGGGCGAGAGCCGCTCCTTCATGAACTTGACGATTTTGCGGGTCCTGGCGCTGCCCAGGGCCTGGAGCGGGTCCTGGGAGCGGCCCGACATCCTGGCGCTCTGGCGAACCAGGATGTCCAGCAGGTCGGTGCGGGTGATGACCCCCCTGACTTCGCCTTCCGCGACCACCGGGAGCAGGCGCTGCTTGTTCTCGATGATCTTGTCCTGGATTTCCACCAGGTCGGCCTCGGGCGATACGGTGGCGAACTCGGTGGTCATGTATTCGCGCACCGGAACGTCGCCGAGCTTGTGGTACAGCGCCTTCTCGATCACCTGGCGCGAGATGTAGCCCGCCAGCGCGGCGCCCGCCCCCGGCTGCGGCCGCATCACCAGCAGCACGTTGATGTTGTAGCGCGTGAGAAGGTTGTTGGCCTCGCGGCAGGAAACGTCCATGTCGACGCCGATGGGAGGTGATGACATCAGGTCCCCGGCCTGGCGCCGGGGCCGGATGTGCCGGTAGAGGCATTCGAGCAGCTCCTGCTGGGCCTGGGCCAGGGTCTTGCCGCGGATGGTGGCCGCGGCGGCGAAGTTGTGCCCCCCCCCGCCCAGTTCGGTGACGATCGCCCCCACGTCGATCTCGGAGACGCGGCTGCGGGCCACGATGTAGATTTTATCCCCCATGCGCCCCAGGGCGAAAAGGACGTTCAGGTCCTCCATGCGCATCATCTTCTGGGCCAGAAAGGCGAAATCGGGCACATAGTGCTCCCGGGTGACGATGGTGAGCACCACCTCCACGCCGTTGACGTGGTGGCGGGAGAGGGCCTGGATCATGTCGTTGAGCAGGCCGACCTGCTCCGGGGTGATTTCGCGCGCGATCAGGGTGGAAATGACGTTGAGGTCCGCGCCCTTGGAAAGAAGAAAGGCGGCGGCCTCGAAATCCTCCACGGTGGTGGAGGGGAAGGTGAAGGACCCCGTGTCCTCGTAGATGCCGAGGCACAGGATGGTGGCCTCGTCTGCCGAGACGGGGATCTGGCGCTCGCGCAGGAGACCGGTCAGGATGCTCACCGTGGCGCCGGTGAGGCGGTGCACCTCGTGCTGGCCGCGGATGTCGTTCTTCATCGGGGGGTGATGATCGTAGATGTGGACGGTGACGTTCTCCCTGTCCAGCAGGCGCGCGAGTTCCCCGATCCGGCTGGCCTGGCGCGTGTCCACCAGGATCAGGCGCCGGACCCGGTCGAAGTCGATCTGCTTCATGTCCGCCATGTTGAAAAGGTAGACCATCGAGTCGATGAAAAAGTTGCGCAGGTTTTTCTCCTGCGACCCGGGGAAGACGACGACGGAACCCGGGTAGAGCTTCTGGGCCGCCAGCATGGAGGCCATGGCGTCGAAATCGGCGTTGATATGGGTGGTGATGACGGTCAAATCCGAGGGCGTCGTCAATGTCGGAGGTCCTTTTCGCGGATAGTCGGCCGCTCAGACTGTATGCACATCCCGGGGGGTTTGGCAAGAGGCCTCGAGCAGGGGAAGGGGCTTGGAACGGCTATCTTCGAACATCCAACGTCGAATATGGAACGGCGAACCGCCGCCATGGGATTTGCCGGGCGCTTGACCGGGGGCTGTCTGTCGGAAGGGCGTTGACAGGGGAGCGGATTCATTATAGGAATAGTCTTCAAAAAGCGATTTGAACTGAATGGAACAACGGCAAAACCGTCGAAAGGCGGCGACGCAAAGCCACGGGTCTAAAGTCGACAGGGACCATGACCGCCGGGTTGCTCAGTATCAGGACAAAGAGCGCTCCCGGAGACTGTTCCGCGGAGCGTTCTTTTTTTCGGCGCGCGCCCCGCGGCGGCCCCAAACAGCTTGCCGACGCCCGCCCTGTGTGATAACAGGGGAGAACCCGCCCGGTCGAGGGCCGGGCTCCAGGGGGACGGGGCGCCCGTTCAGGCCCCGCGGCGCGCCTGAAAAGGGGGAGTAAATGCCGGTTTACGCGTGGACGGGAAGAAACAGAAGCGGCCAGATCCAGAAGGGGAAAATGGAGGCCGTCAACGCCGGCGTCGTCGAAAACAACCTCCGCCGGCTGCGCCTCACCCCCGTGAAGATAAAGGAGAAGCCCAAGGATCTTTTCGAAACCGCCACCATTCTCCAGCCGCGCATCACCGAAAAGGATACCATCGTCTTCGCCCGGCAGTTCTCCACCATGATCGACGCCGGCCTCCCCATCATCCAGTGCCTCGACATTCTCCAGAACCAGCAGGAGAACAGGACCTTCAAGAAAGTCATCAAGGCGGTGAAGGCCGACGTGGAGGGCGGCTCGACGCTGGCCGAGGCCCTGAAGAAATTTCCGAAGCAGTTCAGCGACCTTTACGTCAACATGGTTTCCGCCGGCGAGGCGGGCGGCGTTCTGGACACGATCCTGAGGCGCCTGGCGGCCTACATGGAAAAGGCGGCCGCGCTGAAGGCCAAGGTCCGGGGGGCCATGACCTACCCCGTCGTCACCCTGATCATCGCCTCCCTGGTGCTGGCGGTGATCCTGGTTTTCGTCATCCCGGTGTTCGAGGAGCTTTTCGCCGATTTCGGATCCCAGTTGCCGCTTTTCACCCAGGTGGTCATGCAGATCAGCCGCCTGGTCACCGACAGCTGGTACCTTCTCCTGGGCGCCCTGATTCTTTTCGTCATCGCCTTCAGGCGTTCCTATGCCACCCAGAAGGGGCGGGTGTTCATCGACCGCACGATCCTCAAGCTGCCCGTCTTCGGCATGCTCCTGCGCAAGGTCGCCGTGGCCAAGTTCAGCCGCACCATGAGCACCATGCTCGCCAGCGGGGTCGCCATCCTGGAGGCCCTGGACATCGTGGCCAAGACATCGGGCAACAAGGCCATCGAAAACGCCGTCTACGACGTCCGCACCGCGATCGCCGAGGGGCGCACCATGGCGGAGCCCCTGATGGAAACCGGGGTTTTCCCCTCCATGGTCGGCTCCATGATCGCCGTGGGCGAGTCCACCGGCGCCCTGGACGCCATGCTGGCCAAAATCGCCGATTTCTACGAGGAGGAGGTCGACCGGGCCGTGGAGAACATGACCGCCCTGATCGAGCCTTTCCTGCTGGTCTTTCTCGGCGTGACCATCGGGGGCGTGGTGGTGGCCATGTACCTGCCGATCTTCAAGATCGCCGGGGCCATCAACTGATCCCGCCGGCGCTGCGCATGACCGCGCACCCCCCACCCGACCGGGAACTGTACGAGAAGCTCAAGGCCATCATGATGATGCGCCTGGTCTTTTCGACGGTCCTGCTGGGGTCCACCACCGTCCTGCACCTGCGCGAAAGCCCTTCCCCGCTGGCCCGGCCGCTGTTGTTTCTCTACGGGCTGATCGCCGCCGTTTTCCTGCTCTCCCTGGTATATGCCGTTATCCTGGAGCGCATCGCGAAACTGAGGCTTTTCGCCTATTTCCAGGCCGGGATCGACACCCTCATCATCACCTTCATCGTCTACATCACCGGCAGTTTCAGCAGCGTGTTCTCGTTTCTCTACCTGTTGGTCATCATTTACGTGCACCTGCTGCCCTTCGAGCGGATCGGCTTCCTGATGGCCGGCCTGGCAAGCCTGCAGTACGGCCTGCTGGTGGACCTGGAATACTTCGGGATCCTCGCCCCCCTGGACCCGTCCCCGTACCAGGGTGCCGCCAGGTTCGTATGGAACCAGGTTTTCTTCAAGGTGGCGATCACCATGGCGGCCTGTTTCTGCGTCGCCACCCTGGGCAGGCTGCTGGCGGCCCAGAGCAGGAAGCACCGGGAACAGGCCAAGGCCATGGAGGACCGGGCCAGGCGGATGGAAAAGCTCGCCGCCGTGGGAGAGATGGCGGCCGGGCTCGCCCACGAGATCAAGAACCCCCTGGCCTCGCTCAAGGGATCCATCCAGATGATGAGCGAAGAGCTGCCCCTCGACAAAACCTCCGAGAAGCTGATGCAGATCGTGCTGCGCGAGGCGGACCGCATGGGCACGCTGGTCAACAATTTCCTGATGTTCGCCCGCCCCCCGGCGGCCAGGCGCCAGGCCATCGAACTGGGCGGCACCCTGGATGAAATCCTCGACCTGTTCGAAAGGGACCGCGTCTGCGCCCAGCGCATCACCTTCTCCAGGCGCCTGGCCCCGGGCACCTGGATCGACATGGACCCGGTGCACCTGCGCCAGGTGTTCTGGAACCTGCTGGTGAACGCGGCCGAGTCCATCGCCGGGACCGGGCGCATCGACGTGGACATGCTCCCCTTGAAAAGCGGCCGGGTCGAAGTCCGCATCCGCGACACCGGCGGCGGCATCCCGCCGGAATGCAGGGCGAGCATTTTCGACCCCTTTTTCAGCACCAAGGCAGACGGTACCGGCCTGGGCCTCTCCATCGTGCACCGCATCCTCGACACCTACGGCGTGTGGCTCGACTACGAGTCCCAGGTGGGTGCGGGGACCACCTTCCGCCTCACCTTCCAGACCATCCCCGCCCCAACTTGAATCTTGACAGGCTGCGGCACATGCAGTATTTAACAATGTTTAAACCTTCGGAGGCGGCGGCGTCGCCATGCCCCGCGCGTTCCGGTACGGGATAGCGGAGTTCCGGCATTGTTCCCCCCATCACGCCTTCCGGGCGGAGGAAATCACCGTTGACCTTTGAACGGTTTATCGGCAGCCGCTATCTGCGTTCCAGGCAGAAGCAGACCTTCATTTCCCTGATCACCCTGCTCTCGGTTTCCGGCGTCACCGTGGGGGTCATGGCCCTGATCGTCGTGATCGCCGTCATGGCCGGCTTCGAGCACGACCTGAAGGCGCGCATCCTGGGCGTCGAATCCCACGTCGTGGTGATGCGGCACGGGTCGCCGTTTACCGACTACGGCAAGGTGGCCGCGACGGCCGAGCAGACCGAGGGCGTGGAGGCCGCGACCCCCTTCGTCTATTCACAGGCCATGCTGCGTTCCTCCTCCGGGGTGTCCGGCGCCATCGTGCGGGGGATCGATCCCGCGACCGCCGGGCGGGTCATCCAGAACCTGGACGGCGTTTCCTTCGAGCCCGGGGCCGATGCCGCGGCGGCGTCGCCTGCGGTGCCGGAAGCGCCGGGCATCGTCCTGGGCAAGGAACTGGCGCGCAACCTGGGCGTCCTCGCGGGAGACCCGGTTTACCTGGTCACCTTCAACGGCATGATTTCCCCCATCGGCCACATCCCGTCCATGAAGCGTTTCCAGGTGACCGGGTTTTTTGAATCGGGCATGCACGAGTTCGACGGATCCCTGGCTTACATGGACCTGCGCGAGGCCCAGAAGATCCTGCGCATGGGGGACGCCGTCACCGGAGTCGAGGTGCGCATCCGGGACATATACGACGCCCGGCGCCTGGCGGAAAAGATCGAGAACCGGCTCGGGTTTCCCTACTGGACCCGCAACTGGATGCAGATGAACCGCAACCTCTTCTCGGCCCTGAAACTGGAAAAGACGGTGATGTTCATCATCCTGACCCTCATCGTCCTGACCGGCAAGGGCAACGTCTGTCTCGGGTTCCGAGCCGGCCAGAATGAAACAGGTTCCAACAAGCTCTATATCCACAACTCTGAACAGTCCGATCCCCTGATATTCGGGGAGTTCGACGCCCGCATGGTGAAGATAAACGGCAGCCTCCAGCTGGGCGAGGTGGCGAGCTCTTCTGATGTCGCTTTCAAGAAGAACATCGAGCCACTGGAGCAACCTCTGGAGAAGATAACGAACTTGAGGGGGGTTTCCTTTGAATGGAGGACGGAGGAGTTCTCTGAAAAGGGGTTCAGGGAGGGAAGGCAGATAGGCCTTGTAGCCCAGGAGGTGGAAAGGGTGCTTCCGGAGATCGTCCGCACGGACAAAGAGGGCAGGAAGTCACTATCCTATGAAAAGCTCACCGCTGTTCTGGTCGAGGCAATCAAAGACCAGCAGGCGCAGATAGCCGAGAACCTCTCGAGGCTGTCTTCTCAGCAGGCGGAGCTGAATGCGCAGAGAGTCCAGATAGAGGAATTGAAGGAAATGGTAAGGCAACTTGTTTCAAAGAAGGTGTAGACCGGAGCCCAGGAAACCAACCCCACGAAGAGTTACTTTGTTTAGATGACGGATATACAATCCAGGCGCTAGGGTCAAGGCCGATGTCATGCCGACGCAGGAAACCAGGTCGGCAGGCCGGCCGGTTTGTGCCGCCTGCACAAGCCGGCCGGCGGACGGTCTACCGGAGTCCGGAAAGCCTGCCCGCCCCTGTACAAGGCATGCGTGTACATCAGGGTCGTGGGCATGCGGCAGCCGTCCCGACCGGCAGCGCGGCGAATGGCCTTCTTCGTGTCCTTCGCGTTCTTCGTGGTGAATCGCCCTGGTCGGCTTCCGGGTTTCCGGGAGGCATTTTCATTGCACGCAAATGTGTGCACAGGGCCAGCCAGGGGCTCACGACGACGATGCAGGTCCTGACGCAGCCAGCTGTCCGGCCACCCAGGCGGCCACCTCCCGGTAGGGGTAGGCGTGCAGCCGGCCGAAGGCTTTCAGGCGCGTGGCCTTGCCTTGGATCAGGCGCGGGGTGCTGATGCCGCACAGGAAGCGCGTCACCAGTTCCACCGGCAGGGGCGGCCCGAGGGCGCCCGAAAGCTCTTCCAGAAGCGGCGCGAAGGCGATGCCGCCCAGGGGGTCGCGGGGCTCCCCCGGCAGGCGCGCGGGCTTGCCGGAACGGCAGAAGGAGCACTGCCCGCAGGGCGCCGGAAGGGTTTCCCCGAAATAGGCCGAAAGACCCTGCGCCAGGCAGGCCGCGCCCTCCAGCAGGGCCAGGGTGCGGTGGATCCGGCCGACGTCCAGGGCCTCCTTTTCCTTGAACAGGGCCTGGAGCGAGCGGGCCGTCTCCCCGGCATCGACACCCGGCCGCAGAACCTCGAAGACCTCCACCGCCGACCTGGGCGCCAGCTCGATCCACCCGTTTTCGTCGAGGTAGTCCAGGGCCGCCAGGACCCGCTTGCGCGGCGCCCCCGACTGCTTCATGACGGCGTCGATGTCGGGGGTGGTCCAGGTCTTGGCCGTCCTGGAGCCGGCGAAAATGGTTTCGATGAAGCCCCTTCTTTCCCCGTCGAAGGCGGCGGCGATCTCTTCCTGCGTCTTGAGGAGCTTGAAGGGGTAGCTTTCGAAATAGACGTAGCGGGGGCTGAGGACCGCCTTCATCTCCAGGTAGACCATGAGGGTCTTCAACGCCAGGAGGCGGATGTCGCTCTCCTGGGACAGCCCGTGGAGGTGCACCTCCCATTTGCGGCCCGGCGCCTGGCGCGCCTGCTCCAGCACCCGGCGGATGCCGGCCTCGTCGGGGGTGTCGCCGTAGACGAAGTTTTCCAGCACGGGCACGCCGCCGCGGCCGGAAAGAACGGTGCACACCGACGGGGCGCCGTCGCGGCCGGCGCGCCCGATTTCCTGGCTGTAGTTTTCGATGGACTTGGGCAGGTCGTAGTGGATCACCTTGCGGATGTCGCGCTTGTCGATCCCCATGCCGAAGGCGATGGTGGCCACGACCGTGTCGAGGCGTCCGGACATGAAACGGTTCTGGATCTCCTCGCGCTGCTCGGTCTGCATGCCGGCGTGGTAGGGCTCGGCGTCAATTCCGGCCGCGCCCAGGGATTCGGCCACCTTTTCGGCGGTCTTCTGCAGGGTCACGTAGACGATGGCCGGCCCGGCGGGCGGCTCTTTCAGGGCCTCGACCAGGGCCCGGCGCCGCTGCCGGTCCGTGGCCGGGAGGACCCGCAGCTGCAGGTTTTTACGGTAGACCCCGGAAACGAAGGCGTTTTCGCGGGGGATGGCGAACTTGCGGCACATGTCCTCGAGTACCTTGGGGGTGGCCGTGGCGGTCAGGAGCAGGGCCCGGGGGATGCCGAACTGCTTCTGGTAAGTGGGGATCTTGAGGTAGTCGGGCCGGAAGTTGTGCCCCCACTCGGAGATGCAATGGGCCTCGTCGACCACCAGCAGGTCGACCTTCACCTTCTTGAGCTGGTTGCGGAAGCGCTCGTTCTTGAAGCGCTCCACCGCGATCATCAGGATCTTGACCGACCCGTCCCTGGCCGCCCGCAGGGCCGCCTGGTAATCTTCGGGCGACATGCCCGAGTCGAGCTTGGCGGCGGGGATCTTCTTGGAGAGCAGGAACTCGAGCTGGTCCTTCATCAGGGCCAACAGGGGCGAGACCACCAGGGTGAGGTGCGGCAGGAGAAGCGCCGGGAGCTGGTAGCACAGGGATTTGCCGGCCCCCGTGGGGAAAACCGCAGCCGCCGACTGCCCGGCGAGCACGCGCTCGATGACCGGCCGCTGGCCGTCGAGAAACGCGTCGAAGCCGAAGCGGGTTTTGAGGGTTTCTTCGATCTTCTGGGTCATGCGGGCCTCCTTTGACGGAAAAAGGGATGAACAGCACACGTCGAACGTCGAACATCGAACGCCCAACATCGAAATGCGAATATGGAATGCCGGGCGTCTCTTGGGAACGTCGAACATCGAACGCCGTTGCCATGCACCGCAAGATGATGTGGCGCGCCTCCAGCACCGCCGAGCTCTATTTCGACGACGTGCGCGTGCCCGCCGACAGCATTCTCGGCCAGCGCGGCGACGGCTTTCACCAGATGCTCAAAACCCTCGACGGCGGCCGCCTTTCCATTGCCGCCATGGGCCTGGGAGGCGCCCAGGGGGCCTATGACATGGCGCTCCGCTACGCCCGGGAGCGCACCCAGTTCGGCCAGCCGATCTCCAAGTTCCAGGCCGTGGCCTTCAAGCTGGCCGACTCCGCCCTGGAGATCGAGTGCGCCCGCAACCTGCTCTACAAGGCCTGCTGGCTCAGGGACCGCGGCCGGAGCTTCGAAAAAGAGGCCGCCATGGCCAAGCTCTACTGCTCCGAGCTCATGGGCCGCGTCGCCGACCACGCCGTGCAGATCCACGGCGGGTACGGCCTGATGAAGGACTACCAGGTGGAGCGCTTTTACCGCGATCAGAAGCTGCTCGACATCGGTGAGGGGACTTCCGAGGTCCAGCGGATCGTCATTTCGCGCCACATCGGCTGCTGACGGCAGCCGGCGCCACGCAAACCGTCGTCCCCAGGGCGGATCCAGCTGCAGATCCAAATCCAAATCGCAATCGACATCGTCTTCCGCGATTGCGATTTGGATCTGGATTGCGATTTCGATTGCGATTGCGATAGAGTCACCCACCCACAACACGCCCGGAGGGAAGCTGCCCATGACCGAACCCGTTCTGCTGTCCGAGGAATCCGAGGGGGTCGCCCTGCTGACCCTCAACCGCCCGGAGGTGATGAACTCCTTCGACTTCGCCCTGCTCCACGCCCTGCGCGACGAGATCGAGGCCCTGCGCTTCCGGACGGAAGTGCGCGTCATCATCGTCACCGGCAGGGGCGACAAGGCCTTCTGCGCCGGCGCGGATCTGAAAGAGCGGGTTACCCTGCCGCCCCTCAAGGTCAAGGAGTACATCCTCACCATCCGCAACCTTTTCACCGCCATCGAGTTCCTGAACAAGCCGGTCATCGCGGCGGTCAACGGCGTGGCCCTGGGAGGGGGCACGGAGCTGGCCCTGGCCAGCGACATCCGCCTGGCGGCCGACACGGCGACCATGGGGCTGACCGAGACCCGCCTGGCGATCATCCCCGGCGCCGGGGGCACCCAGCGTTTGCCCCGCCTGGTGGGAAAGGGCAAGGCCAAGGAGCTGATCTTCACCGGCCGCCGCATCGGCGCCCCGGAGGCCCTGGAGATCGGGCTGGTGAACCGGGTCTGCCCCGGGGCCGAACTGCTGGCGGAGTGCCGCAGGATGGCGGCGATGATCTGCGAAGCCGGCCCCGTGGCCATCGAACAGGCCAAGTACGCCATCAACTACGGGTCCGAAACCGACCTTCACTCGGGCCTGGCGATCGAGTCCAACGCCTACTGGGTCACCATCCCCACCGAGGACCGCCTGGAGGGCCTGGCCGCCTTCCGCGAAAAGCGCCGGCCGGTCTACAAGGGCAAATAAGGCGCTTTCGACGCCGTTCACCCCGGCGCCCCGGCCGATAGCGCTTGAAGATCGGTTGGAAATATTTTAATATGCGTTTTCGATGCTGACGGTTGCACCCACTTCAACTTGCCGCCCGGGCCGCGCCCATGCGCCTGCGGCGGGCCAACGGCCAGGCGGGCGAACCCGCTGGTAAAAGGAGCTCACCCATGACCGAGTACGACTACTGGAAGATCTTTCCGCGCATGCCGCGCCGGGTCGCCATCGGGGACATCACCGTGCGCGACGGCTTTCAGCACCTGGAGAAATTCGTCTCCACCCAGGCCAAGAAGTTCTACCTGGAGGAGCTGATCTTCGCCGGGTGCCGGCACATCGAGGTCACCAACCTGGGGAACCCCTACCTGATGCCCCAGTTCCGGGACGCCGAGGAACTGCTGGCCCACCTCAAGAGCGAGCGCTTCAAGAGCCGCTGCGCCAATAAGGGGATCGACACCGACGACCTGGTGCTCACCGCGGTCACCATCCGCGAGGGGGCCGTCGACCGCGCCATCCGGCTGCGGGAAAAGGGCGTCGGCCCGGACCGGCTCCTGATGATGGTCTCCACCGAGGAGCAGCACCACTTCGCCAATTCCGGCACCACCCTGCCCGACTACTGGAGGGAGGCCGAACGCTGCATCAGGAAGTGCAACGACGCGGGCATGAAAATGTGCGGCACGGTGAGCACCATATGGGGCAGCCCCATCGGCGGGGCCACCGACATGAAGGACGCGGTGGAGTTCACCAAGCGCTGGCTGGAAATCGGCGCCTACGACATCGAGCACGCCGACCACGACGGCAGCGCTTCGGCCCCGGACGTCTACCGCTACTTCTCCATGATCCTGGACGAAATCCCTAATACCGAGGCTCACCTGGCCCACTTCCACGAGACCAAGCGCGTGGCCGCTGCTTCGGTGCTCGCGGCGCTGCAGGCCGGGATCACCCGCTTCGAGGCCACCCTGGGCGGCCTGGGGGGGCAGCCGGCCAATTTCCTGGACGACTGCCCGGTCCCCGGCACCGGCGACTACTACTACGAAGACCCGCGCTACGTCGGCCTGGTCACCCTGGAAGACACCCTGGTCCAGATCGACGAGATGGGCATCGCCCACGGCTACGACGTGAACCGCATCCTGTGGCTCGGCCGGCAGCTGGAGCGCACCGTCGGCCACCGGCTGCGTTCCGAGGCGGTGATCAACGGCCGCACCCTGAAGGAGGGGCACATGGAGTTCGCCCGCCCGGGCTTGAAAAATCTCAAGCAGAAGCTGGGGGAGACGCCCTCCCAGAAACTTCCCGCGGATTGGGCGGGCCATGCCGTCCTGCCGGAAAGATACCTGGCCGTGTGACCTTGGGCACCGGCCGGATCCATCACCCCGACCTTGCCGGAGGGGGCGGCGGCCGTCCGCCGCCGCCCCGTTTGCGGCGCAGATGCCTCCGCCCATTCGCCCTCCGAGAGTCGTGCTGGATCCGGACCTGTTGCGCCAACTGCATCAGGAGTGTGAAGGCTACGCCCAGCGGATGATGGAGAAGCTCCGGGAAGAGCACGGGATCACGGTCAAATACTCGACCCTGACGCGGCGGCTAAGGGATCTGGGCATCATCGGTCCCAGTCCGGAACGTTGTCAAAGGGTGCCCGATGAGCCTGGGGCCGAGATGCAGCACGACACCAGTCCGTTCACGTTGCGGGTGGGCTCCCAGCGCCTGCGACTGCAGGCCAGCCTGCTTTACCTGCGTTACTCCAAGCGCCGGTATCTGCAGTTCTACCCCGTGTTTGACCGCTTTCATCTGAAAGGCTTCCTGCATCAGGCCCTGATGCATTGGGGGTATGCGCCGCGGCTCTGTGTCATCGACAACACCAACCTGGCGCGCTGGTATGGCCTGGGCGCCCACGCGGTGATGGTCCCGGAGATGGAAGCCTTCTGCCGAAGCTATGGGTTTAAGTTCCTCTGCCATGCCCCCAAACACTCCGATCGGAAAGCGGGCGAGGAACGCAGCTTCCTGACGGTCGAAACCAACTTTGTCCCGGGCCGCTCCTTCGCCAACCTGGAGGATCTCAACCGCCAAGCCCTGGAATGGTCCACCGTGCGGATGGAACAACGGCCCCAGGGCAAGGCCGGGCTCATTCCCGCCCAGGCCTTCGAGCACGAACGCCAGTTCCTGACCCCACTGCCCCGCCATTTGCCCGCCCCCTACCAACTCTTGGAACGTTCCGTCGACGAATACGGCTACGTCGCCGTCGACGCCAATTACTACGAGGTCCCCGGCACCGGCCGGGGCCAGGTTCAGGTGTTGCGTTACCTGCGTCACCTGGTCCTTTGCCGGGATCGCCGCGCGGTCATCGAATACACCCTCTTGCCCTGGGACGTGAAGAACCAGATCGTGCGCGCGCCCGGCCAGCCGGCGCGTTATCGCCCCCGCAATCTCAAGCTCTCCAGCCACGAGGAGGAAAAACGCCTGCGCGCCCTGGCCCCGGAGGTGGCCGCCTACGTCGACTTCATCCTCGGCACCCCGGGCCTGTTGCGCCACCAGTTCCTGCGCCGGCTCTGGACGCGCCATCAACGCTGGGGCACGGCGCTGTTCGGGCGCACCGTGGAGCGAGCCCACCGCTACCACATCACCAGCCTGGAAACCCTCGAGCGCATCGCCCTGCTGCTCCTGGACGACACCGCACTGCCCGAGCCCCTGGTCGATCCCGATCTGGAAAAGCGCCCCGCCTATCAGGAGGGCTCGCTGACCGACACCCCTGACCTCTCCCACTATGATGAATGACACCCTCGCTCAACAGCTGAAGTATCTGCGCCTGCCGGGCCTTTTGGCCCGCTGGGATGAGCACCTCAAGGCCGCCGCCCAATCCAATCTCTCTCATGCCCGGCTCCTGACCCGGGTCATCGAGGAGGAATACCGGCTCAAGTGCGACCAGGCCCGTCAGCAGCGCCTCAAACACGCCAGGATCCCCGAGCTCTGGCTCATGGACACTTTTCCCTTCCATCGCCAGCCCAAGCTCAACAAGAAAAAGATCATGGCCCTCTACGACTCCATGGCCTTTCTCAAAGACAAGCAGAACATCATCTGGATGGGCGGCACCGGCGTGGGCAAAACCGGCCTGGCCACCAGCTTCCTCATCCAGGCCATCGAGCAAGGCGCCCGCGGCCGTTACGTTCTCTTCGCCGATCTCCTGCACGAACTGCATCGTTCCCAGGCCGACCGGTCCCAAGCCCGGGTCATCCGCCGCTATCTGCAATACGACATACTTTTGATCGACGAAATTGGCTACGTTGAGGCCGAACCCGCGCAAGTCGGACTATTCTTCACCCTCCTGCACAAACGTCACAAACAACGCTCGACGCTCATCACGACCAACCTGGGTTTTAGCGAGTGGGCTTCGTTCCTCAAAAACACCCATCTCACCGCCGCGCTCATCGACCGCCTCACCGAAGCCAGCCACCTCTTCAACCTCAAGGACGGGGTCTCCTTGCGCGGCAGGATGCCCGAGGAGCCATGAACTGGCGCGATCGAGCCGATCGCCTACGCGCCCTGCCGCTACCCCGGGTCCTGGCGGCGTTGGAGGCGACTGCCGATCCTCATGACCCGGCCAAGTGGCACTGCGCCCGTGGCGTGCTTTCCGTCACCGGCCCCAAGTTCATCAACTGGAACGTAGACGTCGGGGGCGGCGGCGCCATCGATCTGGTCATGCACGTGCGCCAGGTCGGCTTTGGCCAGGCGCTGGAATGGTTGGAAGCTCGTTTTGGCGTTACCGCCCCGACTCAGCCAGCCGCCGTGTCCGCCCCCCGGATACTGACCCTCCCCCCTGCGGCCGCGCACCACTGGCCGCGCGTCGAACGTTACCTCATCGTCGAACGAAGACTGCCGTGCTCGTTGCTCCTGCCGCTCCGTGAATCGGGAATCCTCTACGCCGATGCCCACGCCAACGCGGTCTTCCTGTTGGGCGATACGGCGGCCACCGCCGTCGGTGCCGAATTGCGCGGCACCACCGCCAGGTCCTGGCGTGGACTGGCTCCGGGTTCCCGCAAAGACCGTGGCTTCTTCTCCGTCTCCGTCGCCGCCGCCCAAGCCATCGTCCTGTGCGAGTCGGCCATCGACGCCCTCAGTTGCCAAGTCCTGCATCCAGCCTACCGCTGCCTGTCCACCTCCGGTGCCAGACCCGACCCGGCATGGCTACGCACCCTCATCGCCCAGGGCTTACCCATCTACTGCGGCTTCGACGCTGATCCCACCGGTGAGGCCATGGCCCAGCGCATGATCCAGCTCCATCCCTCCATCGGCCGCCTCGCTCCTCCCGCCAAGGACTGGAAAGCAGATGAGGCCGCACTGGAGACAGCGGGCAGCCTCCCTGCGGGCGGCTTCCTCGCTGAAGCCCTTTTCGAGGTCCGGGCTCGGGTCGCCTGCACGCCGCATCGGCATGATCTCGCGCGTCGAGCGGTCGACCTTTTCCACATGCTCCACGTTCTGGACCGGCGAATTCGGGCAGACCGCGTTCTCGGGCAGGTCGAGGGGGATGCCGAACATGATCTTGTGCAGGGAGGCCGCCGCGCGGCGTCCGGCACCGATGGCCTTGATGGCGGCCTGGTAGTCGGTCAGGGCGTCTCCGCCGGCAAACAGCCCGGCCTGGTCCATGGCGGCCGGCTGCTTGTAGGGCGCCACCGCCTCCCAGGAAACCGGCGCGCCGGCGCCCTGCCCGGGCGCAGGCTGATCGGAGGCCGCGGCATCCGGGGCGGCAGTGTCCCCATCCTGCCCCGTCTTAACGAAGACCAGCTCCGGAAAGCGGCCCGAGGCAAAGACCAGCGTCTGGGCGGGCAGGGTCCGGGCCTGGCGGGAGGTCAGATCGACGATCCCGACCCCGCTCAACGCATTCCCCTCGCCGAAGAGCCGGTCGACCCCCGCATTGAAGACCAGCGTGGCGCCCTCCCGCTCAATGGCCGCCAGGTCGTCCTGGGCGATGGAACTCTGCTCGCGGGTCTCCCGGAGGACATAGGTCACCGCGGCCGCGCCCAGCTCGCGGCAGCGGCGCACGGCCTGAAGCGCCAGCCTGCCGCCCCCGTAGACGACCGTGTGCGCCCCGCAGGCCGCCCGGCCGGCGGCTTCCTGGCCGGAGCGCATGACATCCAGCATGAGGTAGGCCCCCGGCACCGGCGTTTCCATCGTCCGGGCGGCCCCGCGGGCCAGGCGGCTGTCCCAGCCGCCGCCGGCGAAAAAGACCGCCTGGTATTCTCCGGCCAGAAGGTCGCCCACACGGATATCCCTTCCGAGGGTTTTGCCGGTTTCGACGGCCACCCCCATCTCCAGGACGCCGTCGATGTCCCAGTCGAGGATCTCCATGGGCAGGCGCTCCCTGGCGATGGCGCTGCGCAGCAGGCCGCCCAGCTTGTCCGTCGCCTCGAAAACGGTCGGGGCGTGCCCGAGGCGGGCGGTGAAGAACGCCAACGAGAGCCCCTCCACGCCTCCGCCGATCACCGCCACCTTGCGATGGGTCTCGGGGGCCTTGTAGGGGAGCACCCGCTTGCCGGTGTCCCTTTCATAGTCCGCCGCGAAGCGCTTGAGGAAATTGATCGCCACCGGCTCGTCCACCAGGTTGCGCCGGCAGTCCAGTTCGCAGGGCCGCGGGCATATCCGGCCGATGACGGTCGGGAAAGGGTTGCGCTCCTTGATCACCTGGACCGCGCGCTGGTAGTCCCCCAGGGCTATCTGGCGGATGTATTCGCAGATGTCGATTCCGGCGGGGCAGGCGCGTTGGCAGGGGGTGGTGCAGTCGTCCAGTGTGTATTCACGCAGAATCCGGCGGGTCACCGAGCTGAGGGTGATGATGTGCTTCGGGCAGACCCGCTCGCAGGTGCCGCAGCCGGTGCAGCGCTTCTCGTCGACGACGGGGAGGTTGTCCGGGCCCATGGTGATGGCGTTGAAGGGGCAGGCCCGGGCACAGGTGCCGAGTCCGAGGCAGCCGATGCTGCAGACCTTCATTCCGCCTCCCAGCAGGGCCGCGGCCCGGCAGTCGTTCACCCCGTCGTAAAGGTACTTCAGGTCAGCGTCGGCCACCCCGTAGGTGCATCCCGGGCGGGCGATGCTGGGTTCCGCCGCCTCGATGCTCAACCCGAGAAGGGCGGCGATGGCTTCCGCCACTTCCGGCCCGGCCGCCACGCAGGAGGTTGCCGGCGATTTCCCGGCGACGATGGCTTCCGCATTGGCGCTGCAGCCCGGAAAGCCGCATCCGCCGCAGTTGGCGCCGGGAAGCGTCTCCTCGACCGCCAGGATTTTGGGGTCGACGTAAACGTAAAAGATTTTGGATGCTGCGGCGAGCGCGGCCCCGATGACGAGACCCAGACCACCCATCAAGATCAACGCGTCAACCATGGGGACTTCTCCTGTACGATGTCAATGTTGTACCATGCGGGGTTGCCTGCAGGCGACCGGGTGCCAAGATCCTACCAGGAACCGTCGAGACCGCGCAGCCCGTTCATGTACAGGCGGCCGCAGGCCACGAAAAGGGAGTAATCGGTCAGCAGGACCGGCATGTCGATGGGGCGGGCCAGCTCCAGGACCGGGTCGCCGGGGCGCTTGCCGCGCACGAAGACCACCGCCCCGACGCCGACGATTTTCGCCGTTCGGATCACCTGCGCGGTGGTGAGGCCGGTCAACAGGACGGCGTCCTTGGCCGCGGCGGCGAGAACGTCCTCCATCAGGTCGGCGCCGCCCGCGCCGGTCACCGTGCGGTCGAGCAGTTCGTGCCCCACCAGCACTTCGGCCTTCAAAATATCTCTTACCTCGACGACTTTCATTACCGATCGCCTTCAGTCTTCGCTCCCCAGCCAAAACGCCTACAACCGAAGGTGTTTAGACTGAAGGCCAGAGGCCGAAGGGCTCGGGGATGGAAACTGTCTTAAAAACGCTTCGTTACCGGCCCCCTTCAGCCTTGGGTCGTCAGCCTGAACCCCTGACCGGGATGCGCCTGGCAACATTTCATAAGAATCTAAAAATGTCAATGGCATCATCCCGTTCCCCGGCCGAAAAGATGGCGCCTTGACTGGAGCGCGGGTCTGGTCTATAGCCCAGGCGATGGACTCAGACATCCTCAAGGTGGCGGAGGCGGTCCGGTTTCTGAGCGCGAGGCTCGACCGGCGCCCGACCCTCGGGCTTCTGACCGGGACGGGGCTGGGGGACTGCGCGCGCTCGATGCAGGTGGCGCCCGTGGCCGCCTACCGCGACATCCCCCATTTCCCCGTATCCACCGTCCAGGGGCACCCCGGCAGCCTGCTCGCCGGCCGCATCGGGGAGTGCGCGGCGGTGGTGATGCAGGGCCGTTTCCACCTCTACGAAGGCTACCGCCCCCGGGAGGTCGCCTTCCCCGTGCGGGTGATGCAGTCCCTCGGGGTGAAGACCCTCATCGTCACCAACGCCGCCGGGGGGCTGAATCCCGCCTTTTCCACCGGGCAGATCATGCTGATCACCGACCAGATCAACCTGACCGGCGCCAACCCGCTGACCGGTCCCAACCCGGAGGGCTGGGGGCCGCGCTTTCCCGACATGAGCCGCGCCTATGCCCCTGAACTCGTGGACCTGGCAGAAAGGGCCGGGGCGCGCGCCGGCGCCCGGACCGGAAGGGGGGTCTACGCCGGCCTGGGCGGCCCGTCCCTGGAAACCCCGGCCGAGGTGCGCTTTCTCCGGGCCGCGGGCGCCGACGCGGTCGGCTTCTCGACCGTCGTGGAGGTCATCGCCGCGGTGCACGCCGGCATGCGCGTGCTCGGCCTTTCCGCCATCACCAACGTCCACGACCCGGACCACCCGGCGCCCGTCACCGTCGAGGATGTGATCGCAACGGCGCGGGCCGCCGCCCCCCGCCTGGAAGGCATCATCGCCCGGGTGGCCGCGGCATGCGCCGGGGGCGGGCCCCCATGACCTGGGACGCGGTCATCGCCAACGGCCTCGTCGTCACGGTCAACCCCCGTGGCGACGTCATCGAGGGCGGCGCCGTGTGGGTCAAGGACGGCCGCATCGCGCGGGTGGGGCTCCCGCCCGGGGGCGAGAGGCCGGCGGCCGCGGAGACCATCGACGCCCGCGGGGGCATTGTCCTGCCCGGCCTGGTCAACGCCCACACCCACCTTCCCATGTCCCTTTTCCGGGGCCTGGCGGACGATCTGCCCCTGGAGCGCTGGCTCAACGACCACATTTTCCCGGTGGAGGCCGCGCACCTCGACCCGCACACGGTGCGCACCGGCACCCTCCTGTCCTGCGCCGAAATGCTGCTGTCGGGCACCACCACCTGCTGCGACGGCTATTTTTTCGAGGACCTGGTGGCCCGGGCCGTCGAAGCTTCCGGCATGCGCGCCGTTCTGGCCCAGGGGGTGATCGATTTCCCGGCCCCCGGGGTCCCGGACCCATCCCGCAACGTGGCCGCGGCCGCCGCCTTCGCCGACCGCTGGCGCCGCCGCTCGCCGCGGGTCACGCCCTCCATCTTCTGCCACACGCCCTGCACCTGTTCGGAGAAGACGCTGCGCGCGGCCAAGGCGGAGGCCGACGCGCTCGGGCTGACCCTGCAGGTCCACGCGGCCGAGACCCGCCAGGAGCGGGAGCGGATCGAAGCGGAGAAGGGCTGCTCCCCGGTCGCTTACCTGGAGCGGATCGGGGTCCTGGACGGGAACACCCTCCTCGCCCACGCGGTCTGGGTCGACGAGGAAGACATCGGCATCCTGCGCCGGTCCGGGGCGCGGGTCGCCCACCTGCCCGAGAGCAACATGAAACTGGCCGCCGGCATCGCCCCGGTGCCCGAGATGATCGCCGCCGGCATCCCGGTGGGCCTCGGCACCGACGGCTGCGCCAGCAACAACGACCTGGACCTGTTCGCCGAAATGGACACGGCCGCCAAGGTCCACAAGGTCCGCACGATGGACCCGGCGGTCATGGACGCCGGTACCGTCCTGCGCATGGCCACCATCGAGGGCGCGCGCGCCCTCGGCCTCGGCGACCGGATCGGCTCCATCGAGGTCGGCAAGGAGGCCGACCTGGTCGTCGTCGACACGCAGGCCCCCCACCTGACGCCCCTCTATCGGCCGGAGAGCCACCTGGTCTATGCCGCCAGGGGGGCCGACGTGCGCTGCGTCATGGTGGCCGGAAAGCTCCTGGTGCGCGACCGGCGGCTGTTGGGCCTGGATCTCGGCGAGATCCTGCGCGACGCCCGTGGCATCGCCGCCCGGATCGCCCGGGGAGACAAGGGCTTGGGCGGGAGAGGGAAGACGCGGGGTTGAAAAGGCGTCTCCGACCGGACAGCCTGGTGAATTCATCCCGCTCGCAATCGCAATCCAAATCGCAATCGGTCCCGGTCCCGGTCCCGGTCCCGGTCCCGATTGCGATCCCGATTGCGATCCCGATTGCGATTTGGATTTCGATTTGGATTGGGATAAGGAGCGTTGCATGGACCTCGACACCCTCATCGCCGCGGCGCGGGGCGACGCCCCGGCCGACCTGCTGCTCACCAATGCCAGGATCGTCAATGTCTTCAGCGGCACCATCACCCGGGGCAGCGTCGCCGTCGCGGGCAGGTGGATCGCCGCCCTCGGGGACCGGCCGGCGAAAATGACCGTCGACCTGGAGGGGCGCTTCGTGGCCCCGGGCTTCATCGACGCCCACCTGCACATCGAAAGTTCCATGACCTGCGTCACCGAGTTCGCCCGGGCGGTTCTCCCCTGCGGGACCACGACCGTGGTGGCCGACCCCCACGAGATCGCCAACGTCCTCGGAACCGCGGGCATCGACTACATGCTCGCCTCGGCCGCCGGCCAGCCGATGAACGTCTACTACAGCCTTTCTTCCTGTGTGCCGGCCACGGACATGGAAACTTCCGGGGCAAAACTGACGGCCGCCGACCTTTCGCCCTACCTGGGAAACGAGCGCATCGTCGCCCTGGCCGAGATGATGAACTACCCGGGGGTCATCCACCGCGACCCGGCCGTTCTGGCCAAGATCGCCGCCGCCCGGCGCCACGGCAAGCCGCTGGACGGGCATGCGCCCGGCGTCGGCGGCAGGGACCTGGCGGCCTACGTGGCGGCGGGCATCACCAGCGACCACGAGTGCACGACCGCCGCCGAGGCGCGCGAAAAACTCGAGTTGGGCATGCACGTCATGATCCGCGAGGGCACCGGGGCGCGCAACCTCAAGAGCCTGCTGCCCATCGTCACGCCGGCCACCTCGCGCCGGACCATGTGGTGCACCGACGACCGCCACCCCCACGACCTGCTGTCCCACGGGCACATCGACTCCATGGTGCGGGAGGCGATCCGCCGCGGGCTGGACCCGCTGACGGCCATTCAGATGGCCACCCTGAACCCGGCCGACTATTTCAACCTGCGGCACCTGGGGGCGGTGGCCCCCGGCCGCCAGGCGGACCTGGTCGTATTCCGGGACCTGGCCGACCTCTGCGTCGAGCAGGTCTACTGCCGCGGCCGGCTGGCGGCCCGGGACGGCGGCATGGCGCCGTCGGTTCCCAGGCCGGCGCCGGTGCCCGTGCCGCCGTCGATGAACGTCGACCCGGGGAGCCTGGACTTCGCGGTCGCGGCCGCCGGTCGGCGGATGCGCGTCATCACCCTGGTGCCGGACCAGATCGTCACGGCCCAGGAGGTCGTGGAGGCTCCCCTGGCCGGCGGCGCGGCGGTGTCCGACCCGGCCCGCGACCTGCTCAAGATCGCCGTGGTGGAGCGCCACCGGCGCTCGGGCAGGATCGGGAAAGGGTTCGTGCGCGGATTCGGGCTGGCGCGGGGAGCCCTGGCGTCGAGCGTGGCCCACGATTCCCACAACATCATCGTGGTGGGCGTCGACGACGGCGACATGGCCGCCGCGGTGACGGCGGTGATCGCCATGGGCGGCGGGTTGGCTGCGGCCAGCGGCGGCCGCGTTCTGGAGCGCCTGGCGCTGCCGGTGGCCGGCCTCATGTCCGACGAGCCGGTCGAGACCGTGCGTCGCGGCCTGGACGCGCTCCTGGCCGCCGCCCGGCACCTGGGGGCCGTGCCCGGGGACCCCTTCATGGCCCTGTCGTTTCTGGCCCTTCCGGTCATCCCGGAGCTGAAGATCACCGACCGGGGGCTGGTGGACGTCGCTCAGTTCGCGCCGGTCCCGCTTTTCGTGTGACGGGCATCCCGGGTTTTCAGGGGAAACAGTCCTCAACAGGAGAATGACCATGCGCGGATTCAGACTCTTGCTGGCCTTTTTCAGCGTCGGCATCATCGGCTACACGGCTGTCGTCATCTTCAACCATGGCTGGAACCTGCTCCCGGTCTTCTTCGGCGACATGGCGGCCATGACCTGGCCCGGACAGTTCAATGCCGACTTCACCTGTTTCCTGACGCTGTCCGGGTTGTGGCTCGCCTGGCGGCATCACTTCTCCCCCGGCGGTCTTGCGCTGGGTTTGCTGGGCCTTTTCGGCGGGATCATGGTGCTCGCTCCGTATCTGCTCATGGCAAGCCGGCAGGCAGATGGAGACATGCGGGTCCTGCTTCTGGGGAAGGAGAGGGCGAACGGCTGATGCCCGTTCCGCGATGCCGCACGGCCCGGTGCCCATCGCAGCCCCTCGACCCCGGGCGCCCCCATCCCCTGCGCCGCTTGAATCGACAGGCCCATCGATCCCCGCACGCTTTACCAGTTCGAGCAGACCCTGCGTCGACATGTCGCGCAGCTGCCGGCCGGACCAGACCCGAACCAGATTGATGCCGGGGCTGAGGCCTATCAGCAGAAGGGTGGGACTTCTTTCCAGGCAGGAGAAAACGGCTTCGGTGCGGTGCGTTTCCAGATCGAAGAGAATGATGTCCGCATTTATGTCGTCAAGCGCCTGCGGCGGTGCCAGCATCGTCACTTCAATCTCGGAAGACCGCCGCAGGCAGGGCCACTTGCCGAAACCGGTGCTCCAGAACAGGGTCATCCACAGGAACCCGGTAAGGAAATAGACGATCGCCGTGCAGGCATTCTCGCGGGCCACGAAAAACTCCGCCCCGACCCCGCCGGTGACGATGATGGAGGCCGGGCTGAAGTAGGCGACCCCCAATCGGCCGAGAAACCCCCAGAAGACGCCGAACACCAGCAGGAGCATCAGCCCGAAGGCGATGACCGTCAGCAGGATTCCCCTCAAGAGCATGCCGCCCCCGGCGGCGGGTTCGCCGAAGGGATAGTCCTCGGCGATGTGGTGGATCAGGACAATCGCCGCCAGGAAAGCAACCGCCAGGGAAAACCCGTACATGGGGGTGTAGAGCCGCATGACGGTGTTGGGGTTCATGAAAACGTACCACAAGAGCCAGACCACGCAGAATACCGCCGCAAAATTCAGCAGACCCAAAAAGTAGTTGAAGGTCGAACGCGCTTCAGCGCTTGCGCTCATATCACCAGGCCCTCCCAGGCAGTGAAGGGAAAAGAAAGCGACACAGCCGGCTTTCTTTTCCCTTCGGGATAGAATCCTTCGACCGGCGGCGGAACAGCGCCTATCCGAACACCACCGAATCCCCGTTGGTCAGGAAGACATTGGTGTCCTTGGCAACGGTCGACTGGCGCTTGTAGGTCTTGAACTTGTCGGTCCCCTTGACGATGGGGATGCCGGCGGCGGCGGCCTTTTCGGCCCAGATCCAGCCGGTGCAGTGGTTGCACCCCAGCTTCTGGATCTGGAAGGCCGCGACCCCCTTGATGATGTCGTCGAACTTCGGCTCCCAGGTCTCGAAGAGGGTGATGTGCAGGCCGCCATAGCACCCGTAGGGCTTGTAGCCTTCGAAGTTCTTCCTGGCATAGGAAAAGAGCGACAGGATGCCGGGATGGCAGCAGCCGGTCACGGTGACGATGCCCTTGTCCTTGACGTTGAAATAGAGCACGTTCTCCCCCCGCACACGCAGCAGGATGGGAACGTCGAACATGCGCGCGGCGACTCCGGGCATCAGGCGGTAGACGCCGTCGCCGGTTTCGCCCTTTTCCTCGCAGAGCACCAGTTTGCCCGCGTGGGGGTGGTCGTTCTTGCAGATGTGAACGTCCTTTCCTGCCTTGTCCTTGGCGGTCAGGTGCGCCCCCTTGAGCAGCTGCATGTCTTCGGGATAGTAAGTTGCCGGGGCGTACATGGTGATGTCGGGTTTGTGTTTCAGGGTCGACTCGATCCCCCAGTAGTGGTCCAGGTGCCAGTGGGAGAGCACCATGAACTCGATCTCGCCGCTCTTGAGCATCTGCGGGATGCCGTTCATCTCCCAGATGTAGTCCATCCAGTCGTTGTTCCACCCGGAGTCGAGGAGGAACTTGCGCTCCTTGCCCTCGAGGGTGGTGACGGTGATCAGGGCGGCATAGCCCCCGGCGTTGTCCCAATCCCAGGGGATGGCGTACTGGCTGGTCATGGCCCCGCCGTAGTCCACCATGTGGGCCTTGAGGTTGTCGTTGTCGAACCAGCTGGTCTCGGTCAGGACATCGATCTTGACGCTTTGGACCTCTCCGAATTCGATCTTTTCAGCGGCTTCGGCCTTGCGGGGCAGCACCCCGGTGGAGGCCACGGAAGCGGCAACGCCGCTGGCGGCTAGAGACTTGAGAAATGTTCGTCTTTTCATTGGTTCCCCTCCGTCGGTTGGATTTCAAAAGATTGCCGGTGCCGTCAGGCCGTCGGCGCCGGTCAGCCCGCTTCCTTCTCGATTCCCGAGCGCAGGTCATAGAGCAGGTCGATGATCATCTCGCTCTCCTGGTCGCTCAGGCCGAGCCCGTAGCCGTGCATCACCTTGACCGACAGGTGCCATTCGTCCCGCGTGCGGCCCGGCTTCTCAGGGTCGGCCACCGAATCGTGGCAGCCGAGACACTTCTGCTGGTAGACCTTGAAGGCCTCGCCGTGCATGACCTTCTTTGCCGACGGGTCGGCTGCGCTCACGGCCCTGTCCCCCATGAAGAGAATCGAGGCGAACAGCGTCAGCATCGCGCCGCCGACAACCCAGGACAACCTGCTGCAAGTTCGTGCGGATCTCATCTGGACCTCCTCCTTTCTGACCGGTTGGAATCTTGGGAATCCCCGTTGCGATGGAAGTCCGGCCCCGGAAGGCCGGTCTTCGCTGCCGCCCGGCGCTGCTCGATCCGCTGCGCTGCCGGAGGCTGCGGCGGTTTCCCGATGACGCCGGCGATCAGGGCCGGCAATGGCGTGTCGGTATACTGCCGCAGGAATCGGCACAGCCTCAGGAAGTTGCTGCGCAGCAATTCGGCGGTGCGCTCGGCATCGCCGAGCTTCATGCTGCCGAGCACTTCGACATAGTCGGCAAACGCCGCGTCTCTCTGGGGTTCGCTCAGAAAAGCGAACACCCCTCCGCAGACCTCCTGGGCCGGGCGGAGGCGGCCGAAGGTGACCCTGAAAAAGGAATTGCCGGTCGCCAGCGCGATTTCATTTCGGAATTGCATGTCGCCGGCGATGATCTCGTCCGTGTCGCCGGCGATGATGGCCTTGCTCAGGCGGACCACGCAGGTTTCGAGGCGGCGCAGGCGCTCGGGGTCGATTCTCCTGGCGGCATAGGCGCCGATGACCGGTTCCAGCACGTAGCGGGCTTCGAACAGGTCTTCCAGCTGCCCGCGGCTCCCGGCTTCCGCTGCGCCCCCCGGCGGCTCGTAGAGGTCTTCCTTGGCGAGCAGGTAGCAGCCGCTGCCGCCGCGGACCTGGAGCAGCCCCCTCGCCTCCAGGCTGCGGATGGCGGTTCTGACGGTGTTTCGGCTGGTGTGGAGGGTCTGGGCGAGCCTGCGTTCGGAGGGGAGCGCGGATCCGATCGGGTACCGGTCGGAGCGAACCAGGGCGAGCAGTTCCTCGATGATCTGCTGTTCCTTGCTCATGGGAAGGGAGCCTTTGGTGAAATCAGCAAATAAAAAACATCAATTGGTTCTGCCGGACAGTAGAACGCAACCACAAAACAAAGTCAATGAAAAAATGATTCCAATTATTTATTAAAATTGTCGAGATTGGTTGAACCGGATAAGCCACCGGCCGCCTCGCACGCAACAGGCCCCGGCCGGCGGACGATCCGGCTGAAGCTGCATGCGCACGGGTCCATTCCGCCGCGGAGCCGTGCGCCGCAGGCGCCGAAAACGGGGGTCAGCCGGTTTTCTTCTTCCGGAAACCGTTCCGCCAGTTTTTCAAGCCGGCGGGGAAGGGTCGGTAAAGGAGGGAATAGACGTCGAGCATCTGCTCGGAGAAGACCCCGCGCTCCGTCGCGCACAGGATCAGGACGGTCCTGAGAACCCTGCGGTCGTAAAAGGGCTTGGCGAAGTAGGAGCGGATTCCGTGGGGGATGAAAAGGGCCCAGTCGATGGCCTTGATGCTGGCGGAAGTGTCGTCCACGATGAGGTGGTCGAGCTTGTAGCGCTCGATGTTTTCGGCGATGGTCCCCTCGTAGGGAAAGACCTCCCCCTGGGGCATGGAGGCCAGGGGGGCGCCTGCGGCATAGACGACGACCCGGTTCCGGCGGGCATAGACGTCGGAGTAAATGACCGCGTCCAGGCGCGTCCCGGCGCACGGGGACTCCAGCAGGGCGGCGAGGATGTCTTCCATGCGGGACTTGCCGCCGATCTTCTCGAGAAGCGCGCCCTCCTGCCGGCCGGCCTTGGGGGGGGCCCGGCGCGCTCCCCCCGGGCCCCGGGGAGCGAACTCGGCCAGGGCATTCCCGTCCGCGCGCACGCGGCCGATGGAGACCCGGAACAGGCGACGCCCCTCGAAGTACAACCGCCGGATGATGACCTCCCCCTGGAACGGGGCGCCCGAACGGCGGCGGAACATGAGCCGGCCCGCCCACTTGCCCTCGAAGATCACCTCTTCGTAAATCCTTTGGATGAGCGTTTCCGCGCTTTTGTGGGTCAGGCCGGAAAAGCCCAGGCGGCCGAACTCCTCGGGGGTGTAACCGAAAAGCTTTCGGGCGGCGGCGTTGTGTTCCGCCACGCACTCGCCGGCGGGATCGACCAGCAGGACGGGGTGGCCCACCAGGTCGATCATGGCCCTGAACTCGGCTTCCTTTTCGGTGATGGCCTGGACGATGGCGGCCGTGTCCGAGCAGTCGAGCATGTAGCCGATGTAGAAACGGGGATTCTTGCGGTAGACCGTGCCCGTGAGCTTGATCCAGCGCAGGCGCTCTTCGTCGCGCACCCGGAAGACGGTGGCGGCGGTGTCGCCGTTGCGCACGGCGGTCATGAAATTTTCCAGCAGGTGCAGGTCCTCCTTGAAAACCACCTGGCGGGCGAATCCCATGTTCTGGAGGATCAACCCGCAGCGGTCCCCCAGGCCAGGGATCTTGAAGCGGTTGAGGTATTCGATCTGGTTCTTGATGACATCGACGCGCCACAGCAGGGCGGGAAAGGATTCCACGAAGTCGAAAATCCCCTCCGCCGTGATGTGCCCGAAAGGGATTGCGCCCGCTTCGGCCTGGATGGCTGCGTGTCCGTTCGGCGCGGCGTGATGGTCCGGCGGCTTCATGGGGCTTCCCTCAGCGTTCGCACAACTCCACCAGGACGCCGCTGGTCGCCTTGGGATGCAGGAAGGCGATCTTGGCGCCGCCGGCGCCGATGCGCGGCTTCTGGTCGATCAGCTGGACCCCCTTCTGCTTCAGCTCCTCGAGGGCCGCCTCGATGTTTTCGACGCGGACGGCCACGTGCTGGATGCCCTGGCCCCGCTTTTCGATGTACTTGGCCACCGGGCCGTCCGGCGCCGTGGACTCCAGCAGCTCGACCTCGCTTGGGAATAAGGCCCATGGCCGCAAATTCCAGGGCTTCGGCGATGACCGGCACCCGCCCGGAATCGAGGCGCGCGCCCGCCCCCGAACCGCTCACCATTTCGGCCAGGTGCCCCAGGAGGCCGAAGCCGGTCACATCGGTGCAGGCGTGAACGTCGAAACCCGCCATGACCGCGGCGGCCTCGCGGTTGAGGGCGGCCATCAGGCGCGTCACGCGGTCGGTGAGGGCCTCCGAGGCCAAGCCGGCCTTGATGGCGGTGTTGACGATGCCGGTGCCCAGGGGCTTGGTGAGCACCAGGCGGTCCCCGGGCCGCAGGCCCTTCTTGGTGAGAACCTTCCGCGGGTGAATGAAGCCGGTGACCGACAGGCCGTACTTGAGCTCCCGGTCCTCGATGCTGTGGCCGCCCACCAGCACCACGCCCGCTTCGGTCAGCTTGTCGAGGCCGCCCTGGATGATGCGCCGCAGAACCGACAGGTCCATCTGCTTGACCGGAAAAGCCACCAGGTTCATGGCGGTCTTCGGGATGCCTCCCATGGCGTAGACATCGCTCAATGCGTTGGCGGCCGCGATCTGCCCGAACCAGTAGGGGTCGTCCACGACGGGGGTGAAAAAATCCACCGTCTGGATCAATGCCAGGTCTTCCGATACTTTATACACGCCGGCGTCATCGGCGCGGTCCAGCCCGACGAGGACATTCTCGTCGGTCGGGAACACCAGGCCGCACAACGCCTTGTCCAGGTCCCCTGGAGGCAGTTTGGACGCTCACCCGGCGCCGGTCACCGTTTCAGTCAGGCGGATGTCGCGGGGTTTTTCCATGGGCCTTCTCCTTCAAATCGCCGTCCAGCAGAGCGGACAGGGCCTGGGGGATCTTGTCGATCAGTTCAGCCACCTGGGTGGCGGGAGTCGGAGCGGCATAGCGGCCGGTCCAGCGGTTGGCCCTAGCGGCCAGCACCGCTGCCTCCATGGGCTTGAAACCGGCACCGCACAGCGCGGTCAGCAGCCCGGTCAAGCTGTCGCCCGTGCCGCCGATGGCCTCCATGGCGGGAAAAGAGGGGTGATCGACGGTGGCGATCACCCGGTCTTCATGGGCGATAACGTCCATCCTGCCTTTGACCAGGAGATGCGCGGCGGCATTCTCATGCCGGTAGGCCCGGTGGATCAGCTCCGGGACGTTTTCGTGCTGGTGCAGGATGAAGCCCCGCGTGTAAAAGGGGTGCGGCGCGGTCTCATCCGCCAGAAATGCCAGTTCGCCCGCGTCCGGGGTGAAAAAGTCATAGGCGCCGGCCTGTCCGCTCATCTTGGCGGCGTACATGAACCCGGCGTCGGCGATCAGGATCGGCCGCCGCGGCATGGCCTCGACGGCGAAAAGGACCCGGTTGTGCCAGTCCGCATCCGGTTGCAGGTAATGGAAGGTCAGCACCTGCAAATCGAATTCGGGCAAATGCTCCGCGAGAAAACGGTAAAGGGTGCGGCTGCCGTCTCCCCTGCCGATGTCTCCGGCCAAAAAGGCATAAATTTCCTCCCCGGCAAGCGCCTCCGACGCCGCCAGCGTCGCCGCCAATAGGGCCGGCGACCCGCGGTGGACGTCAATAGACCGGCCGTTGACCACGATCCGACCGTCGACCCGGCGGATTTTGCCATGCGTCAGGGGGAACCGGGGGTCGGGAACCGTACCGACGATGCCTAGCATATCCGCAACAGCTCCTCGTATGCAAGTTCCAGGGCATACCCGCACAGGGTGTGACCGATGTCCCTGGGCCGGGGAGCTTCGGCCAGGGATTTGCCGACCATTTCCTGGGCCAGGTAGGGAACGTCCGGGCACCCGCCGCCGGAAATGTTCACGATGGTGAGGTTCTCCTTGGCGATGGTGATTTTCATGTTGGCGGCGCGCACCATTAAGTAAGCACCGTAATCGGTGGTTTCAAACAGGTCGACGGGGGCAAGCAGGGGGGCCGTCACCGGCACCACCTGCAGCGGAGTGATGTCCGCCCCCCGCAGCTCCCGCAGGATCTGCAACTCCTCGATCAGGGGAAAATCGATGACCAGGTCGCAGCCGGTTCGAATCTGGGGCGGCGGCCCCATGACCCGAACGGAGCGGCCGCCCTTCTTGAGAACGTTTTCCGCCTGTATCACGTCGCTGGTATGTTCGAAAACCAGGATTCCACGATCGATGGAGGCGCCACGGTCTTTTTGAATCGGCCGCGGCGCTTTTTTTTTGAGAAACCCGAACACGATCTATCCCTTCGTGATCGTGATGCGGTAGCCGTCTTCCTCCTGGGAGATGCCGTCGACCCGGCATCCCTGGCTCTCGGCGGCGCGCGTCACGTTTTCCTTGGAAGTATCGGTGTCCACCAGGACGACAATCTCCTTTTGCTTTCCTTTCTTGATCTCATCCAGGGTCATGATCACCGGTTGGGGGCAGGAAAGCCCCCTTGCATCGACTGTGGCTGCCATCTCAACCCTCCTTATGCAGTTTTCTTTCTCATGCTGAACCCGATAAACAGGCACACCAGAAGGCCGACCAGCACCGCGGCAATCCCGTGGGGGCCGACGCCGTCGGGGGAGCTGGCCAACCCGAAGTTGTGGGCAAACCCGGCCCCCACGATCATCCCCAACACGAACACGGCCGCATCGCCGTCGCCCTCCCCTGCGAGAAACAACTGGCGCCCGGGGCATCCGCCGGCCAGGGCGAACGCCAGCCCGGCCAGGGCCATGCCGGCGAAATTCCAGAGATGCTGGGTGTGGGCCACCGGCTGACCCGCAAATCCCGCCTTGAACTGTCCCAGGAGCAGGTTGGCCACAAAGGCGAAAACGACCAGGCTGATGAACCCCCCCAGCAGGTGGGTCTGGCCGAAGAGCACGGCATCACGAATGGCGCCCATGGTGCAGCGAGCGCCGCGGCGATCGATTTGGCCAGGTCGTCGACCGCCCGGCTGTGGGCCGCCACGAGAGCGTCGATCCCCGCCCCCTCCACCGGGGCGTGGAAGGCCGCCCGGCGGACCAGCCGGACACCGTCGTCGGCCGGCTGCGAAATTTTCCACACGGCCACCAGGTCGACCGCTTCCCCCGGGCGGCCGTCGAACTGGAGGACATCCACGCTCACCCTGTAGTCCGGGCGGACCGGGTCCCTCCACGGGTAGACCGCCACCCGGTCGCTTCCGAGATGGGCGGCGATGCCCCGGGCCAGGACACGGGGCAGGGCGTCCTTGAGGCTGCCGCCCCAGCGGTGGAATTCGGAGAGCTCGACCCGGTGGGCGCTCGACCGGGTGACGATCTGGGGCCGGTCGAGCAGCTCCGGGAGCGTCACGGGCCCGACGCCCACCAGGGGGCCTTCGGCGTTCGGGGCGCGCCCCTCGGTCGGGGTGATGGGGCTCAGGGTGTAAAAAACCGTTGCCGGGGTCGCCCGGCAGGCGGCCAGGAGGGCCGCCGCGAGAAGGAAAAAGCCAGCCGCCAGATGCCGGACGGGCGCAGGTGTCATCTATTCGCCTCCTTTTCCGCGGATCAGGGCTTCCGGGTGGCGCTCAAGGGATTCCGCCAGCAGCCGCACGGCGCGGGCGGCATCCGAGAGCTCGTTCAGGGTCTTCTGGAGATCGTTTTGGAGGATGCTGTCCGAACTGAAAAGCTTCTCCGCGGCGGCCATGGTTTTGCGGGCCTGGTCGAGGGTGCCGTCCACGGCCGTGACCGACTGGCCGCCGATATGCCGCACCAGGAGGCGGGTCTCTTCCAGGGCCTTTCCGAGGGCCGCCAGGGCGGGCTTGATGTCGGCGGCCACCCCGGTCACCTCCCCCTCGGCCGTCGCCGCGAGATGGCGCATGTCGGCGATCAGGCGGTTGAGGTTCCGGGCGATCTCCTCGAAGGGGATTTTGCCCACCCTGTTGAGGGCGCTGGTGAGGCTCGCGGTGATTTCCTGGAGGGGCGCCGGGATCGTGGGGATCTCCAGGTAGCGGCCCCCGGGCTCCGGCGCCGGGGGCGGCGGAGCCCCGGGGTGAAATCCGAGATCGACGAAAAGCTGCCCGGTGAGGAGGCTGCCGGTTCGCAGCTGGCCCCGCAGCCCCTTGCGGATCAGGATCTCCAGGAACTCCTCCCGGTCCTGGTCCGGGTCCCGCTGGAAGTCGATCCGCTCGGGCTCTAAAGCGATGAGCACTGGAATCCGGAAGGCCGTGTCCTCCTTCTTGTAGAGCAGCGAAATGTCCACGACCTCGCCGAGCTGGATCCCCCTGAACTCCACCGGCGCACCGAGGGAAAGGCCGCGGATGCTTTCGTCGAAGTAGAGCACGAAGTACTGTTTCAGGGCGTAGGTTTTTTCGTGGATGCTGCTGTAGTTGTCGTAAAGGCGGAAGAGGGCGTTTTCTTCGGCCTGGCCCCCGGGCTCCAGGTTTTCCGGGGTCTCGAAGGCGATGCCGCCGATCAGCAGGGACAAGAGCGATTCGGTGTTGACCTTGACCCCCTTGGTGTCCAGGTTGACGCTCAGGCCCCTGGCGTTCCAGAAGCGCGTGTTGTTGAAGACGCGCTTGTCGTGGGGGGCGTGGATGAAAATCTCGATGTTGACCGCGCGCCCGGCCGGCGCCAGCTCGTAGCCCACCACCTGGCCGACCTGGATCTGGCGGAAGTAGACCGGGGACCCCACGTCCAGGGATCCCAGCTTGTCGGCCCTGAGGGAGAAACGCTTCCCCGGGGCGTCCATGGTCACGACCGGGGGCTTTTCCAGGCCCTCGAAGTGAAGCGTCTTCTTCTCGCCCGCCCCGGGGTCGATGCCGATGTAGGCGCCGGAAAAAAGGGTCCCGAGCCCGGAAACCTGGCCCCCCCCGACCCGGGCGCGCACGACCCAGAAGCGCGTTTTTTCGTTCAGGTGCCGTTCGGCCCCCTTCACCAGGGAGGCGCTGACGATGACCCTGGACAGGTCCTCGCTGAGGTCGATGGCGTCGACGCTGCCGATCTCCACCTCCTTGTAGCGCACCTTGGTCTTGCCCGCCTCCAGGCCCTCGGCGGAACTGAAGGTGATGGTGACCCTGGGGCCCTTTTCCGTCAGGGCCTTGTACGCCAGCCACCCGCCGACCAGGGCGGCCACCAGCGGTATGATCCAGACCAGGGAAAAGTGGTTTCGGGTGCGGACTTCCGCCTCGGGGAGCTCTTCGATGCCGGGCGCCGGGCCAGGGGTTTCACTCATCGCGGGTCTCCATCGCGTCCCAGATCAGCCTGGGGTCGAAACTGATGGCGGCAAACATGGTGAGGACCACCACCGCCGCGAAGGCGATGGCGCCGGGGCCGGCCTCGATGGTCGCCAGGGAGCCGATCCTGACCAGTGCCACCATGATCGTCACCACGTAAATGTCGACCATGGACCAGCGGCCCACCACTTCCGTGATCCGGTAGAGCCGGGTCCGGTCCCGGGGCCGCCACCTGGACCTGCGCTGAATGGAAAGCAGCAGGTAGGTCAAAATGGACAGTTTCATCAGGGGCACGACGATGCTGGCGACGAAGATGATGAGCGCCAGGTACCAGGAGCCGCTGACGATGAAATAGATCACGCCGCTCATGATGGTGTCCGACTGGGCCTTTCCGAAGGAGACCACCGTCATGACCGGCATCACGTTGGCCGGGATGTAGAGGATGATGGCGGCCAGGACGAGGGCCCAGGTCCGGGCCAGGCTGTGGGGTTTGCGGCGGTGCAGGGTGCTGCCGCAGCGGGGGCAGACGGCGCGCGCGTTACCGGGGCTGCGCGGCGGGCGGCAGAGAAGGTGGCAATCCTGGCAGCTCACCAGGGAGGGGGCCGCCGCGGCCGGCGTCTTCGAACTCATCGCCGCGCCTCCAGCCGTGACCAGATTTCATGGGAGTCGAGGCTTGCGGTCGAGGCGGCGACTACGAAAATCAGCGCCCCCAGGGAGTAGAGGGCCAACCCGGGCACGATTTCGGCCATCTTCGCCAGCTTGACGACGGAGATCAGGGTGCCCAGGAGAAACACCTCCATCATCCCCCAGGGCTGGAGACGGTTGACGGTCCGAAAAACCCCGGCCACTTTCGGCGGGACGCGGTCGAGGCTCAGGGGCAGGAGCACGTAGAGCAGCCCGCAGATCTGGGCCAGGGGCACCAGGACGCTCGTCACCAGCACGACCAGGGACAGCTCCCACATCCCCTGCTGGTAGAGCACCTGGGCGCCCTTGACCAGCGTGGTGCTCTGGCTCTGGCCCTCGAGTTCCAGGATCATGATGGGGTTGGCGTTGGCCATGATGAACAGCAGCAGGCCGGCCAGGGTCAATGCCAGGGTCCGCTGCAGGCCGCCCGGTTTGTGCCGGAGCAGCAGCCCGCCGCAGCGTGGGCAGCGGGCCGAGCCCCCGACCGGCACCGAGTCGATGCGCTGAAGCAGATCGCATTCGTGACAGGCGACGATTTCCGGTTTCATTGCCCCCATGCCCCCTGCGCCGCGTCCCGGGCCTCGAGAAAGGCCGCGGCCAAAACCGCGCCCCCCACCCCCACCCGTCGGGCGCCGGTGTGCACCCCGGCAGCGGCCATTTCCTGCTTTTAACCTGCCGGGGCGGCGCCTGTCAACTCGCGGCGGGGTGCCGGCGGCGGGCATCCCGACAAAAAGGCATTATCCTACCCGGGAAAACACGGGATGAAGAACCGGTCCGGTCCCGCCTCAGCGATCCCTGGTCCTGCTGCGAGGGCGAGGACGGGGTCTGCGGCGGCGAGGAAGAACCCTCCGAGGAGGGGTGCGGCTGCTGTTGCTGCTGCTGCTGAAAAGGCGGCTGTCAGCGGAAAAAGGAGGGCCGGGCGATCCCCGGCCCTCCTTGCGTGCTCTTCCGCCCGGCGAGGCGGCGGGTCGACCCGGCGCTTTGCCGTCAGTCCGGCAGCTGGTCGAAGCGGCATTGGAGCTCGATGGTGTCCCCGTCGAAAACCGTCTTGACCTTGTAGGGCAGGGTCTTGAAAAGGCTGATCATGGCCCTGTTCTGGGGCGAGGTGTAGGCCGTCAGCCCGGAGATGCCGTTTTCGCGGGCCGCATCGGCCAGCTTGCGCATGAGGATTTTCCCCAGGCCCATTCCCTGGTGTTCCTTGTCCACCGAAAACGCCACCTCGGCCAGGTTGCTTTCCGGCAGGATCAGGTATTCCCCAACGGCCACGACCTTGTCGAAGCCGAATTCCCCCACCACCGCGATGAAGGAGAGGTTCCTGATGTAGTCGGTCTGGGACCTGACAGCCACCTCCGAGCGGCTGAAGCTGCTTTTCTCGTGGAAAAAGCGGCGCATGACGTCGTCCTTTTCCAGGCTGTAATAGTGCTCCTGGATGCGGCGCTCGTCCACCGGCTTGGAGGGCCGGAAGGTGATCTTTTCGCCCTTGATCTCCAGGGTTTCCTCCATGCGCACGGGGTAGATCCCCAGCTGCGCCTCCCCCAGGGTCCGTTCGGCGCTGATGAGCCCGTCTTCCTTGGCCGCCTGCAGGAGCTGTTCCCTGAAGTCGGGGTGGGCGATGCTGATCATGGCCATGGCCCGCTCCTGGAGGCTTTTGCCGAACAGGTTGACCGCCCCGAACTCGGTCACCCGCGTCGTCGACGTGGATCCCGTTGTCGATCCCCATGGCATAGCACCTGCGGATGATGTCGGCGTTGTCGCCGCCGCCGACGCTCACCAGTGTCGTCTGCGCCCCGCCGGCTTCCTTCAGCCGCACGGCGGCCTCCACCGCGTTTTCATCCCAGGCGTTGATGACGTACTGCAGCCCGTCCTCGACGATGGCGCCGTCCTTGACGTGGATATTGAGCTCCACGTCGACTACCTTTTTGACCGTGGTGAGAATTTTCAAGTCGTCCTCCTGTGGTTGCCCGTTGGGGGGGGGCGCTGGCGGGTCGCACTCCCGGCCGGGCCATCCGGCCGGGAAGCGGTCGTTCCGGCGGCCGGGCCGGGGGGTCTAATCGCCCGCGACCGGCTCCCGGCGCCTGGAGGGGAAGGCGAGAGCCTCCACCAGCACATAAGCGGCCTGCAGGTAGGACGTGGGGCAGAGGGGGAAGCACTCCTTGCAGTCCCAGCACTCCCTGGCGGCCACCTGCGGAACGAAGCTGATCTCCTTGCGAATGCCCCGGTCGACGAACCCGACGGCGTGTTTCTTCTTGACCTCGGCGCAGTAGCGCACGCACAGCCCGCAGTGGATGCAGAAAGAGGCCTCTTTCTCGAAGCGGTCCCGGTCCGCCCCGTAGGCCTGTGCCAGAGTCGCCAACTCCACCGAGTCGGGCGCATGCGCCAGCAGCAGCTCGAGGATCGTCTTGCGGACCCGGTCGATCTTGGCGGAGCGGGTCCTGACCACCAGGTTTTTTTCCACGGGGTAGATGCACGACACCACGAGACGGGTCGAACCGCGGGACTCGGCCTCCACGATGCAGATCCGGCACCCCCCGAAGGGCTCCAGCTTCTCGTGGTGGCAAAGGGTGGGGATGGGTATCCCCGCCCCCCGGGCCGCCTCGAGGAGGGTCGTCCCTTCCCTGGCGCGGACCTCCTTCCCGTCGATCTGCAAAAGGATCTCGCTCATTTTTCAGCGCTCTTTCTGGTTATGGTTCTGTCGGCCTCGGGGACGGGAGGCGGCACCGGCGCGCCGGAAATCTTTTTCACCGCGGCGAAGCGCGGGGGGCAGACCTCGAAGCAGGTGCCGCACTTGGTGCAGGTGGCCTGGTCGATGACGTGGATCTGTTTCTTGCCGCCCGAGATGGCCCCCACGGGGCATTTCCGGAGGCAGATCATGCACGCCTGGCAGCGCCCCGGGTCGATGTGGTAGGCGACGAGCTCCTTGCACGACAGCGCCGGGCAGCGCTTCTCCAGGATGTGGGCCTCGTATTCCTCCCTGAAGTGGCGCAGCGTGCTCAGAAACGGGTTGGGGGCGCTTTTCCCCAGGGCGCAGAGGGAGGCCTCGATGGCGGTTTCGGACAGCTCCTCCAGAAGGGCGATGTCGCCCTGCCTTCCCTTCCCCTCGGTGATGCGGGTGAGAATCTTGAGCATCTGCCGCAGCCCTTCCCGGCAGGGGACGCACTTGCCGCAGGACTCGTCGGTGAGAAACTCGATGAAGTAGCGGGCGACGTCCACCATGCAGGTGTCCTCGTCCATGACGATCATGCCCCCGGAGCCCATCATCGACCCGGCCGCGGTGAGCTCGTCGAAGCCGACCTCCAGGTCGAGCAGGCTCTCGGGGATGCACCCGCCGGAAGGCCCCCCGGTCTGGACGGCTTTGAACTTCTTGTTGCCGGGGATCCCGCCGCCGATCTTGTAGATGATGTCCCTCAGGGTGATCCCCATGGGGACTTCCACCAGCCCGGTGTTGACGATCTTGCCCACCAGGGAGAAAATCTTCGTCCCCTTGCTGCCCGCCGTTCCGAACTGGGTGAACCAATCGGCGCCCCTGTTGACGATCAGCGGCACGTTGGCCCAGGTCTCGACGTTGTTGAGCACGCTGGGCCGATCCCAGAGGCCCTTGATGTTGGAGCGGGTGTATTTCGGCCGGGGTTCCCCCACCCGCCCTTCCAGGGCCGTCATCAGGGCGGTCGACTCCCCGCAGACGAAGGCGCCCGCCCCCTTGTGCACCTTGACCGTGAAGTCGAAGCCGGAGCCGAGGATGTTTTCGCCGAGGAAGCCGTATGCCTCGGCCTGCGCGATGGCGAGGGTCACGTTCTCCACCGCCAGGGGGTATTCCTGGCGCACGTAGATGTAGCCCTCGTGGGCGCCGATGGCATAGGCGCCGATGGTCAGGCCCTCGAGGATCGAGTGGGGGTTGCCCTCCAGGAGCGCCCGGTCCATGAAGGCCCCGGGGTCGCCCTCGTCGGCGTTGACGATCACGTACTTGATTTTCTCCGGGGCGTTGCGGGACCCTTCCCACTTTCTGCCCGCGGGGAAGCCGCCGCCGCCCCTTCCCCTGAGGTTGGACTTCTTGACTTCCTCGAGCACCTCCTCCGGTGTCATCCGGAAGAAGGCCTTGGACAGGGCGGCATATCCGCCGAGCGCCAGGTAGTCGTCGATGTCCTTGGGGTCGATGCGGATGTTGCTGCCGATGATGGTCCGCTGCTGGTTGCGGTAAAAGGGGATGTCCGATTCGCGCGCGGCCTTCTCGCCGGTCTGCGGGTCGACATAGACCAGGCGCTCGACGGTTTTCTTCCCCACGACGGTCTGCGAGACGATGTCGGCGACGTCCTCGGGTTTGACCTGCAGGTAGCAGATCTCCTCGGGATAGATCACCACCACGGGGCCCCTCTCGCAGAACCCGGGGCACCCGGTTCCCTTGGTGGTCACGTGGGCCGCCAGCCCCTGCCGGTCGATCTGCTCCCTGAAGGCCGCGATGACCTCGCCGGCGCCGGAGGCGATGCAGCCCGCGCCGGCGCAGACCGAGATGCACGGCCGGTCCGGATCCCTGCGGGAGGTGATTTGCTGTCTGAGTTCCTCTAGCTCTTCCGGCGAATGCAACCGCGCCATGATTTTCCCCTACTCGTAGCTTTTCAGGATGTCTGCCGTCTTGCCGGGCGCCATCTTGCCGTGTGCCTTGCCGTCGACCTCCATCACCGGCCCCAGCGCACAGCAGCCGAGGCAGTTGACGGTCTCCAGGCTGAACTTCATGTCCAGGTCGGTCTCGCCGGGCTTGATCCCGGTCAGGCCCTTCACCGCGTCCAGAACCCGCTTGGCCCCGCGGACGTGGCAGGCGGTCCCCATGCAGATGTGAATGCCGTGGCGCCCCTTGGGAACCAGGCTGAAGGCCTTGTAGAAGGTGGCGATGTGCTGGATGCGGGCCAGGGGGACCTGCAGCTTTTCGCTCACCCGCTCCAGCGCTTCCCTGGGAAGCCAGTTGTTCTCCTTCTGGATGTCCAGCAGGACCTGAATCAGCGAGCTGGCCTCGCCCCGGTGTCTGTCGATGATGCGGTCTACCCTGTCGATGTCCATGGATGCCGTTCCGCTTCCCTTATGTTGCCTGATCCGCCGCCCGCGGTTTTGCCTCAGGCCAGCGCGTAGCGCTTGCGCTCCAGGTCGTAGCGCACGAGCCCGAACCGCGACGAGTTGTTCATGTGCCTGGAGACCTCGGAGGGGCTCAGCCCCAGCGCCTCGGAAATCTCGCCGGTCGAAAGCGGTTTTTCCTTCAGCAGCAGAATGATCCCGCTGATGGCCAGCTTGTCGACAACCAATTCTTCGAAGAGGGCGTTGAAGGCCTCGCTGCCGAAAAACCGCTCGTAGGCGTCTTTGGACTTTGAGGGCAGCCGGAGCCGTTCCCTTTCCACCAGGCGAAGATAGGGGACCAGCCTCCTGACCGCCTGGAGCCCGAGCCCGAGGGCTTTTGCGTCGATTCCCTCGGCCTGCCCCAGGGGCCCCAGCGCTTTCACTCTCTTGCTGAAGGCGGTGATGTGTTACCGAGATCTACACAGATCGTCACACTCTTTCCCTCCCCTACGCTCTTCCGATCTCCGAAAAAAATCCGGAAGCGCCCCCCCTGTGGACGCGCTTCCGGATCCGTTCCCTCGGGTCGGGGAGGTGCGCCCCCCGTCCCGCCGCCGGCCGTAGCAGTATTTCGCGGTTAATTCTTGATGCCCTGCTCACAGATCAGTTCAGGGCTCGCATGATGGCGGGAAGGCTGTTCCCCGTTCCCCGCCCGTGTCCCGAGAAAGGCGTTCGCCATCCCGCGGGCGGCGCCGGCGGTGTCGGCGGCGAGCATTTTTCCGGCCAGCGCGGCGGCCGCCTCGAGCGCCAGTCCGCGAATCAGCGCCTTGACCGCGGGGATGGCATCCGGCGCCATGCTCAGCTCGTCCACCCCGAGCCCGACGAGCGCCGCCGCGGCCGCCGGGTCGGCGGCCATTTCGCCGCAGACCGTCACCGGCTTCCCCCGTCGGTGGGCTTCTGCCACGACCTGGGCGATGAGCCGCAGGACCGCCGGGTGCAATGGGTCGGCATAGTCAAAGAGGTCCGCGTTGCCGCGTTCGGCCGCCAGGGTGTACTGGGTCAGGTCGTTGGTGCCGATGCTGAAGAAATCGAGGCGCTCGGCAAGGGAAGCGGCGAGCAGGGCCGCGGCGGGGGTCTCGACCATGATCCCGGTTGGGATCGGCCAGCGATGGGCGTGGGCTTCGTCCGCCAGCTCCCGGTGGATCGCGTCGCGGATCGCCAGGAGCCGGTCGACTTCCTCGACTCTTGAAATCATCGGGAACATGAGGCGCAGGTCGCCGTCGGCCCCGGCCCGCAGGATGGCGCGCATCTGGGGGCGGAAGATTTCCGGATGGCGCAGGCACAGGCGCACGGCGCGCATGCCCAGGCAGGGGTTTCCCTCCGCCGGCAGGGGGAGGTAGGGCAGGGGTTTGTCCCCGCCCGCGTCCAGGGTGCGCACGCATATCGGCCGGTCGCCGACGGCCCTGGCGATCCGGACCAGGGTCTCCACCTGCTCGGCTTCCGAAGGCGCATGGCGGCGCTTCAGGAAAAGGAATTCGGTGCGCAGGAGCCCGACCCCGTCGGCGCCGCATTCGCCGGCCTTCCCGGCCTCCGCCAGGCTGCCGATGTTGGCGGCCACCGCCATCCGCCGGCCGTCCAGGGTGACGGCCGGCAGGCGCCCGGAGGCGCGAAGCCCATCGCGCCTCCGCAGCCATTGCGCACGGCGCGCTTCCAGGCGGGCGGCGACCTCCGGCAGGGGATCGATCCAGACCGTGCCGCTGAACCCGTCCAGCCCCAGGGTCGTTCCCTGCGCCGCGTCGAGGATCGCGGGGTCGACCCCGGCCACCGCGGGGATGCCCAGCGCCCTGGCCAGGATGGCACTGTGGGAGGTCGGCCCGCCGGCGACGGTCACGATCCCCAGCACCCCCTGCCCGTCCAGTGCGGCCACATCGCCCGGCGTCAGCTCCCTGGCCACCAGGACGGCCGGGTGCGGCGGCCCGCCGGCCGCGGCCGGGGCGGGATCGAGGAGGTGCCGCAGGACCTGGAGACCCACGTCGGCCACATCCTCGCCCCGCTGGCGCATGTACGCGTCGGGAAGCGCGCGGAAAGTGCCCGCCAGATGCTCCAGGGCCTGCTGCCAGGCCCAGGCCGCATTTTCGCCGTTGTCGAGAATCCCCTTCCGGACGTTTTCCAGCAGGACAGGGTCGCGCAGGATCAGCAGGTGGGCGTCGAAGATGGCCGCGCTGGGTGCGCCGGCGGCGGCCTCCACCGCCCGGCGCCGCCCCTCGATGGCCGCGCAGGCGCTCTCCCTTGCCTGCAGCAGCCGCGCCCACTCCCCCTCGGGGCTTGCCGCGGGCTCCCGCGGCCCCTGCGGGGCGGCCGCCCGCTGGTGGAAAACCGGCCCCAGGGCGACGCCTTCCGACAGGGCGACCCCCTCAAGGCCCTCCCCGCCGCCGGCGGCCTCGGAACCGGAGCCGGGCGGAGGCGGCGGTTCCACGTCGAAGGCCTGCAGCCCGTGGTTCACCAGGTCGGCCAGGGCCTGCAAGGCCTCGGGAGCGTCCTCGCCGGCGGCGGAGACGACGATGCGCTCGCCGCGGCGCACACCCAGGGCGGCCAGGCTGTTGAGGCTGGCGGCCGGCACCGGGTCCAGGGGCGAACCGGCCTTTTTCACCCGGACCCGGGCGTCGAAAGCGGCCGCGGTCCGGACGAAGCGGGCCGCAGGGCGGACGTGCAGGCCGTGCCGGGCGTTGACCGTCAGGGTGATCTCCCGGGGGGGCGCGGCGGGGGCCGCCTCCCCGGCAGGGGAAAGCGCGGCGGCCTCGTCCGCTTGGGGGTCCGGACCGCCCAGGTGCCGGATCTTGGGTGTCAGGGCCCGGGCCGCCTCGCGGCAGACGGTGGAAAGGTCGCTGCCCAGGCCGATCTGCACCCCCGCCGCCACGGCGCCCTCGACGACGGGCGCCGCGCACAGCCGGACCCCGGGCCGCATGGCGCCCGGGATCAGCTCCAGCGCCGTTTCGGCGCTCAGGACCGCGCTGCCGAGATCCATCAGCACCACGACGCCGTCGGCGCTGTAAACCGACCCGATGGCCTCGGCGATGGCCGCGGCATCGGTGCCGAACGCTTCCCCATCGTCTCCGACCCCGCCCACGGCGGCCAGGGGGATGCCCCCGGCGGCCACCTGGCGCACCAGGTCCGCCAGGGCTTGCGACAGGGCACGGCTGTGGGTTACTATAACCAGACCGACCATGGGCTTCTCGTTTGGCGGTGCGGCGTGGGGATGATGGAGTCATGGAGTCATGGAGTAATGGGGTACTGTTATTTCTCCAATTACCATCACTCCATCGCTCCCCCCTCCCCCCTTCCACACCACGCATCCGCCGCCGCCTGGATCAACAGGAAGGAAGACGTGGCACCGGGGTCCTGGTGACCGATGCTGCGCTCGCCCAGGTAGCTCGCGCGCCCCTTTCGGGCTCGCATCCCGGTGGTGGCCTTCATGCCCGCTTCGGCTGCGGCCGCCCCCTCGGCCAGCACACGGTCCAGCCCGGCACCCGCCGCCAAAGCCGCTTTCATGGCCGCCACGGCCGGGCTCAGGGCATCCACCATGGTCTTGTCGTTCAATTCGGTCTTCCCGCGCTCTACCACTCCCCCCAGGCCCGCATCGAAAACGGCGACGGCGTCCGCCGGGGAGAGGGTTTCCCGGCCTTCGCACACCGCGGCCGCCCGCAGGAAAAAAGTTCCGTAGAGGGGGCCCGCGGCCCCCCCCACGGTCCTGATCAGGGTCATGGCGACGGTCTTGAGCAGGGACCCGGCGTCGGTGGGGGGGGCTTTATCCAGTTCGGCCGCGGCGGCGCTGAACCCGCGGTCCATGTTGACCCCGTGGTCGGCATCGCCGATGGCGGCGTCCAGTTCGGTCAGGAGGGCCCTGTTCTGCGCGTACACCCGCTGCAGCCTGCGGATCCACCCCAGCAAATCGTCCCGGGCGGCCATCGCCTACACCCCCCAGCGCAGCGCCGGGGTGAGCACCGGCGCGTCCCAGAAGGCCAGGAGCTCGTCGTCGGCGCGCAGCAGGGTGATGGAGCAGCCGGCCATCTCCAGGGAGGTGATGTAGTTGCCCACCAGCCTGCGGGCGATGGCGATGCCCCTGGAAGCGCAGATCCCGGACAACTCCCGGTAAACGATGTAGAGCTCCATCAGCGGTGTCCCGCCCATCCCGTTCACCATGGCGATGACCCGGTCGCCGGCCTTGAAGGGCAGGTCGCCGATCACCGCCGCCGCCATGCCGGCGACGATGTCGCGGGCCCCGGCCAGCGGCTTTCTCTCCCGGCCCGGTTCGCCGTGGATGCCGATGCCGATCTCCATCCGGTCCCCTTCGATGGCGAACGTCGGCCGGCCGGCCGACGGCACCGTGCAGGAGGTCAGGGCCATGCCCATGGAGCGGCCGTTGGCGTTGACCTTGCGGCACAGCGCGGCGACGGTTTTCAGGTCGAAACCCTGCTCGGCGGCCGCGCCGCAGATCTTCTCCGCCAGCACCGTCGTGCCCACGCCGCGGCGGCCGGCGGTGTAAAGGCTGTCCTTTACGGCGACGTCGTCGTCGATGACCACGCTCTCCACCGCGACGCCCTCTGCCTGGCACAATTCGGCCGCCATCTCGAAATTCAGGACGTCACCGGTGTAGTTCTTGACGATGTGCAGCACCCCGGCGCCGCCGTCGACGGCCTGGGTGGCGGCCTGCACCTGGTCCGGGGTGGGCGAGGTGAAGACCTCCCCCGGGCAGGCGGCATCCAGCATGCCCTTGCCCACGAACCCGGCGTGCATGGGCTCGTGGCCGCTCCCGCCGCCGGAGACGACGGCGACCTTGCCCTTCACCGGCGCGTCCGCGCGAAACACGAAATTCGGGTCGAAGTGCACCCGCACCCATTCGCCGTGGGCCGCGGCGAATCCTGCCAGGGATTCCCTGACCACATCCTCCGCCCGGTTGATGAGCTTTTTCATCCCTGCGCTCCTTGGTCCGCCGCCGGCCGTCGAATCGATCGGGCCGGCCTCAAGCCGCCGGCTGTTACCCCGAAAAACTACCAGACTTCAGCTCACAACTCAACACCGAACCCTCCGGCTCGCACAAATCCGCGACGAAAGGGGGCGCGATTGACATTCCGGAGTCCGCGGCGCAGAATGGGGGCGATTGCGCTCGAAAGGGGACTGAGACGACGATGACGCGAATGCCGAGAGTCGCCGTTTTACCGGAAGTCGAGGGGGGTGGGGAGGCGCCCGGGCCGGTGCGCTACCATTGCCCGGGCGACTACGTCACCGCCCTGCGGGAAGCCGGCACGGTGCCGTTCCTCCTTCCCCAGGAGCTGAGCGCGCCCGAGCGTGAAAGCCTGCTGGCGGACTGCGACGGCGTCTGCCTGGTGGGAGGGCCCGGCATCCGCCACGGCCTCGAGGGGGAACTGCCGTCGGACCTGGCGCCGGTGGCCGACGAGCGCATCCTGCCGGAACTCGAAGCCCTCGCCCGTTGCCGCGAAGAGGCGACGCCCGTCCTGGGGATCTGCTACGGGATGCAGCTCATGAACGTCTTTCTGGGCGGTACCCTCGCGGGCGACCTGCACGCGGCCGGCGCCGGGACCCTCGTCCACTCGCCCCGGCGCAACGGCGGCCAGCCCGCCGCCCACCGCCTGCACTTGAACCCGCAGCTCGCCGATCCCGATCCCTGGCGGTTTCTAGACGGGGCCGAGGTGAACAGCTTCCACCTGCAGGCGGTGCGGCGCCTGGGCCGCGGGCTGGTCCTGATCGCAGGCGCGGAGGACGGCATCCCCGAGGTCATCGCCTCGGCCCATCTTCCCTGGATCGGGTGCCAGTTTCACCCGGAACGCTGCGCCCCGCCGGTACGGGTGCCCCTGTTCGCGCTGTTTGCGGACGCCTGCCGGCTGCGCGCCCCCTCTTTCAATGGACAATGAATGATATGCGTTGGTGACATAATTATCATCGGTTGGATCGGATGTTCAAGAGGAATGGTGATCATGGCGTCGCCCTCCTTTGGGGAGGAGCCTACCACGAAAGCCCCTGGCAGGTGGTACACTTTTCATTCCCATTTTTAGTACACTTCAGCATTCCCATCGACACTGATACCCAATCACCTCCACCTGCTGCCGAGAACCGGAAGCGCACCGGCCGCCACCGTGATGCGCAGGCTTCTGACCGCCTATGCGGTCAGCTTCAACCGCCGGCATCGCCTCATTAAGGCGATCACTTGGCGGCTCGATAGCGGCGATCGCGGAGCGGCACTATAGCGGCGATCGTCAATACCGCACATCGACCGCGCCCTGGCGGCCGTTTGACCACCCTGCCGCTTTCCCCTAACGCTCCCCAACCCAGGCTCCGTGCTCCATGCTCCCCGCTCCATGCTAAATACCTCTTGACTTCTATTACGTAGATTGTGTAAGTAACCTCCACAGCAGCATCTTCCGCGGGACCCGTATTGACCGATCCCTTCCGGGGGGAGAGTGATTGGCGCAAGATGGAAGCCCCAGACCACCGAACCACCCGCTGGCGCATCGCACCCCGCCCCGCCTGCGCCCCTCATATCTGCCGCGTGACAGAAAGCGCATCATCACCCTTGGCTTTGCATCTTCCAGAAAGCTCAAAACTTTTTAACGATTTCTGTAAGAAGGCCATCTGAATCCTGTTGAATCAGGAAGACAACTGAATAATCAAAAGGCGTCCATGAAGGGCCCTATAAAAATCCATGAATCAATGGCATCCTCTCAAATACCAAGCATAACATTGACAGGAGTACCTGGAAATGGCATAAGCATTTGACGTTGATTCGCTCCTCAATGATTTAAGAATGGGGAACTGGGCTATGGCAAAAATTCAGGACCGCCACTACCGACGCACCGACAGGGCCGACAAAGATGAAATCTCCTTCGATTCCGATATGTTGAGACTTTTTTTGGCCATCGACGATTCCAAGACGCTCTGGGATGTGTCCAAAGAGGTCAAAATGTCCTCCGAGGTTTTCAAAACCTCCCTAATCAAACTCATTCAATTGAAATTGATAGAACAGGTCGAAGACAAACCTGACCTGGTGGATCAATCGGTACTCGCAAAGATTCGAGATATCCTGGTTCAGTTAATGGGACCTCTGGGAGAAGTACTGCTGACAGATGCCGCGAAAGATCTGTCCCTTGAAGACAACAAAATACCAGCGGCCATGGCCGAGAAGTTCATCGATTGTATTGCCCAAAATATTCCCGGCGAGAAACAGAGGGAAGAATTCAGGCGAGCCATGCTGCGCGTAATGCCATTTAATTTAACCCAGCGGAGGTGACCTTTGCGCGTCCATAACAATATGCGATATCGCGGAATTTCCGTCCTGGCATCCCTGGCACTGGTGCTTGCCGGCGCTACCTGCATTTCGGCACAGGAGCCACTGGACGGCTTCGATTTGCAGATTCTAAAGTGGGCCGAGCAGTGCCGCGAAGAGGTCGTCGGAGAGTTCCAAAAACTTCTCGATACCAACCAGCTCAGTATCGGGCAGATTTTCGATACCTTCTATATACCGATCCCGGGTACCTATCCCCAGAAATACCATACGCAATACGACAAGTACACCGAAGACGTCCTTCGCATCATTCTGGACAAGTACCTGGAGCAGGACACGCGCATCCAGTTTGTGGTTGCGGTGGATCGCAACGGCTACCTGCCGACCCACAATTCGCGCTACTCGCGCCCCCTGACGGGCGATCAAGACCAAGACACGAAGAACAACCGTAGCAAGCGGATATTCAACGACCGGACCGGACTCGCCGCAGCCAGAAGCACATCACCTTATTTGCTCCAGAAATATAGCCGGGATACCGGGGAAACCATGGCGGATCTTTCCGTTCCCATTTTTCTGAAAGATAAGCACTGGGGGGCCATTCGCTTCGGATATAAACGGTAGATCCGTATGCCGACGGGTCGTTTTATACAGACCGGCGCGAAAGCACGCTGCCGAGCGCCAGGGCGATGTCATTGACCTGGATGGCGAGTTCATCCACGTCGCCGCGCCCCGAGCCGACGGAAATCAGCGAGCGGTTGATGAGGATGATGCCTCCCGGCCTGACCAGGGGGGCGAACTTCTCCAGGGACGGCCGGTTCATGGCCACCAGGTTGCCGGGGTTGCGGATGATGGGCGAACCGATCGGCCGGTCGCTGATGACCACCATGCAATAGGCGGTGCCGCCCCGCATTTCCGGCCCGTAGGAGGGGATCCAGGCGACCTCGCGCCCCTCCTCCATGGCGGCCTCGGCCAGGATCTTGGCGCTCAGCAGAATGCCCTGACCGCCGAAGCCGGCAAACATGACGTCACAGTGCATCTCATCCTCTCTTTTGCGGTCCGTCCGCCCCGGGGGCGCCGGGCCCCGGCGCCTCGTCGGGCGTTTTGAACTCTCCCAGCGGGTAGTAGGGCAGCAGGGTGTCCTCGGCCCATTTGACGGCCTCCACCGGTGTCATGCCCCAGTTGGTGGGACAGGTGCTCACGACCTCCACGAAGCTGAAGCAGCGGCCCTCGACCTGATAGGCGAAGGCTTTCTGGATGGCCTTCTTGGCCTTGAGGACGTACTTCGGCTTGATGGCCGCCTGGCGTGCGATATAGGCCGGCGTCTGAAGCGAGGCCAGCAGCTCGGCCATCCGTATCGGCATGCCGACCTCCTCCACGTTGCGCCCGAAGGGCGAGGTCGTCGTGCGCTGCCCGGGCATGGTGGTCGGGGCCATCTGGCCGCCGGTCATGCCGTAGACGGCGTTGTTGACGAAGATGGTGGTGAACTTTTCGCCGCGGTTGGCCGCGTGGATGATCTCCCCCATCCCGATGCTGGCCAGGTCCCCGTCTCCCTGGTAGGTGAACACGACCAGGTCGGGGCGCACGCGCTTGATCCCCGTGGCCATGGCCGGCGCCCGGCCGTGGGCGGCCTCCTGGAAATCGAAGGTGAAGTAGTTGTATGCCAGCACGGCGCACCCCACCGGCGCGATGCCGACGGTGCGCCCGCGGATGCCCAGTTCGTCGATGGCCTCGGCCACCAGGCGGTGGATCACCCCGTGGGTGCACCCGGGGCAGTAGTGGGTGGGTTGATCCGAGAGCGCCTCCGGCCTCCTGAATGTCTTGCCCATGGGTCCATACTCCCTTTGGCCCGCAGCGAGCCAGAATTAGGCCATGGCGGCTTTCACCGCCTGGATGATCTCCTCGGGCGTCGTGACCTCCCCGCCGCACTTGCCGTACCACGACACCGGGCAGCGGCCCAGCACGGCCCGCTCCACGTCCTCGACCATCTGCCCCATGCTCATCTCGATGCTCATCACGGCCCGGCAGCCGGCCTTGGCGGCCGCCTCGCGCACGGCTTCCAGGGGGAATGGGAACAGGGTCTTGGGGCGCACCATGCCCACCTCGACCCCCTCGCGCTTGAGGAGGTCGATGGCGGTCTTGCACACCCGGCTCTGGGTGCCGTAGCTGACGATCAGGGCCCGGTAATCGGCTTCCAGGTTGACCGTCTCGTATTGCACCTCTTCGCGCTGCATGCGGTCGTACTTGGCTTTCAGCTCGAGGTTGTGGTTGTTCAGCACGTCCGGGTCGAGAAAGAGGGACTTGACCAGGTTGCGGCGGCCGCTGCCGCGCGTGTCCATCCCGCTGGTGGCCCAGCCGTCCTTGTCGCTCGGCTCCGAGCGCAGGTCCTGCGGGAACTCGACCGGCTCCATCATCTGGCCGATGAGGCCGTCTCCCAGGATCATCACCGGGTTGCGGTATTTCTCGGCCAGTGGAAAGGCCTGCATCATCATCTCGACGGCTTCCTGAACGCTGGCCGGGGCCAGCACCAGAAGCCGGTAGTCCCCGTGCCCCCCGCCCTTGGTGGCCTGGAAGTAATCGCCCTGGGACGGGAGAATGCCGCCCAGACCGGGTCCGCCGCGCATGATGTTGACGAAAACAGCGGGGCACTGGGCGCTGGCGATGTAGCTGAGGGCCTCGCTCATCAGGCTGATGCCGGGGCTCGAGGAGGTGGTGAAGACGCGCGCGCCGCATGCGGCGGCGCCGAAGATCATGTACCCGACGGCCACCTCGCTCTCGCCCTGCAGGAAGACGCCCCCCACCTCCGGCATGCGCCGGGAGAGGTATTCCGCCACCTCCGACTGGGGGGTGATGGGGTAGGCGAAATAGTTCAGGCAGCCGGCCCGGATGGCGGCCTCGCCGATCGCCTCGTTGCCCTTCATCAGAACTTTTGCCATGATTGGACTGCCTCCGGTGTTTTCTGCGTCACGGGGTCTTGGCCTCCTCGACCTCGGTGATGGTAATGGCCACGTCGGGGCACATGCTGCAGCACAGCGCACAGGTGATGCAGTCCCCGGGGCGGGCCTGGTAGGCGGGAAAATAGCCCTTGGTGTTCACGGTGTCGGAGATGTCGAGTACGTGCTTGGGACAGATGCTGACGCACAAGCCGCACCCCTTGCATCTGTCGGCGTCGATCCGGTAGAGATAGGCCATGGGACGAACTCCTCGGCGCCCGGCCGCCTGGGCCGGGTTCATATTTTCCACGGCGGCAACAGGTGCCGATCGATGGGCAGCAGCGGACAGGCGAAGCGCCCCGCGCCCACCGCCGTCAGAAGCGCCCGCGGCACGGCCGCGAAGGCGATGGGCAGCCCGGCGCTTTCGCCCAGCCGCTCCACGAACCCGACACCGGCAAGGATGTCTTCCGGCGTGGTGTCGTCGATGAGGTTGGGGTTGGCGATGAAGCCGTCCACCCTCAGACGCGAAGCGCGCTCGATCTCGCTGCGGATGCTCAGATCGGAAGACCAGCTGAGCCACCTCCGGGCGGTGGTCGTGATGGCCGAACCGGGCGACACGGCCGCCCGCCTGCCGGCGGCCGCGCACGCCTACGAGGCCCTTCTGGCCGGCGCCTCCCCGTGCTACGACTTTCCCGACCTGGACGAGAACACCAAGGCCACCACGTTTTACACCACCGGCACGACCGGCGACCCCAAGGGGGTTCACTTCACCCATCGCCAGCTGGTGCTCCACACCCTGGCGACCGCCCTGGCCGCCGGCGCCTACGACACCATCGGCCGCTTCCGCTCAGGGGATGTCTACATGCCCATCACCCCCATGTTCCACGTGCACGCCTGGGGGATCCCCTACGTGGCCACCCTGCTGGGGACCAAGCAGGTCTATCCGGGCAAGTACGAGCCGGCGATGCTGCTCAAGCTCATCGTCAGCGAAAAAGTCACGTTTTCACACTGCGTGCCGACGATTCTGCAGATGCTGGTCGCCAATCCGGCCGTCCGGCAGTTCGACCTCTCCCGTTGGAAGGTCATCATCGGCGGCTCCAAGCTGCCCAGGGGGCTGGCCAAGGCGGCGCGCGACATGGGCATCACGGTCTACACCGGCTACGGCATGTCGGAAACCTGCCCCATCATCAGCCTTTCGACGCCCAAGCCCTCCATGCCGGAAATGGACGAGGACCGGCTGCTGGACGTCATCGTCAAAACCGGCCTCCCGGTTCCCCTGGTGGAGTTCGAGGTGGTGGACGGCGAAGGCAACCCCCTCCCCCACGACGGGCTCTCCGCCGGCGAGGTGGTCTTCCGGGCCCCCTGGCTGACCCGCAGCTACTTCAAATCTCCGGAAAAGTCCCGGGACCTGTGGCGCAACGGCTGGCTGCACAGCGGCGACGTCGGGCACATCGACCCCGAGGGCTACCTGCAGATCACCGACCGCATCAAGGACGTGATCAAGAGCGGCGGCGAGTGGGTGTCTTCCCTCGACCTGGAAAGCCTCCTGAGCCAGCACGAGGCGGTTCTGGAATCGGCCGCCATCGGCGTCCCGGACGAGAAATGGGGCGAGCGGCCCCTGATGCTGGTGACGCTGCGCCCGGAATTCCGGGGCAGGATCGCGGCCGAAGACCTCAAAGCGTACATGCGCCGGGCGGCCGAGGAGGGCAAGCTGCCCAAATACGGGGTACCGGAGCGCTACGTGTTCGTGGACGAGATCCCCAAGACGAGCGTCGGAAAGCTGAACAAGAAGGTGATGCGGCAGGAATACCAGTAGAAGGACGGACGGGTTGGGATTGGATCACGATTACGACAACGACAACGACAACGACAACGACAACGATCAGGAAAAGGAGGGAAGGATGAAAGACGTTGTGATCGCCTCTGCCTGCCGCACCGCCATCGGGGCGTTCGGGGGCACCCTGCGCGACCTGAACGGCGCCCGGATCGCCAGCGTCACCATGAAGGCCGCGATCGAGCGGGCCGGCATCGACCCCGCCGTCATCGAGGACGTGCGCTACGGGTGCTGCCTGGAGCACCACGACACCCTGAACGTGGCCCGCGTGGCCGCCCTGATGGCCGGCCTGCCGGACCACGTCCCGGCGGTCACCATCAACCGCGTCTGCATCTCGGGCATGGAGGCCGTTCTTTCCGGAATGGCCATGATCCAGGCCGGAATGGCCGACGCCATCCTGGCCGGCGGGGTGGAGCACATGTCCGGCGCACCCTACGCCGTCTCAAACGCCCGCTGGGGGTGCCGGCTCCAGGACCACGAGTTCGTGGACACCCTGATCCACGCCCTGCACTGCGGCTCCCACCTCCTGCCGCTTTCCGCGGACGCGCCCTTCGACACCGCCGAGGCCCCGGCCAAGTTCTTCCTGGGCAAACCCTATATCATGGGGCAGACCGCCGAATTCATCGCCCAGAAGATGGACATCAGCCGGGAGGAGATGGACGAGGTGGCCCTCCGGAGCCACAACAACGTCGAGCGCGCCACGGGCGACGGGTCCTTCCGCGAGGAAATCGTGCCGGTGGAGGTGCCGCAGCGCAGGAAGGCGCCCCTGGTTTTCGAAAAGGACGAGCACTTCCGGCCGGGCCTGACCATGGAGCAGCTGCGCAACCTGCCGCCGGCCTTCGTCCCCAAGACCGGAAAGGTCACCGCCGGCAATGCCAGCGGCATCAACGACGGTTCCGCGGGGATGGTGATCCTGTCGGCCGAGCGGGCCAAAGAGCTGGGCATCGCCCCCATGGCGCGCATCAAGGCCGTGGGCCGGGGCGCCTGCCACCCGGCGCTCATGGGGCTTTCCCCGGTGCCGGCCGTCAGGAACCTCATGGCGCGCAGCGGCCTGACGGTCGGGGACTTCCAGCTCATCGAAGTCAACGAGGCGTTCGCCGCCCAGTACATCGGATGCGAGCGGGACCTGGAGCTCGACCGGGCGATCACCAACGTGAACGGTTCCGGCATCGGCCTGGGACATCCGGTGGGCGCCACCGGGTGCCGCATCATGGTCAGCCTTCTGCATGCCATGAAAAAGAGGGGCAAGACCCTGGGCCTGGCGACCCTCTGCGGCGGAGGCGGCGTGTCGATGGCCTGCGCGCTGGAGATGATGGGGTAAACGGGGGTGGCGGCCGGGAGCGGCGGGGATGGAGTGGTGGAGGATTGGAGTAGTGGAGTGGTGGGTTTCACTACTCGCACCCGTACTCGCACGCGCACGCTTTTCTCCGCCTCCAGCGGACGATTTCGATCCCGATTTCGATCCCGATTTCGATTTTCGGTTGCCCCCGTCACCAGTTTCTTTGAGCTTTGAGCTTTGAGCTTTCAGCGCCTATTCGCCCATAGCCCATAGCCTATAGCCCATAGCCTATTATTGAAAGGAATTGCCGATGGACTTCGAACTGACGAAGGAACAGAAGGGGATTCAGAAGGCGGTGCGGGATTTCGTGAAAGGCGAGTTCAAGAAGGACGTGGTGCATGAACTGGTCCAGAAGCACGAATACCCGGTGAAAATGTGGAAAAAGGCGGCCGGGCTGGGGTTCATCGGCATCCATTTCCCGGAGGAGTACGCCGGCCAGGGCCTCGGTGTGATGGAGAACATCCTCGTCTGCGAGGAACTGTGCCGGGGGGACTCATCGGTGGGAATGTGCCTCGCCATCGCCGACTTCGCCTCCGAGCTGATCCTGCGCTTCGGCAGCCCCGAGCAGAAGGCCGCCTGGCTGCCCAAGGTGGCCGGGGGCCAGGTGCTTTCCTGCGGCGCGTTCACCGAGCCGGACCATGGGTCGGACATCACCTCGGTGGAAACCACCGCGGTCAGGGACGGCGACCAGTGGGTCATCAACGGGTCCAAGATCTTCATCACCAACAGCGGCCCCCTGGCCGGCTTTTACAATGTCCTGTGCCAGACCGACCCCCATGCGAACCCGCCCCACAGGGGCCTGAGCATCATCCTGGTGGAAGCCGACCGCCCGGGGGTGGGCACGGCGGACGTCGGGCCGAAGATGGGCATCACCCTTTCCTACACGGCCGAGGTCACCTTCAAGGACGTCCGGGTGCCGCTGTCCAACCTGGTGGGCAAGGAGAAGTTCGTTGTCTTTCTCGTTGTCGTTGTCGTAATCGTATTTTTAAACTACGAAATACGCTAAAGACGCGAAAAAAGCTGATCAAGGGCAGTGCGTTTCTGGTGGCTCCTGCGTGATAGTCCCTTTTCGCGCCCTTTCGCGCCTTTCGTAGTGGACATTCTCGTCATCGTCACCGGCTTTCCCGTTCAAACCCGGGACCCTCGGGCCATGTTCGGTTTCAAGAGGAAAAGACGCCGCCGCCTCCGCCAGCAGTTCTTTCCGGCCGCCTGGCGGGACATCCTGGAGCGCAGGGTCGCATGTTTCCAGCGCCTGGCGCCCGGGGAGCAGGCAGAGCTGTGCGGCCACATCCAGGTCTTTCTGGCGGAAAAGGAGTTCGAGGGGTGCGCCGGCCAGGAGATCACCGACGAGGTCCGCGTGACCATAGCCGCCCTGGCCTGCATCCTGCTTCTGGGGCGCGACACGGATTACTTCCCCCTGATGCGCAGCGTGCTGGTCTACCCGCGGCACTACTTCGTGCCCGCGGTCCAGGAACTGGGGGACGGCATCGTCTCGGAGGGGATGCTGGACTACGAGGGCGAATCGTGGCGCCGGGGGCCGGTGGTCCTCTCCTGGGAGGACGTGCGGCGCGACGCGGCCGACCCCGACGACGGCTACAACGTCGTCTTCCACGAATTCGCCCACCAGCTGGACAGCGAGTCCGGGGCGGAGGACGGCGCCCCGCCCATGCCCGGGCGCGCCATGGCCGCCGACTGGGCCCGCGTCATGGAAGCGGCCTACCAGCGGCTGATGGACGACGTGGACCGCAACCGGCCCCACCTCATCGACGACTACGGCGCCACCAGCCCGGCCGAGTTTTTCGCGGTCCTGACCGAGCTCTTCTTCGAATCGCCCCGCGAACTGCGGGATCATCACCCCGACCTCTACGAGCAGCTGCGGCGCTACTACCGCCAGGAACCGGCGGCCCGCGCCGAAGCTCCCCCCCCAAGCGGCGCCCCCGCATCCTGACACGGTTCAGCCGGCGGCTGCGCCTTCCTCCCGGCGGCCCGCCAGGGCCTGGGAATAGACCGCCTCGACCCTCTGGAACACCCCCTGCCAGGAAAAGGCCGCCATCCGCTCCCGGATCGGGGCCGGGTCGATCCGCGGCTGCCGGCGCGCCGCCTCGATCTGGTCCCGCAGGGCGAGTTCCCAGTCCGTCTCGAAAGCCGCCTCGTCTTCCGCGAACGGCTTCTCCAGGTCGTGGAGGCGCGGCGTGGGGACCAGGCGGACGAACCCGGCCTGCACGCCCCCGAAGATGGCGAGGACCCCCGGCAGGTCGTTGGCGATGACCCGGCAGCCGCTGGCCAGGCCCTCCAGAAGGACCAGGGGCAGGCCCTCGAAAAAGGACGGCAGCACGAGCAGGTGGGAGGCGCGCATGATCTCGGCCAGGCGCGCCTGGGGCACGGCGCCGTGCACCGTCACCCGCTCCCCGAGCCCTTGCGCCAGGGCCAGGCAGTGCGCCCGGTCCTCGCCGCTGCCGCCGCCCACCAGGTGCAGGCGCCAGGCCGGACGCTCGATGCGGCCCAGGGCGCGCAGCAGCCAGGGCAGCCCCTTGGCCTTGGCCAGCTTGCCGGCATAGAGCACCACGACCGGGTCGGGGGCGAGGGTGGGGCCGGGGCGAAAGAGCCTGTCGTCGTATCCCGCCCCCACCACGGCCACCTTTTCCGGCGCCAGGCCGTAAAGGCGGACGATGTCCTCCTTCTGGGCGGCGCTCAGGGCCATGGCGGCATCCACGCGGCGGCAGCCCTCCAGCACGCGCTCCCGGAGATGGGGGCAGTTCTGGAACTGCCTCAGGTCGGTGCCGTGGCAGGAGGTCACCATCGGCACACGGGGATGGCGCCTGCGGACCAGGGAGCTGACGATCCAGAGGTGGTGGCTGTGGATGATGTCCGGCCCGAAGGCGGCGACGGCATCGGCGACCCTGCGGGAAAAGGCGCGCTCGTAGGCGTCGAGTTGGGGCGGCGCCAGGTCGCGGAAACGGCTGCTGTCGTAAGGCATGACGTCGCTCATGCCGACGATGGGGTAGCGGATTTCCCCCTCGCCCTCTCCGAAGTGCAGAAAACAGCAGGACGCGTCGTCGATGCAGTCCAGGTGCGCCGGCCGGTCGGACTGGACCCCCGCCACCAGGTAATTGTCGTGCCCGCGGGCCGCGGCCTCGCGCAGCATGGCCTGCAGGTAGACGCCGCTGCCCGTGGAGTCCGGCCGCTGGCTGAGAATGTGAAGAATCTTCATCGGCCCCCGCTCCTCCATCTGCGTCGCAGCGCCCCTCGCTCCTCGAGGGTCGTAGGTCGGATTTCAATCCGACAAGATACGCGACCTTACGGTCGCATGTTCCGTGTCGGATTGAAATCCGACCTACGGGGATGCGCGCAGCCGAACCGGCGGAGTCTCACCGGAGGCCGCTTTTCGATTCGACCGCCTATCCGTCAACCATCGCCGTCGCTGCCGGCGCCGGCCGCCTCGAGCCCCCGGATCTCCCCCAGCACCCGGTCGTACTCGTCCTCCAGGGCCAGGAGGTCCATCATCACCGGCGGCTTGACGGAATGCGCCGGCAGGCGCCTCTCGGTCTCCCGGATGGCCTCCTCGAGCTCCCGCAGCCGCGCTTCCAGCCGGTCCAGGGTCTGCATCTTTTCTCCGCCGGCGGTTCCCCGTTCCCGTTCCCCGTTCGTTGTCGTTGTCTTTCTCGTTGTCTTTCTCGTTGTCTTTCTCGTTTTCGTTGTCGTAATCGTTGTCGTAATCGTATTTTTATACACAGCGACCTTGTGAAATTCGCACACGCATTCGCATCTAAGGAATTAAGTCGTTATGTATAACCACGAAATACGCTGAATACGCGAAAAAGGACGTTCAGGGCAGTGCCGCCTCCAGCACCCGCCTGCCCTGCCCTTTTCGCGCCCTTTCGCGTCTTTCGTAGTGGGCATTATCGAAATCGAAATCGAAATCGAAATCGTAACCGTAATCGACCCCGAGGCCGGCCGTCTCCTTTTGGCGCCATCGGTCTGGCTCGAAATTGCAGGTCACCGCAACCCCCGGCGCATCAGACAGCCTGGTACACTCCCCTGCCCGAGCGGCGGAGACGCCCCGACCGCAGCAGGCGGAAGAGGATATTGCGGATCTGGCGCTCGTCCAGGCCCGTTTTTTCCCTGATCGCCGCTACGGTCGCCCCCCGGGGAGATTGCCCGACGGCGTCGAGCACCTGCCGGGTCAGGACCGGGGCCTTGCCCCTCTGGCCGGCAAGGGCGTAGACCCCCCTCGCGACCCGTTTGAGGGCGCCATCCCGGAGGGCCTTGGCCAGGATGGCGCGCACCCTCGCATCGGCCAGGCCGGTGTCGGCCTTGACCTGCGCCGCCCCGGCCCCCGCGGGGTACCTGGCGATGCACGCCATCACCGCGCCGGCTTCCTCCCGCGGGTCCCGCCGTGGTTGCGGCCCGCGGAAAACGCCCCGCGCGACCCTCACGATGAGCCCCTTGCGCCGCGCCGCGTAGACCACCTTGCGGACCTCGGCCGCCCCGATGCCGGTCTGCCGCACAAGGGTCGGCACATCGATGCCCTCGGCGGCGGCAAGGACCCGGTCGAGGAGCCGCTTCTCGTCCCCTCCCCGATCGCCCCGCGGCTGCCCGGCCGCAAGCGCTTGGCGCGCGGCCGGTTTCCGCGCCGGCTTGCGGGAAACGGCCGCCGCCTTCCCGGCCGGCGGGAGAGGGCCGTGCCCGAAATCGGGGGTGTCCTCCATGACGATGCCGAACACGTCCGCGATGTCGGCGTCGGCGATCACCGGGCCGGACGGCCCCTCGGCCCTTTCCAAAAGCTCGTCGCTGGCCGCCCGGACCGCCTCGCCGATGAGGTCGAGCATCTTGACCCGGCGCAGCTCGAAAAAGAGCGACGGGTCCTCGTCCAGGCGCGCCCCGATGCCGTAGAGCACGGCGGCCACGTGCTTGCACATGTCGGCCCAGTCCGGGCAGCTGCAATCGAAATCGATCTCCTCCGGCGTGGGGAAAAGGCCCTGCCCCGGGGCCGTGAAGAGCTCCGCCAGGGCCTCGGGGAACCTGCCGGCCAGAAGGGTCTGCACGGAATCGAAGCCACCGGCGCAGGCGCGCGTGATCGCCTGCCAGGCCTTGGGGTCGAGGGCGCGGATGCGGACCTCTACCTGGTAGGGCTTTGCGCGCGAGCCCTGCACCAGGGCCGTCACCCGCCCGGGTTCGATCCGCAGGTCCAGCACCGCCCCGTGGCGCACGTAGCTGCGCCCGCGGCCGATCCGGTTGGAGTAGTCCGCGTAGCGCTCGAGGTTGCGGTTCCAGGCGATCCCCCACCAGTTCCGGGCCAGGCGGCTGCCCTCTATGACCACGGGCTGTATGCGGGGGTTCTTCTTCCTGAGCTGCGCGAGCGTGTTGCGGGCCTTGACCCGCTTTTCCTCCACCGGTACGTAACGCGGAAACCGCCAGTCGCTGTAGCGGGGCATATTTTTCGGGCTCCTTTAGCGTCGCGGCCCGCCCCTTCTACAGGGACAGGCTGAACATCTCCATCAGCTGCCGGTTGTCCATCTCCGTCATCCAGGCCGCCTCGCTTCCGGCGACCACCTCCGCGGACAGCCGGGTCTTTTCCTCCAGCATCCGGTCGATCTTTTCCTCGACCGTGCCCCGGGTCACGAACTTGTGCACGATGACGTTCTTTTCCTGGCCGATGCGGAAGGCGCGGTCGGTGGCCTGGTTCTCCACCGCGGGGTTCCACCAGCGGTCGAAATGCACCACGTGGCTGGCCTCGGTGAGGTTCAGCCCGACACCGCCCGCCTTGAGGGACAGAACCATGAAGGGCACATACTTTTCAATCTGAAACGCGTCGATGACCGCTTTTCTCTTCTTCACCGGGACGCTTCCGTGGAGCACCACCCCCGGGCGCCTGAAGATGCCGGCCAGGAACGCGGCCAGCGGTTCGGTCATCTCCCTGAACTGGGTGAAGACGAGCACCTTTTCGCGCTTGGCGTAGATCGTTTCGCAGATGTCGCGCAGGCAGCCGAACTTGCCCGACTCCTCCTCGGCATACCCCCCGCCGCCGCCCAGGTACTGGTCGGGGTGGTTGCACAGCTGCTTGAGCTTGATCAGGGAGCCCAGGATCAGGCCCTTGCGCTGGATGCCGTCGGTCCTTTCGATGATGCGCCGGAGGTCGTCCACGATTTTCTGGTAGAGCACGGCCTGCTTGCGGCTCAAGGGCGCGAAGGTCTTCATCTCGACCTTTTCCGGCAGGTCCTTGATGACCTCGCGGTCGGTCTTCAGCCGCCGCAGGAGGTAGGGGCTGATGGTCTGGCGCAGGCGCGCGTAGCCGGACCGGTCGCGGCCCAGGGTCTTGCAGAACTGCTTGAACTCCGCCGCGCTGCCGAGAAGCCCCGGGTTGACGAAGTCAAACAGCGACCAGAGATCCGAGAGCCGGTTCTCTATGGGCGTGCCGGTGAGAACCAGGCGGTGCCGGGAGCGGCAGCGCTTGACCGCCCGGGTCTGTTTGGCCCCCGGGTTCTTGATGGCCTGGGCCTCGTCCAGGATGACGTGGGACCAGGGGTGGGACTGGATCCAGGGGTAGCGCGACACCATGGAATAGGTCGTGATCACCAGGTCGTGGGCATCGACGGCGCCGCTGTCGGCCGCCCGCAGGTCGAGGCCCCCCGGGGCCCCCGGGTGGGCCACGACATGGGAGAGCCGCGGGGCGAAGCGCTCGATTTCCCGGGTCCAGTTGGCCATCAGGGACGCCGGCACCACCAGCAGGCTCGCCGCCCGGTCCCGGGCCGGCGCCGCGCCCTCGGGCTTGAGCCGGTTCAAAAAGGCCAGGACCTGCACGGTCTTTCCCAGCCCCATGTCGTCCGCCAGGCAGGCCCCGAAGCCCAGCGCGTGCAGAAAACAGAGCCAGTTGAGCCCCTGCTGCTGGTAGTCGCGCAGCACGGCCCGGAAGCCGGGCCCGGGCGCCACCTCCTCCACCCGCCTGGGGTCGCGCATTCTGGCCAGCACCGAGGCCAGCCACTCGCCGTTGGACACCGTCAGGTCGGCCCCCGCATCGTCGAGCTTCAGGGCCTTGCGGGGGTTGAGCTGCAGGCGCAGGGCATCCGCCAGGCTCACATCCTCCCCGGCCATCCGCTCCCGGGCGCTTTCGTAGGCCTCCAGTGTTTGCCGCAGCTTCTCGGGGTCGACCGCCACCCACTTGTTCTTGATGAAGGCCAGGCCCTCGGAGGTCTCCAGGAGCCGGCGGGCCTCCTGGGGGCTCACCGGCGTGTCGCCCACGTAAAGATCCATGTCGAAACTCAGGATGGCGTCCATCCCCAGCACCGACGGGGGGCGGTCGCCGAAGCGCACCTCGACCCTCGCGCCGGCCCCGGCCCCCTTCCACCAGTTGGGGATGCGGCACAGGATGCCGGCCTCCTCGAAAACCGGGATCTCCTTCAGGAAGCGGTAGGCCTCCCCGGCCGTCCAGGCCAGGGGCTGAAAGATGGCGCCCGACTCGAGGAGGCCGCCCACCAGGGGGGAGCGCTTGGCCGCCTCGTGGACCGTCGCCAGCAGGTCGATGAGCTTGTCGCGCTGCCCCTTGTACTCCTGGAGGGCATACTTGAGGGGCAGGTGCCTGGACGCGCCCCGCCTGTCCAGGCGGGTGGAGTAGGTGGCGAGAAAGGCGAAAGGCAGCGGCCCCTTCTTGTTTTCGACCAGGTGGAAAAAGACCCGGCCCACCAGGTGCACGTTCGGGGCGTGGGCGTGGATGAAGTCGGCGGCCGACCCCTCGAAGGCCCGGATCTCCCGGCCGTAGGCCGCGCCCAGCTTCTCCCACAGCGCCCGCAACAGGCCGGCGCGGATGTATTCCGCCCCCGTGACGGGCGGCGCCCCGAGAAGGTGCGCCTCGATGTCGGCCTCCGCCAGGGGCACCTCCGCCCGGTGGCGCAGCTCCTCCAGGTCGGGGAGCCTGGCCAGGCGCCCGGCGAACAGCCCGGCCCAGTCGCGCCAGTACTCGAGGGAGGGCGACAGCCCCACGCCGCGGTCCGAAAACCCGAGCGCCAACAGCCACGCGTCCCCCCCGGCTTCGTAGCGCCCGTGGATCTCCTCCTGCAGGAGGGCGCGGCTCCGGCTGACGGCTTCGTCCGCCTCGGCCCACTCCAGCTCCAGCGCGCCGGTGGGCATGACGATCGCGATGAGGTCGTTCGGCGTCACGGGGCCTCCGCGCCCGGCGGCCCGGGAAAGGGCCGCGTTTCCAGTTTCTAGACGATCCAGCCGGGGCGATCCTTCCGGCGTTCCTCCACCGCCGCCCGCAGCCGGTCCTCCAGGCCGGGGGCGATGTAGAACCTCGGCCGGAGCAGGTCGTCCCCGGCCCCGATGACCCCCTCGGCCCGGGCGGTCGCGGCCAGGCGGGTACCCGGGTAGATCCGGATGCCGATGGTGACCCGCAGGGCGTCCAGCCCCAGGGCCTCCACGAAGTCGAGGCTGTGGGCGGCGGTCTGCATGCTTTCGCCGGGGCCGCCCAGGAGCAGGAAGCCCATGCAGCCGATCCCGTGGTCCCTCAAAAGGGCCCGGGCGCGGCGGATGTCTTCCGGGCCGAAGCGCTTGCGCATGGCGTCGAGGATGTCCGGGTGGCCGCTTTCGAAACCGAGGCTGACCTCCCGGCATCCGGCCCGCGCCATGCTTTCGACCAGCCGCGCATCCACCCTGCCGGGGTAGAGGATGCAGCGCCAGGCGAGATCCAGGCCGGCCGCGCTCAGCTGCCGGCAGAGCTCCAGGGCGTAGCCCGGCGGCAGGTTGAAGGTGTTGTCCACGAAGAAGACGCGCGCAAACCCGGCCCGGCGCCAGCGCGCGAGCATCTCCACGACGCGCCGGGGCGAGCGTTTGCGGATCACCGCGCCCTCGATGGTCGCGGTGGAACAGTAGCTGCAGCCCAGGGGGCAGCCGCGCCGGGTCTGCACGGGCAGGTAACAGGCCGGGTCGTCGGCCATGCGCCGGTCGAAAAGCTCGGGCCCGGGAAGGGGCAGGTCGTCCAGGTTGCGCACATGGCGCCGCTCGCCCTGCAGGCCCCTGCCGGGCAGATGGAGACCGGGCACCCCCCGGGTGTCCCGGCCGGCGCTCAGCCTTTCAAGGAGCAGCGGAAAGGCGGCCTCCCCTTCCCCCTGGATGCCCATGTCGGCCTTCAGGTACGCCAGGGCGCTTTCGGGGAACATGGAATAGCCGGCGCCGCCCAGCACCACCGGGGCGGGCGACCGCTGTTTGCAGGCCGCCACGACAGCGGCGGCTTTCCCGAGCAGGAACACCGGCGATCTGCTGGACTGGTCGTCGATGTTGCGGATGGAAATGCCGATGACGTCCGGTTTGACCTCGGCGATGGCTTCCCGTACCGCGGAGGGCGCATCGTCTTCGCCCATGAGATCGAGAAAGCGCACCTCGTGCCCGGCCAGCCGCACGGCCGCCGCCACGCACCCCAGCCCCATGGGAAGGGTGGGAAAACGACCCGGAGAGCTACATTCTCCAGAACGACCTCGGCCTGGCCTACATGGGTAAAAACCGGATCGAGCTGGCCATCCCCCACTTCCGCAGGGCCATCGAGCTGAAACCCGACTACGCCCCCGCGAAAAACAACCTCGGGTATGCCTACCTGCGCAACGAGCAGTACGACGAGGCGATCGAGGCTTTCACCGCGGTCAGCGAGGATCTCCTCTACGCCACGCCCCATTTCCCCCTGGCCGGCCTGGGCGCAGCCCACTACCAGAAGGGGCAGTTCGATCTGGCGCAGAAATATTACCTGAAGTCCCTGGAGATCAACCCGCGCTATCCCACGGCCCTGTGGGGCCTGGGGCGGGCCCAGGTCGCCCTGGGAAGCCTCCCGGAGGGGATCCAGAACCTGGAGCGGGCCGTGGCCCAGGCGCCCAATTTCACCGAGGCCTGGTTCGACCTGGGCCAGGCGTACCGCCGCGACGGCCGCAACGACAAGGCCCTGGAGGCCTTCAGGAAGGTGCAGGCCCTGGCGGCCGACACGCCCCTGGCCGAGTCGGCCGCGGAAGAGCTGAAAACCCTGCAGCCGTAGCGCCGTGCCGCACACCGCGGCGTCGCCCCTCCCCTGCCTCCCGTCCGCCTGGGTGCGAAGGTGACGGCGGCAAGAAAATCCCGCCTGACGCAGCCGCAAAAAGTCGGCGCTGCCGCCCTGCCGGCGCCTTCGGGGACTTTTTGCGGGGTTGTGCTACCTGAACAGGTCCGTGCTCAGATAGCGCTCCCCCGTGCTCGCCAGGATGGTGACCACCCGGGCGCCCTTCCACTCCGGGCGGGCGGCCACCTGGAGGGCGGCCCAGACGGCGGCGCCCGAGGAGATCCCGCACAGGATGCCTTCCATCCTGGCCAGGCGGCGGGCGGTTTCGAAAGCGTCTTCGTTGCTCACGGTGATGATCTCGTCGATCACGCTGCGGTCCAGCACCCCGGGGATGAACCCCGCCCCGATGCCCTGGATCTTGTGGGGGCCCGGGGCGCCGCCCGACAGGACCGGCGAGGCGGCCGGCTCCACGGCGATGGCCTTGAAACCCGGGTTGCGGGACTTGATGACCTGGGAGATCCCGGTGATGGTGCCGCCCGTCCCCACCCCGGCCACCAGGGCGTCCACCCGCCCCCCCGTGTCGGCCCAGATCTCTTCGGCGGTGGTCTCCCGGTGCACCCTGGGGTTGGCGGGGTTGGAGAACTGGTCGGGCATGAAGGCCCCGGGGGTTTGCGCGACGATCTCCCGGGCCCTGGCGATGGCGCCCTTCATCCCCTCCGGGCCGGGGGTCAGCACCAGATCGGCGCCCAGGTGGACCAGGAGCTTTCTGCGCTCCACGCTCATGGTCTCGGGCATGGTCAGGCACAGCCGGTAGCCCTTGGCCGCGCAGACGAAGGCCAGGGCGATGCCGGTGTTGCCGCTGGTCGGCTCGACGATGAGGGTGCCCGGGGCGATGCGGCCCTGTGCCTCGGCATCGGCGACCATCGACTGCCCGATGCGGTCCTTGACGCTGCTCAAGGGGTTGAAGAACTCCAGCTTGGCCAGGATGTCGGCCCCGAGCCCGTCGGCGATCCGGTTCAGGCGCACGAGGGGGGTCCGGCCGACGGTGGCGGTGATCCGGGGGAATATGTTCATGCCTGCCTGCCTTTCTCTTCGGGGCTAGCGGTAGATCAGCTTCGGCGCTTCCATGATCACCGTGGTGTCCGCGGGAACGGACTTGGTGATCCAGACATTGCCGCCGATGACCGAGCGGGCGCCGATGACGGTGTCGCCGCCGAGGATCGTCGCCCCGGAGTAGATGATGACGTCGTCCTCGATGGTGGGGTGGCGCTTGGAGCCCCGCAGCTTCTCCCCCGCGTCCTTGGGCAGGGAAAGCGCCCCCAGGGTGACGCCCTGGTAGACGCGCACGTTTCCGCCGATGGTGGTGGTCTCCCCGATGACCACCCCGGTGCCGTGGTCGATGACGAAACGCTCCCCGATGGTGGCGCCCGGGTGGATGTCGATCCCGGTGGCGCCGTGGGCGACTTCGCTCAGAATCCGCGGCAGCAACGGCACCTGCCGGCGGTAGAGCTGGTGGGCGATGCGGTGCACCGTGATGGCGAAGATGCCGGGATAGCTGAAAATGATCTCGTCGTAGCTCTTGGCGGCGGGGTCGCCTTCATAGGCGGCGCGCACATCGGTGGCCAGCGTCCGCCGGATGGCCGGCACCTCGTTCAGGACGTCGAGGGCGATTTTGTGGCCCCGCACCTCGCATTCCGAACAGGGCTGATGGTAACGGAAGCAGTCGTGGCGGATGCTGTGGCTGATCTGGTCGGAGAGCATGTCGTAGGCCTGGGAGACGGCCTGGCCCATGCTGTACTTGAGGTTGACCGGGTCGATCTTGTCCCGCGTGAAATAGCCGGGGAAGAGGATCTCCCTGAACTTGTGGATCAGCGCCATGGCCGATTCGACGGAGGGGATGGGGTCGTAGTCGATGTGGATGTGGCACTGCGCGTCGTCGCAGCTGTCGATGATCCTCTCGGCCACGGCCGGCAGCTGCACGCGGTAGCTGGTGGACGTTTCGGCCTCGGTCTTGCAGGCGCCGCTGCCCGCCTGGATGTCTTCCTTCATCTCGCCGTCGCCTCCCCGCAAGGATATCGCCTTTGCCGACGGGCCCCGCGACGGGGCCCGTCACGCCTTCCGCCCAATCGGACGCACAGCTCCAAGATAAGGCCGGAACCCGGCGGCGGCAACCGGGGAAACGGCGCACCGGCGCGGGATCACTCGGCGGCCTGGTAGGCGCGCATGAACCGGCGGTCGATGAGGTCTTTGAGCTTGAAAGCCAGGCGTCCCCCGAAAAGGACGCCCCGCTTCTGGAAAATGCCGCTGCCGTCTCCCAGGTTGAAGATCAGGAGGTACGGCGGTTTGCCCGTGGCAGTAGCGGCAGGTGCCTTCCTGGCCCTTGTCGTAGAAGAGCTTGCGGGTCGCGGGGTCGTAGGCGTGGTGGCAGGCGTCGCACTTGTTCTCGCTGGCTTTGGCATGGCGCTGGTGGAGGGAGAGGTCGAAGCCCATCGGCTGGCGGCTGGAAAGCGCCCGGCCGGGGCGGTGGCATTCGCCGCAGGTCTGGGGCCCGCGTTTTTCGCCCGCCGCCCGGGTTTCCCGGTGGCAGCCGATGCACGCGAGGTGGTAGGTGTCCATCACCGCCTGGCGGCCGCTGTCTGCCAGGCGCTTGAACTTGAGGGAGCGCGTGCCCTTGTCGTCTGCCAGGTGGCACTCCTGGCAGTCCTTCTGCTTCCGGGCGAGGGCCCGGGTGTGGGCATCGTGCAGGAAGGCCACCGCGGGCCGCTGCAGGCTCCCGAACTGCCGGAGGGTGTCGATGACGATGACGTCCGAACGGGCCTCGCCAGGCTCCCGGGGCGGGCCCCCGGCCGCCGCGGCGCCGGCGGTGGCGGCGACGCAGGCGGTGGCGGCAGCCACGGCCGCAAGGATCCGGGTCCATTTTCTCAGCGCGTTAGCTCTTGGCATCTCGCTACCCTTGTCGTTGATTGGCGTTGTCAGGTGTCCCCGCGGGAGGACCCCCGGCCTTCTTTTCGTTGTCGAGCAGGTTCTGGAAGGTGGTCCGGTCGTAGACCTCGAAAATGGCCCTGCGGGTCCGGACCCACAGGGGCGAAAAGGCGCAGTGCCCGATAAACGGGCACTTGCCGGCGGACTCGCACCCCAGGCACTCGGTGGGCCGCAGGTCCCGGTCCAGGTGGCGGACGATGTCCCCCACGCTGATCTGCGACGGGGGCACGACCAGTTGGTACCCGCACGTAAACCCTCTTTTTGAAAGCAGGAACCCGCTTCCCTTGAGCTGGTTGAGGATCACTTCCAGAAAACGCTGGGGGATGGCCTGGGCCCTGGCGATATCGTAGATCTTGATGGGCCCCGCGCCCCTGTGCTTGGCCAGTTCGAAGATCGCGCGCACGGCGTATTGGTGCTTTTTGGGAGGGGAAAACATCCTGCGCTTTCTTGTTCGAATTGGTCAGGATATTTCTCGATAGTTTTTATGTAGAAAGTTCTCGTCCAATTAAGTCAAGAAACAGCGAAAGTCAACCGATTTTTTAAGCGGGCCCAAAAAATATTAAATTTCATTAAATAACAATTAGATGAAATTTTTTCGGACCTGGCCTGGAAGGACGGGAGGGGAAAAAGAGGAGAAAACGGAGACCCTGCCGGCGGCGGGTCAGGTCTGCGGACCGGGGGGCAGGTCGCCGGGAATCGCGAGGGTGAAGGTCGAGCCGATGCCCTCCCGGGTGTCCACCTGGATGCTGCCGCGGTGCTGGTGGACGATCTTCTGGGTGAACATGAGGCCGATGCCGGTTCCCCGGCTCCCCTTGGTGGTGAAGAAGGGCTTGAACAGGTTCCGGCGGACCTCGTCGTCCATGCCGCCGCAGGTGTCCGCCACCCGGTACACCACCCCGCCCCGGGCCGCGGCTTCCGACCGGATCGTGACGGTCCCGGCCCCCGGCCGGCGGCGGTCGCCCCCGCCGCAGGCCTCGATGGCGTTGGTCACCAGGTTGAGCAGGCAGCGGTGGATCCCCTCGGGGTCGAGGCACACGGGGGCCATGCCGTCCGCGAGGCTCAGGCGCAGGTCCACGCCGGCCAGGGCGGCGGTGCCCGCCATGAGGTCGAACACCTCCCGCGCCGGCAGGTTGGGATCCCAGGGCCTGAAGCGGGGCCCGGTCTCCTTCGCGTATCCCAGCAGGTCGAGGGACAGCCCGGCGATCTTGTCGACGTTGAGGCGCACCAGTTCCCACCCCTGTTGGAGGTACTGGCGGTTGTCGAGTTCGAGCCCCTTTTCCAGGACAAAGGAGCCCCCCTTGAGGCCGCTGGCGATGTTCTTGATGGCGTGCGACAGCCCGGCCACCGTCTGCCCCACGGCGGCCATGCGCTCCGCCTCCACCAGCTGGCGGGTCTTTTCCGCGACGAGCTGTTCCAGGTTTTCGGTGTAGGCCTTGAGCCTGCGTTTCAGGTCGATCTTTTCCTCGGCGCGCTTCAGGGCCACTTCCAGCGCCTCGCCGCCGATGGGCTTGGTCATGAAGTCGGTGGCGTCCAGCTTGAGGCTGCGGATGGCAAGGTCGATGTCCCCGTGCCCGGTGATCATGATGACCTCGGTGTCGGGGGCCCTCTGCTTGATCCGGCGCAGGAGCTCGATTCCGTCCATGCCCGGCATCTTGATGTCGGTGATCACGATCCGGGGCGCGACCCGCTCGAACATCGCCAGGGCCTCCTCGCCGTTCGCAGCCGTCTGGACGTCATAGCCGGCGTCGGCCAGGGAAATCCCCAGCACCTTGCAGATGCCGGCTTCGTCGTCGACGACGAGGATCCTGGTTTTGGCCCTCACCTGCGGCGCCATGGCCGGGAAATGGGCCGCGCGGGCCGCTGCCGCCAACGACATCGGCCTGCTGGCGCGTTACGAGCGCCAGTGGCGGGATCTGCTGGGCCACGCCTGGGACCATGCCTGGAAACGGCGCCGGGAGATGGAGGCCCGCTGGGATGACTTCGATGACATCATCCGCTCCTGCTGGGTCGCCTTCCGGGAGTATTATGCCTGACATCGGCCCGCGCCTTCAGACGGCCGCGGAAGCGACGCGGCGTCATTTCGGCCGCCGGATCCGCTTCTACCTGCCGGGCATGTTCACCCTCAACGGCCTGACGGGAAGCTATCCGGCCCTTTCCATCACCGCGGGCCGCTGCGCCCTCGATTGCGACCACTGCCAGGGGAAAATCCTCGCGGCGATGATCCCCGCCGTCACCCCCGGGGTCCTGGTGGAAAGATGCACCCGCCTGTGGGGCCGGGGCCGGCAGGGGGTCCTTGTCAGCGGCGGCTGCGACCGCGAGGGCGCGCTGCCCTGGAGGGCTTACGCGGACGCCATCGGGACGGTCAAACGCACCACCGGCCTGATCGTCTCCGTGCACAGCGGCCTGATCGACGGTGAAAACGCCCGGCGGCTCAGGGAGGCGGGCGTGGACCAGGCCCTGATCGATGTGATCGGGGACGACGCCACCCTGCGCCGGGTATGCCACCTGCCCGGGGGCGTGGGACGGATCGCCGCTTCCATCGACGCCCTGAACCGGGCCGGATTGCCGGTGGTGCCCCACATCGTGTGCGGCCTGGACCACGGCCGCATCGTCGGGGAAAGGCGGGCGATCGACATGCTGACCCGCTTCGACATCCAACAGCTGGTCTTCGTCGTTCTGATGCCCCTCCGGGGAACCCGGGGCGCACGTGTCCGGCCGCCGGCGGCCGAGGAGGTGGCCGAGCTGATCGCGGAGGCGCGCCTGCGTCTGGTGCGGACGCGGCTTGCCCTGGGCTGCGCCCGACCGCGGGGGGACCGCCGTCTGGAAAAGCTGGCCATCGATGCGGGCATCAACCGCCTGGCCCTTCCCTCCGACGCCGCCATCGCCCACGCCCGGTCCAGGGGGCTGGACATTTCCTATCAACGCACCTGCTGCTCGGTTGCCCAGGACCTGTCCGCGGCGCACTGGCCCCAGGAAGAAAAGGGGAACCCCGATGCCCGTTGATCGCGACCACCGCATGCAAAGCCCGCACTACCTGCGCCTGAGCCTGGCAGCCGCCATGACCCTGGGGTACAGGCCGGGCCTTTTTTACCGCGGAGCCCGTCTGTTCTGCATCAACCTGCTGCTGACCTACGCGGGCGGATGTGCCGCGCGGTGCGCCTACTGCGGACTTTCCCGCAAGCGCAAGGGCGAGTTCAGCGAAAAAAGCTTCATCCGCGTCGCCTGGCCCACCTGTGCCCTGGAGGAAATCGTCGCGCGCATCCGGCAGCGGCAGACGCGCATCAAACGGATCTGCATCTCCCAGGTGACCCACCCGCGCGCGACGGTCGACACGGCGAGGATCTGCCGCCTGCTGCGGGGCAGCTTCGACATTCCCGTCTCGGTGCTGGCCTCGCCCACCGCCAGCTGCCGCCGGGACCTCGAGGCCCTGAAATCCGCCGGAGCCGACAAGCTGGGGGTCGCCATCGACCTGGCGACTCCGGAGCTGTTCGCCCGATACCGCGGAAGCGGCGTCGGCGGCCCCCATCGCTGGGAAGCCTATCTGGAGCGCCTGGAGCAGGCGATCGAAATTTTCGGAAAGCGCAACGCCGGGTCCCATTTCGTCACCGGCATGGGTGAAACCGAACACGAGATGGTTGCCGCCATTCAGATGGTTCAGGACATGGGCGGCTGGACGCACCTGTTTTCATTCTACCCGGAAGCCGGATCCGAGATGAAGGATCACCCCATGCCGGCCATGGACCACTACCGCCGCATTCAGCTGGCCCGCTATCTCATCGACCAGGGCTTCACCCGCGCCGAGCGCCTCGGGTTCGACGAGCGGGGGCGGATTCGTGACTTCGGCATTGCCGCCACCCTTTTGGAAGCCGTCATCGACAGCGGGGAACCTTTCCGCACCAGCGGGTGTGAAGGCTATGACGGCCAGGTCGCCTGCAACCGCCCCTATGCCAATTGCCGCCCGGGCCCCGAGATCCGCAACTATCCCTTCCCCCCCACGGCGCGGGACCTGGCGCGCATCCGCCGCCAGCTGCACGCCCTGTCCGTTGGGGAGAAAATGTGATAACAGGGGGATGCGCCGCGGCGGTCATTTCGAATGCGCGCGCACGGCGTTTCATCGCCACAGCCGAAGAAAGGGGGAACGCATGCAGACCTACCGGATCCATCCCATCGTGATGGGCACCAAGATTTTCGACAAGACCATGATGACCTACCAGCACGGGGGCGGCACGACCTACACGATTCCCATCTACTGCTGGTACCTGGAGGGCGGCGACCGGCGCATCCTGGTGGACACCGGGGAAATGAACCCCATCCGCTCCGAAGACCGCGAGCGGGCCATCGGGGGCAGGATCCACACCTTCGAAACGGGGCTGGCGCGCTGGGGCCTGAAGCCGGAGGACATCGACGTCGTGATCCACACCCACCTCTCGATTTTGTCGTATTGGCTGCTGATGCTGACGAGCTTTCCCTGGGGGTGGAGCAGGAATGCATCCGAGGGAAGGCTGAAGGCCCCCCAGCAGCGGTTGGACCCCGGGCCGTCGAAATCCGGGGGCTGTCCGCCGGCCAGCCGGATCTGCCGCACCAGCTTCTTGCCGCCGGTGCCGTCGAGGTAAAAATTGCGCTCCTGGGAGCCCATCAGGTCGTAGACGATCCGGATCGGGCTTGAAAACCCGCACCCGCTGGTTGCGTAGCCGCTCTGGGGGTTCTGGGCCAGGGACATGCCGGCGAACTGGAACAGCTGCGCGTGCCCGCTGCCCCCGCAAAGCGTCATGCCCTGGCTGTATGCCTTCCACGCATAACCGGCCGCGGCGAAGTGCTGGCTGACAGTGATCCCGCTCATCTGGCACAGGTCGCCGTTTGCGTTTCCGCAGTTGAGCGCCGCCCGGGTGGCGGTGGGGGCCGCCGCCGCCTGCCAGACCAGGTTGCCGCCCGCATCCAAAGCGGTTTTCTCCCTGTGGCTGTAAAGCGTGTCGATCCGCAGGGGCACCTTGTTCTCGGTGATGGTGATCGTCTGGCTGGCGTGGGACGCGTCGTTGGGGAAGGGTCCCGTGCTCCCCTGGCCCGCCAGCCAGTCGTTGGTCGAGTAGAACCCCACCTGAATATTGGCGGTCCCGCCGTAGGGGACAGCCGTAAAGGTATGTACCAGGGGATCGCTCCGGGTGCCGTCGAGGCGGATGTCGTCCGAAGAGAAAGGTGTGGCGCCGTTGTCGAAGTAGGCATTCACCTTGTAGCGCGTGGCCACTGCCGGGAATTCGAAATCCTCGGGGTCGTGATGAATGGTCACGGTGAGGTCGTGGGTAAACGTCAGTTTCTCGACGTAGGTCTTGGGCGACCGGCGGATTTCCTCACCCGTTTCGGCGATTTCGGCGATCATGCCGAGCGCGCCGATGGCGTTGAAGATCGCGCCGATCACGGGAATCGAGTCTTCTGCCTCCGCGCCCCCGAGGGCCTCGATGATCGAAGATATGAACCATGTGGCTCCCCTGCTCAGGATGTACTCTCCCAGTGTCTTTGCGACCTCGATCAACAGGTCGGGTTTTTCATAGATGCCCGCCAGGACGCCGTCCTCCACCAGTTGGGGGGCCAGGGCGGTGACCAATTTGATGATTTCGATCGAATCGGCCTCGCCCGTAAACCGCCGGGCCCATTGCGCGTAGGAAAGGCCGGCACCGAAGACGAGAAAAATGGCCGGGGTGGCAAGGTTGAGTAAGGCGGTCAAAACGCCTCCCGGGTCCATGCCCGGCACGTACTGGCCATCGCCGGTGCCGAGTCCGCTGGCCAGGATCAGGGCGCTCGACGCCCCTTCGGGCCAGGCGAACTGGATTTCTTCGCGGATGCTTTTGACCGGGATACCCAGAATCTCGAATTCCGCCCCGAGGGTGAACGCGAAATTGTCATATTTTGTATTTAAAATACGGCCCCAGGAAGAAAAGCAGTCCGTGGTGCTGGACGGCAGGTCGGCCACCGCGATAGGGGCGTCGTTGGCGTCAAGAAAGCGCACGTAGACACCGAGGTAACGGGCATACCAGTTGTGGGCGGTAAATTCGATCTTCCCGTCCTGCTGAGAAATTTTTTCGACCTTGTAGCCGGCCTCCGGCGACTGGTTGGCGAAGCTGAACACGGGGTTGCCGTCCTGCAGCCCGGCCTGTGAACCCGCATCCACGGTGGTGACGCCGTCGTGCACCTTCCATATGGTTCCGGACACGGCAGCGTTTTCCTGGTTCGGATCCAGGTCCGTGATGTCGACCCCCAGGCTCGTGTCGTTCTTGGCCTGCTGCAGACACGGCGCGACCGCCCCTCCCGTGGCCTGCAGGGTCATGTCCGACCAGCGGGGGAAATACTGCTTCTGGCCCAGGGAATTCAGATAGGGCTTACCCGTATCCGGGTCGATGTAGGCCTCCTGGGTGGCCCAGCCCCCGTCCTCGGTCGCCGGCCCCTGGGCCTGGAGGGCGCCGGCCAGCATCTGGGTCCGGGGGTGGGGGCTGATGATGTTGGTCTGGATGTGGGCCGCGCTGTCTGCCTGGGCGCTGAGAAGCTCCTGGTGGCAGAACACCATGGAAACGGCCTGGTCCTGCCAATTCTTGAAATCGTCAGCCAGCAGGAGGGCATCGGCAATCCCGGCGAGGCCTCGCGGGCCGGCGCCATAAATCTGGAATTTGGCGGCCGCGGACTCGGCGGCGGCGCCGGGGCGTTGCGCCGCTGACCGCAGGGAGGATGCGGGTAGGTGGCAAAACATCAGCGGCATGCTCCAGGAACCGTCGCGGGCCGAGGGGGCCACGCCGACGATCCAGCACAAGCTGATGCCGAGCGCCGGCATGGGCGCCTCCCATGCATAGTGGGTGATGCTGTTTCCGGGTACGAGCCCGAGCAGCGGGTTTGTGCGCCGCGCCGTCTCGAGGGTTTCGGGATCCATTCTGTTCAGGTTCAGATACAGGTTCCCGGCCCTGAGGTAGTAGTCGTGGTCCGGGTCGGCGTGGGACAGGTCGAAATAAAAGGTTCGGTATTCATCCCCGTTCGCCGTGTGCCCGCCGCCGGAATCCCCGCACCCCGCGAAAAGCCGGGGCAGGCTCAGGGCGGCGCCGGCTGCCGCGGAGTACTGCATGAACTCGCGCCGGGTGATGCCCTGCTTTCGCCTCGGCTGCCGTTTCGATGTCATTTCCCCGTCTCCATTTGCGGCTAACGTGACATTTTTTAAAAAAGCCTTACCTCATTCGCCGCCCTCATTCTATCCCGGCCTGCCGGTCCGCCTGCCGGAGGGGGGCAGCCGCCATGGCCCCGGCCGGCCTATTGCGGATGTCGCTTCACCACCCGTAATAGACCTGCGCGCACCAGTCCGGCTGGGTCTCTCCCTGGGAATTGCGCCAGGGTGACTGCTCCCGGGGAATCGCCGGTTCGCTCCACGCGGTGTCATCGCCGCAAGGCCCCTTGCTTCCATTCGGGCATGTGTTGCCGGCGGCGGTCTGAGGGATAGCGGTGGGACCGGAATAGGCAAACCAGACACAAGGACTGTCCCCATACCCGCCGTCGTAGCCGGGAAACCGGGTGAGCGCTGAGGGTATCTTAAAGAAAAACGAATGATCCCTGTAAATTGAGGAGAGGTCGGCATAGGCGCTATAGAAGCTGGCGCCTTCCACGGTGGCGTTTGTAAAAACGGCCCCGCCGATGAAGGCGCCGGTGAAATTGCTGCTGGCCCCCGTGCCGCTGTCCCAGTCCAGGCGGGTTCCCTTGAAAAAGGCGCCTGTCAGCACCGCTCCGGAAAAATCCGCCGCAGTGGCGGTGGCCCCGGAAAAATCGGTCCCGGCCAGATAGGCCCCGTTGAACCGGGTGCTGTCCAGATTGGCGCCCTGGGCACTGCTGCAGCTCTTGGTGAAGGGAGGATTGGCGGCGTCCTGGGAGCAGCCGCTTGAATTGTAGCCTACAGCCCCGGTGTGTTACGCCATCGGGGACCTGCGCCAGAAATACGCCCGCCAGATCGTGATCGCCGCCGCCGACGGCAGCACGGCCGCGCTGGCGGCGGCCCATTACGTGGAGGCCAAAAAGGCTCTCCAGGCCGATACCTGCGAGCTTCCGGCGGGTTTTTGAGGAGGCCGACAGCGATGCGACGACCTTCACGGGGCATGGGCCGGGGGGGGGCCGGGCGGCTGGCGGGGGCCGTTCTGGCGGCGTTTCTGCTGCTGGCCGGCCCCGGCCTCGCAGGCGATGCCCGGGCCCAGGGGGATTACCCGGAGGTGCCCCTTCCCCAAGGCCTGACCGACGACCTGGCCTACCTGCTGGGGTTCAACGACCCGGGGCGGCAGGAAGCGCCCGCCTTCGACCCGGAGCGGGTGGCCGACATGCTCGATTTCATCGCCGGCCCGAAAGAGGCCGAGCGCATCTACACCGCCGACCCCAGCCTCGGGGAGCCGTCGGCCTACGCCGAGTTCGACCTTTCGACCGACCTGGAACAGCTCCTGCGGGTCGCCTACAGCCCGGACATCCCCGGCATGGCCACCGCCCCCGCTTCGGTGCGCCTGACCTACTGGACGCGCGTGAACGGCAACGGCGGCGCGCTGCCGCGACTCTGGAAGCGGCTCGGCGACCTGGCGGCGCCGGTGGTCGTTTCCGGGACGGCCTACGAGGAAATCACGCCGGACGTTTTTTCGGGCTCCTATTACGGCTACGACCTGGACCGGACCCTCATCCTTTTCAAGCACGGCGGGAAGCGGTTCCTGATCTCGCTGGGCAAGCAGCGGGACGTCTCGGAGGTCGGCAAGAAAGGCGTGATCCTCGGCCCCGACGACGAGTGGAACTACCTTTACACGGGAAACGAGGGGATCCCCAAATTCGGGCTCGGCTGGGTGCGCGCCTACATGTACGATTCCTACTCCATCATGGTGTACTGTGAAACCGATCCCGCCGCGCCGCGGGTGCGGGTCGGCATTTTCAAGTGGGTGCGGGCCGGGTGGCAGGACATCAACATGGTGCGCAGCTACCACATCTATGTCGGGATGGGCCGCTTCGCCAAGGGGTTGAAGGAGGTTTTGCACAATCCCCGCCTGGCCGACCCCGCGGTCATCTCCGCCGAAGCCGCCCGCCTCCAGCGGCTTTCCCAGGAGGAGCTGCGGGCCGCCACACGGGTGTACCTGGTGCGCCTGAAGGAGAAATACGAGGGCAGCGACACCCTCGCCGACAAGGAAAACGCCGCCCTTTTCGAGGGCGACCGCTACCTCGACCAGCTCACCCGGGACCAGATGGAGTCGCTCCTCTTCATCGAGTACCTCAAGAACGCCGCCGCCAAGGGCGGCGGCAACAGCTGACCCCCCGCGCCCCCCGCCGCTCGACCTCTGAATCCCCGCCTGCCCGTCCCCTCCCGGGCGGTGCCTGAACCCGGCCCGCAGGATTTACATTTTATTTTACATTGACATTTACATTTTTTCGGGTAGACTCTTTTCATGCGCAGCGGATGTGCGCCCCGTGGCGGAGGGCTTCGGGCACGGGTTCGCTCACGACAACGAGAATCATCGACCCGGGGCGTCCGGTACCCGGCGGCCGGAGGACGGGAGGCGGGTGTGCGCTTGGAACTGACCCCGAAGCAGAAGCGGCTTCTCGAATACCTGGAGGGCGACATCGCCCGCAGGGGACGGGCCCCGAGCCTGCGGCAGGCCGCCGCGGACCTGGGGGTCAGCCATGCGGCGGTGGCGCAGGGCCTGAGGGTGCTGGAGGAAAAGGGCTACGTGAAACGCGAGGGGCGTTACCGCCGCGCCGTCTATCTCCTCAACCGGGCCCGCCAGGCCTCCGGTCTCCAGCGCTGGCGGGAAGTCCCCATCGTCGGCCGCGTGGCGGCCGGCCTGCCCCTGTACGCCCAGGAGCAGTGGGACGGCAGCCTCGTTCTCGACGGGGCCCTTTTCCGGGGCGCGAACCTCTTCGCCCTGCGGGTCAGGGGCGATTCCATGCGCGATGCAGGGATTTACGACCGCGACCTGGCGATCTGCGAGCCGCGCCAGTACGCCCGCAACGGGGAGATCGTGGTGGCCCTGGTCGACGGGGAGGAGGCCACCGTGAAACGTTTTTTCCTGCATGCGGACGACATCGAGCTGCGGGCGGAAAACCCGGCCTACCCGGCCATGCGCTACGGCTTCGAGCGGGTCCTGGTCCAGGGCAAGGTCATCGGCGTGCTGCGGGGGCCGGAAGGCATCGACTGAATGGGCGCCCGGGGTTCACATACCGCCCCCGCCGCTGCCTGCCGCCTGCGGGTGGGCACCAGCGGCTACTCGTATGCCGAGTGGATCGACGCCGGCTTCTACCCGGCGGGAACCCCGTCCGCGGAGATGCTGCCGTACTACGCGGCACGCTTTTCGGCCACCGAGCTCAATTACACCTGGTACCAGATGCCCAAGGCGCCGGCCGTCGAGCGGCTCTGCCGGCGGACGCCGGCGGGCTTCCGGTTCGCCGCCAAGCTGACGCGCACCCTGACCCACGAGGTCGATCCCGGGGAGTGGCGGGGGCAGGCGGCCCGCTACCGCGACGGCGTCGCGCCCCTGGTCCAGGCCCGGCAGCTGGCGGCGGTGCTGGTACAGCTGCCCCCCGCCTTCGACCGGGCCCCGGCCCACCGCCGGTACCTGGCCGAACTCCTCGACGAACTCGCCGGCCTGCCGGTGGCGGTCGAATTCCGGCACGCCTCCTGGGCGGCGGACCGGGTGTTCGCCGAGCTGGAGCGCCGCCGGGTGACCCTCGTGGCGGTGGACGAGCCGGACCTGCCGGGGCTTTTCGGCGCCTGCCGGGCGGCGGATTCGGCCAGGGCCTGCCACCCTTCGCGCGTGCAGGCCCGAGGCAGCGTCACGACGGCGGCCAGCGCCGGGTCCCCGGCGAGCGCCGCGGCGACGCCATCCAGGTCCAGCCGGCTGGAAAACGCCGAACCGCAGGTGCAGACGACGGCCAGGATCCGGGGCGGCTCGCGGGACACGTCGCGCAAGGAAGGCGGCGGGCTCGAGGCGTCCGCCAGGCCGCCGCCGGCGGCACGGATGACCCGGGCGGCCTCGGCCGCCGCCGCCGAGGCCTGGATCACCGCTTCGCCGATGTCGCGCATGCCGGAGAAGGACCCGCCCGCGAAGACCCCCTCGCGGCTGGTGCGGGCCGGCGACAGGGAGTCGGTCTGGACAAACCCGTGGGGGTTGAGGTCGATGGCCGTCGCCAGGGCCAGACGCTCCATCCCCCTGGACGGCCGCTGCCCTACGGAGAGCACCACCAGGTCGAAGCGCTCTTCGCGGCAGGTGCCGTCCAGGGCGGCGCTGCGCACGACCAGGTCGGCGGTTCTTTCGTCCTCCGACACCGAATGCACCCGCCCCCTCAGAAATCGGACCCCGGCCTCGGTCTCGGCGCGGTCCCGGTAGCGCTGAAACGGCTTGGCGAAGGTGCGCATGTCCATGTAATAGACGGCGGCGTCCAGCCCGCTGCCGGCGCGCTCCTTGGCGATCATGGCCTCCTTGACGGCGGCCATGCAGCAGATGGAGGAGCAGAAATCGCTGCCGGTCTGAAGGTCGCGCGATCCGACGCACTGCAGCCAGGCGATGCGCCGGATCTCCCGGCCGTCCCCCGGCCGCACCAGCCTTCCGCCGCAGGGGCCGGTCCCGCTCAGGATGCGTTCGAATTCGAGGCTGGTGACCACACCCGGATGGCGGCCGTAGGCATACACGTTGTGCGCCTCGGCAGGACGGTAGGTCCCGGCCCCGCCGCACAGTACGACCGCCCCCACCTCCAGGGAGGTATCCCGGCTGGCCTCCAGGTCCCGGTGGACCTTGACGATCTTGGCGATCAGCGCGCCCGGTTCGAAGGGCTTCACCAGGTAATCGAGGGCGCCGATCTTCATGGCCTCCACGGCGGTGTCCACCGTGGCGTAGGCGGTCATCATCAGGACGGACAGGCCGGGGTGGGCCGCCTTGGCTTTCTCCAGAACCTCGACCCCTTCCATCCCCGGCATCTTGATGTCGGTGAGCATCAGGTCGAAAGGCGCAGCGGCGAGCGCCTCCAAGGCCTCCGGGCCCGAAGCGGCCGCGAGCACCGTGAACCCCTCGTCCTCCAGCAGGGCTTTGAGGGACTCGCGCACGATGCGCTCGTCATCGACCACCAGGATGCGAAATTCCCGCCGGCGGTCGGGTGACAGGTGCACCGCCCCGGTGGGGCAGGCTTTCTCGCATTCCCCGCAGCGGGTGCAGGCCGCCGGGTCGATGACGTAGGGGGTGGGGATGGCGTGGGGAACCGGCAGGTGGATCGCCTTGCGGGTGGACAGCCCCTGGTTGAAGTCGTCCGCCACTTCCACCGGGCATGCGGCTTCGCACAGGCCGCACCCCACGCAGCGACCGGGATCGACCCAGGTGGGGGCCTGGCGCAGGGTCGCCTGGAAATGCCCGGGCTCGCCGGAAAGGGAGGTCAGCTCGGTGGACAGGCGCAGGTCGATGTTTTCGTGGAAAAGCCCCTTGCGCAGGCAGAACTGGGAGGCGGTGTCGCGCGCCACCAGGGGCAGCATCTTGCACATGCCGCAGCGGTTGGTGGGAAACTGGTAGTCGAGCTGGCTCAGGATCCCCCCCACGTGGGCGGCGTGGTCGATCAAAATCACCTGGTAGCCGGTTTCGGCCAGGTCGAGGGCCGCCCGTATCCCGCCGATTCCCGCCCCGACCACCAGGGCTTTGCCGATTTTGCGCTCCATTCAAAGCCTCCCGCTTAAAAACCCCGACTCTTCAACTCTATTGCAGCCCCACCACCTCTTCGAACTCCTTTTCGCGGAACTCCGACAGGGGCGGCTTCTCGTCGAGGCGCCTGCCTGCCTGGTAGCCGAAGCCCTTCTGGGTCTGGTGAGCCACGGCGCGGAACAGCTCCATCACCGAAATGTCGTTGGGGCAGGCGTTGGAACACTGACCGCAGCCGACGCAGGCGGTGCTCATGTGGGCCAGGCGGGTCAGGTGATAGAAGACCGTGTCGGTGGGCATCTTGATGAGACCCTTGCGGGTGGCCCACCCCAGGTACTGGGAGGGGTCATGGTCGAAGACGTCGGTGACGAAGACGCACTCGCGGCAGTAGCAGACCGGGCAGGCCACGCGACAGTTGTAGCAGTTGACGCAGGCGGCCAGATAGGCCGTCAGCTTTTCCAGCCCGTCGACGGCGCAAAACGTCCGCGCGAACATCTGGTCGCGAGCGGCGGTGCGCAGGGCGATCAGTTTCGCCAGCGCGTCGCGGCGCGCCGGCGGCTCCTGGGCGGGCGGCAGGCCGAGACGGGCCAGGAGCGCCTCGCCGGCCGCGCTGCGGGCTTCGAGCCAGACCTCCCTGGGGACATCCACCCCGTAAAGGCCGACCAGAAGGTCCGCCCCTTCCGGTATCGGCTGCTCGCAGACCTCGCAGGCCGGCGCCAGCCCGACCAGGGTCTGGCGCTCGTCTTCCCCCAGCAGGGCCTGGCGGAAGAAGCGCCGGGTCGCCGCGTCGCCTTCCGAATCGGCATAGCGGAAATAGTCCCTGTTGCGGTAGGCGCCGAGGCAGTCGATTCCCAGGATGACCACGTCCCGGGTGTCCGCCTGGTGCAGCTTGACCAGTTCCACGAAGGCCCGGATCTCGCAGGGCCTGAGAACCGCGGCGATTTTTGCGCCCATGGGCCTGCGGGTCAGGCGCGACACGAGCTTGGCGGCGTTCATGGGAAACGCCGGGGCCAGCGGGTCGACGCCTTCCAGGCGGTCGGGGTCGGTCACCAGGGTCGGCATCACCATGCTTTTCATGGGCAGGCGCTGGGGCACCAGGAGGGCGGCGATCTCATCCAGGGCGAGAATCGACCGCAGTAAGCCCTTCAACCCGCCTAAAAGATCCCCGTCGGTCAGGGCGACAGTTGCCGCATGTGTCATCGGTGTCCTCCCGTTTCGGCCTTCGGCCGTCAGATCACCATTTTCAACCTGGCCTCGGTCGGGCCGAGGGCCCTGACCTGGTTCGCCAGCTCGTGCATGATCTCGGCGAACCGGATCCCGTCGCTGGCGCCGATCCAGGTCAGCCGAAGCCGTTCGGGGGCGAACCCGAAGCGGGGCAGTATTTCCTTCAGCAGCTTGATGCGCCGGCGCGCCTTGTAGTTGCCGTTGATGTAGTGGCAATCCCCCGGGTGGCAGCCGCTCACCAGCACGCCGTCGGCGCCCTCCAGGAAGGCCTTGATCACGTATTGGGGATCGACCATGCCGGTGCACATGACGCGGATCAGGCGGACATTCTTGGGGTAGCTGCGCCGCGAGGTCCCGGCCAGGTCCGCGGCCGTGTAGGTGCACCAGTTGCAGACAAAGGCGATGATGGTCGGCTCGAAATCGTGCATGGCAGTCTCCGTACAAGGGGTTCAGTCTACCCCCCTATTTTCGATATCGTCTCCATGATGCCGTCCACTTCGGCGAAAATCTGGCGGCTCTTGAAGTGCCGGCTGCTGGCGGCGCCGCTGGGGCAGAAGCCCGAGCAGCTGCCGCAGCCCTTGCAGACCGCCTCGTTGACCACCGACACCATCCGGCGCTCATCGAACTCGATGGCCGAGTAGGGGCACAGGCCGATGCAGATCCGGCACCCGATGCAGATGTCGGGGTCGATGTGGGAGATGGTCGGCGCCACCTCCACTTTGCCCCGCGCGGCCAGCGACAGCGCCTTGGCGGCAGCCCCCGATGCCTGGGACACCGTGTCGGGGATGTCCATCGGCTTCTGGCAGCAGCCGCAGAGAAAAACGCCGTCGGTGGCCGTGTTGAGGGGGCCGAGCTTGGGGTGCTCCTCGAGGAAGAACCCGTCCGCGCCCTGGTTCACGCCGAAGACGCGCCCGACCTCCTGGGCGTCGCCGCGGGCCTGGATGGCGGTGCACAAGATCACCATGTCCACCGGCACGCGCAGGGTGCGCCCGAGAAGGGTGTCCTCCGCGACCACCACCAGCCTGCCGGCTTCCGCCTCCGTCAAGGGCCGGTCGGTGACTTCGGCGGCCCTGCCGCGGATGAAAACGGTGCCTTCCTCCTGGCAGCGGCGGTAGAATTCCTCGTAGCCTTTCCCGAAGCAGCGCATGTCGATGTAAAAGTCGAAGACCCGGGTGGCGTGGCCGACCTTTTCCTTGATGAGGTGGGTGTACTTCAGGGCGTACATGCAGCAGACGCGGGAACAGTACTCGTGGTGGTTGACGTCCCGGCTGCCGACGCAGTGCAGCAGGGCGACGCTGTCAGGGGGCCTGTTGAACGCCCCGGCGCCGTCACGGACGAGAATCCTGCCGCCGGTGGGGCCGGTGGCGTTGCTCAGGCGTTCGAACTCCAGCGCGGTGTAGACGTTGGGGAACACGCCGTAGCCGTAAGGCTTTATGGGGGTCGGGTCGAACGTGTCGTAGCCTGTGGCCAGGATGATGCTGCCCACCGGAACGGTGATCGTCTCCGCCTGCATGCCGTGGTCGATGGCCTTCGCCTCGCAGGCCGTGACGCAGGCCATGCACTCGCAGCAGGCGCCGCAGTTGAGGCAACGCCCGGCCTCCTGCCGGGCCTGTTCCTCGGACAGCCCGCGGTCGACCTCGGCGAAGGAGGCCGCCCGCTCGGCCGCGGCAAGGTGCGGGGCCAGGGCCCGGGGGGCCGGGGCCGTTTCCGGGGGGACCGGGGCCCAGTCGCCGGCGCTGGCCGGGCGGGCGGCCGCGGTTTCGAGCGCCAGGCCATTGAGGTAGCGGTCGATGGATGTGACCGCGCGGTGCGCTGCGGCCACCGCCTCGATGACCGTGGCCGGCCCGCTGACGGCGTCCCCGCCGGCAAAGACATGCGCCAGCCCGGTCTGGCAGGTGAGCGGGTCGACGCGCAGCGTCTGGCGGTCGGTCCACTGGATGGCCGGTTCCTTGCCGGCCCAGGAGGTGTCGGTGCGCTGCCCGACGGCTGGAATCACCCGGTCGCAGTCGATGACGAACTCGGAGCCGGAGAGCGGCACCGGCCGGCGGCGGCCGCCGGCATCCGGCGGGCCCAGCTCGGTGCGGATGCACATCAGGCCCGTCACGCGGCCGTTTTCGGACACGACGCGAACCGGCGCGCTCAGGTACTCGAAACAGACGCCCTCCTGCATGGCCCCCTGGATTTCCTCGGCATAGGCCGGCATCTCCCGCTCGGTGCGGCGGTAGACCACGGTGACGGATTCGGTCCCCAGGCGCAGGGCCACGCGGGCGGCATCGACGGCGACATTGCCCCCACCCACCACGGCCACCCGCCGGCCCGGCCTTTGGGCCCGGCCGAAGTTGGCCTCGCGCAGGAAGGTCACCGCGTCGACGACCCCGCCGGAGTTGTCCTCCCCGGGAATGTGCAGGGCGATGGACCGGTGGGCGCCGATGCCCAGGTAGACGGCGCCGAAACCTTCGCCCTCGAGGTCGGCCAGGGTAACGTCCTGGCCGAAGCGCACCCCGGTGCGGGACTCGATCCCATGGGCCAGGATGTGGCCGATCTCGCGGTCGAGGACTTCCGGCGGCAGGCGGTAGTCCGGGATCCCCGCGCGCAGCATCCCCCCCAGGCGGTCCAGGGCCTCCAAAATGGTGACCCGGTAGCCCTTGAGGCGCAGGTAGTAGGCCACCGTGAGGCCGGCCGGCCCGGAACCGATCACGGCCACCTTTTCGGGCCGGTCGTCGATGCGGGCCACCGGAAGGTCCGAGGCCGCCACGCGGTCGGCGGCAAAGCGTTTCAGGTCCCGGATCGCCACGGCCTGATCGACCTCCGCGCGCCTGCACTTGGACTCGCAGGGGTGGGGGCAGACCCGCCCGAGGACGCCGGGAAGCGGCAGCCGCTCCAGGATGAGGCTCAGGGCTTCCCGGTACTTTCCCTGGCCGATCATCTGGACATAGCCCTGGACATTGATGCCCGCCGGGCACTCGAGGACGCACGGCGCGCGGTCGCGTTTCTCGATCTGGTAGGTGATGGGAATGGCCTGGGGAAATGCGCGCCCGATCGCCCGGCGCGTCCCCAATCCCGCATCCCACGGGTTGGAGAGGCTCACCGGGCAGACCTTCTCGCACTCTCCGCAGCCGGTGCAGACACCCTCCTTGACATAGCGCGGCCTGCGCCGGATCGTGACCGTGAAGTTGCCCACAAAACCGGACACCTCGGTGACCTCGCTGCAGGAAAGCAGCGTGATGTTGGGGTTCTGGGCCACCTCGACCATTTTGGGGGTTCCGATGCAGGCGGCGCAATCCAGGGTCGGAAAGGTCTTGTCGAACTGGAGCATGTGGCCGCCGATGGTGGTGTCCTTTTCCACCAGGTAGACCCTGTGCCCCGCGTGGCCGATGTCCAGGGCGGCCTGCATGCCGGCAATGCCGCCGCCCACCACGAGCATGTCGGGGTGCACGGCGGTTTCGCGGGTGACCAGGCTTTCGTGGTAGTTGACGCGGTGGACGGCCGCCGCGGCCAGGCTCTTGGCCTTGGCCGTGGCCTCGGTTGCATCCTCGGTCACCCAGGACACCTGTTCGCGGACCGAGGCCATCTGGAAGTGGTAGGGGTTGAGCCCGGCCCGCTGGCAGGCCGCCATGAACGTTTTGCCGTGGAGCCGGGGGGAGCAGGACGCCACCACGACCCGGGTGAGGCCCAGGTCGCGGATGTCCTTCTCGATCATCGCCTGGCCGGGGTCGGAGCACATGAACTTGTAGTCCCGGGCCACCACCACGTTGGGCAGCTGCCGGGCAAAGGCCGCCACTTCCTCGACCCTCACCCGGTAGGCGATGTTGATGCCGCAATGGCAGATGTAAAAGCCGATTCTGGTGGGCATGTCTGTTTCCTTGCAGGCGGCCGCGGTCGTGGGCCGCCGGCGGGCGCCCGGCGGGTCAAGGGTTCCGGGGCCGGGTCGCCCGCACCGGTTCGGTTGCGATCTTGCGCCTGCCGGCTTTCCGGTACCTGCCGGAAACGGCTCCCGCCTGGGGGGCGGCGGTGAGGGCACGCGCCCAGCGCAGCAGCTCGTCCGCCTCGGGGGGCTTCTCCAGGTAGGCGTCGGGCCTGGGAATCCCGAGGTTGGGGAAGACGTCTTGAAACCGCTGGTAATGGAAAAAGGTGTCGCGGCCGATGGCCGACAGGAGGATGACGGGCACGCCTCCGAGGCGCTGGTCGGCCTTGAGGCTCTTGAAGATCTGGATGCCGCGCTCGTTGGCGAGCATGATGTCGAGGATCACGAGGTCCGGGCGCGTGCCCAGGGCGGATGCCAGCTCCGGGGCGGATCCGCCGGCGCTGAACGGGTCGAACCCGCCGGATCTGAGCAGCTTCGTGAGAAAAATGCACGTGTCCGGTTCGTCCTCTACGATCAGGACCCGTTTCCTGGAGGGTTCGCTCGTCACGGGGCCTCCATGGGCGGTCTTCCGGGCGGTTGCTCCCGCCGGGCAGAAGGGTTGCGGGGAGAGCGCGAAAGGGAGATGCCGAACCTGAAAAGCACGAATCGTGCCATTACCTGCGGAAGGGACCTATCTGATTGATATCGTGGAAGGTCTACCTGGAGCGCACGACGGCGGTCCGGCCGGCAGTTGTTGCATATATGCATCAAGCGAAGGCCGAAATCGGATGAAAAACTAGTCAACTACTTATTTATATGGTATAAATAATGTTGCGCAGCATATTGCAACATTGCAACAAGACAACGGGTTCGATCCTGGCCGGCCTGTCTACAGGGCGAGGCGCCGCATTTTGCGCCACAGGGTGGTGCGGTCCATCCCGAGGACCCGGGCGGCGTTGCCCCTGTGCCAGCCGCAGGCCTCCAGGGCGCCAAGAATCCGCTCGCGTTCGCTCCCCGCCGGCCCGGAGGCGGAAGAGGCGTGGAGGGGTGGGGATCCGCCCGTTGCCGGCTGCAGGTAGTCCGGCAGGTGGTCGGGCTGAATCGTGTCGCACTGGCTGAGGATCAGGGCGTGCTCCAGGATGTTTTCCAGCTCCCGGACGTTGCCTGGGTAGTGGTAATTGAGAAGGGTCTCCATGGCCCCCTCGGAGATGCGCGGCGGCCTCAGGGCGCGGCTCGCGCACAGCCTGCGGAGGATGTGGGCGATGAGGAGCGGCAGGTCGCCCCTCCGCCGGCGGATGGGCGGCAGCACGATGCGCAGCACATTGAGCCGGTAGTAGAGATCCCGGCGGAAGAGCCCCTTTTCGACCATCTGTTGCAGGCCGCGGTTGGTGGCCGACAGGATGCGGACGTCGACCTTGCAGGTGTGGCGGCTGCCAAGGGGGTAAAACTCCCGGTCTTCGATCACCCGCAGCAGCTTGGCCTGCAGGGGCAGGGGCAGGTCGCCGATTTCGTCCAGCAGAAACGTGCCGCCGTCGGCCTCCTGGAAGCGGCCCGGTTTGTCCCGGTCCGCGCCGGTGAACGCCCCCTTGGCATAGCCGAACATCTCCGATTCGAGGAGGGTGTCGGGCAGGGCGGCGCAGTTGACTTTGACGAAGGGCTTTTCCGCCCGCCGGCTGGCGGAGTGGATCACCTTGGCCAGGAGGTCCTTGCCGGTTCCCGTGTCGCCTTCGATCAGGACCGTTGCGTCGGTGCCGGCCACCACGCTGACCTTGTCGAAGATGGTTCGCATGGCCGGGTCCTTGCCGACCATGTTCTTGAACGTGTAGCGCTGGCGGATCACCTGGTCGAGGTGGTGGGCCAGGGTCATGTCCTGGAAGGTGACCAGGCCGCCGATAATGGTCCCCTTTTCGTTGCGCAGGGGCATCAGGTTGGCCCGGATCGGCACCGATTCCCCCTGGCGGGTGACGAGCTGGCCCTGGCGGCTGCGGGGACGCCCGTCGAGGATGGCATCCCGGAGCAGGAGGTGGTTGCGGGTTTCGTCCCCCCCGAAAAGAACCGAGGCGGGCCTGGCCAGCATCTGGCCGCGGTCGTAGCCGGACATCTTTTCCGCCGCCTGGTTGAAAAACGTGATCAGGCCTCCCCGGTTGACGGTGAACACCCCGATGTCCATGTTTTCCAGAATGATCTTCAGGCTCCGCTCCTCGTATTGGACGCGATTGATCAGGTCTGCCAGGGGGGAGTGATCCTGGAGGATGGTGAGGCAGCCGTTCACGCTGCCGTCCGCTCCGTGCACGGGAGTGGCCAGGCGGGTGATGAGGTGCTTCTCGTCCGCCGGCCCGGCGACCTCCACCTCCGGCTCCGGCCCGGCGCCCGGGGATCCCCCGCCCAGGGTGCAGGAAACCATGCAGGGCACGCCGCAGAAGATCTCGCGGCAGTCCTTGCCGGCCACTTCCTGGTCCTGGAGCCCCATCAGCGCCTGGGCGCAATAGTTCATGGCCGTGATGCGGTGGCTGCAGTCCACGGTGAAGGCGCCGATGTTCAGTTCGTCGAGGAGCTCGATCCAGTCGCCGGCCCGAACCGAACTCTCCGACGGTTCCTCTGGCTTGCGCATGTCCATATCCGGGCGGTCCTCCGGAGGGGAATCCCCACGAGGGGGCGTGGTTGCTTCACTGCGCCTATCCTACCACAGGCATAGGCGCGCGTCCATTTCCGCGGCACAGTCAGGCATCCGCATCGACTTTACGCGTCGATGGACTTGGCGGCCGGTAGTCGATATCGAGGCCGCTGAAGCGCATGTGGGCCCGGGCCACCGCCAGGGGGGCCTCCCCCATGTCGATGCCGGTGACCGAGGCCCCGCGCGCCGCCATGGCCTCGGACAGCAGCCCGCCGCCGCACCCCGCGTCCAGCACCCGCTTGCCTTCCAGGCGCACGCGCGAATCGATGTAGCCGACCCGCAGGGGGTTGATGTCGTGCAGCGGCCTCATCTCCCCGGCGGGATCCCACCACCCGGCGGCCTGGGCCTCGTACCAGGCGATTTCACGTTCGTCGAGATTCAGTCGGCTGTCGGCCCCGGGTTCCTGCCTTTTAGCAATCATCCGTTTGAATTCATGAAGATATTCGATACAGCACCCGTATTCTCGGGATCCCTGCCCCGGCCATGCCAGAAATTAAGGGTTGATCCCATGTCACCATCCATATTAATTTGGCGTCAAGAAAAGGGGGTCGCCCTCTTTTCCTTCACCGGAACCCCTCACCCTGGCAAGAGGCACCGGCAAAGGGCACGAACCACCCGGGGGAATAATCGACATGCAGAATGACTGTCTTTCATCCGATCCGGCCGCTATTCTGGAGGGGACATGGGGCCGCAACGCCGCCGCGATGTACCGGCTGATCAGCGCCTCCCAGAACTACCTCGCCGGGCTGTCCCGGTATGCCGGCGACTTCATGTTCTCCTACCTGATCTCCACCGGGTATTTCAACCGGGTGGAAAACGAAAAGCTTTCAACCTCGACCCCGCTGGAGAGCATATCCGCCTACCTCAAGCTGCTCGATTTCAACATCGACCTGTTCAGCCGGGGCATGTTCGCCGGGCTGAAATCCATCAACGGCTACGGGCAGATGGAAATGGGAGGCCTGGCGGCCGCCCTTTTCAACACCCTGACCCACGCCAACGGCGAAGACCTGGCGGCTTTCGCCGAGCGCCAGGCGGCCTTGATGGACCTGCTGGTCAACGTCTATCCCCAGGCCATCCAGGCCATCGAGCCCGAGTACGGCTTTCACTTCGAGCGCGGCGAGCACCCGCTGGCGGCGGAGACGGGCCGCTTTCTGCTCTACCAGGTAATGCCGACCGACAAAAGGGTAAAGCCGCGAAGGGACGGCAAACCGGTCATCATCCTGCCGCCCTACGTGCTGGGGGCCAACATCCTGGGGTTTCTGCCCGGTGAAAAGAAAAGCTACGCCCACTGCTTCGCCAACGAGGGGATCCCCACCTACATCCGCATCCTCAAGGACATCCAGACCACGGAGCCCCTCCAGGTCATGACCGGGGAGGACGACGCCCGGGACACCCGCTTCTTCTGCGAAACGGTCATGAAGGCCCACGGGAGGCCGGTGACGTTGAACGGCTACTGCCAGGGAGGGTTTTCCGGCCTGTGCGACCTGCTCTCCGGGGAACTGGACGGGCTGGTGGACGCCTTCATCACCTGCGTGGCCCCCATGGACGGGACCCGCAGCAAGGGGCTGGCGGAGTTTTTGAAGAGCCTGCCCCCGCGCTTCAACGACCTGGCCTACGGCACCAAGATCCTGCCCAGCGGCAACCGGGTGGCCGACGGCAAGCTGATGGGGTGGGTCTACAAACTCAAGAGCGTGGAGCACGAAACCCCGGTCCCGGCATTCTACAGGGACCTGATGATGTTCGCCCGGCAGAAGGGGACACGCTTCCAGATCAGCAAAACCGCCGCCGCCCTCAACTACTGGCTCAACAACGAACGCAACGACCTGCCCCTCGAAATCACCAAGATGAGCTTTGCCTCCTACAACGTGCCCATCACCGCCGACGGCACCCTGCCGGTCGCGCTCTTCGGGCGCAAGCTCAACCTGAAGCGCCTCAGGGAAAGGGGCATCCCCTGGCTGATCTGCTACGGCGAGCACGACGACCTGGTGGAAAGGGAAACCGCGCTGGCGCCCCTGGACCATGTGGAGGCCGAGGTCTCGCCGTTTCCGAAAGGGCACGTGGCCATGGCCACCTCCTGGTCGGACCCCACATCCGCTTGCGCCCTGCACACCCGCTTCGGGGAAGGCAATTGGCGCGGGCCGGTTCTCTTCCAGCTCGACCTGGAAAAGGCCCTGGTCGAAGCCGCCAGGAAGGAGGCAGCCGAGAGAAAAGCCGCTTCAGCAGCCGCCAGGGGGGATGCAGTTCCCAAGGGTCCCAAAAAGAAAGCGGCCGGGAAGAAATCCGCATCCAAAGGCGCCCAGCCGGGACCGTGAGGCCTGGAGCTTGGAGCGGGAGCTCTAAGCTTCGAGCCCGAACCGCCCATCGCCCATCGCCCATCGCCCATCGCCCGCAAAGAAGATCGGAATCATCTCACCTTCTGACCTTCTCACAATCCTCCAAACGCCGCCTCTGAGATTTCCACCGCGGCCGGCACAGCGCCGCGGATGGCCTCCAGCTTCCCGTTGGTGACCGGAAGGATGGAGCGGATGAAAAACTCGGCCGATTTGACCTGCCCCTCGAAAAAAGCGGCGTCTTTTTTCCCCGCGCCCCGCCCCAGCTTTTCCTGCGCGATCGACGCCCGCCACAACAGCATCCAGGCCATGACCACGTCCCCCATGGCATCCAGGAATGGAAAGGCGTGGGCATAGGCGGTCCTGATGTGCGCGGAGCGGGACATGCGGGTCAGATCGAAGGCGGTTTCGCCCAGCCGGCCGACGGTCTTTTCCAGGGCATCGGCCAGGGGCGCCAGATCCGTGACGCCGCGGGCGGTGGTGATGACCTCGTCCATGTAATCCATCAGGCTGTCGAAGACGGCCCCCTTGTTCATCCCAAGCTTGCGCCCGAGGAGGTCCATGGCCTGGATGCCGTCGGTGCCCTCGTAGATCGAGGCGATCTTGCAGTCGCGGGCCAGCTGCTCCACCGGGTAGTCGCGGGTGTAACCGTACCCGCCGTAGACCTGGATCGCCTGGACGCAGACCTCGAAGCCGCGCTGGGCGCAATAGGCCTTCACCAGGGGGGTCAGCAGGTCGCACAAACCCTGGCAGTGGGCCCGGACATCCTCGGTGGCGGCGGTTTCCAGGCGGTCGAAGCAGCGCGCTATGAAATAGACCAGGCTGCGCATCCCCTCCACATGGGCCTTCCCCACCGCCTCTTCGGACCCCCCGTGGACGTGGCCTGGCGGCTGCGGCGGAGGATCCGTGACGCCCTCGGCCTGGACCCGATCTGGTCGCTGGCGCCCAACAAGCTGGTGGCCAAGGTGGCCACCCGCCTGGTCAAGCCGAGGGGCGAGTACATCGTCGGCGCCGGGGAGGAGGAGACCTTCCTGCGCCCGCTGCCGGTGAGCCTGATCCCCGGGGTCGAAAGCGGGGACGCGCGGCACCTGGGGGAGTTGAACGTCACCTGGGTCCACCAGGCCGCGGCCCTGACCCTGGCCCACCTCGACATCCTGTTCGGCCCCCGGGCCCTGTCGGTCCACGAGGCCGTGCACGGCATCGACCCCTCGCCGGTGCTGCCCGCGGGGCAGAAGCCGCCGGCGGTCACGGCCGACTGGGATTTCGGCGAGGACACCAACGACGCCGCCCGGCTGGAGGGCGCCCTCTACCGGCTGGTGGAGGCGGCGGGGGGAGAGCTGCGCACCCGCCGGCTGGCCGCCCGCCGGGTCGCCGTGGCGGTCGACTATTCCGACGGGGTCCGCCGAATCCGCCAGGCCGCGCCGCGGCCGGCCACGGCCAACGACTTCACCCTGTTCGACGCCGCCCGGCAGGCGCTGCGCCCGGCCGCCGCCCGCCGGGTGCGGGTGCGCCACCTGCGCCTGGTCTGCGACCGCCTCACCTTTCCCCCGGCCCAGCTGGACCTGTTCGCCGCCGACCGGCAGGCGGCCCGGAGGCAGGCCCGCCTCGTCGGCGCCATCGACGCCGTCCGCGGCCGCTTCGGCCCCGGCGCCATCCAGTTCGGCCGCGCCATGGCGGCGTAGGGGGCCAACCCCTGTCATGATCCCCCTGACCGCACGCTCGCACTATTCCCTCATGTGGGGGGTGGGGTCGGCGGCGGCGCTCTGCCGCGCGGCGCGGCGCCTCGGCTACGGGCGCCTGGCCCTGACCGACACCGACAACCTCTACGGCCTGTGGCCGTTTCTGCGGGCCTGCCGGCGGGAGGGGATCGTGCCCATCGTGGGGGCCGAGATCACCGAACCCGCCGGACGCCGCCGGGCCGTCTGCCTGGTCAAGGATGCCGGCGGCTATGCCAATCTCTGCCGCCTCATCACGCGGCGCCACACGGCCGGGGATTTCACCCTCGAGACGGACCTGCCGCGCCTGGCGGCCGGGCTGGTGGCCCTGACCTCCGACGCGGCCCTCCTGGCGGCCTGGCACGCGGCCGGGGTCGACGCGGCGGCGGCCATGCCCCGCCGCCCCCTTCCCGCCGGCCACCGCCTGCGCTGCACGGCGGCCCGCCTGGGGGTGCCGGCGGTGGCCACGCCGGGCAGCTTTTTCCTGCACCCGGACGATGTCGGGGTGCACCGCCTCCTGCGGGCCATCGACAACAACACGGTCCTGTCGCGCCTGTCGCCGGGCGACACGGCGCCCGCGGATGCCTGGCTGGGCGGTCCCGGGGAGTATGCCCGGCGCTTCGCCCCCTGCCCCGAGGCCCTGGCGGCCGCCTGCGCCCTGGCGGAGCGCCTGACCTTCCGCGGCCCGGATTTCGGCCTGGTGCTGCCCCCCTTTTCCGGAGGGGGCGAGCGGTCGCCGGACGGCGCCCTGCGGGCGGCGGCCTACGCCGGCGCCCGGCGCCGCTACGGCCGCGACCTGGCGGAACCGGTGGTCGACCGCCTCGAGCACGAGCTGGGCATCATCGCGCGCATGGGGTTCAGCGCCTATTTTCTCATCGTCCGGGACATCGTCGCCCACAGCCCCCGCACCTGCGGCCGGGGGTCCGGGGCCGCGTCCCTGGTGGCCTATTGCCTCGGCATCACCCAGGTTTGCCCCATCCGGCACAACCTTTACTTCGAACGCTTTCTCAACCCGGGGCGCACCGACCCGCCGGACCTCGACGTCGATTTCGCCTGGGACGAGCGCGACGGCGTCCTCGCCCGCGTTCTCGAGCGGCACCGCGGGCGGGCGGCCCTGGTCGCCGACCACGTCTGCTTCCGGCCGCGGATGGCCATCCGCGAGACGGCCAAGGTTTACGGGCTGACCGACGCCGAGATCGGCCGGGTGTCCCGCCGTCTGCCCTGGTTCTGGCACCTCGACGAGGGGGACGCCGACCTGCTGGCGCAGATCAAACGGCGGCCGGAGCTGCGCGCCGTGGAGTTTCCCCCGCCCTGGCCGGAGATCGTCGGCCTGGCCCAGCGGATCGTCGGCGCCCCCCGTCACCTGTCGGTCCACCCCGGCGGGGTGGTCGTCACCCCCGGCCCCATCGACACCTACGTGCCGGTGGAAACCGCCCCCAAGGGGGTGCCCGTCATCCAGTGGGAAAAGGACGGCGCCGAGGATGCCGGCCTGGTCAAGATCGACCTGCTGGGCAACCGCAGCCTGGGGGTCATCCGGGACGCCATGGCCAACCTGGCCCGCAACGGCACCCCCCTGGACGAGGCGGCCTGGGAGCCGGAAGACGACGACGCCACCCGGGAGGCCCTGGCCCAGGGGCGCACCATGGGATGCTTCTACATCGAAAGCCCGGCCATGCGCCTGCTGCAGCAGAAGGCGGGTGTCGGCGACTTCGAGCACCTGGTCATCCACAGCAGCATCATCCGCCCGGCGGCCAACGAGTTCATCCGCGAGTACATCCGCCGGCTTCACGGCGGCGCCTGGGACCCCATCCACCCCTACCTGGCCGACGTCCTCGGGGAGACCTTCGGGATCATGGTCTACCAGGAGGATGTTTCCCGGACCGCCGTGGCCCTGGCCGGCTTCTCCCACGCCGAGGCGGACGGGCTGCGCAAGGTCATGTCCCGCAAGGACCGCGAGCACGAGATGCGCGATTACCGCAAGCGGTTTGCGGCCGGAGCCCGCGCGCGGGGGGTGCCGGACCCCCAGATCGACCGGGTCTGGGAGATGATCATGAGCTTCTCGGGCTACTCTTTCTGCAAGCCCCACAGCGCCTCCTATGCCCGCGTCTCCTTCCAGGCCGCCTATCTCAAGGTCCACCACCCGGCCGAGTTCATGGCGGCGGTGATCGGAAACCAGGGCGGGTTCTACAGCACCTTCGCCTACGTGTCCGAGGCGCGCCGCATGGGCCTGGAGATCCGGCCGCCGGACGTCAACCGCAGCCAGGTGCGCTGGACCGGCCGGGAAGGGGGCCTGCGGGTGGGGCTGCTCTCCGTGGGCGGCCTGGGAGACGACACCTGCCGGCGGATTGTCGCCCGGCGCGGCGAGGGCGCCTACCGCAGCCCGGCCGACTTTTTCGACCGGGTCCGGCCCGACGGGGCGGAAGCCCCCGCCCTGATCCACTCCGGCGCTCTGGACGGCCTGGGCGCCCCCGGCAGCCGCGCCGAGCGTCTGTGGGCCTACCGCCGCTGGCAAAAGGACGCCTCGCGGCGATCGGCGGCCCGCCCCCTTTTCGCCCCCTGTCCCCGGGACCCGCCCGCCCCGCCCCTGCCTCCCGAGGACCCCCTCGAGCGGCTGCGGCGGGAGTTTTCCGTGCTCGGCTTCCTGTGCGCGTGCCACCCCATGACGCTCTATGCCGACGCCCTGGCGCGGGCCGGCGCGGTCAGGGCCGCGGACCTGGCCCGGCGGGCCGGCCGCCGGGTGCGCTTCGGCGGCTGGCTGGTCACGGGCAAGGTGGTGCACACCCGGGGGGGGGACCCCATGGAGTTTCTGACCTTCGAGGATGACACCGGCCTGGTGGAAACCACTTTCTTCCCCCGGACCTACGACCGCTTCTGCCACCTGATCGACCCCGGGCGGCCCTACCTGCTCGAAGGAAAGGTCGAATGCGACTGGGGCGCGACGACCCTGACCGTCGACCGGGTCGAGGCGCTGGAACGCTTCGGGCCGCCGGCGGCCTGCGGGCCCCGGGGTGCGGCCTAGCGCTGCGGGGGGCGGCAGGCCAGTCCCAGCCAGGGCATCGGCGCCGGGTTCGGGGTTGCGCGCGGCGGCCGCGCGGGGCAGGCGCCAATTTCTTTGTGCCGCCGCTTTTTTTGTGGTAGATTCATTGCAGCTTATGAGAGGTGCTCAAACCGGTCGCGTCCAATCTACAAGGAGGTTCCGATGAAGAAGACGGGTTCCCTGCTGGTGTGGCTGGCTTTCGTCGCGGCCCTGCCGTCGCTGTGCGCGGCGCAGGACCAGATCCAGGTCCAGGTCCCCGGCCAGACCAGGTTCGCCGTGGGGGGGTTTTCCAGGGCCGGCCTGCGCAGCAGCGCGCCGATCCGCGCGGTGTCGAAAATGCCCCGCTGCCGGCAGCGCCGCGAGAGCAGCAGCGGGCGCACCTCACTGTCCAGGCAGGCGGCGATCCATTTTCCCGTGGGGGTCGCGAAGCCGATCTTGTCCCTCCGTGCCCGGATCTCCTCCGGGATCGCCCCGGCCATGGCCCGCCGGAGGATCCCCTTGGACAGGGCGCCGTCCAGCTTGTGATGGGGCGGCAGCCCGAAAACGAACTCCACCAGGCGGTGGTCGAGAAAGGGCAGGCGCGACTCCACCGAGGCGGCCATGCTGAGGGCGTCCCCGTACTTGAGCAGAAGCGGCAGGAGGCCCGTCGAGTGGTCGAAGTGCATCCGGCGGGTGAGGCGGTCGCCGTAGCGCCAACGGGCGGGCGCCGGCAGAGCGGCGCCGGGGAGCCTCAGGAACTCCTGGCGGTAGGGGAGGCCCCCCCCAGGCGCCATCCGCCCCCCCGAGAGCAGGGACCGGATGCGCCGCGCGAAGAGGGACCAGTGCGGCCATCCGTGGCGCCTGTGCGCCTCGAGGCAGGCCCCCACCAGCCGCCGCATCCGGCGCCGGCGGCCGGGCAGCCTCAGGCGCCCCAGCTCGTCGAGGACGTGGGCGCTGAAATACCTGCCGACATAGCCCCCCAGCATCTCGTCGGCCCCCTGGCCCTCCAGGACCACCTTCACGTGACGACCGGCCAGGCGCATGAGCTGCCAGCGGAGCAGTACCTGGCCGTCCACGGCGGGGTAGTCCAGGCTGCGGACGACCCTCCCCAGCGCGGGCACGAAGCCCTCGCCGCCGTAGGAGGTGCACAGCAGCCGGGCACCGAGGGCTTCCGAGGCCAGGCGGGCGTATGGCCCCTCGTCGAACCGCTCCCCGGGGAAAACGGCCGTGAAGGCCGTAAGCGCCCGGCCGCCGTTGAGGCGCGCGGCACAGGCCAGCACCGAGGTGGAATCCAGCCCCCCGCTCAGGGCGACTCCCGCCGGCACGTCGCTGCGCAAACGCAGCGCGACCGCGTCCTCGAACAGACCGCGGAAGGTTTCCACGGGCCGGCGGTCGTCATAGGCCTCGCTGCGCCGGTCGTAGTCCCAGTAACGGCGGATGCGGATCCCATCGCGCCCCACGCTCAGGTTGTGGGCCGGTTCCAGGCGCCGCACCCCCTCGAAAAAAGTCTCCGCCCTGTGGCACAGGGCCCCGTGGACCAGGTAGTCCCGCACCACGCTCAAGTCGGCCCGCGGCCGGGAGGCCATGGCGGGCAGAAGCCCCTTGACCTCGGATGCGAACAGGAATTCGCCGGCCTCGAGGACATAGTAAAACGGCTTGATGCCGAACCGGTCCCGGGAGCAGAAAAGTTCCCGCCGGCGTTGATCCCAGATGGCCAGGGCCCACATCCCGTTGAAGCGCGTGACGCAATCCGGTCCCCACTCCTCGTAGGCGTGGATCACCACCTCGCTGTCCGACTCCGAGCGGAAGACGTGGCCTTTGGCGCGCAGCAGGGGCCGCAGTTCGAGGTAATTGAACACCTCTCCGCTGAACACCAGGAACAGTTCCCCGGTCTCGTTGCGCATCGGCTGCCGGCCCCGGGGCGACAGGTCGATGATCGCCAGCCGCCGGTGGCCGAGCCATACGTCGCCGTGCCGGTGCTCGAGACCCTCGGCCCCCATCTCAAAAGCCCCGCTGCCGCTGTCGCCGGCGAGATAGCCGGCGCCGTCCGGGCCGCGGTGGGCCATGGCGTCGGTCATGGCCCGCAGGCGCGCGAAATTCCGGCCGGGTTTGCCGCTGGGGGTGAGGATTCCGGCGATGCCGCACATGCCGCGACCCCCTTCAGAGGGTGGCCAGCAGCTCGCACAGGAGCCGCACCCCGAAGCCTGTTCCGCCGGGCGGGCAGTAGGGCTCGGCCTTCTTGAGGCGCGCCGGCCCGGCGATGTCGATGTGGGCCCAGCGGGCGCCGGAAACGAATTCGGAGAGAAACAGGGCGGCGGTGATCGCCCCGCCCCCGCGGGAGCTGCTCATGTTGTTGATGTCGGCGATCTCGCTCTTGAGCAGGGTGCGGTAGTCCTCGGGGAGCGGCAGCCGCCAGCAGCGCTCGTGGGTCTTGCGGCCGGCGGCCAGCACGGCTTCGGCCAGGGCGTCGTCCGGGGAGAATACCCCGGCGATCTTTTCCCCCAGCCCCACCACGCAGGCGCCGGTGAGGGTGGCGAGGTCGATGAGGACGTCCGGGCGGTAGGTCTTTTGGGCGTAGGCCAGGGCATCGGCGAGGATGAGGCGCCCCTCGGCGTCGGTGTTGCCGATCTCGACCGTTTTCTGCGCGTAGGTGCGGATGATGTCCCCGGGCCGCAGGGCGTCTCCCGAGGGCATGTTCTCCACCAGGGGAATGACGCCGACGACGGCGGTTCCCATCTCCAGCCGGGCGGCCGCGATCAGGGTGGCGGCCACGGCAGCGGCGCCGGACATGTCGGTCTTCATGTCGGCGATGGAGTCGGTGCCCTTGAGGTTCAGGCCCCCGGAATCGAAGGTGACGCCCTTGCCCACCAGGGCCACGGTCTTCTGTGCGCCCCGCGGGCGGTGTTCCAGAAGCACCATCCGCGGCCGGCTGCGGCTCCCCTGGCCGACGGCCAGGATCGCGCCGAACTGCTGCCGCGCGAGGGCCTTGTCGTCGAGAACGCGTGTCTTGAGGCCGGCCTGCGCGCCAGCCGCGGCCAGGACGCGGGCGAAATCCTCGGGCCGCTTGTCATTGGCCGGGGTGCTGACCCAGTCGCGCGCCAAGAGCGTCCCGGCGCAGATGGTCTCCACCCTCGCGGGAAGCGGCGCCAGTTCCCGGACGGCGGCCTGCGGAAGCCAGAAGGCCGCCTGGGCCAGGGGGGCGTGCTTTTTCTCCTGCTTGTAGCGCTCGAAGAGGTGGTTGCCGAGGCAGGCGCCCTCGAGCATGGCGCCCAGGAGGTCGCCGGCGGGCGGCTTCAGGCGCTCGCTTTGCGGCACGGCGAAAAGCACCCGCGAGAGGTCCATCTGGATACAGCGGCCGACGGCCCTGCCGGCAAGGGCGCGCAGCTTCTCGGCGTCCACCGCCTCCGCTTTGCCCAGCCCCAACAGCAGGCAGCGCCTGGCCCCCGCTTCCTCGGGGTCGTAAAGGACGATCTCGTCCTCGCTTCTGCCGGCGAACTCGCAAAAGCCCCTGGCGCGGGCGACGAGGGCCTGCAGGCTCTCGTGGGAGTGGATCGCTTCGTCCTCGCACACCGGGACCACCAGGGCGTCCGGTTTGGCCTTCCTCGGGTCGGTGCTGGTCAGCTTGAGCATCACGGGCCTTCCTTGTCGCGTCTCCGGACCGCGGAGCGGCCGGCGAAGCGCTCAGTCTTTCGGGTACATGGCCTCGATCCTGTCCTCGTACTTCTGCATGACGACGTTTTTCTTGATCTTCAGGGTCGGCGTGAGAATGCCGTTTTCGATGGTGAACTCCGGGACGATGGTGATCTTCTTGATGGACTCGAAGGAGGCGAACGCTTTGTTTTTCTCCACGATCTCTTTCTCGACGAGGCGGATGATCTCCGGGTGCGCGGCCAGCTCGTCCAGGTCGCCGTAAGAGATGTTCTTCTCCTGGGCATATTCTCCCACCGTCTCCGGGTCGAGGGTCACCAGGGCGGTGAGGAACTTGCGCTTGTCGCCGATCACGCACACCTGGTTGATGTACTTCGACGTGGCGACGACCCCCTCGATGGCGGCCGGGGCGATGTTCTTCCCGCCGGCGGTGATGATCAGGTCCTTCTTGCGCCCCGTGACCCGCAGGAAACCCCGGGCGTCGATCTCCCCCAGGTCGCCGGTCAGCTGCCAGCCCCCCTCCACGATGGTGGCGGCGGTTTCCCGGGGCATCTTGTAGTACTCCTTCATCACGTTGCGGCCGCGATACATGATCTCCCCGTCCGGGGCGATTTTCTGCTCGATTCCCGGCCCCGGCAGGCCGACCCACCCGAAGCGGTAGTCGTCGACCCGGTTGACGTTGGTGAAAGACGTGTTTTCGCTCATGCCGATGCCCTCCAGGACCAGGATCCCGGCCGCGTGGAAAAACTGGGCGATGGTCGGGTTGAGGGGTGCCGCGCCGCTGATGCACCAGCGCACCCGCCCGCCCAGGGCCGCCTGCAGTTTGCTGAACACCAGCCGGGTCGCCAGCGCATACTGCAGGCGGGTTGCGGCCGGGATCGGCCGGCGGTTGAGCTGGCAGTCGCTGACCTGCCTGCCGACCCGGCATGCCCAGTTGAAAATCTTCAGCGCCAGGCCGCCCTTGGACTCCGCCCCGCTGACGACTTTGGAATAGATCTTTTCGTAGATCCTGGGCACGCTGGCGAACCAGTGGGGCCGGGCGACCTTGATGTCGTCCACCAGGGTCTCGACACTGCGCGCGAAGGTGGTGGGCGCCCCGGTCAGGACGGCCAGGTTGGTGCAGATGCGGGCGAAAACGTGGGCCAGGGGCAGGAAGAGAAACGTCTCGTCCCCCGGGCGGAACTCGAGGCAGTCGCGCGCGGACTGGGAGGTGAAGGTGAAGTTGTCGTGGGTCAGGACCGCCCCCTTGGGCACGCCGGTGGTGCCCGAGGTGTAGACGATGCCGGCCGGGTCCTGGGGCCCGATGGCGGCGATGCGGCTGTCGAGGGCCTCGTCGCTGATGCCCCGCCCCAGTTCCAGGAACCCCTCGAAGTCGGTGACCCACCCGCCGGGAGGGGCGGCGCCGTTGAGCAGGACCACCTTGGCGATGCGCGGGATGTCCTTGCGAATGCCCAGCAGCTTGTTGAGCTGGGTCTGGTTTTCGGCGAAGATCACCTTGGCGTCCGAGTGGTTGATGATGTACTGGCAGTCCTTGGGCAGGTTCGACTGGTAGATGCCGACCGTGCAGGCGCCCGCCCCCGTGATGCCCGCATCGCAGAGCACCCAGCGGTAGCAGCTGTAGCTCAGGATGTTGACCTTGTCGTTCTTCTCGACGCCAAGGGCCATGAGGCTCTTTGAGACCTTGCGCACAGCCTGGTAAAACTGCCCCCAGGTGACCGAATCCGTTCCCCCGGAGTCGTTGAACCAGCGATAGGCCGGCTGTTCGCCGGAGCGGTCGACGGTTTCTCTGAGCATTGCGTGGAAATTCTGGAAATCTTTGATCGCCATGGGGGACCTCCTGTTCGTGATGCGCAGCGCGCGGCTCTTTTCCCCTCGACGCGGCAGGGGTGCCGGCTGCAAGCGGACCGCTCCGGAGCGGGGGCCAAGCCGGACCTTCGACCGGTTGGGACCATCACCGTATAATTTCTCCATTGGGAGAATCTTCAAGGGCTGCCAATATAATACAAGCAGTTGCCGAGTCAATCGAAATCGGGATGGAAGGGGGCCGATTTCGATAGCGGCGCAGCCGGGATCTCAGCCAAGCTCCTCGGGGGCGGGCGGGATCGCCGGGTCTTCCAGGGCCAGGCCGAAGCGGCTGCCGGCGGTTTCTTCACCGGGGGCCTGGGTCAGGCAGTTGCCCTGGAGCCCGGGGCGCTGTCCCCATCCACCAGGCGGCCGTCGGCGACCCGCAGGATGCGCCCGGCGTACCCGGCGCTGACGCAGCTGTGGGTCACCATGACAATGGTGCTGCCGGCGGCGTTCAAGCGGGCGAGGAGTTCCATGATGCCGCGCGAGGTGTCGGAGTCGAGGTTGCCCGTGGGCTCGTCGGCCAGGATGAGGGGCGGCTCGTTGACGATCGCCCGGGCGATGGCCACGCGCTCCTTCTCCCCCCCGGAGATCTGGTTCGGCAGGCGGCCGGCCTTGTTCAGGAGGCCGACGCCTGCCAGGGCCGCCTCGGCCATGGCGCGTTTTTTCTGCCGGGCGGCCCTGACGACCGATAGGGGCAGCATCACGTTCTCGAGCACCGTCAGGTAGGGCAACAGGTGGAAGCTCTGGAAGACGAAGCCCAGGAACTCGCGCCGGAAATCCGCCCGCTGCTCCGATTTCAGGCGGTAGACGTCGATCCCGTCCACCCGGTAGGTGCCTGCGGTGGGTTCGTTCATGGCGCCCATGACGGACAGCAGGGTCGATTTGCCCGCCCCCGACTCCCCCATCACGGCCACGAACTCCCCGGCGGCGATGCGGAAGCTGATCCCGGAGATGGCGGACACGGCCGCCTCACCGGCCCCGTAGACCTTCCCTATGTTGTCGGCGACGATCAGGCTCATGGGGGTTCTCCTTTCAGATCCGCCTGAGGGCATCGTTGGGGTCCAGGCGCGAGGCGACCTGGGCCGGGTAGGCGCTGGCCGCCAGCCCGACGCAAACCGCGGTCAAAACGGCCGCAGCCGCCAGGCCGGGGTCGAACGGCGCCGGCATCGCCGCGCCTCCGCCGAGAAACCGCAGGGCCGCGGCGCTGGCGCCGATGCCCAGGAGGTACCCCAGGACCCCCGCGGCCGCGGACACGATGCCGGCTTCCAGAAAGACGATCCCCATGACGTGGCGCTTCCTGAACCCCACCGCGCGGAAGATCCCGATCTCCTCGCTGCGCTCCCGCACGCTGCCCATCATGGTCACCAGGACCACCAGGCTGCCCACCAGGAGCACCACCGCCGACAGGCCGTAGGCGAATTCGTGAAGCTGGGCCAGGGTCTCCATGCGCCCCTTGACGACCTGCTGGATGGCCAGGACGCGGGCCCCGGGGAGAGCCTCGGAGATCTGGCGCACCATTTCGTCGATGGGGCAGTCGTGGCACAAGGCGGCCACCTCCGCCATGGAGACCTGCCCCTGCTTGTCGAGGAGCGCCTGGGCCGTCGCCAGCCGCGCGAAGACCAGCTGGTCGTCCTGGGAGCCGGTGGGCTGCAGAATGCCGTCGACCCTCGCCTCCCGGCCCCTGATTTCCAGGCGGTCGCCCACGGCGCGGCCGAGGACGCGGGCCGCGTCGGCGCCCAGCAGAACGCCGTCGCCGTCCGGCAGGCTGCCGGTGACCTGCCACCAGGGTTTGAGGATGCCGGCGCGGTCCATGTCGACCCCGGCCAGGAGGAACTGCCGCTCTCCCACGGAGACCGCCCCCAGGACCACCGGGCCGAGGGCGGCGATGTTGGCCGCGTTCTTGATGGCGTGGACGGCTTCCAGGGCCGATTCGCGGATGGGGGTCACCTCGAAGGAGAAGCCGCCCAGGGAGATCCCGCCGTAGCTGAGGGTGAGGGACTCGGAACGGGGCACGATGAGGATGTTGGCCCCGTAGCGTTCCAGCTTGGCGTTGATGTCGTGGGTCATGGCGTTGCCCAATGCCAGGACCGCCACCACCGTGGAGACGCCGATGACCAGCCCGGCGAGAACGAAGCCGGCCTTGGCTTTGCGGCGCATCAGGTTCCTGAGGGCGATCTGCCCGAGGGTCATGGCTTAGGTCCTTCCCTTGAAGTCGAAGTAGGGTTTTCCTTCCAGAATGTCGGTCACGCGCAGCACCAGGCGGTCGCCCTCGATGCGCCTTGCCAGGGGCGCGGGGTTGCACCCGCCCTTGACCTCGTTGATCCGGACCGAGGCGAAACGCCGGCCGCAGTTCCGGCAGACCATGCTGTCGCCCTCCTGGACATAGCCCTTGCCGGCCGGCCAGCAGACGTCGCAGGCGTCGAAGGCCGCGCGCAGGACGCCGTCGGAACTCTTGAGGACAAAGTAGCGCACGGTGATGCCGCCTTCCGTGTGTTGGAAATGGCGGGCCTTGCCGTCGTCGAAAAGGGCCACCGGGTGGCTGAGCAGGCCGGAGGCGGCCGTTTCCCGGTCCGCTGCGGGGGCGGCCGGTGGCGATTCGGAACGGGCGAGGATCCAATAGGCGCCCACGGGCGCGGCCGCGAGGAGGGCCAGGCAGGCGATGAGCGGGAGGCGGCTTTTCTTCTGCGCGCCCAGGACGGCGGCGTGCTTGGCGGCGCGGAGGTCCGCGCCGTGTCGGGTGTCGGGGTCGGGCATGGTAGTTCCTCCATCAGGCTGCCGGCAGGCCCCCCGTGGTTGTGAGGGCGGAAGGCCCGCCGGTCGGGAGCGGGTATTGTGGGCCGTCGGCTTGGCGGCGGCCGCCTCTCGCGGCGCGCCTGTCCACCAACGAACCCCGTGCCGTCACACTCCCTTGCCGTTGGCTTCCGGGGTGATGGCCCGGGGTCCGGGAGCGTGAACGCCATTCGACGCGCCGGCCGGGATCATCGTTTGAGGATGCCGTGGACCAGGAAAAGGGGAGGGGTGGGAAGTGTCCCGGGATCAAGGCTTCGGAAGGGGAAAGCGGGCGCAAGGGCAACTCCGGCAAGGGGCTTGCCTGCCGTAGCCGGTGGCGTTGCCGCCCCGGGCCAGGCGCGGGAGATGGCCGCCTGGGCCTGGCCCGGCGCGCCGGCCTGGTCGCCCGGAAAGCGGCTGCAGGCCGTGCGCGCTGCCTCGTGGCAGCATCCGGCGGCGCTCGAGATCCGCTGAGCCGCCCGGTCCCGGGGGCCGCACCGGCCGCAGCACGCGGCTTCGACGCACCCGCCGGCCGGCACGGCCGCCGCGGCCAGGTCGAAGGCCAGTAGCAGCAGGAGCAGGATGCCCCCAGGGCGAAGACGGCGTCTGGCGCCGGAAAGGGTGTGCCGGTTCTTCATGGGCACTGTTTTCATGATAGGCCACGTTTTCAGGGTGGGGCGGGGGCCGCGGCCCGCCGTAATGTGCCACATTGTAGCAATCAGGGGTGGATTTGTCAATTCCAACGCCTCGCCTTTACATCCGGTGCGCGGATACCTACATTTACGGTTGATGTTGCACAGCGGCTTCTTCAGGCCCCACCCGGATCGACAACAGAAAGGAACCAGCCAGAGATGAGCTACGATTTCAACGCGGACGATGTTTTCGAAATGGCGGAGCAGATGGAGAAAAACGGGCAGAAATTTTACAACACCGCGGCCGGGAGCGTGGCCGACCCGGCCCACCGGCAGATGCTCCTCAAGCTGGCCGCCATGGAAGTCGAGCACGAGAAGACCTTCAGGGAGATGCGCAGAGACCTGAAGGCGAGCGAGAAGGAGTCGACCGTGTTCGACCCCCAGGGCGAGTCGATCCTTTACCTGCGCAGCCTGGCGGACACCCGGGTGTTTTTCGAAAAACAGATCGACACCTCATCCATGAAGGAGATCCTCATGGCGGCCATCACCGCCGAAAAGGACTCCATCGTTTTTTACCTCGGCCTGAAGGACCTGGTTCCGGAAAAGGCGGGCAAAGCGCGGATGGATGCCATTATCAAGGAGGAGATGGGCCACATCCGGCTCCTGAGCAGGGAACTGGCCGCGATTTAGGGTTTACGGTCGGCTTTCAGCCCGACACGGAGTGCAACGGGCGATTTTTCACACAGAGATAACGAAGACAACCAAGTTTCCTCTGTGTGAAAACAATTCAGATAGCGGCGAATTTCACACCACCGGTGTGCGCGTGCGCCAGCCGCCGCACCGGTCATCACCCCTGCTCCGCCAGCTCCTCCAGCCCCTCGCGGTCCAGGATTCGGATCCTGCGCCCGTCCACCGCGATCAGCCCCTGGGCGCTCATCCTGGCAAAGATCCGGGAGAGGGTTTCGGGGATCGTCCCCAGCAGGCTCGCCAGCTGCCCCTTGGAAACGGCCAGGGTGACCTGCCGGTCGTTCTTCTGCTCCCGGGCCAGGTAGACCAGGTGGTGTGCCAGCCTGCCGGGCACCTCCTTGAGGGACAGGTTTTCGATCTGGACCGTGAAATCGCGCAGGCGGCGCGACAGGACGGCCAGCATGCCAAGGGCCAGGGCCGGGTGCTCGGCCAGGAGCCCGGCAAAGGCCTTCCTGGGGAAAAATAGCAGGTGGCAGTCCTCCAGGGCCAGCGCGGACGCCGGAAAAGGCTTGCCGGTGAAGACCGGCACTTCCCCGAAGGGTTGCCCGGGGCCGAAAATGTGCAGGATCTGCTCCTTGCCTTCGAAAGAGACTTTGAAGATCTTCACCTTTCCCGTCACGACGACGTAGAAGCCGTCCCCCTTGTCCCCGTCGCAGAAGATCGTCTGCCCCCTCTGGTAGCGGCGGTTTTCGGCGATCTGCCGCACCTGCTCCAACTGGTCCGGGTCGAGTTCGCTGAAAAGGGGGATGCGGCGGATGGTGGCGAGGATATCTTTCATTTCGCCCGTCATTTAGCACCTCTTTGTGGCCGCCGCCGAAGTCCGTATGCGGCCGGACACCTTCGAAATGATCCGGGATCACAAAGTCAAGAAAGGCAACGTGCTCGAGACCGCGCGGATCGCCGGCGTCATGGCCGCCAAGCGCACGGCGGAGCTGATTCCCATGTGCCACCCGCTCAAGCTCACGCACGTCCAGCTCGACTTCCAGCCCGACCCCGGCGCCCATCGCATCGGCATCCGTGCCAGCGTGCGCGCCGTCGACCAGACCGGGGTGGAGATGGAAGCCCTGACGGCGGCGTCCGTGGCGGCCCTGACCATCTACGACATGTGCAAGGCCCACGACCGGGAGATGACCATCACCGGCATCGCGCTGGTCGAGAAGTCCGGAGGCAAGAGCGGAACCTACCGGCGCCCCGCCGCGTCTCAACCGACCTGATGACGATGTCGAAACCCCCTCCATGTTTTTGCGCAAGCATGCCGTGCGGGTTTGTCCTCGCGGTTCTGATGGTCTTTCTGCTGGTCGGCTGCCCCGCACCTCCCAGACCGTCTCCCGAGCCCCAGGCGGTGGAGGCCGCACCGGCGCTGGTGCGCATCGACCCGTCCGCTTATCCCGAGTTCAGCGACGATCTCGACCCGGAAAGCCTGGAACAGGCCCTCGGCCTGAGCATCGGGTATCTGCAAACACTGCCCGCCGCGCGGGAATTCGAGTTCGGAGGCGAGCGCTATCCTGCCGCGCACGTCCTGCTCTCCCTGCAGCGCTTCCGGGAGTTCATCCGGACGCGGCCTTCGGCATCCGATCTCCGCAAGCACATCCAGGCCTTCTACCGGGTCTATCAATCCGTCGGCCGCGACCCGCAGCGCGAAGTGCTGTTCACCGGCTATTACGAGCCGCTGCTCAGGGGACGACGCACCATGAGCGCCGAGCACCGCCACCCGATCTATGCGCGGCCCGACGACCTGCTGACCATCGAACTGCGGGCGTTCGCCGATAAGTACCCCGGCGAGAAGCTGGTCGGCCGAACCCTGGAGGGGCGGGTCGTGCCCTACCACGACCGCCGCGAGATCGAAGAAGGCGGTGCGCTCAACGGCAAGGCCCGCGCGCTCGCCTGGGTGAAGGACCCGATCGACATCTTCTTCCTGCACGTGCAGGGATCCGGCAAGATCCTGTTCGAGGACGGCCGGGTGGTCAACCTCGGCTATGACACGAGCAACGGCCGGCCCTACCGCAGCATCGGGCAACTGCTGATCGAAGAAGGCAAGATCAGTCGCGAGGCCATGTCCATGCAGCGCATCCGGGCCTACCTCAACGAGAACCCGGGCGACCTCCAGCTGGTGCTGAACCACAACCCCAGCTATATCTTTTTCAAGGTCACCCCGGACGGCCCGCTGGGCTTCATCAACGTCATGCTGACGCCGGGCCGCTCCATCGCCCTCGACCGCACGCTCTTCCCGCCCGCGGCACTGGCCTTCATCGCGACCCGCAAACCCCTGATCGACGGCCAGGGCCGCATCGTCGCCTGGGAGGACTGCCGGCGGTTTGCGCTCAACCAGGATACGGGCGGCGCCATCCGGGGGCCGGGGCGGGCGGACCTCTTCTGGGGCAGCGGCCTCGAGGCCGAAATCGCGGCCGGCCACCTCAAGCATCCCGGAACGCTTTATTTTCTGGTGCTCCGCCCCGACGCCTCGCCTTGACAGCGTTGCGGGAAACCAGTAGATAACGCCCTGAGGACATCCGCCGCGAAGGTCCGTGCGGGGCAGCAGCACCGCGGGCGCGAGCGGCGTCCATTTTTCAGGGAGCTCTTATGTTTGGCATTGGAATGCCGGAACTGATTCTGATCGCCGTAGTGGCGCTGATCGTCCTCGGCCCGAAAAAACTGCCGGACCTGGCCAAGTCCATGGGACGCGCGGTGCGCGAATTCCGGAAAGCCACCAGCGAATTGAAAGAGACCCTGCAGGTCGACGAGGAGTTTTCCGAGGTCAAGAAGGCCTTCAGCGATTTCCATTCGGACGTCAACAAGACCCTCAGCGCCGAAGCCGCGCAAGAGACCGCGCCCGCCGGGCAACCGGCGTCCGGGGCCGAAGCTCCGGCAGCGCCCGCCGCGCCGGCGCCGGCCGATCCACTGTCGACCAACAAGCTCGATGAGCTGAAGAAGGCCTTCCAGGCCTGGAACGCGGGGGCCGCGCCGGCGAGCCCTCCGCCGTCCGAAGCGCCGCCGCCGGCGGCCTCGAAACCTGCCGGGGACAAACCCCGGGTCTGACGCCAGGTTGCAAGCGGATGCTGCGCGAGGATGAAAAACTGCCCTTCACCAGCCACCTGGAAGAGCTGCGCTCGCGGCTCATCAAGAGCTTCATCGCCGTCGCGGCCGGCTTCGGCCTTTGCTACGCCTTCAAGGAAACGCTCTTCGAAGTCCTTCTCTACCCGCTCATCCGCGTCATGCCCGAGGGGGGCAAGCTGATCTTTACCGGAATCCCCGAGGCCTTCTTCACCTATCTTAAAGTGTCGTTTCTATCCGGGATCCTCCTGGCCCCCCCGGTCCTGCTCTACCAGGTCTGGATGTTAGTGGCCCCGGGGCGTTATAAGAAGGAACCCCGGGTGCTCGCGCCGATCATCGCCGTCACGTCCTTCTTCTTCATCGGCGGCGCCCTGTTCGGCTACTTCGTGGTGTTCCCTTCCGGCTTCAAATTCCTGCTGAGCTTTGGCGCCGACTACATCCGCACGCTGCCGTCCATGCGCGAGTACCTGGATTTCAGCACCAAGCTGCTGTTCATGGGGGAGCACGGAGGGGGGAGCAGGGAGCAGGGAGCGGGGAGGGGGTACGGGCGCTCGCGCCCGAATCGCAATCCAAATCGAAATCGAAATCGAAATCGTCACCGGCAGCGATATCGACCATTGGTTTTTCGATCGCGATTTCGATTTGGATCGCGATTGCGATTGCGATTGCGATTTCGATTGCGATTTGGATGAAGACTCATACGGGGAAACAGGAAGGAAGGACGGCGCATGACCCCCCCCTACACCCACGCCGCGGACCAGGACGACGCGAGCCGCCCCATCATCGAAATCAGCGGGATGCACAAGTGGTACGGTGATTTCCACGTGCTGCGCGACATCAACCTCAGCGTCCGGCGCCAGGAGCGGATCGTCATCTGCGGGCCTTCCGGGTCGGGCAAGTCGACCCTGATCCGCTGCATCAACCGCCTGGAGGAGCACCAGCGCGGACGCATCGTTGTCGACGGCATCGAGCTGACCAACGACATCAAGAACATCGAGAAGATACGGGCCGAGGTCGGCATGGTCTTCCAGCACTTCAACCTTTTCCCCCACCTGACCATCCTGGAGAACCTCACCCTCGGCCCCGTCTGGGTCCGCAAGGTCCCGCGCCGGGAGGCCGAGGAGACCGCCCTCTACTTCCTCGAAAAAGTCCACATCGCCGAGCAGGCCAGGAAATACCCGGGCCAGCTCTCCGGCGGGCAGCAGCAGAGGGTCGCCATCGCCCGCAGCCTGTGCATGAAGCCCAATGTCATGCTTTTCGACGAGCCGACCTCGGCCCTCGACCCGGAGATGGTCAAAGAGGTTCTGGACGTCATGATCAGCCTGGCCGGCGAGGGGATGACCATGATCGTGGTGTCCCATGAGATGGGGTTCGCCAGGAGCGTGGCCCACCGGGTGCTTTTCATGGATTTCGGCCGGATCGTCGAGGCCAACACGCCGGGGGAGTTCTTCGAAAACCCCCAGCACGAGCGGACGAGGCTCTTCCTGAGCCAGATTCTCCACTGAAGGGCTTGATGCTTTAGAAGCCGGAGAGTCGGGGGGTTGGAGCGCCGGAGCGCGCAGGGGAACACGCTCCATTTGAATGCCCCCCCGGCATTCCCCTTCAGCCTTCGGTCTTCAGCCTAACTCCCTTAAAACGAAAGGAAGCCCATGAAAGTCATCGTGGTCGGGACCGGCTACGTCGGGCTGGTGCACGCGGCGGTCTGCTCCGAATACGGGCACGAGGTGGTTGCCTACGACAACGACACGGCCAAGATCAAGGCCTTCTCCAGCGGCAGGGTGGAGGCGATCGAGGGGCACGTCAACGAGCCCGGGCTGGCGCACATCATCCGCGAGATGCTCGGCCGCTACCTCTTTTTTTCCAGCGACCTGGCCGAGGTGATCGAGGGCGCCGACGCGGTCTTCTTCTGCCTGCCGACGCCGCCCAACCTGGACGGGTCGACCAACCTGACCTTCTACAACGCCGCCGCAGAGATGGCGGCCGAACTCCTGGCCGGCCGCAGGGACCTGCGGCGGGTCGTCCTGGCGAACAAGAGCACGGTCCCCATCGGCACGGCGCGCCACCTGGAAGGCATCATGAACTCCCATGGGGTCCAGAATTTCGGCGTGGCATCCAACCCCGAATTTCTGGCCGAAGGCACGGCCGTGGTCCAGGCGCGGCGGCCGGACCGCGTGGTGGTGGGCTGCGACCAGGAGGCGGATTTCAAGATCCTGCGCCGGGTCTATTCGCAGTTCGTCAACCACGTGCGCATCAAGTACATCGAAACGACCCCCGAGACGGCCGAGGCGATCAAGTACGTGGCCAACACCATGCTGCTGACCTACATCTCATTCTGGAACGGGGTGGGGGCCAAGATCGGGGAGAAGTTCCCCAATGTGCGCATCGACGACCTGCGCCAGGGGGTGACGGCCGACGACAGGATCAGCACGTGGGGCTCCTTCGTCAGCAACGGGGCAGGGGGGAGCTGCTTCGGCAAGGATATCGCCTCCCTGATCTACCAGCTGCGGCGCATGAACGTCAGCACCAAGATGCTCGAGGCCTCCTACGAGGTCAACGAGTACCAGAAAGTCTACCTGGTGGACCGCGCGATCACCGAGGCCAGGTTCAAATTCAACAACAAGACCGTCGCCGTTCTCGGGCTGGCGTTCAAGAAGCACACCAACGACATGCGCGACGCCTCCTCCATCAAGGTGATAGAGTCGCTTCTGGGAAAGGGGGTGGCCAGGATCCACGCCTACGACCCCCTGGCCAACGACACGGCCAGGGCCGTCTTCGACCCCTCGGCCAACATCCTCTTCGAAAAGATCCGCTACTTCGACAGTGCCGCCGCAGCCATCGAGAATTCCGACGCCCTGTTCATCTCATCCGACTGCGAAGAGTTCCGCGGGCTTTCGAGAACCCTGGAGAAGGCGGTCAAACCGCCTTACCTCATCATGGACGGGCGCCGCATGATCCCGGACTTCGAGGAACTGTGCAGAAATTCCTACACCTACCTTGCGGTGGGGTCGCGGGTCATGCTGCCCGAGGCGGCCGTCGAACAAAAAACTTGACAAAGGGCCGGAAAATCTGTAGCCATGGTGCGGCTCAGGCGTCGCCGGGGGGAAGCCTCCGGAGGGATCCGGTCGCAGCCGGTCATGGAGGCACCCGGGATGAAAAGCGTTTCCCCGCGCAGGGAAAGAGCGAGAAAGGATGCATGCTGGTGGTGGCGGGCCACAGGGGATGGGTGTGCCTGCGACCGCTCAGTGAAATAGCCGACCGGTAACGCAACCGACAGAACCAGGGATCGCGGGCACTCGCAGCCGCGGTCCCTTTTCATTGGGAATCGAAAGGCCGCGGAACTCCCCACGGCCTTTTCTTTTCCCCGAAGCGAGAAAGGACGACACCATGCTGCTGAGAAGATTTCCGGACAAGGAAGAGTTCATGCGCCTGGCGCGCTCCTGCAACGTGATCCCGGTGTGCGCCGAGGTCCTGGCCGACACCCGCACGCCGGTGTCCCTCCTGCAGGCCTTCTACCGGGGGCAGGGCCCGATCTTCCTCTTCGAAAGCGTCGAGGGGGGGGAGCGCTGGGGCCGCTACAGTTTCCTGGGGACCGCGGCCAGGACCCACATCCGCGTTTTCCGGGAGGAGGTCGTGACGCTGGAAGACGGGGAAAGCCGGCGTATCGCCCACCACGGGGATCCCCTTTCGGTCCTCAAAGACCTGATGGCCGGCTGCCGGCCGGCTGAAATCGGGGGCCTGCCGCGCTTCTGGGGGGGGATGGTCGGGTACCTGACCTACGAGATGGTCTCCTTTTTCGAAAAGATTCCCAACGCCTATCCGGCCGAAAAGCCGCTGGCGCATTTCATCCTCCCGGACGAGGTGCTGGTGTTCGACAATATCCGCCACACCCTTCTGATCATCGCGCCGGCATTCACCGAGGACGCGGCCAGGGCCGGGGGGGGAATCGAGGCGGTGTATGCTTCCGCCTGCCGCCGGATCGAGGGCATGCTGGAAAGGATGGAGCGCCCGCCGGCCGCCGCGGCCCCGCCCGCGGCGGCCGAGGCGGGCCTGTGGGCGCCGGTGGCGGAGGAGGCCTTCCGTTCACAGGTTCTGAAGGTCAAGGAACACATCGTCGCCGGCGACATCATCCAGGCGGTCATCTCCCAGCCCTTCGTGTGCAGACGGCCCCCCGACCTCTGGTCCCTCTACCGCTCCCAGCGCTATGTCAATCCGTCCCCCTACCTCTTCTTCCTCCACCTGGGGGGCCTGGCCATGGTGGGGTCGTCCCCGGAAACCATGGTGCGCCTGGAAAACCGCGTGGCAAACCTGCGCCCCATCGCCGGCACACGGCCCCGCGGCGGCAGCGAGCAGGAAGACCGCGCCCTGGCCAGCGAGCTTCTGGCCGACGAGAAGGAGCGCGCCGAACACCTCATGCTGGTCGACCTGGGGCGCAACGACCTGGGAAGGGTCGCGGAAACCGGCACGGTCCAGGTCACCGACCTGATGGTGGTGGAGCGCTACTCCCATGTCATGCACCTGGTTTCCAACATCACCTGCGACCTCGCGCCCGGGGAGGATGCCTGGTCGCTGCTGCGGGCGACGTTTCCGGCGGGAACGCTTTCCGGCGCACCCAAGGTCCGGGCCATGGAGATCATCGCCGAAATGGAACAGGTGCCGCGCGGGGCTTACGGCGGGGCCGTGGGCTACATTTCCTTCAGCGGGAACATGGACATGGCGATCACCATCCGGACCGCGTGCGTCGAAGACGGCCGGCTGACCGTCCGGGCCGGGGCCGGCATCGTCGCCGACTCGGACCCGGAACGCGAAAGGCTTGAAACGGTCAACAAGGCCCGCGCCATCGAAAGGGCCCTGGCCCTGGCGGGCGGCGCCCGGGGATAGCGCCGGGGCGCAAGGAGAAGACTTCGATGATCCTCATGATCGACAATTTCGATTCGTTCACTTACAACCTCGTACAGTACCTGAAGCAGATCGGGGCCCGGGTCGAGGTGGCCCGCAACAGCGAGGTGACGGTGGCGGAGATCGCGGCGATGGCGCCCGGCGGCATCGTCATCTCCCCCGGTCCCGGCCGGCCCGAGGGTGCCGGGGTGTCGCTCCCGGCGGTGCGGGAGTTCTCGGGGCGGATCCCCATCCTGGGGGTCTGCCTCGGGCACCAGACCATCGGCCTGGCCTTCGGAGGAGAGGTCGTGGCCGCCCGCAGGCTCATGCACGGCAAGACCTCCACGGTGGAGGCCGACGGCAGGACCCTTTTCGAGGGCATCCGCAAGCCGTTCCAGGCCATGCGCTACCACTCCCTGGCGGTGCGGCGCGAAAGCCTCCCCGACTGCCTGGAAGTGTCCGCCGTGGCCGATGACGGCGACATCATGGGCCTTCGCCACCGGCAGCACCCCACCGAGGGGGTCCAGTTCCACCCGGAGTCGATCATGACGCCCGTGGGCAAGCGCCTCCTGCGCAACTTTTTGAATATCTGCGGGCAGTGAGCACCATGCCCCAGACTTCAGTCTCCAGCCTGACCCCCTATAACCAAGGAGTCCCACCATGTTTCGCGAACACCTCAAAAACATCGTGGCGCGCAAGGATCTCACCGAAAGCCAGATGTCCTCGATGATTCTCGACATTTTTTCAGGCGAGATCACCGACGCCCAGATCGGGGCGTTCATGGCGGCCCTGTCCACCAAGGGGGAAACCTTCGAGGAACTGGCCGGAGCGGCCACGGCCATGCGCCGCAAGGCGCTTCGGATCCAGACCTCGGCCGGCACCGTGGTGGACACCTGCGGCACCGGGGGGGACGGGGCCCATACTTTCAACATCTCCACCACCACCGCCTTCGTGGTGGCCGGCTGCGGTGTGACGGTGGCCAAGCACGGCAACCGCTCGGTGTCGAGCCGCTGCGGCAGCGCTGACCTGCTGGAGGCATTGGGCCTGAAGCTGGACGCCGCCCCGGAGGTGGTGGAGGAGGCGCTGGGGGAGGTGGGCATCGGGTTTCTGTTCGCGCCGATCTACCACTGCGCCATGCGTTTCGCGGCCCGGGCGCGAAAGGAGGTGGGCCTGCGCAGCATCTTCAACATGCTCGGCCCCCTCACCAACCCCGCGGCTGCCAACTGCCAGCTGCTGGGCGTCTACGCCCCGCAGCTGACCGAGATGTTCGCCCAGGCCCTGCGCCTGCTGGGGTCGCGTCGCGCGCTGGTGGTTCACGGCCACGACGGGCTGGACGAGATATCCGTGTGCGCCCCCTCGCGGGTGTCCGAACTGCGGGACGGCATGATCCGCACCTACGACATCCACCCGGAACACTACTTCGGCCAGGTTGCAGACCCCGGGGATCTCGTCGGCGGCGACCCGACCGAAACCGCCGGGATCACGCGCCGGATTCTGGCCGGCGAAAAAGGCTCCAGGCGCAACGTGGTCGTTCTGAATGCCGCCGCGGCCCTGACGGCAGCCGCCGCGGCCCAGGACCTGGGGGACGGCATCCGGCGCGCCGCGGCGGCCATCGACAGCGGGGCGGCGGCGGGAAAGCTGGCGGCGCTGGTGGAGTACATGCGCGACAACGGCTGAAGGAGTGAGGCGGCCGGCATTATGCGGACGTCCGCCGGTACGGGTACCCGAAGAAGTGATCGTACCCGTGCGCAGCGAAGCGGTGCACGTACCCACGTACAGGTCACGTACCCGTACCCGTGCACGGGAGCGGTTGCAGCCCCTCTGGTCGGCAAGGGCGTGGGAATAGGCGAATACCCACTTGGAGGGCACCGTGCCCAGCCTTCCGGCGAACATGCGGCAGATCTCGAGGTGAACTTCCGAACGTTTTCCCAGGGTCTTGTTGTCCCTGTAATAGCGCGACCCCGCCAGGGGCCTTCCAATGCGGTGGAAAGGGGTGACAGCCCCGATTCTCAGCCAGTACTCATAATCCATGCAGTACTGAAGGCTGTCGTCGAGTAGCCCGACCCTGTCGACCAGGCTGCGCCGGAAAAAAACGGACGGCTGGCAGATGAAGCAGACCTCCTTGAGGCGCTCGTAGTCCCAGTCTTCCGTGGGGTAGGGCTCGATCACGCGGTCGTCGAGGTCGATGTGACCAGCGTCCCCGTACACGATGTCCACCTCGGGGTGGCGCCTGAAATAGTCGCGCACGCAGGCAACGGCCCCCGGGTAATAGACGTCGTCCGAGTTCAGCCAGCCGATGATCCCGCCCGTCGTCTTCCCGATGCCCTTGTTGACCGCATCCGCCTGCCCCCTGTCGCCCTCCGAAACCCATTTCAGCCGCTGCCCGTATCGCGACAGGATGGCCACGGTCCCGTCGGTGCTGCCCCCGTCGGCCACGAAGTATTCAAGGCCGGGGACCTGCTGGCCCAATACGCTTGCGATCGTGCGCTCGATGAACCTTCCCTGGTTGAAAGAGGGTGTCACGATGCTGATGTCCGGCCCCACGTCAGTTCCCCCCCTTGAGAAACGGCCGCCTCTCCCCGCCGGCAAAAACAAGCGCACAGTCCATGCACATGATACCGAGGTGCCGGACATCGTCGTTCTCGCCGTAATCGGCGGGGCAGAAAAGCGGCGACACCGACAGGGTGACGGTCCTGCACCCGCCGTCCAGGGCCTGGCGGATGGTCAGCCTCTCGCCCCGGCCGACCTTCATCTTCTTCAGCGTTCGGCAATCGTCGGTGAGTTTCAGTTTCAGGAAGCTGTGGGGAATGTGTGCGGGAGCCTGCAGATCGATTTCGAGCACCCTCTTTTTACCGCTTCCCCCCAGCGCGAAGACCGCCTCGCCGGCCGTCCACCCGTCCCCGTAAACCCCCGTGACCCAGCCGCTGGAAAAGGAGGGGTTGCGGATGGTTTGATGAAATATGTGGAGGTAACTCCGGGTCATCTCCGCCTGGTTGAATTTTTCGGAGCGCTTCCTCCCCATTTCCCCCAGCCGCCGGGCAAGGGGTTCTTCGGAGAGGATTCTCTCGATGCAGACGGCGATCTCCTCGGGCTTCCGCGGGTCGAAGTAGAGGGCCGCATCCCCCGCCACCTCCGGCAGGCTGGTGACGTTGCTGCACAGGACCGGTTTTCCCAAGGCCATCGCCTCCAGCACCGGCATCCCGAAGCCCTCGTAGAGGGACGGAAAGACGAGGAACCGGCAGCCGCCCAGAACGGCCCGGAAAGCCTCCGGATCGACGAAGCCCAGGAAATGGACCCTTTCGGAAAGACCCATGCGGGCGGCATCGTCTTCGAGCTGTTTCCGCCTGTCGCTCAGCGCGCCGGTGAAGACCAGGTCAACGGTCTTGCCTTTGGCGCGGGAAAGGAACATGCCGTAGGCCGTCATCAGCATGCGGTGGTTTTTGTGTTCCCAGAAATTGGCGGGGTAGAACATGTAATCGCATTCTGCGACACCGAGTTCACTCAGCCGGTTGCCAGACGGTTCGCTTTCGGTGGCCAGGAGGCGGCCCTGAAAGCTGTTGGGGACGGCGAAGGTCCTGTCCGGTTGGGTTCCGAGGTGTTTCAGAACCGTATCGCGCACATAACCCGACACACATATGACCGCGCTCGCCTTGCGCTTGACATCGCTCATGAAGGCGTTGCGATGGTCGATCTCCAGGGGAGCGAAGAACTGGGGGTAATTCACGTGCTGAAGGTCATGGACAACGGAAACCAGTGGGATTGCCGGGTCAAAATAGGTGGGGGCCGTAAACGGGCAGAAGAGCAGATCGACGCCCCTGGACCTGAGGGGCTGTCTCGCGGGCAGGATGGGCATCAATCTTCGCTTCAGGGAATGATACACCCGCCGCCCAAGGCGCTCGGCCCTCGAGGGGAAGCGGGAGGGTTCCGTTTGCGACGGGGTCCGTTCCTTTCTCAGGACGCAGAGCCTGCGCATGTTAACGCCGTCGAGCGCGGAAAGCTCCCCGTGGTTCCAGGAGGAGGTCAGGATGAGGAATTCGTCGCCGGGCGACGCTTTCCGAAGGGAAAGGAGCAATTCCAGGGCGACGATTTTCGCCCCCCCGTTTTCACCCCCGGGAAGCACCGGGGTCATGTCCACCGCGATCAGGGCCACAACGATCATTCCCCGCTTTCAGAGTGTTTCAGAAGCATTGTCAGTTCCTCGATCTGCCGGCCGCGCGCCTGGCGGTCGGCCTCGCTCTCCTTGAGCATGCGCGTCAGCTCGTCGATCTGCTTTCCCCTTTGCCCCCGGTCGGCTTCGCTCTCCCGCAGCCACCCGGTCAGATCCGTTATCTGCCGGCCGCGCGCTTCGCGGTCGGCCTCGCTTTCCTTGAGCATGCACGTCAACTCGTCGATCTGCTTTCCCCTTTGTTCCCGGTCGGCCTCGCTTTCCTGAAGCCATCCCGTCAGTTCCTGGATCTGGGTGCCCCGGGCCGCCCGGTCATTTTCGCATTCCTCGAGCCGGCGCGTCACCTCGGCCATCTGCCTGCCGAGCGCCTCCCTGTCGGTTTCGCTCGTGTGCAGCCACCCGGTCAGATCCTCGACCTGCCGGCCGCGTGCTTCCCTGTCGGCCTCGCTCTCGTTCAACATGCGGGCCAGCTCAAGGGTTTGGATCCCCCGCGCCCCCCGGTCCGCCTCGCTCTCCAGAAGCCGCTGGGTCAGCTCCGCGATTTGCCGGCCTCTTGCCTCCCGGTCCGCCTCGCTTGCCCGGAGCTGCGGCGTCAGTTCGTCGATGCGCCCCCTCAGTGCCTCCCGGTCGGCCTCGCTCTCCTCGAGCCTTTCGGAGAGCATGGCGACCTGCTCGCCCCTGGCTCCCCGGTCGGCCTCGCTCTCCTTGAGCCACCCGGTCAGCTCCTCGACCTGCCGGCCGCGCGCTTCCCTGTCGGCCTCGCTCTCCAGCAACCGGCGCGTCAACTCCTCGATCTGCCGGCCCCGCGCCTCACGGTCAGACTCGCTCTCCCGCAGCAGCCCGGTCAGGGACAGGACCTGGGTCCCCCGCGCCTCCCTGTCAGCCTCGCTCTCCCGCAGCTGGCGTGTCAGCTCCTCGATCTGCCGGCCCCGCGCCTCACGGTCGGCCTCGCTCTCCCGCAGCCACCCGGTCAGGTCGGCGACCTGCCGGCCGCGAAAGTCCCGGTCCGTCTCGCTTTCCTTGAGCCATCGGATGAGGTCCTGAACCTGCGCGTGCAGGGTCTGGTTTTGGGCTTCCTTCTCCGCGAGCAGGCCGGAGGCCTCCCGGGCCTGGGTCAACCTGGCCTCGCGGTCCGCTTCACTCTCCTTCAGCAGCCGGGTCAGTTCCTCGACCTGGGAAACCATCGCTGTCCGGTCGGCCTCGCTCTTTTCGAATCGCAGCTGGAGATCCCCCGAAAGCGCTTTGAGTGACGGTAACAACACGCGTTCGTATATGGCGGAGAAACGAGGCCCCAGGCCGGTTTCCATGTCGGCGGACAATTTTTTTACGGTTTCGGGCACCCATTTCCGACGGGAGGTCGAACGGCCGGGTTGCCTTGCATGCAGGTCTTCGTAGACCGCGGCGTATTTCCTTGCCTGATCCGAGGGCGAGAATCCGTCCTCGATGAGGCGGCGGCATTTCCTTCCCATCTCCTCACGCCTGCCGGGATCGAAAACAAGGCTCAGCAGGGCATCTCCCAGCCCCGCGGAATCGCCTGCCGGCGCGAGAAGCCCGTTGCCCCCGCTGACGACGATGTCCGGTATGCCGCCGGTGGCGAAGCCGACGACCGGGGTCGCGCAGCTCATGGCCTCGAGCATCGTGTTGGGGAAATTGTCTTCCATGGACGGCAGGGCCAGCATATCGGCCGCGCAATAGGCGGTGCGGATGTCTTCATCCGAGTGGAGGTACCCCAGCGGCAGGATGGGGAGGTGGCCGGCGCCCCCGATCGTGTGGGCGTAGGTCTCCTCCAGGTGCTCCCAGCCCTGGACATACAGTGGGCACGCATCGTTGAAGCACAGGAAAAGATAAGGGACGCCCCACCCCAGTCCGTCGCCGAAATTCATGGGCGGGACCTCCCAGATGCTCATTTCCTGGCCGCAGTGGGGGCAGACCGGTTTTTTCATCTCGAGCACCTTCTCGAGCACCTGCTCTCTGGTTTCAAGGGTCATTCGATGGTCTCCGTCATTGTGGGGTGCCTCCCCGTTTCAGGTCCGGGTATGGCATCCGCCGGTTGAAAAAAGGCGCCGCGCGGAACCTCGCCTGGCCGCCGACGCCTCCGTGCGGCCTGAATCGGCTGCGTCCGCCGGGCTGAAAGCCGGTAGAGATCCGACCGCCCGGCCGCTGTCGCCAAAAGCTAAGCCGCTGTCGACCCCCTGTCAACCGGAAGGGCGCAGGTCCCCCGGCGCGCCGGGTTGCCAAACCCCCCGCGCCTGGGGTAAGGAGAAAGGTGCCCATCCCCGCACCCGGGAGCCTTGCCCATGACCGCAGCCGTGCGCGCGCCGGTCTTCGAACGGATATACCGGGACTACCTCCATGAGGTGGCCCGGCTCGATTTTCCCTCCATAGCCCCCAGACTCGGCCTGGAGCTTGACGCGGACGGGCTCGTGGTGCCCCTCTTCGGAAGAGCCTACCGCGTCTCGAAAGACGCCGTCGCCGACAAGCAAGGCCTGCGGCCTGACCACGCCGTCCTCGTCCCCGTCTTCAGGTACCTCCTCCTCTGCCCGCAGCGGCCGCCCGAGGGCGCGGACTGGGTCGCCTTCCGCGATTTCAGGGACGCCGCCCCTTTTGTCGGCGCCTTTGCCGACAACGTCGAGGGGGCCATCGCCCGGCACTTCTCCGGCCGCCTGGCCGACCTGGAGCGGGCGGCCCGTCGCCTGGGGGGCCGGCCACCCGGCCTGCGCCTGGCCTACGACCTTGCGGCCGTATTCGATGGGCTGCCGAGGGTCCCCCTTCTCTTGCTCTTCAACGACGCCGACGAACAGTTCCCGGCCGAGTGCAGGGTGCTCTTCGAGCGCCGCGCGGCATTGTTCCTGGACATGGAGTGCCTGGCCATTCTGGGCATGCTCATGGCCGGGTTTCTCAAGGGCGGCGGGCCCGGGGATCCGGGTTCGACCGGTGCGTGACCCGCGACGATGCGAGATTCCCGCGCCTTAAATGGCATCTGCCGCGGTGATCCCGCGGCCAGGCCGGGAAAAATTCCCTTTCCCCGCGAAGGCCCGGTCCAGCTCCGGAAGGGAAATTTCCTCGACCACGGACCGGCCGATCGCTTCCAGGAGCACGAAGTGGATGCCGCCGCCCTCCCGCTTCTTGTCTTTGCGCAGCGCATCGAGAACGGATTGCGGGGCGGCCGGGACGCGGGTCGGCAGGCCGAGGCGGTCCAGCAGGGCCGTCAGGCGGTTGGCTTCCGCCGAGGCGAGAAGCCCCCTTTCCACCGACAGCCTGGCTGCTGCGACCATGCCGGCGCTCACCGCCTCACCGTGGGGGACCCCGCTGGTCTTCTCGATGGCGTGGCCGAAGGTGTGGCCGAAATTGAGCTTGCGCCGTTCCCCGGCCTCCTTTTCGTCCCGCGAGACGATGGCCGACTTGACGACCACCGAGTCGTAGACCAGCCGTTCGACGACGGCCGGCTGGAGGTCGAGGGCGCCCCGGATGTTTTTTTCCAGAAAGGCGAACAGCTCCGGGTCGGCGATGGCCCCATGCTTGACGATCTCGGCCATCCCGCACAGCACCTCCCTGCGGGGCAGGCTCTTCAGCAGGCCGAGGTCGCAGACGACGAATGCGGGCTGGTTGAAGACCCCCACCATGTTCTTGTAGCCCTCGAAGTTGACCCCGTTCTTGCCCCCCACACTGGCGTCCACCTGGGCCAGGAGGGTCGTGGCGACAAAACCGAAGCGGACCCCCCTCAGGTAGGTGGAGGCGGCAAAGCCGGTGACGTCGCAGACGATCCCGCCTCCCACCCCGAGGATGAAGGTGGAGCGGTCTGCCTCGGCGGTCACCAGGCGCCCGTAGACCTCTTTCACCGTGTCGAGGGTCTTGATGCCCTCGCCGGTGCCGATTTCGATCACCCGGCCGGCCGGGAATCGCCCGCGGTAGAGGCCTGCGACCACCGTGTCGGTGATGATAACGGTGTTCCCGGCCGGGAGATAGCGGGCCGCGTTTTCGAGGCGCTCGCCCACCAGGATGTCGGATCTTCCGGCGGCGCCGCGGATGGTAAGGGTTTTCATGTCATCGTTTCCTTCCGGGTTCCCGGTTCCCCGTTTCAGGTCAAGGTTTCAAGGTTGAAATTTCGTCGGATCCGATTGCCCCATGGCGGATGCCGGAAACGGAATTTTATCCGATCGCGGCCGCTATTGCAATCCAAGCAGCGCCGGCCAGTCCCTTCAGGCCTTTACGAAAACCGATCCGGTACTATGTTTAGCCCGACCCACGATTCACGGACGGCTGCAGGGGAGCCCGTCCGCGACCTGTGTAAAGGAGACCGGATCCATGCAGGAAAAAGTGCTCGACGCCATGAAGCGGGCCGGCAAGCCGGTCCGCCCCGGGGACCTTGCCAAGGAGCTGGGCGTGGACGGAAAGGAAGTCTCGAAGGCGATCGACGCCCTCAAGAAGGAGGGCAAGGTCGTCTCTCCCAAGCGCTGCTACTATGCCCCCAGCGGCAGCTGAACCGGCTCCGGCCGGACAGGTGGGCGCCCATGCATCCCTGGCGATCGACGATGCGGAAGTGGCCCGGCTCATCCGCGATGAGCGCCTGAGGGTCGAAAACAGCATCGACCTGGCTGCGGGGCTAAGCCACGCGCCCCCCGCCGTCGTCCGCGCCCGGGGAGCGGTTGTCGCCATCGAGGCGGCGGAAGGCTGGGCCGGGGGGAAGGGGCATGCGGAAGCCGCCGGCCTGGAGCGGCTGGCCGCATCGCGTTGCCGGCGCCTTTTCGGCGCAGAGGGAGAAGTCCACCATGTTCCTGCGCGCATAGGTATACGCGGCGGAGGCGGCGGCGGCGAGGTTCAGGAACAGCGAGGCCGAGGCGGCCTGGGATTTGGCAAGCCCGAGAAGCACGAAAAGCGGGGAAAAAAGCAGGCCGCCCCCCAGGCCGACCATCGTCAGCACCAGGGATATGGAAAAAACGGCGGCGATCAGAAGAGCCGAGGCGCTCATATCTCAGCGGGAGGCGACGATTCGATCACTCGCGGGCGGGGGCGTCATTGCTGTGGGAACAGGGATGCTCCTTGACGTCGCCGTGGCACTCGCGGACCTTTTCGGGGCTGCAGGTTTCCGGCTTGTCCTGTAATTTGATCGGCTGCTGGCAACAGCTGCGGCACATGTCGGCCTCCTTGGGTGGGGGGTTGTTCCTCGGGTCTTTTTCGATCCGCCGGCAAATTGTTTCGTGACACGTCTCCGTCGCCGCCAGTTTTTCCAAATCGCCCGCGATCCGGACCACGGCCGGCCGCTCCACGCGGTAATGGGTCCAGTAACCGCGCTTCTGGCCGGTGATCAGCCCGGCCTTGCGCAGCACCTGCAGGTGCTGGGAGACGGCCGGCTTGGAGATGCCGAGGCGATGGGCAAGGGCGCCGACGCACAGATCGCTCTTCAGGAGCAGCCTCAAAATGCTCACGCGCTTTTCGTCGGCCAGCGCTTTCAGCGACTCAAGCAGGGTCACGCCGTTATCCACATAAGAATCCACTTATCTGATTTGTATTTTATTTAAATGAACCGGTCAAGGCAAAAAACCGGCCCGCCGATCCCCCGGCTGTTCCCGGGGAGGGGGGTCCCCGGTTCCTCCTGGCGCTAGAACAGGTTGTTGTCCAGGACGATCCCGGCCAGGGTGACCATCCCGATGATGTCCCCGTGGTGTTCCACCGGGGCGCGGTGCACCCCGATGCGCATGATCAGGCGCAGCGCGTAACGGATGTCCATCTGTGCCGGGACCGTGATGACCGGCTTGGTCATGATTTCGTAGACCAGCACGCTCCCCGGGTCGCGCCCGGGTATCAGGACCCCCTTGACCAGGTCCATGAAAGTGACGATCCCCCAGGCGTCGTCCGCGTGCCTCCTGGCCACCAGCAGTTCGGACACCTTGGCGGCGCGCATCATCGCGGCGGCATCCCTGGCGGACGCCATTCCGTCGATGCCGGGCACCTCCGGCTGCATCACGTCCCTCACCCGAACGATCCCTTCGGACATGCGCCCTCCTTTCCTTCCAGCAGCGCTACGACCATCGCAAAAAAAATCGCAACCGGTTCCCGCGGCGGACAGCGCCTTCCCTCCGGCCCCCCCGCCCCGCGCCCCCGGAACTCACAGGTACCGGTCGCGGACCTCCTCCCTGAACTTTTCCATCTGGCTCTCCAGGCCGATCACCTGCTCCACCGGCAGGACGAAGGCGATGCCGGTCCCCGGTTTCTTGAATTCCCCCGCGGTTTCGATGGCCTCCATCACCGGTTTGACCATGTGTTCCTCCAGAAGGAACATGACGATGTCCGTCGGGTCCTCCAGGATGAGCCCGAAAAAGGTCTTTGCCTCGCGCATGCCGGTGCCGCGGGCGGGGATGATGGTGGCGCCGGTGGCCCCGGCCGCCTTGGCCGCGTCCACCACCGCGTCGGTCTTGTGGGTCTTGACCGGAGCGAAAACCAGTTTGAACTTCATCGCGTCTCTCCCTGTCTTTTAGCGTTCACCCTGCGGGAGGCGACCCATTGGGTCAGCTGCGCGTAACCCAGCACGGTGATCATGGGGAAAAGGCTGGCAAAGGCTATGAGCCCGAACCCGTCGATGGCCGGGTTCCGGCCGGGAACCGCCTCGGACAACCCGAGGCCCAGGGCGGCCACCAGGGGTACGGTGACGGTCGATGTCGTCACGCCGCCGGAATCGTAAGCCAGGGCGACCATCTTCCGAGGTGCGGTGAAGGTCTGGAGAATGACGACGACATAGCCGGCAAGGATGAAGACGTAGAGCGGAATCCCGGCGACGATGCGAAAGGCGCCCAGGGAAATCCCCACGGCAACCCCCAGGGCGACCGTGATGCGCAGCCCCCAGGGGCTGATGGCGCCGCCCGAAACCTCGCTGGCTTTGAGCGCCACGGCCAGCAGGGCAGGCTCGGCGACCGTGGTGGAAAAACCCATCAGGGCCGCGAACAGGTAGACCCAGCCGTAGGCGCTCCACCCGCTGGGGGCCTCGCCGCCCCCGGCGGCCAGAAATGAGGGGTCGGAGAGTTGCGCCGCCATGATCCTGCCCACGGGAAACAGGGCTTTCTCCAGCCCGATGAGAAACAGGGCCAGGCCGACGACCACGTACACCCCTCCCACGACGAGACGCCGCAGGTGGGGGATGGGCTGTCGCAAAACCGCCAATTGGAAGCCCGTCACCAGGGCGAGAATCGGCAGGATATCCCTGAAGGTGGCCAGCAGCACCGCGGCAAAATCATAAAGGGCGTTCATGGCATACCCTTCTGTTGCTACCTGAAAACAAGAAGCCCATAAGCCATCACGAAGATCATGGGCAAAAGCGATGCGAAGGCGATCAGGCCGAAGCCGTCCAGCAGCGGGCTGCGCCCGCGGATGATGGACGCCAGGCCGACACCCAGGGCCGCCACCAGGGGAACGGTGACGGTGGAGGTCGTCACCCCGCCGGCATCGTAGGCGATGCCGATGATTTCCAGGGGCGCCACCATGGTCATGAGCATGACCGCCGCGTAGCCGGCGATGATCAGGCGGTGGATGGGCCAGCCGCGGAGAATACGCAGCACGCCGATGACGATGGCGATCCCCACCGACAGCGCCACGGTCAGCCGCAACCCGAGGGCGTAGCTCTCCAGGGAAGCCTCCCCCGGCGCGATCAGGTTCCCCTGGGCGGCGACACGGGCGGCCTCGGCCGACACGGCGATCAGGGCGGGCTCGGCGACCGTGGTGCAGAAACCGAGCAGGAAGGCGAAGACCAGCAGCCATGTCAGGCTGCCCTTGCGGGCCAGGGCGTGGGCCATGGTTTCACCGATGGGAAACAGGCCCATCTCCAGCCCCTCGACGAACAGGCTCAGCCCCAGGACGACCAGGACGCCGCCGACGAGGACCTCCGCCGCGTTCGGCAGGGGCCGCTGCAGAACGACCGCCTGGAAAAACGCGATCACCAGCAGGATGGGGATCAGGTCCTTGAAGGACCGCCAAAGCTTCTTGGCGACCGCCGCCGCCAGGACGGGGGCCAGGGAGGCTGCCGCTTTTCGATCCATGGGGATGTGTCCTATCCTGCCTACCCGCCGGGGCCGGAAAGCCGCCCGCGGGCCCTTTATCCAGCTCGCGGGCCTTGCCGGCGCTCATCATCAGGACGAAGGCCGCGCCGTCGTTGCGCCCGGAAGCGTTGCCGGCCGTCACCGTGCCGTTCTTCTTGAAGGCCGGCGGCAGCCTGGCCAGGGCCTCCAGGGTCGTGTCCGGGCGCATATGCTCGTCCCGGTCGAAAACGATTTCCGGCGTCCTGCGGGTGGCGGGAATCACGACCGGCACGATTTCCCCTTCGAACCTGCCGGCGTCCCAGGCGGCCTTGGCGCGCATCTGGCTGCTGCAGGCGAACTCGTCGGCGGCCTCGCGGGGGATGCCGTAGAGCACCTGGAGGTTTTCGGCGGTCAACCCCATGCCCATCTGCTCCTCGGCCACCGGCGACAGGGTCTGCTGGAGGGGCGCGGGCGGGATCAGCTGGTAGGGCGGCAGGGACATGGAGAACTTGGCCGGGATCTGGCTGTAGGATTCCATGCCGCCGGCGATGACGATCTGCGCCGCGCCGGCCTTGATCTTCCAGGCGGCGTGGTTGATGGCGTCGATGGCCGACCCGCACTGCATCTCGACATAGGAGGCGCTGGTTTCCCAGCCGAGGCCGGCCTCGAGCGCGGCCCAGCGCGCCGGGTTGAGGGCCTGGGAGCAGTGGGCCGCGCTGCCCAGGAACACGCAGTCCACCTGCGCCCTTTCGCGGATCCCGGTCCTGTCCGCCAGCCCGCGGATGCCGATGGCGGCCAGCTTGGAGGCGGGGATGTCGCGGATCGTGCCCCCCATGCGGCCGAAGGCCGTCCGGGCCCCCTCGATGAAGACGACGTCGATTTCAGACATGCAAGCTCCTTTTTTTCCCCTTCATCCGTGTCGTTTCCTATGCGCCCGCCCCCTGAGCGGCCGCCAGGGCCGCCTCGATCTCGCGCCGCAGCACCCCCGACGATCCCGGGCGCCGTTTTTCGAGAACCGTCTTCGCGCCGCGCGTGCCGATGCGCCCCAGGGCCCAGGCGGCAAGGGCCGCCGCGCGCCCGTCGCGGGCCGGGTCGCAGGCCTCGCCCAGGGTGTCGACATACCGCGGGTCGCGGGTGTTGCCCATGGCGCGCGCGGCGTTCATCTGCCAGCGCCAGATTTCGTCCGGCGGCACGTAGAACATGCGCGGCCAGATCCTCTGCGTGAAATAGTGCGTGTCCATGTGCAGCAGGCGCTCGAGGCGGAAGTCCTCCTCCATGGCCGCCGCTTTCGGGTTCGGGGGCAGGCCCTGGGCCATCCAGGCGGCGTTGCGCGGGCAGACGTTCTGGCAGCGGTCGCAGCCGTAGACATACAGGCCCATGGGTTCGCGCAGGTGGGCCGGGGTCGGCCCCTCGCCGTAATAGCTCAGGTAGGAGATGCAGAGGCGCGGGTCGATGCGGCCGTCGCCTTTCAGGGCGCGGGTCGGGCAGGCCGCGACGCAGGCGTTGCGGCACCAGTCGGGGCAGCCCATGCGCAGGGTGGGGGGGTCGGGCTCGAAGGCCCGGTCCACGACCACCGCGATGGGCAGCACCCAGGACCCCTGGCGCACCGCCGTGCGCGAGTAAAACAGGCAGTTCTTTCCGAAGGTGCCCATCCCGGCCCGGGCGGCGGCCGCCCGGTGGGGCAGGTTGAAGGGCACCTTGGACTGGATCCCGCCATCGCGCAGGAACCCGCGGAAGGCCTTGATGCGCAGCGCCAGGCCGTCCTTGGTGACCCGGTCGTCATCCAGGTAGCAGCGCCCGAAGTGGCCCTCCAGGGTGCGGGGGTAGCTGCCGCTGAAATAAGCCTCCATCAGCACGATGACGCTCTGGGCCGAGGGCATGGCCGCGCGGGGGTCGGTGCCCTGCATCAGGGCCAGGCCCTTTTCCTCGACCCAGGCGTACTCCTCCTGGCGGGCGGCCAGAATCCGGCGGTGGGACTCGAACGGTTCGGCGGTGGTGAAGCCGACGTCCTCGAAACCGGCCTCGCGGGCCGCGTGGATGATTTCCGATTTTGACAGCATAGGGTCCTCTCTGCCAGAAGGCGGCAGAACCTGTCCGGCCACGAACCCATCCGGGTTCCCAGGCCCATGATGAGCACCAGCGGCCGGTGCTCCGGGTTTCCGAAGGTCTCGTAAGCAATGCCGATGCCGTTGGCACGCGGCACGAGAGAGACTCCTATCTGATTCGGATATTGATCACATCAGCTTCAAACCCCGAACCTTGAACCCCGAACCTTGAACCGTTTTCAGAAGTCGACATCCCTTCCCGCATGGGCGCAGCGCAAGATACGCTCGCAATCTTCCGGGCTTATCGGGCGCGGGCTGAAAAAAGTGTCGACATCCTCGCAGGTGTAGCGCACGAGAGTGTCCATGCGGGATTCCAGGTCGGCCGCGGAGATGCCCATCTCCGCCAGGGTCAGCGGGAGGCCCAGCTCCCTGAAAAACGCCCTGAGCATGGCCACAAGGGCCTGCATGCGCTCCGCGGGGTCGCCGGGCGCCACCTCGAGGGCGTCGCAGACGGCGAGGAATTTGTCGGAAACCGCCCGGTAGAACTGAAAGACATAGGGAATGAAGAGCCCCACCGCGCGGCCGTGGTGGATGCCGAAGAGCGAGCCGACGGAATGGCCGAAGCTGTGCGTCAGGGCCGCACCGCTCTGGCCGAAGGCGATGCCGGCCATGCTGGCGGCCATGAGCATGCGATGCCTGGCTTCCGGGTCCTGCCCGTCGCGGAAGGCCCTCGGCAGGTACGTGAGGATCATGCGGATGGCCTGGAGGGCGAGGGCATCCGTGATCGCGTTTCCCGCCGGCGTGGCCACGGCGTCCATGGCGTGGGAGAGGGCGTCCAGGCCGGTGCCGGCGGTCAGGCCCGGCGGCATGCTGAGGGTGAACTCGGGGCACAGCAGGGCGAAATCGGGCATGATCTCGGTGTTGGCCACCGGCACCTTGCGGTGCGCCTCGGTGTCGTGCAGCACGGTGAACGCGGTGCACTCCGACCCGGTGCCGCTGGTGGTGGGGACCGCCGCGAAGATCGCTTTTTTCCGGAGCCCGAGGGGCGTGAACAGGGTGATGCCGCGCAGATCGCCGATGTCGGGGCGCGCATAGCGGATCCAGGCGGCCTTGGCGCCGTCGATCACCGATCCGCCGCCGACGGCCACGATCAGGTCCGGTCCGAAGCGGGTCATGGCCGCGGCGCCTTCCTCGACATTGTCGATCGGCGCCTCGGGCTGCGCCCCGGGCCAGACGAGGGTCCTGAATTGCGCCCGCTCCAGCGCCGCGGCCACGCGGGCGGCGGTCTGGCGGCCGAAATCGTCGCTGACGACAACGGCGCGTTTCGCTGCGCACATCGCCGCCAGCTGGCTGACGGCGGGCCCGCGCCCTTTTTCGAGGGGGAAAAGGTCGGCCCCCATCACCAGGCGCGGCATGGCGAAGGTTGTCGGACGGCCCCTGCCGGCCGCCGAACCCGGCACCGGCAGCAGGATCTTTGCCATCGAGCTTGCAAACGCGTGTTCCATCGGATCACATCCCCTTGAAAACGGGTGGGCGCTTTTCCAGGAAAGCGGTGAACCCTTCGATGCAGTCCCGGGTGTCGCGGACCACCAGGCTGCCTTCCTCCTCGACCTTCAGCCCCTGCGCAAAGCCCTCGTAAAGGCCCGCGGACAGCGCCTTGAGAACGCAGCTCACGGCAACGGGCGGCCGCTGGGCCAGGCGTTCGGCAAAGGCGAGGGTGTCTTTCATCAGGCTCTCGGGCCGCGTCAGCTGGTTGACGAGGCCGATTTCGAGGGCCTCCGCCGCCGTCAAGGTCTTGCTGAACAGGATCATGTCCAGCGCCCTGGCCCTGCCGACGACTTGGGCCAGGCGCTGGGTGCCGCCCCACCCCGGGATGATCCCCAGGTTCAGTTCGGTGAGGCCCAGGGCCGCGTTGAGGGGGTCGGCCATGATGCGGAAGTGGCACGCCAGGGCGAGTTCCAGTCCTCCGCCCATGGCATGGCCGTTGATGGCGGCGATGACCGGTTTCGGGAACCGGTCGATGCGGGTCCACAACCGTCTTCCCTTGGGGCTGATGATCGGCCCGTTGGCCGCGTCCTTGACGTCGAAGCCGGCCGAAAAATACTTGTTGCCCGCCCCGGTGACGACGACCACGCGGACGTCGCCATCGGCTTCCACCCCGTCGATGGCGGCTTCGAAGGCCTCCATGGTGGCGAGGTTCCAGGTGTTGGCCGGCGGGTGGTCGATGGTGAGCACCGCGACATGACCCATTTTCTCCAGTAGAATCGGTTGCATTGAGCCTCCTATGAAGGTTGCCCGTTCAGGGTTCCCCGTTGAGCTTTCATCGTTCTCTTTTCATTTTCGCTGTCGTTGTCGTAATCGTAGTCGTAATCGTCGGTTCAGGGTTTCCCGTTGGGTGCCTGTAAGGTTGAAAAATCAGACTCACCCTCTCACCTTCCCACCCTCCCACCTTCAGCCTCCGCGAAGCGCTCCCTCAGGCGCTGCATGCCGCGGATCCAGCGGTCGTAGTCGGCGGCCTTGCGCTGGAAGTAGGTTTTAACCTCCGGGTGCGGAAGGACCATGAACCGTTCCTCGGCCAGGGCGGCGGCGACGTCGCCCGGTTTCATTAAAAATATCGACGATCCCGCAGAAAGCCTCCCGTTGAGCGGCTTTCACGCTTCGGGGAAAAGAGCCGAACCGACATGGACACCCCCCTTTCCCAGGAACAGGTCAAGCCTTACCGCCTTTTCAAGTACTTCTCCATCACGAGCCTGGTGGTGATCTTCATCGGCACCCTCGTCCTCTCCCTGCTCAACACCCACTGGGCCAAGACCCTGCAGAACTCGAAAAGGGAGGAGTTCGCCCGCCTCCTGGTGGAAAACCTCAACCACCAGATTTTCACCCAGTTCGTGATCCCGGTGGCCCTTCAATACGGCAAGATCCAGCTCCGGGAGCCGGAGCAGTTCGAACGCATGGACAAGGTGGTCCGCAGCACCCTCCACAGCTTCAAGGTCCAGCAGGTCAACATCTATGACACCAGCAACACGGTTTCCTACAGTTTCGACCCGGACCTGATCGGCAAGCGGGACATCGGCGGGAAGAACTACCAGAAGGCCGTCGACGGCCTCCTCAGTTCGGAGCTGGTGCAGCAGGGAAGCTTCATGGAAATCCTGCTGGGGTTCCCCAAGGCCGGCAAGATGATCACCTTCGCCCCCCTGCGCGCCGAGCGGCCCCTGACCCACATCGGCGGCCCGGTGCTGGGGGTGGTTGAAATCGTGCAGGATCTTTCCGAGGATTACCAGGCCATCTTCAACTCCCAGACCCTGGTCATCCTCACCTGCGCGGTGGTCATGGGCGTGCTCTTCGTCGTCCTGCTGCTGGTGGTCAAGCGCGGGGAGCGCATCATGGAAATGCGCGCCCTGGAGCGCCTGCGGCTCAAGGAGCAGCTCGGCCGCGCGGAACGGCTCTCCGCCCTGGGCGAGATGGCGGCCGGGATCTCCCACGAAATCCGCAACCCCCTGGGCATCATCCGCAGCTCGGCCGAGCTGCTGAAAAAGAAGATGGAGCGCCTCGATCCCGACAACACCTTCCCGGACATCATCGTCGAGGAGTCGACGCGCCTGAACAACATCATCTCGGACTTCATCAAGTTCGCCCGGCCCGGAGAGCCGAACCTGGTGCCCTGCCGGGTCGAGGAGGTGATCCGCAAGAACACCCTCTTTCTCTCGTCGCAGATGGAAAAGATGGGCTATATCATCCAGACCCGCGCCGGCGAGAACCTGCCCGCCGTGGTGGCCGACGCGGACATGCTCTACCAGGCCTTTCTCAACATCCTGCTCAACGCCCTGCAGGCCATGCCCGAGGGGGGTATCGTCCAGGTGGCGGTCGAGGCCGCCAACGGGCGGGTCCGGATCCAGTTCGACGACGAGGGGGTCGGCATTCCCCAGGATGTCGTCGACAAGGTCTGGGATCCCTTTTTCACCACCAAGGAAACGGGGACCGGTCTGGGGCTGGGGCTGGTGAAAAACATCATTGAATCCCACGGCGGTGCCATCCGGATCGAGAACCGCCCCGTCCGGGGGGCCCGGGTCATCGTCGAGCTGCCCGCCAAAAGCGAGGAAGAAGCATGGAAACCATCCTGATCGTCGATGACGAGAAGAACTATCCCCTGATCCTCAGCGCCGTCCTCGAGGAGGAGGGTTTCGAGACCCTCACGGCCAACGGCGGCGAGGACGCCCTGCGGCTCCTGGACCACTCGGATGTGGATCTGGTCCTGACCGACATGAAGATGCCCCAGATGGACGGCATCGAGCTGCTGCAGCGCATCCGCGCCAGGAACCCCGACATCCCGGTGGTCATGATGACGGCCCACGGCACCGTGGAGCGCGCGGTCGAGGCCATGCAGAAGGGCGCCCACAACTTCATCCTCAAGCCCTTCGAAAACAGCAGCCTGGTCCTTTACGTGAACCGGGCCCTGGAAATGCACCGCGTGGTCAAGGAGAACCGGCGCCTGCGCAACGCGGTCGAGTCGCACTACCGGTTCGGCAACATCATCGGCAAGAGCCGGGCGATGCAGGAGGTTTTCGAGACCATCCGCAAGGTCGCCGGCACCGGCGCCACCGTCCTGCTGGAGGGCGAAAGCGGCACCGGCAAGGAACTGGCCGCCAAATCGATCCACTTCAACAGCTCCCGGCGCGACCAGCCGTTCGTGGCCGTCAACTGCTCCGCGCTTTCCGAAAACCTGCTCGAAAGCGAGCTGTTCGGCCATGAAAAGGGGGCCTTCACCGGGGCGATCGCCAAGAAAAAGGGGCGCTTCGAGCTGGCCGACGGGGGCACCCTGTTCCTGGACGAAATCGGCGAACTCAGCCAGAACCTCCAGGTGAAGCTGCTGCGCGTTCTCCAGGAGCGGGCCTTCGAGCGCGTCGGCGGGGTCAGGCCGGTCACGGTGGACATCCGCGTCATCGCCGCCACCAACAAAAAGCTCAAGGCGGAGGTCGAGAAGGGCCGATTCCGCGAAGACCTCTTCTACCGGCTCAATGTCATCCACATCACCCTGCCGCCGCTGCGGCAGCGGATCGAGGACATCCGCCTCCTGGTCGACCACTTCATCAAGAAATACGGCAGCGAGGGGAACCGGGAAACCCGGGTCACCGGCATCGCGGCCGAGGTCGAAAAGATCTTCCACAACTACCCCTGGCCGGGAAACGTCCGCGAACTGGAAAATGTCATGGAGCGGGCCATGATCCTGTGCGCCGGCGATGTCGTCACGGCGTCCGACCTTCCCAAGGATTTCAGGCAAAGCGTCCGCACCACCGCCCACCTGGAGGGCATCCCCCTGGACGCCAAGCTCTACGACGCCCTTGCCCTGGTCGAGCGCCGGATGATCGAGCGGGCCCTGAAGATGGCCAACGGGGTCCAGGCCCATGCCGCCGACCTGCTCGGCATCGGCAAAAGCGGGTTGAACCAGAAAATAAAGAAGCTCGGGATCGATGTCGGTTCAATCCAGTGAACTGTTTTTTATCTTCGATTACAATCGGTTGAGCACTGAAACGCCCGGCTCCCGGAGGGGGTTCACGATTTTGAATCCGACCCCTGTTCTGTATATTAAAATTTAAATTCAATAGGTTAACACGAAAAATGCCCCGGGCTCGATTCAGGAGCGTGAACCCGGGGGGCGGTCGCGGGAAGGTGGCGGGAAGGAAGGGAGCCGGGGGGCGACGTTGGAGGCGTGCAGTCTATGATAGTCGGCCGCGTAGGTGTCGAAGAGCGTGCGTTTCATGGACCCCGATCAATCGGCCGGTCTGCGGCCGTCAGGCGCCGCGCGGCCCGGGCCACGGCGGCCGCGTCGACGTCGTAGGCGGCCCGCAGGATCGCCTGGGCGCCGTGCTCCACGAAAACATCCCCGACGCCGACCCGCTCCAGGCGAAAGCCGGCCAGGCCCCTGTCGGCCAGCATTTCCAGGACCGCGCTGCCGAACCCTCCCTGGAGGACATTTTCCTCCACCGTGACGACGCGGGGGGTTGCCGCCACCCGGTCGGCGATCAGTTCGGCGTCGAGGGGCTTGACGAACCGGCAGTTGACCACGGCGGCCGAGATCCCTTCGGCGGCCAGTTCGGCGCGCGCTTTGAGGGCTTCGCCCACCGACCCGCCCAGGCCCAGGATCAGGACGTCCTTGCCCTCGGCCATGACCTTCGCCTTTCCGAGGGCCATGGGGCGGATGTTTTTCTCCAGGGGCACCCCCACCGCGCTGCCGCGGGGATAGCGGATGGCGATGGGGCCGCCGTGGCTGAGGGCCAGGGCCAGCATGCGCCGCAATTCGTTTTCGTCGTAGGGCGCCATGACCACCATGTTGGGGATGCACCGCAGGTAGGACAGGTCGAAGAGTCCGTGGTGGGTGGGGCCGTCCTCCCCGACGATCCCGCCCCGGTCGACGGCGAACACCACCGGCAGCCTTTCGAGGCAGACGTCGTGGATGATCTGGTCGAAGGCCCGCTGCAGAAACGTCGAGTAGATCGCCACCACCGGCTTGAGCCCCTCGGAGGCCAGGCCGGCCGCAAAGGTCACCCCGTGCTGCTCGGCGATGCCCACATCGAAAAAGCGCTCCGGGAAGCGCGCGCAAAACTGCGCCAGGCCGGTCCCCTCCGGCATGGCTGCCGTGACCGCGACGATCCGTTGGTCCTTTTCCGCCAGCTCGACCATGGTCCGGCCGAATACCGCGGTGTAGGTGGGCACCTCGGTTCCCTGGCGCAGGCAGGTGCCCGTGTCGACCTCGAAACACCCGACCCCGTGGAAATAGACCGGGTTTTTCTCGGCCGGGGGATACCCCTTGCCTTTGCGGGTGGTGACATGCAGGAGCACCGGCTCACTTAAATATTTTATGTTATTCAGAATGTCGATCAGATGGTTGAGCCGGTGGCCGTTGATCGGCCCGAAGTAATCGAAGTTGAGGGCCTCGAAGATCATCCCCGGGGTGACGAACGTCTTGAAGGAATCCTCGGAACGCTTCGCGATCTGGTAAAAATCGTCCCCCACCTTGGGCAGTGACCGCAGGAACTCCCCGAAATCCTTGCGCAGTTCCTGGAGCCTCTTTCCGGAGAAGGTCCGGCTGAGGAAAGAGGAAAGGGCCCCGACATTCCTGGCGATGGACATGTCGTTGTCGTTGAGGATGACGATGAGGTCCTTGTCCCTGTGGGTGTCGCCCGCCTGGTTGAGCCCTTCGTAGGCAAGGCCGGCCGTCATGGACCCGTCGCCGATGACCGCGACCACCTTGGCCTTCTCCTTCTTGAGCTGCTTGGCGCAGGCGATGCCGAGGCCGGCGGAGATCGAGGTGCTGCTGTGCCCGGTGGAAAAGGCGTCGTAGGGGCTTTCGCTCGATCGGGTGAAGCCGGAAATACCGCCATAGCGGCGCAGGGTGTGAAAGCGCTCCCGGCGCCCGGTCAGCAGCTTGTGGGCATAGGCCTGGTGGCCGACATCCCAGATGATCTTGTCCCGGGGCGCGTCGAACACGTAATGGATGGCCACCGCCAGTTCGACCGCGCCGAGGCTCGACGCCAGGTGCCCGCCGCCGACGGAGACCACGTTCACGATCTCCTGGCGGATTTCCTTGGCCAGGGCCGGCAGGTCCTCGCGGGGCAGCTTCTTGAGATCTTCGGGTGATCTGATGTTTTCCAGCAGGCTCAAGGGTCACCGATAATAGCTCAAAGCTGAAAGCTCAAAGGTTCGATGCAATAATCGAAATCGAAATCGTGATGAACGTCGAACATCGAACGTCCAACTTCCAACACCGAATAACGGTTCGTAATCGTTGTCGTAATCGTAATCGATCCCGACTACGATTACGATTTCGATTTCGATTTCGATGAACACCCCTTTCCCCATCGAAATCGGTATCGGGAATTCAGCTCCATGCTCCCATCTCCATGCTCCCATCTCCCCGCTATTTCCTGCGTTCGACGACGTAGTCCGCGATGGCGCGCAGGGGGTCTGCCCTGTTATCAAAATCCGCAAGTGATTGCAAGGCGTTGTTGACCAGTGTGCGGGCGAGCTGTTTCGATGCCGGCAGGCCGATGAGGGAAGGGTAGGTCGCCTTGGAGCGGGCGGCGTCCGTTCCGGCCGCCTTGCCCATCCGGGCCGGGTCTCCCTCGATGTTGAGGATGTCGTCGCTCACCTGGAAGGCCAGGCCGAGGTGCCGCGCATACTGCCTCAGGCAGGCCGCGCGGTCGGGGCGGCCGCCTCCCAGGAGGGCACCGCTGCAAACCGAGGCCTCGATGAGGGCTCCGGTCTTGCAGCGGTGGGTCAGTTCCAATTAGTCGATGCCCCTGGGGAACACCCGGCCGAAATCGCGCCCCCGCTCCAGGATCACCTGCTGCCGGCTGTAATCGAGAAAAACCACGAAATGGCGCAGGAGCGAGTTGCCGATGCTGCCGACGAGCTCCCGGGCGCTGTTGCCGCCCTTGCCCTCCCGCTCGGGCATGCCGATGAGGACGCGCTCGACGCGGAACCCGCCCAGGGACGCGGAAGCGAACTCAACCACGTGCTCCAGGTAGGTCCCGCCGAGATCGGACGCCGCCCGGCGGACCCCGTGGCGCCCGAAAAGCCCGTTTTCCTGCGCATAGGGAAAGTGAAACGCGACGTCGTGGGCGCCCAGGTCCAGGGCCCACCTTCCCCCGTAGCGGTCCTCCACGGTCATGGGCAGGGTGAAGGCCTTTGCCTGCAGGGGCGCGTCGACCACCGTGCCGGGGCCGGCGTAGGCGAAGTCTTCCGGGTCGTAAAGGCGCAGGCTTTGCCCGGCGTAGTCGATCCGGGTGACGAAGCGCGACAGGAAATCGAAGCCCAGGATGCCCACCGCCGCCGGCGCGTGGAAACGCGCCGCCAGGCCCTGGAGGCAGAAGATCTTCTGGGGCTCGAAGCGGACCCCCGGCAGCCCGAAGCCGGGAATCTCGACGAAATCCAGGGGGAAAGTGCCGTCCAGCCCCGCGCCCTTTATCCCCGGGCGGATCTCCAGCCCGAGGCTATGGGCGTAGTCCCGGTCGAGGACCGACATGCTCGCGGCGCTGTCCAGCACCCACGGCCGCGTGTCCCCGCCCACGGTCACCGGCAGGAAGATCAGGTTCTCCGCCAGCTGGAAGCCCATGTCGGCGGAGCGCTCCGGGCCCGTGAAACGAAAATCGGCGGCGTCGGCGGCCGGCACCGCGAAGCGCGCCGGGTCCATGGCGCAGCCGGTCTCGAAGGTGTCGACCCGCAGCGTGACGCGCTTTTCCCGCGGCAGGATGTCGGTCTCTTCCCGGAAGGCGTACAGCACCCCGCCGACGGGGCGGTAGTCCCCATAGCGGGTGTGAAACGTCATGTCCGGCTGCTTGAGAACGCTTTTTTCCAGCAGAAGGGTGCGGGCGTTGATGAAGTCCAGGGTGACGTCGGCGTTGATGCGGTTGACGGTCCGGATGACGTGGCAGGCGTTTCCCCCGACGTCCTCCATCCCCTCCCAGCTCAGGCGGAAGTTCGCGCTGAGCGGGTCCATGTGGTCGAATTCCTGGAGCAGGCGCCGGATTTGGCGCCGCTTGAGGGTCTCCTCGTCGCGCTGGACGACGACCTTGGCGTTGGCGTCCCGGGACCAGCTCCGCAGCCCGTCGTCGCCGTGGGCCAGGCGGATGACGCCGTAATCCTCCTCGACGCGGTAGCGCAGGGGGACCTGCTCCCATTTCCGGAACCGGCCCTCGAGCCCGTCGTGGGTCACCGCGCCCGCAAGGCACCACGTTTTCAGGGCCTTGACGCGCTCGTAGCCGCCGATCGCCTCGTAGTGCCGCATGAGGATCTCCCGGGGCTCCGGCTGCGCGGCCGCCGACGCCGCGGCGCCCGCGCAGACCAGGGCCGCCGCCAGGAGCAGGCGCGCCAGGAGGCGCGGCTCGGGCCTGTTCACGCCAGTCTCCTTCCCCCGGCGCACGGTGCGGGTTTACATCCCGGCGCCGGATCCTATATTTTGGGGAGTGCCGTGGGCCCATGCCGCCGGCTTTGAGGTTCCGCCTATGCCAAGACACTCCCGCCTGCTGCTCGTCGCGGCCCTGGCAATCGTTAGTGCCGCCTGCTCGCCGCTTTCCCCCGCGGTCAGGTCGGACGCCGTTGCCGGCGTCCCCTTCACCGCCCTCCTGGCGGATCCCGACCGCTGGCGCGGCGCCACCGTCATCCTGGGCGGATACATCCTCGAAACCGAAAACCTTGGCTCCGAGACCCTCGTGCGCCTGCTTCAGACCCCCCTGACCCCCGGCGACGAACCCGGCCCGCGGGACGGCTCCCTCGGCCGGTTCCAGGTCGCCTGCGGCGGGTTTCTGGACCCGGAAGTCTACCGCGAGGGGCGCAGGCTGACCGTGGCCGGCAGGGTGCTCGGGGCGGACATGCGGAGCGTCGCCGGCGCCCGGGTCCCCTACCTGCTTCTCCAGGCCGTGGAGATTCATCTCTGGAAGGAATACGCCGCCGCCCGGCCCTATCCCGCCTACTACCCCTACGGCTACGACGGCTGGTACGACCCCTTCTATTGGCCCCGGCCGTATTTCCACCGGCCGCGCTTTTACCGGCCGCACCCGCCGCGGCCCCATCCCCCCGGGCCGCCTCCGCAGGGCCCGCGCCCGCCGCGAAGCCCGCAACCACCCGGTCAGGCGCCGGCGCGGTAGGACACCAATTCCCAGGCCCAGCGCTGCGCATCGTGGCGCAGGATGTAGACGCCCCCGTCCTCTCCCAGGACCTTGAAATAGCGGTGATCCGGCGCAAGCCAGCGGTCGATGACCGCCTGGACCCGGATGCCGTTTCCGGACAGCACCATCCGCCGCGGGGTTTCCTCCCCGCGGTAGCCCGCGGTGCACTCGACCCTGATCTCCATGGAGCCCTCCATGGGCGCACATCGCCGCCGGGTCCTCTATCGCCAAGCCCTTTGCCGCAGACCTTCCGCGCGGCCCGTCAGCCCGTCGCCCTCCCGGCGGCCAGCCAGGCCGCCAGGTAGGCGGTCAGCCCGAAAACGAGAATCATGGGGATCCCGGCCGCCACGGCGACCTGGGCCGCCGCGATGGCGGCAAGAACCGATGCGCACCCGTTGGCCGTCCAGGCCACGGCCCGCTGGGGCGCCCCGAGCGCAACATAGCGCATGCCGAGCGCAAAGGGAATCCCCATCAGAAAGCCGATCGGTGCCAGGACAAGGATCGCCCCTGTTTGGCGCACGGCATCCGGCCACCCGAGAAACCGGAGGATCAGGGCGTCCAGGCCGACCGCGCAGGCGGCCAGGATCAACACCAGCAGGCCCAGACAGGGCCGGATGGCCTTCCGCCCGAGCCGCTCGGACCAGAACCCGCCGACGGCCGAACATATCAGCATCCCGGCCACAACGGCGGTGAAACTGATCACCGGGTTGCCGAACACCAGGGTGTAAGAAGGAAAAGGGGCCAGATGACGGCCTGATGTTCCACAAGGAGATCAAGGCAAGGCTCCACGAGTACGTCAACGAGCAGGAAAAGGCCAAAAAGGTTCTGGCTGAGGCGGTCTACAACCACTACAAGCGCCTCGACGCGGCGGGTTCGACCGGGGACGTGGAGATCCAGAAGAGCAACACGCTGCTCATCGGCCCCACCGGCAGCGGCAAGACCCTTCTGGCCCAGACCCTCGCCCGGTTCCTCAACGTCCCCTTCACCATCGCCGACGCCACCAGCCTGACCGAGGCGGGTTATGTGGGCGAGGATGTCGAGAACATCATCCTCGCCCTGCTCCAGAACGCCGACTACGACGTGGAGCGGGCCAAGCGCGGCATCGTCTACATCGACGAGATCGACAAGATCGCGCGCAAATCCGACAACCCCTCCATCACCCGCGACGTGTCGGGCGAGGGGGTGCAGCAGGCGCTGCTCAAAATCATCGAGGGGACGACCGCCAGCGTGCCGCCCAAGGGCGGGCGCAAACACCCCCAGCAGGATTTCGTCAAGGTGGACACCTCCAACATCCTGTTCATCTGCGGCGGCACCTTCACCGGTCTGGAAAAGATCGTCCAGAACCGCCTGGGGGCGAAAACCCTGGGCTTCGGGGCCAAGATCGAGGTGCGCGGCGAAAAAAGCGCCACCGAGATCCTGCAGGAGGTCCAGCCCGAGGATCTGGTCAAATACGGCATGATTCCCGAGTTTCTCGGCCGGCTGCCCATCATCGCCACCCTCGACGAGCTGAGCGAGCCGTCCCTGGTGCGGATTCTCACCGAACCGAAAAACGCGCTGGTCAAGCAGTTCCAGAAGCTGTTCGAAATGGAGGGCGTCAACCTCAGGTTCACCGAAGGGGCCCTGGCGGCCATCGCCAAGGAGGCGGTCAAGCGCAAGGCCGGTGCGCGGGGGCTGCGGGCGATTCTGGAGGCCAGCATGATGGACATCATGTACGACATCCCATCGGTTGAAAACGTCAAGGAGTGCGTCATCAGCGAAGACGTGATCCTCAAGCGCGAAGCGCCGATCCTGTTGTTCGAACAATCCAAGAAAAAGGCCTGAAAAATAATGGTTTACCTGCCCAAATTCATCAGGGACGACAAGCCCGTGAGCCAGCGCCTGCTGATGCCGCTGCTGCCGTTGAGGGACATCGTCGTTTTTCCCCACATGGTGGCCCCCCTCTTCGTCGGGCGCGCCAAATCCGTCAGTGCCCTGTCCGAGGCCATGGGCAAGGACAAGCGGGTCTTCCTCGTGACCCAGAAGAAGACCGGGGTGGACAACCCCACCGAGAAAGACCTGAGCGCCACGGGCACCGTCGGGAAGATCCTCCAGCTGCTCAAGCTGCCCGACGGGACGGTGAAGGCCCTGGTGGAGGGGACCACGCGCGCCCGGATCGAGCGCTTTGTCAAGACCGAGGACTTCTTCCAGGTGGAGATCGCCCCTGTCGCCGAGGCGCCGCTGACGGAGGCCGAGGGCATCGCCCTGTCGCGCGCCATCGTGGAGGGCTTCGAGGAATACGCCAAGCACAACACCAGCATCTCCAAGGAACTGCTGCGCAATGTGGCCGCCATCACCGACCCGTCGCGCCTGGGAGACACCGTGGCCTCCCACTTTTCCTTTAAAATCGAGGAGAAACAGAAGATTCTGGAAACGGTCGACATTTCGGCGCGGTTGTCGCACCTGCTGGGGTTGATCAAGCTCGAAATCGACATCTTCCTGATGGACAAGAACATCAAGGAACGGGTCAAGGAGCAGATGGAATCGACCCAGAAGCAGTACTACCTCAACGAGCAGATGCGGGCGATCAAGAAAGAGATGGGGGCCGAGGACGACCCTTCGGACGATCTCAAGGAACTCGAGAAGAAGATCGGCGAGAAAAAGATGTCCCCGGAGGCGACCGAGAAGGTCCAGCAGGAGTTCAAGAAGCTGAAGATGATGGCGCCCATGTCGGCCGAGTCGACCGTGGTGCGCAACTACATCGACTGGCTCATCAGCCTGCCCTGGTTCGAAAAGAGCGAGATCCTGGACGACATCGCCGCGGCCGAAAAGATCCTGGACGAGGACCACTACGGCCTGGAAAAGCCCAAGGAGCGCATACTGGAATACCTGGCGGTCCAGTCGCTGGTCCAGATGGTGCGTGGCCCCATCCTCTGTTTCGTGGGGCCTCCGGGGGTCGGCAAAACCTCCCGGGCCAAATCGGTCGCCCGGGCGACGGGCAGGAAATACGTGCGCCTGTCCTTAGGAGGCGTGCGCGACGAGGCCGAGATCCGGGGGCACCGGCGGACCTACATCGGCGCGCTGCCGGGCAAGATCGTCCAGTCCCTGCGAAAGGTGGGCGTGAACAACCCGGTGTTCTGCCTCGACGAGGTGGACAAGATGAGCATGGACTTCCGCGGCGACCCGTCGGCGGCCCTCCTGGAAGTGCTCGACCCGGAGCAGAACTACACCTTCAACGACCACTACCTGGACGTTGACTACGACCTTTCCGACCTGCACCCCTTGGCCAGCGCGTTCAGCCGATGCTTGACGATGCGGTCCTCCAGGGAGTGGAACGCCAGCACGCAGATGCGGCCCCCCGGCCTGAGAAGGTCCGCTGCTATGTCCAGGAAAGCCTCCAGGCGTTCAAGCTCCCGATTGACGGCGATCCTGAGCGCCATGAACACCCGCGTCGCGGGGTGGATCCTGGGCCCGGGGGCGCGCCCCCGGGGGACGGCCGCGGCGACGATTTCGGCCAGCTGCCGGCTGGTGTCGATGGGAACCTGGCCGCGGGCAGCGACCAGCCCCTGGGCGATGCGCCGGGACCAGCGCTCTTCGCCGTAGCGGGAAAAGATCGCGCGCAGGTCCTGGACGCCCAGGCGGTTGACCAGGTCGCGGGCGGTCGTGTCCCCGTCGACGTCCATGCGCATGTCCAGGGGCTCGTCGCGGCTGAAGGAGAACCCCCGGCCGCTGGATTCGATCTGGTGGAGCGACAGGCCCAGGTCGAGCAGGATGCCGTCGACGGCTGCCATGCCCAGTTGAGAAAGAAACCGCGACAGGTGGACGAAATTGCCCTGGAAGAGGCGCACGCCCTCGCGATAAGGCTTCAGGACCTGTCGGGCGTTTTCGATGGCGGCGCGGTCCTGGTCGATGCCGATGAGCATCCCGCCGGGAAGGATGCGCCCGCAAATCGAGAGCGCATGCCCCGCCCCGCCGAGGGTGCAATCGGCGATGACGGCGCCCGGACGCGGTTGGAGGAGGGTCAGGATCTCCTCCGGCATCACGGAAACATGTCGATAACCCATCGGTTTAGAGCCCCAGCCCGGCGATCTCTTCTCCCACGGCCTCCTTCCGCATGTCCTGTTCCATGGTCACGTGTTCTGTCTCCCAGTTGTCCCGCGACCAGATTTCGAAGTGGTCCAGGACCCCCACCATGACGATGTCCCTCTCGAGAGCCGCGTACTGCCGCAGGGGCGGCGGGATAAGGATCCGGTCCTGCCTGTCGCAGACGCAGTGGGCGGCCCCGCCGACGAACACGCGCCGGAACCTGCGCATGCTCTCGCTCTTGGTTTTCTGCTCCAGTATCCGTTTCTCTATCCGGCCCCACTCGTCCATGGGGTAGGCCAGCAGGCACCCGTCCAGTTGGGTCACCATCACGGCGTTGTCCCCGCCCGCCCGGATGGCCTCGCGGAACCGGGCCGGAATGATGATGCGCCCCTTTGGGTCGATGCTGTGGTACGAGCTTTGGCGGAACATCGGCCTCATTTACTCCACTTTAAACCACTTTGATCCCCTTATACGGCTGCAGTTGGTTCTCTGTCAAGATAAAAATATTGCCTGAAAATAATTATTGACAATGATTTTTGAAAGTTAAAAATAAAAAACCCGCAGTGGAGATTTATGGAGGCGTATTTTTCAACCCGTGCCGTCGAAGGGTCATCTCGTCTTGAAATATTCGCCGGACGATAGTAATAAAGCCCAACCCTGGGAGCGCCCCGCAGCCCCTTGTCTCACCCGAGGGAGAAGGCCATTGGAAATCATACAGTTCCGCTATGGCAGTGACAATCTCGCCTACCTGGTCTGCGGTCCCCGCCGTGCCCTCGCGGTGGACGGCGGGGCCGTGGGGGAGATCCTGGCTTTCCTCAGGCGCCGCCGCCTCGAGCTCGCCTGCGTGGTCAACACCCATGCCCACCCGGACCACACCGCCGGCACCGAGGAACTGGTCCGCCGCTCGGGGGCCGAGTACCTCGACAACGGCCGCCTGCGGGCGGACGGGGCGGTCTACGTCGACGAGGAGCCGGTGCGGGTCCTGCACACGCCGGGCCACACCCTGGACTGCCTGACCTTCGTCGCCGGAAAGGCCCTGATCACCGGGGACACCCTGTTCAACGGCACCGTCGGCAATTGCTTTTCGGGCGACCTGCGGGGATTCCATGACAGCATCTGCCGCCTCTCCCGCTTTCCGGACGACACGCGGATATACGCCGGCCACGACTACGTCCGCGAATCGATCGCTTTCGCCCGCTCCCTGGAGCCGCAAAATCCGGACCTGGACCGCTACCTCGCGCGCTACCGTCCGGACCACGTCGTCTCGACCCTCGGGGAGGAGCGGCGGGTCAACCCCTACCTGCGCTGCAACGAACCGTCCCTGGTGGAGGTCATGCGGCGCAAGGGCCTGGCGGCCGACACGCCCTACCAGCGGTGGGTGGCGCTCATGGGCCTGTGAGGGCCCCGCGCCCCGCCGGCAACAGCAGGAGGTGACCGTGCGCAGGAAAGAAAAGGAAATTCTCGACCGGGCGCAGATCGACGGTATCATCGCCGGCGCGCCGGTGTGCCGCCTGGCCATGATCGACGGGCAGGACCCCTATATCGTTCCCCTGTGCTTCGGCTACGACGGAAAGGCCCTCTACGTCCACTCGGCTCCCGAGGGCCGCAAGATCGAGGCGCTGCGTTGCAGCGACCGGGTCTGCTTCGAGATCGACTCGGGCGCCGAGCTGGTCCGCGGCCCCCGCGCCTGCCGGTGGGGCATGCGCTATGCCAGCGTCATCGGCTTCGGCAGGGCGGTCTTCGTCACCGACCCGGAAGCCAAACGCCGCGCCCTGGCCCTGATCATGGCCCACTACGCGGACGGGGTCCAGGTGTTCGCGGACGCTGAGGTGGCGGCCACGGCCGTGATCCGGGTGGACATCCTGGAGATGACGGCCAAACGATCCCTGTAACCGGATCCCCGGGGCGCGCCCCGGGATCCGCTTCCGAGAAAGGATGCCTTTCATGACCATCAACGTCGTCACCCAGACCGATGACCGGGTGCAGGTCGGCCATGTCCTGGTCAGCGTGTCGGACAAGGCCGGTCTTGACGCCTTCATCCCGCGCCTGGTGGAGATCAACCCCGAGGTGAAGCTCTTCTCCACCGGGGGCACCTTCGGCTGCCTGCGGGACATCCTGGGAAGCCGCGCCGGCGGCCGCCTGACCCAGGTGTCCGATTACACCGGGCAGCCGGAGACCCAGGGCGGGCTGGTGAAGACCCTCGATTTCAAGATCTACCTCGGCCTGCTGACCGAGACTTACAACGACGCCCACCGGGCCGACCTCCAGCGCACCGGCGCGGTGGCCATCGACATGGTGGTGGTCAACCTCTATCCTTTCGAGGCCACCCTGGCCAGGCCGGGGGTGACGGCCGAGGAGGCCCGGGGCAACATCGACATCGGAGGGCCCTGCATGATCCGGGCCGCGGCCAAGAATTTCCTGCGGGTGGCCCCGGTGGTCGACCCCGCCGACTACGGGCGGATCATCGCCGAGCTGGCCGCAACCGGCGGATGCACCACCCTCGCCCTGCGCTACGAGCTGGCGCGCAAGGCCTTCGAACGCACCGCCCGCTACGACCGGGCGATCGCCGACTACCTGGCGGGCAAGGCGTTCCCGGAGGTGGCGCCGTTGTACCGGGCGGGGTGAGGGGGGAGGACTGGCGCGCGGGTGGAACGGCGGGCGGGTCGATTTGCTCTTTCCGGATCCAACATTTCGATTTCGATTGCGATTTCGATTCGACAAGGAGACCGACATGGCCGAAGACTTGAAGCGGATGTACCGGACGATCGTGGACGACCATTTCCCCGGGCAGATGGAGATCAGCTTCGTGGATCGGGGAATGCGCCAGACCCTGGTCTACGAAAAGGTGACCTGGACCATCGACGGGGTCGAAAAGGGGCTGCGCTACGGCGAGAACCCGGGCCAGGAGGCGGCGCTCTACCGCCTGGTCAACGGCAACCTCGCCCTGGGGGAGGCGGCGTCGATCCGGCCCGGGCGGTACCTGGCCTCGGACATCGAACTGCTGCAGTCCGGCAAGCACCCGGGCAAGACCAATCTCACCGACGCGGACAACTGCCTCAACATCCTGCGCTATTTCACCGATCGGCCCACGGCGGTGATCGTCAAGCACAACAACCCCTGCGGGGTCGCGCGGGCCGACAGCCTGGAGGAGGCCTACCTGAAAGCCAACATGGCCGACCGGGTGGCGGCCTTCGGGGGGTGCATCGCCCTCAACCGGGCGGTGGACAAGGCCACGGCCGAAGCGATCTGCCGCCAGTACGCCGAGGTGGTGGTGGCGCCGGACTTCGAAGACGGTGTCCTGGACATCCTGGCCGGCAAGAAGAGCCTGCGCGTCGTGCGCATCGGCAACATGGCGCGGCTGCAGGGCTTCGTGGGGCAGCGTTTCGTGGAGTTCAAGAGCCTGATCGACGGCGGGATCATCGCCCAGTGGTCCTTCGTTCCCAAAACGCGCACCCCCGCCGACCTGGCCCTGGCCGCCTGCGAGCACCAGGGCCGGACTTACCGCATCGCCCGCGGGCCGACCCCCGGGGAGGCCGCCGACCTGATTTTCGGATGGCTGGTGGAGTCCGGGATCACCTCCAACTCGGTGATCTACGTCAAGGACCAGGTCACGGTCGGCATCGGAACCGGCGAGCAGGACCGCGTCGGCGTGGCCGAGATCGCCCGGGACAAGGCCTACCGCAAGCTGGCGGACCGCTATTGTTTCGAGGCGTATCAGACACCTTACAACGACCTGGGCGACAGGGACAGAAAGGCGGAGATCGACGCCCGCGTGGCGGCCGAAAAGGGGGGGCTCCCCGGCGCGGCCATGGTCAGCGACGCCTTTTTCCCCTTCCGCGACGGCGTGGACGTGGGGCTCAGGGAAGGGGTGCGCGCCGTGATCCAGCCGGGCGGCTCGGCCAACGACCACCAGGTCATCGAGGCCTGCAACGAAGCCGGCGCCACCATGGTGTACACCGGCCAGAGGAGCTTCAGGCACTGACCCGTCGCCTTCGACGCGCCGGTTGATGCCGCCGCGCGCCCGTCAGGGGCGCAGCGCGCGGCGGAACGCCTCCAGGGCGCGGTCGATGTCTTCGGGCCGGATGTGATAATGGGTCACGGCACGGATCTGGCGCGGACCCAGGGCAAGCACGCGGACGCCGGCGGCGGCGAGCTTCTCCGCCACCTGCGCGGCGCTCGCCCCCTCCCGGGTGACCTCGCAGAAAACGATGTTGGTGCGGATGCGCCGCGGGTCGATTGCCAGCCCGTCCAGGCCGTCCAGGCCCTCGGCCAGGCGGCGGGCATGGGCGTGGTCTTGCGCGAGGCGCCCGGTCATCGCCTCCAGGGCCACGATGCCCGCGGCGGCGAGGATGCCGGCCTGGCGCATGCCGCCCCCGAGCACCTTGCGCACCCGCCGGGCGCGGGCCACGAAGCCCGCGCCGGCGCACACCAGGGAGCCGACCGGGGCCGCCAGAGCCTTGCTGAGGCAGAAGGAGACCGAGTCCGCGGGTGCCGCCAGGTCCCGCGGGTCCGTGCCCAGGGCGACCGCGGCGTTGAAGATCCGCGCCCCGTCCACGTGAAGCTTCAGGCCGTGTTTGCGGGCGAGCGCCCCCGCCGCCCGCATGTAGGCCGCGCTCAGCGGGGCGCCGCAGCAGCGGTTGTGGGTGTTTTCGAGCACTATCAGGCGCGTGCGGGGGAAATGGATGTCGTCCGGGCGGATGGCCGCCTCGACGGCTTCCAGGTCCAGGGTGCCGTCGGGCAGGTTGGGCACCGTGCGCGCATGGATGCCGCCCAGGGCGGCCGAACCGCCCTGCTCGTAATAGAAGATGTGCGACTGGTCTCCCAGGATCATCTCGTCGCCCCGCCGGCAGTGGGCCAGCTGGCTGACGAGGTTGCCCATGGTGCCGCTGGCGACGAAGAGCGCGGCCTCCTTCCCCATTCGCTCCGCGGCCATTTCCTCGAGTCGGGTGACGGTGGGGTCCTCCCCGAAAACGTCATCCCCGACCTCGGCCGACGCCATGGCCTGGCGCATGGCCGGAGTGGGGCGGGTGAGGGTGTCGGAGCGCAGGTCGACGATGTCGTCCGCCATGGGCGGCTACCTCTCGAAAAAGGACGCGGGTCTGCCGGATGCCCCGCTTATAATGGATCCCGACCCGGGGCGCAACCACAATTAATCCCTTGAAAACGCGCGACGGGTGAGGCATACTTTCTCCAAACGCACCCCAACCCAAGGAGGCTCGTCCCGCATGGCAACGCTGTTATGGCAACCGTCCCAGGCCCGGATCGAAAGCACGAATCTTTTTCGCTTCATGCAGAACGTGAATAAAAGCTTCGGTACGGATTTCTGCGAGTACCCGCTCCTCTACCGCTGGTCCATCGACCACATCCCCGATTTCTGGTCCCTGCTGTGGGAGTTTGCCGGCGTGATCGCCTCGGCGCCCGGCGAAGAGGTCGTGGACGACCTGTCCAGGATGCCCGGGGCCAAGTGGTTCCCGGGGGCGCGCCTCAATTTCGCCGAAAACCTGCTGCGCCACCGCGACGGCCGGACCGCTTTGATTTTCAAGGGGGAGGGGCGGGCGCCGGTCCGGATGACCTACGCCGAGCTTTACGACGAAGTGGCCCGGGTGGCGTTCTCCCTGAAACTGGAGACCCGCGCGGACGGAACCATCAAGGTCGACGGTGGCCTGGCGACATCGCTGCCGGGGGTGTTCGCCGCCGGGGACGTGGTCTCGGGGCCGAAGACGATCATCGATGCCATTGCCCAGGGGCGGATGGCGAGCGTCGCCATCGACCGCCACCTCGGCGGGCAGGGGCGGATCCAGCCGGAGCCCGCAGCGGATCGATCCCCCGCGCTGCCGCGGGCGGCACCCGCGGCGCTGCGTCGGGCATCGGCCGCCAAATCGCCTCCCAGGGCCCGCATCGCCGGGTTCGAACCGGTGGAATCGGGCCTGGAGGAAGCCGCGGCGGTCGCGGAGGCGGGGCGCTGCCTGGCCTGCGACGCCCGCCGCTTCCTCCCGAGGGTCGACCCCGCCCTGTGCAAGGGCTGCGGCTACTGCAGGGAGATCTGCGGCCTGGATGTCTTCCGCGTCGCGGACGGCTTCACCGGCGCCGGCAGCCGGCCGTATGCCGCCTGCAACCCGCAGCACTGCGTCGGCTGCCTCAAGTGCGTTTTCATCTGCCCGGACCTGGCGATCACCCTGGAGGAGGGCTGACGGTTTCCCGGCAGCCTCTCCGCCGGCGCCCCGACCCGCAGAAACCGGATCCCCCAAACCGGGAGGCCTTCTACGTCATCGAACAGGCCCGTTACATCAGCAAGATCATCCGGCCGCTTTCCACGCCCCTGGGGGGCTGGCGGGCGGTCGACAAGCGCAAGTGACGCCGCCCGCCGCCCGCACTATACCCGACCGTCGTCCGCAACCCACACACGCCCGGGCCCCCCTGCCTGCCCGAAGCCTTGCCGGGTCTTCCCCGGCGGTCCGAATGGCAAAGCGGTTGCCCCGAAAAATAGATTTTATTTTCATAAATCTTATTGACAAAAAAAATTTAATTTAACATATAACCCCCATTCCTCTCCCGATCCTGTGGAAAGGCCACACAACCAACAGCAAAAGGGGGATCGCATGTCCGGGAATCAGATCACACGAAGGTCATTTTTGGAAACTTCCCTCAAGCTGGGAACGGGCTTGGCTCTCGCCCCGATCGTCGGGACCTCCGCCGGCCTCTTCCCCCGCTCCGCACGGGCCGCGTCCACCGGAGCGGACACGGTGGTGTTCCTGTCCGCCGAAAACGTCACCGGCAACTGGGACCCGACATCCCACACGACCCTGGCCCAGCTGAACGTTGAAGCCTTCGTCTTCAACTACCTCACGCGCTGCCCCATGACGGTCGAAAAACCCCAGGAACTCATTTACGAGCTGGCCGTGGCCCAGAAGATCGTCGACCTCTACACCCTCGAGTACACGCTGCGTGACGGGGTGACATTCCACGACGGCAAGCCTTTCTCCTCCGAGGATGTCAAGGCCACCTTCGAATACGCGTCCGACCCCGACAAGGCGGCCGGAGCCTGGTACCCCGGCCCCTGCGAGGTGGAAATCGTCGACAGGCTCACCTGCCGCGTCCACACCCGGAAGTTCGGTTACCCGGCCTATCACTTCTGGTACCAGTCCTCCTTTCTGCCCATCCTGTCGGCCGCGGACATCAAGGATCCCCAGAAGCTCGCCCAGCGCCTGAACGGAACCGGCCCCTTCAAATTCGTGGAACAGCGCAAGGACGACACCGTCATGGCCGCCAACGGAAGCTACTTCAAGGGGGCCCCCAAAATCCAGGACCTGCACTTCGTCTACGTGCCCGATTCCACCACCCGCCTGATCTCGCTCCAGTCCGGGGAGGCCGACGTCATCGAGCGCCTGGAGTCCGAACAGGTGGAGGTGGTCGAAAAGGACAAGAACCTGAAGCTCAACACCGCGGTGTCGGTTGAAAACAAATACCTCTGGTTCCGCTGCAGCAAACCCCCCTTCGACGACTGGCGCGTCAGGCGGGCCGCCTGCCATGCCATCGACCGCAAGCAGATCTGGCACCTCCTGGGAAAATCCGGCCACCCCAGCTATGCCCACATTTCACCCGTCAAGCTCGGGTACACCCAGGTGCCCGGCTACCCGGAATACGACCTGGACCAGTGCCACAAGCTCCTGGCGGAGGCCGGGTTCCCGAAAGGGGAGGGGCTGCCCGAGCTGGAGTACATCACCTCGGTGGGGTTCTACCCCAAGACCAAGGAATACGGGGAGGTCATCACGGCCATGCTCAACGAGGCGGGCTTCAACGTCAAGCTCTCGGTCCTGGAAACCGCCGCGTGGAACCAGAAGCTCTACGACCGCCCCGGCGGCGGCCCGGGCCACATGATCGACTGCGGCTGGTGCACCGGTTCGCCGGAGCCGGACCTGGTGCTGCGGATGCACTTCCACTCGTCCTCCAAGCGCATCACCGGCATCGTGGACCCGGACATCGACGCCTCCCTGGACCGCGAGCGCAACGCCCAGACCCTGGAAGAGCGGGAAAAGATCCTCCAGACCGACACCCTGCCCCTCATCGCCCGGAAAGTGCCCAGCCTGTCCCTGTTCACCTCGGTCTTCATCCATGGGATCAACAGGAACCTGAACGGCTATTACCTCTATCCCAACGGCATGATGGACTTGGAAAAGGCGACCAAGAGCTGAGCGCCGCGAAGCGAAACGGAGTGGAGGCCCGGCCTCCACTCCGCGCGGCGGCAGATGCGCCGACTGAAGGTGACCCATGGGGTACGTGCTCTATTTCCTGGCCCGAAGAAGCGCCCAGGGCCTGATCATCCTGGGGGCGGCGCTTTTCATGGTGGAGCGGGAGTATACTTTTGTGGAAACCGTCTGCTACGGGGCGGGCTCCGGGATCGGGTGGGCCCTGGCCATCGTCGCCATGGCGGCCATTCAGAAAAAGCTTCGCTATGCCGATACGCCCGAGGGGCTGCGGGGTTTCGGCATCAACATGATCGTCACCGGCCTGATGGCCATGGCCTTCATGCTCTTTTCGGGCATCACCCTGTGAGGCGTGCCTGTCGGGGGCTTAGGCTGAAGGCCGAAGGATGCGCGCATGAGAGGCTTTGACAGCCCGTTTGCCATGAGGGCTAAGCTTAACGGAAGTTAGGAGCCGGGATTGATTTACCTTGTCAGCCTCGTCGTTTTCGCGGCGGTTATCTTTCTCCTCGTCGGCACCCTGCTGCTGGTCGAGGCGGGGGTGGTCGAGAAGGGCGACCGCACCATTTTCATCAACGACGACGGGGAAAAGACCGTCACGGCCCCGAGCGGGGCCTCGCTTCTGAGCGCCCTGTCGCAGCGCAGCATCCTCCTGCCGTCGGCCTGCGGCGGCCGGGGAACCTGCGCCATGTGCAAATGCCGGGTGCTGGAGGGCGGGCGGGACGTGCTGCCCACCGAGCTGGTTCACCTGAGCCGCAGCGAGCGGCTCGGCGACGTTCGCCTGGCCTGCCAGGTGAAGGTCAAGGAGGACCTGCGCATCCAGGTTCCGGAAGAGATTTTCGACATCCGGAAATACCATGCCACGGTAATCTCCAACGACAACGTGGCCTCTTTCATCAAGGAGCTGCGCCTGTTGCTGGACCCGGGTGAGCGCCTCGATTTCAGGTCCGGGGCCTACGTCCAGATCGACGTGCCCGAATACGCCATGACCTACGAGCAGATCGATGTCCAGGAGCAGTACCGCAAGGTCTGGACCCAGTTCGACTTCTGGGGCCTGAAGTCCGGGGCCGGGGAGCCGATTTTCCGTGCCTATTCCATGGCCAACTACCCCGGGGAGAAAGAGCTGCGTTTCACCATCCGCATCGCCACCCCGCCTCCGGGAACCCGGGGCATCCCGCCCGGGGTGGCCTCTTCCTATCTGTTTGCCCGCGGGCCGGGCGACCGGCTGACCTTCAGCGGGCCCTACGGCGACTTCTTCGTCAAGGACACGCACCGGGAGATGTGCTTCGTCGGCGGCGGGGCCGGCATGGCCCCCATGCGCAGCCACATCTTCGACCAGCTCCGCAACGTCCGCACCGCGCGCAGCATGACCTTCTGGTACGGCGCGCGCTCCAGGATCGAGATGTTCTACGACGAGGAGTTCAAGCGCCTGGCGGCCGAACACCCCAACTTCACCTATCACGTGGCCCTGTCCGACCCCCGGCCCGAAGACCGGTGGGACGGCCCGACCGGGTTCATTCACCAGGTCGCCCACGACCTGTATCTCTCCGCCCACAGGGACCCGGCCGAAATCGAATACTACCTCTGCGGGCCCCCCATGATGCTCAAAGCCGTGACCGCCATGCTCGACAGCCTCGGGGTGGAGCCGGAGATGATCGCCTACGACGATTTCGGGTAGAATCGACATGCCGCCGGTCCCGACACGCCCGCCCCTGCTGTTCAAACGCTCGTCCGGCGATCCCGGCGGGGACGGCGCGGGCCCGCGGTCGCAGGAGGAGACGGCCGCCCGCGACCCGGACGCCGCCGAACCGATCCGCTGCCGGTCCTGCCGCCGCGTCATCACCCACCTCCACGAGGGCATCCGGATCCAGGGCGCCCACGCCCACACCTTCGCCAACCCCCACGGGATCGTGTTCCGGATCGGCTGCTTCCGATCGGCGCCGGGGTGCGGATACCTGGGAAGCCCCACCGCCGAGTTCACCTGGTTTACCGGTTTCACCTGGCGGGCGGCCCTGTGCGCCCGCTGCCGGGTCAACGTCGGCTGGCTGTTCGCCTCGCCGGGCGGCGAGCGCTTCCACGGGCTGATCCTCGAGCGCCTGATTTTTCCCGGGCGGTGACGGACATGGCCCGTGATCCATCCCCGGCCCCGGAAGGCCCCCCGAAAAGCGCCCCCCTGGCCGGGGACGAACCCTGCCTGAAAACCGGGGCGGCGCGGAAGATCGACGCCCTTCTCGCCAGCCGGGTGACCCAGTTCAACGGCTTCTCCTGCTCGGTCGCGGCGGTGGCCACGGTGCTCAACGCCATCCGCCGCCTCTCCGGGGCCGCCGGCCCTTTCCGGCCCCTGCCCCAGGAGGGGATCCTGGACCGGGTCGACCGCCACCACTGGCGCGAGCGGGTGAGCGACGAGGGGTACCGGGGGCTTCACGGCATGCCCCTGGCCGAGTTCGGCGATGTGGTCGCGGCCGCGTTGGAGGCCTGCGGGATCTCCTTCGGCAGGGTCGCCACGGTCGCCGTACACCCGCGGGTGGGAGACCTCGATGAGCGCCGGGCGGACCTGCTCCGGGCGCTGCGGGCACAGGCCGACTCGCCGGGCGACTTCCTGATCGCCCATTTCACCCAGGGGGAGTACTTCGGAGATTGGTACGGCGGGCACATCTCCCCGGTGGGGGCCTACGACCGGGAAAACGGGCGGGTGCTCGTTCTCGACGTGGACCCCGAGTGCCCCGCGCCCTACTGGGTGACTTTCGACCGCTTTTTCGAGGGCCTCCTGGGCCGCCGCAAGGTCATCGGATCCGCTGGCGGGGGGTATGTCCGCATCGAGCTGTCGCCCTGAGGCATCCGCCGCGCCCGGTCCCTGCCCGCCGCCCGCCGGCATCGCCACCCTGCCCGTATCGAAATCGAAATCGTCGTCGTGGTCCTCATCGTCATCCCAGTCGCAGGAAGCCGCCGCCCTCGCACCGGGAAAGCCTTCCCCCCTTACAGCGATTCGCCTTCGCGTGCCTGGCCTTTGTAGGTCAGCAGCAGGCAGCGGACCTTCGGTCGAAGCGGTAGACGGGTTGGCCGCGGCTGGTGGTCCTGGTCAGCGCCAGCATGCCATGGCCGACTTTCTGGCCCTGCAGATAGATGCCGTACCATCCAAGGAACATCCGTGGCGGCTTTTTGTCAGTGCGCCGCGGGGGAATTTGCAAGCGCTTTTTTGATTCCGGACCGAAAGGCCATGGAGGGCTTGCTAGGGCTCGCTCCAGCCGAAGGTGCGCTGCACGGCCTTGTGCCACAGCCGGTACCCGTTTTCGCTCTGTTCCCGGTCCCACCGGGCGTGCCAGGTGCGCTCCTCGCGCCAGTTGCGCCGCAGTTCCTCGATCCCGGACCAGAAGCCGGCGGCCAGACCGGCCCCGTAGGCTGCCCCCAGGGCGGTGGTTTCCGTCACCCGGGGCCGGACCACGGGCACGTCGAGGATGTCGGCCTGGATCTGCAGCAGCAGGTCGTTGACGACCATGCCGCCGTCGACCTTGAGCTTGCGCAGGCACACGCCCGAGTCCCGGTTCATGGCCTCGACGATGTCGCGCGTCTGATAGGCCGCCGCCTCCAGGGCCGCGCGCGCCAGGTGCCCCTTGTTGGCATAGCGCGTCAGGCCGACGATGACACCGCGGGCGTCGGCCTTCCAGTGGGGGGCGAACAGGCCGGAGAACGCCGGCACGATGTAGACCCCGCCGTTGTCCTCGACGGTCTGCGCCAGGGCCTCGATTTCCGAGGCGCTGGCGATGAGGCCGAGGTTGTCTCTCAGCCACTGGACCAGGGCCCCGCCGATGGCGATGGAGCCCTCGAGGCAGTAGACCGGCTGCCGGCCGCGGACCTGGTAGGCGACGGTGGTCAGCAGGCCGTGGGAGGACGGCACCGCCTTGCCCCCGGTGTTCATCAGCAGGAAGCACCCGGTGCCGTAGGTGTTCTTGGCTTCCCCTGCATCGAAGCAGGCCTGGCCCACCAGGGCCGCCTGCTGGTCGCCCAGGGCCGCGCAGACCGGCACCGTGGCCCCGAGGGGACCCTCCGCGAGGGTGTGGCCCCAGGTCCGGGGGTCGATGGAGGGCACGATCCGCGGCAGCACCTGGCGGGGGATGTCCATGGCTTTGAGGATGTCCTCGTCCCACTGCAGGGTCTCGAGGCTCATGAGCAGGGTGCGGCTGGCGTTGGTGACGTCGGTGACGTGGGCGCCGCCCCGCGGCCCGCCGGTCAGCCACCAGATGACCCAGGTCTCGATGGTGCCCATCAGGGCGCGGCCGTTGCGGACGCCGTCGCGGGCCTCGGGGACGTTGTCCAGGATCCAGCGGATCTTGGGGCCCGAGAAGTAGGTGGCGATGGGAAGACCGGTCCGGCTGCGGAACCTGTCCTGGCCGCCCTCCGCTGCCAGTTCAGCGCAGATGGCGGCGCTGCGCGTGCACTGCCAGACGACGGCGTTGCAGTAGGGGCGGCCCGTGGCGCGGTCCCAGGCGACCACCGTCTCGCGCTGGTTGGCGACGCCGACGGCGGCCAGCCGGCTGCCCGGGATGCCGCTTTTGCCCAGTGCTCCGCGGATGACCGCCTGGGTGTTGCGCCAGATCTCCATGGGGTCGTGTTCCACCCAGCCCGGGCGGGGAAAAATCTGCGCGTGCTCCATCTGGTCCATGGCGGCCACCCGGCCCTTGCGGTCGAAGACGACGAAGCGGATGCTGGTGGTTCCCAGGTCGATGGCGCCGATGTATGCGTTCATGTCCTGCTCCCCGCAAAATTTTTGACGGCGGCGTAGGCGGTGCCGATGGCCAGGCCGGAGCCGCATTTCTGGCGGATCCAGTCCTGGTGCGCGAGGACCGACCCCGCGGCAAACACCGCCGGGAAGGCGGCCCGGCCGTCGGCGCCCAGGGGGCGCAGGCTGGCGTCGGTTTCGATCCCGGCGCGGTGGATGGGGTGGCCCGCGGGGTCCAGCAGGTCCTGGCGGTGCCACAGGCTGCGGTGCGCCGGCTGGTGAACCGGGAAACCGAAGAGGGTTTCGCAAATTTTTCCCCGCTCCGCATGCAGGCCCCGGCCCAGGAAGCGGCCGCTGGCCAGGATCGCACCCCGGGCGCGGACCAGGATCTCGGGCTGCTGGCGGCCGATCTCGAAGCGGAGTTCCGGCCGGCCGTTCCCGCTGACGCGGAAAACGGTGTGCTGGTGGAAGACCCTCACCCCGCGGGCCGGCAGGTGCTGTTGGAAAGCGGCGCGCAGGCGCAGGCCGGTGGCGGACGGGGGCAGGGTGGGGATCTCGAACAGGGGCCGCCCCAGAAGGCGCTGCAAATCTTCGAAAACGGCCCGGCTGCGGTAGATCCCCAGGACCGCCGGCAGGCCGACCGCCTGGGCGCGCCCCAGGTGGGGCGCGATGCGTTCGGCCAGGCGGACCCGGTTCTCCGGACGCTCCAGGCCGAGGGCCATGCGCTCGGGATGCAGGTCCCCCGGCAAGGCGCCCGGAAACGCCAGGCGGCATGCGCTCAAGGACGGCCAGCGGGGTTTCAGCGTTTCGGCGATCTGCACGGCGCTGAAGCCCCTCAAGCCCTGGAAGTCGACCAGCAGGCAGGCGGTCCCGGCCATGAGGGCGGGAACGACGTTGTATACCGTCCGGGGCACGGCATAGGTCGTCTTCAAGGTGCCGGCAGGCGTCGGCACGCACAGGTTGCGGTTCTCCTCCCGGCGATAGGGGAGGTCGGCGGCCTCCAGGAAGGCCAGGATGCCGTCAAAGGCCGCCCGCATGTCCGCTTCCGCGAGGCGCGCGCGCCAGCCTGACGCAGTCGCCCGCCGCGCAGGTGTGGGTCTTCACGTGGCTGGCGAAGACCTCCATGTGGTCGGCGAGCGCCTTCTTGACCCTGGCCCCGCTGTCCCTTGTGGCTTCGTCGGGGGCCGAGGCGACCAGTTCGTCTGCCCGCGACCCGATCGTGGGCAGATGGTCCCTTCCGGCACGCCCCCAGGCCACGTCGTTCAGGAGCTGAAGAATCTCCTCGGCGATGCGCCGGCTGCGGGGATTTTTCAGGCCGCCGGTGCGGATCACGGCCTCGAGGGCGTCTATGGTCTGCTTGACGGGGCACGTTGCTTCCGACATGCTGTTTCCTCTGAAAACCACCGTTCGATGTCTGGTTTCGGCGCTGCGCCTACAGGTCAAGGGCCGCCACGGAACGGGCGTGCCTTTCCCTGCGGATCTGGGTCATGTCCTCCACCCTGCCGAAGTGCAGGCAGTGGCTGGTGCAGACCGTGACGCAGGCGGGCTTGAGCCCCTGGTCGACGCGGTCCTTGCAGTAGTCGCACTTGACCACCTTGCCCGTTTCGGGGTTCCACTGGGGAGCGCCCCAGGGGCAGGCCGAGATGCAGGTCTTGCAGCCGACGCACAGGGCGGGGTCGACGAAGACGATGCCGTCCTTGGCGCGCTGCTGCATAGCGCCGGTGGGGCAGGCGGCCACGCACCAGGGGTTTTCACAGTGGTAGCACGGCATGAAGATGTAGGCCGCCCGGGGAAGGCCGCCGATCATCCTGGGGCCGACGGTGATCACCTGGCACGGTTTCGGCCCCTGGGGAAGGGACTTGTTGCTTTTGCACTGTACCTCGCATGATTGGCAGCCGATGCACTTCTTGGTGTCCTGAAACAGGTAGTACTTGCTCATGGTCTTCCTCCGGGCTGTTGGCCAGCCGATATCGGGTTACGCCGCTTTTACCGTGACGAAGGTGTCGTGGAGGGCCGGGCTGCCGCCGACCTTGTCGGTCAGGTTTTCCTGGAGCAGCGAATCGGACACGCCCCGGTTATACGAGCGGGCCGCCAGCTTGGCCTCGTGCCCGAACCCGTGGAGCAGGAAGACCGCTTCCGGGTGGATCAGGTCGGTGACGTAGGCTTTCATCGTGCCGGACCCGGCCGCGGAGGCGATCGTCACCATGTCGTTGGTCTTGACCCCCAGGGCATTGGCGCGGGCGGTGTTGATCCAGAGCAGGTTTTCCCCGCACAGCTCGTTCAGGTAGGCGTTGTTCTGGGTCGACACGTGGGTGTGAAGGGCGTTGCGGCCCACCACCAGGCGGAAACGGCCCTCGGCCGGGGGCGCCACCGGCTCGTAGGGCGGAAAGGACGGGAAGCCGGCGTTTTCCAAAAGGGAGGACTTGAACTCGATCCTGCCCGACGGGGTCTTGAACTGCAGGCCGTCGGCGCGGTCCCAGAAAATCTCGTTCTTGCCGTAGGCCACGAAGCCCTTTTTCTCGAAATCCTCCATGCAGAACCCCGTGCCCTCCAGCTGCCAGCGCACCAGGTCCTCCATGCTGTCGTAGGGGAAGTACTCGCCGACGCCCAGCCGCTGGGCCAGCTGCTTCAGGATCACGGCTCCCTCGCGGGTGTCGTAGCGGGGACCGACGGCCTGTTTGCGCAGGAACATCTGCGGCTTGAGGCCGTTCATCTGCTGGATGCAGTCGGTGCGTTCCAGGTAGGTGGATTCGGGCAGGATCACGTCCGAGTACCAGGCGATGTCGCTGTAGTTGACGTCGATGGTCACGATCAGGTCGAGCTTCTCGAGGGCCTTCTTGGTCAGCCCCGTGTCGGGAATCGACATCAGGGGGTCGAAACGGTAGTTGATCAGGGCCTTGATGGGATAAGGGTCTGCGTTGAGAATGGCGAAGGGCAGCATCTGCCCTACGCCGTGGGCCGGGTCCGGCAGGGGGAATTCCGGGGTGCCGACCTTGTCGAAGCGGGGCGCGCTCACCGGGGGGAACTTCCGCTCGGTGAGCTTGCGGGCGGGTTTGCCGCCCTCGGCGCCGGGGCCCTTCTTGAAGAAGTACCCGCCCTTGGCCTCGATGCTGCCCATCAGCGCGTTGAGGATGAGGATCGAGCGCCGGACATAGATTTCGTTCCGGTGGTTGGCGCCGCGGTAGCCGAAGTGAAAGATGACCGCGGGCTTGTCCTGGCTGACTTCCCGGGCCAGGGCGGCGATTTCGCCGGCGGGGATGCCGGTTTCCCCTTCGGCCCACTCCGGGGTGTAGGGCTGGACGAATTCCTGGAGTTCCGCCAGGCCGTGCACCCAGCGGTCGACATAGGCGGCGTCATAGAGGCGCTCCTTGAGGATGACGTGGATCAGGGCGTAGTTGAGGGCCAGGTCCGTGCCCGGACGGATCATCCAGTAGCGGTGGGACTTGGTGGCCGTGACCGTGACCCGCGGGTCGATGTAGGTCAACTTGGCCCCGTTTTCCAGGGCCGCCATCGTGGTGTTGACTTCCTTGACCGAGACGGCCTCGAACAGGTTGCGGCCGTAAAGGACCAGGTGGCGGGTGTTCTTGTAGTTGATGCCCATCTGGGCGTCCGTGTAGCCGAAAAGGGAGCGGCAGGCGGTGTTGACCGACCCCTTGCACAGGGCGTCGTGGGTGAAGTGGTTGGGCGACCCGATGGCCTTGAGGAAGGCCTTGCTGACATGGGTGGCCAGCTGGGTGCGCTCGCCCAGGACCACGCTCTGGGGCCCGTGGGTGTCGATGGCGGCCTTGAGCCGGGAGGCGACCAGGTCGAGGGCCTCGTCCCAGCTGGCCTTGCGCCAGTTGCCTGACCCGCGTTCCCCCACCCGGATCATGGGCGCCTGGACCCGCTGCTGGTCGTAGAGCAGGGAGATCCCGGCCGCGCCGCGGGGGCAGAGGCTGCCCTCCATGCCGGCCACGTGGGGGTTTCCCTCGATCCAGTTGACCAGGCCGTCCTTGACCCCGACCTTGATGGGACAGCGGATGGAACACATGAAACACAGGCTGTAGACGTCTTTTTGCATACCACTCACCTCCGATGGTCGGCGCCCTGGGCGCAACCGGTCTGATGAAAAGGGCAATGGGTGTTCCCGGAGGCAGGCCCGGCCGCCGGACGCGCGGCCCAGGGCATACCGTCGGCCGGCGTCCGGTTTAGAGGCCGCACCGGGGTCAGCGGCCGGACTTGCCGGCGGCGTCCAGCATGTCCTGAACCCCTCTGAAATAGGGCAGCCAGCGCCGGAGCTTGCCGAAAACGATCCGGCAGAGAATGTACACCAGTATGAAAATGAACGGGTAGCCCACGGTCCGGCCGAAGAGCAGGGAAAGGGGCCAGGCGATCAGAAACTCGACTTCGGAAAAGCGCGACTGCATCCACGCCAGTGCGAAGGGCACCGGCCAGAGCATTCCGGCCGAGTAGGCCGCCATGGTGAAGAAGTGGCGGCCCCAGGCGTCGTTGGCTTCCCTGTTCAGGGCCTTGTAGCTGGTCTTGTCGCCGTCGGCAAAGGCGCGCACGCTCAGCGCCTCGTGGTGGACGATCTCGTCGGTGAGGGCGCGCAGATGCCGGCGGTTGATGCGAATGGCCAGGGAGAGGACCAGTTCTCCGACCACCACGCAGGCCATGGCCAGGCAGGCGGTGCCGAAGAAAAAACCGACCACCGGGTCGCCGACCACCCGGAATGGGGCGATCAGCAGCGGCTCGAGCCGGGCGAGGGCGGAATCGAAGAACTGGTTCATGGCAGCGGGTACGCTCTTTCAGTCCACACCGCCCCCGCATTCAGCCTGGAGTCGGTGCGGCGCTCCCGGGGTCAGATCCCCGGTATGCGGATGTTCGTAAAGCCCATCAGTGTATAGCCGATCCCGACGTAGAGGGCGAGGGCGATGAAGAATAACCTGAGCCCCTTTTCCGGGATGTACTTGCCGGTGCGCGGGCCGACCATCGATCCGACGAAGATGCCGACCAGTTCGACGACAATCAGCATCCAGTCCACCGTGACGCCTTTGATCATTTCGACCACCGGCGCCAGTTCGGCGCCCTCGATGGTCTCCGCGGGCATGTGGGCGGCCTTGGCGGCCCGGAACCGCAGCCCGGTGCCCAGCAGGCGCCCCATGCGGCTGTTTCTCCCGGCCAGGCAGGTGACGTAAAGATCCCCGGCCCCGGCCAAGCCGGCGACGGTCAGGGGATCGCCCCCCAGGCGGGTCACGATGTCGCCGATCTCGCCTAGGGCCTGGGCGAAGAGAGCGGCGGCGGCGTTGTGCATCCGGGCGCCGTTGGCCGCCGGAGGGGCCTTCTCGAGGACCCCCGCGACCGCGCCGATGGCCAGGGTGTAAAAATTCTTGAGGGCCGCGCAGAGTTCGACCCCGACGAGATCCGTGCTCGCGTGGGGGTGATAGTAGGGGGCGTCGACCAAGGGCAGCAGGTCCTTTAGCACCCTGCGGTCGGGGTGCGCGATCACCACGCTGCTGGGGCGGCGCGCCGCCAGCTCGGCGGCGATGCAGGGGCCGGCGACCCCCGCGACCGGAGGCCGCGCCCGTCCGGCGTGCTCGAATGCGGTTTCGATCTTGCGGGGCAGGACGCTCAGGCTCCCGTTTTCCGCCACCAACCCCTTGGTCAGGATCAGGATGGGTATCGGCTTTTGCCAAAACGGCGCCAGCCGCGCCACCGCCCAGTCGACACCGGCCGAGTTGACGCCCAGCACGACCGCGCGGGTGTCCTCGCGCAAGGCGGCGCCCAGCTGCTCTGCGGGGTGGGGCGAGACCGCCTTTGGCAACCGGACCTTGAGCCCGGGGTGGAAACCGTCGGAGATGACCGCGGTGATGATCTCCCCATCGAGATGGGTCCCCACCAGGGCAACGCTCTGGCCGGCATCGGCCAGAAGCTGCGCGAACGCGCTTCCCATGACCCCGGCCCCCAATACGACCACGTGCGCCATAGTGCCGACCTCTCCAATCGATCGTTTGCGTCCGCGCGTGCCGGCGGGCGAGGGCCCGACCGGGGCCCTCGCGCCCCGCGCCCCCTCAGGCAGGAGGCCCGGGGCCCTCCCCCCCGGCCGCCGGCCCCGGCAGGGATGCGAGCAGAAACCGGCTGACGCGGTCGATAAAAAGCGCCTTTGCCTCGACATGGACCCAGTGGCCGGCGCCCTCGAGGGACTCCAGCCGGGCGCGGGGGAACAGGCGCCGGATGTCGCCCATGTCCTTTTCGCCGATGTAAGGTGAATCCCCGCCCCGGATGAAGAGGCACGGGCCCTGGAAGGGCGGCCCGGACACGGGCGCGGCGAGGTCGCGGCGCGCCCGGGCGATCGCCTTCAGGTTGGCCCTCCAGGAATACCTGCCCTGGGGGTCGCGGGCGAGATTCTGCAGCAGGAACCGCCGCACGCCGCTGTCGGGGATCCGGGCGGCCAGCAGGGCATCCGCGTCGCTTTGCCGCCCGACGCGGTCCAGATCCATTTCCAGCAGGGGCTCGATGAGGTGGCCCCAGCCTGCGCGGCCTTTTCCGGGGGCGATATCCGCCACCACCAGGCCCCAGACCCGCCCCGGGGCCGCAAGGGCGGTCTGCATGGCGGTTTTGCCGCCCAGGGAGTGGCCGAGCAGGGCGGCGCAGGCAAGGCCCAGGGAGTCCATCAGGCGAAGGACGTCCGCGGCCATGTCCCCATAGGTCATGCTGCCGCTGTGAAAGGAGGCGCCGTGGTTTCTCTGGTCGAGGTTGAAAACCCGGAACCGGGCGCTCAGCGCCCGCGCCACGGCGCTCATGTTGAGGGAGGACCCCAGGAGGCCGTGCAGCAGAACCAGGGCTGGACCCTCGCCGCTTGTCTGGAAGTTGAGGAGCATCGGTTGCGATCCGGCCGCTTGACAAGTTCTCGTGGGCGTCATACTGCGAGATGGCACGCTGCTCAAACGTCCATTCGGCCTGCGTCGGCCCCCGAACGAAAGAGGAGCGCCCGGTTGAAAACCGAACTGGATTGCTATCCCTGCCTGCTGCGCCAGGCCCTCGCCATCTCGCGCCTGGCCGGCTGCGCCGACCGTCAGCAGATAACCGTCATCGATGCCACCCTGCAGCTGCTGCAAAATGGCGCCGCCGCGGTTTCGCCGCCCGAAGTGGTTCGCCGGGTGCAGGGATTCATACGCCGGGAAGTCCCCCTCGGCGATCCCTTGCGGGCGGTCAAGGAGGAGAGCACCCGGGCGGCCCTGGCGCTTTACCCCAGGCTCCGGCAGATGCGCGATGCCAGCCCTGATCCGGTCGGCACCGCCCTGCGCTTGAGCATCGCCGGCAACATCATCGATTTCGCCGTTTCCGAGGAGCCTGCCGACCTGTGGGCAACGGTCCAGCGGGTGCTGTCGCAGACCTACGCGATCGACGTTGAAAAGGCCCTGCGAGAAGAGCTGGCCCGCGCCGACCGCCTGCTGATTCTGGCTGACAACGCCGGCGAAACGGTCTTCGACCGGCTGCTGATCGAGGTTCTCGGTATTCCCGTGACCTATGCCGTCAAGGGGCATCCGACCCTCAACGACGCCACCCGGGAGGATGCCCTGGCCGCCGGACTGGGCCCCCTGGCGCGAATAATCAGCACGGGGATGGACGCGCCCGGCACGCTGCTGGATGACTGCAGCGCGGAGTTTTTGGAGGTGTTCCGGGCGGCGCCCCTGGTGATGGCCAAGGGGCAGGCCAATTTCGAGACCCTGGGCGATGTCGGCCCGCGGCTGTTCCAGCTGCTGCAGGTCAAGTGCGCGGTCATCGCCAGGCACATCGGCGCCCCCGTCGGCAGCATCATCCTCAGGCGCGGCTGATGGGGGCGCGGCTTCCCGCGCGCCGGCGGCCCGTCCCTATCGGACCGAAACGACCGGGCAGCCGGCGCTGAGAATGATGACCTGCGCGTTGGAGCCCAGAAGCAGCTTGCCCACGCGCGAGGTCTTGCGGATCCCGATGACGATCTGGTCGCACCCGTTCTCGGCGGCGAACCGGACCAGGGCCTCTCCCGGCGAGTCGCCCCGGATCAGGAGATGGGTGCGGCATTCGATATCGCGGTCCTTGCAGCTGCGCGACAGGACTGCCAGCTCTTTTTCCGCCTTTTCGATTTCCTCCGACTGGTCCGTGCTGTGCCGCACGACGACGGTGGCGACGTCCAGGCCGGCCGCCATGAGCGCGGCCAGCTTCTGGGCGTGCCGGAAGGCCCTCTTGGACGGCGTGGAGCCGTCGTAGCAAACCAACAGTTTCATGGCGCCCTCCCCTCATTCAAGTGCGCGCTGAATCAGCTGCACAATGTCCAGGACCTCGCAGGCGATCCGGTTTCTGCGCACGTGCGTGCTCATGGCACGCACGCATTGCTGGCAGGCGGTGACCACCGCCTGGGCGCCGGTCGCCAGCACCTGCTCGATTTTCTCCCGCGCGATGTCTCCCGCCAGACCGGGGTCGATCATTTCCAGGTTCCCGCCGCCGCCGCAGCACAGGCAGTTTTCCCGGTTGTCGGCCAGTTCCACCAGCCGCACACCGGGTATGGCGCGGATGACTGCGCGGGGGGCCTCGTATTCGCCGCTGCCGCGCCCCAGGTGCGACGAGGCCGTCGAGCAGCTGCGGGATCCCGTCGTAGGGGCGGGTGTGAACCACCAGGCGCCGGAGATAGACCTCGAGCATCATGGCGCTGCAGCGGTCGATAACGGCCTCGGTGCGCATGGGCTCGGGCAGGGCCCGGGTGGTCAGCACCCGGATCCCCTCGCCGACGAAAAACCGGTAGGCGTCCGGAGGGTGTTCGGGCAGCCCGAGCTGTCGCAGGACCTGGTTCATGGAATCGCGCAGGTCGGCCAGGGAGTCGACCAGGGTGCCGTCCAGATCAAACAGTGCGGCCTTGAATTTCATCTGTTTCTCCATCGGCGAATGGGGTCCCGCGCCCGGCGCGGCGGGTGCAGCCGATCCGGCCGGCGTTGCCGGTCTTCTACCCTCAACCCGTTCCGGTTGTCAACCCGGGAGATGAGGAGGTGGGCGTGGGAACCGTGCCTGCCGGCCGAATGGCCGCTGTCAGGGTATCGATGGCCGAGGAGGGTGTGGACACCCTCATGGTGTCGATAGCCGAAAACCGCAGATACCTGAGTGGTTTTACGGGCGAGGACACCCAGTTCGACGAGTCCGCGGGGGCCCTGCTCATCGCGCGCGAGCGCCTCGTCCTGGTCACGGATTCCCGCTACCTGGTCCAGGCGCGCGGCGAGGCAACCGGGTTCGAGGTGGCCTGCCACGAAAAGGGCCTTGCCAAGGCCCTGCCCGGCCTCCTCGCCGATCTGGGCACCCGGCGCCTCGGCTTCGAAAGCGTGCGCATGTCGGTCCACCAGCACCGCCAGTTGGTCGACGAGCTGACCTCCGCCGGCTCCGCGGTGGAACTGGTCCCCGTCCAGGAGATGGTGGAAACCCAGCGGGCGGTGAAGGACGAAGGCGAGATCGGCCTCATCCGGGAGGCCCTGGCCCTGGCCGAGTCGGCGTTTCTCTCCCTGGCGCCAACCCTCGCGCCGGGGATGACCGAGAGGAGGCGGCCTGGGAACTGGAAAAGCGGATGCGCGCGGCGGGCGCCGACGGGCTCTCCTTTCCCACCATCGTGGCCTCCGGCCCCAACAGCGCCCTGCCCCATGCGATCCCGGGAAGCCGGCGCCTCCAGCGCGGCGAACCGGTTCTTTTCGACTGGGGGGCGCGCCTCGGGGGGTACTGCTCCGACATTTCGCGCACGGTCGTTTTCGGCCCGCCCGACGACACGTTCCGCAGGGTCTACGAAACGGTGGCCGAAGCCCAGCGTCTGGCCATCGAAGCCATCCGCGCCGGCAGCAGTTCCCGCGAAGTGGATGCCGTGGCCAGGGGGCACATCGACAAGATGGGGTTTGCGGGCAAGTTCGGCCACGGGTTGGGGCACGGTGCCGGCCTGGCGATCCACGAGGCCCCGCGGCTCAGCCCCCTGAAGGATACCCCCCTTAAGGAGGGCATGGTGACCACGGTGGAGCCGGGGGTCTACCTGGAGGGATGGGGGGGGGTGCGCCTCGAAAACATGGTGGCGGTGCGGGCGGACCGGGCAGAGGTCCTCAACGGCCTCGGCCCCCGCGACTGCCCGGTGGAGCTGTGATGGAGGACGGGGATATGAACGGGCAAGCGCACGCTGGCGGGCGCGCGGAGATGAACGGGCGCCGGCACGACAACCCGGAGCGGGGAACGGGGGAAACCGGGAATCTTCCGCCATGCCCGGCTGTTCCATGACCCCCTGCGACCCCGGCTCCATCGACCGCCTGGTCGACGACTACCTCAACTACCTGCTGGTGGAAAAGGGGCTGTCGGCAAACACCCTCCAGGCCTACGGCGCGGACATGGCCCGGTTCCGCGAGCACCTGCAGCGCGAGGGGGCGGCCTGCGTGTCGGGCGAGGACACGGGTCTCATTCTCAAGTACCTCATCCGCCTGCGCGACGAGGGGATGGGGGCGCGTTCGCGCGCGCGGCACCTGGTGGCCTTGAGGGGGTTCTACCGCTTCCTGGTCCAGGAAAAAGTCCTCGGCCGCGACCCGGCGCGCCTCGTGGAGCTTCCCAAGGGCGGGCTCAAGCTGCCCGACGTGCTCTGCCTGAAGGAGGTGCAGGCCCTGCTGGAAGCCCCGGACCCGGCCACACCGGCCGGGATGCGCGACGCGGCGATGCTCGAACTGCTCTATGCGGCCGGGCTCAGGGTGTCCGAGCTGATCCACCTCCGGGTCCAGGATGTCAACCTGGAGGCCGGCTTCGTGCGCGTCATGGGCAAAGGTTCCAAGGAACGGGTCGTTCCCGTCGGCCGGCCGGCCTGCGGCAAAATCGGCGCCTACCTCGCGGAGGCCCGCCCCGGGCTCCTGAAAGGATTGCCGAGCCACTTTCTCTTCGTCGCCCGCGCCGGGCGCCCCATGACCCGCCAGGGCTTCTGGAAAAACATCGCCAGATATGCCCTGACCGCCGGCATATCGAAACGCATCACACCCCACATGATGCGGCACTCCTTTGCCACCCACCTGCTGGAAGGCGGCGCCGACCTGCGGGCCGTGCAGGTCATGCTGGGCCACGCCGACATCGCCACGACCCAGATTTACACCCACGTGGCCCGCGACCAGCTCAAACGGGCTCACGACAAGTACCACCCCCGGGGCTAGTTCAGGACCGATACCCATGACCGCCCATCGATCCACCGCCGGCGGATGAAACCTTGCCCGCATCGAAATCGAAATCGGGATCGAAAATCGCTCTGCGCGTGCGCTTACGCCTATGCGCACGATGGATCCTTGCACGGGGAACGGGGAGCAGATGGGCGCCGGGCGAATGAATCCATCGGGCGATTATTGTTGACAGCGGGATATTCTTAGGCTAAATTTCTTAGTTTAAAATTCAAACCCTTAACATCGCTTCGAGATCATGATTCAGGCCGTCGAGATATCGCCTAAACCGCCCATCGGCTGGTGGAGGCTGAGCGACACCCTTCCCAAAGCGGGGCCGGGACCGCTGCAGACGCAGATCCTCCAGGTGAACCAGCCCATCTGCCTCGTCAGCCTCGATGGGGAGACGGCCGTCGGTGTCGGCGGGACGGTCACCATCGGCGAGGAGGCGGCCGAGTGCGGGCCAGCCGGTGCCGCCATCGATGAGGGGCGGTTCCCGCTGCTGGCCTACGTCCCTGCCCTTCTTCCCGAGGGCCTGGGCGATCCCGCCTTCAAGTCCGCCTTCGGCCTCAGGTACGCCTACATCATGGGCGCCATGGCCAACGGCATCACGTCGACCGCCATGGTGGAGGCCGCCGGGCAGGCCGGCATGCTGGGAATGTTCGGCGCCGCCGGGCTTTCAATACCCGAGATCGAGGCGGCCGTCGACCGGCTGCAGGGGCACCCGGAGGGGATCCCCTTCGGTTTCAACCTGATCCACAGCCCCACCGACCCCGAACTCGAATGGGCGACGGTGAACCTCTACCTGCGGCGGTCCGTCCGCCTGGTGAGCGCATCCGCCTATCTCGACCTGACCCCGCCTCTGGTCCTTTACCGCGTCAAGGGAATCCACGAGGACGAACGGGGCCGGGTGATCTGCCCCAACCGCGTGATCGCCAAGGTCTCGCGGGTCGAGGTGGCGCGCAAATTCTTCTCCCCGCCCCCGCCCAAGCTCCTGGCCCAGCTGGTGGAGCAGGGGCGGATCACCCGGGCTGAGGCCGACCTGGCGGGCCGCGTACCCATGGCCGAAGTCATGACGGCCGAGGCGGATTCGGGCGGGCACACCGACAACCGCCCGGCCATGTCGATGCTGCCGGTCATGCTGGCCCTGCGCGACGAGATGAACGCCCGCTGCGCCTACCCGCGGCCGCTCCTGGTCGGCCTGGGCGGGGGCATCGCCACCCCGGCCGCGACCGCGGCCGCCTTCGCCATGGGCGCCGCCTTCGTTTTGACCGGCAGCGTCAACCAGGCCTGCACAGAGGCGGGGACGTCGGGCCTGGTGCGCCAGATGCTCGCCGAGGCGCGCCAGGCCGATGTCGCCATGGCCCCCTCGGCGGACATGTTCGAGATGGGGGTCAAGGTCCAGGTGCTCAAGCGCGGCACCATGTTCCCCCAGCGTGCCGCCCGGCTCTACGAGCTTTACCGCACCTACCGGAGCTACGAGGAGATCCCCGAAAGGCAGCGCGCCATCCTGGAGCGCGACATCTTCCGCCGCTCCTTCCGGCAGGAGTGGGAGTGCACGAAAGACTATTTCGCCTCCCGCGACCCGGGGCAGATCGAGCGCGCCGAAAGGGAGCCGCACCACAAGATGGCCCTGGTCTTCCGTTCCTACCTGGGGCAGTCGTCCTCCTGGGCCAAGCAAGGGGATCCGTCGCGCCGGATCGACTACCAGATCTGGTGCGGCCCGGCCATGGGCGCCTTCAACCAGTGGGCCGAGGGGTCGTTCCTGGCCGACCCGCAGAACCGCCAAGTGGTCTGTGTCGCCATGAACCTGCTCTGCGGGGCGGCGGTCACCACGCGCGCCGGCTGGCTGCGGGCCCAGGGCATCGGGCTGCCGCCGGGCGTGGGGGTTTTCCGCCCCATGCACCTGTCCAGGATCAGCAAGCTGCTCGAAATGCCGGCGCCGACGCAACAATTCGCGGCCTGAGGCGGATCATTGACACCCCAGCGACCTGACATCGACATCGACACCCCGGCGGCCGTCATCGGCCTGGGGTGCCTGTTTCCCGGGGCCGACGGGCTGAAGGGGTACTGGCGCCTGCTCTGGCGGGGCGAAGACGGCATCGGCGACGTGCCGCCGACCCACTGGGCGCCGGAGGACTTTTTCGACCCGGACCCCCGCCGGCCGGACCACGTCTACTGCAAGCGGGGCGGTTTTCTCTCGCCGGCGCCCTTCGACCCTTCCGAGTTCGGCATCCCCCCCTCTTCCCTGGAGGCCACCGACACCTCCCAGCTGCTGGGACTCCTGGCCGCAAGGATGGCCCTGGAGGATGCCGGGTACGGGGGCGGCAAGCCTTTCGACCGGACCCGCACCAGTGTGATCCTGGGCGTCACCGGAACCCAGGAGCTGGTGATCCCCCTGGGCGCCCGGCTGGCCCACCCCGCCTGGCGCCGCGCCCTCCTGGAAAGCGGCGTTCCCGCGGAACAGGCCGAGCGGGTCGTGGCCCGCATATCGGAGGCCTTCGTCCCCTGGCAGGAAAGCTCCTTCCCTGGCCTCCTGGGCAATGTCGTCGCCGGGCGGATTTCCAACCGCCTGGATCTGAGCGGCACCAACTGCGTCGTGGATGCCGCCTGCGCCAGTTCCATGAGCGCCGTTCACATGGCCCTGATGGAGCTTTCCGCGGGGCGCAGCGACATGGTGATCACCGGCGGGGTCGACACCCTCAACGACATTTTCATGCACATGTGCTTCGCCAAGACCCGCATTCTTTCCCCCACGGGCAATGCGCGCCCGTTCTCCGAGCTCGCCGACGGCACGGTCCTGGGAGAGGGGGTCGGCCTGATGGTGCTCAAACGCCTCTCCGACGCCGAACGCGACGGCGACACCATCTATGCCGTCATCCGCGGGCTGGGCTCCTCCAGCGACGGACGCTCCCAGAGCATCTACGCCCCCCGCCCGGAGGGCCAGGCCAAGGCGCTGCGGGCCGCTTACGCGCGGGCCGGGGTCAGCCCCGCGAGCGTCGGGATGGTGGAGGCCCACGGCACCGGCACGCGGGTGGGGGACGAAGCCGAGTTCAGCGCCCTCCGGCAGGTCTTCGAAGAGGCCGACCCGGGCCCCGGCGCGCCGAAGCGGCGCTGCGCCCTCGGCTCGGTCAAGTCGATGATCGGCCACACCAAGGCGGCGGCCGGGGCCGCCGGGATGATCAAAGCCGTCCTCGCCCTCCACCACAAGGCGCTTCTCCCCACCCTCAAGGCCGATCGCCCCGACCCGAAGCTCGCCATGCACGACAGCCCCTTCTACCTCTCCACCCGCACCCGGCCCTGGCTGCCGCCCCCCCGGCATCCCCGGCGCTGCGGGGTCAGCGCGTTCGGGTTCGGGGGCAGCAATTTCCACCTGGTCCTGGAGGAGCACCGTTCGGCCAAAACCAGGGTGTCGTGGGACGGTTCGGTGGAAATCGCCGCATTTTCTTCGTCCGACGGGGAAGGGCTGGTCCGCGACCTGGCACACTTCTGTGCCCGCTGGGCCTCCGACGGGGCGGCGGGCGCCGCCGCGCTGGCAGCCGCCGCGCGGCAGGGTTTCTCCGCCTCGGCCCCCCAGCGCCTGTTGCTGGCCTTCGAACTCCCGCGCGAACCCCGGGGGCTCGACGCCACCCCCCTGCCCGGGCTGCTGGCGGCGGCGCAGCGCGAGGGCGCGGAGGCCTTGCGCTCGGCCGGCCGGGCGGGCGCGAACGTTTTTTACGGAACCGGGGAGCCATCCGGAAAGACCTGCCTCCTCTTCCCCGGACAGGGGAGCCAGTACCTGGACATGGGGCGCGACCTGGAGTGGTCTTCGGCGGGTTCGCTGCCAAGGAACTGGCCGTGCGCATCAACGACGCCAAGCCCAAGGTCATCGTGAGCGCCTCCTGCGGGATCGAGGTCAAGCGGGTCATCCCCTACAAGCCCCTCCTCGACGGCGCCATCGACATGGCCGAGGCCAAGCCGCAGAAGTGCATCATCTTCCAGCGCCCCATGGAAAAGGCCCCCATGGTGGCCGGGCGGGACCTGGACTGGGTGGAGCTCACGGCCGGCGCCAAGCCCGCGGACTGCGTGCCCGTGGCCGCCACCGACCCCCTCTACATCCTCTACACCTCGGGGACCACCGGCATTCCCAAGGGGGTCGTGCGCGACAACGGCGGACACGCCGTGGCCTTGAAGTGGACCATGAAGAACATCTACAACGTCGACAAGGGGGACGTCTACTGGGCCGCCTCCGATGTCGGCTGGGTCGTGGGCCACTCCTACATCGTCTACGGCCCGCTGCTCAGGGGCTGCACCACCATCCTCTACGAGGGCAAGCCGGTGATGACCCCGGACGCGGGCGCTTTCTGGCGCGTCATCTCCCAGCACAAGGTGCGCACCCTGTTCACCGCCCCCACCGCCTTCCGCGCCATCAAGCAGCAGGACCCGGCCGCCAAGCTGGTCAAGGACTACGACCTGTCCAAGTACTACGCCCTCTTCCTGGCCGGCGAGCGCCTCGACCCCGACACCCTCAAGTGGGCCGAGAGAAACCTGAAGGTGCCGGTCATCGACCACTGGTGGCAGACCGAAACCGGCTGGGCCATCGCGGGCAACTGCCTCGGACTGCACCACTTCCCGGTCAAGGAAGGCTCTCCCACCAAGCCGGCCCCGGGCTGGAATCTGCGCGCCCTCGACCCTGAGACCAAGGAGGTGCTGCCTCCCGGCCAGATCGGCGCCCTGGTGGCCAAGCTGCCCCTGCCCCCGGGTACCCTGCCGACCCTCTGGAACAACGACGAGGGCTTCCTCAAGTCCTACATGGAGGAGTTCCCCGGCTACTACAAGACCGCCGACGCCGGGTTCATCGACACCGACGGCTACGTCTTCGTCATGGCGCGCACCGACGACATCATCAACGTGGCCGGCCACCGCCTCTCCACCGGCGGCATGGAGGAGATCCTGGCCGACCACCCGGATGTGGCCGAGTGCGCCGTGCTGGGCGTCGACGACGAGCTCAAGGGCCAGGTGCCGGTGGGCTTCATGGTGCTCAACGCCGGGGTGGACCGGCCCCACGAGGAGATCGTCAAGGAGGTGGTCCAGATGGTCCGGGACCGCATCGGGGCGGTGGCATCCTTCAGGAAGGCGGTGGTGGTCAAACGCCTGCCCAAGACCCGGTCGGGCAAGATCCTGCGGGGCACCATCCAGAAGATCGCCGACAACAAGGAGTGGAAGATGCCGGCGACCATCGACGACCCGGTGGTTCTCGACGAGATGACCGAGGCCCTGGAAACCATCGGCCTCGGCAAGGCACGCAGCGTATAGCCCCCACAGCAAAAGCGGAGCGACCCGAGCCGGCGCAGGCATGCGCCGGCTTTTTTTCGGGCCACCGGCGGCGGGCGTTGGAACGCGCCCCGGGCGCCTCAAAACTGTTGTCATCCGGGATCTTTCATGCTATTTGCGCCTTGATTGTACCGTCGGGTCCAGGCTGTTTCACATGCAACGGGCACGTTCGTGCCGATCGTTCCGGACCCGGGCCGTCCCCCGCGCGGGAACCGGCCCGGGGGAAGCGTCAGGAGGATTGCGCAATGGCTCAGGGGAAGACGATGGTAACGCTCGCGGGGGTGGTCATCATTTCCGGCCTGCTCCAGGTGTTGTTGGTTTTCGCCGACTGCAGGAACTCGCCCAGCAACACGGCGGTCGAATTCACCAAGGCCTACTTCCGGTTCGACCCGTCCATGACCGATTGGCTCTGCCGCGAGATCGCCCGGGGCGGGGACGCCGACCCGGTCGGCGACTTCCTCTACCGGTCCTCGGAGGAAGCCCGCCAGAAGGGTTACCCCCTGAGCGCGATGCGTTCCACCCTCTACCACATCGAAACCGAGACCGTTCACAAGGGCGACAAGGCCGCCGAGGTCCGCCTCACGGCCGTCCGCCGGCAGGCGGGCAACCCGGTCTTCGCATGGGTGGCCAAGCTCTTTTTCCTCGGCGAGGCCCATGAGGTGGACAAGACCGTCGAAGTCGTCAACGAGGATGGGAAGTGGCGGGTGTGCGGCAAGCCGTTCCCGGCCTGAGGTTTCGGGGCCCCGCCGGCACCCGGCCCCGCGCCCCCGCGCCGGCCCTGAAACCGCGCGATCCCCCCGGCGTGAAGGCCCCGCGGCCGGTGGGCGGCACCCCTCGCCCCTGCCTTGAATCGAGACATGATGCCTGTGTATGCCCGACTCCAGGAACGGGCGCGCCTGATCGTTTCCCGTCTCCCGCAGCCTTTTTTTTACACCGAGCAGCCGGCCGCCCAGCATCTCTCCCGCCGGCTGCTGGCCTCCCACCCGGTTTCGGCCGATCTCCAGGCCTTCGTGGCCGCCCGCCTGGATGACGATTACGGGCACGGCCTGGATCACAGCACCAAGGTGGCCCTGGATGCCGGCGCCCTGATGCTCCTGGAGGGCGCGCGCCTGGGGCACACCCCCGCCGACGTGCGCCGCCGGGTGCTGGTCGCACACTGCGCCGGCCTGCTCCACGACATCCGCCGCAAGGCGCCGCAGCACGCCGAGGCCGGGGCGGAGTTCGCCGCCGGCGCCCTGCAGGCCTACCCCTTTTCAGCCCGGGAGATCGACGACATCTGCCTGGCGATCCGCAACCACGAGGCCTTCCGCCCCCAGGTGGCCATCGACTCGCTGGAGGGAAGGCTGGTCGCGGACTGCCTCTACGATGCGGACAAGTTCCGCTGGGGGCCGGACAATTTCACCGACACCCTCTGGAAAATGGTGGCCTTCCTGGACCCGCCGCTTTCCGTGTTCGTCGGCCGGTATCCGTCGGGAATGGAAAAGATCGCCAAGATCCGTTCCACCTTTCGAAGCCGCACCGGGAAGAAGTACGGTCCCCAGTTCATCGACCTCGGGCTGGCCGCGGGAAACGAGCTCTACGCGGAGATCCTGTCCGATTTCAGCCATCTGATCTAAGGAGAAGCCGCCATGGGCCTCAACCTCGACGCGGTCGGCCGGGAAATCGGCCCGGTCACCAAAGCCTACACCTGGAAAGACGCAGCCCTGTATGCCCTGGGGGTCGGGGCCGGCTTCCCCGAACTGGAGTACTGCTACGAAAACGGGCTCAAGGTCCTGCCGAGCTTCGCCATCACGACCCTCTACGACTTCCTGCCGGCCCTGGCGGCCGCCTCCAACGTCAACCTGGCCGGCATCCTTCACGGCGAACAGGCCCTCGTCTTCCACAACCCCATCCCCCCGGAGGGAACCCTGTCCACGGTGGGGCGGATCACCGCCTTCTACGACAAGGGCCGCGACAGGGGGGCCCTGGTGCTGGCCGAAAGCGTCACCCGCGACGGGAACGGCCGCAAGCTGTTTTCCGGGGTCACGACCCTCTTCTCGCGCCTGGACGGCGGCTTCGGCGGCCCGGCGGCCCCCCGTGCCGAGGTGGTCTTCCCCGGCCGGCCGCCCGACGCGGTCGCCGCCGGGAAACCCTCGGAAAACCAGCCCCTGCTGTTCCGCCTGTCGGGCGACGTGTTCCCCCTGCACGTGGATGCGGCCTTCGCCAGGCGCGCCGGCTTCGAGGGGCCCATCATGCACGGCCTGTGCACCCACGGATTCGCCTGCCTGGCCCTCATCAACCGGCTCACCCCCGGCGCGCCGGAGAAGGTGCGGCGCCTCTCCTGCCGCTTCACGCGGCCCCTCTACCCGGGCACGCCCATCGAGACCCGCATCTGGCAGGTGGCCGCGGGCCGGGCCCTGTGGCAGGTGGTCAACGCCGTTTCCGGCGAGATCGTCATCGACCGGGGCGAGTTCGAGTTCGGCGAGGCGCCGGCCGACACCGTCCGCTTCGACGGGCAGGTGGCCGTCGTGACCGGGGCCGGCGGCGGCCTGGGCCGGGTTTACGCCCTTGAGCTGGCCCGGAGGGGGGCCAGGGTGGTGGTCAACGACCTGGGCGGCGGCCGGGACGGCACAGGGGAAGCCACCCGCGCGCCGGCCGAACGGGTGGTGGAGGAGATCCGCGCCCTGGGCGGCGAGGCCGTGGCCAACGGCGACAGCGTGGCCGCGGCCGAAGGCGGCGAGGCCATCGTCGCCGCCGCCCTGAAGGCCTTCGGCCGGCTGGATGTCCTCATCAACAACGCCGGGATCCTGCGCGACAAGAGCTTTGCCAAGATGTCGCCCGGGGAATGGCGGGCCGTCCTCGACGTCCACCTCGACGGTGCCTGCCACGTCACCCGGCCGGCCTTCGCCGTCATGAAGGAACAGGGCTACGGCCGCATCCTGATGACCACCTCGGGCTCCGGCCTCTACGGCAATTTCGGCCAGGCCAACTACTCGGCGGCCAAGCTGGGGCTGGTGGGCCTGATGAACACCCTCAAGATCGAAGGGCTGCGGCACGACATCAAGGTCAACGCCGTGGCCCCGGTGGCGGCCTCGCGCCTGACCGAGGACGTGATGCCCGGCGACCTCTTCGGCCGGATGGCGCCCGAGGCGGTGGCCCCCCTGGTCCTTTTCCTCTGCTCCCGCGACTGCCCGGTGAGCGGCCGCGTCTACAACGTGGGCGCCGGCTTCGCCAACCGCGCGGCGGTCGTCACCTGGCGCAACGTGGTGGTGGGCGACGCACGCACGCCGCCGACGGTGGAGGCGGTCGTCGACAGCCTCGCCCGGATCGACTCCCTGGAGGGCGGCAGGGAGTACTGGGAGGCGATCCTGCAGATCGGGGACGCGGCGGCGGCCCTCAGCGCACCGGCCGGCGGCGGCCCGGGTGCGGGCCCCGCGGGCCCCCCCTCGGTGGCGGAGGTCTTCGCGGCCATGCCCGGGGCCTTCGTGGCCGAGGCCGCCGCCGGGGTGGACGTGGTCTTCCAGTTCGACATCTCCGGCCGGGGGGGCGGCAGCTGGCACTGCATCGTCAGGGGCGGCGCCTGCACGGTGGCCGAGGGGGCCCACGACCGGCCGGCGTGCACCGTCAGGATGGCGGCGGACGACTTCCTGGCCATGATGGCCGGGACCCTGCCGGCCATGCAGGCCTACACCTCGGGCAGGCTGAAGATCGAGGGCGACATCATGAAATCGCAGCTCATCGAAAAGCTGTTCAAATTCTGATCGAAGCTTGAAGCATTTGACCCTTGACCCTGAACGGGGAACCTTGAACGGGGAACGGACTATGATCGGAATCACCTCCTTCGGCGCCTACATCCCGCGGCTGCGCCTGGACCGCATGGCGATTTTCAGGAACATGGGCTGGTTCGCCCCGGCGGTGGTCATGGTGGCCCAGGGGGAGCGCGCCATGTGCAACTGGGACGAGGACGCCGTCACCATGGCGGTGGCCGCGGCCCGGGACTGCCTCACCGGCCGGGACAAGCTGGCCCTGGACGGCCTCTACCTGGGGTCGACCACCCTGCCCTTCGCCGACCGCCAGAACGCCGGCATCGTCGCCACGGCCCTCAACCTGCGCGCGGACATCCTCACCCTGGATGTCACCGGGTCCCAGCGCGCCGGCACCGCCGCCCTCCTCGCCGGCCTGGAAGCGGTCATGAGCGGGGAGCGGCGCGAGATCCTGGTGGCCGCCGCGGACCGCCGCGAGACCCGCACGGGCTATTTCTACGAGATGTGGTTCGGTGACGGGGCCGCCGCCCTGAGCATAGGGGCCGAAAACGTCGTCGCCGCCTTCAAGGGCTCGCACTCGGTCTCCTACGACTTCGTGGACCACTACCGCGCCGCCGGCCGGCGCTTCGACTATGTCTGGGAGGAACGCTGGGCCAGGGACGAGGGGTATGCCCGCATCATTCCCGAGGCGGTCAACGGCCTGCTCGCCAAACTCGGCCTTTCCATCGGGCAGATCGACCGCCTGGTCTACCCCTGCATCTTCAAGGCCGAGCACCGCAACATCGCCCGTGGCCTGGGGGCCGCCGAGGACCGGGTCGCCCACAACCTCCACGAGGAGTGCGGCGAGACCGGCACGGCGCACCCCCTGCTGATGCTGGTGGCGGCGCTGGAAAAGGCCAGGGCCGGGGACCGCATCCTGGTGGCCGGTTTCTGGCAGGGGTGCAGCGCCCTGCTCTTCGAGGTCACGGAGCAGATCGAGGGCCTGGTTCCCCGCAACGGTGTCGCCGGCAGCCTGAAGAACAGGCAGCCCACCGATTTTCTGGACTTGACCCTCAAGACGGGGACAAGGGAGCTCAAGGGGGTGGTCGTCGAGAAGGCGCAAGCCGAGGAGCGCTACGAGGACGCCGTCACCGACGGGGACACGGCCATCATGCTGGAGCAGGTCGAACCCGGCCTTTACACCATGAACGTCGGCAACCTGCAGCCCGGGGAGACCGTCGACATCACGATCGCCTACGCCGAGCTTCTGAAGTGGCGCGACGACTCCCTGAGGTTTTTCCTGCCCACCACCGTCGCGCCGAGGTACGGAGACCCCGTGCGTGCAGGCGTCCAGCCCCACCAGGCGCCGGAATACGACCTGTGCGCCGGGAACCCCTTCAGCGTCAGCGTGACGATTTCCGGTGTTCTGGCCGGGGCCGCCGTCGAGTGCCCTTCCCACGGGATCGTCACGGAAAGACGGGGGGAAGACACGGTGGTGCGCCTCGAAAAAGCGCAGGCCCTCATGGACCGGGATTTCGTCCTCGAGATTTCCATGCAGGGCGGGGCGAAGGGCGCCGCGCAGGTGCAAAGGGACGGCGAAGGCTATGTCGCCCTGGCGTCTTTTTACCCCAGGCTCCCAGCCGCACCCGGCAGCGCCCCCCGCTGCCTCACGATCGTGGTGGACTGCTCCGGCTCCATGGGCGGGGACTCCATCGCCCAGGCGCGAGGGGCGCTGCTGGAAATCCTGGGGCTCCTGCGGCCCCGGGACCGGTTCAATGTCATCCGCTTCGGCAGCTCCCTCGACATGCTGTTCGAGACCGAGGTCCCGGCCGATGGCGCTAACCTGGAAAAGGCGCAGCGGGTCCTGGAAGTGCTGGACGCGGACATGGGGGGCACCGAAATCGGGCAGGCCGTCAGGGCCGCCGTCAGGGCCGGTTCGGGTGAACGGCGGTCGAAGGAGGTGCTGCTCATCACCGACGGGGAGGTGTGGGACTGGCAAGAGGTGACGGCCATGGCCGCGCGGTCCGGCCACAGGTTTTTCACGGTGGGGGTGGGAAGCTCCGTGTCGGAGGCCTTCGTTCAGCGCCTGGCCGAGGTCACGGGCGGCGCCTGCGAGCTGGTGTCGCCGCGCGAGAACATGGCGGAAAAGATCGTCCGGCACTTCAAGCGTATCTTTTTCCCGAAGGCCGGAAACGTCCGGATCATCTGGCCCGGAGAGCCGCAAAAGGTTCTCCCGGAGAACATCGGCCCCGTCTACGACGGGGACACGCTGCACGTGTTCGCCCGGTTCAGGGATCGGCCGGAGGGCTTTGTCGAGCTGCGGGCCGGACTCGAAAACGGGGAGGCCCTCGCCCAGAAGCTCCGGCTCCGGGACCGAGGGCTTGACGGGATCGAAGCCGGTTCCTTCGGGACCGCGGCGCGCGTGGCGGCCGCTCTGGAGATCGCGGCCCTGGAGGACCCGGAGGCGATTGCGGCGCTGGGTGTGAAGTACCAGTTGATGACCCGCTTCACGAACTGCCTGGCGGTCGACGTCCGGGCGGAAGGGGAGAAAGCCGCGGACCTGCCGGCCCTGCGGAAGACGCCCCAGGTGCTCGCCGCCGGGTGGGGCGGAGCGGGAAGGGTTGCGGACAGCGATGTCTGCTTTTCCATAAGCAGTGAGGATAGGGTGCAGGTATGCTTCGATCACTTGTATCTGCCGGTGCAGCGTTCTTTCGAATCCCTGATGCCTGCTGAGCAGTGGCGAAGGCAATGGTTCTTCGAGCGGCTGAACGGGCTCGACGCAGAAAGCTTCGCCCGCCTCGCCGGCGTCGGCGCCATCGCCGAGCTGGCGGCGCACGCAGCCCCGGAGGCTTTGATCGACGCCCTCAGGGAGCTGCGGGACGACGGCGTCGAGGAGAGGACTGCCGTGGTGACCTTCCTTTACCTCCTGTCCCAGGAAAACGGTTTCAAGCGGGACCTTTCCAGGTCCGCCAGGCGAATGATCGCCAGGGCCTACAAGCAGCTGCCGCCGGTCCCGGAGGGCGTCAACCGTCGTGTCAGGCAGGCCGTCGAACTCTATCTTCAGACAATGGGGAGCTGAACATGCATAGCCCCTGGTCCCCCGACGTCTTCATCGACGCCTACCGCTTCGCCGCCGAAGCGCACTGGAGCCCCGCAAGGCGGCAGGTCGTCCCCGGCACGGAGGTCCCCTACCTGATGCACTTCAGCCAGGTGGCCATGGAGGTGGCCTGGGCCCTGGCCCTGGAACCCGGCCTGGACGGGGACCTCGCCCTCCCGTGCGCGCTGCTCCACGACACGCTGGAGGACACGGACACCACTTACGGGCTGCTGGCCGAAAAGTTCGGGCACGCCGTCGCCGACGGCGTGCTGGCCCTCACCAAGGACGAATCCGTCGGCGCCGGCCTGCCGCAACCCAGGGCCGAGAGGCTGCGGACGACCGACTGCCTGGAGCGGATCGCCCGGCAGCCGCGGGAGATCTGGATCGTGAAACTGGCCGACCGGATCACCAACCTCCAGCCGCCCCCCGCGTCCTGGACGCAGGAGAGGAAGACCAGTTACCGCGAGGAGGCGGCCGAGATCCTGGGGGCCCTCGGGGCCGCCAGCCCCTGCCTGGCGGCCAGGCTCGGGGACAAGATCGAGCGCTACCCCTTGTAGGTGGTTCACCACGGAGGAACTGAGGTCGGGGGTCCGATGTCCGATGTCGGATGTCGGCAACGGTGAACCCTTATTGTCGCGGGGCGCTCCCGGCGGCGTGGAGGTCCCAGGGAGCGGCCACGTCGTTTTCGGACAGACATTTTGCTTGTCGGATTGAAATCCGACCCACAGGCCCGGGATTGACATGCGGGCATCAATCCTGGCCCAGCAGCTTCCGGACCAGGGCCTCGGCCTCCTCGCGGGTCGTGACGCTGCCGGCCAGGCGGGCGGTGTCGACCTGGTCGAGAAGGCGCCCGAAGAGGGGCGAGGGCGTCAGCCCGAGGCGAATCAGGTCGTGGCCGGTGATCAGGGGCGGCCCGGAGCGGATGGCCTCGAAGCGGCCGAAGAAGTGCTCGATCAGCTCGAGCCCGAAACGCCCGAAGGACGCCCCCGGCTCCCTGTCGGCGCTTTTTGCCTGCATGTCGGCCATGGCGTGGACGACCACGTCCGCTGACAGCTCGCCGCAGGCCTTGAAGCAGCGCGCGACGGCGCGCCCCGACAGCCGGTCGCGGCGCCAGGCGTCGAAAAGGGAGAGCAGCCGGGTGTGGTGCTGCACCACGGTGTCGATGTAGGTGCTTTCGGCCCTTGAGAATCGCAGGCGCCGGCCCGCCTGGGCGACCATTTGCGCTCCGAGCCTGGCGTGGCCGTAAAAATGGATGCGGCCGGCGGCGTCGACCGAGCGGCAGGCGGGCTTGCCGATGTCGTGAAGCAGCGCGGCGCACTTGAGCCGGGCGGCGCAAGCCGGCCGGTGCAGGGGGTCAAGGGCGCGCCGGTGCCGCTCCAACCCGTCCGGGGGGCGCTGCAGCAGGCCCTCCAGGCGGGAGACGGTCTCCAGGCTGTGGTCGAAGACGTCGAGCCGGTGGGGCGGCGGCTGGCGGCACCCCTTGAGAGCCTCCATCTCCGGGAACAGCCGGGTCAGCAGGCCGGTTTGCGCCATGGCGGCCAGGTAGGCGGCGGCCCCGGGGCAGGCCAGGAGCTTGAACCACTCCTCGCGCAGGCGCTCCGGGGCCGCCCGCACCAGGTGCGGCGCGTCCTGGGCGATGGCCGCGGCTGTTGCCGCGGCGATGTGGAACCCGAGCTGGGCGGCCACCCGGTAGGCGCGCAGCAGGCGCGCCGGGTCGTGCGTGAACACCGGGCGCGAGACCATTCGAACGGTGCCCGCGGCCAGGTCCGCGGCGCCGCCGGCCGGGTCGATGAGGCGCCCGGAGGAAAGCGAGACGGCCATGGCGTTGATGCTGAAGTCCCGCTGGAGCAGGTCCTCCTCGATCCGGGCGCCGTTGAGGCCGCAGACGTCGAAGACCCTCCCCGGCGTCACCACCCGCACCACGGCCTGCCCCGGCCTTCCCATGAAGACCAGGCGGCCCGGGCGCAGCCGCAGCAAGGCCTTGGCGTACGCCACGGGGTCGCCTGCCACCGCCACATCGCAGTCCACGGGCGGACGATCGAGGAGCAGGTCGCGCACCGTGCCGCCGACGAGGTAGGCCCCCTGCGCTTGGGGGAGGTCGCCCAGTGGGGTGGGTGAAACCAAGTGGCCCGTTTCCATTTGGGAAAAAATGATGTAAAGCGCTTGACAGGACGATTTTGATGTTATATTTCATCGGAACGAATTAGGCAAGCAGCCCGCCGAATGGAGAGCGTGCCCTTTCGCTCTCCGGATGACATTCACGAAACGATCGAATTCCTCCTGTCCTGACCCGAGCGGATCCTGCTCTATCGACTGCCGGTTTTCGAGGACCAGCTGAATCCATTGACGATGCGTTCTTTCTTTTGAGGCGGAAGGCTGAATGGGCTCGGGCCCGCCGCTGAGCCGTTTCCGGTGTCCGAGTCCAGGGCCGCAAGCTCCCTTTCCCCCGAATCCATAATCCCTGTGCCTTTCCGAAAAATGCGATCCTTGCCAGCCACAGCCCGGCCGTGCGGCGCCATTTGACAACCTTCTCGTGAGGTGCTTTCTTGATGAACATTGCGGAACTGAAGGAAAAGAAAATCAGTGAACTGACAAAGATGGCCAAGGCGTTCAACATCCAGGGCGCGGCCGGGATCCGGAAGCAGTAACTGATTTTCGCCCTGCTCCAGGCGCTGATCGAGAAAAACGGCCTGATCTACGGCGAGGGCACCCTGGAGATCCTGCCAGACGGCTTCGGCTTCCTGCGTTCCCCCGCCTCCAACTATCTCCCGGGGCCGGACGACATTTACGTGTCCCCCTCCCAGATCCGGCGGTTCAACCTGCGTACCGGCGACACCGTGTCGGGTCAGATCCGCCAGCCCAAGGAGTCCGAACGCTATTTCGCCCTTCTCAAGGTGGAGGCGGTCAACTTCGAGGACCCGGAAGCGGCCAGGGACAAGATCCTCTTCGACAACCTGACGCCCCTCTACCCGGACCGCAAAATTACCCTCGAAACCACGTCCGACAATTATTCCGCCCGCATCATGGACCTGCTCGCCCCCATCGGCTTCGGCCAGCGGGGCCTGATCGTCTCCCCGCCGCGCTCCGGCAAGACCATGCTGCTGCAGGCCATCGCCAACAGCATCAGCACCAACCACAAGGACATCATGCTCTTCGTGCTGCTCATCGACGAGCGCCCGGAAGAGGTCACCGACATGAAGCGCATGGTCGTGGGCGAGGTGGTCAGCTCGACGTTCGACGAGCCCCCGGACCGGCACGTGCAGGTGGCCGAGATGGTGATCGAGAAGGCGAAGCGCCAGGTCGAGCACGGCCGGCACGTCGTCATCCTCCTGGACAGCATCACGCGCCTGGCGCGCGCCTACAACTCCGTGATCCCGCCGAGCGGCAAGATTCTTTCGGGCGGGGTCGATTCCAACGCCCTGCAGCGCCCCAAACGCTTTTTCGGCGCCGCGCGCAACATCGAGGAGGGCGGCAGCCTGACCATCATCGCCACGGCCCTCATCGACACCGGAAGCCGCATGGACGAAGTCATTTTCGAGGAGTTCAAAGGCACCGGCAACATGGAGCTGCAGCTGGACCGGCGCCTGGCCGACAAGCGGGTCTTCCCCGCCATCGACATCAAGAAATCGGGAACCCGCAAGGAGGAACTGCTCCTCGACCCGGAGACCCTCAACCGTGTCTGGATCCTGCGCAAGCTGTTCACTTCCCTCAACACGAGCGATGCGGTGGATTTTTTGCTTGAAAAAATGTCGAGAACGAAGAATAATAAAAACTTTCTGGATTCCATGAACGCCTAAGGGCCGGCAAGGCCCCGACGGCATCGCGCCAACCGCGTTCGAAACGATTTCAAAGGAGTGCTGAAGCAGATGAAGGCCGATACCCATCCCCCTTACCAGAACACCCAGATCACGTGCGCCTGCGGGGCCGTGTTCGAGGCCGGCTCGACCAAATCCGACATCAAGGTGGAGATCTGTTCCAAGTGTCACCCGTTTTTCACCGGAAAGCAGAAGCTTGTGGACACGGCCGGTCGCATCGAGCGGTTCCGTAAAAAATATGCCAAGTTCATACCAGTAGGGGGTGGCGATCCCGTAGGGCTGCACGCTCACGGTCTGCGCCTGCGCCGCACCGGCCGCCATAAGCCCGGCCAGGAGCAGGCACGCGAGCACCAGGCGCGCGGTGGCTTTTCTTTTCATGGTATCGGTCCTCCAGGTTTTACAGGCCGCCCCGTGGGTTCCCCCGCCGGGGCGGTCGTGGCTTCATCTATGTTTCCCGGCGGCTCTACTCGTCGGCCGGCGCGGTCGATGCGGACAGGTTCTGGATCACGTTGTGGTAGCTCACCGCGCCCACTTCGCAGTCCCAGGCGATGCGCGCCTGGAAGGCGATCTGGCTGTTGAGGTAGGCCTGGGTGTCCATGCCCAGCGTCACCACCTCGTAGCGCATCTTCCACTTGCGCCGGTACTGGCGCGTAAAGCAGCCGTAGTACCAGGCCGAGGTGGAAAGGTCGTCGAGCTTCGGGCTGCTGTATACCCTGCCCACCGGCACGTTCCACATTCCGCCCGGGCCCCAGTTGGACTTTTCGTTTTCCACGCCCGGGGTGTACTCGGAGTTCAGCACCCGGAGCACCTTGTCCAGGATGGCGTCGGGCACCAGCAGGGCGATCTCGCTTCGCGGGGCGGCCATCCTGCGGCCGCGCTCGTTTTTCATGGAGGCGAGCAGCACGCGGGCGGCCTCCAGGTCGGAATAGTCCACGAAGGCGTTGCTCGTCTTGCGGTTGCCGGAGGGCGCCATGGTCCCGGGGGTGTTGGCGGTGGCCGAAAAAAGCGCCGTCCCGACACCTTCCGGGCGGTAGGCGTAGGGCTCGGCCGCGCTGCCCTTGCTTCCCCAGTGGTCGGTCACGCGCTCCAGCGTCAGCTCCTCCACCCACTCGGTGCCGATCTCGCCGAGCTTGTTCACCCGGCTTGCGATGTCGGCCAGGTTGTTTTCCAGGATCGCCTCCACCGAGATGGACAGCTTGCGGCCGTTTTTCCGGTGGCGGATCTCGACGGTGGACTCCCGCGCGCCGATCTCGGGGAAGTCCTCGGTTTCGCCGACCTTCTCCACGTCCTTGTCCAGGGTTTCCACCTGGGCCAGGGTCGTGACCTTCTTGTCGTCGTCCATGTCCTCCACCAAAAACTGCCCGATGGTGGGCACGGCGTCGGCGGCGGCGTTGATGGCCCCCACCACGGCGGTCCCCACCAGCACGGGGAAGGCCTGGGAGGTGATGGTGCGCTGCATCCCGTGCACCATGGCGGTCACGGGCACCTCCACGTCGGCCAGGCCGCGGTAGAGGCTCCGCAGGTCGGCGAGGTCGGAAAGCAAAAGCTTCCCGCCGTCGCACAGCGCCTGCACCTTTGGGGCGAAGGCCCTCGGCTCGTTCTGCGCCATCTGGCGCAGGGCCGCGATGGAAAGCCCGGGCCCGTGGGTGATAATCGGGCTGGAGAATCTTCCTTTCATCGTCTTGGCTCCTTTCATCTGCGCGTCAAGTGGCGCGGTTAGCTTTCAATCGTGATGTCGGCGTCGGCCGCGCTCGGGCTGCTGACCACCAGCCAGTCGGTGCCGTCCCAGACCACCTCGGCGAAATCTCCCTCGTCGGTCATGGACATGTGCTTGCCGGCGTCGTTGATGGCCCCCTTGACGATCAGTTTGGACCCGTCGGGTTTGGGGTCAAACACCAGGGGCTGCGCCGCGCCCACAAAGAGCGTCACATGCCATCCCACCGGCACCACGGCGTTGGGCGCGGTGATGGTCACGGAGCCGGAGGCGCCCTTGGTGGAGATGATCGCGCCGCAGTCCTCCAGGGTCAGGGTGTAGGCCGCGATCTTGGTCAGCACCTTCTTCAGGCCAGTCTGGAGGATGTTCTTGTAGTAGTAGCTGTATTCTGGGTGTACCACTGCCCGCACGTAGCTCTTGTTGGTGAGCGTGACCCCGACGTCCGGGTAGTTGTCGGTCGAAACCGACACGGCCGCCACGGCGCCGTCGACGTCGCGCGTGAGCTGCTGGCTTTCGGAAGCCACCAGGGTCAGGGCGTCGCCCAGCTCAACGGCTGCGGCCGCGGACAGGGCGAGCTCCCACACGTCGCCCATGCGCGGCATGTAAAAGTCCATGTAGCGCGCGGAGTCGTCGGCCTTCTGCTCTTCCGCCGCGATGGCCAGGCTGTAGGCGTTGTCGGCCACGGCGTTTGCCGGGACGAAGTAGCCGGCCGTTTCGTTGTACACGCAGATCTCGCCGCGCTTGATGGCGGCGGTGCTTCCCGCCTGCACCTTGCCGGGCAGGATGAGCGGTTTGGTCGCGCCGTCGAGGCTGCCGACCCACGGGGACTGATTGGTCGCCATGTTGTGTCTCCTTTCCTCGCCGCTTTAGTAGGCGGCCTCGATGGGGTGTTTGAGGGATCGCGCCAGCAGGTCGTCGTCGACCTCGGAGAGCTTGGGCAGCGCGGGCGTTTCGGTCCCGCGGGCGTTTGGCAGCGGGCCGTCGCCGTTGTCGCGGGCGTCGCGCCGGGCGATGGCCGCATCCCCGATGTGGCGCAGCAGCTCGGCCTCGGTCTTGCCGGCAAGCGCCAGGTCGATCACCTGGCACTTGGTTTCCAGGCCCACGGCCGCGGCCCTCCCGGTGATCTCCAGCAGCACCTCGGGCGACACCCGGAGCTGCGGCTTGCCCTGGTCGGCCACGGCCGCCGTCACCTGGGCGAGGATGTCCTCCGCCCTGGGGATGGAAGCGCGCAGGCCCTCGACCGCCTCGCCGATCATCTTCTTGATCTCGTCTTTTTCCATGTCGTTCTCCTTTTTTTCGTGCGCGTTTGTGATGCGGATGCCGTCGAGGCTTCTCGCGGCGCGGCCTATGCCGACAGTCGAGTCCGCCGGGACAGGCGTCAGGCTGATTTCATAGGCCTCCCACTTCGTGGCGACGATGGCGGGCCCGTTAAATTCGCGTTTGGTTTTCGGCTCGATCCACTTCTCGTTTTCCTGCACTTGCACCGCCTCGTGGATCCGGTACCCGAAGGACACCCCCCGCAGGCTCCCGCTCTTGACCTTGGCCAGGGCCTTGTTGCCCGTGTCATCGTCGTCAAAAGCGATCACCGCCTCGCCCCGGCGCGCCTTCTCGTCGATGCGCGCGGACACCACCGGGCCGATGATGGCGTCGATGTCGGATGCGTTGTGGCCGTAAAGCACCGCGCCCACGCCCGAAAGCCGCGACAGGTCGGCATTATCCTTGCCGTGCAGCAGGTACTCGTCGCCCATCCAGCGGGCCACCGGCTTTTCGCTTGAAAACGTCAGCGAAACGGTGCGCCCCTCGGTTTCCTGCTCGCGCTCAAGGGCGGACGACCTGAAAAACAGGCCGTCCCGCGGCTCTTGCGTCGTCGTCGCCGGCTTCATCTTTCCCGCCATCGTTTTGCTCCTTCGCGCCCGCCCCCAGCCCGGGGAACGTCACGCCGTATTTTTCCTCGAGGTCTTTGATGCGCTTTAACTCCCGCGCCCGCTGCTCCAGTGTTCGTCGGGGTCCTTGCCCAGCTCGGTGAGCGTGTCGGTGAGCGTTTCCACGTTGGAGCGCAGGTCCGTCTCTCGCCCGGCGCTTTCCTTGGCCGGGTCTATCCACCGCCGGTAGACCATCGGCACCCAGGAGGCGGCCAGAAGCTCCGGCGTGCGCCTGCCGTAGTGGCTTGCCGGCAGCAGGCCGGCGGCAACGGCGGCCGCCACCACGCTGGCGTAGATCGGGGCGCACAGGTGGTTGATCAAGAGGCCCTGGCGTATCCAGCACGAGGCGTAAAACTGGATCAGGATGGTCCGGGCGTTGCTGTAGTTCAGCCCCGCCCACCGCTGGGCGAACACTTCCGGCGGGATGTCAAGGGCGTTTGCCGGGCCTTGCAGGAGGTCGTAGGAGTATTCGGAAAATGCCGAAGACGGGCGGCTCGGGTTGTTGAAATCTATCTTTTCCCCCGGCTTTCCCACGAAGGTGGCCCCGGGCGCGAAGTCGAACTCTCGCCGGGTGTACTCCTCGCCGTCGGCCCCCGTGTCGGTCGCCGCCGCCTGGGCGAAAGCCCCGGCGAAGGCCTGCGGGTTTTCGGTCTGGATGGTCGCCACATGGCTTGCCGCCATGATCGCGCCGTACTTCTCCGCCTCGCGGTAGCGGTCCAGGTCCTGGGCGTCGAGCAGCCCCGGCCCGAAGGCCGAATAGCCCCGCGTCTGCTCCGGGCGCACGGGGTCAAAGAGGTGGATCACCTTGCGCGTGCCGTTGGGGTTGAACGCCTCCACCTGCTCGTAGTCGTCGCGCCGGACGGCCGCTATGATCGACTCACCGGGGTGCTGGCGCAGGATGAAGTAGTATTTCGGCGCGCCCTCTTCGTCGTACTCCACCCCGTGGCGCACCCGCGGGTTGCGCGCCTCGGAAAGCGGCGTGCCCAGGCGGTCGCACTCCAGCACCTCGACACAATAGGGCAGGGTGCGCCCGGGCCGGGCCGACGTGCGCCCCACCACCAGCACCTCGCCGTCGCGCAGCAGCGCGGCCAGGGCCAGGCGCTGTATGCCGTAAAAGCTCTGGAGCATCCGCCGGTCGGCGTCCTTGCACCCGGCGGCGCGGTGCCCCACCATGGCCGCCGCTATCCTGACCCGCTTTTCGCCGGCCGGCCCGATGCACAGAACCGACGGCGCAGGGTCGCCGACCGAATGTCGGATAAGGGCGGTCTTTTCCGAAACCCACTTTCCCCGCAGGTGTTCCGCCGGCCGCAGAGAAGCTTCACCGTCGTCGACGACGAGGTAGACGGGTGTCTGCGACCGGCCCTGGACGATGAGCGCATCGAAGCCCGCCTTTCTCACATCGGGCCCGAAGTCGCCCCCGCACCGCGCTTCGCCCCAGACACGGGTCAGGGGCGACTTGAAACAGAGCATGATGCTGCCGCCGCCGGGAACGCTGTGCAGGGTCAGGGGGCTGGTGGCAAATACCAGCTTGTTGTCGGGGCCTAGCGGGTCGGTGTGCCCTTTCAGCTCATCGTAGAGCAGCCTGGCGCCGAACCCGACCCCTCCCAGGTACTGGCGCAACCCCCGGGGATCGATGGCCTCGCTCGTTGTAGCGCCCGTTCCCAGGTCGACGTGCAATTGCCGCCCGAAATAACCGTAGGTCTCCTGAGCCATGAACACCTCCCGCCGGCGTGGTCGATTCCGTGTCCGGGGGGGATCCGCAGACCGCGGCGCACCCGACCGGACCGCCCCCCCGGCCCGCGCCTCCCCCGGGCGCCCTCAGCGCACGGTTTCCACCCACCCCCGGTCGGCGTCGACCACGACCTCGCGGGCACCCCTGAGCTTCTCGAAATCCGGGGGGGACAGGGTGACCATGGGGATCGACTTCCCGTAAAAGGCCTTGCTGACGATGGGCCCGGTCGCCAGAATCGGTTCGGCGTGGACGTTGACGATCGCCCGCGGCTGCCGTCCCAGGCGCACCAGTTCCAGGATGATCAGCGACGTGGTGCTCGACCCCTTGCCCTGGGGAAAAGCCAGCACCTTGCCGGCGATGCTCTGCCCGAACAGTTCGTGGCGCGGGTCGATGATGGCGCCGGTGGCCGGGTCGACCCCGCCCCAGAAGCTGATCGCCTGGCCGGTGATCAGCAGTTCGCCGCGGCCGACCCCCGAGGTGACGGCACAGCCCTTCAGCTTCGCGCCCATGTCGGCCCCCTCCTTGCATACCGGCCGCTCACCGCCGAGGCCACGCAGTCCTCGAGGGACCCGTACCCCACCGGGAGCCCGGTCTGTGAATAGCAGTAGTTGACGAACTTGACCGAATCGCTCATCGCGGCCGTGAAATGCCAGCTTTTCTTGGGGTACTGCAGCGGGCAGCCGTCGGTGAAGACCCGGACCCCGGCAGCGGCGAGCCGGGCGATCAGGCCGCAGGTCTCGGCCCAGCCGTACACCGCGCGGCTGGTGAAAACGAGAAAGGCGACGTCGCGGTGGACGCTTCGGGCGTGCATCAGCGCCTCGAGGCGCAAAAATTCCCCGAAGGAGAAATGGGGGCAGCCGACGGTCACGAAATCGACCCGTTCCGATGCCGCGCTCCAGAGCTTTTCCTCCGCCGCGGCGATGGATGCGGGGGTGATGACGCGGGATTCAGCCGGCCTGCGGCCCCCTGAGCACATCTCCAGCGTTCTCGCTTCCGGGGTCACGCCGAGCACGTGGAAAAGCCCCACCCCCCCCGATGAGGCCGCGGCGGCGCTCAGTCCCTTCAAGGCATCGGTGGAGACCGTGTCGGGAATGCCGCGCAGCACGGCGATGCGGTCGCCGGCGATCTCGCCCAGGACAAAGCCGACCAGGGGGTAGAGGGACACGCCGCCGAGGGCATCGGGGCCGAAGCCCTCCAGGTCGATGAGGATGTCGGCGCGCCGGTTCTCGTCGAGGTGCAGCCCGAAGCGCGGCACCTTGCCGACGATCCCGGCGCAGATGTCGAACAGGTCGCCGTAGCGGTTGGTGCGCGCCCCGATGACCGAGTTGGCGAACGCGATGGCGTTGGACTCCCCCCAGGCGATCTGCTCCCCGAAGCGGGGAATCATGCCCTGCTGGTAGGGGGCGCAGGTCCAGGTGGGGCAGGCGCCCATCGCCAGGTAGGCCCGCTCCAGGCGACGGCATTTCTCCAGCAGGGTCTCGTCCACACGGTATTCCCGCCAGCGGACGAGGTCGACGGCGCCCGCGTTGAGCGACGTCGGCACGGCGAAGCGCGCCCCGATGGCGGCGAAATGCTCGGCGAACTCCACCCCCGCATCCACCATGTAGACCGTGGTGTCCAGGTGCACCTGGGAGACGGGCATCAGTTCGTCCGCCCCGAAAAGGTCGCCCAGTTCCACGACGACCTCCAGGGCCTTGCGGCAGGCCTCGCCCCTGGTGCCGTCCAACATCTGTTTTTCATCGCTCTTCAGTCGCATGCGCATCCATCCAAGGTTAGGGGCTTTTGCCCAGTCCGGCGCTGTCGATGTGCTGGGTGACCTTGCACAGGAATTCCTTCGTGCGGTGGGCGCAAGGGTTCAACAGCACCTGGTCGGGCGGGCCCTGTTCGACGATCACGCCGTTTTCCATGAAAACGATCCGGTCGGCCGCGACCTGCCGGCAAAGGATTCCGAACTGCCGCTCCCCCCCGCCCGCGCCGGTCACGCCAGCAGGAACCCGTGCTTCAGGGGGTCGTCGGGGTCAATCAGGAACTGGCTCATGCCCATCAGGTGGGCCTGCCCCGAGACCTCCACGATCACGGCCGGGAATTCCCCCACGCGGGTTTCCTCCACGGCCGCCGCCCGGAAAAGGCTTCCGATGATGGACTCGTGCACGAAGGGTTGCCCCAGGGGCAATTGCCCTTTGGCCCACAGGGTCGCCACGCGGGCGGAGGTGCCGGTGCCGCAGGGCGAGCGGTCGATGCCGCTTTGCGCGAAAAAGACGGTGTTCAGGCCGTCGGCCGCCGGGTTGCGCGCCTGCGCGAAAAACTGCACGTGGGTGCAGCTGTCGACGAACGCCTTTTCGGGGTGCCGGATCCGGACGCTCTGGTTGACGGCCCTGCGCACGGCCGTGCCGAGCTCGACGATCCGGCCGGCGTTTTCAGGCGCGATGCCGAGGGAAAAGCGCTCGGCCGCGACGATGGCGTAGACATTGCCGCCGTAGGCCACGTCCAGGCGCACCGGTCCGAAATCGGCAAGGGTCACTTCCAGGTCCCGGGCCATGACAAAGCTCGGCACGTTGCGGAAGGAGACCTCCCGGGCGCGGCGGTTTTCCACCTGCACGCGCACCCGGACCAGCCCGCCGGGGGTATCCAGGCGGATGACGGTTTCCGGCTCGGTCACCGCCACCATGCCCGTTTCCACGAGCATCGTGCAGACACCGATCGTGTCGTGGCCGCACATGGGCAGGTACCCGGTGGTTTCGATGAAAATGGCGCCGATATCGGCCTCCGGGTGGCAGGGTTCGGTGAGGACGACGCCGGACATGATGGCGCTGCCGCGGGGCTCGAACATGAGGGCCGTCCGGACCCAGTCCATGTGGTCCCGGAGGTGGATCATCTTCTCGGCGACGCTGGCGCCGGGAATCGCCGGCAGCCCGCCCGTGACGGTGCGCGTGGGCTGTCCGCCGGTGTGGGTGTCGACCGTTGTGAAAAGACGTTCGGCGCGCATGGGCCTCTCCATCTGGGGGTGAAAATGCCCGCCCGGGGGCGGGACCGCGGCGCGTCACTCGTCCAGCGCGGCCAGGGCCTGCTGGAGATCGCGCGTTTGCGCCTCGGTCAGCGGCAGCACCGGTTTGCGGCAGGGACCGACCGCGTTGACGCGCAGGTTGGTGGCGGCCTTCACCGCGGCATTGTAGACGTGGCCCCAGAAGAACAGGTTCAGGGGCAGCACGCGTTTCCAGAGGCGCCGGGCCGCGGCGAGATCGCCCCGGGTCACCAGGTCGTAGAGCGCCACCGCCTCCTTCGGCATGGCGTTGCAGGCCCCCCAGATGCAGCCGACGGCGCCCGACATGAGGCTGTCGAAGGCGATGGGGTCGCCGCCGTTGAAAACCCTGGCGCCGGAGGCGATCAGCTGCCGGATGCGGATCAGGTCCCCGGTGCTGTCCTTGATGTAGCGCACGTTGTCGATTTCCCGCAGCCGGGTGAAAAACTCGGGCGTGATGTCGAACCCGCTGTGTACCGGGATGTTGTAGGCGACGATGGGGATGCGGATCGCCTCGGCGATCTTCTCGTAGTGGTAGTAGACGCCGCGCGCGTCGGGACCTTCGAAATACGGGGGCAGGATCAGCAGGGCGTCGGCGCCGGCGCCCTCGGCGAAGCGCGCGTTTTCGACCGCATCCCGGGTGCCGATGGCCGACGTCTGGACCATCAGGCTGCAGCGGCCGTCGATGTGCCTGGCGGCGGTCTCGGCGAGGCGGCGCTTTTCATCGGGGCGCAGGTAGGCGAACTCGCCGGTGCCGCCGCACACCAGGACGATGTGGCTGCCAGCTTCGACCAGGATGTCGATCTGCCTTTTAAAGGCCGTCTCGTCGACCGCTTCCCCGTCCTGGGTGAAAGGGGTGCACATGGCCGCGCAAATTCCATGCAGTTCGTTCATGGGATCTCTCCTTCTCTGTCTGGCCGGGGCCGGCGCGCCGGCCCCGTGCCGGGCGTCAGTTTTTTTCCTGCCGGTACCTCAAGGCGTTGCGGTATCCGAAGGTGATCAGGTCTTTCATGATCCCCGCGGCCCGGTCCGCATCCCGCACCCTGATGGCGTCCAGAACGGGGAAGTGCGACGGCAGCGTCTCCTCGGGCGGCGCGTTGGGGTAGAGGCGCCCCTCCGCGGCGATGAATGCCCGGAGCTGGTTGGAAAGCTCCAGCCAGGCTTTCAGCAGGCGCCGGTTTTCGGAAAGCTCGCAAATCGTGCGGTGAAAACCGAGGTCGGCGTCGATGACGTCCTCGGTCCTGCACTGGGTGGCGACGCGCTTCATTTTTTCGACCACCGCCTCGAGGCGCCCGATCTTTTCGGGGGTCAACTTTCTGACCAGGGTGCGGATGGCCAACTCTTCCAGGACCATGCGCAGCTCGTAGATCTCCTCGAGGGCCTGGTCGGTCAGGGCCGTGATCACCGCGCCCTTGTAAGGCCGGGCGGAAATCAGGCCCTCTTTTTCGAGGCGCCGCAGGGCCTCGCGCACCGTCACCCGGCTGATGCCCATCTCCTGGGCGAGGGTCGCCTCGATGACGCGTTCGCCGGGCTTGAGCTTGCCCTGCTTGATCGCCTCGCGGATCTGCCCCAGGACACGGTCGGCGAGTGTGGCGCGCCTTTCCTCCTTGAAGATCGCTTTCATCGGTCAATCCCGCACATGGGGGTCTGAAGCCTTTCGGTGATGCCGTTTTTCGTCGGCCGCCTGTCACGCCCTTCCCGGCGGGGCTCCGCGCCGCTCAACCCAGCGAGGCCCTGAAAATGCGTTCGACGTCGCCGGCGGCCATGGGCGCCGGGGTGCGCTCGAAATGCGCGCCCGCGCAGCGGAAGGTGTTGGCCACCAGATCCGCCACGTCGGCCGGCCCGATGCCGTGGTCCCCGAGCCGTTCTGCGCCCAGCCCGCTCTCCTGGATCAAGCGCTCCAGGCGTGGGGTGAACGCGGGGCTCGGCCCGTCGTCCTCCCGGGCCTGCCCGCTCATGGCCTCAGCCAGCCGCTCGAAGAGACCGGGCGCCCCCGCCTCCAGGAACCTGAAATAGGCCGGCGCCAGGAGCGCCAGGCCGGCCCCGTGGGCCAGCCCGCCGAGGGACAGGCCCATGGCGTGCAGCGATATGACGCCCGTCAGCGCTTCGCACACCCCTGCCTCCATGGCGGCCAGGGACATGGCGCAGCGCAGCGCGATGTCCCTGCCGTTCTGAACGGCCCCCGGCAGGCTGCGGCTGATGCGCACCACGGCGTCCAGGGCCAGCAGGTCGGTCAGGGGCTGCGCCGCCCGCGACAGCACGGCCTCGACTGCGTGCAGCAGGGCGTCCAGCCCGATGGTGAAATCGCACCCGCGGCACCGGAAAACCTCGGCCCCCTCCTCGATCCGGTCCGACTCGGGGTTGGGGCGGATGCGGTCGAAAACGACGCTCGCAGTGCCGTTTTGCCGCAGCAGATCCTGCACGCGCGGAAGGTATCCGTTGCGCGCCATGGCGCCTCCCGCGCTGACCACAATGAGGGCCTTTTTGCCCGGCAGGTGCGGGGTCGTCCCCAGTTCGGCCAAGCGCCGGGGGCCGAAAACGAAAGGGGTCGGCAAAAACCAGGGGCAATCGATCGCAGCCGCTTGATTCAATCGTAGCCCCCACTTCAGATTGTAAACAGTTTACAATTTTAACGATGGATGTCAATCCTTTTTGTCAAATGGCATGCATGCCGCTTGCCTTCCCTGCGGGCAGGCCCTACAATAGAGGATATATCGCGTCGCGCGGCTTGCTGCGGGGAGATTGCTTTCCGGATGGGGGTGCCGTCCCGCTCGATGTGAAACGTCGCCCCCGCGCCTCACCGCCCGAGGGATTTGAAGCGCATCGCCTGTTTGCCCGTCACATCTTACCCGATGCAGCCCCAGGCGCATCGTCCAGGGAGGAAACCCTATTGGCGAAACCCAATTATCAATTTGAAAAAAGACAGAAAGAATTGGCCCGGAAGAAGAAAAAAGAAAAGAAGCGGCAGGAGAAACTGGACAAGAAGGGGCCCGATTCCGGGAACAGCCCCGGAGATCCTCCGGCAGAGGCGTGAACCTGCCCGCCTGCAAGCCCGAGGCCGAATTGCACCCGACAGGCGCTCGCTTCCTCTTCATCGCCGGGGATATCCTCCAGGGAACCCCGCTGTCGACGGTCTTTCGCGGAAAGCCCGACGTGGAAGCCTTCAACGCCATGGGCGTGGATGCCCTGGCCGTGGGAAACCACGAGTTCGATTTCGGCCGCGACAATTTCGACACGCTGAGACGCCGGGCCGCGTTTCCCTTTCTGAGCGCCAACATCCGCCTCGAAAACGGGTGGCGACTGCTCTGCGACCCCATGGCGGCCTTCCCCCTGGGGGAGAGCCTGTCCTTGGCCGTCATCGGCCTCACCACCCGCGAACTGACGACCACCACCCTGCCCGCCCATGTCGCCGGGTTGACCGTCGAAGACCCGGTGGCGTCCGTCCGCCGGGAGATCGGCCGGCGCCAGGGCCGTGGGCCCCTGATCCTGCTGTCTCACAGCCGCCACGCAACCGACCGGCGGATCGCCGCCGCGGCGCCGGAGCTCGACCTCATCATCGCCGGCCACGACCACCTCCTGTTCGACCCCGGCCGGGTGGTCGAGGGCATCCCCATGTTCCAGGCGCTCGACAACGGCCGCTATCTCGGGCGCGTCGACCTGGCCGTCGACCCCTCTTCCGGCAGGGCCCGGGTGGAATCGGCCGTTTACCTGCCGATAACGGCCCGACTCTCCGAAGACCCCGAGGTCGCCGCCATCGTTTCCGGCTACCGGGAGCGCCTGGGGGCGAGCTTCAAGGAGGTGATCGGGCGCTCGGAGGTGTTCCTGGACGGCCGCAGGGCCCGCGTGCGCTATGAAGAGACCGCCCTGGGGAATTTCGTCACCGATGTGATGCGGGAGTACGCGGCGACCGACATAGCCCTGCTGAATTCGGGGGCCTTGCGCGACAGCATCGACCCGGGCCCCATCACCCTGGAGCAGATCCTCAGGGTCCTGCCCTTCGACATCGACATCGTGCGCTTGGAGTTGAGCGGCGCAGAGCTCCTGGAGGCGCTGACCCGCTCGGTGCGCGGGGCCCGCGGGGACGAGGACGGGGGGTTTCTCCAGGTGTCGGGCATCCGCTTCGCCGTGCGGGGGCATCGCGTCGAAAAAGTGCGCGTCGGCCCGCAGGACAAGCCTTTGGATATCCGCCGGACGTACACGGTCGCGGTGCCCGATTTTCTCGCCAGCGGGGGGGACGGGTACGCCCGCTTTGCCGCGAAGCAGGGTGTCCGCACCCGTCTGCCCCTGCGGGAAGTCGTCGCGGATGCCGTGCGCACGCGGGGATCCATCGCGCCCGCAGCGGAAAAACGCATATCCCGAATGGAGACGCCATGAAAAAGCGCCCCCTCACCCCAGCCTACATTTTTTTCTATATCCTCTTTTCCCCCGACACCTGGCGGATTCTCAGCGCCGCCGTTCTGGCATTTCTGCTGGCACCCGCGCTCACCGCCACGCGCGAACTGAACCGGCCGGCCCAATGGGTGGTCTATGCCATGGTCGCCGGCATCGGCTACGGCCTCTCCGGTTTGCCGGCCAGGAAACTGGCCGCCTTTCTGCGCCGCAGGGTCCTGGGAACCGGCCGCTGAAAGCCGTGACGGGGCAGCACCGCTCCACGGAACTCCAAAAGAAATGCGGCGCCGCGCCGCCGCATGGGCGGGCCGGTGAGCGCCGCCCGATCCCATTGCCGCGAGGAGGTCGCCATGTTCATGCAACTGATCCGTGACAGAAGAAGCGTCCGCAGGTTCGAGACCCGGCCGGTCGCCCCCGGGGCGGTCGCGCAGCTGGTGGAGGCGGCCCTGCGCGCGCCTTCCTCGCGGGGGTTCAACCCGTGGGAATTCATCGTCGTGTCAGATCCCGAGACCCTCGAAAAGCTCTCCCGCGCCAAGCCCCACGGGGCCGCTTTCCTCAAAAACGCCCCCTTGGGCATCGTGGTCTGCGCCGACCCGGCCACATCCGACGTCTGGGTGGAGGATGCCGCCATCGCCGCCATCTATCTCCACCTCGCGGCCGCCTCCCTGGGGCTGGGGAGCTGCTGGGTCCAGATCCGCGAACGCATGCACGCCGAGACCGTGACGGCCGAGGCCTATGTCCGCGATGCGCTCGCGGTTCCGGACCGCCTGCGGGTGCTGGCGGTCATGGCTGTCGGGCATCCGCGAGAGAGGCCCGAACCCCACGGCCCACGGTACCCCCGGTTCGAGAAGGTCCATTCCGAACGCTATGCCAGGCCCTGGAAACAGATGCGCCAGGAGTGACCATGCCCGAGCTGCCCGAGGTCCAGACCATCGTCGACGCCCTGAACCGCCAGAACCTTCCGGGCTCGACCGTGAGCGGGGTGCAGGTGCACTGGCCCCGGACGATCGCCGCCGAGACACCCGACAGCTTCAGCCGGCGCCTCGCCGGCCGCCGCATCGAAACGATCCGGCGCCGGGGCAAGTTCATCGTTTGCGACCTGGACGGAGGCCGGCACCTGCTCATTCACCTGCGGATGTCCGGCCGGCTGATGCTGGAGGCTCCCGATGCCCCCAGGACCGCCCACCAGCACGTCATTCTGGAGCTGGGCCCCCGGCGGCAGCTGCGCCTCCACGACCCGCGCAAGTTCGGCCGGGTCTACCTGGTGGACGACCCGGGGGCCGTTCTCGGCCGCCTCGGCCCCGAGCCCCTGAGCGAGTCTTTCAGCGCCCGCCGCCTGGCCCGGTGCCTGCGCTCCCGCAGACGCCTGCTGAAGCCGCTCCTTCTGGACCAGGGCTTCGTGGCCGGCCTGGGAAACATCTATGTGGACGAGGCCCTCTGGGATGCCGGCCTTCATCCCCTGCGGCGCAGCGACTCCCTCTCGGGCGAAGAGATCCGGGCCCTGCACCGCTCCATCCGCAAGGTGCTGCGCAAGGGGCTGCGGAACCTGGGAACCAGCCTGGGAGGCGGCCAGTCCAACTTCCACTCCCTTGCCGACCGCCAGGGCCGCAACCGGGAAGAGCTGAGGGTTTTCCGGCGCACGGGCGAGGCCTGCCCCCGCTGCGGCCAGGCCATCCGGCGCATCGTCGTCGGCCAGCGCGCCACCCACATCTGCCCGGACTGCCAGCGGCGGCCGTAAAACGGCTCACCCCGGGCAGCGGGCTGCCCGGGGTGAGAAAAGGTCGATGGGGTGCGCCCTGCAGGACGCCGGTCAGCTCCCCGCGGGCGTGACCGTCCCGTCGGTGGTGAGTTCGATGTTGTCCCACAGGATGCCGTCGGTGGAGAAGGGGTAGTCGTCGTACTGCTGGAACTTGATGTAGACGTCGCCGTTGACCGATCCCAGCGCCGCGGCGATGTCGATCCCGCTGTAGGCCGTCCAGGCCCCCACGCTCGACGGGTACTGCCACACGGTTTTCCAGCTGCTCCCGTCCTTGCTCACCGTCGCGTGCGATCTGTGAGCCGGGATCGGCCCGGATCACGCGCGTGAAGTGCTCCAGGGCGCGCGGCCCGTCTCCGCCGCGCGCGTAGAGTTTTCCCAGGTTGTAGTGGGCCGCGGCGAACCACGGCCGGATGGCCGTCGCCTCCCGGAAGGCCGCCTCCGCTTCCCCGTAGCGCCCCTGCTGCAGGCGGGAAACGCCGATGTTGAAGTGGACCTCCGCGAACTGCGGGTTGATCTCCAGGGCCTGCCGGAAGTACTGCATCGCCTGCCCCGTCATCCCCGCCGCGCCGTAGGCGACCCCCAGGTTGGCCAGCGCCTCGGCGTAGCCCGGCCGGATCGCGACGGCATGGCGGAAGGCCTTGATCGCCGGTTCGATTTCCCCGCTCTGCATCAGGGCCTTGCCGTAGTTGTTCTGGGCGCGGGCCGAGCCGGGGGCCGTGCGCGTGGTCTGGCTCCACAGGGTGAGGTCGTCGCGCCAGTCGCGGTTGCGGTCGATGGTCCTGACAGCGGCCAGGACCAGGACGACGGCCGCCAGGCTGAAAAAAATCCACCTCTCCGAGGGCCGGGCGAGGAAATGGTGCAGCAGCAGGGTGACCGTCAGGGCGAACCCCAGCATGGGCAGGTAGAGATAGTGTTCGGCCATCATCTCGTGGTGGGGCACGATCTGGCAGACCGGCAGCAGGGTGACGAGGATCCAGAACCCGCCGTAGGTGATCCAGCGGTCGAAGGAAAAGGCGATGACGAGCTGGGCTGCGAAAACGAGCAGGATGAGCACCCCGGCCAGAAAGCGCACGTCGGTGAAGGAGGTCACGATGGGAAAGGCATTGTAGGAGTAGTCCGCGTTGAGTTCGATGGGGAAGAGCAGCAGCTTGAAGTACTGGGCGATGATGGCGATGACCGTCATGAAGTTGGCCGTGGGCCCCCCGCCGTGAAACCCGCTGACCTTGGACGGGTTGGAGACCGTCGACCGGTCGACGGCGTAGAGCAGGGCGATGGCGAACAGGATGGCGAAAACGATCCGGTGGTCGTTGAAGGCCTTCCTGGCGGCTGCCGCCATGGGCCGCAGGGCGAAGTCGGAAGGCATGTTCCTGAGGACGAGATAGGCATATACCACCACCGGCAGGGTGACGGCCATCTCCTTGCTGTAAAGGCCCAGCAGGAAGGCAGCCACCAGGCCCACGGCATAGGCGCGGTGCCGGGTTTCGTCGTAGCGCAGGAAGAAATAGCACCCCATGAGGTAAAACAGGCTGAAGAGCAGGTCGCGGCGGCCCGCCAGGTAGGTCACGGACTCCGTCTGCACCGGGTGGACGGCGAACAGCAGGGCCGCGCACAGGGCCACCCGCCGGCTGGCGGTGATGTGCCACAGGAGCAGGTAGGCGAACGTCGAGGCCAGGAAGTGGTAGAAGAGGTTGGAGGCCCGGAACCCGGCCGGGTTCAGCCCGTAAAGGGCGTGGTCCAGCATGTAGGAGACGAAGCGCACCGGCCGGTAGAAGCTGTGCCCGGTCTCGAGCCCCAGGACCCGCGGGAGGTACCGGAAGCTGCGGATTTCGGGCCGGTTGACGAAGATGTCGTAGTCGTCGAAAACGAACCCGTTGCCCAGCGAGTTGGCATAACACGCAAGGACCGCTGCGGCCAGAAGCGACAGGGCGAACGCCAGCCGGCGGTGCGGGCGGTCTTCCCCCGGCATCTCGGCAGGCTGCGGAATTTTTGGGATATCGGGCACCGTCCGTGGTCGATCCTTATAGAAGAAGCCGCATGTCCCTTATCAAGTCTGAACCTCAAATGCAAGCCGGGCGCGGCTGGCGGCTCCGGCCGAACCCCGGGATCGTTGCCAATTAAGCCACAATGTGGTACTGATTGACCGCGCAGCGCGGCAGGGGGGAAGATCGGCGGGAAGGAACCGGCGTTCATCGGCCACGGGGGCCTGTGCAGGGACTGCCCCGAGGGCCGCTATCCCCACTGCTCGTTCGGCAGGGGGCTTTGAGGAGGGGCGTCATGGCAGGCAGCCCGGCACCCATCGGCTCGGTCGTGGCCGTGTCCGTCAGCGACCGCAAGGGGATCCGGAAGTCGAACGTGGCGGAGGCGGTCCTCGTTGCCGACCACGGCGTGGCGACCGATGCCCACGCCGGCAGGTGGCACCGGCAGGTCAGCCTCCTGGCATCCGAGAGCATCCGCAAGATCAGGGACAAGGGGCTGGATGTCTCCCCCGGCGACTTTGCCGAAAACATCACCACCGAGGGCTTCCGTCCCTGGGAGCTGCCGCTCGGCTGCCGGCTGCGCATCGGCGCCCGGGCCCTGGTGGAGGTGACCCAGATCGGAAAGGAGTGCCACAGCCGCTGCGCGATCTTTCACCAGGTGGGCGACTGCGTCATGCCCAGGGAGGGGATTTTCGTGAAGGTCGTCGAGGGCGGAACGGTGCGCCCCGGCGACAGGATCACGCCGGAACCGGCAGCGGACAAGTCAACGGCCCCATGAGGCTGCGTTGGCGGACCGGTGCGCCTCCTGCCGGATGCCGCCCTTTCCGGCGTCGATGGGCCCGGGTGAGCGGATCCACCCGCCTCCGGTTCTTTTCTTTCCGTGCGGCTCTTCGCCCTTCGTGCCGGGTACCCATTTACCCATGGCCCGGGCTCAGTCCAGGTGGAGCACCACGCTGAAGCAGGTGAACATGGCCCACACCGGATCTCCGGCTTCAAGGGCGAGGCGCCTGGCGCTCTGCGTAGAAACGACCGCGCACAAGGCCGTGCCGTCGGCAATCCGGACGGTGTATTCCGTGTTCACCGCGCCCGCTGTAACGGCCGCGACGATCCCTTCGAAGCGATTGTCGGCGCTGCAGTTGGGCGCTTCTTTTCCCGCCTCCAGGAGGACCCAGGGGGCCTTCACCTCCGCCGCGACCCAACTGCCTTCCCTCAGGGCGAGCTGTTCCAGGCTGTCGTTGGTGATGACGGTGGCGACGCGATGGCCGCCGACGGTGGTCAGGGTCACCAAAGCCTGGATATCCCCCTTGCGAATCGTTTCGATCTTCCCGAAAAACGAGTTCCGGGCGCTCGTTTTGCGCGAGGCCTCCCTTTCGAGGAACAGGCGGGTCACCCGGTCGATGTCATCCCCGGAAAAAGAAACGTAGGAGGAGGTCAGGCCGGGCGTCGAGTGGCCCAGCAGTTTCTGCACCGCGGGCAGGGGCAGGTTGCCCAGCATCAGCTCCACGGCGCGCGATTGGCGGATCGCCTCGGGGCCGCCCAGCTCCTTGGAAAGGCCGCAGGCCTGGGCGCGTTCGTAGAACTTGCGACGCACGAAGCCGGGGTCGGCATGGAACCTGTTGCCCAATGCGTCCCTGAAAGACGGGTCCGACAGGGCTTCCTGGATCTCCCGGGACAGATCCCGGGAAAGTTGAACCTGCCTCGACGGGGATCTCCTGTCGGGCGCCGAGGCGCGGATCGTGACCGTGCGCTGGCGGGTATCGATGTCCTGGGCCGGGTCCAGGGAAAGCACTTCGTTGAGCTTGGCCCCCGTATAGCGTATCAGAAGGAAAATCAATAGGATGCGACGCCGCGCGAGGCGTACGTCAGCGCGCCTCGACTCTTCCGCCCACTTGCGGAAGGACTGCTCCAGCCGGTGGAGCTGGGCCGAATCCAGGTGCCGGCCCTCTTCTGCCGCCAAGACGATGCGGCCGTGATGCGCGTTGCCCGGCAGCACGTGCTGCGAGGCGGGCATGGGCCGCTTCCCCCCTTGTTCCGCATTCATTTCGACGCCCCGCAAACCATCGCCTTCGCCCTCGGGCGGCCTCCGCGCTTTCGATTCATGCCGTGTCCAGCTTTGCACAAATAGCTTGACATGTAAATAGCGGGCCTGCTAAACAATCACGTAAAATATAATTATCGTGACCTTATCGGCAGGAGTCCCATTCCCGGGAGCATGATGATGTTTTTCGAAACCGCCGGCATTCACGTCGCTGCCTGGGTTCCGCCCCTGGTGGCATTCGTGGTCTCGTTTTTCACCTCCATGGGCGGCGTGTCGGGCGCGTTTCTGCTGCTGCCGTTCCAGATGTCGTTTCTCGGCTACACCCACCCGTCGGTCAGCGCCACCAACCATGTGTTCAACGTCGTGGCCATCCCCAGCGGCGTTTACCGCTACTGGCGGGAAGGCCGGATGGTGTGGCCTCTGACCTGGGTCGTGATCGCCGGCACCCTGCCCGGCGTTTTCATCGGGGCCGTCGTGCGCGTCGCCTGGCTGCCCGATCCCCGGCATTTCAAGCTCTTCGCCGCCGGCGTCCTCCTCTACATCGGCCTCAAGTTGGTGCGGGACCTGCTGAAGAAAGGAGCGGGCGGCGCCGCTGCCGGCAGCGAGCAGCGGTTCCGGGAACAGGTGAAAAGCCGCCGGACGGATACCGGCGGGGCGGCCGTGGGAGAGGGGAAGCGGCTCAAACCGGCGGCGGTCACGCATTTCAACCTCAGGCGCCTGGGCTACACGTTCTACGAGGAGTCGTTCGACGTATCCTTCTGGGGGATATTTACCCTCAGCTTCAGTGGAGATCGACGGCCGGCCGGCACCGGTCACCGCCTGCACCGAGGCGGTGGCCGACGGGATGGTGGTGCGCACCGACACGCCGGCCGTGCGCCGCCTGCAGCGCGCGGGGTTGAAACTGCTTCTTTCGGTGCACGACGTCGACTGCAGGAACTGCCCGGCCAACAAGCGCTGCGAGCTGCAGCGCCTGGCCAGGTTCCTGAAGGCCGGGTTGAACGCCAAACCGCTGCAGACGCGCCTAAAAACACCCGCGGTCGACGACAGCCATCCCCACCTGGTCCACTACCCCAACCGCTGCGTGCTGTGCGGAAGGTGCATCGCCGTCTGCGCCCGGACGGGGGGCCACGCCTCCCTGAACTTCGCCCGGCGGGGGCTCGACACGGTCGTCAGCTCGTACGGTCACGGCGCCGCGAACCTCGCCTGCCCGACGTGCGCGGCCTGCGCCGCGGTCTGTCCCGTGGGCGCCCTGACGCTGAAACCGGCCCCGGCGGCGGACGCCGGTTAGGCGGCGCGGGCTCCGAGGGCGGTGCGTCCATCCGCCCCCCGCCGGATCACTTCAGGGCCATCACCACGCGGCTGTCTTTCATCCCCTCCGCCGGGGGCGGTTTCAGATCCCCGGGATCGTTCAGGAAGATGCGCTCCGGGGTCACCTTCCCGGACTGCAGCAGGTGCTCCTTGACCGCCTGCGCCCGGGCCCGGGCCAGGATCCTCAGATCGCTCTCGGCGACCCGGATGCCGGCCCTCAGGAGGCGCTCCATTTCGGCCGCCGGGCTGTCCGCTGCCGGTTTGGCCCCCGTTTCCGGGGGCGGTTTCTTCCCCTCCGGCGCCGCGGCGGGGCGCGCCGGGAGTTGCAGGCCCGCTTCGGCGAACGCGGCGGCCAGGTAGCGCTCGTATTCCTCGGGCGTGAGGGCCACCTCTTCCAGAGACCCGGCCGCCTGGCCGCGTCCGCTCAGGTCCTTGAGCTTCTGGGCCTTGAGCCTGTTTTCGAACAGGGCGTCCGCCAGGCCCTGGCTGTCTTTTTCGCTGTCCGCATATCCGGAAATGTCCAGTTTCAGGCCGGGGCGCTCGTAGAGAACCTCGGCCAGGCGGTCCAGCCTGGCGCCGCCGGCTTCGTCCAGGGCGGAGATGCCGTAGGCGAACTCGATCTGGTCCAGTTCCTCCCCCCCGCCCAGCACCGCCGTCACCAGGGCGAACGGGGAAGTGGCGGCCTTCACCAGGAGGTTGACGATCATCTGCAGGATAATGCCGGCCACGCTGAACTGCGGGTCGTCCAGGCGGCCGGACACGGGAAGGTCGAGGCTGATTTTGCCGCTGCGGTCCTTCAGCAGGGCGACCGCCAGGGTCACCGGCAGGGCGGTGGCCGTGGGGCTCTCGACCCGTTTGCCGAACTCCAACTGGTCCAGAAGGACGGAATTCCTGGACTGGAGGCTCTTTTTCTCGATGCGGTAGGAGAGGTCCAGGAAGAGCTTTCCCTTCTGGATGGTGTAGCCGGCGAACTTTCCGGAGTAGGGACTCAGGCTGCTGAGGTCCATCTCGTCGAACTTGACGGCTATGTCCGCGAAGAGTTCATCGGCCAGGGGGTTGACCTTTCCCGAGATCTGCAGCGGCGCCTGCCCGTCGAGGCGGGCCCTCAGCTGGACGTCGGCGGCCTTGGCCCGGTCGGTGCTCAGGCCCTTGAGGGTGCCGTCGATCCCTGTCAGGGTGGCGGAGTAGCCGGGGGCCACGAACCGGTCGATGAAGCGCACGCGGCCCGAGGAAAGGGCCACGGTGCCGATCTTCACCGGAGGCGTCGCTTCTGCCCGGGCGGTTTTCGGCGCGCCGGCCTTGGCGCCCCCGGTCGCCACCGTGTCCTGGACGTTCAGACGGCCCTCGGGGGTCAGGACCAGGCGGGAAAAGAAGTCGTGGAGGCTGATTTTGCCGATGGACACCGAGGTCGGGTTGACGGCGATCCTGGCGTCGTCGATCTCGAGCTTTTTGAAGCTCAGGAACTCGTCGGCGTTGGCGCGCTCCACGGATTTGAAGTCGGCCACCTTCAGGCCCCCCCGGTAGGACAGGGTCAGGCCCTTTTCCCCGGTCATGGCGAAGGAGAGGGTGCCGCCGGCGTCGATCCGGCCGCCGGTGGCGATGACCCGCACCTGGTCCTCGAAGTATTTCTGAAACCATACCGGCTCATGGCCGGCGATTTTGAGCTCCAGGTCGCCCTCCAGGGGGTCGATGCCGACCCTGCCCCCGGCCAGCAGGGACCCCTTCTGGGTGTAGCGCCCCGAAAAGAAAACGTCCGCCCGGCTCCGGGCGGCGGTCGAAAAATTGTCGACCTGCAGCCTGGCCTGGTCCAGGAGCATGCGCACCGGCTTGGCGAAGGTGTGGTCTTCGCCCTCTATGGCGTACTGATCGATCAGGAGGCGGTGGAGGGTGACCTGCCAGGGGGGGGCGGCCCCGGCGCCCGGCGAGTCGGCCGCGGACGGCGGCCGCCGGGGCGCCTCGAAGAGCTGCTGGATGTCCAGGTCCCCGAGCTTGAGGCGCTTGACCGACAGCCGGCCGTTGCGGCTGAGGATTTCTCCAACCGCCCCGACCCACATCGGCCTGAACCGGCCCGCCGACGCCGCCCTTGTGGGCGACGCCCGCAAGGTGCTGGGGCAGCTCCTGGGGGAGGTGCGGGCCCTGACGGTCAAACGCCCCCCCCACGAAAAAATCGCCGAGCTGCGGCAGGTCCAGGACGCCTGGCGGCAGGAGCTGGACGCGGCCGTGGCCGACATGCAGCGGCGCCCCATGCTGACCGGCCAGATTCTCAAGGTCTGCAACGGCTTCTTCCCCGCCGACGCGGTCATGGTCATGGACGGGGGCAACACGACCCTCTGGTCCATCCACTACCACGTGGCGCGCAGCCAGCGCTCGCTGGTCTACTCCATGAACTACGGCCACCTGGGCACGGGTCTGCCCTATGCCCTGGGGGCCAAGCTGGCCTGTCCGCAAAAGGCCGTTTACTGCGTCACCGGGGACTCGGCCTTCGGCTTCAACCTCCAGGAACTGGAAACGGCGGTCCGCAACGACCTGCCGGTGGTGGTCATCGTCGCCGTGGACGGCGCCTTCGGCATGGAAAAAAGCGCCCAGCGCCGGGTTTTCGGCCGCCAGGCGGCCTGGTTCGGCCACGATCACGCGCCCGTGCGCTACGACCGGGTCGCCGAGGCCATGGGCTGCCACGGAGAGTACGTCGACCGGGGGGCGGACCTGGAGCCGGCGCTGCAGAGGGCGGTCGCCTCGGGCAAACCGGCGGTGATCCACGCCCGGGTCGACCCGGAGGCCAACGTGGACCCCCCCGGCCTGTGGCTCTGGGAAGCCGCCCGGACGGGCAAGATGTAGGAGGCCATCCCGTGGACATCGCCGCCGTCGATCAGGTCCGGCTCAATTTCAACCCCCAGGGGCTCTTCGTCATCAATGCCGCCATCGGGCTGATGATGTTCGGCATCGCCCTGGACATGAAGGCGGAAGACTTCAAGCGCGTCCTGGCGGCCCCCAAGGCGCCGGCCATCGGCCTGGCGGCCCAGTTCGTCCTGCTGCCGGCCTTCACCTACCTGCTGACCCTGGCCATCCGGCCGCACCCCTCCATGGCCCTGGGCATGATCCTGGTGGCCGCCTGCCCCGGGGGGAACCTGTCCAACGTGATGACCTACCTGGCCAGGGGCAGCGCCGCCCTGTCGGTGAGCATGACCGCCGTCTCCACGGCCGCGGCGGTGGTCATGACCCCCCTCAACCTCTCCCTGTGGGGCAGCCTGAACCCGGCCACGGCCCGGATCCTGCGCGAGGTGAGCCTCAGCCCGGTGGACGTCTTCGTCACCATTTTCATCATCCTGGGGATCCCCCTGAGCGCCGGGCTGGTCATCGGCAGGCTCTTCCCGCGCATTGTCGGAAAGGTCCGCCGCCCGTTCCGGATCTTTTCCCTTTTCTTTTTCATCGCCATCGTCGCCCTCGCCCTGGGGGCCAACTGGAACTACTTTCTCTCCTACGTGGGGTTGGTGGTCTTCGCGGTCTTCCTGCACAACGGCCTGGCCCTCAACATCGGGTACTGGTCCGCGCGCCTGGCGCGCCTGAGCGAGGCCGACTGCCGCGCCGTCTGCATCGAGGTCGGCATCCAGAACTCGGGCCTCGGCCTGGTGCTGGTCTTCGACTTCTTCGGCGGCCTGGGGGGGATGGCCATCCTGGTGGCCTGGTGGGGGATCTGGCACATCGTCTCCGGCCTGTCGACGGCCTTTTTCTTTTCCCGGCGGGCCCTTCCGGCCGAAGCGGCCGCTCCGGCCCGGCCGTGAGCCCCGCCATGCCCGCCCCAGGCGATAGAGCCCCGGTGGTGGTCGTCACCGGCGCGGCCAGCGGCATCGGCTGGGCCGTCTGCCGGGAATATGCCCGCCGGGGGGCCGCCGTCGCCCTCCTGGACATCGATGCGGCCGGTGCGGAAACCCGCGCGCGGGAACTGTCCCGGGGCGGGGCCCGCTGCCTGGCCGTCGGCTGCGACGTCGCCGGCGAGAACGACTGCAAGGCCGCCGTCGCCCAGGTCCTGGAAAGGTTCGGGGGCATCGACGTCCTCGTCAACAACGCCGGCATCACCCAGCGCAGCGCCTTTGCGCGCACCCGCTCTGCGGTCTTCCGGCAGGTGATGGACGTCAATTTTTTCGGCGCGCTCTACTGCACCCAGGCGGCCCTGGAAAGCCTCGTCGCCCGCCGGGGGACCATCATCGTCATCGAGAGCCTGGCCGGCCTGACGCCGCTCCTCGGCCGCAGCGGGTACTGCGCCAGCAAGCACGCCCTCCACGGGCTGTTCACCACCCTGCGGGCCGAGCTGAGACCGGCCGGCGTTCACGTGCTCATCGCCTGTCCCGGCTTCGTCGCCACGAACCTGCAGACCCGCGCCCTGGGTGAAGACGGCCGGGTCACCTCTCACCCCCAGTCCACCGTGGGCCGGCCCTGGTCCCCGGAGCGCGTGGCAAGGGCCGTGGTCCGCGCCGCGGGGCGCCGCAGAAGCCTGCTGGTGCTGTCGCCCGCGGGCGTTTTGGGCTGGTGGGTCCACCGCCTGGCCCCGGGGCTCTACGAGCGGCTGATGGCGCGCCGCTTTCGAAGCGAGCTGCAACGGGAGGTTTTTTGAGCGGGTGGAAGCCGTTGACCCGCGGTCGCTTTCCTTTCGGACTTTCCGGATGCCCCCGGGGTGGTCACCCCCCGGGCAGTACCCGGTCGCCGACCTCGCCCGGCTCATGGCCTCGCGCCGCTCCTGCCGCAACTATCTGAACCGGCCGGTGGCACGAGACCTGCTGGAGGACCTGGTGCGCATCGGCACCCTGGCCCCCTCGGGGACCAACAGCCAGAAGAGGACGTTCACGGTGCTGGCCGATCGCCGGAGCGTGGCCGCGCTGGGTCATGGCGTCCTGCTGGAAGACCCCCCAGCCGCCCAGGTAGACATCTTCAAGGATGAACGCGTTTTCATAGATACCTCCAAGGTAGCGGGTGATGAAGGGTGTTCAGCCCGGGGGCGTGCGGCCATGGGGCGGCGGGACCGTTTACGGGAACGGCGACAGCCCGCGGACGCCTAAGGGTTGATCAGCCTTTTCCGCACCAGGCCATCGTGATGCCTGAGATAGGTTTTCTTGGCCAACCGCTTCAGGTGCCAGAAAAGCGCCGGCTCGAAACGGCGCAGCACCGGCGGGCGCGTCAACACATGGGCGGCCTCGTAAGGCAGGTAGCGCCAGCGCCAGAGCAGGGTCTCCGCCTCGACCCTGAAGGCGACCGTGCGTCCCTTGGGCTCCGGGGAATCGACGGCCAGGAGGGCCTTCATGATCCTCTCGTTCACCCGCCGGTTGAGCCGGATGCGCCCGGGGGGGTCGGAGGGGTCGATCCTGGGAAAAGAGGGGTTGGTGTTGACCTCGAAGACCTGGACCCGTCCGTCGACGAGGGCATAGTCGATCCGCCCGTAGTCGACGCGGGCCAGGGACGCGACCCTCCGCAGCTGGTCGAGGTGGGAGTCGTCCCCCAGGAATCTTTCTATCTCGCGGATCAGATGGGAATCGAAAGGCACCTTGGTCATCTGGACCACCCACGAATCGCCGAAGATGACGTGTGCCGGGATGATCTCGCCGGCGACGACGAAGGCGCCGTACTTGCGGTAGTACCCCCTGCCGTCGGGGGCGGTGTGGCAGTATTCCGTGACGATGCGCCCTTCCCGGCTCCTGCCGCGGGAGAGCATCCTCCCGACGGCGTCGTCGAGTTCCCCCTGGGTGTGCAGCAGCGGCGTTTCCGATCTCCGGTGGTCGTTTTCGACCCGGATGAAGACCGGGAAGCGCTCGGGCCGGCGGCACTCGGTCAGGCGGTAGACGTTGAAGCGGTTGATGCCGGCTTCGTAAAGCGTGCGCAGCAGCTCGTAGCGCCGCATGGTCTCCAGGGGGTGGTTCAGGAGCCGGGTGCCGCCGCCGGAAGCCGCCAGGGCCTGCCAGGCCCTCCCGGCGCGTTCCAGTTCCTCGCCGCAAAGGCGTTCGATGTCGGAAAAGATGTACGTGCCGACGGGCAGCCGCGAACGGCGCAGGAGCCTGGGGTAGGCGATCAGTTCGAAGCGCGAGGCGGTTTCGCGCCCGAAGCCTGCCAGCAGGGTGTTGAGGGTGTAGGCATGGGCGCCGCTGAACAGGTAGCGGATCATGGGCAGGCCTCCTCCGGGTGCCCGCTGGCCGCGGGCATTTTCATTTCTTTCCCAGCCATGCGTTCCAGCGCTGGGTCAGGGCGTCCTGGTTGTCCAGCCAGAACCCGATGGATTCCTCGGTCCCCATGAAAAGGGCGCTCTTCAGGTTGTCCTTCAGGGGGCGGCCCTTCACCGCCTCCGCGTCCATCCTGTCGATGACCCTGATCAGGGGCAGGGTGGAATTGGTGAGGGTCGCCACTTCCAGGTGCCGGTCGGAGGAGACGAAAAACCCGAGGAAGCCGTAGGCCAGGTCGATGTGGGGCGAAGCGGCCAGGACCGCCCAGGAGTCCACCGCGTAAACGGCGCGGTCCCAGATGAGGTCGAGGCTCAGCCCCTCGTTGCGCCCCCGGAAGACCCGGGTGCTGTAGCTGGTGCTCAGCATGACGTCCCCGCTCAGGAGCCGGTCCGTGGACTGGGCGCCGGCTTCCCAGAGCATGAGGTGGGGCTTGATCCGGTCGAGCTTCCTGAAGGCGCGGTCCACGCCTTCGGGGGTGGCCAGGACCTCGTAGACTTGCTCCCGGGGCACGCCGTCGGCCATCAGGGCCATCTCGAGATTGATTTTCGGGCCCTCGCGCAGGCCGCGCTTGCCGGGCCAGGTCTTCAGGTCCCAGAAATCCTCCAGCCGGGTCGGGACCTTGCCCACCTTTTCCGGGCTGAACGCCACCCCGGAGGCCCAGATCGACAGCCCGACGCCGCATTCGCTGACCGCCTCGGGCATGAACTGGGCGCGATCGGCCACCCGGGCCCAGTCGATGGGAAGGAAAACCCCCTCCTCGCAGCCGCGCATGAGTTCCGCGGACTCCACCTGGACCACGTCCCAGGGCACCTGCCCCGTCTCCTTCATGGCCTGGAAGACCCCCCAGCCGCCCAGGTAGACATCTTCCAGGACACGGATCTTCCTCGCCTCGGCAAAAGGCTTGAAGTAATGCTCGCGGCGCACCTCCTGGGTGGTGCCGCCCCAGGCGACCACCGTGAAATCCCTCGCCTGGGCCCATGCGGCCGCGGGTACCAGGGCGGCGGCCAGGAGCAGAAGGGCGCCGGCCGTCACGGGGCAGGGCCGGCGGCCGCGGCGGCCGGCCCTGCGGTCCGGATGCCGGGGTTCGTATCCGTGGGTCGATGAACGCGTTTTCATGGGCACCTCGACTGTTTCTGCCGCGGGAAGCCGGGGCCCCCCGCGGGGTTGAAGGAATCCGGCGCGGCTTCGACGCCGGGGTTCGCCGGTCTTGCGTTCAGGCCGGCCCGGCCTCGCCGCGGCGCCTGAGCCCCCAGGAGCGCAGGACATGCACGACGGCATAAAACACCAGGGAAATGCCGGTCAGCAGGGTGGCCACGGCCACCAGGGACGGGTCCATGTGCTCCCGCAGGTCGCTGAAAAGCTGCCGCGGAAGCGTCTGCTGGGCCGGGGATGCCAGGAAGAGCGCGATCACCACGTCGTCGAAGGAGGTGACGAAGGCGAAGACCGCCCCGGCGAAAATCCCCGGGAGGTTCAAGGGGAGCGCGGTGGACCAGAACGCCTGGAGGGGCGTGGCGCCGAGGCTCATGGCAGCCCGGACCAGGGCGCGGTCGAACCCCTGGAGCGAGGCCGTGACGGTGATGAAGACAAAGGGGACGGAGACCACCGTGTGGGCCAGGATGATGGCCGTGAAGCTGCCCAGCAGGCCGGCCTCGGCCATGAAGAAATAGGCCGCCAGGGCAGTGATCACCACCGGCACCACCAGAGGGCTCGTGATGAGCGCCATGAGCAGGGCCTTGAACCTGAACTCGGAGCTGGTGAACCCGTAAGCGCACAGGGTGCCCAGGACGGTCGCCAGCCCCGTGGTGGCCAGGGCGATCCAGAGGCTGTTGAAAAAGGCGAAGCGCCAGGGGTAAGGCGCGAGGATCGTGTCGTACCACCTCAGCGAGAAGCCCGGCAGGGGGTACCTGAGAAAGGTGCCGCTGCTGAAGGAGATGGGGATCACGGCGGCCAGGGGCAGGACCATGTAGGCCAGGAAGATCGCCGCCAGGAGGCGCAGGCCGATCCAGGAGGCGATCTGGAAGCCCGACATGTGGGAAAGCGGGTGCTTCACTGCCGGTGTCGCCCTCCTATCGGCCGGCTTTCAGGCTGCCGTGGCCCACGAAACGGTTGAACAGCGGGTAGAGGGCCGCCACGCAGGCCAGCAGGATCACGGAGAGGGCCGCCGCCATGTTCCAGTTGGCCGTTTCCATGGCGTACCCGGCGATGACCATGCTGATCATCTGGTCGCGGATCCCGCCGACCAGGGCCGGGGTGACATAGAAACCGAGGCACTGGATGAACACCAGGAGGCAGCCGGCAACGATGCCCGGCGCGGTCTGGGGCAGGTAGACCGACCCGAAGGCCGACAGCGGCGCGGCGCCGAGGGATTCGGCGGCCCTGAGCTGATCGGGCCGGATGGTCTTCATGACGCTGTAGAGCGGCAGCACCATGAACGGCAGCATCACGTAGACCATGGCCACGTAAACGCCGAACCGGTTGTAGATCATCTCAAGGGGCTCGGCGATGACGCCCAGGGCCGTCAGGAGGCCGTTGAGGATCCCCTCCCTTTGGAGCACGACGATCCAGGCCGCGGTCCGCACCAGCACCGAGGTCCAGAAGGGCAGCAGCACCACCGCGAGGAGAAGCCCGCTCCAGCGCCCGGGGGTCGTCGCCATGAAAAACGCCAGCGGGTAGGCCGACACCAGGCAGATCAGGGTCACGACGAAGCTGATCCAAGCGCTTCAGGATACCCGCGGACCGCTCGGACAACCTGGCCCACCGGCCCCCTGCGTCCATGCTCGGGCCCAGTCTGCACAGGCGTTCCCTCAGGCATCTGACGCCCTGAACCGAGGGCTGGGACGGACGGGGCGCGGACGTCCGCCCCCGTCACCCCGCGGCGGATCGGGAGCCGGCTATCCCGGCCTTCCTGATTTCGTGCGCGTTTTCAAAGGCAACCACCATTTCCAGCTGCCGGTCGTCGATGCCGGGTACCGCCACAACCGGGCGGAACCGGCGGTGCCGGCGCAGCCCGCCGCCCCGGGTTTCCTCGACCTGCAGGGTTCCCAGCAGGCTGTAATTGGCGCCGCAGGAGGCCAGAAGGGCCATCAGGACCGAATCGCAGCGCAGGCTGTTGATGAACAGGTCCATGGGGTTGCGGGTCCAGCGGGCGCTGAAGACGATCCGGCTGATTTTTTCGCGGTAGCCCGTGAGCTGCCAGTGGGCGATGCGGCGGTTGTTGATCACGGCCACGGCCGAGAACTCGAGGGTCCGGTTCCCCTCCCTGAAGCTCTGGCGGTTGAAGGCCAGGTAGCGCAGGTTTTCGGTGCTTTCCGGCATGCCGCTGACGATGAGGATGTCTTTCATGAGGGCGACGTCCGCCGGCACCACCCGGTAGAGTGCCTGGATCAAGTCGCCGATGAAATCTGGGCTCATGGGGTGGGCCTCCGGTTGAGTATCCTCATGGCGGTATGCGCTTTTGGCCCCGATGAATCGCCCATGTCTCATATCACACTCAGCCCATGTGTCAACAGCCCTGATTTGAGCCGCGGAATCGGCGTGTCGCGGGCGTGGGACCCTGCGCCGCAGCGGCGCCTGAACGGGAAAAGGGCGGGTCTTGAAAGACCCGCCCTTTTTCGGCGTCGCTTGCGGTCGCTGTGGGGCCGGAGGTCAGGCCTTCCTGCGCCGGAGCCTCATCAGGGCGACACCCAGCAGGACCGCCATGAAAGCGATGAGGCCCCACTGGTTGAGGGTGGGAACCGGCTGCGGGCAGGCGCCGGGGGCCCACTCGCCAGCGCACAGGATCGGGGTCGTGTCGACGCACTGGCCGTTTTCCAGCACGCAGGCGCCCCTGTTGGGGGAGCAGATGACGTCATAGTCATCGCAGGTCTGATTCGGGTTCCAGATGCCGCTGTAGCTGTCGAGGCACTCCGCCTGGGTGGTGTAATGGCAGCCTCCGTCGAGCAGATCGTTGTCCCCCGCGCCCTTCAGGACGCCGTTGGGCACGCCCGGGCAGCAGGCGCCCAGCTCTTCGGTGCAGACGCCCTCCGTTCTGCAATCGGAGTAGTCGCCCCGATAGTCATAGTCGAATTTGCATTTCAACGCGTCGGCAACGCTGCCGGCGAAGGCGCACCATGCGGAAGGAAGGGTCAGGCAGCCAGGAAGGATCCTGCACAGGTTGATTTCCTCCGGTGAGCCCGGATCGGCAGGCGGTGATGCCGGCGGTTGGGTGTCCTCTTCCGTGCTGCAGCAAGCCCCGGCAGGGCAGACATCGGGAGCGCCGCACTGCGAACCGATGCCGTTGAAAAGGCCGCCGGCCTGGTTGCACGTGCTTTCGGTCAGCGGCAGACAGAAGTCCCACTTGAACAGCCCCTCCTCCAGTTCCCCGATTGGAACCGAGAGGTCCGGAGGGTTGAGGCAGCAGGCCCCCTTGTCAGCTGACCCCCCTTCCTCTACCCCCAGCGCCGGAAGTGAAAAAAAGACCAGCGCAATCCCCACCACCGCGGCCACCGCCGTCGATCCAATCCTTCCCATTCCCCCCCTCCTTTTGGCACATGACAATAAAATAGATCTGATTATAGACAAGTAACCCTCCCCGGGGCCCGAGATCCCGGGAAACAGGCGATGCGGCCGCCTCCCATCCGCCCGGGCGGGATCGATGGCGGTTGCCAGGCGGGATGCGGGTGTGCTATACGGCAGGCTCATTCGAGGGGTTCATTGCTGAAAGGATTGCCATGAAGCGCGCGTTGATCACCGGCGCCACGGGGCAGGACGGCGCCTACCTGGCGGAGTTGCTCCTGGAAAAGGGCTACGAGGTTCACGGCATCAAGCGCCGGGCGTCCTCTTTCAACACCGCGCGGATCGACCACCTGTATGCCGATTTTCACGAGAAGGACGTCCGCTTTTTCCTGCATTACGGCGACCTGACCGACGCGACCAACCTCATCCGCGTGATCCAGGAAGTGCAGCCGGACGAGATTTACAACCTGGCGGCCCAGAGCCATGTCAAGGTCTCCTTCGAGTCGCCGGAATACACCGCCGACACCGATGCCCTGGGGACCCTGCGCCTTCTGGAAGCCATCCGCATCCTCGGCCTGGAGAAAAAGACCCGCTTCTACCAGGCCTCGACCTCCGAGCTTTACGGCAAGGTCCAGGAAGTCCCCCAGAACGAGAAGACCCCTTTTTACCCGCGTTCGCCTTACGCCGTCGCCAAGCTTTACGCCTACTGGATCACCGTCAATTACCGCGAGGCCTACGGGATTTACGCCTGCAACGGGATCCTCTTCAACCACGAATCCCCCGTCCGCGGGGAGACCTTCGTCACCAAGAAGATCACGCGTGCCATGGCCCGCATCAAGCTCGGGCTGCAGCAGCGGCTGTACATCGGCAACCTGGATGCCAGGCGCGACTGGGGGCACGCCAGGGACTACGTGGTGATGCAGTGGCTCATGCTCCAGCAGGAGGCGCCCGAGGACTACGTCATCGCCACCGGGGAGCAGCACTCGGTCAGGGAGGTGATCGAACTGGCCGGCGCCAGGCTCGGCCTTCCCATCCGCTGGGAGGGACACGGGGTGGAGGAGAAGGGGGTCGACGCGGCCAGCGGCCGGGTCGTCGTCGAGGTGGACCCGACCTATTTCCGGCCCACCGAGGTGGACACCCTGCTGGGGGACCCGACCAAGGCCCGGGAGAAGCTCGGGTGGCGGCCGCGCATCCGTTTCGAGGAGCTGATCTCCGAAATGGTGGAAGCCGACCTCAAGGAGGCCGAGCGCGATCACCTCTGCATCCAGGGCGGTTTCCAGACATTCAACCAGTTCGATTGAGGGGTGAGGCCCGCAGTGAAACCACTCAACCTGGAGCCGATGCACGCCCGCTCGCGGATTTTCGTGGCCGGACACCGGGGGATGGTCGGCTCGGCCGTCTGCCGGGGGCTGGGCGCGGCCGGCTGCACTCACCTAGTCACTCCGATCTATGATCAGGCACAAGATGGAGCAGGTGGGGATGCGGGCGGAGGTTCTCGGCAGCTACAAGAAATTTTACAGCATCCACGAGAAGATGGTCGCCCAGGACCTCCCCTTCGAGCAGATCTACGATCTCATCGCATTCCGCGTCATCGTCGACACGATCCCCCAGTGCTACGAGGCACTGGGGCACATCCACTCCATGTGGCGGCCCATCGACTCGAAGTTCAAGGACTATATCGGCCGGCCCAAGCCCAACATGTACCAGTCCCTGCACACCACCGTCGTGGGGCCCGAAGGCGAGCGGCTGGAAGTCCAGATCCGGACCCAGCAGATGGACCAGGTGGCCAAGTCCGGCATCGCCGCCCACTGGAGCTACAAAGAAGACCGCCAGGTGGACGAGAGGATCCGCGAAACCTTCGCCTGGATCCAGAACCTGGTGGAGAACCAGGCCGACTTCAAGGACCCCAGCGAGTTCCTGGAAAACGTCCGCATCGACCTCTTCCCGGACGAGATCTACCTTTTCACCCCCACCGGGGAGGTCAAATCCCTGCCCAAGGGGGCCACCCCGGTCGATTTCGCCTACATGATCCACACCGAGGTGGGCAACCAGTGCACCGGCGCCAAGGTCAACGGGCGGATGGTCCCCCTCAGCCACGAACTTTCGACCGGCGACATCGTCGAAATTTTCACCACCAAGCATCACCACCCCAGCAAGGACTGGCTCAAATTCGTCAGGAGCGTCAAGGCGCGCACGCGCATCCGACAGTGGATCAAGACCCAGGAGATGGGCCGCAGCCTGTCCCTGGGCCGGGAAATGTGCGAAAAGGAGTTCCGCAAGCACAAGCTGAATTTCAACAACCTGCTGAAATCGGAGGAAATGGATGCGTCCGTGGCGTTCTTCGGGTTGAAGACCGTCGACGACCTGATCGCCAGCGTGGGCTACGGAAAGATCACGCCCCTTCAGGTCCTGCGCCGCTTCGCGGCGCGCACGGAGGAGGAAGAGGGAAACCGTTCCCTGCTGGACAAGATCATCAGCCGGGTCCGGCGCAAGAAACCGCGGGTGGGGGTGATCGTCCGGGGGGTCGACGACATCCTGGTGCGTTTCGGGAAATGCTGCCAGCCGGTGCCGGGGGATCCGATCGTGGGCTACATCACCCGCGGCGCCGGTGTCACGGTGCACCGGACCAGCTGCCTGAACGCCCTCAAGATGAGCCCGGAACGCCAGATCGAGGTCCAGTGGAGCGACGATATCAGGGAGTCATACCCGGTCCGCATCCGGATCTCCTCCATCGACCGGGTGGGCCTGCTGGCGGACGTGGCCTCCAACATCAGCAAGCTCGGCGCCAACATTCTCAGCGTCAACACCAAAACCTACGAAGACAACACGGTCGACAGCCTGTTCACCCTGACCGTGGAGAACACGGCGCACCTGAAGCGGGTGGTGTCGGCGCTCGCGAAGGTGAAACAGGTTCAGGGGGTGAAGCGGATCAGGTAGGCGGGCATCCCTCGGTCAGGCGGTTTTCAGCACGCGGCCGGACTTGATGCAGCCGGTACAGACCATGATCCGCATGACCCGGCCCTCGCGGAGCGTGCGCACTCTTTGCAGGTTGGGGTTGAATCGGCGCTTGGTCACGTTGTGGGCATGGCTGACGTTGTGGCCGACCCGGGGCCGCTTGCCGCATATCGCGCACATCTTGGACATGATCGTGTCTCCTGAGGGTGGCGGTGGTTTAAAGTAAGAAATTTATCCCAAAAACAGCCCTGTGTAAAGGGTTTTTTCCGAACGCCCTCAGTCCTCCAGCTTTTCCCCCTCCATCGCGGCGATGGCGGTTTCACAGCGCGCGATGTAGAGGAGGGCCTCCTGATGGATACCCACATCCGGGTATCTGGAAATCACCCGCCGGAAGCGCTCGAGGGCGCCGTGGTAGCGCTCGTCCTTGTAGTAGAAGACCCCCACCCGGAACTCCGCCTCGGCCATGCTCTTCAAGGCCAGGTTGATGCGCTCCCGGGCCCTGGCGGCATAAGGGCTGTCGGGGTGCTGCCGGACCAGGCGCTGAAAGGTCTCGATGGCCCTGCGGGTCGGGGTCTGGTCCCGGTCGGAAGTGGAGATCTGCTCGAAATGGCACATCCCGATCTGGTAGACGACGTAGGGGATGGCCTCGTTGCGGGGATGGAGGTTCTCGAAGGATTCGTAGGCCTCGACGGCTTCCTCGTACTGTTGCAGCTTGTAGTGGGCGTCGGCGATTTTCAGCTCGGCCAGGATGGCGTATTTGCTGAACGGGTACCAGTCCTTGAGCTTTTCGAAGGTTTCGATGGAACGCTTGTACCAGCCGGAATTGTACTCGTCCATCCCGTCGAAGGCGAGCTCCTGGGCGTTTCTGTCCTCCTCTCCCCCCAGGCCGAACCACTCCTTCACGCTCGAACAGCCCGAGAGGATCGTCAGACAGGCAACCAGGAGAATGAGGCCTCGTTTCATGCTACCTTCCGTGGGCCGGGGGGACGAACCGCCCCCGGGCGGGAGGCGGGGGCCCCGGGGCCATGGAGGCCGCCGGGCGATAGGGAAAACCGCTTTCCCGGCAGCCGCGGGACTAAACGATCTTGTTGAGGGAGGATTCCAGGCGCGACTTGGCCACCATGCCGGTGATCTGGTCGACCACATCGCCGTCCTTGAAGAAAATCAGGGTCGGGATGGCCTTGATACCGTATTTCCCGGGCGTCAGGGGGTTGTCGTCCACATTGCATTTCAGGAACTTGACCTTGGACCCGAAGGTCGCCGCCAGGTCTTCGACGATGGGCCCGATGGCCTTGCACGGGCCGCACCACGGGGCCCAGAAATCCACCATTACCGGTTTGTCGGACTGCAACACCTCACTCTCAAAGCCGCTGTCGCTGACTTCCGCAATGCTTTCTGACATGGGATGGGTTCCTTTCCTGGGGGGACGGGGGTAAAAATTGCTGCCAATATAGTGGCCCCGGCCGGACTTGTCAACTCGGCCGGTCCCGCGGCCGCCCGGGCGCATCGCGGATGGAAACGTTTCCGGGGTCCGGCTGCCCATCCGGCGGCTTGACGAAGTCAGCCGAATCCCGCTATAGACGAGGGGGTCGGCCGGTTCCCCGGTCCGCCCGTGCATCCGTGAGCCGCCGGAACCGCGCGCGCCGGGAGGCGTTCGCCGGTTCACCCCTTTACCGGGGCACCGTAAACCTGCCCCCCAGCGAGGTTGCCACCGATGAAACGACCCATTCGAATCGGCGCGCTGATTTCCGGCTCCGGGACCAACCTGCAGGCGGTCATCGATGCCTGCGGGGCCGGCCGGATCGACGGGCGGGTCGTGTTCGTCGGCGCGGACCGGCCCGGCGCCGCCGGCCTCGAGCGCGCCCGCGGGCGGGGAATTCCCGCCTTCGTGGTCGATTACGGCGAGATCATCCGGGAGTTCAAAAGCGACCCCCGGGCCGCGGCCCTCCCGCCCGACTTCGACTGGACCGCGGCGGCGGCCAGGCAGCGCCTCTTCCCCCCCGGGACGGCCTCCCGCAAGCTGGAAACCCATCTCAAGACCAGGGCCCTGGCCGAAACGCGCCTCCTGCGCGAGATGGCGGCGCACCCCTTCGACCTGCTGGTCCTGGCCGGCTTCATGCGCACCCTGACGCCGTTTTTCATCGACCGGGTCTCGCCCGATCCCGACCGGCCGCGGATCATGAACATCCACCCCGCGCTGCTGCCGGCTTTTCCGGGCGCCGACGGCTACGGCGACACCTTCCACCACGGCTGCAAGGTCGGCGGCTGCACGGTGCACTTCGTCGACTACGGGGAGGATTCCGGGCCGATCATCGGCCAGCGCGCCTTCGCCATCGACCCCGGGGACACCCTCGAGACGGTCCGCGCCAAGGGCCTGTGCCTTGAGTGGGCGCTCTATCCCGCCTGCATCCAGCTCTTCGCCGAGGGGCGCCTGGAGATACGCCGCCCCAACCGCCCGGCCGCGGGCGCCGGGCCGGCCAGGCGGGTGGTGGCGGTTGTGCCTAAAGCATCCTGACCAGGAGCGGAACCGCCACCAGGGTGCCGAGGGAGCTGCCGATGTTGGTGAACACCACCACGAGCAGAACCCGCGTCACCTTGTTGCGCCAGAATCCCCGCAGCGAGCGGATGTCCTGCTGGAGGGCCTCGAAGTCCCTGACCTTGGGCCGGCTGGAGAAGGCCTGGACCAGGCCGGAGACCCAGCCCGCGGCCACCATGGGGTGCAGGGATGTCAGGGGTGCCGCCCTCGGCCATCATCGGCCGGGATCAGGGTGGTGAATCCCTCGTCCATGGAAAGGGCCGGGAGCCGGACCAGCTTCACGCCCCCGGGAAGAGGCATATCGACCCGCCGGCCGCCCACCACGAGGGTCACGTCGTGGCCGGCCAGGCCCCTGGCGATCTCCAGGCTCCTGAAGAAATGCCCCATCCCGAAAACGTACTGGCAGTAAAAGACGACCCTCATGGGCCCAGGTCCCTGAAGTCGACCCAGCGGACGGCGCTGCGCCGCCCCAAGAGCGCGAGCAGGCCGTCGATGAATTCGAGGGCCGCCGCGTTCATCCTCCGGTGGTGGATCATGACGCCGCAGCGGCCGCCGGCCAGGCCGGCTTCCAGCTCGTGAAGCAGCCCCCGCCACCCCGCGGCCGCTTCCGGCTCCCTCCGGGTGTGAAGATCGACGTCCACCGCCAGGTCCGGCAGCCCGGGCGGGGCCGGTGGTCGGGCGCCCGCGCGACGCGACACCGCCCGGTACCCGAGGCGCGCCAGGGCCTCGAGGGTCCGCCCGTCGCACCGGTTCCAGGGGGGGGTGAACACCGGGGTAAAATCGGTTCCCAGGATCTCCTCGAGGCGCCGGCGGCCGCGGGCCAGGTCGGCCTCCAGGTCCCCTCCCGGCCGGGAGGGGCCGAATTCCTGCTTGCGGCCCTCGGCCTCGTGGTTGGCGTGGCGCCAGCCGTGCTGGTGCCCACACCAGCGCCGGCAATCGTTTGCGGCCAGGCGCGAGAGCGCCCGCCAGCGGGCGGCGGTGAGCCAGGCCGGCACCACCGCCAGGTTCAGGGGCACCCGCCGGCAGGAGAAGGCTTCCAGGAGGCGACGAAAATTTTCCCCCGGCGCCGCGACGTCGTCGGCCCGGAAAAAGACCTCCACCGGGCCGGCGGCCGCGGCCAGCGCCCTGTCCACGCAGCGCGCCAGGCGGGCGGGCGTGTCTCCCGGCACCCGGTGCCAGAGGGCCGCGGCCCTTGCGGCGCTCATGGGGCGGGGGGCCCCTTTTCCAGGCCGCCCGGGAGCGCGTCGACCCAGTGCGCGGTGAACCGGGCGCCGTCCAGGTCGACGCTCCCCAGGGGCCGGCGCCCGTCCCTCAGGCCGCGCTCCATGGCGGCCGCCAGGCGGGCCGGCTCGAGATCGGCGTCCGCCAGGACCGTGAGGGGCGCCAGGCCGGAGAGGCGCTCGGCGCGCATGCGCTGCTCGCGGTTCAACCCGAAAGGCCACACCAGGGCGGGCACCCGCGCGGCCAGGATGTTCATGCAGGTGTTGTAGCCTCCCATGCTGACGGACAGGTCGGCGGCGGCCAGGTAGGCCGGGAAATCGGCCGCAAACCGGCTCACCCGCGTCCGCTGACCCGCGCGCGCCGCGATGCGCGCGAACGCGGCCGGATCCATGTAGGGCCCCGTGAAGACCTGCAGGTGCGCCCCGAAGCGTTGGTCGAGGAGTTCCAGGGCCTGCACCGCCGTTTCCAGCAGGGGAGCGCCCACCTTGCCGCCCCCGGCGCTCGCCACCACCAGCGTCTCGCCGTCGGCAAGCCCGAGGCGCCGGCGGGTCGCGGACCGGTCTCCGGGGGCCGGCTTCGGGGTGACGAAACCGGTGTAGACCACCGGGACGGAGATGTCCGCGCAGCGTGTGAAGGTCTCTTCCAGGGTGAACACGGACGGGTCGGCGTGGATCAGCAGGGCGTCGAAATACCGGTTCAGGGTCGTGACGATCCGCGCCTCGACCTTTTCCGGGTCCTGCCGTTCGACCAGGATGTCCCTCAGGCTGCAGACCACCCGGGCGCGGGGCAGGGTCCCGCGGCGAATGCCTTCCAGGACCGGGTCCAGCTCGAATCGGAAAGCCTTGCGCCCGAAAGGGTAGAGCTCCAGCATGAAAAGGTCCGGGGCCTCGCGGGCGAAAAGGTCCAGGAGGGTTTGCCGGCGCTCCTCCTTGACGGTTTCCACCGGCCGGTCGGCAGAGACGGCCAGGAGGCCCTGGAACTCCCGGTTCATCCTCAGCTCCGGGAGGCGCACGACGCGCAGGTGTTCGGGCAGCCGGGCCTCCAGGCGCGGGCCGCCGCTGACCAGGGTCACCCTGTGGCCCTCCAGGGCGCGGCAGATCTCCAGGGTCCTGAAAAAATGGCCCAGGCCGAGCACGTGCTGGCAGTAGATCAGGATCTTCATCGGCTACCCGGCGTCCGCGGTGATGAAATCGGCCTCGTCAGCCGGCGGCTCTGCGGGCGGGCGCCCTTCGAGATCCAGGGCGTTGAGCCGCTCGACCCCCAGGACGCCCCGGGCGTGGACCAGGCGGTGGAGGTGGCCGGACATGAGCAGGGGCGGCTCGCCCGGCAGGAAACTGCGCCCCAGCAGGCCGTTGACCAGGCAGCGGATCATCCCGGCGTGGGTCACCACCAGGATCCGCCCCCCCGGCCAGCGCCCGGCCGCCCGGCAGAGGGCCTCGGCGCCCCTGCGGCAGACCGCCTCCCGGCTTTCCCCCCCGGGGGGGCAAAAGCGCCAGCCCAGGTGGGTGTAGCGTCCGGCCAGGTCGGGGACCTCTTGCAGGAGGTCGTCCACCCTTTTCCCGGACCATGCGCCCCAATCCTGTTCGCGCAGCCGCCGGTCGCGCCCCAGGGGGAGCCCCAGCGCCCGGTTGACCCGCTCCGCCGTGGCGGCTGCCCGCCCCAGGTCGCTGGCGATGACCCGGTCCCACCCCTCGGCCGCGAGGCGCGCACCCCAGCGCAAGGCCTTTTTTTCGCCTGCCGGCGTCAGGGGGCTGTCGCGATGGCCCTGGATCCGCTTTTCCCTGTTCCAGAGCGTCTCGGCGTGGCGGATGAGGCCGAAGCGGGTTTCCATTTCAGGAGTGTCGTCGCTCATTTGAGCCCATTGCCGGGTCCCCCCCCCGGATCGCAAATCTTTAGTCGTAATCGTTGTCGTTGTCGTTGTCGTAATCGTAATCGTAATCGTAATCGTAATCCATTTCGATTTCGAACCACATGCCCGACGCTTATTTTCGCGCCGTCCGTGCCGCCACCGCCCCCCTCCCCCGGACCAGCGCCTCCAGCACCGTGTCGACAACCTCGTAGTTGCGGTCAAGGTCGTGCTCCCGGCGGATTCTCGCGGCGGCGGCCGCACCCATCCGGCGGCGGCGCTCCGGGTCCGCCAGAAGGGTGTCCACGGCCTCGGCGAACCGGGGCTCGTCGCGCAGGGGCACCAGGAGCCCGGTCTCGCCGCGCCCCACGACCTCGGGGACCCCGCCGTTGTCGAAGGCCACCACCGGTAGGCCGCAGGACTGCGCCTCCAGGTAGACCATCCCCAGCGACTCGCCGATGCCCGGGAACGCGAACAGGTCGCCGGCGCTGTAAAAACGATGCATCCGGCCGCGGTCGATCCTGCCGGCGAACCGCACCCGGCCGGGCAGCTGGTCCGCCGCCAGGGCTTCGAGGCGCCTGCGCTCGCGCCCGTCCCCGGCGATCGCCAGGAAAAACCGCCGCCCCTCCCGGTGCAGCCTGCCGCAGGCCCTGATGAGGCAGGCCAGGCCCTCGGTCTTGACATCCGCGCGGAACATGGCCGCCGCCAGGACCACCGGGTCGTCCCCCACCTCCCAGTCGCTGCGCAGGCGCTCGCGGGCGCGGGGGTCGAAGGTGAAGTCCTCCGGCGTGATGCCGGGCGGCACGTAGGTCAGGCGACCCTCCGGGAGGATGCGCCTCAGGTTGACCAGGTCCACCGCCTTGTTGGTGAGGACGTGGTCCGCGGCCTCCAGGGCGCGGGTGTTCAGCCGGAACCCCGGCCAGGTGCGGATGTCGCGCCGGCGCTTGGTGGCGTAAATCCCCTGGAAGATCACGTAGGGGAGCCCGAAGCGCCTCGCCATTTCGGGCCCGAGCAGGTCGGGGGCCTTGTAATAGCTGTGGTAGGTCAGCCACAGGTCCGCAGGGTGCCCGCAGAGACGTCTCGCCATCCGCCGCCGGGATGCGAGCAGCCTCGGCAACAGCCAGGGGCGCCAATAGATCCATCGCGATCGCAGCGGATCGGCCAGGCTGACCTCGTGTCCCCGCCGCAGGAGAAACGCACACAGACCGGCGGCGATCACCACATCGCCGCTGGGGTGGCGGTGCCCCAACGGTTTGAAAGGGGTATAGAAAACGATCCGCATGCCGAGGCGGTCTGCCTTTTACCGCACGCTTTCGTGAAACTTAAGGAGTCTGCGCTATCGGGCGTTTTGAGGTGGTGCCCTTCGGAGCGGCGTTTCTCTTTCAACCATCTCCGCCGGCAGCGGACTTTGTCACTCCCAGGCCTTCCTTTTCGTAGATGGCGGCCAGCTGCCGGATCAGGAGGCCGTTGTCGAAATCCCGGACGACCCGCTGCCGCGCGGCCGCGATCACCCTGTGCCGCAGGGCCGGGTCGCCCAGCAGCCTGGCCATGGCCGCGGCCAGGGGGCCGGGCTCTCCGGGCGGCACCAGGAGGCCGCTGACCCCGTCTTCCACCAGCTCGGGAATGGCCGACACCCGGGTGGCGACCACCGGAACCCCCATGGCCATGCTCTCGGCCAGCACGTTGGGAATGCCGTCCCTGTCCCCGTTGGCCGCCACCCGGCAGCCCAGCACGAAGAGGTCGGCCCGGCGATAGTGGTCCAGGACCACCTCGTGGGGCTGGGTGCCGAGGCGCTCGACCACGTCGTCGATCCCCAGGCGCCGGGCCAGGCCCTCGAGGGCCTGGCGCTCGCGGGGGTCCCCGTCGCCGATCAGGGTGTGGCGGAAAGCGAGCCCCTGGTCGCGCAGCCGGCGCAGGGCATGGTAGACGGTGGGCAGCCCCTTCTTCGCGATGATGCGCGCCACGGTGAGGATCCGCCGAGGCCCCGGCCGGCGTTCCGCCGGCTCCCCCGCGCCGGCGCGGAAGAGCCCCGGATCGATGCCGTGGTAGACCCGGTAGACGGGCGTCCGGACCGGCGCGCCGTACCGGCCGCCGCGGCCGATCCGCAGGAGGTGGTCCCGGTTGTACTCGGTGCAGGTGACCACGAAGCGCGCCAGGCCGATCTTCTCCCGCAGCTGGGACGGGTCCGAGGTGTAGATGTCCTTGGCGTGGGCGGTAAAGCTGAACGGGAGTCCGCTCAGCCGGCTGGCGAACATCGCCACCGAGGCGGGCGAATGGGCGAAGTGGGCGTGCAGGTGGGCCACCCCGGTGCCGGGCAGGAGGCGTTCCACCAGGTACCCTGCCTGCAGGAGGTGCTTGAGGGTGGCGGCCTTGCGCGTCCGGCGCAGCCGCGCCAGGGCGACCGCCAGGGCCTGGCGGTAGGCCCGCGGGCGTCTCAGGGCCAGCCGCAGGTTGTGCAGGACCAGGGGGGCCAGGGACCGCAGCAGCTCCTGGGGCAGGTAATCGGCCGCGGCGCGGATCCGCTTGACGCTGGCGTGGGAAAAGGACTCCCGCGGGCGGCGCATGGAAAAAATGCGGATCGCGAAGCCGAGCCCTTCCAGCAGCAGGATTTCGTTGGAGATGAAGGTCTCGGAGATCCGCGGGTAGCCCTTGAGAATCATGCCCAGCACGGGGCGCGCGTCCATCTCCTCCGGCATTCCTAACCCCTGAAATCCGAAAGCCGGTGGCACATGGCCTCCACCCCGGTGAAACGGAACCGGGCGATGGCGTCCTGAAACGGCTCGGGATGGTGCAGGAGGCGGTCGATCCCGGCATGGAGCGCTTCGGGGGTGAAGTCGCCCCAGGGGATGTAGTCGGCCAGGTGGTGGGCCCGGAAGGCCTGGGCCCGCAGCAGCTGCTCCCGGCGGGGGGTTTCGCGGGGGATGATGAGGCTGGTGCGCCTCTGGCTCAGGATCTCGCACAGGGTGTTGTAGCCGCCCATGCAGACCACCACGTCGGCCGCGGCGAGCATCTTTTCCATCTGGCGGAAAAAAGGGTAGGCGCGCACCCCCAGCCGCCGGGCCCGCCGGGACACGTCCGTGCGCTGCTGCTTGGGCATGAAGGGCCCGTTGATGAGCACGGACTCGAAGGGCGCCTTCCCGTTCATGGACTCGAGCATCCTGAGGTAGGTGTCCATCACGGGGTAGCCGTCGCCGCCGCCGCCGGTGGTGGCCACCACCAGTTTCTCGTCGTCGCCGACCTTCATCTCGCGCCGGAACTTCCTGACCGCCTCGCGGCCGGGCACCTTGCGGGGGATGTAGCCGGTAAAGCGCACCTTGCGGCTGATGGCATCGGGGATCCCGTACTCCTTCACCGGGTCGTAGAACGCCTGGATCCCGTATATCCAGATCTCCGTGTAGAGCCGGTCCAGCGATTCGTAGATGCCCTTCTCCTCCCAGTCCTTCCTCACCGTGGCCGCGTCGTCCATGATGTCCCGCAGGCCCAGGATGGTGCGCGTCCCGGGCAGGCAGCGCCGGATCCACTCCAGGGTCGGGAGGACCTCCTTCTTCAGGCCGAGGGGCTCCTTGTCGACGATGAACAGGTGCGGCTGAAAGGTCTTGGCGGTGGCGGTGATGATGTTCTTGCGGATTTCCAGGGCGTGCTCCGGGTTGATCTTGATGGAAAGCGGGAGATACTCCTCGTTGGTTTTCTTGATCATCCCCGGGATGCGCACGAAGTCGATCTGCTCGGGAAACGAGAAGCGGCCGGCGATGGGCGAGCCGGTCAGGATGAGGATGTTGATCTGCGGGCCCCTGAGGTGCGAAGCGATCGCCATGGTGCGGCGGATGTGCCCCAACCCGTAAGTGTCGTGGGAATACATCAGGATGTTGAACGTGGAGTTGCCGCCCATGGGGCTCCCGATCCGCTCGCAGCCGGCCTGGAAGATGCCTCGGTGGAACAAACAGGGGATTTCTATTGAAATGCGGCGCCTTTGTCAAGGAACAGATGACATGGGCGGCGGGGCCGCCGGCGGGCGGGCGAAAGATTCGCGTGACAACGGGTGACGGGATGGATAAGATAAAAAAAAGAGGGTTCAGCCGATCGCACGACGACCCGGGCCCTTGGGGCCGTCAAACGGCCGGCGGGCTGACGGGTCCGCCGGCCGAAGGATCCACCAGGAATCGCCATGCCCCGCTGCGCCGCCCATCCCCTCCACCGCTTCGAACCGTGGCAGGTCTGGCCGGGTTCCTTCGACAACCCGCCGGTCGACGGCATCTACCCCCTGCCGCCGAACCCGGACTGGCGCCTCACGCCCGAAACCCCCATCGCCTCCATGGGGTCCTGCTTCGCGCGCGAGATCCGGCGGCGGCTGATCGAGGCCGGCTATTGTCTACGGTTACGATGCCAAGGGCAACCTCAAAAGCGTCACCTACGCGGACGGAAGCAGGGAGACCTGGGCCTACGACGGGGTCGGAAATCCCACGGCCTGGACCAACCGGCGCGGCGAGACCGTCGCCTACACCTACGACGGGGCCGGGCGCGTCACCCGCAAGAGCCCTCCCGGGGTCGGCACGGTGGACTACACCTACGACAGCCGGGGCAACCTGACCCAGACCCTGGAGGCCGGCGGCACCACCGCCTTCACCTACGACACCAAGGACCGCCTGACGCGCATCGACTATCCCGGCTTCCGCTGGCTGGCCTTCACCTACGACGCCCTCGGCCGGCGCAGCTCGAGCCTCGACCACCTCGGCCACCAGGTCACCTATCACTACGACGCCCTCGGCAGGCTCGAGGCCCTCACCGACGCCTCGGCGGCCGACATCGTGCGCTACGCCTACGACGCGGCCGGCCGCCTGTCCGCCAGGACCCTGGGCAACGGGGTCTACACCACCTGCGAGTACGACGCCGCCGGCCAGCTGGCGCGCCTGGTGAACAGCAAGGGGGACGACAGCGTGCTGTCGAGCTTCCAGTACGCCTACGACAGCCGCGGCCGGCGCACGTCGATGGAAACCCGCTACGGCACCTGGTCCTATGAATACGACGACCTGGGTCAGCTGACCTCGGCGGCTTTGGACTCGCAGGACGCCCGCATCCCCGACCAGGACATCCGCTACGCATACGACGCCCTGGGAAACCGCACCCGGGCGGTGGTCAACGGAAGCGAGGAACTCTACACCACCAACGCCCTCAACCAGTATGTCACCGCCGGCGGCCGCACCCTGACCTACGACGCGGACGGCAACCTGCTCCAGGAAAGCGGGCCGGCCGGGGTGACCGCCTACGTCTACGACGCCGAAAACCGGCTGGCGAGCGTCACCCGGGGAGGCAAGATGTGGACCCAGAAATACGACGGCCTGGGAAACAGGAGCGCGACGGCCGAAAACGGCGTCTGGACCCATTACATGATCGATCCCGAGGGCCTGGGGACCGTGGTGGGCGAGTACGACGGCGCCGGGACCCTCATCGCGCGCTACGTTTACGGCCTGGGGCTCGTGAGGCGGGCCCCCCAGGGGAGCGGCCCCGACCATTACACCTTCGACCCCATGGGAAACACCAGCGAGCTGACCGGGGCCGGCGGCGCCCTGAAAAACAGTTACGCCTATTCGCCTTTCGGTGCCGGACTGCTGGCGGTCGAAGCCGCGGCCAACGAGTTCGAGTTCATGGGGGCGCTGGGGGTGGGCGGCCATGCCGGGCCGCTGAGGCACGCGCGGGCGAGGCATTATCACCCGGACCTGGGAAGGTTCGTTCAGGCCGACCCTATCGGGCTGGCAGGCGGAATCAATTCCTATGCCTATGCAACCAACAACCCGGTCAGCCTCATGGACGCAACGGGCACCGCGCCGCATATCCTTTTGGAAATGGGGATAGAAGCGGTCATCAACACCATCATGCAAAGCGGCAAGGCAGTGGCCTTCCTGCAGGAAGGGCTGCCTTTTATAAGCGGTCTTGTCGCGGACAAGGCCGCGAGATTGGCCCTGGCCTTCCGGGACAGGGAGGCTGTCGAAATGCTGATACGGCACACCTGGATGAGCCATAGCAAGATAATGCACATATTGAAGCAGGCAGGAATAGAACTCGGCAGCGCCCAGGCGGCTGCAGGCACCGGAACCGGCACCGCGGTCGCGGGCGGGGCAGTGTCGACTTCAAGCATATTCTTCACGCCGGTTTCCCAAGTGGGAGCCGTCCCTCTCGTGGCGGCCGGCGCCGTGTCGTTCGGGCTGGGATACGGAGTGGGCTATGTGGCCGATACCTATTTCCCCAGAAACCCCCTGAGCAGGCTCGCTTTCTGGATGGGCACGAAGTTCTTCAACCGGTACTACGGCGTGTCCGAGACCGTCACCAGCGGCACGGCGGGCTCCTCCGACCCGAACCAGAAGCTGGGCCCGGGCGGGGCGGGGGCGGCCCATTACGTTGCCGGGGGGTCGCTTCTGCCCTACCGGATCGATTTCGAAAACGACCCCGCGGCCACGGCCCCGGCCCAGGCGGTGCTGGTCAGGGACACGCTCTCCCCGCACCTGGACCGGGCAAGCTTCGAGCTGACCGAGGCGGGTTTCGGAAGCGAACTTGTCGCCATCCCCAAGGGTCTCACCTACTTCCAGAAGGTGGTGCCCTACCGTTACAGCGACGAGGACTACGACCTGGACATCGAGGTGCACATCGAGGCCGGGCTGCGGGCCGACACGGGGGAGGTCTACGCGAGCTTTATCTCCATCGACCCCGCCACCGGGCTTCCGCCGCCGGTGGACACGGGCTTCCTGCCGCCGGAAAACGAGACCGGCCGGGGCCTGGGACACATCTCCTTCGTCATCCGGCCCAAGGCCGGCCTGGCCACCGGGACGGCGATCCGCAACGTGGCGGTCATCCAGTTCGATTTCGGCGAAACCATCGCCACCAACCAGGTCGACCCCCACGACCCCTCCCAGGGCACCGACCCCAAGAGGGAGGCCCTGGTCACCATCGACGCGAGCCCGCCGGTCAGCGCCATCGACCCCCTGCCGGCCGACCGGCCCCTGGCCTTCAACCTGACCTGGCACGGCAGCGACGCGGGCGCAGGCGTGGAGAGCTACGCGATCCACGCCAGCGACAACGGCGGGCCCTTCGCCCTCTGGCTGACCACGGCCAAGACCTCGGCCCTTTTCCACGGCCAGGAGGGGCACACCTACGGCTTCTACGCCATCGCCACGGACCTGGCCGGCAACACCGAGGCGCCCAAGGGCGGCGCCGAGGCCTCCACCACCACCATCGTCTACCCCGACGCCGACGGGGACGGCCTGCCCGACGTGCTGGAAAACGCCGTTGCCTGCCTGGACCCCCAGGACGCGGACACGGACGACGACGGGCTGCTGGACGGCGAGGAAGACGGCAACTACAACGGCGTGGTCGACCCGGGCGAAACTGACCCCTGCCGCGGGGACACGGACCGCGACGGCATCCAGGACGGCACCGAGGCCGGCATCACGACCGGCCACCCCACCGACACCGACCCAACCGTTTTCCAGCCGGACCTGGACCCGGCCTCCACCACCGACCCGCTCGATGCGGACAGCGACGGGGACGGGTTCCGCGACGGAAACGAGGACAGCGACGCCAACGGCCGGGTGGACCCGGGCGAGGACGACCCCGGGGCGGAGTGCGCGAGCGACCCGGTGCGGATCGCGGGCGCGGCCCCGCTTTACTTCGACTGCCTGCAGGAGGGCTGCGCCGCCGCCGGCGACGGCGACACGCTGGAGCTGCTGGGCCGGATGTTCTACGAGGACCTGGTGCTGGACACGGGCAATGTCGTTTTCCTGCGCTCCGGTTACCGCTGCGACTACTCGCCCGACCCGAAGGGGGTCACCACTGCCCGGGGGCGGGTGACGATCTCCGGGGGGTGCGTGGTCCTGGGAAAGGCCTGCTTCCAGGTCGGCCCGCCCCGGTAGGGGAAAGGCTGTCACGACCGAAAACTTCGAGTGCTGACAGGCAGCATGCTCAAACTGAAAGCAAAGGAGGAACAATGGGAAACGTGGACTATGCCGAGGCGGCAGCCTGCTTCAGGGAAGACGCGCGTCTGAAAACCCTTCCCCATTGGCCAAGGGGCTGTTCGACCCGGACACGGTTCTGTTTTACGGCAACCCGGCCCAGATCATGCGCCTGGCCCAGGCAGTCGTCCACGCCCACGGCCGCCGCATCGCCGGCAACTTCGGCGGGAAAGTCGAGTGCACCGAGTACCTCATCGCCCCCTTCCGGACCGGCGCGCCGCGAATCGCGATTCCCGGCCTGGGCGACCGCATCTTTTCCATGACCCAGGACGACGAGCTGGTGCTGAGCATCCCCGGCGGCATGCTCCCGGGTGTTTGCCATTCCCTGAAGGCGGTGGGGAAAAAGATCGGCGCGCGCTACCCCGTCCCGAGCTATCTGAATTACCAGCCGGAATTCCCGGGAATATACAAGGAGACGGGCGGCCGGCTGGAGCTGTTCTGATCGGGTTCCCTGATGAGGGGTTCCCCGTTCAGGGTTCAGGGCTTCAAGGGTTATCCGCTGTTATCGAAATCGAAATCGAAATCGAAATCGGGATCGAAGAAAAGCTCTGCCAGCGTGGACGCGATCCCGATCCCGGGAAGCGGCGGGGTTCAGGCCGACGGATGGGTGCGGGGGGAAAACCACGGAGGGCCGACCTCCCCGTGATGGGGAGGCCGCCCTCCGTCCGGCTCACATGTAGGTGACAAATGCCGGCAGGGGGGAAGAAGCGCGCCGAAGCACTAAGCCTGGGCTGCGGCGGCGTATTTCTCGGTGAAGAGCTTTTCGGACTCGGCCGAGCCGATGAGGACCAGCTCGTCCCCGCGTTCCAGGACCAGGGCGGGGTCCGGGTTGACCATCAGGTCCTCGCCGCGTTTCACGGCCACGATGCTGCAGCCGGTGTTCCTGCGCACCTGGATGTCGCGCAGGGCCCTGTTTTCCAGCCGGGCGCCCAGGCCCAGGCGGAAGACGTTGAGCCCCTCGGAAATCATCAGGACCTGCTGGGGTTCTATCAGGTTCACGACGGTGTTGGTCACCAGGGAGGTGAAGGACATCACCAGGTTGGCGCCCGCGCGGTGCAGGGTGTTGACATTTCGGTCCAGGCTGGCGCGGCTGATGATCTGGGCGTCGGGCCTGAGGCGGCGGCAGTAGATGGTGAGGTAGATGTTCAGGTTGTCGTCGTGGGTGGTGATGATGATCGCGGGGGTCTCGCGGATGCCCGCCTGCTCCAGGACGTCCAGGTCGCTGGCGCTGCCCTGGATGAAATGCGGGTCCGCGGAGGCGATGCCGGCCTTTTTTTCCACCACCCGGAAATCGACCCCCCGTGATCTGAGGGTGTCGGCCACGGCTCTTCCGACGCGGCCCCCGCCCAGCACCACCACCGGCCCCTTGTTGGGCGTTTCCGCGGCCGCCGGAGCGATGGAGCGGTCGAAACGGTCCAGCTGCTCCTCGGTGCCGGCCAGGACCAGCACGGTCGACTCGCCGACCCGCGTGAGGGGGGTCGGCATCTGGAACCGGCCCTGTTCCCAGAGCCCCACCACGGTCACCCCGGTGACCTCCCGCAGGCGGCTTTCGGCCAGCGTTTTCCCCTGCAGCCAGGTGCGCATGGCGGGCGCCTCGGCGATGAGCAACTGGTCGAAGCGGCCCACCACGTTGGCTTTCATGCTCACCCCCAGGACCCGGCGGGCCAGGGCCTTGCCCAGCATCCGGGTGAACGGGAAGACCCGGGTGCTGCCCGCCAGGCGCAGGATGTCCATGGAGTCGTCCTGGTCCGCGTTGGTGACCGTGGCCACCCGGTCGTTCGTTTCCCTGATGGTGAAAATGATGTTGGTGGCGGCGATGTCCTCGTTCATGACCACCACCAGCGCGGCCCGGTCGACGCGCAGGCGGCGGTAGGTGTCCGGGTCGTCCAGTTCGCCCACCACGACCTGGTACCCCAGGTCGTGGAGGTCCAAAGCCTGCTGGAGGTCGGAAACCGCGATGACGTAGGGGATGCCGTACTGGGCGAGCCTGCCGATGAGGTTGACGGCGACGTCGTCGAACTGGGTGAAGATGACGTGGCCGGTCATGTTTTCCGGCGCCGCGCGGGGGGCCCGGGCCTTGTTCTGCTCCTCCAGCCAGGGGGCGTAGAAAAACTGGATGAAGGTGAAGGGCAGGATAACCAGGAGGAAGACGATGCCGCTGACGAGCACCACCACCGAGAAGATCCGGCCGGCGTCGCTGGTGAAGGTGATGTCGCCGAAACCCAGGGTGGACATGGTCGTCAGCGTCCAGTAGAGGCCGGTGACCCAGGAGTATTGGCGGCCCTCGTAGAGCATCAGCCAGTGGAAGAGCACACTGTAGGCCGCGAAGAAGAAGAGCAGGATCAGGGCGAAGCGGATCAGCAGGCGCGTGTTGCTGCGGCGCTGCCCGCTTCTCAGCAGCAGGGTGAGCTGCGCGGCCATGGTTTTCATCGCTGCCTCCCGGCGGCTGGCCGGTCATGCCGCCCGGTCCTTTCACCAGCCCCTGCAAACGCGGGGCCGCGGCCCCCCCTCCGCGGGGGACCCCGGCCCCTGCCGCTCAGGAGAGGGGCATCGACCGCCTACAGGGCGCATTCCTTCATCGTCCGGGAAATCTTCTTGTACACGTCCGAAAACCGCAGCAGCCCGACGATCCCGTCCCCCGATTTCACCAGGAGGGTGTCGTGGCGGTTCATGACGAACAGGTGGAAGCACTTGGCCAGGGGGTCCTGCGGGGCGACGACCTGGCCCTCCTGGGGCTCCTGGATGAAGTCGCGGATGTGGACGCCGCCCGCCTTGCGGCACAGGTCCCGGAACGGGTCCTCCCACAGCTGGTAATCCTTCTGCATGGTTTCCCACATGTAGCCGAGGCCGTAGCGGCCGAGGGCATTTTTGACCTCCACGCGCCGATGACCGGTGGCGCCATGCAATGCTCGATGAGCTCGCGCAGGTCCTCGGCGAAGATGCGCCAGTGCCGGATGCGGCCGGTGTCGGCGTGGACGGAGTCGCCGTGGCCGCGGATGTCGCTGGCCGTGATGCGCAACGTCTGCCGCAGGCGGGCGAACAGGGGGCCGTAGGCTCCGCTGCAGAACCCGTTGGCGTGGAGGAAGTGGGCCGGGTAGCCGGAGCCTCCCCAGTCGAGAAGGTGGATCTTGCCGGAGGGGGTGTCGACGAAGCGTTCGAAAGGGGCCATCGTGATTTTCCAGAAGCAGGCTCAATGTTCAGGGTCGGCCCCGGCGCCGGAGGCGCCGTCGGCCCGGGGGAAACGCACGGCGCCGTTGCCGGCCGGGTTGCCCGGATCCTACCCCACCTGCCCGCGGGTCGCGGTGGGCGCCATCGTCTTTCACCGCGGAAGGGTTCTTCTTGTCTGCCGCAGGCACCCGCCGGGCCGCGGACTGTGGGCCATCCCCGGGGGGCGCGTCGAGCTGGGCGAAAGCCTGGCCGCGGCCGCGGAGCGGGAAATCCTCGAGGAGACCGGCCTGGCGGTGCGCGCCGGCGACCCGGTGGAGGTCTTCGAGGTCGTCGAGCGCGACGACCGGGGCGCCGTCGTCTACCATTACGTGATCGTCGACCTGGCGGCCGAGTACCTGCATGGGGACATCCGCGCGGGCGACGACGCCCTCGAGGCCCGGTGGGTCCCGGCGGGCGAACTGGCGCGCCTGGCGGTCAACCCCAAGACGCGCCAGGTTCTCAGGAAGCGCTACGGCTTCGGGTGACTAAATCGCGCACAGGCGCTCCGCCGCCGCGCGCAGGGTCGTGTCTTTTTTGGCAAAGCAGAAGCGCAGCACCCGGTGGTCGTCCCCGCGGTGGTAGAACACCGAGGGCGGGATGGCCGCCACGCCGTGTTCGAGGGTCAGCCGCCGGGCAAACAGCGTGTCGGGCTCTTCGCTCACGGCCGAGTAGTCGAGCATCTGGAAATAGGTTCCCCGGCAGGGGATCGGCCTGAAGCGCGAGGACGCGAGCAGGGACAGGAAGAGATCGCGCTTTTCCTGGTAGAAGGCGGGCAGGTCCAAGTAAATCCGCCTTTTCTCCATAAACTCGGCGTACGCCATCTGGACCGGCGTGTTGGAGGCGAAGGTGACAAACTGGTGGATGCGCTGGAACTCCCTCGACAACGCCTCCGGGGCCAGGCAGTATCCGATTTTCCAGCCCGTGGTGTGATAGGTCTTGCCGAAGGAGCTGATGACGAAGCTTCTCCCGGCCAGGTCCGGATAGCGCATCACGCTTTCGTGGCGCAGCCCGTCGAAGATGATGTGCTCGTAGACCTCGTCGCTGATGACGAAGATGCCGCTTTGCGCCGCGAGGCGGCTCAGGGCCTCCAGGTCCTCCGGGGCGAACACGGCGCCCGTGGGGTTGTGGGGCGAGTTGACGAGGATGGCGCGGGTTTTCGGGGAGAGCCGGTCTTTGACTTCGTCCCAGTCGACCCGGTAATGGGGGTGGCGGCTGGCGGCAAAAACCGGGATGCCGCCGTTGAGGCGGATGGCCGGGACGTAGGAATCGAAGGCCGGCTCGATCACGATGACCTCGTCTCCCGGGCGGACCACCGCGGTGATGGCGGCAAAGAGCGCTTCGGTGGCCCCGGAGGTGACTGTGATCTCCGTGACGGGGTCATAGGCGGCCCCGTACAGGGCGGCCACCTTTTCGGCGATCCGCTCCCGCAGGCGCGGCACCCCCTGCATGGGCGCATACTGGTTGTGGCCTTCGCGCATGTAGCGGTTGACCAGGGCCAGCAGTTCCGGATCGGCATTGAAGTCGGGAAAACCCTGTGACAGATTGATGGCCCCGTGCTGGTGGGCAAGGGCCGACATGGTGGTAAAGATGGTCACGCCCACGTCCGGCAGTTTGGATTCGATCCGCATCTCTCTCCTCGCGCATGTGTGGTGCCAGCACCGCAATGCCTTCGACCGACCGCCTGTCGGGCTTCAGATTATCCAATCCAACCGGAAATCGCAATCGCAATCGGCATCGGGGTCCCATGTCGATCCCTTCCTCACCGGCAGGGCGTCGCTTTGCGCGGCGAGCGCGGGGTAGACAATGGAAAAACCCCGGCCCGCATGCCCCGGTCGATTTCCTGGGCAAACCCTTGCGAGGCGACCAGGCTCACGCCGGAGAGCATCGCCCACGGGGCCAGGACCACTGCCCGGCTGCGGGAACGGGCGATGGCGCGGCCGCGGGTCGCCATAACCGGGGGGTGGGCCGTCCGCGGTTGATCTGCATCAACAGTTAGAGATGGGTACATTTTATGATTGACTTCCTGGAAAGATCCTGTAAAAAGACCAAAAAGCGGCTATGGGCGGGTTCGAGTGCAAACGGCAGCAGAAAACAGGAGGGTTTCCAGATGAAGGAATTCGACGAGGTGATGAAAACGCTGGCCGACGGTTTGCGCTCCCTGGCGGTGGGGATTTCGGCCATCGCCGCCAAGGTCGACGACATGGCGAGGGAAAGAAGAAGCGCGCAGCCGGGAGCGAAGAAGAAGACCGCGCCCGTGAAGGAAACCGAGCCCAGGGCCGCCAAGACGGCCGCCCAGCCGCAGAAGAAGACGCCGACGGCAAGGAGGAAACCCCCCGCGCCCGGGGCGGCGGGCAAACCCACCGGAACGGCCGCGGTCCTCAAGGTGATCAGCGAGTCGGCGGACGGCGCCGACATGGCGCTGCTGAAGGAAAAGACCGGGTTCAGCGCCAAGATGATCGCCAACATCCTTTACAAGCTGAAGAAGCAAAACAAGGTCAAGAGCCTGAAAAGGGGAGTTTACGTCAAGGCTTGACGGGGCGCCGCCCGCCCAGCGCCCGCCCACGAACCGCCTTCGACGGTCGCTCCTTCCGGCCTCCGTTGCCCCCTGCTTCGCCCGACGCTTTTCCCGGAGGCCGGAAGGGGAAGGGGTTTGCCCCACGGAGCGCGCGGCGGCGGCTTCCGGAACGTTCACCCCGCCGCAGAATCCGCAGAAGGGAAACTCGTCATTGCGGCGCAGGCGTGAAAAGCTCCCGCTGCCGCCTGCCGGCGCCTGCGGCGCTTTTCCCGGCGGCGCAGGAGGCTTTTGAGGGGGGTGAGATCTTTCACGGGAATGACGATTGCGCACGGCGCCAGATTGCAATTGACATCTCCTCCGGGGTTATTTACTTTGTGGCCGCACGAGAATCGGGTGAGACTCCATCGAGTTCGCTGTCGGATTGAAGAGAGGTGACCTCCGCGTGACACTGGAAAATTCAGCGCCGAGAAAAGGGAACCGGCCCTTGGTCGCCATCGTTCTGGTGGGCCTGCTGTGCGGCGTGGGCGCCGGTTTTCTGCTCCTGAGGCAGGAGCGCCCCGAGGCCCCCGAACCTGCGGCCCGGTCCGAGGAAACCCCCCTGCCGCGGATGGCTAACCTGCCTGCCCGGGAGGAAGCCCCGGCGCCCGTGGCGGCCTATGCGCCCGACGCCCCGGCTCTGGAGCGGGCCCGCAAGGCTCTCAGGGAAGGGATCGACGCGGAAGGGGCGGTGGCCCTGGCGGCTTCCCTGCCCGAAGGCCCGGAACGCGCCGATGCCGCCTTCCTGCTGCTGGAATTCGCCGCGGAGAAAGGACACGGCGAAGCGGCCTTTCTGGTTGCGCGCTATTACGATCCCAACGAGGAAATGCCCAGCGGCACCATACATAAAGATGCGCAAAGCGCCTACGAGTGGTACCGGGCGGCCGCCGGGGCCGGGCAGGCTCAGGCCTCCCAGGGGCTGGAGCGGCTGCGGGATGCCGTGAAGCGGCAGGCCGATCAGGGATCCTGGGAATCCCGGCAGCTGTTGAAGACGTGGCAGTCGGATTCGGGAGGGCGGGGATGAAAAACGAAGGCAAAAGGTCGAGGCCAACCTTTCTGCTGCCGGCCCTCCTGGCGGCGTTCTTCCTGCTGTCGGCGCAGACCCTTGCGGGTCAGGAGCGCAAGCCGCTTCTCATCCCGGGAAAGAGCACCCTCTACCAGCGCGTCGTGACCCACCCCGGGGCGATCCTCTACCCTACCAGCGACAGCGCGCTGGCCACCGGCAAGTGGGTTCACCCCTTCTCCGTTTTCTACGTCTACCAGCGCACCCTCGTCGGTGAGGACCCATGGCTGGAAGTCGGCCTGTCGACCGCCGGCAGGGTCGACGGCTGGCTGCGCAAGGAGATGGCCTCCGACTGGAACCAGTCCCTCAGCCTGATGTTCACCGAGAGAACGGGCAGGCAGCCGGTCCTGTTCTTCAAGGACCTGGACTACCTGGAACGGGTGGCCGGATCCCCCGCCCCCGGGGATTGGGCCCGCCAGCTGGCCGAGGACTTCGAGGCCATCCGCCTGGAAGAGCAGCCGATGCCCGAACGGTTTCCGATCCTGGCCATGGAGCCTTCGGCCAGGGCCGTCGCCATGGATCGCTTCTACCTCATCCCGATCTTCAGAAGCGTGCAGCTCTTCGAGGGGGTCAAATTCCTCAAGATCGCCTCCATCGATCCGGGAGCCGGGGCGTGGGCCGAGGACGGGTCGCTCAAAACCGCCATCGCATTCGTGATCGACACGACGATCTCGATGCGGCCCTATATCGAGCAGGCCCACCGCACGGTCCGGCTGATCTACGACGCCATCGAAAAGGCCGGGCTGGCCGACCAGGTCGCCTTCGGACTGGTCGGCTACCGCAGCAATATCGAGAAAACGCCGGAACTGGAATACGTGTCGCGCGTTTTTTCGGACTTCCTGGACGGCAGCCGGCGGCAGGAGCTCGAGACGGCCCTGGCGGCCATGCAGGAGGCCGGGGTGTCTTCCCACTCCTTCAACGAGGACGCCTTCGCCGGGCTGAAAACCGCCCTGGAAAACCTCGATTGGGGGCCTTACCAGTCCAGGCTCCTTTTCCTGATCTCGGATGCGGGGCCCCTCCTCAACACCGACCCCTTCTCCACCACCGGCCTGAACAGCGCCGAAATGGCCGACATGGCCGCCGCCAAGGGCGTCAAGGTGTTCGCGCTGCACCTGAAAACCCCCCTGGGCGGTGCCGACCAGCTCGACAACCACGGCTACGCGGAGAGGGAATACCGCCTTTTCACCGGCCACGCCGATTCCGCCGTGGGCGACCTGTATGTGCCGATCGATGCCGCCACCACCGAAAAAGGGGTCCAGCGCTTCGGCCTGGTGGTCGAAAAGGTCGCCGGCCAGATGGTCGAGCTGGTTCGCCTGACCAACGAGGGGCGGCGGCTGGAGCTGCCCCAGGGGGCCCCCGCCCCGGCGCAAGGCGACAGCGTGCTGGATGCCGAACGCAAGGCCAGGATCCTGGGGTATGCCATGCAGCTCCAGTTCCTGGGCCGCCAGGACAGCACCCGGGCACCGGCCGTGGTCTCGGCCTGGGTGTCCGACATGGACCTGGTGCAGCCGGACCGGCCGGCTTTCCAGGTGACGGTCCTGCTCACCAAAAACCAGCTCAGCGACCTCTACCAGCAGCTGCGCATCATTCTGGAAAACGCCCAGCGTACCAAGCGCACCGGCGCAAGGGACTTTTTCCAGAGCATCCTCTCGGCCGCCGCGCAGCTTTCCAGGGACCCGATTCAATTCAGCCGCCAGCCCGGAAAAAACCTGGGGCAGCTGGGGGTCCTGTCCGAATTCCTGGACGACCTGCCTTACCGCAGCAGCATCATGCGCCTGAGCGAGGACGACTGGTACCGCATGAGCGTCGGAGAGCAGCAGTCCCTCGTGGACGGCTTGAAGTCCAAGCTCAATCGATACAAACAGATTTACGATGATGTGTCCAATTGGCAGCGCTTCGCCGAGGAGGATCCCGGCGACGCGGTCTACCGGGTCCCCTTGAGCCTGATGCCCTGATCGGCCGGCTGGGGCATTCGAAGGGGGCCGGGGTATCGATGAAGACGACGACGGCTTGGACAGCGGCGGTCGGGCGTCATGCCCCGGGGTCATCCTGCCATTGCGGCCCCGGTGCCGATTTCCGAGAAGTTTCATTGCACGGGGCCCGGATGAAGTGACCGAGGAGAGGATGGAACCACCCCAGGCGCCAGGGTCCGGGCGGGAATGCGATGCAGGCCGCACCGGCGGCGGATCGGGTGTCTATCGCCTGGCAGGGGTCTCCAAGCGCTCTTCCGATCTGGTATCCGGACTTTTTCTATCAACCCATAGCTTGCGAATAAAAGGACACCCCATGCCCGATCCGCTGTTTCAACCCATCGTCATCAACGGCCTCGAGATCAAGAACCGGATCGCCATGCCGGCCATGCACCTGGGCATGGCGGCCGATTTCCAGGTCACCGGCCAGATCGTCGATTTCTATGCCGAGCGCGCCCGGGGAGGGGCCGGGCTGATCTGCGTGGGCTTCGCCACCGTGGACGACCTGTCGGGAAACTCCCAGAACATCGGGGCGCACCGCGACGACTTCATCCCCGGGCTGGCGCGCCTGGCCCAGGCCATCATGGCCGGCGGGGCGCGCTCGGCGGTGCAGCTCAACCACGCCGGGCGCTACAACATGTCCTTCTTCCTGGGCGGCCGCCAGCCGGTGGCGCCCTCCGCGGTAGCCTCCAACCTGACCCGCGAGACCCCCCGCGCGCTGGACATAGAGGAGATCGCCCGGGTGGTGGAGGCCTTCGGCCGGGCCGCGGGCCGGGTCAAGGCCGCCGGGTTCGACGCCGTGGAAATCCTCGCCGGCACGGGCTACCTCATCAGCGAATTCCTCTCCCCCCTGACCAACCGGCGCGGCGACCGCTACGGCGGCAGACTGGAAAACCGGATGCGCTTCGCCCTGGAGGTCGTGGCCGCCGTGCGGCAGGCCGTGGGCCCGGGCTTCCCCCTGATGGTGCGCATGAACGGGAACGACTTCATGCCCGGGGGCCAGGGGCGCGGCGAACTCCTGGAGGTCGCCCGGTCCCTGGCCGCAGGCGGGGTGGACGCCCTGTGCGTCAACGTGGGCTGGCACGAGGCCCGCGTGCCCCAGATCGTCGCCTCGGTGCCCCGGGGCGTGTTCGCCTACCTGGCGCGGGGGATCCGCGAGGCCGTGGGCGTGCCCGTGATCGCCAGCCACCGCATCAACGACCCCGCGGTCGCCCGGGAACTCATCGCCGACCACCTGTGCGACATGGTGGCCATGGGCCGAAGCCTCATCGCCGACCCGTACCTGCCCGAAAAGGCCCGCGGCGGCCGGGAACGCGAGATCGTCCACTGCATCGCCTGCGCCCAGGGGTGCTTCGACCACCTCTTCGAGCTCAAGCACGTCGAGTGCATGTGCAACCCCCGCGCCGGCCACGAGGCCGAGGGGGCGCCGCCGAAAGCGGCGGTTTCCAAGCGCGTGATGGTGGTGGGGGGCGGGCCGGCGGGCATGAGCGCGGCCTTGGCGGCCCATGACCGGGGCCACCGGGTGACCATTTACGAGAAAAGCGGCCGGGTAGGCGGCCAGCTGCGCCTGGCGGCCGCGCCCCCGGGGCGGGAGGAGTTCCTCTCCCTCGTCGACGACCTCGCCGGCCAGGTGGCGCTGCGCGGAATTGCGGTCCGTTGCGGCCAGCCTGTGGACGCCGCCCTGATCCAAAGCGAAGCCCCGGAAGCCGTCATCCTGGCCACCGGGGCCGTGGCCCTGAGCCCCCCGATCCCGGGGGCCGATGCGCCCCACGTGGTCCAGGCCTGGGACGTGCTGGCGGGCCGCGCCGCCACCGGCAGGCGGGTGGTGGTCATCGGCGGCGGGGCCGTGGGGGTGGAGACGGCCCTCTTCCTGGCCGAAAAGGGGACCCTGTCGGCGGAGGCGCTCAAGTTCCTTCTGGTCAACCGCGCCGAGGACCCGGAGGTGCTGCGCGACATGGCCCTGCGGGGCACCAAGGAGATCGTCATCGTCGAGATGATCGACAAGATCGGCCGCGACATCGGCCGCTCCACCCGCTGGGGGATGGTCCAGGACCTGACCCGCTTCGGCGTGCGCACCGCCACCGGGGCCAGGGCTCTGGAAATCAGAGAAAACGGTGTGGTGGTCGAGGGCCCGGCCGGTACCGAGGAAATCCCGGCCGACACGGTCGTCATGGCCGCCGGGGCGGTTTCCCACAACCCCCTGCAGTCCCTCCTGGAAGCCAGGGGGATCCCCTTCCGCGTGGCGGGCGACGCCGCCGGGATCGGGCGCGCCTTCGACGCCGTGCACCAGGGGGCGGCGGCGGGGCGGGAGGTTTAGGGGGGCGGGGCAATCGGGGCAATGAGGCGATTTTCGCGGCGCAACAGCGCCCGTTGGCCAGTGTCAGAGGAGACAGAGGAGGGTCGAGGCGACGCTGCCATCAGGCGGCATTTTCAAAAAGGGGATGACCTGCTCGGCGCGCTCTCTTGCCACCTTGACGTTGGCAAGCACCGGGCGGCTCAGCCCATCGATGCCCGATACCGGGGCGGGAGCATCTCGTCAAAACCTTCGAGCAGGGCTTTTGTGAAAACCGTCTCTACGGGAACCGCGCCCGGCTGGCCGAAAACCAGGTGGCAATCGAAAAGCGGCTGTTTGCCCACCGGCGGGGAAAGAGCAAACCCCAGCTCTTTTTCTACGATGTGACCTCCAGCTACCTTGAAGGCGACTGCAACTAGCTGGCCGACTGGGGCTACAACCGCGACAAGAAGCGGGGCCAAAAGCAGGCGCTGAAGGTGAGCTTCCCATTCGATCAAGGAGCGATTCAGCCTGATGGGCAATCACACCTTCGTTGAAATAGCCGGTATTTTAGGCTTGGCGACGCTGACCGGAATTATCGGTCAGAAACTGCGTCAGCCCTTGATCATCATGTTCCTGGCAACGGGCATTCTGGCCGGTCCCTCGTTTCTGGGCATCATACACAGCTACGAACAGATCGAGCTTCTGGCCCATATCGGCATCGCCCTTCTGCTGTTTATCGTCGGGCTCAAGCTCGATTTGAATCTGATCCGGACCACCGGTCCTGTCGCCCTGGCGACCGGCTTGGGACAGATCGTGTTCACGTCGCTGATCGGGTTCGTCATAGCCATTGCCATGGGCATGTCGCCTCTCAGCGCCGCGTATGTCTCGGTTGCGCTTACTTTTTCAAGCACGATCATCATCGTAAAGCTCCTGTCGGACAAAAAAGAAATCGACTCTCTTCATGGCCAGATCGCTCTTGGCTTTCTGATTGTTCAGGATATCGCCGCCATCCTGGCGCTGGTCGGCCTGACGACATTCGGATCATCTGTCGGCGGCGATGCGCCTGGCTATCTCTCGTTTCTGGTAATCGGCGCCAAAGGTGTGGGGCTGTTGGGAGCGGTCGCCCTGCTGATGAAATATGCCATCCCCTACGTGACCCAGCGTCTCGCGCACTCGCTGGAACTGTTGACGCTGTTCGCCATCGCCTGGGCGGTCCTTCTCGGAGCGGGCAGCGAACTGTTGGGCTTCAGCAAGGAGGTCGGCGCATTCCTGGCCGGCGTCTCGCTGGCGTCCACGGCCTTCAGGGATTCGATCGGAGCGCGGCTAACAGGCCTCAGGGATTTTCTCCTCCTGTTTTTCTTCATCGATCTCGGTGCACGACTGGATTTGTCCATGGTGGGTTCGCAATTGGGCGCATCATTGGTTTTTTCCATCTTTGTACTCGTCGGCAACCCGCTCATTGTTCTGATCATCATGGGGGTGATGGGGTATCGCCGGCGCACCGGTTTTCTCGCCGGCCTCACGGTGGCCCAAATCAGCGAGTTTTCGCTTATTGTAGCAGCCTTGGGATTGAGCATCGGCCACATTGCCGAAGAGACGGTGGGACTGATCACCCTCGTGGGTGTTGTGACCATATTCCTGTCCACCTACATGATCATCTATTCCTACCCGCTTTATCGTGCTCTATCCTCCCCCTTGAAAATTTTAGAAAGGCGCAATCCTTTTCGGGAGGCAGACATAGACTCCTTCGACCCGCCGCCGCCTCTGGATCGCCAGCCCCTATTTCGTGCCCGACCCCCAGGTGGTGTCGGCGCTGCAGCTGGCGGCCCTGCGCGGGGTCGACGTGCGAATCCTGCTGCCGCAAAACCCCGACCACCTGCTGGTCTACCTCTCCTCGTTTTCCTACCTGGCCAAAACCGAGCCGGTGGGCGTCAGGTTCCACCGCTACCAGCCCGGCTTCATGCACCACAAGGTGATGGTCGTCGACGACGTCGCCGCCACGGTCGGGACGGCCAACTTCGACAACCGCTCTTTCCGGATCAATTTCGAAATCACTCTGCTGTTTGCCGACCCGGCCTTCACCCGCCGGGTGACCCGCATGCTGGTGGACGACCTGGGCCGCTGCCGGCCGGCCACGGCCAGGGATTACCACTCGCGGCCCTTCTGGTTCCGGGTCGCTGTGCAGGTCGCGCGCCTGATGGCGCCGATACAATAGGGGTGGGCGCCGGCAGCGGAAATAAGTATGGCAGCCAACATTCTTTGGAGGAGGTGACGTCATGAAGGCAACAAGATGGGGAGGCCTGATCGTTCTGCTCGTGACCATCGCCCTGGTTTTGGGAGCCTGCGCGTCCACCGACGGCGGCGCGCCGGCATCCCCGGCCATGACCGCGCTCTCCCAGACGGTTCTGCCCAAGCCCGACGCGCCGATGAAGAAACATGTCAACTCCCTGGGCATGGAGTTCGTCTGGATCCCCCCCGGGGAATTCCTTCTGGGCAGCCCGGAGACCGAGGCCGAGCGGCGGCCGAACGAGGCCGAGCACCGGGTCGTGTTCGCCAACGGCTACTACATCCAGACCACCGAGGTCACCCAGGGCCAGTGGAAAAAGGTGATGAACACGAACCCCTCGTTTTTCGCGGACTGCGGGGACGACTGCCCCGTGGAGAACGTTTCCTGGGATGACGTGCAGGCGTTCGTCGCCCGGTTGAACGACCTGCTGGGGGCTGCGGTCTACCGCCTGCCGACCGAAGCCGAGTGGGAATACGCCTGCCGGTCCGGGACGCAAACGCCCTTCGCCTTCGGCCGCTGCCTGTCCACCGACCAGGCCAACTACAACGACTCCAGGCCTGAAAAGGCCTACAGCGGCTGCACCGGCAGCGGGGTGGCGCGGCGCAGGACGCTGCCCGTGGCCAGCCTGGCGCACAACGCCTGGGGCATCTACGACATGCACGGCAACGTCTGGGAGTGGTGCTCGGACTGGATGGGCGACTACCCCTCGCAACCCTCCCTGGACCCGACGGGGCCGGAAAGCGGTGAGAAGAAGATCTACCGCGGGGGTGGCCAGAACGACAGCGCCGGCTATTGCCGCTCGGCCCTGAGGGGCCAGTTCCTTCCCGACCGGAAAAGCGGCAGCCTCGGCTTCCGCCTGGCGATGAGCCGCTCGCCGTCGTCCTGATGCGCCAAGAAAAGAGAACCGCCGATGACGACCCCTGGTGACAACGACGCCCTGCGCCTCGCCATCCTCATCGTGGACGACGAGGTCAACATCCGCAAGACGCTCTCGTACTGCCTGGCGGCCGAGGGGCACACGGTCATCGCCGTGAGCAACCCGGCGGACGCCGTCGATGAGGCCCGGAGACGCTCCTTCGACCTGGCCTTCGTGGATCTCAGACTGGGCGAGGAAGACGGCATGGACCTGATCCCCGTCCTGCTGGCCGATTCACCCTGGGTCAAGATCGTGGTCATCACGGCGCATGCCTCCGTCCAGAGCGCCGTCGAGGCGATGAAGCGCGGCGCTGCCGACTACATCGCAAAGCCTTTCACCCCGGACCAGGTCAAGCTCCTTACCCGGAGGGTCGGCAGGATTCGTGAACTCGAAACGGAGGTCGCCGCCCTGAGGGAGAACCTGCAGCGGCTCGGGCCCGAGGACTGTCTCCAGAGCCGGAATGCCGGCATGCAGCGGCTCATCGAGACCGCGAAAAAGGCCGCCTCGTCGGAGGCGATTGTCCTGCTGTGCGGGGAAAGCGGCACGGGCAAATCCGTTTTTTCCAGGGCGATCCACCTCTGGAGCCCGAGGGCGGCAAAACCCATGGGGGTTGTTTCGTGTCCGACGATCCCCCCCGATCTTCTCGAGAGCGAACTGTTCGGGCATGTAAAGGGGTCGTTCACGGGGGCGGTGCGGGATAATCCGGGACGCATCGCGGCTTGCGCGGGGGGTACGCTTTTCCTGGATGAAATCGGTGAGCTGGCTCCACCGGTGCAGGCCAAGCTGCTTCGTTTCATCCAGGAAAAGGAATACGAGCGTCTCGGGGAAGCGAAGGTTCGCAGGGCGGATGTGCGCATCATCGCGGCCACGAACGCGGATCTTGAAAAACGGGTGGCCGCGGGCCGCTTCCGGGAAGACCTGTTGTTCCGGATCAACGTGATCCGCCTGACGATCCCCCCGCTCCGGGACAGGCCCGACGACATCGTGCCGCTGGCCATGAATTTCCTCGCGCATTTCTGCCGGGCCAACCGCAAGAGCCTGCCGGGGCTCACCGGGGAGGCTGAAAAAGCGCTGACCGCCCATGCCTGGCCGGGAAACGTTCGAGAGCTTCGCAACACGATCGAGCGGGCCGTCATCCTGGGCAGCGGCGGGCGGATCGACACATGCGATCTTCCCGCTGCCATCGCCCCCGCCGTCGGCACTCCCGCCGTCGGTGACAGGGTGCCCCTGGCCGCCATCGAAGAGCTGCACATCCGAAGGATCGTGGCCGACACCTCCTCGCTCCAGGAAGCGGCGGATGTTCTGGGCATCGACCAGGCGACGCTCTGGCTCACCACCGCGATGAAATCGGTGGGCGAGACCATGGCCATCGGCCGGACCTTCAAGGAGGCCCTGCAGAAGGGGCTGCGCTCCCTTGAAATCGGCCGCCACGGGCTGGGGGGCGACGGGAAGGGGCCGGAGGAGGCCGGGGGCCGCCGGCCGACGAAGGCCGACATCGAGTCGAAACTGGCGGTGCCCAACTCGCGCCGGATCTTCTACCTGCGCCACGCCCTCATGGCCGGGTTCTCCGTCGATGCCATTTACGCCGCCACGCGCATCGACCCCTGGTTCCTGCACCAGGTGCGCCAGATCGTCGAGATGGAAAAGGAGATCGCCGCAAGCGGGGCCGGCCTTTGCGACGATCTGCTGCAGCGGGCCAAGGCCTGGGGCTTTTCCGACATCCAGATCGGCTGGCTGACCGGCGTCGGCGAGGAGGCGGTGGAGAAGCGGCGCAAGGCGGCCGGCCTGCGGCCGGTCTACAAGCTGGTGGACACCTGCGCGGCCGAGTTTTCCGCCGCCACGCCCTATTACTACTCCACCTACGAGAGCGAGGACGAGGCCCGGGTGTCCTCGCGCCCCAAGGTGGTGATCCTGGGGGGCGGTCCGAACCGCATCGGCCAGGGGATCGAGTTCGACTACTGCTGCGTGCACGCCTCCTTCGCCCTGCGCGAGGAGGGCGTCGAGAGCATCATGGTCAACAGCAACCCGGAAACGGTCAGCACCGACTACGACACCTCGGACAAGCTCTATTTCGAGCCCCTCACCCGGGAAGACGTCCTGCACATCGTCGAAGCCGAGAAGCCCATGGGGGTCATCGTCCAGTTCGGGGGCCAGACCCCCCTGAACCTCGCCGTGGCCCTGCACCGCGCCGGGGTCCCGATCCTCGGCACCCAGCCGGAGAGCATCGACCGCGCCGAGGACCGCGAGCTCTTCCAGGCCATGCTCCGCAAGCTCGGCCTGGCCCAGCCGGCCAACGGCACGGCCAAGGGGGTGGAGGAGGCGGTCCGGGTGGCCGAGGGGATCGGGTACCCGGTGATCGTGAGGCCGTCCTACGTCCTCGGGGGGCGGGCGATGAAAATCGTTTACGACCGCGGCGACCTGGAAAACTTCGCACGCCTGGCCATCGAGGCCTCGCCCGAGCACCCGGTGCTCATCGACCAGTTCCTGGCCGATGCCGTCGAAATCGACGTGGACGCCGTCTCGGACGGAAGCGTCACGATCATCGGCGGCATCATGGAGCACATCGAGGAGGCCGGGATCCACTCGGGGGATTCGGCCTGCGTCCTGCCGCCCCACAGCATCGGGGAGGAGATGACGGCCGAGATCAGCCGCGCCACCCGGGCCATGGCGGCCGAGCTGGGGGTGGTGGGGCTGATGAACGTCCAGTACGCCATCAAGGACCGGCAGCTCTACGTCCTGGAGGTCAACCCGCGGGCCTCGCGCACCGTCCCCTTCGTGAGCAAGGCCACGGGGGTGCCGCTGGCCAAGATCGCCACCAAGGTCATGCTGGGCCGCAGCCTGGCCGACCTGGGCCTGACCCGGGAGGTGGTCCCGGTCCACGTCTCGGTCAAGGAGGCCGTCCTGCCCTTCGACCGTTTCCCGGGGGTGGACACCCTCCTGGGCCCGGAGATGAAATCGACCGGCGAGGTGATGGGGATCGACCGGAGCTTCGGGGCGGCCTACGCCAAGGCCCAGTTCGGCGCCGGCAACCGCCTGCCGACGGAGGGAACGGTCTTTGTCAGCGTCCAGGACCGGGACAAGGCCGCGATTCTTCCCGTGGCGCGCCAGTTCCTCGATATGGGGTTCACCCTGGCGGCCACCGGCGGGACCCACCGCTACCTCGAGTCCCAGGGCGTCTTCGGCCGCAGGATCAACAAGGTCTCCATGGGCCGGCCGCATGTGGTGGACGCCATCAAGAACGGCGACATCCACCTCGTGGTCAACACCGCCGGGGGAAGCAGGACCCCCGCCCGCGACGGGTTCCAGATCCGGCGCGCCGCCCTGAAGTACGCGGTGCCCTATGCCACCACCGTGGCGGGGGCCCAGGCCATGGCCCGGGGGATCGCCGCCCTGAGGGAAGAGGCCCTCTCGGTCAAGCCGATCCAGGAGTACACGGGTTGAGGAGGTTCAAGGTTCGGGGGTTCAGGGTTCGGGGTTCAGGGTTCAAGGTTCGGGGTTCAGGGTTCAGGGTTCAGGGTTCAAGGTTCGGGGTTCGGGGTTCAGGGTTCAGGGTTCAAGGTTCGGGGTTCAGGGTTCAGCGTTCGATGTTCATTTCGGGACGCGTGTGAGTTGACTAAAAAAAGCCGGAGCATTGACAGCATGCCGCCCACATCCTTTGACGCCGATGCGCCCCCTGTCGGCCCTCAGGCCGATCGGCCCCGCGACGCCTGCGGGCTCTTCGGGATCTACAAGCACACGGAAGCAGCCAAGCTGGCGTATTTCGGCCTCTACGCCCTGCAGCACCGCGGCCAGGAGAGCGCCGGGATCGCCGTCGCCCGCAACCGCGCGATCGTCGAACACCGCGGCATGGGGCTGGTACCGGATGTCTTCGACATGCAAAGCCTGGACATCCTCGGCGGCGGCAGCGCGGTCGGCCACGTGCGCTATTCCACCACGGGAAGCTCGATCCTGTCCAACGCCCAGCCGTTCGCGGTCCGTCACCGCAACAAATCATACGCCCTGGCCCACAACGGCAACCTGGTCAACGCCCACGTCCTGAAAACCGAACTCGAGGACAGCGGATCGATCTTCCAGACCACCATGGACACCGAAATCTTCCTGCACCTGTTCGTCAAAAATCTGAAGTCCGGGTTCGAACAGGCGCTCATCGACACCGCCGCCCGCGTTCAGGGGGCCTACTCCATGATCCTTTTGACCGGCAAAGGCGAGGTGATCGGCCTCAAGGATCCCCAGGGCTTCCAGATCGGAAGAGCGGCGTCAAGTTCGTCCCCGTCAACACCGCCTGGGACGGGATCATCCCGGCCCTGATCACGGAAAAATTCGACATCATCATGAGCGGCATGACGGTCACCCAGGAGCGCAACCTGAAGATCAACTTCGTCGACCCCTACATCATCGTCGGCCAGACCATCCTCCTCAACAGCAAGCACGCGGGCAAGGTGACCTCCTACAAGGACCTGAACGACCCGGGGTTCATCGTCACCTCCAAGCTGGGAACCACCGGCGAGCAGGCCGTCAAGCGCATGATCCCCAAGGCGACCTACAAGTCGTTCGAAACCGAACCCGAGGCCGCCCTCGAGGTGGTCAACGGCAAGGCCGACGCCTTCGTCTACGACCTGCCCTACTGCGTGGTCTTCATGGCCCAGCAGGGCGCCGGCAAGCTGGCTTTCCTGGACCAGCCCTTCACCTTCGAGCCCCTCGCCTGGGCGGTGCGCAAGGGCGACCCCGACTTCCTGAACTGGCTGGACAACTTCCTGCGCCAGATCAAGAACGACGGCCGCTACGACCGGATCTACAACAAGTGGATCAAGAGCACGGAGTGGATCAAGGCCGTCCAGTAGGGTTTCAAGATCCGGCCCCTGAGGCTCGACGCCCGGCCGGACAAGCGTCTTGAGCCGGGGTCGGCACCCGCAAGCGGCAGGCCGACCCCGATACCGACCGGGTCCCGAACCCGTTGAGGTCACGGTCAGCCGACAGGCGCCCGGCAAAGGCGGCAGCAGAAAAATGGCAACCCCCTCCAGCCTCCAGCGGCCCCGCAGCCGGATCAACCATTTCTCCTGGGTGGCCGTGTTTTTCCTTTTGGTGCTGGGAATTTCCTGGTTTCTCTACTATGCCACCCTGAAGATCGACTACGTCTGGCGCTGGTACCGCATCCCCCAGTATTTCGCCTACCATGAGACGGTCGAAACCCGGGCGGAGATCGACGGGGAGGTGGCCTCGATCCTGAAGGCGGGCGACGAGGTCAGAATCCGCGTCGCGGGCGGCCAGGGGTCCGAGGACTACCTCGCCCGCGACGCCGAGGTGCGCGTCGCAGAGGGAGACGCCATCTACCCCGGGGACGTGCTCGCCGTCTCCAGGCACTGGCGTCCGGGCATCCTGCTGCAGGGGCTCTGGCTGACCCTGCACGTGAGCGTCATCGCCATCCTGTTCGGGATTCTCATCGGCCTGTTCGCAGGCCTTGCGCGCATATCCGACAACCCGGCCTTCAAGTGGCTCGCGGTCACCTACATCGAGATCATCCGCGGCTCGCCCCTGCTGGTGCAGATTTTCATCTGGTATTTCGTCCTGGGCACCCTGATCAACACCCTGCTGGCCAAGCAGGCCCTGGCCCAGGTCCCCCCGCTCTGGTTCGGCGTGGCCGCCCTGGCCTGCTTCACCGGGGCCTACGTGGCGGAGATGGTCCGGGCCGGAATCCAGTCCATCCACCGCGGCCAAACCGAGGCGTCGCGCTCCCTGGGCATGACCTACGCCCAGTCCATGATCCACGTGATCCTGCCCCAGGCCATGCGGCGCATCATCCCCCCCCTGGCCGGGCAGTTCATCAGCCTCATCAAGGACTCGTCCCTGCTGGGCATCATCGCCATCCGCGAGCTGACCAAGGCCACCCGCGAGGTCGTCACCACCAGCCTGCAGCCCTTCGAGCTCTGGTTTGTCTGCGCGATCCTCTACCTCGTACTGACCTTTTCGCTGTCCATGCTCCTGCAATACCTGGAAAGAAGGACCCTGTCCCAGTGATCGACGTCCAACACCTTTTCAAGACCTTCCACACCCCCCACGAAGTGCGCGCCCTGGTGGACGTCAGCACCCGGATCGCGGCCGGCGAGGTGGTGGTGGTCATCGGGCCATCCGGTTCCGGCAAGAGCACGCTCCTGCGCTGCCTCAACCATCTCGAGACCGCCAGCAGCGGCCACATTTTCATCGAGGGCGTCGACATCCTCGACCCCAGGACCGATATCAACAAGCTGCGGGCCGAAGTGGGGATGGTCTTCCAGTCCTTCAACCTGTTTCCCCACAAGACCGTGTGCGAAAACGTCACCCTGGCCCAGCGCGTGGTGCGCAAGCGCTCCGGGGAGGAAGCCGCCCGCAAGGCCATGCGGCTGCTAGAAAAGGTCGGCATCCAGGACAAGGCCAACGTCTACCCCGACCAGCTTTCGGGCGGTCAGCAGCAGCGCGTGGCCATCGCCCGGGCCCTTGCCATGGACCCCAAGGTGATGCTCTTCGACGAGCCCACCTCGGCCCTCGATCCCGAGATGATCGGAGAAGTGCTCGAGGTCATGAAAAACCTGGCCAAGGAAGGGATGACCATGGTCGTGGTCACCCACGAGATGGGGTTTGCCCGGGAGGTGGCCGACAGGGTGATCTTCATGGACCAGGGGGCCATCGTCGAGGTCGGCACGCCCGAGCACTTTTTCAGGAATCCCACCCACCAGCGCACCCGGCTGTTCCTCAGCCAGATCCTCTGACGGCCCCCCCCGGAACCATCCGCCGGCTGCAGGCCGGGGGCCCATGCAGCCGCAGCGATCTTCCGTTGCCCCTCCGGCGGCGGTCCTTTTGCGAAATCGCCGGTGGGGGTCGTTCCATCGGGGGCTTTGCGCAGGGTTGTCAAGGCGGGCGGCGCGGTTCCTGGCCAGGATAAGCCGGGCCGGTGGGGCTACCCGTCGCTTACCAGGCGGCGCTTCAGCCGCCTGAGATCGCCGAGACGGCCGCAGCCGGCCTCCAGGTCGAACCATTCCGCAAAAAGCGTCACGAGGCGGTCGCCGTCCGCTATCCGGCTTTGCCGGAGGGCTGTGCGGGCCTCGGCCAGGAGGTCGGCCAGATCCTGGCGCCCGGGTTCCCGGGAAAGCAGGTGGCGGTATATCTCCACCGCCCTGGCGTAGCATCCCTGTCCCATGTACACCCGGGCCATGGTGGCGGTCAAAAATCGGGGATCGGTCTCCATGAGCTCACGGCGGGGGCTTCGCGCCCCTTTGCGCGCCCGGCCCTCCGGCCGGTTCGAATTTGAAAATCATCTCGTTTTCGGCGATCATGCCCAGGTCCCTGCGCGCCACGTGCTCGATGTAGACCGGGTCCTCCCGGTCCAGGCGCACGACCCGCCGATACATCTCCCGGTTTTCAGCTTCGATGCGCTCGCTGCGCGCCTCGAGGCCCTGCCGCTCGCTGCGCATGCGGCTCAGGTCGACCAGCCCGTTGTCCCCGAACAGGATCAGCAGCAGGAGGCAAAAGATCGTCAGGATGCCCATGGACAACAAAATGCTCTGTCGCGCGCTCATGGCCCCCGTTCCCGGATGAAAGCTCGAAGCTCAAAAGTAAAGGTTTTGGGCGGTTACAGTTCGTTGTCGTAATCGTTGTCGTTGTCGTAATCGTAATCGGACAACGAGAAAGAAGAACGTCAACGAGGAGGCGGCGGACCGGGGCCTGAACCCCATTGGAGGGGGGAATGAGCAGGGGACGGGGCCCCCCTTCATGCTTCGCGCTCCCCGCCCCTGAACCCCGCCCCGGCCCTCCCCCCATACCCTTCATGCTCCTCATGGTGAAAGATGTGACCCCATGAAGAGCATGAGGGCATTCAGAGGTGAGGCGCCTGTTCTGTTCCGGGCTTCCACCGGTGAGGCTGCCGCAAGAGCAAGCGGGCCGCGACTGCGCCCGCGGCAAGCGCACGGCACGGGGGCACGAGGCGGGCGGCGCCCCTGCGGCCTACGCGCCCCCGCTGCGCCGCATGAGGGCCTTGGCCTCGGCCTCGCGCAAACGCTCCTCGTGCTCGTTTTTCTGCTTCCAGGCGCCTTCCAGCTTGCTGATCAGGGCGTCGAAGTCGGCCGGTTTCAGCAGGTAATCGAAGGCGCCCGACTTCAGCCCTTCCACCGCCGTGTCGACCGCCCCGTGCCCGGTGAGCAGGATCACCTCGACCACCGCGTGCTTGCTCTTGATCTGTTTGAGGGTCTGGATGCCGTCCATGCCCGGCATCCTGATGTCCAGGACGACCACGTCGATTTCGGGCCAGCGGTCGGCCCCGGCCTCGTCCAGGATTGTCAAAGCCTCCTGGCCGCTGAAGGCCGCGCGCACCCTGTGCCCGGCGTCGGTCAGGCGCAGGGTGAGCATTTCGACGAAGTCGCGTTCGTCATCCACCAGAAGAATGTTGATGGGCAATTTCACCATGGGTTCCTCCCCTGTGCGCTATGCTTCCCCCTCGGGAATCACCGGCTGACGCAACGCCGGGATTCCCGACCATGAGGATCGTTGTCGTTGTCGTAATCGTCGTCGTCACGGTCCTCATCGCGGGAAAACGTTTCCGGTTGCGATTTCCATCGCGATGATAGCACGAAACGAAACACCCTACACCAGGCCCAGGATCTTCCACCAGACGGCGCACACCGCGATGAGAGTGATCAGCAGCACCGGGGTCGCCACAAGGCCGGCCCTGGTCAGGTCGAAGGCCTTGAACTGGCGGTAGGAGTAGGCGATGGCGTTGGGCGGGCAGCCGATGACCAGCAGCATGGCGAAGGACGTGGCCATGCCCATGCACATAGCCATCACCCGCGGGTCGACCCCCTCCAGCTGCGCCAGGGGGATGACGATGGGCAGGATCAGCGCCGCCGCGGCCACGTTGGCCATGGCGTTGGTGACCAGGGCGCCGAAGACGGCCACCCCGCTGAACAGGACCAGCCAGCCGGTGCCCTCGAACAGGGGGAAGAAGAGGTTGGCGAAGTAGCGCGCCGCGCCCGAGGTCTCCATCCCTAAGCCGAGGGAAAGGCCGCCGCCGAAGATGAACAGGGCCGTGCCCCACTCCAGGTGCTTGTGGATGTCCTCCCACTCCAGGACGCCGAAGATGATCAGGGCGGCGATGGCCAGCACCCCGGGGATGGAGTAGTCGAGGCCGTGGAGCCCCTTGGTGAGCCACATCGTGAAGCCGAGAATCAGGATCAGGGTCGTCTTCTTCTCCAGGGCCGTCCAGGGGCCGGCGGTCCCCTCGTAGCGCGGCAGCTTGAAGCTGGGGTCGGGGCGGTAGACCAGGTACAGCACCCCGACTGCCATGGGCACGCAGATCAGGGCCGCCGGCAGGGCGAAGAGGGTCCAGTCGAAGAAGGTGATTTCGATGCCGGTGAACTCCTTCAAAAAGGCGGCCGAGACCATGCAGCGGCCGCCGCCCACCAGGGTGCCCATGCCGCCGGCCGAAGCCGCGAAGGGGACCGAGAGGAGCATGAACTTGGCGGTGTTGCTGAAGGGCTTGATCCCGGCCGCGCGCATCAGGGGCAGCATCACGGCGATGCCGATGGCCGCCGCGGCCGCGTCGTGCATCACGGAGGAGGCGTAGCCGAGGCCCACGGCCAGCATGAAGGTGAAGCGCACGACGCTGTCTCCGGCCTTGCGGGCGATGGCCTGGCCGAGGCGCTGGGTGAGCCCGGCTTTTTCCAGGGCGATGGCGTAGACCAGGCAGCACATGATGAAGACCACCACCGGGTGCATGTAGGGCGCCCAGGCGCCCTTGACGTCGGTCACCCCGGTGAGGATCATCAGCACGCCGATGCACACGGCCGTGACCTCCAGGGGGATCGGCTCCAGGACGAAGAGAAAGAGCAGGAAGGCCAGGGCGGCCAGGAAGCGCAGGGCCGTGGGCGACAGCCCGTCGACGAAGTTGACCCCGGCCGCCTCCAGCCCGATGTCCTTTGCTTCCTTTCGAAGCCTCTCGGCGGTGGCCCCTTCGGTCCCGGGCTGGAGGGCCCTGAGGAAATATCCCGCGGTTTTCTGGCCCTTATTGTCATCCAGCGAAAATTCGGCCCCGGCGTGGGCCAGAAGCTTCTTTTGCGGGTCGCCGACGATTTCGAACTTGGTTCCTTCCGGGCGGGGCAAGAGCAGCACCACCGCCCCGACGGCCAACGCGATGCACAGCTGCACAAACTTGTTTTTCAGAAACATACCTTTTCCCCCTTCAGGCGCGTCAGGCGGAGCCGGCGGCGACCACCGGGCGCAGACGGTCATCATCCAATAGTGTCAGGTAGCTGTTCGCTTTTTCGGGAAAGCCGCTGGAACAGGCGACTGGAAGAAACGCTTCGCAATCATCTCAATCCATGCCCCGCCGCAGGGCGATCAGCTGGGCCTTGGCTTCGAGGATCTTCTCCTCGTGCTCGCGCTTCTTGAGGACCGAGCGGTCGATCTTGGCCAGCAGCAGGTCGATCTCGCAGGGTTTCATCAGGTAGTCGTAGGCCCCGGCCTTCATGCCGTCGATGGCGCTCTCCACCGTGGCGTGGCCGGTGAGCATGATGACCTCGATGTTGGGGTGCTTGAGCTTGATGGCCGCCAGGGTCTCGAGGCCGTCCATCCCGGGCATCTTGACGTCCAGGATGACCACGTCGAAATCCGAGGCGCCGCCGCCTGCTTCGAGCTTGTCCAGGGCCTCCTGGCCGCTCAGGGCCGTGTCCACCTTCAGGCTCCGTTTGGCGATGCGTTTGGCCAGGGTTTCCAGAAAGGACGCCTCGTCATCCACCAGCAGAACGGACGGGGGAACGAGGGTCGTGCTTCGGTACGTCATGACGCCACCTCCTTTGATGGGTTCGTTGTCGGGTCTAATCGTGCTTGAACAGGCCTCCGCTGCGGCGTGAGAGCGCCCGTGCCTCGGCCTCGCGCATGCGCTGCTCATGCTGGTTTTTCTGATTCCGGGCGGCTTCCAGCTTGACGGTAAGTTCATGGAAGTCGGCGGGTTTCAGCAGGTAGTCGAAAGCCCCTGCCCTGAGCCCGGTCACGGCCGTGTCGACCGCGCCGTGCCCGGTGAGCAGGATCACCTCGACCACGGGACAGCGGGCCTTGATCTGCCGGAGGGTCTCGATGCCGTCCATGCCCGGCATCTTGATGTCGAGCACCACCACGTCGATTTCCGGCAGGCTGTCGCCCTCGCTTTCGGAGAGGACCGCCAGGGCCTCCTGCCCGCTGTAGGCCGCGCGGACCCGGTGACCGGCGTCGGTCAGGCGCAGGCTGAGCATCTCGACGAAATCGCGCTCGTCGTCGACCAGCAGGATGTTGATGGGCAGTTGGGTCATGTAATTTTCTCCTTGTCGTCCGCCAGGATCGGCTTGCGGGGGAGGGTCACCTTGAAGGACGCCCCGGCCCCCAGGCGGCTTTCGACCTCGATGCGGCCGCCCAGTTTTTCGACGATGCCGCGCGAGACCGAAAGCCCCAGCCCGGTCCCCTCGCCCGGCGGTTTGGTGGTGAAAAAAGGTTCGAAGATCTTTTCCATGTTCTCCGGGGCGATTCCCGGGCCGTTGTCCGCGACCACGACCTGGATGTCGCTGTCGTCGCCGGAAACGGTCAGCTGCACCCGGCCGCCCGGCCCGGCCGCCTGCAGGCCGTTGGTCACCAGGTTGATGAGGACCTGGCGCACCTGGGACGGGTCGCTCCAGATGCGCAGGGAGTCGGACTTGGAGGTGACGCTCGCCTCGGCCTTGAACTCGACCGCGGTCTTGCGGGTCAGGTCCACGACCTCGGCGGCCAGTTCGGTGAGGTCGAACTCCTTGACGGCGGCGTCGGTCTGGCGGCAGAAGGTCAGGAGCTGGTGGGTGATGCGCCGCGCCCGCTTGACGCTGGTTTCGATCTTGTCCAGGGCCAGGTCCAGGTCCCTGCGCATCTGCCCCGAGAGCGAGGAATCCTTGGCGGCGCGGCTCTTGAGCCATCCGGCTGCGTCGTTGATGATGGCCAGGGGGTTGTTGATCTCGTGGGCCGTGCCCGCCGAGAGGGTGCCCAGGGCCGCGAGCCGGTCGGCGGCGATGAGCTGCTGCTCCATGCGGGCCCGGAAGCGCGCCTCCTTGGCCTGTTCCTGGACCCTCAGGAGCTTGTCGAAGGCCTGGCGGATCTTTCCCACCAGGTGCTCGATCTCGATGGGCTTGGTCAGGTAGTCGAAGGCGCCGGCCTTGATGCCGGCTACGCCCTCCTGGGTGCTGACGTTGCCCGTGATGAGAACGACCTCGGTGTCGGGGTGCGCCTGGCGGATGCGATGGAGCACCGTCAGCCCGTCCATGCCCGGCATGCGCACGTCGAGGAGCACCACGTCGACCGATTCGCTCGAAAGGGAAGTCAGGGCTTCCTGCCCGTCGGCGGCCTGCTTCACCACGGCACCGCGTTTTTCGAGGCGCCTGGCCAGCGCAGCGCGGAAGTCAGCTTCATCGTCGACGATCAGGAGCCGGATTCTTCGCTCTCCACGCCACATGGACGCCTCCTACACCAGCCCGAGGATGCTCCACCACAGGGTGCAGACCGCGATCATGGCCACCAGGAGCACCGGGGTCGCCACCAGCCCGGCCTTGGTCAGGTCAGAGGACTTGAACTGCCGGTAGGAGTAGGCGATGGCATTGGGCGGGCAGCCGATGACCAAGAGCATGGCGAAGGACGTGGCCATGCCCAGGCACAGGGCCAGCACCCGCGGGTCGACCCCTTCCAGAATGGCCAGGGGGATGACGATGGGCAGGATCAGCGCGGCCGCGGCCACGTTGGCCATGGCGTTGGTGACCAGGGCGCTTTCCCTCCCCGACGCTCTTCCGATCTATTTCATTATTTTACCTCCCCCGTGACGGGGGCGGGGCAGCCGGGTCTCCGACATGTCAGTCGGATGGCCCGGCTGTTTTTTCAGGATCGTCCTCCGGTCCCGGTGCGGATTATCACCGGCATGCGGGCGCGCGCCCCCGCGGCGGGGTTTTGGGTATTTCAAAGTCGGTCGAAATGGGATATATGCATCCGATGAAGCCGGAAAAGGGTCTACAGACAGCGCAAGGATCCGGGTGAACATCCTGTTGACCAACGATGACGGCATTTACGCCGAAGGGCTGTGGGCGCTTGAGAAGCGCTTGGGAAAGCGGCACGCGGTGACCGTGGTGGCCCCTGACCGGGAACGGACCGGCGTGGGGCACGGCATTACCCTGAACCAGCCCCTGCGCGCGGTCGAACGGGTCGTCGACGGCGGCAGCCGGGGGTACGCCGTCGACGGCACCCCGGCCGACTGCGTGATCCTGGGGATCAAGGAGATTCTCGCGTCCCCGCCCGACCTGGTGGTGTCGGGCATCAACCCCGGCGCCAACCTGGGAAACAACGTCAACTACTCGGGCACGGTGGCCGCGGCCCGGGAGGCGGCCTTGCGCGGCCTGCCCGCGATGTCGGTTTCGGTGAAGGCGATGCGCGTGCGCCACTACGACACCGCCGCCCTTTTCGCCGCCCGGCTGGCGGAAAGGATCCACGCCAACGGGCTGCCGCGGGGCACCTTCCTGAACGTCAACCTCCCGGACATCCCCCTGGCGGAAGTCGAGGGGGTGCGGGTCAGCCGGCTGGGCAGCGCGGCGACCCGGGAGGGGCTGGAGAAGCGGGTCGACCCGCGCCAGAGGGTCTATTACTGGCACGGCGGACGCGACCAGGAATTCGACGCCGAGCCCGATTTCGACGGCGCGGCGGTCAACCGCCGCCTCATTTCGGTCACGCCCCTCAAGTGCGATGCCACCGATTACGAGGCGATGGACGTCGTCGCCGCATGGGGGCTGGAGGGGGGCTGAGCCCGGCGGGATAGGGATCGAAGGGATGGAAAAAGAACACCCCGGGCGCCGATACGTCGCCGACCTCGCGGCCGGCAGCCTCGTGGACGAGCGCTATGTCCTGTCCGAGAGGGTCATGGCCCGCAGGCGGGACGGCCAGCCTTTCCTGAGTGTCGTGCTGACGGACAGAACCGGCGCCGTCAAGGGGGTGGTCTGGGACCGGGTGGAGCAGATCGCGGCCGCGGTCTCCGCCGGAAACGTGGTCCACGTCACCGGCAGCGTTTCCGAATACCGCGGGGAGCGCCAGGTGGTCGTCAAGGAGATGACGCCCGTCGACCCCGGCAGCGTCGATGCGTCCGATTTTCTTGCCGCCACCGACCGGGACGTGGAGGCCATGTTCGAGCGCCTCGTGCGGATGACCTCCGGCCTGCAGAGCCGCGATCTCAGGGACCTGTTCGCCGCATTCTGGGCCGACGGGCCGTTGGTGGCCAGGTTCAAGCGCGCCCCGGCCGCCAAGCAGATGCACCACGCCTACCTCGGCGGGCTGCTGGAGCACTGCCTGTCCATGGCCAGCCTTGCGGAAAAAGTCGCCCGGCACTACAGCGGCGTCGACGGCGATCTTCTCGTGGCGGGGGCCGTGCTGCACGACATCGGCAAGGTCCGGGAGTTCGACTACGGGCTCCACATCGACTACTCCGACGAAGGGCGCCTGATCAGCCATATCGTCATCGGGGTCGAGATGCTGGACGAGAAGCTGCGCGCGGTCCCCTCGTTCTCCGCGCAGCGGGCCTGCCTGCTCAAGCACATGATCGTCAGCCATCACGGGTCGCGGGAATTCGGCTCGCCGGAGCCGCCCAAGACGATCGAGGCGGTCCTGCTCAACTACATCGACGAAATCGACTCCAAGGTCAACGGCATCCGCCAGTTCATCGCCGCAGAGGACCCCGCGGCCGCCTGGACCTCCTACCACCGCCTGCTGGGCCGTCATTTCTACACCGGCGCCGCGGCCGGCGGAGAGGGAAGCCCCGATTAGCGCGCGAGGAATCTTCATTACCCTGGAGGGGATCGAGGGCTCGGGCAAGACGACCCATGTCCCCGCGCTCGTCGCGCTGCTTCAGGGCAGGGGCTGGGAGTGCACCGTGACCCGGGAGCCCGGCGGGACGGCCATCGGTCAGGACATCCGCAGGATCCTGCTCTCCCCCCGGAGCACGGGGATGGACCCCCGGGCGGAACTGCTGCTCTACGCCGCCGACCGGGCCCAGCACATCGCGCAGGTCATCCGGCCCGCCCTGGCCGCGGGCCGGGCCGTCGTCTGCGACCGCTACCACGATGCGACCCTGGCCTACCAGGGCTACGGGCGGGGGCTCGACCGGCGCCTGATCCACCGCCTCCACGCCCTTCTTCTGGAAGGCGTCACCCCCGACCTGACCCTGCTCCTGGACCTCCCGGCGCGCGAGGGCCTGGCGCGCGCCTGGTCCCAGATCGACAGCGGCGCGCGCGACCGGCAGGAGGCGCGCTTCGAAGAGGAGCGCCTCGATTTCCATCGCAAGGTGCGCGCCGGCTATCTGGAGTTGGCCCGGCAGGCTCCCGTGCGCTTCCGGGTCATCGATGCCGCCGGCTGCATCGACGACGTGCGCGACGCCGTGTGCCGCTCGCTGGAGGAGGTCCTGGCGTCCGGAAGCTGAAGGGCCCGGGTGTCGGCAGCCGGGGGGGAACCCGCGCGGTATCGGTCTTACAGAAATGGAAAGGGTGACATGGGAACCAGCATCCTCGATTTGATCGGCAACACCCCGCTGGTCGAGATCCGCCGTCTCAACCCGAATCCGAAGGTGAGGATCCTGGCCAAGCTGGAGTACCTCAACCCGGGGGGGTCGATCAAGGACCGGCCGGCCCTGCGCATGATCGAGGAGGGGGAGGCTTCCGGGGAACTGACGCCGGACAAGACCGTGATCGAGGCCACCAGCGGCAACACCGGCATCGGGCTGGCCATGGTGTGCGCCGTCAAGGGATACCGGCTCCTGCTGGCGATGAGCGAATCGGCCAGCGTCGAGCGCCAGAAGATTCTCAAGGCCAGGGGGGCGCAGATTCTGCTGACCCCGGGCCACCTGGGGACCGACGGCGCCATCGAGGAGGTCTACCGCCTGTGCCGCGAGACCCCGGGCGCCTATTTCATGGTGGACCAGTTCAACAACCCGGCCAACTGGCTGTCCCACTACCACGGCACGGCCGTCGAGATCTGGGAGCAGACCGCGGGCGCGGTGACCACCCTGGTCGCGACCCTGGGAACCACCGGCACCCTCATGGGGATCGCCCGCCGGCTGAAGGAATACAACCCCGCCGTCACCATCGTCGGCGTGGAGCCCTACCTGGGGCACAAGCTCCAGGGCCTGAAGAACATGAAGGAGTCCTATCGACCCGAAATATTCGAAAAGGAGCGCCTCGACAAGAAGATCAACATCGACGACGAGGACGCCTTCGAGATGACCCGCCGCCTGGCGCGCGAAGAAGGCCTGTTCGTGGGCATGAGCAGCGGGGCCGCCATGGTGATCGCCGCGCGGGAAGCCGAAGCCATGGACCGGGGAACCATCGTGGTAATTTTCCCCGACAGCGGGGAGCGCTACCTGAGCACGGCGCTCTTTGCCGTCAGGGAAAAGGTCTCCCTGCAGTTGTTCAACACCCTGTCCCACCGCAAGCAGCCCTTCGAGCCGATCGTGCCGGGAAAGGTCAGCATCTACTCCTGCGGGCCGACCGCCCATGCCCGCATCCACGTCGGGGAGATGCGCCGCCTGGTCTTCTCCGACCTGCTGTGCCGCTACCTCGAGTTCCGCGGCTATGCGGTCAAGCACGTGATGAACATCACCGACCTGGACGACAAGACCATCGAGGGCTCGGAAAGGGCCGGTCTGGACCTGGCGCGCTTCACCGCCGGGCACATCGAATCCTTCCGCCAGGACCAGGCCGAGCTGGGCGTCCGCCCGGCCGAGGGCTACCCCAGGGCCAGCGAGCACGTGGACGACATGGTCCAGCTGGCGCAGCGGCTGGTGGAGAAGGGGGCGGCTTACGAGAAGCTGCGCTCGGTCTACTTCGCCATCTCCCGCTACCCGGACTACGGCCGGATTTCGGGCATCGACGTCAACAAGATCCGGCTGGGCGCCACGGTCGACCTGGACGAATACGAAAAGGACAACCCGAGGGATTTCACCCTCTTCAAACGCTCCAAGCTCTCGGAGCTCAAGCGGGGGATCTTTACCCGGACGCGTTGGGGCAACGTGAGGCCCTCCTGGCACATCCAGTGCGCGGCGATCTCCATGAAGCACCTCGGTGAGACCTTCGACATCCACACCGCCGGGCGCGAGCACCTGTTCCCGCACCACGAAAATGTCATCGCCATCAGCGGGGCCGCCACGGGAAAGCTGCTGGCGCGCTGCTGGATTCACTGCGAGCGGGTGCTGGTGGACGGCAAGAAGGTCGCGGCCGACGGCACCGGACTGACCCTCGAGGGCCTGAAGGCGCGCGGCTGCACCGGGCGCGAAATCCGCTACTGGCTGCTCTCGACCCATTACCACAAGCCGGTCACCTTTTCGGACGAGCGCCTCGCCAGCGCCAAACGCTCCCTGAACCGGCTCGACGCCTGCATCCGTTCACTCCTCGCCGTCGATGCGAGCGGCAGCCCCTATCCCGAAATGGATCAGCTGGTCTACGACATCCGCCAGGGATTCACCCAGGCGATGGACGACGACCTGAACATCTCCCTTGCGCTGGCATCGATTTTCAGGATCGTCAAACAGCTCAACCGCCTCGTCACGGAGAAGCGCATCGACCGGGCGGGGGCCGGGAGGGTGCTGGAGGTCCTGGGCAAGATCGACCGGGTGCTCAACATTTTCGATTTCGGCGGCGCCCAGGCCGACCCCGGGACCCGGGACCTGATCCGCTTGCGGGAGAAGGCCCGCGCGGAGAAGAACTGGGCTCTCGCCGACCGTTACCGCGAAGAGCTCCGGGCCCGCGGGGTGGACCCCCGCGACCGCCGCGCGTCGGAGCCTTACCTTGGCTGATTGCCCATCAGGAGAGACCATGCGCCCCCTGTACTTCCCATTCACCTACCTGGCGCCCGCAAGCGCGGCCGCCCTGAGGATTTGCTTCAACGGGGTGATGGCCGTCCAGACGGTGCCGGGGCGCTTGCCGGCCGACATGGAGGCGCTGCGCGCCTCCGGCTGGCTGGAGGTGCGTTCCCCCCGCGGCATCGACGCGGCCCGCCTCGTGGCCGCCATCGAGGACTGCCGCCGGTGGGCCGAGTCGAACCGGGGCAGCCGGGGCCTGGACACGGGCAGGCTGCAGCCCGTCGGCGGCCGGGTGCCTTTTTACGACGACAACGCACCCTCGCGTATCCGCGACGCCATCCGCGGACAGGGCCGGGGGGGGGCGGAGGGGGGCGTGCACGCGGATCTCCTGCGGGACTTGCTGTTTCTCGCCATGGCCGAGCGGTTCGACATCGAGACCCGGGCGGTCGGCGAGGGCTTCGCCTGGCTCGCCGGCATGGAGGCCGGTCTCTTCGCGCAGCTCAAGGGGGATGACGAGGCTGTCTTCCGGCCTCTTTCGGGGCCGCGCCTGGGCGGCGGCGGTCTGTCCGAGGGGTACATGCTGGGAGAGCGCCTGGCGGCCTGGCGCCGGGCGCTGTCGGTGGGGGGAGGATAAGACGTGCAGCCGGAGATAGCAGCCGCCGCCCTCGCGGCGGCCGGACCGGCCCGTCCTGGGGGCGGCGGAGGGAGCCGCATCCTGTCCGTCGCCGCGGTTGAATCGGTCGCGCGTGCAAACGGGGTGGGCCCCCGGGACGTGGAAATCGCCGCTCTCGGCAACGGGGTCATCACCGAGCGCTACGCCCGCAACCTGAACACCTACAGCCCCCCTGAGCAGGCCGCGCTGCTTTGCTCCCGCGCCGCGGTGATCGGCCTTGGAGGGTTGGGCGGCACGGTGGTCGAAATCCTGGCCCGCGCCGGGGTCGGCGCCCTGAGCCTGGTGGACGGGGACCGGTTCGAGGGGCACAACCTCAACCGCCAGCTTCTCTGCACCCGCGACCTCCTGGGCGTGCCCAAGGCAACCGCCGCCGCCCGCCGCGTGGCGGCCGTCAACCCGTCGGTGGCCGTCACCGCCCACGGGGAATTTCTGCATGCGGGCAACGCCGCCCGCTGCCTGGCCGGATCCCAGGTGGTGGTCGACTGCCTCGACAACCTGCCGGACCGCTTCATCCTGGAGGCGGCCGCCAGGAAACTCGGCCTCCCGCTGGTGAGCGCCGCCGTGGCCGGCCTCTCCGGCCAGGTCACGACCGTTTTCCCCGAAGACCCCGGGCTGGAGCTGGTCTATGGCAGCCCTGACGCGTCGAGCCCCGCGGGGGCGGAGGTCGAACTCGGATGCCTGCCCCAGGGCGTGTTCCTGGTCGCCGCGCTGGAGGCCGCCGAGGTGCTCAAGGTGCTCCTGGGTCACCCCCACCCGCTTCGCAACCGCCTGCTGCTGATCGATCTCGGGGACTGCACGTTCGAGCGCATCCGCCTGGCCTGAACACGGCCGCGGGCCCTGGAATGCCGGCGCTCCCAGCCCCCCTCCCCGCTCTCTTTTTCTTCTTTCCCCCCACCCTCAGCCCGCCGCGGCTATCAGCGCCGCACCGATGGCGCCGGTGACCTGGGCCTTGGGGGAAACCTCGATCCCCAGGCCGCTTTTTTTCTCCAGGGCGCGCACCACGCCGCTGTTCCTGGCCACCCCGCCCGTCATCATGACCGGCTCCGCCATCTGAAGCCGCGCACCCATGGCCATCACCCGGGCGCCGATGGAGTCGTGTATCCCGGCGATGATGTTCTCGCGGCTTTCCCCCTTGGCGATCAGGGAAATCACCTCCGATTCGGCGAACACCGTGCACAGGCTGCTGATCGCCGCCGGCCGGTCCGCCCGCGAGGCAAAATCGCCGAAGGACTCCAGGTGGACGTCCAGCGCCCGGGCCATGACCTCCAGGAAGCGCCCCGTGCCGGCGGCGCACTTGTCGTTCATGGCGAAATCCCGCACCCGGCCGCCGGCATCCAGGACGATGACCTTGCTGTCCTGGCCGCCGATGTCGATGATCGATCGCACCCGGGGATTGAGAAACACCGCCCCGGCGGCGTGGCAGGTGATTTCCGTGACCGCGCGCCTGGCAACGCGCACGCTGTTGCGGCCGTACCCGGTGGCCACCACCGCCCGGACGTCCCCGGCCGCCAACCCCAGCTCGGCCAGCGCCTGGGCGAAGATCCGCGCGCCGGCATCTTCCGCGTTGTACCCGGTGGCGGTCACCCGGTCCCAGAGCAGCTCGCCGTCCCGGACGGCGGCGGCCTTGGTGGTGATCGACCCCACGTCGATGCCGATGGTCAGCATCCCTCTCCTCCTTGCCAAATCCCGTCCGCTGCGCGCCGGGGGCCTCGGGGGGCTCTCATTCCCGCCGCGCCTTCAACATCTCCATGAAGGCGTCGATGCGCGTGTCGATCTGACCTTCGGAAAACGCCCGCTCGTCGACCATGTCCGCCTCGAGGATGAGCACCGGCAGGTCGCGCTCCCTCTGGACGATCCGCCGGATGTCGTACTGACCCAGGGAGTAGGGTTTGCAGCTCCGGTTGGAGTGCATCACCAGACCGTCGGCCTGGTACTTGTCGACCATCTCGATCACCGTTGCGGCCATCTGGTCCACGCCGATGTTGAGGTAGATGCGGGTGTAGCCCTCGGCCATGGTCCCCACGAAATCCGACGGGTCGATGTACCTCAGGGACGTGCACCAGGCCGAGGTGTAGGTGTCGGCCACCAGGCAGGCCTCGTGGGCCGCGAATTTTTCCGACAGCCAGCGGGTCCGGTACCAGACGGGCAGGTTGTCCCAGAGGAGGCGGTGAGTCTCCAGCGGCACGGCGCCGATCCCCCGGGCGATGCGCTCCCGCATCTCCTCCAGCAGCTCGGCGTAGTAGTCGACGGCGACCTGCGTGCCGCGAAGGGTCACGATGAGGGCCAGGTGGAAAAAGGCGTCGAAAGCGCTCAAGGGCGCCGGCCGGTGGACGGCCGTGTCGAGGACCGCCTGCCAGAGCCGCTGGCCTTCCACCGAGAGCCGCCCCACCTCGGCCATCCGCCCAACGTGCCCTTTATTATCCCAGGCGGAGAGCCTTCGACACGGCGGGCCCGGCTGCCCGTCTGTCCCGCTCGATTCGACCCTTCGCCGCTATCCCGCTGGCAGCCAGCGCTTGAGCAGATCGACCAGGCGGCCGAGGGAGGCATCCCGGCACCTGGACAACCCCACCCTTTCGGCAAGTTGCCGGTAGATCGAGGACGAGCGGGGAATGCGTTTCTCGTAAAGGGCTTCCTCCATGGCCCGTTTGGGGTTTTCCGGCTTGGGGCTCCCGCCGTGCCAAGTCCCTTTTTGATGAAGCCAGGATCGCAGGTCCGGGACCGAGCCTTTCCAGCCCAGCACTTCTTCGACATGGGGAGATGCGTTCCAAACCCAGATTTCCAGTTCGGGTTCGATGACGACGACTTCCGCGCGGCCCTCGATGCCCAATCGCCCGAATTGCCGTCTCACGGCGTCTTCCGTTTCGGCTGCGCTCGAGTGGGGAGAGCCTTCCCAGGCGAAGTCGAAAACCAGCACGCCGCGGGCGGTTGAATCACCGATCAGGCCGCCCAGCAGGTCGGCTCCATCATGATAGCAGCCGGGATCGCGGCGCGGGTGCACGTGGATTTCATGGGAAAAATCTCTGAGGCCGAGAGATTTTTTGCGCTTCCCCAGCAGCCCACCCAAGGCAGCTTCCATGTTTTTATCGGCCACGAGAAGAACCAAGTCCGGGCTCATCCGAGCACCCCCGCGGCAAAGAGTGTCGACAGGTCCAGCGCACCCTGCCAGTCCCTGAGGCGGGGATGCCCGCGACCGGAGACGATGTCGGTCGCGCCCTCCTCGGTGCGGCCGAAACACAGAAGATCCTCCAGGGAGGCAAGCCCCAGGATGAGGGGCGAATGCGTGGCGACCAGAATCTGCGCGTCATAGACGGACGAGAGGGCCTGAAAGACTGTCTGGGCCGCGCGCGGATGGATTCCGTTTTCAGGCTCCTCAACCAGAAGCAGCCCGTCCTTCGTATCGGCGGAATAGGCCAGGAGCGTCAGCGCCAGGGTCCGCAGCGTTCCGTCGGAAATCAGCCATGAAGGCGCTTCGAGGCCGTTGCGATAGCGAACGATCAGATAACGGTGCCGGTCCTCGGGTCTCTCCGCCGTCGTCACGGCGGCAATGTCGGGCAGGGCTTCCTGGACATGGGCGATCCAACGCTGATACATGTCCGGCATTTTCTGCAATCGTGCGACCACGTATGGCAAATTGGACCCGTTCGGCAGATACCCCGCCTGGAGGGTGGGCGGCGAGGGCAGCCGCATGGCCGCGGCGGACAGGGCCAGGCGCCGCACACCGGAAGAAAGAATGTCGCGAAGCCACAAGGCGCGGGGGAATCGGTTACGGTCCTCGGGAAGGCTGACCAGCGAGGTCTTGTGCGGTGAAAGCGCGAAAGGGGCGTTCCAGCCCGTGGTTTCGGCAATGAAATAGGTTTGCCCGGACTCGCTGCGGGTCACCACCTTTTTCCAGCCTCGCGGCGATTGTTTCCTGGGCATGTGAACGACATGGTCCGGTGGTGTCGCCTGAACGGGGAAAAGTGTCTTCTGGCGCTGTCCCTGGCGCCCGGCATCCCCATCGGCCGGCTTGAGCCATACATTCTCCACCGCGATCCGGGCCTGGTTTTCCACATCGATGCGCACTTCGTAGCGGACCACCTCCCGGGAGGACTCGCCGGCTCTCCGAAGGGCCTCGGGCACGGTCATTTCCACTGCCAACTCGAAGCCATTTTCCCGCCTCATCCACGCAAGATGCTGGGGATCGGGGGCGCGAAAAGGAATATCGAGCCGTGAATCTCCGCGCACGGCTGTATCCAGATCCGAGCGCACGAGGTCACCGAGAAAACTCAGCACGTCGAGCAACGTGGATTTTCCGGAGGCATTCGGTCCTACCAGAAGTTGAAAAGGCCTCAAATTCTGCCGGACAAACCGGAGGCAGCGATAGTTCAGGGCCTCCACGAGGGCTGCTCCGTGGGGGCTGTATCCACTTCCGCTATCTGTTGTCATGGGGGTGCCTCCGGTGGATGCATCCAACCCTTGTGGCGGTTGCGATTATCTGCAATTTCGTAAAATGCCCGATTTCCGAAACAGAAACCGCCCCGGACGCCGGCAGCCGCGCGGCCGGGGCGGCGGCCGACCTCCCGCGACCCCTTCAGCGCAGGACGAGCCTCTCCACGGCCAGGGCGCCGCTTTCCAGGGTCAGGGGCGGAAGCGACCCGCCGTCGACGACCGTGAGGCCCGCGGCGGCATCGAAAGCCGCGTCCCAGCCCCCCGACAGGGTCAGGGTTTTGGCCTCGCCCGGCGCCAGGTTCTCGGCGTATTCCCCGGAGGCGACGCGGATGGCGGCCCCGTCGCCGGCGGCGTCGAGGGCCGCCTGGATCGAAATGTAACAGGGCGATTTCCCGCCGCACTGCCCGCCCGGCGCCACGTAGAGGATCTCGGTGCTCAGCACGCGGTCCGCGCCGTAGGAGGTGCCGAGGCCGTTTACGGCCACGACGCGGTAGTGGCAGGCGCTGCCGGGGGGAAGGCCCTCCACGGCGGCGCTCACCGCCACGGGGGCCGTCCCGCCCCCGGCGTCCTCCTCCGGGGTGGTCAGGCCGTAGGCGTCCGTCTCCCCGTACTCGAAGTGCCAGTCCGTGGGGTCTCCGTTGGGGTTCACCGTGGCGCGGAGCAGGGCCGAGGTCTCCGTGAGGGCCGAGGCCGCGCCGGTGACCACGCCGGGGGCCTGGGCCTGGGTGGAGAAGGCGTGATCGTCGCCGTAGGCGGTTCCGGCGCCGTTGGTGGCATAGGCCCGCACGTGGTAGGGGACCCCGGGGGTCAGGCCGGTGACGAGGCTCGAGAAACCGCCCAGCCCGCTGCCGTCCACGGTTTTGCTGTCGGCCACGGTGGGGTTTTCGGCCGGGCCCCAGCACACGCCCCGGGCGGTCACGGCGGCCCCGCCGTCTGCGACCACGGTGCCGCCGCCCGCGGCGCGGTCCGGGCCGAGGGGCGAGGGCGCCAGGGTCACCACGGTGGGCGCGACCGCCGCGGTGGTGAAGGCCAGGCCGTTGCCGTAGGTGGTGCCGGCGGCGTTGGTGGCCTCCAGGCGGAAGTGGTAGGGCGTCCCGGGGGCCAGCCCCGCGACCGCCGCGCTCACCGGGACGGCGGCCGTGCCCGCGCCGGCGGAAAGGGCCGCCGTCTGCCAGCCGTAGGCCGCGGTGGGGCCGTACTGAAACAAATAGGCGGCGTCGGAGCCGTTGGGGTTGACCGTGCCGTTGAGGGTCGCAGCGCCGGCCGTCACGCCGGCGGCGGCCAGGGTCACCACGGCGGGTTTCTGGGGCTGCGCGGCCCGCCCGCCGGTGAGGGTGCCGCGGGTGTCGTCCGGCAGGACCCACGTTCCCTGGACCGCCCCCGTGGTCTTGTGGATCGTCCCGTGCTGGACGGCGCCGCTGGTGGAGGCCGCGACGAACTCCCCGGAGCGGTTGATGATGCCCTCCATGGAATGCGTCTGGTGGGTGAGGGCCGAGGTGACGCTCCCCAGCAGTTGCCCATTCTGCCGCTGTTCGATGCCGTGCTGTTCCCCAAGATGGTGCTGCCGCTGATGATCGTTCAGGAAGAATCGATCCGGCTGGTGGACGATGTCATGGCCAAGGACCGCCTGCTCGGCCTGGTGGCCTCTCCGCAGGGCGGAGCTCCCCGAACGGAGCTGTTAAAAGCCACGCTGGCGCCGGTGGGCACCGGGGCGATGATCCTCAAAATGGCCAAGCCCCAGGACAACCGTACCCAGCTGTTGGTGCAGGGACTCGGCCGTTTCCGGATTCGCGCCTTCGTGGAAGGCAAGGCCTTCCTCGAAGCCCAGATAACGGCCTTGAACGACCGGGGGGGAAAAGACAACGAAACCGAAGCGCTCATGGCCCACGTCGTCAACCAGTTCGGCCGGATCGTGGAACTCTCACCGGGGTTGCCCCAGGAAATCGGCCAGATGGCGCGCTCGATCCAGGAGCCGGGGACGCTGGCCGACATGGTGGCTTCGAGCATCAACATCGGTATAGAGGAGAAGCAGCGGATCCTGGAGCTGGAGCAGGTAAACGAGCGGCTGCGGGCGGTGGTGCGGCTGGTCAACCATCAGGTGGAGGTCCTGGAGCTGGGGAAAAAAATTCAGACCCAGGTCAAGGGGGACATGGAAAAGAGCCAGCGCGATTACTACCTGCGCCAGCAGCTCAAGGCCATCCGCGAGGAGCTTGGCGAGAAGGATGACGCCTCGGGAGAGATCGAAGAGCTGCGCCGGAAAATCCTCGCCAAGGACCTGCCCGAAGAGGCCCGCAAGGAGGCGGACCGGGAACTGGAACGCCTGGCGCGCATGCACCCGTCCTCGGCCGAGTACACCGTAGCGGCCACTTACCTGGACTGGCTGACGGCGCTGCCCTGGCACGACGCCACTGTGGATCGCCTGGACATTCCGCGGGCGCGCAAGATCCTGGACGACGATCACTTCGGCCTGGAAAAGCCCAAGCGGCGCATCATCGAATACCTGGCCGTGCGCAAACTCAAACCGGATTCGAAGGGGCCCATCCTCTGCCTCGCCGGGCCTCCCGGCACCGGCAAGACGTCCCTGGGGCATTCGATCGCTCGGGCGCTGGGCCGGAAGTTCCACCGCATTTCGCTCGGCGGCGTGCGCGACGAGGCCGAGATCCGCGGGCACCGCCGCACCTATGTCGGGGCCCTGCCCGGCCGGGTCATTCAAGCCCTGCGCCGCACGGGCTCCCACAACCCGGTCTTCATGCTGGATGAGATCGACAAGGTCGGCAGCGACTTCCGCGGCGATCCCTCTTCGGCGCTCCTGGAAGTCTTGGACCCGGAACAGAACAAGTCCTTCTCGGACCACTACCTGGATGTGCCCTTCGACCTGTCGCGGGTGCTGTTCATCGCCACGGCCAACGTGCTGGACACGATCCCACCGGCCTTGAGAGACCGGATGGAAGTGCTGGGTCTGGTGGGCTATACCCTGGACGAGAAGCTCAAGATCGCCCACCGCTACCTGATCCCCCGCCAGCGCGAGGAGCACGGCCTGACCGCCAAGCAGGTCCGGATCACATCGAGCGCCGTGCGCGAGATCATCATCGGCTACACCCGCGAGGCCGGCCTTCGGAACCTGGAGCGTGAAATCGCCGGCATCTGCCGCTATGCGGCCAGCAAGATCGCTCAGGGGCGGGCTAAAGCCGTGAATGTGGGCCGCGGCGACCTGCATGCCATCCTGGGACCGGTGCGCTTCATCGATGAGCCGCGGGCGCGCATCACCACGCCGGGGATCGCCACCGGGCTGGCCTGGACCCCGGTCGGCGGGGAGCTGCTCTTCATCGAGGCCACCGCCATGAAGGGCAAGAAGGGCCTCACGCTCACCGGCCAGCTCGGCGACGTCATGAAGGAGTCGGCGGCGGCCGCGCTGAGCTTTATCCGCGCCAACAGCGAAGACCTGGGGATCGACGAGGCGTTCTACGAGACCCACGACATCCACATCCACCTGCCGGCCGGCGCCATCCCCAAGGACGGCCCGTCGGCCGGCGTCACCCTGCTGACGGCGCTCACGTCGCTGTTCACCAACCGCCCGGTGCGCCAGGACCTGGCCATGACCGGCGAGATCACGCTGCGGGGGCAGGTGCTGCCGGTGGGGGGCATCAAGGAAAAGGTCCTGGCCGCTCATCGCGCACGGGTTCCCGCCGTAATCCTGCCGGCCTGGAACCGCAAGGACGTGGAGGACATCCCCAGGAACATCCAGAAGGAGATCCGGTTTCACTTCGTCGACCGGATGATGGACGTGCTGGAGCTGGCGCTGACTCAGAAAAAGCGCAGACCCACCGCCCGGAGGCGCCGAAAACGATGATCGGTTCGAACGACCTGGCAATACCCGACGCCGGATCCATGCCCCGTCGGCCGGAAGCCGCCGCACTCCGGCAGCACCGGACCATTCCGCTGGCGATGGCCGCCGCCCTGCTGTTGATGCTCCTGGCGGGCTGCGCCACCCGCTCCCGTCCGGTGCCGCCAGCGCCGTCGCTCCCGCCTTCTCCGTATGGGGAGTCTTCAGCCCCGGTGGCCCGCCCGGGCGAACCCCGACCCTATAAGGCCCTGGGGCAGTGGTATCAGCCGCTGCCGGATGCCAAGGGCTTCCGCCAGGAAGGCATCGCGTCCTGGTATGGACCGGACTTTCACGGCAAGCGCACCTCGAGCGGCGAAATCTACGACATGCATTCCATGACCGCCGCCCACAAGACCCTTCCGCTCGGAACCCTCGTTCGGGTCCGCCATCTGCAGAATCAGCGCTCCGTCGACCTGCGCATCAACGACCGCGGGCCTTTCGTCGGCAACCGCGTGATCGACTTGTCTTACGAGGCGGCGCGGCAGCTGGGCGTCATCGGGCCGGGCACCGCGGCCGTGGAAGTGGTGGCGATCGGTGTGGCGGCCGACAACCCCGTCGACCTTTATTCCGGCAATTTCACCTTCCAGGTCGGGGCGTTTGCCAGCCGGGAAAGCGCCGAGCGGCTGAGAGCCGAGCTGGACCCCCGCTTCGGCAATGCCCGCGTCGTCGAATTCGATCGCGGCGACCGTATGTTCTATCGGGTGCGCGTCGGCAAGACGACTTCCCTGCAGGAGGCAGGGGTGTACGAGGCCCACCTCGCCCGTAACGGTTTTCCGGACGCCTTTGCGGTGGCCGAATAGGAAAGGAACGGGCGGGTTCGTCAGTTTTCGTTATCGGGGGCGGGCGGCAGGGGGATCTTGAGAAACTCTACGCCTTCCTGCTTGAGGAGTTTTTCCTCTTCCTGGGTGCTGACGCCGCGGATGTTGCGGGGCTCCGCGACGCCGTAGTGAATCTTGAGCGCCTCGCTGGCAAACTGGCATCCGACATTGTCGAAGTTCTTGTCAAAGAAATCGAGCACCTGCCTTCCCAGTTGCGCCATTGTCTGATCTTCCTGGGAGTCCGTTTCCTTCGGCTTGAAGCCCGAGGAGGTCTTGATGGCGAATCGGGACGGAAGCTTGAAGATGCCTGTATCGTTGCAGACCGGGCAGGCAATCAGCCCTTTCTTTTTCTGGGCGCTGAATGCGGCACTGTCTTCGAACCAGCCCTCGAAGACATGTCCGTTCGCGCATTGCAGATCATAGGCAATCATGACGCCAACCGTGGTGATCTCGCCGAGGCATTCCCTGGTCAGGGGGAAGGAATCGACCGCCGCTCTGCCCTCCCCCGGTATGGATTTATGCAGCAATATAGTATACCTTTACCATAACGTATGGGCCCGGTTTCGTCAATCGACCGCCGCGCCTGCGAGGAGGAGAAGGTTAGGCCATGAAACCCCTATGGCGCTGGATAATCGCCGTGATGATCGCGGTGTCGGGATTCTGCCCCCTGGCGAGGGCGGAAACGGCGTATATCGTTGACATCATCAAGGTGGCTCTGCGTTCCGCCCCCGGCAACGACCATAAATCGGTCGCCACCACGGAAAGCGGCCAGGCGGTGGAAGTCCTGAAATCCGGGGAAGAATGGTCTCTGGTTCGTCTGGGAAACGGTGCCGAGGGCTACCTTCTAACCCGGCTGCTGACAACCAATCCCCCCGCCCGGTACCGGTTCGAACAACTGCAGGAGAAAAATAAGACCCTAAGCGGGCAGGCCGCCGCACTGATGGAGGAAAACAATCGCTTGAAGGCCGAAATCGAAAAACTTGCCGTAGTCGTTTCGACCGGCGAAAAGGAGGTCGCTGCCCTGCAGGGCGAATTCGATGCCTTCCGCAAAGAGGCCGCCGATGTGACAGCGCTGAAATCCAGGGCCGATGCCCTGGCCCGATGTGGCTGGAACTTGGCATCAAGACCAGAAACCGCCCGGGAAGCGAAACGTGGGAGGTCACCCGGGCCCCCTTGGTGCCGATGGGGGATTTGGCGACATGAACGAGCAGCTCCTGCCCCTCGGTGATGATATCCTCGATGTGGCACTGCCTGCGCAGCGGTCCGGGGCCCCCCTCGCTTTGGCCTTCCTCCGGGGCGCGGTGGTCGCCCTCATCCTCGCTGCGGTCGATGAAGAGGCGCGCGATGTCGCAAAACTGGTCGTGGATGAGATCGTCCACATAGAGAAAAGCGGCCTGGTCCAGCCCGATGTCGACGAAGGCCGCCTGCATGCCAGGCAGCACCCGCTGCACACGGCCCTTGTATATGTTTCCGGTGATGTCGGTCTCGTCACCCCGGTTGATGAACAACTCGACGATGGTCCCGTCCTCCAGAAGGGCCACCCGCGTCTCGTGTTCGGCCACGTTGATGATGAGTTCCCTGAACATACGCCCGCCACTCCCGCCCGCCGGCCGCACGACAGCGTACACCCTGCCGCCGCGGCCTGTCACTCCGCACCGCGTTCCGTTTTAAGCTTCAATACCCGCGCCGAGCGCAACGCGCATTCTTCCAGCTGGAAGACCTCCCGCAACACATCGGCCGGCCTCAGGCTTTTGCCCTCCGAGACCCGGATGACGATATCGGCCGATACGGCGGAGAGAAGCTCTATCCGCCCGACCTGCTGCTTCAGGTCGATGGCGACCTGCCGCCCCTTTTTGTTGGCCCGCACGATGGTAACAGCCTCACGGCGCATGAATCCCGCCAGCAGCTCCGGATCGAACAGACCGTCACCGATCTCGACCCGGTAGACGCAGGCCGAGGGCCTTTGAACCCGCTTCCCGGCCATGGGGCGGCATCCTGTTACGCGCAGCCCTTCGGGCAGCTCCCGGTTGAGATCCGCGACCACCCGTTCTGCGTCAACTCCTTCTCCGATGGCCAGCGTCAGGTGCTCCTCCAGGCTTTCCATGCCGATGGGCAGGGCGTCCTCGAAGGCGATCTTCGGCTTCGGGTGAAAACCCTCGCTGCGCTTCACCGCGATCCGCGCCCGCCGGATGGCCCGCAAAAAGACGCTCACCATCTCGAGGTGACCGAAAAAGCGCGCCTGACCCGTTTTAGAATAGGTGAGGCGGTGGTTGCGATAGGCGGCCGGTTCTTCGACCGCGGGTGCTTTCCCCGCCCCGCCGTCGCAGCGGACGCAAATTACCGGCTTTATAGCATCAAAATCACAGACCCCACAAGCATTGCATTCGCCGTGGCGGCAGTCGCCGGTCGACCGCCCCTGGGCTGCCAGGACCCACTCCCGGCGCAGATATTCCCTGGTCACGCCGATGTCGATGTGATCCCAGGGCAGGGGCTCATCGACGCACCGTTCCCGGTGCAGATAGGCATCCGGGTCGACGGCGGCCTCCTGGAAGGCCTCCTGCCAGCGCCGGTAGCTGAAATGATCGCTCCAGCCGTCAAACCGGCAGCCGCGGCGATGGGCCGCAACCAGTAGCGGGGCCAGGCGGCGATCCCCGCGCGCAAACAGCCCCTCCAGATGGCTGACTTCGGGATCCTGCCACTTGAACTCGACCCCCGGCAACCGCAGCCTGTCCTTCAACCAGGCAATTCGCCGCCGCGAGGATTCGACCGTGATCTGGGCAGCCCACTGAAAGGGGGTATGGGCCTTGGGAATGAAGGTGGCGACGCTGACATGGATGCTCCCTCCGCGCCCCCGACCACCGCGGCGGCCGAGGGGCCTCAGCCTTTCCACCAGGTCGACGATCGCTTGGACGTCCACGTCCTCCTCGAAGGGCAACCCGATCATGAAGTAGAGCTTGATGCTCTGCCAGCCGAGATCGAACGAGTGGCGCACCGCCGCCACGATCTCCTCCTCGCTGAGGTTTTTGTTGATGATGTCGCGCATCCTTTGGCTGCCGGCCTCCGGCGCGATGGTGAAGCCGGTCTTTCGCACGCGCCGGATCTGTTGGATGAGTTCGGCGCTCAGGCTTCCGGCTCTCAGCGAGGGGAGCGAGACGGCGACGCTGGCGGCCTCCCAGCGGTCCATCCATTTTTGGAGAAGCGGGACGATACAGCTGTAATCCCCGGTGCTCAGCGAAAGCAGGGAGAGTTCGTCGTAGCCGGTGGCGCCGATGGCGTCTTCGGCCAGATTCAAAAGCGTTTCCACGGAGCGCTCCCGCACCGGGCGGTAGATCATCCCGGCCTGGCAGAACCGGCAGCCGCGGGTGCAGCCGCGGGCCACCTCGATCCTCAGGCGGTCGTGGACCGGCTTGCCGTAAGGAACGACGGGCCTCGCCGGAAAAGGCGCCCGCTCAAGGTCTTCCAGAATCGCACGGGTGACGACGGTGTGCCCCGGCTCCCGGGCGACAAGGGGCCCTGGCCCGACAGGGCCAACATCCGGGGCGAAGAAAGCGGGTATGTAGACCCCTGGAATGCCGGCCCAGGCTCTCAGCAGGTCCTGCCGGTCCCCCCCGCCGGCGTTGCAGGCGATCCAGGCGTCACACAACCGGAGAATGACCGACTCGCCGTCGCCGACCACCATCGCATCGAAAAAATCGGCCACCGGCTCCGGGTTGCAGGTGCAGGGCCCCCCGGCGATTACCAGCGGGTGGCCCGGGCCGCGATCGCGGGCGTAAAAGGGAAGGCCGGCCAGATCGAGCATCGTGAGCACATTGGTGTAGTTCAGCTCATACAGAAGGCTGAAGCCGATGATATCGAACTCGCCCAGGGGCCGCCGGGACTCGAGGGCGGTCAGGTGCATCCCCCGGGCCCGCAACAAGGCCTCGGCATCGGTTGCGGGCGCAAAAACCCGCTCCGCGGCGATGTCTCCGCGCCGGTTGAGAATGTCGTAAAGGATCTGCAGCCCGAAATGCGAGGTGCCGATTTCGTAAAGGTCGGGAAAAGCCAGGGCGATGGAGAGCTTCACCCGGTCGAGGTCTTTCCTGATGCGGTTGGTTTCCGTACCGAGATAACGGCTCGGCTGGTCGACCAGCGGCAGGATGTCTTGAAAGCGGCTGTTTGGCATGATAGAAAAAGGAGTCCAGGGCTGGTTGTCGTTGTGGTTGTCGTAACCGTAATCGAACATAAACCCGCTGGCGGCTGCGACCGCGTCGGTGAGGCAAAAGCATACCCTCAAGGCACAGAAAAGGAAAGTTAAGATGCGTCAGCGCCTTTTTCAAGCTTCGATGCGCATGGGCCGGCCGGGGGTGATCCTGCTGCTGATGGCAGGCCTGGCGCTTGACGCCGCCGGCGCCGCCGCCGCCAGGGAAGCGAACCTTAGGGAAAGCGCGGTCGTTCGGGCGGTGCGCCGCGTCAGCCCGATCGTGGTCAACATCAGCTCGGAATACGAAATCCGCACGCGCGCCAACCCCTTCGGCATGCAGGGCATGGACCGCTTTTTCGATTCCTTTTTCAACGACTTCTTCGAACCGCGTCTCGAACGCCGGGCCAAGCGCACCAGCCTCGGATCCGGGCTCATCATCGACGGCAAGCGCGGCTATATCCTGACCAATGCCCATGTCATCACCAAGACAGGAAAAATCCGTGTGGTTCTGCAGGACGAGCGGGAGTTCGAGGCCCAGATCGTGGGGGCCGACCCGGACAGCGACCTGGCGGTGCTCAAAATCGACACGTCCGAACCCCTTCCCGACATCGCCCTGACCTACTGCGAGGACCCGCTGATCGGTGAGACGGTCATCGCCATCGGCAACCCCTTCGGATTCTCCCACACGGTGACCACCGGGGTCATCAGCGCGGTGAACCGGAGCTTCCGCGCGGATGACAAGGTGTTCCGCGACTTCATCCAAACCGACGCCTCCATCAACCCCGGAAACAGCGGCGGCCCCCTGCTCAACATCGACGGCGACCTCATCGGCGTCAACACCGCCATCTACGCCAGCGCCCAGGGCATCGGTTTCGCCATCCCGGTTTCCAAGGCCAAAAGAATCGTCGACGACCTGATCCGTCACGGGGAGGTCATCCCGGCCTGGGTCGGGCTGACGGTTCAGGATGTCGATGAGCGCATCACCGCCTATCTCGGCCTGGGGGAGGCCAAGGGTGCGATGGTGCATTCGGTCGAGACGGGGGGCCCGGCCGCCGGCGCCGGCATCCGCGAGGGGGATGTGGTCCGCTATCTGGGAAAAAGCCGCGTGGACGGCGTGGAGAGTTTCGAGGCCGGCTTGAAGCAGTATACCGCCGGAAACGCCATCCCTGTAACGCTCTGGCGCGACGGCCGGGAAATGACGGTCAGGGTGGTGGCCGAGGTCTTTCCTAAGGAACAGGCCCTGGCGCTGGGCGAGCGGCTGCTGGGGGTTCGGGTGGCGGACCTGACGCCTGAAAACCGGCGCAGGTTCGGGGTTTTCGCCCGTAAGGGGGTGCTGATCGAGGAAATCAGCCGCAGCAGCCACCTGGCCGGCATCGGCGCCGGGCCCGGCGATGTGATCCGTCAAATGGACGAAATCCATATCGACGGCCTGGAGGACTTCAGAAAGGCGATCGTCACGTATCGCCAGAAAAGTTCGGTCATCGTTCTCCTGCAGCGCGCGGACCAGCTGTACTATCTCACCGTCGACTTGCGCTGAGATTTTTGTGCGGAGAGAACTGCCGGGTGCGCGCGCAGCAGGGGAACGACGGCGCCAGCGCCGCCGGCAGAAGACGTCGAAAAACGGATTACTTGATGTCGACCTGGGCCCCGGCCTCTTCCAGCTGGGCCTTGATCTTCTCGGCCTCGTCCTTGCTGACGCCTTCCTTGACCGGCTGCGGCACGCTGTCCACCAGGGTCTTGGCCTCCTTGAGGCCGAGGCCGGTGATGGCCCGGACTTCCTTGATGACCTGAATCTTCTTGTCGCCGTGGGTCGTCAGGATGACATCGAATTCGGTCTTTTCCTCAGCCGCGGCAGCGCCGGCCTCCGTCGGTCCGGCCGCCACCAAGGCCACCGGGGCGGCCGCGCTGACGCCGAACTTTTCTTCCATCTCCTTGACCATCTCGGAGAGCTCCAGGACCGACATGTTGGCAATGAACTCGATGACATCCGCCTTGGTAATGTTCGCCATGTTGACTTACCTCCAGTTTTTTGCAGCGGGGCCGTGCCAGCGGCCCCGCGGGTGAAGTTGCGGTGTAATTGCGGTGTGGTTGCGAGACCGTCCCCACGTCGTTGCGAGGCGCACCCGGGTCAGGCCGCCTCTTTGCGGTCGCGCAGGGCGATGAGCAGGTTCAAGAACTTCTGCGGCACGCCGTTCAAGACCCTGACGAATCCGGTCGGCACGCCGTTCATGGCCGACAGGACCCTGGCCAGCAGCACCTCCCGCGACGGCAGCGCCGAGAGCGCCTTGATGGCTCCGAGGCTCAAGGCCTTGCCGTTCAGGACACCCATCTTGAGCTCGAGCTTGTTGTTGGCCTCGGCGAAGTCGGTCAGCACCTTGGCCGGGGCCACCGGGTCGGCATAGCTCAGCGCCACGGCGCTCGGGCCCTTGAAGCTGTCGGTGATCAGGGCCACGTCCGTGCCCTGGGCCGCCCGCGCGAGAAGCGAATTCTTGACCACCCTGTACTCGATGTCCGCTTCCTTGAGCTTGCGGCGCAGCGCGCTGAGAGCCGCCACGTCTAATCCCTTGTAGTCGGTGACGATGACCACCTTGGCCCGCGCGAACTTTTCGTGCAACGATTCGGCGATCTGCTTTTTTTCTTCTAGATTCACGGTAACCTCACACCTCCCTCCCTGTATCCGCAAAAACCGGAGGCCGCGTCCCTCGCCGGAAACACTCCGGCGGGGATTCCGCCCGCCCGAGAACCTTCTCGGGCCCCTGTCTCGGTAGGCCGTTCGTGCCGATTAAACACCCCCGGCGCCCCTGCCGCCGGAAGCGTGCCTACGGTCTTTGACAGAATGTCATGTATTTCAGCCGCGCCCGGCATCCCGCCGGTTCAGCTCTTGGTGAAATCCTTCAGCGTGGCCGTGTCGATCCTGATCCCGGGCCCCATGGTGGTGGAGACGGCCATCGCTTTCAGATAGGTCCCCTTGGCGGCCGTGGGCTTGAGGCGCATGAGCTTTTCCAGGAAAGCCGACACGTTGTCGTAAAGCTTTTCCGGCCCGAAGGAGACCTTCCCCATGGGCGCCTGGACGATTCCCGCCTTCTCCACCCGGAAATCGATCTTTCCGGCCTTGAGTTCGTGCACCGCCCGCCCGACGTCGAAGGTGACGCTCCCGGTCTTGGCATTGGGCATCAGCCCGCGGGGGCCGAGCAGGCGCCCGATCTTCCCGACCGCGCCCATCATGTCGGGCGTCGCCACCGCCCGGTCGAACTCGAGCCAGCCCTCCTTGATCTTTTCGATCAGGTCGTCGTTGCCGACAAAGTCGGCGCCCGCCTCCTGGGCCTCCTTCTCCTTTTCGCCCTTGGCGAAAACGAGCACCTTGACCTCGCGGCCCAGGCCATGGGGCAGCACGACCGTCCCGCGAACCATCTGGTCCGCATGGCGCGGATCGACGCCCAGACGGACCGCCACATCCACGGTCTCGTCGAATTTGGCGTAGGAGGCATCGATGGCCAAGCGCAGGGCCGCGTCCACGGCATGGCGCTGACCGCTGTCCACCCTCTGTTTCGACCTCAGATACTGCTTACCCCGTTTCGGCATCTGTCTTGTCCACTCCCGATACGATGTTGTCTGCTGGGTTGAAGATATGGCCGCCGAGGCGACCGGCGTCAAACGCCGCCCCCTGCGCGGCACGAACCGCCGGCCGCGGGGTCAGGCGACTTCGATTCCCATGCTCCGCGCCGTTCCCTCGATGATCTTGCAGGCCGCGCTCAGGTCGTAGGCGTTCAGATCGACCATCTTCAGCTTGGCGATCTCCTCGAGCTGGGCCCGGGTGACCTGGCCGACCCGGTCGCGCTTCGGGTCGCCGGCGCCCTTGGCGATCTTGGCCGCCTTTTTCAGCAGCACGGCGGCCGGAGGCGTCTTGGTGATGAAGGTGAAGGACCTGTCCTGATAGACGGTGATGACCACCGGGATGATCATGCCCTCCTCGTTGGCCGTCTTGGCGTTGAACGCCTTGCAGAAATCCATGATGTTGACGCCGTGCTGCCCCAACGCGGGGCCGATGGGCGGCGACGGATTGGCCTTGCCGGCGGTTACCTGAAGCTTGACCTGTGCTAGTACCTTTTTTGCCATCTCTGCTTGAACTCCTCGCTTGATCTTTAGAGCTTCATTACCTGGACGAATTCCAGCTCCACCGGCGTCGACCGTCCGAAAATGCTCACCAGGACCCGGATCTTGCCCTTTTCCGGGTTGACTTCGTCGACGGTTCCGTTGAAGTTGGCAAAAGGCCCTTCGATCACCCGGATCTCGTCGCCGGTCTCGAAGTGGTATTTGGGTTTGGGCTGCAGCTTGCCCGCCTCCATACGGCTCAGGATCTGCTCGGCCTCCTCATCGGTCAGGGGCGTCGGTTTGTCGCGGCCTCCGAGGAAACCGGTCACCTTGGCGGTGTCGTTGACGACGTGCCAGGTCTCGTCGTCGAGCTCCAGCTGAACCAGGATATAGCCCGGATAGAACTTGCGCGAAGACTCGCGCCGCTTTCCCTTCACCAGTTCGACCACCTGTTCGGTGGGGACGACGACCCGGCCGAACTTCTCAGGATCGGAAGAATTGCGGATCCGCTCCTCGAGAGCCGCCTTCACCTTGTTCTCGAAGCCGGAATAGACGTGCACGATGTACCACTTGAGAGCCACGCGATCTCTCCTCAGCCCCGCATACCCGGGCGGGGGCATGCCGGCTAGTGTAGGATGACCCCGACCAGGCTCGACAGGCCGATGTCCACCGCCCCGAGAAAAAAGGAGATGATCATCACCAGCACGATGACCACCACGGTGGAGCCGATGGTCTGCTTGCGTGAAGGCCAGGTCACCTTCTTCAGCTCGACCTTGACCTCGCGCAGAAACTGCAGCGACTGATCGACGTACTTGTTGCTGAACCTCGGGCCGTCGGGTTTGCGCACGGCGGCCGGCGCCTTTTTGACCGCATCGGCGCCCCCTCCGCCGAAGAAGGGCGCCCGTTTGGCCGGGGCGGCGTCGTTGGCCAAAGGGGAGGCGCCCGGGGCGTCGGCGGAAGGTTTCCTGCTTTTTTCGGAGGCCGGCTTTTTTCTCAGTAGTCGTGCCATGGTGCTCCTAAAACGGTGAAAGCCCAGAGTCGCTCCTGCCGCGGCGGGCTGGCGCAACCGGCCCTCCAAACGGCGCTCACCCTCTGAGCTTTGTCCTAAAAAGTGGCAGGCCAGGAGGGATTCGAACCCCCAACACCCGGATTTGGAGTCCGATGCTCTACCGTTAGAGCTACTGGCCGCCCCACCCGGGACGGCATCCACGGCCGCGAGTACATCAACACCAGCATCGAGCTGACGCGCCGGGTCACGCGTCTGCGCTTCGACCCGGGGATGGCCCTGGCGTCGGCGGTGCCGCGGATCCTGGAAATCCCTCTGCCGCTGCTCTTCCAGCCGCCGCGCGACCTCATCGTCAACGAGCCGGTCCTGCTGGCAGCGGCAGAGGCGGCGCGGCGCATCGGCACCCTGATGCTGGTGCGCCCCGGGGACTGGTTCCCGGCCCTGGCGCCTTATGCCGGGCACCTGGTGCCCTGCCTGGCGGCGGGCGCCGACGTCGCGGCGCACGGGGAACTCATCGGCGGCAGCCGGGCCGTGGAACTGGCCGACGGCCCGGGTATCGCGTCCGCGGCCGCGGCCGTGCGCACCCTCAACCCGGAGGCGGCCGTCTTCGTGGGGATCCCCCTGGACGCCCGCGCGGCCGCCCGGGCCCGGGATCTGGCGCAAACCGAGGTCGACACCCTGCATTTTTACGCCGACGACCACGGCAACGAGATCGACGCGCAAAACCCGCGCTTCCTCAAGGAGATGATCCGCGAGATCCACCTGGCCCTGGTGGCCGACGCCGTGCGGCAGAAGATCAACCTGGTCTTCTCGGGCGGGATCGCCATGGCCGAGCATGTGGCCAAGGCCATCATCTGCGGGGCCGACGGCGTCGTGGCCGACCGCCCGCTGCTGCTGGCCATGGAATGCCGCCTGTGCGGCCGGTGCACGAAGGGTTTTTCCTGCCCGGTCAAGCTGGACGAGCCCTTCGACACCGCATGGGGCACGCGGCGCATCGTCAACCTCATGGGCGCCTGGCACAGCCAGCTCATCGAGCTCATGGGCGCCATGGGCATCCGCGAGGCCCGCCGGCTGAGGGGCGAGGTCGGCCGCTCCATGTGGTTCGAAGACCTGGAACGGGAGCACTTCGGGCCGATTTTCGGGGAACGCAAGGTATCGGGACTGGGATGAAAAATGAGCGACACCACCGTCATGAATAGACTGCCGCAGACCAAAGAGGCGCCGTCGCGGTTCCGCAACACGATCGGCAAGTACACCATCAAGCGCAGCGCGCGCTGCGTCGCCTGCGGCCTGTGCGCCGAGCTGTGCCCGTACGGGGTTCACCCGCGCTACGAGAAGTACGCCAGGACCCTGCGGCCGGTGGAGCACAAGTGCATCGGGTTCGCCTGCAGGGAAAACGACTTCCACTGCATCGACCGCTGCCCGGAAAAGGCCCTCACGCTGCGCCTCAACCCGGTCCTCGAGACCCTGGGGGACTACCGCTGGCCCGCGGACATGCTCATCGCCCACTGGGAGATGGCCGAGACCGGCAACCTGCCCGTGGTACCCCTGGAATACAGCCTGGGGTTTTCCGGGGGCGGGTTCGACAAGATCCGCTTCCGGCTGCCGAACCCGGGCGACTACCTCGACCTGGCCGACGGGGAGATGGACACCGGGGTCGAGCTCAACAAGCGCGGCGACGGCCGCCCGCGGCGGCGGCTCTCCCTGCCGTGCTACAGCGGCGGGATGTCCTACGGCTCCATGGCCCTCAGCGCCCTCACCGGCCGGGCCCGGGCCGCGCAGCGGATGAACACCCTGACCTGCACCGGCGAAGGCGGCTACCCCAAGGAATTCCTCCCCTACGCCGACTACGTCATCACCCAGGTGGCCACGGGCCTGTTCGGGGTGCGCGAGGAGACCATCCGCCTGGCGCCGGTGATCGAGTTCAAGTACGCCCAGGGCGCCAAGCCGGGCCTGTGGGGACACCTCCTCGGGGACAAGGTGACCCCCGAGGTGGCCGCCATGCGCGAGACGGTGGTGGGCAGTTCCCTCTTCTCACCCTTCCCCTTTCACAGCGTCTACTCGGTGGAGGACCACAAGAAGCACGTGGACTGGGTCAAGGAGATCAACCCCCGGGGCCTGGTCTCGGTGAAGGTTTCCACGCCCACGGACGTGGACATGGTGGCCGTGGGCAGCTACCACGCGGGGGCCCACATCGTCCACATCGACGGCAGCTACGGCGGCACCGGGGCCGCCCCCGACATCGCCAAGAAGAACATCGCCATGCCCATCGAGTACGCCATCCCCAAGGTGCACCAATTCCTCACCGACGAGGGGATCCGCGGCGAGGTCTGCCTCATCGCCAGCGGCGGGATCCGCAACGGGATGGACGTGGCCAAAGCCATCGCCCTGGGGGCCGACGGGGTCGTCATCGGCACCGCCGAGCTGGTCGCCCTGGAGTGCGTGCGCTGCGGCAACTGCGAAAGCGGCCGGGGCTGCGCCCGGGGCATCGCCTCCACCGACCCCGAACTGGGCCGCATGATCTCCGAGGAATACGCCGAGCAGCGCATCGTCAACATGTACATGGCATGGCGCAGGCAGTGGTGCGAGATCCTGCGCCGTTACGGCCTGCGCAGCATCGAGGAACTCGTCGGCCGCTCGGACCTGCTGGTGCACCTCGACTACCTGGAGGAGGAGGAACGGGCGAAGTACCCGCCGGCGCCGAGGCAGAGGATGTACATCTAGCGCCGGGGGGGGGCTTGTATCAAAAATCGTTGTCGTTGTCGTAATCGTTGTCGTAATCGTCATTGTCATCGAATACGATGAGGCCGCGGCGACCGTTGCCGGCTTCAGCGCCAGGAGCTCTTCGGCGCGGGCGTGGTTGATCCGCGTACCCAGGGTTTCCTCCATGAACATCCTGCCCCCGCCGGCGCCGCAGCAGAAGCCCTTGTCCCGGCTGCGCGCTGCTTCCATGACGGGCGACCCGCCGGTGACACAGCCCAGCACCTCACGCGGCGCGCTGTAGATCCCGTTCCAGCGGCCGAGGTAACACGAGTCGTGCCACAGGAGGGCGCCCGCGGCGCGACCGGTTGTCTTCAGCCGCCCCCGGCGCAGCAGCTCCAGGAGCAGCTGGCTGTGGTGCACCACTTCATAGCGGGCCCCGAAACGGGGGTACTCGTTGCGCAGCATGTTGAAACAGTGGGGGCAGGCGGTCAGGATGCGCCTGGGGCAGTAGCGGTTGAGGGTTTCGACGTTCTCGGCGATCATCATCTGCGCCAGGTACTCGTTGCCGCAGCGCCGCGCGGTGTCCCCGTTGCAGCGCTCTTCAGGTCCCAGGATGGCGGCATCCACCCCCGCCCGCAGGAGCACTCGCGCCAGGGCGCGGGAAATCTTTTTGCCCCGGTCGTCAAAGGACCCTGCGCACCCCACGAACCAGAGGATCTCGGCCTCGGGGCGGTCGGTCATCAGGGGCACGTCCAGGCCCTGGCGCCAGTCGGCCCGGGAGTCAGCCGCAAAGCCCCAGGGGTTGGACTGGTTTTCGAAGCCGGTGAAGGTCTCCTGCAGTTCGGGGGGAAAATCGGCCTCCATGAGCACCCGCTGCTTGCGCGCCTCCAGGATCAGGTCCAGGTGGGCGATGTTCACCGGGCAGATCTCTTCGCAGGCGCGGCAGGTGGTGCACGCAAAGAGCACCTCGGCGGTGACCGGGGCGCCTGGGCGCACGAGGGGCCGGATCTCGCCGGCGTAGCCGGCCAGGAGGGCGTCGGCCTGGTTGAAGAGGTCGTGCTTGATGTCGGCCACCACCGCCTTAGGCGACAGCGGCTTTCCGGTCTGCGCCGCCGGGCACTGCTCCTCGCAGCGGCCGCACTCGGTGCAGGCGTAGAGATCGAGAACGTTTTTCCAGCTCAGGTCGCTCACCCTGCCCAGGCCGAAACTGTCGGCATTTTCGTCCTCGATGTCGGTGGCGATCATCGCCTTCTCGCGCGCCAGGGGCTTGAGATAGACGTTGGGGGCCGCCGCCAGGAGGTGCAGGTGCTTGGAGCCCGGGATGTAGACCAGAAACGAGAGGATGGCCAGGACGTGGACCCAGTAGGCCGTCTCCAGGCCGATCACGCGCTGGAAGCCGGTCAGCGAGTCGAGCCCGAAAAGCGGGACCAGCCGCGCCGAGACCGGGAAGCAGGCCGCATAATCGACCCCCCCCGCGGGCAGCAGCAGCTGAAAGGCGTTGACGAAATGAAAGCTGACGATGACAAGGGCCGTAAACAACAGGACCAGCCGGGCATCCCGGCCGTCGGTGAGATACGGCGGCCGGACCGCCACGCGGCGCAGCAGGGCGTAGCCGAGGCCGAAGAGGACCAGGAACGCGAGAATGTCCGCGCCGAACAGGTACCCCCGGTAGAGGGTCGGCAGCGTGTCGGCGACGTGGAAAAAAGGCAGCACGCCCTGGAGCATGAGCTGCAGGGAGTGGGGCTGGACCGCCAGGAAACCGAAAAAAATCAGCACATGGGCGATGCCCGGACCCTTCTTGCGGCGCACGTTGGACTGGCCGAGCACGTCAAAGATCGCCGCCCGGATCCGTTGCCTGGTTCGGTCGGCCCGGGTTTCGGTCTTGCCCTTCACGGCTTTCATCAGCCCCAGCAGCCGCTTGAGGCGAATCCAGAAAATGGAAAAGGCCACCGCCAGGGCGATACCCATGAGGAAAATCTTGGCGACCTGGTAAGCTTGCGGCATGTGATGCAATCACCTATTTGGAACCGCGACGGCGATGACGGCGGCGACGATGACCGGCCATCACCCGAAAAAGGCCGCCAAGTCCCGCGGCGAGCGCGCCAGGAAATCCGGCCGCCCCGCGCGCAGCCTTTCCTCCCCGTGCCACCCCCACAGCGCGGCGACGGTCATGGCCCCGGCGCTGCGGCCCTCGCGCATGTCGCCCAGGGTGTCCCCCACGTAAAATGCCGGCAGGCGGGGAGCGCGCGCCATGGCCTGCCGGATCTTTTGCACCTTGCCGGCGCCCGCCTCCACCCCCAGCACCTCCGTCACGCAGCGCACGCCTTCGCGCTCCAGCACGGTCCGGACCAGGCCGGACAGGTTGGAGGTGACGACGACGACCGCGTTGCCCGCGGCGATGCGCTCCAGGGCTTCGGGGATGCCTTCGAACAGGCGGATCTCGTCGAGGCGGGCGAGGGTGTCGCGCCGGAAATGCCCCAGAACGCACCCGATGGTCTCCGGCTGCATCCCCAGGGCCTTCATGGCCGCGTACATGTTGTCGTCGAAGAGCCTCATCAGGCGGCCCGGCGCGTCCAGGCCGCCGAAGCCGCACCGGCGGCAGGCCTCCGGGAAAACGGAGGCGAACGACGCGAGGGAATCGGCCAGCACCCCGTCCCAGTCGAACATGACCAGGTTCCGCCCCGGGGGGCGGATTGTCGCCGCCAGGTCCCGAACGCCGTCCGCCGGGGTTGCCACTGTATCAACCTCCTGCATCGCATGCCCCGCATTGATTTCATCAGTCGATAAATTCGGCGATAATGAACCGGGAACCCTTCGGATTTCTCCCATTCCCTTCCCGAAGGCCTCAATAGCTCGTCGGCCAGTTGGCCATCAGGTGCTGTCCTATCCCCCCCGTCCGGCCGGCGGCCAGGGCCAGGGAGCGGATGAGCGTCCCGCGTGTGTCGCGCGGGTCGATCACGTCGTCGAGAAAGCCCAGCCCCGCCGCGCGCCACGGCTCGCTGGCCAGTTTCAGCTCCCGGACGGCGTGGGCCCGCATCGCTTCCGGGTCCTGGGCCGCGGCGATCCTGGGGCCCTAGACGACGTTGGCCGCCTCCGCTCCGGGGATGTCTTCGCCCTCAGTTCGTGGCGCGAGATGCTCTACCTGTCCGGGCCGCGCCTCCTGCCCCTGGTCGCCTTCCTGGTGCTGCCCCTGGTACTGGGGGTCTACTGGCAGAAAGTGCTGCTCTCGGTGGCGGTCTTCGCCCTGCTGGCCATCAGCTGGGACATCCTGGCGCAGGCCGGGATGGTGTCCCTCGGACAGGCCCTGTTCTTCGGCATGGGGGCCTACTGTTCGGGCATTCTCGACCACTATGCGGGCCTGCCGCCCCTGGTGAGCATACCCCTGGCGGCAGGGCTGGGCGGGCTGATATCGACCGCCCTGCTCCTGCCGGTGCTGCGGCTGCGGGGGGTCTACTTCTCCATGGTCACCCTGATCATCCCCCTGATGCTGGTGCGGGTGGTCGAGGCCACCAAAATTTTCGGGGGCACCGAGGGGATGAGCGGCATGACTCCCCTTCCCTCCCCGTGGGTGGAGAACTACCTCATCGTGGCCGCCCTGCTGGCCGCCCTGTTCGGCTTCCGCAGGATGCTGGCATCGGACTACGGCCTGGTCCTGAAGGGGATCTCCGACAACGACCGCTCGGTGATCAACGCCGGCATCGACATCTACTGGTTCAAGATCCAGGCGCTGTTCATCGCCAGCGCCATCGCGGCCTTCAGCGGTGCCTTCATGACCCATGTCTACATGTTCGTCGGGATGCCCGTCTTCGCCCTGGACTACTCGATCCTGCCCATCGCCGCGGCCGTGGTGGGCGGGCCCGGAACCCTTGCGGGCGCAACCCTCGGGGCCTGCATCCTGGTACCCCTCTCGGAACTGCTGCGGGGCTTCGGGGGGCTGCGCATCGTGTTTTACGGCATGTTCCTGGTCGTCTTCATCGTGGGCCTGCCTGAGGGCCTTTTCCACTACATCCAGCGCAAATACCACCAGTTCGAGCGCTGGGCGGAGGTCGAGAAATGAGCGCTGCGCCCCTGCTCCAGGTCATCGACCTCAGCAAAGCCTTCGGCGGGGTCCAGGCCCTGCGCCGGGTCAGCTTCGAGCTTCAGGCCGGAGAACTCATGGGAGTGATCGGCCCCAACGGGTCGGGGAAAACCACCCTGGTCAACCTCATCACCCGGTTCGTGCGCCCCTCGGAGGGCCGGGTCCTTTTCCGGGGTCAAAGAATCGACGCGCTGCCGCCCCACCGGATCGTGCGCCTGGGCATCGCCCGCACCTTCCAGATGGTGCGCCCGTTCTACAACCTGCCGGCTTACAAGAACATGATCATCCCCCTCTACTCGCCCCGCGTCAAGGGGCTCCGGGGCGGCCGGTACGGCGACCGCAACGCGGTGGCCCTCGACCTGCTGGAGGAGGTCGGGTTCGAACGCGACGCCTTCGTGGCCTATAAGCCGGCCGGGGCCCTGCCCCAGGGGTATCTCAAGCGTTTAGAGCTGGCCAAGGCCATCGCCCTGCAGCCCGACCTGATCATCCTGGACGAGCTTTTTTCCGGGCTGAGCCTCGCGGAGGTGGCCGGCATCCTGCCCATCATCGAAAAGCTCCGCCAGCAGGGGAAGACCATCATCATGATCGAGCACCGCCTCAGGGAGCTCTTCCGCATCGCCGCCCGGGTCATCGTGATGAACTACGGGCAGAAGATAGCGGACGGCCCCCCGGCGGAGGTCATGGCAAGCGAAGCGGTCAAGAGCGCCTACCTGGGAACGGAAGCGCAGGGGTGAGCGTTGGCCGGTTGACCCGTGGGCCGGTGGCACTTCGTGCCGCTGGAAGCCCGAAGCAGCAAGTACAGAAAAAATCTCGAGGCTCAAAACAAACAACATCCATACGCTCGGAGCCCCCCCAAAAGCCCACCGGCCAACGGGCCAACGGGACAACCGGCCAACGGAAAACGACATGCTCGAAGTCAAGAACCTCATGGTTTTTTTCGAGAACGCCCTGGCGCTCAACGATTTTTCGATGACGGTGGTTTCCGGGGAAATCGTCGGGGTGATCGGCTCCAACAGCGCAGGCAAAACCAGCCTGATGAACGCCCTTTCGGGCCTGATCATCGACATGCGCATCAAGGAGCAGCGGCGCGGCGGCGAGCGCATCACGGTCTACGGCCAGATCCTGTTCAACGGGGAGGACATCACCCACACCAAGCCCAGCGAGCGGGTCAGGAAGGGGATCGTCCTGTCCCGTGAACGCCACCCCGTTTTCCCCGAGAGCAGCGTCCTGGAAAACCTCAAAATCGCCGGCTATCTGAGGACCAGGGCCGAAATCCGCGAAAGCATCCAACAGGTCTTCACCCTCTTTCCCCCCCTGGCGGACCTCAAAAGCCGCAAGGCCGGGTTCATGAGCGGCGGGGAACAGCAGATGCTGGCCATCGGGATGGCCCTGGTGGTGCGCCCCGCCCTCCTGCTCCTCGACGAGCCGCTCCTGGGGCTCAGCCCGATGATGCAGCAGGCCGTGGTGGAGGCCATCGTCGCCTTGAACAAGCAGTCCGGGATCACCGTCGTCATGAGCGAACAGTTCGCCCGCCCGGTGCTCCCGGTCATCGACCGGGGGTATGTGATCGAAAACGGCATGCTGACCCTGGCCGGCACCGGGGAGGAGCTCATGAACAATCCCGAAATCAAATCCGCCTATTTTGGGGTCTGACCTATGCCTGCAACCGACGCACGCACCATCTATTCGGCTTTCGAGGCCACCGCCCGCCGACGGGCCGGCCACACCGCCGTCATCTACCTGGGAACGCGCTTCAGCTACGGTGCCGTGAGGGAAATGGCCGAAAACCTGGCCGGCGCCCTGGCGGCGATGGGAGTCGCGCCCGGCCAGCGCGTCATGATCTACCTGCCCAACAGCATCCAGTGGGTGGTGGCCTGGCTGGGGATCCAGCGCGCCGGCGGGGTCTGTGTGCCCATCACCCCGATCTACACCCCCCACGACCTGCGCTACATCGCCGGCGACAGCGAAGCCGAAGCCATCATCTGCGCCGACACGAACTTCGGCTATGTCCGCCGGGTCATGGAGGAGACCCGCCTCAAGCAGGTCGTCGTGGCCCGGATGGCCGACCTGCTTCCCTGGTGGAAACGTGCTTTCGGCGCCCTCTACGATGTCGTCCCCAAGGGCAAGGTGGCCTTCGACGCCCGGACCCACCGCCTGAGGGACCTCCTGGCCGGCGGCCGCGGCCCCCTGCCGCCGACCGCGCCCGACGGCCGGGCCGTGGCCGAGATCCTCTACACCGGCGGCACCACCAAATTCCCCAAGGGTGTCCCCATCACCCACGACCTGTTCACCGTGTCGGCCGACGAGCAGATACGGGTCAGCAACGCCCTGATCCCGGTGGAGGAAAACGTCATCCTGGGCAACGCGCCCCTGTTTCACATCCTCGGCCAGACCTGCAGCCTGGCCACCCTCCTGGTGGGGGGCACCCTGATGCTGCAGCCCAAGATCAACCTGGACGCCGCCCTCGACGCCATCGCGCGCTTCAAGGTGCGCACCATGATCGGCGTTCCGACCCTTTACCGCATGATCCTGGAGCACGACCGCCTCGACCAGTACCACCTGGGTTCGGTGGACTACTGGTACAGCGCCGGGGACGTGCTGCCGGTCGAAGTGGGCCGCCGGTGGAGCCAGCGCTTCGGCAAGCCCATCTATCAGGGCTACGGGGCCACCGAAACCTGCGGCGGGGTGGCCATGTGCCCGGTGGAGATCGACAACCCCCCCAAGAGCGTCGGCCGCATCGTGGCCAGCAAGCAGGTGCGGATCGTCGACCCCGCCACCCTGGACCCGGTGCCCCCCGGGCAGCCGGGGGAGCTGCTGGTGTCGTCGGACCAGATGGTGAGGGCCTACATCAACAAGCCCCGGGAGACCCAGGAGGCTTTCGTCGAAATCGACGGCAGGGTCTGGTACCGGACCGCGGACGTCATGTCCATGGACGGCGACGGCAACCTCTACTTCGTCGACCGCACGGTCGACACCATCAAGCACAAGGGATACCGGGTCAGCGCGTCGGAGATCGAAGCCGTGCTGCAGGAGCACCCGGCGGTCGTCGCCACCTGCGTGGTGGGGATCCCGGACGACAAGGTCGGCGAACGCATCAAGGCCTATGTGGTCCTGAAGGAGGACATCAAGGGCATCACCGGCTACGACCTTCTCAAGTGGTGCCGCAAGACCCTGGTGGCCTACAAGGTGCCGCAGTACATCGAATTCCGCGACATGCTGCCCAAGTCCAAGGTCGGCAAGCTCCTGCGGCGCGAGATCCGCGACGAGGAGTCGCGCCGCGCGGAGGCATAGCGGACAAAGGACGGAGGACCTATCCTTCCAAATCGAAATCGAAATCGAAATCGCCATCGGCCCGCAGGTCGGAGTTAAGATGGGAAGGCGACAAGGTGGTAAAAGAAGTTTTAGGTTTTAGGTTTTAGGTTTTAGGTTTTAAGCGAAGGATTTTTTTCGTAGATGAAAAAAGCCTTTATAGCCGGCCTTCGGATTTCAGCCTGATGCCCTGGGGAAAGGGGCGGGGAACACTCGAAAATCCGTGCCTTGCTTTTCAACAGGACTAGGGGGAAAGGGCAGGACGGAATGAACTTCGATCTCACCAGGGAGCAGAAGGAGATCGTCACGGCGGCGCGCACGTTCGCCCGGCGGGAATTCCCGGAGCGCGCCCTGGAGTTCGACCGCGGGGAGACCTTCGACCTGGGCCTCTGGAAAAGAGCCTGCGAACTGGGCTTCGTCGGGGTGTTCATCGAGGAGCGCTACGGGGGCGCCGGCTGCGGTTTTCTCGAGCACTGCCTCATCAACGAGGAGTTCTGGGCCGTCGAACCGGGGATCGCCATGCAGATCCTGTCCACCACCTTCGGCGCCGAACTGCTCCAGCTTTACGCCAGCGAGAGCCAGAAAAGCGCCCTGCTGCCGCGCCTGGCCGCCGGGGAGGCGATCATGGGCACCGCCATCACCGAGCCCGACGCCGGGTGCGACGTCACCGGCGCCGTCACCACGGCGGTGCGCGACGGCGGGGGCCCGCCGGTCGCCGCGGCGGTCGGCCCGGAGTCCCCCCGGCGCCGCGCCTGCTCGTTGAGGGCGGCGAAAAGCTGCGCCTCGATGCGGCCCAGGTGGATGTTGTCGTCGTCGCGCAGCCGGTAGCTGGACCGCGCCAGCGACAGCAGCTCCCCGGCGCGCCGGCGGTCGTCTCCCGAAAACCGGGTCAGGAACCGCGTTTCGAGGGACGCCGCGGCCTGCCGGCGGTCCCTGGGCCGCGCCGGCGGGTGGGCGGCCATTTCAAGAACGATCCGGACCAGGGCATCGTTTTCCTGCCGGCACCCGGGCGCATCGGTCAGGGTGCAGGCCAGGTCCCCGAAGCGTCTGGCAAAGCGCGCGAGGGCCTCGGCGACATCATCGTCCAGGCGGTCCGGGTCCATTTTCAGCAGCTGCCGCCGCGCGGCCGGCCGCTGCCGGACCAGGGCGGCGATCTCCTCCAGCATGCGGTTGCGGGTCAGGCTCTCCAGGGAGTCCGGGACCAGGAGGTCCAGGAATTCATAGGGGTCTTCGGGCGCCAGGGCATCGTTGTAAAACTGCCCGAACAGGCGCACCCCGTGGGCATAGGGGATGAAATCGTCCCAGTAGACCCGGACCCAGTGGTCGTTGATGCGCTGCCGGCGCTCGGCTTCGGCGGCCAGGTCCGCATCGCAAAGCCCCGCGGGGTCGATGTGCGCCAGTTGCTCGGCCTCGCGGATCATTTCCGGGATCAGCTCCCCCTCGATCTTTTTTCGCAGCGCCGCCAGGTTCTCGAAACTGCGGTGCAGGCTGAGGTACCACCCGCGTTTGTCGTCGCCGTCCCGGCCCGGGCCGGTGGTGATGGGGCGGGACTGGAGGAAGACGAAGCCGCCGTCGGTCCGGGTCCACTCCATGTCCTGGGGCTCCCCGAAGCGCTCCTCGACCCGCATCGCCTGTTCGAAAAGGTTTTCCACCGCCTCGCTGGACAGCATGGGGGCGGTCTTCAGTTCGTCGGGCAGGGAGGCGACCCGGGTCCCGCTCTCCGCGGCGACCACGTAAGTCTCCCGTTCGGAGCGGGCGTGGGCGAGCACGCGGCGGGCGGAACGGTCCAGGTGCCAGCGGTCAGGGGCCACCACCCCGTCCACCAGACCGGCGTTGAGGCCGAAGACCGCCTCCACCACTCCCTGGCCGGCGTTGTCCGGGCTCCGGGTGAACGCCACGCCCGAGCAGCGGCCGGTCACGATCTCCTGGATCACCACACCCATGGCGCTCTTTTCCACCGCCAGCCCCAGTTCCTGGCGGTACAGCAGGGCGGCATCGGACCAGAGCGACGCCCATACCCACTTGATGTGCCGAAGGATGTTTTCCGGGCCGCGGATGTTGATATAGGATTCGTGCAGGCCGGCAAACGAGGCCCGGGCCGCGTCCTCTTCCGGGGCCGAAGAGCGGACCGCGACCGGCCGGTCCCCGAACCGGGAGCCGCAGGCCGCGGCGATGGCGGCCGCCAGGTCCGCCGGCAGCGCGTGCCCGGAAAACAGGTGCCGGATCCTCAGGGCCGCGTCCCACACCTCCTCCCAGCGCATCTCGGAAAAAGGCTTGCGGTTGAGTTCCATCTGGATCCGCTCACGGATGCCGGCGCTGTCCACGAAGGAATCGTAGGCGCGCGTGGTGACACAGAGGGTCTGCGGCAGGGCGTATCCCATCTCAGCCAACCGCGCCAGGTTGAAAGCTTTTCCGCCGACGAGGGGACGGTCCCCGGGGCGGATCTCGTCTATGCCCAGAATCCAGTTCATCGCTCGATATGAAGCTCCATCACGTTCTGGAAACGGGTCACCAGGATGTAGGTGTCCACGTCCATCGCCATCCGGGCGCAGGAAGGCGAGCGCACGAAAGTCTCCAGGTACGGGTGTCGGACCAGGAAGCGGGTCTCGAAATCCTCTTCCTCCCCGGCGCGGATCTCGCGCGCGCCGCCCGTGGCGGTGGCGGCGACGGCGTTGTGGAAATCGGCGTCACGGTTGGAACGGCTGTCGACGAGCAGGGCCGCCCGGGGGGTCGCCTGCAGGTTGGCGTACTTGCGCGTGGAGCGGCTGGTGCAGAAAAAGAGTCTCTCCAGCGCGGGAACGGCCGCGAAGGCCACCAGGCTGGCATAGGGCTGACCGTCGCCGTGGGTGGCGAGGACGGCCAGGCCCTGGCCTTCGAAAAGGTCCTGCAACCGCTGCCGGATCTGCCGTGAGGTCGACATGCTATGGGTTCTCCCGGGGCAGGCTGCAGGCCTCCCCCAATCTGGCCGTGAATCGCCGCGGCCCCTCCTCGATCCCGTGGCCCGTGCGCCTGGCGATGGCTTTCAGCATCCCGTTGAAGATCCACTCGTGAAAGGGGTAGAGGGCATACCAGTAAAGGATGCCGCCCAGCCCCCGGGGCAGAAAGCGGGAATGAAAGCTCAAATCCGACCGGCCCGCCCCGGCCGCGTCGATGCGGATGTCCAGCAGGGCTTCGCCCGGAAGCTTCATCTCCGCCAGCAGGAGCAGCCGCCGCGGCGCATCGACTTCCAGCACGCGCCAGAAATCGAGGGCTTCGCCGACGCGGATGTCACGGGGGTGGCGGCGCCCTCGTCTCAGCCCCACGCCCCCTGCCAGCCGGTCGATGGCGCCCCGCAGCCGCCAGAGCCCGTCGGCGAAGTACCAGCCGGTCCGGCCGCCGACCCGGGCCACGGGTTCCCACACCTGTTCGGGGGCCGCCCGGATCCGGACCCGGTAGCCGCAGGAAAGGATGGTGCCGCCGGCATAGCCGGCATCCCCGCAGTGGGCCCACTCCGGCGCAACCAGGCTGCCCGCATCCATCCAGCAGGTTTCCACCTGCTCCTGGGCGAGGCGCTGCAGGGCGAGGCGGATGGCTTCGCGGCAGGAGAGCAGCCGCTGGGGCACCAGGTCGCGGATACGGTGGTCGCGGCAGACCGTGGGGATGCTCAGGCCCTCGGTCAGCGGTTGGGCGATGGAGGCCGGCACCGGGGTGACCAGGTGGATCCAGCGCGCGCTGAGCGCCGGCGTCAGCACCGGCACCGGGATCACCCGCCTTCTCGGCAGGCGCGCCTCCTGGGCGAAGATGTCGATGAGGTCCCTGTAGGTCAGCACGTCCGGCCCGCCGATGTCGAACGTACCGCCGGCGGTGGCGGGCGTTTCCAGGCAGCCGATGATGTAGCCCAGGACGTTGGTGACCGCGATGGGCTGGGAGGGCGTGTGCACCCACCTGGGGGTGATCATGACCGGGAGCCGTTCGACCAGGTAGCGCAGGATCTCGAAGCTGGCGCTGCCGGAGCCAAGGATCATGGCCGCCCGCAGCACCGTGGCCGGCACGGCCCCCGACTGCAGGATGTCTCCCACCTCGTGGCGCGAGACGAGGTGCTTGCTGATGGCCCGGTCGGCCGGGTCGCCGAGCCCCCCCAGGTAAACGATCCGCTCCAGGCCGGCCGCCTGTGCCGCCGCGGCCATGTTGCGGGCGGCCTGGCGGTCGGCCTGGGCGAAGGCGGCCTTGCTGGCGTTCATGGAATGGACCAGGTAGACCGCCGACCGGCACCCCCGGGCCGCGCGAACGAGGGAATCGAGGTCGAGGGCGTCGCCTTCCGCGATCTCCACCAGGGGGTGCCGCCCCCAGGGCCGGCAGAAAAGCTTTTCGGCGGACCTCCCCATGGCGCGCACGCGGTGGCCGCGTTCCACCAGGCGGGGAACCAGGCGCCCGCCGACATACCCGGTGGCTCCCACCACCAGAACCGGGTCGATGTTCATCGGTTCGCCCTCTCTTAATGAAACGTATTCAGCAGCCATTGCAGCACGAATCCTTCCCCGCTGTCAACAGCGCATGACCTCCGGTTCAGTCACCGCAAGCGGCTGGCGCCTCCCCCCACACGGCGTAGACCGGGTCGGAAAGCACCGATCGACATCAGCTGTGTCGAAAAGGGCGGCGCCGGCCAGAGCGCCTTGAAGCCGTGAGGCACGACAGCGGGCCTTCCCGGACATGCACCACGGCCGGCCTGCTGAAAGCCCGAAAATCTGCGCCGCCCCAAGCTGACCGCCCGGACCGCTGAATTCTCTTCCGGGCAACTTCAAGATCGCCTGCCTCGCGCCGGGGGCCTCCTGCTCGTCGGACACGTGGGAGCCGGAAACGTAGGAATCTCCCGCCACGACGATGTCGTAACGCTCCAGGAAAGGGTCGACGGTCAGGAATGCGGCCAAGGCAAGGGAGCGCCTGGCGGCGGAGATTCTTGCGGCAGTCAAGGCCCGAAGCTGGAGCGGGGGCCCGCCCCGGCGTATTCCCCCCTCGAGGGAGGACCTCGGGGGGTGTCTTCCTTTCCAAATCTCCGCGTTGCTGCGGGAAATAATTGCGGCTCAGCGTCTCTGCGGGAGGCCCGCCAGGTGGCAAGTTGCACCCGCCGGCGGACCCGATCAAGGGGGCACTATCGGATTTCCGTGTTCGCGCTCCGTCATTCCCCGGTCCTGAAACCTGAAACACGTGCCTTTGGCCCAATCGTCCGCGTTGACCACGCAATCTGTCGCTAGACTTCGATCAGGCGGCAGATCATCTTCCTGGCCTGCTCCAGGTTCATGCGGCCCATGTTGAGCACCATGTGATAGTGGCCGGGTTTGTCGTAGTCGGATTTGCCGATCTTGCGGTAGAGGGACATCCGCCGCCGGTCCTCGTGGGCGACCACCCGGGCGGCCTTGCTGTAAGGCAGAGCGTAGTTGTCGACCATGAAGCGGATGCGGTTTTCGAGCTCGTCGATGAGCAGCACGTGGTAGGCGTCGGGGTGGTCGTGGAGGATGTACTGGCTGCCGCGCCCCAGGATGACCACGTTGCCCTCCTCGGCGACCTGGGCGATAATGACCACGAGGTAGTCGATGTAGAGCTGCTCGTCGATGTAGCCGCGTTCGTCCTTGAGCACGCGCTCCACGAGGCCTTTGGACACCATGCTGTTGAGGACCCTGGAGAGCGTGCTCCCCGCCTCCTGTTCCACCGACTCCACGAACTGGGGCGACACGTTGGCCGCTTCCGCCACCATCTGGATGATGTCGTTGTCGGCGAAAGTGTATCCCAGCTCGTCGGCGACCATCCTGCCCAACGTCTTTCCGCCTGCGCCAAACTGCCTGGAAAGAGTGATTACCGCCATCTATGCCTCCTCGTCACAAATCCGTTGAAAATCGAATCGCGAAATGCGCCGGCTTCGTCGGGCGCGCCCCTGCCGCGCCGAGCGAACGGCGGCCGGCTATTTTTCCGGCGGAATCAGCAGCGTCGGGTAGATCGACTTTTCCGCGATGCCCCTCGGGACGCTGCCGAGCCATTTTTCCGCCCAGCGCGGCTTGGCCGAGGAGCCGAGAACGATCATGGTGGACTGGCAGTCCCTGGCCGCCTTCTCGATCTCCTGCGCGGCGTCGCCGACACAGACGCGGGCGCGCGCGCGCAGGCCTTCGGCCTCCAGGACCCCGCAGATCTCCTCCAGCCGGGCGCGCACATCCTTGCGGGTCTTCTGGACATCCAGCGTCGACGTGCCGACCAGCTGCTTCTCGTCCACGACGTTGACGACGTTGACCTCCTCGCAGACCCCGGCGAGCCGCCTCAGGTACTGGACCGCCTTCATGCTGGCGGGCGACCAGTCGGTGGCCAGCAGCGGCCGCTTGAAGGGCTGTTCCATGTCGGTGGGGTCCTCGGTCAACTGCTTGTAGACCAGCACCGGGATCGATGTCCGGCGCAGCAGCTCGATGACGTCGGAACCCTTGTACAGTTGTTCCAGGGGTTTCCTGGGGGACCGGCCGATGACGATCAGGTCGGCCTCTTCCCTTTCGGCGGCCCTGATGACCTGGGGCACCAGGTGGCCCACGACGATGTAAACGCCGACTTCCATGCCCTGTTCGAAAAGATCCTCGGCCCAGTCGATGAAACGGATATTGGCCATCTCCCTCAGGCGGATCTCCTCCGACTTCCGGTAGCCGGTGCCCCGGTGCATGGCCACGCGCTCGCGCTCGATGACGTTGAGGAAGACCACGGGCTCGAGGTCCGCCTGGCGCAGGTTCATCAGCGACCGCAGGGCGTCGAACCCCAGGACCTCGAATTTGGTCACGAACAGCAGTTTCTTGATCTTCATGCTGTCAACCCGCTCCCCTCGATAGAGGTTGTCCCCGGATTCGGCCTCAACCGATGATCGCCTTGATCTTGGCGGCCAGGACATCGGCCTCCACCGGCTTTTCAAGATACCCTTCCGGCTCGGGCACCGCGGCCCCGCCGAACTCGGTGAGCGCCTTCTGGGAGCGCAGAAACGACTTTTCGGCGATTCCCGACAGGATGATCACGGGGATGTGCTTGAGCGCCTTGTCGGTCTTGATTTCGCGGTACAGGCGGATGCCGCTTTCCCGGGGCATGAGGACGTCCAGGATGAGCAGGTCCGGCTTCTTTTTCCTGACCACGTCCATCCCCTCCTCGCCGTTGGTCGCCACCAGGGCCTGGTACCCGTTTTCCTCCAGCACCGCGATGTTGAAGGTGCGCACATCCGGGTCGTCGTCCACCACGAGCACATTTTTCGCCATGACCGGTCCTCCTTATTTTTTCAATTGTACCTTTTTGATCGATCTTTCCGAAAAACACAACCCTTTTTCCCCTCATGGCCGCGCTCGCCGCTTCATGCGGCCGGCCGGCCGGGCCGCCCGGCGCCCGCCTCCGGCGGGCCTTCTTCCCATGGGGCCCCGGCCGGTTCGAAGGGCAGGCGGATGACGAAGGTGGTTCCCTTGCCCTCTTCCGACGTGACATCGATATCGCCGCCGTGTTCGGTCACGAGCTTGCGGGTCACCAGCAGCCCGAGGCCGGTTCCCCGGTGACCCTTGGTGCTGAAAAAGGAGGTGAACAGTTTCTCCCGGACTTCCGGGCGCATGCCGACCCCGTTGTCGACGATGCTGAAGCGCAGCGTGCGCGGGCCTTCCAGGCGGGTCTCCAGGCGGACCTTCCAGTCCTTGCCGATGGCCCCGTCGAAAATGCAGGCGTCGATGGCGTTGGAAGCCAGGTTCAGCAGGCAGCTGTGGATCGTACGCGGGTCCATGACGGCCTCGCCGACCCGGGGGTCGAAGTCGCGCTGGATCGCGACCCGGTTTTCGCGGGCGGTCACTTCGAGCAGGTCGCACACTTCGGCGGCGATCCCGTTGGGGCGGCAGACCTCGTATTCGGGCTCGCGCTCCTTGGAGTAGCTGAGCAGGTCGAGAACCAGGTCCGAGGTCCGCGCGATGTTGCGGGAAATCATTTCCCAGCCGGTGGCGAGCTTTTCACGGTCGTTGCGCTCGATGCCGATGTTGACCAGGTAGCTGCCCCCCTTGAACCCGTGCAGGATGTTCTTGATGCCGTGGGCCAGGCCGGCGACGGTCTGCCCCACGGCCGCCAGGCGCTCCGAGTGCACCAGCTCCTTTTCCAGGGCCTTGATCCGCGTCAGGTCCTGAAAAAAAGCCACGCTGCCCATGACCTGGCCCTTTTCATGCAGCAGGGTGCCTGCAAAGCGCACCGGGATGAGGGTGCCGCCCCTGGAGGCGATCCGCACCTCTTTCCAGGGCAGCTCCCCGGAGACGCCGGCGGCGGTGCCCGCGGCGCTGAAATAATCCGCGATCTCGGGCGGGTACAGGTCGAACACGCTCGCCTTCTCGATCACCTCGGCGCGGGTGAAGCCGAAAATGCGTTCGGCCCCCGGGTTGAAGGTGACGATCCGGAAGTTGCTGTCGGTGGCCACGATGCCGTCGTTGGCGCTGCGGATCACCTTGGCCAGGAAGCCCGACTTGCGGCGCAGCTCTAAGGTGGCGCGCGCGACCTCCCTTTCCAGTGTGGCGGTGTAATCCTTGAGCTTGCGCCGGATGTCGAGCCTCTCGTGGGCGCGCTTCAGGGCGATCGCCAGGGCCTCGTCGCGGATCGGCTTGTTGACGAAATCCGACGCCCCGAACTGGAGGGCCTCGATGGCGTTGTCGATGTCGCCGTGGCCGGTGATGATCACGACCTCGGTGTCAACGCATGCGCTGAGAGCACGCAGGTGCAGATGGTAAGGCCGATGCATTGGGAGATCACGAAAATCTCCCAGAATATTCCGGAGCCGAAACCCGCCGCCGTCAGAAAAAGGGCGACCACTGTATTGAACAGTGCTGTGTAGGCCAGCGACGAGCCTACCCGCCTGCGGTCCAGCGCGATGCCGGAGTCCAGATCCCCGGCGAGCAGAGGCGGCGAAGCCGCGTCTGGTTTGAAAAAGGCCCTGTGCCCTGGTCCGGTGGGCTCCGCGCCTGGGATGGGTTCGAATGCCATGGCAATCAGCGCTCTGTTCGTGTGCCTGAAACCGGAACCGCGGTCGCCGTCAACATCGCTTTGACCCTTGAACCTCAACGGGGAACGGGGAACCCCTCAACGGGGAACCCTTACCCCCAGTCCTCCATCAGCATCCCGAAGGTCTGCTCCCCGCTGCGCAGGACGCCGGTGTAGCCGCCCCCCGGGCTGCCCCAGGCGCCGGCCAGGTAAAGGCCCCTGACCGGGGTGCGGTTGTCGATGCGGTTCATGAAGGCGTTGTCCATGGACTGCTCGAAGCCGTAGATGGCGCCTTCCGGGTTGCGGGTGTAGCGCCAGTTGGTCAGCGGGGTGCCGATGTCGCGGACCGCGATCATGGCGGAAAGGCCGGGGATGACGGCTTCTTGCGCCCGTGCCACCAGGATGTCGGCCCAGCGGGATTTTTCCCGGTGGTAGGCTTCCCTGCCCCCGGCCCGGTAGTCGGCCTCGAAGCGCCGCCACGGGTCGTACCCGCACAGAAAGAGCAGCATCAGGGTCGAGGTCCCGGCGCTGGAGTAGCCTTCGAAGAGGTTGTCGTAGAGGCTGACGCTGAAGGGGCCGTTTTCCACATCCCCGGCCAGGCAGGCGGCATAGTCGGCCTCCGGGCCCCCGGCGGAGGGAACGTGGGTGCTGAATCCAGGGATTCTGCCGCGCAGCTCCCGGTCGAGCCCCAGCCAGACGATAAAGCTGGAAATGCTGGGCCGCAAGCGTTTCAGGCGCGCCCTATAATCGGCGGGCAGCACGCCGGCGGGGAGCATGGACTGCAGGGTGGTCGGAGCGCTGGCGTTGCTGACGACGGCGCGTGCCGGAAAGACCCGGCCGTCGGCGCTTTCCACGGCGGCCACGGCGCCCTTTTCCAGGCGGATGGCGGCGGCCTCGGTGTCGAAATGGATGCTTCCGCCGGCCGCCTCCACGGCCTCCGCGAGCAGGCGGCTGAGGTCCTGGGAGCGGTTCAGGATGTGGTGGGAGCCCTTGCGGAGATACCCGCCCGTGGCCGTGGCATAGTAAAAGGCGGAGAGCTTCGAGGGCGGCAGGCCGTAGTAGCCCCACTGCGCGGCCAGGATGCCCTTCAGGGCCTCGTCCCTGACGTGTCTGGCCAAAAGGTCGGCCAGGGTCAGGTTGCGCACCCCCCACATGCGCGGGTACTGCAGGGGAAACAGGGGCTTGAAGAATTTTCCCTTCCTGCGGTGGAGCGCGTCGGTCTCATCGTAGACGGCCAGCATCTCCTCGACGAACCCGCGGATTCCGGCGGCCTCCCCGGGAAAACGGTCGGCCAGGAGGCGGATATAGGCCTCCGGGTCGCGCTGGGGCACGGCGATGTCGCCCCGCGGCGCCCGGATCCGGTAAACCTCGGGCAGTTCCACCAGTTGAAGCTTGTCGAGCACTCCCACTTCCGACAGAATGCGCGCAGCGGCGTTCTGGTGAATCGAGGTGCCGTGCAGGGAGACTTCGAAAGTGAATTTTCCGCCGGCCCTGCTGAAGGCTGTGGCATAGCCGCCGGGAACATGGTGACGCTCCAGCACGGTCACCGGTAGGCCTTGGCGGGCAAGGTAGGCCGCACAGGTCAGGCCCCCCAGCCCCGCTCCGATGACGACGGTGGGGTAGGCGTGCGAGGGCCCCATTTTGGCCGCATGGGCGGAGATTTTCTTCCAGTCCAGGGCCACTGCGGCGGCTGTCATGGCGGAAACGGCCATGAACGATCGTCGGGAAAGAAGTCGGATGGTCATGACGGGCCTCCTGTCGCGGTGGGCATTAGGAGGGGTCTTGTCTCGGGGCCGCGGCGGGGAAATTTTCTGGTCGCCGGCCCTTCCGGCTGCCGGATTTGGCGTCATCCAGCACCCTGCGCACCATCCGGGAAAGCTCGGTGATGGTGAAAGGTTTTTGAATGAAACCGTTGCACCCTCTTTTCATGATGTCGGCGGCATGGCCGTTGATGGAGTATCCGCTGGACAGCATCACCGGCAGGTCGGGGTTCATTTCGCGGATGCGATCGAAGAGCTTGCCGCCGTCCATCCCCGGCATGACCAGGTCGAGTATCACCAGGTCGATGCCATCGCCAACATGGTAAGGACGGCAGAGTTCCGCGTCCATTTCAGCCATCGACGTCTCCAGGTAAAGGGTGCCCCCGCCGGACATGGCCTGCCATGCATTGACGTACATGTTGAGCAGGACCTGTTCGATCTGTCTGTGGTCGACAGCCACCACAGGTGACGGTTCCTCGAGTTGCGTCTGAATGCGGATCTCCTTTTTGGTCCGGCCGAACAGGCTCGCGCTTTCGCTCACCAGTTTGTTGATCTCGATCGGCCGGACCTCATACTTCCCCGCCCTTGCGAACCCCAGCAGTTGCCGGGTGAGGTCGGCGGCACTCTGAATGTACTCTTCGATGGCGGCGAGATGTTCGGACACTGGGTGAAAAGGGCCGATGTCGGCAGCCATCAAAGCCGTCCGCCCCTGGATGCCCATGAGCAGGTTGTTGAAATCGTGCGCAATGCCGCCGGCAAGTGTCCCGATGGCCTCGAATTTCTGGGCCTGCTGCAGCTGCGGAAAGACGCATGGCATTTTTTGCCGACGAAATCCCCCTTGAAGTCCTCGATCATCTTTTGGTTCATGAAGAGGATTTCGAAGGTCTCGAGGTCCGCCACGTGAATGTGGACATCGATGCTGTTCAATATGGTGATGAGCCTTTCATGCGCCTCCCGGAGCTGGATCTCGATGATGTCGGGAATGGCGTCCAGCGTCGTGTTGAGCAGCGTCGAGGTCTTTTCCAGGCTTTGGGTCAATTCGTCCCGGTCGATTTCGGCCTGTTTCTGATCCGTAATGTCCCAATTGCTGGCCCTTCGTCCCAGAAGGACCTGACGGCTGTCAAATACGGGCTGGCAAATATGGGAAAGCCACCGGGTTTTTCCCCCGCGGTCCAGTATTCGACAATTCCATTCTTCGGCTTTTTTCGATTCCGCGACGCGTGTCTCGAGTATTTCGATCCCTTTTTGGAGCGCCTCCTCGGCAGGCGTCGGGTTCATGGGAAATCCCCCCCCCATTGTCTCATTCCATACAGATCCAGCAACCGCCGCCCCAGCCCTTATCCCGCCACCGGGAAGCCCGCGTTGGACCAGGCGAACATGCCCCCGGCCATCGAGCTGACACGCGTGAAGCCCGCCTTGCGCAGCAGGCTGGCTCCTCGGATGCTTCCAGGCGGACGGCCACATCGCTGAACCAGAGCCGGAAACCGCCGTCTTTCCCGTTGCGGACCATGGCCACCGTGAGGGGGCCCACCGCGCGGTGATCTTCCCACGTGCTGGCCCTCGCCTCCCCCTCGTTTCCCCCGGGTCGGCAGGCCCACGCCACCAGGCGATAGCCGCGGTCCACGAACAGTTCGTAGACGTCGCCCGGGGCGCTGCCCCCCCGGGGCGGGTAGGTTACGACCACCTTGAGGGCCCGGCCCCACCCCACGGGCAGAAAGTCCCGCCCGGCCGCCTCGACGGCGGCCTCGCCTTCCCAGGTGAGGTGCAAGGGGAAAAGCAGCCAGCGGACGTCGGCGGCGAACCAGCGGTCGATCCGCGCCAAGCGCCCCGAGGGGTCGGCATCCAGTTTCCCGCGATGGTAGGCGGTGGGGTTGAGCTGGCTGCCGATCCCCTGGTAGACGACCCTGTCGGCCCGGGGCTCCCAGATCCACCGGCGCCGGACCAGGGTCCCGGCTTCCTCGACGTTGGTCTCGAAACGGATCAGCTCCACCCGGCCGAAGGCCTCGACGCCGTAAGCCCCGGCAATCGCCTGCCGGAGATCGGCGGGGGGCGGGGTCCGGTCCATCCCGGCGCAGGCGCCCAGAAGCAGGGCCAGCAGGGCCGGAAGCGGCAGGGTTGCAATTGTCTTCATGGCGGTTTTCCTTTCTGCGGCGCGCCCCGCGGCGCATCGACCGCGCTCGGCCTGGAAGGCCGGCCCCCTGCGGATGCCGGCGCTAATCGGACAGGTAGTACTCGACGGTGGAGACGACCCGGATTTTCTTGATATGGGGAGTGTTGCGGTCCCGGTCGGCGATGGTGAACTGGCCCTGCTGCGCATTTTTGATCTTGCCCAGCCTGCTGGCCGAATCCCGGGCAAACTTCTCGGCCACCTCCCGCGCCTGGCGCGTGGCCTCCTCGATCATCCCCGGCTTGACCTCGTTGAGGCGCGTGAAAAGAAACTCGGTCTTGTTTTCGTAGTTGCCGCCGCTGAAAACGATCCCCCCCTTGCCCAGTTCCACCAGCTTGTTCATCGTGGATCGAACGGCGTCGATCTTCTCGGAATAGACAGTGACGGTCTGGCCGGCGGTGTAACGGATTTCCAGCCTCTCGCCGCCGCCATACTGCTGCGCCAGCTTGTCGACGATGGCCGGCGTGGACACGGTGACCTCGGCGTCGCTGAAACCGCTTGACCGGAGAAACTCCAGAATCCGCCGCGTGTCGCTTTCCAGGCAGTCGTAAAGCGCCGCCAGGTCGTTGTCGGCGCAGGTGAACTGAATCGGCCAGATGGCGATGTCGGCCGGCAGTTCCCTCTCGGAGAGCCCCTTGACCGACACCGTGCGCTCGTACTCCTTGAACCTGATGGCGCTGGATCCCAGCAGGTACCCCAGCAGGGTCAACCCGGCCACCAGGCAAAGCCCCAGTATCAAAAAATTTTTAGGACTGTCTTCCCGCATCGTTTGCGCCTCTCGCGACCGATGGCCGCTGAAAATCGCCGTTGCGCCGTGGCCAAAAGGACCGCCGGTGGACGCCCCTGGCGGCTGTCTGTTTTCCGGTGGGGCCCGGCGTGCTCCCGCCTGGGAACCCGGAAGAGAATAGCACCGTCTTCGCGGGCAGGCAACTTCAAATCCGCCGTTGCCCGGAGCGGAATCGGCTTGATTGTCGCGTCGAGCGGTAATAGGATGCCCGGGAAGGAACGCGAATGGAAACGTTGACGCGCAGGTTTTTCCGGAAAGCGCTCGAAGGAGGTTGTCCCCATGTCAGTTTTTATGCCGCCGGCCAAGGGTCTGCCCAGGCTGCGAACCCTGGAGGAGGTCGCGGCGTTCGCCCGGCAGCGGTTCGACGGCGCCCGGGGGAGCCACGACTGGGGGCACACCCGGCGGGTGCACGCGATCAGCATGCGCATCGGCCGGCAGGCCGCGGCGGATCTGGCCGTGCTCGGCCCTGCAGCCTACCTGCACGACATCGGGCGCTACCGCCAGGACGCCACCGGGGGCGCCGTCTGTCACGCCCGGGAGGGGGCTGCGATAGCCGCCGACCTGCTGGCCGACTATCCCCTGACGCCCGCCCAACTGGAAAATGTCCTGCACTGCATCGTCTCCCACCGCTACCGCGGCGATCGTGCCCCCGGCACCCTGGAGGCGCGCATCCTCTTCGACGCCGACAAGCTGGTCGCCAGCGGGGCGGGCGGCATCGCGCGCACATTCCTGTTCGCCGGGGAGGTGGCGGCCACGCTCCACAACCCCGAGGTCGCTCCGGAAGACACCGCCCCGTACACGGCGGATGACACCGGCTACCGGGAGTTCAAGCTGAAGCTGTCGAAGATAAAAGACCGCATGCTGACCGAGGAGGGCCGCCGCATGGCCGCTGGCCGGCACCGGTTCATGGAACGCTTTTTCGAGCGTTTTCTGGCGGAGCACGATGCCAGGTGCTGAGAACGGTGGTAAGAATAGGAACAGATCGCGGGCCATTGCCTGCAATCTTGCCTATCGAGCTTTCATCTCCTCACAGGTTCCAGTTTTCCCGCGTCACCTCTTTTGAACAGGCCTCGCAGGTCTTCCACCGCCAGGTAGAGGCAGGGCACCAGGATAAGGGTAATGACCGTGGCGAAAAGGATCCCGAAGCCCAGGGAGATGGCCATGGGGATCAGGAAGCGGGCCTGGCGCGAGGTCTCGAAAATCATGGGGGCCAACCCCCCGAATGTGGTCAGGGTCGTCAGCAGGATCGGCCGGAAACGGTGAATCCCCGCCGCGTGGACACCGTCACGGGCGTTCAGGCCGGCCCGGCGCTTGCGGAGATAGGGGTGGCGACCTCCGACTTCGTGGAGGTCGCCGCCCCGGCCGACGCGCAGAACATCCCCTTCGAGCCTCCCTATTTCGTCAAACCGGTGGCCGAGGGAACGGGCAAGGGCGTCACCCCCCACTCCATCGTTGGCACCCGCGAGGCGCTTCCGGGCACCTGCGCGGAGATCATCGCGGCCTACCGGCAGCCCGCCCTGGTCGAACCGTTTCTTTCCGGGCGGGAGTTCACCGTCGGCATCGTGGGCACAGGTCCCAGGGCACAGGTTCTCGGCACCGTGGAGATCCACCTGCTTTCCGGTGCCGACGAAAACCTTTATTCCTACATGAACAAAGCGCTATACGAAGAGCGCGTGACCTATCGCCTGATGCCCGCCCACGGGGACCGGCTGATCGTGGAGACCGAGGCCATCGCCCTGGCGGCCTGGCGCGTGCTCGGCTGCCGCGACGCCGGCCGGGTGGACCTTCGCTGCGACGCGGGCGGAAAGCCCCAGTTCCTGGAGGTCAATCCCCTGGCCGGGCTGCATCCCGTGCACTCCGACCTGCCCATCATCTGCAGCCGCCTGGCGATCCCCTACTCCTTCCTGATCGAAAAAATCGTCGCCTCCGCCAGGGAGCGGAGCGCCCCGCCGTCCGGGCGGCCCCGACAGGGCGACCGATGCGCGTGATCGTCGCCTACAACCGGGTGAGCGATCCGGACAGCCCGGATGACGCCGACGTGCTGATCCAGGCGGCCGCGGTGTCGGCGGCTCTCCGCCGCCTCGGGCACGAAGCCGCGGAGATCCCCTGCACCCTCGACCTGGCCGCCCTGGAGCGCGAGCTGCGCCGGAACCCTCCGGATGTCGTCTTCAACCTGGTGGAATCCCTGGAAGGCCACGCGCGCCTGATCCACGCCGTCCCGTTTCTCCTGGAGTCGATGGGCATCCCTTTCACCGGCTCCAACGCCGAGGCCGTTCTCCTCACCTCGCACAAGGTGCTGGCCAAACAGCGCATGGACGCCGTCGGGCTGCCGACCCCCCGCTGGGCCGCGCCCCTGTCGAGGGGCCCGGGCGCGGCCGGGGCGCCCCCTGCCGGTGAAGGCGAGGGGGAAGGCTCCGGGCCAGCGCCCCCGGGCTGGCTGGTGAAGCCCGTCTGGGAGCACGCCTCGGTGGGCCTGGATGAAGCCGACACCGTTCTCAGCCTGTCCCTGGCAGGGGCACGGGTAACGATGGCCCGCGACGGTTCCAGGTTCGGCCATGCCTTCTTCGCGGAGCAGTTCGTCGAGGGACGCGAGTTCAATCTCTCCCTTCTGGCGGGGGAAAACGGCCCCCAGGTCCTGCCTCCGGCCGAGATCGTCTTCGATTCCTACCCGGAGGGAAAGCTGCGCATCGTCGGCTATCGCGCCAAGTGGGACCCGGACTCCTTCGAGTACGCGCACACGCCGCGGCGCTTCGATTTCCCCCCCGCGGACCGGCGTTTGATCGAGAGGCTCGCGGGGCTGGCCCGCGACTGCTGGCGCGTGTTCCATCTCGGCGGGTATGCCCGGGTGGATTTCCGTGTCGACGGGGGCGGCCGCCCGTGGATCCTGGAGGTCAACGCCAACCCGTGCCTCTCCCCGGACGCGGGGTTCGCCGCCGCCCTGGCCGAGGCGGGCATCGACTTCGACGATGCCGTGGAAGCGATCCTGGAGGACGCCCTGCGGTAATCGGAAGGTTTTTTCCTCTTCGTGATCTTCGTGCTCTTCGTGGTGCGAAAAAGAGCGCGCCGGGCACCACCTGAAGGTCCGATATCCGTGATCCCCCCGGCTCGCTGCGTTGACCCGCCATGTTTTTAATCCGCCGCATTTACGACGCAGTGCTTCCCATCAACCAGGACGCCCTGGAGCAGGTCAGGGCGATCATGCGCCGGCAGTTCCCCCAGGCCTCTCAAAGCGACATGGAGCAGATCGCGCAAAAGCTCCGCAACCCCTTCAAGCAGCGCTTCCGCACGATCCTTTTCGTGGCCGAGAATTCCCGCCGCCGGGTCCTCGGCTTCGCCACCCTGATGCACGAGCCCCTGATCGGCTTCTGCTACCTCGACTGGATCGCCGCGGCCGCCCACCGGGTCGGCAACGGCATCGGCGGCGCCCTTTACGAACGCGTGCGCCAGGAGGCGCGGGCGCTGGAAAGCGGCGGGCTTTTTTTCGAATGCCTGCCCGACGACCCCCGCCTCTGCCCTCAGCCGGACCTGGTCAGGGAGAACCGGGCGCGCCTCCGGTTCTACGAGCGCTACGGCGCCGTTCCCATCGCCCGGACGGCTTACGAAACCCCGGTCAACCCCGGGGACACCTGCTTCCCCTACCTGGTCTACGACGGCCTCGGGCGCCGGGCCCAGCTGAGGCGCGCCTTCGCCCGCAAGGTGGTCCGGGCGGTCCTGGAACGCAAGTACGCCGGGGTCTGCCCCAAAGCCTACGTCCGCAAAGTGCTGCGCTCGTTCAGCGACGACCCGGTGCGCCTGCGCCCCCTGCGCTACACCAAGCCGTCCGCGGTGAAAACGACCGTGCCCGGGGGCTTCCGCGAGGCCGTGGCCCTGGTGGTCAACGACCGCCACGACCTGCACCGGATCCATGAGCGCGGCTACGTCGAGTCGCCGGTGCGGGTCCGCAGCATCCTTGACGGCCTGGAAAAGAGCGGTCTGTTTCAGCGCCTGCCGCCGGCGGAGTTTCCCGAACGGCACATCACCGCCGTCCACGACGCGGACTTCGTCAATTACCTCCGCCACGCCTGCCGGGAAGCGCCCGAGAAGAAGTCCCTCTATCCCTACGTCTTTCCCCCCCGAAACTGATGACGCCCACATCGGTCGGGTCCAGGTTCCGGCTGACGATGGTCTGGGCGGCCTGGACCAGGGCGGCACCGGCCACAATGGGATCCCGGCCCTTTTCGGGCGAGGAGCCGTGCACGCCTCGACCCTGCACTTCGATGTAAAAGCTATCGCTGGCGGCGTGGCTCACGTCACGGTAAAAGCCCACCTGGCCCACCGGCAGATCGGGCCAGAGATGGGCGGCCAGCACCCGGTCCACCGGCGGATCATCCAGGGCTCCGGCCGCGATCATGGCCCTGGCCCCGGAGACGATTTCCTCGGCCGGCTGGAAGAGGAAGCGCAGCTCGCCCTTGATTCTGGATGCCAGGCCGGTCTCCTTCAGACGGCGGGCCACTCCCAGGAGGATGGTGGCGTGGCCGTCGTGGCCGCAGGCGTGCATGATCCCGGCGTTTCGGGAGCGGTAGGCAACGTCGTTCTGTTCGTCCATGCGCAGGGCGTCGATGTCGGCCCGGAGCGCCAGCACTTTGCCGCCCTCCTGACCCCGGATCACGCCTACCGCACCGGTGGTCAGACCGGGTGTCTCGCGGATCTCCACACCGAGCTCCGCCAGTATTTCCTTGATGCGGGCGGTGGTGCGGTGTTCCTCGAAGCTGGGCTCGGGGTGCATATGAAAGTCGCGCCGGATCTCGCTCAGCCATTCGTACAAAGGATGCTTCTCGTAGTCCATCGTCATCTCCATCAGGCCGGCGCGCCCTGCTCGGCCAGGTCGTGGAAAAGCCCGGTCATCAGCAGGAGCGCGTCGCGCAGGAGGGGGGGCAGGACGTGTTCGTCCGGGGCGTGTTGGGAGCAGCCGCCATAGGAGTGGGGGATCCAGACGGTGGGCAGGCCCAGGATATCGGTGAAGGCGTCGTTAGGAAGGGACCCGCCGAGGTTGGGTAGCACCGCCGGTTTTTTTCCGCTGGTTTCCTGCAGGGAACGGATGGCAAAACGCGCCCAGGGGTTATCGGGGTCCAGGCGCGTAGCGGTGAAGTAGCCGCCGCGCTGGGGGATGACCTCGATCTGGGGGAAGCCGCACGCGTCCAGGCGCCGGCGCAGGCCGGCCTCGAAGGCCGCAGGGTCGGTGTCCACGGTGAAGCGGATGTGCAGGCGGGCCCAGGCCTCGGGGGGGATGGCGTGGGCCGGCGCCTCGGGGTTGCCGCATTTGAAGGCCAAAACCTCCAGCGTGCTCCAGCCGAAGACTTTTTCGGCGGCGGAGAATCCGGGCTCGCCCCAATCCGGATCGATGGCCGGGCCGCCTTCGCCGGTGACATCCAAGTCCGCCAGAGCCCGCTTGACCGACGGGGGGATAGCCTCAGGGCGAAGCTCAGGCACCAGGATCTTGCCTTTGGGGTCCACCAGGCAGGCGATGGCGTGAGCCAGGATGATGCCCGGATTGAACAGGAGTCCGCCCCAGTTGCCGGAATGATGGCCGCCCTCGCGGAGCTTCAGGCGCAGATCGAAGTTGGCCACGCCCCGCGAGCCCCCGAAAATGGTGGGCGTCATGGGAGCCAGGCGGGGGCCGTCGCTGGCGATGAGCACATCGGACGCGAGCAGCTTCTGATGCGCGGCGCAGACTTCGCGCAGGCCCGGCGAGCCCATCTCCTCGCCGATCTCGATCAGCACCTTGACGTTGAACCCCAGGCTCCCGCGCTCCCTCAGAACCAGGTCGAGCGCCGAGAGATTGATGGTGTGCTGTCCCTTGTTGTCCGCTGCGCCGCGACCGTACCAACGCTCCCCTTCGACAGTGAGCGTCCAGGGATCGAGGCCCTGGCGCCAGCGATCCTCCATCCCGAGCACGGTATCGCCGTGGCCGTAGGTCAGGATGGTGGGACGTGCCGGGTCCTCGATGCGCTCGGCGTAGAGAATGGGAAGGCGGGGTGCCGTCGGGTTGTCGAGCAGCCGGCAGGCAAAGCCGAAACCCTCGAGATAGGGGGTGAGGGATTGGGTGAGATAGGCCAGGGCCTGAGGGGTGCTGGCCTCATTCTGGCTCTCGGATCGGTAGGCGACCCGGTCTTTCAACAGGTTGAAGAATTCGCCGTTGTCGAAAAAGGTCTCGGCGCGTTTAAGGGCGTTTTCTCTGCTCATGATTCCTCCTAAAAGTGGCATTCCACCAGGTGTCCGCCCTCGCGGCGCGGGACGGGAGCTTGCTTCCGGCACAATTCAGCGGCCCTGGGGCAGCGCGGATGAAACGTGCAGCCCGGCGGCGGATCGATGGGGTTGGGATAGGCGATGCCCAGGCGGGTGTCGGGCAGGCCCAGCCCGGGTTCGGGCGTGAGCACGGAGCCGAGGAGGGCCTGGGTATAAGGATGCCGGGGGTTGCGGAAAAGCTCCCGGGTCGACGCTTCCTCGACTATGCGGCCCAGGTACATCACGGCCACCCGGGAGGCCAGGTGCTCGACCACGGCCAGGTTGTGGCTGATAAAGAGATAAGTAAGCCCCAGCTCCCGGCGGAGCCGCATGAGCAGATTGAGGATCTGGGCCTGCACCGAGACGTCGAGCGCGCTGGTGGGTTCATCGCAGATCACCAGCTGGGGCCGCGTGATGAGCGCCCGGGCCACGGCCACCCTCAGGTCGATGACACCCCTGAACCCGTCCTCGCGGCCGACGGGGATCTGGAGGATGAGGGGCGTGGTGTTCAGGCGCGCCTGCATCATCTCCACCGTACCGAAGAAATCGGCTCCCACCAGGTCCAGCTTGTTGACGAAGGCGATCTTGGGCACCCGGTACTTGTCGGCCTGGCGCCATACGGTTTCCGACTGGGGCTCCACGCCCCCGACGGCGCAAAAGACGCCGATGGCGCCGTCCAGGACCCTGAGGGAGCGCTCGACCTCGATGGTGAAATCGACATGCCCCGGCGTGTCGATGATCTGGATCTCGTGGCTTTTCCAATGGCAGGTCGTCACCGCCGACGTGATGGTGATGCCGCGCTCCTGCTCGTCGGGCATCCAGTCCATGACCGCTTCCCCGTCATGGACCTCGCCCATCTTGTGGGAGCGCCCGGTGTAATAGAGGATCCTTTCCGTCACCGTGGTCTTTCCCGCGTCGATGTGGGCGATGATGCCGATATTGCGGATGCTCTCGACTGGCGATTTTTTATTCATCTCAGAATCAGCATGTGGGCGGCCAGGGGCTCCCGCAGGTCTATGTGGCCGGCAAGGGTGGTGACCTCGGCGCCTTCGACCAGGATTTTGACCCTCTGGATGTCCTCCACGTTCAGTATCAGTGAGTTGACGATCGAGTAGACGGTCATCAGTTCGCCCTGGGCGCCCCCGGGGTGGCCTGCGGCGGCCTCCTCCGACAGGTCCACGTAAGCGGTGGCGTCATCCGTCAGGTAAAATGCCCTGAGGCGCGTCTCCCCGGGGACGGTCTGCCGGCGCCCGGACCGGGGTCCGGCGATCAGCGCCTCCACGATGGCCCGTCCCAGCGGCGCCGCGCCGGGCGCGTGGGTCAGCGACCGGGATTCGGCCGTGAGATAGTCGCTCTCGCGGTCCCCGAAGTACAGGTAGACCGCGGCGACGATTTCCGGGCCGGCGGCGACCGTCCCGGGCGGCGCCGGCATGAGCCGCGGCGCGTGCGCCTGCCTGAACCCCAGGTAGACGGCCCCCGCCGCCAGGAGCGCCGCGGCCGCCAGGAAAACGACCCCGGGTTTGAGGTTCATGCGCATCTCGGTCCGACTCCGGGAGGGGCGGTCGCCCTCTGCGGCGGGTTTCGACGACCGCAACGGGGCCGCAAAGCAAGTGCTGTTTACCCAACCCGGGGCAAAAGATCAAGGCCATTCCGATATTGTGCCCGAGAGCGCCGAGGGTCGCCCCGGCTTTTCCGGCTCCTTGAAAAGCGGTTGACAGCAATTGCCCGAGGCTATAAATCAGATTTCTTGTCAGGATGGGTTGGGGGTCGAAGATCGACCCTCCGCAAGCCGGTGCGGGAGGGCAAGGTTCCATGCCGGAAAGTCGGCCGGAACTGGCGTTTTCACTGGGACGCCATCGACCGCTGGCGGCCGGGCCTGCCTTACGGCGGCCGCGGAGCGGCAGGCGGGAGGGCGGGCAAGCCCCGCGGCTGGGGAGGGGGCCGATGACCGTTCCCCCCCTTGCAGCCGGTGCTGCCGTCCCCGCGGGCCAAACGGGGGAATCCGGCGAATGACCGCGGACCTCGCGGCGGGGATGCTCGCCATCGCTTTCGCCGCCGCCCCCCTGCCCCTGTGGCTGCAGCGCCACGGGCGCGGCATGGCGGCCCTTGCCGCCGCATTGGCGATGGCGGCCGGGCTCGGCCTGCTGGTGCCGATGACCCCGGCCGCTCTGGGCGGTGAGACCCTGCTGACCGGCGTTGCCTGGCTTCCGGAGTGGGGACTGGGCCTCCACTTGCGCTTCGACGGGCTGGGCCTGATGTTCAGCCTGCTCATCCTGGGCATCGGGCTGCTGGTCACGCTTTACGCCTACTACTACCTGCCGCAAAAGGACCGTCTGGGCCGCTTCTTCACCCTGCTGCTGCTGTTCATGGCGGCGATGCTGGGCCTGGTGCTGTCGGAGAGCCTGCTGCTGCTGGTGGTGTTCTGGGAGCTCACCAGCCTCTCCTCCTTCCTGCTGATCGCCTACAACCGCGAAAGATACGAATCGCGGCTGGCCGCGCGCATCGCCCTGACGGTCACCGGCTGCGGCGGGCTGGCGCTCTTGGCGGGCATCCTGCTGCTGGGACGCATCGCCGGCGGTTTCGAACTCTCAACGGTGCTGGCCGCAGGCGCGCGCATCCGGACGCACCCGCTCTACGTGCCGATGCTGCTGCTGATCCTGACCGGCATCTTTACCAAGTCGGCGCAGTTCCCGTTCCACTTCTGGCTGCCCCAGGCCATGGCCGCGCCGACGCCGGTGTCTGCCTATCTGCACTCGGCGACCATGGTCAAGGCCGGCGTGTTCCTGCTGGCGAGGATGTATCCGGTGCTCGGCGGCAGCTTCGAGTTCGAGGTCGTGGTCACCTCTGTCGGCCTGATTACCATGGTCTTCGGCGCCTATACCGCCGTTTTCATGCACGACCTGAAGGGTCTGCTCGCCTATTCGACGATCAGCCACCTCGGCCTGATCACGATGCTGTTCCTCAAAGTCGAGCGCCTGCCGACGAGGGACGGGCCACGGGTGCAGGGCGGGCTTCGGAGCGAATGAGAGCTTTCTGCGGTGTCGGGGTCGATGTCGAAAAGTGGCCGAGTTTCACAAGCGAGAGGTTGAAACCTTTGCTGGGAACCATCGTCAACACCCTGGCCATCATCGCCGGAAGCCTGTTGGGCCTTCTGTTCCGCGGCGGCATCCCCGAGAAATACAGCCGCACCGTGATGCATGGCATCGGCCTGGCGGTGATGCTGATCGGGTTCAAGACCGCGATGAGGACCGACGCCATCCTGACGGTCATCGTCAGCCTGGCGGTGGGCAGCGTCCTGGGCGAGCTGCTGCGCATCGAAGACCGGCTCGGGCAGGTCGGAGAATGGCTCGGCAGGCGGCTGGCCGGGGACGGCAAGGGGATCTCCGAGGGGTTTGTCAGCGCCAGCCTGCTCTACTGCGTCGGCGCGATGGCCATCGTCGGCTCTATGGAAAGCGGGCTCTCGGGAAACCACCAGACCCTTTACGCCAAATCGATTCTCGACGGGATCGGCTCCGTGGTGTTCGCCTCGACCCTCGGGGTCGGGGTCCTGTTTTCCGCGGTTTCGGTCTTCGTCTACCAGGGCGCCATCACGCTGGGCGCCTCCGCGTTGGGGAAATTCCTGGTTCCCGAGATCGTCGCCGAAATGTCCGCGGTGGGGGGCCTCCTCATCCTGGCGATCGGCATCGGCCTGCTGGAGATCAAGAAGATCCGGGTCGGCAACATGCTGCCGGCCATCTTCGTCCCCCTCGCCTGGCAGGCGCTGAAACAGATTTTCGGATAGGCTGGGCCGCTCCCGGCTCGAGGCCGCCGCAACAGGAGGTCGACATGGGATCCGATAAACGGTATTTCCGCGGGCGGCGTCGGCGCCTGTTTCTGCTTGCAGCCGTCGGGGCGCTGATCGCACATGCGGCCGGGAGCGTCGATGCCCGGGAACCCGGAGCGCCGGCCGGCTGGTCTGTGGATCTCCAGAGCGGGGTTTCACACCAGGCGGACGCCGACATCGATGACGGGGGCAGTTTCAGCGTCAACCGATTTTACATCGAAGGCGGCCCCGGGTACACCCTCGGAGAGGGCCGGCGGGTAGGGCTGTCGGTCGGTTATGGGATCGACGCCTATGACTTTTCGGGCAGCGGGGGCCTGGCCGCCCTGGGGCCCTGGGACGAGGTCCACGCGCTGCGCTTCAGCCTTCCGGTGCGCTGGCGGCTGGACCGCGACTGGTCGCTTTTCGCCAGCCCCACCCTCCGTTTCACGGCCGAATCCGGCGCCGATTTCGACGACGCGATGACCGGCGGGGGATTCGCGGGCGTCTCCTACCGGGTCGGCGACCGGCTGACGATCGGGCCGGGAGTCGGGGTGCTGACCCAGCTGGAAGACAGCGTGCGGGTGATTCCCATGCTGATGGTCGACTGGAAGATCGCCGAAGGCCTCTTTCTGAGCACCGGCCGGAGTTTCGGCGCCACCCTGGGCCCCGGGCTGACGCTCGCCTGGGAGCCGGCGCCCGCATGGGAGCTGTCGATCGGAGGCCGGGCCGAAAGCCTCCGTTTCCGCCTCCACAAGGACGGGAAGGTCCCGGGGGGGGTCGGAGACGATCGCGCCTTTCCCATCTTCTGCGGGGCGCTCTACCGCTTCTCGCCCCGGGTGCGGGCAGGAATTTTCGGCGGGGTCGAGACGGGCGGCGAACTGCGCCTCGAGGACGCGAGCGGCCACACCGTCACGGAGCAGGATCACGACCCCGCGCGGTTCCTGGGGGTCAGCGTGAGCGCCCGTTTCTGACCGGCCTTTCCCCCCACCTCCTGAGGGCGTGGGAAAAGCGCTACGCCGCGGTCACCCCCGGCCGATCCGAATCCAACCGGCGCCTGTACGCCCAGGAGGATGTCGATCGCCTCATGCTCATCTCCGGGTTGTGCAGGGCCGGGCACCGGGCGTCGCTCCTGTCGACCCTCAGCCTTCCGGCCCTGCGACACCTCGCCGCGGGGGGGGGCGCGCCGGTGGTGGCGCAGGAAGCGCACGCCGCCGAACCGTCAGCGCTTGCGGCCGACACCCGCCTGGAGAGCTGCAGCGCTGCGGTCGACCGGATGCAGGCCGAGGAACTCGACCGCTGCCTGAGGCGCGCGGCCGCTGGCCTCCCCCGCCTCGGCCTGCTGAGATCCCTCATCGCGCCGCTCCTGGAGCGCATCGGGCGGGGCTGGAAGGGGGGGGAAATCGGCATCGCCCACGAGCACCTCGCCGTTTCGGTCATCAAGGGCTTCCTGCTGGAATCCCTGCGCGCGGTCAGCGCATCCCCTGGGGCGCCGACGGCGGTCGCAGGAACCCCGGCCGGGCAGCACTGCGAGCTGGGGGCCCTCATGGCGGCCGTCGTGGCCGCCGACAGCGGCTGGCGGGTTCTTTACCTCGGCCCCGATCTGCCCATGGGGGAGATCGCCGCCGCCGCCGCCAAAGTGCGCGCCGACGCCGTGCTCCTCAGCATGGTCGTGGAGGCCCCCGACGGCGATCTGTCCGGCGGCATGTCGCGGCTGAAGCGGGCGCTGGGCGCCCGCGTCGCTGTCCACGCGGGCGGGAGCGGCCTGTCGGCATGCAGCCGGCAGCTGGAACAGCTCGGGATCACCTGTCACGACGATCTGAACCGATTAAGTGCGGCCCTCAACGGCGCTCGATCGGCCGCCGGCCGGCCCGTCGATCCGGGCGATTGCAGGAGGTGAAAATGAAGATCGAAAAAATTCTCTGGCCCACCGATTTCTCCGAAAACGCCGCCAGGGCGCTGCCCCTGGTGACGCTTCTGGCCAGGCAGTTCGGGGCGGAGATTCACATCGTCTACGTGATGAAGGACTATCCGGCCTTCGGCGCCCACTACGGCGACTACGACACCGGCGAGAAGGAAAAGATGCGCCGGATGGAGACCGAGATGGCCAACCGGCGTCTGGACGACATCTGCAGCCAATTCCTCAACGAGTGCCCCCTCTACGTGCGCCACATCGCCGTCGGCGACCCCGCGCGGGAGATCCTGGCGCTGATCGCCGGGGAGGAGGTCGACATCGTCGTCATGGCCACCCGCGGCAGCGAGGACCACTTCGATTTCGGCAGCGTGGCCGACCGCGTGATCAAGTGCACCAGCGTGCCGGTGGTGAGCGTTCCGGTGTGACAGGAGGAAAACCGCCGTGAGGAGGAATCCGAAGCTGGCCCGTGTTTTTACGGCCGGGGTGCTCGCCGCCTTACTTTCCGGCTGTGCCGGCGTCCCCAGGGGCCTGAGCCCGGTGGAGGGCTTCGAGATCGACCGCTACACCGGCCTCTGGTACGAGATCGCGCGCCTCGACCACCCCTTCGAGCGCGGCCTCACCCGGGTGACCGCGCGGTACGAAAAGGCCGCCGGCGGCGAAATCCGCGTGGTCAACCGCGGCTTCGACCCGGGGAAGAACGAGTGGCGGCGGATCGAGGGGCGGGCGCTGTTTGCGGGCAGTGAAAACGTGGGCACGGATGGCCCTGCTCGCAGTCCTATTCAAGGCCTCCGGGTGGGCCGACCCGGGCCAGGCGGGGATACTGATGCTGGCCCTCTCCTCGCCCGTGGTCCACCAGGGCGCCAGGATGGCCGCCACGGCGGCCGGCCGAACCATGCGCCATGATCCATGAGCTGATCCAGCCGGAACACGTCCACCTCGGCCTGACGGGCGGCTTTGACCAGGCCTTGGGGCGCTTGGTCGGATCGGTCCTCCCCGGCCCCGGCATGCACCCCGCGGTCGAATCGCTCCTCGAGTCGCCGGAGGCCGCCACGCTGATGCTCGAGCCGCGCATCGCCCTGCCCCACGTTCGCCTGGCGAACCTCGACCGCACCCGCATGGCCCTGGGCATATCGCGCCGCGGCATCCGCCACCGGGGAAAGACCTTCCGCATCATCCTGTTTCTCGCCTCGCCCGAGGAGGACCCGGCGCAGCACCTCAAACTGCTCCAGCGGCTCAGCGCCCTTCTGCCGGAACTCGCAAACCAGCTGACGCGGGCCAAAACCGCCGGGGAAGCCATCACCGTCCTGATGCACGGGGAGGACAGTTCCACCCGCCCGACGTTTCTCAACCTGACCCAGCAACAGGTCGCGTTCGAACTCAGGACGGACCTCGCCGCCGGGCTCTCCCCGGCCGAGGCCACGCTGCGGCTCTCCGTGTACGGGCCCAACCGGATACGCAAGGTTCGCCGCGCCCCGTGGTATGTGAAACTCCTGGCCGATTTTTTCAGCTTCTTCGCGGTGCTCCTCTGGGCGGCCGCGCTCCTGTGCTTCGTCCCGGGGGTCGACATGCCGCAGCTGGGCGTGGCCATCCTGATCGTCGTTTGGATCAACGGGCTGTTTTCCTTTCTCCAGAAGCACCGTTCGGACAAGGCCGTCGAAGCGCTCCAGAGGCTCTGTGCCCACAGGTGCGGCGTGGTGCGGGGCGGCGTCCTGTCCGAAAAGGATGCCTCCCTGATCGTTCCCGGGGACCTGCTGGCGCTGGAGGAGGGCGACATCGTGCCGGCCGACGCCCGCCTGGTGGAGGCCGACGAGGTGGAAGTGGACCACTCTTCCCTGACGGGCGAATCCGTTTCCAGCAAACGCTACAAGTCGGACAGGCCGGTCCTTCTTCCCGGCAGGTTTCTCTGGATCGAGATGCCCAACGTGGTCTTTTCCGGATCCGTTCTCGTGCGCGGGAGGGCCCGGGCGGTCGTATTCGGCACGGGCATGAACTCCGAGATCGGCAAGATCGCGGGCCTGACCCAGGCCATCAGGCCCGAGGCGAGCCCGCTGCAGAGACAATTGCGGGGGACGGTTTTCGCCATCGCCCTGCTGGCGGCCGGCCTGGGCCTGGCCTTTCTGTTTCTTGGCTGGAGGATCGCGGGGCTCGGCTTTCTGCAGGCGTTTGTGTTCTTCATCGGCATTTTCGTCGCCAACGTGCCGGAAGGGCTCCTGCCCACGGTGACCCTGTCCCTGGCCATGGGCGTCGCCCGCATGGCGAGACGCAACGCCATCGTCAAGAGCCTTTCCTCCGTCGAAACCCTGGGCTGCACCACGGTCATCTGCTCCGACAAGACCGGCACCCTCACCCAGAACCTCGTCATGGTGAGCCGTTTCTGGGCCGGCGGCCGCCTGTATTCGGTGACCGGCAGCGGGTATGCGCCCGAGGGGGAGTTCCTGCGCGACGGAGTGCCCACGGACCGGGGGCAGCTTGCTCAGGAGCCTCATGCGGCAAGGCTCCTGGAGTGCGCCCAGGTCTGCAACAACGCCCGACTGGAGAAAAGGGATGAAAGGTGGCAGATCACCGGCGACCCGACGGAAGGCGCGCTGGTCGTGCTGGTCCGGAAAGCCGGGTTCAGGGCACCGCACCGCAGGATCAGCGTCAACCCCTTCGAGTCGGTCCGCAAGCGCATGAGCGTGCTGGCGGAGATGGAAGCCGGGGCGGAGAAGGTGCTCTACGTCAAGGGCGCCCTGGTGGAAACCCTCGCGCTGTGCGATCGCATCTTTCGCGACGGTGCCGTGCGGCCCATTACGGATGACGACCGGAGCGAGATCCTTGCAGCCAGCGACGGCCTTGCCCGCCAGGGCCTGCGCATCATTTCCTTCGCCTTCCGGGACCGGGAATCCAAGGGCGCCATGGCGGACCGGAGCGTCGAGAGCGCGGAACGCGAGCTGATATTCATCGGTTTCACCGCCAGCACGGACCCCCTGCGCCCCGAGGTTCCGGAAGCCGTCCGGGCCTGCCACGAGGCATCCATCCGCATCCTCATGATCACGGGCGACTACCCCCTGACGGCTGAGACCGTCGCCCGCCAGGCGGGCATCGCCCGCAACGACCCGGCACCGCGGTCCGTGTTCACGGGCGCCGACATCATGGAAATGGGCGACCCGGCGCTCAAGGAGATCCTGCAGACGGGCGAGACGGTCTTTGCACGCGTGTCCCCCGAGCAGAAACTGAGGATCGTATCCCTCCTCAAGGAACTCGGCGAGGTCGTGGCGGTCACCGGGGACGGCGTCAACGACGGCCCCGCCCTGCGGCGCGCGGACATCGGCATCGCCATGGGAGGCCGCGGAACGGACGTGGCCAGGGAGGCGGCGCACATGATTCTGAGCGACGACAATTTTTCCTCCATCGTCGCAGCCGTCGAGGAAGGGCGCACCATTTTCGAGAACATCCAGCGCTTCGCGGCCTATGTCCTCAACTCCAACCCCCAGGAGATGTACCCGTACATCTTCTGGATGCTCTTCCCGGACACACCCCTGGCCATGACCGTCATGGGGGTGCTGGCCGTGGACGTGGGCACGGACCTGATTCCGGCCATGGGCCTCGGGATCGAACGCCCGGAAACCGGCATCATGCGGCGGCCGCCCCGCAGAAGGGAAGAAAGGCTGCTTTCCCTGAAGTTCATTCTGCGCTCGTATTTCGTGCAGGGCAGCATCCTGGCCGGCGCCTGTTACGCCACCTACTATTTCGCGGGCTGGTACATGGGCTGGTGGCCGCCCGGGCCGGCCGCAGCGGGCATGCCGTCTTCCCCGCCCGGCCTGGACATGGGCAGGGCCTCGCCGGAGTACCTGATGTCCCTGACCGCCTATTTCTTTCCGACCGTGGCCACGCAGATCGCCAATGTCATGTGCAAGCGCTCCTGGAAGACCTCCATTTTTTCCAGGGAATTCCTGCAGCCCGCCCACCGCCGGGAGATCCTCGAGCGCATCGGCGCGTGGAACCCGGCCGCAGGCCAGCGCCTTTCCCGGCTCATCCCGCCGCCGGTCGGCTCCCTGCTGCGCGCGGCCGCCGCTGCCCTCAGCCGTTTTCTCGAAAACCACTTCATCCTGCTGAACCTGGTCTGCAACCCCCTCATCGACCTGGGAATCGCCTTCGAACTGGCCCTCTGCGCCCTCCTGTTCTACACCGGGCTCTCCGGGATCTACTACTTCGCGCCGGTGCCCTGGCCCGTCTACATCTTCGCTTTTCACGGGGCGGTATTGCTCTTCGCCTTCGAAGAGGCCAAGAAATACCTTCGCCGCAGGGGGCGGGGGCTCGAGTTTCTCGGCTGAGGGCCGCCCCCGAAATCTCCCCCACATCCTCCACGCCGGGCCGCCGGGCCTCTTCCCCTTCCCCCCTATCCCGCCGGCATCAGCGTGATTCCCGAAGCGCCTTTTTCGATTCTGAAAAGCCGCAGCGGCTTCCAGGCCCTGCCGCCGAAAAGGGCGGCATTTCCGGAGATCAATTCCCTGCCCGCCGCGAGGCACCAGAGGTAGTCGTGACCGGAGAGGATCCGGGCGAACGCTTCGGGGGATTCGAGGTGGATGTCGTGGGGGCTGAGGGTGGAGACGATGGGGGCGAGATCGTGGCGGATCATCGTGCGCTGGTAGCCGTTTTCCTTGACCTGGAAGACGACGTAGACCCTTTCCCGGGGTTTGACGATGCGCCCGATGTCGCCGATGGGGGCCTCCAGGGCCTGGCGTATCCGGTGGTGGGGGTTCTTGGCGTAGAGGGGTCGGAAATGCGGGGTCTCGAAGACGAAAAGCAGGATCATCGCCGCCGCGAGGATCCCGAAGGCCAGCCCCCGCCGCCGGAAGGAGATGCCCCATGCCGGGATGAAGGCGGCGGCCGACAGCAGGAAAACCGGCATCATGACCACGTGGCAGTAGCGGATATAGGACTGGAGTCTTTCGCTTTCGAGGATGAAAAGGTACAGGTAGAGGAGCATGCAGGCGTAGGTGACGCAAACCAGGGTGGCGCAGGTTGCGGCGCAGCAGACCCTGAGCCTGTCGGTGCGCGAGGCGCAGGCCGTAAAGGCCGCCGCCAGCAGGGCCATCGCGCACAGGTACCACCCCGCGGCGCTCAGGCGCCAGCGTTCCTTGTATTCATGCCGGATGCCATAGGAAAACTCGTTGTACCTGCGCGACACCTCGTCCTTGCTGAGCTGCTGCCCCAGGGCCACTTCCCGGAACCTGTCCAGGATCAGGGTCTGGCGGTCAGTACCCTTTCCCTGCAGGACGCGGCCGAAGTCGGCGACCCGCGTCTCGGCCGCCTGGAAGGTGCGCACCCCGAGCTTTTCCAGGTGCCAGCCCCAGCTGGTGCGGGCCAGAAGGGGCGACGACACCACCGCCAGGACCAGCGCCAGGTCCAAAAGGGCCCGGCGCCGGTCGCCCTCGCGGAGCCCCCGCAACAGCCCTTGGAACATCAGGGCGTAGAGCAGGATCCAGAGGCCCGCGGCTACGGCAAGGAAGAAGCCCACCTCCTTGACGAGCGCGAGAACGAACAGCGCCGGGAGCAGGAGAAGCGATCCCCGGCCGGGCCGGCGGGCGCTCATCCACGCCAGCACGATGCCGGCGAACCAGGTGCTGAGCAGGTGGTCCACGTAGAGGCAGGCGACCCCGTGGCCGAGGTTCAGAAGGGCCAGGCAGAGCAGGGCCGCGACGATCCCGATCCAGTGCCAGCGGCGAAACGACAGGTTTTTGAAAAAGACCGTCAAGGGCGCAACCAGCATCGTGAACTGCGCAAAATAGGTGGCGCCCTCGGAATAGCCCGTGTTTACGCAGACGAAATACTGCCACAGGGCGGCCGCCGGTGGATAGCGCATGAAGCTGACGGCGCCGGAGCCGTCGGGCAGGGCGTCGTGGGCCAGGATTTCGCGCGTCACCAGGCCCCAGTGGGAAAACTCGTCCCAGAAGAAATAGCGGGCGTCTTTGAACAAGAACCAGAACACGGCGCCGAGGAGGACGAAAAGGGCCACCCCCGGTGTAACCAGGGCAAGGGGGTTCTTTTTTTCCCGGTGGAAAAGATAGCCGCAGATGACGAACAGGGCCAGGCCCAGATGAAAGAGCAGGACGGCGGCCGGTTTCAGGCAGCCGGCGAGCCCGGCCGCATAGAGAAGGGCGACGATGGCGGAGAGCGCTCCGAAGAGGGCGATTTCCACCTCGCGGCCCAGCAGGCGGACCAGGGCGAGCGCATGGCCCAGCAGGGAAACGATCGTCAGCAGCGGCATCTAGTTCTCCCGCTTCGCGGTCAAAAAAACCACGTCCCGCTGCACCAGGAAGCTGACCAGGAAAAGCAGGCTCTCCGACACTATTTTCGCCATGATGAGGTTGATGCCGAGACGGCCGTGAAGAAAAAGTATACAGAAATAGGACGACACGCCTATGAAGACGACGAGCAGGTAATAGTTGAGGACCGAAAGGGCGACCGGCCGGTCGCTGCGGAACACGTATTCCCGGTTCAGGACGAAATTGAGCAGCGAAGAGACCAGCCGGGCCCAGAAGACGCTCATCACGATGGTCAGCGACAATTTCACCAGGATGTAAAAGAGAAGCGTGTCCACCAGGCTGGAGACCAGCGACGAGGAGGCGAACCTGAGGAGCAGGAAGTAGATGCTGAAGGAATCCAGCAGGGGGTTGAAGTGCGAGGAGCGGTTGCCTTCCAGGTAGATGGCCCGGATGGGGACTTCCTCCACGGCGATGCCGCTGCGCCGGGTGAAGATGAGCATGTTCATTTCGTATTCGTAGCGCTCGCCTTCCAGGGAGATGAGCGGCTCCAGGAATCTCATCGGGATGCCCCGCAGCCCGGATTGGGTGTCGCTGATCTTTTTCCCGGTGAGGATCAGGAAAACATGGCGGGTGACGAGGTTGCCCAAGAGGCTGCGCAGGGGGACGCCGCCGGTGAAGCGGCGGGCGCCCAGGACCAGGGTCCCCGGCCGCTGTTCGAGGGTGCGGGCCACGGCCAGGACGTCCTCGGGGTCGTGCTGGCCGTCGGCGTCCACGGTCACCACCCCGGCCGCGGACGGGTAATGGAGGGCGCAGTGGTTGAAGGCGGTCTTGAGCGCCCGGCCCTTGCCCAGGTTGACGGCATGGCGCAGAACGGTGCAGGCCGGCGCCGCCCGCGCAAAGAACTCCCCGCATCCGGGCGGCCACCGTGACCCTCGACCCGGAGCGCGGCTCCCGCGAGGGGGACGGGGCAGGCGGCGGAAGCGTGCGCGGGGGGGGAAATGGGTGACAGGCCCCCGCCGGCAGACGGACCGGCGCCCGGCGGAGATCCGGCCGAAGGCGGCGGGATTCTCACCTTCCGGGAACTCGCCAAGGGCTTCCGCTCCGGGCGGCGGGTGGTCGCGGCCCTGCGGAACGTCACCCTCGACATCCGCAGGGGCTGCATCACCGGCGTGATCGGCCCGGACGGGGCCGGCAAGACCACCCTGATGCGCCTGGCGGCGGGCCTCCTGCCGCCCGACTCCGGCCGGGGGCGGGTCCTGGGGATGGACATCGCGCTCCAGGCCGAATCCATACAGGCCGCGGTCGGCTACATGCCCCAGCGCTTCGGCCTTTACGAGGATCTGGGCGTCCAGGAAAACCTCGACCTGTACGCGGATCTCAAGGGCGTGGCCAAGGCCGATCGCCCCGGCCGCTACCGGGAGCTGATGCGCATGACAGGCTGGAACCCTTCACCGGGCGGCTGGCAGGCCGCCTTTCCGGCGGCATGAAGCAGAAGCTGGGGCTGGCCTGCGCCCTGGTCAGGCCGCCGCCCCTGCTGCTGCTCGACGAGCCGACCGTGGGGGTCGACCCGGTGTCGCGCCGCGAGCTGTGGCAGATCATCGACCGCTTCGTGGCCGAGGAAGGCACCACGGTCGTGATGAGCACCGCCTACCTGGACGAGGCCGAGCGCTGCCGCGAAATCCTCGTCCTCCACGAAGGCGAACTGCTCGGGCAGGGCGCGCCCGGCGATTTCAGCGCCCCCCTGGCGGGGCGGACCTATGCGCTGCGCTGCGGCGGCCGCAACCTGCGGGAGGTGCAGGCATCCCTGGCGGGGGCGCCGGGCGTGGCCGACGCCGTGATCCAGGGGGACGCGGTGCGCCTGGTGCTGGAGGAGGGGGCCGCGCCCGACCCCCGGCGGCTGGCGCCGGGCCTGGGGGAGGTGCGCCTGCAGCCGGTGGCGCCGCGTTTCGAGGACGGTTTCGTGGTCATGCTGGGCGCGCGCCTGAAGAAAGACCCCGGACCGGCCGCCGCGAACCCGCAGGGCGCTTTCGGCCTGAAGGGCCGTCAGGACTCCGGCGGGCCCGTCGTCGCGGTGGACGGGGTCCAGCGCCGCTTCGGCGCCTTCGTCGCCGTCAGGGGCGTGACCTTCGAGGTGCGCAGGGGGGAGGTTTTCGGCCTGCTGGGGGCCAACGGGGCCGGCAAGACGACCACCTTCCGCATGCTCTGCGGCCTGCTTCCGGCCAGCGCCGGCAGCCTGCGCGTCGCCGGGGTCGATGTCCGCCGCACGGCGGCCGCGGCCCGGGCGCGCATCGGCTACATGTCACAGAAATTCTCCCTCTACGGCAACCTGAGCGTGGCCCAGAACCTGCACTTTTTCAGCAGCGCCTACGGGCTTGCGGGCCGCCGGCGCAGGGAGCGCATCCGCTGGGCCCTGGAGCATTTCGACATCGTCAACGGCGTCGACGCCAACACGGCGCGCATCGTCTCGGGCTATGCCGAGGGCGTTTTCGCCAACTGGCTGGCGGACGAGGCCCTGGAAGCGGGCCGCGCCGCCGGGGGCCCGGCGCGGGTCGAGCCCCGCATCTGGTTCAACGCCAACCTGCGCAGCCGCAACTTCCTCGTGCCGGGCCTCATCGCCGTGATCATGACCCTCATCGGCGCCCTCCTGACGGCCCTGCTCATGGCGCGCGAGTGGGAACGGGGCACCATGGAGGCCCTGATGGTGACCCCCGTGGCGATGCGCGAGATCATCGCCGGCAAGATCGTCCCCTATTTCATCCTCGGCATGGGCGGCATGGCCGTCTCCGTCGTCATGGCGGTCTGGCAGTTCGGGGTTCCCCTGCGCGGCTCGCCCTGGGTCCTGCTCATGGGCACCTCCCTGTTCCTGCTGACCGCCCTGGGCATGGGGCTATTGATCTCCACGGCCGCCAGGGTGCAGTTCGTCGACGGGCAGATCGCCATCGTGACCACCTTCCTTCCGGCCTTCATCCTCTCGGGGTTCATCTTCGACATCGACAGCATGCCGCAGGCGGTTCAGGCCCTCACCTACCTCATCCCGGCACGCTATTTCGTCTCGATCCTGCAGACCGTTTTCCTGGCGGGCGACGTCTGGGCGGTCATCCTGCCCAATGCCCTCGCGCTGGCGTTCATGGCGGCGCTTTTCCTCGGCCTGACCCGCAGAAAGGCCCGCAAACGGCTCGAATGAAAGGGGGCGCGCATGCCGACCCGGGTCATCGCGCTGGTCGTCAAGGAGTTCCTCTGCCTTTTCAAGGACCCCAAGAGCCGCTTCGTCATCATCGGCCCGCCCATCATCCAGGTGGTCATCTTCGGCTACGCGGCCACCTTCGACCTGACCCACATCCCCTTCGCGGTCTACAACCAGAGCCCCGGGCTGGAGGCCCGCGAACTGGTCGCCGGGTTTCAGGGTTCGTGCAACTTCAGGCAGGTGGCCGCGATCTCCCACGACGGGCAGATCGGGCCCCTGATCGACGACAAAAAGGCCCTGCTCGCGGTGCGCATCGGCCCCGGGCGGCGCCATCGACGCCTGCGAAAGCGCGAGGACACGGCCGTGAGCGCCGCCGACCGGCAGATAGATTCCCTCCAGGCCCTGGGCCGCATGGAGGCCATCGGCCGCGACATCCGCGGCCTGAGGGACCGCCTGGCCCGCGCTCCCCTCTGGCTCCCGGGGGCCGGACTGCGGAAACAGTGCGACCGGGCGCTGATGCTCATCGCCGCCATGGAGGAGCGCCTCGACCGCAAGCTGGTGATCACCTTCATCGGCCCCTGCGGCGCGGGCAAGTCGACGCTCCTCAACGCCCTGGCGGGCATCGACGACCTGAGCGCGGTCGGCCGCGGCCGCCCGACGACCCGCGGGGTGGTCGTCCTGTCGCGCGACCGTTCGGACGCGGCCCAGCTGCTGGAAAGGCTCGAAAAGGAGGCGGTCACCCTCCGGTCGGACCCCGCCGCGCAGTCCCTGGAGCATGCCGTGCTGGTCGACACGCCCGACACCGACAGCACCGAGGGCCGCGGCCACGTCCCCCTGGTCCAGGAGATCATCGGCCTGTCGGACGTCCTCGTCTGCATCTTCGACGCCGAAAACCCGAAGCGCCGCGACCAGGTCGACTTCCTGGCGCCCCACGTGGCCCGCTTCGGCGGGGAATCGGTGGTGGTGGTGCTCAACAAGTGCGACCGCCAGGAAGAGGGGGAACTCAGGCAGGCGATCGTGCCGGAATTCAGGGATTACATCGAAAAGGCCTGGGGCCGGCCGGCGGACAGCGTCCTGTGCGTGTCGGCACGCAGCCACCTGAAAGACCCCGGCTGGTCCCCATCCGCCCTGCCGCGGCACGCCTTCGACCAGTTCGACCTGCTGCTCCGGACCGTTTTCGGAGGGCTCGGGGCCCCGGGCAGGGCCGTGGACCGCCGCATCCAAAACGCCGCCGCCTTGAGGGACTACCTGGCGGAGGAAATCGCCGGCGAGGCGGGCAGGGACCGCCAGGCCCTCGCCGGCGCGGCGGCCGCCCTGGAGCGCGCCCAGGCGGAAGCCCTCGGCCAGGCCGTGACCGCCTTGAAACGGGAGGACGACCGGCAGGCCGTCGGTTTGAACGTGCTGGTGTACCAGCGCCTGGCCCAGCAGTGGCTGGGTCCGGTGGGGTGGCTGGTGGCCCTGTGGGCGCGGGTCCTGCTGTTTGGAAGCGGCATCGCCGCGCTGCTGCGTTTCGGAAGCCCCCTGCGCCAGGTCTGGGGCATGGTCTCGACCCTGCGCCACGCGCGCGACACCCGGGAGGCGGTGGCCGAATCGACCCGCGACGAACGGGCGGCCGACGCCCTGCGGGCTTTCCGCAGCGCCATGGCGCGCCACTGGCCGGACATCGCCGAATCCCTGGTGACGGCGCGTTTCGACCCCTCGGTGCGCCGGGAGGCGCACCTGCTGCCCGACGAGGACCGGCTCAACCGCGAGCTGTCGGGCCTCTGGGCCCAGGCCCTCTCCCGGGCCGTGGACCGGGCCTCGCGGCGCCTGAGCGGGCCGTTCCTGCAGTTGCTCTTCAACCTGCCGGCGGTGGCTGTTCTCGCCTATGCCGGCTGGCTGACCGGCGGGAACTTCCTGGCGGGCACCTATTTGAGCGCCGATTTTTTCCTGCACGCCTTCATCACCGTGGGCGTGGTGCTGTTCCTGAGTTTCTTTCTGCTCCAGGCGTGCATCCGCCTGACGGCCGGCGCCGGGCGCCTGACGGCGCGCGCGTTCCGCGAAATGAAAGCCGGCATGGAGCAGATCCGGCCCCTGGAGGATTCCCCTGTTTCGGAGCAGATGCGCCCCCTGCTGGAGGGCTTCGGGGGGATCAGGCCCTGACGGTCTTTGGTGAAACCCGACGGGCAGACGGATGAACGCCCGAAGACAGGTGAAGGTCCAACGCCCGACGCCGGGCATCGAAGGCGCAACGACGAGTCCGACCGCTTTTGAGGCCGCATTCCGGGTTCGGCGTTCGATGTTCGAAGTCCGACGTTCAATTTTTCACGCCTTCTTGCCGGCCAGCGCCCGGTGCAGCTCCTCCCCCAGGGCGCCCATCCCCCGGGGCGCCTCCCCGGAGCGATAGTTTTTCCAGTCCTCGGCCTCGCCGGCGTCCCCCGGGGCCAGGCTGATGCGCCGGCCCTGGGGATCGAGCGCCTCCACCTTCACGGCGATGGCGTCGCCCGCCCGCAGCTTTTCCACCGCCGCCGGGTCCGCGGCCTGGGCGATCCGGGATTTCGGCAGCAGGCCGGTCACCCCGGGCGCCAGGGTGACGAAAATCCCGAAGCGCTCCTTCTTTTCCACGGTGCCGGACAGGACCTGGCCGACGCGCAGGCTTTCGGCCGCCTCGACCCAGGGGTCGCCTTCGGCCTCCCGCAGGCTGAGGGCGATGCGGCGCTTCTGCGTGTCGATTTCCTTGACCAGCACCGACACCGCCTGGCCCGGCTGCACGATGTCCTCGGGCCTCGTGACCCGCCGGACGTAGCTCAGCTCGCTGATGTGGACCAGGCCCTCGATGCCCGGGGCGATCTCCACGAAGGCGCCGAAGGGGGCGCAGCGGGTGACCTTGCCGCAAACCCGCTCGCCCTGCCGGAAACGGTCGCATACCGTCTCCCAGGGGTTGAGGTCCACCTGCTTGATGGAAAGCGAGATCTTCTTCTGGCCCGGCTTGGCGCCGTCTTCGACCCCCAGGACCTTGACCCGCAGCCGGTCTCCTTCCGCGACCGCTTCCCGGGGCTCCGATACCCGCGACCAGCTCATCTCCGAGACATGGACCATCCCCTCGACCCCCGGCCCGATCTCGACGAAGGCGCCAAAGGGCGTCACCCGCGTCACGCGGCCTTCCACCACGGATCCCGGCTCGAGGGTTTCGAGGAACGCCTTCCGGGCGGCCTCCTGCTCCTTGGCGAGAAGCCTGCGGCGCGACACCACGATGTTCCTGCCGCCGCCCTCCAGGCGCGTGATGACGAACCGGCCGGTCTCCCCCACGCGGGCCCCGGGGTCCTCGACGTAGGCGAGGTCGATCTGGCTGACGGGGCAGAAGGCCCGCCGCTTGAAAATCTCGACGTCGACGCCCCCCTTGCAGACCCCGGTGATCTTGCCCTCCACCGGTATCTGGTTGTCGAAGGCCTCCTGCAGCAGGTGCTCGCCCCCGATGCCGGCGACGGCCCTGGCGAGATGGATCTCGGATTCGCTTAAGGAAACGACGAAAAGCTCCAGCTCGTCCCCGACCCGGCAGGCAAGGCTGCCCGATTCGTCCAGCAGCGCCTGCTTTTCCGCCACGCCGTCGATCTTGGCGCCGATGTCCACGAACACGCTGTCGGCTCCGATGGAAATGACGGTCCCCCGGACCTTTTCGCCGACATGCACCTCGGTTTCCGCGCCCTGGCCGTAAGCCTCGAACAGCTCGGCGAAACTCTGCCCCTCTTCGACTTCCTCCGGTTCACCCTCCGGCAGATCCTCTTCCCTGCTCATCGCCCTCACCTTTCGCCCGTCGATTTCGACGGCGATCCCGATTTCGATCCGGACTCGTTTGAATTGGGCTTCGGTGGACGACACCCTTCCATGGCGCCCCGCGCGCCGCTGCGGACTCCCGCCCTACCCGCCCATCCGGTAGTAAACCCCCGTGGCCACCGCCCAGCCGAGGACCAGGAACGTGGCGGCGGCGCAAACGCCGGCCAGCGCCCGGTGCCCCCCGCTTTCGGGCTTTTTCTCGTTGTAGCCCAACACCAGGGCCAGGAGGATCCCGGCCAGGAGCCCTCCGCCGTGGCCCCAGTTGTTGATCCCCGGCACGACCAGGCCGAATAGAAAGACGCCCACGGCCCAGCCGCCCACCTGGCGGTAGACGATCCGGCCGTAGATGCCGCCGCGGGACCTGCCGTAATAGATGAGGGCCCCCATGAGGCTGCAGACCGCCGCCGACGCGCCGATGGTCAGCAGCACCCCCGCCAGGTAGGACGCCAGGAACCCGGACACCCCGCCGATGGTGTAGATCGCCGCCATGCGGTAGGGGCCGAACTCCCGCACCGCCAGCTGGGCCAGCTGGCGCAGGGCCAGCATGTTGAACAGGATGTGCAGCAGGCCGCCGTGGAGGTAATTGGCCGACAGAAGGGTCCACCAGCGGCCGAAACGGTCGATGGGCAGGGTGCCGGTGGCCCCCAGCAGCATCAGGCTCCTGTCCGAGGGCGCCAGGGCCGTCAGGGGGTTGAGGGACAGGCGCGTTTCCAACGGGTTGAACAGCAGGCAGACGGCGAAAATGGCCACGTTGATGCCGATGATGGCCTTGATGAGGGTGTCGGGGTGATGGAATCCCCTGGCCAGGAAGTTGTTGCGCCAGGCAGAGCCCGGGGCAAGGGTGCCGCAGTAGGGGCAGCGGGGTTCGTCCGCGCTGATGAGCCTTCTGCAGGCGGGGCAGAGCAGCGACTGTCGGGGGGGTGCGCTCATGACGATAAAAAAAGCGGCCCGCTTTCCGGCCGCGGCTCGGGGATGCCGCCGCCGCGGGCGGCATCGTGAAAAACATCGCCGTCTCCTTGACTATCGGCCCCACATCTGGGAAATTGACGGACAGAGAACACTATAACACCTTGGCCGGCAAAATCAACACGGGGAGGCGCCGCGGCCGACGATTGCCGCCCCTCCCGAACCCAACCGGATCGAAACCGGGGCCGGCACCCGGACAGCGTGACCTCCGGTGACCGGACACGATCCCGGTCCCGGCAGCGATGTCGATTTCTTTGGAAGGCGGGTCGCCATGTTCAAGTTCATCCATGCCGCCGATCTCCACCTCGACAGCCCCCTCAGGGGCCTGGCGCACTACGAGGGAGCGCCGGCCGCCCGCATCCGCGGCGCAGCCCGCGAGGCCTTCCAGGGGCTGGTGCGGACCGCCATCGACGAGGCGGCCGCTTTTGTGGTCATCGCCGGGGATGTTTTCGACGGCGACTGGCGCGACTACAACACCGGGCTCTTTTTCGCGCGGCAGATGTCCCTCCTGCGGCAGGCCGGCATCCGGGTCTTCCTGGCGTCGGGCAACCACGATGCCGCCAGCGTGATCAGCCGCAGCCTGGAAATGCCGGACAACGTCCACCGCTTCACCAGCCGGGCACCCGAAACGGTCCGCGTGCCGGATATCCGCGCGGCCCTTCACGGTCAGGGCTTTTCCCGGCCGGACGTCACCGAAGACCTGTCGGCCGGTTACCCGCCGGCCGAAGCGGGTTATTACAATATCGGGGTGCTGCACACCTCCGCCGACGGACGCGAAGGCCACGCACCCTATGCCCCCTGCGCCCCCCGGGACCTGGCCCGCAAGGGATACGACTACTGGGCCCTGGGCCACGTCCACCGGCACGAAATCCTGTCCCGGTCGCCGTGGATCGTCTTCCCGGGCAACATCCAGGGCCGCCATATTCGCGAAACCGGTCCCAGGGGATGCGCCCTCGTCACCGTGGACGAGGGCGGAGACACCCACCTCGAACACCGCCCCATGGACGTGGTGCGCTGGAGCGCACTGGAAGTCGACTGCGCCGGATCGGAAACCCCGGAGGCCGTGGTCCGTTCCATCCGCGCGGCTCTCGCCGCCGCCGTCGAAACCGCCGGCCCCAGGCTGCTGGCTGCCCGCCTGCGGATCACCGGAACCGGACCGGCACACGGCCCGTTGACGGCCGAGTGGCCGAAATGGGTCAACCAGATCCGCGCGGAAGCCACCGATGTGGGCCGGGGGGAGGTCTGGATCGAAAAAATCATTCTGGATTCCCGGGCCGCGGTGGACATGGCGGGTGTCGACACCTCCCGGGGACCCATCGCCGAGCTTCTGGCCTATATCCGCGAGGCGGCGGGCGACCCGGCGCAACTGGCCGTGCTGGCCGCGGGCCTGGAAGAGCTGGCGGCCAGGCTGCCCGCCGAACTGGTGGCCGGGGAGGATGCCCTCGAGCTCCAGAGCCCCGCATGGCTGTCCCGACGGGTCGCGGAAATTCCCGCCACCCTGCTGCCGCGCCTGCTTCAAAGCGAGGGTGGACAATGAGATTCCTGCGCCTGGCGCTGCCGGCCTTCGGGCCCTTCAGCGGCACGGTTCTGGACCTCTCCCAGGGGCAGGAGGGCCTGCACCTCATTCTCGGAGACAACGAAGCCGGCAAGAGCGCCTCCCTGCGCGCTCTGACGAATTTCCTTTACGGGATCCCGGAGCGTTCGGCGGACAACTTCCGCCACCCTCACAGGGAGCTGCGCATCGGGGCCGCCCTGCGCTTGTCAGACGGCCGCAGCCTGGCCTGCACCCGCCGCAAGGGGCACAGGAACACCCTGGTCGACGACAGCGGCCGCCCCCTTGCCGAAAACGTCCTGGCCCCCTACCTGGGAGGCATCGGTCAGGACCTGTTCAAATCGATGTACGGCATGGATCACGCGCTTCTGACCCGCGGGGGGCGGCAGCTGGTGGAAGCCAGCGGCGACCTGGGCCAGAGCCTGTTTGCGGCCGGCGCGGGGTTGGCCGGCATGCGCGACGTACTCGCCGCCCTCACGTCCGAGGCGGAGGATTGGTTCAAGACGCGCGGGAAAAACCAGACGATCAACCGCCTGACCGCCGAATTCAGGGCGCTTCAGAAAAAAACCGGCGAAGCAAGCCTTCCGGCCGCCCAGTGGCAGCGTCACGCCCGCGGCCTGGAAACCGCCAGGAAGAAAAAAGAGACGGTCTCCGAGGCGCTGCGGGCCGCCCTGGCGGAAAAGAACCGCCTCGAACGCCTGAAAAACGCCATGCCCCTGATCGCCGCTCTGAAGGGGCTGCGCACGGATCTCGAGAACCTGGGCGAGGTTCCCCTGCTGCCTGCCGATTTCGCGGAAAAGCGGCGCGCGGCCCGGAACGCCCTCGAGCAGGCGCGCACCCGCGGGTCGCGGCTGGAGGAGGAGCGGGCGGGGATTCAGGCCGAAACCGCCCGCCTGTCGCCCGCCGCCAATCTGATCCGCGCCCAGGCGGAGATCACCGGCCTGTTTCAGCAGTCCGGCGGGCAGATCGGAAGAGCCGGCTTCATCTCCGCCGGCGGCGCGGCGGACGCCAACACCGGCGTCTACAACGAGAACTCGCAGCCGCGGATGGAGTTCATCGACATCTTCGCCGGCGGCGGGAGCGAGAACTGCGGCATCCTCAACGCGGGAAGCGACGCGCTCATGCGCCACCTGACCGTCTCGGCCGGCGGCGGCGAAAACAGCATCGGCGTCGACAACCGGGCGGGGGGGAAACCGGAGATGCAGAGGCTGGAGGTCTATGCCCAAACCGGCCGCAACAACATCGGAATCCGCAGTCAAACCCCCGGGGCGCGGATCGTCGGGGGCAGCGTCCTGGCCCAGGGGGGAGAAGAGAGCCGGAACCTGCTCATCGGGGCGGACATGTGGATCGAGGAGGTCGAGGCGATTGCGGAGTGTCGAAAAAGCGGCCGATGTGGTCGTGCATTTGGGGGCCTGCCGCCTGGAGGGGCCCGTCAAGAAGGTCGAGCAGACCCAGTGCGCCGAGTGCTTCGACGAAAGCGCGTTCCCCCTCGACGACGAATGCCAGCCGATCCTCTGAGCCTCGAGACTGCCTGGGGCCGCCGGAGCGCGAAAGCCGACCTTCTCGTCCCGGCGGCAGCCCCCCCCTCGCACGCAAGTCGCATATTGATAAATTGTTAGCGCAATGTTATAAGCCCGAGCCGGGAACGGGGCATCGCCTGAAACAGCCCCCCGTGCAATCCTCGCCGCCGTCCCCCGCCCATTCGCCGGCGGTCGGCCGGGCACGCCTGCTAAACGGCCCCTTGTCCGGGCGGAACGAGGGGCAGGAAGCTGACGCGGCCGGCATCACCATCCACCTGTAGATCTTCTTCCGGGTATCCATTGTCGGTGAACTCCCCTGCAACCAGGTTTATGGGCAGCGCCCTCTTCATCCGGCGGTTAGTCCTCAACCGGTATGTCGCCTTCATCGGCTTTCTGCTGCTCCATACCTGGGCCATGAGCCTCCTGGGCGGGATGCCGCCGCTCCAGCAGGCCTGGAAGTCGGAGATACCCCTGCTGCTGTACGTCTATTTCTACCTGAACCTCATCACCCTGCCCTCCAAGCGCCAGGCCTTCATCACGGCCGCCGTCCTGGTGCTGGCCTACACCGTTTTCGACATCAATTTCATGCTGCTGGGAAGGCCCCTGCGCATCGTCGAGATCAGGGAACTGCCGGAACTGCTCAAAGTCGTCCCCGTCTGGAGCATCGTCCTGACCGCGGTCGTGTTCGTCCCGCCCCTGCTGGCGCTTCTGTGGCAGGTGCGGTTGGCGAAACTGACCCGGACGGTTCTTGCCGCGGTCCCGATCGCGGCCGTCGCGCTGGCGGTGGGGTACGCGCCCGACTATTTCCTCCACGTGTTCGCCAGGCTCCACAGACCGGTGACGACCTGGTCGGACATCCAGAGCGCCGCGGACATCGGGAGGCTCTGGATGATGCTGCACCACGAGGCCAAACGGCAGTCGGCCATCGGAATGATCGCCGGCTACAAGGACAACCCCGATTTCTTCAAAAGCACGCAAGATGTCGTTTCCATGCTCAATTCCCTGGAAAAAAAGAGAAACGTCCACCTCATCGTGCTGGAAAGTTTCGTCGATCCCGCGCTTTTCACCAAGGCTGCCTTTTCCGTCAACCCGTCCCACCCGGAATTCCAAAAGCTGGTGGGGAACAAGGGGTCCGTTTCCATCTCCCCGGTGTTCGGGGGGGGTACCGCCCAGGCCGAGTTCGAAGTCCTGTGCGGCGTGCCTGCCCTGAGGAAGCTTTCGGGGGTGGAGTTCGACGTCTTCACGGGGGAAGAAACCGCCTGCCTTCCCGCCGTTCTGGCAAAAGGCGGCTATCACCCCGTGGCCACCAATGCCTACAAGCCCGACTTTTTCAATTCGATCAATGCCTACAGGGGTGTCGGCTTCGAAAACGCCTACTACCCGAAAGAGTATGCCAGGGGACGCGAAACCTACCTTTCGACCGGCGACGTCACCGGGGAAAAATACATGTTCGACGGCGAGCTGCTGCGGCAGAACCTCGCCTTTGTCGCCCGGTGGATCGACGCCCACCCCGGGGTGCCGCTTTTCAATTACGTCATGACCATCTACGGCCACCTCCATTATTGGATCAACACCGAGAAGCGGCCCCTGGTCATCGACGTCGCCGGCCCCGTCGAAGACCGCCACCTGGAGCGCACCGTCAACCAGTACTATTACCGGACCCGGGCGATCGCTGAATTCATAAACGGCCTCGGGGCCGTCGACCCCGAAAGCCTCGTGATCCTTATCAGCGACCATGTTCCGGCGCTCCACGGGCCCGACACCTACCGGAAAATGGGGTATGCCGGCGACGACGAAAATTTCATGTACATCAACCGCGTTTTCTTTTTCGAAAACGGCCGCGTGGTCCGCCGCGACCCCATCCACCACTATGACATCCCGGACGTCATCCTCGACTACATCACCGGGGGGGGCCACTGCGACCGGCATGCCTGCAGTTTCAGACCGCCCTCCAGGAAGGTGGCCGAGGAAGACGACGGAGAAGCCTACATGACCATCATGGCCCACAGCATGAAATAGCGAAAAGGAGCCCGCCATCCGCCGCCCTGCCGTTGCCGTCCTGTCGATTTGCCTGCTGCTCATCCATCACCCCGGCGGCGCGGCCTGCGCCGAGGAAGGCCGCGCGCCGGCCGCCGGCATCCGCCCCGGGACCCCGGACCCCGGGCGATACGTGGCCCGGGGGTCCAGGGTCGTCGATGCCGTCCGGCAGGAAGCGCTTTTTTTCAGGGGGATCGGCTACTCGCCCTACCTCCCCGGCGAAACCCCCCTTTACGGCGACCCCCCGGGAAACGACGGCCGCTACGAGGAGCACCTGGCGCTCGTGAAAGACATGGGGGCCGACTATCTGCATGTCTTTCCCATGAAGATGCCGCCGAAATTCTTCGAAGCGCTGGACCGCACCGACCTGGTCTACGGCCAGGACATCTGGGTCTGTGCTTACGAGGAGGACTTCCTGGCCGAGGAGTTCCTGGCCAAGACCCTGGAGGACATCAAGGCCGCCATCGACCACACCTATGCGGTGGGGCGGCCGGACCGCCTGGTGCTGTTTTCCGTGGGCGACGAACTGCAGCCGGCCTCGGTCGTGCGCACCGACCTGCGCCACCCCGGGGTGCGCAGCTACCACGGCCGGCACCTGAGCGTCAGCGACCGGACCCCGACCGAGATCGCCCTCGCGCGCCTCATCGACGGGGCCATGGACTACGAACTGACGCGCTACGGCCGGCGCCACCTTTACTGCCACACCAGCTGGACCCACATCGGTCCCATTGCCGACCGGCCGGACATCGAGGTCCCCAAGGAGAACGTCATCCGCCCGGACCTGGGCGACCTGGTCTGCCTCAACGTCTACACTTACGCCAGGGGGGTGCGCACCTCCCCTCCCGGCTCCGTCACCGGCACCTCCTATCAGGGCTATCTGGAGGAGCTGACGTCCGCGACCAGGTCCCCGATGGTTTCCGCCCCCGTGACGATGCGCCCTGCGCGAAGGGTGAGACCCAGGTCCGCCGCCCGGAACATGTCCACCAAAATCGGGTAGTCGGGGATCACCCGCACCGCCTTCGGGGCCGGCCCTGTATCCTCCTGCCCACCCGCAAGGATCAGGTCGTTCAGATCCAGCTTTCGAATCTGGATGTGGCCCTCTATGGTGGGGCGCGCGGACGCGTACGTGACGGTCACAGCCGCGTTCAGATCGCTTTTGCCGACCCGCAGATCCTCGTCGTAGGTGAACCGCTTGCCGCGGGCCAAGACCCGGCCCCTGGCATGAAACTCCCCCTGCAGCGGCAGCACGATGTCCATCAACGGGTCGAGCCCCTTGATCTCCTGACCCGTCAGTTCATGGGTGAGATCGAATTCCTGGCGGCTGAACGGCCTTGCAACCGTGCCCTCGGCCGTCAACTGAACATCCCCGGCCCGCAGGCCGAGCCGCACCGGCAGCGGGGTGTCCGGGCGGTAAAGCTCGGCGATGGAGCCCCCAGCGATCGAGGCCTCGAACGGCACCCGGTTCAGCGTCCCGGATAAAACAACTGCCGCCGGCCGTCCCCGGCGCACGCTCGCCTCGGCCTTGTCCAGGGTGATGTCCACCCGCCGGCGCATGATGGCGCCGGAGCCCTTCAGACCGGCCGGGTTCGCGCGCACGGAGAGCTCCGCCTGTTCGAGCAGCGCGCGCGGGGTCTTTCCCGTGCTGTGGCCCTTGATGTGAACGGCCTTCACCGCCCCGGATAAAGCCAGCGGCAGTTTGAGCTGCCGGAGGGTTCGGCCGGCATCGATGGGGCCGATGGCCGCTGTCACGGAAACTTCGGGCGCATCGTTACCGGTTAACGCCACCTGCCCCTGCAGACTCGCTCCGGCCGCTCGACCGCGCAGTCCTGCCTCGAGGCGGCCGCCCGCAACGGTCACATCGGCGCTGAGCTTTTCGATGGGCACGGGGCTGCCGGCGACATCGTTCACATCCAACTTGAGCCTGGCGTCGAGGGACCGAATCCAGTCGATCTCGATGGGGCGATCCAGCGGGTCGGGCGAAGGGGGCGCCGCAGTCGCAGCCTGGAACTCCCCCAACACCAGGCGCTCCACGGAGAGGTTGCCCGTCAGAAGTGGCTTCGTTCGGCTGCCGTCCCACCGCAGGGAGCCGATCAGCCGGCTGCCTCCGACCCGCACCGAAAGATCCCGGAGGTCGTGCACGCGGTCTTTATGGCTGACCACCCCGCTCAGGTCGTAGGCGGCGATGCGCGGGAGCGGGACCCCGATCAGCACGCCGAGCCGCTCCAGGCGACCGCCCGTGATCCGGGTCGCGGCTTCGATCCGGCGGCCGTCGGGGGAATCAACGACCGATCCGGCGGCAGTGAGCACGGCCCCGGCCGCCGCCGCGTCGAGCTCGAACGGCCAGGCAGTCCCGTTGGAACCAGGGCCGGTTCCGGTTCCGCCCCGAAACGAGATGGAGAGGGGGATCTGGTCGAGTTCGACGGCCAGAGACGCCGAAACAAACCCCTCTTTGCCGGCGGCGCCACGGCCCTGCGCAACGCGGACCCTCTTCCACGGCCCGATCCCCTGAATCTCTCCCTCCAGGTCAGCGACCTGCCATCCGCCCCCCTGGATAAAGACATGCGAGGAGGTCCGAAAAGAGCCCGCTTCCAGCGTTCCTGGTCCGAGCACCCGGACCAGAGCTCCGAGGTTTTCTCCTCTAAGAAGCGCTTGCAGTTCCAGTCTCTCGCCGGACTCGGACGCCGTTCCGTTGATTTCCAACTCCGCACCGGCAAGCCTGACCCGGCCCGACAGGGGCCAGGCCGAGGCTTCGGAGAAGCCGGCCAGGGGGCGCTCGGAAGTGAATACGACCGACAACGGCGCATCGCCGAGAGCGCCCTGCAATTCGAACTCCAGGGGAACATCCCGCCCGCCGGAGGCGGTTCCATTGGTGATGGTGACGTCACCCCAGCTGCCCGCTTCCTGAAAATGGGCGGCCAATTCCGTCCCCCGAAACACCCCATCGGCGGCTGTTACGACGCCAGAGAGCGTGAAGGCGCCGATCCCGCGCGGGTCGACCTCGAAGAGCTTCTGGATGGAATCCATGCGCTCGCCCGTGATAGCGAAGCGAAGATCGAAGCGGTCCCAGGCGAAGGCCCGGGCCACCCGCCCGCTGGCGGTCAGCGAGAGATCGGGGCATTGAATCTCCAGGCGCGCCGACCAGGGAAGATGCTTCCCCGCGGCTTCCGCAGGCGTATCGGCTTGCAACTGGATGCGGAAGGGGACGCCCTTGGCCGAGCCCTCGGCCTCGATCCTCTCCGGCTGCCCGGGAAGGTTCCACAGCCGGGCCTCGCGGATGTGGTAGCGGGTGACGACCCCCTTGAGCGACCGATGGGAGAGGACGGCATCCCGGATCAGGATGCGCTCGATGGCGGGAAAGGCCACCGCCCCGGGGTCTGCGGTGCCGGGGTCGCCATAGGGAGAGTTGTAGGCGCCGCCGTGGCCGGATTCGAGAAAAATCTTGACCCCGGCGAAGTGGACGTCCAGGACCTGAAGGTCGCCCCGCAGCAACGGCAGCAGGGCCGCTTTCCGCCGGGAAGCCTCTGGCGGAAAGCGTGCTGAAGGGGGCGGCCGGCTATTACGTCATCCGCCTCAACGAGACCCGGCCGCCCGACCCCGCGGGTTTCGAAAGCGAGAAGGCCGCCGTGAAGGACGACCTGATCCGACGCAAACAGGTAAAGACCTTCGAATCCTGGATTGCCAAGGTGAAGGCCGAAAGCGACATCCACATCCAGGAGGGTTTTCTGGAATAGCCCGCGCGGCCGCGGGGGAATGGGGTGCCGCCGCCGGACCCCCTCCCGCCGGCCGGGTGAAAGCCCATGCAGCAGTCCGCGCAACCATCGAGCCGACCGGTCGGCGCCGAAACCAAGAAGTGCCCGGAGTGTTACGCCTATCTGCCGGGGGACGCCGCGCGCTGCAACGTCTGCGGGACGCGGGTCGGCAAGCGGGGCAAGACCGGCATGGCCACCAAGCCGGTCAACTGGAAGGCCTACACCGTCTGCGTGCTTGCCTGGGGGGCCTTCGCGCTCTATGTCTGGTGGGCTTTCTTCCGGGAAAGCTGATGGGCCGCGCGGGAACGCAGCCGCGGTTTCAGGTGCCCGGGGCGCACGGGCGGTCCTTTCCCTGCCAGCAGTCCTTTCTTTCCATCGCATCCCCGATCGCCGCCAGGGTCCGCCGCTTGTCCAGGGCCCACGCGGGCGCCACCAGCTCTTCGCGGTGAGGGTCCCCGGTCAGGCGCTGAATCACCATGCCGGGGGGCAGGCGCGCGACAACGTCGCAGACCCAGTCCGCATACTCGGCCATTTCCAGGCAGCGGTAGGACCCGCGGCGGTAGAGGGCCTCGAGGGGCGTCCCGCGGACGACGTAGAGCAGGTGGAGTTTTATCCCGTCGATCCCCAACTCCGCGACGGCCTCGGCGGTCCGCAGGACATGGGCGCGGGTCTCTCCGGGCAGCCCCAGGATGACGTGGGCGCAGATGGGGATGCCCCTGCCGCGGGTGGCCGCCACCGCCCGTTTGAAGCAGGCGAAGTCGTGGCCGCGGTTGATGCGCGCCAGGGTGTCGTCGCAGGCGCTCTGGAGCCCGTACTCGACCCACACCAGCCGGTCGGCGGCGTAGGCCTGGAGCAGGTCCAGGACGCCCGGGCCGAGGCAGTCGGGCCGGGTGCCGACCGCCAGCCCCACGACGTCGCGTATGCCGAGGGCCTCGTCGTAGACCCTGGCAAGCCTCTCGAGGGGGGCGTAGGTATTGGAAAACGACTGGAAATAGGCTATGAACTTTCCGGCCTTGAATCGCCGCGCCAGGTACGGGATGGCGGCTTCGATCTGCTGTCCCACGGACAGCCCGCGGGCGTGGGCCCCGGTTCCCGAGCCGCGCGGGTTGCAGTAGATGCAGCCGCCGGTGCCGACGCGGCCGTCCCGGTTGGGGCAGGTGAAGCCGGCGTCGAGGGCGATCTTGTGCACCCGCTGTCCGAAAAGGGACTGGAAGTAGGTGTTGAGGTCGTAATAGCGCTTCCGGCGGGTCAAAAAAATGTCCCCTGGCTTTCAGCGGCGGGCAGGCCGCCGCGCCTCATGGTCCGGGTATTCCATCCGCGGACGATTATAGCGGCTCGTCCCGGCAAAAAAAAGCCAAATCGGCGTCGCTTTTTCCCGCGCGCTGCGCCGGTCGCTTCCGGGCCGGCCGCGCCGCGCGCCGGGCGGAAGGATCAACATGGCCTGTTACCCCAAGCGGTATGACATCCTCGTCGTCGGCGCCGGGCATGCGGGGTGCGAGGCCGCGCTGGCCGCCGCGCGGATGGGGTGCAGCGTGCTGCTGCTGGCCATCGACCTGGACAAGGTGGCGGCCATGCCCTGCAGCCCGTCCATCGGGGGGATGGCCAAGGGGCAGCTCGTGCGCGAAATCGACGCCCTCGGCGGCGAGATGGCCCGGGTCACCGACCGGAGCGCCATCCAGTACCGGGTCCTGAACACCAAGAAGGGTCCGGCGGTGCATTCCTCCAGGACCCAGAACGACAAGGCGCGCTACCACCGGGCCATGAAGGCGGTCCTGGAAAGGCAGGCCGGCCTGGACCTCAAGCAGGCCCTCGTGGAGCGCCTGGTGGTGGAGGGCGGCCGGGTCGTCGGGATCGAGGACCACACCGGCTACGGCTACCTGGCAGGGGCCGTGGTGCTGGCCACCGGCACGTTTCTCAGCGGGCTGGTGCACATCGGCGCCCGATCCATCCGCGCCGGCCGGGCCGGGGAGTTCGCCAGCTACGGGCTGCCGGCCCACTTGCGGGAACTGGGGTTCGAGCTGGGGCGCATGAAAACCGGCACGCCGCCGCGCCTGGAGCGCGCGAGCATCGACTTTTCCCGCTTCTCCCGCCAGGACCCCGATGAAAACCCCCGGCCCTTCTCCTCCTCCACCCGCGCCGTCCGCCTGCCCCAGATGCCGAGCTACATCGGCTACACCAACGCGCGCAGCCACGCCATCGTGCGCGAAAACCTGGGCCGCTCGGCACTTTACGGCGGGATGATCACGGGCGTGTCGGCCCGCTACTGCCCGTCCTTCGAGGACAAGGTGGTGCGCTTCCCGGAGCGCGAGCGGCACCAGGTCATCCTCGAGCCCGAGGGGCTCGACACGGAGGAGATATACGCCAGCGGGCTCGGCAACAGCCTGCCCCTTGAGGTGCAGATCGAATTCGTCCGCTCCCTCGATGGTCTCGAGGCGGCCGAAATCGTCCGGCCCGCCTATGCGATCGAGTACGACTATGTCAACCCGATCCAGCTCAAACCGACGCTGGAGGCGCGGCGCCTCGAGGGGCTCTACCTGGCCGGGCAGATCAACGGGACCTCGGGCTACGAGGAGGCGGCCGCCCAGGGCCTGTGGGCCGGCGCCAACGCCGCCTGCCGGGTGCAGAACCGCCCGCCGTTTCTCCTCGACCGTTCCCAGGCCTACATGGCCGTCATGGTGGACGACCTGGTGACGCGCGGCACCCGGGAGCCTTACCGCATGTTCACCTCCCGGGCCGAATACCGGCTGATGCTGCGCGAGGACAACGCGGATCTGCGCCTGGCCGCCGAGGGGCGGGCCCTCGGGCTGGTCGACGCCGGGCGGGTGTCCGAGGTCGACCGGCGGCGGGAGGAGATCCGGCGCGAGATCGGGCGGATCCGCTCCACGGTGATCCGGCCGACCCGCGAGGTGAACGCCTACCTGGAGGCCCGGGGCACGGCCCCGATCCGCGACGGCGTCTGCCTGGACCAGCTCCTCAAGCGGGTCGAGCTCGATTACGGGGCGGTGGCGCGCCTGGCCCCGGCGCCGGAAGCGGTCTGCCCGGAGGCGGCCCGGCAGGTCGAGATCGAAGTCAAGTACGAGGGCTACATCCAGCGGCAGCTCCACGAGATCGAGAAGTTCAGGGACCTGGAACGGGTGCGGATCCCCGCGGGGTTCGACTTCAGCCGGGTGCACGGGCTGTCCAACGAGCTGCGCGGCAAACTCGGCACCGTGCAGCCGACTTCCCTGGGGCAGGCCGCGCGTATCGACGGGATGACCCCGGCGGCGCTTTCGGTGCTGATGGTGGCCCTTCGCACCAATCGAATATCTTCTTGACATTCCGATGAGTTAAACTTATTCTACCCATAAAAATCCGAATTTTCGGCGGCGCCGGGCGAGTGCCGGGGCGCGCCGCCGCAGCGCGGCGAGGGATGGGCGCAATGAGCCAGGACTACTACAAAATACTGGGCGTCAACAAAAACGCCACCGATGAAGAGCTCAAGAAGGCCTACCGCAAGCTGGCCATGAAGTACCACCCCGACCACACCAAGGGCGACAAGGCGGCCGAGGACAAGTTCAAAAGCGTCAACGAGGCCTATGCGGTTCTGAGCGACAAGGAAAAACGCAAGCAGTACGACACCTACGGCTCGGAGGATTTCCACCAGCGCTTTTCCCAGGAGGACATCTTCCGCAATTTCGATTTCGGCGAGATCTTCAAGGAGTTCGGTTTCGGCGGCGGGCGCGGAGGGGGGGTGCGGTTCACCTTCGGGGGCCAGGCCGGCCAGCACCGGGCCCAGCCGGTCAAGGGCTCGGACCTGGTCTACGAACTGCCCCTGACCCTCCAGGAGGTCTACTCCGGGGCCTCCAAATCGGTCGCCTTCGATCGCTCCGGGCGGTCGGAACGCATGTCGGTCAAGATCCCCAAGGGAATGACGGACGGCAAGAAGCTGCGCATCGCCGGGAAGGGGGATCCCAGCCCCTTCGGGGGGCCTGCGGGAGACCTCCTCATCCAGGCCAGGATCCTCCCGGACCCGGTCTTCAGGGCCGAGGGCAGGGACATTCATTTGGACCGGGAGATCAGGCTGACCGAGGCGATCCTGGGGACCCGCCTGTCGATCCCCACCCTGGACGGCAAAGAACTGAGCCTGAAGATCCCCGCCGGCACGCGCCACGGCACCAAGATGCGCCTGGCCGGCCACGGCCTGCCGGCCATGAAGGGCGATGCCAGGGGTGACCTGTACGTCACCGTCCTCGTGGCGGTTCCCAGGTCCCTCGACCCGGAACAGCGCCGGCTGGTCGACCTGCTGGCCGAGGCGGGCCTGTAGGGTGGGCGATTACGGGAAAGTATGACGAACAGTGGGGGTAAGGCGTCAATTTCATTGACAGCTGTTCCATTCCCAGTGTAGGCTCGGTCCGGTAAACGGCAGCAGCGGAGCAGGTACCGGGCAGGGGCCCGCGCACACATCGCCTGAGATGCCATTGCCCCATCAGCCGAAGTCGTCGAACGATGCCTGAACTGGTTCCCGTCTTGGAGAAGGACGCCATTGCCGGCCTGGTCGCGGAGGCCGCGCGCAAAATATCTTCCGATTACCGGGGCGGCGGCCTGGTCCTGGTGGGGATATTGAAGGGCGCCTTCGTTTTTCTCGCGGACCTGGCCCGCTGTCTCACCATCCCCGTGCAGATCGATTTCATCCGCGTCGCCAGTTACGGCGACGCCTGTTCTTCTTCCGGCAGGATCCGCCTTTCCAAGGACCTCGAGATGGATGTCGCCCAGCGGGACCTGCTCATCGTCGAGGACATCGTCGATACCGGGCGGACCCTGCAGTGCCTCCTCGACCACCTGAAGTCGTTCAACCCCCGTTCCGTGAGGATCTGCACCTTCATCGACAAGTCCGAACGACGGGAGGTGCCCCTCCAGCCGGACTACGCCTGCTACCGGGCCGCGGAGGGCTTCCTGGTCGGCTACGGCCTCGACTATGCGGAGGATTACCGCCACCTGCCGGGGCTCTACCATCTCAAACCGTAACCAGCGGGGTATGCCATGATTGTCACCTGCAAGCAGTGCGCCACCCGGTTCCATTTGGACGGCGGCCGGGTCAAGCCCTCCGGCACGAAGGTCCGCTGTTCCAACTGCCAGAGCGTGTTCCGGGTTTACCCCGCCCCGGGCGAGCCGGCCCCCGCGGGTCCGGGTCTCGGGTCCGCTGCCGGCGCCATCCCGAGCGCGTTGGCGGCGGTGCAGGCCGAGGGCATGGGGCCTGCACCGGAGGAGGGGCGCCTCCCCGGCCGCATGCCCTCGGTCGGGGAGGCCCCCGCCGCGGTCCCGCCCGTGGGGGAGGCGGCCGGCGGCTGCATCGAACTGGAGGCCCTCGACGTTTCGGAGATGGAAAAGACCCTGGGGCTCGCCTTCGCGTCGGGGTCGGCGGCGGGCGGCCGGTCCTCCACGGAAGGTCCGGCGCGGACTTTTCCGGAGGATGAGCCCCCCCTGACGTTCGACCTGGAGGACCTGGAGATAGGCCCGGACATAGACCAACCTGGCGCCGCCGAGCCCGCTGCGGTTTCCGGCTTTGGAGCCCCGGACTTCAGCCTCGAGGAAACCCGCGCCCCCGCCTCCGCGGCGGATGCGGCCCTGGAGCTGGAAAGCGTCGACTCCTGGGAACTGGAGGACATCCTCGACAGCCTGGCGGTCGAAAACGCTCCGGTCGGGGAGGAGGTGCCCGACATCGAGAGCTTCGACCTGCTTGCCGATGACGCCTCGGGGAAGTCTGGAGCGGCCGGGGAAGCGTTTTTTGCCGAGGCCAAGGGCGCCGATGACCTCGACCCGGCGGAGATCGAGGCCCTCCTCGACTTGGAGGGCGCCCTCGTGGCATCGGGTGCGGGCGCGCGGGAAGAAGGGGCTCCGGAGGAAGTGGGGGCGGGTGGCGGCGACGCCCTGCGCGGCGCGGAAAAGGGCGATACCCAGGCTCCCGCGGGCGGGAAGGCGCAGGTCGCGGCGGCGGCCGAAGGGCCCGGCGCCGCGCCGGACAAAGACGATGACCTGAACCTCGACCAGCTGTCGAAAATGATTGCCCTGGAGGAGGCCTCACTTTTCGGAACCCCGCCGGAGGAGAGCGCCGCGCCCGAGGATGGCGGCGACATCGTGGACGGGATCGACCTGGCCGAAATCGAACGCCTGCTCGACCAGGAGATAGCGGCCGACGCGGCCCGGGAGGCGGAAGGGGAGGGATCCGGGGAAGAACTTGAATTGGGTTTCGACCTCGACGGCGGGGAGCCGCCGGCTCCGGCGCCCGCACTGCAGGAAGCCGGACCGGTATTGGGTTTGGCCGGCGAGGGGCAACGGGGGGGCGCCCCGGGGGATGCCGCCCCGCGGGCCGGCGCGCCGGAAGCCGCGGGTTCACCCGCGGGTGAACCCGCGGAACCGGGCGACGAGGGTGCGCTCGATTTTTCCGACATCGAAAAGCTCCTCGAGGACGAGATGGAAGCTTCCGGCTTCCCCGAGGAAGAGGAGCCGCAGGACCTGGAGCTTGTCCTCGGGTTTCCGCCGGCCCCGGTGGTGCCCGGCTTGGAAGCCGAGGCCGCGGAGCGCGGCGGGGCGCCGGCCTGGGACATGCCGGCTGACGCCGTCGCCTCCCTCCTGGAACCGGCGGACGCTGAGGCGACGGATGCCGAAACCTTCGACCTGGATCTGGATATCGAGGAAATCCCGGAGGAGTTCGGCGGCGCCTCGGTCATCCTGGAGGGGGAGGACGGGCTGGAACTCGAGACCCTCAATGCCCTGGGGGAAAAGCCGGCGGAGGGCGCCCATGCGGCCGAACCCGGCAAGGGCGCGGGCACACCGCCGCCCGATAGGGATGCCGGCATTTTCGAAATGGGGGCAAACGGCGAGGACTTTCTCCTGCCGGAGGAGATGGGCGGCGAACTGGCGGCCGTCGGCGCCTCCCCCGGGAAGCCGCGGGGAAGGAGGCGGGTACGGCTTTTCCTTTGGGTGCTCCTGATCCTGGCCCTGCTCGGCGGTGGCGGGTACGCTGCGTTCAAGTTCATCGACCCGGCCGCCTTACCCGCCATGCCCGGCATCGCGCTCTTCGACCGTTTTTTAAAAAAGGATTCGGCCGGGGAAGGCGTACTCAAGGTCGAACTGGCGGAGGTCTCCAGCCGCTTCGTCACCAAAGCCGGCGCCGGGGTCCTTTTCGTGGTGAGCGGGCGGGCGCGCAACGGCTACGATCACCCCAGGAGCTACCTCGAAGTCAAGGGGGTTATCAACGCCAGGGACGGGAAGCCGGTCAGATCCCAGAGGGCATACTGCGGCAACATCCTCTCGGACAAGGACCTGGAAGGCCTGGACCCGGCGGCGATCCAGGCGCGGCTCAACAACCGCGCCGGGGCCAACCGTTCCAACCTCGGCGTGGCGCCCGGGCGGTCGGTGCCCTTCATGCTGGTTTTCTGGGACCTTCCCGCAGACCTGGGGGAATTTTCGGTCGAGCCGGCCGGCTCGGCCCCGGCCAATTGAGAGGCGCCGGGATTTCGACTTGACAAAGGCGGGCAAGCGCTGTAAGGAGAGCCCTGCCTTCGATCCGGCGGGGGCGCATCGGCCCCCGCCCGGCAGCTCGCTGCCCCCACGGCGATGTAGCTCAGTTGGTCAGAGCATGCGGCTCATATCCGCAGTGTCCGGGGTTCAAATCCCTGCATCGCCACCAGATATGCAGCCCCCGCATTTCATGGGAAATGCGGGGGTTTCTTTTTTACATGTACAGGGACTACATAACAGAAAGCTTACATCCAAGCGCCTTGGTCACTTTGCTGATGGTGTCGAATCGTGGATTGCCGTTCTCGGAAAGAGATTTGTAGAGACTTGCACGGGTTACTCCCGCTTTATTAGCCACTTCGGTCATGCCCATGGCCCTCGCGGCTGTATTCAGAGCATGAATGAAGTCGGCTTCATCTCCGGTTTCGGCAACCTCCTGCAGAAAAATGCGAATCTCTTCCGGAGTGTTCATGTGATCTATGGCTGTTTGGCGATAGCTTTGTCAGGGGCTGCCACAGTTTCCGGTTCGGAAGGATGATCGCCGAGCGCAGGCCCTTCATCAGATCGGCCGCGTGGCTTCCCCTCAGGCTGTCGCTGCGCCTGCTGCGCCTCGGGGGCAGCCTCCTGTCGGCGGTCCTCCGGATCGACCGCAGGCGCTACCCGCATGTCCAGAACTATCTGTATGAGCGCACGCTGAGGCACATCTTCATCCTGGGCAGGCTTTACGCCCAGGCGGCCTCTATTTTCACGGATTCGGCGGGAACGCTTCCGATTCCAGGGGTGCCTCCGAAAGGATTCGGGAATGGATAAAAGGGGGTCCGGCATCCTTCTTCACCTCACCTCGCTTCCTTCAGCGTACGGCGTCGGCGACCTGGGGCCGGAGGCGTACCGGTTTGTCGATTTTCTCGCGCGAACCCGGCAGTGCTGCTGGCAGGTCCTTCCGCTGAATCCAACCGATTCCCTTGGCGGCGATTCACCCTACAGCTGCACCTCCGCCTTTGCCGGCAACACGCTTCTCATCAGCCCGGACCTACTGCTGGAGGAAGGTTTGCTTTCCATCGGGGATTTAAGGCAAGCGCCCTCCTTTCCGGAAGGCCGTTGCGTCTTCCCCCGGGCGGCGCGCTTCAAGCGCCGATTGCTGCAGCAGGCATTTGAAGCCTTTGGCCGGGCCGGGCGCGGGCGGGCGCCCTTCGAGGAATTCTGTGTGCAGCACGCATCGTGGATGGAGGATTTTTCCCTTTTCGCCGTCATCAGAAGCCAATTTGGCCCAAAAGCATGGAATCAATGGCCGCGGGAGCTAAAAAACAGGAGCCCGGAATCGCTCGAGGACTTCAGGAAAAGCTTTCGGAGCGATATCGAAAGGGAAAAAATCTGGCAGTACCTTTTCTACAAGCAGTGGGCTTCACTTAAAAAACGTTGCCGCGACAAGGGGGTGACGCTTTTCGGGGACCTTCCCTTCTACCTGCGGTTGGACAGCGCCGATGTCTGGGCCAACCCCGAATTGTTCAAGCTGGACAGGGAAAAACGGCCTGCGGTCGTTTCGGGTGTCCCTCCGGACTCCTTTTGCCGGAAGGGGCAGCGATGGGGCAACCCGGTGTATCGCTGGAGCGCTCACCGGAGAAACGGCTACCGATGGTGGATGGAGCGGATAGCTCACAGCCTCGAGCTGTTCGACACCCTGAGAATCGACCATTTCCGCGGCCTCGTCGCGCACTGGGAAATCCCGTCAGGGGAAAAGACGGCGGTCCGCGGAAAATGGGTGAAGGCTCGCGCGAATGAATTCCTGGGGACCCTGAAAAAGAATTTCCCGCACCTTCCGTTCGTCGCGGAAGACCTCGGTTTCATCACCGACGATGTCAGGAAAGCGATGGACCGGTGCGGGATCCCGGGAATGAAGGTCCTGCTGTTGGCATTCGGCGAGGATGAGGCAGGGGATTCCTTCCTGCCCCACGCCCACGGGAAGGATTTTCTTGTCTACACCGGCACCCACGACAACAACACCACCCGCGGCTGGTTCGAGGAGGAGGCATCGCCTGAGGACAGGAGAAGGTTTTTTAGCTACCTCGGGAGGGCTGTGCCCGCGAAAGAGGTCCATTGGGAGATGGTCCGCCTGGCGATGATGTCGGTTGCACGCCTGGCGATTCTTCCCCTGCAGGACGTGCTGGGCCTGGGTGCCGAGGCCCGGATGAACAGGCCCTCCACGGCACGCGGCAACTGGCGCTGGCGGGTTTGCGCCCGACAGATTTCACCGCGCGCGGCGGACAGGCTTCTGGAGGCGACGCACACCTATGGAAGGGGGTGAAGATGGGCAAAAGGCAAAGAGAGCGAATCCTTGCCGGGGACATCGGCGGGACCCACACCCGCCTGGCGATCCTGGAGCGGGTGAAGGGGCGTTTCGTCTTCATCGCCGAGCAAACCTTCGCGAGCCGCGAGGAGCCGAGTCTCGAGGGCGCCCTGGAAAAATTTCTGGCATCCCGGGAGCATCCCGTGACCCTGGCCGCCTTCGGGGTGGCCGGGCCTGTCCGCCGGGGCCGCTGCGAAGCCACCAACCTGCCCTGGGTGATCGACTCCCGCGAGCTGGCACGGCAGCTCGCGCTTCCGCAGGTAAGCCTGATCAACGACTGGGAAGCCGGCGCCCATGGGATTGCCGTCCTTGGGGCCGCCGACTGGGCGGTCGTCAATCCGGGGGCTCCGGACGCCCTGGGAAATCAGGCTGTCGTCTCCGCGGGCACGGGGCTGGGCGAGGTCGGCCTTTTCTGGGACGGGCGGGGGCACCGGCCGTTTGCGTCGGAAGGGGGGCATGCGGATTTTGCGCCGCGCAATCGCCTGGAAATGGATCTGCTGGCATACCTGCTGAAGCGCCATCAGCGGGTGAGCGTCGAGCGTCTGGTCTGCGGCCAGGGCCTGTTCAACATTTACCAGTTCCTCAGGGACAAGGGGCACGGCGAGGAACCGGATTGGCTGGCCGAGGAGCTGCGCCGGCGGGACCCCCCGGCCGTCGTCTCGGAGAACGGCCTTGCCGGAAGAAACGCGCTCTGTGCCCGGGCGCTCGATCTCTTCGGGAACAGGGATTTCCGCGAGCATTTCCATCAGCCGGCTCCTCGGCAGGGTGTGCAGGTCCGTCCTGCGCCGCAGCCGGTGGCCGGCGACCCAGGGGAAAACCGCCTGGAGATCCTCCGGAAGCACGTGGGCCCTTCCGTGGAGGAAACTCCACGCGCGCGCCGCCTGCAACAGGGCCAGGCCGGCGCGCGGGGAAAGCCCCAGGTGAAAGTAGGGTCCGCCGCGGGTGAACTCGAGGATGTCCTGGAGATATTCCAGCAGGGCGTCGGCTGCGGTCACGCGCATCACCGCCCCCTGGATCCGGAGCACGTCCTCGCGCGTCAGGGCGGCCGCCACCCCCCCCAGGCGCTCCGCGGCGCCCCCCTTTCTGAGGAGGCGCTTTTCGCCCTCGCGCCCGGGGTATCCGAGGTCGATGCTCATGAGAAACCGGTCGAGCTGGGATTCCGGCAAGGGGAAGGTGCCGATCTGTTCCAGGGGGTTCTGGGTGGCGATCACGAAGAAGGGGTCGTCTAAGGGGCGGGTCTTGCCCTCGATGGTGACCTGGCTCTCCTCCATCGCCTCCAGAAGGGCGCTCTGGGTCTTGGGCGTGGTCCGGTTGATCTCGTCCGCCAGGAGGACCTGGGTGAAAATGGGCCCCGGGTGAAAAACGAACACCCCGCGCTTCTGCTCGTAAACCGAGGTGCCCAGGACATCCCCCGGCAGCATGTCGCTGGTGAACTGGACCCGCCGGAAGCCCAGGCCGAGGATCCGCGCCAGGACCTTGGCCAGGGTCGTCTTGCCGATGCCGGGAAGGTCCTCGATCAGCAGGTGGCCTCGGGCGAACAGGCACGTCAGCGCAAGCTCCACCTGGGTCTCCTTGCCCAGGACCACCTCGCCGACCCGGGCGACGATCCCCTCGAAGCGTTTCCTGAGCCGGCCCTGTGCGGAGCCCTCCGGCCCCGGTGTGATGTCGTCCATGCCTTCGATCCGCAATCCACGGTTATCGGTGAACCCGCGGGCCGGAGGGCGGGCAGGCCGGCTGGCCCGCACACGCGCCGCACCGCCTGCCCGTTCACCGGTCAGCTGTCGCACCCGCCCCCGGCGGCCTTGCCCGCATCGAAGGCGATGTCCTGGGCCAGGGGAAGTTCCCTGGACCAGTTGACGGTGCAGGTCTGGCGCCGCATGTAGGCCTTCCACGCGTCCGAGCCGGCCTCGCGCCCGCCGCCGGTCTGCTTTTCGCCCCCGAAGGCCCCGCCGATCTCGGCCCCAGAGGTGCCGATGTTGACGTTGGCGATGCCGCAGTCGCTTCCGCGCTGGCTGAGGAACAGCTCCGCCTCCCGCAGGTCGGTGGTGAAGATCGCGGAGGAAAGCCCCTGGGGAACCGCGTTGTGGATGGCGATCGCCTCCTCCAGCGTGCGGTACTTGACCAGGTAGAGAATCGGGGCGAAGGTCTCCTCCTTGACGATGGGGGTGTCGGCCCCGGCCTTGCAGATGCAGGGGGTGACGTAGGTCCCGGCATCGAAGGCCCCTCCGGAAAGGACCTCGCCGCCGTAAAGCACCCGCCCGCCCTGCTCCCGAAGGGTTTCCAGGGCCGCCCGCATCGTTTGGACGGCCCCCACGTCGATCAGCGGCCCCATGAGGACCCCCTCCTCCAGGGGATTGCCGATCTTGACCTGTTCGTAGGCCCGCATCAGCGCCGCGGCCAGGCTGCCGTAAACCTCCTCCTGGACGAGGATCCGCCGGGTGGTGGTGCAGCGCTGGCCGGCGGTGCCCACCGCCCCGAACACGATGGCACGCACCGCCATCTCCATGTCGGCCCTGGCCGTGACGATGACGGCGTTGTTGCCCCCCAGTTCGAGCAGGGTCCTCCCCAGGCGCTCGGCCACCTGCCGGGCCACCCGGCGGCCCATGCGCACGCTGCCGGTGGCCGAGATCAGCGGCAGCCGGCGGTCGTTGACCAAGGCATCCCCGACCCGGCTGCCGCGGCCCACGAGGATGTTGAGAACCCCGTCCGGCACCCCGTTGCGCCGCAGCACCGGCCAGATGACCTTCATGGCGGCAAGGGCCGAGAGCGCCGCCTTGGAGGAGGGCTTCCAGATCACCGTGTCCCCGGCGACCAGGGCGATCATGGCGTTCCAGGCCCAGGGCGCCACCGGGAAGTTGAAGGCCGTGATCACCCCGATGGGGCCCAGGGGGTGCCACTGCTCGTACATCCGGTGGTCGGGCCGCTCGCTGTGCATGCTCAGGCCGTAGAGCATCCGCGACTGCCCCACCGCGAAGTCGGCGATGTCGATCATCTCCTGGACCTCGCCTTCGGCCTCGGCGCGGATCTTGCCCATCTCCAGGCTGATGAGGGCGCCCAGGTCGGCCTTGCGCGCCCTGAGGGCCTCGGCGATCTGGCGCACCACCTCCCCCCGCTTGGGCGCCGGCACCCGGCGCCAGGCGGCGAATGCGGCTTCGGCCTGCTGAACCAGGGCATCGACACCGGCCGCGTCGGGGCAGCGGATCGAACCGATGGCCGCTCCGTCGATGGGCGATATCACCGTCAGGCTTTCGCCGCTGCAAGCCAGGAACTCACCGCCTCCGGCGCCGGACTGCTCCGCCGAAAGGTCGAATGCCTCGACAATCGCGTTCATGGGGATTCCTCCACGTGGGTCTCTGCCTTTAAATGCAAGATCTTGCCTGCACCCGGATCCGAATCCTAATCGCTGTCGCTATCGGTATCGTCATCGGAACCGGGCGCTTCACCCGGCGACCGCTCTCGCCGCCTCCTCGAAAATCGTCAGGCAGGTGTCGACTTCCTCGGCGCTGACGGTCAGCGCCGGGCAGAAGCGGATGCTGTTCTCCCCGCAGCCCAGCAGCAGCAGACCCTTGCGGAAGGCGCAGGCGATGATGTCCGCGCGCCAGCCGCGGGCCGGGGCCTTGCTTTCGCGGTCCGTGACCAGCTCGGCGGCCACCATCAGGCCCTTGCCGCGCACATCCCCGATGCAGGCCAGGGAGCCCTGGATCCGCCTCAGCCCCGACATCAGGCGCTCCCCCTGGAGCGCGGCGTTTTCGATGAGCCCATTTTCCAGGAGATCGATGGTCGCCAGGGACGCCTCGCAGGAGAGCGGGTTGCCCCCGAAGGTGGAGGCATGGGACCCGGCCTCCCAGTCCATGATCTCCGCCCGCGCCACCAGGGCCCCCAACGGCATGCCCGAGGCGATCCCCTTGGCCAGAGCGCTCATGTCCGGGATCACCCCGAAGTGCTCCATGGCGAACATCCGCCCCGTCCGCCCCATGCCCGACTGCACCTCGTCGGCCACGTAAAGGATGCCGTAATTTCTGGCCAGCGCGGACATCCTGGGGTGAAACTCCGGCGGCGGGACGATATAGCCCCCCTCGCCCTGGATCGGCTCCACGAAGATGGCCGCCACCTCCTCGGGCGACAGGGTGGTGCGGAACAGGGTGTCCTCCACCCACTTGACGCAGGCGAGCTCGCAGGAAGGGTGGCGCAGGTGATACGGGCAGCGGTAGCAGTAGGGGTAGGGGATGTGGGTGATGCCCGGGACGAAGGGATGGTAATGCTTTTTCTGGATGGACTTGCTGGCGGTCAGGGAAAGCGCCCCCATGGTCCGGCCGTGGAAGGCGCCGTAGAAGGCCAGGTTCAGCTCGCGGCGCGTGTGCCAGCGGGCCAGCTTGAAGGCCGCCTCGACCGCCTCCGCGCCGGAGTTGCCGAAATAGACGCGGTAAGCCCCCCTTCCCGGCAGCAGCCCGGCCAGCCTCTCGGCCAGTGCGATCTGCGAGGTGTAGTAAAAATCGGTGCCGGACATGTGCAGCAGCCGGTCGGCCTGGGCCTTGATGGCCGCCACCACCTGCGGGTGGCAGTGGCCGGTGGCGCAGACGGCGATGCCGGCGGTGAAATCCAGAAACTGGTTGCCGTCCACGTCCTCCACCCACAGCCCCTCGCCGCGCCGGACCACCAGTGGGTAGACCCGCGTGTAGGAGGGCGAGACGAAGCGGTTGTCCTTGGCGATCAGGCGGGCGGCCTCGGGACCGGGCAGGCCGGTTTCGATCCGGGGGGATTTTCTCATGTCGGGACCTCATCAAGGTCAAGGGGCGGCTTCCGGCCGCCGCGCGCGCGGGCTGTCGGTGCGTTTTATATCAATTCCTCCCCGGGAGCAACCCCGGTGACGCCCGGCCCGGGGCGACCGCATGCAAAGATGTCGAACCCGTCCGGATCCAAGCCGCTTCGGATTGCCAAGCATCCCATCGTGGCTATGTTAGGTGGCATCCCGCGCAACCCGAGGAGGTTCCCCCGAGGAGGTTCCGATGACCGCAAACCACCTGGCAAACGAGAAAAGCCCCTACCTTCTGCGGCAGGCGGGAGAGACCCGCGAACGGCGAGGGTGAAAACGGCCCTCTGGTGGCTGCTGGGCGCGGTCTGCCTGCTGGCCGCGGCCGGGTGCCTGCTGACGGGAAATTACCGCAGCGCCCCCTGCTACCTGGTCGTCGCCGCCGTCAGCCTCCCTCCCGCGACGCGCCGGCTCCACTGGAAGATGCCCGACAGCTGGAGATACTTCCTGATCCTGCTGGGGCTCATGGGCGCGGCGCTCCTGGCCAACCCGCCCGACAGCCGCCAGGCGCCGCAGGGGAAAGAGGCTGTCTTAGGAACCCGAGCCGGGGGGGAAAGGCCGGCAGCCGGGAAACGGGCCGCGGCGGCAGCGACGTCATCAGCGCCCGTCCACTGGATTGGACCGTCGTGTCCAGCCCGCCGGCGCGGTTCGAAAACCTGGTGGCTTGCCATCTTCCGAAATGGTGCTGTTTGGACCACGCCCTCAACCGGCGGGTGTCGGTGCGCCTGGAGGCGGCGCGGCCCGCGTCCGCCGGCCAGCCCTTCCAGGGGCTGTTCGCCGGCCTTGCGGCCGGGCAGGCCGTCGCCGTCACCGAGTTCACCGAGCCGGGAGGCCTCGTCACGCGCCTGTCGGCCGACATCGCCCGGCAGATGGAACCCCGGATCGTGAAGAAGGGGGCCGAAAAGGGCCTGAAGTTCCTCGAGCGCCGCGAGCTGAAGCTGATCCTCGACGAGTGGCGCCTGGACATGGCGGGCCTCACCGACCGCGACGGCGCGGCCGAAAAAACCCTCGTGGGGGCCGACTACCTGCTGACCGGCACGGTGAGCCTGCAGATAGACGGGGTGGAGGTGGCCATGAAGCTCCTGAAGGTCGAAACCGGGCAGGTCGTCAACACGGCCCGGGTCACCCGTCCCCTGGAGCCGTTCTACAGGGACTGGGCCGGGGCCCCCCTGGCCTCCGCGGACCCAGCAAAAACCAGGGGCCTGGGCGGGGACCCCGCGTCGGCGGCGAGCCGCGACGGCAGCCTGCGCCTCTGGCGCGAAAGCGGCGCCTGCAGGCCAGGGGAAGAGCTGACGGTCTTGCTGGCGGTGACAGCGCCGCTCCACGTGGCGCTCGTCGCCGTGGGGCCGGCGGGGGAGCTGCTGGCGGTTTCGCCCCCGGGAAACCCCCTGCAGCCGGGCACGACCCACACGGCGCGCATCGAAACCCCGGCAGGTCCCGGCCAGGGGGGCGCCGTGCGGGTCATGGCCCTTGCCGCCCCGGGCCCCCTGCCGGAAATGCCGCCGATGGGCCCGGCGGGGCCCGCACTGACGGCGGCCGTGGTTTCGTCGGCCCCGCAACGGGCGACGATCGTCTGCCGGCTGGAGTGACCCGGCGGCGGGGCCATATGGCGGTGACCGCGGGCAGCTCCGCCGCCATGTGGAATTTCCAGTGAAGATATCCACCTGTTGACAAATCCCGGAGATCGTTTGTAAGGTATTTTTCAACCATTCGAACTTTCGAGGCAATAGAGCCAGAAGCGAATCGAGCGTTCACTGCCACCCTGACTGCCGTTCTCCTGTCGAGCCTCCTCGCCCCATGCGCAACCCAGCCTGAAGCGGCCCCCGCCGGCCGCAGTATAGTAAGGGTCAAGACTCAGACAAGCGGCGGCTACACAAAGGAAATCGACCTTTATTCGGGGTACTATGCCCTCGTGATCGCCTGTGCCAATTATGGCGGCGGGTGGCCGAGGCTGCCGAACCCGGTGCGCGACGCGCGAGAGGTGAAGGCGGCCCTCGAGAAGCTCGGCTTCAAGGTCGACCTGGTCGAAAACGCCGACAGTGCGAAGTTGAACCGCGCGCTCAGCGGCCTGCCCGGAGGCCCCGGCACGGATCCCCAGCTGGGGTTCTTCATATTCTTCGCCGGGCACGGACACACGCTCGAAAAATTCGACGGCACCAAACTCGGGTACATCGTGCCGGTGGATGCCCCGGACCCGGACAAGGACTATGCCGGGTTTCTCGAAAAGGCCATCAGCATGGAAAAATTGGAGCAGATCAGCAACCTGATCAGGTCCAAGCACGTGCTGTTCGCTTTCGATTCCTGCTTCGCCGGTTCCATCTTCCGGGCCTCCAACGGGCGCCCCTCGCCCTTCATCCAGGAACAGGTCACCAACCCGGTCCGGGCCTTCGTCACCGCCGGGACCGAAAACGAGCGCGTGCCCGACGAGTCGGTTTTCAAAACGGTGCTGATTCAGGGGCTCACGGACAGGTACGCCGACAGGAACCGGGACGGGTATGTCACCGGCGAGGAACTCGGGGCATACCTGAGAGAAGAGGTCATCAACTACACCGGGGGGGCGCAACACCCTCAATTCGGCAAAATCAACAACCCGAAACTGGACAAGGGCGACTTCATCTTCGTTCTGGGAGAAGAGAAAGACGAGAGCGGCCTGGCGGTCGAGACCATCCCCCCCGGCGCCCGGGTGACGATCGGCGGCATCGCCAAGGGGAATTCGCCCCTCATCGACACCCGCCTGCCCCCCGGGAATGTGCTGGTCGAGGTCGAGCTGGAAGGCTACGAGCCGGCGGAGATGGCGGTCATCGTGCGCGAAGGCAGGCAGACGCCGGTCAGGCTCACGCTGACCCCTTCCAAGGCATACGGCAGCCTGAAGGTGGAAAGCGATCCGGCCGGCGCGCAGTGGTACCTGGATGGCGCCTATGGGGGCCTCACGCCCGACTCCATTCCCAGAGTCGAGACAGGGGCTCACCAGGTGACCCTGAAGGCGCCCGGCTTCCAGGAATGGCAGGGCCACGTGGAGGTGGTCCCGGAGAAGGAAGTGTCGGTGGCGGCTCGGCTCGTTCCCGAAAGGCCGCGGAAGGGGAGGCTGTTCGTGAGGACGGAGCCCGTCGGCGCCCAGGTGCGGATTCTCAACGGCGATTACAGCTTCCGACAGGGGATGGAGCTGGATCCGGGCGAATATCAGGTGGAGGTGGGCGCAGAGGGCTATGACAAAGAACTTTCCCGGGTGAGCCTGGCTCCGGGGGAGGATAAAACCCTGGATGTCCGCTTGCCCGCATCCCCTGCAACTCCGGACATCGTTTCGGAAAGCCGAGAGCCCGAGGTATCGCCTGCCGCCCGGGCGGAGAAAATCGGCGAGCCGTCCGCGGCCAGCCGGCTTGAAAATGACCAAGCATCCGCGACCCCTCGAAAAGAAGACCCATTGGGCAAAATCGTCGCGTTTCCCAAGCCGATGGGTTCAGCCGGCGAACAAGCCGCACGTCCGCCGGTGCAGCCCGCCGAACCTCTCCCCGTCACCAGAATCGAGCCCGGCTCGCCCCCGGCCGAAACTCGAAAAAAGGACGGCTGGGACAAGTTCGCCGCCTTTTTCACGGGGAAGGCGTCGAGCGGCGAAAAGGATCCCTTGAAAGTAGCGACAGACCAACCGCTGCCCCCGCCACCAGCATCACCAACGCCAAGCCCTCGATCTACAGCCGGGCTCACCCGGTCCATCTCCTCCTGGGCCATTTTGCCGGCGGCCACGCGCTTCTTCAGGGAGCCGAGGACCCATTTGTCGTACATGGCCCTGACCAGCTCGTCGTTGAGTTCCTTGTAGATCACCCTGTAGCCGGACGCGGCCGCGTTCATCCCGATGGCGGCCCCCATGACACCGAATCCGACGATGCCGACGGTCTTGATTGCCTTCATGCCTCCTCCTCGACAGATATGGGATTGGTTGACGTTTTCCCGTGTCCCGGCCGGATCCCTCCGCGCCGCAAAAACAAAACGATAAGAGATTTTTCCGGTCGCTGTCAATCAAATTCCGGCCGTTGCCTCGGGATCGGGCGGCGCGCGGCCCCTCCCGGCCCGCGGTGGACAGGGCCCCCCCTTTCTGGTAGAGTTCAGGCGGTGGCGACAACCGGCAGGGCAGGGGGGCGCATGGGGAGGAGATGGCGTATCTTTTCGCTGACCGCGGGGATCCTTTCCGCCGCGCTTGCGGCCTGCGGGGGAGGGCCCGATGGGCAGCCGGCGGCCGCGGATTGCGCACGCGCGGACATCACCTGCGTCGGCCTGGTGACCGACGTGGGGTCGATCAAGGACAAGTCCTTCAACCAGAGTTCCTGGGCCGGGGTCCTCGAGGCCGTCGAGGCGCTCAAAGGGGTGGGCAACTTCATCGAGACCCGCGATGCCAAGGACTACCTGGCCAACATCGGCCTTTTCACCGAGAAGCGCTATGACGTGGTCGTCACCGTCGGCTTCGGCCTGAAGGAGGCGACCCTCGAGGCCGCACGCCGGTACCCGGCGGTCAAGTTCATCGGCGTCGACCAGCACCAGGATGAGCCTCTGGGCAACGTGGCCGGCCTGGTATTCGAGGAGGAGAAGGCCGGCTTCATGGCCGGGGCCCTGGGGGCCCTGCTGTCGCGAAGCGGCAAAGTCGCCGCCGTTCTGTGGACCGACCTGGTTCCCCCCGTGGCGGCGTTCAAACGGGGCTTCGAGGCCGGCGTGCGCCACGTCCGGCCGGACATCCGCGTGATCTCGACCTTTCACCCCGGGGGCTTGGACGCGGCCTTCACCGACCCCGAATGGGGCGCCTCCACCGCCAAGCAGGCCATCGCCCAGGGCGCCGACGTGGTCTTTGCCGCCGGGGGGACCACCGGAAACGGCGGCCTGATCGAGGCCGCCTCCCACCCGGGCACCTACTGCATCGGCGTCGACACCGACCAGTGGGAGACCGTGCCCGAGGCCCGCCCCTGCCTGGTCTCCTCGGCCGTGAAAAAGATCGCCCAAGGCGTGTCCGCCCTGACCCGGGATGCCGCAGGCGGCCGCTTGCCTTCCGGCAATGTCGTCGGGGAGGTCGGGCTGGCCCCGTTTCACGATTTCGAAGGCGCGATACCTGCCGGCCTGAAGGACACCCTGGCCGGGATCGAGCGCGGGCTTCGCAGCGGATCCCTTGCCGTTCAGCCCTGAGCCGGCGGCAGCGGGCACCCGGCGCCTTGCCGGAGCGGCACCCTGCTGGGGGAGGATGTGAAGGCCCTTTTTCAACGCTGCATTGGAAGCGCATCCTTACAGGCCTTCTGGCAGCGGGCCGGTGTCCCCCTTCTGGCCCTGGCGCTGGCCGCCGCGGCCGGGGCGGGCATCCTCGCCGCAGCCGGCGCAGACCCCCTGCGGGCTTACGCCGCCCTGTTGCGGGGGGCTCTCGGCAGCGCCGACGCTCTCGGGCGCACCCTCCAGAAAGCCACGCCGCTCCTTTTCGGCGGACTGTCCGTGGCCCTGGCGTTCAGGGCCGGGCTGTTCAACATCGGCGCCCAGGGGCAACTCCTGGTGGGGGGGCTGGCTGCCGCCGCCGCCGGTGCCGGGCTGCAGGGGCTCCCTCCCGGGGCGCACCTCGCCTGCGGGCTGCTGGCCGGCATGGCCGCCGGCGGGGCCTGGGGGTGGGTTCAGGGAATCCTGAAAACCGCCACCGGCGCCCACGAGGTGATCACCGGCATCATGTTCAACTACGTGGCCATCAACCTCACCGACTACCTGGCCGCCGGCCCCCTGCGGGACCCCACCCCCGGAAGCGTCCTGGCGCGCACGGCGCTGGTGCCGGCGGAGGCGCGCCTGCCGGCGTTGGGAGAGATTCCCGCGGGCTTTCTCCTGGCCCTGGCCGGTGCCTGGGCGCTCTGGTGGATCCTGCGGCGCACGACCCCCGGGTTCTCCCTGCGCACCGTCGGCCTCAGCCCCGAGGCGGCCCGCTGCGCCGGGATCCGCGTCGGCCGGGTGGCGGTGCTGACGATGTTCTTTTCCGGTGTCCTGGCCGGCCTGGGAGGGGCGGTGGAGAGCCTGGGAGTGATCCACCGCTTTCAGCCGGGATTCAACGCCGGCCTGGGCTTCGAGGGGATCACCGTCGCCCTCCTGGGCCGCACCCACCCCATGGGCGTGGCCGCGGCCGCCCTGCTGGTGGGGGCGATGAAGGCCGGTGCGGGCCGCATGCAGCTGGATGCCGGGGTGGGCGTCGACATGGTCGATGTCCTCCTGGCCCTGCTTCTATTGTTTGTGGCCATGGACACGGCGTTGGGAAAGCTTTTCTCGGGCCGCGGCGCCGCGTGGCTGCGCCCGGTGCTGAGCCGCGGGTGGGGAAGGCACTGAGCGCAATGGGCGCAACGCCGCGAACCGGCCGCCGATTTCTCCCCCGCCCCGGGGCTCTCGCCTGCCTCGCGGCGGCGGCCGCCGCCTGGCTGTGCTACCGGGTGGATCCCCTGGTGACCGAGGCGGTCCTCTCCTCCGCCCTGCGCCAGTCGACCCCGCTGGTGCTGGGCGCCCTGTGCGGGATTCTGTGTGAGCGCTCGGGCGTGATGAACATCGGCATCGAGGGGCAGATGCTCCTTGCCGCCTTCCTCGCCCATGCGGCCCATGCCGGGACCGGAAGCCCGGCGGCGGGGGTCCTGGCCGGGGTGGCGGCCGGTGCGCTCGCGGGGGGGATGCTGGCGTTCATGTCCGTGACCCTGCGGGTCGACCAGATCGTCGGCGGAGCGGTGATCAATATCCTGGCCCTGGGCCTGACGGGCTACTTTTTCGGAACCAGCGCGGCCACCCGGGGAAAGCTCTCGGCCGTCGCCCTGGGACCGCTGGCCGACATTCCCCTGGCCGGCGCGGTGCTTTTCGACAACCCGCCCCTGACCTACACGGCGGTCGTGCTGGTGGGCGCGGTCCACATTTTTCTGTTCCACACCCCCTGGGGCCTGCGCCTTCGGGCGGTGGGGGAGCACCCCCGGGCCGCCGACTCCCTGGGGATCGGCGTGGCCGCGGTGCGATACGCCGCGGTGACCGCCGGCGGGGCCCTGGCCGGCCTGGCGGGCGCCTTCCTCTCCCTGGAGGCGGTCGGCGCCTTCGAGCGCGCCATGACCGGCGGGAGGGGCTTCGTGGCCCTGGCGGTGATGATTTTCGGCAAGTGGATGCCCTTCGGTGCCTGGGGGGCGGCCCTGCTCTTCGGCCTGGCCGGCGCCGTGCAGACCCAGCTCCAGTTCGCCCGGCAGGCGAGCGTTCCCCACCAGTTCATCGCCATGCTGCCGTACCTGTTCACCATCGGGGTGCTGGCGGGCTTCGTGGGCCGCTCCCGGCCGCCGGGTGCGGTGGGCCGGCCCTGGGAAAAGGAGTGAGCGTTGCCGGGCGACGTCGTGCTGCAGGCCTGTGCCGTCACCAAGCGCTTCGGCGGGGTCGCGGCCAACGACCGGGTCGATTTCAGCCTGAGGCAGGGGGAGATCCATGCCCTCCTGGGGGAAAACGGCGCCGGGAAAACGACCCTGATGAACATCCTCTGCGGGCTTTACCGCCCCGACGAGGGCTCGGTCCGGCACCGGGGAGAGCGGGTGCGGCTCCGAAGCCCCCGCGATGCCATGAAGATCGGCATCCACATGGTCCACCAGCACTTCATGCTGGTGCCGCCCTTCACCGTGGCCGAGAATGTGGTCCTGGGGGCGGAGCCGTCCCGCTGGGGGCGCCTCGACCGCCCGGCCGCCCGGGACCGGGTCCGGCGACTGGCGCGACGCCACGGCCTGGCGGTCGATGTGGACGCCCCGGTGGAGACCCTGCCCGTGGGCCTGCAGCAGCGCGTGGAAATTCTCAAGGCGCTGTTTCGCAGGGCGCGCATCCTGATCCTGGACGAGCCCACCGCCGTGCTCGCGCCGCAGGAGACCGAGGCGCTTTTCGCCGCCCTGCGCGGCCTGCGGGACCGGGGCACGACGATCCTGCTCATCACCCGGCGCCTGGCAGCCATCTACGACCGCCTCGAGCAGCCGGGTCTGCGGGAGCGGCTCGTCGCCATCGCCCCCCGGCCGGCCCTGGCGGAGGAGATCCTCTGGGTCCACGCCCCCGAGTATCTCAACCGCATCGCCGCCACCGAGGGACGCGACCAGGTCCACCTCTCGCCGGACACCCTCGCATCGGAGCGCTCCTATCCGGCGGCCCTGGGCGCGGCCGGCGGCGTCCTCGAGGCGGTCGCAAGGGTCGTCCGCGGGGAGCTGGCCAACGCCTTCGCCCTGGTGCGGCCTCCGGGCCACCACGCCGAGCGGAGCCGGGCCATGGGGTACTGCATCTTCAACAACGTCGCCCTGGGGGCGGCTTACGCCCGGCAGGCCCTGGGCATCCGGCGGGTGCTCATCGTCGACTGGGACGTTCACCACGGCAACGGCACCCAGCACGCCTTCGAGAGCCGGGCGGACGTCCTTTTCTTCTCGGTCCACCAGCACCCCCACTTCCCCGGGACCGGCATGTTCACGGAATCCGGGAGGGGTGCCGGGGAGGGCTACACCGTCAACCTGCCCCTTCCCAAGGGGTACGCCGACGCCGAGTACGCCGCCCTGTTCGAAACCCTCCTGCGGCCCGTGGTCCTGGAGTTCGGTCCCGGGCTGATCCTGGTGTCGGCAGGGTTCGACACCCACGGCTCGGATCCACTGGGGGGCATGCGCATGACCGCTTCGGTATTCGCCGCCCTGACACGCTCGCTGATGGCCATGGCCGACCTGTGCTGCGGGGGAAGGCTGGTGCTCTGCCTGGAGGGCGGGTATCACGTCGAGGCGACAGCCGATTCGGTCGCCGCGGTGCTCGGGGAAATGGCAGGGCTCACGCGCAGCGAACCGGCTGGACTGGCGCAACAGGCGCGCCCGCGGCAGCTGGCCTATGCCGTCGACCGCTACCGCCACGTCCAGCGGCGCTTCTGGAAGAGCCTGGCCTGATCCCTTTGCCATGCCTTCGATGGCGAAGCGGCCGCGCGCGGAACACCCGGAGAAAACCGGCCGGCAGGCGTGGAGGCGGGGACGCCGCCGTCGCCCGGGGGAAGGGGGCCCATGGACAAGATCAAGATCATGGAAGCGGCGGTCGCCAAGTGGGACCGGATCATCGCGGGCAAGGGGTCGGACGGCGGCGTTCTCGACTGCCCGCCGTGCCGCATCTACTACATGCTGGTCTGTATCGGCTGCCCCATCGCCGAGTACTCCGGAAAGAAGTTCTGCCGGGGCACCGCCTATATCCCCTGGTACTGGCACCAGGTCAACGACCACGGGAAGATCCGGCGGCGGGTCTACTGCGACGAGTGCCTGCGGCTGGCGACGGACATGCGCGATTTCATGGCCGAGATCCGCGACCATCTGAAGGCCCGCAAGAAGGCGGCCCGGGCGGCCGCGGACCCGGAAAGGTGATCCCCGGCGGGAAGGGTTGACGCGGGAGGCAAATGGAGCCGATAACCGAATTCGCCCTGGCCGCCGCGGGATGCGGAGAAGTCGGGCTGCTGTGCCTCGGGGCCATGGCGCACTTCCTGGAGCGGGGCAACACCCTGGCCGAAGCCGCGGCCTATGCCCTGATCGTTCCCCTGATGGCGCTTTCCGCGCTTTTCCAGGCGGGGTTCATCCTGGGAACCCCCGCCCTCGTCCCGGCGGCCGAGGTCTGCCTCGGGCTGGCGGCCGCGGGGTCGGCCTGGGCCGGCCGGCGGCGGCTGGCCGCCGCGTGGGCGGCCGCGGGGGGATTTTTTGCCGACCACCGCCTCCCCGCGACCCTGCTTCTGGCCGTGTGGGGCTACCTGGCGCTCAGGGCCGTCGGCCTGCCCCCGGCCGCGGGCGAAGGGCAGCTGCTGGAGCGGGTCGCCGCCTGGCAGGCGTCCGGTTCCCTTTTGGGCCCGGAGGCGCCCCTTCCCCCCGTGCCCATCAACGCCATGGTCCTGCCGCACCTCTTCCTGCGGACAGGCTCGCCCCTGGGGGCCGGCCTTTTCGGCTGGATGGCCTACCTGGCCATCTGCTTCGCCACCTATTCCCTGGCCCGGCGGCACGCATGGCCGCCGACGGCGTTCACCGTGACCCTGGTGACCGCCAGCTTTCCGCGCCTGGTCACCCTCGCCCCCTCCCCGGGAATTGAAATCGTGCCCGCTGCCGCGGCCGTGTTCTGCCTCCTGGTGCTCTACCGGCTGGTGGAACAGGCCGGCATGCAGGACCTTTTTCTCCTGGCCCCCGGCATCTGCTTCTGCATGCCGGCCGAGGAGACCTGCTTCATCCTGCCGGCGGTCCTGATTCTGCTGTCCCTCGTGCTGCTCATCCGGCGCCACGGCATCCTCATCTGGGGCCGGGCGCTGCGCTTTCACCCCTGGGCGGTGCTCGGCCTGCTCCCACCGCTTCTCGTGCTTTCCCAGGTCTGGCTTTTCGCCGCCAACCACGCGCGCAGCGGCTCCTGGAGCGGCGGCGCGTCCTGGCCGCCGCTGGCGTACAACGCCGACGGCCTTCAGGGGGCCCTGGCCAACCTGGTGCGCTACCTTCTGGAAAGCGCCCATTTTACCGAGCCGGTCAACCGCCTGTGCCAGTGGGCGGCGGGCTTCCGCCCCTCGGACGCACTGCAGGGCCTCTACGACGGAATCGCCCGCCCGCTGTTCGCCGGGTTGGGGGGGGCGGCGCCCTTCAGGATTTCCTGGCTGCTCAAGGGGCCGGACGTGTGGTTCGGCCCGTTCGCCTTTCTCCTCACCCTTCCGGCCCTGGGCTATGCCCTGTTTCGCGGATCCCGCCGCCTAAAGGCCACCTCCCTGGCCCTGACCGGCTACGTCTACGCCGTCTGCCTGGTCTGCGCATGGACTCCCGGCAATGCCAGGTTCTTCACGCCGGTTTTCGTCTGCGGCGGGTTCTGCAGCGCCTTTTTCCTCCCCCCCTGGCGTCTCTCGCGCTCCGGCAAGGGGGCGATCCAGGCACTCAGTCTCCTCCTCATGGCCGCCGCCGCGGCCAGCCTGCGGTAGCTATTCACAAAAAACAAACAAAAAATGCAATATGTTCTTGACAGATATATTTTTATAGAATAATTTTTATGTAAATAAGGCTAGAAACAGAATGATAGACGACATCAGCTACAAAATCCTCAAGATTCTGCAGAAAAAGGCCCGGATCCCCAACGTGGAGGTAGCGCGCCAGGTCGGCCTGGTGCCCTCGGCCGTCCTGGAACGGGTTCGCAAGCTGGAGAAGGCCGGGATCATCGACGGCTACGAGGTGCGCCTCAACCCCAGGCATTTCGACCGTCAGCTGGTGGCCTTCGTCCTGGTCAGGGTCACGGCCCGGGCGGAAGGCGCGGACGTCGGCAAGGCCATCGCCCGCCTTCCGGAGGTCCAGGAAGTCCACTACATCGCCGGTGAAGACGGGTACCTGGTCAAACTGCGGGTGGCCGACCCGGGCGCCCTGCAGCAGACCGTCAGGAACAGGATCGCCCCCATGCCCGAGGTCGTGTCCACCCGCACCATGATCGCCCTGTCGACCCTGAAGGAGACGTTGCGTTTCCCCCTGGGAAAAGGGGCGGACCCGGAAACCCCTTAAACATCGCAAGGAGAACAGGCCCATGCCCATGTCCAGCGCTTTCGAGGAACGCCTCTACCCGCTCCTCGGCCCCATCGCCGCCCACTTCCGGACCCCCTTTCACGTCTACGACGAGACCGGCATCCGTGAAACCGGCCGGCAATTGCGCCAGGCCTTCGGCCATATCCGGGGATTCCGCGAATATTACGCCGTCAAGGCCCTTCCCACGCCCCGGATCCTGGCGATCATGGGGGAAATGGGCTTCGGCTTCGACTGCAGCTCGATCCCGGAACTTTTGCTGAGCCGGGAGGTCGGCGGAAGGGGCGAGGACATCATGTTCACGTCCAACAACACCAGCCGGGAGGAGTTCGAGGCGGCGGCCGCCGACGGCGGCAGCATCCTGAACCTGGACGACATCAGCCTGGTCCCCAAGGTCCCCGAGTTCCCCGAGCTGATCTGTTTCCGTTACAACCCCGGGGCCCGGCGCAGCGGCAACGAGATCATCGGCAACCCGCTCGAGGCCAAGTACGGTGTCAGCCACGAGCAGATCGTCGACGCCTACCGCCGCGCGCGGGACCGGGGCGCCCGGCGTTTCGGGCTTCACACGATGCTGGCGTCCAACGAGCGCAACTGCACCTACATGATCCAGACGGCGGACATGCTCCTCGAGCTGGTGGAGGGGATCTCGGCCGAGCTGGGCATCGCCTTCGAGTTCATCAACATCGGCGGCGGGCTGGGGATTCCCTACCGGCCGGAGGACACCCCCCTCGACCTGGGCGCCATGGCGGCCGAGATCACCGCGCTCTTCCGGCGCTTCGAGGAGAGAAACGGTTACGCCCTGAAGCTGTTCATGGAGAGCGGCCGCTACATGACCGGCCCCCACGGGGCGCTGGTCACCACGGCCATCAATCAGAAGCGCATCTACCGCCGCTACGTGGGTGTGGATGCCTGCATGTCCGCCCTCATGCGCCCGGGAATGTACAACGCCTACCACCACGTCACCGTCCCGGCAAAGGAAGGCGCGGCGGTGCGCGAGACGGTGGACGTGGTCGGCGCCCTGTGCGAGAACAACGACAAGTTCGCCGTGCAGCGGGACCTGCCGGCCGTCGAGGACGGCGACCTGCTCGTCATCCACGACACCGGGGCCCACGGCCTGGCCATGGGCTTCAACTACAACGGCCGGCTGCGGCCCAAGGAACTGCTGCTGCGCGCTGACGGCCGCGTGGAGCTGATCCGCCGGGAGGAAACCGCGGCCGACTATTTAGCGACCCTCGAGTTCCTGCCCGACGTGATCCGGCCCTGCTGACGGCCGGCGCCTCGGGCGGGGCGGCACAACCGCAATTTGACCACAGGAGGCAGCCATGACCGAAGCCACACCATCCCCCTATGCCGCCCTGGATCGGCCGGAAGTGGCCGCGCGCCTTTTCCACCCCCGCCGGGAGTCGGGCCCGGCATACCCGGGGCCGGCCGTGGATGTGCGCATCCCCGTGGACGGGCCGGCCGAGCTGGGCGGCCGCTTCCACATGGCCGGCAAGGGTGCGCCCGGCATTCTTTTCTTTCACGGCAACGGGGAGATCGTCGCCGACTACGACGACCTGGTCAGCGTCAGCATGCCCATGATGAACGCCGGCGTGCGCGCCCTCTGGTTCAGCCTGCCCAACGCCATTTTCCTCCTGCCCATCCCGCTGGTGACGCTCATCTTGTTCGTGATGATCTGGCGCGACCTGCAGACGGGCAGGGAATACCGGCCCTTTTTCATGAGCCAGGGCGTGTTCCTGCTGGGCTATCTCGGCCTGGGCATCAGCCTCTGGCCCTGGGTGGTCCCGTTTTCCATCAGCTTCCGCCAGGCCGCCGCGGCAGGGCCCTCCCAGTCCCTGCTGCTGGTGGGCACGGTCATCCTGCTACCGGTGGTTTTGGGCTACACCGCCTTCTGCTACTACCTCTTCCGGGGCAAGGCCTCCCATGAAGGCGTCTACTGAGAAAAGGCGCCGGTGGCTCTGGTTCGGCCTGCTGTGGTGCGGAGGCCTGGGGGCGTGCTTTCTGCTGGCGGCCCTGACCCGCTGGGTGCTTTCGGCCGGGTAGGTCAAACGGGGAAACCCCTAAGCCCTCCTCCCTGCCGAAACCGGGATCATCAACCACTGGACGGCGGGTGCGGGACCCTACAGCCGGCCGAGGAGCCACTGGTGGATCCCCGCCGCGGCCAGCCATGCCGCAAAGCCCGCCCCCATGACACCCGCCAGGGGCAGCCCGCGCCGGACGCAGAAGTAGGCGGCGAGGAAAAAGACGACGCTGGGCAGGATGCCCCACAGGGCGCCCTGGAGGAAATGCCCCATGACGCCCGGGTCGCCGCGGTTTTCGATGTAGACCCAGGCCATGACCAGCGCCCCGGTGAGGGGCATGACGCCGATGAGCCCGGCCAGAGACGGAAAGCGCCGGGCCACGGCCGTGGCCGCCAGGATGATCGCGACGCTGAGCGCCAGCTTGACGAGAATCTGCATGTGACGTCTCCCCCCCTGCGGGCCGCTCAGCGGACGACCACGACCTCGCGCTCCAGGGCCACCCCGAAAGTCTCCCATACCGAGCGCCGCACCCGCTGCGAGAGGTCGAAGATCTCGCGCCCGCTGGCGCCACCTAGATTGACCAGGACCAGCGCCTGCTGGTCGCTGACCCCCGCCCGCCCCAGGGTTCTGCCCTTCCAGCCGCAGCGCTCGATCATCCAGCCGGCGGCGATCTTGGAACCACCGCCGGGCCGGGGGTAGTGGGGCATGGCGGGGAAGCGCTGCAGCAGGTCCCGCAGCCGCCGGTCGTCGACGACCGGGTTCTTGAAGAAGCTCCCGGCGTTTCCCGCCCTCGCGGGATCGGGCAGCCTGCGCCCGCGGATGTCGATGACGGCCTTGCGGACGGTCTCCAGACTCAGCGGCCCCAGCCCCTCGGCGGCTTCGCGGACACCCGGATACGTCAGCACGAAGCGCGGCCGGCGGCTGAGGCGCAACACCACCGCGGTGACGATATAGCGGCCGCTCCAGGGCCCCTTGAAGCGGCTGTGGCGGTAGCCGAAGCCACAGTCCCCGGCCGCCAGGGTCACCCCTTCACCCCCCCTCAGCGACACCGCCTCCACCGCCTCGACGACGTCCTTGACCTCCATGCCGTAGGCCCCGATGTTCTGGATCACGCTCGCCCCGACGCTGCCCGGTATCCGGGAGAGGTTTTCAAGCCCGCCCCAGCCGTTGGAAACCGCGAAGGCCACCAGGTCGTCCCAGTTCTCGCCCGCCATGGCCCGCACGCGCACGTGGTCCCGGCCGTCGGCGGCCGCCTCGATGCCCCTCAGGGCCGGATGGAGCACCACCCCGGCATAGTCGCCCAGGAAGAGCAGGTTGCTGCCCCCCCCCAGCACCAGGTGCCGCTGCCCCTCCAGCGGGTTTTCCTTCAAAAAGCCCGGGATCTCGTCCTGGGTGTCGAAACGCGCGTAGCGCTCGGCGGAGGCATCCACCTGGAAGGTGTTCAACGCCCCGAGGGATATGTGGGTCCGCTGCTCCATGGCGCTAGGGCCTTCAGCCTCCCGGGCCGGCGGCCGTTCCCGCCGGCGAACCCGCGCTGACGGCCGCCTCTCATTTTGACAATTTTTCCGGCGGATGCTGGATTTCATCGCCTCCAGGAGCGGGCGGGGGGCGGCAAAAAGAGGCCGCCGCAGCGTGCGGCCGTCAGCGGGACGGGAGTGCCCGGGCTGTTAAGGCTTGCGCCGGATGCGGCCCCAGGCCCCCGGCGGAGGCAGGGCAGGCGTCATCGGCGTGGATTCCCCTCCGGGCTCTATTGCTTGCGCCGCAGCCGCGGCGCCATGGCGACCCCGATGGCCCCGGGCCCGGTGTGAACCGAGATCGTGGCGCCGATCTCCACCATCTGGATGCCGTTTTCGGGCTGACCGCAGCGGGCCGCCAGCTTTTCGCGGAACCCCAGGGCTTCGGGCAGGTTGTCGGCATAGGCCACCCAGATGTCGCAGCGGCCCTTGAGCGCGTCGCTCTGCCTCAGGGACATTTCCAGCAGCCGCAGCCTGGCGGCCTTTTTGCCGCGCTGCCTTTCCACCGGGACCAGGCGGGCGTCCTGCAGCCGGATGATGGGCTTGACGTCGAGCACGCCTCCGACAAGGGCGGCCAGGGCGCTGACGCGCCCCCCCCTGTGCAGCCATTTCAGCTTCTGCACCGTGAACGCCAGAAAATTGTAGCGCACTAACGGCGCCATGAGCTCTTCCAGCCTCTCTGGAGCGCAGCCCGCCCGCAGCAGCAGGACGGCTGCCTGCACCGCCAGGCCCAGGCTGACGCTGACGCTCTTGAGGTCGATGACCGTCACGCGCTTTTCCAGGTCCGGGGGCAGGATGCGCAGGGCTCCCAACGCGCTCTTGTGGCAGCCCGACAGGTGGGTCGACAGGTGCAGGGACACGATCCGGTCATGGGTCTTCAGCAGCCGTTCGAAAAGGTCGGCGCACTCGTGGGGGTAGAACGGGGTGGTGAAGACCGAGCGGTCGTTTTTCAGCTGCTGGATGACCTCGGTGTTGCTGATGCCGCTTCCGTGAAGGTAGCTGCGGCCGTCGACGACGATGTGCACGGGCAGGATGTGCAGTTGCAGCGCCTCCGCGACACCCCGCGGAAAATCCGCCGTGCTGTCGCATACCACCGCGATGGTTTCCTCGGGCATTGCGCGATGTCCTTTCAGCCTGTCGCCGGGGGGGGTCGGCCCCGGCCGGTCGCGGCCCAGGCGTCAGGCGCCGCGGGCCGGATATGGGCAAGCATACGCCCGAACCGGTTTTGGTTCAAGCCCCGGTTGCACGGCGCCGGGCGCGCCTCGCGAGGGCGCTAAACGCCCCACGCGATCCAGGCGATCAGGATCGCCAGCGACAGGAGCGTCACGGGAATGCCGACGGCGGCGTGCTCCCTGAAGTCGATGGCGATGCCGAAATGCGCCGCCTGTTCGACGACGATCAGGTTGGCGATGCTGCCCAGCAGGAAGAGGTTTCCGGCGAAGGTGCTCGAGACGGCCAGGGTGTACCACTGCACCGGCGCCGACGGGTCGAGGAAGCGGATCAGCAGCATGACGGCGGGCACGTTGCTGACAAGGTTGCTCAGCAGGGTGGACACCGCCGTCAGGAAGCCGAGTTCCCGCAAATCCAGGCCGCTTTGGGAAAGCAGCCCCACGAGGCGCTCGAGGCGGCCCTCCAGGGAGATGGCGTGGATGACCACGAACAGGGCGCAGAACAGGGTGATCAGGTGCCAGTCCACCAGGACGAGGATCTCCCGGGTTTTCATTCTCCGGCTGCACAGCAGCACCCCCGCGATGCTGATGGCCGATATCTCCCTCGGGATGGGGGTGAGGAACAGGGCGATGAGGAGCGAAACGGCCGCCAGCCCCTTCGAGGTCTGCCAGGGGTTGAAGGCCGGCCATGACGATGCGTGCCCGGCGGCCGCCGCGCCTCCACCTCCTTGGAACCTGCCCCGGTAGACCCGGGCGATGACGGCATAGGCGGCAAGAAGCGACAGCATCGTGGGGGGGCTGCACCAGATGAAAAATCGGCCGAAATCGAGGCGGCCCATCTGGCCGATGAGCATGTTCTGGGGGTTGCCGATGATGGTGGCCGCAGAGCCGATGTTGCTGGAAACGGCCAGCCCGATGAGAAACGGGACGGGGTTCAGGCCGGCTCTGAGAAGGGACATCGCCAGCACGGGGGTGAAGGCGAAGCAGACGATGTCATTGGCCAGGACTGCCGACAGAAGCGCGCTGGCGAGCATCCCGGCCAGCAGGAAGAGCCTCGGGCGGGCCATGAGGGGCACGATCTTCAGGGCGAACCCGGTATAGAAACCGCCGAGCCTGAGCTGCGCGGAGACGATCATCAGGGAGTAGAGGAGCAGGATGGTCGGCAGGTCCACCGCCGCGACCGCGTCCCGGGGCGAGACAACGCCCAGCACGATCATGGCGATGGCCCCCAGCAGGGCGACCCCCACCCGGTCGATGACCAGGCCCGGAATCTTGCCCAGGGCGATGCCGGTATAGCTGACAACGAATACGATGATGGCTGTCATCGGTTGGATCCCCTGACCGGTCCCGGGAAACGGCGCGCTTTTTCCCGCGGCGACCGGTGGTGTCCGGTCATCGCGGCGGATCATAAAGGCCTTCGGCCTGAAAGGCAAGCGCGATCCGCCTGCCGGGAGGGTTTGATTTCACAGGCGGGTTTCTGGTATGGTGCGGGCATCGCCGCGCCCCCGGAACCGGCGGCGGGCGCCGAACACCCACTTGCACTTCAACCCGCGGGGGCATCCCATGAAACCAGAAGACTTCACGCGCGCCTTCCAGGCCGACGGCCGGACCTATCACCTCTGCGACATCCGGCGCCTGGGCGCCGAGATCGGGGCGGACATCGAGCGCCTGCCCTTCTCGATCCGCATCCTGGTGGAAAACCTCCTGCGCAAGCTCGACGGCAGCGTGGTCAGGGAGGCGGACCTGCAGCACATCGCCCGCTGGCGCAGGACCTACGACGCTCCGGTCGAAATCCCCTACCACCCGGCGCGGGTCCTCATGCAGGACTTCACCGGGGTTCCGGCCGTGGTCGATCTGGCCGCCATGCGCGACGCCGTGCTCGCCCTGGGCGGCGACCCCGCCAGGGTCAATCCCCTGGTGCCCACCGATCTCGTCGTGGACCACTCCGTCCAGGTGGACTATTACGGCACCGAAGATGCGGTGGTGCGCAACGTCGCCAGGGAATACGAGCGCAACGGGGAGCGCTACGCCCTGCTCAAGTGGGCCCAGAAGAGCTTCGACCGCTTCAAGGTGGTGCCGCCCCGCTCGGGCATCTGCCACCAGGTGAACCTGGAGCACCTGGGCCGGGTGGTGATCGCGGAAAATGACGGCGCGCGCCTCATGGCCTACCCGGACACCCTGGTGGGTCTGGACTCCCACACCACCATGATCGACGCCATCGGCGTCATGGGCTGGGGCGTCGGGGGCATCGAGGCCGAGGCGGTCATGCTGGGCCAGCCGTATTACATGTCGATCCCGGAGGTCATCGGGGTCCGCATGACCGGCCGCCTCGCGCCGGGCGTCACGGCCACGGACCTGGTCCTCACGGTCACCGAGATGCTGCGCCGCTATGGTGTCGTCGAGAAATTCGTGGAGTACTTCGGGCCGGGTGTCAGGAGCCTCTCCGTCCCCGACCGGGCCACCGTCTCCAACATGACCCCCGAATACGGCGCCACCCTGGGCTTCTTCCCGGTGGACGAGAAGACCATCGACTACCTCGCCGCCACCGGCCGCGCCGCCCATGCCTGCCTGGTGGAGGCCTACACCCGGGGGAACGGGCTCTTTTACAGCGGCTCGGAAACGCCGGAATACACCGACGTCATCGAACTCGACCTCTCCGCGGTGGCGCCCTGCGTGTCGGGGCCGGCCAGGCCCCAGGACCGCATCGCCCTCGGGGATCTCAAGCAGAAGTTCGCCGACATTCTCGGCTGCGCCTACGACCGCGACGAAGAAATCGCCCGCATCTCCCAGTTCCACGAAGAGTCGCCCTCCACCGCCCTGAGACCCCGCCGCTGCCGGCCGGTGACGACCGACGGGTGCAACGTGGACCTGCACGGCACCCCGGTCGGGCTCATGCACGGCAGCGTGGTGATCGCCGCCATCACCTCCTGCACCAACACCTCCAACCCCTCGGTGCTCCTGGGAGCCGGCCTCCTGGCCAAAAAAGCCGTCCGGCGCGGGCTCAGGGTACCCCCCTTCGTGAAGACGTCCCTCGCCCCCGGCTCCAAGGTGGTCATCCGCTACCTGGAGGACGCGGGGCTGATGCCCTACCTGGAGGCCCTGGGGTTTCACCTGGCCGGCTTCGGCTGCACCACCTGCATCGGCAACAGCGGCCCTTTGGACCCGGCCATCGAGAAGGCCATCGTTGACAAGGACCTCAACGTGGCGGCCGTGCTCTCGGGCAACCGCAACTTCGAGGCCCGCATCCACCAGCGGGTCAAGTCCAACTTCCTGGCTTCCCCCATGCTGGTGGTGGCTTTCGCCCTGGCCGGCCACGTGGACCTGGACCTGTCCTACGAGCCTGTCGGCCTCGACCCCAACGGCGAGCCCGTCTACCTGGCGGACATATGGCCCGCCGCCGGGGAGATCGAGGCCGCCGTCGCGCGCCACGTGAAGAGGGAGTTCTTCGAGGTCGAGTACGGCCGCATCTTCGACGGCGACGAGTTCTGGCGGGGACTGCCCGACATCCGGAGCCTGACCTACGCCTGGGACGACGCCTCCACCTACATCAAGCGGCCGCCCTACTTCGACGGGTTCGCCATGACCGCCGCCGCGCCCGGCGATGTGGAAAACGCCCGCGCCCTCCTCGTGCTGGGCGACACCGTCACCACCGACCACATCTCCCCGGCGGGTGCCATCGCCAAAGACTACCCGGCGGGCCGCTACCTCGTCTCCCTGGGGGTCGAACCCCGGGAATTCAACTCCTACGGCGCCCGCAGGGGCAACCACGAGGTCATTCCTGCTGCACAACCCGGAATACTACCTCGAATCGGCCCGAAAACAGGGACTGGCGGTGGAAGATGCCCGAAAGGAATATTACCGAAGAATTCGAAAGGCGTTCGAGCATCTGGAAAACGAGGCGGACAGGGGCCGGATCGGCTGGTACGGCGTCAGCTCCAACACCTTCCCCGCCGCAGCCGGCGACCCCGAGTTCACCGGCCTTGCCATGCTCTGGGAAGCCGCCGAATCGATTTCCCCGTGCCACCGTTTCCGGGTCGCCCAGCTGCCGTTCAACCTGCTGGAAAGCGGGGCGGCCCTGGAACCGAACCAGCCCGATGGCCGAACCGTGCTCCAATGGGCCGGGGATCACGGGATCGGTACCCTCACCAACCGCCCGCTCAACGCCTTCACCGGCACCCAGCTGATCCGCCTGGCGGAGATCCCGCAGGGCCGGCGCCAGGAGACCGGCGAGATCATCGAGAAAATCAGGGCGCTGGGGAAATCCGAAAAGCGCCTTTGGCGAAAGCTGCTGCCGACCCTCGGCGTGCCCCAGGGGCTTCAGGCGCGCATCAAGCAGCAGATCGCCATTTCGGAGGTCCTGACCCACTACTGGCGCAACTTCGGAGGCTACGAGCGCTGGCGCCAGGCCCGCTCCGGCAACTTCCGGCCGCGGGTGCAAGGCGTTCTGGACTTCATGCAGCCCTATGCCGAGGGCGACCCCGGGGTCGCGGCCTGGATAGCTGACCACACGGCACATATGGAGGCGGCCTGTGGGGCCGTCGGCTCCATTTACGCCGAGGCCGAGGCCCTGCGCCTGGCCGATATCCGTCGCGCCCTGGAAAACGCGGACCCCGACTGGGCCCGGGACGGCACCCTGAGCCAGAGGGCCATCCGGGCGGTGCGTTCCAGCGCCGGCGTGTCGGCCGTTCTGGTGGGCATGCGCCGGGAGGACCATGTCGCGGATGTCCTCGCCGAGCTGGCCCGGCCGGTCCCCCGGGCGGACCGGAGGGCATCCTGGGGCAAACTGGCGCGATCGCTGGAGGGACTGGCCCGATGACCGGCCAGGGAATGAAAAACCGTCTCCCCGGGTGCACCGATTTCCTTTGCCTGGGGCGCTTCAGCGCTGACGGCCTCCCCCCGGGGCGCAGGGATGCAGCTTGATAAAAGGAGGGGGCGGCGCGCCGCCGTCACTCCGGCAGGCCCATGTCGTCCATGGGGATGCAGTAGCCCCCGCCCTGGCAGGCCAGGCACCGCCCCCCCTGGGCAAGGGGGTAGGCCTCGCCGCAGCCGGGGCAGATGGCCATGGCCTTCTTCTTCACGGGCCCGTGGAGGCGGGTGACGCGGACCGGGCGGCAGGACAGCACCGACCGGCCCGCCGACACGATCGCGTCGAGAATCTGCTCCAGCGGCAGGTCCTGTTTGGAGACGCGCTGCAGGTACCAGTCGGAGATCCGGGGAAACGCGCGCGCTTTTTCCAGGTCGACCCAGACCCGGCAGCCGATGAGCGCATGCTTGTCGTAGAGGCAAAGGGCGAACTTGTCCCAGTCCAGAACCTTCAGCCACCCGTTGCCGACAGTGCACGGCGTGAAGATCTGCACCGCGTCCGGCAGGCAGTGGCGGCTCTCGACGATGGCGTCGGCCTCCACCCGTTCGCCGGAGCGCGCCCGCACCAGTTCCAGGGCCCAATCGACCATGAAGCCGCCCAGAACCAGTCCCGGCGCCGGGTGGCCGTGAAAGCGGGTGATCTCCTCGAAAAATTCCTCCAGGGACCTGCCGCAGATGCGTTCAGCTGCCCGGGGACCCGGCATCGGTCGATTCTCCCATCCGGAGCGGACGGTTCGTTTGCAGGAAAAGCGGATGCGCCCCAGCGCGCCCTGACTTCACCTTAGGATTCGTAAATAAATAAAGGTTGCAAATAGACACAAGAGGGTGTAAGGTAGTGAAGTATGAAACCACCTTCTGAACTTCAGAAAAAATTGTCTGGCGTGTGGCCGCTTCTGGACGAGCGGACCAAACGGCTGTTGGCCGCCAACGAGGCCCGCTCTCTTGGACATGGTGGAGTTTCGATCGTGAGCCGGGCGTGTGGCCTGTCGCGCAAGGCAATCACCAAAGGCATCAAAGAGATCGAGACTGGACAAGTCCCTCCGCCTGGGCGAGTACGCCAACCTGGAGCAGGGCGTCGAAAAATTACCGAACATGACCCAGGCCTGATTGATGCATTGGAATTTCTGATCGACCCCGAGACCCGTGGCGACCCGGAATCGCCTCTGCGCTGGACTTGCAAGAGCACCCGGACTTTGACCAAGCGGCTTGTTAGGCAAAAGCACTCGGTCAGTCACACGAAGGTTGCTCAACTTCTCCATGAGATGGGCTACAGCCTTCAGGGCAACCGCAAAACAGAAGAGGGAGAAGATCATCCGGACCGGGATGCACAGTTTCGACACATCAACACACAGGTCAAGAGAGCACTTTCGAAGGGGACACCGGTTGTCTCCGTGGACACAAAGAAGAAAGAGTTGGTGGGTGACTATGCCAACGGGGGAGAGCAGTGGCTGCCGGGAAAAAGCCCCGTCAAGGTGAAGGGGCACGACTTCCCGCATCCCGATGTTCCGCGCGCGTATCCCTATGGCGTCTACGACTTGGGGCGCAACACTGGCTTCGTGAACCTTGGGACGGATCACGATACTGGCGCTTTCGCCGTTGCGTCCATCCGCGGCTGGTGGAAACACGAGGGGCGCCATCTTTATCCGGCAGCAAAGGATCTGCTGATCACTGCGGACGGCGGTGGCAGCAATGGATAGCGTTTGCGGTTGTGGAAAGTGGAATTGCAGAGGCTGGCGGACGAAACTGGGCTTTCCATGGCAGGGGCGGGTAAAAACGACCCCGCCGGCGCCCAGACCGGCCTGGACAGCCTCAAATCGGCCTGCGGTGCCTGCCACGGCGCCTTCAGGGGGAAATATTGACGGAGCTTTGAAGGAAAGCGCCGGCCGCACACCCCAGGCCCACTCCCCCCTGCCTCCCCTCCCCGCGGCTAGGCCACGGCGGCCATGGCGTCGGCGGCGAGATCGGCGGCCATGGCGATCATCAGCAGCCCGGCCAGGATGTCCGACTGAACCCGGTAGCGCCGGACGATGCCCGCCGCCCCGGTGCCCAGGACAAGGAGCCCCGGCAGCGTGCCGATCCCGAAAACGAGCGCCATCACCCCCCCGGCCCAGGGGCTGGCGGACGCCAGCGCGCGGGCGAAGGCGGCAAACGACAGCCCGCACGGAAGAAGCCCCATCGCCGAGCCCAGCAGCGTCAATCCCGCCAGTCCCGGGCCAGCCCCGCCTGGCCTTGCCAGGCGGCCGATGCCCGCTGCGCCTGCACCCGCGGGCGACATCCAGGCCGGCTCGCGCAGAAAGCCGAGCCGCACCAGGCCAAAGTGCAGCAGGAACAGGGCCGCCGCCAGGGAAACCCCCACCTGGATGCGCACCATCCACGTCAGGGGATCGCCTCCGACGCCGGATGCCAGGCGGGTGACGCCCGCGCCCGCTCCCCCCATCGCCGCGCCCACGGCGGCATAGGTCAGGATCCGCCCCGCGTGGTAGCAGACATGCCCTGGGACCCCCCTGCGGCGCATGGGGAAGGCGACCACCAGGGGGCCGCACATGCCGAGGCAGTGACCCGTTCCCAGGACCCCCAGAAGGAGCATGGATGAAAGCGGCAGAGCGTCCATCTTCGTCTTCATAGGGGATTCAGCCCAAAAGTTCAACACCGGCGTCCGCCGGGCCATCGCCGAACCCATCGCCATCGCTGTTGGAACCGGGGTCTCCCTTGCCGACGGCAGCGGCGCGCGGCGCCAATTTTCTTGACAGCCGGGCGATTCGAAAGTAGTCTTTGAGGTTTACGAGCGAATCACCCACTGCCGGAGGCCTCGATGAACTACAAGAAGACGCTCAACCTGCCCGCGACGCCCTTTCCCATGAAGGCCAACCTGGTCCAGCGCGAACCCGGGCAGCTGCGGGCCTGGGAGGACGCAAGGCTCTATGAACGCATCCGCACCGGCTCCAAGGGCCGCCCCCTGTTCGTCCTTCACGACGGTCCGCCTTACGCCAACGGCAATATCCACATCGGGACGGCCCTCAACAAGATCCTCAAGGACATCGTCGTGCGCTCCCGGCAGATGACCGGCTTCGACGCCGTCTACGTGCCGGGATGGGACTGCCACGGCCTGCCCATCGAGCACAACGTCGACAAGGAACTCGGCGCGCGCAAGGCCGAGATTTCCCTTGCCGACGTGCGGCGGCACTGCCGCGCCTACGCCGAAAAGTACATCGACATCCAGAGGGAGGAGTTCAAGCGCCTGGGCGTCATGGGCGACTGGGCGCGGCCCTATCTCACCATGGACTACCGCTACGAGGCCACCATCGCGCGCGAGTGCGGCAAATTCGCCAGGAACGGCGGGCTGTTCCGCAGCAAGAAGCCGATTTACTGGTGCAGCACCTGCCAGACCGCCCTGGCCGAGGCCGAGATCGAGTACCACGAAGAGGTTTCGCCCTCCATCTACGTCAAGTTCCCCCTGGTCGACGACCTGGGCGCCGAATTCCCGGCACTGGCCGGCAAGCGGGTGTGCGTGGCGATCTGGACCACCACGCCCTGGACCATCCCGGCCAACCTCGCCGTGGCCCTTCACCCGGACTTCATCTACGCGGCCGTCGACACCGGAGACGGCGAGGTCCTGATCCTGGCCAGGGACCTGGTCGAGACCTGCATGGCGGCATTCGGCATCGACGCCTACCGTGTGGCGGCCGAGCTGCCCGCCCGGGCGCTGGAGAGAAAGCGCTGCCGGCACCCCCTATACCCGCGGGAGTCGCTCATCGTTCTGGGCGCCCACGTCACCCTCGACGCCGGCACCGGATGCGTGCACACCGCCCCCGGCCACGGCCGCGAGGACCACGAGGTCGGCCTGGCCTACGGCATCGATGTCTACTCCCCGGTGGACGACCGCGGCCGTTTCACCGACGAGGTCGACTTCTTCAGGGGCCAGTTCGTCTTCGACGCCAACCCCCATGTCAGCGCCAAAATCTCGGAAAACGGCTGCCTGCTGGCCGAAAAGCGCATCCAGCACTCCTATCCCCACTGCTGGCGGTGCAAAAAGCCGGTCATTTTCCGGGCGACCCCCCAGTGGTTCATCTCCATGGAGAAAACCGGCCTGCGCAAGGAAGCCCTGGCGGCCATCGACCGGGTCGCCTGGATCCCCGCCTGGGGCCGGGACCGGATCTACGGGATGATCGAGAACCGGCCGGACTGGTGCGTGTCGCGGCAGCGCGCCTGGGGCGTCCCCATCACCGTCTTCTACTTTAAGAGAGGCTGGCCCTGTGGCTCATCGCCTAGGCGGACGGCCGCAGCGGGTAACGCCGCGAACCCGGCCTGCGTATGCAGATGGTCGAGATCCAGAGAAGATGCGGCGCCCACGCCCGCGTCGCCCTGGCGAACTCCAACTGCCTGCTGGCCGCCGCGCGGGGCGACAGCCTGACGACCGTCAAGGAGTTCTATTCCGCGGCCGCCGCCGCCCCCAAGCCCGAGATCCTCAACCCGGTCTGCTACGACCCGCAGACCGTGGCCCACATCCCGGAGCGCTTCCGTTTCCGGGGCTACGGCTGCGGCAGCCCGGTCCTGGACGCGGGCATCCGGCCGGGGGAGCGGGTCGTCGACCTGGGGTGCGGCCGCGGGGTCGAGTGTTTCATCGCCGCGCGCCTGTGCGGGAAGGCCGGCCGCGTGGCCGGTGTGGACATGCTCGAGCCGATGCTCGCGCTGGCCCGCCAGGGGCAGGCGCCGGTCGCCGCCAACCTGGGCTACGACAACCTCGACTTCCGCAAGGGGTACCTGGAGGCGCTGCCGGTGGAGAGCGGGTCGGCCGACGTCGTGATCTCCAACTGCGTCATGAACCTGTCGGTGGACAAGCGCCGCGCCTACGCCGAGATCCACCGGATCCTTCGCCCCGGCGGGCGGCTGGTGATCTCCGATGTCGTCTGCGACACCGAGCCCGACCCGGAGATCCGCAACGAAGAGGCCCTGAAGGGCGAGTGCATCGCCGGCGCGCTGACCGCAGCGCACCTGGCGGCGCTGCTGGAGGAGACCGGATTCGAGGCCGTGGCGCTCCTCAAGCGCTTCCCCTACCGGGAGGTGAACGGCCACCCGTTTTTCTCCCTGACCTATTCGGCCATCAAACCCCGGGCGTCAGAACCGGTGACGGTCATCTATCGCGGGCCCCTGCCGTTTCTCGTCGACTGGGACGGGCGCCTGCTCCCGAAGGGGGTGGCGGTCCCCCTGGAACGCCGCCAGGCGGACCTGCTGGGGGACCAGGTCTTCGTCGTGGACGCGCGCGGCGCGGTCGTCAACATCGAGGCGCAGAACACCTGCGCCTGCGCCCCCGAGAAAAGCGCGCCCGCCGCCGGGGCGGCCCCGGCATCCCTGCGGGCGGCGAAGCAGGCCAACGGCTGCATGCTGTGCGGAGCGCCCCTGGTATATAACGGGCTGTCGCGGGAGCGCCCCTGCGCCTTCTGCGGGATGACCGCCGCATCCAACGGCGTCTGCGAAAACGGGCACTACGTCTGCGACCGCTGCCACGCCGAGGACGGCCTGGCGGTGATCCGCCGCATCTGCCTGAACACCGCCGAGACGGACATGCTGCGCCTTTTCGAACGGATCCGCCGCCACCCCGCCATTCCCATGCACGGGCCCGAGTACCACGCGCTGGTGCCGGGGGTGATCCTGGCCTCTTACCGCAACCTGGGCGGCGATATTTCCGGGGAGGCGATCGAGGCCGGCATCTCCCGCGGCAGCGGCGTCGCCGGCGGCTTCTGCGGGTTCATGGGGGTCTGCGGGGCCGCCGTGGGGGTCGGGGTCGCCTTCAGCCTCCTGGTCGACGCCAACCCCACCAAGGCCAGGGAGCGCCGCATCGTTCAGAACGCCGCCCAGGCCGTGCTCAAGGAGATCGCCCGGCTCAAGGCCGCGCGTTGCTGCCAGCGGGACTGCTGGATCGCGTTGTCCACGGCGGCCGAGCTGTCCGCGGCGATCCTGCCGCTGGCCCTGCGGGCGGAGCACCGCATCGTCTGCAGCCAGCAGGACCTCAACAGGGAATGCCTGGGCAAGGCCTGCCGGCTGCACCCGGCAAACGTGCCATGATGTCCATCTTGAAAAAGGCGCTGCCCGCCATCCTTCCCCTGGTCATCGTCCTGTTCGTCTGGCAGGCGGCGGCCCTGGCGGTCATGGTCCTGCGCGGGGTCGCCTTCCCGACGCCCTGGGAGACCTTCGCCCGGCTGGCGCAGCTGGCCGGCGGCGACCGGCTGTCCAACCATTCCCTGTGGGTCCACGTCGGCACCAGCCTGCGGCGCTGGCTGGTCGGCTTCGGGATCGCCGCTTCCCTGGGGGTCGGCTACGGGCTGATGGCCGGGCGCGTGCGCTGGTTCGAAAAGGCGACCGCCAGGATCCCCCAGGTCCTGCTGCTGGTGCCGGGCCTGGCGTGGGTCCCGGTGGCCATCCTGCTGTTGGGTATCGGGGAGCCGGCCACGGTATTCATGATCGCCGTCTCGGCCTTCGCGCCCATCGCCATCAACGTGCTGGCCGGGATCAAGGGCATCGACATCGGCCTCATCCGGGCGGCCGAAATGATGGGCGCCGGCAAAGACGCGCTCTTTTTCCGGGTGCTCATCCCCGCCGCCCTGCCGTCCATCCTGAGCGGGCTGCGGATCGGGCTGGGCACCGGGTGGAGGGTGCTGGTGGCCGCGGAGATGATCGTCGGCACCGGCACCGGGCTGGGATATTCCATCATCCAGGCGCGCTGGACCCTCGATTACGCCTCTTCCTTTGCGTGCATCGCCGTCATCTGCGGGATCGGCCTGCTGTTCGAGCACGTGTTCCTCAGGCAGCTCGAAAATCAGACCATCGCGCGCTGGGCCCCGGCAGCGGAGAAGAGATGATCCGCCTCGAACACGTCGGCAAAAATTTTCGCCACGACGGCGGCCCGGCCGTGCCGGTGCTCGCGGATCTCGATTTCAGCGTCCCGGAAGGCGAATTCCTGTGCGTGCTGGGGCCGAGCGGCTGCGGGAAGACGACCCTGCTCAACCTCATCGCCGGGTTCATCGCGCCGTCGCGGGGGAGGGTTCTTTTCGACGGCAAAGAGGTCAGCGGCCCCGGGCCTGAGCGCGGGGTGGTGTTCCAGGACGCGACCCTGTTCCCCTGGCTCAGCGTGGCCAAAAACGTCGCCTTCGGCCTGAAGATCCAGGGCCTGCGGGGCCGGCGCCTGGAGGAAGCCGTCCGCCGTCACCTGGAGCTCCTGGGGCTTGGCGCCCACGGGGACAAGTACCCCCACGCGCTTTCGGGCGGCATGCGCCAGCGGGTGGCCATCGCGCGGGTGCTGGCCCTGGAGCCGAAGGCCCTGCTCATGGACGAACCCTTCAGCGCCCTGGACGCCAACACCCGCGAACGCCTGCAGGACGAGCTGCTGCGGGTCTGGACGACCCGGCGCCGCACGGTGGTCTACGTGACCCACAGCGTGGAGGAGGCCGCGTATCTGGCCGACCGGGTCCTCATCCTGGGCGCGGCCGCCTGCGGCGTGTTCGCGGACATGGCCCTCCACCAGAAGCGGCCGCGCAACCGCTCCAGCGCCGAGTTCCTGTCCCTCAAGGAAAAACTGCGCCGGTGGCTGGGCTCGCAGCCGTGCTGCATTCAACCCGTGGTTCAAATAGGAGGACTTCAGCCATGACCAACCTGATTCGAGCCGTCCGCACCCTGGTGCTGCCGGTCGTTTTCCTGCTCCTCGCTCTGAATCCGACGGCGGCGGCCGGCGCTGGAGAACCGCCGGTCATCCGCTTCGCCTACCAGGACCGCATCGGCAGCGTGCTCCCCATCGTGGGCGTCCAGAAGGGGTTCTTCGCCGCCGAGGGGCTGGCCATCGAGCCCCTGCGCTTCAGCAGCGGGCCGGCCTGCGCCGAGGCGCTCTATTCCGGAGCCGCCGACGTGGGCGGCATGGGCGACACGGCCGCCGTCATCATGGCCGCGCGCAGCCCCAGGTTCGTGATCGTCGCCAGCCACGCCAGCGGCGAGTACCGCCACCGCATCATGGTGCGCAAAGACTCGGCGATGGGGACGCTCGGGGATCTGAAAGGCAAGCGGCTCGGGGTAAAAAAAGGAACCTCCACCTACGGGGGCCTGCTGGCCGCCCTGGAAAAAGCGCGCATTTCCCCCGCCGGCATCGATGTCATCGATCTGGACCCGCCCACCATGACGGAGGCGCTCCTGGCCGGCTCGCTGGACGCCTTTGCCGCCAGCGAGCCCACGCCTATGCTCGCCGAGGAGAAAGGCGCGCGCGAACTGGCGACCCTCGGCGGCTTGGGCAACGCCTACCCGATCCTGATCCTCGCCGACCGAACCTGGATCCAGGACCGGGCCGAAGCGGTCAGAAAGTTCCTGCGGGCGATGAAGGCCGCGGAAGGCTACGTGGCCGCCCACCCCGAGGAAGCGGCGGCGATCATGGCCGCCGAGACGGGGCTGCCCCTCGCCACGACCCGCCAGGTCATGGGGCGCCACGACTACCGCCTGCGGCTCGATGCCGAGATCCTGGCCAGCCTCCGGCAGACGGCCCTGTTTCTCCAAGGGCAGGGCATCATCGCCCGGCCTCCCGATTTCGGCATCGCCGCCGATGCGGGCTTCCTCGATTAGAACCCGGCGCGGGCCATCGCTGCCCTGGATAGCGCCCGCGAAAGCTGCCATGTTCGGAACCCTCCTCATCGCCGTCTGCACCGCCATGCACGTCTACGTCTTCTGGCGTGCCGGCTCCGTGCCGCTTGTCGCCCGGCGCGTGCCGCGCAGGGTTTTCCTCGGCGCCGGCCTTGGCCTGTGGGCGCTTTTTTCCCTGGGGAGGGTCATCGGCCGCAGCGCAACGGGCTTCTTCCCCGCGGCGCTCGAATTCCTGGCGATGACCTGGATGGGCGCGCTTTTCCTGATGTTCGTCCCCCTCCTGGCGGCCGACCTGGCCACCCTCTTCGGCCTGCTTCTGCCCCGCCGGGCGCCCGCCCTGCGGGGGTGGGCCTTGATCGCCGGTGCGCTGCTTTCGGCCCTGGCGCTGTTCCAGGGCCTCCGGCCGCCGGTGGTGGTGGAATACGAGGCGCGGCTTCCCGGCCTGCCCGGCGCCCTGGACGGGACGGTGCTCGTCGCCCTGTCCGACATGCACCTTGATTCCCAGCTGGGAGCACGCTGGGCGGCGGCGCGCGTCGCCCAGGTCAACGCCCAGCGGCCCGACCTCGTGGTGCTGCTGGGCGACATCTTCGAGGGGCGCCGGCCGCCGGACGGCGGGGTGATCGCCGCCATGGGAAAGCTCTCGGCGCCCATGGGGGTCTGGGCCGTTCCCGGCAACCACGAGCACCACGGCAGGGGCGACCTGCGCCTTTACGAGGCCCTCGGCTTCAACCTGCTGCGAAACGCCTGGGCCGGCCTCCGGCCCGGCCTGGCCCTGGCGGGGGTCGACGATCTCACCTCCGCCCGCCGGCGGGGACTGGGGCACGGCTTCGTCGAGCAGGCGCTTGCCGGCCGGCCTCCCGGCGCCGCGATCCTGCTTTCCCACACACCGTGGCAGGCCGAGGCGGCGGCCGCGGCCGGAGCGGGGCTCATGCTCTGCGGGCACACCCACGGCGGCCAGATCTGGCCTTTCGGTTACCTGGTGCGCCGGCGCTATCCCCTTCTGGCCGGAAGCTACACGGTGGACGGCATGACGGTCATCGTTACCAGGGGCGCGGGCACCTGGGGGCCGCGCATGCGCCTGTGGCCCCCGGGGGAGATCCTGCGCGTCACGTTGCGGGGGGGCGGGCCGGAGGGGGCGCCCGGCCGGAAGGGATGAGAGAATGCGCCGTCAGCGTATCCGCAGCCTGAAATCGGTGGGGATGTCGACGGCGGCGGCGCCCTGCCCGGCATGGCGCAGGCGGAACGCGTGCTCCCCCGGGCCGGCGTCGCGGCCCTGGAAGACGACCGTCCAGCCGACGGTGAAGCCGTCGAAGGCCGCTGCGTCGCGGCGGTGGAAGAGGGCCACGTCCGGCCTGCGGGTCCGGTAGTCGATTTCCTGGAAACGCCTGCCGTCCAGGGAAAGGGAGAGCCCTTCCGGCGGCGCAAACGTGCGGGCGTCGAGGGCCCACCCCCTGACCACGATCTCCCCCGGGGTCTGCGTCAGGACCACCCGCCTGTCCTTGCCGTCGAACAGGCGGCCGTTTGCCTCGTCGATGTGGAAGAGGAGATTTGCCCGGGGGTCGACGTACCCGTTGCGGACCCAGTCCGTGAGCGCCTCGCGGTCGTGCGCCCGGCCGGACTCCTTCAGCCACTCCTCGTAGCGCGCGAAAACGAGGGGCCCGATGGAAGCGCTGAAGGGAATCACCCCGTGGCGCCAGGAAAACTGCTTTTTTACCTCGGGCAGGGGCGGGTTCTCCAGGACGGACAGCGCCAGGGCGCCGGCAAGGCCGGCCCGGTCGGCGCCGTGCCAGCAGTGAACGAGAACCGGGCGTTTGGAGAAAAGCAGGGCATCCAGGAGCCGGTTGAGCGCCAGGTAGGCGGGAAGATCGTGGCTCGGGAGGCGGATGTCCACCAGCGCCACTTCCCGTGACCGGGCGACCTCGCTTTCGGCCTGGTACCATCCGCTGCCCTCGTCGCCGCCCCGGAGGTTGACGATCGTTCGGATCCGACGCTCGTCGATGACCTCCTGGAGCCTTCGCCCGGAAAGCTGCGCGCTCCTGTAGACTTGGCCCTCGACGACGACGGCGAGCCGGTCATGGAGGAGAGCGTACCCCAGCCCGCCCCCCATCGCCAGCAGAATCGCGGAGGCTATCCAGTGACGGGCTTTCGGAAGGCGGATTTTCATTTCCCAGGCTCAAAAAGCGAATTTCACGCCGGCGCATAAGAAGTTGGAGTAGCCCGGCCCGATGGCCTCGCCGGCCCCGGAGCGATGGTGGGCGCGGATCATCACGTCCCAGCGGGGCAACTGCGGCAGGCCGAACGTCAGCTCGAAGGCCAGGAAACCCAGGAGTCGCTGGGCGTCCTCGTCACGGACACGGCCCATTTGGGGTCGCCGCCGGTGCCGGCGGGTCCGGTCTGGGCATGGGTTCCGGCGGCGGCCAAGAGGGCCGCGCAGAGAACGAGCGCAAGGGTCTGCGGGAAACTGGAGCGATTCATGGCGCCTCCTCCTTCAAGCATCGGCCGCCGTTTCGGCCAGGTATTGCGGATCGGAGGGGACGACCCGGTTGCGCCCGTTGCGCTTGGCCTGGTACATGTTCAGATCCGCTGCCCGGATGAAGTCGTCGACTGACTGGGCGTCCCGGTATTCGGTCACGCCGATGCTGATGGTGGCCTCGACGGTCTCCCCTTCCGCCGCGACGGTCTCCCCAGCGACGAGCGCGCGGACCTTTTCCGCCAGGACGGCCGCGCCCCGGGCATCGGTGTCGGGCAGCAGCAGCAGGAACTCCTCCCCGCCCCAGCGCGCCATCCGGTCCTGCTTGCGGATCCCGCTCTGGATCCGCGCGGCGATGGACTTCAGGACCGTGTCCCCGGCCTGATGCCCGCAGCGGTCATTGATCCGCTTGAAATGGTCGATGTCCACCATGAGCAGGGCGATGGGTTTGCGGCTTCGCTGGTAGGCGCCCACCTGGTAGTACAGCTGCTCCATCATGGCCCGCCGGTTCATCAGGCCGGTCAGCGGGTCCTGCTGGGCGCACTGCACCAGCATCTCCTCCATCTGCCGCCGTGCCTCGATCTCCCTCTGCAACCTGACGTTGGTCTCGGAAAGCTCCCGGGTCCGTTCCCCGACGCGGAACTCCAGCTCCGAGTTGGCCAGCCTGAGCGCGTCCCGGGCTTCGTCCGACTGCGCCTGGCTCTGGGCCAGGCGTTGGGACATGGAATTGAAGGCTTCCACGAGGTGGTCGAATTCATCCCGGGACTGGAACTCCAGGCGCTCCCCGAGGCGGCCCTCCGCGATGCCGCGGCAGCGGGAGATGAGGAGGTGGATCCCGGCGAGAAAATGGGAGGAGAGCATCCGGCAGAAAAGCATCGCCAGCAGGATGGAGAAGACCAGGGAAACGAAGCCCGAGAACTTCAGGTGGGCGAACTTCTTCTCGACGTCGGCCGCGCGCATGTCGATGCCCACCAGGTAGCGCCCCTCCCCGTTTGCCAGGGGCGCGTAGCCCGACATGAAATAGCCCCACTCGTCCCGCTCGACGTCCGGGTCGGCTGAGGGATTGACGAAGCCGGCCAGCAGGGAGGGGATGACCTCGGTGTATTCGGTTCCCGGCAGGGCCTGCGCGTCGGTCTTGTCCGTGTCGATGACGAAAAATACACGCCCGTCCTCCAGACGCATGACGTAGAGGAAGGCGATGTCGGGGTTGGTTTGCTTGATTGCGCGAAGGCGCTCCAGGTTTTCCCTGTAGGACGGAAGCCGGGTGTCGGCACGGGTGCGCACCGCCTCGAGAGCCCGGGCGTCCAGGGTCCGGCCGACGAGGGCCGCGCTGTTCCTGAGGCGGCTCTGGAGGCTGCGCATCAGGTCCCGGTGCGCGCTGGCGTAGAAATAGGTGCCGATGCTCCCTGAAACCAGCAGCACCGCCACCAGGTGGCTGAAAAACAGCCTGCGGCGGATGGAAAGCCGAAAAGCCATGGAAAGTCGTCCTGTGGGCGGGTGAACTGCCGGCCCTGCGCCCCCTCCTTGTTCCATACCAGAAAGGACCGGGCCGGGAAACAGATTTTTCGCCTCGCCCTTAGCGGTGGACCTTGCCCGAGGATTGCCGCACCGGCCCCGTTTCCGTTCCGGCGGCTAGGCGTCTGCTGATTGCCGCCCCGTGTCTGCATAAAGACCAAATCCGGCAACCCGATCCTTGCTTCCCAATGCCGCCATCCTGTAACCATTTTACCGTCCGGACGTTACCGGGACAATTTGCGGGTCGCGGAAGCACAGGGCCGACGAAAACCGCGACCCGACGGCACGGATCCGCAGTCGACGGTCCAAGATCGCCGGGCTGCAATGAACCAGGACGCTGAAGTGTCCCCGGGGCCAGGCCGCGGGGGAATTATTTCGGCGGTTGGGGCAAGGCCGGGAAGGGAGGGATGTCCGGAAATAGACAGGCAGGTAAGGGCATGAACCGCATCGAACCAGGATGTTTTCAGAAAAGACGGCTCTTTCGAGCAGGCAGATGAAAGGAGAAAGAAAGTGAAGAGAATGCTGATGAGCGTTTGCGTGTTGGCGGGTTGCGTGCTGGCCACGGCCGCCTGGTGCGTTGAACCGGCAGCCGTGGGGGCGGCGGATGGGGTGGTGGTCGCCAAGGGCCCGGACGGCGGCCACGGCCCGGGTGACGGTACCGGCACGGGCGACGGCACGGGCGGGTACGGGCCCGGGGACTGTGGGGCCGAGAGCGCGACCCTCCTGCCGCTGGTTGCCGGTCGCGGCAAGGGCCACGGTTACGGGCCCGGTGACGGTACCGGCACCGGCGACGGCACGGGTGGACACGGGCCCGGGACCTGCAGGTATGCCGATGCCTGATGCCTTGGTGTGACCCCCGCAGATCGCCTGGCGGTGCAGCGCCGGCTGCAGTGGGCTTTGCCCGCGGCAGCCGGCGCTCTGCCGCTCAATTGTGTTCTCCCGCCCTGCCTGTCCCTTTTTCCTCCCGGTTCCTGAAAAAATCCATCACGAAGCGGATGTGGCGGGCCATGGCGTCGAAGGCGCCCTGGGGGTCGCGGCGGTGGATGTTTTCGAAGACCGCCCGGTGCTGGGCCAGGATCAGGCGGTGGTTTTCGGGCTCCTCGTAGAGGCCGAGGAGGTTTTTCTTGATGCCCACGAAAAGCAGGTCGTAGAAGTTCTTCATGATGTAGACGTGGAAGGGGTTGCGGGTGGCGAAGGCGATGGCCATGTGAAAGGAGGTGTCGGCTTCGACCCCCAGCCCGCCCCGGTCGATCTCCTCCTGCATCTCGCGGATGCTGCCGGCCATGATCTGCAGGTCGGCCTCGACGGCCCTCTGGGAAGCCAGGGCCGCGGCGTTGCACTCCAGGCCGAGGCGGACCTCGAGAAGGTCCTGCAGGCTGGCCTCCTGGCTTTCCATGGCCATGGCCAGGGGGTTGCCCTGGCGCCAGGTGTCCGGCGAGCGCACGAAGGTCCCCTGCCCCTGCTTTTGCTCCAACAGGCCCATGACCACGAGGCGGTTGATGGCGCTGCGCACCGTGGTGCGGCTGACCGCCAGGGCGTCGGACAGGTCGCGCTCGGGCATCAGCTGCTGGCCGGGCTTGAGCTGCCCGCGGAAGATGAGTTCGCGGATCTGCTCGAAGACCTGGTCGGATATCCGCTTGGCCTTGATGGGCTTGAGGGCGACGTTCATAGTTACTGGAAAGACTCCGCGTAGATTTCGATGGCGTGCTTCACCTCCATCGCCTCCCCGGCCTTGGAGATCATGTCCGAGATCTGCAGCATGCAGGCCGGGCAGGCGGTCGCCAGGGTCGAACACCCGCTGGCCTTTACCGCCTCCAGTTTCAGGCGCCCGATTTGAGAGGAGATCTCGTAGTACTGCAGATTGGAACTGCCGCCCATGCCGCAGCACTGGTCGGGGAGGGCCATTTCCCTGAACTCGCAGTTGGCATTGGCCCGGATCAGCTCACGGGGTTCGGTGAAGACGCCCAGGGACTTTTTCAGGTGGCAGGGGTCGTGGTAGGTCACGCGGCGCCGGGGCGCCGCGGCCGCCGCGGACGGGGCCACCGGGCCGGCCTTCCGGACCAGGAACTGGTGGATGTCCATGGCCTTGTCCGCCAGCAGAAGCGCCCGGTCGCGGAAGCCGGCCGACGCGGGGACCATCCGCGGCCAGACCTTTTTGATGGTGCTCGTGCAGGTGGCGCAGGCGGTGACCAGGCAGTCGAACTCCCCCCGGGCGAAGACTTCCACGTTGTGGCGCACCAGTTCGACGAAGGTCTTCAGGTCGCCGCTGGAAATGGCCGGGATCCCGCAGCAGGCCTGGTTTGCCGGCAGGAAGACGTCCACCCCGTGGTGGTTCAGGGCGGCCAGGCTGGCGCGGGCGACATCCGGGTAGAGCTTGTCGATGAGGCAGCCCACGAAGAATGCCGCCCGCAGACCGGACCGCCCCCCCCGGGTGTCGAGGGCCGGCACGCTTTTGTGGAAGGGCGGGTCGGCCAGCTGCCTGAAATGCCGGTCGCCCAGCAGGGGGCCGGCGAAGCGGGCGCAGGAGGTGCCCAGCACGGCATTGGCCGGCCGCGTGAAAACGTTCTGGAACTTGGCCCCCCACTCGCTCATGCGGTCGAAGAGCTGCGGGTGTGCTAAAAGCCCCCTCAGGGCCAGGCGCTTGGCAGGGGGCAGGCCCATGTAGCCGGCCAGGATGGCCCGGGCCTTAAGAAAGATCTCCATCACGCTCACGCCGCTGGGGCAGTTGGCCTCGCAGGAGCCGCAGAGCAGGCACTTGCTCAGGCGCTGGCTGGCGCCCTGCGGGTCCTCGAACATCGCCTGCATCAGGCCGTCCAGCAGGGCGAGCTTGCCCCGGGCCACGTCCGCCTCCCTGCCGGTCTGGGCATAGAGCGGGCAGACCGCCTGGCACATGCCGCAGCGCATGCAGACCACCAGCTGGTCTTCCAACCGGCGCATCATGTCGATCAGGGCCTTCAAGTCGGCCATCTTCAGCCCCCTATGATCTTGCCCGGATTGAGGATATTGTTGGGGTCCAGGGCCTGCTTGACGCGCCTGGAATAGACGATGGTCGCAGGGCTGGTCTCCTTTTCCAGGAAACAGGATTTGGCGATGCCGGTGCCGTGCTCACCGGACAGGGTGCCGCCCAGGGAAAGAGCCTTGTCGAAAATGGCCTCGATGGCCGCCTCGACGCGCTGCCATTCGGCCGTGTCTCTCCGGTCGGTGAGGATCGTGGGGTGCAGGTTGCCGTCGCCGGCGTGGCCGAAGGTGCCGATGGACAGGTCGAAGCGCCGGCCGATGTCCTGCAGGGCCTGCACCATGTCGGGGATCTTGCTGCGCGGCACCGTTGCGTCCTCCAGGACCAGGGTCGGCTTGAGCTTGGCCAGGGCCGAGAGGGCGCCGCGGCGGGCGGCCCAGACCTTGTCGCGCTCGGCGTCGTCGCGCGCGACGCGGATGCCGGCCGCGCCCATCTCGCGGCAGATGGCTTCCACCTTGCCGGCGTCCTCCTCGACCTGGGCCGGGTGGCCGTCGACCTCGATCAGCAGCATGGCCGCGGCCTCCACCGGCAGGCCGGCATGGCTGAAGGCCTCCACCGCGCGGATGGTGAAATTGTCCATGAATTCCAGCGTGGCCGGAACGATCCGGGCGGCGATGACGGCGGCGACGGTTCGGGAGGCCTTGCCGATCTCGTCGAAGACCGCCATCATGGCCTTGCGGTGGGCCGGCATTGGGATCAGCTTGAGGGTGATCTCGTCGAAGACCCCGAGGGTGCCCTCGGAACCGACCAGAAGGCCGGTGAGGTTGTAGCCGGTGGCGCACTTGACGGTCTTGGAGCCGGTCTTGACCGGCTCGCCGTTCACATCGAAAAATTTCAGCCCCATGACGTAATCGCCGGTCACCCCGTATTTCAGGCCGCGCAGGCCGCCGGCGTTTTCGGCCACGTTGCCGCCGAGGGTGGAGACCGCCTGGCTGCCGGGGTCCGGGGGGTAGAAGAGGCCCCTGGCCTCCACCGCGGCCGCCAGCCTGGCGGTCACCACCCCGGGCTGGACCACGGCGTACATGTCCTGTTCGTTGATTTCCAGGATCCGGTTCAGGGCATTGGTGACGATGACCGCCCCGCCGCTGGCGGGTATCGTCCCGCCGCTCAGGTTGGTGCCCGAGCCGCGCACCGTGAGGGGCAGGCGGGCGTCGTTGCACAGGCGCACGGCGCGGCTCAGGGCCTGGCTGTGGAGGGGCCTGAGGACCACGGCCGGCATGACCGCCGGCAGCACGGCGGCGTCATAGGAATAGGTGAACACTTACTGGGTCGTTCCCGGAAAATTTCTGGCCGGGGGCTATTTCAGGTGCGTCTTTTGATAATTCCGTTGATATGACTCGGGTCTTGAAAATTTCGAGTCCCATCGGCTACCGCGTCCAAGCCGGCAACAGGGACCAAAGTCTCCGCGAGTTGACCCAAAAGGCAGCGGCCCTTGTATTGGTGATGAATTCACGCTTTTCAACCTGGCGGCCCACCTGGAAATGGAAAAACCCTGGTTTGATATCAGGCCGGAGATTTGAGCAGTTGGACAACCGACAAGAGCTGCCCATGACCCCGGCGCCTGGAAAACATACCGTGACCCCCGGGGAGCGATGGGTGGGACTGGGCGTGCTGGCGGCACTGGCGGTGATCGCCCTGGGGATATACACCGTTCAGTATCGGTTCAACCCGGCGGTGAACGCCCGCCAGGTGCTGCCGGAACCGGCCACCGCCGCGGCGTCGCTGCCCCTGGCGGATCTGGCGCCTGCCGGGATCGAGCCGCTCTCTCCCCCGGAGCGCTTCGATCCGGACACGCTGTCCGACAAGATCAACGGCAAGGCGGAACTCTATTTCAGCGCCGGTTTCCGGTCCCTGGAGACCCAGCGGTTTGCCCTGGCCGCTGATCCGGCCCTCTGGTTTGAAATGTTTGTCTACGACATGGGCACCGCCCGCAACGCTTTTTCCGTATTCAGCATGCAGCGCCGGGGGGACCTGGAAGCCGGCGGCCCCACCCCGTATGCCTATGCCACGCCCAACGGCCGGTTTCTGGCGCACGGCCGCTACTACGTGGAGTTGGTGGGCGCCGAAGCTTCCGATTCGCTGATGACGGCTGCCGGGGAAATGGCGGAGGCTTTTGTCGGCCGGATCGGGGCGGATGCGGCCAATGTGACGGAAATGGCCCTTTTCCCGGAGGAGGGCCGGGTGCCGGGCAGCCGGTCCCTGGTGGCCTCCGATGCCTTTGGCATCTCCGGGTTGAACCAGGTGTTCACGGCCCGATACCAGCAAAACGGGGCCGAGATCATGGCCTACGTGGCCCGGCGGGAATCTGCAGCATCGGCGCGGTCTGCGGCCGAAGCCGTCCGGGATTTTTACCTCGAATACGGCGGCACGCCCCTGGACGGGCTCGAGGGCGTCGCCGTTATCGACATCCTGGATACCATCGAGGTCGTGCTGTACCACGGGCGCTACGTGATCGGCGTGCACGAGGCCCCGGACAGGGAAAGCGCCCTGGCCCTTGCACGGCGAATCCAAAAACGGCTGCAGGAAATCGGCGATGACGGGGCTTAACCGGCGGGAATTCATCCACCGGTCGCTCAAGGCCGGGTTGGTTTCGGCTTCGGCCCTGGGGGTGGGCTGGTGGCTGCACGGCACGGACCCCCCGGCACTGGAGCCGTCGACCGAGGCACTTGGCGGCCTGCCTGATTTTTCGAGGAAACCGGATGGCGGCCCGGCCATGGCCATTGCCAGGGGAGAGGATCGGGGTGACATGGTGCGCCGGGCTCTTGGGGCCCTGGGCGGGACGGCGCGCTTTGTGCGGCCCGGCGATCGGGTGGTGATCAAGGCCAATGCGGCGTTTGCCTCGCCCCCGGCGATTTCGGCCACCTCGCACCCGGACCTGGTGGCGGCGGTGGTGGCAGCCTGCCTTGAAGCCGGGGCCGCCGACGTGGTGGTCACCGACAACCCCATCAACGATCCGGCCAGCTGTTTTCGGCTCACCGGGATCGGCCCGGCCGCCGAAGCCGCCGGCGGCCGGGTCGTGCTGCCGACAGCCGACCGGTTCGCCGCGGTCACCCTGGCCGGCGCCCGGTTGATCCGCGACTGGCCGGTGCTGATCGGGCCGCTGGCCGAAGCGGATTGTCTCATCGGCCTTGCGCCCCTCAAGGATCATCACCGCAGCGGCGCCTCCATGACCATTAAAAACTGGTACGGCTTGCTGGGCGGGCGCCGCAATGTCTTTCATCAGGACATTCACACCATTATCGCCGAACTGGCGGCCCTGGTGCGCCCGACCCTGGTGATCCTGGATGCCGTGACCACGATGATGCACAACGGCCCCACCGGCGGGTCGATATCGGACCTGGCCGCTACGAACACGCTGGTGGCCGGCATCGACCCCGTGGCAGTGGACGCTGCCGGTGCGGGGATTTTGGGACGGCGGGTGGACCAGCTTCCCCACCTCCAGCAGGCGGCCGCGGCCGGACTGGGCACTGTCGATTACCGGACCCTCAACCCAGTGGATGCCACATGAGGCTGGTCTTTGTCAGGCGGATTTGCCAGGCATTTTTTCTGCTGCTGCTGACAGGCAGCTGCCTGGTCACCACCGTCGGCGACCGCTGGTTCGAACTGCGGGGGTGGCCGGTCAGCTGGCTGTTGGAGCTGGACCCCCTGGTCGGGCTGGCCACGGTGTTGACCACCGGTAGCCTTTACAAGGGCTTGCTCTGGGGCGCGGCGACGCTGGCGGCCACCGCCCTGGTGGGCCGTTTTTTTTGCGGATGGCTCTGCCCGCTGGGAACCCTGCAGCAGATGGCCGGTGCATGGGCCGACACGCGCCGCCGGCGGCCGGCGCGGGCCGCCGGACGGCAGCCCCATCCCGGCCAGCAGGTCAAGTACCTGTTGCTGGTCGGATTACTGACCATGGCGGCCGTCGAACTGGCCCGGCCGCTGGTGGCCTTTGTGGCCGGCGGCGGCTGGGTCCCGCCCGGTGCGGCCATTTTGGCTGGCCTGGTCATGGGGCGATGGGGGCGTCGGCCGTGGGTCGTGTCTGCCGGAAGAACAATGGCGGCTGCCGGCGGCATCGGCCTGGTGCTGGGTGTGATCCTGCCGGGCCATCGCCTGCTGGCAGCCGGGCTGCAGACCGGGCTTTTGGATCCGATCCCCCTGGTCTACCGGTCCGTCTCGCTGGTGGTGTTGCCCCTGCTGGCCCCGGGGGCCGACACGATTGTCGTTGCCGGCGGGCTGCTTACCGGCGGCGTGTTTTGCCTCGTCCTGGCCCTTTCGGCCTGGCGTCCCCGGTTTTACTGCCGGTATGTCTGCCCGCTGGGGGCCCTGTTGGGGATTGCCGCAAGGTGGTCCGTGTGGCGGATGGGGCGACGGGACACGGGCGCTGATGCCTGCACCGGCTGCGGGCGCTGCGATCAGCATTGCGAAGGGGCCTGCGCGCCGGCCGATCGAATCCGGTGGTCCGAATGCGTGCTCTGCTACAACTGCCCGGGCGACTGCCCGGAGCGGATTCTGGGGTACGCGGCCGCGCCGTCGACCACAGGCGAGATCGCCGGCCCGGATTTAAACCGTCGGGCCGTGCTTGCCGCCGGCGCTTGCGGTGCGATTATTCTGCCCCTGGCCCGCCTGGGCGATCCCCTGGGGGTGGGATGGCGGCCCGACCTGGTGCGACCGCCCGGCGCGTTGACCGAATCCGAATTCTTGAAGCGGTGCGTAAAATGCGGCCAGTGCATACGGGTCTGCCCGACCCATGTGATTCAACCGGCGATGCTCGAGGCCGGGCTGGAAGGCCTCTGGACCCCCTGCCTCGATTTCCGCCTGGGCACCAGCGGCTGCCAGCACAACTGCATCGCCTGCGGCCATGTCTGCCCCACGGCCGCCATCCGCCCCCTGGCGCTGGATGAACGCATGGGCCAGGGCCGCTTCAGCGACGCAGGCCCGGTCCGGATCGGGACCGCCTTCGTGGATCGGGGCCGCTGCCTGCCCTGGGCCATGGGGACCCCCTGCATTGTCTGCCAGGAGAACTGCCCGGTCAGCCCCAAGGCCATCACCACCCGCACCGTGCTGGAGCCGGTGGACGGCTTGGACCGGCTGGTGGTGGCCCGGGTGAGATCGCAGTCCGTTGATGTAAACCTCCCCCCGGCGCGCAGGCCCCTGGGCAGCGGCGACTATTTCCTGGTCGGACCCGCCGGTTCGGAACAGGCGCTGCGGATTGACGGCGCCCAGCCGGACCGGATCGAAGTGGCAGGCGATCCGGCCGTGGCCGCTCTCCGGCCGGAAGCCTCGGCCGCTGTGCATGTCCGCTTGCAGCAGCCTTTTGTAGACCCGAGCCGGTGCATCGGCTGCGGGGTCTGCCAACACGAGTGCCCGGTGCGCGGCCGGGCGGCAATTCGCGTGACCTCCGAAAACGAAACCCGAAGCCGGGCCCATGCCTTGCTTGCCGCGACCGGCGTTCCGCAAACAAAGGAGTAGCGTTATGAAGACAGAGCAATGCGGCATCAGGCGCCGCCGGTTTCTGCAAGTTCTCGGGGCTGCCGGTGTCGGCGGCATGGTCGGCGCGCTCACCGGGCCGACGGTTGCCCATGCCGACGCCATGCAGGTGGGCACGCGGCCTTTTGGCCGCACCGGCGTGCAAGTGCCGATACTGTCGTTGGGCACCATGTTCGATACCGGCGCCAGCCAGTTGCTGCTCCGGCAGGCGGTGAAATGGGGGGTGACCTACTGGGACACCGCCCAGTACTACAACCGGTGGGGGAGTGAGCTGGGAATCGGCAAGTACCTGGCCAAGTACCCGCAAGACCGCAAGCAGATTTTTCTGGTGTCCAAGTCAAGCAAGCAGGATGCCAAAGGCTTGACCGAGGAACTCGATGACTCCCTGAACAACCTCAAGACCAGTTATCTCGATTTGTATTTTTTACACGGGGTGGGTGATGCCAAGGCGGAATTGACGCCGGAGATCAAAGCCTGGAGCGAAAAAATGAAATCCAGTGGAAAGATCCGCCTGTTCGGGTTCAGCACCCATTCCAACATGGCCAAGTGCCTGTCCCACGCGGCAACCCTGGGTTGGGTCGACGGGATCATGACCACCTACAACTACCGAGTAATGACCGCAGATGATATGAAGCGGGCCATCGACGCCTGCCACAAAGCCGGCATCGGGCTGACCGCAATGAAAACACAGGCCTCCTCCTCCTGGACCTACATGGGGTGGGAGAGCACCGAGAGCCAGACCCTGGCCAAGCGCTTTTTGGACAAGGGGATGACAGAGGAACAAGCGAAGCTGCTGGCGGTATGGTCCGATGAGCGCATAGCGACGGTGTGCTCCCAAATGAACACGATGGCCATCCTCAAGGCCAACACCGAAGCGGCAGTCAATCAGATGCGCCTGACCGCCTCGGATCACCGGAGTTTCGAAGCCGAGGCCCGGGCCACCTCCGCCAATTATTGTGCGGGCTGCACGGCCACCTGCCAGCCCCTTTCCTGCTCTTCAAACCCTACGGGCTGTGGGGCTGGGAGCGCATCGAGCGGGTGTAGCGATGGAAGCTCAAACGGGGGGTGGGCTGAAGATCGAGGGAGGAACCCTGAACCCCGAACGGACCCCCCCGACCCTGGACTTTCGACCGTGCGATCCCGATTTCGATTTCGATTTCGACAACGGGCTCCGAACCCATAACCCTGAACCTTGAACCCTGAACCCCCGAACCCTGAACCCCTAACCCCAAAAGCGGAGCTTTTTCATGTCGACCACGTGGCTTCCCTGCAGTCTGTATCACGAAAACTATGCCCAGGATCACGGCTGGTGGCAGACCCCTTTCATCAAAGCCAAGATGATGCTGCTGGCCGTGGTGCTTTTCGTCGTCATCCCCTTGCTGGCCGACGACTACGCCTTGAGCGTGTGCAACAACATCGGCTACACGCTATTGGGGGCCCTGGGGGTCCAGCTGCTCATCGGCTTCTGCGGGCAGGTGACCCTCGGCCACGCGGCCTTCATCGCCGTGGGGGCCTACACCAGCACCCTGATGATCCTCGAGGTGCCCTGGCCCCAGTTCATGCTCGACTGGGGGATCGCCTACCCGGTCAGCATCCTTGCCGCGGCCCTGATGGCCGGCATCTGGAGCGTGCTCTTCGGCCTCCCCTCGGCCAAGGTCAAGGGGTTCTACCTGATCCTGACCACCATGGCGGCCCAGTTCATCATCGTCGACTTCATCATCACCCAGTACGTCAGCCAGATCGGCGGCCGCGGGCAGGCGTTTTCGCTTCCCCCCGGGACCATCAAGGTCGGGCCGTGGGTCATCGACAACGACCAGAAGGTCTACTTCATGATGGTCGTCCTGTGCGTGCTGTGCATCACGGCGGTGGCCAACCTGCTGCGCACGCGCGCCGGCCGGGCCTGGGTCGCCATCCGCGACAACGACATCTCCGCCGAGGTCATGGGCATCGACGTAATCAGGTACAAGCTGATGGCCTTTTTCGTGGCCGGGTTCATCGGCGGCATCGCAGGCGCCTTCTGGATCAGCAACCTGGCGGCCATCAGCCCCGAGCACTTCCCCTGGAGCTGGTCCCTGTGGCTGGTGGGGGTCATTCTCATCGGCGGGGTCGGCTCGATCCACGGCACCGCATTCGGCGCGATCTTCATGGTGGTGGTCATGGAGGTGCTCCAGCTGGTCATCATGAACTTCGCCGACACGAGCTGGGGCGAGCGCCTGTTCATGGACTTTCTGTTCGTCAAGGAGGCCGCCTTCGGCCTGGCCATCTGCGCGTTCATGATCTTCGAACCCAAGGGCCTCGCCTACCGCTGGTGGCAGGGCAAGAACTACTTCAACCTCTGGCCGTTCTCGTACTGAGCACCGATAGCAAGGAGGTGATGTCCCTTACCGGCAATGGTGGATGAGTTCACGATCTGCTCTCAATGAAGGGGGAATGTCATGAAACCGAAAAATCACTGGCCCAAAGTCTGTGTCACCCTTTTCGCGCTGGCCCTCATCGCCGGGTTCACGGCGGCGGCAGGGGCCGAGGAAATCAAGATCGGCGCCCTGAACGACATGACCGGCGCCACCTCGGACGTCGGTAAGGACTACGCCCTCGGCATCGCCGAGGCGGTCAAGTACGTCAACGAAAACGGCGGCATCAACGGCAAGGAGATCAAGCTCTACCAGTTCGACTACGGCTACCGGGTGCCGGAAGCCCTCACCAAGTACAAGCTGTTCCAGCGCCTGGGCTGCGTCGCGGTCCTGGGCTGGGGCACGGGCGACACCGAGGCCCTTTCCCCCACGGTGACCAAGGACAAGAAGCCCTACGTGTCGGCATCCTATTCCGGCCACCTGACCGACCCCGCCAAGACGCCCTACAACCTGTTCGCGGCCACCGACTACTCCTCCAACGCCCGGGCCACCCTGACGGCCTGGTTCGACGAGCGCTGGCCCAAGCACAAGGACTTCGGCACGCGCAAGCCGCGCTTCGTCTGCTCGTACATGTTCGCCTCCCCCTATGCCAGCGCCCCCATCAAGGCCGTCAAGGACCAGGCCACGCTTTTGGGATTCGAGATCGGGCCCGATGAGGACGTCTCCCTTTTCGCCATCGACACCAAGAGCCAGGTCCTGTCCATGAAAAACTTCAAGCCGGACGTGGTCTGGCACGGCAACACCACCATGTCGGTGTCGGCCACCCTCCGCGACGCCTACTCCCTGGGCCTGGGGGCCGACCACATCGTCAACCTCTGGGGCTTCGACGAGAACCTGCCCCGCCTGGCCGCCGAGGCCGCCGAGGGCGTGATGGCCGGCACGGTGTGCGCGTTCTACGGCGAGGACACGCCCATGATGAACGCGGTCCTCGAGTACGGCAAGAAATACAACCCCGGCGTGCCCACGGAAAAGCGCCTCATCCGCACCGTCCAGGCGTGGTCCAACGTCCTCGCCCTGGCCGAGGCCATGAAGCGCGCGGACAAGGCCGGCAAACTGGACGGCGAGGGCATCCTCAAGGAAGGCTTCGAGACCATGCGCGAATACGATCTCGAGCTCCTCGTTTGCATCAACCCCGAACCGTGAACCCGGAAACCCGAACCCAGACCCCCGAACCCAGAACCTTGACCCTTGATCCTTTAACGGGGAACCCCGACCCCCTGCAATGAACCCAACCACCCACACCCCCCCCCACGGCGGGAAGCTTCTCGACCTCCGGGTGGGCGAGGAGCGGGCGGCGCTGCTGAAGGCGGCGGCCGCCGGCATGAAGGACCTGCGGCTCAACGACCGGCAGCTCTGCGACCTGGAGATGCTGGCCACCGGCGCCTTCTCGCCCCTTGCCGGCTTCATGGTGCGCAGCGAATACGAATCGGTGCTCGAGGGGACGCGGCTTCCCGGCGGCCTGCTCTGGCCCCTGCCGGTCTGCCTGGACGTGCACGCGGATCTCGCCCGGGACCTGGAAGCCGGGCAGTCCCTGGCCCTGCGGGACCCGGAGGGGTTCCTCCTGGCGGTCCTGAGCGTGGAGGAAATCTGGCCGCTGGACCGGGAACGCGAGGCCCTGGCGGTGTTCGGCACCCGGGACATCACCCACCCCGGCGTCCGGCATCTTTACTACGGAACGGGCGATCACTACGTCGGCGGCGGCCTGGAGGTCCTGAGCCTGCCCCTGCATTTCGACTTCCGCCAGCTGCGGCGGTCCCCCGCCGAGGTGCGCGCCCTGTTCGCCAAGCTGGGGTGGCAGCGGGTTATCGGCTTCCAGACCCGCAACGTGATCCACCGGCCCCAGTTCGAGATGACGGTCCGGGCCATGCGCCAGGCCAAGGCCAACCTGCTGGCGCTGCCCATCGCCGGCATGGCCCGGCCCGGGGACTTCGACCACTACACGCGGGTGCGCTGCTACCGGGCCGTGAGCCGCAGCTACCCGCCGGACGCCTTCATCCTGAGCCTGCTGCCCCTTCATTTCCGCATGGCGGGCCCGAGGGATGCCGTGCTGCACCTCATCCTGTCGAAAAACTACGGGTGCAGCCACGCCATCGTCGGCCACGATCACGCGGCCCCGGGAACGGACGGAAACGGCGGTTCCTTTTACGGGAGCGAGGATACCCTGGCCCAGGCCGCCGGGTGCGCGCCCGAGCTGGGCATCGAGGTGCTCCCCTTCAAGGAGATGGTCTACCTGCCCTTCGAGGACGAGTACCGCACGGTCGACCAGGTCCCCGAAAACGTGGGGACGATATCCCTCAGCGGGTCGGACCTGCGCGAACGGGTCCGCACCGGCCGCCGGATCCCCGAGTGGGCGTCATTCCCCGCCGTGATCGCGGAGCTGACCAGGGCCTATCCGCCGCCCTCCCGCCAGGGTTTCACCGTCTTTCTCACCGGGCTCTCCGGGGCGGGCAAGTCGACCATCGCCAAAATCCTCTACTCCCGCTTCCTGGAGGCCGGCGAGCGCCCGGCCACCCTCCTGGACGGCGACATCGTGCGCCGCCACCTCTCCAGCGAGCTGAGCTTTTCCAGGGAGCACCGGGACATCAACGTGCGCCGCATCGGGTTCGTGGCCGGCGAGATCACGAAAAACAGGGGCATCGCCATCTGCGCCCCCATCGCCCCCTATGCCCAGACGCGGCTGGAGATCCGCGAGGCGGTCGAAGCCTGCGGCGGCTTCATCGAGGTGCACGTGGCGACGCCCCTGGAGGTCTGCGAGCGCCGCGACCGCAAGGGCATGTACGCCAAGGCCCGGGCCGGCCTGATAAAAGGCTATACCGGCATCGACGACCCCTACGAGGAGCCGGAGGCCCCGGAGGTGCGCATCGACGCCAGCCACATCACGCCCGACGAGGCCGCCCAGGAAATCCTGCTGTTTCTGGGGCAAAAGGGGTATCTGTGAACGTCCTCGTCACCGGAGGCGCGGGCTATATCGGCGCGCACTGCTGCAAGGAGCTCGCCGCGCGGGGGTTCCGGCCGGTGGTCTACGACAACCTGGCCACGGGCCACCGGGAGTTCGTCCGCTGGGGGCCGTTTATCGAAGGCGACATCGGCGATGCGGACGGCCTGGATGCGGTCTGCACGGCGTTCAAGATCGACGCGGTCCTGCACTTTGCCGCTTTCATCGAAGTGGGCGAATCGGTGGCGGACCCGCTGAAGTACTACGCGAACAATGTGGCCGGGGCGCTGCAGCTCATCCGGGCCCTGGTGCGGCACGGCATCCGCCGGGTCGTGTTCTCGTCTTCGGCGGCGGTCTACGGGATCCCCCGTGAAGTGCCCATCGACGAGGCGCACCTCACCCTCCCCCTGAGCCCCTACGGCCGGACCAAGCTGATGGTGGAGCAAATGCTCGCGGATTGCGAGCAGGCCTATGGCCTGCGCTGCATGGCGCTGCGCTATTTCAACGCCGCCGGCGCCGATCCCGAAGCGCAGATCGGGGAATGGCATGACCCCGAAAGCCATCTCATCCCGCGGGTCTTGGAGGCGGCCAAGGACGGCGCGCGCCCAATCCAGGTCTACGGCACGGACTATCCGACCCCCGACGGCAGCTGCATCCGCGACTACATTCACGTCGCCGACCTGGCCCGGGCCCACGCGCTGGCCGTCGAGGCCCTTATAGACGGACGCCCCGGCGGCGCCTTCAATCTCGGGCAGGGCCGGGGCTACTCGGTCCTGGAAGTGCTCCGGGAAGCAGCCCGGATCACGGGCCGGGAGCTGCCGATTCAAACCGGGCCGCGTCGGCCGGGGGATCCCCCGGTCCTGGTCGCTTCGAACCGTAGAGCCCGCGAAGCGCTCGGCTGGATTCCGGAGCAGAGCAGCCTGGACAACATCATTGCCTCGGCCTGGAAATGGCACCAAAAAATGCAAGGGCCGGGGCAAAAAATGGTCCACGGTGCAGGGTACAAGGAGCAGGGATAAACCTAGTCCTCGAGAGCCGCCTCGTAGAGCTGTGACGGGTGCCTGCGGTCCACCCCGGGCGCCATGGGAAAATGCATGCCGACGGCGGCGGTGGTGACGCGGCCGTAGAGTTCGCCGTTGATGAAATTGCCTATTCTGCCGAAGGTGTACCCGAGGGGGATGGCCGGCACGAAGAGGTCGGCGGCTTCGGCGAAGCTCAACCCGGCTTTGCGGATGTACCAGGCGCTGAAGATCAGCACCCCGATCAGCCCGCCGTGGTAGGACATGCCGGAGATGCCGGTGAAGCGCACCCCGTTGTCGAAGGTGAAGGGCATGATGATTTCCAGGGGGTGGCGGAGGTAATAGGCGGGATTGTAGAACAGGACATATCCCAGGCGGGCGCCGATGATCAGGCCGAAAATCATGTAGGAGAGAAGCTCGGTTGCCTGTTCGCGCCTGATGCGGAAGCCCGTCTCCGTCTTGAGGCGGTGGCCGACGAGAAAATAGACGACGGCAAAGGCGACGATGTACATCAGGCCGTAGTACTGGATCTTGAGCGGTCCCAACTCCACCAGGACCGGGTCGATTCGTTCGGGGAGGTGCTGCCACCAGGCTTGGAATCCGTTCATCGCGGGGAAAAACCTTTTGGAAGAAGGCGTTCAGTGATTATGTTATCATGCGCGTGAAGTCCTCCCCACCGCCTGGTCGGGGACTTTCCACGCATGAGTCGACTTTACAGGCATCCATTTTGCCAGTCAAGGATCAGGTCCAGTGAACCGGCGCAGATTTCTCATCGACATGGGCAGGGGGTTGAAGACGGCGGCGCTTCTGGGGGCGCTGCCCATGGGGTCGGCGCGGGCAGCGGCCGGGGCTTCGGCCCCGGAGGGGGTCATCCATTCCCCGAGGACCGGGCCCGGGCTCCGGGAGATCGCCGCCAGGCGGCTGCACCACGGGGCCGATCGCTACATCAACCCGTTCTCGCCCGAAACGCCGCGCAACATGGGCCGGCTGCTCGTCTGGAAGCTCTTTTCCAAAAATGCCTACAGGCCCCAGTATGCCCGCGAGCAGGTGCGGCCGGTGACCGTCGACTGGGGGCCGGTGTGGCGCCACCCGGGGGTGTCGGTGACATTTCTGAAACATGCCGGGCTGATGATCAAGGACCGTGACGCCTATCTGCTCGTGGACCCGGTCTTTTTCGACCTGTTCCGGTTCATCCAGGACTTCAGTCCCCTGGCGTTCGACGTGGGTCAGATCGACAGGCCGGCCCACGTGCTCATCACCCACGGGCATTACGACCACCTGGACCGGGCGACCCTGTCCAGCCTGGGAAAGGATACGCACGTCATCACCCCCCTGGGTCACGACGCCGTTTTCGAAGATCTGGGGATGCGGCGTCGGACGCAGCTGGACTGGTTCGGCTCGTTTTCCGACGGCCGCTTGCGGGTCACGCTGCTGCCCTGCAACCACTGGACCATGCGCAACCCGTTTCGAGGGCCGAACCGGTCCCTGTGGGGATCCTATCTGGTCGAGACCGCCGCCGGCATAAAGATTTTCGTGTCGGGGGATACGGCCTATTTCGAGGGTTTCGAGGAACTGGGGGGGCTGTTCGACATCGACCTGGCGATTTTCAACCTGGGGGCCTACGAGCCCCGCTGGTTCATGGCCCGCAGCCACGCCAACCCGGAGGAAACCCTTCGGGCCACCCGCGAGCTGGGCGCCCGGTACCTGATGATCGTTCACTGGGGTACGTTCCGCCTGGGCGACGAGCCGGTCTTCCTGCCACCGGAAGATATCCGCAAGGCCCTCGGCGCCGATGGCGGGGGGCTTGGCCTGCTGGACGCGGCCCATGGTCAGACCGTGTTTTTCGGCCCGGACGGGCAGCCGCGGGTCGGGGGCGCTCATGGAGCTTGAAAAGCGCCCCGCCTCCGACCTGTCGCGGAAGCGGTGCCGCCCTCAAAAGTTAACGGCCGACCGGGGGGGTTACCCGGTCAGCCGTTGGGGGGAGAACAGATGAAGAAATTATCAGGGGTGCCATGAGATTATGCAACAAGCTTGCCAATTCATCATTTTTTTGATCTTAATATTTTTTTTTATTAAATTACGGATAGTTATAAGTGAGACGGCGATTCCCGGAAACGGAGCCGGGAGTCCCGGGACCGGCCCGAGGGTTCACGCCCGTAAACCGCCCCTGCCCTTGACGTCCCGATCCCCTTGAAAACAGGGGGTTATCACCGCACCCGCGAGGGTTCAATATTTTGAACCGGCTTGCCGGCCGTCTCCCGGTATTTGTATATCTTATTGTAACGGTTGGATAATAGGTCAGTTCATTTTTGTTGACCGGCGTTCCGGAGACCCCGCGGGCGGCGTTTCCGCGGTGAGGGCGAAAAAGCCGGCCAGGGAACCGGCCATGATGAGGGCGCCCAGGGGGAACACCTGCCGAAGGTCGAACGCGTCCATCATCCAGCCGGCCAAGAGCGCTCCGGTCAGCATGCCCAGGCTGTGGGCCACCGTCAGGATGGCCATCACCGAGCCCATGGCCCGCGACCGGTTCCCCTGTATGACGGCCATGGCCATGAGGGCCGGGATGGCGATGCCGCCGCCGATTCCGAAGAGCACGCTGGCGGCCGCCAGGAACCCGAAGCCGCTGGCCCAGAAAAAGGAGCCCACCGCCACGAGTACGCCATCGTCTCCTACGGGGTGTCGGCGCGCACCAGCTACACGGCCGTGGAAGAGGCCCGCCGGATGGGAATCCGGGCGGGCCTGCTGCGCATGATCACCGTCTGGCCCTTTGCCGAGGCCCAGGTGCGCCGGCTGGCCTTGCAGGTGAAGGGATTCGTCACCGTGGAAATCAACATGGGCCAGATCAGCCGGGAGGTCCAGCGCTGCGCCGGCAACGTGCCGTCTCTTGCCGTCGGCCATGCCGGCGGCGCCATCATCCCGCCCGAGGATGTGATCGACGCCCTCAAGGAGCTGTCGCCATGACCCGCACCGCCGGCAAACCGCCCGCCCACCCCCTGGAAGACCTCGTGCGCATGGACCGGATCCCCCACATCTGGTGCCCGGGCTGCGGCACCGGCTCGGTCTTCACCGCCTGTCTGAGCGCCATCAAGCAGACCGGGCTGCCGTACACCCGCTTTTCCATGGTCTCGGGGATCGGCTGCTCCGGCCGGGGGGCCGGCTACATCAACATCGACTCGTTCCACACCACCCACGGCCGGGCCATCCCCTTTGCCAGCGGCATCAAGATGGCACGCCCCGAGATCAACGTCATCGTGTTTTCGGGCGACGGGGACCTGTTCGCCATCGGCGGCAACCACTTCATCCACGCGGCCCGGCGCAACATGGACCTCACGGTCATCTGCGTCAACAACCTCACCTACGGCATGACCGGGGGCCAGGTGGCGGCCACCACGCCGCACGGGGCCAAGTCGTCCACCACCGTGGCGGGAAACCCCGAAACCCCCTTCAACCTGCCCCTGCTCGCCCAGGCCGCCGGGGCCACCTTCGTCGCCCGCTGGACCATGCTCCACGCCAGGGACCTGGCCGACACGATCCACGAGGCCCTGAACCACAGGGGCTTCGCCTTCATCGAGGTGCTGTCCCCCTGTCCGGTGAACTACGGCCGCCGCAACCGCGAAAAGTCCCTGGAGACCCTGCGCAACTACCAGCAGAACACCATCGTCAAGAACCAGGCCGGCATGGACGAGCTGGAAGTGGATTTCACCCGGGGCGTCGTCCTGGGAAAATTCGTCCACAAGGACCGTCCCACCTGCGACGAAATGTACCGCAAGATGTACTGGCCCAAGGGCGAGCCGGAAGCGGCGCAAAAGGCCGGTTGACCCGGTGAATACCAACGCTGGACCCGCATCATGGCACCTACGATGAAAAAGCAAGAACCCAGGCAGGAAGTGATCGTCACCGGGTTCGGCGGCCAGGGCATCATCCTGGCCGGCCGGATCCTGGGCATGGCCGCGGCCCTGGTGGACGGAAGGGAAAGCACCCTGGTCCAGTCCTATGGGCCGGAATCCCGGGGCGGCGCCTGCTGTGCCCAGGTGATCATCTCTCCCCAGGTGATCCAGTATCCCTATGTCAAGGAGGCCGACGTGCTGGTGTGCATGAGCCAGTCGGCCTACGAAAAGTACAGGACCCAGCTGAAATCCGGCGGCTTCCTGATCACGGACAAGGACCTGGTGCGGCCCGAGGCAGGCGTGCCGGTCTACGCGATCGCCGCCACGCGCATGGCCGAGGAGATGGGGCGCAAGATGATGGCCAACATCATCATGGTGGGCTTCACCACGGCCGTGACCGCGGTGGTGTCGGAAGCCGCGGCCCGCAAGGCCGTGCAGTCCTCGGTCCCCCGAGGCACGGAGGAGATGAACCTGAAGGCCTTCACAAAAGGCCATGACTTCGGGCTGGCGACCCTGAAGGGACAGCGTAAAAAGGCCGCCGGCCAGACGGGAGTTGCGGGATGAAACGGGCCAAGGACCGCTTGCAGCGGGTCATCGTCATCGGGGCGACCCCGGCCGGCATCGCCGCGGTCAACAAACTCGGGGAACTGGGCATCAGCGTCACCCTGGTGGAACGGGATGCCGATCTCAACGCCAAGCTCTCCGCCGACGCGTGGCGTCTGGCCTCGGGGGTCGCCTTCAACCACGCCCACCGTCCCGGCCTGCTGCGGATTTTTCGCAACCCGCGGATCGCGTGCGTCCTGCCGGCCAGTGTCGAAACGATCAAGCACAATGCCCAGGGGTTCAGCGTGGCCCTGACCCGGCAGCCCACCTTCGTCGACTCCCAGCGCTGCACCCTGTGCGGCCGCTGCCTCCAGGTCTGCCCCGTGGCCGACGACGCGGCTGCCCCTGCCATCGATTCCGGGGGCCGTTTCGCCCTGCCCGGCCGGCCGGTGATCGACAAGCGCCAGCCGCCGCTGTGCCGCGAAAACTGCCCCCTGGGGGTCAATGCCCAGGGCTACGTGGCCCTGGCCAGGGCCGGGCGCTATGCCCAGGCCCTGGCCCTGATCCGCGAAGAAAACATCCTGCCCGGGATCTGCGGCCGGGTCTGCACCCATCCCTGTGAAACCGCCTGCCGCCGGGGCCAGGTGGACGAAGCGGTGTCGATCCGCGCCATCAAGCGTTTCCTCTCGGACTGGGAAGCCTCCGGGGGCCGGATACCCCGGCCGCCGGCGCCCCCGGTTCGGCGCAGCCAGCGCTTTGCCGTCATCGGATCCGGCCCGGCAGGCCTGGCCGCGGCAGCCCAGCTGGCGCGCCACGGCTGCCAGGTCACGGTCTACGAAGCCCAGCCCGGGGCCGGAGGCCTGCTGCGCTACGGGATAGGGGCCCATCGCCTTCCCAGGGCCATCCTGGACAACGAGCTGGCCTATATCGCCGCCATGGGCGTCGACTTTGCCCTGTCCCATCCGGTGAGATATGTAATTATCAAGGGCATAGACGGCCCTTCCCACCCTGGGCGCGGGGGTGCTCCCCGGCCCCGGGGACCGATGGAGGAATATGACGTCGATGACATGGATCCGGGCAATGGCGATGGTTCTGGCGATCGCGGCGGCTGCCGCGCCGGCGGCGCGGGCCGCGGGTGATCAGTGGGAAACGCTCTACCAGCAGTCCATGAAACTCTACCGCCTGGGATATTACGACCGCGCCGCCCTTTTCGCCGAGAGGGCGCTGGCGCTGGCGGAGAAAAACGGCGGCCCCCACCACCGGAATGTAGCCCTGAGCCTGGACCACCTGGCGGTTTTCTACGAGACCCAGGGGAGGTACGACCAGGCGGAACCGCTGCGCAAGCGCTCCCTCGCCATCTGGGAAAAGACCCTGGGGCCCCGGCATGCCGACCTTGCCCTGAGCCTGAACAAGATGGCCTTTCTCTACCAGCGCCAGGGCCGCTACGACCAGGCCGAGCCGCTCCTGAAGCGTTCCCTGACCATCTGGGAGAAGGCCTACGGCCCGGAGCACCCCAACCTCGCCTTCAGCCTCAACAATCTGGCCATCCACTACCGGGCCCAGAGGATCTATGCCAAGGCCGAACCCCTCTACCGGCGCTCGCTGGCGATCTGGGAGAAGGCCCTGGGCCCGGACCACCCCGACATGGCCTACTACCTGAAGAACGTTGCCGGGATGTACCGCGAGATGAACCGCAAGAAAGACGCCGACAGGCTGGAGCAGCGTGCGACCCGCATCCTGCTGGCCCAGCAGCAAACAGGCCGCTGAAAATTTCCCGCGGTCCCCGGGCCGGCGGCCCTGAAGCCGTGACCCGGTTTTTTTCCCCTCCGCGGGCCCCGGGTCCCTGCACCCGGGCCGTCGTTCGCGCCCCTCAGCCGCTCTGCCCCAAGGCGTCCTTGACCCGCTGGGGCGTCATGGGAAGCTGCAGCACCTTGGCCCCCGTGGCATCGAAGACCGCCGTGGCCAGGACGCCGCCCATGCAGACGATGGCCGGCTCGCCGCCGCCCTTGGGGGCCAGGTCGGGGTTGGGCACGATCACGGTGTCGATTTTCGGCAGCGACGAGAAGCGCGGGATGGCGTAGGTGTCGAAATTGGTGTCGGAAAGCCGGCCGTCGCGGAAGCGGATCTCCTCGCTCAGGGCATACCCGAGCCCCATCGTGACGCAGCCTTCCATCTGGAGCGCGGCCCCCCGGGGGTTGACGACCTGCCCCATGTCCTGGGCGCAGACGACCCGTTTCACCGAGACCCTGCCGCTTCCCCGGTCCACCTCGACCTCGGCCATGGCCGCCACGCAAGTTTCCGCGTCGATGCCGCAGGATATCCCCCAGCCGCGGCCGCTGGGCGTTTTCACCGGCACCCAGCCGAAACGCCCGGCGGCGGCCTCTAGCACCGCGCGCATGCGTCTGTCCTCGAGGTGCCTCAAACGGAATCCCAGCGGGTCCTGGCCGGCGACGGAGGCCATGAGGTTGAGCTGCAGGTCCCGGGCAAAGGTGTTGGTGTTGGCGGCCGGGGCGCGCCAGGGGCCGACGGCGAAGGGGTGGATTCCCGCATCGATCCGCCACTCCCCGTGGACGGCCTCGCGGTGGTGGGGGATCGCGTAGAAATTTTCACATCCCCTTCCGCCGGCGAAAAAGACCCGATAGTCCCAGAACGTCATGCGCCCCGCGACGTCCACGCCCGACCGGATCTTCACCACCGCGGCCGGACGGAAGGTGTCGAAGAAAAACTCCTCTTCCCGGGTCCAGGCCACCATGACGGGCCTGCCGCAGATCCTGGCCAGGCGTGCGGCCTCGACGGCCTGGCCCGAGGCCGACTTGCCGCCGAACCCGCCCCCCACGAAAGGCGTGATGACGCGGACGTTTTCCACCGGCAGACTCAGGGCCCGGGCAACGAGGCCCTGGACCCCGAAGGGTGTCTGGGTCGAGGCCCAGACCGTGGCCCGGTTGCCCTCCACGGACGCCAGGGCCGCGTGCGGTTCCATGGGCGCGTGGGCCACATAGCTGTTGAGGTATGTCTCCTCGACGACCGCGGCGGCCTGTCTTTCACCCTCCTGGAGTCGCCCCGCCTCGGAGGCGATCACCGCCTCGGGGGCGTTGCGGAGCAGGTGGCTGAAAATCGTCCGGTCGTCGACGCCCGTCTTGAGGAGATCGAATTCGGCCTCCATCGCGGCGAGCGCCCTGTCGGCACCGTCGGGCCGAGGGTGCAGGGCGGCGACGAGGTCCCCGTCGCGCACGATTTGGACCTCGGCCATTTTTTCCGCCGCGGCGGTGTCCACGCTGCGCAGGCGCGCGCCGTGGGCGGGCGGCCGCAGGAGCCTGGCATACAGCATGCCGGGGAGGCGCATGTCGGCGGTGAAGAGAGCCCGGCCGGTGACTTTGTCGCGGGCATCCCGGCGCGGATAGGGCTGTCCGCTGATGGTGTACTCCGATGGGGGTTTGAGGGGCGGCAGTTCCCTGAGGTGGCGCTCGATGACTTTTCCCGCCGTCAGGTCTGCGTAGCTCACCCGCGACAGGGGGCGGCCGCTGTCGAAAACGACGCCGTCGCGCGTCGCCAGCCGGGACACGGGGCACAGGAGCCTTTCGGCGGCCAGTTTCCTGCACGTCGCGGCACTGGTTGGTGTTGTAGACCAGAACGTCCGGCCTGGGGACCTTTTCGATGCCCTTGTAGGCGCGCGAAAGGGGGGTGATCCCCTTGAGGTAGGCGCCCACGTCGGCGGTCAGGTAGGAACAGATGTCGGGCGAGTACCCGATGGCGTTGGCTTCGGGGATGAAGTCCGTGGCCATGCGTGTGGCGCCCAGCATCGCCCCGTGATTTTCGGGGAAGTGCACCAGAAACCCCAGGGACCTGAGGATTTCCGCCGGTCCGACGCTGGTGCACCAGGCGATCTTCCTCTCGCCGGTGCGGGCGGCGTGGTCGAGTTCATAGAAATAGTCCGCCATGATCTTCTGCATCTGGACGGTGGCCTCTATCTTTTTTCTGACGGGCTTTTTTTCGTCTGTCATTGCGTTTCCTCTCCTGGCGGTTGGGGTGGCCGCATCTCGGCTATCTCTTGTGAAACCCGGTCGGTTTGCCTGTCGAATGGCTGTAGGTCGGACTTCAGTCCGACAAGATATGCGACTGCCGGCTCGTCAAACCCGGTGTCGGGCTGAAGCCCTCCCCAGTGGTTGTTTTCGATGTCGGGCTGAAGCCCGACCTACAGATGGTGCGCTGGGGTGGAGAAGGCTGGATTCCCGGTTGCGTCAATTCCCGTTTTCCATCGCGTAGAGCGCCGCCCCCACCGCGCCCGTGAACTGGGGGTACTCCGGCACCAGGATCCCGCGGCCGAGGATCTCCTCGGCCATGTCCACGAGGTAGGGGTTGTGGGCGACGACCCCCCCGGTCATGACCACCTTCTCGGTCATGGAGTCCATTTCGAGGACGCGCTTGATGACCGAGTAGAACAGGCCCTTGACGATGTCCTCGACCTTTTTGCCGCGGCGGATGTTTTCCAGGACCTCGGTGGCGGAGAAAACGGTGCAGAAGCTCCCCAGCTTCACCATGTCCTGCGACCGGCGGGCCAGGCCGTCCATGTCCTCCAGGGGGATGTCGAGGCGCGGGGACATTTCCTCCAGAAAGGCGCCGGTGCCGGCGGCGCACTTGCGGTTCATCTTGAAATTGATCCGGTGGCCGTTGCGGTCGAGTTTGATGATCTTGTTGTCCTGGCCGCCGATATCGATGATGGTGATGGCCTCCGGAAAGTAGTGGTAGCACCCCTTGGCGTGGCAGCCGATCTCGGTCTTGTCCTGCCGCGCGACGGAGACGTTTTTGCGCCCGTAGCCGGTGGAGACGGCGTTGGCGATGGCCGTCATGCCGCGGCCGGCCATTTTCAGGGCCTCCTCGAGGCAGGCATCGGCCGCGGCGGTGAAGTCGGTTCCGGATTTTCTCACCGCCCGCCCCACCAGGCGCCTGTGCGCGTCCAGCACGGCCGCCTTCGTGCGCGACGCGCCGACGTCGATTCCGACATAGATGGCATCGTGGCTCATACCGGCTTCCGCTTCGATGAGATCGTCCCGGGGCACTATCGTCCGATTTTCGACTCCACCCCCTTGACCAGGGCCCGCAGGGTGGCGTTGAAGGGGGTGTCGATGCCGGCCTGGCGGCCGTACTCGACGATTTTGCCGTTCATGAAGTCGATCTCCGTCCGCCGCCCGCTTTCGATGTCCATGAGCATCGACGGCTTGTGGTCGCCTGCGTTGCGCATGTAGGCCATCGCATGGGGGTAGTAGTCCCAGCCGAGGTCGATCTCGTTGGCCCGGGCGACCTTGATGCTCTCCCGGGCGAGATTGCTCACCATCTCGAAGATGATGGGGTCGTTCATGGCCTGGGCCATGGTCAGCCCGGTCACCGCGCAGACCGGGTTCATGCTGGCGTTCATGATGCTCTTGCGCCAGACCATGGAGACGATCTGGGCGGTGTGTTCGGTGGGCAGCCCGCCCGCGCTCAGGGCCTTTGCGATCCCGATGGCGGCCGGACGCGATTCAAGGTCCAGTTCCTGGATGTGATGCGGAGGGTGGTGGAAGGGCATGACCACGTGGGCCGCGCCCTTGAGCCCGCACCCGTAGTTGACCACAGCCCGCATGGCCGGTTTTTTCCCGAGGGTCCTGGCGATCTCCTGTTCGGTGTCGATGCCGTTTTGCCAGCTCACCACGTACATCCCATCGCGGTAAAAGCCCTCGATGGCGGAGACGATGAGGGGCAGGGCGTTGGCCTTGACGGTGATGACGATGACGTCTGGGGGCGCCTGGGCGAGAGTTTCGATGTGCGTGGTGGTTCTGGTGACGGTCTGGCGGAGGTTTTCCGCGCCCTCGATGAGAATTCCCCTGCCGGCTGCCGGCTCGAGCAGTTCGGAAACGATGTCGCACAGCGTGACGTCGTAGCCGCCCCTGGCCAGGAAGGCGGCGACGATGCAGCCCACCGGCCCGGCGCCGATGACGGCGAACGAGCGGGGATGGTATTCCGGCATGTCGACCATGGTTTCTTCCCTCCATTTTGCCTGCGAGCGGGCCGGGACCGGCGGGCCGTGGCCAGGGCCCCGCCTGCCGGACGGTTCAGGCGGTTGACCGGCCCGCCGGGGCGCCCGCGCCGCCGCGGCTCGTTCCTTCGATGCGACCCTTGGATCCGGAAGCGCTCAGCGCAGCTGCTTGGGCCTTTCATCGACCACGCGCAGGGCCTTGCCTTCGCTGCGGGCGATGAATTTGGGCTCCACCAGCTCGACTTCCACCCCGATGCCCATCATTTCCTTGATGTGGCCGGCAATGCGCCCGGCGACTTCGAAACGCTTGGTCGACCCGGCCTGGTAGACTTCCGGCTTGCCCTCCACCTGGACCGTCAACTGGTCGAGGTAGCCCTTCTTACGCACCAGCAGGCGATACTGGGGCTCGACATCCTCGATGTCCAGGAGCAGCGACTCGATCTGGGACGGGAACACGTTGACACCGCTGATGATGAGCATGTCGTCGGTTCGGCCGTAGACCTTGTCCATCTTCACCAGGGTCCTCCCGCAGACGCAGGTTTCCCTTCGCAGGCGGGTGATGTCTTTCGTGCGGTAGCGCAGCATGGGCATGGCCCGACGCTGCAGGGAGGTGAGGACCAGCTCGCCCTTTTCCCCCAGGGGGACCGGCTCCAGCGTAACCGGGTCGACGATTTCGGCCAGGAAATGGTCCTCGTTGAGGTGCAGGCCGTCCTGGGCCTCGCAGTCGAAGGCCACCCCCGGGCCGCCCAGCTCGGTGAGACCGAAGGCCTCCATGGCCTTGATGCCCATGCGCGCCTCGATCTCCTCGCGCATTCCGACGGTCCACGGCTCGGCGCCGAACACCCCCACGCGCAGGGGAAGGGCCTTGAGGTCGATCTTCATCTCCTCGGCCCTTTCGGCCATGGTCAGGGCATAGGAGGGGGTGGAGAACAGCACCGTCGATCCAAAGTCGCGGATGAGGATGATCTGGCGCTCGGTCATTCCGGAACTGGTGGGCACCACGGTGCAGCCCAGTCGCGTGGCCCCCTGGTGAAAGCCGAGCCCTCCGGTGAAAAGGCCGTGGCCGTATGCGTTCTGGGCGACATCCTCGGGGCGCACGCCGGCGGAGCAGAGGTTGCGGGCCATGCATTCGGTCCACTGGTTCAGGTCGTCGGCGGTGTAAGGGCCGGTGATGGGTTTGCCGGTCGTGCCGGAGGAAGCGTGGACCCGTTTGACTTCCGTCAGGGGCACGGCGCAGAGCCCGAAGGGATAGTTTTCGCGGAGGTCGTCCTTGACGGTGAAAGGCAGCCTGGCCGCGTCTTCCAGGCTCTGGATGTCCTCGGCCTTGATCCCCGCCTGGTCGAGCTTGCGCTTGTAGTGCGGGACCCTGGCGTAGACCCAGGCCACCGTGTCCCTCAGGTACTTGAGCTGCAGCTTTCGAATCTCCTCCACCGGCATACATTCAAACTTGTCGTCCCAGGGCATGTTTCCCTCCTTGGTTGTAAAAGTGCAGCGGCCGCGGTGCAGCTTCTCTTGGATGAAATCGCGTCGACCCCTCCGTCCGGCTGACCCCGGGCGCCGATCACGCCCCTGCGGCGGCGGCCAGGCCGAGTTCGAAGGCTTTCAGGTTGGCGTCGACGAACGCCTTCTTGGTCTTGGTGCGGATGGTTTCCCTGACGGCCTCGGCCTCTACCGGCAGGGTGTCGGTCTGCACCAGGGCGCCCAGGAGGACCATGTTCACCGACATGACATTGCCCGCGCTCTTTGCCAGGGAAACGGCATCGAGGGCGATCAGGCGCCCGGTTTTTTCCCGGATCAGCCGCTGGGCGAGGTCCAGGTCCGGGTAAACCCCCTTGCCGATGGCGACCGTGAAGGGGGGCAGCGGCGCCAGGTTGGTGATGACCACCGTCTGCAGGTTGCACTTGTTCAGGGCCCGCAGGGTCTCGGAGGGCTCGAAGCCCAAAAGCACATCCGCCTCCCCGTCGGAGATGATCGTGCTCTTCGCGTCCCCGAACACGATGGCCGATTCGACCACCCCGCCGCGCTGGGCCATTCCGTGGATTTCGCTCATCCGCACCGGCACGCCGGAGAGAAGCGCCGCCTCCCCCAGCACCCTGGAGGCCAGCAGGTTCCCCTGTCCGCCCACCGCCACCATAATCAATCGCATGATATTCATCCCAAGCTCTCCCTCTTCAGAAAATCTTGAACCCGTTCTTCTCATTCTGCCGCGGCCGACGCCTTGATGGGAACGATGGCGTTTTCGGGGCAGATCTGGGCGCACAGGGCGCACCCGACGCACATGTCCGCATCGATCCGCACCCGGTCGTCCTCGATGTAAAAAGCCGGGCAGCCGAGATCGTTGACGCAGTGGCGGTGGTTCCTGCACTTGTCGCCGACGCGGAAGGGGCGCTGCTTCAGCAGCCTCAGGCCCTTGGCGTAGAGGGTGCACATTTCCCGGGAGATGATCACCGACACGCCCTTGAAGCGCAGGGCCTCGCGGATGGCCTCGACGCTCTTTTTGACCTTGTAGGGCTTGATGACGGTCACGTGGGGAACCCCCACGGCGCGCACGATCTGCTCGATGTCCACCCGCTGGTAGCCGTCCAGCTTGAAAAGGCTCATGTCGACTCCGGGGTGGGGCTGGTGGCCGGTCATGGCCGTGGTGCCGTTGTCCAGGATCACCAGGGTGAAATCGTGGTTGTTGTAGACCGCGTTGATGAGTCCCGGGATCCCGGAGTGGAAGAAGGTCGAGTCGCCGATAAAGGAGACGACCTTCTTGCCGGTAACTTTCGAAAACCCGCAGGAGGTGCCCACCGAGGAACCCATGCAGATGAGAAAGTCGGGTGCTCTTCCGATCTAGCTGATGTCGGCCGTGGGCCAGGCGAAAACGAAGTCCATCCCCATGCCGGCCCCTCCCATGTTGCAGTTGGCCATGCCGTAGGATTTGCGCACGATCACGGACACCTTGGGGACCGTGGCATAGCTCAGGGCATGGACGAAGTTGATGATCTTGCCCGGCATGCGTTTGCGCTCGGCCGCCGGCCCCACGAGAAACCCGGGGGTGTCGTGGAGGAAAGCCAGGGGTATGTTGAACGAGTCGCACAGGGCACCTTTTCGTTGGTGGCGATCTCCAGCACGCGGGGCCCGGAAACCGCCATGCAGGAGCCCTTGACCTGCACCACGAAGTCAGCCAGGGCCGCCATCCAGGAGGGGTCGCCGAAGCACTCCCCCATGATCGCGGCCGCCATGGGCACCCGGCGCATGCGCATGCTGGGCCGGTGGGTGATGGTCATCGAGCTCATCCCGTCCGAGCCCTGGATGTCGGGGATGCGGGCGCCTCCGGCCTCCCCCAGGTTGACGATGGGGCAGCCGTGCTTCAGGGCCAGGCCCATCAGCCGGTCCGACTTCTTGTGGCCGATGCGTCCGCCGCTGCCCGCCAGGACGGAGACGTCGTTGGCTTTCACGACCACGGTGCGCCCGGCGATCTCCCCGAACCCGCCTATCTTCCCGTCCGCCGGCGTTTTGGCTTCCATCCCCGGGACGTCCGAGTGGGCCAGCAGCCCCAACTCGAAAAACGTGCCCGGATCCAGGAGCCTCTCGATCCGCTCCCGCGCCGTATAGCGCCCGCGGGCATGGATGGCGTCGACGGCGGCGGAGCCGCCCATCGCCATCGCCGCCCGCCTTCGGCGCCCGAACTATTCGAGCTCCTCACGCATACCCACGGGCCGTTCCTCCTGTCGCTCTCATTTCGGCAGCACCTTGAGAAGGTGCGTCTGGCGCGTCCGGACGGCGTCGGCGAGGATCCTGACGACGAGGGGGGCGTTGCGGTACTGCTTCCCCCCGTGCCGGGTCCTGGCTTCGATCCCCCCCCTTGGCATGGATCCGGTCCAGGACCTCCTCCAGCGCCTCCGGGGGTTCCACCAGGCCGGCCGCCCGGTCCTGGATTGACCGCAGCGCCTCGAAACGGTAGCTCAGGCAGCGGGCGACCGCGGCCTCCAGCGGGGAGAAAATGTGCTTGAGGACCCGGATCCCGGCACCGTTTTCGGGTCGCGGGAAACCCGACCGGCTGGCGGTCCAGGTGCCGCTGAAGCTCGACGTAGACCCGGTCGCTGGCTTCCAAATCGCACCCCGCTTTCGAAGGCGCCGCACCGGCCCTTACCTTTTCCGCCGGCCGCGGGCGACGCTCAGCGCGGGCGGAACTCCCGCCCGCGCTGACACTCCCGGCCCGCCTCAGGCGGCCGGCAGTCCCTGCTTCGCGATCATCCTGATTAGGGTTTCCGCCTTTTTTTGTCAAGAGCGTTCAAGAGACTTGACGACGCGCAAAGACCTCTCGCCGCGGCGGCGACCCTTTGGGGGCGTTTCTTCCTGCAGCGCTCCCGGCAGTCGCTGTCAGGCGTGGAGCCGGGCGCCTCGCATCCCCCTGGCTTGATTTTTTCTCCCCATACGTTAAAATGAAATCCGTACCCCCCCCGCACGCAGGCGCAGGCGCCTTCAGGGTGATCCCACCGGACTTTTGTCGTTGCCATGGGGGGCCGATTTGACCAAGCTCAACCCACAGGAGGCCCAATGGAGAAAAAGATCCTGATCGCCGTCGACAACTCGCGCCACTCCGGGAATGCCGTCCGCTACGCGGCCGAGCTCTTCCGGGCGCAGCGGGACGTGAAAATCACGCTGTTCCACGTGCTGCCGCCGGTTTCCCAGTACCTGCTCGACGAGGCCCGCAAGAGCCCCAGGGCGAACGCAGAGCTGAAAAAGCTGACCCTGAAGAACAACCGCGCCGCCCATGATCTTCTCGATCGGTACAGGGAGCGGACGGCCGCCGGCGGCATTCCCGAGGCCGACATCCGGACGGTGGCCCAGGCGCGGGCCCTGGGCGTCGCCAAGGACATCCTGGAATACGGCCTGGCGGGGCGTTTTGACGCCATCGTCATGGGGCGGCGGGGGGTTTCGGCCCTGGAAGGGGTCTTCACCGGCAGCGTCAGCGCCAACGCCGTCAACAACTCCGAGACCACGCCCGTCTGGCTGGTCGACGAACCCCGGGCCGGCGGCAGCTTCCTGGTGGCCGTCGACGGCTCGGAGAGTTCCCTGAGGGCCGTGGACCACCTGGCGTTCATGCTGCGGGGCAACGCCGAGGTGCGGCTCACGTTTCTCCACGTGACACCCAGGCTGGGGGAATTCTGCCCGGTGGATTTCGAGGAGGACCGGTCCGAATCCCTCGAAGACATCATCCTCCGGGGAGACAGGGCGTGTATCGACCGTTTCTTCTCCCATGCCGTCAAGAAGCTCACGGCGTCCGGCCTCGGTCAGGACCGGGTCGGCATCCGGGTCGTCGACGGCGCCTTCAGGGTCGGCAAAGCCGTCCTGGATGCTTTCCGCAAGGAAGAAGCCGGCACCCTGGTGCTCGGGCGCAGGGGGGCGAGCCGGCAGTTTTTCACCGGCAGCGTCAGCCGCTACCTCATCAACCAGGCCTCGGAGGGCGCCCTGTGGGTCGTGCCCTGAGCGCAAAAGGGTCCCAGGCATGAGGCAGGAGCGATGAGCGCCCCAGGCAGGCACCCGCCCACGTTGCGTATCGCCATGGCCGCCGGACTGGTTCCCCTGGGCCTGTTCGGCCTTCTTGCCTGTCTCTTGCCGCGCGTCGCCGCCGGCGGGGTGTTTCGCTGCGGCCTGGAGTGGATCCCGAGCCTTGGCGTCGGCCTCGCGTTTTCGGTGGACGGCTTGAGCCTGCTGTTCGGCCTGGTGATCTGCTGCGTCGGGTTCTTCGTCGCGCTCTATGCCGCCGCCTACCTGGGGGACCACCCCCAGGCAGGGCGGTTTTACGTGTTCCTGCTGGGCTTCCTTCTGGCCATGCTGGGGCTGGTGTTCGCCGACGATCTCCTGGCCCTCTTCGTCTTCTGGGAGCTGACGACCCTTTTCTCGTACCTGCTCATCGGCTTCGACCACGAATCGGAAACGGCGCGCGCCAATGCCCGCCAGGCCCTGCTGGTCACCGGGGCCGGCGGCCTGGCGCTGCTGGTGGGGTTCCTGCTGCTGGGAACCGTCAGCGGCACCTACGCGATCTCGGCGCTGCCCGGGCACGCCGACCGCATCCGGCACGACGCCCTCTACCTTCCCATCCTGGTCACCGTTCTTATCGGCGCCTTCACCAAGTCCGCCCAGTTCCCGTTTCATTTCTGGCTGCCCAACGCCATGAGCGCCCCCGCGCCCATCAGCGCCTTCCTGCACTCGGCGACCATGGTGAAGGCGGGCATCTACCTCCTGGCGCGGCTGCATCCCGTCCTGGGAGGAACGGCGGCCTGGATGGGGACCCTCGTCATCGTCGGGGGCGTCACCGCCCTCCTCGGGTCGCTGCTGGCCCTGACCCAGTCCGACCTGAAGCGCGTTCTGGCGTTTACGACGGTCATGGCGCTGGGGATCCTGACCATGTTCCTGGGCGGGCGCGCGACCCCAGCGCTGACCGCCGCCATGACCTTCTTCCTGGTTCACTCCCTCTACAAGTCATCCCTGTTCCTGGTGGCCGGCATCATCGAGCACCAGGCCGGCACGCGGCGCCTGGAAGACATCGGCGGGCTGCTCAAACCGATGCCCCTGACGGCCTTCGCCGCGGCCGCGGCCGCCCTTTCCATGGCGGGGTTTCCTTTGTTTTTCGGGTTCATCGGCAAGGAGATCATGTACAAGGGCGCCCTGGCCGAGGACATGTTCCCGGAATTCGCCACCGTGGCGGCGGTCCTGTCCAATTCCCTGATGACGGCGGTCGCCGGCATCCTGGCCATCCGGGTTTTTCTCGGCCCCCTGAAAAAGACCCCCCTCGCGCCCAGGGAGGCGTCCCGGCTGATGTGGATCGGCCCGGTCATCCTGGGGGGCCTCGACATCGTGTTCGGCGTGATCCCGGGATGGGTGGCCCGCTGGCTGGTGGAGCCGGCGGTCAAGGCGTTTCACCCCACCGGCGAGGACATCCGCCTGAGCCTGTATCACGGCATCAACGAACCCCTGCTGCTGAGCATTCTCACCCTCACCCTGGGAACGCTCTTCTACCGGCAACGGGGCCATATCCGGCCGGGGCTCGACAGGCTGTCGGCACGGCTGCCCTTCGACGCGCAGGCGGTCTACGCGGGCTGCATCGACGCCCTTGCATGGCTGGCCGCGGCACAGACCCGGGTTCTGCAGAACGGGTCCCTGCACCGCTATCTGGCGGTCATCGTCGGGTCGGCGACCCTCTGCGCCGCGATCCCCCTGCTTCGGGACCCGCCTTCCCTGCCGGGCCCCGCCGGCTGGGAGGCCGGGCGGCCGGCAGGGCTCATCGTGGTTCTCATCGCGGCGGCCGTCGTCCTGGTGCTCATTGCGCGTTCCCGGCTCCTGGCGATCTGTGTAGGCTTCCGTCATGGCATGCGGTTCCAGGGGCGGGCCCGGCGGCTGCACCACCACGACAACCTCGAGACCGTATTTTTTCGCGAAATCGAAGTCCCGCTGGTCGTGGGCGGGCACGGCCATGACCGCGCCGGTGCCGTACTCCATGAGGGCGAAATTGGCGGTGTAGACCGGCATGCGCCGCCCGCTCAGGGGGTTGACGCAGAAGGCGCCGGTGAAGACGCCCTCCTTCTCGTAGGTTTCCAGGGCCCGGGCGGAGCGGTCCTGCCGGGAAATGCGCTCCACGAAACGATCGACCGCCGCCTCCTGGGGGGTTCCGCGGGACAGGCCGAGCACCAGGGGGTGCTCCGGGGCGAGGCTCATGAAGGTCGCGCCGAAGACCGTGTCCTGGCGCGTGGTGAACACGGCGATCTCGGGTTCCGCGCCGGCGGGCGGGTTCTCGATGGGGAAGCGGATCTCGGCCCCGACGCTCTTGCCGATCCAGTTTTTCTGCATCAGGGTCACTTTGTCCGGCCAGCCCGGCAGGCGGTCGCAATGGGCCAGGAGGTCTTCGGCATAGTCGCTGATGCGGAAAAACCACTGCCACAGTTTTTTCTGGTGCACCGGTTCGCCGCAGCGCCAGCAGAGGCCGGCCTCGACCTGCTCGTTGGCCAGCACCGTCCGGCACGATCCGCACCAGTTGACGTAGGACTCCTTGCGGTAGGCCATCCCCTTTGCGTACATCTTCAGGAAAAGCCACTGTTCCCAGCGGTAATAGTCCGGGGTGCAGGTGGCGATCTCGCGCTCCCAGTCGTAGGAAAAGCCGAGGCGCTTGAGCTGCGAGCGCATGCTGGCGATGTTGTCGTAGGTCCAGCGGGCCGGGTGGGTCCTGTTGGCGATGGCCGCGTTCTCGGCCGGCATGCCGAAGGCGTCCCACCCCATGGGGTGCAGCACGTTGAAGCCCTGCATGCGCTTGTAGCGGGCCACGACGTCGCCGATGGTGTAATTGCGGACATGCCCCATGTGGATCTTCCCGGAGGGGTAGGGGAACATCTCCAGCAGGTAATACTTCTCCCGCCCGGGGGCCTCCTCGACCCGGAACAGGCCGGAAGCTTCCCAGGCCTGCTGCCACTTGGGTTCGATATTCCGGGGGATGTATCTCTCGTCCATGATGCCGCCGCCTCTCGGGAAACAGGGTTCGTCAAGAACGGTTCCACCGCCTGTGACCGCCTTCCATGCCACATCCTCCGTGAAATAGCAAGCCGGACGCCCCGGCCGCGCCTGAAATCGCGGCTGCCCGGGCAGGGAAGGCGCCCCGCGCTAAAAATCGTTTGACTTGGCGCTAACAATTCCATATTCAAGCACATAGCCCGGACGGGGAAAGGCCCGGCTCCGGGCGGGCGGGATCATCGACACAAGCGAAGGAAGACAAGCGAATGAGCTATAAACTTCTGATCAACGCGCTGGACCCGGCGGAATGCCGCATCGCCAAGGTAAAGGAGAGCAAGCTGGAGGAGTTTCACATCGAAAGCGCCGCGCGGGAGATCACCCAGGGAAACATCTACAAGGCTGTCATCACCCGGATCGAGCCGAGCCTCCAGGCCGTGTTCGTCGACTACGGCGCCGAACGCCACGGCTTCCTCCAGAAACACGAGATCCACCCGGACTATCACCATGACGCGCCTTCCGGGGACCGCTCCATCAAGGGCGTCGTCAAGCGGGGCCAGGAGCTTCTGGTCCAGGTCACCAAGGACCCCCACATGAACAAGGGGGCGATGCTCACGACCTTCCTTTCCCTGGCGGGACGCTATCTCGTCCTCATGCCGGGAAGCGAGACCAAGGGCGTGTCGCGCAAGATCGAGGACGAGACCGAACGCGCCCGCCTCAAGGAGATCCTCGACGGGCTGAGCATACCGGAGGGCTACGGCGTGATCGTCCGCACCGCCGGTGAAAACGCGGCCAAAACGCCCCTGGGCAAGGACTTCCGCTACCTCATGCGCCTCTGGAAAACCATCAAGGGCAACGTGATGCAGGTGACCGCGCCCGCCCTGCTGCACAAGGAAAGCGACCTGGTGGTCCGTTCCCTCCGGGACTACTTCACGCCGGAGATCACCGAAATCCTCATCGACGAAAACTCGATCTACGAAGAGGCCCGGGACTTCATCGCCGTCATTTCCCCCAAACAGGAAAATATCGTCAAGTTCTACAAGGGGGCCAAACCGATCTTCAGCAAGCACCAGCTCGAGGAGCAGATCGCCTCCATCTACGAAAGCCGCGTCACCCTCAAGTCCGGCGGCTCCATCGTGATAGAACAGGCGGAGGCGCTGGTCGCCATCGACGTGAACTCCGGCAAGGGGACCCAGAAGACGTCCATCGAGCAGACCGCCCTCATGACCAACCTGGAAGCCGCCGAGGAGGTTGCGCGCCAGCTGCGCCTGCGGGATATGGGCGGCCTGATCGTGATCGACTTCATCGACATGCGCGAGACCAAGCACAAGCTGGAGGTCGAGCGGGCGCTGAAAACCCATCTCAAGCTGGACAAGGCCAAGGTCAAGGTGGGCAAGATCTCCCAGTTCGGCCTGCTGGAGATGTCCCGGCAGCGGATCAGGCCCTCCATCGAATCCGTCAGCTTCACGACCTGCCGCTACTGCCAGGGAAAGGGCGCGACCCCCACCACCGAAACCCTGGGAAGCGGGCTTTTGCGCAGGCTCAGCCTGGAAACCCTCAAGGCCGGGGCCACCCTCATCCGGGTGGTCGTTCCGGCCGAGGTGGCCGGTTACGTGCTCAACAGGAAACGCAAGGAGTTGAGCGACCTCGAGACGCTGCGCGAGATCCGCATCCAGGTCGAGGGGGACCCGGGCATGGTTCCCGGCCAGGTGCAGGTCCTTTTCGACACCTGATCGTTGCGCCGATTTTCCCAACCCAAGGAGGTGCCCATGCCCAGGCAGCCGGCGAAACGGTCGACCCGGATCCTCGGCCTCGTGCTCCTGTGCCTCATCGCCGCGGCGGCGGCCGTGTGGCTGCGGCAGGCGGGAAGGGCCCCCGCGCCCCCCCCGGGCGCCACCTCTGATCCCGGTGATCATCGCCACCCTCTGTTCCTCCCTCAAGTCCGTCGGTGACATCACCACCTGTCAAAAAATCAATGATGCCGAGTGGAAAAGGCCGGACATGGCCAACATCGAAAAGGGAATTCTGGCCGACGGTCTCGGGTGTCTGACCGCCGGCGTTCTGGGCGGAATGGGCCAATCGACATCTTCCAGCAACGTCGGCCTTTCCCTCGCCACCGGGGCGACGAGCCGCATGATTGCTTTTTTTACCGGCGGCGTGCTGATCCTTCTTGCGTTTCTCCCGAAGTTTGCCGCAGTCTTCACCGTCATGCCCAGACCGATTGTCGGGGCGACCCTCATTTTTGCACTCAGTTTCATGATCGTGGCCGGATTCCAGATCATCATGACCCGCATGCTGGACGGCCGCAAAATTTTCATTATCGGGATTTCCACCATTTTCGGGCTCAGCGTCGACATGCTCCCCGGTGTCTACGCTGATATGCACCCCTGGCTGCAGCCTGTCTTTTCTTCGTCCCTGGCTGCGGGCGCCGTCTGCGCCGTGGTGCTCAACCTCGTCTTCCGCATCGGGATTTCCCAAAAGGCTTCCCTGGAGTTGACAGCCGGTGTCGACACCTCGCGGGCCATTTACAGCTTCCTGGACGAGCGGGGCCGCGCGTGGGGTGCCCGGATGGAGGTGGTGAACAGGGCGGTGGCCGCACTCACCGAGCTTTACGACACCCTTTGTCTCCGGCAACTGGCCCAGGGCCGCGTGTCGCTGGCGGTCCGTTTCGACGAGTACAACCTGGACGTCGATATCGCCTATCCGGGAGAGGCGATGGAATTCTCGACCCAGGCGCCGCGCTGCGAGGACATACTTGAAGACCCCGCTGCCCAGGCGGCACTGTCCGGTTTTCTCATCGGCAATTTCGTGGACCGGATCGACGCCGCGCAGAAAGAGGGCATTCAGCAGATTCGTTTCCACTTCGACCATTGACGCGGGCGCCGGGACCCCGGCCCGCCCTTACCGGACGATCAGTTTCCAGCAGCGGTGGATGGGGGGGCGCCTGGGGCGGAGATAGTCCTCCGGTATGGTGGCCGCGGTGATCTCTTCCACCGCGAAGGCTTCCAGGCCTTCTGTCCGCAGTGCAAAGTCCTGGTGATTGGTCGAAAAGAAGACCGTCCCTTTTCTCCGCATCACCTCCGCGACGGCCGCTAAGAGCCGCGGGTGTTCGCGCGCGACGTCGAAGCCCAGATCCCTGCCGCGGGTCTCGGAAAACGACGGGGGGTCGACCACCGCCAGGTCGAATTGCAGGCGGCGGCGCCGGGCGGTGTCCAGGAAATCATCCACGTGCAGCTGCACCACGGCGTGTCCCTCCTCGGCAATTCCGTTGAGCGCCATGTTCTCGCGGGCCCACTTGACGGCGGTCTCCGAGCGGTCGACGGATACCGACGAGCGCGCGCCGCCCCGGGCCGCGTAACAGGTGAACGACGCCGTGTAGCAGAAAAGGTTGAGGAAATCCTTGCCCGCGGCCATCTGCCTGACCATCCGGCGCGTGTTGCGGTGATCCGAAAAAAGCCCCGTGTCGACGAAGTCATCCAGGTTGAGGTGGAATTTCAGGTCTCCTTCCGAGACGACGACCCTGCGGCCGGTGGTGTCGATCCTCTCGTAGCGGGGGCCATCCCGCTTTCCCGCGCGCCGGAGCTTCAGGTGGACGTTCCCGGGGGGGACCCCCAGGGCCTCGGCGACCGCCCCGCCCATCGCCGGGAGCCACCCGGGATCGGACTGCCGGCGGGTGTATTCGCCGACGACCAGGTGCCCCGCGTACCAGTCGACCACCGCCCGGATTTCGGGGATATCCCAGTCGTATATCCTGAAGCAGTCGATGTTCTGCCGGGCATAGCGCCGGTGGAAGTGCTGGAAGCGCTTCTTCGCGCGGTCGGCCAGCATCCGCGCCTGGCGCCGGCGGGCTTCCGACGGGTCCGTCATCAGTACCTGTAAAGCTTCCAGATGCCGCCTTCGACATTGGTAAAGTAAACGTCGTAAAGGTATGCGGCGGAGGGCCCCTCCCCCGGCCCGTGGCTCCGGATACGGAATTTCGCCAGCCCGCTCCCGGCCCAGACCAGTTCGATGTCCTGCATGCCCTCCAGGATCCGGGGGAGTTGATCCCTCAGCCCGACGAAAATCTCCCGATACGCGTGGCGCGTGTCATCCGCGAAGTAGGCCAGGGACCCCTCGATGTCCCCGGCGCAGAGCGCCGTGTTCGCCGCCTGCCACTTGCCCCGTATGAGGCGATCCAGCTCGTCCGGCTTCTGGGCCAGCAGCGCCGTCGTGTCGGATGCGGTCCGGCCTTCCTGCGACAGGGCTTCGAGGGTGAAGAAATACAACCCGGGCCGGCTGATGTGCACCTGGACCGGCCCGGTGCCTGCACCCTCGAGCTCCTCGGTGCCGCCGGGGCCGCGAACCGAGAGGCGCAGGCCCGACACCCCCGGGGCGGCCTCGATGCTCAGGGTGCTTTCCAGGGGCAGGATGCCCGACTCCGGGGCGGCGGTGATGCGCACGGGGCGGGAGGCCGGCCCGGCGGCCAGCCGCCTTTCGCAGCGGTAGCGCCTGCCGTCCGCGTCCTCGGCCGAGACGACGAGCAGGTTGCCGCCTTCCCCGAGAGGCACGTGGTTGGCGGCGAAATCGCTTCCGTAGACCAGGGCGCCGACGCCGTTCACGGTCACCCCGGTTTCGCGGCCGGCCGTGTTGAGGATGCGCCCGCGGACCAGGACGTCGGGCCGCGGGAGAGCGCTTGTCTCCGACGGGGTGTCGACGATCAGGGTGAACAGGCTTTCCGCCGCGCCGGCGGCCGCGGCCTGCGCCAGCAGCAGGATTGCGGCCGCGACGGGTATCCGCATGGCTCTCATGGCTCTTCCGTAGGCAGGGAATCGACCGAAGGGGGCCGGCGGCCCGGGGCGGCCTGCCGTCCGGCTGACGATGCTATCGCAGCGCGGGAGGTCCTGTCTATGAGAATTCTCACGCCCCTGGTGTGAGCTGGGTTACACCCGGCAGCGCCGGGAACCTCAGGGTGAACTCGCTGCCCCCCGCCGCCGCGCAGGCCGCCGGCGACGCGACGCGGGGGCAGGCCCGGACGGCTCCCGGGCACGGGTCGGCATCCGTTCGCAGGTACAGGCAGCGCCTGCTCCTCACCTCCACCCCGAACCCGAAGCGCTCCGAAAACGCCCGCACCCGCAGCAGATCCGATCCCGTGCCGCCGGCGTTGAAATGGTAGGGCTTCCCGGTGGCATACCTCTCGGTTTTCTGGGTGTGGAAAAAGCCGCCGAAAATCTGTTTCTGATCGGCCTCGGTGATGCCGACTCCCGTGTCGCGGACGACGACGGTCACCTCGCCTGGCGCGGAGGCGGCCTCGATGGCGACCGATCCCTGGTCGGGGGTGTTCTCGATGGCGTTTTTGAGGATGCCGTCCACGATCTTGGAGAGTACCCCGGGGTCCATCTCGACCGCCAGACCCGGCTCGAGACGCGATGTCAGGCGCACATCGCGGAAGGCTGCGGCCTGGATCGCGTGGCGGCGGCGCTCCTCCAGGAAGCGGTCGAGGGCCACGACGCAAACGGCCGCCGGGGCTGCGCTGAAGATGGTTTCGACCCGTTCCCGGAGCCGGTCGAGAAGGCGCGGGGGGATATCCTCGTCGGCCTCGCCGAGTTCCTCGACCAGGTCCGCGAACTGGGCCCCCAGGTCGGGCGGCGCCTCCTCCCCGGGGTGTCCGCATCTGCTGCGGATGATATCTTCCACCTTTTCCTGGATGGCCTCGAGCCGCGCCAAGTTTCTGGCCCCGCGCGCGACCGCCCTGGATTCCCGCGGGTGGTCCCGGGCCGGGAAAAATTCCGCCAGGCGCTGAAACACGCCGGCGATAACCGCCAGCGGCGTTTTCAGTTCGTGGGAAAGGTGGTCGATCACCTTCTGCTTGGCCGCGTCGGAGGCCTTGATCTCCTCGTAGAGGAGGGCGTTTTCCAGGGCGATCGTGGTGAAGCTGGCCAGGTAGACGAGCAGCTCCTGGTCTTGCGGGGTGAACCGTCCCGATCTCTTGTTGAGCACCTGCAGGGTGCCGATGCACGCGTCTTTGCGATTGACCATGGGCACGCACAGGATGCAGCGGGTCCGGTACCCGGTGACCTTGTCGACCTCGCGGCAGAAGCGCGGGTCGTCGTAAGGGCTGTCGATGATCACCGGCATGCGGTGGCTGAACACCCAGCCGGCCACGCCGTGATCCTTTTCGATCTGGATCTCGTTGCGCTTCAGGTCGGTGGAGACGAACGCCCGCAGGTAGCGGTTGCTGCGGTCGATGAGGAAGATGGAACAGCGCTCCGCTTCCATGATGTCGGTGGTCTGCTCGAGAATCAGGTCGAAAAGACGGTCGAAATCGATCTCCGAGGTGATGATCTGCCCCACCTTGAGAAGCCGGGTGCAGCGCTCGAGCCGACGGGGCAGGTCGCGATCGCCTTCCCGCCGCCCCCGGCCGCTGCGCCCGGCGCTCTCCGGTGAGGGGGCGCCCATCTCAGGCGCCCTCCGGGGGATCGAAGCCCAACAGGATCGTCCCCAGGCCGCCATCCCCCACGGGCCACCGGAACCGGCACTTGAGGTAGGCGTCCGCGGCGACGCCCGGGGAGGCCGAGACCACCGCCCGGACGCCCCCCCAGGCGGCCAGCTCCCCGAAGGGCAGCGGGCGGTAGACGAACCCCGGCTCCCGGCCGCGGGCGGCGCGCATGCGGTCGTAATAGAGGAAGAAGCCGGCCCCCAGGCACCCGACACCCGGGGAGGCCAGCAGATCGCGGCGCCGCGCGGGGTCGGTCACCTCCTCGCCGATGACGACCCCGTCGGCCACCCATTGCACGCAGGGGGCGCTCTCGTGGCGGAAACCGGCGTCGCTGAGCAGGGCGCAGGCGTGGTGCCGCGCGAAAACCTCGCGCATTCCCTGGTTGACGCCCGCTGCCTTCCCGTCGCCTTCCAGGCGCCTGACCCGCGCCCGGTCGCCGCGGCTCAGCCAGGCCATGTCCCGGATGCCGCGCGTCTGCCGCAGCCGCTCCTCGACGTTTTCCCGGTCTAGCGGCATCGGTTCTCCACGATGGCGGCAAATGAGCGCGTGCGGAGCTCTTCCACCGAGAGCCCGGTATCGGCGATGTCCTGCTCGCCGAATGCCCCGCAGTTGATTCCCCGCAGGAAGAAGTTGAGCATGCCCTGGCCGGTGGCCGCATCGTCGAAAAGGCCCCCCTGCTCCGTCGCCCGGGCGGCCCTTTCCACAAACGTCCTCAGCCGCTGCCCGACGGCGGCCTGCTGTTCCAGGAAAAAGGCATACAGGGCGGCATAGCGCACCGGCAGTTGGGAAGGATGCAGGTCCCACCCCTGGTAAAGGCCGCCCGCCAGGGAACGGCGGATGTTGGCGTAGTGCTCCCGCCAGGCGCGGACGACGGCCCGCCGGTTGGCGGCCGCCTGGGCCTCGGTCGGCGGGGAGCCGTCGCGCGCCGCCCGGTGGGGCTCAAGCGGCAGCAGGTTGGTGGCGCCGTCCGACAGCCGGATGCCCGTGCCGGCCAGGCCCGTCTGCATCATCAGGCGCGCGAAATCGCAGGCCGGGTGCCCCATCTGCTGGTAGGCGGCCACGACCTGCAGGCAGGCCGTGAAGTCGTAGGCCCCGAAGTGGGCGGCCACGCAGCGCCCGCCGGCCGCGGCCGCCAGCACGGGCAGGTGGTGGCGGCCCAGGGGGTCCACCAGGGCCTGGGGCGTTTCCACCATGATCTCCAGCTTGAGGCTCCCGGAAGCGAGCCCGGTGCGGGTTTCCAGGAGTTCCAGGAGCGACGCCAGGGCGGCCACTTCCTGGGCCATGGTGACCTTGGGGAGGGTGACGACGAAGTTTTGCGGCAGGCGCCCGCCGGTCGCCCGTGCCAGGGTGGTCAGGAAGATGTCCAGGGTGCGGCCCCGCCGGCCTTCGCATTCGTCGCGCAGGGAGCGGATGCGGATGCCGAAAAAAGGCGGCAGGGATCCGGCGGCCATTTCCGCCGCCACCGCCTCGGCGCAGCCTTCGGCGTGGGCGTCCTCTTCCCGGGGGGGGCGGCAGCCGTAGCCGTCCTCGAAATCGATGCGGAAATCCTCCACCGCCTCCCGCGCGAGTTTCTCGGCCACCCGCCGGTATACCCGGGCCGCCAGGTCCCCGTGCGCCCCGCCGCCGGGGCCCTGGCCCGCTTCGAGGCCGACGGCCCGGGCGAACGCATCGGCGTCCGGCCCGTAGGCGGCCAGGTAGCGCCTGGCGATGGCGCCGATCTTGGCGATGGTGCCGGGGGCGAAGAGGTGCGCGCCCCCGTAGACGGTGTGGACCGGCTGGCGCCGGTGCGGCTCTCCCGGATAGGCCCGGCTGAACGACCGGTTGCCTTCCCGCAGCCGGGCGAAAAGGCCTTCCGTCATCTCCGCAGTCAAGGTGGTCTGCATGCGGGTCAACCCCGTGGCCTGGATCCCGGGAATTCAGCGTTTGACAATGCCGGGCGCCTCATATATTTATACCGCTTTGCGCATAGACCGTGGAAAGAGGAGCGACGTTCATGAACCCGACCCCGAAAACACCCGGCATCGACCCCGTCCGGCTCGGCCCCGAGAGCCGATTTAATTTCAAGTGCCATCCCGGTGTCAAGTGTTTTACCACATGCTGCCGCGGCATCAACATCATCCTGACCCCCTACGACATCATCCGCCTGAAGAACCGGCTGGGGATCTCATCGGATGAGTTTCTCGCCGTCTACACCGAGCCCCGCCTCATGGAAAAGACCGACCTGCCGGTGGTGACCCTGAAGCTCCTCGACGACGACGCCCGGTCGTGCCCCTTCGTCCGCGACGACGGGTGCCTCGTCTACCGCGACCGGCCCACCACCTGCCGATATTACCCCCTGGGCGTGGCCTCCTTGAGCCACAAGGAGGACGCGGACGGGGGCGCCTTCTACTTCTTCGTCAACGAGCCCCACTGTCTCGGCTTCGAGGAGGACGAGCCCTGGACCGTGGCCCGCTGGCGGGTGGACCAGGGCGTGGACATCCACGACGACATCAACGCGGAATGGACCGACCTGGTCGTCCGCAAGCGCTCCTTCCCCCCCAACATGCGCTGGACCGACGAGGCCAAGCGCATGTTTTTCCTGGTCAGCTACAACATCGACAAGTTCAGGGACTTCGTTTTCGGCAGCTCGTTTCTGCGGCGCTACGAGGTCGACCCGGCCACCCTGGAGGCCATCCGCTCCGACGAGACCGCCCTGCTGCGCTTCGGCATGCGCTGGCTCAAATGGCTGCTCTTCAAGCAGGGCGATTTCAGGTTGAAGCCCCCGGCCGAGGAGGCCTGAAGACCCGGAAGGCCCGCCCCGGGCGGGATCTCCTGCGGGGCTGCCCGCCTTCAGTAGCTATCGTAGGCCAGGTCCGCCCAGCTGGCGGGATCCTGGAGGCGGGCGCCGACGTCCACCCCGAAAAACTCTCCCACCGGCGCCAGGATCTGGGGGTGACCGGCCTGGATCGACCGGGCGGCCGACAGCACCTTGTCGAGCCCCCGGCGGGTCATCCTGCCCAGGGGCCGACGGCACCCGCCGGAGGGCATCCCCAGGACGGCCATCAGGGTCTTGAGCGCCAGGGGGTTCCGGGCCCGGCAGACCACCTCCCCGTAAGGGGTCGTTTCGTTGGTCTTGACGGTGACCAGGTCGAAGAGGGGGGCCAGGGCCTTTTCGAGGGCCGCCGCCTCCGCGGTCTGGCCCGCGTTGAGAAGGGCCACCATGCGGCAGACCGCCCCCGGGGCGATGTTGGAGGCCACCGAGATGACCCCGGCCGCCCCCACGGCCGGGTCGGTCATGATCTGGAAGGTCAGCCCGTCGTCACCGGACAGGATGGTGAAGTCGTCCCCGCAGCAGGCCCGGGTGCGTTTCATGTTGTCCACGCTGCCGGTGGCCTCCTTGACCGTCGTCACGTTGCCGTGTTGCCGGTGGAGGATGGCCAGGTCCTCCGGCAGCAGCTGGGCGCCGGTGCGCCCGGGGATGACGTAGGGGATCACGTCCAGGCCGGGAAACGCCGCGGCCACCGGCGCCACGTATTCGCGGCGGATCTCCAGGGAACTCGGCCCGTTGTAGTAGGGGTCGACGAGGAGCACCGCCTCGGCCCCGGATGCGGCGGAATGCTCGCAGGCCTTCAGGGTCTCGGCCGTGTTGTTGCTTCCGGCGCCGGCGATGCAGACACAGCGCCCCCGGGTCTTTTTGGCCACCTCGTCGATCACCCGGTGGTGCTCCTCCCAGGTCAGGGTGGGGCTTTCCCCGGTGGTGCCCACGGCCAGAATGCCGGTGATGCCGGACTCGACCTGGAAGGCCACCAGCCGGGCGAGGCCGTCGTAGTCGACGCCGCTGCCGGCAAAGGGTGTGGCCAGCGCTGTGTAACATCCTGCTTTCATACGTTCCCCTTTCTGGTTGCGGATGGACCGCGCGCGTGTTGGAGGGTCCGGCCCGAAGTCGCCCCCGGCCGGCGGAAAACTCCTTTAAAACCGATAAAAAGGTCGCATATTCCGTGGAGAAAATCAAGCCGCTTGTCGCGGCGGGGTCTTTTCTCGAACCGGTCGAACCGTCATCATCACGCCCACATGTTTCGGGGTCGGCACACCAGCGTCCGGCAGGCGCGCCGACCCAGGAGGATCGCCATGGAAAAAGCCAAAAACGTCCACGAGTACATCGCCCGCCAGCAGGCTGCCGTCGCCTCCAACCCGGACTGCGGCACGTCCCACTACAACCTGGCCCTCGGGCTGCTGGGGCTGGGAGAGGATGAGGAAGCACAAAAGGAGCTTCACCGCGCCATCGACTGCAGCCCCTCCCTGGCCGAAGCCTATGTCCAGCTGGGCGGCCTGTGCCTCAAGCGCGGGGACCTGGACGGGTGCCTCGACTTCAACCGCCGGGCCGTCAAGGCCAGGCCCGGATTTTCGGAAGGTTACGGCAACATCGGCTTCGTGCACATGCAGCGGGGCGAAATCGACGAGGCCATCAAGGCCCTCCACCGCGCCACCGCCTTCAACTTCCGTTTCGTGCAGGCCTTTACCACCCTGGCCACGGCCTACCTGATGAAGGGGCAGGTCGACGAGGCCATCGACAACTGCCTCAAGGCCATCGAACTCCAGCCGGACTTCGCCGTCGCCCACAACAACCTGGCCGTCGCCTACCTGGAAAAGGGCGATGCCGAGCGTGCCGCCCGCCACGCCGCCGCCGCCCGGGACCTGGGCTACGAAGTGGCCCCGGAACTCCTGCGCGAAATCGAGGCGGCCAAATAGCGCGCATGCCCCTTCCTTTTCCCATGGACTTCTTCCTGGGCGACCGGAGCCGCCCGGTTGGCCCGCATGACCCGCTGGCAGGGGTGCCGCTGCTCGGCGACGGCCACCTGCTGGGCTATCTCTACATCGCCCTCAAGGACATCATGGAGGGGGTCGTCCTGCTGATGGTCCTCTACGCCGTCTACCGGCGGGCCCTCGTGAGGCCGAAACGAATGCACAACACCGGCGAGGCTTACCTCGTCCTGGGGCTGATCGGGGTCCTGATGGTGTCCGACCTGCTCCTGGACGGGGCGCGCCACAACCTGATCCACCTCTACGCCAACCCGGGAAAGATCGCCTACTTCGACAACCCCCGATACGGCTACGAGTTCCTGTGGACACCCGTGGCCCTGGGGGCGTCCAGCCTCATCGCCGGGCTGGGGGCGGAGGCCAACGCCGCCCTCCTGACCGCCATGTTCTGGCTCCACATCTGCGCCCAGCTGACATTTCTGAACGTTCTGCCCCTGGGCAAGCATTTTCACGTCATCACGGCGCTTCCCAACGTGTTCCTCAGGAGCCTGGACTACCCCCACGAGAAGGCCAAATGGCTGGACCTGGAAAACGAGGCCGCCTGGGAGGAGGAATCCCTGGGGGTCAGCCACATCCACCAGCTCGACTGGAAGCAGGGGCTGGACCTCTACACCTGTACCGAATGCGGCCGCTGCAAGGAGGTCTGCCCGACCTACACCACCGACAAGCCCCTGAACCTGTTCGACTTCAACGACAAGCTGAAGCACGCCCTGCTGGAAAACGCCGACAGCATCATCGCAAGAGGCAAATTGGCGGCGGCCCTCGGGCAGACCCGGGACGCCGGGAGGATCGAGGAGATCAAGGCGCAGATGAAGGGGCTCAACAGCCCGAAGCGCCTGGTCGGCGACGTCATCGCGGAGGACACGCTCTGGGCCTGCACCACCTGCCGGGCCTGCGAGGAGGTCTGCCCGGTGACCATCGAGCATGTCCCGCGCATCGTGGCCATGCGCCAGGGGCAGTTCCTGATCTCCGAAGCCTACCCCAGGGAGCTGAACCCGGCCCTCAAGGGGCTGGAGCGCAACGGCAATCCCTGGGGCATCGGTTACGACAAGCGCGCCGACTGGGCCGAGGGGCTGGGCGTTGCGGTGATGGCCGACGGCCCCGAAATCGACTACCTGTTCTGGGTCGGCTGCGCCGGATCCTTCGACGATCGCTCCAGGAAGGTCTCCGTCAGCCTGGTCAAAATACTGCAGCGCGCCGGCGTGCGCTTCGCCATCCTCGGCATCGAGGAGAAGTGCACCGGCGACTTCGCCCGCCGGGTCGGCAACGAGATGCTGTTCCAGATGATGGCCCTGGAGAACATCGAAACCCTGAACGGTTACGGGGTGAAGAAAATTGTCACCGCATGCCCCCACTGCCTCAACGCGCTCAAGCACGAATATCCCCGGATGGGCGGGAATTACGAGGTGCTGCACCACACCGAGCTCATCCACCGGCTCATCGGGGAAGGCCGGATCACCGTGAAGCAAACCCTGCCGGGCGCGCTGACCTACCACGACCCCTGCTACCTGGGCCGCTACAACGGGGTCTACGATCAACCCCGGGAGATCCTGCAATCCCTGGCCAACGGCGTGTACAAGGAACTCGGGCGCCACGGGCGGGAGAGCTTCTGCTGCGGTGCCGGCGGGGGGCGGATGTGGATGGAGGAGACCATCGGCAAACGGATCAACCTGGAGCGCACGGAGGAAATCGTGGGGCGCAAGGTGGCCAGCGTGGCGGTGGGATGCCCCTTCTGCCTCACCATGATCGAAGACGGCATGAAGGAACTCGGCAAGGAGGAGGAACTCCGGACCCGCGACATCGCCGAGCTCGTGGCGGAGTGTATGGTTTGATCACTCGAGCACCTTTCGCAGGTTGACGAAGTCGCTGCGGTCGAACCCGAGGGTCTTGAAGAAAGAGAGCAGATCGGTGGAATCCCAGCGCACCGAGGTGTAGACGTTCCTGATCCCCAGGGACTGGTAGTAGCGGAAGGTTTCCCTGGCCATCTTCTCCCCCAGCCCCTGGCCCATGTATTTGGGATCGACCCCCAGGGTGGCGATCCAGGCGCTCTTGGCGATGCCGAAGCCCATGGTGAGGATGTAGCTGATCATGAACCCCACGACCCTGCCGTCCAGTTCGGCCACGAAGCAGGCGTCCTCCCCACGCCGGGCGTGGTTCTCGATCACGCGCTTGAAACCTTCCTCCTCCGGTTTCTGGATGATGGCGCGGTAAATCCTGGCGATCTCGTCCGCGTCCTCGACGGCCAATTCCCTGATCCTGAAGTTTTCCACCATCTGCTGTTCCTCGGTTTGCGTGCCGGTCGCTTCCCGGGAGCCGCCGCCCGGGCAGCGGCGCCTCGTGTCACGGGGATTGCCATCCGACGGGCAGCCCCTGGAGCGGCTCCTTCCTCAGATGCCGCTCCTAACGCAAACGGGGCGATTAGTCAATCCGGATGATCTTGACGTGACGCCCGACCCAGTTCGGCGGCAGGTAGACCCGGCCGCTGTTGCCGCTCGACTTGACCCGTTTTTCGATCATCTCCTCGCCGTAGATCTCGAACTTCACCTGGCGCAGGGTTCCGTCGGCGGGGGCATCCGATTCCGCGTCTTTTTCCAGTTCCGTCTTCTTGTTGTCAGACACCGTCGTCAGCCCTTTTAGGTCGATGGGTTCCCGCGAAAGCGCGTCGATCGGCCGGGGCGGTAAATAGCCGGACAAGGCACGCGCCTCGCGATCACGCGGGGGTAAACGGCTTTCAATTGCGAAAATGGCGTATTGAAGCTACAATTCAGCTATATTATCACCCTGTTCGTGTCAAGCGAAAACTTTCACCGGCCGTCTCCGCGGACGTGCCGACCCTCTCAGCGGCCGGCCCGGGGGGCTCGCGGACAATGCGGCCGCCCCAGGAACGGGTTGATTATTTCCGGGGAATGATTTAGAACGCCGCCATCGAACCCTTCATGGGAGGAAAGGCAAGCGCAATGGACGATCTTGACCTGTTTCACGAGGTTGTGGACAATCCCGCCGGGTATGCGCGCCGGTGGAAGGCTGCCCGCGACGGGCGCGTGGTGGGACATTTCTGCTCCTACACCCCCGAAGAGATCATCGTCGCCGCCGGCGCTCTGCCCTATCGCATCTTCGGCTCCGGCGCGGCGGTGTCCAGGGCCGACGCCCACCTTCAGGCCTATGCCTGCAGCCTGGTGCGGGGGGCCCTGGAGGATGCCCTCGGCGGCGCCCTGGATTTCCTGGACGGCGCCGTGTTCCCCCACACCTGCGATTCGATCCAGCGCCTGTCGGACATCTGGCGCCTCAACGGCCGCTTCGGCTTTCACCTGGACGTGGGGCTGCCGGCCAAGCTCGACACGGACAGCGCCCGGGACTACATGGCAGGGGTGGTGGGCCGGTTCGCGCACCAGATCCAGGAGGCCCTGGGGGTGGGGTTCGGGCAGAAGGAGCTGGCCGCCGCCGCCGAGACGTACAACCGCCTGCGGGAGGGAATCGGCCGGTTGTACGATCTCAAGAGCCGGCGGCCCGGGATCATCGGCGGGCGCGAGCTGAACACGATCGTCAAGGCCGGCATGGTCATGGACCGCGGCGAGTTCGCCGAGCGCCTGGAGCGGGTGGCGGCGCAGGTGGCGGCGCGGCGCCCGGCACCCGCCCCCGAGCCCAAGCGCCTGGTGCTTTCCGGCGGCCTGTGCAGCCTGGCCGACATCTACCAGGTGGTCGAGGAGGCCGGCGGGGCGGTGGTCTGGGACGACCTGTGCACCGGCGCGCGGGCCTACGGCGGCGCGCTCCCCGTGGAAGGCGACCTCCTCGCCGCCATCGCCCGGCGCTACGCCGAGCGGGTCGTCTGCCCGGCCAAACACGCCGGGCTGAGGGCCCGCGGGGAGCACCTGCTGGAGGCGGTGCGGCGCACCGGCGCGCGCGGGGTGGTCTTCGTTTTCCTGAAGTTCTGCGATCCCCACGGCTTCGATTACCCTTACATGAAGGCCATGCTGGATGACGCCGGGGTGGCGAGCATGCTGTTCGAGATCGAGGACCGGCTGCCGGCCGAGGGACAGCTGCGCACGCGGGTCGAGGCGTTTCTGGAGATGCTATAGGTTGGCCGGTTGCCCGTTGGCCCGGGCGCTGCGCGCGGTTCACGCTTCATGGCCGATGGTTTTTGGCTTCAAGCGGATCCGCGGCGGATGAGCAGGCAAATAGGCATTGATGCCGGTCGAACCCATACACCCGCACTCCAATACTCCAGCACCCCAGCAAAGAAACCACCACGGAGGGGCCCATGCCCGAGAGCGCCAAGACGCCGGATCCGGATAAGGAAAAGCGCAGGATACGGGCGGTCAAGAAGATGAAGGAGATCATGACCGCCTACTACATCGAGGCCAAGACCGCGGCCCAGAACGGCAAGAAGGTGGCCTGGATCACCAGCGGCGGGCCGGTGGAGCCCCTGATCGCCATGGACGTGATCCCGGTCTACCCGGAGAACCACGGCGCCATGATCGGGGCCGCCAAGATGGGCGTCGACCTGTGCGAGAAGGCCGAGGCGATGGGGTATGCGCGGGACTTGTGCTCCTACGCCCGGGCGGACATCGCCTGCGCCCCCATCGACGGGGGGCCCATCGGCGGCCTGCCCCGGCCGGACATGCTGGTCTGCTGCAACAACATCTGCGGGACGGTGCTCAAGTGGTACGAGGTCCAGGCGCGGCGCTTCCGGGTGCCCCTCTTCATCCTGGACACCCCTTTCTGTCACACCGAATTTTCAGACGAGGCCCGGCGCTACGTGCGGCGGCAGATCGACGAGTACCTCGCCTTTCTGGAAGCGGAAGCGCCCGGTTTCCACCCGGACCCCGGCTTCACGGACCTTTTCGACAAAGTGCCGGTAGAGGCCATCGGCCTTTTCGGGCGCGGCGGCCTCGACGAAAGACGGGCGCCGCCCCTTGCGGCAGTCTCCCAGGAGCGTGAACTGGGACACCACCAGCATCGCGCCGCCGGTGTCGATCAGGGAGCGGTTGAGCCGGCCCTCCCCATCCTCGAAAATCCGCAGGCGGGGGATCTTCTGCGCCAGGAAATCGGCTGCCCGGGTGTCGTCGTCGCGGGCCACCCCGAGGAGCACCAGGAGGCCGGCGCCGATCCGCCCCACGGCCTCCGCGCCGACCCCCACGCTGGCCTCGCTGACCCGCTGGATCACCGCGCGCATAACGCCCACTTCCTTTTCGAAATCCAAATCGAAATCCAAATTCGATGTTGGACGCTGGGCGTTCGATGTTCGATGTTCGTCACGATTTCGATTTGGACTGCGGCAGCGGGTTGCCCCGATCCGCTTTGAGCCTTGAGCTAGGTTCTGTTGGCCAACTGCCGATTACGACAACGATTACGACAACGACAACGAAACACACTTGAGGCCCGGACCCGGAGCGCGGCCCCCCCCCAACGCATTCCCCCCTGGAGGGGGGCAGGGGGGTGTTCACGCCCCGATCCGCATTCGATGTTGGACGTTGGGCGTTCGATGTTCGATGTTCTTCTCGATTTGGACTGCGGCAGCGGGTTGCCTCGATCCGCTTTGAGCCTCGAGCTAGGTTCTGTTGGCCAACTGCAGATTACGACAACGATTACGACAACGACAACGGTTTCCCCCTTGCCCCTTACCCCTTGCCCCTTACCCCTTCCCCCCCTTGCCCGCTTTCAACCCGGCCAGGCCCGCGACGGCGTCGTTGAAGGGCGCCCGCGCTGCCGTGCGCCCGCGGGGCCCGGCCGGCCGGTTCGGGGCCGCGGGCTTCGGGTCCCCGTCCGGCCGGCCCTTTTCCGCCCGCGCTTCAGCCGGCCGGGTCTTCATGGAGAGGGCGATGCGCTTGCGCGCCTCGTCGACGCTCAGCACGGTCACCGTGACGTTCTGGCGGACCTTGACCACCTCGGCGGGGTTTTTGACGAAGCGGTCGGCCAGTTCGCTGATGTGCACCAGCCCGTCCTGGTGGACCCCGATGTCGACGAAGGCGCCGAAGGCGGTGACGTTGGTGACGATTCCGGGCAGCTGCATGCCCGGGGCCAGGTCCGAGGGGGTGTTGACCCCGGCGGCGAACTCGAAAGCCGTGAACTGCCGGCGTGGATCCCGCCCCGGCTTGTCCAGCTCGGCCAGGATGTCGGTGAGGGTCGGCAGCCCCACCGTGGCGGTGACGTATTTTTCGATCCGGATCCGCTCCCGCAGCCGGCGCTCCCGGATCAGGTCGCCGACGGTGCAGTCCAGGTCGGCGGCCATGGCCGTCACGATGGGGTAGCTTTCCGGGTGCACGGCGCTGCCGTCCAGGGGATTGTCCCCTTCCGTGATCCTCAGGAAGCCGGCCGCCTGTTCGAAGGCCTTGGGACCTAACCGCGGCACCGACAGCAGGTTGCCGCGGGAGAGAAACGGGCCGGACGCGTCCCGGTGGGCCACGATGTTCCTGGCGATCGCCGGGCCGAGCCCCGACACGTAGGTCAGCAGCCGGGTGCTGGCCCGGTTGACGTCCACGCCCACGGCGTTGACGCAGCTCACCACCATGTCGTCCAGGGCCTGCTTCAGGGCGGCCTGGTCGACATCGTGCTGGTACTGGCCGACGCCGATGGATTTCGGGTCGATATTGACCAGGTCCGAGAGGGGGTCCATCAGGCGCCGGGCGATGGATACGGCGCCGCGCACCGTCAGGTCGAGGTCGGGGAACTCCTCCCGGGCGGCATCGGAGGCGGAATAGACCGAGGCCCCGCTTTCGTCCACCATGATGACGGGGATATCGGGCCCCAGGTCGAGGCGGCGCAGGAAGGATTCGGTCTCGCGGCCGGCGGTCCCGTTGCCCACTGCGACGGCCTCGATGGAAAAACGCCGGATCAGGGACCGGAGGGTGTCTTCCCCCTCGCGGTCCTTCCTTTCGGTCAGGTGAAGATAGGCGGTGTCGTGGGCGAGGAGTTTCCCCTGGCGGTCCAGGCACGCGATCTTGCACCCGGTGCGGAAACCGGGGTCGATGCCCATCACCCGTTTGGGCCCCAGGGGCGGGGCCAGCATCAGCTCGCGCAGGTTGCCCGCGAAGACGGCGATGGCCTCGCCGTCGGCGCGCTCCTTGGCCGCCAGGCGCATTTCGGTCTCCATGGAGCGCGAGAGCAGGCGCTTGTAACTGTCGCCGACGGCCTCCCGCACCTGGGCCGAGGCAGGCCCGGCGCCCTTCACGAAGAGGCCCTCCAGGAGCGCGACGGCCTGCTCCTCGGGCGGCGCGAGGCTCAGGTTGAGAATGTCCTCCCTTTCCCCCCGCCGCATGGCCAGGATGCGGTGGGATGGCGCGGCGCAGACCGGTTCGCGCCAGTCGAAGTAGTCCCGGTACTTGGCGCCCTCGGTTTCCCTGCCGGAGGCCACGCGGCTGGAGAGGATCGCCCTGCGGGCGAACAGCTCCCGCATCCGCGCCCGGCAGTCCGCGTCCTCGTTGATCATTTCGGCGATGATGTCCCGGGCCCCCGAGAGGGCGTCCTCGGCCGTCGCGACGCCCTTTTCGGGGTCGATGAAGGCGGCGGCCTCGGATGCGGGGTCGATGTCCCCCTGTTGAAAGACCCGGTCGGCCAGGGGGGCCAGTCCTTTTTCGCGGGCGATGGTGGCCCGGGTGCGCCGCTTGGGGCGGTAGGGCAGGTAGATGTCCTCGAGCCCGCTCAACGTCTGGGCCGCAAAAACCTTCTGCCTGAGTTCCTCGCTCAGGTGGCCGTGCTGTTGGAGGGATTTCAGAACGGCTTCGCGGCGGCTGTCGAGTTCCGCCAGCTGGCCCAGGCGGTCGCGAATCGCCGTCACGGCCACCTCGTCGAGGCTGCCGGTGGCCTCCTTGCGGTAGCGGGCGATGAAGGGCACGGTGGCGCCCTCGGAGAGCAGGGCGGCCGTCGCGGACGCCTGGGGGGCGGAGATGCCGAGTTCCGCCGCGATCTGGTCGATGTGATCGTTATTCATGGTCTTCCAGGGTCATGAGGGGTCGGCGGGCGCTGCCAGGCGGACCTCGGCCTTCTTCAGGTAGCCGACCGGGTGATAGGACAGCTTGGCCTTGCGCAGGCCGTCGTCGCCCAGGTCCTGCTCCCGGTTGACGACGCTGAAGGCGCCGGCCGCCTGGGCCAGGAACATCTGGTTGATGGCCTGGTATGCGCCCTTGTAGTCGGGGTCCGCCTTTTCGAAGTGAATCACCAGGGTCTGCGCGTCGAGGGCCTCGGCGATGGTGTAGGCGATCATTCTGCCGTCCACCCGCAGCGCCCCGCCCACCAGGCCGGTGAGGGTGCGCCAGTGGGTCAGCACCTTTTCGATGGCGTCGTTTTCCGCCGCGAGGGTCCCGGAGGACTCGCAGTCGCGCCAGGCGCACCAGGTGTCCTGCAGCGCCAGCGCCTCGTCGACGATGCCCTCGGAAAAGGGCACGTATTCGAAGGCGTAGCTTTTCCTGAACTGGTTGACGAGGTTTTTCTTCTTGTGGAAGCGGTTGCCTTTCAGTTCGGCCAGCGCCTGCCGCTCGTAGAGGTAGTCCCTCTGGTCGGGGGTCGGGGATACCCGCACACGGTCGCCCAGGGCCTCGGCCCAGATCCGGGCGAGTTCCTCGGGCACGCGGACCAGCCGGGCCTCCGATTCCAGCTCCCGCGCCAGCACTGCCGGCCAGTCCCCGGGCGGCCATGGGCCCACAGGGGCCCAGTAAGCCGGCTGGGGGCGGCTTTGCCGCAGCCAGACGCGGCCGTCCGACCAGGCCCACTGCAGCCCGTAGTGCGCGCCCCAGCCCCAGAGGTTGACGAAGCTGTAATCCGAGGCTTTGCCGGGCGTGCGGCCGAAGGCCTCGCGGTAGGCGGCCTGCCGGTCCAGGCTGATGGGTTCGAAGGTCAGGGGCATGGCGCCTTTCTCCGCAACGGGTCGCAGGCTCTATATGCAATTCAGGCCGGGCTGTCAAGCGGCGGGCCGGGCACGTGCGGCTCCGCGACCGGCGCCCCTCAGTCGGTCCCCGGGGTTTTGGCGCGCCACCAGAAATCGTTCGCCTCGACCGGGTCGTAAATGCGCCGGCGCCCTTCGACCAAAATCCTGGGGGCGAGCGCCGCCTCGTCGCGGCCGCAGCGCAGCAGGCGGTCATGGGCCCGGAGGAGATGACCGTGTCGCCGACCTGGATGTCGTGTTTGCGCAACACGTATTTGAGCAGGCAGCGGTCGGAAAATTCCCCCTGCACGATCCCCCGCGAGCGGGTCCTCTGCACGAGGGCGTCTACGGCGCTGGTGCGGTCCACGATCAGCATGACCTTGGAAAACTCGGGCGACACGTCGGTGACCTGCCCGGCGATGCCCTCCGGCACGACCACCGGCAAGCCCCGTATCACCCCGTCGTTGCCGCCTTTGTCGATGACGATGGTGCGGAACCAGGGGGAGGGGTCCTTGCCGACAACCTCGGCGGCCACGACGCGGTGGGGGATGGCGCTCCTGAAAGCCAGGAGGTCCCGCAGCCGCCGGTTGGAGATCTCGATCTCCTTCATCTGCTCGTTGCGCTCCAGGGCGCGGCTCAGGGCGGCACGCAGCTCCCGGTTCTCGCGGGCAGCCGAAACCAGGAGGAAATAATTTCCCCAGATATCGGTAAAAAAGCGCAGAAAATTGCTGACGGCGGACTGAAAGGGGGCGATGACGACCAGTGCGGCCCCGCCCATCCCGTTGGCGGGCGCTCGCCTGGCGGATATGGACAGGACGATGATGTTGACGGCGATCAGAAGCGCCACTCCAACGATCATGGCCATCTTTTTGGAAAACATGCAGTTAGGTGATGATGACCTTCTTGAGGATTTCGATGCTGTCGAGGGCCTTGCCGGACCCGAGGGCGACGGCGGACAAGGGGTCTTCGGCCACCGTGATGGGGAGGTTGGTCTCCTCTCGCAGCAGTTTGTCGAGGTTTTTGAGCAGGGCGCCTCCACCGGTCAGGACGATCCCCCGGTCGACGATGTCGGCCGCCAGTTCCGGAGGCGTCTGTTCCAAGGCGATCTTGACCGTCTCGACAATGGTGTCGATCTGCTCCGATATGGCGACGCGGATTTCCTCCGAGTCGATGGACAGGATCTTGGGGATGCCGGAGGCCAGGTCGCGCCCCTTGACCTCGATGGTCTCCAGGTTCTGGGGGTCGGGATAGGCGTTTCCGATGGCGGTCTTGATGATCTCGGCCGTCCGTTCGCCGATGAGCAGGTTGTACTTGCGTTTGATGTACTGGATGATGGCCGCGTCCATCTTGTCCCCGGCGACCCTGACCGACTTGCTGTAGACGATGCCCGCCAGGGAGATGACGGCCACCTCGGTGGTTCCGCCGCCGATGTCGACCACCATGTTGCAGGTGGGTTCGGTCACCGGCAGGTTGGCCCCGATGGCCGCTGCCATGGGTTCCTCGATGAGGAAGACTTCCCGCGCGCCGGCCGACTCGGCCGACTCCCGCACCGCGCGCTTTTCCACCTGGGTGATCCCGGAGGGGACGGCCACGATGATCCGCGGCCGGACGAAGGTGCGGCGGTTGTGCACCTTGTGGATGAAGTGCCTCAGCATCGCCTCGGTGACCTCGAAATCGGCGATGACGCCGTCGCGCATGGGGCGGATGGCCACGATGTTGCCCGGCGTGCGCCCGAGCATCTTCTTGGCCTCGGCCCCCACGGCCACCACGCGGTTCTTGACCCGGTTGTCCATGCGCACCGCCACCACCGAGGGTTCGCTCAGGACGATGCCCTTGCCCTTGACGTAGACGAGCGTGTTGGCCGTTCCGAGGTCGATGGCGAGATCGCTGGAAAAAAGGCCCTGGATGCCGTCGAAAAATATGTTCATGGTGCCTCTTTGGCCCCCTGTCGGAGCCTGTGCCGTCAGCTGCCGGAAGGCCCGCGCCAGGGAGCGTTGGTCGCGGATGAAGGGTTTGCCGGAGGTTTGAGATCAGGCGGTTTGTAAAATTATATTTTTACCAGATACTCATGGCCATTACAAGGCGAAATGTGGGGCGCGGTCTGCCCGCGATCAAAAACCCAGGGCGTCCATGACCGCATCGTGGATCCCGGGCCTGAAGGCCCGGATGCGATCGTTGGCGCGTGAGGGGTGAACCCGGTTGGTCAACAGGACCACCGCCACCCGGCGGTCCAGGTCGATCCAGAAGGAGGTGCCCGTGAAGCCCAGGTGCCCGACCGTCCGCGGGGAGAACCGGTTGCCGCTGCTGGACCCCTGCGCGGAGGGGGTGTCGAAGCCCAGCGCCCTTGCGCCGGGGCGGCCGGGGCTGAGCAATTCGCGGACCCGGCCGGCGTCGAAAGGGCCGGCGCCGTCCCGGCCTTCGAAAGCGGCCATGAGCGCGGACAGGAGAACGCCGACGGCGCCGGCCGTGCCGAACAGGCCGGCCTGCCCGTCGACACCCCCCACGCACCAGGCATTCTCGTCGTGCACCTGGCCCTCGAGGAGAAAACCCCGCCAGGGGCAGACCTCGGTGGCGGCGAACTCGCGCGGCACGGCGGGCCGATTCAGGTCGACGAAAAAGAGGTCTTCCAGCCCCAGGGGCCGGTAGACCCTGCGGGCCGCGAAACGGTCCAGGCGCAGACCGCCGACCGCCTCCACCACCCGGCGCAGCAGCATGAACCCCAGGTCGCTGTAGCGGGTGACCCGGCCGGGCGGGGCATCCGGGGGTTCGGCCGCCAGCAGGCGGTCGAGGGCCCGCCTCCGGTCGTGCGGCGCTTGGCCTGCCAGTTCAAGGTAGTAGGGCCGGTGGCCGGGAAGCCCCGCGGTGTGGGTGAGAAGCTGAGTAGGCGTGGTCGCAGCGGTTCATGTCGCGCGAGCCCACGCACTGGAACCAGGCCACCTTCCCGGGCTCCTTGTGGTCCGAGGGGCGCACCAGGTGCCCCGCGGTGGGGCCCGAGGCCGAGAGGATGCGCTCCATCTCCATGGAGGTGACCACGTTGGGGTGGTTGGCATAGTTGTAGGCGTCGAACTTGGAGGGGTCGAAGGGCCGGAAGCCGGGCGCAAGGATGATCGCCCCGACTTCCAGTTCCACGATTTCGTCCTGCATGTTGTGGTCGATGGCGTCCACCCCGCAGAACTCGGTGCAGATCTTGCAGCCGCCGGTCTTGAAGTGCACGCAGACATCGCGGTCGATGGCCGGCGTGTTGGGCACCGCCTGGGCGTAAGGCACGTAGACCGGCTTGCGCCCCTTGAGGCCCATGTCGTATTCGGAGGGGATCAGCTTCACTTTCTGGCGCGTGATGCGCGTGTTGATCCTGTCCAGGGTGATGTGGCCCGTCGGGCAGACCGATGCGCAAGCCCCGCAGGCCATGCAGACATCCGACTGGACATCGAAGGGCGTGTCCACCTTCATCTCCACGCCCCGGCCCGTCAGGCTGATGGCGCTGTTGCCCATCCGCTCACAGATCCGCGTGCACAGCCCGCACAGGATGCACGTGTCCGCTTCGCTCTCGAAGCGCGAGCCCTCCAGGCCGTACTCGGCGGCCAGATTCTTGAGCAGCGGCACCTCCGGGCAGCGCGCCAGGAGCAGCTCCACGATCAGGCGCCGGCCGGCGACCACGTCCTCGCTGTCGGTCGTGACCTCCATACCCTCCCAGATGGGATAATTGCAGGCCGTCACGTACCGCGTCCGCCGCCCGTCGAAGAGCCCCACCGTGCACAGCCGGCACATCCCCGCCGGCTCCAGCGCCTTGTGGTGGCAGAGCGTCGGGATCTTCACCCCGTACTTTTCGGCCACCTGCAGAATGTACTGCCCTTCCTCACCCTGCACCGTCTGACCGTTGAGCTTGAAAGTCACCATTCTCTTATCCCTTTGTCTTAAAGGATCTTGACCGCATCGAACTTGCACGCCTCGTAACAGATCCCGCACTTGATGCACTTTTCCTGGTCGATGCTGTGCGCCTTTTTCTTCTCCCCCGAAACGGCCTCCTGGGGGCACTTGCGCGCGCAGACCTGGCAGCCGGTGCACGCCTGCTCGTCGATCTCGTAGTGGAAGAGCGCCTTGCACACCCCGGCCGGGCACCGATGGTCACGGATGTGCGCCTCGTATTCGTCCCTGAAGTAGAGGATCGTCGTCAGGACCGGGTTGGGGGCCGAGGTCCCGAGGCCGCAGAGGGAAAACTTCTGAATCATGGACCCCAGTTCCTCGAGCAGTTCGATGTCGCCCCCGCGGCCCTCGCCCCGGCAGATGCGCGTCAGGATCGCGTGCACCTGCTTGATCCCCTCCCGGCACGGGTTGCACTGGCCGCAGGACTCCTCCATCAGAAACTCCATGAAATAGCGTGCCACGTCCACCATGCACGTGTCCTGGTCCATGACGATCATGCCGCCGGAGCCCATGATGGATCCCACCTCGGCCAGGCGCTGGTAGTCCACCGGCAGGTCCAGGAAGCGCTCGGGGATGCACCCGCCCGAAGGCCCCCCGGTCTGCACCGCCTTGAAGCGCTTTTTCTTCGGCACCCCGCCCCCGATGTCGAACACGATCTCGCGCAGCGAAATGCCCATGGGGACCTCCACCAGGCCCGTGTTCTTGATCTTTCCCACCAGGCTGAAGACCTTGGTCCCCTTGCTGTGCTCGGTGCCCATCCCGGCATACCAGCGCGCCCCCTTCAGCAGGATCGGGGGCACGTTGGCGTAAGTCTCCACGTTGTTGAGGTTGGACGGCGTTTCGCGGAAACCCTTCTCCACCGTATGCACGTACTTGGCCCGGGGCCGGCCCACCTTGCCCTCCAGGGAGGCCATCAGGGCCGTCGACTCCCCGCACACGAAGGCGCCGGCGCCCGTCGAAATCTTTACCTCAAAGGAAAAATCCGTCCCGCAGATCCCGTCGCCCAGCAACCCCACGGCCTCGGCCTGGCGGATGGCGGTCACCAGCCGCTTGACCGCCAGGGGGTACTCGTTGCGCACGTAAATGTAACCTTTGCGCGAGCCGATGGCATAGGCCGCGATGAGCATGCCCTCCAGGACGCTGTGGGGGTCGCCTTCCAGGATGCTGCGATCCATGTACGCCCCCGGGTCGCCCTCGTCGGCGTTGCAGATGATCGACCGCTCCCCGTCGTGCTTGGCGCAGGTGGCCCACTTGATTCCGGTCGGAAAACCGCCGCCTCCGCGGCCCCGCAGGCCCGACTCCTTCACCACCCGGATCACCTCCGCGGGCGCCATGTTTTCCATGGCTTCCAGAAAAGCCCGGTAACCGTCGCGCGCGATGTATTCCTCGATGCGGTCGGGATCGATGTAACCGCAGTTGCGCAGGGCGACCTTGGTCTGGGGCCGGTAAAAGGGCACATCCTCCAGAAAGGGCACCCCCTCCACCGGGGTCACCCCGGCCTGGGGATTGGCATCGGCCCCTTCCAGGACCGAGCGCGGGTCGCGCACCTGGCCCAGAATCCACTTGCGGGAAAAGTGTGCGCCCCGGTAGTCCGCGATCACGTCCATGATGCGTTCCGCGGTCACCTTGCGGTACATCACCCGCGGCCCCCCGGCGCGGTACACCTCCACCAGGGGTTCCTCCTCGCAGAAACCGATGCAGCCCGTCGCGCTCACCTGCACACCGTCATCGCCCTTGAGCTCGAGCGCCCGGTCATAGGCCTCGCGCGCACCGGCCGCTATCCCGCAGGAGGCCATGCCCACCTGCACCTTCACCCTGTCGGGCCGGTAGATCGACTTGCGGTGGGCCTCGCGGATATTCTCCAAGTCCTTGACAGACTCTATTCTCATCTCGACTTGCCTCGCTTGTGTTATTCGTAGCGCTCCAGAATGGAACCCACTTCCTCCGCGCCGATCCGACCGTGCATCTGCTCGTTGACCTTGATCACCGGCCCCAGGCTGCAACAGCCGATGCAACGCACCGACTCCAGCGTGAAGCGCCGGTCGTCCGTCGTCTGCCCGTCGGAGATCCCCAGCTTCTCCTTGATCCGCTCCCGGATCCGCTCCCCGCCGCGCACGTGGCACGCCGTCCCCAGGCAGATGGATATGATGTTGCGCCCCCGCGGCTGCAGGCTGAAGGTCGCGTAAAATGTCGCGACTCCGTATATCTTGCTCAACGGCACCCCCAGCTTCACCGACAGGTAGGTCAGCGCCGGCCGCGGCAGATGGTTGAAACGCCGCTGGATCGCCTGCAGGATCATGATCAGATTTTCGGGATCGTTGCCGAACTCGTCGTCGATGATCTTGTCAAGATCCACAAAATCCACTTCCTCCACCGGTGCCTGTGTCTGCGCACTCACCTGGTTCATTGCTCGCCTCTCCGCTTTGCTGACCATTGCTTGGAAAACATCCGCCCCGCGCCGGGCCCCCTCACACGGCCTGCTGCACCACCGGGCACGCCTCCACGCACGCCCCGCAGCCCGTGCAGCGATCCTGGATGATGCTGCGCGCGCGCTTGCGCACCTTGACCTTGAAATTGCCCGGTTGCCCTTCTACGGATTCCACGTCAGCGTAAGTGATGATCTCGATATTCAGATGCCGGCCGACCTCGACCAGTTTGGGAGAGATGATTCACATGGCGCAGTCGTTGGTGGGAAAGGTCTTGTCCAGCTGCGACATGACCCCGCCGATGGAGGGAGACTTCTCTAGAAGGTAAACGTAATAGCCCGAGTTGGCCAGGTCCAGGGCGCTCTGCATCCCTGCGATCCCCCCCCCGACGACCAGTACCGAACCGATGACCGGATGTGACATGATGACATTCTCCTGGGCAGTTGCGCCGCGCGGCCCCCGTTCTTCCCCGGCGTTCCAGGCGTCCGGCGGCTATTTGTAAATTAATATAATTATTTTAGATGGTTAGATACTTTTTTGAAAACAAGCCAAATTTTTTGGATATATGATCCCTGGGGGCTTGTCAATCAAATTCGGCAAACGGGGAATCGACGGACGCGTCTTGTTATGAGAGAATGCCCATTATAGGGCGCTTTTCGAGGGCCGTCAACAGGAGAGCGCGGGCGCTGGTCCGAAGAGGCCTGGACGGGGGGCGGGTCCCCGGGCGGGGCGGGCGGAAGGTATTCCCCCGGCGGCCCCGCGACAGGGGGCCGCCGGAGGGCGTCTCGCCGTCAGGCGGCCAGGCGCAGGGCCTGCTCGGCCGCCTCGCGCAGTTCCTTGGGGGTGAACGGTTTGGCCAGGTAGTCGACCACCCCCATGCGGGCGCTTTCCACCGCCGTCTCGATGCTGGCGTAGCCGGTGATCATGATGACCTGGGTGTCGGGCTGGTGCTCGCGGACGGCCTTCAGCATCTCAAGCCCCCTCACCCCCGGGATCTTCAGGTCCAGCAGCACCAGGGCGTAGCGTCGCCCGGCGATCTTGTCCAGGGCCTCCTCCCGGGTGAGGGCCTGGTCCACCGGGTACCCCTTCTTGGCCAGGATCTTGCGGATGTTGTTGTTCACCGCCACCTCGTCATCGATCACCAGGATTTCCCGCGCGGCGGCCGCCGCGGACCGCGCCGGCCGGGCCGGTTCCCGCCTGACCGCCATTTCCTTGAGCTCTTCGTAGGAGTAGCGTGCAATGCCGTCGGGCTCCAAATGGAGCGCATAGGCTTCACCGGCCGAGGCGGCGACTTCCTCGTAGTCGAAGGGCATGTCCACGCCGACGAGGCGTTTGACTTCCACGGCCGCGGGCACCGGGGCCGGCTGGGCCGACGTGGCCTTTTTCTTGAGCTGCGGGCACCCGCCGCTCTTAGTGCCGGCCTTGCACGTGGCACCCAGTTTCTTGAAGATGTCGCACACCATGCTGCCGACGTCGCAGAAATTTTCCAGGGGCTGGTCCGCCCTGATCTCCACCAGGGGGACGTCGCTGCGGGTCAGGCGATCGACATACGCCTCCCCGGTGACCCTGGCGACCTCCTCGCGGTCGAAGGGCATGTCCACATCGATGGCGCGCTTTTCGCGCGCGGACAGTTCGGAAATCTTTTTCTTCAGTTCCTCGTAGGGCACGTAGGCGACCCCCTCGGATTCCAGGCGGCGCACGTATTCCGGGCCGGTCACGGCCGCCACTTCCGCGTAGTCGAAGGGCATGTCGATGCCGATCAGCCGCTTCCTGTCGCCTGCCGCCGGCGCCTGTTCGCGCCTGGCATCGCCCGCCTTTTTCTTGAGCTGGGGGCACTCGCTGGTCTTGGTCCCGGCCTTGCAGGTCGCCCCGAGCTTCCTGAAGATGTCACATACCATGCTTCCCAGTTGGCAGTAGTTCTCCAGGGGCTCGGGAAGCCTGACCTCCACCACGGGCATGTCCGAGGGGCCGAGACCGCGGGCATAGGCCTGGCCGGCGGCCTTTTCGACCTCGTCGACGTCGTAGGGAATGTCGACATCGATGACCGCCACCTGCTCGCGCGCTTCCCTGCTCAAGGTGACTTCCTCGATTTCGCCGGCGATGGCCCGGTCCACCACCCGGCGCAACTCGTCCGGGGTGAAGGGCTTGGGCAGGTAGTCCAGGGCCCCCAGGCGGATGGCCTTGACGGCCGTGTCGGGGGACGCGTAGGCCGTCATCATCAGGGCCTTGGTCAGCGGCCACTGGTCCTTGACCATCTTGAGCAGTTCGAGCCCGTTGGTTTCCGGCATCACGATGTCCGAAATCATCAGCGAGAAGGATTCGCGGGCCATCTTGTCGAGGGCCTCGCGGGCGGACAGGGCCTGGGTGACTTCGTAATTGCTCTTGGAAAGGATCCGCTTGACATTGTGGCAGATTCGCTTTTCGTCGTCGACGACGATGATCTTGGCGGCGTTCGGCATGACATCCTCCTTGGTTTTCGCATCTCGGTGGATTGATTTCGTCTTGCCAAGAAGAGAAAGCAGAAAGCGTGCCAACTTTTCGTCGATTTTATTTTCATTCTTTTTCAGTTGGTTATTCATTTTTATCGCGGCCCGCGGGAACAGCGCGTATAATAAAAATATACGCTTCGGCCGCGGCCGCGGACAGCCGCGGCCGCGCCCAGGCCCGTTGCGAATCGGATAGATTCACACAGGATATCAAAAAGATATGGGCCATAATGGAGGGGTCCGCGCCGCTGGCCGGCTGCGTCGTGGAACAGATGTATTAAAATTAAATACAGTGTTTATATGGAACTGACAGGCGGGGGCCCCTGGGGGAGGGGTCAGGCATCCGTTCTTTCGGGGCGGTTGGCGCTGATGGCATATTTTTTCATCAGGCTGTGGAAATTGGTACGCTGCATGCCGGCGCCGGCCGCGGCGCGGGTCACGTTCCAGTCGTTGCAAGCCAGGGCGTTGAGGACGAAGGCCCGCTCCACGCGTGCGACGGCCTTCTGGCGGATTTCCTTCTTGACCTGCTTGAGCTCCCGGTTGGTTTCGGGAACGGATCCCACCAGGGCCCCGATCTCCCCCAGGTCCCCCAGCAGGGGCATGTCCCTCGCGCCGATCGTCGCCCCGTCGCACAGGATCACCGCCCGTTCCACCACGTTTCGCAGCTGGCGGACGTTTCCCGGCCAGTCGAACTCGGTCAGCCGGCGGGCGGCGTCCTCGTCGAAGCCCGTCAGGTTCTTGCCGACCTGGCGCGCGAAACGGGTGAGGAAATGGTAGGCGATGGGCAGGATGTCGCCGCGCCGCTCCCGCAGCGGCGGCAGGATAATGGGGTAGACGTAGATGCGGTAATAAAAATCCTCGCGGAAGCCGCCGTCCGCCACCATGCTCTCCAGGTTGCGGTTGGTGGCGAAAATCAGGCGCACGTCCACCCGTTCGATGGCCGTGCTGCCCAGGGGCAGGAACTCCTGTGTTTCGAGAAATCGGAGCAGCTTGCCCTGGACCTCCAGGCCGATATTGCTGATTTCATCCAAGAAAACCGTGCCGCCGTGGGCCATCTTGAAAATGCCGTCCTTGTCCTTCACGGCGCCGGTGAAAGCGCCGCGCGCGTAGCCGAACAGCTCGCTCTCCAGGAGGCTGCCGGACAGGGTCCCGCAGTCGATGGCGAAAAAGACCCGGTCCTTGCGGCTGCTGTTGGCGTGGACGGATCGGGCGATGAGTTCCTTGCCGGTGCCGCTCTCGCCGTAAATGCAGACCGTGGCGTCGGTGGGGGCCACCTTGCGCACCATGGAGATGACCTTCTTGATTTTCGGGCTGTCGCCGATGAGCTGGTGGACGACGCTTCCGCCCGCCATCCCGCCGCCGGCCAGCCGGCGGTTCAGGCGGGAGCGCCTGCGGTCCTCGAGCGCCTGGGTGACGACGGCGCGCAGTTCCTGGGGCGTGAACGGTTTCGGCAGGTAGTCGAACGCCCCCAGCTTCATCACCTCCACCGCCGATGCAACCGATGCATACCCGGTCATCACGATCACGCGGGTGTCCGGTTCGCTCTCCTTGATGCGCCGCAGGACCTCCATCCCCCCCAGGCGGGCCATCTTCAAATCGGTGACCATGACGTCGAACGCGGCCTCCCCGGCGAGCGCCAGGGCTTCCTGGCCGCTGGTGGCGGTGCGGATTTCCAGCTCGAGGGCAGAGAGGATCCTGGCGCAGGTCCGGCAGATGTTGGCTTCGTCGTCGACGATCAGCACGCGCGGCTGGGGTTGCGGCATCTCACGCTCCCTGGCTCGCCGGCAGGCGGATAAAAAAGGCGCTGCCCCTGCCGGGGGTGCTTTCCACGTGTATCTTTCCCCCGTGCTGCTCGACGATCCCGTGGGTGATGGCGAGTCCCAGCCCGGTGCCTGTCTGCTTTGTGGTATAGAACGGGTCGAAGATCTTTTCGACGTTTTCCGGGGCGATGCCCTCGCCGGTGTCCGCCACGCTGATCACGACGGCCTGCGGGCCCGGGAGATAGTCGCTGCTCACGGTGATCTTTCCCCCCGCGGGCGTCGCCTCGACGGCGTTGAGCACCAGGTTGATCATCACCTGCTCGAGTTGGCCCTTGTCGAAGAGAAACGGCGGCACCTCGGCCGACAGGCGGCTTTCCACCCGGATGTCGTTGAAGGCCGCCTGCTTCTGGGTCAGCAGGAGGCTCTCCCGGATGGCTTCGTTGAGGTCGTTGATGCGCTTGGCCGGCTGGGTCTGGCGTGCGAACTCCAGCAGGCTGGTGACGATCTTGCGGCAGCGCAGGGTTTCCTTGGTGATGGTGCCCAGGTCCTCGTAGGCCGGGTCCCCGGGGTCGAGGTCCTCCTGGATCAGCATGGCCGTTGTCAGGATGGTGGTGAGGGGGTTGTTGATCTCGTGGGCCACCCCGGCGGACAGGCGTCCGATGGAAGCCAGTTTCTCCTGATGCGACATCACGCGCTGCAGGCGGATGTCCGGGGTGATGTCCCGGGAAAGTTCGATGGCGCCGACCACCTCGCCTTCGTTGAAAATCGGGTAGCAGGAGATGGAGTAGTGGATTTCGTTGTTGTCGCTGTCGAGGTGGATATGGGTGGCACGGGAAGGTTCGCGCAGGCGCAGGGCCTTGACCAGGGGGCACGGGTGCTGCTCGCCGGAGCACGGTACGCGCTGGTGATGGGTGATCTCGTAGCAGAACTTCCCGATGACATCGTTGAACTTGAGGCCCAGGCGCTTGAGCATGGAGTCGTTCATGTCCTGGATGCGGTAGTCCTTGCCGATGATCATGACGTCTTCCTGGATCAGGTCGTTCATGCACAGGGCGCACATGGCGCTTTTCTCGCGCAGCATCCGCCGGGTGACCTCGGCCATGGAGGACACCCGGCTGATCTCCCAGAAAAGCAGGGAGGTGAGGTGATCGATGGCACGCACGGTGGATCTCTTTTTTATCAGGATGTCGTTGTAGATATCCTGCCTGCCGGTCATCTCGATGATCAGCTGGATGTCGTCGCGCTCGAAAAAATCGTTGTAGTCGGTGGTGATCGCCAGGCCTTTTTCGACCGCCCGCAGGAGGCCGGGCGCCTTGGGGTCGATGTCCGCCACGGCGACGATCCGGGGATGTATGTCGCGGAACTTGTGGGTGTCGATCATTTGGAGCAGCTGGAGGCAGCGGCTGCCGCCGCCGACGACGGCAATGTTCATGGCGTCACTCCCGAGTAAGGGCCCGATCCCGCCGGGGGCCGGCCTGTTGAGCGGCCGCAGGCCTGCGCAAACCGGACGAACCGTGTTTATATCACAGCAGGCATCAAATGCCACCTGTTTTAGGCTCCTTTTTCGGTGGCCCCGGTTGACCGCGGGGCCGCTTTGCGCTAAAGGTGATGCGCACATGGGGACCATCGGAAAAAGATCGCCGGCGATGTTTTGTTTCCGGCGGGAGCTGAATGTGCAAGAAATCAACAACGTCCCCTAAAACGACGCCGAAAAGGAGCCCGACCGTGACCCCCAACCGCTGCGCCCGTTTCTTCTTTTGGCTTTTCCTGTGTTCGGTTTTTACGATCGCCGCGTGGCCCGCGCACCTGCCGGCGGCCGCGGGCGACCCCCGCGTGCGACTGGAGACCAGCCTCGGCGACATCGTCATCGAACTCTACCCCCAGGCGGCTCCCAAGACTGTGGAAAACTTTCTCCTCTACGCCCGCGCGGGGTATTACGACGGCATGACATTTCACCGCGTCATCAAGGGCTTCATGGTCCAGGGGGGCGGCTTCTACCCGGACATGACCACCCGGCAGGGCATGCCCCCGATCCGCAACGAAGCCGGCAGCGGCCTCGAGAACCGGCGCTACACCGTGGCCATGGCGCGGACCAACGACCCCCACTCGGCCGCCTCGCAGTTCTTCATCAACACGGCCGACAATGCGCGCCTGAACTACACCGAAGCCACCCGCAAGGGGTTCGGGTACTGCGTTTTCGGCAAGGTGGTGGAGGGCACCGCGGTGGTCGACGCCATCGAGAGCCAGGCCACGGAAACCCGGGGCGTCCACCAGGACGTGCCCAAGACCCCGGTGGTCATCAACCGGGCGGTCGTCCTGGAGTGACCCACGGCGAGGCTGGCGAAGGAAGCCTGCCGATGGGCGATGCCTTCCCTGTCATCTGGGATTTCGACGGCACCCTGCTGCCGAGCACGCCCCACGACAGCGAACAGGCCCTGATCCTGGCCCTCGCCGCGGGCGGTGCGGGCACCCGGCCGCTGGTCAAGCGCCTGGCGACGCCGCTGCTGGTCGAAGCCGACCGGCGCCAGTGGTTTTGCACCGACAGGAGGCGCCGGATCTACCTGAAGGCCTATGCCTGGCTCCTCGAGGGCACCCCGGCCGCCTTCCTGGACACCCTCGCCCGCGACCTGGCCCGCAGGATCTCCACCGCCGACCGCAGGGCCCTCGCGCGCCTCAGGCGCGCCGGGCATCCCATGGCCGTGGTCAGCTGCGGCACCGCCGACCTGAGCGAGCGGATCCTGCGCCTGGCCGGCGTCGACACCTGCTTCGAGTGGGTGGCGGGAAACCGGCTGCGCTTCCATTCGGGCGCCGTCGCCGGCATGCAGATCCGCCTCCTTGACGCCGGGAGCAAGGTCCGCTGCGTCGCGCGCCGCGGAATCGACCTTGGCCGCAGCGCGGTGGTGGGAGACGGCTACACCGACCTGCCCCTTCTCGAACGGGCGGGGATTCCCATCATGATGGACCCGGACGGCGCCAAGCGCCCCCTTTTCGACAGCAGGGGCTACCATTTCAGCCGCAGCGTGGCCGAGGCGGCCGAGATCCTTTCCGACCGGCGCCGGGCCTTCGGTTAGAAAAGGCCGGGAAGACCGGACGGATTGCCCGGAACGGAGTGCGCACGATGCAAAAGCGCCGGCATCTCGTCGTGTTCGACATGGACGGCGTCATCGTCGACGTCTCCGGCTCCTACCGCGAAACCGTGGTGAGAAGCGCCGCCTGGTTTTTCGCCCCCGCCCGGGGGGCGGAATCGCTCCCGCGGCCCCTCTTTTCCCTCTCGGACCTGGCGCGCCTCAAGCAGGGCGGCGGCCTCAACAACGACTGGGACCTGACGTGCCGGGTCCTCGAGCTTCTTTTTTCCCGCGTGGCAGCGCCCCCGCCGGCACGGGGCGGGGACCCGTGGGGCGTTTACGCGGACACCCTTTCCCGCTGCGACGTTTCCGCCCTCGCGCGCTTTCTTGCCGCCGAGGGGCGGCCCCTGACCACCCTGGCCGCGGCGTCGCGAGACCGCACGTGCGGCTTCATCCGCTCGCTCTACACCGGCGACGTGGGCAGCGGCAACGTCATCAAGCAGATCTTCCAGGAAATCTACCTGGGGCGCGATCTCTTCCAGTCCACCTACGGCCTGCCGGCACGGGCGAACCGCGGCCCGGGCCTGATCGAGGGCGAGACCCTGCTGACGTCGGCCGGGCTGATGGGGCGCCTGGCCGCCGAACACCTTCTGGCCATCGCCACCGGCCGGCCGGCGGCCGAGGCCGCCCACCCCCTGGCGCGCTTCGGGATCGCGCCGTTTTTCAGAACCGTGGTCACCCTCGACGACTGCCTCGCGGAGGAGGCGCGGCTGGCGCGCGACACCGGGCGGCGGGTGTCCCTCAGCAAGCCGGACCCGTTCATGCTGGACGCCATCGACCGGCAGGTGGGGGAACCGCTGGCCGGGCGCTGGTACGTGGGCGACATGCCCGACGACATGATCGCGGCAGCGCGCTCGCAGGCCGGGTTCCGCGGCGTCGGGGTGCTGAAATCCGCCCCTGACCGGGAGGCGCTGCGCCGGCGGCTGGCGGAAGCGGGGGCGCACGCCATCATCGACGACCTGGACCGGCTGCCGGAACTTCTGCTGCCTGAGGCCGCCTTCAGCCCCCCCGGTCAGTCTTCCGAATCCGGGGCCTGTTCGACGTAAATTAGGCGGCTGGTGTCGAACCCCATGCCCTGGGCCCTGGCCGCCAGATGCGCCAGGACGGACGGCTCGAGCCGGGGCTGCCGCGCCAGGATCCAAAGGTAGGAGCGGGTCCCTCCGGCGACCAGGGCGTAGGCGTAATTCTCCCGGTCGAGGTCGAGGATGTGGTACCCGCCGTAGAACGGGCCGAAGAAGGAGACCTTCAGGCTGCCCACGTTTTCACTGCCGGCATCGGGCAACCACAACTGCGCGGTCGCGGCCCCGGGCGGAACGGACTGGACGTCCTTTCAGCTGTCGGTCGGGCAGCACGACCGTTCCGAAGAGCTTTGCCCGGTCTGGGGGGACTGCCGCCTGCAGGATCTGGCCTACGCCTACCAGGTCATCCCCGGGCCCGAGGCGCCGCCGGCGGCAGCCTACCCCCCGGAGCTTGCGAATCCCCTCATCGTGCGCGATTTTTCACGCTGCATCCTCTGCGGCCGGTGCGTGCAGGCCTGCAACGAGGTCCAGGTCAACCGGGTGATCGAGTTCGGGTACCGCGGCGCGGCGGCCAAGATCGTCACCAAGGGGGACCGGACGCTGGCCGAATCCAACTGCGTGTTCTGCGGCGAGTGCGTGCAGGCCTGCCCGGTGGGGGCCCTGGTGGAAAAGAAGGCGCGCTACCGGTGGCGCCCCTGGAAGGAAGAGACCGTGCGCACCACCTGCCCTTACTGCGGCGTCGGCTGCCAGCAGCGCCTGCACGTGGTCGACGGCAAGATCGTCAAGGTCACCGGGGTCGAGGACGCCGAGCCCAACAAGGGCCGCCTGTGTGTCAAGGGGCGTTTCGGCTACGACTTCATCTACGCCGAGGACCGCCTCAAAACGCCCCTGATCCGCGAAAACGGGGGGTTCCGGGAAGCTTCCTGGGACGAGGCCCTGGACCTGGTGGCGAACCGCTTCCGGCAGATCGTCGCGGAGAGCGGTCCGGACGCCCTGGCCGGCGTCAGCTGCGCGCGCAGCATCAACGAAGACTCCTACCAGATGCAGAAACTCTTCCGGGCGGTTTTCAAGACCAACAACATAGACCACTGCGCCCGTACATGACATGCGCCCACCGTCGCCGGTCTGGCGACTGCTTTCGGCTCGGGCGCAATGACCAACTCCTTCAATGAGTTCCAGCGGGCGAAGATGTTCCTGGTCATCGGTTCCAACATGACCGAGGCCCACCCCGTGGCGGCGACCTTCCTGAAAAACGCCCTGATGAAAGGCGCCGAACTCATCGTGGTGGACCCGCGCCGCCACGCCCTGGCGGAGATGGCCAACATCCACGTCCCCTTGCGCGTGGGCACCGACATCGCGCTGCTCAACGCCATCATGCACGTGCTGATCTTCGAGAACATGAGCGACGAGGCCTTCGTCGATCGCTGCACAGTGGGATTCGACGATCTCAAGCGCAAGGTGGCCGAATACCCGCCGGAGCGGGCGGCCGAGATCTGCGGCCTCGACGCCGGCCTGATCCGCACCGTCGCCGCCAGGCTGGCCTCGGTCAAACCGGTCATGACCTGCTACACCCTCGGCATCACCGAGCACACCTGCGGCGTCAACAACGTGCTGTCCATCGCCAACCTGCAGATGCTCCTGGGCAACATGGGCGTGGAGTGCGGCGGGGTCAACCCCCTGCGCGGCCAGAACAACGTCCAGGGCGCCTGCGACATGGGCGCGCTGCCCAACGTCTTCCCCGGCTATCAGAAGGTCATCGACGAGGCGGCGCGCGCCAAGTTCGCCAAGGCCTGGGGGGTCGAGGCCCTGCCGGCCAAACCCGGGCGGATGATCCCGCAGATGATGGAGGGGCTGGTCGACGGCACCATCCGCGGCTTCTACATCTTCGGCGAAAACCTGGCCAACACCGAGCCCAACATCCGCAAGGTGGAACATGAACTGGCCTCGGCCGAATTCCTCGTCTGCCAGGACATCTTCCCCACCGAGACGACACGTTTCGCCCACGTGGTGCTGCCGGCGGCCGCCTGGAGCGAGAACGACGGCACCTTCACCAACAGCGAGCGCCGGGTGAACCGGGTCCGCACCGCCAGCCCCCCGCCGGGGGAGGCGCGCCCCAACTGGTGGATTTTCCGGGAGATCGCGCGGCGCATGGGCCAGGAGTGGGCCTCCGACAGCGCCCAGAAGATATGGGACGACGAGGTCTCGGTGCTGGCCCCGCAGCTTTGCGGCATCAAGTACCGGCGCATCGAAAACGACGGCCTGCAGTGGCCGTGCCCGGATGAAAGCCACCCCGGCACCTGCTTTCTGCACAAGGACGGGCAGTTCACCTGCGGCCTGGGGGTCTTCACGCCGGTGGACCACACGCCGCCGGCGGAAGTGCCCGACGCGGCCTACCCCTTCGTCCTGAGCACCGGCCGGCGCCTCTACCACTACCACACCCGCACCCAGACCGGCCGCTGCGAAGGCCTCAACGACCTGCTGGGCGAGGAGACCGCCGACATTTCCCCCGAGGACGCCTCCGCAATGGGCATCGGCCATGGAGAAACGATCAGGGTCTCCTCGCGCCGCGGGGAGGTGCTCGTGCGGGCCAACGTCACGCCCCAGGTACCCAAGGGGATGGTGTGGATGGCGTTTCACTTCCGCGAGGCCTGCGCCAACTGGCTGACCATCGACGCCTTCGACCCGGTCACCCTGACCGCCGAGTACAAGGCCTGCGCCGTAAACATCCAAAAGTGCGCCTGAAGCCGATGACGCCATAGACCCGGCCCACTGCGACGCGCGCGGATTCAATCCCTCCGGCTGCCCTTGCGGCCGCGGCGGCTCCTCGGTGGGTCACGCCCCTTTTTGCGAAATGGCAGGACATGACAACGAGCAAAGATGAGTTTCCCGTCGAAACGGCCGGGGACGATGCCATCGACGGCTATCGTTTCGAAGAGTTTCTCGAGGCCGCCGAGCAGTTTCATGGTTACCCGGCGCCCGGCCTGATCCTTGGCGCCATGATGGTCACGGCGGCCATAAGGCGCCTGCCGGCGGGCATTCTCTACGACGCCATTTGTGAAACCCCCTGGTGCCTGCCCGACGCCGTCCAGATGCTGACGCCATGCACCGTCGGCAACGGCTGGCTGCGGGTCCTCAACCTGGGTCGCTACGCCGTCAGCCTTTTCGACAAGTTCACCGGTGAGGGGGTGCGGGTCTATCTGGACCCCGCCCGGCTGTCGGCCTGGGAAGACGTGCAGGACTGGTTCATGAAGCGCAAGCCCAAACACGAACAGTGTTCCGACCGCATCCGCGAGCAGATCCGAACCTGCGGACCGAGGATGTTCCGGGTGGAAACGGTTCGGGTTCGCGGCGCCGTGCTCGTCAAACGCGACAAGGGCGCCATCGCGGTCTGCCCGGCCTGCGGTGAGGCCTATCCGGGCCTCCACGGCGACCGCTGCCGCGGGTGCCGGGGATCGTCGCCGTATGACGCCCTGGACGGCGGCCGGCCGGAGACGGCCGCCGTCGAGATGCCGGCCCTCGAGGCCGTGCCGGTGGCGGACGCGGTGGGTAAAACCCTGCTGCACGACATGACCCGCATCGTGCCCGGTCAATCGAAGGGCCCCGCCTTCCGACGCGGCCAGGTCGTCAGCGCCGGGGATGTCTGCCGGCTGCAGCAGATGGGGCGCCGCACACTCTACGTCACGGAAAGCGCGGCGGCCTCGAACGGATTCGTCCACGAAGACGCGGCCGCCCTGGCATTCGGCCGGGCCATGGCGGGTGCCGGCACACGGCCGGCCGAATCGCCCCGGGAGGGCAAGCTGTCGCTGAATGCCGCCATTTCCGGGCTGCTGGTCGTGGACGTGGAGCGCCTGGAGCAATTCAACCTCGTCCCCGATGTCATGGCCGCCGGCCTGAAAAGCTACAGCATCGTCTCCGCCGGCGACACGATAGCGGGAACCCGCGCCATCCCGCTGTTTCTCGGCGCAGGGCGTTTCGATTCGGCCATGGCGCTCCTCGCCGGTGGCCCCCTTTTCAGGGTCTTGCCGATCCCGCCGGCACGCATCGGGATCCTGGTCACCGGCACGGAGGTGTTTCAGGGCCTGGTTCAGGACCGCTTCGAGGCGGTCGTGACCGAAAAGGTCCGCCGCTACGGGTGCACCATCGCCAAGGCCATCATCGTCCCGGACGACCGGCAGGCCATTGCCGCCGGCATCGCCGGCCTCCTGGCCGCCGGCAGCCAGGTCGTCATCACCACCGCCGGGCTTTCCGTTGACCCCGATGACATGACCCGCAAGGGGCTGCTGGATGCCGGCGCCGCGGACATGCTTTACGGTGCGGCCGTCCTGCCGGGAGCCATGACCCTGACGGCCCGCATCGGTGATGTCCGCCTGGTCGGCGTACCGGCCTGCGCCCTGTTCCATCGCACCACGGCCTTCGACCGGCTGCTGCCGCGGGTGCTGGCCGGGGTGGACATCACCCGCAAGGACCTGGCGCGCCTGGGTCACGGCGGCCTGTGCATGGACTGCGCCACGTGTACCTTCCCCAAATGCGCCTTCGGCGGTTGAACTCGGGTGTATCGAAAAAGACACGGGTCAGATTCATCTTGACAAGCGGTGTCTGCATTCGCTAGGGTTTCCCATATCAGTCCTGATATCGGTTGCTGTCGTTCGCGGAAACATCAAAACGGAATATGGCAACCCAAAACAACCTATTCCGACTATTCCGACACCTGATGCAGCGGGGACGATTGCCCGAGGGCATTGCTCCACGCGTGGCTCGGTACCGTATGGGCCTGCCCGACGTACTGAACGATGTTGCCAAAGAACGATGAACCACCAGAAGGGAGGACGGCATGATCAAGAGGACACTGCGTGTCAACGGTGCGAACCGGACGGTGGTGGCACCGTCCGAGGAATCCCTGGCCAACGTGCTGCGCGACCAGCTCGGGTTGACCGGGACCAAGGTCGGCTGCGGGCAGGCCCAGTGCGGCTGCTGCAACGTGATCCTCGACAACAAGCTGGTGCGCTCGTGCGTCACCAAGATGGCCAAGGTGCCCGACGGCGCCTCGGTGACCACCATCGAGGGCGTCGGCGACCCGCAGCACCTCCACCCGCTCCAGCTGGCATGGATCGTCCACGGCGGCGCCCAGTGCGGGTTCTGCACGCCCGGTTTCATCGTTTCGGCCAAGGCCCTGCTGGACGAGAACCCCAGCCCGGGCCGTGAAGATGTCCGCGACTGGTTCAACACCCACCGCAACGCCTGCCGTTGCACCGGCTACAAGCAGCTGGTCGACGCGGTCATGGACGCGGCCAAGGTGCTGCGCGGCGAGATGAAGGCCGAGGACCTCCTGTTCAAGGTGCCGGCCGACGGCGAGATCTGGGGCGGCAAGTACCCGCGGCCTTCGGCGGTGGCCAAGGTGACGGGCACCCTCGACTACGGCGCCGACCTGGGCGTCAAACTGCCGGCCGACACCCTCTACCTGGCCCTGGTTCAGGCCAGGGTCCCCCACGCCAACATCAGAAACATCGACACGTCCGCGGCCGAGAAAATGCCCGGCGTCGTCAAGGTCGTCACCCACAGGGACGTCAAGGGCAAAAACCGCATCACCGGCCTGATCACCTTCCCCACCAACGCCGGCGACGGCTGGGACCGCCCGATCCTGTGCGACGAGAAGGTCTTCCAGTTCGGCGACGCCGTCGCCATCGTCTGTGCGGCCACGCCGGCCGAGGCCGAGGCGGCCGCCGGGAAGGTGGTCGTCGACCTGGAGGAGCTGCCGGCCTACATGAGCGCGCCGGCGGCCATGGCCGAGGACGCCCTGGAGATCCACCCCGGCACGCCCAACGTCTATTTCGAGGTCCCCATCGTCAAGGGCGCGGACACCGCCCCGCTGATGGCGGCCGCGGCCCACACGGTCGAGGGCGAGTACTATCTCCAGCGCCAGCCCCATCTCACCATGGAGCCCGACGTCGGTTTCGCCTACTTCGACGACGACGGCCGCCTGACGATCCACTCCAAGAGCATCGCCATCTACCTGCACCACGCGATGATCGCCCCGGGCCTGGGCATCGCGCCGGAAAAGCTGCGACTCGTGCAGAACCCCACCGGCGGCACCTTCGGCTACAAGTTCAGCCCCACCATGGAGGCCCTCCTGGGAGTGGCCTGCATGGCCACCTGCCGGCCGGTTTTCCTGCGCTACAACTACTACCAGCACATCACTTACACCGGCAAGCGCTCCCCCTTCTGGCTGAAGCTCAAGTACGGCGCGAACGCCGACGGCAAGATCGTGGCCATGGAGTCCGACTGGAGCGTGGACCACGGCCCCTACTCCGAATTCGGCGACCTCCTGACCATGCGCGGCTCGCAGTTCATCGGCGCCGGCTACGGCATCGCCAGCATCCGCGGCAAGGGCCGCACGGTGGCCACCAACCACGCCTGGGGGTCGGCTTTCCGTTCCTACGGCTCGCCCCAGAGCTTTTTGGCCAGCGAGAGCCTGGTGGACGAACTGGCCCAAAAGCTGGGCATGGACCCGCTGGAGCTGCGCGCGCTCAACGTCTACCGCCCGGGCGACACCACCCCCAACGGGCAGGCGCCGGAGGTCTACAGCTTCCCGGCGATGATCGGCAAGCTGCGCCCGCTCTACCAGGCCGCCAAGGCGCGCGCCGCCAGGGAGTCGACCGAGACGGTCAAGAAAGGGGTCGGCATTTCCCTGGGGATCTACGGCTGCGGGCTGGACGGTCCCGACGCATCCGAAATCCGCGTCGAGCTCAACCCGGACAACAGCGTCACCCTCTACAACACCTGGGAAGACCACGGCCAGGGCGCCGACATGGGCAGCCTCGGCACGGCCCACAAGGCCCTCCGGCCCCTGGGCCTTTCTCCGCAACAGATCCACCTGGTGATGAACGACACCGCCCTGGCGCCCAACAGCGGCCCCTCGGGCGGCAGCCGCCAGCAGGTGGTGACCGGCAACGCCATCAAGAACGGCTGCGAGCTGCTCATGGCCGCCATGCGCAAACCCGGCGGCGGCTACCGCACCTACGAGGAGATGAAGGCCGAGAACATCCCCTTGAGCTACTCCGGCAGCTGGACCGCCTCCATGTGCAGCGCCTGCGACCTGCAGACCTCCCAGGGGTCGCCCTTTTCCACGTACATGTACGGCATGTTCATGGCCGAGGTGGCGGTGGACACCCGGACCGGCAAGACCTCCGTGGAAGGCTACACGGTCATTGCCGACGTGGGCGCGATCAACAACCGCCTCGTGGTCGACGGGCAGATCTACGGCGGGGTGGCCCAGGGCATCGGCCTGGCGCTCTCCGAGGATTTCGAGGACCTGAAAAAGCACATTTCGTTGAAATCCTGCGGCATCCCCTATGCCAAGGACATCCCCGACCGCTTCGACATCCATTACGTGGAAACGCCCCGGCCCAACGGACCCTTCGGCGCCGCCGGCGTGGGCGAACTGCCCCTGACCTCCTCCCACGTGGCCGTGATCAACGCCATCAACAACGCCACCGGCGTGCGCATCCGCCACCTCCCGGCCCTGCCGGAAAAGGTGCTCGCCGGCTTGAAGGCTTGATGGTCGGGCGCTGGAACCGCCTGACGGCCGTGCCTGCCCACCTGGCCGGCCATCGATCTGGAGGCGAACCACCGCCGGGCACGGGCGGGGTTCGCCTCCCGGCTTTGTAGGGGGCGATCGTTCGCTTACCAGGTGTCGGTGGTCGGTGGTCAGGTGTCGGGGCTCCAAACTGAAAGCGAGCTTCAACCCTGAACCTTGAACCCAAGTTACCGGGTGTCAGGTTCAGGTGTCAGCCCCGCCGCCGGCCGCGGGCTTCCGGGTTGATCAGGAGGGAACTTTTTCCCTGGCCGGCATCGTTGTCGTTGTCGTAATCGTAATCGAACGCCTGAATTCGATACCGATACCGATACCGACCCCGACCCCGAAACCAGGAATTTAAAGGGGCGAAAAATTTGACAGATCTCAACAACCCTGAACCCTGAACCCTGAACCCTGAACCTTGAACCAAGTTTCACAAGAGATGTCGGTGGTCGGTGGTCAGTGATCGGCAGTCAACGGGGAACGGGAACCGAAGGATGCATATACATTTTTCAACGACATATTGTATAGTTGCTTAGAGGATAGACGCCGTGGACCAGAAGGATCTCAGGAGCCTGGAATACCGCTGCATCCAGGAGGAGCCGCCCCGGTGCCAGGCCGCCTGCCCCCTGCACATCGACGTGCGCGCGTTCATCGCCGCCATCCGCCGGAAGGACTGGGCCGCCGGGGGCGCCACCCTCCGCAAGCGGATGCCCCTGGCCGGCGTCCTGGGGCGGATCTGCGACGCGCCCTGCACGTTGCGGTGCAAACGCGGCGAAGTGGACGATCCCATCTGCATCGGGGAATTGGAGCGTGCCTGCGTGGGCCGCGCCGGTGCCGGGCCAAGACCCCAGGTCCTGCCCTCCCGCGGCCGCTCGGTGGCGGTCCTCGGCGGCGGCCTTGCCGGCATGACCGCCGCGTGGGACCTGGTGCGCAAGGGCTGCCGGGTGAGCGTTTACTCCCCCGGGGGCGATCCCCGGGGTCTGCTGCGGCGACTCGACCCGCTGCGCCTGGATCCCGAAGCGGTGGCGGCGGAGATCGCGGCCCTGACCGACCTGGGGGTCGTCATCGCCCCCCGCCTTCCACCGGGCGGGGGCGATGAGGTGGCCCGCTGCCGGGCGGCCCACGACGCCGTGGTGGTCGACCTTGCCGCCTGGCCCGACCCGGCCGGGGTTCTTCCGCGCGACGCCGGCGGACGCGTCGCCGCTGACCCGGTCAGCCGGGCGGCCGGGCCGCAAGGCGTGTTCGCCGGCGGCGACACCGACTCCTTCGTCGGCCAGGCCGCCGACGGCCGCCGGGCAGCGGCATCGGCCGACCGCTGGCTCCAGGGCGTGTCCCTGACCGCCGGCAGGGAAAAGGACGGCCCCTACGAAACCCGCCTCTTCACATCCACCCGGGGTGTGCGGCGGCAGCCAGCCGTACCCCCGGCCGACCCGGCCGCCGGCCGCAGCGAGGCGGAGGCCCTGGCGGAAGCAGGCCGCTGCCTCCTGTGCGAGTGCAAGGAGTGCGTCAAGGTCTGCCCCTACCTGGAGCACTTCGGCGCTTACCCCAGGAAGTATGCCCGGGAGATCTACAACAACGCAATATTTTCGAGGAACTGATGCACACCGTGCGCCACTGCACCCTGGGCGAGATCAGCCAGGCCCTCTACGACGTCGGGGGGAAGTACCGGCGGAATATGTGACGGCTGGGCAACGGGCCAACCGGCCCCCGGGCCAACCGCGCCGAAGGCGGAAACGGAGAACGGAAAATGAGAGAGGCAGTCATCGTCAGTGCGGTACGGACGCCCCTGGGGGCGTTCAACGGGGCCCTGGCGCCCATCGGGGCGACGGACCTGGGGGCCATCGTGATCGCCGAGGCCGTGGGGAGGGCCGGCATCGAAAAGGAAGCGGTCAACGAGGTCATCATGGGCCAGGTGCTGCCCTGCGGCTACGGCCAGAACCCCGCCAGGCAGGCGGCGGTCAAGGCCGGGCTGCCCTGGGGGGCGGAGTGCATCACGGTCAACAAGGTCTGCGGGTCGGCCCTCAAGTCGGTCATGCTGGCGGCCCAGGCGATCCAGGTCGGGGACGCCGACGTGGTGGTGGCCGGCGGGATGGAAAGCATGAGCCGCGCGCCCTACTACCTGGAAAAAGCCCGCTTCGGCTACCGCATGGGGCCGGGCAGGATCGATGACCACATGGTCCACGACGGACTTTGGGACATCGTCAACGATTTCCACATGGGGATCTCCAACGAGCTCTGCTCCCAAAAATACGCCATCACGCGCGAGGACCAGGACCGCTACGCGGTGGAATCCTACCGCCGGGCCCTGGCGGCCGTCGCCGAGGGGCGCTTCGCCGAGGAGATCGTCCCGGTGCCCCTTCCGGCGGCAAAGGGCGGCCAGGCGGTGTTCGAGCGGGACGAGTGCCCGCGCGAGACGTCTTACGAGGTGATGGCCAAAATGAAACCGGCGTTTCAGAAGGACGGCCTCGGCACGGCGGGCAACGCCTCCATCATCAGCGACGGCGCCGCCGCCGTGGTGGTCATGTCCCGCGAGGCGGCCGAGGCCGGCGGCTGCCGGGTCCTGGCCGTGGTCGGGGCCCAGGCCTCCTGCGGGATCGATATGAAATACGTCCTCGTGGCCCCCATCTGGGCGATCCCCAAGTGCCTGGAAAAAGAGGGGATCACCATTGGCGACGTGGATCTTTTCGAGGTCAACGAGGCCTTCAGCGGCTCCACGCTGGCCGTGATGCGGGAGCTGGGGCTCGACCCGAGGAAAACCAACGTCAACGGCGGCAGCGTCGCCCTGGGGCACCCCATCGGCGCCAGCGGCTGCCGGGTCCTGGTGACCCTGCTTTACGAGATGATCCGAAGGGGGGCCGGGACGGGCCTCGCCTCCCTCTGCCTGGGGGGCGGCGAGGCGGTTGCGCTGGTGATCAAGAGGCGGTTCTGATAAGTGCCGTCGGTCAAGGCCGAGAGGAGGAAATCGATATGGGCAATGAAGTCAAAGTGTTCGGCGTAATCGGTGCGGGGCAGATGGGAAACGGTATCGCCCAGGTGGCGGCAGCCAGCGGGCTGCAGGTCATCATGAGCGACATCAAGGACGAGTTCGTGCGCAAAGGCCTGGGCGCGATCGACAGGAACCTGGGCCGCAGCGTGGACAAGGGCAAGATGACAGCGGAGGAGAAAGACGCCGTTCTCGGGCGCATCCGGACCACCGTGGATCTCAAGGACATGGCCGCGGCGGATTTCGTGGTTGAGGCGGCCACCGAGAACGAGGTCCTCAAGTTCCAGATTTTCCGCGATCTGGACGGCATCTGCCCGGCCGGGGCGATTCTCGCCACCAACACCTCCTCGATCCCCATCGGCCGGATCGCGGCCCAGACCAAGCGGCCGGAAAAGGTGATCGGGATGCACTTCATGAACCCGGTCCCGGTGATGAAGCTCGTGGAGATCATCCGGGGGATCGCCACCTCGGACGACACCTTCCAGATCACCTGGGCGCTGGCGCAAAAGTTCGGCAAGACCCCGGCCGAGGCCAGCGACTATCCCGGGTTCATCACCAACCGGATCCTGCTGCCGATGATCAACGAGGCGGTCTACTGCCTCTACCACGGGGTGGGCAGGCGCGAGGACATCGACACGGTCATGAAGCTGGGAATGAACCACCCCATGGGGCCGCTCGCCCTGGCCGACCTCATCGGCCTGGACACCTGCCTGGCCATCATGGAGACCCTCTACAACGGGTTCAAGGACTCCAAGTACCGCCCCTGTCCCCTGCTGCGCAAGTACGTCGAGGCCGGCTGGCTCGGCAGGAAGAGCGGCCGCGGGTTCTACGAATACTGAACCGCTTTGAATCGAAATCGAAATCGAAATCGCGGTCGACAGGGCATGACGCCCGGGCGGAATGGCCGGGCGCACATCGACCCATATCCGGCAACCAGCAACCAGACCGAGGAATCGCCATGCCGCCGCAGAAAAAGGACGCCATCGTGCCCATCGGCAAGAAAATCAAGCAGGTGCGCACCGAAAAGAAGATCAGCTTCGAGAGCCTCGCCAACGAGACCGGGTTTTCCATCGAGTTCCTCAAGGAGATCGAGGCAGGCAAGCGCACCCCGCCGGTGGGCGCCCTTCTGCAGATTTCGCGCGCCCTGCAGATCGACTCCGGTTTCCTGCTGAAGGAGCAGGAATCGAACCTGGAAAAGCGGATCCGGGCCTATGCCAAGCGGACCGACAACTATGCCTACGAAACCCTCACCCCCGGTGCGGAGAACAAGCACCTGAAGGCGTTCAAGGTCTCCATCCAGCCGATGCAGGACCACAAGGGGGTGGGCTACCAGCACGAGGGCGAAGAGTTCGTCTACATGCTCAAGGGCCGCATCGAGATCGTGGTCGGGGACCACGTCAACCGCCTCAACGCCGGCGATTCCCTCCATTTCAACTCGGGGATCCGCCACAAGCTGCGCAACCTGGGCGAGGAGGAAGCGGAACTGCTGGTGGTGATTTACGGGCCCTAAGGCCGGGGGCACACCGGGACACGAGCCCACCGGCGCAAGGGCAAACGGGCCAGCCGGCTTACGGATGCACCAGAGGAACGACGCATGCTATTCAAACTGACCCACGAGCAGCTGATGATCCAATCCATGGTGCGGGAGTTTTCGCGCAAGTTCGTCGCCGCCACGGCGGCCGAGCGCGACCGCACCAAGGAGTTTCCCGCGGAAAACCTCAAAAAGATGGGGGAGCTGGGGCTGATGGGGATGATGGTCCCGGCGGAGTTCGGCGGCGAGGGGGCCGACACGGTGAGCTATGTCATCGCCCTTTCCGAAATCGCTTACTCCTGCGCCTCCACGGCGGTGGTGATGTCGGTGCACAACTCCATCGTCTGCGAGTCGATTCTGCGTTACGGCAACGATAAGCAGCGCAAGGCCTACCTGCCGCGCCTTACCACGGCCGAGGTGATCGGCGCCTTCGCGCTGACCGAACCCCACGCCGGGTCCGACCCGGTCAGCCAGGCCACCACGGCCGTGCGCGACGGCAGGCACTACGTGCTAAACGGCACTAAGCGCTTTACCACCACCGGCAAAAACTCCGGCCTTGTCATCGTCACGGCCAAGACCGACGAGACCGAGGGGCACCGGGGCATCAGCGCCTTCATCGTCGAAAAGGGGACCCCCGGTTTCAAGGTGGGGCACGTGGAAGACAAGATGGGCCTGTGCGCATCGGACACCACCGACCTGATTTTCGAGAACTGCCGCGTGCCGGCCGACAACCGCCTGGGAAAGGAGGGGGAAGGGTTCAAGCTGGCGATGACCGCCCTGGACGGCGGCCGCATCGGGATAGCGGCCCAGTCGGTGGGGGTGGCGCGGGCCGCCTTCGACGCGGCGGTCAAATACGCCCGCGAAAGGGACCAGTTCGGCCAGAAGATCTCCAAGTTCCAGGGCCTGCGCTGGATCATCGCCGACATGGCCACCGAGATCGAGGCGGCCCGCATGCTGATGTTCTCCGCGGCCTCGATGAAGGACCGGGGCGAGAAGTACACCCTCCAGGCCTCCATGGCCAAGCTCTTCGCCTCGGAGATGGTCAACCGGGTCACGGCCCGGGCCCTGCAGATGCACGGCGGCTACGGTTTCACCAAGGACTACCCGGTGGAACGCTTCTACCGCGACGCCCGGGTGTTCACCATCTACGAGGGCACGAGCGAGATCCAGCGCGTGGTGATCTCCAACCAGATCCTCAAGGACAAGCGCAACCCGTAGGGGTGTGGGGCGGGGAGCTTGGAGCGGGGAGCTGAAAGCCTACCCTGAACCCCGAACCTTGAACCATGAACCATGAACCCCGAATCCTGAACCCAAAGGAGTCGAAGATGGTCCGCACCGAAATATCGCTTTTTCTCCAAAACGCGCCGGGGGAGCTGGGCCGGCTGGCGACCCTGTTTTCCGAGGCGTCCATCAACATAGACGCCCTCACCATCCAGGACGCCTCGAGCTATGTCCAGGAGCTGTTCAAGGCCAGGGGACGGTCCCTGAAGCGCATCGCCTCGGCGGCCAGCTACAACTCCATGCGCAAGGACTCGGCCGCCTTCGCCCTCATCCGGCTGCTGGTGGACAAGACCGACCAGGCCATCGACCTGCTCTCCAAGCACGACTACCTCTTCGACATCCAGCCGGTGATCGCCATCGAGCTGGAAAACCGGCCGGGGGAGCTGGCGCGCGTGGCGAGCAAGTTCGGGGAGGAGGGGATCAACATCAATTACGTCTACGGCTCGGTCTCCTCGCCGGACGAGAAGTGCCTCTTCGTCTTCTGCCCCGAGAACATCGAGCTGGCGTCGCAGATTTTCAAGGACTACAACGCGGGGTAGGCGGGGCGAGGGCGAGGGGCGGAAGGGGAAAGAGAAAAGAGATCGGATGTCCGATGGCTGGGGTCGGATTCCGGGTGTCGGACGGTCGGGTATCTTGTCGGGCTGAAGCCCGGCCTGCAGATACCTCGAGGCTCGACCGTCAGGGGCGTGGAGCGGGAAGCTTACTGTTCGAAATCGAAATCGGGATCGAAATCGGGATCGGGATCGATTACGACAACGATTACGACAACGACAACGACAACGACAACGACAACGAGAACGAGAACGAGAACGAGAAAGACAACCCTTTCACCCCCCGTACAACTGCTTCACCCTGGCGCGGTCCGGCGAGCCGTCGGGTTTCAGGGGCAGCTCGGCCACGAACTCAACGTACTGGGGCTTCTTGTAGCGCGCGATATCACCGAGAAGTCTTTCCCCAAGGGAAGGATCAGGGTGGTGCTGATCAACGCGGACCTGGGGCTGTGATCGGGAACTGATTGGAGAAAGGGGTGCAAGGGTGCCTGCCGAGTCTGCGCCAACCTGCCCCGCCTGCGGGGAGCCCGTGGAAGCGGGCTGGAAAATCTGCCCGGCCTGCGAGACCGCGCTGCTGCCGCCGGCCTGCCCGCGCTGCGGAAAGGCGGTGCTCTCCCACTGGAAGCGCTGCCCGGCCTGCGAGGCGCGCCTGCTGTGCGCTTCCTGCGGCCGGCGCCTTCCCGCGGGCGACGGCCGCTGCCCCGACTGCGGGGGGGAAGCGCCGGCCGGCATCGAGGACACCCCGGCCGCCGTGCGGGTCGAGGCGGTCACCGGCATGGAGTTCGTTCTCGTGCCGGGCGGGGAATTCGACATGGGGGACACCTTCGGCGAGGGGATCGAAAACGAACTCCCGGTTCACCGCGTCGGGCTGGACGGGTTCCACCTGGGGCGCTTCCCGGTGACCCAGGCCCAGTGGGGGCGCCTGATGCCGCAAGACCCCTCCCGGTTCAGGGGCGGCCGCCTGCCGGTGCACAACGTGACCCTGGAAGACGTGCGCGCCTTCATCGGCAAGCTGGGGGCGGCCGGGGGGGCGCGCTTCGACCTGCCCACCGAGGCCCAGTGGGAGTATGCCGCCCGCAGCGGCGGGCGGCAGGAGCGCTATGCCGGCGGGGACGTCGTCGATGCCCTGGCGTGGTACGCGGAAAACAGCGCGGGGCGGCCCCACGAGGTGGGGGGCAGGCGGCCCAACGGCCTGGGCCTCTTCGACATGAGCGGCAACGTCTGGGAATGGTGCCGGGACGTCTACGCGCGGGACGCCTACCTGCTTCATGCCGCTCACAACCCGCTCGCCGCCGGGCCGGGCGGGGAGCACGTGATCCGGGGCGGCAGCTGGAGCCTGGACGCCTGGAGCGCGCGCTGCGCCCGGCGCTTCAGCCTCCGGGCGGAAGACTGCGGCCCGGGCCTCGGATTCCGCCTGGCGATAGTCTGAAGCGGCCCGGCGTCAGCCGCCGGCATTGCCACCGGCCGTCACGCTTGACCCGGTTGCCTCCAGGCTGTCGAGGTGCAGCATCAGGATGCGGTGCACCTCCAGGATCGTCAGGGGGTGGTTGTGGGCGCTGTGGCCCGATTGGACGATTTTCTCCGAGGCCGCCCCTTCCAGGTGCGCGCTGGGGTAGGGCACGATCCCGTCGCCGCCGGCCGGGGTGTCGGCCGCCTCGGTGTTGCCGATGATGGAGTGATACGGCAGCCCGGGGCGCACCGGCGTACCGTTCATGACGTCAAAGAGGCGGTTGGAAGGCGACAGGCCGTCGATGCCGGTGGGCACCCGGCCGATCTCGGAGGCGGCCCCGCCTTTCTGGCCCAGTGAAAGCGGCCGGGTGAGGACTTTTGTCAAAAGCCCGGCTGAGGTCGTGAGCAGGTTGAGCGGCAGCTTCACGAGCCATGACCCCAGGCGCCCGATGCGGTAGTCGGCCCACTCGGACCCGCGGTGCGGCGCGGCGATGAAGACCACCCGCGACACGTAGGGCAGGGAATCGAAAAAAAAGACCTTGCGGGCCAGCTCGCGCTGCTCGGGGTCCAGGTCCGCCTCGTCGAAGGGGGTGTCGCTGATCGTGCGCCAGAACCGGTCGCCGCTGTCGATCACCATCAGGTGCGAGAGCACCCCGCCCATGCTGTGGCCCACCAGCACCATCCGGTTGAAGGCCGGGTCGTCGTGCTCGGGGTCGAAGTGGCGGCGCACCTCGTTCAGCGAGTCCCTCAGGACCGCCGCCGAGTAAAGGATCGGGTTGCCGGTGGGATACATGAAAAACCAGAACTGGTAGTGCTTGCGCAGCACGGGGTCACCGCCGAGGTCGTTGAACATCGCCAGCCAGGTGAGGGGCGAGGACATCAGGCCGTGGACGAAGACCACCGGGATCTTGTCCTTCTGGTAGGGTTGCAGCATGTGCAGGCCCTGGACCTGCTGCCAGGAAGCGGCGTCCAGGACCCCGCTGATCCCGGGGGGCAGTTTCGACTGACCGATCATGTACGCCAGGGGGGTGGTGAAGTCCGCCTCGATGGGCGCCGGCCGCTCGCCGACGGAAAAGCGGTCGGAATTGACCGGGTCGAACACCTGCAGTTCCCCCTCGAAGGTCAGGCGGCCCTCGCCGGCCCGGGAAAGAAACGGCGCCACGCGTAAAAACGCCGTGGCGGCGTAAACCTGCTTGAGTTTGGGCAGGAAGCGCTCGTCCGGGCCCCCCACCTCTTCGCCCCTGGGCGTGCGCACCAGGATCACCGGAACGCCCAGCCCGTAGGTCTGGTAAAGGTTCTCGATACCCTCCACCATGAATTCGTAGGCGGCGAAATAGGTGTCGAACTCCTGGGGCGACCACTTCAGCTCGGACTCGCGGTCCACGACCGCCAGGTCCCCGCCGATCACCGCGAAGCGGCGCTCGGGGGTAGCCTTGATCCCCCGTTCGCGCAGGTGAATCATGAAGGACGCCAGGGAGCGGTTGTAGAAATCGCTCGCGTCGCGCGAGTGGGGGTGGTAGGGGTCGGACGGCGGGCCGAAGGCGGGGTCGAAAAGGAGGTTGTAGGCGTAAAGGACGCACGACAGGGAGTACATGGCCGCAGTTTCGGGTTTGCCGGCCGCGCGCCGCGCCGCGATGTAGCTCAGCTCCATGAGGGCGAAAAGGGCCTCGCGGTCCGGGTGCCTGCGCACGAGGGCGTCGAGCTCGGTGAGGACGGCCTCGGGTTCCCTTTGCCACTTCGTCTCCACGGCGTGGCGCCGCAGGTAGAGCAGGGTGCGCTCGCTGGGCACGTCGTCGTTTAGCGCCGTGCGGTCCATGCGGTCGAAACGCTTCTGGAGGTCGACCCGCCGCACCCCCACCCCTTCCGCGCAGCCGGCCGCCAGCACCAGGGCCCACAGGACGAGAAGGATCCCGGCCGCGCGGCGCCCGGCGATCCCTGGCGCGCCCCTTGTTTGGACTTCCGCACCCATGTTTTCACCTCTTCTGTCGTTTTAGCTGTGCGCCGCGGCCGGTTTTCCCCCGGGCAGGCGGCCAAGGTGACGGCCTTTCTTCCGGGCGCGCATGCCTAACCATGATAGCCTATGGGAAGCGGGGGCATTTTGCAATAGGACTTTGGTCCGATGGGGCCGGTGGAAAACCGTGCGGCCGGGGGTTGCGGAACATGCCGCCCCGTGATGCCGGCCGCGCAGGCTTCCGCCCCTGCCGGCCGCGGTCCGCCGCCCTGTGGGGGGAATCGTCAAAATTGCAGTTGACAAGATCCCGCCGGTGGTCCAAATGATTCCCACAGCCGGAATAACCGACAACCGCGGGCGGGAGGAAGGACCAGTGGGCAAGACGATCATGGCCGGCATGGCCGGCCGGCGGGGCCGGGCGCTGAGACACCGGGTGGCGGCGGCCGCCGGGTTCCTGTTTCTTCTCGTTTCCGGCGTGACCGGGGCCTGGGCAGCCGTGGGCGACTTCGCCGGGACTTACAGCGGCACGTACACCGGCAGCGACAACGGGACCTGGACGATGCGCTGCGAACCCGACGGGGCCATGATCGGGGTGGCCTGGTCGACGGCCCACGACCTGCCCATGGCCGCGGGCGAGGGCCTCATCACCGCCGCCGGCGACTTCAGCTTGAAGATGGAGGCCGAGGGGCAGATCCTGATCGTCATGAGCGGGAACATTTCCGCCGGCGGAAGCGTGGCCGGGACCTGGAACAACCCCTACACCGGCGACAAGGGGCAGTTGTCGGGGCGCAGGGACCTGCCCGCCGAGCTGGCCGTCTTCGCCGGCGCCTACGCGGGCACCTACGCCGGCCCGGACAGCGGCACCTGGGCCGGCAGCGCCGATGCCGCGGGGAACCTCCTGGGGAGCGTCACTTCGGCCCTCACCCACCAGACGCATTCCATGGGTCGGGTGGCGGTCTGTCGCAACGGACGATTGATAATGGAAAGCATGCGCCTTTTCAAGGGCTTTTTGGCGCCGCGCGGGCCCATGGCCGACCGGGTTTGACAAACCGCGCGCTTTCTGGCAAAGGCTGCCCTGAATACCCGCGCGCACAGCGCTTGGTGCGGCTGTGCCGCCGCAGCTTGATTTTTCGTGCGCCCCAGCCGCGCACCGAAAGGATGGAGGCAAATGAGGACACCGCTGCCCAAGGGGTTTGCCGCGGCCGGGATCGCCGCCGGAATCAGGAAGATCGGGAAAAAGGACCTGGGGCTCATCTTCTCGCGGACGCCGGCCGCTGCCGCGGCCGTTTTCACGCGCAACCGCGTTCAGGCGGCCCCGGTGCGCCTCGATCGCGAGCGCATCGCCGACGGGCGGGCGCAGGCCGTCATCGTCAACAGCGGCAATGCCAACTGCTGCACCGGGGCGCAGGGCGACGCGGACGCCCGCGCCATGGCCCGCCTGGCGGCCGAGGCGCTGGGCCTGCAGGAGCGCGACGTCCTGGTGGCCTCCACGGGGGTCATCGGCGAGCCGATGCCCATGGAGCGCATCGCCGCCGCCGTCCCGGACCTGGTCCGGGCCCTTTCCGAGGACGGCCTCGACGACTTGGCGCAGGCCATCATGACCACCGACACGGTGCCCAAGGTGACCAGCGGCACGGCGACCGCGGGCGGCGTCGCCTACTCCCTCTGCGCCACCGCCAAGGGGGCCGGCATGATCCGCCCCGACGTGGCCACGATGCTCTGTTTCGTGTGCACCGACGCCGAGGCCGACCCGCAGTTTCTGCGCAGCGCCCTTGTCCGCGCCTGCGACCGGTCGTTCAACCGGATCACCATCGACGGGGACACCAGCACCAACGACACCGTCATCCTGATGGCCAACGGCCGCTCCGGCGCCAGGGTGGCGGACGAGGTCGACCGCGCCGCTTTCCAGGCCCTCCTCGACCGGGTCCTGGTGACCATGGCCCGGGAACTGGTGCGGGACGGGGAAGGCGCCACGAAGCTGGTGGAAATCCGTGTCTGCGGGGCGGCCACGGACCGCGACGCCCGGACCGTGGCGGACACGGTGGCCCACTCCAGCCTGGTCAAGACCGCGCTCTTCGGCGAGGACGCCAACTGGGGCCGCATCCTGGCGGCGGCCGGGCGCTCGGGGGTCGAATTCGACCCGGAGAGGGTCGAGCTTTGTTTCGACGGGGTGCGCATCTATGCCGACGGCGCGGGCGCCGGCAAAGCAGCGGAGGCGGACGCCACCCGGGTTCTCAAAAAACCCGAGTTCACCATCCGCATCGACCTGAAAGCGGGCCGGGGCGAGGCGTCGGTGATCACCTGCGATTTCTCCATCGACTACGTCAGGATCAACGCCGACTACCGCAGCTGAAACCGCTGGCGGAAGCGGGGGGGGGCGGGCGTGGGCCAGGTGCGCCTTCAGAAATTCCTGTCCGAGGCCGGCGTCTGCTCCAGGCGCCGCGGAGAGGCCCACATCCTCGCCGGGCGGGTGCGGGTCAACGGTCAGGTCGTCACCACCCTCGGGACCCGGGTCGACCCCCAGGCAGACCGCGTCGAGTTCGACGGCCGGCAGGTGACCGGCGCCGACGACCCGGTCTATATAGCCCTCCACAAGCCCAAGGGGTACGTGACCAGCTGCCGCCAGCCCGGAGACCGGATCGTCCTGGATCTTGTGGACCTCGGGCAGCGGGTCTACCCGGTGGGGCGCCTCGACCGGGACTCTACCGGGCTGCTGCTCCTGACCAACGACGGCCGCCTGCACCACCGCCTGTCGCACCCCTCTTTCGACCACGAGAAAGAGTACCTGGTGACCACGGCGCGGCCGATACCGGACGGCGCCCTGGAAAAAATGGCCCGGGGGATGCCGATGATGGGAACACGCACCCGCGAAGCGGACATCGAGCGCCTGTCGCCGCGCCGGTTCCGCATCGTGCTCAAGGAAGGCAGGAACCGCCAGATCCGCCGCATGGTCCGCAAGGTCGGGCACACGGTGATGCGCCTGGAGCGCATCCGCGTCGGGCCCATCCGCCTCGGCCCCCTCCCGGAGGGCCGCTGGCGCCACCTCTCCCGGGACGAAACACGGCAGCTGCTGCGCGACCTGGAATGAAGGGAGACGTCCCCATGGTTTCTTTCGAATCGTTGCTCGCAGGCGATGAACGGATCGCCGTGGTCGGGCTGGGCTATGTCGGCCTGCCCCTGGCCGTGCACCTGGCGGCCCATTTCCGGGTCGTCGGCTATGACCAGAGCGAACGGCGCATCGCGGAACTTACGGCCGGAAGGGACCGGACCCTTGAGGTCTCGCCCCGGGACCTGGCCCGGGCCCCCATCCGCTTCTCGGCCCACGCCCGGGCGCTGTCCGAGTGCCGGCTGCTCATCGTGGCCGTGCCCACGCCCATCGACGCCTACCGCATTCCCGACCTGGAGCCCCTGCGCAGCGCATCGGCGGCGGTCGGAAGCCACCTGGCCGAAGGCAGCTGCGTGGTGTTCGAATCGACGGTCTACCCCGGCGCCACCGAGGAGGTCTGCGTGCCCATCCTCGAAAGGCACTCCGGCCTGAAGCTGGGAAGCGGTTTCAGCGTCGGGTACTCCCCCGAGCGGATCAACCCGGGGGACAAGCGCCACACCCTGGACCGCATCGTCAAGATCGTGTCGGGATCGGACGCCGCGACCCTCGACCTGCTCGAGCGGGTTTACGGCCGCGTGGTGACCGCCGGGATCCACCCGGCCTCCTCCATCAAGGTGGCGGAGGCCGCCAAGGTTATCGAGAACACCCAGCGCGACCTCAACATCGCCCTGATGAACGAGCTGGCGATGATTTTCGGCAAGATCGGCATCGACACCCTCGAGGTTCTCGAGGCGGCGGGGACCAAGTGGAACTTCATGCCCTTCCGGCCCGGCCTGGTGGGCGGCCACTGCATCGGGGTCGACCCCTACTACCTGACCTTCAAGGCCGAATCCCTCGGCTACCACCCTGACATGATCCTGGCCGGGCGCCGCATCAACGACGGCATGAGCAAATATATCGCCGAGCGCACGGTCAAGATGCTCATCGCCTCCGGCAGGCAGGTGCGCGGCTCCCGGATCGCGGTGCTGGGGATCACCTTCAAGGAAAACGTCCCCGACCTGCGCAACACCAAGGTGGTGGACATCATCGCCGAGCTGCGCGACTACGGCATCGAGGTGCGCTCCCACGACCCCCTGGCCGACGCCGAGGAAGCCATGCGCTACTACGGCATCGAGCTGCTGCCCCTCGAGCGCATGGGCGGGGTGGACGGCGTCATCGTGGCGGTCAGCCACAGCGCCTACCTGGACATGAAACTGGAGGGCGTGGCCGCCCTGTGCGGCGGCGCCCCGCCCTTGGTCGTCGACGTCAAGGGGATCTTCGACCCGGCGGCGGCCGGCCGGGCCGGGATCGCCTTCTGGCGCCTGTGAGGACGGACGTGAAGAGTCCGCCGCCACACCCGGCTCCAGGAAACGACGACGGGCGGCTCATCGCGGCGAAGCAGGCGGTGGGATTCCGAAAAGCCTTTCGGCAGGGGCTCGGCCAGGGCTCAGCACCGGGCATGCCGGCGACATTCACTGCTTTGAACCGGGGCATCCCGACGCACCGGCAGCAACACGGCCACGGGAACATGGGCGGCAACTCACAGGGAAATACCGGCGAAGGCGTCTTTCCTCCACCGGTCATCGTCGTGGATCTGGACGGCACCCTCACGCCGACGGACACGCTGATCGAGTCCATCATCCAACTGGTCAAGCGCTCGCCTGCCGACCTGCTGCGATGCCCCTTCTGGCTTCTGGGGGGGCGGGCTGCCTTCAAAGAAATGGTGGCCCGGCGTGCGATCCTCCCTGTCGAGCACCTGCCTTATCGCGAAACGCTCCTGGGGTATCTGCGCGGCGAGAAGGAAAAGGGACGACGCATCATCCTGGCCACCGCGGCCCACCGGTCCATCGCGGAAGACGTCTCCAGGCATCTGGGCATCTTCGAGGCTGTGCTCGCCAGCGATGCGCAACACAACCTCAAGGGCCAGGTAAAGCTGGAGGCCATTCGCAAAGCGGTGGGCGGGGATTTCGCCTACGCCGGAGACAGCCGGGCCGACATCCCCATCTGGGAGGCCTCGAAAGCGGCCATCCTGGTGTGCGCATCAAAGCGCACGGGCGAGGCCATCCGCCGCAAGGTCCCGATCGAACGGGAATTCGCCCGGGAAACCATCGGGCTCGCCGTGTGGCTGCATGCCCTGCGGGTGCACCAGTGGCTAAAGAACCTCCTGCTTTTCGTTCCCCTTCTGACCGCCTTTTCCTTCATGGAGCTTGGCAAACTGGCGACGATGGCGGTCGCTTTCCTGGCATTTTGAGCTGAACCGGGAGGGACTTTCATATCCCACCTTGCCGGCTTTGATGTCGTTTCATCGCCGAGCTTGGCGGCGGCGCAGCCGGGGCCCTTCCCCGGAAGAAAGCCCCGCCATGCTCACCACCGAGGGGGCATGACGGGGCCCATGCATTCAGAAGATAATTTTTTTATGACAGCCTCTGCCGGCTTACCCGATCTTCAACACCAGCGCCCCGCCCGTGTCGCCGGCGGCGCAGCCGGCCCACAGGAGGTAGCCGCCGCCCTTGGCGGCCACTTCCTCGATGCCCTCGATGATGCAGCGCCCGGCCGTGGGCGCCTGGGGGTGACCGAAGACCATGGAGCAGCCGTAGTTGTTGAAGGCGTTGATGTCGATGCCCAGCTGCCGGGCCATGTAGACGTCGTTGGCCGCGAAGGGGTTGTGGGTCTTGACGGCCGCCGTGTCGGCAATGCCGATTCCGGCCCTTTCCAGGGCCATCCGCGCCGCCGGCACCACGGCCATGGCCATGTAGCCTTTCTTGGCGCGGCCGTACCCGTAGGAGACCACGCGGATCTCGGGGCCGCCGCCGCCCATCTCACGGGCCTTTTCGCGGGTGGTGACCACCAGGGCGCAGTTGCCGTCGGCCGGGTGGGTCTGGGAACCGAAGGTGTGGGACCCGTCGGGCAGCACCGGCCGCAGCCCGGCCAGGCCTTGGGCCGTGGTGGGCATGACGCCCTCGTCGGCCTCCACCAGGGCCGTCTTCTTGCGCGAGACCTGGACCTCGGCCGGGAACATGTAGCGCTTCTGGAACGCCCGGTCCTCCGCCAGGGAGTCGGTGTACTGCTCGTAGCGCCGCAGGGCCACGGCGTCGCACTCCTCGCGGGTGATCCCGGCCTCCTTGCAGACGTTTTCGGCCGTCTGGATCATGGCGTTTCTGGCCCACGGGTCGCGGTTGAAATTGTCCATCATCCAGTTTTCCGAGAGGACCTCGGCCCCCGGGCCGTTGGGGTTGGGCCACACGGTGTGGGGGCCGTTGGAGCAGCGGTCGGTCATGAGGGTGTAGACGCTGCCGTAAAGCCCGGTTTCGATGCCGATGCCGGCGTTGAAAATGCAGGTGGCCGAGGTGGTGCAGGCCTGGCTGAGGGTGGTGCCGGGCGTCGCCTCGGCCCCCATCATGGCCGCGGCCCACGGGCTGCCGTAGAACCACTGAGGCTGGCCGATGGTGACGCCCAGGATGAGGTAGTCGAACTGTTTCGGGTCCCAGCCTTTCCCGGCCAGCCAGCGCTTGGAGGTGTTGGCCGCCAGAACGATGCTGTGCTCGTTGGCGAGGGACCCCTGCCAGCGGCAGAAGGGGGTGCTGTAGTAGGCTTGGTAGGGGATGTAGGCTTTTGTCAGCATGTAAAACCTCCGCAAAACGGTTTAAAGAGTTGAATAGTCCCGATGTCGAAGGCAACGCCCTCGGCTGACGACGGTTGCCTGTCCGGCGATCCCGCCGAAATCAACGTCCAAATCCATTCTTTGCCAGCCGTTCCCGCAGCACCCGGTGCAGGATCTTGCCCGTGGGGGTGCGGGGCATCTCCTCGTCCTTGATGAAGACCACCTTCTTGGGCCGCTTGTAGCCGGCGAGCTGATCGCGGCAGCAGGCCATGATGGCTTCTTCGTCGATGTTTCCCGGGGGCTGGCCCTTGGGGACGACCACGGCGACGACCAGTTCGCCCCATTTTTCGTCGGGCTGGCTGATGACGGCGCAGTCGAAGACGCACTCGTGGCTGGCGACGACCTCCTCGACCTCGCTGGGGTAGACATGCTCACCGCCGGTGATGATCATGTTGTCCTTGCGGTCCACGATCTCGTAGAACCCGTCGGGGTCGCGGCGCGCCATGTCGCCGGCCGAAAACCATTCGCCGCGGAAGGAGGAGGCGGTCTTTTCCGGCAGCTTGTAGTAGCCGTCGAAGAGCATCGGCCCCCGGGAGTAGAGTTCGCCCACCTCGCCGTCGGGCACCTCGCGGCCCTCGTCGTCGAGGATCTTGATCGTGTCGGTCCCCAGGGACTCGCAGCCGATGGACCCGAGCTTGCGCAACTGGTCCTCGGGCTTGAGGACCGTGACGATGCCCGCTTCGGTGGAACCGTAGCCCTCGTAGAGCTGCACGCCCGGGAAGAAGTCCATGATGGCGGTCTTGACGCTCTTGCGCACAGGGGCCGAGGAGCAGAGCAGCTTGGCGATGGAGCGCGTGTCGTGGCGGCGGGCCGCCGGGTCGACGTTGAGGATCAGGTTGTAGTGGGTCGGGATCAGGGAGATGAAGGTGATCTTCTCGCGTTCGATGATCCCCAGGATCTCCTCGGCCCTGAAGGACCTGGCCGGGTGGATGTAGACCGAGCCGCCGATGTAAAGGAACGTGAAGGTGAAGAAGGTCGAGTTGATGTGGCACAGGGGCATCACGTTCATGCAGATGTCGTGCTGGCCGAAGCCGAAGTCGATGGCGTTGATGAGGTAGAAGGCGATGTGGGATTCGTGGGACCGGAGGACCCCCTTGGGCTTGCCGGTGGTGCCCGAGGTGTAGATCAGGATCCAGGTGTCGCCGGGCTCAACCCGGCAGTCGGGCTCAGTGTCGGGGCGGTCGGCGATGATGTCGTCGTAGACCTTGTAGCCCGGGAGGCCCCGGCCCACCACGATGAAGTTGTCGGGGGCGATGCTGGCCAACTGCCCGCGCACGGAGTCGACCACCGGCGCGAACTCGTCATGGACGACGATCGCCCTGGCATCCGAGTTGTTGACGATGTATTCGACCTCGCGGCCCACGAGGCGGAAGTTGATGGGCACGATGACGAGGCCGGTCTTGGCCGTGGCCAGGAAGATCTCCACGATCTCGATGCTGTTTTCCATGAGCACCGCCACCCGGTCGCCTTTTTCGAGGCCCATGTCCAGGAGGCAGTGGGCCAGGCGGTTGACCCGGCGGTTGGTTTCGGGGTAGGTGAACTGCCGCTCGCGGTCCCTGAGGGCCACGGTCCGCGGGTATTTCTTGGCGTTCATCTTGAGTGTCTGACCCAGGTTCATCCAGCAGGCCATTGGCGGTCCCCCCTCCATCGTTTCGAAATGCGTTCTTGCGCCCCTCGGCCTCGAGCTTCGACCCTTCAGCCTTTCCACCTTTACAGGCTGATCCGTGCGTCCACCACGAAAACCCCGTCCGCGTAGGCCAGGGTCGGGTTGAGGTCCAACTCGGCGATGGCGGGCAGGTCGGTCAACAGCTGGGACAGGCGGCAGATGAGTTCGGCGGCCGCCCGGCGGTCTATTCCCTTGCGCCCCCGGACCCCTTCCAGCAGGGGGGCGCCCTTTATCGCCGAGAGCATGGCCTCGGCCTCCGCGGTCGTCACCGGCGTCAGGTTGAAGACAACGTCCTTCATGACCTCGACGAAGATGCCGCCCAGGCCGAACATGACCGCGTGGCCGAGCCCCTCCTCGGCCTTGGCCCCCAGGATCAGTTCCAGGCCGCCGGGGAGGAACTTCTGCACCAGGAAGCGCAGGTCGGGGTTGTCGAACCTCCGGCGCATGCCGTCCGCCGCCGCCCGCAGCTCGGCGGGGTCGGCGAGGTTGACGGCCACGCCGCCCATGTCGCTTTTGTGGACGATGGACTCGGCGTCGGCCTTGAGAACGACGGGGTAGCCGATGGCAGCCGCCGCCGCTTCGGCTTCGGCGGCATCGGCCGCCATGCGCCAGGGGGCGGTCGGGACGCCGTAGGCCTCCAGGACGGTGTAAACGTCCTGCGCGGCCAGCATCCGCCGGCCGGCGGCCGCCGCGCGGGCGACGATCTCCCCGGCCTTTTGCCTGTCGGCGGCAAAGGCCTTCACCTCGCCGGCGGGGCGGCTCTTGATGCGCTGGTATTCCACCAGGGCGGCCATGGCCCGCGCCGCCTCCCCGGGAAGGGCGTAACAGGGCACCCCGCCGTCGCGCAGGATGGCCACGGTTTCGGTCCACTGGCGCTTGTCGGTCATCAGGTTGCAGACGATGGGCTTGCGCTGCAGGGCGTTGACCGCCGCGATCTCGCGGGCGATGCTGTCGGTGTCGACGAAAAACGGGGTGACGAAATTGATGAAGACGCAGTCGAAGCTGTCGTCCTCCATCATGGCGTCCAGGCAGGCGCGATAGTGGGCCGCGGTGCCGGTGGCCAGCACGTCGACGGGGTTGTGGATGGAGGCCTCGGGATAGAGCCGCGCCTTCAGGAAGTCGCGGGTCTTCCCCGACAGGGGGGGGAGCTGCAGGCCGGCGCCCACGAGGATGTCGGTGGCGATGACCGCCGGCCCCCCCGTGTTGGTGATGATCCCCACCCGGTTGCCCCCGGGGATCGGCTGGGTCGCGAAGGCCACGGCGGCCTGGATCAGTTCGCCTTCGTCGCGGAAACCGACGATCCCGGCCTTCTTGAAAATCAGGTCGGTGGCGATGTCCTCCCTGGCCAGGCCCCCGGTGTGGGACGCGGCGGCCTTGGCGCCCTCCCGCGTGCGTCCGGCCTTCATGGCCAGCACCGGTTTCCTGGCCGCCACCTCGCCGGCGACCTCGAGGAAGGTCTCCGGGTCCCTGAGGCCTTCCACGTAGGTGACGATGACCCGGGTGCCGTCGTCCTCCCCCAGGTAGCGGATGATCTCCGGGATGGTCACGTCGCAGGCGTTGCCGTTGGAGGCGTAGATGCGGGTGCCGACGCCCATGGCCGAGAAGGCCTGGTGGATGACCTCGGCCACCCCCCCGCTCAGGGCGACGATGGAGATGTAGCCCGTGTCGGGGTAGGTGAAGGTGAAGTTGCAGTAGGCGCGGATCTCCGCGTCGGTGTTGATGATCCCCTGGCAGTTGGGGCCGAACATGCGGATGCCGTAGGCCCTGGCCCGCGCCAGGAAGTCCTTTTCGATGGCCGCGCCCTCCGGTCCGACCTCCGAAAAGCCCCCCGAATTGATGATGATGTTCCTGACCCCCTTCTTTCCGCAGTCCTCCACGGCCTGGGGTACGAACTTGGCCGGGATGACCATGTGGACCACGTCGATGCCGTCCGGGCAGTCCATGATCGACGGGTAGGCCTTCAGGCCCCGGATCTCCTCCGCCTTGGGGTTGATGGGGTAGATCGCCCCTTTGAAACCGAAATCGACCAGGTTGCGGATCACGCGGTTGCCGATGGACAGCTCCTTCGCGGACGCTCCGATGACGGCCACGGACTTGGGCCTGAACAGGGAATCCAGCATGGGGGTCACTCCTTCTCCTGTGCGAATTTCGCCGGGACGCGGCGCCTGCCGCACCCCGGGAGTCTCACCGAATATCCCGATTTTTAAATTTTAAATCCAAAATCGCCGATTCCGCTATCCCCGTTCCTCCAGCTGCTCGATGAACGCCTCCACGTTGGTCTTGGTCTGTTCATCGGACAGGAGGCGCAGGTCGTTGAGGTCGCCGTTGATGGTCAGGCTCGGGATGCCGGTGAGTTCTTCCAGGCGCTGGGGCATGCCGTAACGGCAGTTGGAGTTGTTGGGGCAGGTCTTGGCGTCATGGTAGATGATCCCGTCGACCTTGAAAAAGTCGAGCATGTCGCGGATGTACCTCTCCTTGGCCGGGTCCGAGCGCACGATGAAAAGCTCGGTGTAGGCGCGGGCCATGCTCACGAAGGGATCCCCGGGGTCGAAGGCCGAAAAGATCCAGCTGTTGCAGTAAGTGGAGGCCAGCACGTTGGTGTCGAGTTCGGCGAACATCTTGGAGTGGGCGCTGAGCCGCCCCCAGATGGGCATGCCTTCCCAGTAGATGCGGTGCTTCTCGTTCTCGAGGGCCCCCACGCCGCCTGCGATGCGCTCCTTGAGCTCGGCCAGCAGGGTCCGGTAATAGTCGACGGCGGCCCGGGTCCCCCTGAGCACCACGGCCGGCCCCATGTGGATCGTGCCGTCGAAGAAGGTGATGGGGCTGGGGACGGCCGACGCCGTGTCGAGAACCTGTTTCCAGAGCTCCGAGCAGCAAGTATCGGGAGCAGTATGAATAGACCGGCGCTGTTCGTCGAAACGGGCATCCAGGCCGCGCCGCGGCGCGCCATGGACGTCGTCAACAGGGGGCTCGCCCGGCGTTACCGGGCCGAACGCCGCTTCAGGGCCTGCGGGCTGGCCGCCGTTGTCCTGAGCCTTCTCTTCCTGGCGCTGCTTTTCGTCAACATCGTGTCCAAGGGCTACACGGCCTTCCAGCAGACCTTCGTCGGCCTGGAGGTCCACTTCGACCCCGAGGCCCTGGGCGACCGGGACCTCGCCACGGCCGACTACCCCGGCCTGGTCAAAAAGGCCCTGCGGGGAATGTTCCCGGAGGTCACCAGCCGGCAGGACAACCGCCTGCTCTACAGCCTGGTCAGTTCCGGGGCGGCTTTCGAACTTCGCCGGATGGTCCTGGCGGACCGCGGCGTCATCGGACGGACTGTTACGGTGTGGGTGCCGGCCGACGACGATGTGGACATGCTCATCAAAGGCCACCTGGACCGCGGCGCGGAAGAAAGCCGGCGCCGCCTCAAGGACCGGCAGCTGGAATATATCGACCGCCTCGTCGCGGACGGCAGAATCGAGAAGCGCTTCAACACCGCCTTCTTCACCGCCGGGGACTCCCGCGAACCGGAGCTCGCCGGCATAGCGGGAGCGGCCATGGGATCCTTCTACACCCTGCTGCTGACCCTGGCCCTGTCGTTTCCCATCGCCGTGGCCGCCGCCGTCTACCTGGAGGAATTCGCGCCCAGAAACCGCTGGACGGACCTCATCGAGGTGAACATCAACAACCTGGCGGCCGTCCCCTCCATCGTCTTCGGCCTGCTGGGGCTGGCGGTCTTCCTCGGCTTTTTCGGGTTGCCGCGCTCGGCACCCCTGGTGGGGGGGCTCGTCCTGACCCTCATGACGCTTCCGACCATCATCATCGCCGGGCGCGCCGCCCTGAAATCGGTGCCCCCGTCCATTCGCGAGGCGGCCCTCGGCATCGGCGCCTCCAAGGTGCAGATGGTGGTCCACCACGTGCTGCCCCTGGCCATGCCGGGGATGCTGACCGGCACCATCATCGGCATGGCCCAGGCGCTGGGGGAAACCGCGCCGCTGCTCATGATCGGCATGGTGGCCTTCATCGTCGACATTCCCGGCGGCCTGACCGACCCCGCCACGGCGCTTCCGGTCCAGATCTATCTCTGGGCCGACAGCCCGGAACGCGGGTTCGTGGAACGCACCTCGGCCGCCATCATGGTGCTCCTGGCCTTCCTGATCGCCATGAACGCCGCCGCCGTGCTCCTGCGAAAACGTTTCGAGCGCCGCTGGTGAAGGCCTTCCGGCCGCGACCATGAAGTAGTTGGCCCTGAACCTTATGCCCTCGGCTTGCAGCCTCAAGGGTCTGGGGTAATTTTCCGAATCCGGGCGCCTGCCCGGGCCTTTCGGGTCAAAAACAAACCGCAGCAAAAAGAAAAAGGAGAAAAACCATGTTGAAAAAAGTGTTGGTGGCAACCGCCGTCCTCGGGCTTATGGCCGGGTCCGGCACCGTTCAGGCCCAGTCCCGCGACAACATCAGCATCGTCGGCTCGTCAACCGTTTACCCCTTTGCCACCGTGGTGGCCGAGCAGTTCGGCAAGACCACGTCTTTCAAGACCCCGACCATCGAGTCGACCGGCTCCGGCGGCGGGTTCAAGCTCTTCTGCGGCGGTGTCGGCGTCGAGCACCCCGACATCACCAACGCCTCCCGGCGCATCAAGAAATCGGAAGTCGAGGCCTGCGCGGCCAACGGCGTCAGCGACATCCTGGAAGTCAAGATCGGCTACGACGGCATCGTCGTCGCCAATTCCAAGAAAGCGTCGGCACTGAAGCTGACCACCAAAGATATTTTCATGGCGTTGGCCAAGGAAGTCCCGGACCCCAAGGGCGGGGAGGGCTTGGTGGCCAATCCCTATAAGACGTGGAAGGATGTCAACGCTGCGCTGCCGGACGTCAAAATAGAGGTCCTGGGGCCGCCCCCGACCTCGGGCACCCGCGATGCCTTTGTCGAGCTGGCGATGGAATCCGGAGCTCTAAAATTCGATACCCTCAAGAAGCTTTCCAAAGAAGATGGCAAAAAATTCCAGAAAGTGTTTTCTTCGGTCCGTGAGGACGGGGCCTATGTCGAGGCCGGCGAGAACGACAACCTCATCGTCCAGAAACTGGGTGCGAACCCGAACGCGTTGGGTATTTTCGGATACAGCTTTCTGGATCAAAACAGTGACAAGATTCAGGGTTCCTATGTTGACGGCAACCCGCCGACCTTCGAAAACATCGCCAACGGAAAATACCCGTTGTCCCGTCCGCTGTTCTTCTATGTGAAGAAGGCGCACGTCGGAGTGATCCCCGGCATCAAGGAGTACCTGGCGGAGTTCACCGGCGAGAAGGCCTGGGGCAAAGACGGCTACCTCAGCGAGAAAGGCCTGATTCCGCTGCCGGATGCCGAGCGCAAGCAGGTGGGTGAGAACGTCAAGGCGTTGAAGATGCTAACCGAACGATCATGATAATGTCCGGATCGGCCCGCAGAAACGAGCGCATGATCCTCGCGAAGGTCAGTCCGATCTTGGGGTTGGTTTCCACCTGGCGCAGGCCCGGCTGGGTGATCTCCACCGGGTCCTCGGCGGTCCAGATCTTGACCCCCGGCTTGTTGATGAACCTCAATGCGGCGTGCAGGGACGTTGTTTTGCCCGAGCCGGTCGGCCCCACCACCAGGATCAGGCCGTAGGGCTGCTGGATGATGCGCCGGAAGGCCTTGAGGTTGCGCTCGTTGAGCCCCATTTCCTCGATCTCCATGGCCCCGCTGTTGGGCAGGATGCGCAGCACCGCATCCTCGTGACCGCCGGTGGTGGGCAGCGTGGTCAGGCGGATCTCGAAGGAAGTGATCTCCTTGCGCCGGAACTTTATCTTCCCGTCCTGGGGCAGCCGCCGCTCGGCGATATCCAGCCCCGCCATGATCTTGAGCCTCGAAAGCACGCCCCTGGCCATGGAGTTGGGGACCTTGAGATAGTCCTGGCAGACGCCGTCCACCCGGAAGCGGATGGAAGTGGCCATGGAGTGGCTGGAGGGTTCCACGTGAATGTCGGAGGCGTTCTTGCGATAGGCGGCGATGATCACCTGGTCGACCAGTTTCACCACCTTGCTGGACACGGCGTCCAGGTCGTCCTGGTGGGACTCTTCCTCTTCCTCCTCCTCGAAGGTGACGTCCGGGATGAGATCGAACTCGTCCACCCCGGCGCCGTTGCGGCCCGGGTCCAGGGTCTTGCCCCCGGAGAAGAACTGCTTGATGAAAAGCTCGATGTCCTCCTGGATGCCGACCACGAAATTGATTTTCTTGGAGTGGACCAGGGCGCGGATGTTGTCGATCTTGATGAGGTCCCTGGGGTTGTCGATCAGCACCTCGACCCCCTCCTTGGACCAGTTCAGCGGAACCCAGTGGTCGTTGAGCAGGAAGCTCTTCTTGAGGTTGCCGAGGAGTTCCACCGGCGTGGGGAAGGCGGGGTCGAACTCCCTGAACGGGCACCCGTAATGGGCGCTGAAGGACTTGCCGAGGGCATCCTTGCCCACGTTGAAATGCTCGATCAGGATCGACTCGACGCTTTTCTTCATGCGCGTGGACATCGAGATCGCCTGCTGGAGTTTTTCGGGCGTCACCATTTTCTGGATCAGCAGGTAGTCATAGCGGGAGCCGGACGCCAGGGCCGACATGAGATCGTCGAGGCGTTTCTTGACCTCCTCGTCTCCGGGGTTGAGTTCGGCGGCGCTCCGGTAGAGATCCAGGGCCAGATCCCTGTGGTCGCGCTTCTCCATCAGGCGCGCCAGGGCGGCCTTGATCGCGGCCGCCTTTTCGTTCCCGATGCGCCATTCGGCGACGATCCGGTCTACCTCCTTGACCACGCCGATGGGCGGCCCGATCTTGAGCAGGCAGCCCGTCAACCCCGACAGGGCGTCCTTTACCGGGTAGTCGAAATTGAAAAGCTTGCCGAACTCGACAGCGGCCTCCTGGTAAAGGCCGAGATCCCTGAAGACCTTCGCGCTGTCGAGGATGGAGGGCGCGCTTTCCTCCCCGGTCAGGGTCTTCTTGATGATGGAGATCTCCCGCGCGCCGACGGTGTGCCCCTGGGTGCTGTCCTTCTCGGCCAGTTCCTTGTGGATTTCGGCGATCCTGGCCTCGATCCGGGTGCGCTGATCCTTTCCCAGGCTTCTCGTGTCGGCCAGGATGCGGTTGTAAACCCCCAGGGCCTCCTGCAGCAACCCCATGGAGCGGCAGGCCTCGGCCTCGTTCAGCCTCGCCGTCAAGCCTGACTTCATGCCGGGTTGTGCCTGGTTCATCCTGCTTTTCCCCTGTCCCGCGACCGCGCAGGGCCCGGCCCTGCTACCCGCGGCGTCTGAAAAATCCCCTGGTGACCGGTTTGGCGCTCGACCTTTCCTGCCCGTGCAGGAAGACATCGCAGTTGAGCCGGATCATGGCCGTGGGCGCGGCAGCGTCCATCAAAATCAGCAGGTACCCGTCAGGTGTGGGTCGAATGTAGATCCGGCCGCCGGCGTAGAGCGCTTCAAGCCCCCGAAGACCCGTCAGCGATGCGACAAAAGGCGGCCACCACGGTGCGCCGGAGGGGTCTTCAAAAGCGCCTCCCCGCCGCTCGCGGTAAATGACCGCCCCCCGGGCGTCGAACAGCAGCAGGCCCCTGACGCCGCCGATCTTCGCAATCTCCTGCAGCAATTCCTTCATGGCCTCACACCGTCAGCCGGCCCAGCAGCCGCAGCAGTCGGTCCCGGGGGCAGCGCTGGGCCACGTCCACGGCGACGGGGGGCCCCTGTCCAAGGACGGCGACATCCCCCGCGCCCTCCCGCTCGAGGTAGGCCGCCCTGAACTCCCCGCAGGCGAAAAAATCGCCTATCCGCTCCGCATTCCCAACCAGGGGCTGATACGAATCGCCGGCGCGAACCGCGTCCGCGCTTGCGGCGCCGGGTCCGAACTCCAGGTCGAGCGCCTCGCGAATGCGCCGCAGCCTGCCGGGCCCGCCCGCCTCCTCCGGCTCCGCGATTTCCACCATGTCGATCTCCTCCAGGATCGGCATTTCTTCGATCGCGGCATCGTCCGCCCGGGCTTCGTCCTTGCGGCGCATGGCCTCCAGGATGATGGGCTGGAGGTCGCTGTTGATGACACACGCCTTCTGGGGGCAGGCATTCTGGATGCGGAGGGAGACTTCATCCCAGGGTGTTGACGGGATCCTGGTCGCGGTCAAGGCAGACGGCGGCCAGAAAGACCGTCACCATGATCACCGCGCGCTGGGTGGAGGGGGACATGCCCGCCAGGAGGCCGTAGGCCGCCACCGGAAAGAAGGTCAGGCAGGCGGCCCACTTGCGGGTCGAACCGCGCCACAGAAGCGGCCTGACGAAGGCCAGCAGGCCGGAGAAGAGCCAGAAGGCGCCGGCGGCCACCATCCCCACGTGCAGTCCGGATATCGCCAGCAGGTGGCTCACCCCCGCGCGGTTGAAGGCTTCGAGCAGATCGGCGGGAACCGCCGCGCGGTCTCCCAGGACGAGCGCCTTGAGAAGCCCCCGGGGACCCGCCCCGGGCGCCGCCCCCTCGATCAGGCCGCTGACCCGGGACCGAAACGCGCGCAGGGCCGCGGCGCCGCCTGCCGGGGGCGCCTGGTCCAGGACGCGGAGGCTGCCGGCGGCGCAGAAAGCCGTCACCCAGACGCCCTCGAAGGCCAGGTGGCGCCGGTAGTCGAACCCCCCGGGGTTGTTGAAGTTGCGGGGCGCCCGCAGCCGGGAGCTGAATCGGACCCGATCGCCGGGGGCGAGGCCGGGGGCCCCGTCGGCCACGGTCACGCGGATCTTCCCGGTTGCCGCGACGGTTTCCTGCGGGCTTCGGAGGGTGTCGACCGCCAGGACGAAGCGGGTCCGGCGCTGGGAGAGCAGCGGGTCCCCCGCGACCCGTCCGCTGATTTCCCAGCGGGTCTCCCCGGTGTGGCGGGCGACGTGATGGTCCGGGAAGCGGGGGGCGGCCCAGGGCTGGATCAGGAGGTAGCCGACGGCCAGGAAAAGCCCCATGGGTGCCAGGCGGGCAGGCCGCGCGCGCAGGAGCGGGGAGGCGCAGAGCAGCAGCCCGGCGCCGGCCGCCAGCCAGCCCCACAGCAGGTGCCCGGGCCGGAGGGTGCCGAGGCGGATGCCCGCCATCAGGGCGACCAGCAGGGGGATGACCGGCCGGTTGCAGGTCCGGTCCAGGGCTTCCTGAAGCCAAGACCTTTCCCGCGGGGTTTGCATACGGTCCCCCCGGCCGCGCAGCGGCCTATCGCACGCGCCGGATGGCGGCGCCGAGGGCGGCGAATTTCTTTTCGATGGACTCGTAGCCGCGGTCGAGATGGTAGACGCGGTTGACCACCGTGACCCCCTTGGCCACGAGGCCGGCCAGGATCAGGGAGGCGCTGGCCCGCAGGTCGGTGGCCATGACCGGCGCGCCCGAAAGGGCTTTGACACCCTTGACCAGAGCGGTGTCTCCGGAGGACAGGGTGATGTCGGCGCCCAGGCGGATCAGCTCGCCGACGTGGATGAAACGGTTTTCGAACACGGTTTCCGAGATGAGGCTCGTGCCGTTGGCGACGCACATGAGGGCCATGAACTGGGCCTGCATGTCGGTGGGGAACCCCGGGTAGGGAAGAGTCTTGACATCCGTGCTGGCGATCTCGGCGGGCCCGGCCACGCGGATGGTCCCCGGCCCGGTGTCGATGCGCGCGCCGGTGAGTTCCAGTTTCTGGATGACCGCTTCCAGGTGGTTCGGCTCGCACCCCGTGATGGTGACCTCCCCGCCGGTCAGGGCCGCGGCCACCATGAAGGTGCCGGTTTCGATCCTGTCGGGGATCACGGCGGCCGATGCCGGGCCCAGGGAGGGGACACCGTGGATGGTCACAACCGAGGTGCCGGCCCCCTGGATGTCGGCCCCCATGCGGTTGAGGGCGTCGGCCAGGGCCACGATCTCCGGCTCCCGGGCGGCGTTGCTCATCACCGTGGTTCCCTCGGCCAGGGCGGCGGCCATCATCAGGTTTTCCGTTCCGGTGACCGTGGCGACATCCAGGTAGATGGCGCTGCCCTTGAGCTTCCTGGCCGATGCCGTCACGTAGCCGTGCTGCAGGTCGATGTCGGCTCCCAGGGCCGCCAGGCCGCGCAGGTGGATGTCGATGGGCCGGGCGCCGATGGCGCACCCCCCGGGAAGCGAAACCCGCGCCCTGCCCAGGCGCGCCACCAGGGGGCCCAGGACGAGGATGGAAGCCCGCATCTTGCGCACCAGGTCGTAGGGGGCCTCGAACTCCTTCAGGCCGCCGGGGTCGATGCTGACGCAGCGGCCGTCGGTTTCCACCCGGGCGCCCAGGTAGGTGAGCAGTTCCTTGATGCTTTCGACATCCTTGAGCAGGGGAACGTTGCAGTAGGTGCAGGGCCGGTCGGTCAGCAGGGAGGAGACGAGCATCGGCAGGGCGGCGTTCTTGGCCCCGCTGATCTCCACCGTCCCCTGCAGCCGCCGCCCGCCCTCGATGAGGATCTTGTCCATTCAGGTGCCTTGAAAAACGGCAGGAGCGCCCTGCCGTGCGCACACGGTCCCGGCGCCCCCCCTATTGAAGTGACTAAAGTGAGCTAAAGTGACTAAAGTTATGGGGCGCCTGACGGCGCGGGCGGTTCTGAATCGAGGGAGCGAAGCGACTCCGGAACTTTAGTTCACTTTAGCGCACTGGAATCACTTTAGTCACTTTCTTTTTGCGTCAATGATGATGCCCGCCCCCGCCGCCCTTGGAGGCGTCGCTGGCCGCCTTGAGAATGCAGTAGGCCATCCCGAGCCCGAGGATGGTCAGGGCGTACCAGAGGCCCCCCATGAAAACGATGTGCGACATGTCCCAAATCCATTCAAACGAAAACGGAAACATCGGGTTTCTCCTTTTTTATCAGGCTCAGGCCTTGGCCGGAGCCATGCCGGGTGCCGGTTCCGAGGGGGTTGCGGCTTCGGCGGCGGTTTCCGGGTCGATGGGATTGAGCTCGGCTTCCTGGGGGAATATCGGCAGGTAGCGGTAGGAGATCGATATCAGGATCACGCCGTAGGCCAGCGGCAGAATGGTGGTGGCGACCTCCTGCCAGCTCGGCAGGTAGAGGGCCCAGGCGTCGAAGGGCATGACGGGCGCCGCCATGACCTGCAGCACCATGACCCAGCGGTTGATGCTGACGCCGATGACGCCCAGGATGACGGCCGCCCACAGGCCCTTCTGGTCCTGGCGCAGTTTCGGAGTCACCAGGATGAAGGCCGGAACGAATCCGCAGACGACCACTTCCATGATGAGGATCCAGATGCCGTAAAAGGCGTTGTTGGAATAGAAATCCCAGATGGTCTGCCCCGAGGCGGGAGCCGTCACGGCGGCCCAGTAGAGGGTGTCGATGGTCTTGGCGACGATGTAGGATAGCATCATCCAGCCCGCGATCTTGGCCAGCAGGTCGATGACGTTGTCCTTGACCAGTTTCTTGCGGGTCGCTTTTTCGGTGATCTTGGTGACCAGGATGGTGAAGCAGGGCCCGTAGGCCGCCGCCGACCAGGTGAAGAGGAAAAAGGTCCAGGGCCAGATGAAAAGCCCCTCGCGGTAGGCGAAGGGCCGGCCGAAGAGCACGCCGGCGACCCCGCCCAGGGAGCCCTGGTGGAAAAAGGAGAGAAAGGCGCCGGTGGCGGCGAAGACCGCCATGATCTCGTGCATGTTGTGGCTGAGGTGGTGGAAAAAGGGCACCTTTTGGATCTGGCGGTTTTCCAGGATCAGGGGGATGTACTCGATGGTGAGCACCGCGAAATAGCACGACAGGCAGAAGGCCACCTCGGTGAGCATGGAGTGCACGTTGGCGTGCCAGAAGATGAACCAGCCCCGCAGCGGCTGGCCGATGTCGATGGCCAGGATCAGGAGCGCCGAGCTGTAGCAGATGAACCCGATCAGGACCGCGTAGTTGATGATGTTCTTCAGCTCGTCCTTGCCGAAAATATATTTCAGCAGGCCCGTAAAGAAGGCCCCCCCGCCGAGGGCGATGACCGCCAGGTCGGCCCAGATCCAGAGGGCGAACCCGTAGTAGTCGTTCATGTTGGTCTGGTTCAGCCCCTTGATCCAGCACAGCAACATGGCCACCACGCCCCAGAGCAGGACGACGCTCAGCGCTCCGATCCAGAGGATGAACTGTCCGAAGGGGCAGCGTTTGACGCCCTTGGGTATCAGTGCAGAATCCATAAGCTCCGTGCTCCTAGTTGGTCGGTGTGGGTTCGCCGTAGGTCGGCAGCCGCCGCGCTAAGCCGCGGCGTCATCGTCATCAATACCGGGAGGGCCTCAGGGTGGCCTTGCCGGTCGTTTCTTCGGGCAGGTAGTTGTCCCCCTGGCGCCGGACCCATTCCCTGCTGGAGAGGTAGTAGACCTTCGGGTTCGTGTTGAGGCGCTCCAGCAGCCGGAAGGCCTTGGGTTCTCGAGGTTTGCCGCCGTGGCTCAGGTCGGGTTTGACCATGTTGTGGACGGCGTGATGGGGATCGTTGAGGTCGCCGAAGGTGATGGCGCCGGCCGGGCAGGCCTGGGTGCAGGCGGTCTGGTACTCGTGCTCTTCCAGGCGGTCGCGGCCCTCGTATATGGCCCGGTCCATGGCCATCTGGTAGCGGTGAAAGCAGAAACAGCACTGTTCCACCACCCCGCGCATGCGCGGCGACAAGTTGGGGCTGAGGTTCTTTTCCATGTCGTGCGGCCAGGCAGGGTCCCACCAGTTGAAGTGGCGGGCGTGATACGGGCAGGCGCCCATGCAGTACCGGCAGCCGAAACAGCGGGTGTAGATCTGGCTGACGATGCCGGTCTGGGTGCTGTAGTCGGTTGCCGTGGCCGGACAGACCGACACGCAGGGGGAGTGACCGTGGTTGCCTTCGCAGTGCATGCAGGGCCTCGGCAGGTAGGCGATTTCCGTATCCGGGTAAGGCTTGCCGTTGGACAGTTGGAAGACCCTCATCCAGGTGATGCTAAGGAGCTTGTCCGTTTCGTCCTCCCGGAAGGGAACGTTGTTCTCGGACATGCAGGCCACCATGCAGGCCGCGCATCCGGTGCACTTGTCCAGGTCGATGACCATCCCGTACTTTTTCGCATGTTTGCTTTCCATCAGTACCTCGTAGCGCTGCTGGTTTCACAACCCGATTACGTTTTCCGTCGTCCTCGGCAAGCGGCTGTTCAGGCCCCTGGTCAAACGAGCTTTGCCCGGACTCCCCAGGCAACGTCGATGCCGGTGGCCGCATCCTGCACCGGACCGATGAGCCTGTTGGCGTTGACGCCCTTGCCGGCCAGAAACTTGTCGAAGGCCGTGTGGCCCAGGCCCCGAGGCATGGCGACGACGCCCGGCTTGATTCCCTCGAAGAGATGGACCCGGACGGTGGCTTTTCCCGTGGGTGTTTCGAGTGAGGCGCTCTTGCCCTCGGACAGGCCCGCTTTCCTGGCGGTCTCGGGGTTGATCTCCACCAGAAGGTCGTTGCCCTTGAGCACCGTCGGCGCGATGGTTTTGACCATGAAGGGCGGATCGCCGATGAACCCGCTGGTCATGCGGATGGAGTCGTAGGCAACCAGAAGCAGCGGGTAGGCGGCCTCTTCGCCGGCGGGCGTCAGGGGGGCGTAGTCGGCGGCCGGGTTTCTTCCGTGCCCGGCGAATTCGAACAGGCGCGACGTGGTGTTGAAACCCCAGTACCAGCTCGGCGGCGTGAAGCTCCTGTCTTCCCAGTATCCATGGGCGGTCAGGATCTCCCAGCGGTCTTTCAGGGTTTCCTCGAGGCACGCGGTGTAGTCGGCCCAGGGGAAAGCCTGTCCCACGGCGGGGCCCAACTCCCTGGCCAGGGCGATGAGCACGTCACCGATATGGCGCGTGTCGTGCTGGGGCCGCACCACCGGCCGGGACAGCCCGATGACGGGCGGGAGCATGGAGCATGGAGCATGGAGCATGGAGCGGGCAATTCGAAATCGAAATCGGGATAGAAATCGGAGTCGGGATGGGAGTTGGGATCGATTACGATTACGATTACGACAACGACAACGACAACGATTAAGGCAACGGGCCTTTCAGCTTTGTTGGAGGGAGGGAGGGATGGAACCCCGGAAAGACACGCTCACGATCCACGTCAACCTGGAAATCTCGTCCGGGGCCCTGCAGGCCATCGTGGCCAATGCCAGAGCGCTGGCGGGCAGGGACGAAAAAGGCCACTACCGGGTGGACACGGCGGACCTGACCGGCCGGGTGATCTCCCGTTTTCTCGCGGAAAAGGATTTCGAGGCCTACGCGGCCGACGCCGGCAATTATCCCCGCTGATCGCGGCGCGCCCGGGGAGGCGGCCCTAATCCGCTTCGCCCTTGGGATAGCTTCCCAGGACTTTCACGAAAAGAGCCTGGCTCTTGAGCGCATCGAGGCTGCGGGCGACGGCGTCGCTGTCGATGCCGCCCTCGAAATCGGTGTAGAACACGTATTCCCAGGGATTTTCGGGCACCGGCCGCGACTCGAGCTTGGTGAGGTTGAGGCGCTGGTCGCGGAAAATGGCGAGGCAGTCCACCCGGGCGCCCGGGTCGTGCCGGGTGATGACGGCGATGGAGGTCTTTTCCGGTCGGGCCGCGGCCGCGGCCGCGGACTCGCGCTGGACCGCGAAAAAGCGGGTGATGTTGTTGCGGTTGGACTGGATGTCGCGGCACAGGATCTGCAGCGCGTAGATGTCTGCGCACAGCTCGGAGGCGATGGCCGCGCGGTCCGGCCGGGGGGTTGCGGACAGGATCCGGGCGGCGCCGGCGGTGTCGTAGCTGGGCCGGGGGCGGATGCCGTGAGCCCTCAGGAAGGCCTTGCACTGGTTGAGGGCGTGGGGGTGGGAGTGGGCCTCGGTGATGTTTTCGAGCACCGTTCCCGGAACCGCGAGCAGGGTGTGGCGGATGCCCATGTACACCTCGGCGGTCACGCGCACGTCGTTTGCCAGCAGCAGGTCGTAATTTTCCACCACCGTGCCGGCGATGGAATTTTCCACCGGGACGAAGCCGGCGTCGATGCTGCCGGCGAGCACCGCCTCGAAGACTTCCTCGAACCCGGGGAACCCCACGGGGCGGACCCCGCGGCCGAAATGGCGCAGCAGGGCCATCTCGCTGTAAGCCCCCCGCTCCCCCTGGAACCCGACCTTCACCCTTCCATCCTTTCGTCGATGCGCCTGAGGGCCTCGATGAAATCCCTGCGGCTCTGGCGCGCATACGGGTTGTAGCGGTGCATGTCCGCAAACAGCTGCCAGGTGTCGTGGGTCACGACTTCGAGGATGTGCAGCAGCCGCCGGTACCCTTCGGTGTCGATCACCAGGGGCCCGGCCCCGAATTCGGACAGGGCCCGGCCGATGAAATGGGTCAGGGCCAGGCTGACGGCGATCTGCCGGTCGTGCTCCTCGGGGGACGACTCGAGGACCACCAGCCCCCTTCCCTCGAGGTAACCGCGGATCTTCGCGTACCGGTCCGCGGGCACGCGCTCGTTCCACAGCAGGATCTTTCTTCCCTCCAGGGAGGCGGCCGCGCTGTCCGGGCCGAACATCGGATGCGTGGCCAGGATGGAGGTCGAGGCCGGCAGCAGCTCCCGCATCCAGCGCGCGGGCAGGGTCTTGACCGAGCAGACATCGGCCACCAGGGCCCCGGGGGGAAGCAGGGGCGCGACCCGCTCCAGGGTTTCCCGGAAGGCCGAGATGGGCACGCTCAGGATGACGACCTCGTGGGCGCAGGCCTGCGCCAGGTCAACCGGTTGCCCCCCGGCGGCGCGGATCTCGTCCCCGCGGCCGCCGCGGTCGAACACCGTCACGGGGAAATCCTGCGCCAGGTAACGCACCATCAGCCTGCCGAACCTTCCGAACCCGACCGTTCCGATCATAGGGCTTTTTCCATCCTCTCGAATCCTTCCGCCAGCAGTTCCCCGGGGACCGCGTAGGAGATGCGCAGGTGGCCTGCCGCGCCGAAGGCCTCTCCCGGCACCACGGCCACACCGGCCTCCCGCAGCAGGTGGGCGGCGAGCTCGGCCGACGACGCAAACGCCCCCAGCCTGCGCGACACATCCGGAAACAGGTAAAACGCGCCCCCCGGCCTGACGCAGTCGAATAGCCCGGCGGCCAGCCGGTGGGCCAGGTCCCTCTTTTTTTCCATCTCCCGCAGGCGGTCTGTCGTGCAGTCGGCGCCCGCGCCCAGGGCCGCCAGGGCCCCGTGCTGGGCGAAAGTGCACACGTTGCCGCACATGTGGCCCTGCAGGGCGGTCATGGCCGCCACGACGGCCGCGGGCGCCACGGCGTATCCGACCCGGAAGCCGGTCATGGCGTATTCCTTCGAAAAACTGCGCGTGACGATCACCCGGCTGCGCACCGCTTCCCAGTCGAAGACGCTGTTTTGCGGCCGGCCGTCGTAAACGAGCCCGTGATAGGCCTCGTCTGAAACCAGGATCAGGTCCTTTTTGACGACCAGGCGCACCAGGTCGTCGATGGTTTCCGGGGGGTAGACCGCGCCGGTGGGGTTGTGGGGCGAGTTGATCAGGACCGCCCGCGTGCGCGGTCCCACCGCCTGCGCGACGGCGGCCACGTCGAGCTGGTGGCCGCGGGTGGCGACGAACACCGGGCGGGCCCCGGCCAGCTTGACCTGCTCGCCGAAGCTCACCCAGCACGGCGAGGGAATGATGACCTCGTCTTCCGTCACGACGTCTCCGCCGATGAAGAAATCTTCGCCCCCGACGGTCACCGGTATGCCCCCCGGCAGCATCCCGAGGCGCTGGGCGGGGGCGTTTAGGGCCACGCGCTGCACCAGCAGCCCGGCGCCCTGGGGGATGTTCAAGGCACGGGCCAGGGCGCCCGAGACGGGGAAGAACTCCACCCCGAACCAGAAGGCGTTCCGGTTGAGGAGGATGTCGCGGGCCGTGTTGATGCTCAGGGCGAACCCGAGCCCCTCGAACCCGCCGGAGCGGGTGAGGATGTGGCTGACGACGCCGACGACCTGTCCGTCCATGTTGAACATCGGCCCGCCGGAATTGCCCTGGTTGATGGCCGCGTCGGTCTGCAGCTGCACCATGGGGGCGCCGTCGGGGGAGAAACCGCCCTGGATCCGCCGGCCGCTGACATGGCCCGCGGTCAGGGTGAACTCGATGCCGTAGGGCGATCCGACGACAAAGACCCGGTCCCCGGTGCGCACGCGGTCCGAATCACCGATTTCGGCGGCCTTCAGGTCCGCCGGGGCCGCCTTGAGGCGGATCAGGGCCACGTCCGCCCTCGGGGCCGCGGCCGCCACCTCCGCCTCTTCCTCCCAGCCGTTGCTGAAGCGCACGACGATGCGGTCGACCACTTCGATCACGTGGGCGGCCGTCATGATCAGCCCGTCTTCGGAAACGACGAATCCCGTGCCGATGCTGTTGACCACCTCCTCTTCCCCGGGCCGCTCCTTGGACAGCCTGCGCTCCTCGGTCAGGATGACCACCACGGAGGGGCTCACGCGGGCGAAAAGATCCCCCAGGGACTGCGGGTCGCCGTGGGCGCGGGGAAGCGCCGCGGGCGTGCCCGGGGGAGGCGGCTGGGCCGGCGCCGGCGGGGGTAACGCCCCGCAGGAACAGAGAAAGACGCCCGCCGCCGCAAAGAGGGCGGCGGCGGCCAGGGTCCTGGTAAAGAGCGAACGCGGATTCATGGCACCTCCTTGGCGGGCCGACGGGCGGACGGCCTCGAAACGGCCTGGGGGCGGGCAGACGGGACCCCGCCGCGGCAGGCCGGCCGCCGCGCGCACGGATGCCCCAACCTAATGGATGCAGCGCCCGTTGGCAAGACCCTTGTCCCTGCCCCGGCCGGGGGGGGCCGCAGGCCGCGGAAGGTAGCCCTTGCATCGGGGCCGGGTTTCGTGCTTTATACACAGCGACCTTGTGAATAAGGAGGATTCCCATGCCCCTTAGCGTGGACTCTCAGGAAAAGCGGCCGGGCGCCTATGTCGTCCGGTGCGGCGGGTCGCTGGACACCAACACCTATGCGATCCTCGAAAAGGCGGTGGACCGGATCCTGGAGAGCGTTCCCGATGTGGTGGTGTTCGACATGGAAAAGCTGGGATACATCTCCAGCGCGGGCATCCGGGTGATTCTGAAGACCAACCGCGTCGTCAAGTCCTCCGGGGGGGCGGTGCACCTCATGCACCTGCAGCCCCAGATCCGCAAGGTTTTCGAGATCATCCAGGCCCTGCCCTCCCTGACGGTGTTTGCCAGCCTGCGGGAGATGGACCACTACCTGGATGCCATGCAGTCCCGGGTCGTCGGGGGGGAGTGAGCGCGGGCAATGGAAAGGAGCGCAAGGGGCGATGGGTAAAGCACGGGTGCTGGCCCGGGCGGTCCTGGCGGTGCTGCTGTGCGCCGGGTCTTCCTGGGGGATGGAACTGGGGCAGGGCTTTCTGGGGCTGGCATGGGGGTCGGAGGCCGCCGGCCTTTCCGGACTCCGGCCGGCGGGGAGCAAGGGCAAGGTCGATTTCTACGTCAACCCGCAGGTGGTCCACACCATCGGCGGGGTTCCCGTCGCGGAAGAGATTTACGGGTTTTTCGAGGGCCGCTTCTTCGCGGTCTACATCAATATCGACAGCATCGACGTGTTCGGGGAACTCAAGGGGTACCTCAATGCCCGTTACGGCGACCCCGACATCTCGATGACCATGAAGAGCGATGAGACCGTGTACAAGTGGAAGCACCAGGGCGTGAGAATCAAGCTCAAGATGCAGGAGAGCACCGGGCGCATGAAACTCGGCTTCTACCACCTGGCGGAGGCGCGCAGCCTCAGCGAGAGCGAAATGGAAAGCCGGCGGGAGGAGGGGCTCCGTTTCCTGCCCATCGAAAGGGGCCAGCGGCCCCAAACGATGCCCCTCTTGACGTTCTGAGCGCCGCACCCGCCCCTGGGCCGGCTGCGCGCTCAGCGGGTGCACTCCTCGTAGGGAATCCACTTCCGGACCAGGGGCATAAGCTGCCCGCCCTGTTTCAGTCCGGCCAGGAAATCGTTGGCCGCGCGCAGCAGGTCGCCGTCCTCCTTGCGGATGCCCCATGCCAGGTACTCCTTTGTGAGGGGCGGAAAAATCGGGACCAGCTCTTCGGATGTGCTGGCGGCGGCCAGCATGCAGATGACCGGCCCGTCGTGGATCAGCACGTCGATGATGCCCAGGGCCAGGGACTCGGAGGCTTTCTGGGAGCTGTTGAAGGCGATCCTGCGCGAGTCTTCGAAGGTCCGCTCCACGTATTGCTGGCCGAAGGTCCCCTTCACGTAGCCGATGGCCTGATACTGGGCGGCGATGTCCGCGTACCCCCTGGCGTAGCGGTCCCTGTCGCTGGAGCGGATCAGGGCCATCTGGCCCGATTGGAGATAGGGCTCGGCGAAATCGATCTGCGCGGCCCGCTTGGGGGTGATGGTCATGCCGGCCATGATGATGTCCGTGCGTCCCTCCAGGAGCGCGGGGATCTGGTCCTGCCATTCCACCTCCACCAGGTGCAGCGGCCTGCCGAGGTAGCGGGCGAAGGCCTGCGCCAGGTCGTGTTCCAGGCCGGTGACCCTGTCGCCCACCTTGTAGATCAGCGGGGGGGCGTCGGTCGAGACCCCGACCCTGAGGGCGTCGGGAGCCACCGGCGGCTCCTGCGGCGCGGTGTCGACCGGAGCCGGCGCGCACCCCCACAGCGCCAGGACCCAGCAGACGATCCAGCAGGCAGCCCCCCATCCCCTTCTTGCGCGCACACGTTCTCTCATTCCTTTCTCCTTTCACCTGCGGGTGTTTCCGTCCAGGCGATCCCGTCGCCACCGCCGTCGGGATCGAACATCGTTTCCATGGGGAAGGGCCCCTTTCTGCCGAACGGGCCGACCCCGCCCGCGGTCACCCCGCGGAACCGGTCGGCTGCGGCCCGGGGATGAATTTCCCGCGGTCCAGGAGAAAGTCCCTGTAGATCCGGAAATAGGGGGTCTCCTCGTAGTCGACGGAGGACAGCGGCAGGCTGTCGAAAGAATAAATCCGTGCGCCGGGGCAGGCAAGCAGGATCGGCGAGTGGCTCGCCACCAGGAACTGGGCGTTGCCGCTGCGCGCGAGTTCGTCCAGCAGCCGCAGCAGCTGGATCTGGCTCCTCGGCGACAGGGCGGTTTCGGGCTCGTCCAGGAAGTAGATCCCCTTGACCTGAAACCGGGACCGGAAGAAGGCGAGGATCGACTGCCCGTGGGACTGGCTCATGAGCGAGCGGCCGCCGAAGTACTCGAGGAGCCCCGGGTCCGCGGCGGCCCATTCGTCCAGGATCCTGGAAAAGTGCTGGAACATCTGCGAGGCGAAGAACGAGCCCGGGACCGGCCCCGCGGCCCAGCGGACCTCGATGTACCGGTGAAAGGCCTTTTCGTACGGGCTCGGGTCGACACGGCGACCGTCCTGCGGCTGCCAGATGTGGATGCCGCACCTGCGCGTGACGGCGGTCAGGAGGGTCGATTTGCCGGAGCCGTTTTCACCTATGAAGAAGGTGACCGGCGTCGCGAGGGGGATCCGGCCGCCCTGCTGGAGCACCGGCAGGTTGAACGGGTAAACGCTGCGGTCGGGAAACTCGGATGCGTGGATGACGATTTCTTGCAGAAACATCGAGGGATTCCTGTCTGCCGGTCATCCGCCGCGGGCGGCGCGGCGGGCTGCCGTGCGCCGGATGTGAAGGTCCATCGCCAGATACCAGAGCAGGCCGATCGCCTGCAGGGCGAGCATCAGGCCGAAAGCCGCCCGGTAGGCCTCGGGGGCATACCCCCCGGCGGGCCCCGGCGGCCAGAGTCCGATCACCGCGCCCGTGCCCCACTGGAGCGCGAAGGCGGCCACGAAGACCAGGAGATTCAGCCCGGTGTTGACCCGCCCGATGAGGTGCGGGGGGAACCGCTGGGACAGCTCGGCGTAGGAAACGATCCCCGAGGTGCCGAGGATGCCGAAGAGCACCCAGACCGCCAGGGGCATGGCCACCCGGTCCATGAGGATGACGCCCTGTACGAGCATGAAGGCGAACATCCCCCCGGCGGCCACGGCGACCGGGCGGTATCCGGCCCGTCCCAGGTGGCGCGCCGCGGTTCCCAGGAGGACGAACCCGGCCACCATCGCGCCCGCCAGCGCCAGGAGGATGCGGGCGGCGGCCGCCCGGTCCAGGCCGCCGACATCCTGGAGCCAGGGCCCCGCCCACAGACCCTGGATGGCGAAGAAGGATGCCTGGGAAAGGGTGGTCCAGGGTGCGATGCGCCAGAAATCGGGGCTGGTGAAGACCGTGCCGATGCCCCGCAGCTGGGCGTCCAGGCCCTGGCCGGCGCTCGGTTCGCGCGTGTATTTGGATAAGGGCCGGAAGGCAGGTATTTATTTGCCTGATCGGTCTTCCGTGTCGGGCCCGACCTCTTTTCCCGATACCCCCCTGCACTTCCCCTCCAGGCAATCCGTCAGCGCCTCCTCCAGGGTCGGGGTTCCGTGGTCCCGGTACTCGTAGCGCACCCGCAGGGTCGGTTTGTCGATGGAGAGGACCCGCGGCAGGTGGATGGGGGTGGCGAACAGCACCAGGTCGCAGGGGGTGGCCGCGATGGTCCTCTCCAGGTCGGCGACCTGCTCCCGGCTGTAGCCCATGGCCGGCAGGACGCATTCGATGTGGGGATAGGCCGCGAAGGTCCCGCGGATCGACCCGCAGGCGTAAGGCCGCGGGTCGACGATCTCGGCGGCCTGGAAGGTGCGGGCGGCGATGACGCCGGCGCCGAAGGGCATTCCCCCGTGGGTCAGGGTCGGCCCGTCCTCCACCACCAGCACGCGCCTGCCCCGGATTCGGCCTGCCTGGCCCACCAGGACGGCGGATTCCGCCTCCACGACCCGCGCCCGGGGGGCGAACTCGGCGATGTTGCGCCGGACCTGCCCCACCTTGCCGGGGGGCGCCGAGTCGACCTTGTTGATCACGGCGATGTCGGCCATGAGCATGTTGGTTTCCCCCGGGTAATAAAGCCTTTCGTGCCCGGCGCGGTGGGGGTCGAAGAGGACGATGTGCACGTCGGGCCGGTAAAAGGGGGTGTCGTTGTTCCCGCCGTCCCAGATGACGACATCGGCCTCGGCTTCGGCCGCCTGGAGGATCCTGGCGTAATCGATGCCGCTGTAGACGACGATGCCCTGCTCCACCAGGGGTTCGTACTCCTCGCGCTCCTCGATCGTGCAGCCCTGGGCCTCGAAATCCTCGTAGCGCGAAAAGCGCTGCACGACCTGCTTGCGCAGGTCTCCGTAAGGCATGGGATGGCGCACCACGACGACCCGCAGGCCCCGCGCCTTGAGGATCCCGCTGACCTTGCGCGTGGTCTGGGACTTGCCGCAGCCGGTCCGCACGGCGCAGACCGCCACGACGGTCCTGGCCGAGGGGATCATGGTGTAGGTGGCCCCGATGAGGATGAAGTCGGCCCCCTCGGCCATGGCGACGGAGGCCTTGTGCATGATCTCCGTGTGGGGAACGTCGCTGTAGGAAAAAGCCACCAGGTCGATGCGCTTGTCCCGGATCAGGCCGGCCAGGCGGGCCTCCGGAAAGATGGGAATCCCCTCCGGGTAGTCTGCGCCGGCCAGTTCCGGCGGGTAGAGCCGGCCCTCGATGTCCGGGATCTGGGCTGCCGTGAAGGCAACCACGCGGTAGCGGGGATTACCCTTGAAATAGATGTTGAAGTTGTGGAAGTCTCTCCCGGCAGCCCCCATGATGATGACCTTCTCCGGCATGTCAGCGGGCTCCTCGTCTTTTTCGTTGTCGTTGTCGTAATCGTAATCGTAATCGAACGGCATGGACTCGATTTCGACCTCGATTTCGATTTCGATTTCGAAAAACAGCGGATGGGGTCACATAACTATTCGATAATAGATTATTTTATTCCAAAAAGCCTTGGCTGTCAATTCAAATACCCGGGCGCCGGGCGGGCACCGGGATCCGCCGTCTCCCCCGCGCGGGAGATCCCCGGCCAGGGGGGCTTGCGCCGACCGTGGCGGCTGGTGGGGCGGGGTTTCATTTTCTCTTGACTTAACTGCAATGTAGCTGTAATGTAGCTTCAATTTGTCCAACCATTCAATGAAAGAAGATCATTATATAATTTAAATTCATAAAATATGCACACATTCAACACTTCCGCGGCGCTGAAAGCCCGGCAAGCCGCAACCGCCGCTTGCCGTTGCGGCTGCGTGCAAAAGGATGCATGCCGTTGCATATTCGTTGATGGGCCGCACACGAGATGAGCCCATCGGCTTTCCTCGCACCGGGAACATAGCGCTTCTGCCCGGTTCATGGGCGGAACTTCCCTGAATCGTAACCCACAAACCGGCAAGGAAACCACCATGCACACGCTACTCGCAGACAACCCCGGACAGAAGATGCTGCTGTTGGGCAATGAAGCCATCGCCCGCGGGGCGATCGAGGCGGGGGTCGCCGTCGCCACCACCTATCCCGGCACGCCCTCCTCCGAAATTTCCCTCAATTTTTTTCAGATCTCCCAGGAGAGTGACCTCTATTTCGAGTACAGCACCAACGAGAAGGTCGCCCTGGAGGTCGCGGCGGCAACGGCCAACTCCGGGGTGCGCACCATGTGCATCATGAAGCACGTGGGCGTCAACGTCGCCGCAGACGCCCTGATGACCCTGGCCTACGTGGGCGTCAAGGGGGGGCTGGTGCTGGTCAGCGCGGACGACCCCTTCATGTTTTCCAGCCAGAACGAGCAGGACAACCGCTACTACGGCAAGCTTTCCGGGCTTCCCATCCTTGAGCCGTCATCCGTGGAGGAGGCCAAGGAAATGGTGGGGTACGCCTTCGAGCTCTCCGAGAAGCTCCGGGAGCCGGTTATCTTTCGAACCACCACCCGCATCAACCACTCCACCGGCATCGTCACCCTGGGCGAGATCACCCCCCGCGTCACGCGCGGCGATTTCGGCAAGGACCCCTTCAACTACGTCACCGTACCGGCGGTGTCGCGCAGCCTGCACGTCAAGCTGCTTCGGAACTGGGAAGCGGCCGAGGCGCTGGCGGAAACCACCCCTTACAACTTCGTCCAGGGCGACGGTGCCTGGGGCATTATCTGCAACGGCGTCAGCTACAACTACGTCGATGACGCGGTCAAGGACCTGGGGATCGCCGGGAAAACCAGGATCCTGCGCATCGGGTTCTCCCACCCCATGCCGGGAGGGCGGGTCAAGGAGTTTCTGAAGGGGTGCGAAAAGGTGCTGGTGGTCGAGGAGGGCGAGCCCTACATGGAGGAGGCCGTCAAGGCCTTTGCCCAGGAGGAGGGGCTGACGCTTCCCATCCGCGGCAAGGGCGAGGGCTTTTTCTCCCGCCTCTACGAGTACGATCCCGCCCGGGTGCGCGCGGTCGCCGCCGCCTACTTCGGCGTGCCTTATTCGGCGCCCCGCCAACCGGACCTGGCGGATGTGCCCCCGATCCCCCAGAGACCGCCCAATCTTTGCGCCGGGTGCTCCCACCGGGCCTCTTTCTATGAAATCAAGCGCGCGGCGGCCGAGGAGGGCCTGGCCACCATCTATCCAACGGACATCGGCTGTTACACCCTCGGGCTGCTTCCGCCCCTTTACATGGCCGACTTTCTCATCTGCATGGGTTCCTCGGTGGGCACCTCCTGCGGGTTTTCGAAAGTTACCACCTACGTCGGAGCCGACGCCCAGACCGTGGAACAGTCGGTGGCCACTCCCATCGAGCAGGAGATGAGCGGGGTGGACAACATGAACTACATGTACTCCCTTAACGCCAACAACGGCGAGATGCGGATGTACGTCAATTTCGACACCGTGATCGATCCCAACACCGCCCTGCAGCTGGCCCAGATGCGCAAGTCCCAGGCGGACTCGAAGCTGCCGGCCGAGGTGAACGACTACGGCGTGACGGTCAAGAAGTCCCAGTCCTCGCCGCTCATGCTGATCAACCTCTCCTCGCCCGACAACACCTACGACGCCACCTTTTTGGCCAACTACGCCTATATCAACCTCAACGACCAGCTGACGCGGGTGCCGGGAATCGCCAGTGTCACCGTCTTCGGGGCCGGCCAGTATGCCATGCGGCTGTGGGTCAAGCCCGACCAGCTGGCCAGCCTGGACATCACGGTGCCCGAGATCGTGGACGCCATCCGCCAGCAGAACACGGTCAACCCGGCCGGGCAGGTGGGGGCCGAGCCCGCGCCGCCGGGCATCGAGTTCACATACGCCATCCGCGCCCAGGGCCGCCTCGAGGCGCCGGAAGAGTTCGAAAACATCGTCCTTCGCGCCAACCCGGACGGCTCCCTGGTGCGCGTCAAGGACGTGGCGCGGGTCTCGCTGGGGTCGCAGAACTACAGCATGGTGGGCCGCATGAACGGCAAACCGGCGGCGGTCCTGGCCCTCTACCAGCTCCCGGGGACCAATGCCATCGCGGCCGTGGACGGGGTCAACAAGCTCATGGAGGAGGCCGGGAAGAACTTCCCGCCGGGTCTGGAGTACACCATCGCCCTGGACACGACCCAGTCGGTGCGTGAAGGCATCAAGGAGATCCTGCACACCCTGGTCGAGGCGCTGGTGCTGGTGATCATCGTGGTGTTCATCTTCCTGCAGGGCTGGCGCGCCACCCTGATTCCGGGGCTGGCCGTGCCGGTCTCGCTCATCGGCACTTTCGCCATGTTCCCCCTCCTGGGGTTTTCCATCAACACGATCGCGCTGATGGGCATGGTGCTCGCCATCGGCCTGGTGGTGGACGACGCCATCGTCGTGGTGGAGGCCGTGGAGCACCACATCGATCACGGGCTCTCGCCCAAGGAGGCCACCCTGAAGGCCATGGAGGAGGTCTCCGGTCCCGTGGTGGCCATCGCCCTGGTGCTCTCGGCCGTGTTTCTGCCGACCGTCTTCATCCCGGGCATCACCGGCAAGCTCTACCAGCAGTTCGCGGTGACCATCGCCATTTCGGTCATCATCTCGGCCTTCAACGCCCTGACTCTCAGCCCGGCGCTTTCCTCCCTGATCCTGAAACCCAAGAAAAAGGCGCGCGGCCCCCTGGGCGCCTTTTACCGCGGGTTCAACAACGTCTTAGGCAAGGCGACCAACGGCTACGTGAAACTCTGCGGCTGGTTCATCCGCAAGTTCGTGATCAGCCTGATCCTGCTCTTCGTCATGACCGCCGGCATCGGCGTGCTCGGCAAGTGGGTCCCCGGCGGGTTTTTGCCCGAGGAGGACCAGGGGTACCTCTTTGCCGGGGTACAGCTGCCCGATGCGGCCTCCCTGCAGCGCACCGACGCCGCCACCCAGGAGCTGGAAAAAATCATCATGGACACGCCCGGTGTCGCTTACTGCACGACCGTGGTGGGTTTCAGCCTGCTCTCCGGGGTCACCAACACCTACAGCGGCTTTTTCTTCATAACCCTAAAGCCCTGGCACGAGCGCGAGAAGCCGGAGGAGCAGTACGCGGCCATCATGGCCAGCCTCAACCAGCGCATGGGCCGGATCTCGCAGGGGGTGGCTTTCGCGTTCTCGCCGCCGGCCATCCCGGGCATCGGCACCGCGGGCGGGGTGACCTTCGTCCTCGAGGACCGCGCCGGCAGGGACATCGCCTTTTTGTGGGAGAACACGCATAAGTTCATGGAGGAGGCCAGGAAGCGGCCCGAGATCGCGCGCATCACCACCACCTTCCTGCCCACGGTGCCGCAGATCTTCGTCAACGTAGACCGCGACAAGGTGCTCAAGCAGGGGGTGGACCTGAACCAGGTCTACCGCACCCTGCAGACCTTCATGGGCGGCTACTTCGTCAACTACTTCAACCGCTTCGGCCGCCAGTGGCAGGTCTACCTGCAGGCCGAGGGCGAGTACCGCACCGAGGCCGGCCAGCTGGGCCAGTTCTACGTGCGCAACGCGGCCGGCGACAAGGTGCCGCTGTCCACCCTGACGTCGCTCGAGCAGCGCAGCGGGCCGGAGTTCACCATGCGCTACAACCTCTACCGCTCGGCCCAGCTCAACATCGTGCCCACGCCCGGCTACAGTTCGGCCCAGGCCATGGGGGCGCTGGAGGAGGTGTTCGCCGCCGCCATGCCCCAGGAGATGGGCTACGACTACCTCGGCATGAGCTTCCAGGAGAAAAAGGCCCTGGAGGGCGTGCCCGTGTGGGTGATCTTCGCGCTGTCGATGCTCTTCGTCTTCCTGATCCTGGCCGCCCAGTACGAGAGCTGGTCGCTGCCCTTCAGCGTGCTGTTGGGCACCCCCATCGCGGTGCTGGGCGCCTTCGCGGCCATTTTCCTGCGTCAGATGGAGCTCAACCTCTATGCCCAGATCGGGCTCATCATGCTCATCGGGCTGGCGGCCAAGAACGCCATCCTGATCGTGGAGTTCGCCAAGGTGGAGTACGAAAAGGGCAGGTCCGTCATGGACGCGGCCCTGGAGGGGGCGCGCCTGCGGCTGCGGCCGATCCTGATGACGAGCTTCGCGTTCATCCTCGGCTGCGTCCCCCTGGCGATCGCCTCCGGCTCGGGGGCCGTCGCCCGGCGGGTGATGGGCACCGGCGTCATCGGCGGCATGCTGGCGGCGAGCTTCATCGCCATTTTCCTGATCCCGATGACGTTCTATGTGGTCGAAAAGCTGTCCCACCGGGGCCAACCCGCCGGAGGCGGGCACGAGGCGGCCGCCCCGCAGGAACTGCCGCCCGCTGCAAGAAAGGGGGAGGAACATGTCTAAAGGTGTTCTCTGCGCCGTGCTGATGTTCGTCGCAGCGGGCTGTGCGAGCGTGGGTCCGGACTACCGGCGTCCGCAAATCGACACGCCCGCCGCCTGGCGCTTCGAGGAGAAGGAGGCCCGGGAACTGGCCAACACGGCCTGGTGGGAGCAGTTCGACGACCCGGTGCTCAACGAGCTGGTGCGCACCGCCCTGACCCGGAACAAGGACCTGCTGATCGCCACGGCCCGGGTGGAGGAGTTCTTCGGACGCTACTTCACCGCCCGCGGCGACCAGTACCCCCTGGTCGGCGCCGGGGCCGACGCGTCCCGCCAGGGGGTGACCGAAAAGGGGCCCACCCCCGTCCCGGACGGGGTTGACACGACCTTCGACTACTACCAGGCCTTCCTGGGGGGCAGCTGGGAGATCGATTTCTGGGGCAAGTACCGCCGTGCCAGCGAGGCCGCCCGCGCCGAGCTGTTCGGCACCGAAGAGGCCCGGCGCGCGGTGATCCTGACCCTGGTGAGCGCCGTGGCCGGCACCTATGTGGACATCCTGGCCCTCGACAAGCAGCTTTACATCACCCGCAGCACCGCGGAGACCCGCCGGGAGACCCGGGACCTCTTCAAGATGCGCTTCGATCAGGGCGTCATCCCCGAACTGGACCTGAGCCAGGCGGAGGCCGAATACCAGGATGCCCTGGCGCGCCTGCCCGACATCGAGCTGGGCATCGCACGGGCGGAAAGCGCCCTCAGCGTTCTGCTGGGGCAGAACCCCGGGCCGATACCCCGGGGCCTCGCCCTCGACGCCCTGAAGCTTCCGGCTGTCCCTTCGGGGCTGCCCTCCGACCTGCTGGAGCGCCGCCCCGACATCCGCGCCGCCGAGCAGGCCCTCGTCGCCGCCAATGCCCGCATCGGCGTGGCCAAGTCGCTCTATTTCCCCACCATCTCCCTTACCGGCGCCCTGGGCTCGGCGAGCGTCGACCTGTCGGACCTCTTCGGCGGCGGGTCCAAGGTCTGGAACCTGGGCGTTCCCATGACGGTGCCGCTTTTCACCGCGGGCCGCATCGGCGGCGAGGTGAAAGGCGCCGAGGCCTTTCAGCTCCAGGCCCTTTACGGCTACCAGCAGAGCATCCAGAACGCCCTGCGCGAGGTGGACGACTCCCTGGCCGAACGCTCCAACGCACAGAAGCGACTGAACGCCCAGGCCAACCAGCTTGCGGCTTTGGAAAACTACGCCCGCCTGGCGCGCATGCGCTACGACGAGGGCTACACCAGCTTCCTGGAGGTGCTCGACGCCGAGCGCAGCCTGTTCAACGTGGCCTTGTCATATGCGGCCGGCCAGAACGCGCTGTTCCGATCCCTCATCGGCCTTTACAAGTCCATGGGCGGCGGCTGGGTGGAAACCGCGGAGGCCGCCCTGGGCACTCAGCCGGTGATGGATGCGGGCTTTGTGCCCTGATTCAGGAGGAAAGGAGGTGTCACGGTTTGCCGCAGCTGGTGGGATCCTGAACCAGCCGACGGCCGACATCACGCTGCCGGAAAGCTCCGGCATTCTGTCGTCTAACCCTCTCTACCCTCGATGGGGCCGCGCGCGGGCCGCTTCTGCCGATGACGGAAAGACAGCGCCCGCCCGGCAGCGCCCCGAGGAAAATCGAAAGGAGAATCCAATGAATAAAACGGCAAGGAAAGTGACGGCGGCGCTCCTGGGGCTGGCCCTGGCGGGCTTCGTCGCCTCGTGCGCATCGACGGGTGCCCCGCCGCCGGCGGCTGCCGGAGGCGGGCAGAAAGTCGGCTTCCTCGACGGTTATTACCCGTACCTGGAGCCCGGACCCGAAGGCGGCGCCAAGATGCGCTGGCTCAAGCCGGGGATCGATTTCGCCGCATACGACAAGATCATGCTCGACAGCGTCATCTTCTTTTTTGCGGACGATTCCGAACACAAGGGCATCGATGCCAACGAAATGAAGAAACTGGCGGACGGCTGCAACCTGGCGCTCATCAACGCCCTCAAGGGCGCCTACCCGTTCGTGGACCAGCCGGGGCCCGGCGTGGTGCGGATCCGCTTCGCCATTACGGACATCAAGCAGAGCCGCCCCGGCCTGAGCGCCGTCACGTCGGTCGTCCCGGTGGGCATCGGCGTCAGCGTCGTCAAGAGGGGCGCCACCGGTTCCTGGACCGGGTCGGGGGCGACCAGCGTCGAGGTGATGGCCCTGGACTCCGTGACCAACGAGGTGATCGCCGTCGCCCAGGACGACAAAACCGCCGGATTCACGGAGCGCTTCAGCAAGTGGGGCTCCACCGAAGACGCCTTCGCGTTCTGGGGGGAGCGGCTCAAAGAAAATCAGTCTGGCCTGGGAAACGGGCACCCCGAGCTCTTCCAGAACGGACCGCACCGTGGCGCCCGGAGCCACGGGGTAGGCGTCGGTGTTGGCGGGGGTATACTTTCCCAGGGTGGCGAAAAGCTTGAGTCGGATGACGGTGCACATGGCGTCCACCCCGATGGCGGCGTGTCAGCGAACCGGCCCGCTGTGCCGCGGCATCTTCAACCCCAGTCTAGGTCCCATGGCCCTGTAAGTCAAGACCTCGTTCGGCTGCCATGACCGGGGGCGACCACGACCGATTTGCCATGAGCATCCTCACCACCATCGTTCCCATATTCTCCGTCGTCCTTCTCGGGTGGGGGGCCCGGGCGAGGGGCTTCATGCCCGCGGCCTTTCTGAGACCCGCCAACCGCCTGGTTTACCACCTGGCCATCCCGGCCATGATTTTCAGCGCCATTTCCAAGGGCTCCCTCAAAGCCCAGTTCGACCAGGCGGTGCTCTGGGTCTGCCTGGGGGCGATCGGGGCGGTCTTCCTGGGGGCCTGGGTCCTTGGGCGGGTCCTCTGCCGGCGCCGGTCACGGATCGGCACCTTCATGCAGAGCGCTTTCCACGCCAACTTAGGCTACATGGGCTTCGCCGTGGCTTACTACCACATCGGCCAGGAGGGGCTGGTGCGCGCCAGCATCATCGCCGGGTTCATCATGATCCTGCAGAACGTCCTGGCGGTCGTGGCGCTTCAGGTATACGGGGAGAAGGCGCCCGGTCCGCGCGGCGCGCGGCGGGTGGCGCTCAAGATCCTCGGCAACCCGGTGATCGTGTCCGCCGCGGCCGGCATCCTCTTTTCCCTGTCCGGCGCGGTCCTGCCCCAGGTGGTGGAGCGCACCTTGGAGATCATGAGCAGCCTGGCCCTGCCGATGGCGCTGCTTCTCATCGGCGCCTCGCTTTCACTGGAGATGCTGCGCCGGGAAGTCGTCGGCGCGCTGTCGGCGGTCTGCCTGCTGAAGCTCATGGGCCTTCCCGCCATCGGTTTCGCCCTGTTCCGCGCGCTCGGGATGCCGGTGGAGGCCTATCTGCCCGCCCTGATCCTCCTCGCCTCGCCCACCGCCACCCTGACCTACGTCATGGCCGGGGAAATGAAGGGCGATCCGGATTTTGCCGTGGCGGCCATTTCGGCCTCCACGCTGCTCTCCTCGGCGAGCTACTCCTTTTGGCTGCATCTGGCCGGGTGAGCCCTCTCATATGGTGGTATAAGGGCGCTTGACCACAAGATCTGGTATTCTTGATTTGACAAGGTTCCCTGTCGGGTGTATACGATGCGCAACTCCAGGCCTTCAACCGCAGAGCGGGGAACAGATCAGCGATGAATCGCCTGATCCTTCACTGTAGGGGCGTCCCGGATGGCTACTGCGGGTCGATCCTTTACGGCGATTACAGCGACCAACTGAAGTCGCGGGTGGTCGAATACATCCGCTGCTACCGCGGCTTCGAGGAGACCGGGAGCCCGGCGCTGCTTTACATCGCCGCATGGCGTGAAAACGAGGATGGCATCTGGTACGAATACGCCAGCCGGCGGTTCGTCGAGCTGCTGGGGTGCAGCTGCGCCGGCCTGGCGGAGGTGTTCCGCAGGTCCGTCATCGACCGGCGCATCTACAAGTACACCGATGCCGCCGGCCGGGTCGAGCGCGAGGTCATCAGCAGCGACGAGATCCGCCACACCTGGGAACAGCTGCGCGGGGAAGGCAAGCGGGCGGGAACGCTTGAGGCAGTTTACAAGGTGGGCCTGCCCGGGGGCGGGGCCATCTGGCTCAAAGACCTGGCGACGATCACAACCCACCCGGAAGACGACGTCTGCCTGTCCCTGGGCATGCTGGCGGCCGTGTCCAAGGAGATGGAAACCGAGGACGAGCTCAAGCGGCACGGTGACCGCCTCGAGGGGATCGTCCAGGAGCGGACCGCCGAACTGACCCGCCTCAATCAGCAGCTGAGGCAGGAGATCGCCGAGCGCAGGCTGGCCGAGAGCCGGCTGCGCAAAAGCTACCGCAAGTTGCAGCGCAACCTGGACAGCATGATCAGGGCCATGTCCCTGACGGTGGAGGAAAGGGACCCCTACACCGCCGGCCACCAGCGCCGGACCACCGGTCTCGCCCTGGCCGTCGCCAGGGAAATGGGGCTCTCCGAGGATGAAATCAAGGGGCTCCAGATGGCCGGCCTGATCCACGACATCGGGAAGATATCCATCCCGGCCGAGATTCTGAGCAAGCCCGGAATCCTGAACGAGGCCGAACGGCAGCTCATCAAGCGTCATCCCCAGGTGGCCTTCGAGATCCTGAAGAAGATCGATTTTCAGTGGCCGGTCGACCTGATCGTGCTCCAGCACCACGAAAGGATGGACCGCTCCGGGTATCCCCAGGGCCTTTCGGGGGAGGAGATCCTGGTGGAGGCCAGGATCCTGTGCGTCGCCGACGTCGTGGAATCCATGGCATCCCACCGCCCCTACCGGCCGGCCCTGGGGATCGACAACGCCCTGGAGGAGATATCCCGGAACCGGGGTGTGCTCTACGACGCGCAGGTGGTGGACGCCTGCCTGCGCTACATCCGCAGGAAGAAGATCCAGGAGCCCATGGGCTTCCACCTGTCCTCGATTTTCGACCACGAGATGGCCTGATAGAAATCTTCGATACATGTCGATCGTTACTGAGGGGCAGGGCCGCGGTGTTCAATGGACGGGTTGGTTTTCACCCATGGCGGAAAAGGAGGCAAGGGATGGGAAAAGAGCTGAAGGCCGGGTGCGCCCGCCCCACCGGCGGGCCGGTCGGAGGATCCCCGGAAACGCAAACGCAGGCGCAAGCGCCTGAAAAGGCAACAAAGGAGGTGAAGGCGATGATCCAGGTCGGAAGAAAGGCCCCGGATTTCACGGCTCCGGGATACCAGCAGGGGAAATTCATCAGCGTTCAGCTGTCTGAATACCTGGGTAAATGGGTGGTGTTGTGCTTCTACCCCGGTGATTTCACCTTCGTGTGAGCGACCGAGATTTCGGCAGTTGCCGAAAAGCACTCCGAATTCGAGAAACTCGGGGTCCAGGTCCTTTCCATGAGCATCGACAGCATCTTCGTTCACAAGATGTGGGACGAGCACGAGCTTTCCAAGATGGGAGGTCCCGCACCTGCCGGAGGGTGTAGCCGGCCAGGTCGAGAAGCCACTTCATGGCCGCCCTGTCGACCTTGGGGCTTTCGCCCGCGGCGGCGAGCGAGGCCAGCACGAGGCGTGCCATCCGATCGACCTGGATCTTGGCCAGCAGGTTTTTCTTGAAAGACATCACGCCCCCTTTCGCCTGTGGTCCCGCCCAAGGCGCTGAGATGATGGATCCGCTGACATCCGAAGCAGCCTGAAGCCCATGGGCGCGGGGCCGCCGGGCAGTTCCGGCAATGTCACGCAAAGGGTCTGGCCCGCCTTAGTAACACACCGCCGCACGCGCTGCAAACCCCCCGGCCGGCGGCCTCAACGCTTGACCCTCGCGAGGCGTTGGTGTATAAAGCCGTCCGTGCCCGCGTTCCGGCAACGTGCCCCATGCCGCCACAGGCCCACGCCGAAGGGCGCGGGCCCTTTCTTTCCGAACTCCTGAACCTGCAGAGAGAAATTAAAATGAACGAATCCGAATTCGTGACCCTGAACTTCGAGGGCAAAAGCTACCGTTTCCCCGTCATCACCGGCAGCGAGGGGGAAAAGGGGATCGACATCCGCCGGCTGCGGGACACGACCGGCCTGATCACCCTCGACACGGGCTACGCCAACACCGGCTCCTGCAAAAGCGCCATCACCTTCATGGACGGTGAGCGCGGCATATTGCGCTACCGGGGCATCCCGGTGGAGGAACTCGCCGAACATTCCTCCTTCAAGGAAACCTGCTACCTGCTGATCCACAACAAGCTGCCGACCGAAAGAGAGCTGACCGGCTTCTCGGTGCTGTTGAACGACCACTCCCTCGTCCATGAGGACATGAAAATATTTTATCACAACTTTCCCCGGGGATCCCACCCCATGGGAATCCTTTCGGCCATGGTCAACGCCCTGCGCAGCTTCTACCCCTCCCTGGAAAAGACCCAGGAGGAAATCGATATCGTCGTCACGCGCCTGTTGTCCAAGATCCGGACCATGGCCGCCATGTCCTACAAGATGTCCCTCGGGCACACCGTCGTCTACCCCCGCCCCGACCTTCTTTACTGCGCCAACTTCCTGAACATGATGTTCGACAGCCCGGTGAGGCCCTACGTCATCGAGGAGGATGTGGTCCGCGCACTGAACGTCTTCTGGATCCTGCACGCCGACCATGAGCAGAACTGCTCCACCTCGGCCGTCAGGCTGGTCGGCAGCGGCCGGGTGAACCTGTATGCCGCCATCTCCGCCGGCATCGCCGCCCTGTGGGGGCCGCTTCACGGAGGCGCGAACCAGGCGGTGATCGAAATGCTCAACTCCATCGCTGCGGAGGGAAACATGCAGGAGGTCATCCGCCGGGCCAAGGACCGCAACGACCCCTTCCGCCTCATGGGCTTCGGGCACCGGGTCTACCGCACCTACGACCCCAGGGCGAAAATCATGAAAAAATGGTGCGACCGGCTTCTCAACAAGCTCAGGCACAGGGACCCGCTCTTCGACATCGCCCAGGAGCTGGAGCACGTGGCCCTGAACGACCCCTACTTTATCGACCACGACCTCTATCCCAACGTCGACTTTTACAGCGGCATCGTCCTGAGGGCCATCGGGATCCCGACCAACATGTTTACGGTCATGTTCGCCATCGGCCGCCTCCCGGGGTGGATCGCCCAGTGGAAGGAAAGCATGGACGACCCGGAGTGGCGCCTGTGCCGCCCCCGGCAGATCTACATCGGCCCGCAGCGGCAGCCTTACGTTCCCATGGGCCAGCGCTGAAAATCCCCTGAGAAGTCCTCGTTCCAGCGGCCTTGCGGGGCGGGTCCGTGGGCCCCGGCGGTGCGCAGAAAACCCCCGCCTTCCCGCCGGGAAAACGGGGGTTTCAGCGGCGGCGGCATGCCCCGCGACCGCGCGGCATGGCCTTTAGCGGAACTCTCCCAGGGGGCGGGTGAAGGTGTAGCGGGCGGGTTCGGCGATCATTTTCTCGGCGGCCAGCTCATGGCTGCCGGCGATGTAGGACACGGGAAGGCTCACCAGGAAGAACGCCGTTCCGATGACCATCCCGCAAAAGCTCAGTACCCGCACAGGCACCACGTCGATCATCATCGTCACCGCGTCCGGCTCCTCGGCCTCGGGCCTGAATTGAGCCAGGGCCGGCCGCCCCCAGGGAACGGTGGCCAGTGCGGCGACCAGCAGAAAAACCAGCATCGATTTCCGGGCGTTTCTCATACGGACCTCCTTGGGGAACTGCCTTCGGGACTGTGCGCCTGAACCCTTGCGGCCGGCGGGACTTCCGGCGCCTCCGGCCACCGGACCCTGCGGCACGTAGAAGATATGCTACAGTCATCTCGGCCTGCATGTCAAGCAAAAAACCACGAAAACGGCGGCTTAGATCCCAAAGGCCATAAATGAAATCCGATCCCCAAGCCGTCGACGGCGCCTATCTGGAGGTAGCCGTGGCCCTGCCCGTCCACGGCACCTACACCTACCGGATCCCCGAGGGCTTTTCCCAGCGCATCTCCCCCGGCAGAAGGGTGCTGGTCTCTTTCGGCCAGCGGCGGGTGACGGGCTACGTGCTGGGGGCGACCGCGCCCGGGGATCAGGCGGACGCCAAGCCGATCATCGAAGTGCTGGACCAAAGCCCTCTTTTCCCTTCCGCCATGATTCCGCTCTTCAAGTGGGCCGCCGGCTATTACCTCTACCCCCTGGGGCAGGTCATCGCCGGCGCTCTGCCGGGCGGCCTCAACCTCGTGGAACAGCCCTATGTCGCACTGACGCCCATGGGACGCCAGGCGCTCGCCGCGAACAGCCCCCGGGGCCTCGAGGACGAGATCCTGGCCCGCCTGGAACGAGGCCCCCAGCGGCGCCGCGAGCTCGACACCGGCGCCGCCGGCCGCATTCCCGCTGCCGTGCTCCAGGCCCTGCAGACCCGTGGATGGGTCACACTGGAACGCCGCCTCGGCAGCGGCCGGACCCATCCGAAAACCGTGCGCTACGTGGCCCGCGAAAGGCTCGACCTGCCCACCGACGGGCTCTCCGGCGCCCAGAGCGGCCTCCTGCAGGCCTTGGGGCAGGAAAGCGAGCTTTCCCTGAGGGATCTTCGCGCCCGGGTGCCGGGAGCAGGCCGCCTGGTCGCCAGGCTCTGCGCTGCCGGGTATCTGCGCCTCTTCGACAAACCCGTCTACCGCGATCCTTTCGGCGAGCCGATTTCGGCCGACACCCCGCCGGTCCTGACGGAGGAACAGCGCCAGGCCGTCGACCGGGTGACGGCCGCCCTCGGCCGCGGGTATGCCGCCTTCCTCCTGTCCGGGATCACCGGCAGCGGAAAAACCGAGGTCTACCTGCGCGCCGCGGCCGAGGCCATCGCCCGCGGCGGGTCGGTGGTGGTGCTGGTGCCTGAAATCGCCCTTATTTCCCAGATGGAGCACCGCTTTCGGGCCCGTTTCGGCGAATGCGTCGCCCTGCTGCACAGCGGGCTCTCCGACGGCGAGCGCTTCGACCAGTGGCAGCGCATCCTCAAGGGGGAGGCCGCCATCGCCATCGGCGCGCGCTCGGCCGTTTTCGCCCCTTTCCGGCAGGTGGGCCTGATCATCGTCGACGAGGAGCACGACGCCTCCTACAAGCAGGACTCCCTCCTGCGCTACCATGCGCGCGACCTGGCCCTGGTGCGCGCCAGCCAGCAGCAGGGGGTGGTTCTCCTCGGCTCGGCGACGCCCTCGATCCAGTCCTACCACAACGTCAGGGTCCGCAAGTACCACGAACTGCGGCTCACGCGGCGAATCGAAAACCGGCCCCTGCCGGAAATCACCGTGGTCGATCTGCGCGAGGCCCGTCACGACCGCGGCGCCCGGCGCTTCATCACCCCGCTGCTGGAGAGGGAAATGAGGGCGGCCCTGTCCCGGGGAGAGCAGGTGCTGCTGTTTCTCAACCGCCGGGGCTACGCCAGCTTCCCGTTGTGCGCCACCTGCGGCCGGCCGGTGAGGTGCAAGAACTGCGACGTCACCCTGACCCACCATCAGAAAGCCCGGGCCTTCAAATGTCATCACTGCGGATACAGCCGCGCGGCGGCATCCGCCTGCCCGGCCTGCGGGTCCCCCGCGATCAAGCTGCTGGGGATGGGCACCGAAAAGCTTCAAGCCGCGGCCCAGGCGCTCTTCCCGGAGGCCCGCGTCGCCAGGCTCGACAAGGACACCACCCTGCGCAAGGGATCGATCCTGCGCATCCTCAAGGGGCTCAGGGACGGGCGCATCGATGTTCTGGTCGGCACCCAGATGGTGGCCAAGGGGCACGACTTCCCCAACATCACCTTAGTCGGCATCATCTGCGCGGACCTGACCCTGAGCTTTCCCGATTTCCGTTCGGGGGAAAGGACGTTTCAGCTTCTGGCCCAGGTGTCCGGCCGGGCGGGTCGGGGCAGTGCTCCGGGCAGGGTGGTTCTGCAGACCTATGCGCCCGGCCACTTCAGCATCCAGGCCGCCCGGGAGCAGAATTTCAGGGCCTTTTACGAAAGCGAACTGCCCTTCCGCAAGGCGCTGGGCTATCCCCCGTTTTCGCGCCTCGCCCAGCTCAAGATATCGGGCCGGGATGCGGCCAGAACAGCGGACGCCGCCCGCAGCCTGGGAGAAAACGGTCTCCGGCTGCTCGCGGCCGATGCGTACCTGGCGCGCGCCATCGAGCTCCTGGGGCCCGTGGAGGCGCCGCTGTCGAAAATCGCTTCACGCTACCGCTGGCAGATCCTGCTCAAGGGCAGGGAAACGGGCCCGCTTCACCGCTTTCTCGAGCGGCTGGCGCCGGCCGGGTTTTCCGGTGCCCTCGGGCGCGACATCCGGGTGGCGGTTGACATCGACCCTGTTTTCATGTTGTGAACGCCTGCGAAAGGCGGTATGTTTCCCCCGGGCCGGGCGGCCGGGGCCTTAAGAAAACCGATTGAACCGAGGGGAGTGGCGCCATGCAGAAAAAGTGGGTGATGGGAGGACTCGTTTTCATTCTCTCCCTGCTGCCGTCCGTGTGGGCGGCGGCCGCGCAGAGCGGGGGGGAGCCGGCCCCCAGGGCCGTCTTCGTCGAAAGCAGCTGGAGTTTCGAAGCGGTGCTCGAGGGCGAAGAGGTGGTTCACGATTTCGTCGTCAGGAACGAGGGCGCGGCCCCTCTGGAGATCCTCGGCGTCAAGACCGCCTGAGGCTGCACGGCGGTCTCGTACGCGAGACTGATCCCTCCCGGCGCGGAGGGAAGCATCAAGATCAAGGTCAACACCGAGGGGTTCGGCGGCCGGACCCTGACAAAGGGAGCCACCGTCACGACCAACGACAGCAGCCAGGCATCCGTCAACCTGACGGTCACGGGGCCGGTCGAGGCCTTCGCAACCGTCAGCCCCGAGAGGGTCACGCTGCGCGGGGACGTGGGCGACGAGATCCAGGCGACGGTGCGCATCGTCCCCAACGCCAAATACCCGTTTGCGATCGTCGGCAGCCGCGCACTGGAGGGCAAGGACATCCGTTTCACCCTTGTGCAGGACAAGAGCGGCGGCCAGGCGGGATATGTCCTCACCGTCGCCAACCTGAAAGCCGAACCGGGCAACTACCGCGACACCATCGAACTCGACACGGACAGCCCGGTGAAGCCCCGGATCAGGATCAAGGTCAACGGCACCATCCAGAGGATGCAGATCGCGGAGATCACGCCGCCGGGCATCGTCTTCAGGGGCCGATCCGGCCAGATCCAGGGGGTGTCGGCGCGGATCGTCCCCAAGCCGGGCTACGACTTCAAGATCACCGGGACCGCCGCGGACAAGGGCGAGAACATCCGCTTCAGCTTCACGGAAGCCAGGGAAGACGGCACCCTCGTCTACACGCTGGCGGTCGAGAACCAGAAAAAAGTGCGCGGAAGCTACCGCGACACCATCCGCCTGAAAACCACCAGCGAGGTCCAGCCCGAGATCGAGATCCCGGTCGTGGGCTTCATCAGATGACGGCGGCGGCAGCCCGATGGCACCTGAAAACCAGGCGGCAACCATGGTCAAGGCGGTGATTTTCGACTGCGACGGGGTGATGTTCGACACCGCCCGGGCCAACAGGGCCTATTACGGCCACCTGCTCGCCAGGTTCGGGCGGCCGGTGTTGAGCGACGCCCAGTTCGAGTTCGTGCACATGCACACTCTGGACGAGGCCCTGGCGCACCTTTTCGCGGACACGGAGGTGCTGGCGGCGGTCCGGTCGTATCGCCTCGGCATGGATTATGGCCCTTACCTGGAGCTGCTGCAGATCGAGCCGGAGCTGAAGCCGCTGCTGCGGCGGCTTCGGCCGGCATACAAAACCGCCGTTGCCACCAACCGCACCGACACCATGCGGCGCCTGCTCAGCGCCCACGGGCTCGAGGCGGCGTTCGACCTGGTGGTGCGCGCCTGCGATGTGGCGAACCCCAAGCCTCACCCGGATTCCCTGCGGCACATCCTCGCGGCCTTCGATCTGACGCCGCGGGAAGCCGTCTACATCGGCGACTCGCCCGTCGACCAGGCTGCCGCAGCCGCCGCCGGTATCCCCCTGGTGGCATACCGCAACCCCGGTCTCACAGCCTTTCACCACATCGAGCACCTGTCTGAAATCGAGACCCTGCTCGGCCTGTAGCGGCAATTCAAGCGGCCAGTCGACCCATCGGCCTGCATGAAATTCCACCGGGCCAACCGGCTGACGGGAAAACGGGCCCACGGGTTCACTGGTTGCCGAACCCGTTGGAAGCGCCGCAGTCGGGGCACTGCCAGGTGATGCCGTTGCAGGACATTCCCCAGAAATTTTCCAGCATGCACTCCTGGCAGATGGCAAACCCGCAGCGGCAGTGCCAGCAGAAGCCGGCCGCCGTGCCGCAGCAATGGCAGGTCTTGGAATCCCGGCTGCCGCCGCGCTTACACCCACCTGCCCGAAACGATCCGGCTCTTCCCGCTGCCCGACGCCCTGTGCGACACGCTCAGGGGGGTCGGCTTCCACCGGGTCACCTACCGGCGCCTGACCAACGGCATCGCCGTGGTGCACCTGGCGCACAAGGCCGGGTAGCCCGTTAGCCCGTGTGTCGGCGGGCCCGCGCACTCGGTCATGCGGGAATGCGTGCGGGTCCACCAGGTCCAAAAACGCCCCTAAGTCCTAAAACTTGACAGACCCGCCGGTCCCCAACTCCCGCTTCATTCGTGCTCCACGGGAAACGTCAGAATCGCCCCGAACCAGCCGATGACCACGATCATGGGGACAAGGGCCATCTCCAGGATCACGTACAGCCGGCTCATGGGTCCGAAGTCCACCAGGATGTCGGGAACGGCCAGGCGCCACAGGAACAGCAGGACGGCGGTGGCCAGCATGGCCAGCGACAGGGGTTTCTTGATCCGGACGCTGCGCACCGGCCGGGCGAAGTAGTTGAGCCACCAGGTGTACCAGCCGGTGGAGACGGCCACGGCCGCAAAGAGGATCCCGACGCCCAGGCAGTGGAAGGCGGTGGTCTCGAAGGACCGGACCCCGGTGACGAGGTAAAGCACGGTGAAAACCGGGGCGAAGAGCATGAAGGCGATGGGGAAATGGACCGTCATGGGGTGGGGGTGGCGCCTGAGGAACGGCACCCGGGCCAGCAGCCCCTGGAGCAGCGGCGGGATGTCGACCGCGGGGGCCTCGCGGCCGGCCGCCAGGGTCCCGACCTGGGGATAGCGTTCCAGGACCTCGGGGCCGTGGGGGGCGGCCTGGATGTCGGTGGTCAGGTCCGCCCCGGCATGGTGGCGGCGCATGTGGGTGCCGCCCTTCCAGAGCCTGCTCGCGGTGACGTCGTAGACTTTGCCGCCGTGGGCGACGTGGACGGGAGCGCCGTCCTTGCCGTTGCAGGCCGCAAGGGCGCCCGGGTCGATCTCTTTCATCACGCCAACCTCCCTCAGGTGAGAATGAACACCAGAACCACGACGAGAAGCGCCAGGGGGTACCAGCTGGCACGGTTGAAGAGGGCCATGAGCCGCTCGCGGGCATGGGTCCGGTGGACCCCGGCGGCGGGCAGCAGCAGCAGGAAGATTCCCGCGGCCAGCACGGCCGTGAAAACGATGGATCCGGGGGGAATGCCGGACAGGGCGAAAAGGGCCATGCTGGAGACCACCGAGATGGCCAGGGCGCCGAGGATGAACCCCCCGGCGCGCTGCGGCCCGAACTCGAAAATGACCGTCCGGGCCCCCAGGCGGCGGTCTTCCTCCAGGTCGATCCAGTCATTGGGGATGTTCTGGCCGCCGATCTCCCAGAAGAAGAGGCAGGAGAAGAGGGCCAGCAGAAACAGGGGCGACGGTGCCGGGTCCACGGCGAAGACCGCCGCGACCGGGCCCATGGTCTTGACCACGCCGTTGGCCAGGGTCCGCATGGGGCTCACGCGCCACAGCAGGCAGTAGACGGCCTCGAGCAGGCAGCCGGCCAGGAAGATGACCACGCAGGCGGGATTCAGCAGATAGGCGCCGACAACGGCCACGGCCGCCCACGCCAGGGACCAGAGCAGCCCTTCCTGTAAGCTCAGAAGCCCCTGGGCCATGGGGTGCCGCACGAGGAGGGCGTCCAGGTCGCCGCCGGGGCTGTCGAAGCCTCCCGCGGCGACCTTGGCGCGGTCGTGGCGGTAGTCGACGACATCGTTGAGGGCATAGACCGCCGTGTACCCGGCAAAGGTCGTCAGCAGCCCCAGCAGGATCACCGGCAGGGGGGGGAACGCGCCGAGCCACAGCAGCGCGGCGAAGGCCGGGGTGGCCATGTCGAGGAGGCCGTGGGGCGTCCGCGACAGGGCCAGGTAGAGCTTGATCCGGGAAAGCCCGGTTTCCCGGCTTTCAGCCAACCGGAGGTTCAAGTCAACGGGTTCCTTTCAGATCTTCTTCAGGGCCACCAGACGCGCGAAGTGTTCGAAGGAGCGGTCGTAGGTGCGTTCCCCGGCACTGGTGAAGCAGCACCCCGGCAGTTGGCGGCTTGCCAGGTGGTAACGGAGGCAGTCGCAGCAAACCCCCTTCCGGCCGCAGGGCTCGTAGGTGCAGCTGCACGACGCCAGGTTCTTTTCCTGCCTGCATTCCATCCCTGCCCTCCCTTCAGCGCTTCAGCCGGCACTCCTTGTCCCACTCGGGGCAGGCCTTCTCCATGGGGGTGCTGTACTTGAGCATGCACGCGCTGCACTCCATCTCCGCGTTGGAGACATCGCCGAAGCGTTTCTGGATCTCCTCCTTGGACAGGTGGCTGACGGCGCTGCAGCCGCACTGGGGGCAGTTGGTCGTGATCTTGTAGCGCTCTTTTGCCATTTTTCCCTCCTGTTGTCGGTTTGGGTTGTCTGCATGCAACGGTCCGCCGGGCCGGCTAGGGTTTCAGGATCCCCTCCAACTCCCCGGGGGGCAGCACGCCTTCCTCCAGGGCCACCTCGCGGATGGTCCTGCCCGAGGCGTGGGCGAGGTGGGCGATGCGCGCCGCGCGGTCGTAGCCGATGCGCGGCGCCAGGGCCGTGACCAGGGCCAGGCTGCGCTCGATACACCCCGCGGCGGTCAGGGGGTTGGCGGTGATGCCATCCACGCACCTGTCGGCGAACAGGGCGGACGCACGGCCTAAAATGTCGATGGATTGAAGCAGGTTGTAGGCGATGACCGGCATCATCGTGTTCAGCTCGAAATGTCCGCCCTGGCCGCCCAGCATGATCGTCGTGTCGTTTCCCATGACCTGGGCGGCGACCTGGATCACCGCCTCGGGGATGACCGGGTTGACCTTTCCGGGCATGATGGAAGACCCGGGCTGCAGGGCGGGAAGGTTGATCTCCCCGATGCCGCAGCGCGGACCCGAGGCCAGCCAGCGCAGGTCGTTGGCGATTTTCACCAGGCTTACGGCCACGGTCTTAAGGGCTCCGCTGACTTCCACCGCCGCGTCGCGCGCGGCCTGGGCCTCGAAATGGTTGCGGGCCTCGCGCAGGGGCAGCCCGGTTTCCTCGGCCAGGCGGGCGATGACCGCCGCGGCGAACCCCGGTGGGGCGTTCAGCCCGCTGCCCACCGCCGTGCCGCCCAAGGCCAGCTCGGCCAGGCGCGGCTCCACGGCGGCGATGCGCTCCTGGCCGAGGGCCGCCTGGCGGGCGTAGGCCGAAAACTCGTCCCCGAGAAAGATCGGTACCGCGTCCTGGAGGTGGGTCCGTCCGATCTTGCGCACGACGGCGAATTCGGCCGCCTTGCCCAGCAGGCTTTGCTCCAGCTTGCCCAGGCCGGGCAGAAGGATGCCGCGCAATCCGCCCAGGGCCGCCATGTGGAGCGCCGTCGGGATGGCGTCGTTGCTCGACTGGCCCAGGTTGACGTGGTCGTTGGGGTGGACCGGGGCCCGGCCGCGGCGCCGGCCGGTGAGAATCTCGTTGGCGCGCGTGGCGATGACCTCGTTCATGTTCATGTGGGTCGAGGTTCCCGACCCGGTCTGGAACACGTCGACGGCGAACTGATCGTCGTGGCGCCCCTCCATCACTTCCCGGGCGGCGGCGACGATGGCCTCTGCCGGTTCGGGCTCCAGGAGGCCGAGGTCGGCGTTCACCCGGGCGGCGCATTTCTTGACCCGGGCCAGACAGTGGAGAAAGGCCGGGGGCAGGGTCAGGCCGCTGACGGGGAAGTTGTCCATCGCCCGCCGGGTCTGGGAGCCGTAGTAGGCGGTTGCGGGGACCCGCACGGTCCCCATGGCGTCTGTTTCATCGCGGTAGCGCATAACCCTGTGCCCGATGGGTGGCGGTGTTCGCTTCAGGTCCGCGTGCTGAATATAAGTCACAAATCCCGGCGGGCAACCCGGGCGCGGGACATGCGTCAGCCCCGGCCGGAGCCGGCTTTGATTCCGGGCCGGTGGGTCGCGGGGACCCGGCCCGCGGGTGTCAGCGGGTCAGGTCCCGGGGGTCCGCGATCCTGGCCACCAGGGCGTCGGCGAACCCGCTGGTGGAGACCGTGACCGCGCCCTCCATCTGGCGCGCGAAGTCGTAAGTGACGGTCCGGTCCGCGATCACCCGCGCGAAGGCCGCGTCGATGAGATCCGCCGCCTCGATCCAGCCCATGTACTCGAGCATCATCACCCCGGAGAGCAGCAGGGAGCTGGGGTTGACCTTGTCCTGGTTGGCATACTTGGGCGCGGTGCCGTGGGTGGCCTCGAACACGGCGACGTGGTCGGCCATGTTGGCCCCCGGGGCGATGCCGACGCCGCCGACCTGGGCCGCGGCCGCATCCGACAGGTAGTCGCCGTTGAGGTTCATGGTGGCGATGACGTCGAACTCGGCCGGCCGCAGCTGCAGCAGCTGGAACATGATGTCGGCGATGCGGTCCTTGATGACGATCCTGCCCTCGGGGACCCTGCCGCCGTGGCGCTCGAACAGATCCTCCTCCGTGACCACCCGGTCGGCGAACTCGGCCCGGGCGACCTCGTAGCCCCAGTTGCGGAAGGCGCCCTCGGTGTATTTCATGATGTTTCCCTTGTGCACCAGGGTCACGCTTTCGCGCTTCCGGTCGATGGCATACTGGATGGCCTTGCGCACCAGGCGCTTGGACCCGAAGGGGCTGATGGGCTTGACCCCGAGGCCGGCGTCGGGAAAAAAGCGCGCACCGAGCTCACGGCGCAGGAATTCCGCCAGCTTGCGGTTGTCTTCGCTTCCGCTCGGGTACTCGATGCCGGCGTAGACGTCTTCCGTGTTTTCCCTGAAGATGGCCGCCGACGCGCTCGATCTCCTTTTCCTGGATGGCCCGCAGGAGCTTGGCCTGGACCTCCGGGTTGATCGACCCGATCTCGTCCAGGAAGAGCGTCCCCTTCTCGGCCAGTTCGAACTTGCCTTTCTTCTGCTTGATGGCCCCGGTGAATGACCCCTTTTCGTGGCCGAAAAGCTCGCTCTCGATGAGGTTGGCCGGGAGGGCGGCGCAGTTGACCTTGACGAAGGGCCGCTGGGAGCGCGGGCTGTTGTAGTGCAGCGAGTTGGCCGCCAGCTCCTTGCCCGTGCCGCTCTCGCCGCGGATCAGGACGGTGGCGTTGCTGCCCGACACCTGGGTGATCATCTGGAAGACCTCCCGCATCTTGTTGCTGTTGCCGATGATGTCGGTGATGCGGTACTTCTTCTCCAGCTCGCTCCTGAGGCGCTGGTTCTCCTCCCGCAGCTGCTCCTTTTCCAGCCGGATGGTTTCCAGGTTGATGACGTGCCGCGCCACCATGGTGGCGATCACCGCGAGCAGCTTCTTGCCCTGGCTCAGGGGGTAGGCCTCGTCGTAGACCTTGTCCACGCTGATGGCCCCGATGACCTTCTTGCCGTTGGTGATGGGCACGCAGATGAAGGAGCGGTCCCGGTCCTGGGCGGTTTTGCGGCTGGCGGTGCGGTCCAGGAAAAGCGGCTCCGCGCTGATCTTGGGAATGGCCACGGCCTTGCCGGTTTCGAAGACCCGGCCGGTGATCCCCTCGCCCAGCTGGTAGCGCACGCGCTCCATGGTGCTCCGGGACAGCCCCTGGCCCACCTCGATGTAAATCTCGTTGCGCAGGGGGTCGAGAATGGTCACCGTGCCGCGGTCCATGCCCATGGACTCCGAAAGGATGTCGAGGACCCGGTACAGGGCCTTGCGCAGGTCGAAATTCTCGTTCAGCGCGTTGCTGATATCGTAGAGCAGGGTGATTTCCTCGATCCGTTTCATGGCGATCGCTCGATGAGGGTTTCGAAAAGGGAACAAAAAATAGACAAAATTGTCATTAACCTGGAGCCGGTTGGAAATCAAGCTCTTTCCGGGCCGATGGCCGATGCGGGCGGTGCCATGACCGCGTTCCTATCGACTCTCGGGGCCGCGGCGCCCTTCCGCCAGGCAGCCCGCCAGCTCCGCCGCGGCCTCGCCGGGGGTGGGAAAGGCGCCGGGGAAGACCACCTCGGCGTGGGCCAGGTAAAGCGGCCGCCGCTCTGCGAACAGATCCCCCAGGCCTTGCCGCGGCGCGATCACCACGCCCCTGGCGGCCAGGTCCCCGAGGCGCCTTCGCAGCGTGTCGAGGTCCGCGTCCAGAAAAATCACGACGCCCGCGGACTTCAGGTGCGCCATGGCGCCGGCGCTGTAGACCACGCTGCCGCCGGTGGCGATCACCATGGGAGGCTGGGCGAGGTCCAGGCACCTCACATGCCGCTCCTCGACGCGGCGGAACCCGGCAAGGCCCCTGATCTCCAGCACCCGGCTCAGCGTGCAGCCCTCGCCGGCCTCGATCAGTTCGTCGGTGTCGACGAAGCGCATGCCGAGGCGCGCCGCCAGGCACCGGCCGAGGCTGCTCTTGCCGGAACCCGGCATCCCGATCAGGACGATGTGCGGCTTAGGGGGCATGATGCCGATCATACGCGTTTTCGGCCCCCTTTGCCAGCCCCGGGCCCCTGGAGCCCGGGCGCTGTCGAGACCCCTGCCGCCCGAAAAGGGCGCGGCATGATTGGCGTTCGCTTCGAGGAACTGGCCGAAATCCTCGCCCTGAGTGCCTTCCCGGAGAGAATCGGGGTCTGCATCGACACCTGCCATATCTTTGCCGCCGGCTAGGACCTGAGCACGCCGGACGGCTTCGACGCGACCCTTGCCGAATTCGACCGCCGCTTCGGCCTCGGGCGCCTGTTCCTGTTCCACCTCAACGACTCCCCAAAACCCCTGGGGTCCCGGAGGGGCCGCGGCGCGGCTGCCGGCAGGGCCGATTTGCGGTTGTCTTTGACCGGCCCCGGTGGTATGGGAACCGGGGAATGGCCATACAAGGATCACCGTCAACCCGGAGGGCACGACAGGAGCATGGAACGCGAAACCATCGAATTCGACGTGCTGTTCGTCGGCGCCGGCCCCGCCAGCCTGGCGGGGGCCATCCGCCTGAAGCAGCTCGCCGCCCAAAAAAACCTGGAACTGGAAGTCGCCGTCATCGAGAAGGGCAAGGATGTCGGCGCCCACGCCCTCAGCGGCGCCGTCCTCAACCCCGTGGCGCTGGCCGAGCTGCTGCCCGACTTCCTGGCGCGGGGCTGCCCCATCGAGGAGACCGTGACCGGCGACGGGTTCTATTTTCTCACCCCGCGCCGCGCCCTGCGGATGCCGCTGGTGCCGCGCGACATGCACAACCGCGGCTTCCACGTGGTGAGCCTCTCCAAGCTCACCGCCTGGATGGCGGCGCTGGCCGAGGAAATGGGCGTGATGGTGTTCTCCGGCTTCGCCGGCAAAGAGGTGCTCTATGCCGCCGACGGCCGCGGTGTCGCCGGCGTGCGCACCGGGGACAAGGGGGTGGACAAGTCCGGCAGCCCCAAGGCCAATTACGAACCCGGGATCGATCTTCTGGCCAGGGTGACCGTCTTCGGCGAAGGCCCCCGCGGCAGCCTGGTCAAGCAGGTGGGCGAGCGGCTGGGGATCTTCGACGGCAGGCTGCCCCAGGTCTACGAAACCGGCATCAAGGAGGTCGTCGCCCTGCCGGCCGGGGCCGCCTTCCTGGAGGGCGCCGAAAACGACCTGCACACCCTCGGCTACCCTCTCGGGCTGAACACGCCGGGAGGCGGGTTCCTCTACCGCATGGGGGACCGGCGCGCGGCCGTCGGCTTTCTGGTGGGGCTCTCCTACGCCGACCCCCTTCTCGACACGGAAGAGCTCTTCTACCGCTTCAAGCGCCACCCCTTCGTGGCGCGCCTGCTGGCGGGCGGCCGGGTCATGGAGCACGGGGCCAAGACCGTCTCCACCGGCGGCTACTTCACCATGCCCCGACCGGCGGTCGACGGCGCCATGTTCATCGGCGCCTGCGCCGCGGTGCACCACTCCCCGGCTCTCAAGGGGATCCACGCCGGGATGAAGTCGGGCATGCTGGCGGCCGAGGCCGCCGTCGCCGCCCTGCAGGAGGGCAAGGCTACCCGGCAGGCCCTGGAAACGGGCTGGACGGCGCGCTTCCAGGGAGATCGGAAGAGCGATCTGAGGACGGGTTCATGGGTGTCATCGACCTGATCCGCATGAGACAGGTTTTCTGGAACGAAGACACCCTGGGGGCGACGTTCACGGAGGAGGAGGTCGCCGCCGAGCACCTCGCGGATGCCGAGGCTTACCGCGACAGGCTCATCGAAACCGTGGCCGAGGTCGACGACGACATCATGGAGGACTACCTGGCCGAGCGGCCGGTGGCGGAGGAGCGCCTCAGGGCGGCCGTCCAGCGGGCGACCATCGGCCTGAAGCTCGTGCCCGTGCTGTGCGGCAGCGCCCTGCGCAACAAGGGGATCCAGCCCCTTCTGGACGCCATCGTCGCCTACCTGCCCAGCCCCCTGGACATCCCGCCCATCACGGGCACCCATCCGGAAACGGCCGAGAAGATCGAGTGCCCCGCCGTCGCCAGGGTGCCGCTGGCGGCGCTGATCTTCAAGGTCGCCCTGATGGAGGGCCGCAAGCTGTCCTTCGTGCGCATCTACAGCGGCCGGCTGGAGGTCGGCGCCGATGTCTACAACCCCTCGCGCAAGATCAGGGAAAAAGCCTCCCGCATCCTGCGGATGCACGCCAACAAGCGCGAACGGATCGACTCGGCGGGGCCGGGGGCCATCGTGGGGGTGGTGGGGCTGAAGCTCTCCTCCACGGGGGAAACCCTCTGCACCCAGGAGCACCCCCTGCTGCTGGAAAGGATCGAAACCTACGAGCCCGTTATCTCCCTGGCCGTGGAGCCCAGGACGCGCGCCGACCAGGAAAAACTGGCCGAAGTGCTGGAAAAGTTCACGGCCGAGGACCCCACCCTCTCGGTGCGTGAAGACCCCGACACCGGGCAGACCATCCTGTCGGGCATGGGGGAGCTGCACCTGGAGGTCATCGTCAGCCGGATGGAGCGCGAGTTCAACACCCACGTCAACGTGGGCAAGCCGCAGGTCGTCTACCGCGAAACCATCGCCGAGGAAACCGAGGCCACCGCGCTGTTCGACAAGGAGGTGGCCGGCCACGCCCAGTTCGGCGAAACCCGGATCCGCCTCAGGCCGCTTCCCAGGGGCAGCGGGGCCCGTTTCGTCTCCAGGCTCACCGACGAGAGCGTCCCGGGGATCTACCTGGGGGCCATCGAAAAGGGCGTCATGGAATCCCTGCAGAGCGGGGCCCTCATGGGCTACCCGGTGGTGGACGTGGAGGCGAGCCTGGTCGGCGGCAGCTGCCGGGAGTCCCAGGGAACCGAACTGGCCTACCGCGTCGCCGCCTCGATGGCCTGCGGCGAGGCGCTGCGCAGCGGGAAGCCGTTTCTCCTGGACCCCATCATGAAAGTGGAGGTCTTCGTTCCGGAGGCCTTCATGGGGGAGGCCATCGGCGACCTGAATTCCCGGGGCGGCAAGATCGAGTCCATCGAACACCGCCCCGCGGTCCAGGTGATCAAGGCCGTCGTTCCCCTGGCGCGCATGTTCGGCTACTCCACCGCCCTGCGCTCCGCCACCCAGGGACGGGCGACCTTCTCGATGCACTTTTCCCACTTCGACAAGATCGGCTGATCGGGGTCTTACCCCCTCTGCAGGTCGCGTTCCTCTTTGGCCTTTTTGCCCGCTTCGCGCAGTAGGGTTTCGATGCGCTCCCTTTTCAGGGGGTCGGCGGTCTGGGCGAGGGCCTTCTCCAGGTGCATGCGTGCGGTCTCGAAGTCTCTTCGCGCGCTGTAGTACCTTCCCAGGGTCAGATGCGCATCCGCCAGGTCGCCCAGCGTGCCGTGGACGGACCCCAGATAGAAGAGGGCCGGGTCATAAGCCGGGTAGCCGTCGACGACCTCCTCGAAGACCGAGCGCGCCTCCTCGAGGCGCCCCAGTTCCATCAGGGTCCGGCCATAGTAAAACGGCGCCTCCGGGTCTTCGGAACCCATCGACCGGGCCCCCTCCAGGGCGCGGAGGGCATCCGCGTACCTGCCGTCCAGGAAATAGATCCGGCCCAGGTCCTTGAGCACGTAGGGGTCGAACGCCTGGCGGGCCAGGGCGAGCTGGAGCTGCGCGATGGCTTCCTCCCTTCGGTTCAGCCGCCCCAGAACCAACCCGTAGCCGTGGAGGATCATGGGGTCGTCGGGGTGCTCGGCCACCGCCTGCTGAAAGTGGCGCAGGGCCGTGTCCTCGTCGCTGTAAAGGGCGAGCAGGCGCGTGCGGGCCCTGTGGAAGCTCTTGGAATCCACCGGCGCGCTCTCCCCCGCCCCGGCGGCCTTGCGGCTCTGGAGCCAGGAGTCGATGTAGGCCATCCGGTCTTCAGCCGCCGGGTGGGTGGTGAGGTAGGTGGGCACCTGGTTCTTGCCCCACACCGTCTTGCTGCGGATCTTCTGCAGGGAGGTGAGCAGCCCCATCCCCCCGTAGCCGGCCCGGGTGAGGTACTCGAGGCCGATCTCGTCCGCCTGGCGCTCGTTTTCGCGGCTGTAGGCCAGCTGCGCCGATTGGCCGGCGGCCATGGTGCCCATGGTCACCGCCTGGGCGGCCGCCCCGCCGGCGCCGGCGGCCCCCATGAGCACGCCGGCCACCATTCCGGCCAGGGCCGCCATGCCGAGCTTCTTGGACCGTTCGATGTTCTGGGAAAGGTGCCGGCAGAGGGAGTGGGCGACCTCGTGCGCCAGGATCCCGGCCAGTTCCTCCTCGTTGTCCAGTGCCGCGAAGAGCCCGCTGTTGATGAAAATGTGGCCTGCGGGAGCGGCGAAGGCGTTGTAGACCTCCTCCTGGATCACGAAAAAACTGAAATCGAAGGGCTGGGACGGCAGCACGGCCACGATCCTGCGGCCGAGCTGGTCGATGTACCCCTGGACAAAGGGGTCCTCCACCAGCCGGTAGCGGGTGAACACGAGCTGCATGAACTCCTGCCCCAGCTTTTCCTCCTCCGCGGCGCTGATGGCCCGCGCCTCGGGCGGCAGCCCGGCGCCGGCAAGGAAGACGGCGGCCGTGACCAGGGCGACGATGCGGCGGCTGAGTTTCATGAAAGGCCTCTCGGGTGACGGTACGGGTAGAGCGGTCTGATTCTGCCACAATGCAACATTCTTTTCAAACAGCAAATTTTGTGCTAAATTTTTAAGCTTATGGCAAAGATCATCTGCATCGCCAACCAGAAGGGCGGCGTGGGCAAGACCACCACGGCCGTCAACCTCTCCGCCTCCCTGGCCGTGTCGGAACGGCGGACGCTGCTGGTGGACTGCGACCCCCAGGCCAACGCCACCACCGGGGTCGGCATCGACAAGAACCGCCTGCCCAAAAGCCTTTACAACGGGCTGATCGGGGAAAGCCCGGCCGCGGACCTGGTCCTGGACAGCGCCATCGCGACCCTCAAGGTGATCCCCGCGGACCTTTCCCTCATCGGCTTCGAGGTGGAGATGATCGGGTCGCCGCAGCGCGAGGTTCACCTCAAAAACCTCCTGGCGCCCCTGCGCGATGCCTACGAATACGTCATCGTCGACTGCCCCCCTTCCCTGAGCCTGCTCACGGTCAACGCCCTGACCGCCGCCGACAGCGTGCTGATCCCCCTGCAGTGCGAATTCTATGCCCTCGAAGGGCTCAGCCAGCTTCTCCAGACCGTCCGCAGGATCAAGCACGGGCCGAATCCCGCCCTCGCCATCGCCGGCATCCTGCTGACCATGTTCGACCGCAGGACCAACCTGTCCTCCCAGGTCGCCGAGGATGCCAGGAAACACTTCGAGCGCATGATTTTCCGCACCGTCATCCCCCGCAACATCCGCCTGGGGGAGGCCCCGAGCTTCGGCAAGCCGATCCTGCTCTACGACGCCAACTCGGCGGGGGCCAGAAGCTATCTGGACTTGGCCGCCGAAATCATGAACAGCCGACCCGGCACGCGATGACCGGCGAAAGGAGGGCGGTGGAAACGCCATCGGAAAAATCGAAAAAGGGAGACCGCCCGGAGCCCAGGACCGGCAGGCGCCTCGTCCTTGGAAAAGGGCTCGACGCGCTCATTCCCGCCGCCGACCTGGGGGAAGCCCCGCCGCCCGGCTATTTCGAGTGCGATATCGACATGATCCGCCCCAACCGTTATCAGCCCAGGGTCCGTTTCGACGCCGAGCAGATGGAGGCGCTGGCCGACTCCATCCGCTCCCAGGGCGTCCTGCAGCCCCTCCTGGTGTCCCGGGGCGAGACCGGATACGAGCTGATCGCCGGCGAGCGCAGGCTGCGGGCGGCCCGCATGGCCGGGCTTTCGACGGTGCCGGTGGTGGTGAAAGAGGCCGCCGCGGCCGGTCTGCTGGAAATCTCCCTGGTGGAGAACATCCAGCGCGAGGACCTGAACCCCATCGAGGAGGCCGAAGCGTACCACCGGCTGATGGACGAATTCGGCCTGACCCAGGAGCAGGCGGCCCGGCGCGTGGGCAAGAGCCGCTCCACCGTGGCCAATTTCCTGAGGCTGAGGCAGCTGCCCGGTCAGATCAAGGTCAGCATCGCGGCGGAGGAGATCAGCATGGGGCATGCCCGGGCACTGCTCGGCCTGGACACCCCGGCACGCCAGACCGCAGCCTGGCGCACGGTCATTACCAACCCACACTCCTGGCACCGCGATTGCATTCGTTTCTTGCGATCACCACCCCTTCGAGGCGGCAGGCCCTCGTTTTCGCATCCGGCCGCCGCCCATGGAAAGGACCTTCGCCATGACCATCCGCAACCTCGAATTCCTGTTCAAGCCCCGCTCGGTGGCCCTCATCGGCGCCGGCAGGAGCCCGGGAACCGTGGGGTCCGTGCTGGCCCGCAACCTGGTGGCCGGCGGTTTCCAGGGGGATGTCTACCCGGTCAATCCCAAACATCGGATCATCGAGGAAACCCGGTCCTACCCGGACATCGCCTCCCTGCCGTCGACTCCCGACCTGGCGGTGGTGGCCACCCCGGCGGAGACCGTGCCCGGCATCATCTCCGAACTCGGCCGGCGGGGAACCCGGGCGGCCGTGGTGATCACGGCCGGGTTCGGGGAAGGCGGCAGCCTGCGCGGGGAGGCTCTCTGCGGCGCGATGCTGGAGGCCGCCCGGCCTCACCTGCTGCGCATCGTCGGTCCCAACTGCTTCGGCGTCATGGTGCCCGGCATCGACCTTTACGCCAGCTTCGTCAACATCCGCCCCCTGCCCGGGCGCCTGGCCTTCGTCTCCCAGTCCGGGGCCGTACTGGCGGCGGTCATGGACTGGGCCACCCACCGCCGGATCGGCTTTTCCCACCTGGTGTCCCTGGGCGACATGGCCGACGTCGATTTCGGGGACATGCTCGACTACCTGGCGCGGGACCCCCGCACGCGGGCCATCCTGCTCTACATCGAGGCGATCACCCACTCGCGCAAGTTCATGTCCGCCGCCCGCGGCGCGGCACGGGTCAAGCCGGTCATCGTGGTCAAGGCCGGGCGCTACGCCGAAAGCGCACGCGCGGCCGCCTCCCACACCGGCGCCCTGGCCGGGGACGACGCGGTCTGCGACGCCGCCTTCCGGCGGGCAGGAATCCTGCGGGTCACCGACCTGAAGGCCCTTTTCGACTCGGTCACCACCCTCGGCCTCCTCCAGCCGGTCACGGGCGACCGCCTCGCCATCCTGACCAACGGGGGCGGCGTGGGCGTGATGGCGGTCGACACCCTCGTGGAAAAAGGGGGCCGCCTGGCGGCGCTGTCGCCCGAAACCCTCGCGCGCCTCGGTGCCGCGCTGCCCCGCACCTGGTCCCACGGCAACCCGGTGGACATCGTCGGCGATGCGCCCCCGGAGCGATACAGGGCGGCCATGGAGGCGCTCCTGGACGACCCCGGAGTGGATGCGCTCCTGGTCATCAACTGCCCGGGGGCCATCGCCTCGCCCACCGAGGCGGCGCGTGCGGTCATCGACACCATCCGGCAGCACCCGCGGCGAAGCGGCTCGGGCGCCCTGGTCGCCAGCTGGATCGGAGACGGCCCCGCCCTCGCCGCGCGGCAGATGTTCACCGAGGCCGGCATCCCCACTTACGAGACCCCGGCCGAGGCCGTGCGCGGCTTCATGCAGATGGTGCGCTACCGGCGCAGCCAGGACATGCTCATGCAGACCCCGCCCAGCGTGCCCCGGGATTTCACCCCGGACACCGCCGGGGCGCGCCGGGAGGTCGAAAAGGCCCTGGCCGGGAACCGTCCCTGGCTGCAGGCGTCCGAGGCCCAGGCGGTGCTCGCCGCCTATGGCGTGCCGGTCGTCGAGACCCGCACCGCGGCGACCCCGGAGGCGGTCGAAGCCCTGGCGGCCTCCCTTGGCGGCCCGACGGCGGTCAAGGTCCTGTCGCCCGAAATTCTCCACAAAAGCGACGTGGGCGGGGTGGCCCTCGACCTGAAAACTCCGGCCGAGGCCCGGCAGGCCGCCGGGGCCATGTCCGCGCGCATCCGCGCCGAGCTTCCCGGCGCCCGCCTGGCCGGTTTCAGCGTCCAGCCGATGGCCTCGCCGAAAGGCGGCCACGAGCTCATCGTCGGCATGGTGGAAGACCCCCAGTTCGGACCGGTGATCCTGTTCGGCCAGGGCGGCATTGCCGTGGAGATCATCCAGGACACGGCCCTGGCCCTGCCGCCCCTCAACATGATGCTGGCCCGCGAGGTCATCTCCCGCACCCGGGTGGCACGCCTCCTCGAGGGCTACCGCGGCACGCCGGCGGCGGATCTGGAAGCGCTCGCCTTCACCCTTGTGAAGGTATCCCAGCTCATCGGCGACATACCCGAAATCGCCGAACTGGACATCAACCCCCTCGTGGCCGGCCCCGGCGGGGTTCTGGCCCTGGACGCCCGCATCCGCGTCAGCCGCCCGCGCCTGCCCGGCGACCGGCGCCTGGCGATCCGGCCCTACCCCCGGGAACTGGAGGAGGCCATCCCGCTCTCCGACGGCGAAACCCTCCTGTTGCGCCCCATCCGGCCGGAGGACGAACCGGCGCTCAGGGAACTGTTCGCGGGCCTCAGCCCGGAGGAAAGCCGCTACCGGTTCCTCCACGCCATCAAGGCCCTGCCCAGGATTCAGGCCGCGCGCATGAGCCAGATCGACTACGACCGCGAGATGGTCCTCGTCCTGGCCGGACGCGGGGCCGACGGCCGGGCGGAGCTTTACGGCACGGTGCAGGTTTCGGCCGATCCGGACATGGAGCGGGCGGAGTTCGCCGTCCTGGTTCAAAAGGCAAGGACCGGTCTCGGGCTGGGCCCGCTGCTGATGCGGCGGATCATCGACTATGCCAAAAAGAGGGGGATCCGCGAAATCTACGGGGATGTGCTCCAGGACAACCGCCCGATGCTGGAAATCTGCGGGGCCCTCGGCTTTTCCAAGCGGCGGGACCCGGATGACCCGGGGGTGATGCTGGTCACGCTCAGGATCTGAAGACCGAGGTCCGCCCCATGCCGGGGCTCCGGGGCGTGACCGGTTTCGAGCCGTATCGGCGCAGCGCCAGCGAAACCCCGGTTCACCACGGTCACTTCAGCCCGCCCGCTGCCGCAGGTAGTCCGCGCAGCTGTCGAGGGTCGCCAGGCGGGGGTAATCGCCTTCGGGGATGCGGATCCCCAGGGCCTCCTGGAGGGCCATGACCAGGTTCAGGAAGTCGACCGAATCGAAATCGAACTGGTCCCTGAAGCGCAGCGCGGGGTCGATGGACCGCAGATCCACTTCGGGCGCGATCCGCGCCAGGCACCTGTGCAGCACGCCGCTGATGTCTTCTTGCGTCACGGGGCACCTTCCTTCCAAGGAACGTCAGGGGCGAACACGGCGAACACAGAACATCGAACGTCGAACCTCGAATGAGGAATGGGCCGTCGAGTCTTTAATTTCGCCGTCTCCCCCGCGCCGGGGTTTACAGGTTGTAAAAAATCCTGGCAGGCAGGGACGGCCGCGTCAGCCTTCAGGGGTCGACGCGGAAAAGCGCTTCGTCGAACTCGGGCCTGCCTTCGTAACGGTCCAGAAAGAAGGCCGGATAGCGGTCCTGACGGCGGATGAACTCCGGGTCGACCGCGAGGTGCTCTCCTTCCTGCCCCTGTGCCACATCTTCGAACGCCTTTTCTCGGTGTTTATCCACCTCACCCACGCCTACACCGTCAATTTCATCGAAAAGCCCGACACGGTCACCGACAACATGATCGAAATTTCACCGACCGTGGGCTATGCGGTGCCGCGCATCTGGGAAAAGTACTACTCGGCGATCCTGATCCGCATGTCGGATGCCACCTGGCTCAAACGCATGGTTTTCGGCGCCTCCCTGAAGATCGGCAAGAAGCGTGCCGCCCTGGCCATGGATTTCAAGCCGATCCCTTTCCACCTTCAGGCCCTCTACCGCCTGGCCTATTTTGCCGTTTTCCGCAAGCTGCGCGAACGCTTGGGGTTCGACCGCCTGCGGGTGGCCTACTCCGGCGCCGCCCCCATCTCGCCCGAGGTGCTGCAGTTCTTCCAGTCCATCGGGATCAACCTCATCGAGGGGTACGGCCAGACCGAGGGAACGGGGGTCACGACCATCTCGCGCGCGGGCCACGTCAAGTTCGGCAAGGTCGGCCCGCCCGTTCCCGGCACCGAGCTGAAAATCGCCCCCGACGGCGAAATCCTGGTGAAATCGCCCTCGGTGTTCAAGGGGTACTTCAAGAATCCCGAGGCAACCGCGGAGTCCCTGGCGGACGGGTGGCTGTGCAGCGGGGATGTGGGCGAAATCGACGCGGACGGGTTTCTCAAGATCACCGACCGCAAGAAGGACATCATCGTCACCGCGGGCGGCAAGAACATCACCCCCCAGTACATCGAGAACAAGCTCAAGTCGAGCATCTACATCAACGACGCGGTGGTGATCGGGGACCGCCGCAAGTTTCTTTCCGCCCTGATCATGATCGACGAGGACAATGTGGTCAAATACGCCCAGGACCACAAGGTCCAGTTCTCCACCTACCGGGACCTGACCCAGAGCCCGGAGATCGTCGCCCTGATCCAGAAGGAGGTGGACCAGGTCAACGAAACTCTCGCCCGGGTGGAAAACGTCCGCAAGTTCACCGTTCTTCCCAAAAAGCTCTACGAAGAGGACGGGGAGGTGACGCCCACCATGAAGGTCAAGCGCAAATACGTCAACGAGGCGTTCAAGGACCTGATCGAGGCGATGTACGGGAGGAAAGGTTAGTCCGCCGCCGGCCCGTGCGCCGCTCGGCCCGGCACCCTGCCCGCCTCAGCCCGAAAATCAAAACGCCGACCCGCGGTGGTGAACCGTGGGCCGGCGTTTTGATTTTCAGGCTTCCCCGCGTGCCGTTGTTTTTTCCGGCGCCATCTGTCATCATTTAAGAGTGGACAGCCCGGCAAAAAAGATGCACGCGCACGCGAGAAGCCGGAAATTTTTCTCTGATCCTCTTGCTAAGAGAGTAAGCGCTGCCGGCCGCGAAATCAAGGGGCCTTGCACGAAAAATTCACGGCAGCCCGGTCGCCCCGATCCGGCGCAGAGTCCCTCTGACCCCGGGTGCCGCCCGGGGGGAAAAATCCACCTCGCCGATGCCGGACGGCCGCCGCCGTCCCTCGAAGCGTATCTCGCCGGTCCCCGGCCGGTCAGTGCGCAGCGCGAAGGCGATGTCGGCGCACCCCTCACTCGCCCGGCGCCCCCCGAAATCGAGCGCCGCCGCCCGGAAAATGCCGGACCTGCCGCCTGTGACGACCTCCCCCAGACGGGAGGGGGGGGCTGCCGGCAGGCTGCCGGCATCGGCCGCCACCGGGTCGGCGGCGACGACGAAATTGCTGACCCCGCTTTCGGTCGCCGCCATGGCCCCTCCGGCCGCGGCCAGCGCAACCAGGGCCGTCGACAGCATCCAATGGCTCATTTTCATGGCTTCCACTCCTTTCCGAATCCCGCTTCGAAGGCCCCCTCCGTGCCGGGTATCCAGCGTTGCCTTTGAGCTAAAGGTTCCCGCGTGCGGGCTCGATGTCCATGGGCGCCCGGTCGGGTTGCGGTGTATCGCCCAAAGGCCCCCCTCGATCTGGATTTCGAAGGGGTGGATGAAAGAATAGCCGAAAACGGGACCCGGCGCAGTGACCCGGCGCACAGGATTTGTGTGAAAAATTACCCTTACCGGCGCAGCATGCCTGCCCGGCCAACCCCTGGCACCTGACCATCGACATCCAATTATCGGCTCAGGTCCCGCAGTAGGTCACATAGGGACGCTCCGAGGGCGGCGGCGGCTGGCGGTAGGGGTCGTCTGGCGGCCGGTCCCGGTAGGGCCGGGATAGGACTTCTATCAACCGCTCCATGACCTGGAAGTCGCCCTGTTCCACGGCCGCCGATAGCGCTTCTTCCACCCGGTGGTTGCGGGGGATGACCGCCGGGTTGCGGCTGTGCATCCGCTCTTGGGACGCTTCGAGGGGCTGGGGCTGCCGGCCCCGCCGCGCCTGCCAGCGGCCGAACCATTGCTTGAAGGCCGAGGTGACGAAAAACGGGTTGTCCGGCAGGGGGTCGGCGGCCAGGTCGCGGAAGGTGTTGGTGTAGTCCGCCCCGTGCCGGTGCATGCCGTCGAGCAGGCTCTCCGCCAGATCGGCGTCTTCCGCCTCTATGCTGAAGAGCCCCAGCTTGTCTCGCATTCCCGACAGCCATCGGCCGCGGCAGGTTTGAGGAAACGCCGCGATGATCTCCCGGGCGAGCGATAAGGCCTTTTCGGGGTTTTCGTGCAGCAGCGGCAGCAGGGTCTCGGCGAACCGGGCGAGGTTCCACCCGGCGATGGTCGCCTGGTTGCCGTAGGCGTAACGCCCGTGCCGGTCGATGGAGCTGAAGACGGTGGCCGGGTCATAGGCGTCCATGAAGGCGCAGGGGCCGTAGTCGATGGTTTCACCGCAGATGGACATGTTGTCCGTGTTCATGACGCCGTGTACGAACCCGACCAGCTGCCACCGGGCCACCAGCGACGCCTGCCGTTGCGCGACCGCCTGCAGCAGCGCGAGGCAGGGGTTTTCGGCCCCGGCAAGCTCGGGGTAATGGCGGCGGATGGTGTAATCGGCGAGGGTGCTGAGGGCATCGGGGTCGCTGCGGGCCGCGAGGTACTGGAACGTGCCCACGCGGAGGTGGCTGGCCGCCACGCGGGTCAGGATGGCGCCTTCCAGGGGGGCCTCGCGAAACACCGCTTCGCCGGTGGTCACCACGGCGAGGCTGCGCGTCGTCGGGATGCCCAGGGCGTGCATGGCCTCGCTGACGAGGTACTCCCGGAGCATGGGACCCAGGGCCGCCCGGCCGTCCCCGTTGCGGGAAAAGGGGGTTCTGCCGGATCCCTTGAGCTGGATGTCGAAGCGCGCGCCTTGGGGGGTCCGCTGCTCGCCCAGCAGGATCGCCCGGCCGTCGCCCAGCAGGGTGAAACCGCCGAACTGGTGGCCGGCATAGGCCTGGGCGATGGGCTCGGCACCCTCGGGCAGTTCGTTTCCGGCAAAGATCCCGGCGCCTTCTTCGCTTTCCAGGGCACCGGCCTCCAGGCCCAGTTCGCCGGCCAGCTCCCGGTTGAACACCACGAGCCGCGGCCTGGGCACCGGCACCGGGTTCAGCCGGGCGTAGAAGATCTCCGGCAGGCGGGCGTAAGTGTTTTCGAAGTTCCACCCCATGGCGGGGCGGCTTTGGGCAAGTCCGGGCAGCATGGTTGACGCCTCCGCTCAAATTTTACGTTTTAAGCAAAACATAAGCGGTATTCCTCCGTCTCCGCGCGCGACTGGAACTTGATCCCGGAGGCCTTGGCGAAGTTCTGCCCGAGAAAATGGGAGGTCCCGGCCTGCAGGGCGCGGCGGTCCTGCATCATGGCCTCGATGCACAGCGTGTCCACCGCGCCGGGGAAGCGTTCGGCCGGCGTCTTGCTGCCGCGCAGCACCGGCATGGCGAGGTACTCCTCGGCCAGGCGGGCATAGATGTCGAGAATCATCCGGGTGCGCTCCAGGGCCTCCTCGCGGGTGGCATGGGCGGTATGGCCTTCCTGCCACAGGAACTCGCTGGTCCGCAGAAAAATCCGCGTGCGCATCTCCCAGCGCACCACGTTGCCCCACTGATTGACCAGGATGGGAAGGTCGCGGTAGCTGGAAACCCATTTGGAAAAGGCGTCTCCGATGATCGTTTCCGATGTGGGCCGGACCACCAGGGGCTCGGCCAGGGCGCCCGCGGGCACCAGGACGCCGTCGGCCCCCTTTTCCAGGCGGTGGTGGGTGACCACGGCGCACTCCTTGGCAAAGCCCTCCACGTGCTCGGCTTCCTTCTGCATGAAACTCAAGGGGATGAAAAGCGGGAAATAGGCGTTTCTGACCCCGGTCGCCTTGAACATGTCGTCGAGTTCGCGCACGATGTTCTCCCACAGGGCGTAGCCCCAAGGTTTGATCACCATGCAGCCTCTCACCGGAGAGCGTTCGGCCATGTCCGAGGCCTTGATCACCTGCTGGTACCACTCGGGGTAGTCTTCCTCCCGGGTGGGCGTGACGGCCGATTTCTGGGGTGTTGCCATTTTCACCTCGCTGCAGGGGGTCTTGCGACCCCTTGGTTGATGCCTCGTTGGCGGGCCCGGCAGCCGCTGCCGCGGGGCCGCTTCAGGCCGGGTCAGGGGCGGGTTCGCTTCGGACCGCTTCCAGAAGGACGTCGACCAGCCGCTCCTGGGGGAATTGCCTGACCACCTTGCCCTTTCTGAAGAGGATGCCGACGCCGTCGCCGCCGGCGATGCCGATGTCGGCTTCGCGCGCTTCCCCCGGACCGTTGACCACGCACCCCATGATGGCGATGGTCAGGGGGCGCGGGTCGAACATGAGCGCCTTTTCGACCTGCTCGGCGATGCCGAACAGATCGATGTTGCAGCGGCCGCAGGTGGGGCACGAGATGATTTCGGGCCCGCGGCGGCGGATGCCGAGGGCCCTCAGGATCTCGAAGCCGACGCGCACCTCCTCGACGGGGTCGCGGGTCAGCGACACGCGCAGGGTGTCGCCGATCCCCTCGGCCAGGAGCATGCCGATGCCGAGGGAGGACTTGACGATCCCCGCGAAGAGGCCGCCGGCCTCGGTGACGCCCACGTGCAGGGGGTAGTCGCAGGTTGCGGCCAACCGGCGGTAGGCGGCCAGGGTGCGCGGCACGTCGGAGGCCTTGAGGGAGATCTTGATGTCGCGGAAACCGCGCTCCTCCAGCAGGGCGGCATGGCGCAGGGCGCTTTCCACCATGGCCCCGGGGGTCGCGCCGCCGTGGCGGCGCAGCAGGTTCTTTTCCAGGGAACCCGCGTTGACGCCGATGCGGATGGGAATCCGGTGCTCCAGGGCGCAGGCCACGACCGCGGCCACCTTTTTCGGGCCGCCGATGTTTCCCGGGTTGAGCAGCAGCCCGTCGGCGCCGGCCCGCGCGGCGGCCAGGGCCAGGCGGTAATCGAAATGGATGTCCGCCACCAGGGGGATGGAGATGCGCCTGCGGATGGCGCCGACGGCGACGGCGGCTTCCCCGTCGGGCACGGCCACGCGCACGATCTCGCAGCCGGCCGCTTCCAGGCGCCGGATCTGCGCCACCGTCGCGTCCACATCCTGGGTGCGGGTGTTGGTCATCGACTGGACCGTGATGGGGGCCCCGCCGCCGACCGGGGTCTTTCCGAGGCTGATCTGCCGGGTGTGCCGCCTGTGGATGGTCAGGGCCATGAACGCCGTTTCGAGGTGCCTTTTACCGGGGGGCCGGGGCCGCCCCCGCGGGGGTTGCGCCTCCGGGCTTGATCCCCCGGCTGTTTTGCGTTATAAAAAGGAACAACTTAGCAAAGCACGCCGTCAAGTTCAAGGGAAATGGCTGGAACGCCGCCGCGGACGAGGAGGGTCGATGGGAAAAGCGCAAGAAGGGGGCTTTGCCGCCAAGCACGGGCCGGGTGCGGCCGTTGACCCGGCCGTGCGCGCCGAGATCGAGGGGCGCTGCGAGGCAAGCCGGCTCGCCTGCGCGGTGGCGTTCGCGATCGCCGCCCGCCTGCACCGCCCGGCCGGGGAAATCGGCAGGGCCGCCGACCTGATGAACCTGCGCCTGGTCAAGTGCCAGCTCGGCCTGTTCGGGTATTCCGCCGGCAAGAAACTGGTCACAGCGGCCGCGGCCGGCGATGAGGGGCTGGCCGCGGCCATCCGCGAAGCCGCGGAAGGCGGCCGCCTCTCCTGCCTCCGGGCATGGGACATCGCAGCGCGCTTCAGGGTGCCGAAGCTCAGGATCGGAGGCGCGTGCGAGGGGCTGGGCGTGCGCATCAAACCCTGCCAGCTGGGGGCTTTTTAGGTGGACGGCCGGCCTCCGCCCCAGGCGGCCCCGGGCGCCCGGGGGATGGCCGCCCGGGGGCTGATGCTCCTCGCGTTCTATCTGTTCGCCTGCGGTCTGTTCGTCTACGTCTCGGCACTCCCGTCACCCCCTTCGCCGCACGCATCCCCTGCGCCGCCGGATGCCGGCGGCCGGCAGATACCCCTCGAGCGGATTCTGTCCTCCGGGATCCTCACCGCCATCCTCCCCGGCAACGCCGACTGCCGTCACCTTTACCGCGAGGAGGCGATGGGGCTGGAACATGAGCTGCTGCGCGCCTTCGCCGGGTTCCTCGGGGTCGACCTGCGCATCTCGCCCGCGGGGTCGTGGTCCGAGATGCTCGGGCGCCTGGAAAAGGGGGAGGGGGACCTGGTCGCAGCCGGCATGCCGCCCCTGCCCGGCAGCCAGGTGCCGGTTCTTTTCACCGACGGCCACCTGAGCACCCGCCAGCAGCTGGTGGTGCGCAGGGGCAGCCCCAAGCTGGCGGGAGCGGCGGATCTGGCCGGCAGGACCGTCCACGTGGCCAGGGGGTCGGTCTACCAGCAGACCCTCGAGCAGCTCCGGGCGGAAGGGGTGGACGTTCGCATCGTCACCCTGGACGGGGTGACGACCGAGGAGCTGATCCGCAAGGTGGCCGACGGAAAGGTGGCGGCGACGGTGGCCTACGACCACATCCTGCGCATCAACCGCCGCTATTATCCCAGGGCCATGGCCGCGGGCGCGCTCAAGGAAGACGAGCGCCTGGCATGGGCCGTGCCGCCCCACGCCCACCGGCTGCGGGATCTTATCGACCTGTTTTTCGAGGAACTCGCCCGCTCGGGCCGCCTGTCGGAAATCCACGCGCGTTACTACGAGGCGGCGGACCGCTTTGAGTACTTAGACGCGCGCCAGTTCGAGCGGCGGGTCAAGGCCTTCCTGCCCGGATACAGTCCCCTGATCGAGGAGGCCGCCGCCGCCCACGGGTTCGACTGGCGCCTGGTCGCCGCCCAGATCTACCAGGAGTCCCACTTCGATCCGCTGGCCGTCAGCCCGGCGGGTGCGGCAGGGTTGATGCAGCTGACCCCCGAAACCGCCGAAGGCCTGGAACTCGACGACCCCTTCGACCCGGACGGCAACATCCAGGCCGGGGTGGCCTACCTGCAGTCGCTTTACAGGGAGTTCGAAGGCGCGGTGGGCCTCGACCGGCTCAAGATCGCCCTGGCCGCCTACAACATCGGCCTGGGCCATGTCCTCGACGCGCGCGAGCTGGCCCGGCAGCAGGGGCTCGACGCGGAGCGCTGGGACTCCCTGGCGCAAACCCTGCCCCTGCTCGCCGACCCTCGGCACCACCAGCAGGCGCGGCATGGTTACTGCAGGGGCTCCGAGCCGGTGCGCTACGTCGAACGGGTGTTCTTCTACTACGACATTCTCAAGCGCCACCACCTGGACCGCGCAGCCTGCGATTCCCTAAACCTCTCGGCCCTTGGGGACGTCCCCGATCCGGCCGCGCATTAGCCCCGGGGCTCTCAGCGCAGTCCGGCAAAGGGATTGCTCCGTTTCTCGCGGCCGATGGTGGTGGTCCCCATGTGCCCGGCGTAGACCGTCACGTCCTCCGGCAGCGTGAAGAGCTTGTCGCGGATGCTGGCGATGAGCGTGCCGTAGTCGCCTCCCGGGAAGTCGGTGCGGCCGATGGACCCCGCAAAGAGCGTGTCGCCTACAAAGACGCTGCGGTCGGTGTATAGCGAGATGCCGCCGGGGGTGTGCCCGGGGGTGTGGAGCACCGTGAGGGTGACGGCGCCGAAGCTGACGCTGTCGCCGTCCTCGACGGTCCGGTCCGGCGGCGGCGAATTCTGGGCCGACATGCCCCAGGCGGCGGCCGAATCGGCCAGCCTGGCGAGCATGGGGGCGTCGAGGCGGTGGATCAGGATGTCCGCCCCGGTGGCCGCCTTCATCCGCAGGTTGGCGCCCACGTGGTCGAAGTGGCCGTGGGTGTTGATGATCTGTTTGACCTTGAGCCGGTCCCTGGCCAGGGTCGTGAGAATCCGGTCCGCCTCGTCGCCGGGGTCGATGACGGCGGCCTCGAGGGTCTCTTCGCAGCCCAGGATGTAGCAGTTGGCCATGATGGGCCCGACGGTCAGCTGTCTGATGATCAAGATATTCTCCTCTCCGGTGAATGCCGCGACCCGGGGCGCGCCGGTTCGCTTCCCGCGTCTCAGTCCTTTTCCCCGCACCGCCTGCGGGCCTGCTCGATGAACTCCAGGATGCTCGTGATCTTGGGTTTGGGGCGGGCCTGGAGCAGCGCCTCGAGCGCCTGCGGCGCGAGCAGCGTGCGCAGACGGGCCACCACGTCGCAGCGCTCCCACCAGCAGTCGACGATTTTCCAGCACGGCTGCCGGTCCGCACCGCAGGTGAGGCAGTAGCCGAAGGTCACCGGCCCCCCGAGGAGGGGGCAGCGGCGCTCCTGGTCGTCCGGGATCGGGTCCATGGCTCCCCCGGGAATAGCGGCCGGGGCCTCGCGGGCCCCGGCGTTGAAGAAGATCCAGGGGCGGCGCCGGAGGGCCGTCGGCCCGGCCCCGCCCCGACGGAGGCTGAAGCCGCGGCTATCGGCTCTTCAGTAGCTGCGGCTTGGGGAAATCCCTGAACACCGCTTCCGAGGCCGCGATCTCCTCGTCCGAGAGGACGAAGTTCTGGAGCTTGCCGCTCAGGTACTTGTCGTAGGCGCTGAAGTCCAACAGGCCGTGTCCGCTCCAGGACGTAAGCGGGTATTCGTTGTCATAATCGTTGTCGTTGTCGTAATCGTTGTCGTAATCGAAATCCAAATCGAAATCGAAAAGGTTACGGGTCAAGGCTCAAGGTTCCCGGTTCCGGGCCCAGGGTTCGTTCTCGTTGTCGTTGTCGTTGTCGTAATCGTCATCGTCATCGATCCCGACTCCGATCCCGATTTCGATCCCGATCCCGATCCCGATTTCGATTTCGATTTCGATTGCGGTCACTCCACCTCCGCCGCCAGGCGGGCGGCGACCGCGTCGAGAAACAGCATCCCCTCCAGGGTCAAGGCGCAGCGGCCCGCGTCGATCCGCACCAGGCCGTCCCGCATCAGCGCGGGCAGGCCGTCCGGGAAAACCTCCTCGAAACCCGCCCCGAAGCGCCCGGAGAACCCCGCAAGAGAGATACCCCCGGTCTGGCGCAGCCCCAGGTAGAGGGCCTCGATCATCTCCTGGCGCCGCGTGAGGGTTTCCTCTCCGGACGCCGGCCGCCGCCCCCCCTCCAGGTCGCGGATGTAGGCGCCGACGTCGGGGCGGTTCCAGCGCCGGACAGGGGGAAGGTAGCTGTGGGCCGAGGGGCCCAGCCCGACATAGGGCTGGAAATTCCAGTATTTGCGGTTGTGGCGCGACCGGAGGCGCGGGGCACGGGCGAAGTTGGAAATCTCGTAGTGGTGGTAGCCCCTGCGCGCCAGGTGGTTCACGGTGAAGCGGAAAAGGCCGGCGACCCGCCCCTCTTCCAGGGGGCGCACCCGGTTCCGGCGCCGGAGGCGATCCAGCGGGGTTCCCTTTTCATAGGTGAGCATGTAGCAGGAAAGGTGCTCGGGGCTCCAGGACAGGGCCTGCTCCAGGTCGTCCCGCCACTCGGCCTCGGTCTGCCCCGGCAGGCCGTAGATCAGGTCCAGGCCGACGTTGTCGAACCCCGCGCGGCGGGCCCACTCCAGGGTCCGGGTGGCGTCCCGGGCCGTGTGGATGCGCCCCAGGAATCCCAGCCGCCGCCCGTCGAAGGACTGCACCCCCACGTTGATGCGGTTGAAGCCCGCGGCGCGGTACCCGGCGATGCGGGCAAAGTCGACGGTTCCGGGGTTGGCTTCCAGGGTGACTTCGGCGCCGTCGAGGAGGCGGTAGGATCGGGCGGCTCCATCAAGGATCCGGGCCGCCTGGGAAGGGTCGAGGAGCGACGGCGTGCCGCCTCCCAGGTAAAGGCTGTCGCATGGGAAGGACCGGTCCCCGGCGAGACCCATTTCCTTTTCGAGGGCCAGCAGAAACGGGTCCGCGAGGGACAGGTCGGTAGTGGAAAAGAAGTCGCAGTAGGGGCACTTGCGCAGGCAAAAGGGGATGTGGACGTAAACCCCGCCGGCGCCGGGGGGCGGATTCAGGGCTTCCTGCACGCCTTGGCCAGGTCCAGCCCCAGCTGCAGGGCGCTGCGGTTCATCTCCAGGAAGCCTTTCGGGATCCGGGTTTCCAGAACCTTCATGATGGATTCGGGCCGCACCAGGTCGACCAGGCCGACGACCGCGCCCAGCATGCAGATGTTGAAGACGATCGGCTTCCCGATTTTCTGCATCACCGTCTCGTACATCGGAAGCTCGCGCTGGGTGGCGTCCACCTTGCGCTGGATCTCCACGAAACGGCTGTCCGTGATGAGCAGCCCCCCGGGCCGGATGATGGGCGAGAAGGTGACGTAAGCCTCCTGGGTGAGGCAGACCAGGACATTGGGCTGGATCACCTTGGGGTAGTTGATCTGCGTGTCGGCGATGATCACGTCGGTGCGCGTCGCGCCGCCGCGTGCGGCCGCGCCGTAGGCCTGGGTCTGCACCGCCATGAGGTTGTCGTGGAGCACGGCCGCCTCGGCGAGGATGATCGCGGCGGTGATCACCCCCTGCCCGCCAGAGCCCGAAAAGACCATCCTGCATCGTTCCATCGCGTTTTCCTGTGTCGAAAGGGGGTGGGGGTTCCCCGTTCAAGGTTCAGGGTTTGTTGTCGTTGGTGTTCGTTGTCGTTGTCGTAATCGTGATCGTAATCGGCAGTCAGCTCAAAGCTCAAAGCTCAAAGAAGATAGCGGTGACCCTCTGCTGCAATCGAAATCGAAATCGCTACCAACGTCGGACATCGTGCTGACCAACATCGAACGCCCAACGTCCAACATCGAACGCGGATCGGGGCGTGAACACCCCCCTGCCCCCCTCCAGGGGGGAATGAGGTGGGGGGGCCCGCTTCTGGTCCGGGCCACATGGGGGGAGTGTTTCGTTGTCGTTGTCGTAATCGTCATCGTAATCGATCCCGACTCCGATCCCGATTTCGATTTCGATTTCGATTTCGATTTCGATTTCGATTTCGATTTCGAACAGTTAGCTCCCCGCTCCATGCTCCCCGCTCCAGTACCCGACGGCCTAAGCGGCGGGTTGCCCCCCCATGGCTCTCTGGATGACCTTTTCGTACTCCGCGCAGTACTCCGGGCGCTCCTCCTGGACGAAAACGCCGCGCTCGATCAGGGCCGGGTTTTCCTGTTTGGCTTTAGAGCCGATGGGGGTGGTCTGGTCCCGGAACTGCTTGAGCATGTCCGCCGCGCTTCCCAGCCGGTTTTTCCTACCGAAGGGGCCAGGAGGAGGATGAGCAGGGCGCAGGCTCCCAGCCCCGGGATGTCGGCCGTGAAGGCGGTGAGGTCGTCCACGGCCCTTTTGATGATCCTCGGGATGAGCAGCTGGAGGAAATCGACCGCGATCAGGCAGCCCACGCCGAGAAGAATGACGGTCCGGTTTTCCGAAAAATACGGCTTGAGGAGGCGGATGGCGTTCATGGCGTTGACCCGTTCCTATATCACCATAGCCGCCGGCCTTCAACCGCTTATGCCTGCTGCATCCAAGCGCAAAGGCGCCGCTAAAATACAAATCGCGGCACTCGCGGATTGACTTTCAAACATCCGATTGATATTCTTATGAGTTATGGAAATAGGAAGAATCGTTGAATATATCGACCGCGAGAAGATCACCTGCGCGGTGGTGCTGGAGGTCAAGAACCAGCGCCTGCGGCTGCTGACGGAAAACAACCGCGAGGTCAGCCTGTCGCCCGGCCGGCTGTCGCACCGCAGCGACATGCTCCTCGACCTGTCCCAGGGAAGGGACCGGACCGTCGGCCGGCTCAAGGAAGTGGCCACCCGGCGCGAGGCCCTGATCGGGGGGATCGACATCGAGGAGCTGTGGCAGATCCTCAACAGCGAGCAGGAATGGATCGACCTGGACACCATGACCTCTTTCTGCTTTCCCGACAGCCCCGGCAACGACCATGAATCCGCCGTGGTGCGGGCCTTTTTCCGGGACCGGATCTACTTCAAGTTCAACCCCGACCGCTTTTTCCCCTACTCGGAGGAACAGGTGCGGCAACTCGCTTCCAAGCTGGCGGAGGAGGGCCGGCGCAGCCGCATCGTCGAACAGGGGGGAGCATGGCTGCGGCGCGTTTTTGCCGGCAGCGAGGCCGCGCCTCCGGGAGGCTTGGACGCGGAAACGGCCGAATACGTCGACATCGTCAAATCGGCTTTCCTCTACGAAAAGGAGAGCGACTCCTACCCCCTGGCCAAGGCCATGATGGCCCGGGCGGGCATCGACGACACCGATGCGCTTTTTCATGTTCTCGTCCGCCTGGGGGCCTTCGACCCGGATGAAAACGTGGATCTGATCCGCCTGAAGGTGCCCACCCGGTTCCCGGCGGAGGTCCTGGAGCGGGCCGACGAGCTGACCGGCCGCGAGGCCTCCGCCGCCGGTCTGCTGGACGGGCGCGGGCGGCGGGACCTGACCCATCTCGACCTGATGACCATCGACGGCCAGTCGACCCTGGACTTCGACGACGCCCTCAGCATCGAGGAGCTTGGGGACGACCTGCTGCTGGGCGTGCACATCGTCGACGTGGGCCATTTCATCTCCAAGGGCGACCCCATCGACCGCGAGGCCGCCTCCCGGGGAAGCTCCATCTACACCCCCGACCGCAAGATCCCCATGATCCCGGCCTCCCTGGCTGAGGGGCTGTGCAGCCTCAGGGCGGGGGAGACCCGGCCGGCCATCAGCGTTCTGGTCCGGCTGACGCGCAGCTTCCAGCTCAAGGATTTCGAGGTCCTGGCGAGCGTGATCCGCATCCGGGACCAGCTGACCTACTACGACGTCAACCTCATGGCCGACAACCGCCGGGAGATCCGCTGCCTGCGCGAGATCGCCGAGCAGTTCCGCAAGGGGCGGTTTTCCAACGGCGCGGTACAGATTTCGCTGCCGGAGATCAGCCCCTGGATCAGCGACAGCGGCGAGATCCTGGTGTCCCGGGTCAACCGGGAGAGCCCGAGCCGGATGCTGGTTTCCGAGCTGATGATCATGGCCAACTGGCTGATGGCCAAGTTCCTGGCCGGCAAAGGGATTCCGGCGGTCTTCAGGTCCCAGCCCGAGCCCCGGGAGCGCCTGTACGATGGGATGGAGGGCACGCTGTTTCAGAACTACATGCAGCGGCGCCTGCTCAACCGCTTTCTGCTCTCGCGCGCGCCCGAACGCCACTCGGGGCTGGGGCTGAACGCCTACGTGACGGCGACCTCGCCGATCCGCAAGTATTTCGACCTGGTCACCCAGCGTCAGCTGAGGGCCGCCCTGGGCCTGGAGCGGCCTTACGCCCCCGAGGAAATCGACGCGGTCATTCATGCCGTCTCCCAGCCCCTGGCCAACGTGGGGCGGATCCAGGCCCGCCGCAACCGCTACTGGCTGCTGAGGTACCTCGAAACCCGGACCGGGTGCAAGGAGGAAGCCGTCGTGCTCTACCGGCGCAAGCAGAAGTACCAGGTCCTGCTGCCCGACTACATGCTCGAATGCGAGCTGCCCGCCTCGGCCGGCGTCGAACTCAAGCCCGAGGACCTGGTCCAGGTCACCGTCCAGCACGTGGATGCCCGCCGCGAGAAAGTGGCCATCTTCATCGGCTGAGGCGCGGGTGAAGCGCCCCCGGGGGCAGTCCATGCCCCGGCTGTCCCCCTCCCCCTCCTCGTCCTCTTGCCTCCTCCTCCTGTCGTGTTGACGATTTCTTTTGGGTGACTACCTTGTGGGGGCATTTTCGGGCAGGATTCAAAGACCGGCATCCATTCAGACAGGCAGGCAGGCGATGGGCATTCGGGAGCGCAAGGAACGCGAGCGGGAGAGGCGGCGGCAGCAGATCATGGTGGCGGCCAAGCGGGTGTTCGCCCGCAGCGGCTTCAACCGCGCGACCATGGAGGAAATCGCCCAGGAGGCCGAACTGAGCCCCGGTACGATTTATCTCTACTTCAAAAGCAAGGACGAACTCTACGCATCGCTTTCCCTGCGCCTGCTCCAGTTCCTCAAGATCCGCCTGGAGCACGTGGACCGGGACCCCGAACAGGACCCGGAGGCCAGGCTCCAGGCCCTGTTCGCGGCCATGCACGATGTCTACGATTTCGACCCCCAGATCATCATCAGCATGTTTCACCTCCAGTCGAGCGAAAACCTGCTCAACCTGTCCCCCGACCTGCTGGAGCAGATCAAGGACCTTTCGCGCCAGTCCCTCGGCGTGGTGGCCAAGGTCATCGAGGCCGGGATCCGCCAGGGGACGTTCGTCGACCGGCACCCCGTCGCCGTCGCCGACGCCTTCTGGGCGCTGTTTTCCGGGGTGGTTCTCTGGTTGACCAGCAAGAAGCTCATCGACCAGAGCAAGGACTACCTGAGGAGCACTCTCGACGTGGCCTTCGAAATCTTCGCCCGGGGATTGAAAAAGAGCCCCGGCGAGCGTCCCTGAAACCCGGGCGGGCGCGGGGCGGCATCCGGCGCGCCGGCGGGCGGCATCCCGGCTGCGCCTCGAGGGCCGGTCCGCCTTCGAAGAGGTCCGGCCGGCCGCCATGACGCGCGTATGACACCCACCCCCCAGTCGCCGCCGCCCTCCGCGGGGCGGTGGCTCGTGAACCAGGCGCGCTCGGCCCGGGCGTGGACCCTGTGGTCCGCCGGGCTCGGCTTCGCCGGCGGTGCGCTCGTGATCGCCCAGGCCGCGCTGCTGGCGCGCATCGTTTACGGCGCCGTCGTCCTCGGCCTGGCGCGGGAGGAGCTGCGCGTCTTTTTCTGGGGTGCGGCCGGGGTGGTTGTCGCCCGCGCCGCGCTGGCCTGGGCGCGCGAGGCGGCCGGATTCCGGGCCGGGGCCCAGGTTCGCGAAACGGTGCGCGCGGCCCTGACCGCGCACCTCGCGGCTCTGGGACCGCTTTACGCCGCAGCCCGGCCCAGCGGCGCCCTGGCCAGCACGGCCGTGGAAAACGTGGAGGCGCTGCACGACTTCTTCGCCCGTTTCCTGCCCCAGCTCGCCCTGGCGGCGACGATACCGGCGGCCATCCTGTGGGTCGTCTTCCCCCTTAGCTGGGCGGCCGGCGGCCTCCTGCTGTTTTCCGCCCCCCTGATCCCGCTGTTCACGGCCCTCATCGGCATGGGGGCCGAGAGCATCAGCCAGCGCCACTTCCAGTCCCTGGCGCGCATGAGCGCCCATTTCCTGGACGTGCTCCAGGGGCTCGGCACCCTGAAACTTTTCGGGCGCAGCCGGGACGAGGCCGAGCGCGTCGGCCGGGTGTCCGCGGACTTCCGCCGGCGCACCATGGGTGTGCTGCGGGTGGCTTTCCTGTCGTCGGCGGTGCTGGAGTTCCTCAGCTGTATTTCCATCGCGCTGGTGGCGGTCTACCTGGGGGTGGGATTTCTCGGCTACGTCGATTTCGGCACTTACGGCCGGCCGCTGACCCTGGAAAGCGGCCTCTTCATCCTCCTCCTGGCCCCGGAGTTCTACCAGCCCCTGAGGGAGCTGGGCGCATGCTACCACGCCCGCGCCGATGCCGTCGGCGCCGCGAGGGAAATCCTGAAGGTCCTGGCCGAGTCTCCGCCCGGCGCCGGCGGGGGCGGGAAAAGCGGGGTGGGGGGCGGTCCGGCGCGTATCCGTTTCGACGGCGTCCGCCTGGCCTATGCCGGTGGGCGCCGCGCGGCCCTGGAGGGGGTGAGCTTCGAGGTGGGCGCCGGTGAGCGCGTGGTCCTGGCAGGGCCGAGCGGGGGCGGCAAGACGAGCATTTTCAACCTGCTGCTGCGCTTCTGCAGCCCGGAGGGGGGGAGGATCCTGGTCGACGACATCCCCATCGAGTTCATCGAGCCCGGGACCTGGCGCCGCCGCTTGGCTTGGATCGGGCAGGAGCCGGTCCTGTTCGAGGGCACCGTGCGGGAAAACATCCGCCTGGGGCGGCCCGGGGCGAGCGCATCCGAAATCGAAACCGCGGCCCGGCAGGCGGGGGTGGAAGATGTCGCCCGGCGCCTGCCCCGAGGCCTGGACACCCCGGTCGGCGAGGGCGGCCTGGGGCTGTCCCGGGGGCAGGCCCAGCGGGTCGCCCTGGCGCGGGCATTTCTGAAGGACGCCCCGATCCTTCTCCTGGATGAACCCACCGCCAGCCTGGACCCGGAAAACGAGGCCCTGGTCATGGCCGCCATCGAGCGCCTCTCCCGCGGCCGCACGGTGATCCTGGCGACCCACCGGCTGGCCCACGTGCGCCACGCCGAGCGGATCCTGGTGGTGGCGGAGGGCCGGATAGCGGAGCAGGGCACCTGCCGGGAGCTGATGGCCGCGGGGGGCATGTTCCGGCACCTGGCCGCCCCCCGGGCCCAGGCGGAGACCCATGCCTGAGACTTGCGCCGGGCCGGCGGGCCTCTGGCAGATCCTGCGCCCGCACATCGGGCGGATGGCGGCGGGAAGCCTTCTCGGCCTGGCCACGCTGGTGTGCGGAATCGGGTTGATGGCCCTCTCCGGCTGGTTTATCTCCGCCACCGCGTCCGCCGGCCTGGCGGCCGCCACGGCCCACCTCTTCAATTTCTTCCACCCGAGCATCGGGGTCAGGCTTTTCGCCTTCGGAAGGACCGCGGGGCGCTATGGGGAGCGGATCATCGCCCACGATGCGACCTTCCGGATCCTGGAGGGCCTGCGGGTCTGGTTCTACCGACGACTGGAGCCGCTGGCGCCGGCCGGCCTGTCCCGGTGGCGCAGCGCGGACGTCCTCAACCGGATCGTTGCCGACATCGACGCCCTGGACAACCTCTACCTGCGGGTGCTGTCGCCCGGCGCCACGGCCCTGGCGGCGGCTCTCCTGACGGGTCTGTTCCTGGCGGTTTTCGACGTTGCCATCGCGCTGTGGGTCCTGGGGCTGCTGCTGGCCGCCGGCGTGGGGGTCCCGGCCGCCGCGGCCCATGCCGGCGCCGCGGCCGGAAGGCAACTGGCGCGGCGGAAGGCCGATCTGCGCGTCCAGGTCGTCGAAGGCCTCCAGGGGATGGCCGAACTGCTGGTGTTCGGGGCCCACGCGCGGCACCGGGAGGGGGTGCTCGCAGGGCACCGGGCCCTGGTGCGCCTGCAGGGGCGCATGAGCCACATCCGGGGCGCTTCCGGCGCCCTGGTCAGCGCCGTTTCAGGGGCCGCGGTGATCGCCGTCCTCTACCTGGGGGTCGAGCGGGTGGGCGCGGGCCAACTGGCGGGCCCCCACCTGGTCATGGCGGCGCTGGCGGCGATGGCCGTCTTCGAGGCGGTGGCGCCCCTGCCGGGGGCCTTCCAGTACCTCGGCCAGACGCGCGAGGCCGGCCGGCGGCTGCTCGAAATCGTCTCCGCCCGCCCGCCGGTCCGGTTTCCCGCGGCCGGCGCGGCGGTTTGCCCCGAGCCGGACCTGGCCCTCGAGGAGGTCACGTTCCGTTACGGGGCCGGAGAGCCGCCCGCCCTGGAGAACGTGAGCCTGCACATCCCCTTCGGCCAGCGGGTGGCCGTGCTGGGGGCGGCCGGCGCGGGCAAGTCGACCCTGGCGCACCTGCTGGTCCGCTTCCAGGACCCGAGCTCGGGCCGCGTTGTCCTCGGAGGCCGGGACATCCGCGAGATCGGCGAGCCGGACCTGCGGCGGTCGATGGCGGTGGTTTCCCAGCGGGCGCACATCTTCACCGCCAGCGTGCGCGACAACCTCCTGATCGCCCGCCCGGAGGCCGACGACGCGGCGCTGCGCGCGGCCCTCGACGGCGCGCGGATGCGCGATTTCGTGGAGGGGCTGCCGGACGGCCTCGACACCTGGGTCGGCGAGGCCGGAAAGCTGCTCTCGGGGGGGCAGGCGCGGCGCCTGGCGGTGGCCAGGGCGATCCTCAGGGACGCGCCGCTCTGGATCCTGGACGAGCCCGGCGAGGGTCTGGACCGGGAGACGGAGCGCGCCCTGCTGCGGTCGGTCCTCGCCCACACCCGGGGCCGCACCGTGCTGCTGATCACCCACCGCGGGGCTCTGCTCGAGGAGATGGACCGGATCGTCGTTCTCGCGGGCGGGCGGGTTGCGGCGTGGGGGACCCACGCCAGCCTGCTGGCCGCATACGCCCCCTATGCCGCATTCTACCGGGACCTGGGCTGAAAGGCGCCCGTGGGCCAGGGCGGCCGGAAAACCGGGACCGGTCGCGGGGCGCCCCTCCGACCGGCGGCCGGTGAGCGTTTTCAGGTTTTCATTTTGCGGCGATCGTGCTATGGGAGTCATGCGCGGTCAGGCGGGCCCCATCCGCCCCGCGCTCTGCGGCTTCGCTGCGCGCCTCCGGGGTGCGGGGAGGCGGCCGGCCCCGGACCATCGGGGTTTGCGGCCCGGGGCCGAACGGCTTCGAAGACTTGCGGGAGGACGACATGGGCGACCTGGCGGTGCTGAAGGGAAAGCGGGTGCTGGTGGTGGACGACGAGCCGGACGTGCTCGAAACGGTCGCCGACCTCCTGGACATGTGCCTGGTGGAGACAGCCCTCGATTTCGTGTCCGCCGAAAAGTATCTGCAGCGCAACCCTTACGATGCCGTGATCCTCGACATCATGGGGGTCAGCGGCTACAGGCTCCTGGAGATCGCGCGGAGCAGGGAAATCCCCGCCGTCATGCTCACCGCCCAGGCCATGAACCCCGAAAACCTCGTCAGGTCGATCCAGGCGGGCGCCCAGCAGTACCTGCCCAAGGACAAGATGGCCGACCTCGCCGAGCACCTGGCCGACATGTTCCATGCCATGCAGGGCGGTGACAAGGCCAGGGGCCGGTGGTTCCTGCGCCTGAGGCCGTATTTCGACCAGACCTTCGGACCCGGCTGGCGCGATGCCCACCCCGATTTCTGGCGGGATTTCGATGCCGCCTTCATCCCGTCCCAGGCGGAATTGTCCAAGATGCTCTGATCCCCGAAATTGCAACCGCCTCCCTCCCCCTCCCGGGCTCTGTCCAAACTCCGCGTGTATATTTTCAAAAACTTTGATATATAAATAAATTTGAGCTACGGACGGGCTCACGCGCCCTGCCGCCGCCATGGGGGGACAGGTTCATGAAGCTGCTGCTGATCCAGCCGTCGCACCTCGACGCCTCCGGCAGAAAACGCACCTACGACGTCGCCCTCATGCCCAGCAACGCCCTGGCGACCCTTGCGGCGCTCACGCCCCAGGGGGTGGACATCCGCGTGGTGGACGACTACGTGGAGGACATCGATTTCGATCAGCCGGTGGATCTGGTGGGAATCACCGGCATGACCTCGCAGATGCCCAGGGCCTACCAGATCGCCGACGAATTCCGGAAACGCAACCGGCGCGTGGTCATGGGGGGGATTCACGCCAGCGCCCTGCCGCAAGAGGCCGGCCGGCACGCCGACGCCGTGGTGCTGGGCGAGGCCGAGGGCCTCTGGGCGACCGTGATCGCCGATGCCCGCCGGGGGCGGCTGCAAAGCCTTCCCGGCGGCCTGGCGCGCACGGCCACGATCGTGCACGCCACCGGCTCGGGCGGCACCGGCGCCGGCCTGATCCTGGGAAAAAAGCTCCTGAATTCACCCGTCCGCGTGGTCGGCGTGAATGTCTGCGACGACCGGGACCATTTCACGCGCGTCATCGGGGGCATCTGCGAGGAGGCCGTGGCGCGCTTCGGGCTGGGAATCGGCTTTTCAAGGGCGCGGGACATCGAGATCATCGACGGGTACGTGGGGGAGGGCTACGCCCTCAGCCGCCCGCAAGAGCTGGGCCTCATCCGCGACGTGGCCCGGGCGGAGGGGATTTTCCTGGACCCGGTCTACACGGGCAAGGCCTTTTACGGCATGGTCGAGGAGATCAGGAAATCCCCGGGCTGCCTGGGCGGGCGGATCGTCTTCATCCACACCGGCGGGCTCTACGGGCTGTTTCCCAAGGCCGGGGAGATCGCCCCCCTGCTCGGAGGTTGAGATGGTCGTGCCCGGAGGATCCCCGGCAAAGGGGCTGGGCGGTTGCCTGTCCCGGGGCGGGGCCTGCCGTCACCCAAGGGAAGGCGGGGGCAAGTCAGGGCAACCCGTTCCCGGGTTTTCCTTCGGTATCGTCGGCGGGGGGCTCACGGCCACCGCGATGCTCTGCCAGCTGGTGGAAAAGGCCTGCAAAAGGGTTTCCGCAGGGCAGATCGAACCCTCTGGGATGCATGTGGCCGTTTTCGAGAAGGCCCACGACTTCGGGCCGGGATTTCCCCACAACGGGCGCAACCTGATGCCGTTTCACCTCACCAACATGTGCGCCGGAGACATGGGGGTGTACGCGGATCGCCGGGGCGATTTCCAGGTGTGGGTCGACCGTAACCTCGAGCTGCTCCAAGACCGCTTCCCGGGTTTTCCGGCCGAGGCCTTCGAGCCGTCGCCCGGTCCGGCCGCCTGCCGCCACTACCCGCGGGCCTTCATGGGGGAATACCTGCGCACGCGCTTCCGGCAGGCAGTGGAGGACGGCCGCCGCATCGGCATGACGGTCAGGCTTTTTCCGCTTCACGAGGTGGTCGATATGCGCCCGGCAGGCGATGCCGTCCGCATCGTCGCCCGCCCGCCCGTTATCCGCGAACCTCTGGAGATGATCTTCCACGCCGTTCTCCTGGCCACCGGTCACTGGGTTTCCGAAAGCCGGCAGGAAAACTATTTCGACTCGCCGTGGCCAGCGGCCAGGCTCCTGGCACGCATCCCTCCAGGGGCGCGCGTGGGGGTGATCGGCACGAGTCTGAGCGCCATCGAAACGGCTCTGACCCTGACCTCCGACGGTCGTTTCACGGGTGATGCGGACCGGGGCCTGGCATATACCGCCTCCCGGACTCCCCGGACGATCACCCTCTATTCGCGGCGCGGACTGCTGCCCAAGGTCCGGGGGAAACCGGGCGCCTATCGCAACGCGATCCTGACCCCTTGCGCCTTCGAACGCATCTGTCGGCGAAACGGCGGCCGCCTGGAGCTGAAGACCGTGTTCGAGCTGCTGAACGCCGAACTCGAAGCCGCCTACGGCCGCCCCGTTGAGTGGGACAAAGTCCTGGAGCCGAGCGGGTCCGCGGCGGATCTCCTGCGCGCCTCCCTCGGCGAGGCCGTCGACGGCGACGGCCCGGAAGGCCAAGTCCTGTGGCAGAGCGTGCTGCACCAATCCTTCGCCTTTGTGCGTGAGTGGTACCTGGGTCTGACCGACGAGGAGCGCCGCCGCTTCGACCGCGTCTACACCTCCGTTTTTTTCACCCACGCCGCCACCCAGCCGCGGCTCAACGCCGCCAAGCTCCTCGCCCTCATGGAGGCCGGCATCGTCAGGGTGGTCCGGTTGGGGGCCCGCTATCGGTTTTACCGGGACGAGAGGCGGGCATGCTACCGTTTCGACTACACGGACCCCCAGGGCCGGCCCCGGTCGGACAGTTGTCCTTACGTTGTCGACGCCAGGGGGCAGAGCAGGTTCCTGGATGCCGACCCGTCCGAGCTGGCACGCAGCCTGATCGCTTCAGGCTGGATCCATATCGACCGGGAAAGGGTCGGCGCGCCGGCATCCGGTTCCCAAGGCGGTCGCCAGGGCGAAACCGAGTTCCTGCGGGCGGGAAGCGTCCGGATAGACCCCCGCTCGCACCAGGTGGAGCTGTCCCCTCCACCCCAGGCCGGCGGCGGGGCGGTTTACGCCGTAGGCGCCATGACCCGAGGCCAGATCATCGATGCCAGCATGGCCCACGGCCTGTCCCTTTCGACGGCGACGATCGCGGACCGCATCCTCGACGGGCTCTCAGGACAATAAGGGGACGGGATAATAAGGGGACGTTGTTGATTACAATGTACTTTTGATTTGTCGGTTTTGCCCGCCTGGTTTTTCATATGTAATCAACAACGTCCCTAAAACGTTTCGTCCCTAAAACGTTTGAAAGGCAGCGAGCGCCGGTTGACGAGGCGCAAGGGTTCCCGCCGTAAAGGGTCCGCGTGATCTTCTGCCGAAGTCAGTGGGAGAGGATCTTGCTCAGGAACAGGCGGGTGCGCTCGTTTTGCGGGCGGGCGAAGAAGTCTCCCGGCGGGGCGATCTCGATGATCTGGCCGCCGTCCATGAAGACCACCCGGTTGGCCACCTCGCGGGCGAAGCCCATTTCATGGGTCACGACCACCATGGTCATGCCCTCCCGGGCCAGGGCGCGCATGACGTCCAGGACCTAGTTGATCATTTCCGGGTCGAGGGCCGAGGTCGGCTCGTCGAAGAGCATGATCTTGGGGCGCATGCAAAGCCCGCGGGCGATGGCCACGCGCTGCTGCTGGCCGCCGGAAAGCTGGGAGGGGTGGCTGTGCGCCCTGTCGGCCAGCCCGACCCGCTCCGGGCGGCCGCGCGCATGCAGCGGCGGCTCGCGGCGCTGCGCGCGCAGTGGCGCGCCCAGGGGCGGCCGGAACTCAGGATGCGCATCGGCCTCTGCTCCGGGCCGGCGGTGGTGGGCAACATGGGCTCCAAGAGCCGCATGGACTACACCATGATGGGCGACACGGTCAACACAGCCGCGCGCCTGGAGGGGATCAACAAGGTCTACGGCACTTACTGCCTGGTGGGGGAGACCACATGGCAGGCCGCCGGCCCGGGCATCGCCGCGCGGGAGATCGACACCGTCAGCGTCAAGGGCAAGGCCGCGCCGGTGACCGTTTACGAACTCCTGGGTGAGGCCGGCGGCCTGGAGCCGGGCATGGCCGAGACGGCGGCCGCCTACCAGCAGGGCCTGGCCGCCTACCGCGGCCGGAAATGGGACGAGGCCGTCGCCCACTTCGAGGCCGCCCTGGCCGCCACCCCCGGCGACGGGCCGAGCCGGGCCCTGGCCGACCGCTGCCGGGTCTACCGCCAGGCCCCGCCGCCTCCCGGCTGGGACGGGTCCTTCGTCATGACGGTCAAGTGAGGGGCGTGCCGTTCTCGATGATAAAATAAACAAATTTATCGTAACTTATGACGATTAAAAAATCTTTTATGAGTTTTAATCGTCATTTATGACGATTAAAATAAATTATTGCAAATCGTCAAAAATGACGATAAAATGACAAAATGAAGGTCAACCACAGAAACGACGGCGATGGACAGCGACAAGACCATGGGGGATGACGCGCTTCTCGAAGCGCTCGGCAGGCGGCTGGCGCGGCGGCGGCTGGCGCTTCAGCTGACCCAGGCGGCCCTGGCCAGGCAGGCCGGGGTGTCCAAGCGGACGGTCGAGCGGATCGAGTCCGGTGCGGCGGCGCAGACCCTGAGTCTTGTCCGGCTCCTTCGGGTGCTCGACCTTCTGCAGGGCCTGGATCAACTGGTCCCCGAAACCGGGCCCAGGCCCATGGACCTGCTCAAGCTCAAGGGCAAGGAGCGGCAGAGGGCGTCCTTGCGCCGTGACGCCGGTTCGCCCGGCGACGCGTGGTCCTGGGGCGAGGATTCATGACGACGGTTGCCCGGGTGAAGCTCTGGGGGCGAACGATAGGTGCAGTTGCCCTCGAGGAAGGCCGCGGGGTGGCCGCTTTTGAATATGCCCCTGCCTTTGCCGGAAGCGGGATCCAGGTCGCCCCCTTGACCATGCCGCTTTCCAACCGAATTTTCGCCTTTCCGGGATTGTCGCGCACGACCTTTCACGGCCTTCCGGGACTGCTGGCGGATTCGCTGCCCGACCGGTTCGGAAAAGCCCTCATCGATGCCTGGCTGGCCACGCGCGGACGGTCGCCGGAATCCTTCAATGCCGTCGAGCGCCTCTGCTACATCGGGAAACGGGGCATGGGAGCCTTGGAGTTCGAGCCCGCGCTCGGGCCCAAGGCAGGCAAAGCCAACCGCATCCGGGTCGAGCAGCTCGTTGCGTTGGCGTCGGAGATCCTGACCCGGCGCAAAAATTTGAAGGTGTCGTTTGGCGCTCCGGAAAAGGAGCGGGCGCTGAGGGAAATCCTGGCAGTGGGGACATCGGCGGGCGGGGCGAGGGCGAAAGCGGTGATTGCCTGGAATCCGGCAACCAATGAGGTGCGTTCCGGGCAGGCCCCGGCGGATGAGGGGTTCGCGCACTGGCTGCTCAAATTCGACGGTGTTCGGGGAAACATGGACAAGGAGATGGAGGACCCTAAGGGGTATGGCATCATCGAGTATGCCTACCACCGCATGGCCACCGATGCCGGCATCACCATGAGCGAATGCAGGCTATTGGCGGAAAACCAAAGGCGGCATTTCATGACCCGGCGCTTCGACCGGCTCGCCGACGGCGAAAAACTTCATATGCAGTCATTGTGCGGGCTGGCGCATTACGACTTCAACATGGCCGGAGCCCATTCCTACGAGCAGGCCCTGCTTGCCATCCGGCAGCTTGGCCTGCCAATGGAGGCGGTTGAGCAACAGTTCCGCCGGATGGCCTTCAACATCGTGGCGCGCAACCAGGACGATCACGTCAAAAACATCGCCTTTTTGATGGACAAGGCCGGCCGGTGGTCTCTGGCGCCGGCATTTGACGTGACTTACAGCTTCAACCCGGGCGGCAAATGGACGGCCCGCCACCAGATGACCCTGAACGGCAAGCGCGACGACTTTCGCATGGAGGACTTCAGGGCGTGCGCCAGGGCGGCCTCGATGAAGCGGGGGCGCGCCGAGGCGATCGTCAACGCGGTGCGTGACACCGTTTCGCGCTGGCGCACGTATGCGGATGACGCCGGCGTACCCCCCGCCTGGCGGGACGAGATCGGGCGCACGCTGCGATTGGGCGGCTATTGAGGGGAATTCAACCCGCCGATTTTGCGCGGCCTGACAACGGCCTGCAATCCTTTTTCGACCCTGATTCGGAGTTGGTAACTCCATATCGTCATCGCAACCGCCATCCGCCCCGTCTCGAACCCGATAAGGGCAAGGTTTCATCTGCGGGCCTTCCGGCGCCACGCCGCACCGGGGGAGGGGCCGCCCTCAAAGTTTCAGGAACCCCTCCAGCGCACGGATCACGGCCCGCCCGAAGTCAGGGTCGTTGACGTGACAGGGGATCTTTTCAAGGGAGATACCGGGGGCCAGCCCGCCGTTCACCGCCTCGACAAACATGCGCCGGCCCTCGGGGTTGAAAAGCGGGCTGCCGGGGCGGTCGAAGGCCGAAAACCCTTCGGTCGGCACCAGGATTTTCAAGGGACCTTTGGCGGCGTTGCACAGCCCTGCCAGGTGCCGGCCGAGGGCGGCCATTTCCTCCGGCTCGCTGGCTACCACCGTGATGGCGGCGTTGTGCATGTGGCAGGGCCTGCCCGGAAAGCGCACCTGCGCGGTCTTGAGAGGACCGGTCACCAGGAAATCGATGTTTCCCGGAACCAGGACCGCGGGCACGCCCTTCTGCAGGGCGGCGCTGCCGCGGTCGGGTCCGGCGTCGTAGTCCCCGCCGAAGCGGTGGTCGGCCATCTCGTGCAGCCACAGGTCGAGAACGGCTGCCACCTCCTCGTCGCGGACCAGTTCTTCCATGGCCTTGCCCCCGGCCCCGACGGTGTGGAAGACGATCGTCTCGCAGCCTGCCTTCCCCAGGGCGGCGCGCACCTGCTGCATGCAGGCTTCCGTCGTCCCCAGGGTCGACAGCGCCAACAGGGGCCTGCCGGAAACCGGCTTCTCCGCCGGCCTGGAGGCCATCCCGGCCATGGCCATGGCGCCGTTGTGAAGGATAGCGCAGGTGATGCGGTTGAGGCCCGCCAGGTCGCTCACCGCGTGCAGCATCAGGATGTCCTTGGTGTCGACGAAGGCGCGGGTGTCGCGGGAGGCCATGGTGGAGATCATCACCTTGGGAAAGCCGATGGGCAGGCTGCGCATGACGGCTGTCCCCAGGGTGGTGCCCATGGAGCCTCCCAGGGCGATGACGCCGCGGATGGCGCCCCCCTCGAAAAGGTCGCGGGTGCAGCGCACCGCCCCCGCGATCATGGCCGCCAGGGCCTCCCCCTCGTTGCCGATGGCCTGGACATCGGCCAGGGAGCGGCCGCCGGCCTCGGCCACCCGGTGGCGGCCGATGTCCACCGGCACCGGGCTCCGGCCCCGGATCCCGCCGTCCAGGACCCGCACCTCGATCCCGGCCGAGCGGATCCGTTCGGCGAGAAAAAGGGCCTCCTCCCCCTTGGTGTCCATGGTGGCGACCAGCAGCACGGCGGCGGATTCGTTCATAGGGGCCTCCTTTCGGCTTGTATTACGCGATGGAATCTAATATTTGACGATCGATAACGGCAACGGCAACGACAGCGAACAGGCACAGGTCGCGGCGCCTCAGTCACCGCGGGGGCTGCAACGGTTTCCCGCCCTGGCTGCTGAAAAGGAAGAAATATGAACATCCACGCGGCGTTGTACGATTTCGCCGCCTCGGCCGGCGCCCTGGAGGGGTATGTCTACCGCAAGACCGGTGCCGACCCTGAGAGAAAGGGCCCGAAGGGCACGGCCAGTTTCATGTCGGAGCTGGTGTAGAACATGAGGGCCAGCCCGATGAGGCTTCCGAGGGCCGAGGCCGTGAAAATGGTGAAGATCACGCCTTCCAGGCCCAGCAGGGCCCCGATCATCGCCAGCAGCTTGATGTCCCCGCCCCCCATGCCGGTTTTGCCCGTGAGGCCGCGGTAGGCCCAGGCAACGGCCCACAGGCTGCCTCCGCCGGCCAGCACCCCGATGACGGAGTCCTTGAGGGTCATGGCGGGAAGGGCCAGGGACGCGGCCACCCCTATGGGGATGCCCGGCAGGGAGATGATGTCCGGAATGATCCGGTGCTTCAGGTCGATGACCGAGACCACCAGGAGCGCGGCCGTGAAAACGTAGTAGACCACGGCCTGCCAGGACCATCCGAACCTGGCCGCGCAGGCCGCCGCGAGGAGGCCTCCGGCGATCTCCACCAGGGGGTAGCGGATCGATATGGGCTCCCGGCAGCGGCGGCACCGCCCCCTGAGCCAGAGGTAGCTCAGCACCGGGATGTTGTCGTAGAAGGCGATGGGGCCGGAGCAGGAAGGGCAGACGGACCGGGGGGGGTCGGAGACGGACCCTCCGGCGGGCAGCCGGTGGATGCACACGTTGAGAAAGCTGCCCACGATGGTTCCCAGGGCGAAGACGGCGGCATGCAGGATCTCGGCGGCGGGCATCATGGGAGTCCTGGTGTCCTTGCGTTCGGGTGGATGCGGGCGGGCGGTCCCGGGAAAAGGCGCCCGGCCGGTTGCATCCTGCCAGACTACGGGCAGCCGCCAAAAAAATCAAGGCGCATGTTGTCAAAGGTGCTTTCGCCCTTATTATAAAATGTTCAACCACGCGTGAAATCAAGCGTGGCCCTTGCGTCCGGGCGGGCCGCGTGTCGACCGGCAGCCCCACGCGAAGGAACGACCAGGGAGAACCCATGGCGGAAACCGACAAAGACGACCTGATTCACATCCTCGAAGACGACATCAAGGACGAGAAGCCGCCCACCACGCTGCCGATGATGCCGGTGAGGGACGTGGTGATCTTCACCGACATGCTCATGCCGCTTCTGGTGGGGCGCGACAAATCGGTCCGGGCGGTGGAGGACGCGCTCGGAAAGGACGGGTATCTTTTCCTCGCGACGCAGAAGGACCCCGGCACCGAGGACCCGAAAGAGGACGACATCTTCCGGGTGGGCACCATCAGCCGGGTGCTCAGGATCCTCAAGATGCCCGACGGCCGGGTGAAGGCCCTGGTGCAGGGGATCGCCAAGGCGAAGATCGTCAGGTACTCCCAGAAGCGGTCGTTCTACAAGGTCAAGGTCCTGCTGATCCAGGAAAAGCCTCCGGCGGAAATCAGCCTGGAGACCCGGGCGCTGATGCGCAACATCCTGGAGCATTCCGAGAAAATCCTGGCCCTCAAGGGGGAGCTGACCAACGAGGTCAGCACCATCCTGGAGGGGATCGAGGACCCGGGCAAGCTGGGCGACCTGGTGGCCTCCAACCTGAAGCTCAAGATCGAGGAATCCCAGTCCCTGCTGGAGATCGAGGATCCCATCGAGCGGCTCAAGCGGGTCAACGACCTGCTCTCGCGCGAGGTCGAGCTTTCCACGGTGCAGGCCAAGATCCAGTCGGACGTGCGCGACGAGATTTCCAAGAGCCAGCGGGACTACTTTCTGCGCGAGCAGATGCGCATCATCAACCGGGAGCTGGGGGAGGGCGACGAAAGAGGCCAGGAACTGGCGGAGTACGAAAAGAAGATCAAACGCGCCAGGATGCCGGCCGAGGCCGACAAGGAGGCCCGCAAGCAGTTGCGGCGCCTGGAGCAGATGCACCCGGATTCGGCCGAGTCCTCGGTGATCCGGACCTACCTGGACTGGCTGGTGGAGATGCCGTGGAAAAAGGCGACCCGCGACGTCTTCGACATCCAGAAGGCCCAGGCCACCCTGGACAAGGCCCACTACGGCCTGGAAAAGATCAAAGAACGGATCCTGGAGTACCTCAGCGTCCGCAAGCTCAACCCCGACACCAAGGGGCCGATCCTGTGCTTCGTCGGCCCGCCCGGCGTCGGCAAGACCTCCCTCGGCCAGGCCATCGCGCGGTCGATGAGCCGCAAGTTCGTGCGCATCTCCCTGGGGGGGATCCGCGACGAGGCCGAGATCCGCGGCCACCGCAGGACCTACATCGGGGCCCTGCCGGGCCGGATCCTCCAGGGCATCAAGCAAAGCGGCACCAACAACCCGGTTTTCATGATGGACGAAATCGACAAGCTCGGCGCCGACTTCCGCGGCGACCCCTCCTCGGCCCTCCTGGAGGCCCTGGACCCGGAGCAGAACGCGGCCTTTTCCGACCACTACCTCAATCTGCCCTTCGACCTGTCCCGGGTGATGTTCATCCTCACCGCCAACTACACCGACACCATCCCCTCGGCCCTCCTCGACCGCATGGAGGTCATCCACCTGTCCGGCTACACCGAGGAGGAGAAGCTGATCATCGCCAGGACCCATCTGATTCCGCGCCAGGTAAAGGAAAACGGCCTGAGCTCCCGGACGGTCGTTTTCAGCGACAACGCCCTCTCCCTGATGATCAACGAGTACACCCAGGAGGCCGGGCTGTGAGCGGAAACCGACACTTTGCCGCCGGCCCCCCTCTCTCCCAGACAAAACGGCACCCGGTTTCGCATGACGTCCTGCCAACGCCCGCCGGCGACCATGTGCCGCTATTTTTGTCAACGCCCTGCCGACCGCTTGAATCGCAACAGCACGTTTCCCGACCCCCCAGCCGCGGCGAAGCCGACACTATCGGAGGGCGATGCCGATACCTTCGGGGCCGGGTGTCGATCTGCCTGGATGCACCGCTTGCCGACGGGGTGTTCAACCGGCGCCTGCTGACCCGGCATCCGCCACGAGCAAGGAGGGAAAATGGCTGACACAGCGAAATGGGACTGGGAGACCGGGGAGAAAACGATCCCTTTCGGGCAATGGAGGGACGCGTTCCGGTGGGTGGAGGAACCCTGCGCCAGTCCGGACGGCGAGCAGGTAGCCGCCATCGTCAATGTCGATGAAGGTCAATTCAGCGTGTGCGTCAACGGGGTGCCGTGGGAAAGCAGCTTCGACAAGGCGTGGTACCTGAGATATTCACCCGACGGCCGCCTGACCGCTCTGGTGTCCGAAACGGGCGAATGGACCCTCGCGGTGGACGGCAGTGCCTGGGAAAACAGGTTCAGCTATGCCTGGAACACCCTTTTCAGCCTGGACGGGGGGCGGGTCGCCGTCGCGTTCCAGCAGGACATGGCCTACGGGCTTGCCGTGGATGACACCCCCTGGGAATCGACCTACCCGAACCTGACCTCGCCCGTACTGAGCGCCGATGGCGGCGCCAGCGCGGCCGTCGTCCAAGCGGTCGCCTTCGCCAGCGCCGACATCGATGCCTTTCAAAAGGGCGCCTACACGGCCGCGGCCGACGGCAGGGCCTGGGAACGGAATTTCGTCAACGTCTGGGGGCCGGCCTTCAGCCCCGACGGGCGCCACCTGGCCGCCGAGGTCCGCCTCACCCTCTACGATTACACCATTGCCGTCGACGGCGTCCCCTGGCAGAAGACCTTCGACGCGGTGTGGCCGGCCGTCTTCCACCCCGGCAGCGGGGCGGTGATCGCCCCGGCGCGGTCGGAGGGCAAATGGCGGCTGATGCAGGACGGACACCCTCTGTGGGAGAAACCCTTCGTACAGCTCTGGAAACAGGCCGTCGCCCCCGGCAGCCAAAGAGTGGCGGCCGTGGTCGCCCCCGAATTCGGCCGGTGGACCGTCGCCGTCGACGGCACTCCCTGGCGGGCCACCTTTTCCGACATGGTCACCGATCTGCGCTTCAGCCCCGACGGACACCGGGTGGGGGCTGCCGCCAAAAGCGGCGCGCAATGGACCATCGCCGTCGACGGGACAGCCTGGCGCCAGACGTTCGACATGGCCTGGGGGCCGGTGTTCAGCCCGGACGGCACGGTGGCGGCCGCAAAGGTGGAAAGGCAGGGCAAATACACCTTCGCGGCCAACGACCGCGTCTGGCCGCGATCAGGCGAGGCGGCCTGGGACCCCGTCTTCAGCCCGGACGGCCGACGCATCCTCCTGCGCTTCATCGAGGGCGGTGTATACCATCGCCGGGTCCTGCCGGTAACCGACTTGATCCCCTGAGGGAGGACACCCATGCACGATCTCTACGGATTTGTCAGCGGGCCGATGGTATGGATCGCCTTCATCGTCTTCATCGGCGGCAGCATCTTCCGCCTCGTCCAGCTCTTTTCCCTGGCCAGGCGCAAGGAGGCATTCATTTTCACCTACATGAGCTGGAAATACGGCCTGCGGTCCATCCTGCGCTGGATCACCCCCTTCGCCACGGTCAACATGCAGCGGCATCCCATCCTCACCATCGTCACCTTCGCCTTTCACATCTGTCTCCTGCTGACACCGGTTTTTCTCCTTTCGCACATCGTTCTCTGGGACGAGGCCTGGGACATCCGCTGGTGGTCCCTCCCGGACGGCGTCGCCGACTTCATGACCCTGGTGGTCATCGGCGGGTGCGTCTTCTTTCTCGTCCGTCGGCTGAAAACGCCCGAGGTGGCCTATCTGACATCGGGGTCGGACTTCGCCATACTTTTCATCGTGGCCATGCCTTTCGTCACCGGGTTCCTGGCCTACCACCAGTGGTTCAACTATCCGTTTTTCCTGCTGCTGCACATTCTCTCGGGAGAGATCATGCTCATGGCCATCCCCTTCACCCGCCTGAGCCACATGCTCTTTTCCCCATTCACCCGCGCCTACATGGGATCCGAATTCGGTAAGGTCAGGCATGCGCGCGATTGGTAGCCAATTCCCGGAACACAGGAGACATGACCCATGGCCGAGCCTGTGAGCTTGAAAAAGAGTGAACCCGCCATAAAGGACGTCGGCATCGAAAAGGGTGTTGCCCGCTTGACCGAGGAGAAGATCCGCCAGGTGATCGAAAGGGTGCTCAGGGGCGAAACCGGCGCGCGCCTGAAGGCCTACGTGGACACCTGCGTGCACTGCGGCCTGTGCTCCGAGGCCTGCCACTACTATCTCTCCCATGACAAGGATCCCCGCTATTCGCCGGCCGGCAAGGTGAAGCAGACCCTGTGGGAGATTCTCCGCAAAAAGGGGCGCGTCGATGCCGAGTTCATCAGGCGGGGGGTCGAAATCGCCCACACCCAGTGCAACCTGTGCAAGCGCTGCGCCATGTACTGCCCCTTCGGCATCGACGTCGCCTACCTGCTGTCGGTGGTCCGGCGGATCAACCACCTGCTGGGCGTCACCCCCCAGTACATTCAGGACACGGCCCACAGCCACTCCGCCACCCTGAACCAGATGTGGGTCAAGGACGACGAGTGGATCGACACCCTCCAGTGGCAGGAGGAAGAGGCCCAATCCGAGATCCCCGCCCTGCGGATCCCCCTGGAAAAGGAGGGGGCCGACATCATGTACTCGGTCATCGGCCCGGAGCCGAAATTCCAGGCCCAGCTGATTTACCAGGCGGCGGTGATCATGAATGCGGCCGGGGTCGACTGGACCATGCCGGCCACCCCGGGGTGGGACAACAGCGACATGGCCATGTTCACCGGCGACAACGAGATCATGGGGCGCGTCAAGCGGGCCCATTTCGAAACCGCGGCCCGGCTGAAAGTAAAGAAGATCGTCATGGGGGAGTGCGGGCACGCCTTCCGCTCCGTCTACGACATGGGCAACCGCTGGCTGGGGTGGAAAATGCCGCCGATCCCCATCGTGCATGCCATCGAGTTCTACTACGACATCCTCCGGGAGGGGCGGATCAGGATCGCCAGGAAGTACCCACAGCCGGTCACGCTCCACGATCCCTGCAACGTCGTCCGGGGGGGCGGGCTGCACGAAAAGGCCCGCTACGTGGTCAACGCCATCTGCGAGACCCTGATCGAGATGCACCCCAACCGCGAGCACAACTACTGCTGCTGCGCCGGCGGCGGGGTCATCAACTGCGGCCCGCCCTTCAAGATGGTGCGCATCCAAGGCAACCGCATCAAGGCCGAGCAGCTCTTCGCCGCCAAGTCCCGGGGCGCCAAGACCCTCATCGCCCCTTGCCACAACTGCCACAGCGGGCTGGAGGACATCAACCACCACTACGGCCTCGGCCTGGAGCTGAAGTTCATCGGGGACATCCTCTACGAGGTCATGGAAAAGGGAAGTGAAGGAGATTTGGGATGAAACGAACCGCCCTTTACCTGTTTCTCGCGGCAGCGGCGTGCCTCTGCCTGCTCGCGCCGGCGGGCTCCCAGGAGGACATGGAGGTGGTCGCCAACAGTGCCTTCCAGAACCCCCAGCGGCCGCCGTCGGTATTTGCCCACGACAGCCACAACGAGAGGGCCGGGATAGAGGCGTGCAACGAATGCCACCACGTCTACGAGGACGGCCGCAAACTCGAGGACGAATCCTCCGAGGACGAGAACTGCTCGGAATGCCACGGCCCCCGGGACGAGGGCCGCGCGCCGTCACTGACCAAGGCCTTCCATCGCAACTGCGCAGGCTGCCACATGGAAAAAAAGGCGGGCCCGGTAATGTGCGGCGAGTGTCACCGGCGCTAATCCCCGCCGGCTCCCCCGTCCCTGGGTCCACCCCCCGAAAGCGAGGAGCGCCATGCCCAAGAAGATCCTGATCATCGATGACGACCCCATCGTGGTGAAATACCTCCAGGCGGTTTTCAGCGACAACGGCTACGAAACCGTCACGGCCACCAGCAGCATGGAGGGACTGGAGGTCGTCAAGCGCGAAAAACCCGATCTGATCACCCTCGATCTGCAGATGCCGGGCGAGTGGGGGCCGAGGTTTTACCGCAAGCTCTGCCAGGACAGGGAACTCAAGAAGATCCCCATCATCGTCATCAGCGGCATCGACGGGGACCACGCCGTGCGCGACGCGGTGGCATTCGTGCGCAAACCCTTCGACCCGGAAAAAGTGGTCGGCATCGTCAAGAACACCATCGGATAGCCGGCAGGCTGCGGGGCTTTCGGGGCCGACCCGGGGCCCGCGTCCGCTTTCGCGCCTTTGCGCGCGCGTTTCCAGGCCCATGAAAAGCGAGGCATCCAAACCCGAGGTCGTCGTCGTCTGCGGGCCGACCTGCGTGGGCAAGACCGCCGTGGCCATCGATCTGGCGGCAGGCCTGGGAGGCGAGATCGTCGGCGCCGATTCCATGCAGGTGTATCGCCACATGGACATCGGAACGGCCAAACCGTCCCCGGCCGAGCAAGCCGCGGTGGCCCACCACATGATCGATGTGGTCGACCCGGACCAGCCTTTCGACGCCGCACGCTATGCCGCCATGGCGCGCACGGCCGTCACCGCGATTCACCGCCGGGGGCGCCTGCCCATCGTGGCCGGCGGCACGGGTCTTTATATCCGCGCCCTGCTGGGGGGGCTTTTCGAGAGCGGCGCCGAGGACGCGGAGGCGCGCCGGCGCCTGCGGCAGACGGCGGAGGCGGAAGGCGTCCACGTCCTCCACCGCCGCCTGCAGGCCTGCGACCCGGCGGCCGCCCGCCGCCTTCACCCCAACGACACCCTGCGCATCATCCGCGCCCTGGAAGTCCACGAGGTCACCGGCAGGCCCCTTTCCGAATACCAGGCCGGGCACCGCTTCGGCGACCGCCCTTACCGCGTCCTGGGCATCGGGCTGGACATGGCCCGCCGGGAGCTCTTCGACCGCATCGACCGGCGCGTCGAGGCCATGCTGGCGGGCGGATTCCAGGAGGAAGTCGAGGGCCTGCTGGAAAAAGGCTACAACGAGAATCTCAAGCCGATGCAGGCCATCGGCTACCGCCACATGATCGACTTCATCCTGGGGCGCGTCGACCGGCACACCCTGGAAGACACCATGAAGCGCGACACCCGCCGCTACGCCAAGCGCCAGATGACCTGGTTCCGCGCCGACCCCCAAATCCTCTGGCACCCGGCGGGCGACCGCGACGACATCCGCCGCCGGGTCGAGGCGTTCCTCGGCCGCTCGTGACCCTTTCCCCCGCCCCCGGCCGTCCCCCCGGCGGCACGCGCCGGGGCGGATAGCGCTTGACACGTTGCGCGGCTTGGCTTAGAAAGGCCTGCCGCGCCGCCCTGCCGGCCGGACCAACCGCTTCGAGGAGGCCACCCCCATGCCGGAATCGTTCTTCAGCCTTTTCCCCTACTTTCAGACCTCCTGCGAGGCCGTGAATATCCCCATCCGCGCCGGTGCCGGCTGGTTCCAGCACCAGCAGCGCGCCCTCGCCCTGGGATTCGACCTGCTGGGAAACCTGCAGTCCATGGGCCTGGCAGCCCTCCAGGGGACCTGCCCCCCCGGCATCCCCCTGCCCCAGGCCGCCGCCAGGCGCCTTTTCGGGTTTGTGCGCCAGGAGCAGAAAAGCTTCCTCGACCTCGCCCGCTCGACGTGCCTCGACACCCTCCGGCGCCTCGAGCGGCACCAGCGCGCGGAAGCGGATTTCATCGACCTTTTCGCCTCCAGGAGCCCCGCCCAGGCCTGGTCGGCCGCCTACGACCCGGACCGGGTGCTCATCGACCTGCCGGGCATGCGCCTGGTGGACATTTCCCTCGACGGCCCCCACGCCCTCGACAACTACACGGTGGTCTTCGCCCCCAGAGCCGGACACCATTCCAATATCGCCGAACGGGTGGCGGTGTTTCTGCGCGACAGCGGCCTGACGCGCATGGCCGTGGTCGAGCAGAAATGCGCCGACGACATCCCCGTGACCGTCGAGGGCAAACGCCACCGCGAGGACTTCGACAGCCAGGTGAACCAGTACCGGGCAATCCTGGAGCGCGCCCTGGGGCTGACGGGCAGGCCCCCGCACCTCATCGCCGTCTGCCAGCCCGGCCCCCTGCTGGCCGCCACCCTGATCCGCTATCCCCACCTGGGCCGCACCTTCGGCTCGGCCGGTTCCCCCATGCACACCGAGGCCGGGCCCGGGTACCTGACCGATTTCGCACGCCAGGTGGGCGCGGGGCACATCGACCGGCTTCTGCGCCTTTTCGGCAAAACCGCCCGGGACCCCGGCGGCGAAGACTCCCGCGAGGTCTACGACGGCCGCCTGCAGGTCCTCGGGTTCTACCTGCTCGGCATCGACCAGCACCTGCGCAACTTCCGCAGGCTGCACCTCGACCTCAAGCGCGGAGACATGGCGTCGGCCGAGCGCCAGAAGGCCTTCTATCATTGGTACAACTATGTGCTGCACTTCCCCGGGGGCTTCATCCGCGACACTTTCAAACGGATATTCGTCAACAACGAACTGATCCGCGGCGGCCTGCCGATCCACGGCGCGACGGTCCGCATCCAGGATTACCCCCCCCATGTGCCCGTGTGGGCACTGGCCGGCAGCCGGGACGAGATCGCGCCGCCGCTCCAGGCCACCGGCCACATGGAACTGGTCCCCGCTGCACCGGAAAATAAGCTCACCCTCGTCTGCGAGGGAGGCCACATGGCCCTCTTCCGGTCCCGGAAGATTCTCCAGGGCGAATACCTGCGCATCCGCGACTTCATCCTGGCCCACAGCGACCTGCGGGGCTGAAGCGCATCGAAGGGCGCACGCGCGCGCCGTTTCGCCGGAGCACCGGGGAAACGGGGCCCGCCTCCCGGCGGCCATCGTTCCCCCCGCACCCACACCGGGTGCCATGTCGCAGCATAATTTGTGACCGTGTACGACTTCGATGCCTGCGGTCAAGATCAAAGATCTATTATTATCTTATAAAACAAGTAATTAGCTTTTCATATTTGCAAACAAAAAGGGCGCCCTGCCGCATCACCGGCAGGGCGCCCCGGGAGACTTCACCCGCGACAGCTAGATCACGCTCACGTTGACGGCGGCAGGCCCCTTTTGCCCCTGTTCGATGTCAAAGCGCACGCGGTCGCCCTCGTTGAGGGACCTGAACCCCTCTGCCTTGATGCCGCTGTGATGTACGAACACATCCGGACCATTTTCCTGCTCGATGAATCCGTACCCCTTCTTGTCGCTGAACCACTTGACGATCCCCTCAGCCATCGTGACAACCTCCTTTTACAAAGATAACGAATGGTTCCAATCTCTAGAGGCGCCACTTTGGCAAATGGCCCTTCAAGACGAAACCGGCCCGCCCCTCCGGGCGAACCCTCGCGCATGCGCGTTATTAATATCTCATTTCTCTGGATTGTCAAGTTTTTTCCTCTTCCGGGGCCGGCGCCCCAAAATCCCGTGCCGCGGCGCCCTTCGGTGCTGCAGCCAAAAATCGGCTTGACAACATCGCCCTGTCAGAAGTATAAAGAGCATTTGCATTTAGGGTGACTTCCGTCGCCCTTTCCTTGCTCCGGCCATCGACCGGGGCGTTATCATCCACGAGGAGGCAGCATGCGAAGGTATGAAGGGGTGGTCATCACCGACCCGGACATCTCCGAGGAGCAGCGGGGACAGGTTTTCAGCAGGGTGCTCGACCTGATCCCCCAAAGCGGCGGTGCCCTGTTGGACCAGGAGGACTGGGGGGTGAGGAAGCTCGCCTACACCATCCGCAAAAAGGCCCGCGGGCATTATGTCCGCATCGACTTCTGCGGCAACGGGGCCCTTGTCGACGAGATGGAGCGCTTCTACCGGATCGACGACCGGGTGCTCAAGTACATGACGGTCCTCTTGGCAAAGGACGTGGACATGGAAAAGCTGAAAGAGGAAACGGCCGCCAGGAAGGCGAAGAAGGAGGCCGACAAGGCCGCCGCCTCCGCGCCGGGCGCGCCCGAGGCAGCAGCGGCGCCCGCTGCGACCGCAACCGTCGAACCCGACAGCGACCCAGAGGAGTGATGACATGATAGCAGGCCCCCCCAAGAGACAGGCAAAGCCCAAGTTCAAGAAACGACGCGTCTACCACCGGCGCAAGGTGTGCCGCTTCTGTGCCGATGCCAGCCTGGAGATCGACTACAAGAGCCCCAAGGGGTTCAAGTATTTCCTGACCGAACGCGGCAAGATCATTCCGCGGCGCATCACCGGCACCTGCGCCCGTCACCAGCGCAAGCTGACGCGGGCCATCAAGCAGGCAAGGACCATCGCGCTGCTGCCGTATGTCGGCTCCGTGGGATAGCCCCGAGTGGATCAGCTTGCCAAGGCAGGGTCGCCCAAGGACATCCTGAGCGGTGTCCTGATCACCAGCCTGATTTGCGCGCTTTCGATCTACATACCCGTTTTCGGCTTCCTGTGCGCGGTGTTCATTCCCCTGGCGGTTCTCTTTTACCGTGCCAAGCTCGGGCGGCGGGCCGGCGCGGCGATCCCGGCGGCGGCACTGGCGGCGATGGCCCTGCTGACCGGGCGGATCGGCTTCGACATGGTCTTCTTCGTCGAACTGATGCTCCTGGGCTTCGTGCTGGGCGAGCTCTTCGAACAGCGCCTGGCGGTGGAGGGGACGGTCCTGCTGGCATGCGGCGCGGTGGCGGCATCGCTCCTGGGGATGCTGCTGCTTTACAGCGCCTTCGCCGACAAGGGCGTGGGCGCCCTCGTGTCGGACTATGTGGCCGACAACCTGCGCCTGACCGTCAAGCTCTACGAGGGGATGGGCGTTCCCGGGGAAACCGTTCAGGTGATCCTGGAATCCCTCGACCAGATCCAGTATGTCCTGGTCAGGATCCTCCCGGCGCTGGTCTTGGTTTCCACCCTGGTCGTTGCCTGGGGCAGCATCCTGCTGGCCCGCCCGCTGTTCGCCGTTGGGAAGCTCGCTTTCCCGGACTTCGGGCCGCTGAACCAGTGGAAGGCCCCGGAGGTGCTGGTGTGGGGCGTCATCGCCAGCGCGATCCTGCTCTTTATCCCGGTCAAGGGGCTGAAGATGCTCGGCATCAACGGCCTGCTGATCCTCATGACGGTCTATTTCTTTCAGGGGATCGGCATCGCCGCCTATTTTTTCGAGAAAAAGCGTTTCCCCCGCCTGTTGAGGATTTTCCTTTACAGCCTCATCGGCCTGCAGCAAGTGGTGGTCCTCGTCGTCATCGCCTTCGGCTTCTTCGACGTGTGGGCCGATTTCAGGAAGGTTGCAGCCGGCAAGAAGGCCGAATCCTGACGGGCGGCGGAATCCCGCGCACCCATTTACCGTGCTATCGCGGCCGGCAAGGCCGATAGATCACCGTCGGAGGACCCATGGTCAAAGTCATTTTGAAGGAAACGATCCAGTCGCTGGGCATCATCGGAAGCGAGGTCAAGGTCAAGGACGGCTATGCCCGCAACTTCCTGCTGCCCCAAAACAAGGCGGTGCTCTCCACGGAGAGCAACCGCAAGATGCTCTCCCTGCAGAAAGTCAAGTTCGACCTGCAGATCGCCAAGGAGAGGAAACTGGCCGAGGAGATGGCCGAGAGGATCAAGGAAGTATCCTGCACCATCCCGGCGCGCGTCAGCGACGAGGACCGCCTCTACGGTTCGGTGACCGTGCGCGATATCCTCCAGGCCCTGGTCAAGCAGGGGCTGGAGATCGACAAGCGCATGATCCTGCTCCCGGAACCCATCAAGAAGCTCGGCGCTTACAAGGTGCCGATCCGCATCTACAAGGGCGTCAAACCGGAGATCAGCGTGGAGGTGGTGCCGGAATAAGGCCCCGCCGCCTGCGTTTTCCCGGGCGGACCCATCCCCGCAAAAAGGCGCCGGGAGCCGGCACTCCCCGGGGCCCGGGGCATGCGGCCGCCCCCGGGTCCGCTCCACGGGTCCCGGCGGCGGCGTGAAAGCGCGCGCAAACCATCGTTGGAGCCGCGCCGGCCCGCCCGGCGCGCCCGACGCCTCCCGGAAGCATGGCATGTCCGACACCCCGAAGGACAAGGACCTATCCCTGTACAAGGTGCCGCCCCAGAACGTCCAGGCGGAAGAGTCGATCCTCAGCGCCATCATGATCGACAACAACACCCTGCACGAGGTCGTCGACGTCCTTGCCCAGGGGGATGATGACCGCGACGATCGAGGCCGGGATCCCGAGAAAACTCGCCTGGGCCGGAGAGATGAGTACGGATTCCATCGGTTATCGGTTGCTCCCTTCTCTTGTGAAACTTCGCCGGTTTGCCTCTCGAAGCCCTGTGGGTCGGACTGAAACTCGATGTCGGACTGAAACTCAATGTCGGACTGAAGTCCGACCTACATTCCCGTTGGCCGGGGAGGAGTTCACAGGGTCAAAAACTGCAAAAAGAGATTTGCATATCATTGTCGGGCCGTTTTCTCAACCCCAAACGCAAGGGCTTGGGGGGGTGGTCGCGGGCCGCCCCGGCACCTGCGCGCTTTCGCCTTTCCGGGCCAGGCGTTGCGGTCATTTCCCGCCGAAGGACTCATCCTCCATCTCCACCGCCGCGCTGTTGGAACTCTGGATGGCGTTCATCCTGCCGTGGGTGACGGGCAGGATGCAGTCGAAGAAGAAATCGCAGGTCTTGACCTGGCCGGTGTAGAAAGCGCTGTCCTTGCTTTTGGCGCCCTTTTCCAGGGCCCTTGCCGCGACCGTGGCCCTCCAGAGCAGGTGCCAGGCCAGCACCACGTCGCCGCAGGCTTCCATGAAGGGGTGGGCGAAGGCAAAGGCGCTGAGGACCTTGGGCGACATGGCCGCGGCGCCGAGGTGCATGGCGACCTCGCCCAGGCGGTTGAGGGCTTTTTCCAGCTTGGCGGCGAAGTCGCGGGTGGCTTCCAGGGCCTTGGCGGCGGCGATGGTTTTCTGGATCTCCGCCATCAGGTCCATGATGGGCTTGCCCCGGTTCATGCCCAGCTTGCGGCCCAGCAGGTCCATGGCCTGGATCCCGTTGGTCCCCTCGTAGATCTGGGTGATGCGGCAGTCGCGCAGGAGCTGCTCCTGGGGATAATCGCGGATGAAGCCGTAGCCGCCGTAGACCTGAACGCCGTGGCTGCAGACGTCGAAGGCCCGGTCGGTCACGTAGCCCTTGCAGATGGGGATCAGCAGGTCGACGATCCCCTGGTACCTTTCCCTTTCGGCCGGGTCGTCGCTGACCGAGCGCAGGTCCTCGCACCAGCCGGCATAGTAGAGCAGGCTGCGCATGCCCTCCACGTAGGCCTTCATCGTCATGAGCTGGCGCCGCACGTCCGGGTGCTGGATGATGGGCACCGACGGGGCGTTCTGGTCCATGGCCTTGAGCAGGTTCTTGCCCTGGATCCGCTCGCGGGCGTAGGTGAGGGCGTTCATGTAGGAGGCGCTGGCGCAGCCGAAGCCCTGCAGCCCGACGAGCAGTCGCGCCTCGTTCATCATCAGGAACATGGCCCGCATGCCCTTGTTTTCCTCGCCCAGGAGGGTCCCCCGGCAGTTGCCCTTGCCGCCCAGGGTGAGCGAGCAGGTGGCGTTTCCGTGGATGCCCATCTTCTCCTCGATGCCGGTGCAGACCACGTCGTTGTACTCGCCCAGGCCGCCGTCCGCGTGGACCCGGAACTTGGGGACCAGGAACAGGGAGATCCCCCGGGTTCCGGCCGGAGCCCCCTCGATGCGCGCCAGGACGGGGTGAATGATGTTGTCGGCCAGGTCGTGCTCGCCGCCGGAGATGAAGATCTTGTTGCCGGTGATGGAGTAGGTGCCGTCGTCGTTTCTGACCGCCGAGGTCGTCAGGGCGCCCACGTCCGACCCGGCCTCGGGCTCGGTCAGGAGCATGGTCCCGGCCCATTCGCCCGTGTACATTTTTTTCAGGAAGAGCCGCTTCTGCTCCTCGGTCCCGAAGGTGGCCACCAGCTTGCCCGCCCCGTGGGTCAGGCCGGGGTACATCATCAGGGGGTAGTTGGCGCCGTTGAAGTAGTCGCCGGCCGCCAGGGCCACCGTCCGGGGCATGCCCTGCCCGCCCCACTCCACGTCCTCGGTCATGGCGACCCACTCGCCCTCCTTCAGCAATTCGAAAGGCCGGCGAAAACAGGCCGGCACGCTCACCTTGCCGGCCTCCAGGCGGCAGCCGTCCCGGTCCCCGAGCTGCCGCGTGGGCAGGATCTCCTTGACCGCCAGGTTGCGGGCCTCGGTGATGATCATGTCGACGGTTTTGCGGTTGAACTCGGCGTAAGCCTCGTGCCTGCTCAGGTCAGCGACGTTGAACTGTTCGTGGAGGACGAAATCGACGTCCCTTCTGTCCGCGATCACCTGTGCCATTTTTCGTGTCTCCTTCTATCGGGGTTGATCGATGCCCTCGGCTCGCCGCCGGGGATACGCTGTCATTTCAGGGCGGCCGGCGCGCCTGCGCACTCGCCGACGCCCCTCAGGATGAGGTCCACCAGGGGGTCGGCGAGGGAGGCGATGTCGTAATGGCCGCCGGCCAGGACCCAGTTGTTGATCACGTTGTCGACGGCGCCGAGAATGAAGCGCTTGGCCAGCCCGAGGTAAAGGTCGCGGCGCATCCGGCCTTCCTGCTGCCCCTGTTCCACGATCTCCCCCACCAGATCGAGGTACATCTTGGACATGTCCCGGAACTGCATGGCCACCATCTCGTTGTGCTGGCGGGCCTCGGCCTGGTAGACCACCGCCATGTTGAAGTCGCGCTGAAAGACCTCGAGGTGGTACCGGATCAGGTTCCTGAGCTTGTCCGTGGCCGGCCCCGCCTTGTGGACGACCTCCCGGAAACGCTCGAAGACCTGCTGGGTCTTGTAGCCGAAAAACTGGACCAGGATGTCGTCCTTGTTCTTGAAATAGAGATAGATGGTGCCGTCGGCCACCCCCGCCTCGCGGGCGATGGCGGAGATCGTGGCCTTGTAGAACCCCTGCTCGGCGAAGACCTTGATGGCCGCTTCCAGGATGCGCTGGTACTTGTCGTTGGTTTTGCCTTTGACGCTGATGGCGGGCCTCCCTCGAGCCGCGTGCGTGGCTGCGCTTATGAATGAACACTCATTCATTTATCAGAGGGCCGCCCTCCCTGTCAACAGAAAAATCCAGGGAGGTGACGCACCGGCATTTTAGGTCTTTCTATCTATTATTACGATTTTTTATGTCAAGATTACCAGGAGAGCCTGACCGGCCCCCGGCCGCGGGCGAGAGGCTGAAATTGTGATGAGGAAGCATTCATTTAAAGGCCCGGCGCGAGGGGCGGCGCCTTCCGGCCGCGGGGGGCGACGGCCTCAGGTAATGTTTGATTTTTGGCCGGGGATGCTATAATTTCGCGGTGGCGGAAATGGCCGCAAACCATGGGTGCCGCATTCCAATCCGTGCCGGCCGGTGCGCGCCGCCGTCACGGCCGCGGATGCACGAACTCGTCGACAGGAAAAGGAGAAAGAGATGGAATTCAAGACGCTGCGGGACATCATCGACTACGCCATCGACAAGGAAAAGGAGGCTGCGGCCTTTTACGAAGAAATCAGCGGGATGGAGGTTGCGTCCGGCTCCCGGCAGATGTTCAAGGATTTTGCCGCCGAAGAGCAAAAGCACCGCAAGCTGCTGGAGAACATCGAGCAGAAGGGGGTTTCCGAAGGTCTCGAGGACTACCGGTTCAAGTGGATCCCGGACATCAAGCGCTCCGACTACGCGGTGGAGACGGCCTACGAAAGGGGCATGGCCTACAACGAAATCCTCATGCTGGCGATGAAACGCGAGGAAAAGGCCCTGGCCCTCTACAACGACCTCCTGAAAAAAGCGGAAACGGCGGATCACAAGAAGGTCTTCAAGATGCTCTGCCAGGAGGAAGCGAAGCACAAACTCGCGCTGGAAACCATGTATGACGATTACATGGCGCAGATGGGCGACTGACGGTCGCCGGAAGCTCGAGGCCTGAAGGTCGGCCCTGACAACATCCCCGCAAAGGAGGGGGACGGCATCGCCAGGCGGGCAATCCGGCCGGGGCGACGCCCATCGCACGGGGTGCTTGAAAAGGAGGCTCAGCGGTGAAAACCAGCATGCGGACAAAGCGGTGGTGGGTGGTGGGTGCGGTGATGTGCGCGTTGATCGCCGCCGGCTGTGGCGGCATGGGCGCGGGCAAGGAAGCCCCGCCCCCCGCCGAGGAGCCGCCGCCGGCGGTCGAGGTGCCGGAGGAGCCGGCGCCCCCGCCGGAGCCGGAGGAACCGGAGCCTTTCGTCCACACGGTGAGCTTCCAGGGGGAGACCCTGTCGCTGATCGCCAAGTGGTACACGGGCCGCCAGAGCAACTGGCGGGAGGTGGCGGCCGCCAACCCGGGAATCGACCCCAACCGGATCTTTCTCGGCAACCAGGTCGTCATTCCCGAGGAGCTGCTGGTCACCCGCGACCCCCTTCCGCAGTCTTTCGTCCAGAAGCACCAGGCCCCCAGGAAGGCCGCGCAGTGAGCCGCCCGCCCGGCCGCCGACACCGGCCGCCGGGCGGACCCGGGCCCTACTCGATGTGTTTGAGGCCGTGGGCTTCCTTGAACGCGTGCCACTCGCCGTGGTCGACGGCGCCGTCGCGGTTCAGGTCCAGGGCATCGTAGACCCTGCGCTCGGCCTTGGGGAAATGGGCCTTGAACTCATCCCAGATCACCGATTCGTCCCCGTCGGTGTCCATGTCGCCGAAATGGGCGTTGTAGGATGCCGGCTCCGGCAGGGCCTGCTCGTGGTGTCGGCCGTGCCCCCCGCAGGCGCCCAGCCAGATGGGGAGCGCCGCAATCACCAACAGAATCGTCCTCTTCATCTCCGCCTCCCTCCTTGCCGCGGGGCTGCCGGCGCCGGTCCCCACCGGAACGGTCGCCCGGTTCCCCGCGCATTTTCCGTCCATCAATATAGATCGCATGCGGGCGTCGTCAACCGGCCCCGACCCGCAAAATGCCCCGCGGTGCCTGTTGAGAAATCCCCGGCGTGTGTTATGGTGTCCCAAGAGTCTAAAGCCCGCCGCGGGAAATGCCGCCGTCCGCGCCGCGCGCCGGAGACCGGCAAACCGAAAAGGGAGGCTCATGGCCCCGACGCCCCTGGAATCCCTCGAGTATTTCGACACCTACGAAGCGCGCGAGGAGGCCTTTCGCATGCGGGTCGATGCGCTGATACCGCGCAAATACGGCGGGCCGGGCCTTTTCTGGCAGGACTTCGGGCAGATCTCCTTCGACCGGCTTCCCGCGGGCGACGCCGGCGACCCGGCCTACAGTGTCGGCGAAGTGGCCCAGGCCGCTGAAGTTCTCGACATCATTCAAATCCCGGCATTTCTGTGCCGCCAGACCGACCTTGTCGTGGAGGTCGCCCGGACCGGGAAGCCCATCAACGTCAAGAAGGGGCAGTTCCTCTCCCCCTGGGACATGCGCAACGTGGTCGACAAGATCGCTTCGGCAGGCAACCGCCGGGTCCTGATCACCGAGCGCGGGAGCATGTTCGGCTACAACAACCTGGTGGTCGACTTCCGGGGCATCGCCATCATGCAGGCCTTCGGCTGCCCGGTGGTTTTCGACGCCACCCACAGCGTTCAGCTGCCGGGCGGCGGCGGGAACAGCTCCGGCGGGCAGCGGGAGTTCGCCCCCGTCCTGGCGCGCTCGGCCGTGGCCGCGGGCGCCGACGCCGTCTTCATGGAAGTCCACCCCTCGCCGGACAATGCCCTGTGCGACGGCCCCAACTCCCTGAGGCTCGACTCCCTGCCGTTCCTGCTGACGCAGCTCAAGGCCATCCGGGACGTTTTGGCCGCGGCTTCCCGGGGGATGCCCGCAATGGCCGGCGAAGGGGCGCGGCCGTCGCCATGACGGGGACCGAAGCGCTGGCGCGGATCCGGCTGCTGCTCCTCGACGTCGACGGGGTATTGACCGACGGCGGCATCGTCTACGACGACCGCGGCGCCCAGACCAAGGTCTTCGACGTCAAGGACGGGCTGGGGATGAGGCTGCTCATGGACGCCGGCATCGGTGTCGGCATCGTCACCGGCAGGCGCTCCGACGCCCTGGCGGTGCGCTGCCGCGACCTCGGCATCGACCTGGTCTTCGACGGCGTGGCCGACAAGGCCTCCGTTCTGGAAACCGTCCTGCGGCGCTGCGGCCTGCGCGCGCAGCAAGTCGCCTATGCCGGCGACGATCTCCCGGATCTGCCGCTGATGAGGCGTGTCGGCCTCCCCATCGCCGTGGCGGACGCGCACGAAGCCGTCCGCGGCGCGGCCGCCCTGGTCACCCGCCGCGCCGGCGGGCGCGGCGCGGTGCGCGAGATCTGCGAACGGATCTTGGAATCCCAGGGGCTCTGGCAGTCGGCGCTGAAGCGGTTTTCGGGATAGGGGCGCATGCGCTCGCGAACCTTCAAATGGGGCCTGCTGCTGGTGATCGCCGCGACCGTGGGCGCCATGCTCTTGGCCTTCATAGACCACCGCCGGGCGGCGCGGCGCCCCTTGGCCACGGTGGAAGCGATCGACGCGGCGGCCGACATGAACCTTGGCAAGATCCACCAGACCGCCACCCGTGACGGGATCAGGGAGTGGGACCTGACGGCCGGCTCTGCGAAATATCGCGACGACCGCAAGGAAGTGGTCCTCGAGGCCGTGGCCGTCACCTTCTTCCTCGAAGACGGGCAGGAGGTGGCCCTGAGCGCCGACAGGGGCGCGCTTCAGACCGAATCCAAGAACATCGCGGTCGACGGCAACGTGGTCGTCACCAACCGCGGCTACCGGATGCAGACCGAAGCCCTGACCTACCGCCACGAGGACCGCATCGTGCGCGCCGACTCCCCGGTGGCGATTTCCGGCGGCAGCCTGCACCTGACCGGCGACAGCCTCCTGATCGACCTGGCCGCCCAGGAGGCCGAGCTGCGGGGCGGGGTGAAGGGGAGCCTCGATGTCGATTTCACGCTTTGAAAATGGCGCTGGGCAGGCCCCCACGCTCCGCGCCTGGGCCTGGGTGGCCGCCGCGGCGCTCATCGCCCTGACCCCGGCGGCCATGGCGGCCGAGAAAAAGGCCGCGGCGCCCGCGGCCCCCGACAGTGATCGGATACACATCACCGCCGACCGCCTGGTGGCCAGGCTGCAGGACAGGGTGGCCGAGTTCAGCGGCAATGTCCAGGTCACCCAGGGCGAGGCGGTGCTGCACGCCGACAAGGTCACGGTCTACACCAAGGATGCCCCCAAGGGCACCGACCCGGCCCGGCCCGGCGCCGAGTCGGTCGACCGCATCGTCGCCACCGGAGGCGTCACCATCCGGATGAAAGACGGCACAGCGGTCGCCGACCAGGCCGAGTACCGGGCGGACAAGCGGGTCGTCATCCTGACGGGCCCCGGGACGCGGGTCACTCAGGCCGGCAATTCCATCGCCGGGTCGCGGATCACCCTTTACAGGGATAGCGGACGTATTAATGTTGATGGCAGCGACAAGCAGCCTGTCCGGGCGGTGTTCGTCACCGAGGAAAAACTGATTGAGTAGACCGTCACCCACAGACCGCGGCGGGGCGGGTGAATGAGCACCCTTTCCCTGAGGAACCTGGTCAAGGTCTACAGCGGCCGCCGCGTGGTCGACGGCATCAGCCTGTCGGTGGACAGCGGGCAGGTGGTCGGGCTCCTGGGCCCCAACGGCGCGGGCAAAACCACCACCTTCTACATGACCGTGGGCATGATCCGCCCGGACGAGGGGCACGTGTATCTGGAGAATGAGGAGCTGACCGACCTGCCGGTCTACATCCGGGCGCGCAAGGGGGTCGGCTACCTTCCCCAGGACCCATCGATCTTCCGCAAGCTGACGGTCCGCCAGAACGTCATGGCCATTCTGGAGCTGCTTCCAGGCGGGCCCGCCGACCGCGGGTCGCTGGCCGACGAGCTGCTCGACGAACTGGGGATCCGGCACCTGTCCGACCAGCGCGCCAGCCTGCTCTCCGGAGGCGAGCGCAGACGGCTGGAAATCAGCCGCGCGCTGGCCACCCACCCCGGTTTCATGCTCCTCGACGAGCCGTTTGCGGGGATCGACCCCCTGGCGGTGGCCGACATCAAGAAGATCATCGGCCACCTGCGGGGAAAGGGCATCGGGGTCCTCATATCCGATCACAACGTGCGCGACACCCTGGGGGTTTGCGACACGGCCTACATCGTCAGCGACGGAAGAATCTGCGACTCCGGGCCGCCCGAAAGAATAGCAACCAGCGAAATCGCCTGCCGCCTGTACCTGGGAGACGAATTCAAGCTCTGACATGGCCATCGAACTACGACAACAGCTCAAACTGACCCAGCAGCTCATCATGACGCCCCAGCTCCAGATGGCGATCAAGCTGCTGCAGCTGTCGCGCCTGGAATTGATGGACACGATCCGCCAGGAGCTCGAGGAGAACCCCACCCTGGAGGAGGTCCAGAGCGCCCAGGAAGACGAGCAGGCCGGCGGGGCCGACGAGGGGCCCGGCGGCGAGCCGGCCGAGGAACAGCCCGCGACACCGGAAGTCACCATCGAGGAGCGCATCCCGGATTACATGGACTGGGGCAGCTTCATCGATGAATACAATGCCCCGGGCAGGGCGACCCTGGAGGTCGAAAGGCGCGACACCCCGAGTTTCGAGGCCTTCCTGGCCAAGAAAGAATCCCTCAACGACCACCTGCTGTGGCAACTGCTCATGTCGCACCCCACCCCGGAGGAACGCAAAATCGGCAGCGTCATCATCGGCAACCTCAACCGCGACGGATACCTGGAAACCTCCCTGGACGAGATCGTGCGCACGACAGGGTCCAGCCCCGAGAAGGTGGAGCAGTTCCTGGCCATCATGCAGACTTTCGACCCCGTCGGCGTGTGCGCCAGGGACCTGACCGAATGCCTGCTGATCCAGATGCGCCACCTGGGGCTCACCAACCCCCATCTGGCCGAGATGGTGACCCACCACCTCAACCACATGGAGAACAAGAACTACAAGGCCATCGCCAAGGCCTTGAAGACCAGCCTCGAGGAGGTCATCGCCGCGGCCAACCTCATCCAGACGCTGGAACCCAAGCCCGGGCGGCAGTTTTCCAACGAAGAGCCCCAGTACATCACCCCCGACATCTTCGTCTACAAGCACGAAAACGAATTCGTCATCGTGCTAAACGACGACGGGATGCCCAAGCTGCGCGTGAGCACTTTCTACAAGAAGGCCCTCCAGGCGGGGCAGAACCAGTCCGAGACGGCCAGGGACTACATTCAGGAGAAGCTGCGTTCGGCCGCGTGGCTGATCCGCAGCATCCACCAGCGCCAGAAAACCATTTACCGGGTCATGTTCCCTCGCCCCCCGGAAGACGCGGAGCGCGGGCGACGGTTCCTCATCTTCCAAGCGGCATCGCCCCTCAGAAGCCGAGATCGGCGCGATACCCGCCTCTACATACTTTTCCACATCCTGGGTCGGATAAATGATCAGTAGTGCGGATTCCGTTTCGCGGCGATGGCGTGGTATAAAAAGCACAAATTTTCGGCAGATCAGTCCCTTCAGCACGATCACTTCCAGGAAGAGCTGATCCAGGAGGGCGGATGTCGACGACACAGGAGATCGGGCAGGAGGAGGCCGGCATTACGGTCGAGCGCATTTTCGGCCGGCCCATCGCCCAGAAGCGGGTGGAACTGGTGGAGCGCAAGGGGCTGGGGCACCCGGACAGCATCTGCGATGCGCTCCAGGAGAGCATCTGCCTCGAACTCTGCCGCGCCTACCAGGAACGTTTCGGGCGCATTCTGCACCACAACATCGACAAGGGCATGCTGGTGGCCGGCGTTTCGGAACCCCGCCCGGGGGGCGGCAGGATCGTGGAGCCGATGCGGCTGGTGATCGGCGACCGGGCCACCGCCAGCTACCGGGGCGAAACCATCGACGTGGCATCCATCGTGCGCCGGGCGGCCGAGGATTGGCTGGCCAACCACCTGCGCTTCGTCCGGCTGGACCGCCACGTCCTGCTGCAGAACGAACTCAGGCAGGGGTCGATGCAGCTGAGCGATATTTTCGATCGCCCGGAGACCGTCGCCAACGACACCTCGGCGGCCGTCGGGTACGCCCCCTTGAGCGAAACCGAGCAGATGGTGCTCTCCGCGGAAAGCTTCCTCAACTCCGCGGGCTTCAAGCGCCGGTTCCCGGAAGCCGGCGAGGACGTGAAGGTGATGGGGTACCGGAGGGACCGGCGCCTGATGATCACCGTGGCCATGGCGTTCGTCGACCGCTTCATCCCCGGCGCGCGCGCCTATTTCCAGCGCAAGGGCGAAATCGAGAAGGCCCTCTAAGAGCACCTGTGCGCGCAGCTGCGGACCCTGGAGCAGCTCGGCGTGGCGCTCAACACCCTGGACGACCCCGCGCGGGGGGACGCCGGCATGTACCTGACCGTTCTGGGCACGTCGGCCGAGGGCGCCGACTGCGGGCAGGTGGGGCGCGGCAACCGCGCCAACGGGCTCATCGCCCTGAACCGGCCGTCGGGAAACGAAGCCGCGGCCGGCAAAAACCCCGTCAGCCATGTCGGCAAGATATACAGCCTCCTGACCTACCGGATCGCCGATCTCCTCTACCGCCGCATCCCGGGGGTGGAGGAAGTCTACGTCTGGCTGTGCAGCCGCATCGGCAGCCCCCTGGACAGGCCCCTCATCGCGTCGGTGCAGATGCTGCTGAAAAAGGGGGCCGGGTTGGAGGACGTCGCCTCCGACGCGGGCGGGATCGTCCGCGAGGAACTGGAAGGGATTCACGACTTCAGCGCGGCCCTGGCCCGGGGCGAGCACTGGGTCTGCTGATCCGTCCGCGCTTGTTGACAAGCAGCCGACGGCGTAATAAAAATCCCTGCTGTCCGGATGTCCACCTCTCTCCTTGACCCACCGCCTTGCGCGGGCCCCCGGGCGGAAAGACGAGAAAAGGGCGATGGCGACCCCCCCCGAGACCGTCGACGATGCCGCCGACGCGCGGCGGCAGCGCAGAAAGCATGCCGGCCTCTTCGATTCCTCCCCCACAGGCTACCTGGTCGTCGACGGCGCCGGGGCCATCCACGAAGCCAACCTGACCGCGGCCGGCCTGTTAGGGCTTTCCCCCGACGGGCTGACGGGCAGGCGGGTCGCCGATTTCATCCACCAGGATTACCGCGACCGTTTTCAGCTGCGGTATCTGCGCTGCCTGGAGGAAAATCGGCCCGCCCATTTCCACGCCCTGATGGTCGGCCCCGACGGGCGGCCCTTCCATGCGTACCTGAACATGCGCGGCCACCTGTCCGAGGACGGCCGGGGCCGGCAGGTCCGGCTGGCCCTGGGCGACTTCAGCGAGCAGCTGCAGATGGCCAGGGACCTCTCCCTTTCGCACCAGTGCCTCCGCATCGCCTTCGAGGCCCGGGCGGCCGACGCCATGCTGAAGGATTTCGCGTCCGCGATCAAATCCTACATGGCCTGCGATGCGGTCGGGGTGCGCCTTCTGAGCGAAGGCGGCCGGCTGCCCTACGCGGCCTGCGAGGGCTTCAGCCGCCCGTTCTGCGAACAGGAAAACCCGCTTGCAGTCAAAAACGGCTGCAGCGCGTGCATCGACGTCATCAGGGGCCGGACCGATCCCGGCCGCAGTTTCTTTACGCCCGATGGCAGCTTTTACACCAACGCCTTCAGCGGGCTGCTGGCTGAGCTCGAGGTGCCGGAGTTCGGGGCCGGCGACAATGCCTGCATCGCCGCCGGCTACGAGTCGGTGGCGGTGATCCCGCTGCGCAGCGAAACCCGGATCGTCGGGCTGATCCACGCCGCCGACCGCCGCGAAAACTGGGTCCCCCTGGGCGTGGTCCGCCAGCTGGAGCTGGCGGCCCTGAGGATGGGGATGTCGATTCAGCGCTTTGCGGCCCAGGAAACCCTGGACCGCAAGCTGCGCGACATCGATTTTCTCTCCTCGAGGCTGCTCAAGGTCCAGGAGGACGAGCAGCGGCGCATCGCCGTGGAGCTCCACGACCAGACCGGCCAGAACCTCAACGTCCTGAAACTGCAGCTGGCCGCGATTCACAACCAGCTGCGCAGGGACCAGCCGGCCCTGAAGGAAACCTGCGTCAGGGCCCAGGGCCTTGTCGGCAACATCATCGAGGACGTCCGCCGCATTTCCTACGGCCTGAGCCCTGCCGCGCTGGACGCGCTGGGGCTCGGCGCCGCCATCCGCGAGATGGCCGCGGAATTCCGGGATTACGCCGGCATCCCGGTGGAGGCTGACGTGGATGCCGTCGACCTGGTCGTCAGGCGCAGCGTCCGGATCGTTCTCTACCGCATCTTCCAGGAAGCCATGACCAACATCTCCAAGCACGCCGGGGCCGGTGCGGTGCGCCTGAGCGCGCGGCGCAAAAACAGCCGCGTGAAGGTCGTCATCGAGGACGACGGGTGCGGGTTCGACATCCAGCGGCTCTCCGGGCCCGGAAAACGGAACCGGGGCCTGGGGCTGGATGCCATCCGCCTGCGCGCCAGGATGATCGGCGCCGATCTTGCGATCGACAGCCGGCCGGGACGCGGGACCCGCATCGAACTGAGCGTCCCCATCAGCCCCGGGAGGGTCCGCGATGAATAAGTACCGGATCGTTCTGGCGGACGATCACGTGCTGATGCGCGAGGGCATCCGGCAGTTGATTCATCTGCAACGGTTGTCCCGGCCGCAGCGCCGGGGCCCCCTTTCATCAGCCGGGCTAAAAATAAAATTTTACCACAGCGAGGCAGCCGGCACAAGGCAAAACGAGATTGCCGCGCGGCGGCGCGGGCAGAACCCGGCAGGGGAGGCGCCGCGGCGCTGCCGCCGGGTCAGGGGGCCGATATCTCGAGGCTGCGCATTTTCTGGATCAGCGTGTTGCGGTGGATCCTGAGCCCGCGGGCGGCCTCGCTCTGGTTCCAGCTGGAGCGCTTGAGGGCCAGCATGATGTAGTGGCGCTCGAAAGTCCGGCGGGCCTGGAGCAGGCCGCCCCCGGCGCCGCCGGAGGACAGGGCGAGGGCGCGCTCCCGGTCGCACACGGCCAGTTCGGTCGGCAGGTCCTTCTCGTCGATTTCCCCGCCTTCGCGCCCCAGCACCACCAGGCGTTCGACGATGTTTTCAAGTTCGCGGATGTTTCCCGGCCAGTGGTAGGACTCCAGGGTCTGCAGCGCTGAGGGCGAAAAGCCCGTAAGCGGCTTGTTCAGGCGGGCCGCGGTGCGCTTCAGGAAGAAGCGGGCCAGGAGGCGGACATCCCCGGCGCGCCGCCGCAGCGGGGGCAGGTCGACGGGCAGGACGTTGAGGCGAAAGAAGAGGTCCTCGCGGAAAAGGCCCCTGCGGGTCAGGTCCTCGAGGCGGGTGTTGGCGGCGGCCACGATGCGCACGTCGATGCGGGTGGCCTGCAACCCGCCGATGGGCATGACCTCCTGGTCCTGGAGGAAGCGCAGCAGCTTGGCCTGCAGGGCGATGTCGAGGCTGGAGATCTCGTCCAGGAAGACCGTGCCGCCGTCGGCATGGGCGAGCTTGCCGGGGGAACGCCGATGGGCGCCGGTGAAGGCGCCTTTTTCGTGGCCGAAGAGTTCGCTTTCCATCAGCTCCCTGGGGATGGCGGCGCAGTTGATGGCCAGAAACGGTTTTTCGGCGCGGGGGCTGTGGGTGTGGATCGCCCGGGCGATGAGTTCCTTGCCGGTTCCGCTTTCGCCGTGGATCAGGACGTTGCTCGAGGTGGCGGCGATGCGCCGCACCATGCCAAAGACCGACCGCATGCCCTCAGAATCCCCGATGATCCCCCCCCAGCCCGGAAGGTCCGGCGGCTGGCCGTGCGAGGCAGCGTTGGGCAGGGCCGCCCGCCTTTCCAGCGTTGCGTCCACCGCCTTCAGGAGCGCGTCCGCCCTGAAGGGCTTGGCAAGGTAGTCGCAGGCCCCCAGCTTCAGAGCGAGGACCGCTTCCCTGGCCCGGTCGGTGGCCGATACGACGATCACCTCGAGGGAAGGCTGCCGGGCCTTGATCTGCCTCAGCGTTTCGATCCCGTCGATGCCGGGCATGACCAGGTCGAGGAGCACCAGATCGAAGGCGCCGCGCCGGATACGGGCCAGGGCGGCCATGCCGTCCTCCGCGCAGACCACCTCGTAATCGTCGGCGAGAATTTCCTCCAGGCCCAGGCGGGCGCCCTCGTCGTCGTCCACCACCAGGATCCGGGCTTTTTTCGGTTCCGCGACGGTTTTCATAAAGCCTCCCCTTCTGAAATTGCCTCGGGAATCCCTTGAGGGTGTGCGCCTTCAGCGCTGTCAGGCACCGGGCCTTTCGGCCCGGAGCTGCAGGGCGAAGCCCCGGCGGGGCCGATTCCCGTGCCCTTTCCGAGGCGGCGCAGGCAGCCCGCAAGATCCTCGATCCTCTGGATCTCCCGGGGGACGATGCGCTGAAAACGCTCCATGAATTCAGGGCGGTTGACCCTCTGCGGCAGCAGGTCGACAAAAACCCGGATGGTCGTCAGGGGGTTGCGGATGTCGTGGGAGATGGCGCCCAGGGCGGTTTGCAGGTCCGATGGAGGCGCAGGGGGGACCTTGGCTTCAGGTGCGGCCACAGCGGTCAGCGGGCAGGGGGCGGGAGGGATTGAGCCCCGTGGAACCGTTTCTCGGCCTGCGGCAGGGCGTCTCCCGGGCCCAGGGGACGCTTTCGGCGCAGGGTCCGATACCCGGCATGCCAGGGAGGAGGCGCTTGCATGCGCCTGCAGACGTTCCGTCAGCCAGGCCGCGAGGGAAACGGCAGCGCCGTGGCGCGCTCCGCCCGGCGTCGCCCCCGGGCATGTCCTGCCGGCCGTGCCTCTGGAAGCCGGATCGGCCAAGGCCGCACCCCCGAAGACCTCGACGAGCGCCGGCCCCTTGCTTCCCGGTGCCGGAGCCGGTTGAAGGGGGCGGGGAAGGGTGTCCGGGGGCGGCGGGGGGCCTGATGGGGAAGTGCCGCCGCGGAATTCCGCGCGCGGGCCGTCATCCTGCGACAGTCCGGGATCCTCACGCATGGGGCCGGCAACCGACGGGCAGCTCTGCAGCGCCTGACACGGCAGGTGCGGGGTGCCGGCGAGATTTTGCGATAGAGGATTGAAATCGCTGGGGAAAGAAGGCGCTCTGAAAGAGGGCGGTCCTCCGGGAAAGAACAATCGGCGATCCATGGCGCACACACCGAACCAGTTGTTTCCCCTCCCGGAAAGCAACCTGGTTAATGCCTATTACAAATCGATCCGCGGGTCAAGAAATTTTTTTGACCCCATTCTCGATGTCCGCCTTTATTTCCATAAAGGCGTCGGGGGGGGGTAAACACCGGCCAAGGGCGGGTTGCATCAGGTCTGCGCTGAAAGGCGCCGGATTGCAAGTCCGCCCAGCAGCAGCGATAGAAGTGCCAGCACTGCCGCTCCGGCCCGGCCCAGCGTCGGAACGGGCACTCCGCTGCCGGTGTTGTCGAACCACCCGAAGGTGTTGCCCGAATCGACCGAGTTGTGATCACTCGGGTCCCCCGGCGCCAGATGCTGGCATTCGTTCAGATCCGGCACACGGTTGTCGGCCACGTCGATCGCTTCGACCATCTGGGTGCCGCCCGGGTCCAGGCAGACGAAGGCCGCCTGGCCCGCCGCCGTGCTGCGCAGCAGCGTGCGCATGCCGTCCTGCCCGGTCGATTGGAAACGGTTGCTGATGGTCTGGGTCGTCCCGGCTTCGAATTTTACCTCCTGGCCCCTGCTGCTGGTTATGATGAAGTTGTAGAAACCATTGTCCCCGTTGACCACCGCCGGGCCGTCCGCGCAACCGTCCACCACCGTCACGGTGCCTGAACCGGGTTCGAAGCTGCCCGCGACGGTCCACATACCGCTGAATTCGAGCAGGCCGGGGCCTGGGACAACACGGACCTGGTCCCGGCCCGGCGGCAGCTCCCCTTCCGCCGCCGCCTGCGGTTTCTCCTGCGCCGCCTGCCCTTTCACCTCGGGTTCGGCCTCTGGTTTCTGGTTCCCGTCGTCAACATCCTGTTTCTCTCCTTCGCCCCCGTGGGCGCCACCCTCTACTATCTCGACGCCCGCCCGGACCGGGAGGACCCGGAAGCGGCCCGGGCGCCGGCACCCTGACCGGCGGGCGGACGACCCGCCCCCGGGAGGCGAGAGACCCCTGAGGATAGAGAATGAACGCCGAACGTCGAACATCGAACGTCCAACGTCGAATATGGAAAGTGACGGGACCGTGCTGTGCCGCGTGGACCCGGAGGGAGGTGCGCATGGCAATGTGGAGGCGGGGTGTCGCCCTGTCCCTGGCCGCCGTATTGATCGCGGGCTGGGGGTGCCAGCAGACCTATTACGCCATGTGGGAAAAGATGGGCAAGGAGAAGCGGCACCTGCTCAAGGCCCAGGTGGAGCAGGCGCGCGGCGACCAGGAAAAGGCCTCCGAGGAGTTCAAGGACGCCCTGACGCGCCTCAAGGAAATCTACGCTTTCAAGGGCGGCGAACTGGAGGCGTTCTACGAAAGCCTGAAAGGCGACTACGAGGCCTGCCGGGCCCGTGCCCGGATCGTGGAGGACCGCATCGGCCGGGTGGACCGCACGGCCAACGACCTCTTCGCCGAGTGGGCGGAGGAGATCGACCGGATGGGCAACGCCGGTTTCAAGGCCAAAAGCCGCGCCAGCCTCCAGGAGACCCGCGACCGCTATGCCCTCCTGCATGCCTCGATGACCCAGGCGCACGCCAGGATGACCCCGGTGCTGGGCCAGCTTCAGGACTACGTGCTCTACCTGAAGCACAACCTCAACGCCCAGGCCATCGGCTCCCTGCGCCGGGAGGCGGGCGACCTCGAGGCCGAGGTGGAGCGACTCATCGCCGACATCCGGCGCTCCATCGAGGCGGCCGACGCGTTTCTGAAAAATTTCGAGTGATCCCATCGGGATGGCGCTCCCCGGCGCGCCGGACCGGAACTCCACTGGCCACGCCCACGACGGTCTGACAGGGAAATGACCGCTTTCAGGGAGGCCCTCCCGTGGTTGCCGTTCGGCGCCGCCGCGGCGTCCCGTGCGCGTCGCGCCTGCCCCGGGGGGTCAGTCGCCGGGCATCGGCGCGGTGCCGCCGGCCGGGCGGATGAACAGCTCGTACCCGGAGTCCTGGGGGTGGAAATATTCGTCGATCTCGTAATCGCGGCCGGGAGCCAGGTCCACCACGACCCGGACTTTCTCCTCCGGGTCATCGTGCACCCCGATGCGCACGCGCTGGATCAGGTGCCCCCGGACCTCGATGTCGCGGGCCACGCCGGAGTCGATCCGCGCGCCGATGAAATCGCACACCAGGCGTATGGGGTCGCCCTCGATGAGGAGCATTTTCGGCGGGGGCACCCCATCCAGGGAAAAGGCGACCCGCTCCTCGAGGAACGACCGGGTGCCGATGCGGATGGCCATGATCGTTTTTTGGCGGGTGTCCGCCGCGGCGGGGTCGTCGGCGGCCGCGGGCGGGGAAAGGCCGGCGCCGACCGCATCGTGCTCTCCGGCGGTTGCGGCCGCCGCTGCGGCCGCCATGGCGGCGATGCCGATCAGCATCCGGAGCCGGGAGCCGAAAGGGATGGTGCGAACTGGCATGGCGCCCTTCCGCTGAAGCGTGGGAGGTCGCGGCACGCGGATGCCCGGCCCCACAGGGGGAACATGCCCACTGTGTAGCATGTTCCCCGGCCAATATCAAATTCGTTTCCGGCTCCGGCAAGCGGGCCGCGGCGGCCGGCCGGGAACAGGGAGATGACCATGGCTTTGCCCGACATGACCCGTGGGCGCCTTCTGAGGCTCAAGAACCGGATGCTGGGGGCCAACATCGTCTCCAACGTCATCGGCGTGACGATCATCCAGGTCATGATATTGCGGGCCGAGGGGCCCGTATCGGAGGCCACCTCCCGGCTATCCCAGCAGATAGACCGCCTGTTCATCCCTTGCGCGTTCGTCTTCGGCATCATTTGCGCCCTGGTCTACGAGCGCCCGATCCGCCGGGTGCTCGATACCGAATTTTCCAAGCTCCCCCCAGCGCCCGCGCTCCTGGAAACGGCGCGGCGGCGCCTACTGAACGAGCCCTTTTTCATGATGGGCGTCGACCTTTTCCTGTGGCTTTCGGCGAGCGCGATCTATTCCACACTGTTCTTCCTGGCCGGCGCCGGCCCGGTCGCCGTCCAGCGGGCAGTGTTCGGAAGCCTGTGCACGGGCCTGATCACCGCGACCGTGGCATTCTTCTTGCTGGAACGGATCCTGCAAATCCAGCTGGTCCCCCTTTTCTTTGCGGACGGACGCCTGCATGCCACGGCAGGCACGCTGCGCATCCGCATCCGCACGCGCCTTTTGGCCCTCCTGCTGGCCTGCAACCTGGTCCCTTTTTTCGCGACCCTCACGGTCCTGCACCGCCTCGCCACCGCGGGCCTCGACCCGGCCGAGGCGCTCTCGCGCCTGCGGCACACCCTGTTTCTCAACTGCCTGGTGTTCATGGCCACGGGGGTGTGGCTCACCTTCCTGGTGAGCCGCAACCTGACTGAGCCGTTGCGGGAGATCGTCCGGGTCCTGCGCGGCATTCGCCGCGGCCGTCTGGACGACCGGGCGCGGGTGACCTCCAACGACGAAATCGGCTATACGGGGGACGTGATCAACGAAATGACGGCAGGGCTCCGGGAACGGGAGCGGATGCAGGCGTCGCTGAACCTGGCCAAGGAGGTCCAGCAGCGCCTGCTGCCGCAATCCGACCCCCGGGTTCCCGGCTGGGACATTGCGGGCAGGAGCCTTTATTGCGACGAGACCGGTGGGGACTACTACGATTTTCTGGACGCCGGCGACGGAAGGCTGGGGGTGGTGGTGGGGGACGTTTCCGGCCACGGCCTTCCGGCGGCCCTTCTGATGGCGACCGCGCGCTCACTTTTGCGCCAGCGGGTGCGCCTGCCCGGCGGCATCGCCGAGGTTTTGACGGATGTCAATTGCCTGCTTGCAGGCGATATCGGGGCGTCGGGTCAGTTCATGACCCTGTTTTTCCTTTCCCTGGCACCCGGGGTAACCTGTGTCCAGTGGGTGCGCGCCGGACATGAACCGGCCCTTCTGTACGATCCCCGGGGGGATCGGTTCGCGGAATTGAGGGGGGCGGGCATCGCCATGGGGATCGACGGCGACTGGCGTTACAGCCGGCATGCCACCTGCGACCTCTCCGAAAGGCAGATCATCCTAATGTGCACCGACGGGCTCCACGAGGCACGCAACGAGAAAGGCGAGATGTTCGGAAAGGAGCGATGCGAGCTTCGAGCGGATCCTGGTGGTGGATGCCCTGCACCACTTCAGGGAGCCGGGGCGGGTCCTGGCCGAGCTGATGCGCCTGCTCAAGCCCGGGGGCCGGAAGGTCGTCGAGGAGCCCGACCTCGGCCGCAGGGTGGTCAAGCTGGTGGCCCTCGCCGAGAGGCTGGCCCTCATGCGCAGCCGGTTCTACCCGGCCGAGGAGATCGCCCGGATGGCGCGCGCGGCCGGCGGTACGACCCGCATCGAGCGCGACCGGCGTTTCGCGGCCTGGGTCGTGGTGGACCGGTGACGCCGGCACCTTTTGCAAGCGGCGCGACCGGCCGCCGGCATCGGGGACCCGTGGCACCCCGCCGCGGCGCCCGCGGCCGGTGAAGCGCGCCGGAAGGACTTCGCATGCGCACCATCAAAAAATACGCCAACCGCAAGCTCTACGACACCGCCGCCAAGGCCTACCTTTCCATGGAGCGGATCGCCGAACTGATCCGCCGGGGGGAGGAAATCGAGGTCATCGACAACCGCAGCGGCCGGGACATCACCGCCTCGGTGCTGTCGCGGGTTCTTTCCAACGATGCGAAAGCCGAAAAGGCGGTGCCCCCCCGGATCCTGACCCAGCTGCTCAGAAAGGGCGGGGGGACGCTGGCCGACTATGCCCGCCGCTATGCCGCCCTCTGGCAGAACGCGGTGACCCTGGCCGAGGACGAGGTCGACCGCCTCGTGGCCCGCATGGTGCGCGACGAGGAGATCTCCAGCTCCGAGGGGGGGCGCCTGAAGCGCGAGATCCTCGGCTACACCGAGGCGCTCAAGGGCTGGATCGGCGAGAAGATCGACCAGCGCGTCCAGGAGGTGCTGGGCGCCATGAACCTGGCATCCCGGGACCAGGTCCGGTCCCTGGAAGGCCGGCTGGCGGGCCTCGAGGAACGGCTGACCCGCATGGAGGGGACGGTCGGCCGCGGACAGCCCGGCGGTGGCGGGGCGGCCGGGCGCAAACCCGCCCGGCAGGGCACCGCCTCACGCTGACGCGCGGGCGACATAAAATTTTTTCCGCAAGGCGCTTGACAGGGATAACGCAATGCGTCATATTCAAGAAAATGACGCATTGCGTTATCGCGCGATGCACCGCTTGAACCCACGACGCAGCAAGGAGGCAAAAGACGATGGCAGCGACCAGACGAGCGCCCAGGAAGGGCAGCCCGGCAGGGGCCGGGAAGAAAACCTCGGATTTCTACGTGCTGAGGACCGCGCAGGAGGCCGTCGAGACCGTGGCCGACAAGATCGAGACCTACGGCAAGCGGTATGTGCGCAAACCGCTGCAGGCCGGCAAAGCGTTCGCCGCGGACCTGAAGAAAGACCCCAGGAAGGCGGTGGAGGAGGCCCTGGACGACGGCCAGCGCCTGGTCAAGGAAATCGGCCGCGATACGCGCAAGAAGGTCGACGAGGCCGTGGACGGCGGCAGGAAACTGGCCCGCGATTTCAACCGCGACCCGCGCAAGGCGGTCGACGGCCTGGTGGATGACGGCAGGGAGTGGATCGGCGAGATCCGGGAAGAGACCCAGGAGCGGGTCGACGAGATGGTGGAGCGGGGCAGGACCCTGGTCAAGGGCGTCGAGAAGGACATCCGCCGCCTCGTGGAGGACCTGGCCGACACCAGCCGCAAGCTGCTGGACAAGATCACCCTGCGCGAGGCCGTCGAAAAAAAGGTCAAGGAGCAGGTCGAAGCGCTGACGAAACAGATGAAGCTGGCGAACAGGAAAGACCTGTCGGGCCTTTCCGCCGCGGTCAAGGCGCTGACCGCGCGGGTCGAGGAGTTGAGCCGGCGCACCCCGCCCGCCGTCCCCGGGGAGAAGGACCCTGCCCCGAAGTCGCAGGAATGACCCTCGCTGCGTGCGGCGCTACTCGGCCCCCAGGACTTTGACGGACTTGTTGACGAAGCGGTCCCTGGCATCCAGGGTCCTGGCGCCGTTCTCGAGCCAGGGGCTCGGAACGATGCCGTACTGAGCGGCGATCAGCAGCGCGAGAAGCGAAAAAAGCAGGATCAGCAGAAATTTTTTCCCCATGCGACCTCCTGGGGCAGCCTGCGCCGACACAGGGCCAACGGCGGGACCTGTATCTCCTTTTGGATGGAAAGTCAATATGAGTTACGATATTGTAACTATAGCCGATCCAGCCGCATGGATGCCGCCCGGGGGCCTGCGCGGCGCCTCCGCGAACCCCCCCAGGGCGGCCCGCGCGCCGGCTGCCGTACGCCTCCTCGCGCTGATGCCGGGCGCCGGGGAGAAGCCGCCGGCGAAGGCGGTCCTGCGGCCCCAGGTCACCGCGCTCCTGAGGGAGCTGCGCGCGGAGGACGCCCTGGAGGGCGTGGCCGACCAGCTGGTGCGCTTTGCCGGGCTCGACGACCTCCTCCCCGGGCGCTATGCGCGCTACCGGGCGCCGGTCAGCGAAGGGATGGCCTTTTTCCTGTCGCGCCTGCCCCTGGCCGTTCTGGCCGACAAGGTGGCCGACCAGCTGCGCCTGCCCCCCGACGCCGACCGCGGGCTCCGTCTCTACACCCTGATCGGGGACATGGCCGCCGTTCAGAAGCTCGGCCAGGTCATCTGCCGGACCCCGGGCATCGATCCGGACTTCAAGCGGGCCCTGGTCGGCCTCGAGGACAACATCCGCACCGTCACCTATGCCCGCCTGCGCCCGGCCCTGATGCGCGAGATCTCCGCGGCGGGCGCGGGCGCAGCCCTCGTTCCCGAAAAAAGGGTCCTGGCCGAGGCCACGGTGTGCGCCGTGGTCCCGGCCCGCGTGAACGCCCCGGCCCCGGGAGGCGCCCAGCGGGCGGTCCTGAAAGTGGTGAAGCCCAGGGTCGCGGCCAACCTCAAGCGTGAGCTGAACGTGCTCGGCCAGGTGGCCGTTTTTCTCGACAGCCGCCGCGAGGCCTGGGGCCTGGGCCGCTTCGACTTCCAATCCACCCTCAAACGCGTCGAGGCCCTGCTTGAAAACGAAGTCCGCCTGGCCCAGGAGCAGGCCAACCTGGAGGCGGCCGGCGCCTACCATCGCAACGACCCGCTCCTTCTGATCCCCAGGAAGCTGCCGCAATCCACCCCGCGCATGACCGTCATGACGCGCCTGGACGGCCGCAAGATCACCGATGTGAGGGGTCTGTCCGCCCGCAGGCGCCGCCTGCTGGCCGAAGCCCTGGCCCGCACCCTCATCCTGCGGCCCATCCAGGACCTCGACGGGGAGAGCCTTTTCCACGGGGACCCCCACGCCGGAAACCTGGCCTTCACCTTCGAGGGGGGAAAGCCCCGGATCATCCTCTACGACTGGAGCATGGCGGGGAGGCTCCAGCGCCTGGAGCGGTTCGCCCTCGTCATCCTGACCCTGGGACTGATGGCCGGCAACCGCCACGCGGCTTTTTACGCCGCCGACATTCTCTCCAGGGGCCAGCTGACCGCGACCGGGGGCATGCGCGCCAAGGCCGCCGGCGTGGTCGCTGCCGTCGTCGGCGACCCGGATGTCAGGGCTGACGGGCCCCTGGCGGCCATAGAGGCGCTCCTGGAAGGCCTGACCCGCGAGGGGGTGGTTTTTTCTGCCGACCTGATGATGTTCGAAAAGGCGCTCATCACCCTCAAGGGGGTGCTCTTCGACGTGGACCCCGCCTTCGACCGCGCCGATTACGTGCTGCGCGCGGCCGTCGTCACCTTTGTGCGCGACCTGGTGCGGCTGCGGCTTCTGCGGCGGGTGCTGGAGGACATCTGGTCCCTTTACCGCAATAGCTTTTTCCTTCTCCTCGACATCCAGCGCGTCGTGTTCAAGTTCCTCGGGGATGTCGGCGGGCTGTGGCGGGAGCGCCCCTTCGTCCCGCCGCGACCGCCCTCGTAAAGGGCCGGGCGGGCCGGGGCGCCGTTTTTTGATTTGACAAAACGGCGGTCGACCATTAAAAGGGCGGCAACCGGCAGATCGCCTCCGGGCCCAAGCGGGGCGCCGCGTTGCACCCCCTGGGCGCGGGCAGCCGCCGGCCCGTCTTTGTGCAGGCCTCCCCGCGCCGGGGAAGCGGCTTTTACGATCCGGTTCCACCTGAACCAAGGGGAAACGCCATGTACGTACCCAGGTACATGTTTTTCACCAAGGGGGTCGGCGTCAACAAGGAAAAGCTGGCGTCCTTCGAAAACGCGCTCCGCGACGCGCGGATCGCGCACCTCAACCTCGTCACGGTGTCGTCCATCTTTCCGCCGTACTGCAACATCCTCGAACTGGGCGAGGGCCTCCAGCGCCTGGAGCCCGGGGAGATCACCCACTGCGTCATGGCCAAGGAGACCACCCAGGAGCCGGGCCGGCGTCTGGTGGCCAGCATCGGGCTGGCGCTCCCGTCGGAGAAGGGCATGTACGGCTACCTTTCCGAACACCACGGGTTCGGGCAGACGGAGGTCGAGGCCGGTGACTATGCCGAGGACCTGGCCGCCTCCATGCTGGCCAACACCCTGGGGATCGAATTCGACCCGAGCAAGGACTACGACGAACGGCGCGAGATTTACCGCATGTCCGGCAAAATCGTCGAGTCACAGAGCATCTGCCAGGCCGCTTTGGGCGCCGAGGGCAACCTCTGGAGCACCGTGATCGCCTCGGCGATCTTCGTCAAGTAGCCCCATGACGGCGCCTGCCTTCATCCGCTTCGGGGGCGCGGAGGTCCCGCCGCTGCCGCCGGAGGAGGCCGACATCGTCGTCCTGCCGGTCTGCTACGAGCACGCCCCCTCCTACGGCGGGGGCAGCGGCGACGGCCCCTACCACATTCTCCACGCCTCCGCCCAGCTGGAGCGGATGGACGAGGAGACGCTCCTGGACTGGGGGACGCTCAGGATCCACACCCGCGACCCGCTGGTGCCCGCATCGGCCCCGCCGCTGGCCGTGGAGCAGATCGATGCGGCGGCGGGCGCGGATTTGGCCGCAGGCCGATTCCTGCTGGCCCTGGGCGGCGACCACGCCGTTTCCATCGGCCTGATCCGGGCCGCCTCGCGGGTGCATCCCGGGATCGGGGTGCTGCAGGTGGACGCCCATGCCGACCTGCGCCAGGAGTGGAACGGCAGCCCTTACAACCACGCCTGCGTCATGCGCCGCGTGATCGCCGATTTCGGCCTGCGCGCGGTGCAGGTGGGCATCCGCTCCTTCTCCCCCGAGGAGGCGGAGTTCATGGCCCGCAAGGGCCTGGCGCCTTTTTTCGCCCACCGCATCGCGCCCGGGGACGAAAGCTGGGTGGCGCAGGCGGTGGCCGCCCTGCCCGAAACGGTTTATCTCACCGTCGACCTGGACGGCCTCGATCCTTCCGTCCTTCCCGGAACCGGCACCCCGGAGCCCGGCGGCCTGACCTACCGCCAGCTGGTGGCCCTGATCCGCGAGGTGGGCCGCGAGCGCCGGGTGGTGGCCGCGGACATCAACGAACTGGTGAAGATCGAGGGTACCCAGGTCTCGGAGTACACGGCCGCCAAGATCGCCACCAAGATCCTCGTGCACTGCGCCCGGCGCCGGTAACCCCCTTTCCCGCCGTTGGCTTCCCTTCTCAGCCGCTTCATCCCAATCGAAATCCGGATCGGGTTCGAAATCAGAGGTAGTCGACCCACTCCCAGGCCAGCCGGTCGCCCTCCCGGCGGCATCGCAGGTCGCCCCTGGCGTGGGCGAAGGCAAGGGTCTCGAGGAGCTTTTCGCGCGGGTGCCCGGCCTCCGGGGCGACCCGGGCGGCGAGTTCCGCCAGGGCCTCGGCGGGGGGCCGTTCCCGGTCGCGGGTGTCCCAGGCGCCCTCGCGCTCCAGGATTTCGGCGCGCATCAGGTCCCATATGCGCACCGTGTGCTCGAGGCGGATCAGGGGCCAGGCCTCTTTTTCGGACACCTTTCCCTGGGCGTATTCGCGCCCGATCATGCCGAGCCACGCCTTGAAATTTTCCTCGCAGCCGATGACGACGTCGTCGAGCATGCCGCGGTCGACCGTGGAAGTCTCCACGATGGCCCGGTTGGCGTGGTACTGCCGCCAGTCGCCGGTCAGCAGCTTCAGGTCGTAGCGGTCGAGGTGCTCGCGCACCTCGGTGCCCGGGAAAGCCGGCAAAAAGCTCCGGATACCCCCCGCCGAGATAGATCCCGCCGAGATCCGGCGGCGGCGCAGGATCCCGGATCGGTGAAAAAAACACCAGCTGCGCCCCCCTGCCCTCCAGCAGTTCGAGGTTGTCGGGATAGTAGAAACAGAAGGCCGGGTCCCGGGCGACCCCGATGCGCACCGGATCCACCGGCCGTGCCGCGCGGACGGCTTCCGCATCCACCGGGCCGGCGGCTTCAGGCAAGCCCTTGAGCAGCCGGTCGATATCGAGGGCCGCCTCAACGCGGTCGGCCAGCCGCCCGACGGCGGCATCGTCCAGGCAATGCTCCTCGCGGGTGACCAGGCCCAGATGGCGTTCGGGTATGGCGATGGCCGCCTCGCGCAACATGCCCCCCAGGCATGGCATCCGCACGGCGCCTTCGATGGCCTCGCGCAGAAAGCTCAGATGGCGAGGGCTGCCCAGCTGGTTGAACATCACTCCGGCGAACGGCAGGGCCGGATCAAAATTCTCAAAGCCCTGGACGAGGGCCGCGGCGCTGCGCGCCATGCTGCGGGCATCCACCACCAGGAGCACGGGCAGGCCCAACCACTTGGCCATCTGGGCGGTGGAGCCGTTTTCGGTTTTGCCGTCATAACCGTCATAGAGGCCCATCACGCCTTCGACGACGGCGACGTCGGCATCGGCGCACGATGTGCGGAAGGCATCCCGATTGTACTCCCGCGGCAGCATCCAGCCGTCCAGATTGCGGCCGGGCCTCCCGGTGATGCGAGCATGGTGGCCGGGGTCGATAAAGTCCGGACCGACCTTGAACGGCGCCACCATCAGGCCGCGGCGCTTGAAGGCCGCCATCAAACCGAGGCTCACGGTGGTCTTGCCGCACCCGCTGTGGGTGCCCGCGATGACGATGGCTTTCAATTCCGGGCCTCTTTTATGATTTCCCGGGCCTTTTCCGGGAAATCATCCGGGTAGAGAATCTTCCCGATTTCAAAGATCCCGCCCAACAGGCGCAGGGTCGGCCGTGAGACGAGACGCTCGTCGATGATGTGGACTTGGCCCATTTGGACCGCCCGGATGGCTTTGAACCCGCTTTCGGCCCTGATGAGTTCGACGGTCGGCTGGTTCATGGTTCCGGACTGGGCGAGGAACACATCGATGTCGGCGGCCCGCGCCAGGATGCGCTCCTTGCCGTAGGCGGCGATGTTGGTGTCCCTCACCGGCTGGGCGTCGGCGGCCACATTGATTCCGCCCGCGGTTTCCAGCGCGAACACGGCGATCGAATCGGGCGAAAAGGTCTTCATCTTCGTGTGGATCGCTTCGAAGTAGACCCGTTTCTTCGGGTGGATCCCCGCGGTGAGCGACCGAAGCCCGGCCACCGCCCGGTTGAACCGGTCCGCCATCTGCTTCGCCCGGTCATCGCGGCCGGTCAGCATCCCGAGGATCTGCCAGTACACGATCATCTCCTCCACCGTGCCGGGCTGCAACGAGACGACCGTGATGCCGCTTTTCTCCAGGCGCTGCACGAACTGGGGATAGCCCCGGTCGATCATGGGCCGGGTGAGGACCAGGTCGGGGCGCGCCGCCAGGAATTTTTCAGGGTCGTCGTGATACGAGAAAACCGGTTTTTGGACGGCCTCCGGCGGATAATCTTCATGCGGTGAAACGCCGATGATCTGTTCGCGGCAGCCCAAAGCGAACAGGTTTTCGCTGTGTGCGCCGTAAAGGGATATGATCCGGGCAAAAGGCTGATGGACCGTGATCCTCCGGCCGGAATGGTCCACGACGGTTCGGTCCCCTTCGATCCAAAAATCGGCGGGCGGCCCGGCAGCGGCTCCCAGAACCATGACGCATAGGCTTAAAATGATGACGGCGGCCGTTTGAGTTTTCGCTGCCATTTTTCCCTGAACCCTGACCCCTTAGATCCCTTATCTTTTGTAAACCACATGCAGCGCCTGAGAATAATCGTCGTGGTACACCCGGGCGTCCACATCGAAGACCTTCCGGATGGCGTCCGGTGTCAGCACCTCGCGGGTACCGCCGTGAGCGGCGATCCGACCCTGCGACATAACGATCAGATGGTCGCAATAAGCGGCCGCCTGGTTGATGTCCTGGAACACGGCCAAAACGGTGCCGGCGTCCCGGCAGACCCTGCGCGCAGCGAGGTCGAGCAGCCGCATCGCGTGGCCGATGTCGAGGTTCGAGGTGGCCTCGTCGAGGATCAGCATCGGCGTGTCCTGGGCCAGCGCGCGCGCAAAAACCACCCGCTGCCGCTCGCCGCCGCTCAGTTCGGTGACCCGTCGTTCCGACATGCCGGCGACATCGGCCGATTCCATGACCGCGGCGACGATGTCCGTGTCCCGGGCCGAGGGCCGTCCGAACCTCGGGATGTATGGGTAGCGGCCCATCATCACCACATCCTGAACGCGGAACGGAAAGTTGATGTAAAAATTCTGCGGCACGAGCGCGATTTCCCGGGCCAGGTGGAGGACCCCCTTGGCCTCGCAGGCGGCCTCCTTGACGAAAACCCCGTAAAAGCGGGTCGAGAGGGAGCCCCAGGTCCCGGCGTCCCACGGGCAGCGCCCCGTGTCCCCCATGACCATGTCCACCGTCTCATAGGCCACGTCCAGTTCCTCGGCCACCATCTGGGCGAAGGAAGTGACCGGGCCCTGGCCCATCTCGATTTTCCCGACGAAGCAGGTCACGCGGCCGTCGGCGCCGATCCGCAGGAAGGCGTTGAAATCGGTCGGCACCCGGCTGCCCGCATACCCCTCGCGCGCGGCCCGCGCCTCGGCCGGCAGGTCTCCCAGGCGCAGATAGACGACGAGGCCGCCCCCCAGAAGGCCCATGCGCTTCAAAAACTGCCGCCGGCTCAGCGGCATCGCGTGTGCGCCCGCATCCCGCGCCCTCATGAGCGGCCTCCCCGCAGCGACCTGGCCGCGGTCTGGACGGCATCGATGATGCGCACGTGGGCACCGCAGCGGCACAGGTTGTCCTCCAGGGCCTCGACGATCTGCTCGCGGGTCGGGGCCGGGTTGGAGGCCAGGAGGCTGCAGGCCTTCAGGATCATGCCGGGGGTGCAGAACCCGCACTGCAGGGCGTCGTGCTCTACGAATGCGCTCTGGACGGGGTGAAGCCCCCCGTCGCGGGCGAGGCCCTCTATCGTCGTGACGCGCCGGCCGGCGACGGAGCCCACGGTGATCTGGCACGAAGAAACCGCCTCATCGTCCACGAGGACGGTGCAGGCGCCGCACAGACCCGTGCCGCAGCCGTATTTCGTCCCGGTGAGCCCCAGTTCCGTGCGCAGAACCCAGAGCAGCATCCGTTCGCCGTCGACGTCGAGACCGACGGGTCGGTCGTTGAGGGTGAATCGAACGGTTTCCATGGCGGCAGGCCTCCCTCGGCTGACAGGGCGACAGCGTAAATCCCTTGCGGTTCTCTTGGCCTTGTTACCCGACTTCACCCCCGGATGTCAACCGGCTGCCATGGATACGACCCGGCGCGGCTTGGTGCTTCGGCGCGCAATTACCATGGACTTGAGCGCCGGGAAACGCCGGCGCCGAAGGCCGACCTGGAACGCGGGCGGTTTTTGAAATAGGCCTTGTGCCCCAAGCCCCAAAAGAGTTAGATCCGGGCATGCAGCCGAATGCGCGCTTCGGTGGGCGCCTTTTCAGCCCGACACCCGGTCACATGCACAGCCTCCCCCAAAACCGCCTGGCCGGCTTCTGCGACGCCTTTGTCGAGGCGGGCTGGCTGGCGATCGCCGTCACCCTGCCGCTTTACGTCAACACCCGCTCCCTCAGCGCCTTCGAGCCGGACAAGATCTTCCTCTTTCGCTCCCTGGTCACGGCCATGACAGCCGCCCGGGCCGTTAAACTGCTGGCCGGGGGACTAGCGCACGAAGCCGTCCCGGCCGGGCCCGGCGGACCCGCAACCGGCCGCCCGCACCCGTTCGCCGCCTTTCTGAAACGACCCCTGTCCATCCCCGCCCTGCTGGCGGCCGGCGCCTCGATTCTCGGCAGCGCCATGTCGCTGTCCCCGCGCATCAGCTTCTGGGGGTCCTACCAGCGCGCACAGGGAACCTACACGCTGTTGTGCTCAGTGGCGCTGTTTTTCCTGCTGAGGGAAGGCCTTCGCAGCCCTGAGCGGCTCTCCCGTTTCAAGGACGCACTGCTCCTGGCGAGTTTCCCCGCGGCCCTCTACGCCCTGGTCCAGCATGCCGGCCTCGACCCGCTGCCGTGGGCCAGAACCGTGACCATCCGTGCCACCTCGACCCAGGGAAACCCCATCTTCCTCGGGGGTTACCTGGTGTTGCTCATTCCGCTGACCCTTTCCCGCATCCTCGAGCTCTGGAAACAGCTTCTCGAACCCGCGGCGGCGCCGCGGGACTGGAGGCGGGGCCTGGGCGGCGGCATCCTCTCCGCGGCGGGCCTGCTGGCGCTGCTCCTGTGCGCCGCGCTGCGCCCCCCCTTCTGGATCGGCGCGGGCATTGCCCTGGCGGCCGTCGCCTGCCAGGTTCTCTTTTACAGCGCCATTCCCCCGCAGCGCCTGTATCGGACCCTGTGCATCGGGCTGCCCGTGTTCTTCTGCATCGCCACCCTGTCCCTCTGGCGATTCGAGACCTTCACCCCCCGTGCAAACCCCGCCTTCCTGTGGGCCGGTCTGTTTTCGGCAGGGGCGTTCATACCGGCCATGGGCGCCCTGGCGTTCTTTTACCGCCGGCCGGCGGGGGTCGCGCTGCGCCTGGCCGTCCACGCGCTGATCCTGAGCGCCCAGGCCGGCGCCATCCTGGTGACCCGAAGCAGGGGCCCGTTGCTGGCGCTTCTGGCCATCCTGGCGCTCTACCTCGTCATGGTGGGGTGGGCGCGGCGGCGCCTTTGGATCGCATGGCTTGCCATCGCCATGGCGGCCGCGCTGGCGGGCTTCCTGCTCTGGCTCAACACGGCCGACAGCCAGGCCGCCGGCCGGGTCCGGCAATCCGACCTCTTCGCGCGGATCGGCAAGGTGCACGTCGCCGAGAGGACCGTGAAAGTGCGCCTGTTCATCTGGTCGGGGATCGTCGACCTTCTCCGGGCGGACCCGCGCCCGCCTTTCCAGGATCTGGACGGCCGGCCGGATCCCTACCAGGCCGTGCGCCATCTGTGCGGATACGGCCCGGAGTCCCTGGCCCTGGTTTTTCACCCCTTCTACCCGCCCGCCCTGGCCCATTTTACCCCCCGGGGCTCGATCCCCGACCGGGCCCACAACCAGACCCTGGAACTCCTGGCCACCGAGGGCCTTTTCGGCCTGGCCGCCTACCTTGCCCTCATCGCCGCAATCCTGTACACCGGCCTGCAAAAAATCGGTCTCACAGGAACCTCGCGGCAGAAACAGGCGTTCTGGGGATGTGTCGGAGGGGGAACTCTGGCAGGGGGATGGGCGTCCATCTCCAGCGGGTCGGCCATGCTGGCCGGCCTCGGCCTTGCCGGAGGGCTGATCGCCGGGCTCGGCGCCTACCTTGTCGCTTTACTGGCCCTGGCGGGCCTGGGGAGGACAGCGCCGGGAACGCCGGGGGGCGAGGCCGAATGGCCCTGCGCCCTCGTCGCGGCGCTGGTCGGCCATGTGATCGAAACCCACATGGGGTTCCCCACCGCCACCACGGGCTTCCTTTTCTGGGCCCTTGCGGCGATGCTGGCCGCGGGGGCGGACGGCGGCACGTCGGCCGGGGAGCCGCAGCGGGGCGCGCTCCCGCAAGGGTTGCGCCCCCCCGGGACCGATTCGGGGACGGGCCTCGTGACGGCCCTGATGTTGGGCACCCTGGTTTTCGGGTTTTTCCCGGCAGCCATGGGAAACCCCTTGACGGGCCTGGCCGACGGCATCCGCGCCGTGATCTCGCAGACGCTTTTCAAGCGCATCGACGTCAAGAAACGGATACCGGCCCTTGAAGTCATGATCGCCACGCCGGCCATCCGCAACCTGATCCGCGAATCCAAGACCCACCAGATCGCATCCATGATCCAGACGGGCCGCAAATACGGGATGCAGATGCTCGACGACGCCATCATGGAACTCTATGCCAAGGGCTGGATCAGCCCCGAGGACGCCTACGCCCGGGCCAACGACAAGGCCCGCTTCAAGCCTCTACTGAAGGCGCCCCCGGATGATTTCACCGAAGCCTGACCCTGGCGCGGGTACCCACGGCGGCCGCTGCGAGCCGGAGAGCCCAGCGTGAAAAAAAAGGAAATCGACCACATACTGACCCGGATGCTCGACTCCCACAGCAACGTCTCCGACCTGAACCTGACGGTCGGCAAGTCGCTGCAGGTGGAAATCGACGGGGAGCTGGTCCCCGTGGAGATGCGGCCCCATTTCAAGGAACTCACCCCCTTCCAGACCGAGATCTTCGCCTTGAACCTCATCCGCGGCAGCCGCCGCCTGCTGAGCGCGCTCCTGGAGCACGGCGCCTGCGACCTTTCCTACGAACTGCCCGGCAAGGCCCGCTTCCGGGCCAACGTCTTCTCGCGCGCCGGAGGCAATTTCTCCATCGCCCTGAGACGGCTCGAATCGAAGGTCCCCACCATCGCGCAGATGCAGCTCCCGGAGGTGTTCGCGCAGATGGCCCGGGAAAAGAACGGCCTGGTGCTTTTCACCGGCGCCACCGGAACCGGCAAGACGACCTCCCTGGCCACGATCCTGGACCAGATCAACGAGCATCAGTCCTACCACGTGGTCACCCTCGAAGACCCCATCGAATACCAGCACCACCACAAGAAATCGACCTTCAACCAGCGCGAGCTCGGCAGGGACTTCGACACCTTCGCCCACGGTCTGCGGGCGGCCATGCGCCAGGCGCCCAAGGTGATCCTCGTGGGGGAAATGCGCGATCGCGAGACGGTGGAGATCGCCATGAGCGCGGCCGAGACCGGGCACCTGGTGCTGTCCACCCTGCACACCACCGACGCCGGCCTGACCATCAACCGCATTCTGGGCATGTTCTCCACCGAGGAGGAAGCCCTGGTCCGCATCCGCCTGGCGGACACGGTGCGCTGGATCGTCTGCCAGCGGCTGCTGCCCAAGGTCGGCGGCGGGCGCGTGGCCAGCTTCGAGATCCTGGGCAGCAACATCCGCGTCAAGGATGCCGTCCTGCACGGCGAGGCCGAAGGCAAGACCTTCTACGACATCATGCAGAGCGGGAAGGCCTTCGGCATGACGACCTTCGACGACCACATCGTCTCGCTCTACGAGCAGGGCCTGATCACCCAGGAAACGGCCCTGACCTACGCATCCCGCCGCGGCATCGTCGGACGCGGCATCGATACGGTCAAAAGCGCCCGGGGTGAAGCCACCACGGACATCAAGAAGCTGGAGATCGACCACAACTACGACAAGTTCATCTGACGCCGGCCGGCCCGCAAAAGCTCCCGAAAACGCCGGCAGGGCATCGGCGGGCGCTTTTTGCGGGCGGGCCCGCGCGGGGAGAAGGGAGCCGATGGAGATTCGCTGCAGCCATTGCCAGAGCCGGATGACCCTTCCCGACGACAGGATCCCGGCGGGGCGGGCCTTTCAGGTCACCTGCCCCCGGTGCCGGAGGGCGATCCCGGTGCCTGCGCCCTCGAGCCCGGCGGAGCCTTCCGGGAGGGACCAGGTGGCGCAGATCTGCGACCAGATCGCTTCCGAGCAGTACGACGCCGCCGAGAAGCCCTTCGATTTCATCGAGGAGGAGGGCAAGACGGCGCTCGTCTGCGCAACCGACGGCGCCCTGCGCGAAGCCGTCGGCGGCCCCCTGAAGCTGCTCGGCTATCACCTCACGCTGTGCGAATCGGTGCGCCAGGCGCTGAAGAACATGCGCTACCACGACTACAACCTGATCGTCGTCGACGAGTTCTTCGACGCCGCCACCCCCGAGGCCAACGGCGTCCTGATCTACCTGGAACGGCTCGGCATGGAGGATCGCCGCGACATTTTCGTGGTCCTGGTCTCCAGGCGCCACCGCTCGATGGACCAGATGATGGCGCTGCGCAACAGCGTCAACCTGGTGTTCCACCCGGACGACATGGCCGAGTTCGGCAAGATCCTGCTCAGGGCCATCTCGGATTTCAGTATTTTCTACCGTCCGTTCAGGGAAGCCCAGGCGGAGGTCGAGGGGCGCTGAGAGGGGCGATGGGTTCCGCAGAAAATATCCCGAGGGGCGCGGGGAGCTATACCTGCCGCGACTACCGCCGCGAGATGATGCTCCTGGGCCTCAGAAAGCGCCTTGCGGGCCAGGGCCTGTCGGAGGAAGAACGGGCCGGGATCGAGCGCGCCGTCTGCGAGCTGGAGGCCGAGATGGGCATGGCCTGAGGCCCCGGGATGCACCCGGCCTTTTCCATATCCAGATCCGAATCGCCATGAAGATCACGAAGGGGACCGCTCTGGAAGCATCGGCCGGGCATCGACGGGCACTTTTCGCGGGCTCACCGGGCGATGCGGCGTTGCAGCCGTTGCACCCCGCGAAACCGCCGTCGCCCGACCGTTTTCAGAACTCCTGGCTGATGATCCGCAGCCCCTCCAGGGTCAGGTTGCGTTCCACCGCCTCTATGGTTTCGGACACCCCGGCCATCAGCTCCGCCAGCCCCCCCGTGGCGATGACCTTGGGAGAGGTGTCCATCTCCCTGCGGATGCGCGCCACCATCCCGTCGACCAGGCCGGCGTAGCCGTAGATGATCCCGGCCTGGATGCTGCCGATGGTGTCCTTGCCGATGACGCGCTGCGGCGCGGAAAAGATTTCCACCCGGGGAAGCTTGGACGCCTTGAGAAACAGGGCTTCGGCGGCGATCATGATGCCCGGGGCGATATTGCCGCCCAGGTACTCGCCCTGGGCCGATATGACGTCGAAGGTCGTGGCCGTTCCGAAATCGATGACCACCAGGCTGGTCCGGTATTTGCGATAGGCGGCCACGGAGTTGACGATGCGGTCCGCCCCCACCTCGGCCGGGTTGGCATAGTGGATCGGCATGCCTTTGAATGACCTCGGGTCCACCCAGCGGGGCGCGTGGCTCAGGTACTTGCGGCAGAACGAGTCCAGGATGCTCACCATGGGGGGCACCACGCAGGAGATGATCGTGCCCTCGATCCGCGCGGTGTCGATCCGGCTCCCTGCGAAAAGGCTGGAGGCCAGGACGTTGAACTCGTCCTCGGTGGCGTTTCTTTCCGTGTGCACGCGCCAGTCCTTGACCAGGTCCGGCCCGTCGTAGATCCCCATGACGGTGTGCGTGTTGCCCACATCGATGACTAGCAGCAAGATGGTTTCCTCCTGATCCCCAGGCATGCCGGAGAGCCGCTTACCGGCTCGGTCGCGGCGGGCCGGCGGCATGCGGGGCCGTATGCGGGTCGATCTTGACCGTGAAGATTTCCGGGGCCGCCCCGAGCAGGGTCGTTTCCACCGGAAGGGAAATGACGGCCCGGCGCGGGTAAACACCCGGCCCGAGCCCCTTGAGATCCACGTAGGCGTCTATCCCCTCGGTTTCCAGCCTTTCCAGCGTGTTGACAGGGCCCCTGACCTCGATGTCGATGTGCGCGGGGGTAATGGTGAAAGGGTGGGCGCCATGCCTGCCGACCAGGGACAACCGGGGGAAAACCCTGGCTTCGATAACCTCGGCGAAGGTCAGCTCCGCGGTGATCACGCCCCCCGGGGTTACGGCACGGACGCCCTCGACGAGGTCGAGCGCAACCTCCACTTTCTTCGACCGGCGGGCGCCAGAGATATCGATGGGCCGTGTGCGCACCTCGTGCACGGGTTCTATGCGGCTCTCGGGGCCTCTCAGCAGGGCGCCGGGGGGGATCGGCCGGGCGGCCTCCAGCTGAAAACCCGAAGCCGGCTGACCGCTGACCGCCACCCGCACCGGTACCTCGCGGGTCACTTCGCGCTCGATGCGCAGGGTCAGCGCGTCGGGGCGAACCTGCAGGAGGGCGGCCTCACGGGGCAGCCCGAAACGTTCGGGCCGCAGGGGGATCGTCGTCACTCCGGCCGCGAGACCCGACAGGTCGAGGGGGTAGACCAGGGGGCGGTCGGGCAGCCGGCGCACCACGTTTTCGGGACCGCGGACACGGATTTCGACGCCCTCGGGGGGCGTGTCCGCGAGCGCCAGGCCCATGGGAAGCGCGGAGATTGCGATGGGGACGAAATAGTCGGCCTCGTAAGGTTCGGGCTTGGGCCAGAGCAGCACCGCCAGCGCACCGGCGATGCAGAGCGGCACTGTCCATTTCAACATGGGCAACCGGCGCCTCATGGGTGTGTCAGGGCATCGATGACCCTCAGGGTCGCAACCGCCGGGGCCACGTCATGGACCCTCACGATATGGGCGCCGCGCAGCGCGGCAGCGGCCACCGCCGCCTGGGTCCCCACGGCCACCGCCGGGAGCCCGGGGGGGATGTCCTCCTCGTCCGGGCGTTTGAGCAGCTTGCGGATGAAGGCCTTGCGGGAGGGTCCCACGAGGATGGGCGCGTTCAGTTCCGCCAGCGCGTCGAGGCGGTTGATCAGGGCCAGGTTGTGGGCCACGGTCTTGCCGAACCCGATTCCCGGGTCGACGACGATCAGGGATCTGGCCACGCCGGCTGAAACCGCGCGCTCGATGGCCTCCGCCAGGAAGGCTTTCACCTCCCCGACGACATCGCCGTACACCGGGCGGGCCTGCATGGTCTTGGGTGTGCCGAGCATGTGCATCAGGATCAGGGGCACCCCGCATTCGGCCGCCGTGGACGCCATGCGCCCGTCCATGCGCAGCGCCGACACGTCGTTGATGACGGCCGCCCCCGCGGCTACCGCCTCCCGGGCGACGCGCGCCTTGGTCGTGTCGATGGATATGGGCACGTGGACCCGGCCGGCCAGGCGCTCGATGACCGGGATCACCCGGGCCAGTTCGGCCTCCTCCGAAACCCCGTCGGAAAAAGGGCGGGTCGACTCCCCCCCGATGTCGATGATGTCGGCGCCTTCATCGGCCAGGCGCAGCGCGTGGTCCGCGGCCGCCCGGGGGTCGTGGAACCTGCCGCCGTCGGAAAACGAGTCCGGCGTGACGTTGACGATGCCCATCACGTGGGTGCGCCGGTGGAGCGCCAGGCGGTAGCGCCCCCAGGCCAGGCCGCAGGCGGTCATGGCGCGGGCGCTCCGCCGCCGCCGGTTGCGTCGCCGCCTTCCCTGGGGGTGCCGGGTTCCCCGGGGCCGGGGCGCGCACTCCCCTCCTCTTCGAGATCGTCGTTTTCATGCCGGGCCCCGCCGGGTATCTCGATTCCGGGCCGCATGACCCGGATGAGGCTGTCGAGCTCCTCCCCCTTGACGGTCTCCTGTTCCAGCAGCATGGCGGCGAGCTTGTGGAGGACGTCGAGGTTTTCCTCCACCACGCGCTTGGCGGTTTCGTAGCTGGCGGTGACGATGCGGCTGATCTCCTCGTCGATGAGTTTGGCGGTCTGGTCGGAGTAGTCCCGGTGCTGCTGGATCTCGCGCCCGAGGAAAATCTGCTCGTCGCCCTTGGCGTAGGAGAGCGGGCCGAGGTTTTCGCTCATGCCCCAGGAGCGCACCATCATCTGGGCCAGCTCGGTGGCCTTCTTGATGTCGTTGGCCGCCCCGGTGCTGATGCGGTTGAAAACGACCTCTTCCGCCGCCCGGCCGCCGAAGGCGACCGACAGTTCGCTCATGAGCTGGTCCTTGTACCTGAAATCGCGCTCGTCGGGCAGAAACCAGGTAACCCCGGCCGCCCTGCCGCGGGGGACGATGGTCACCTTGTTGACCGGGTCGGTCCCCGACAGGAAACGGGCCACCAGGGCGTGGCCGCCCTCGTGGTAGGCGGTCACCCTGCGGTCATCCTCGCGGATGACCTTGGACTTGCGTTCCAGGCCCATGTAGACCTTGTCCTTGGAATCCTCGAAATCGTCCATGTCGATGCGTTCCTTGTTGCGCTTGGCCGCAAGCAGGGCCGCCTCGTTGACGAGGTTTTCGAGGTCCGCGCCCGAAAACCCGGGGGTGCCCCTGGCAAGGGTGACGATGTCGACGTCCGGCGCCACGGGGGTCCTCTTGATGTGCACCTTGAGAATGCCGATGCGCCCCTTGATGTCGGGCATCGGCACGACCACCTGGCGGTCGAAACGCCCGGGGCGCAGCAGCGCCGGGTCGAGGACGTCGGGCCGGTTGGTGGCCGAGATCAGGATCACGCCCTCGTTGGACTCGAAGCCGTCCATTTCCACCAGGAGCTGGTTGAGGGTCTGCTCCCGCTCGTCGTGCCCCCCTCCGAGGCCTGCGCCCCGCTGGCGCCCGACCGCGTCGATTTCGTCGATGAAAATGATGCAGGGGGCATGCTTTTTCCCCTGGGCGAACAGGTCCCGCACCCGCGATGCCCCCACGCCGACGAACATCTCGACGAAATCGGAGCCGCTGATGCTGAAAAAAGGCACGCCGGCCTCCCCGGCGATGGCGCGCGCCAGCAGGGTCTTGCCCCTTCCCGGGGAGCCCAACAGGAGCACGCCCTTGGGGATACGGCCGCCCAGGCGCGTGAACTTCGTGGGGTCCCTCAGGAACTCGACGAATAGCGATCCGACGGCCCCAGAGAGGAAATGACCTTCATGGACCAGCGCCTGCTGAACATCGGTTTCGGAAGCACGGTCGTCGCCGACCGGGTGGTTGCCATCGTTTCGCCCAATTCCGCACCCATGAAGCGCCTGCGGGATGAGGCCCGGGAGGAGCAGCGGCTGGTGGACGCCACCCACGGCCGCCGGACCCGGTCGATCATCATCATGGACAGCAACCACGTCGTGCTCTCCGCCATCCAGGCCGAAACCATCTCCCAGCGCTACCTGAACCCCAAGGACGCGGAATAGGCATGCCGTCGGCCGGCCCCCCGCATGTCGAAAACAGCGCGCAGCCCCCACGCGGCCGGCTGTTCATCCTGTCCGCCCCCTCGGGGGCGGGCAAGAGCACCCTGTGCCGGCGCCTGCGCGACCGCTTCAGGGCCCTGCGCTACTCGGTTTCCCACACCACCCGTGAACCGCGCGGCAGCGAAACGGACGGCCGCGATTACCACTTCACCACCCGCCGCTGGTTCGAGGAGGGCATCCGGGGGAACCGCTGGGCCGAGTGGGCCGACGTCCACGGCCATTACTACGGCACGTCGGCGGACTTCATCGACCGCTGCCTGGCCGACGGGGAGAACGTGCTGCTGGACATCGATGTCCAGGGGACCCGCAAGATCCTCGGGCGCTATCCCGGGAGCGTGACGATCTTCATTCTTCCCCCTTCGATGGAAGCGCTCGAAAAGCGCCTGAAGCAAAGGGGGACCGACCGCCCCGAGGTCATCGCCCGGCGCATGCGCGACGCCCCCGACGAGATGGAGCAAAAAGGCCTCTACCGGCACGTGCTGGTCAACGACGACCTGGAAACGGCTGCCGCCGAACTGGCCGGCATCCTGGAGTCCTACGGGCTGCGGGCGGGATAGCCTGCCGGAATCCGCGTCGCTGCAGGGATCGCCGCGTCGCCGGTTCCGGAAACGGGGAGTTTCCCATGAAGGATCGCCGACGGACTGAAACCACCCCCGAGGTCCTCTACGGGATCCACCCGGTCCTGGAGGCGATGGCGGCCGGGCGGCGCCGGGTGGAGCGGGTGTTTCTCGCCGACCGGTCTCCATCGCGGCGCCTCGAGGAGGTTGCCCGCGCCGCCGAGGCGCGGCGGATTCCGGTGGGCCGGATGGCGCCCGAAAGGCTCTCGGCCCTGGCCGCCACCGACGGCCACCAGGGGGTGTGCGCCCCGGTGGGGCCCTACCCGTGGATCTCCCTCGAGGAGATTCTGAGCGTTGCGCATGCTCCGGAATGCGGTCATTTCGTGCTGCTCCTCGACCAGGTGGTGGACCCGCGCAACCTGGGCGCGGCGGCCAGGACGGCCCTGAGCCTGGGGGTCGACGCCATGGTGGTGCCCCGGGACCGGTCGGCCGCCCCGACCCCGGCCGCCTGCAAGGCGTCGGCGGGTGCCCTGGAGCACCTACGCCTGGCGCGGGTGACCAACATGGCGGCCGCCCTCGACATGCTAAAGGGGGCGGGCCTGTGGGTCTTCGGCCTGGATCCCGGGGCGGAATGCCTCATTTGCGAGGCTGACCTGAGCGGCCCCGTGGCGCTGGTGGTCGGCGGAGAGGAGCGGGGCATCCGCCCCCTGGTGAAAAGACACTGCGACAGGCTCCTGGCGATCCCCCGCCAGGGTCCGGTGCTTTCCCTCAACGCCGCGGCGGCCGGTGCCGTGGCCATGTACGAGGTTCTGCGCCAGCGCCGGACAGGCCCTCCGCCCGCGGCGGCACGCAGATGACCGGCACCGGGCTCCAGCTATCCGCCGGGGGGGATGCCCCCGACAGAATGGGCTTTGTGCGCCGCGGGGGGAACCTGTTGGGGGCGATGGGCGTCTTCCCTCTTCTTCGGCGGCTGGGGGCCGGGGTGGGGGAGGCCGTTTTCCCCTTCCGGTGCCTGGCCTGCGGCGCGTTGTTCCGGCCGCCGCGGCCGGCGACGGGGTCCCCCGGCGGCGTCCCGGAGCCAGAGGGGGCCGCGGAAATGGCCGCATTTTTCAGGCAGACCTGCGCCCGGTTCCTGTGCGCGCCCTGCGCCGCCGACGTGCGGCCCGTCACGTCGCCCATCTGCCCCTGCTGCGGGATCGTTTTCGCGAGCCGCCGGGGCGATGACCACCTGTGCGGCGACTGCCTGACCGCCCCGAAGCACTTCGATGACGCAAGGGCCTTCGGCGTATACGACGGCAGCCTGATGGCGCTCATCCACCAGTTCAAGTACCGGGGCAAGACGCGCCTGGGCGCGGGGCTGGGGGAACTGCTGGCGGCGGCCTTCGTGCGTTGTTTCGCCGGCCGCGAGCCGGAGGTGCTGGCCCCGGTCCCGCTTCACGGCAGGCGTTTCCGGCAGCGGGGCTTCAACCAGGCCCACCTGCTGGCCGTTCATCTCGCGGGCGCGCTGCGCCGAGGGGAAACCGGCCTGCAGGCGGGCCGCCTGGAAAGGGAACTCCTGCGGAGGCGCAGGCCCACCCGCCCCCAGACCGGCCTGGGACGCCGCCAGCGGCATGCCAATATCCGCAACGCCTTCCAGGTCAGCGATCCCGCGCGGGTGGACGGAAAGCGGATCCTGCTGATCGACGATGTCATGACCACCGGCGCGACGGTCAACGAGTGCGCGCGCGTGCTGAAGGCCGGGGGCGCTGCGCGCGTGGACATTCTGACCCTGGCGCGAGGGGTGTGAGCGCTGGACCCGAGGAAGAAAATACTGGCCCTGAAGGACCTGACCCGGCGGGTGCGCACCCTCCAGGCCGAAGGCAAGGCGGTCGTGTTCACCAACGGCTGCTTCGACCTGCTGCACGCCGGGCACGTCGACTATCTTTACCGGGCGAAGGCCGAGGGCGACGTGCTGGTGGTCGGGCTCAACTCGGACCGCTCGGTGCGCCTCATCAAAGACAGGGGGCGGCCGATCCTGGAGCAGGAACAGCGCGCCACGCTGCTGGCCGGCCTGGGGTGCGTCGATTTCGTGACCCTTTTCGATGAACCGGATCCGTTGGTTCTGATCTCGGCCCTGCGGCCCGATGTCCTGGTCAAGGGCGCAGACTGGCCGGAAGACCGGATCGTCGGCGCCGAAGTGGTCAAGTCCTACGGCGGCCGCGTGCGGCGCATCGCCTTCGTCCACTCCTTGTCGACGACCGGGATCGTCCGGCGCATCCTGGAACGCTACGCTTCGCCGAAGACAGGGGATGAGGAAGGGCAGGGGGGTTGAGGCTCTGGCCGGCTCGGAGCTGAAAGCTCATTGTCCGTTGTCGTTGTCGTTTACGACAACGACAACGAGAAGGGCAACGACAACGAGAAGGGCAACGACAACGAGAAAAGCAACGACAACGAGAAGGGCAACGACAACGCGGGGTTGTAGGTCGGGCTTCAGCCCGACACGCCCAGAGGGCAATGGGCGGCGCAGGGGACGTGAACGTGACCATTTACGCGAAGCGCTGCGGGAGCGATCTCCCCGGCTGAAGGACCCATGAAACTGCGGGATATCGGCGAATTCGGGTTCATCGAGCGCATCGGCGCGGGGTGCCTGATCCGGCCGGAAGGGGTGGTGAAGGCCATCGGCGACGACGCCGCCGTCATCCGCCCCCCGGCCGGGGAGCTGCTCCTGGTGACCACGGACCTCCTCGTGGAGCGGGTCCACTTCCTCAGGGCGGCCACCTCCGGCTTCAACCTGGGCTACAAGGCCCTGGCCGTCAACCTGAGCGACATCGCGGCCATGGGGGGGACGCCCCGGGAAGCCTTCGTGAGCATCGCCGTGCCCGGGGACTGCGACGTCGACTACCTCGACGATCTTTACCGGGGGATGAAGGACCTGGCCGCCCTTCACGGGGTGAACATCCTCGGCGGCGACACGACCGGCTCGGCCGCCGACCTGGTCATCAACGTGGCGCTGGTGGGGACGGCGGCCGAGTCGCAGGTTCTGTACCGGTCCGGGGCCCGGTCCGGCGACGCGATCTGCGTCACCGGCTGCCTGGGGGACAGCCGGGCCGGCCTGCACCTGATCCTCAACGGGCTGGCGCAGGACTCGGCCGGCCGGCGGGCCCTCTTCGAGGCCCACGTTCTCCCTCGTCCATGCCTTGCGGAGGGCCGTTACCTGGCCGCCTGCGGCGGGGTGAGCGCGGCGATCGACCTGAGCGACGGGCTGAGCAGCGACCTGGGGCACGTTTGCGCCTGCAGCGGCGTGGGCGCCCGGATCGAAGAGGCGCGGCTGCCGCTGTCGGGCCCGCTGAAGGCCTTCTGCCGGGAGTTCGGGTTCGACCCGGTGGAATTCGCCCTGGCCGGCGGGGAGGATTACGTGCTGCTGTGCACCGTCGCCGCGGAAGCGGCCCAACGGGTCGCCGCCGGCTTCCGGCGGCGCTTCGACCGGCCGCTTCACACCATCGGGGAGATCACCCCCGGCGGCTCCATGGAGCGGGTCGGCGCGGGAGGCGCGGCCGTGGGCCTGGAGCCCGGCGGCTGGGATCATTTCAGGGGGCGCTCCTGAAAAGGGGCGCGCGCCCGGCTGCGTGCCGGGTTGAAAAAGGACATGTGCCGATGGGAAAGACTTACCGCCGGGTGCTCACCATAGCCGGGTCCGACAGCTCCGGCGGGGCCGGGATCCAGGCCGACCTGAAAACGTTTTCCGCCCTGGGCTGCTACGGGATGTCGGCCGTCACCGCCCTGACGGCCCAGAACACCACCGGGGTGTCCGGCATCCACCCGGTGCCGCCGGCCTTCGTGGCCGCCCAGATGGATGCCGTGCTGGGCGACATCGGCGCGGACGCCGTCAAGATCGGGATGCTCCATTCCCCCGAACTGGTGGCGGCGGTGGCGGCCGGGTTGAAGCGCCACGCGGTGGGGCGCATCGTCCTCGACCCGGTCATGGCGGCCCAGAGCGGCGACCGGCTGGTGCGCGACGATGCCGTCGATGCCCTCCGGACCCTCCTCATGCCTTTGGCGCTCGTGGTGACGCCCAACCTGCCGGAGGCCGGGGTCCTCCTCGGGCGGCGCCTGGAATGCGCCGAGGACATGGCGTCCGCCGCCCGCGACCTTGCCGCCTTCGGCAGCCGCGCCATCCTGGTCAAGGGCGGCCACCTCCCGGGAGCCGACAGCCCCGACCTGCTCTACCTGGCGCCGGAGGACCGCATGGTGGCCCTGCCCGGCGGGCGGATCCGGACCGTCAACGACCACGGCACGGGGTGCACCCTCTCCTCGGCGATCGCGGCCTGCCTGGCCTGCGGGTTCGACATCGAGGCGGCCGTGGTTCACGCCCGGTCCTACCTGCGGGGCGCCCTGGAGGCCGGCGCCGGCTACCGCGTCGGGCGCGGCCACGGGCCGGTGCACCATTTTTACCGGGTCTGGGAATAGGCGCCGCGGCATGCCCGCCCATCGCGTCATGGCGCCCGGCGCCGCCCCCGGGATCCGCATCGAGAAGCTTTCTTTCGGCTATCCGGGGGCCCCGCTTTTCGACGGCCTGGACTTCACGGTGGCCGCCGGGCTCTGGACCTGCCTCCTGGGACCCAGCGGCTGCGGCAAGTCGACCCTCCTGCGGCTGATTTCGGGCGGCCTGCGCCAGGGGGCGTCCGGGGAGATCCACATCGGGGACCCCCCCGCGGCCGGCGTCCCGGTGGCCTGGATGGCCCAGAAGGATCTTCTTCTGCCCTGGATGAGCGTTCTGGACAACGTCCTTCTGGGCAGCCGGCTGCGCGGCGGCGTTTCGGGCCGGGCGCGCGTGCACGCCCGCGGCCTCCTGGAGCAGGTCGGGCTGGGAGCCTATGCCTCGGCCCTGCCCGGGACCCTTTCCGGCGGCATGCGCCAGCGGGCCGCCCTGCTGCGCACCCTCATGGAAGAACGCGCGGTGATCCTGATGGACGAGCCCTTCTCCGCCCTCGACGCCCTGACCCACCAGAAGCTCCAGGACCTGGCGGCGGAACTGGTGAGCGGCGCCACGGTCCTGCTGGTGACCCACGACCCCCTCGAGGCCTTGAGGCTGGGCCACCGCATCCACGTCATGACCGGCCGTCCGGCGGGCATGAGCGCCCCCCTGGTCCCGCCCGGGGCGCCTCCCCGGCCGGCGGGGGACCCGGCCGTGGCCGCCCTGCACCAGACCCTGCTCGACCGCCTGGTGGGATAGGCGGCGCCGTGGCGATCCTGCGATTCCTGGCGGTGGGCCTGGGCCTGCTCCTCGCCTGGCAGGCGGTCGTCGCGGCCACCGGCGTGCCGGCCTTCATCCTCCCGGGGCCGGCGAGGGTTTTCAGCGCCGCCGCCGCCCACTGGGGCCAGCTGGCCGGCCACGCCGCCGCCACCCTGGCCGAGATCCTGGCCGGTCTGGCCATCGGCACGGCGCTGGGTGCCGCCGGGGCCGTGACCATGGCCGCCTCCAGGCACCTGAAGCGCTGGCTGCTGCCCCTGCTGGTGGCCAGCCAGGCCGTGCCGGTTTTTGCCCTGGCGCCCCTCTTGGTGCTGTGGCTCGGCTACGGCATGGCGTCCAAGGTGGCCATGGCCGTGCTGATCATCTTTTTCCCGGTGGCGGCGGCTTTCTACGACGGGCTGCGCAGGGTGGAGGCCGACTGGCTTGAGCTGGCGCGCGTGATGAACGCCCGGCCCCTGGCCGTGCTGCGCCACATCCGCATCCCCGCGGCCCTTCCGGCCTTCGCCTCCGGGCTCCGGGTGGCCACGGCGGTCGCCCCCATCGGGGCCGTGGTGGGCGAGTGGGTCGGCTCCAGCGCCGGGCTGGGCTATTACATGCTGCACGCCAACGCGCGCATGCAGACCGACCTCATGTTCGCGGCCCTGGCCCTTCTGGCCGCCATGGCCCTGGTGCTCTATTTCAGCGTGGACCGCCTGATGACAAAGCTGGTCCACTGGCAGGGGTGAGAACCCCGCCAGGATGATGCGGATGGGGGTTGTATATGGGGTTGGGTCGGGGGTCGGGGGCCGGATGCGGGTTTTACGTGTTAGGTGTTAAGTTTTAGGCGGCGGATGGGGTTCGTATATGGGGGCGGAGGGCTGAAAATTCCGTCAACCGGAAAGCCCTTCGTTACCTTCGTTTCCTCTGTGTGAACAAGAAAAAACCGCCATCATCCGCCTGCCCTTCGGCCTGGTGACCTGGAGAAGAGGACGGAGGGGGTGTCAGGTGTCCCGGGCTTCGCGTGAAGCTCCCGGCTACGCTCAAAACGAATGGAGATGCGTTTGACATGGGTGCAGAAAGGTGTTAAAAAATAGCACAAGGAGGTGTGGAATGAAACCGCTCAAAAAATCGCGCACCATTCGCCGCAGCATCGCCATACCCGAGGCGCTGGCGAGCGATGTCATGTCCGTGACGCCGCCTGAAACGGGAACCAGCTTCAACCGCGTGGTCCTGCTGGCGCTCTCCGAGTTCGTAGCCAACCGCAGGAAAAAAGCGTTTGCGGGGGATATGCAACAAATGGCGTCCGATCCCGCCATCGTTGCCGAATGCGGCGCCATCGGTCGTGCGTTCTCGGCGGCGGAGATGGACGGCCTGCGCGATGATTAGCCGCGGCCAGATATACGTCGTGAACCTGACCCCGACCCAAGGGCAATTATGTATAATTAACTTGACATGGTCAAAATTTTGAGTAAGAAAATACCCTGACGATTTCCGGCCGCAGTGACGACGGCAGTCGGCCGGCGCCGGCCCCCCCGGGCGGCGCCGGGATGCGGCCTCAAACGACAGGGTGTTGAGCGATGGCCAAGAACAGGTTGAAGGAAGTCCGCGAGTCCATGATGATGAGCAAGGCAGAGCTTTCCCGGGCGGCCAAGGTGTCGCCCATCACCATCAGCCGCATCGAGGCCGGGATGCCGTGCCGCATGGAGACCAAGCGCAAACTGCTGATAGCGCTGGGCCTGAAGCTTTCGGACAAGGACAAAGTTTTCAGCGAGTGAGAACACGCCATGCCACTTTCGCGTAAAACCCATCTGGTCGGGCTCGATATCGGCTCCCGGACGGTCAAGGCCGGGGAAGTCATCGAAACCAAGAAAGGCCGCCGGCTGAAGAAATTCGGCATGATCGACATCGCCCCGGGGGTGATCCAGGAGGGCGCCGTCAAGGACCCGGAGGCCGCCGCCGATTCCATCCGCCAGCTGTTCAAGTCCTTCGGCATCAGGGAGGAAAGGGTGGCGGTCTCCATCGGCGGCTACTCGGTGATCGTCAAGAAGATCAACGTCGAGACCATGCCCGAGGAGCGTCTCCAGGAGGCCATCGCCTTCGAAGCGGAGCAGTACATCCCCTTCGACATCAGCGACGTCAACCTCGATTTCCACATCATCGGCGAAAACGAGAACAACCCCAGGCAGATGAGCGTGTTCCTGGTCGCCGCCAAGCGCGCCATGGTCGACGACTACGTCAACCTGGTCACCATGGCAGGGCTGACCCCCTGCATCGTCGACGTCGAGGCCTTCGCCCTGCAGAACAGCTTCGAGATCAACTACGATTTCGTCGAGAAAAGCGTCGCCCTGATCGACATCGGCGCCAGCAAGACCTCCCTCAACATCCTCAAGGGCGGGCAGTCCGTTTTCATGCGCGACGTCTCCCTGGGGTGCGGCCAGGTCAACCAGAACATCATGTCGCTGTCCGGCTGCTCCTTCGAGGAGGCCGAACGCCTGAAGCTGGGCGACCAGAGCGACAAGCTCTCGGCCCAGGACCTGGCGAAAATCGTTTCCTCGGTCGTCACCGACTGGTGCGCGGAGATCCGGCGGGCCCTCGATTTCTTTTTCTCGACCTACACCGAGGAGGAGATCACGCGGATCGTCCTGAGCGGCGGCGGGGCCAACATCAAGGAATTCCGGCAGCTCCTGGCCGCGGAAACGTCGGCCAAGGTGGAGATCATCAACCCCTTTATCAACATCGAGGCGGACAGCGGCTTCGACGCGGCCTACCTCCAGCAGATCGCCCCCCAGGCCGCCATCTGCATGGGGCTGGCCTGCAGAAGGGTGGATGACAAATGATTCGCATCAATCTGCTGCCGTTTCGAACGGCCAGACAGAATGAGAATGTCCGCAGGCAGATGTCCTACATCCTGCTGAGCTTCCTGCTGACCCTGGCCGTGCTCGCCTTCGTCAACATCGGCCTCGGCAACAAGGTCGCCACCCTGAACGGCAGGATCGAGGTCACCCAGCAGCAGGTCGATAAGTACCAGAAGGATGCCGAGCAGGTCGACGTCATCAAGAAAAAGCTCGCCACCCTGAAGAAAAAGACCCAGGTGATCAACGACCTCGAAAACAACCGCCAGTGGCCCGTGCGCCTGCTGGACACCATGACCCAGGTCCTGGTGCCCAAGCGCATGTGGTTCACGCTCCTGGAAGTGAAGAACGGCGGGGTCCGCATCGACGGCATCGCCCTGGACAACAAGACCGTGGCGGATTTCATGACGCGCCTCGAAAAAACCGCGATGTTCAGCAGCGTCGAGCTGAACCGCTCCGAACGCAAGGTCATCGCCAATTCGGCGCTCAAACAGTTCCAGGTTCACTGCCGCTTGATCATGCCGGCGAGCGCCGCCGGCCCGGAGGCGGGGCAGAGCGCCCCGGCGAAGAAGAAATGAAAAAAATCGGGAAGACGACAAGGGGCCCCTCGCCGGTTGCCGAGAAGTTCAAGAGCCTCAGCAGGCTTCAGAAGATCCTTCTCTGCGGGGCCCTTTTCGCGGTGGCCGTCGGCGCTTTCACCTGGTTTTTCTACCTTCCCAAGCTGAAGAAGATCGGCGAGCTCAGGGAGCAGCTCGCCAAGCTGGAAAAGCAGCTGGAGACGGTGAAGCAGAAGGCGAGCGAGCTGAAGCGCTACCAGGCCGAGATGGAAAAGGCCGAGGCGGATTTCCGCCTGGCGCGCAAGAAGCTTCCCGAGACCGAGGAGATCCCCGCCCTCCTGGCCAGCATCTCCCAGTCGGGCCAGGACACCGGCCTCGAGTTCGTCCTCTTTCAGCCCAAGCCCGAGGTCAGGAAGGATTTCTACGCCGAGATCCCGGTGGCGGTCAAGGTGGTCGGCAACTATCACAACAAAGCCCTTTTCTTCGACCGGGTGTCCAAGCTGTCGCGCATCGTCAATATCGTGGACATCCAGATGGCGCCCCAGAAATCGGGCAGCGCCCTGGACACCGCCTGCACGGCGGTCACCTACAAATACATCGAAGAGCCGGAGAAGAAGGAAGAGGACAACCCGAAATCGAAGCGAAAGGGACGGTGACCGATGGACGCTTCCTGGGCAGCCGCCCGCCGGGGGATCTGCTGGGGCCTGCTGTTGATGTGCTTTTCGATGGGGACTGTCTGGGCCCAGGCGGACAAAAATCCCCGGGCGGTGACCGGCAAGATCACCGCCTGGATGCGAGTCCGGAGGGGTCGATGATCGTCATCCAGAACATCGACAAGCCCGGCGTGATCGGCAACGTGGGCTCCACCCTGGGCCGCCACGGGATCAACATCGGCCGCTTCCAGTTGGGGCGCCTCAAGGACCGGGCCCTGTGCATGGTCAACATCGACACCCCCGCCGACGAGGCGGTCATCGAGGAGATCCGGGGCCTGCCCAACATGCTCTCGGTCCAGCAGGTGCACCTGCACTGAGGACCCGGTCAGGCCGCCTCCTCACCAGTTCCTGCGGACCTTCACCCCGGCGGCCGCGAGGCGGGCCTTTATCTCCGCGATGCTGTAGGTGCCGTAGTGGACCATGGAGGCGATGAGGGCCGCGTCGGCGCGCCCCCGGGTCAGCACCGCGGCGAGGTGCCCGGGGGTGCCGGCGCCGCCCGAGGCGATGACGGGGATCTGGACCGCCTCGGAGATCATCCGGGTGAGGGTGAGTTCGTAGCCGTCGCGGGTGCCGTCCGCGTCGATGGAATTGAGGCAGATTTCCCCGGCGCCGAGAGCCTCGGCGCGCAGGGCCCACTGCAGGGCGTCGATTCCCATGAAGCGCCGCCCGCCGTCGATGACGACCTCGTAGCCGCAGGGAACCCCGTCCTTGGCGCCCACGAACTTGGCGTCCATCCCCAGGACCACGCACTGGCTTCCGAAGGCCTCGGCCCCGCGGGCGATGAGATCGGGGTCGCGCACCGCGGCCGAGTTGACGCTGACCTTTTCGGCCCCGGCCAGGAGCGCCGCGCGCATGTCCCCCACCGTGCGGATCCCGCCTCCGACCGAAAAAGGGATGAAGATGTTCTCGGCCACGCGCCGCACCACCTCGATCATGATGTCGCGCTTCTCGTGGGAGGCGGTGATGTCGTAGAACACGATTTCGTCCGCGCCCTGGTCGTAATAGAAACGGGCCATCTCCACCGGGTCGCCGATGTCGACGTTGTCCTGGAACCGGATGCCCTTGGTCGTGCGGCCCTCGCGCACGTCGAGACAGGGGATGACGCGCTTGCTCAGCATCGGCGAAGAACCTGTGGCGGTGCGGGTTGCGGGCGGCGGGTCGCTGTCCGCGGGGCCCAGGTGCAGAAGTTTTTCAGCAGGCGCAGCCCGGGCCGGCCGCTCTTTTCCAGGTGAAACTGGGTGGCGATCAGGTTGCGGTGCCCGATGACGGAGGCAAACCGGATCCCGTAGTCGGTGAGGCCCAGGACGTGGGCGCCCGCCGCGGGGTCCGGGTAATACCCGTGGACAAAGTAAAACTCCTCCCCTTCGGCCATTCCGGCCAGCACCGGGTGGGGCTGGACGACCCGGACGCCGTTCCACCCCATGTGGGGGATCTTGATGCGGCTGCCGTCCGGCAGAAGGCTGCCGCGCGGGAAAGGGCGCACGCTGCCGGCGAGCAGGCCGAGACAGGCACGGTCGTTTTCGCTGCTGTGGGAGAGCACGATCTGGCAGCCGAGGCAGATGCCCAGGATGGGCTTGCCGCTGCGGTAGGCGTCCCTGACGGCCGCGTCGAGATTCAGGCGCTCGAGGCTGTCCATGGCCGATCCGGCGGCGCCGACGCCGGGGAAGATGATGCGCTCGGCCGCGGCGATCTCGGCGGCGTCGTTGGTGACGCGGCAGGCGAAGCCGAGGTGCGTCACCGCCCGGGCCACGCTGGTGAGGTTGCCTGCGTCGTAGTCGATGATGGCGATCATGCGGGCTGCCTCGCAGAGGGGCCCCTCAGGGGGCCGGGGACGATTCCGGCGGATCGAGGGCCTGCTTGGCGTCTTCCCAGAGCCGCTGCATCTCGGCCTGGGAGAGGGTGTCGAGGCTCCGGCCGGTCCTGCCGGCCGCGGTTTCCATGTGACGAAAGCGCTTTTCGAATTTGCGGGTCGAGGCGGCCAGGGCGGTTTCGGGGTGGATGCCGAGAAAACGGGCCACGTTCACCAGGGTGAAAAGGATGTCCCCCAGTTCGAGGGCCAGGTTCCCGCGGTCCACGGCGCCTTCGGCCGCGTCCAGCTCCGAGGTGAACTCGCGCCACTCCTCGGCGACTTTATCCACCACGCCGTTCACGTCGCTCCAGTCGAACCCGATGCCGGCCGCGCGTTCCGAGATCCGGTAGGCGCGCATGAGGGCCGGCGCGTTGGCGGGGACCGAGTCGAGAAGGGAAGCGCCGGGGGCGAGCCTTTTTTCGTCGCGCTTGATGGCGCGCCACTTCCGCTTGACCTCCTCGGCGCTGTCGACCGAGTCGCTGCCGAAGACGTGGGGGTGGCGCCGGATCATCTTGGCGGTGATGCCCGCGGCGACGCGCTCAAGATCGAAGCGGGCCGTCTCCTCGTACATCCTGGCCATGAAAAGGACGTGAAACAGGACGTCGCCCAGCTCCTCGCAGACGGCCGGCGGGTCGTCGGACTCGATGGCCTCCAGGAGTTCGTAGGTCTCTTCCACCAGATAGACGGCCATGGAGCGCGGGGTCTGTTTGCGGTCCCACGGGCAGCCGTTCTCGCCCCTCAGGGTGCGGATCAGCTGGTTGAGTCGCTCGATGCTCAGGAGTGGCGCCTCCTGTCCCAGAGTTTTTTCAGATCGATGATTTTGGCCTGAAACTCGCGCTTCATTTCCAGCGGCACCACCTTGACCATCTTTTCGGCCACCAGCGCCACCCGCGGGGCGAGGCGCGAGTTGCGGACGACCGGGGCGCCGCTGCTCAGGAAGGTCGTCAGCGCGATCATGAGCACCGAAACGATCATGACGGCCTTGAGGGCACCGAAACCGGCTCCGCAAATCCGGTCGACCCATCCCAGGAAGGCGATGTTGAGCAGGTACTTGATGACGACGCCGACGATGCTGACGGCGATGAAAACGCCGCAGAATATGATCAGGAAGCTCAGGATCGACCGGTAGGCGGCCTCGGTCACCCAGGGCGCGAAAACCCACTGGAGCATGGGATAGTAGGTGAAGGCGGCATAAAACCCGGCCAGAACCCCCACGATGGACGCAAGCTCCTTCACCAGACCGCGGAAGAATCCCCGTATCAGGCAGAAGCTCAGGACGACCACGATGAGCATGTCGAATGGGTTCATGGGGCGTGCGCCGCTGGGGCGAGGCGGCCTGGGCGGTTCCCGCACCGACGCTGCGTCGGTGCGGCAGGGTCGCGATTCGCCGCCAATTGTAAATTATCAGGCTAACAAACCGGTCCCTTGGAGTCAAGATATTTTCTCCTGGGCCAGGCCGCCCGCGAAATTGCCGTTTGCATTTCCGGCGCAAGCTGTGATAAATGTCACTCGCCTGACCGGCGCGAGGGGCTCGCGCGGCAGGCGTTGCCCCGAGGGGAAGGGAGCGCAGGGAGGACCCGGCCGATTCAGGCCTGCATGGAAGACAACCCACATACCCAGCCATCCCGCCTGGCGTTTGCCGACAACCGCCTGGCGCAGCAGCTTTTCGGTGAAAACAACGGCAACCTGCAGCGCATCGCCGGAGAGCTGAATATTTCCCTGCAGGCCAGGGGCGGCGAGGTGTTCGTTCAGGGGGACCCCATCGCGGCGGCCCTGGCGCGCAACGTGCTCGATCAACTCTACGGGCTCCTCAAGGAGGGCTACCCGGTCTACCCCGACGATGTCGATTACGCCATCCGGGTTCTCAGCGCGGACGACCGGGTCAGCCTCAAAGACGTTTTCCTGGACACCGTATACATCACCGCCAAAAAGCGCGCCATCACCCCCAAGAGCCTGGCCCAGAAGGCCTATGTCGAGGCCATCCGTTCCTCGGACATGGTTTTCGGAATCGGTCCGGCCGGAACCGGAAAGACCTACCTGGCGATGGCCATGGCGGTGCTGGCCCTCTCGAAGGGCAAGGTCAACCGCATCATCCTGACGCGTCCGGCCGTGGAGGCCGGGGAGGCCCTCGGCTTTCTGCCCGGGGACCTGGCAGAGAAGGTCGACCCCTATCTGCGGCCGCTCTACGACGCCCTGCACGACATGATGCGCTTCGAGAAGGCCTCCAGCCTGATCGCCCAGGGGGTCATCGAAGTCGCCCCGCTGGCCTTCATGCGCGGCCGCACGCTCAACGACGCCTTCGTCATTCTCGACGAGGCCCAGAACACGACATCCGAGCAGATGAAGATGTTCCTGACGCGCATCGGGTTCAGCTCCAAAGCGGTCATCACCGGCGATATCACCCAGATCGACCTGCCCTCCGACAAGCCTTCCGGACTCATCGAGGCCAAATCGATCCTCCAGGACATCGACGGGATCCGGTTCGTCTTCTTCTCGAAACGGGACGTGGTCCGCCACCGCCTGGTGCAGGACATCATCGAGGCCTACGAGGGGCTGGAGGCCAGGCGGCAGGAGGCCTATCAGCGCAGGACCGGGCGCCAGGCCGAGGCCTCGCCGGGCGGGTCCGGCGATGCGCCCGCCCCCGGGCGGGGCGTCGATGTCCTCAAACCGCTGTCTGCCGGCCGGCCATGAGCAGGAACCCCTTCGGCAACCTTGCGGCAAAGTGGGCGGCGGGCGGCGCGGACGGCCCGCTGCGGTGGGCGGTCCTGGCCGTCGTGACCCTGGTCTTCGCCCTCGTCCTCTACCCGAACCTGGTCGACTCCCATCCCGACTACCGCCTCGTTTCGATTTGGAAAAGCCGTTTCACCGGCGCCGGCAGGCCGCCGACGGCCCTACCAGGGAATGAAGCGGTAGAGCTTGGCGAACATTTCGTAGACCTCGATCCAGTTCTGCAGGTCCTGAGCCGTGCGCATGTGGTCGCGCTTGTGGACCATGACCCAGCTCATGTGGGCGGCGCCGTCCTTGCAGGTGGAGCAGTCGCGGGTCTCGGAGGTGCAGCAGCGGTGCATGGTCTTCAGGTCCGAGGCCCAGCGGGCGAAATGGATCAGGCGCCTGGGCCTCGGGTCCCGGGTGTCGAGGGGCTCGGTGACCGAGGGGCACTCGGACCAGCCGAAGGGGCGCCCCAGCATCCGCCCCGTGGAGATGATCTCGTGATAGTACTTGCAGGAGATGACGGTGTCCGGGTAGGCGTCCAGGACCGCGTCCATTTCGTCGCGGATGGCCGCCAGCTGCCCCTGCTTCCACGAGAAGCCGTCGACCCCCTCGTCGTTGGACAACAGCTGCATGTGGACCTTGAGGCCGACATCGCGGATCTTGCGGATGATCGCCTCGGTCCGGCCCACCTGGCGCGGGGTGATGGTGTAGAGGTAATAGGCGTGGGGATCGCCGGCGTAGTGGGCGCTCGACACGGCGAAGGTGTCCCTGCCGCGCAAGGTCTTCTCGTCGCCTTCGTCCCCCCACAGGGAGATCCCGACCATCATGTCCGGAAAGCGGTCGCGGGGCACCTTGATGATCCCGTTGGTGGCGCAGAATGTGGGCAGGCGCCGGTAGAAGGCCGCCACCCGGTCCAGGCAGAGGGTCGGCTCGCCGCCGATGAGGATCGCCAGGTTGACCCCGCGCGCCATCTCGGCCTCGACAAAAGCCTCCCATCGGCCGATGTCGGTTTCATCCTCGGCGACCGCGTGCTCGCCCGAGGAAAAGAAGAAGCAGCCCCTGCACCGCAGGTTGCAGCGGTTGGTGACATCGTAGATGGAACTGCGGATGTTGAGCCTGGAAATCCGCCGGTAGCGGGCCTGCCATTCCGGGCTCAGCAGCGAGCTGACGGTTTTCATGCGACTGCACCTGGACCCGGGGCATGCCACCCGCAGCGATGATGGCCCAAGGGCTTCACGGGTCGGAAAGGCTGCGGCCGGGCGGCGCGACCGGCCCCGGGTTGAGATCGGGTTCTTTTTCGTAGCCCATGACCCACACCGCCAGGTAGGTGTCGACGTAGTCGAGCCAGGCCGCGAAAGTCGCCGGATCGACGGCGTGGCGGAAAAGCCGGGCGGTCACCACGGCGCTTCCGGCGGCGTAGTGACGGCAGTCGTCGCAATCGGTTCCAGGCACGCAGCAGGCGGCCCCGCGGTCCCAGGTGAGGTCGGAGCGGTATTGACGGAAGGATCGGCCCAGCCCCACGGCCGTGGACGGGTTCCGGCGCGGGTAGGCGCACGAATAGAGGTCGTGGAGGCCGAGACGGTGGGTGTGGGCCACGGCGCTGTAAGGGGAGAAGAGCACGCCGGCGGGGTGGCGCCTGCGCAGCGCGATCATGACCGCCCGGGTGCGCGCCAGGGACTCGCGGGTGTGGCGCAGGGGCCCGCGGTACCCCACCGGGGCGGAGAACATGTTGAAGGTGACGCGCATGCCCGCGGCCGCCAGGGCCTCCACCACGGGAAAGGCTTCCTCGATGTTTTCGCGCGTGAAGGTGAAGACGAAAACGGCCCGGGGATCGTGCCGGTAGTTGGCGATCTGCCGGGCGAGCATGTTCTCCGCGCGCCGCGTCCGCAGGCTGGTTTCATCCCCCCCCCAGACCGACACGTGGACCCGGTAGCCGATGTCCGCGGGGATGGGGATCAGCCCGTTGGTGGCGATGGTTCCCAGGGGAAGCTCCTCGAAACAGGCCCGGCACAACTCGGGGACCAGGGAGGGCTCGGCGCCGGCCAGCACCCCGTAGGTGATCCCGCGCGCCTTTTCGGAGCGCATCAGGGCCCTCCAGGCCGACGGGTCGTCGTTGTCGCCGCGGGTCTTCCCCCCTCCCTCGAAATAGTAACAGCCGTCGCAGCGGATGTTGCAGCGCCGGGTCATGTCGTAGGTCGATTCGCGCAGGAAAAAATAGGCGCGGACCTTTTCCCAGCGCCCGCGGATCCGGGAGTCGGAGAGGATGTCGCGGAATTTCCAGGGCGCCTCGGGGTCTTCGCGCAGCGCGGCGGCCCTGTGAGAATCGTTGCCCATCAAAGGTCTGTCTCCAGCGGTGCCCGCTGCGGTTCACCGGTTGCGGGCCGCACCGGGGCCCCGGGGGGTGGGGCGCCGTCCGGGACCGGCGATCATTGGGACCGGGCGGCCACCTTCGCCTCCACGTAAGCGGCGATGCGCCGCAGCGTGGTCAGGGTCGGGTAGTCATCCTCGTCGATACGGATCGCGTAGGTGTCCTGGAGCACAAGGGCGACGGTGGCCAGGTCCATGCTGTCGATGCCGATCTCGTCGACGAGGTCGATGTCCGGGTCGAGGGTCTCGGCCGTGACGTCCTCGAGCTTGAGTTCTTCGATCATGATTTCAGCGATGGGAAGGATCAGATTCCCGCTCTCGGCCTTAGTTGGCATGGTGCGTCCCCCGAACGGTCGCCCGTCGCCACAGGGCTCCGGAAAAAATCTTGACCCGGTTGTCGGGCGCGACGGCGTGCCGCCCGGTTTCGTTGTCGTTCCAGGATCCCCCGCGGCAATCGTCCCGGGTACCGGTTCCAATGACGGCATCGACAATACCGGCAGGGACCTATAGCACATCGAGCGTGCCGCTGCAAACCACTATATTATCAACGAATACCTTGAAGTCGACTCCGAGCCCCGCCCCGCGCGGCGAAGCGACCGCGATCTCCATCCGGTCCCCGGGGCCCACGGCCCGCCTGAATCTCACCCTTCGGAGGCCCGCAAGCCTCAGCGGCCGCTCCGAAACCGACTGGAGGGTCTCGAAGACCAGGCCCACCAGGGCGATGCCCGGGAGAATCGGCCCGGCGGGGAAATGCCCCTTGAACCAGAAAGATTCCGGGGTCACCCGGGCCCGGGCGCTGATGGACCCATCCGGGGTGCTGCGCCCGGGCGTCAGTTCGACACCGTCCGCTCTCGAGGCCCTCGGGCCCGGGTCGGCACCCCTCATCGGATCAAATACTCCCACAGAGGCCCCGAAAACCCCCGGCCGTGCATCCGGGCGAGGAGTTCGCCCGTCTTCTCGCCTCCGGCCCCGACGATCCAGTTGGTCCGGCCCGCGGCGCGCTTTTCGACCGCGGAGAGGATCTCTTCGAAACGGAGGGCGTCGGGGCGGTGGAAAACCGGCGCGAGGAGGCTCTGCGCCGGGGATATCTGTCCGCGCCTCACCGCCATCCGGTGCAGGGCCGTGTTGGGGTAGATGCGCATGCCGCAGAAGAAAAATAGGACGCTTCGGGTCAGCTTGTCAACCCGCGACAGGGTCTGCTCCAGGGTACCCGGGTCCGCCCCCGGCCCGCCGAGACGAAAGTACTGCGCCACGTGCAGCCCGGCCGCGACCGCCGCGCGGTGGCAGGCGATCACGTGGCGCGTGCGAAACGGCTTGCGGTAGGCGGACAGGACACGGTCCGACAGCGACTCGCTGCCGAACTCGACGTGGCTCAGGCCGGCCTCGGCCAGCCGCCGGTAATAAGCCTCCGGGGGCGGCGTCGGCGCGAAGAAGGCCCCCCAGGGAATGGAAAGGCCGGCCGAGCGGAAGGCGCTGGCCACGGCGGCGCTGTGGTCCCAGTCGGCGTTGAAGACCGAGTCGGTGACAAACAGGAACTTCGCCCCGGCTTCCTGGAGGGCCATGGCGCCGCGGGCCGCCTCGGCCGGCGGGACCAGGCGCAGCCTGCGGCCCTCGATGTGGGGATAGGTGCAGTAAATGCAAGCGAACGGGCAGCCCCGTTTGGTCTGCAGGTTCAGGATCCCTCCCCGGCCGAGATAGAACCCGAGGTGCCGGGCATCCTTGCGGAAGGCGCTCCCGAACATCCCCTCCCGGGGGGCCGACGGCGCGCCGCTTCCCCCCGCGGCCGGCCATCGTCCTGGCGATGTGGGGCAGGTGCGCGTAGATCTCCTTCTCGCGCACCCCCAGCCGGCGCGAAAGCTCCCGCGCGTCCATTTCACCCTCCCGCAGCGCATCGATCATCCGCTGCCGGACGGTCTCCGCCTTTGGATCCATCCTCTTTCACCTGGGGATTCCGGGCGCCGCCGGCACCCTGGATCTGTCACGGCTCGGCCACCAGCCTGCCCTGCTCCTGCCGGATGCGGACGCCGAGGCCCCTGAGGACCGTTATCAGCGCTGTGCCGAAAAGAAAATCGGTCATGCCGGGTTCAATTCCTCCCTTTTCCACCACGAGGCCGCGAAGGTGCAGGTCGTAGCGGACCAGGTAGAGCAGTTCGTCGAGGGCACCCCCGCGGGACTTGCGGCGCACCTCCGCTGCCAGGGGCAGCACGAGACCGTAGGAACAGCGCCGCTGGTGGTCCGCCACCAGCTCCCACAGGCCCGATTCACCCTGAAGGAGGTCTTGACGGGTGAGGCGGTCTTTCCGGTAGATGGCCTCGATGGCCCGGGTGTCGCGGCAGTCGAGGGCCCGGCACTCCACCGGCCGGTGGGCGTATACGCTGCAGGCGGCCGCCTTCTCGTCGTAGAAAACGCAGGCGCGCCCGCCCGGCCGGGGCTTGATCTTGAGGATGTCTGTGACCGCGGGCATGACGCTGCCGGCGACGTTGTCCCAAGCCGGCTCGCCTTCCCGGATGGTGGCAAGCCGTGCGAGCCGGATGACGCCCTTTTCGAGGATCACCAGGTCCGCGCGGTGAAGGGCGGGCCCGCCCTTCCGGCAGCAGGTCCCGCAGCGCCGGCAGGCCGATAGGTCGCTATCGCCGGTCATGGTCGTCACGCGCGCGGCGCCGGGCCGCGCGTCCTTGGAAGGCGGATCGAATCTCTGAGCATCGAAGCTGGGCCAGAATAACAGACTGGAGGCTGCCGCTCAACTCAAAGTTGCCCGATCCGCCGCAGCCAGAGGTGATCGGGGGAAAGCCCCACTCAAAAAGCGCTTGACATCTGATTGCTCGACAGCCCGGGGCCTGCCGTTCATCGCCGCCATGGATATTTTTCATTTGCATTATAGATGAATTTATAATAAAAAGATCCCTTTGGCATGAGATACGGCGATCCAACCAACAGACTGGGGAGAGGGAACCATGATCGAACTTCGGCTACACGGCAGGGGCGGCCAGGGAGCGGTCACATCGGCCGAGCTGCTGGCGCAGGCCGCCATCAACCAGGGCAAGTACGCCCAGGCCTTTCCGAGCTTCGGGCCCGAGCGCCGGGGCGCGCCGGTGGTCGCGTTCTGTCGCATTTCCGACGAGCCGATCCGCCTGCGGACGAACATCTACAACCCCGACCTGGTCCTGGTGCTCGACCCGTCCATTCTCCGCCTGGTCAAGGTCAGTGCCGGCCTCAAGCCCGACGGCATCCTGGTGACCAACACCAAGTACTCGGGCGCAGAACTGCGCCGGGAGCTGGCCATCACCCACGACCTGGCCACCTGCAACGCGACCGAGATCGCGCGCGAGGAGCTGGGCCTGCCCATCACCAACACCACCATGCTCGGGGCTCTGCTGAAGGCCCGGGAGGTGGTCCCCGTCGACGCCCTCATCGGCCCGCTGGAAAAACGCTTCGGGCGCATCGCCTCCAAAAACATCGGCGCCTTCAAGCGCGCCTTCGAAGAAACCGAGATCAACCGACGCTGATCCGGGAGGGCGGCCCGCCGCTCCCCGTGCTGAAAGGAGAACTCCCTTGGTAAAATCGGAAGAAGAACTCGGCTGGAGGGATCTGGAAGTCGGCTGCGTGGTCGTCAACCCGGGAAACGCCAGCCAGTACAAAACCGGGGACTGGCGCTCCATGCGACCGGTCGTGAACAAGGCCAACTGCATCCGCTGCGGGATCTGCTACATTTTCTGCCCCGACATGGCGATCCGCAAAACCGAGGAGGGCTATTTCGAAGCCGACCTCTACTACTGCAAGGGATGCGGCATCTGCGAGCAGGAATGCTTCACCAGGTGCATATCCATGGTGCCGGAGGAAGAATAATGGGAAAACGAGTCGGAATTGAAGTTTCCATCGCCGCAGCCGATGCGGTCGGAATGGCCGACGTTGACGTGGTCGCGGCCTACCCCATCACCCCCCAGACGCACATCGTGGAGCACCTGTCCGAGCTGGTCGCCAACGGCGAGCTGGACGCGGAGTTCATCCCCGTGGAGTCCGAGCACTCGGCCATGAGCGTCTGCTGCGGCTCCTCGGCCGCCGGGGCGCGCACCTTCACCTGCACCAGCTCCCAGGGGCTGGCGCTGATGAACGAGATCGTCTTCATCGCCTCATCCCTGCGACTGCCCATCGTCATGCTGCTGGCCAACCGGAGCATGTCCGGCCCATTGAGCATCTGGAACGATCACACCGACGTCATGTCGATCCGCGACTGCGGCTGGGTCCAGGTCTTCACCGAAACCGGGCAGGAGGTCTTCGACCACGTCATGTTCGCCTTCAAGGTGGCCGAAAACCCCAAGGTATCCCTGCCGGTGATCGTCAACCTGGACGGGTTCATCCTGACCCACGTGATCGAGCCCATCGAGTACTGGGAGCCGGAGCAGGTCAAGCGCTACCTGCCGGATTTTGCGCCGGTGAACATCCTCGACCCCGACAAACCCACCACCGTGGGCGCCTTCGGCATGCCCGGCATCTACACCGAGGCCAAAATGGCCCAGGACCAGGCCCTGATCGACGCCAAGGGCGAAATCATCAAGGCCTGGGAGGAAATGGCGGACGTGACCGGGAGGCGCTACCGGCCGGTGGAGACCTACCGGACCGAGGGTGCGGAAACGGTCTTTCTCGCCATGGGCAGCACCGGGGAGACCGTCGCCATGGCCGTCGATGCGCTGCGGGAGCAGGGCCAGCCGGCGGGGCTGGTCAAGCTGCGCCTGTGGCGCCCGTTTCCCTTCGACGAGTTCCGCGAGGCCGTCAAGGGGGCCAGGCGGATCATCGTCATCGACCGGGCGGTCTCCTACGGTGGACCGGGCGGTCCCGTGGCGAGCGAAATCCGCAGCGTGCTCTACGGGGAGGAGAACATGCCCGGCATCACCAATTTCATCTGCGGGCTGGCGGGCCGCGACGTGACGCCCAAGGACTACATGGCCATGTACCGCCGCAGCGCGGAGATGCTCGCGGGCAGGGTGAGGCAGGAAGACTACGTTTTCTACGGGGTCAGAGAATAGAGGCGATCGCTGCCCGGCCGCCGGGCAGCCCGCGCCGAAAGAACGGAGTGAACGATGGAAGCTTTGAATGTCTATGCCGCGCGTCTGTTGGAAAAGAAGGAATACTTTTCCCCGGGCCACCGCGCCTGCCAGGGATGCGCCGAAGCCCTGGCCGTCCGTCTGGTGGCCAAAGCCCTTGGCAACAATATCATCGTGAGCAGCGCGACCGGCTGCATGGAGATCATTTCCTCGCCCCTGCCCTTCACCAACTGGAAGGTGCCATGGCTCCACGTGGCCTTCGAAAACGCCGCCGCGGTCCTGTCGGGCGCCGAGGCGGCCACCAAGGCCCTGGTGCGAAAAGGGCGCATCCCGGACCGCGGGACCGTCTTTCTGGGGATGGGCGGCGACGGGGCCACCACCGACATCGGGTTCCAGGCGCTTTCGGGGGCCTTCGAGCGCGGGCACGACTTCGTCTACGTCTGCTACGACAACGAAGCCTACATGAACACCGGCATCCAGCGCTCCTCCTCGACCCCCTTCGGCGCGTCGACGACCACGTCTCCGGCCGGAAAGAAGATCGCCGGCCAGGTGACCTGGAAGAAAAACATGGCCGAAATCGCCGTCGCCCACAACGTGCCTTATGTGGCCACGGCCTGCTCCAGCTACCCCTTCGACCTCATCCAGAAGGTCCAGAAGGCGGCCAAGACCCCCGGGCCGGCCTACGTGCACATCCTGTCGGTCTGCCCGACGGGATGGCGCCTGGCGCCCAACAAGGCCATCTGGATCGGGCGCCTGGCGGTGGAAACCGGCGTCTTCCCCCTCTACGAGGTGGTCAACGGCCGCTACCGGATCACCCAGGAGGTCGAGGAACTGCGGCCGGTGGCGGAGTACCTGAAGCCCCAGGGGCGGTTCCGGCACCTGACGCCCGACCTCATCGAGCTGATCCAGAAACGCGTGACCCGGGATTACGAGAAGCTGGTGGCCAAAACCAAGATGACCGTCTAGCCCGCCGGAATCGATGCCGGCGGGCCGCTCCCCAAGGAATCCGACCATGAAATCAAAAGTAGCCGAGATCATCGACAGGTACAACGCCAACGAGGGGTTTCTGGTCCCGATCCTCCAGGACGTCCAGAAAGCCTTCAATTACCTGCCCCGGGAAGCGCTCCAGGCCGTGAGCACCCTCCTGGGGATTCCCATCAGCCGGATCTACCACGTGGCCACCTTTTACAAGGCCTTCCACCTGAAGCCGAGGGGGCGCCACCAGATGAGCCTCTGCCTGGGGACCGCCTGTCACGTGCGCGGGGCGCCCCTGATCCAGGACACCATCGAGCGGGCCCTGGCCATCAAGGCCGGCCATACCACCGACGACCTGGAGTTCACCTTCGAGACGGTCAACTGCCTGGGGGCCTGCGCCCTGGGCCCGATCCTGGTGGTGGATGAAGAGTACCAGGGGCAGGTGACCCTTTCCAAGACCAACAAGATTCTCAAGCAGCTGGGAAAAAAGGTGGCGACCGATGAAGAAGATTAATTCACCCGCGGAACTCAAGGCCCTGCAGGAAGAAGTCAGAGGGCGCGTCAGCGCCGACAGCCCCTGCATCGCGATCTGTGCCGGGACCGGCTGCCTGGCCTACGGCACCCAGAAACTGGTCGACAAATTCCGGGAAGAGATCGCCGGGCGGAACCTCGGGGGGAAGATATCCGTCCGGACGACCGGCTGCCACGGCTTCTGCGAGCGCGGGCCCATGGCCGTGATCCACCCGGACAAGGTGTTCTACCAGCGCATCAAGCTGGAGGACGTGCCCGAGATCATCGAAAAGACGGTGCAAAACGGCGAGGTCATCGATCGGCTGCTCTACAAGGACCCGGTCACCAAGGAAAAGTTTGTCTACGAGCACGACGTGCCGTTCTACAAGAAGCAGATGCGGCTGGTGTTCGGGATGAACGGCCTGATCGAGCCGACCAGCATCGAGGATTACCTGGCCATCGGCGGATACAGCGCCCTGGCCAAGGCCCTGGGCGGCATGGCACCCCAGGCGGTGGTGGACGAGGTGATCGCCGCCAACCTGCGCGGCCGCGGCGGCGGCGGGTTTCCCGCCGGCTGGAAGTGGGACGCGACCCGCAAGGCCGAGGGAGAGCCCAAGTACGTCATCTGCAACGCCGACGAGGGCGACCCCGGCGGGATGCGCGTAGATCAGGATCAACGCGATAACCAGCGCGTAGATGGCGAGCGACTCGATCATGGCGAGACCGATGAGCAGGGTCACGGTGACTTTACCTGACGACTCGGGGTTCCTGGCGATCCCCTCGACGGCTGATTTCAGACCGAGGCCCTGGCCGATGCCGCAACCGAAAGCTGCAATGGCGATGCCGAAACCGGCAGCCGTGGCGCAGGCGATGAAAAACTGAAGTGCTTGTGCTTCCATACTCTACCTTTCCTCCTTGTTTGGTGTATTGTTTCTGGGCTTCTTCCGGTTCCCATTAACCCGTGACTGAAAGGCGCCGATCAGTGGGCATGCTCCATGGCGCCTGTAAAGTACATGATCGACAGCAGGAAGAAAACGAAGGCCTGCACCAGGGCGACGAAGATGCCGAGGGCCATGATGGGCAGCGGCGCGAAGAACATGCCGGCCAGGCCGAAGAGAATCGCCAGAACCAGCTCGTGGCCCATCATGTTGCCAAAAAGCCGGAAGGTCAGCGAGAGGATGCGGGCCACGTGCCCGATGATCTCGATGGGCAGGATGATGGGGGTCATCCACCACACCGGCCCGAGGAAGTGCTTGATGTACTTGGCGCCGTGATACCTGAGGCCGATGATGTGGGTGAAGACGACCACCACCAGGGCGCAGGACAGGGTGGTGTTCAGGCTGGCGGTGGGCGGGAAGAACCCGGGGATCAGCCCGATCAGGTTGCAGGTCGCGATGTAGAGGAAGATCGTACCGACGAGGGGAAACAGCCAGCGCCCTTCCTCGCCGGCCACGTCCACCATGAACTCCTCCATCCCCGAGATGACGACCTCGAAGACGTTCTGGCCCTTGCCGGGGATCAGGCTCACGGTCTTGGCGGCCAGGACTGCCAGAACGATCAGGAGGATGATCACGAACCAGGAGTAGATCACGTGGGGATAGACGTGCGCGAAGTGCCCCAGCCCGATGAGCTCGAACAACTTGACCAGGAAGAGATAGGGATGTTCCACCTTAGACGGCCTCCTTGAAAATGAGTTTTGTCACTTCGCATGCGGTGGCCAGCATGATGCTGGCCACGACGATGGACAGCCCGATGAACAGGCCGATGGGGTTGACGACCCTCGCGTAGATCAGGAAAAAAATCGCCACCCCGCTGAGAATGAAGCGGATGTAGTATTTGGCCAGCACAACGTGGGTCAAGGCGATGTGGGGCGGGCGGAAGGCCCCTTTGAGTGTCCGGTAGAGCAGGTGGAAGTTGATGGTGACGATGAGGCCTCCGAAGAGGATGCCAAGCGCGAACGGGAGGGGGGAGAGCAGCAGGCCGGCGAGGCTCGCCCCGGCCAGGAGAATCCAATTGGTACGGATGACGAATCTGAGGATGCGCTGCTGAATGACCATGCGTCCGCGGGTTGAATTCCCCCGCCCCCCCGGTGTCAGAACTTTCTGCTCTTGCGGATCGCCAGGCCGATGTTGCGGTACCCGGCGGCGATGCCGAGGCCCAGGCCGATGAGGGTGAGCCAAGGGGTGGTGTCGAAGACCTTGCGGTCGAGATAGACCCCCGCCGCCAGGCCGATGAAGATCGACAACGCCACCTGCAGCCCCAGGCTGCTGTAATAGGCGAGCTCGCGAATGGCCCGCCGCGTCTCTCTTTTCATGCAGTCGGACGACCCCGCACGGTGCAGCCCCCTGGCCGTTTTGACCACCGCACCCCTAACATAGGATCCAGGCCAAGTCAATGGAAATCAAACGCAAAAACAGGGGTCGCTTTCAGGCCCCGCCGCCCGCGCCCCAACGCAGTTCCGAGGCCTGGAAAACCGGCCCGTCGCGGCAGACGTGGTAATAGCGGTCATCGTGGCCGGCGGGGCTCACGGCGCACCCGAGGCAGGCCCCCACCCCGCAGGCCATGAGCGCTTCGACGGATACCTGGCAGGGGATCTTCCGGGCCTCGGCGATTCCTGCCACACAGGCCAGCATGGCTGTGGGGCCGCAGGCGAAGAGCATCTCCGGCGCTTTCTCCCCGGCCGCGACCGCCAGCGGGTGGGTCACCAGGCACCGGTCCCCCAGGGTCCCGTCGTCGGTGGTGATCACGACGTCGAATCCCAGCCCCCGGAAGACGTCGGCGCAAAGGATTTCCTCCATGGAACGCCCGCCGATGAAAGCGACGGATTCCGAGGCCTCGACTCCCTCGGCCACCAGCGAGTCGGCCAGAAACACCAGCGGGGCCACCCCTATGCCGCCGGCCGCCAGAAAGACGCGGCGGCAGGCGGGAGGGACGCGAAACCCCCGGCCCAGGGGCCCGAGAAGATCGAGGGCGTCGCCCCGTCGGCAGGCGGAAAGGATGCGCGTGCCGGCCCCCACCACCTTGTAGAGCAGTTCGATTCCCGTCACCGCTCCTTCCTCCAGAACGAGCCGGTGAATGGAAAACGGGCGCCGCAGCAGGGGCGCGTGCCGCCGGTTCAACCCGACCATGACGAACTGCCCCGCCCGCGCCCGGGCGTATCCCGGGGGGCAGCTCAGCCCCATGTGGAAAGAGCCCCGGCCCACCGCTTCGTTCCACAGCACCGCCGCCTGTTCCTGGTACATGGTCGCTCCGTTGCGTGGTTTCCCCGTTTTTATCGTTGTCGTTGTCGTAATCGTAATCGAAATCCAAATCGAAATCGAAATCGCAACCCAAACCGCAACCGCCACGGCGGCCGCAAGCATCATCGGCGCAATCCCGTTTCACCCCGGAAGGCACGCAGATCCCGCCGGGGGATGGCCGCGGCCTTTTTGGGTTCCGTCATCCTCCGATCCCGATCGCGATTTCGATTTCGATCCGGAGCTGGATTGCGGCACCCCTTCAGCTTTTAGCTTCGAGCCTCCATCGGCCCCGTCCCGATCAGGGCGACGAAACGCCCGGTCACCTTTTCGCCCCGGTAGGAGAAGAACTGGTCGGTGCGGCAGCGGGTGCAGATGCCGCTCACGACGACCTGGTCGGCCGGCACGCCCGCCGCCCGCAGCTGGTCGCGGCTGAGGGCCCAGAAATCGAAGCGGTCCCCCGTGCCGCGGTAAGGCCAGAGCCCGGGCGGGAGTTCCCGGCGGAAGTTGACGAACTCGGCGCAGCACGGGCCCAGGGAGGGGCCGACGCCGGCGCGGACGTCCCCCGGCCGGACCCCGAACCCGGCCTGCATGGCGGCGACGGTGCGCCCGATGATGTCGGCGACGCTGCCGCGCCACCCGGAATGCACCGCGGCGGACACCCTGCGGACCGGGTCGTAGAGAAGCACCGGCTGGCAGTCAGCCACCTGGAGCGCCAGCAGGCTGCCGCTGCGCTCCGTCACGGTGGCATCGGCCACCGGCCCGGCCTTTTCCCCCGCCGCCCGCCCCTCGACCGCCGCCACCTTGCTGCCGTGGACCTGCCTGAAAAACACCAGTTCCCCGCCCTGGAAACAGCGCGCCACTCTATCCCGGTTTTCCCGCACGCGCGCGTCGTCGTCGCCCAGTCCGAAGGTGACGTTCAGGCTCCGGTAGGCGCCGCGGCTCACCCCGCCCCTGCGGGTGAAGATCCCGTGGCGCAACTCCCCGAAGCCGGCCAGGTGGGGGAACTGGTAATAGGACAGGCCGTTGTCTTCTTTTAAAATCACGTTCCTTTTCCCCTGCGGGGGGCTCCCATCCGGGAGGCATTACCGGTGAACGGGAAGGCGTGAATCTTCCCTTCGGTCCCGGTTCTGGCAATGAAAACGACTGCGATTGCGATTACGGCAACGGCAACGAACTATGGGCCTTCCAGCTTTGAGCTTTGAGCCTACCAACCCAATCTTCGTGCCCTTCGTGGTGAAACCCCCTGCCCTTCGCTTTCACACCAAGCGAGGGCAATAACGATTTGGATTTCGATTTGGATTTCGATTTGGATTTCGATTTGGATTTCGATTACGATTACGACAACGACAACGACAACGAAAACGAAAACGACAACGACAACGACAACGGACAATGAGCTTTCAGCTCCGAGCCGGCCAGAGCCTCAACCCCCCTGCCCTTCCTCATCCCCTGTCTTCGGCGAAGCGTAGCGTTCCAGGATGCGCCGGACGATCAGGGTCTTGACTGAAATTTCACCGGGTTTCAGGGTGGCTGTCGGCGTCGGCGAAGCGACCTTTCGCTACCGATGGCCACCCCCGACCCCGAGGATGCCTGAAAAGGAAACACCGGACCAGCGCAACCTGGCAATCGGAAGGAGAGACGAGGCCATGGCAGAAAAAACCGTGTCGGAGGTCATCGCGACCGCCATCCGGCGGGAGGAGGAGGCTTTCAGCTTCTACATGGACATCCACAACCGGCTGGAGGACCCGGGGGCCAGGGAGATCCTCGCCTTTGTCGCCGGCGAGGAAAAAAAGCACAAGGCCTTCCTGGTCGATTACCGCGACGGCCGGCTCGGCGGCCGCACCCTGCGCATGAGCGCCGCCGTCGCGTACCGGGTCGCCGAAAACCTGGAGGAGCCGGAGGTCACGGGGGGCATGAAGCCCCAGGACGTCTTTCTGGTGGCAGCCCACCGGGAAAAGCGGTCCCACCAGTTTTACGCCGAGCTGGCCGTCATGCACGAGGCGGGGGATGTCCGCGACGTCCTGCTCAAAATGGCTAGCGAGGAACTCAAGCACAAGGAAAAAATGGAGTACCTTTACGCCAACACGGCCTTCCCCCAGACCGACGGGGGATGACGGGGCCCAGGCCGGCGCCCGGGATTGCGCGAAAAAAGGCGCATCACAGGAAGGACCCCCAGATCCTGAGGACCTTCTCCCGCAGCGGGTCGAATCTTTCCGCCGGGACCAGGGCCGGTTTTTCCTGGAGGCTGAGCTTGTGGGCATAGGCCCGCAGGATCAGGTAGGCGTGTTTCAGGAAATCGGCCGTCAGGTTGTCCATGACGCCGGTTTCGACCAGCGTCTGGAGGATGCGCACGTTGTCGGTCCAGGCGAGCAGTTGCGGGTGCCGGCGCGAGCAGAGCAGCACCAGGTACTGAACCAGGAACTCGATGTCGACGATGCCCCCCGGCCCCTGCTTTATGTCGAAGAGCGCCGGGTCGTCGGCGAGGTGTTCGTGCCGCAGGCGGGTCCGCATCTCGCCCACCTCCCTGCGCAGGGAAACCTTGGCGCGCTTGCGCGAAAGCGCCTGGCGCCGTATGCGCGCGAATCGTTCGGCGATGCGCCCGTCCCCGCAGATGGGCCTGGCCCGGACGAGGGCCTGGTGCTCCCAGGTCCGGGCCCGGGCCTGCTGGTAGTCGGCAAACGTTTCCACGTGGCTCACCAGGAGCCCCCCCCCGCCGTCGGGCCGCAGGCGCATGTCCACCTCGTAGAGCCTGCCGGCCCGGGTGTGGGCGGTCAGGATGTGGATCACCCGCTGGCCGAGGCGCGAAAAAAACTGGGGGGTGTCGATGGGATGGGATCCCCCGACGGTCATCGCCTGGGTCCCGGCATGGAGAAAGACAAGGTCGAGATCGGACCCGTAGCCCAGCTCCAGCCCGCCCAGCTTGCCGTATCCGATCACCGAAAAGCCCCTCTCCAGGGTCTCGCCGTCCATTCGGCAGACCGGCGTTCCGTGGCGCGCCGCGAGATGGTCCCAGGCCATGCCCACCACCGTGTCCACGATGGCGGTGGCGATGTCGCTCAGGTAGTCGCTGACGCGCATGAGGGCCAGGACGCCGGTGACGTCCGCCGCCGCCACCCGCAGGGTGTTGACATGCTTGAAGATGCACAGCGCTTCGATCTGGCACTCCAGGTCCTCCGCCGGGGCCTGTGACAGGCGCCGCTGGAGGTCCCTTTGCATGTCGCCCGGCCCGGACGGGACATAGAGGTTGCGGGGGTCCAGGAGTTCGTCCAGAAGGACCGGGTGACTGGAGAGAAAGTGGGTGATCCACGGGCTGGCGCCGGCGAGGCGCACCAGGTGCACCAGGGCCGTCGGGTTTTCCAGCAGCAGGGCCAGGTAGCTGGTGCGCCGCTGAACGGTCTGGATCACCTCGAGGATCCGCTGCAGGGTGAGTTGCGGCTGGTCGGAGGTCCCGGCCTGGTGCAGGATGCGGGGCATCAGGCGGTCCAGCCGGCGGCGGCCTTCGCCGCTCAGCGCGCGCGTGGAGTGACTGGCGTGGTGGCCGGCGAGCAGGGCCATGACAGCCGCGGGGTCGTCGAAACCGGCTTCCTCCAGGGCCCGTCGGCGCTCGCCCTCGTCGCCGTGTTCCAGCCAGGCTTTTTCCAGGGCGCTTTCGTCCCGGGCATAGACCGCCGCGGCCTCGGCCCCGGGGGCGTCCAGCAGCCCCATGAAGTGGGCGTGGACCCTGCGGGTGTGGTCCTGGAGCCGGGCGGCGAACGCTTCCGGGCTGTCGAAGCCCATGGCCCCGGCCAGCAGGTCCCGGGCCAGGGGATCCTGGGGCAGGGAGTGGGTCTGCTGGTCGCCTGCGGCCTGGAGGCGGTTTTCCAGGCGGCGCAGAAAGCGGTAAGACCGCCCCAGGTCGGCACCGACCTCGGCGGGGATCAGGTTTTCCCGGACCAGGGCGGCGAGGACCTCCTGGATGCCGCGCGCCTGGAGGACAGGGATCACACCGCCGCGGATGAGCTGGAAAACCTGGCCGAAGAACTCGATCTCGCGGATCCCCCCCGGGCCGAGCTTGATGTTGTCGGCCATCGCCTTGCGGGTGACTTCGCGGGAAATTTTTTCTTTCATGTCCCGCAGGGCCTCGAAGGCCCCGAAATCGAGATAGCGCCGGTAGACAAAAGGCTTTAGGCGCTGGAGCAGCGCCTCGCCGCCGTCGACCGTCCCGGCCTCGGCCACCGAACGGGCCTTGATCAGGGCATAGCGCTCCCACTCCCGGCCCTGGCGCTGGTAGTAGGATTCCATGGCGTCGAAGCTCATGGCCACCGGCCCGCTCTCCCCGTAAGGCCGCAGGCCGGTGTCGACCCGGAAGACGAACCCGTCGGCGGTTTTTTCGTTCAGGATCCTGATGAGGCGGCGCGCCAGGCGCACGAAAAAATCCTCGATGGGGTGCCCGGCGGTGGTCTGGCCCGGTTCCGGGAAAGCGAAGATCAGGTCGATGTCCGAGGAGAAGTTGAGTTCGCCGGCTCCCAGCTTGCCCATGGCCAGGACCGCCAGGCCCTGGGGGCGGCCGCTGCGGTCCAGGGGCGCGCCGTATTGTTCGCACAGCCGGCGGGCGAGGAACCCGAGGGCCTGGAGGATGCAGGCGTCGGCAAGGCGGGTCAGATCGGCCAGGGTTTCATCGAGGTCGGCCAGGCCCGCCAGGTCGCGGCAGGCGATGCGCACCATCTCCCGGCAGCGCTGCCTTCGCAGGGCGGCTGCCAGCGCGTCCTCGCCGGCGATGCCCGCCAGGGCCGCCTCCAGCCTGAGAGCGCAGCCGTTGGGCTCGTCCCCGCGCTGGAGGTCTCCCCTGGACAGGAGGTCCTCCAGGATCTCCGGACGGCGGATGCAGGTCCGGGCCACAAAGTCGCTGAAGGCAAACCCGGCCCGTACCGCGTCCGGGATATCGGGTGCGGCGGGCACGCCGACCCCGGCATCCCGGGCGGCCGCGAGGAAATCCTGCCACCGGGCGCCGAGGGTCTTCTCTGCCGGCCCTTGGATCCGTACCATGGGAGAAACCTTTTGGTCAGCGGTTCAGGTCGAAGGCTCGGGACCGAAGGCCTCGGGCGGGGAGTGAAAGAGACGGCGGGGCAATGCCTCCGGCCGCTTCACCCCGGTTTCCGGCCACGAACAAGCCTGCCGTCATCCTGGTCGCCGTTATAGCCGCACCGGGGGAAATTTTCAATCCGCAGGTGTCGCCCGCGCCCGCGCCCCCGGCTCCGGCTCCGGTCCCGGCGGCTTTCTTTTGTAACTTTGCATTGACAACTTTTCGGCGGATATTCTATTTTTTACTCTAAAGATACGAATGACGGGATGGGCGCCATGGAATCGATCGACCAGGGAACCTACGACAACTACCTCAAGGCCCTGATGGACATCAGCAGGGCCATCACCTCGGATCTGTACATCGAGGACATCCTGAAGCTGATCGTCATGGTCACCGCCAAGGTCACCGGGGTCGACATCTGTTCCCTCTGGCTGGTGGACGGGGAGGGGGACAAGCGCAAGATCCGCCTCAAGGCCACCCAGGCCATCGACCCGGACTACGTCAAGGACCGGGTCCTGAAAATCAACGAGGGGGTGGTCGGTTTCGTGGCGGCCCGGAACCGGCCGCTGATCCTGGAAGACATTTTTGCCGAGCCGCGTTTCAAGGAGAAGGAGATGGCGCGCAAACTGGGGCTTGCCTCCATGGTGAGCGTGCCCATGAACGTCCAGGGCGACAAGGTCGTCGGCGTCCTCAACTGCTTCACCTCGACCCCGCACCGGTTTTCGGAATCCGAGGTCAACCTCATCACCACCGTGGCCAACCAGGCGGCCGTGGCCATCATGAACACCGAACTGATGGTCAAGACCCGCGTCATCCAGGAAGAGCTGGAAACGCGCAAGCTCGTGGAGCGCGCCAAGGAGGTCCTCATGCGGCGCCGGAACATGAGCGGCTCCCAGGCCTACCGCTGGATCCAGAAGCGGAGCATGGACTCGCGCAAGTCGCTTCTCCACGTGGCCGAGGCGGTCCTTCTCTCCGACGAGCTCTAGCCCGAACCCTTCATGTCCTTCATGGTGAAAAAGCGTTCCCCTTTTCCCTCTCCAGCCCGGCCGGCGGGTCAGCGGCTGAAAAAACAGCTTGACAAAAAGCGTTCAGTTTAACTAAATAATCGGTTATTCTTTCAGTTTTGCTAAGCTTTCGCACAACGGCGTGTGAAGACCTAGCGTCGGACAACGGCGTCTTTTCCCGGCAAGGCTTTTCCGGGAGGGCGCCGTTTTGTTTTTGAACCGCCAGATGCACAGGAGGACCTTCCCATGAACCTGCACCAACCCAATGCCAACGAAGCGCTTCAAACCAAGAACCGCTCCCGCAGCGTGGCACCCCAATCGGGCATCTGCGCACGCTGCGTCGACGGCTGCAAGGGCAACTGCGACCTGTTCCAGTCCACTTTCAGGGGCAGGGAGCTTCTCTACCCTTCCCCCTTCGGCAAGGTTACCGCCGGGTCCGACAAGGATTACCCCGTGGACTACTCCCATCTCAACATCATGGGCTACGCCATCGGCGCCGAGGGGATCGAGGCCGACCCGGACCACGCCATTTTCCCCAAGGTGACCACCGAGACCTGGTACGGCGCGACCGAAAAAATCAAGATGAAAATCCCCATGTTCACCGGCGCCCTGGGCAGCACCGAAATCGCGCGGGCCAACTGGGACCACTTCGCGGTGGGGGCGGCCATTTCCGGCATCAGCCTGGTGTGCGGGGAAAACGTCTGCGGCATCGACCCGCAGCTGGAGATCGACAGGCACGGCAAGGTGACCGAGGCCCCGGACATGCGGCGGCGGGTGGAGGCCTACCGGCGCTACCACAAGGGCTACGGGGACATCATGGTCCAGATGAACGTCGAGGACACCCGCCTGGGGGTGGCCGAGTACGTCATCGACAAGCTCGGGGTCGAAACCATCGAGCTCAAGTGGGGCCAGGGGGCCAAGTGCATCGGCGGCGAGATCAAGGTCAACTCCCTGGAAAGGGCCCAGGAGCTTCAGCGGCGCGGGTACATCGTCACCCCGGACCCCTCCAACGTTCACAACCAGGAGGCGTTCAGGGACTGCTCGATCCGGGAGTTCGAGCGCCACTCGCGGGTCGGCTTCCTCAACCAGGAGGAATTCATGCGCGAGGTCGACCGGGTCCGCAAACTCGGCGCCAAGCGGGTCACCCTCAAGACCGGGGCCTATCCCATGCGCGAACTGGCGATGGCCATCCGCTGGTCATCGGATGCCAAGATCGACCTGCTGACCATCGACGGCGCCCCCGGCGGGACCGGCATGAGCCCTTGGCGGATGATGGCCGAGTGGGGCGTGCCCTCCATCTACCTGCACTCCATGGCCTACGAGCTCTGCCTGCGCCTGGCGGCCAAGGGGTCCTTCGTCCCCGACATCGCCTTTGCCGGCGGCTTCAGCTCGGAGGATCACATCTTCAAGGCCCTGGCGCTGGGAGCGCCCTACTGCAAGGCGGTCTGCATGGGCCGGGCCCTGATGATCCCGGGCATGGTCGGCAAGAATATCGAGCTGTGGCTCAAGGGCGAAGACGGCGGGCTGCCCCCGACGGTTTCCAAATACGGCACCACGAAGGAGGAAATCTTCGTCAACTACCGCAAGCTGAAGGGGATCTACGGTCCTGAAATCGACCGGATGCCCCTGGGCGCCGTCGGCATCTACAGCGCTGCGGAAAAGCTGCGGGTCGGGCTCCAGCAGCTCATGGCCGGGTCGCGCAAGTGGCGCACCCACCTCATCACGCGCAACGACCTGGCGTGCCTGACCGAGGAAGCCGCCAAGGTGACCCGAATACCCTACATCATGGACGCCTACCGGCAGCAGGCGCTGGCGATCATCGACGCCTGACGGCAGGTTCGGCCGGTAACCCGGGTGAGCGCCGGCGACCGCCGGCGCTCTTTCTTTTTGAGCGGCGACGCCCGTGCCCGCTCAGGGTGAGATTTTGACCCACACCAGCCGCGCCGGCTCCGGCCCCGGGTTCTCCCACTCCTCGGGCGACTCCTCGGTGAGGTAAATGACATCGCCGGCCCGGGCCGTGTGATCGACCCCGGCGACCCTGAACCGCAGGGTGCCTTCCAGCAGGTAGCCGATATCCTCGCCGCGATGGATTCTGGGAAAAGCCCCGGGTGGTCCGCAGGTCCTTCAGGCGGCTGCCCAGGTCGATGCGGTCGGCGGCGCCCCGCCGGGAAGCCAGGGCCACCCGGTTCTCCTCGACACGGTAAAAAAAGGGCTGGTTGAGTGTCTGAACGTCGCGCCCCTCGGCCTTCAGAACCGTCAGGGAGGTGTTCCCGCGCCTGACCGCCAGGTCGATGGCCACCTGGGCCACCTGGTTGATCCGCGCCTTCAGCGCCTGGGAGTGGGCCTTTTTTTCCATCAGCCAGTAGGCGATGGTGTTCAGCTCGTACAGGCGCGGGCAGGACTGGGAGTAGAAGCGGACGATCTCTTCCTCTCCCCCCCACAGGCCCTGCATCCCGGTGACGCTTTCGAACACCAGGCGCACGTCCCCGGGAAGGGTCGCATGGATCCCGTAGAGAACGCTCATGACCGCCTGCATGTCGAGGGGCTGGTCGACCCGCACCAGCCGGCAGCCCGCCTCGGGCCCCCCTTCCCGGTAGAATTTCAGGAAGATGTCGGAGCCGGCCCCCTTGCCGAAGGTGAAGCAGTCCAAAAGGATCAGGTGGGCGCTTTGGGCCAGGGGGCCGAGCCTGGCGATGAGGTTGCGCGGCGAGCGGTCGAAGCTGACGTAAATCAGGTGTTTTTCCTGTGCCAGGGACGTGCGGATGAAGCTGTCGCAGAAAACGGCCGCGAGGCTGCCCGCGTCGTCGTACCAGACCACGTTGTCGCCGATGTAAAGGCCGTCCAGCAGATCGTCCAGCCGGTCCACGCCGGAGGTGACCCTGATCCTTTGCATGGGGGGTGCCTGTCCCTCTCTCCTCTTACCTCTTTCGATTTCGATTTCGATTTCGATTTCGATTTCGAAAAGATGTATAGCATATCACAGGCGGCGCGGAGCAAAAAGTCGCTCCCGGCGGCGCGGGCGGCCCCCTTTGGGATCGACAGGGGCGGGACATCTTGGTAAATAGGGATTTAGGCTGAAGACCGGATATCTCAAGTTTCTGTGCGGGTGTGCCTGGCGCCCGGGCCACGAGGCCGCACTCTTGCGGCAATCTGCCGCCCTTATTTCTGTAGGTCGGACTTCAGTCCGACAAGCACCTCCAGCGACGCCTGCGCGCACCAGGCCTTCTGCGCCGGGGACCGCGTGCTCGGGCTCCAGTTCCACCTGGAGATGTCGCCCAGCGATGTCGGGCGGATCGTCCAGAACTGCCGCCAGGACCTGGAGCCGGGCCCCTTCGTCCAGAGGGAGGCCGACATCCTGGAGGGCGGGGCCCGTTTCGATGCCTGCCGCAGGGTCCTGGCCGGGCTCCTGGAACGCCTGGCCGCCGCCTGACCTCAAGCTTCCCGGCGGCAGGCCAAAAGCGGCCCGTAAATCTCCTCCGCCAGTTCGACGAAGTCCCCCCCGAGGGGGTCGCAGCCCTTGCCGAAGCACAGGTCGACGTAAGGGTCCTCGCCCTCGCAGCGCGCGCCGCTCCAGGTGCCCGGCCCCCACCTGGCCCGGGCGCTCTTCATGGCCGCGTCCCGGGTTTTTCCCCGCCCGAGGGCCTGCTCCGCGTAAGCCATGGACGACTCGGGGAAAAACGCCAGGGGGCGGACCAGCCCCTGCCAGTAACGCGCCAGCAGCGCGGCCAGCACCCCTTGCGGGTCCGCCGGGAAGCCGAAGGCCCAGGTCCGGTCGCGGCACACCAGGTAAGCGCTGCCCCGCGGAGGGCGGCCGGCCCCGCCGGCGGCCCCCAAAACCAGATGACGGATCCAGGTGTCCAGCTGCCGGGCGCCCGTGGCTTTTCCCGCATGGACGTGGACCACCCCTGCGGCCGTGACCCCCTCCAGGCGCCCGCCGATGAAAAACCCGGCGATCTCGAGCGCCACCTCCCGGGTCTCGAAGCGCTCCGGCGCCGCCAGGTCCCGAACCCTCCCGACCAGCTCCGCGGCTTCCTCCCGCAGCGCCTCGAAGGCCGCTTCCCCCACGGCGCCGGGCGGCAGGCGCCCCGCCGCCCGGTGCAGGGCCAGGCACTCCCGGGTGTCGGCCCCCGACAGGCCGGCCTCCACGACCTCTGCGGCCATCAGGAACCGTTCCAGCCCCTCCAGGGCGAAGCTTTCCCGCTCCTCGGGCACCAGCAGGCCGCTTTCCAGCCCCAGGCCCAGCCTCCGCCTCAGGAGGAAACGGGACGGGTTGCGGAAAAAGCGCGCCAGGCCCTCGACGTCCAGGCGGCGCCACTCGTCCCCGGGATCCGCGAGCCCCCGGGAGATGAACGCCGCGCAGGCATTCCCCGCCGGGCGCGCCAGGCCGGCCGCGGCCTCGAGGTTCTCCTCGGAGTAGCTGAACAGCCGCCCGCGGCCGCTGAAATAGGCCGGGGAAAAGGCCTGCAGGCGGTGTTCCGTGACCAGGTCCCGGGGGTCGAGCCCGTAGGCCTCCCCCAGGTGGTCGAGAAGCTCGCTCACCAGCACGCAGGGCGGGATGACGCTGTCGTCCTGGATGCTCCGGCCCACGTAGCTGACGTAGAACCGCTGCCGGGCGGAAACGAGGGCTTCGAGAAACAGGTACTTGTCGTCCGCCCGGCGCGAGCGGTCCCCCGGCGCCGGATGGCGCGCCATGAGGTCGAACCCCACCGTGCGGGTTTCCCTGGGGAAGCTGTCGCCGTTCATGCCGATGAGGCAGATCACCTTGAACGGGATGCTGCGCATGGGCAGCAGGGCGCAGAAGGTGACCCCCCCGGCAAGAAACCCCTGGCCGGGAGGGTCGCGGGCCAGGCGCTCGTCGAGATAGGCCCGCACCGGCTCGAGTTCGACCGCCGCATCGAAGCCCGCGCGCCCCTGGTATCCCCCGAGGTCGTCGAGGGCCTGGCGGATGACCTGGAGCGCCGGCTCGCCGGACGCGTCGGACACGAAAAAGCTTTCCAGCAGGCCGGTGAGGAAGACCTGCCACCCGGAAAGCGTCCTTTTCCCGCCGAGACTCCGCGAAGCCTCGAAAAGGGCGTCGAGGAAGCCCAGGAATTTTTCCAGCGCCTCCCAGTCGCCGCCCTCCACGTCGTCGTAGGGCAGGATGCCGGCGAACATGGCCCGACCCTCGCCGGGCATGGCCCAGCCGAGAAGCAGCCGATCGATGCCCGCCTTCCAGGAATTGTCCCCGTAGCGCGGCAGGCCCAGCTCCTGCCGGCTCCTTTCGTCCGCCCCCCAGCGGATGCGCGTGTCGCGCACCCAGCGCAGCGCCGTCTCCAGGTCCCGGTCCTCCATCCCGAAGCGCGCCTGGACCGCGGGAGCCTCCAGCAGGGTCATGACCTCCGCCGCCCCCAGGCGGCTTTCCTTGAAGTCGAGAAGGGACAGGAACGCCTCCACCGCCCCGCTCACCCGGCGCACGCTCCGATCGGCGAGGCTGAAGGGGACCCGGGGGCCGCCCTCGGCCTGGGCCCCGAACACCGCCTGGATGTACGGGGCGTAGGCCTCGATGTCCGGGGTCATGACCGCGATGTCGCGCGGCGCGAGCGCCGGGTCGGCGTCGAACATGGCCAGGAGGTGGTCGTGGAGCACCTCGATTTCACGCAGCGGGCTGTGGCAGGCGTGGACCTGGAAGGAGTCGTCGCCCGGCGCCCGGGGTCCGGGCTCCGGAAGCCCGGTGCCCGGGGGGCCGGCCTGCGGCGCGGCCGACCGGTCCCGCAGGTCCAGGATGTCGCCTTGCAGCGACGCCAGGAGGGATCCCGGGGCCGGCGCCTCGGAAAAGTCGCGCATGTCGGCCTCGAGGCCGCAGATCAGCCTGAAGAAGTCGCGGCCCATCCCCCCCATGGACGCCAGGAGCGGGTGGCCGCTTTCAAGGGGCAGGTCCCCGCCGCCGTTTTCCCCGTCCCCCGCGGCCCGGGCCGAACGGACCCCGCGGATCTCCCGCGGCGACAGGATGTCCCCCCAGTACTCCCGGCAGGGGCTCATGAGGAAGATGTGCACCGGCACCCGCCGCGAAAGGGCCTCCAGGGCATGGAGATAAAAAGGCGGCAGGTACGAGATGCCGAAGACGCTGACCCGCTCCGGCAACTGCGGCAGGGGGCGCAGGCGGGACTCCAGGGTCTGGGCCAGGCGACCCATGAGGCGCGCCCGGTGAAGGCCGCCGCAGCCGGCGACCACCCGGCGCCAGAGGTCCGCCTGCCAGGCTTCGTCCGGGTCCCGCCCCTCCTGCCCCGCCTCCCAGCCGAGGACCATGCGGGGCCGGAACACCAGGTACTGGTCGAAGGTGTCGGCGATCCTGCGCGCCAGCTGCCAGGCCTTGAGGCCGCCGGCGTCGCCCTCGAGATAGCGCCCCGGCATCCGGTAGGCAGGCAGCCCGAGGCAGTCGGGCAGAAGCCCCATGACCCGGAAGGCGAGGGCCTCCGGTTCGAAGGGCGAGGTTTCCGGCAGGTCCTCGATCAGGAGGCGGAACAACCCCTCCAGGAAGGCATTGGGGAAAGGGTAGGCGCAGCCGGCCCAGACCCCGAAGCGCCGGGCCAGCTCCATGGAGAGCCAGCGCGCCATCCCGCGGCTCTGCACGACGATGACCTCGGGGGTCAGGGGGCAGGACGGCGGCGGGTCGCCGACCACGCGCGCCAGACGGTCGACGAGGGTTTCCATGCGGTTGCCGGTGTAGACCCGGACCCCGTTCACGTCATCCCCGCCGGACCCGGTCGCGGTCCAGGGGCCGGCCCTCCCAGGCGGCGTCCAGCACCAGGAGGCAGTCCTCCAGATCGAGGGCCTCCGGGCGGGCAGGTCTACTTTTTTTCCCGCACCGACATCTCGACCCCCCAGGGACTGCGGACGCTCAAGATGTGGACCTGGAAAGGGGACCCCGTCGCCGCGGCCTTTCTCGAGACCTTCGGCATCAAGACCGTGCCCCTGCACGTCGCCGACGTCGCCACCGGCCTCCAGACCGGCATGATCAACGCGTTCTACGCGCCGCCCCTGGCGGCCATCGCCTTCCAGTGGCACACCCACGTCGGCTACCTCCTCGACTGTCCCATGGTCAACTCCACCGGCGCCCTGCTGATCCGCAAACCGACCTTCGAGGGGCTGTCCGCCCCGGAGCAGGCGGCGCTAAGGTCTTCGGCCGAGGACTACTGCAAACGCCTGGTCGAGATGTCGCGGCGCGACAACGCCGAGGCGCTGGAGGTCCTGCGGGGCGCCGGGATCGTGCGCGTGGCGCCCGACGACGCCCAGGTCCGCTCCTTCAGCCAAAACGCCGAGAGGACCTACGCCAGGAATGTGCCCGCCCTTTATTCCCAGGCGCTGCTGGACCGGGTCAGGGGGATCCTCGCGGACCACAGGTCGGGGAAACAGCAATAGACCCATGAACCGCCTGCGCAGACTCGACCGGCTGTGCGCCGCCGCCGAAAGGGCGGCGGCGGTGGTTCTATTCTCGGCCCTGGTCCTGCTGATCTTTTCCAACATCGTCGCCCGCGGCGTTTTCCGGACGTCGTTTCAACGCGTTGACGAGTTCGTTCCCGCGCTGGTGCTCTGGCTGGCGCTCATCGGATCGAGCCTGGCCCTGAAAGAAGCGCGCCACGTCAAGATCGATCTGCTGCTGCGCTTCTGCCCGCCGCCGGTTCAGTCGGCCCTGCGCAGGCTCGGCGCGGCCTTCGGCATGGCCGTCATGGGGATCCTCTGCGCGGCGTCGGTTCAATTCCTGCGCAACGAAGTCGCGATCTTCGGCCCGGTCGGCTGGCTGACGGTCATTCTGCCCACCTTTTTCGCGCTGTCGCTTTTCAGGTTTTTCATCGGCTGCATGGAAACGTCCCGGCCGGCGCCGCCTCCCCGCCCGGAATCCTCCGAGGCCCCCCGGCCATGAGCCTGACAGCCGCCGCCTTCGCCGCCGCCGCCCTGCTGGCGCTTGCGGAGGCCCCGCTTTTTACCGTCATCGCGGGACTGGCGGCGGCGTGCCTCTATTCCGTCGACCGGGACTGGCTCTCCATCCAGATCGTTCTCATCGAGCTCAACCGCATGGCCTCCATGCCCATCCTGGTGGCCCTGCCGCTGTTCACTTTCGCCGGCTGTCTCCTGACCCAGACGCGGGCGCCGCGCAGGATCCTCGCCTTCCTGGAGGCCCTCACCGGGGGGCTTCCGGGCGGGCTGGGCATCGCGGCGCTCTGCGCCTGCGCCTTTTTCACCGCCCTGACCGGCGCCAGCGGGGTCACCATCGTGGCCCTGGGCGGCATTCTCTACCCGATCCTGAAAGCGCAGGGCGCCTCCGAAAACTTCACCCTGGGCCTTCTCACCACCTCCGGCAGCCTGGGCCTGCTTTTCCCCCCGAGCCTGCCGGTCATCCTCTACGCGGTGGTGGCCCAGGTGGAGATAGCGGCCCTTTTCCGGGCCGCCCTGGTTCCGGGCGCGCTCCTGGTGGCGGGCCTGTCCCTCTATGTCCTGGTCCACGAAGGGCGCACGCGCAGCCGCCGCGGACCCCGGGAGCGGGGCGCCTTCTCCTGGCGCCGGGTGGGCGGCGCCTTCCTGGGCGCCCGCTGGGAGTGGCCCCTGGGGGCCATCATTCTCGGGGGCATCTACGGCGGGGTGGTCACCGTCACCGAGGTGTCGGTGCTCGTGGTGGTCTACGTGCTGGTGGTGGAGTGCGTCATCCTCAGGGAGGTGCACCCGCTGCGCCAGCTTCCGGCCATCGTCGTCGAAAGCACGATGCTGTCGGGCGCGATCCTCGTGATCCTGGGCATGTCCCTCGGGCTGACCGGTTTCCTGGTGGAGCAGCAGGTCCCGGGGCGCGTCCTGGAACAGCTCGCCGGGCTGACCGACAGCCGGGTGGTTTTCCTTGCCGGGCTGAACCTCTTTCTCCTGGCGGTGGGCTGCGTCATGGACATCTTTTCGGCCATGATCATCGTCGCCCCCATCCTGGTGCCCGTGGCGGCGGCCTACGGGATCGACCCGGTCCACCTGGGGGTCATCTTCCTGGTCAACCTGGAAATCGGGTATTCGACGCCCCCCGTCGGCATGAACCTCTTCATCGCCGGCCTCAAGTTCGAGCGGCCGGTGACCGTTCTCTACCGCGCTTCGCTGCCCTACCTGGCCGTCCTGCTGGCGCTGCTGGCCCTGATCACCTACGTCCCCCGTCTCAGCCTCTGGCTATCCGGCCCATAACCGGCGCAGGCCCTGGATCAGAAGCAGGGCCGCAAAAAGCAGCAGCACGCCGCCCAATCCCCCCATGACCCGGCGATAGGCCTTGCCCCGCATCCACCGCCGGGATGAGCCCGCACCCAGGGCCAGGAGGGCGAAGGTGCCCACCAGCACGAGGTAAAACCCCAGGACGAAAAAAACCGCCGCCAGGGTTTTCTCCCGGGCGGCGGCCAGGACGGTGGGCGCCCCCACGAGCATCCAGAACATGTAGGGGTGGGGGCTGAGGAAATTGGCGATCACGGCCCGCTTCAGGGAAGCCGGCGCCGCGGCGGCGGGCCGGCCTCCGTCCTCTCCGGGCTTCAGGTTGCCCCAGGCCAGGAGGGCGAGAAAAACCGCGCCGAGAATCTAAACGATACCCATCACGGTGTCCAGGGCGGCCACCCTGGAAAGCAGGCCCAGGGACACGATCACGATGGGAATGTCGGTCAGCAGCGGGGCGATGGACGCCTTCACCCCCTCCCTGCGCCCATGGCGCAGGGACTCGGAAAGGACCAGGGCCTGGAGGGGGCCCGGCGACAGGCCGGCGGCGGCCCCGAGGGCCGCGCCGTTCAGGAGGCAGGTCAGTTCGATGGCCGGCACGAGCGGATCCTCTTCGCGGGGCCCGCGAATCCCGGCGGAGGGCCTCGCCGCCCGGGCGCGGCGCCCCCGGGCGGCCTTTACAGGGCGCGGGTCATGAGGTCCCCGACCACCCGGCTGAAATGCGAGGGGTTGTCCAGCTTGCCCCCTTCGGCCACCACCGCCATGTCGTAGAGCAGGCCGCTCAGGTCGCCGAGCTTCGGGTCATCGCGGTCGGCCTCGTACAGCGACCTGAGTTTCGTCAGGAAGGGATGATCCATGTTGAGCTCCAGGACCCGTTTGGCCCCGGGCATCTTCTGCCCGGTCGTCTTGAGGATCTTGCGCATGTAGGCGCTCATGTCGTGGGCGTCGCCCGAGAGGCAGGCGAGGGAGTCCTTCAGCCGCGTGGAGGGCTTGACCTCCTTGACCTTGTCCTCGAGCCGCGACTTGATGTAGCCGAAAAGGGCGTTGAACTCCTCCTGCCGGCGCCCGTCCACGGCGTCGATCCCCAGGTCGCCTTTTTCCGCGCTCTTCAGGGGCCTGCCGTCGTATTCGGTGAGGGACTGGACCACCCACTCGTCCACCGGGTCGGTCATCAGGAGCACCTCGAACTGCTTTTCCTTCAACCGCTCCAGGTGGGGGCTGTCGAGGACCGCCGCGAGGCTGTCCCCCGTCAGATAGTAGATCTCCTTCTGCTCGGGGCGCATGTTCTCCACGTACTGCTTCAGGGAGATGAACTTGCCGTCGGAGCGCGTGGTGGGGTAGCGGGCCAGTTCCGCTATCCGGGAGCGGTTGCCCGCATCGGTGTGGATTCCGATCTTGAGGATCTGACCGAACTCCCGGTAAAAGGCGTCATACGCGTCCGGCTCCATTTCCGACAGCAGCCCGAGGAGCTTCTTGACCAGGTTGCTGCGGATATTCGTGACGAGGCGGTCCTGCTGGAGCATTTCGCGGCTGACGTTCAAATTCAGGTCCGGGGCGTCCACCACCCCCTTGACGAAGCTGAAATACTCGGGCAGCAGTTCCCGGCAGTCGTCCATGATGAACACGCGCCTGCAGTAGAGCTGGACCCCGTGCCGGCGCTCGGGCATGAACAGGTCGAAGGGGGCCTTGGAGGGGATGTAGAGCAGGGCCGTGTACTCGGTGGTGCCCTCGAACTTCAGGTGCAGGTGCCCCAGGGGCGCGTTCCAGTCGTGACTCACATGCTTGTAGAACTCCTCGTATTCGGCAGCGGTGACATCCTCGCGGCTGCGGGCCCAGATCGCCTTCATGGAGTTGAGGGTTTCCTCGCGCACCACCCGGCGCGTGGTTTCGCCGATGGCCTTGCCGTTGCGGTCCTTGATCTGCTGGCTTTCGGGAACCGGTTCCTCCAGCTCCACGTCCATGACGATGGGATAGGCGACGAAATCCGAGTGGCGCCTGACGATGCCGCGCAGGGTCCATTCGTCGGTGAAATCGGGATCGTCCTTTTCGCGTTTCTTGAGGTGCAGCAGGATGCTCGTCCCCCGCTCCGGCTTCCCGCACTCTTCCACCGTGAACTCACCGTCGCCGGTGGACTCCCAGCGCGTGGCCGTCTCCTCGCCGGCCGACCGGGTGGTCAGCGTGACCTTCTCGGCCACGATGAACGCACTGTAGAACCCGACCCCGAACTGGCCGATGAGCTCGGGCGTCGCGGCGCCCTCCTGGCCGGCCTCCAGGGCTTCGAGGAAAGCCGCGGTGCCGCTCTTGGCGATGGTGCCGATGTTTTCGACCACCTCGGCGCGGGTCATGCCGATCCCGTTGTCCGAGATCTCGAGGGTGTTGCGGATCCCGTCGGGGCGGATTTTTATCTTGAACGCGCTGTCCTGCCCCAGGATGTCGGGATCGGTCTGGGACCTGAAGCGCAGCCGGTCGATGGCATCCGAGGCGTTGGAGATCAGCTCCCGAAGGAAGATCTCGCGGTTGGAGTAAAGGGAGTTGATGATCAGGTTCAGCATCTGCTGAACTTCGGTCTTGAACTGGTGGGTCTGTTTGCTGCCGTCCATCCCGTCTCCTTTTTCGCTGCCAGGGTCCTGTTTCAACAGCCGTCCGCCGGCCGTGGGGGGCCGGGGATGAAGATTAAAAATGATGTCTTCTTCACGATTGTCAACCCTGCCGCGGGCTTGCCGCCCCGCCGAGCGGCGCTTGCAATTCGGGGAGCCGCAGCCTATGCTGAGGGCGCGCAACCGCCGGTCGCGGAACCGGAATGAGGGAGGAAAGGAGGTAATGCGATGACCAGGATGCCGCGCGTCACCCAGCTGTTCGCACCGGTGCCCCGGGAGCTGCCCGAGGAACTGAACGAGGTCCTCCTGGAGGCTGGGGCCCTGAGGATCGAGCGGATCGTCTCCCGTGGCCACCGCTCGCCGCCCGGAGCGTGGTACGACCAGGAGAAGGCCGAGTTCGTGGCCCTTCTGCGGGGCGCCGCCGGCCTGAGGTTCGAAGGGTGCGAGGAGGTGCTCGTCCTGGGGCCGGGGGACTGCATCGACATCCCGGCCCATGTCCGGCACCAGGTGGCCTGGACCGACGTTGCACAGGACACGGTCTGGCTGGCGGTGCATTACCTGCCCGGCGGGACGCCGGCGGGGTAGAAGGGCCGGCGCCGGTCAGTCGAGGATCTCGTTCATGACGGCGATCCTGTCCAGGCTTCCCTGGCGGCTTTTCTGGCGCTCAACGTGGCGCTTGAACAGTTCCAGGCGTGCCGGAAGCCGCCCGCTGATGGCCCCCTCGCGGTCGAGATCTCGGGCCACGAAGCTCAGGGCTTCTATGTAGTGGGCGCTGGCCATCAGGTTGGCTTCCGGCGGCAGCATGTAGGCCGGGTGCCCCCAGTAGGCGTTGCTGAAGGGCCCGAGCTGGCCGCTGTCGACGAAGGTCTGGATGCGCTGCTGCACCCGGCGGTAATAGTCCGTGCCGCCGACGTCGGCGTCGCTGACGCTGTCCGCCAGGGCGGCGGTCTTGGCCGGGTCGGCCTTCAGGGCGCTGACGATGTCGACCCAGTCCAGCGCGTGCAGGTGGTAAAAGTGGACGATGTGGTCGTGCTGGAACTGCGCTCCCATGAGCATGTTGCGCAGAATCCGGGCGTTCTTGGGAATCTGGACCCCCACCGCGGCTTCGACTGCCCTCGCCGAGGACAGATAGTGGGTGTAGGTTCAGACCCCGCAGGAGCGCTGGACGAAGAGGGGCGCGTCGCGCGGGTCGCGCCCCTCCAGGATGAGCTCGATGCCCCGGAACATCTGCGCCGAACTCCAGGCGTTTTTCACCTTGCCGTTCTCGATTTCCACTTCCACGCGCATGTGGCCTTCTATTCTGGTGATCGGGTCGATCGTGACTCGCTTAGCCATTCCGTGTCCTCCTCTTGTTTCTGAAATCGCGTCCCGTCGCCTATGCCTGGACGAAGAACGGGGTCATCTTGTCCCAGAAATCCGGTTCGCTGCACCCGATGCAGGGGTGGCCGGCCTCGACGGGCCAGCTGGTGCCGTCGTTGAACTTGGCGATGGGGCAGTTGTTGTAGGTGTCGGGACCCTTGCAGCCCACCTTGTACAGGCAGTAGCCCATGGCCGCCTCGGGGGAGCCGAACTCCTCGACGAACTCGTCGTTTTCGAAGTGGCCGCGCCGCGGGCACTGGTCGTGGATCGTCTTGCCGTAGGCGAACAGGGGCCGGCCCAGCTCGTCCAGGTCGGGCAGTTTGCCGAGGAGGAGGTAGTTGACGACGGTGCCCACGAAGTTGACCGGGTTGGGCGGGCAGCCGGGGATGTTGAGGGTCTTGATGCCGAGGGCTTCGCCGACGCCTGCGTAGCCGCCGGGGTTGGGGGCGGCCTTCTGGATGCCGCCGTAGGAGGAGCAGGACCCGATGCAGATCGTCGCCGCAGCCTTGGGGCAGATGTCCTTGGCGATTTCCAGGAAGGTGCGGCCGGCGATCTTGCCGTACCCGCCGTCGAACTTGGTGGCCACCGCGCCTTCGACGACGCAGATGTACTTGCCCTCGTATTTCTTGACCGACGCTTGGAGCTGGTCCTCGGCCTGGTGGCCGGCCGCGGCCATGATGGTTTCATGGTACTCCACCGACAGGATTTCCAGAACCAGATCGTCCACGTAGGGATACTGGGAGCGCAGCAGGGCCTCGGAGCAGCCCGTGCACTCGCCGAAGTGCAGCCAGATCACCGGCGGCCGCTGCGCCGGGGCCGCGAAGACCTCCGCCACCTTGGGGACGTAGGCGGCCGAAAGTCCCATGGTGGCCGTCAGGGCCGTGCAGTACTTCATGAAATCCCGGCGCGTCACCCCCCGTTGTTCCAGCTTTTCGTAAAACGCCCTTTCCTTTTCCATCCGCACCTCCTTGGTCGGTTTTTTGCGGCGGTCGTTTCTGCCGGGTTGCGCGCGGGTGTTGAGGCTCATGGAGGAGCCCCCAGGGGAGCCACTTTGCCGCCGTCATGGAACCGGCGATCTCTCTGCCGCCCACTTCAGTGGGGTGTGCCGGCCCGCTCCGGCGAAGGCGGGGCCGCAACGGCGGCCGCCTTCCGGGTGATTGCCGCAGTTCGGTTGTTTAAATGAAAACCGGGGCTTCGTCAATCCCAAACTGAACCCACCGGCCTTTAAGGGAAATATTCTTTCGGGAGGGCCCCATCGACATTCAGCGACTGCCACATTGTAGAGGAGGCCGGATGAGGCGGGGGGCTGGCGCGGCGACGGAATGCGTGCTATCTTGAAAAAAAGAGGTGACCCCATGCGACAGGCCCTGACCCTTGTCCTGCTCCTCGGCCTGGGGCTTGCGGCGCGCGCCCCGCTCATGGCCGCGTCCCTTACGCCGGCCGAGGGCGAGCCCTTCCCCGAGGTTCTGCTCCCCGCCCCGGAGCAGCCCGACCTGCGGCGCTACCTCGGGCTGACCGGCGGCGGCACTTTCGGCCTGGGGCAGGTTGCGGCCGAGGTGGTGATCGTCGAGATTTTCAGCATGTACTGCCCCCACTGCCAGAGGGCGGCTCCCGCGGTCAACCAGGCCCATGGGATCATCGAGGCCGACCCGCGCCTGAAGGGCAGGGTGAAGCTCGTGGGCATCGGCGCCGGCAATTCCGCCTACGAGGTGGAGATATTCAGAAAAAAATACACGATCCCGTTTCCCCTTTTCGCGGACGAGGATTTCAGGATCCACGAGCTGCTGGGGGAGGTGCGCACGCCCTACTTCATCGGGTTCCGGATCCAGGGGGACGGCACCCGCGAGGTGATCTACTCGCGCCTGGGCATGTTCGCCGACCCGAAGACGTTCGTGGAGACGATTGCCGCGCGCGCCGCTCTGAAATGATCCGGTTTATCGATCGTGGGAGGCCGAGATGTCCTGTATCGGAGGGCCCGGCATGCGTCCAGGGGCCGTGGCGGCCGTTCTGGCCCTGGTGACCCTGTGCGTCCCGGCTTTCGGGAGCTCGGCGGCGCTGGAGGAGACCCTTTACGACCCCGGCAGGCTCCGCGCGGTGGACAGCGTCCCGACTGTCGCGGTGGGCGATCCGGCCCCGGACTTCAGCCTGCCCGCCCTTGGGGGGGGCACGGTCGCCCTGGGGGGTTTCCGGGGCAGGAAGAATGCGGTGATCTCCTTTGTCCCCGCGGCCTGGACCCCGGTCTGTTCCGACCAGTGGCCCGGCTACGCCATCCTGGAGGACCTGTTCGCGCAGCACGACGCCGTCCTGGTGGGCATCAGCGTCGACAACCTGCCCACCCTGCACGCCTGGACGCGCCGGATGGGCGGGCTCTGGTTTCACGTGCTCTCGGATTTCTGGCCCCACGGGGCCGTTGCTGCGGCTTACGGGGTGCTGCGCTCCGACGGGATGGCGGAGCGGGCCATCTTCATCGTCGACAAGGGGGGGGTTGTCCGCTACGTCGAGGTGGCCGACATCAACGTGCGCCCGAACCTGGAGGCCATGATGAAGGCCCTCGAAGGGCTCGACCGACGCTGACGGGGACGCTTTTCATCCACAACACGAGAAACGGCGTGGGGGAGAGGCTGCGCTGTGGCGCGGGATGGATGCCTCCCTATGCGCCCTCGCGCCTGAAGTCGCCGCTTTTGCCCCCCGATTTTTCCACCAGGCGGATATCCGTGATGGTCATCTCCCGGTCGTAGGACTTGCACATGTCGTAGATGGTGAGGGCCGCGGCCGAAACCGCCGTCAACGCCTCCATCTCCACCCCTGTGCGGCCGACCATCCGGGCGCCGGCCTCGATGCGGATCTCGCCGCCGGCCCCATCGACGGAGAAATCGACCTGGATGTGGCTGAGGTTGAGGGGGTGGCACATGGGGATGAGGTCCGGGGTCCGCTTGGCGGCCATGATCCCGGCGATCCGGGCGGTTTCCAGGACGTTGCCCTTACTGACCTTCCGGTCGCAGATCCTCTGCGCGGTCTCGGGCCGCATGCGCACCGTGCCCCGTGCCACGGCGCGACGGTCGGTGTCCGCCTTGTCGGTGACGTCGACCATCCGCACCCGGCCCCCGTCGTCGATGTGGCTGAAGGAAGGCAGGGTTTCTGCTGTTTCCACGGCGCCTCCTGTCGCCACGGGCCGCGCCCGGGCGGGTTACGTAAAGAACTCGGTTTTATGGGTCACGGTCGACTTGATGGCGTTCAGTGTGTCCTGCAGCACGCGGATGACGGTCTCGCGGATGTCTCCGGCCACCGCCAGGAGCATGACATCGTCGCCGACCACCAGGTCCCGGTTCTCGGCGATCTGGACGCGGATGTCGACGATGCCGGGAACTTTCTTCTGCCGGGCGATGACCTCGGCCAGCGCGGCATGGTCCACGGAGACCCGCAGGCCCGACACCCGCCGGCCGTCCCGGCTGGTGCCCCGCACGACCCCGTTGTGGCACAGGATCATGCCGATGGCGGCATGGTCCGGGTGTTTTTTGATTTCGGCCATCAGGGTGTCTGCGTTCACGGCCCCTCCGAGTTCCGCTCCGGCCCGAGGCGCGCCAGGTCGGCCGGCGTGTTGACGTTGAAAAAGGACTCCAGGTCCGGGTCGAGGCGCCGGATCCTGGCCTCCGGGATGGTCCGGACGCGCAGCTTCCCGAATATCCTGCGGATTGTCAGGTCGCCCCGGGCCAGGTGGCGCGCCACCGGCTCGAGACAGCGTCGGGAATAGGCCGCGCACAGAGGTTCCAGCCCGGCCGCCACCTGGGGGACGACGACGTCGATCCCCTCGGAGATGCCTTCCAGCACGGTCTCGACCACCCCCCTATTCAGAAGCGGGGTGTCGCAGGCCGAAAAGAAAGCGAAGGGGTGCGACGCATAGAAAAGGCCGGTGTGAATGCCGGTCAGGGAGCTTCGAACGGGGAGGATGTCGGTGACGATGCTGCCTTCCCAGTCGAGGTAGTCGGCCGGCTGGTTGGTGACCAGGATGAGTTCCGCGAAAAGCTCATGGAAGATGCGCTCGATCCGGTCGATCAGGCGGCGTCCGCCGATTTCGAGAAAGGCCTTGTTCTCCCCCGAAAAACGCGTGTTGAGCCCGCCCGAGAGAATCACGCCTGTAACCGCGTGTGTCATCGGGGGCACCTCCTCCGCGGCGGGGGGGCGCAGGGGGTCGCATCCATGGCCGTCGGGATCCCGTGCGGTTAGAGATCGTCGTCCAGATCGGGGATTTCGTCATCGGCCACCTTGAGGGGCGACTTGATCTTCTTGACCGCGATCTCGTCTTCCAGGTTGCCGTCGTCCGCATCGTCCTCGTCGTTGAGAAGCTCCTCGATGTCGGCTTCCTCCTCCTCGAAATCCTCGAGGACGTCCTCGGGCACCGCGCTCTGGGTCAACAGGTCCATGTCGTTGATGACGACTTCCACCGGCACCCGAGGCGTCCCCGCGGGCTGGCAGGCCGGCGAGGGCTGCGGCGACCCGGCGCTTGACCCGGCGATACTTCAGCATCGGCCTGAGCCAGAACTGAAAAAGGATGTAGCCGAAGGAGCCGGCCAGAAAGCTGGCCGCCACGCCGATCATCAGCGGGAGCGTCATGGGGTCCCCCTTTCAGGCCGGCCGGGCACCCCTCCGGCCATCCGGCGCCTGAGCTCCGGAATGAATTTGTGGTTGGCCCTGGGAAACGCGAAAGCGTCGATCTCCCCCATGGTGACCCAGCGGTGGTCGACGGGGCCGTCGAGGGTGACCGCCCCCGACCGCCGCGAACAAAGGAAGACTTCCGCCGCTATCCGGAAGTGGGTGTAGGCGTGCCGCACCTGCGCCAGAAGGCCGATGACATCGACCGCCAGCCCGACCTCCTCGCGGATCTCCCGGACGCAGGCCGCCTCCGGGGTTTCGCCGGCGCCTATCTTTCCACCGGGAAATTCCCACAGCCCCCCCAGCAGCCCTTCCGGCGCCCGCCGCGTGATGAGCACCCGGTCGCCCTCGCGCACCACGCCGACGGCAATGCGGTAGAGCGGCGCGGCGCGGCGCTTCTCGCGCCGCGGGTAGGCGTCGGCCCGGCATTCGGCATGGGCCCGGCAGAAGGGCGTCAACGGGCATTGCACGCACAGGGCCTGCGCAGGCCTGCAGACAAGGGCTCCCAGTTCCATCAGCGCCTGGTTGAACTGCCCGGGGTCCCGCGGGTCGAGGAGCCTGTCGGCCGCCCCCTGGAAGAGCCGGTGGGCGCCCGGGCGGTTGACCGGATCCTCCAGCAGCTCCAGGCGCGCCAGCACCCGCTTGACGTTGCCGTCGACCACGGCATACGGCTTTCCGAAGGCCAGGCTGAGGATCGCCGAGGCGATGTAATCCCCCACGCCGGGAAGCCCCCGCAGGGCCTCCCACGATTCGGGGACCCGGCCGCCGTGATCGGCCGCCACGCGGCGCGCGGCCTGGTGCAGGTTGCGCGCCCGGGCGTAGTAGCCGAGGCCCTCCCAGCACTTGAGCACATCCTGGAGATCGGCGGCCGCGAGGGAGGCGACGTCCGGAAACCGCTCCATGAAACGATGGTAGTAGGGGACCACCGTCGCCACCTGGGTCTGCTGGAGCATCACCTCCGAGACCCAGATGCCGTAAGGGGCGGCGGCCTCCCGCCATGGCAGGTGCCGGTGGTGCTCGCGATACCAGCGGATCAGCCTTCGCCTCAGGCGCACGGTCTCTTCCGGCGTCCGCTGTCCGGGATCGGCCGGCGGGGCGCCTGTCTTTGCGGGCGTCCGCGCCAAGGTCCTAAAACCGCTCGCGGTGGGTGAAGTCGGCGATTTCCCTGCGGCCGGGCGCCGACGAGCCCCTGGCCGGGTACCCCAGGGGAATGAGGACGACGACTTCGTGCCCGGGCGGGAGCCCCAGCGCGCCGGCTGCCCGGTCGTGATCGAAAAGGCCGACCATCACCGTGCCGAGCCCGAGGCTCTGGGCCGCCAGGCAGATGTTCTGGGAGGCGATGCCGAGGTCGAACATGAACCAGTCGCCGAACTTGGTGGCAGCCTGGTCCTTGTAATACCCCGAACTGTTCTTCCGGCCGCAGACGGCCAGCACCACGGGCGCCCCGACGATGGCCTTCAGGGCCGGGTTGCCCTTGGGGGGCAGGGTGGCCTGGAGGGCCGCCTTGACCGCGCCGTCCGTGACCACCACGATTTCCCAGCACTGGGTGTTGGCCCAGGAGGGGGCCCACTTCACCGCTTCCAGCACGGTGGACAGGAGCTCCTCCGGGACCGGCCGGTCCTCGTAGTGGCGGATGCTTCTCCTCTGCCGCACGATCTCCATTAAATCGGCCATTACGCGCTCCCCTCCCCCGGTCCGGTGCGGTCCGGCGCACCCACGATCTCGGCCAGCGCCGAATCGATGTCCGGGTATCTGAAATCAAAACCGGCCGCCGCGAGCCGCGCGGGCATCACCCGCTGGCTGGCCAGCAGCGCCTCGGCGAACTCCCCCAGCGCCAGGCGCAGGACAAACGCCGGGACCGGCAGGCAGGCCGGGCGGCGCAGGGCCCTGCCGAGGGCCGCGGCAAAGTCCCTGTTGCGCACGGGCCGAGGGGCGGTGAAGTTCACGGGCCCTGCCAGGGCCGGGGTGTCGAGGGCGAAGAGCAGCCCGCCGACCAGGTCGGCCATGTGGATCCAGGGAAACCATTGCCGGCCGTTTCCGAGAGGGCCGCCCAGAAAGAACCGGAATGCAGGCAGCATCTGCCCCATCGCGCCGCCGTCCCTGGCGAGCACCACCCCGAAGCGGGCCCTCACGACCCGCGCCCCTCCGGCGGCCGCCTCTTCGGCGGCTTCCTCCCAGTCCACCGCGAGCCGCGCCAGAAAGTCGTCGCCCCCCTCGGCCGCTTCCTCGAGGGGGCGCTCCCCTGCGCTGCCGTAGTAGCCTACCGCGGATGCACTCACGAGGGTGACGGACCGCTCCCGGGGCAGGGCCGCCACCAGGTTGCGCGTGGTCAGGATGCGGCTGTCGCGGATTTCCTGCTTCCTCGCCTTGGTCCAGCGCCTGAAAATCGTCGCTCCGGCCAGGTTGACGACGGCATCCGCGGCGCTCACATGTTCCTGCCAGTCTCCGGGCCGGGTCGTGTCGGCCGCCAGGAGCCTGGACCCGTCGGGGGCGTCGCCGGCCGGGCGCGCCGTGCGCCCCAGGACCAGCACCCGGTCCCCGCGCCCCAGGAGGGCGCCTGCCAGGTGGCGGCCCACAAACCCCGTGCCGCCGGTGATCACGATGTTCATAGGCCACCTCCCCGCTTCCGGGTGTCCCCGGCGCCGCCCGCGCTTTCAGGAAATGTGGAAGGCCCCGGATTCGATGTAGGGCCGGTCGTCGATTTCAATGGCCTGGAGGATGTGCCGGTTGAGCCGGCGTTTCAGCTCGGCGACGACGGCGCGCTCCTTGTTCAATCCCTTGGCGAAGGCCACGGCCTCATCGACCAGGGTCTCGGAAGGGCATGCACGGGTGATGATGTGGTGGGCCTGGCAGGCCTCGGCCGTCAGCCGGCTCCCCGTGTACTGCATCTCCTCGAGCTGGTAGGTGGGGATCGCCTTGTTCAGCAGCGCGTTCATGCCGGGCAGGAAGGGGATCCCCAGGTCGACTTCGGGCAGGCAGAAAAACCCGCGCCCGGTCTGCATGAACCGGAAATCGAAGGCGCAGCAGAGAATCGCGCCGCCTGCGAACGCATGCCCGTTGATGGCCGCCACGCTGAGCAGCGGGTAGGTGATCAGGCGCAGGAAAACCCGGTTGAGCAGGAAGAAGAAGTCTTTGGCGGTCTCGATATCGCCGCGCTCGATCACCGGCGCCAGCCACTCGAGGTCGATGCCGTTGGAGAAGATCTTGCCATGGGCGGAGCGCACCACGAGGGTTCGGGCCTCGGATTCGGCCTCCACCGCATCGAGAATGGCAAGGAACCCGTTCAAGAATTCCGGGTTGAAGCGGTTTTCACCGCCGGCCATGGTGACCAGGGCCACGCTTTCGTCCAGGGTGTACTCAAAAGGAGGCATGGAGGCGAACCTTTCGGGCCGGCCCAACGGCACGGGGGCGCGGGCCGATTCGGGTGCAGCCCGGACACGGGCTTCCGGGCCCACAAAAAAGGGGCAGCACCCGACGGCGCCGCCCCTGGCGAAACCAGCCTTTCCCTACGCGCAGCAGGTGCCGGTGGTACCGCAGCTGGAGCATGCGGAGCCGAAATCGATGCCGCAGTCGAGCTTGAAGCCGTTGATCAGGTAATCAACCTTGACCGGCTTGGCCCTTTCGAGGAAATTCTTGTCCATGAGGTAAGTGAACCCGTCGATCTCGAAGGTTTCGTCGTTTTCCTTAGGCTCGTCCAGAGCCATGGCCAGACCGGGGCCGCCTCAGCCCCCCTCGTTCAGGAAGATCCGGATGGGCACGATTTCCCTTCCTTTAAAGTATTCGGCAATCTGCTCGGTGGCTGCCGATGTGATTTCAAGCATGTCATCCTCCTTGTATTGTTTGAAATTGTCGACCCAACCGCCGGTCGCTCAAGCCCTTCTCAGCCGACAAACTAAGATTGCCCCACCCCTTTGTCAATTGACGGTGCCGCCGCCCGGGGACCCTATGGGCCCGGATGCGCCAGGCGGCGCCGGTAGACGTCCGCGTCGGACGCGGAAAAAAGGGCGAAAACGACCTTCCGGATACCCGGGGAGCGCTCGAGGAAATCGCTCACCGTGCCCACGGCCACGGCGCAGGCTTCCTCGATCGGAACGGCATCCGGTTTCGATCCCGATTCCGATGTTGAACGTTCGACGTTCTTTGCGATGACTTGTCCTCTATTCTCGCTTCAAGGGCTTACAGATCGTAGAGGGTGTCGTCGCGGAGGGGCGCCGCCCTGCCGGCGAGGGCCGCACCGCCCTTCCTGGCCGGCAGCGCAAAGGGCTCTTCGCTTTCCATGAGTTCGCCCAGCTCGCTCTCGATCTGCTCGGGGTCGTCACCCTTTTCCATGCGGCTCAGCGCCTCCTCCATCCCATGGCCGAGTTTCATTCCCGTCATTTCGGTCAGTTTGCGCATCAGGCCGGCGGCCTGCCGCGGGTCGTCCTCGTCCATCCCTTCCGCCTGGCCGGCCAGCATCTGCATGGCCTGGCCCATCTTCGCCTCGTCGAAGGGCAGATCGTCCCCGTCCGCATCCTCCTTGGCACGTCCGGCGATGGCGAAGGTGGACATCTGCCGCGCGAGCGGCCGGGTCTTGCAGCGCGGGCAGTTCGGCCGGGTCCGGGTGTCGACGCCCCTGGAGAAAAAGCTGAAGATGGTGTTGCAGTCGGGACAGTAAAATTCGTAGATCGGCATGGCATCCCCTTTCCTTTGCCAATGGCTCACCTTCTCGGCAGGAAAGGATAGATTTCGGCTTCCATTTTGTCAACATCGGGATCGAAATCGAAATCGAAACAAGGCTCCCCCGGAAGGGCAAGAAAAAGAAGGGTTTTGGCCGGCCCTGCGGTTGCCAACAAAAGCGCGTATCCCTACCTTTTGAACGCCTTCTCCGGGACCGGCGGCAGCCGCCTGGTTTTTGCGCCGGCGGCGCCATGGGGGCGCGACAGGGATCTCGATACCGGCACCGATTTGGATTTCGATTTGGATCTGCACAGAAGCTGGAGGGAAAGCGGCCATGATCATCGAATACCAGGGAAAGCGGCCGGCCATCGGCCGCGACGTCTACATCGCCCCCACCGCCGTCATCGTCGGCGACGTCACCATCGGGGACGGCTCCAGCATCTGGTTCGGGGCCGTCATCCGGGCCGACCTGGCGCCGATCCGCATCGGCAGAGACACCAACATACAGGACAACTGCACCCTGCACGTCGATGTGGACGAGCCGGCCACCATCGGCGACCGGGTCACCATCGGCCACAACGCCGTGATTCACGGCTGCGTTGTGGAAGACCGCTGCCTGATCGGAATCCATGCCGTGGTGCTCAACCGCGCCCGCGTCTGCAGCGGATCGGTGGTGGCCGCCGGGGCGGTCGTCCGGGAGGGTCAGGTCGTGGGCCCGAATCAACTGGTCGCGGGCATGCCGGCCGTGCTCAAGAAGGAAGTGCCGGCCGGGGAGTTCGCGCGCTTCGATGGGCCGACAGGCGATTATCGCACGCTCTCGAGGCGCTACCGCGGTCAAGAAGATCCGGACGGCAGGCGCTAACCCGACCATTTTTATCCAGAATTTTATAGGGTTGCTAAAAGTCGCTGAAATACGACCATGGCGATTCACCACAATGGGAATCTGCGCAAAAGAAATGGTTGAAAATATTGTTGGGTTACGGTATAATTATAGTTAGATATTAAATCATCTTGAAGAAGGCCGCACCCCGAAAACACCCGGGGCGGGCCTTTCGGGCAGGGGAATTCCCCGGCCCCGTAAAGCCAGGCCGCCTCACCCGGAGGAGACACGCCATGGGTTTCGAAGGCACCTTCACGCTGAATCTTCGCTGCGACTTTCCCGAATGCGGGCAGAACGCCCTTTACACCGGGGAAAAGCTTCATTACTGCATCGTCGAGGCGCGCTCCGCCGGCTGGCTGGTCTGGACCGGGAACCGCTACGGCAAGCAGGACGACCAGGGAAGCGGGTTCTGCCTCTGCCCGGACCACAAGGGCTTCAGGGGCGAAAACATCGTCCGGGACATCCTGGAAGGGGAAAATTTCAAGACCGTCGCCGACCGTTATAGCCTCAAGCTGGGGACAGCCCGCAGAATATTCCACGACTACTGCATCAACACCAACCGGCGCGCCTACGCCAAGCTGCTGAAGCAGACCGAAAAGATCACCCGCCGCCACGTCCTGTCACCCTCCCTGAAGCTGATGCGCGCCCACAAACGGAGCTTTGTCAACTGAGAAATCCAGGTTTGTCTCGTGAACACCGGGAAGCCCTGAGCCCTTCACGGAACCGCGAAAGCGCTCTTCCCGCGGCCCCGTGCAGCTTCGCGCACAAGGCAAGGGGATTTTATGAACGGCGGCCCCGAAACCTCTTGACTTTGAACTGCCTTTTTGACACATTGCGCCGGCAGCGTTTCCGGTGCAAAGGGGCGGGGCGGCACGGCCGCCGTCATCAGCGACAGGGAGGAACAGGCCAGTGGACATGAAGCGGGACTACTACGAGGACGTGCAGCTCTTTTCGTCCGGGGTCGTCGTTTTCTGGTTCATCGCGCTGATTGCCTTCCTGGCGGCCTTCCCCTTTCTGGTAAAAAACTATTACGTCTACGTGGCCAATTACGTGGCGATCAACGTCATCGTCGCCATCGGGCTCAACATCCTCGTAGGTTACACGGGCCAGATCTCCCTCGGCCACGCCGGCTTTTTCGCCATCGGGGCTTACGGCACCCTCTCCCTGATGACCCACCTGAACTTCCCGTTTCTGCTGGCCCTGCCGCTTTCGGCCCTGATCGCCGCCCTCTTCGGCTTCCTCCTGGGGCTGCCGGCCCTGCGCCTGGAGGGCCCCTACCTGGCCATCGCCACCCTCGGCTTCGGGTTGACCATCACGCGGGTCATCGGCCGGCTGGAGTTTTTCGGCGGGCGGCAGGGACTGCACGCCCCGGCTCTGACCATCGGCCCCTGGCACCTGGACAGCGACCGTGACTTCTACTATCTGCTCATGGTCATCACGGTGGTGATGACCCTGATGGCCCGCAATCTCATCAAGACCCGGGTGGGCCGCGCCTTCATCGCCATCCGCGACGCGGACATCGCCGCCGAGACGATGGGGGTCAACCTGCTGTTTTACAAGACCCTCTCCTTTGCCGTGAGCGCCTTTTACACCGGCGTGGCCGGGGGACTGTTCGCCTTCGTGCTGCGCTTCATCGAACCGGAGGTCTTCACCCTGCTGATGTCCATCATGTTCCTCGCCATGGTGGTGGTGGGGGGGCTCGGGTCGATCATGGGATCCATCGCCGGCGCCTGCCTCCTCGGCTGGCTCGACCTGCAATTGCGCAACATTCTCGCCATCCCCTACATCGGCTCGTGGCTGGAGGCCATTTCACAGAGCTACTTCAGCATGACGGGGGTTTCCAATATCCAGTTCATCGTCTTCGGCATGATCATGATCCTGATCATGGTCTTCGAGCCCCTGGGCGTTTTCGGCATCTGGATCCGGACCAAGAAATACTGGAAGACCTGGCCGTTTTAAGGGTGGTGAGATGGTGCCCCCGGGGGCGGGTGCACCGGGGTATGGGTTCATTCCGACAAGCGGTGTTGGGGTAGTGGGGTGTTGGAGTAGCGGACACGCGGGGCCAACGGAAACAGCAATGACCGAACTCATCCAGATGATCGTCAACGGAATAGCCGTGGGCAGCGGCTACGCCCTCATGGGCATAGCCATGGTGATTATCTACAAGACCTCGGAGGTTCCCAACTTTGCCCAGGGCGAAATGGCCCTGGTGACCACCTACTTCACCTACATGCTTCTGGAAGGCTACGGCATGCCTTACTACCTAGCCTTCCCGACCACCCTGGCCTTCGCCCTCGTGCTCGGCTTCGTGCTCGAATTCTCGGTGCTGCGGCGCGCCAAGGAGCCCAACATCCTCGGCATGATCGTCATCACCATCGGGCTGGAGATGGTCCTGATGGGCCTTGTGTCGTGGAAATTCGGCGCCGACCAGAAGACCATGCCCTTCCCCATCTCCCCTTACGAAAGCATCATCATCGGCGACATTTTCATCAGCACCCTGGAGGTGTTCACGCTGGTGGCGGCCCTGATCATCATGGCGATCCTCTTCGTCTTCGACCGTTTTTCGAAGCTGGGGCTGGCGATGAAGGCCACCCAGCAGAACCAGACGGCCGCCAGGCTGATGGGTATCCGCACCAACCGCATCATGATGTTCACCTGGGGCATCTCCTCCATCGTGGGAAGCGTGGCCGGGCTGCTCCTCGCCCCGGTGGTCATGCAGCCCTACATGATGTGGGATCCCCTGCTCAAGGGATTCGCCGCGGCGGTCATGGGCGGCATGACCTCTCTGCCCGGGGCGGTCATCGGCGCCTACCTGCTGGGAATCATCGAGAACCTTTTCGGGGGGTACGTTTCCATCGAATTCAAGTCGGTGGTGGCCTTCATCATCATCGTGATCGTCCTGTGCGTCAAGCCGAGCGGGCTCTTCGCCCGCCATTATGTCAAGAAAGTTTAGCCTGCCGGATCGTTGCGAGGCGCAGGCGGCGAGAGATATGTCGATCCGGGCTGCAGGCGGCCCTGCCGCTGCACCCATCGCCCGGTCAACCGTGTAAACCAATAAAGGAGGGTGGCATGAAAAAGAAGATTCTGTGGGCGTTGCTGACATCGACGGCGCTGGTGGCGGCCCTGGCATTCGGCGCTGCCGCCGAGGTGGGCGTCACCGACACGGAAATCCACATCGGCCAGTGGGGTCCGCAAACCGGTCCGGCGGCCGCGTGGGGCTCGGTCGCCCGCGGAACCGATGCCTATTTCAAGATGATCAACGCCGAGGGGGGGATTCACGGCCGCAAACTGGTTCACCACATGTTCGACGATGCCTACAACCCGGCCAAGACCCTCGCGGGCGTCAAGGAACTGCAGGAGGGAACGGGCATGTTCGCCTGGGTGTCGGGTGTCGGCAGCGCCCCCGGCATGGCGGTCAAGGACTACCTCATGGAGCGCAAGATCCCCTGGATCGGCCCTTCGGCCGGCTCCCTGTCCTGGATCGAGCCCCCCCACAAGTACCTGTTCGCGGTCTATCCCCTCTACTACATCGAGGCGCGCGCCCTCTGCCGCTATGCTGTCGACCTGATGGGCAAGAAACGCGTCGCCGTCATCTACCAGAATGACGAGTACGGCCTCAACGGGCTCAAGGGCGCCCGGGAGGAACTCGCCGTGCGCAACCTGAAGCCCGTGGTCGAGGTGCCGGTGGAAGTCACCGACAGCGACCTCAAGCCCCACGTCATGAAGCTGCGCCAGTCGGAAGCCGATATGGTCCTGATCTGGACCAACGTCAAGCACGCCGTCATGACGGTGGGCATCAGCGCCGCCATGAAGTATCAGCCCGCTTTCATGACCACCAGCACCTGCTCCGACTTCCCCCTCATGATGCAAATCTCCAAGGGCCTGTGGAAAGGTGTCATCGCGGCCACCTTCGGGGAACTTCCCGACTCCGACCTGCCGCGCGAGCCGGCGGGCCGCGGAGATGGGCAGGGCCCGGCCCGGCCGACCGGGCGGCGGGAAGAGGCTTCCGCGCCTTCCGGCCCGGGGGGAGCGGAACCGGCCCCTGAGGAAGGGGAGCGTTTCCAGGCCGGTGATCCTCCTGAGGTGGTGTGGCGCAAGCTGGTCGACGCCGTGGCGCGCAAGCACCCCTCCCTGGGGCCGCACCTCCAGGTCTGCTCCCTGGCCGCGATCGGTCCGGCCGGGCTCGACATAGCGGTCAACGGCAGCAGCTTCAACGGCAGCACGCTGCGCAAGAAGAAGGCCCTGGACAACCTCAGACAGGTCGCGGCCGAGTTCTTCGGCCGGCCGATGGACCTTCGGATCCGCGACGAGGGCCGGCCGGGCGTTTCCCTCCAGAGCAGGGTCGAGCAGGAAAACGAAGTCCGCCAGGCGGCCTGGAACCACCCCCTCGTCCAGGACGCCATCGAGATTTTAAAGGCCGAGGTCAGGCAGGTGAAGGTCCTCCAACCCGGCCCGGGCGACAGCGATGACGCCGGCCCGGTGCCTGGAACGGAGGAGGACCCGAAGGGCGAAGGGGTGGTCATCCCCTTTCGCCGATAGGTTCCAGGCACGGAAAGGAGGCGGCGGATGAAAGGCATGGGCAACATGCTGAAGCAGGCCCAGATGCTTCAGGCCAAGATGATGAGGATGCAGGAGGAACTGGCGGGCAGGACCGTCGAGGCGAGCGCCGGCGGCGGCATGGTCAAGGTGGTGGCCAACGGCAAACAGCAGGTCCTGTCGGTTCGGATCGAAAGGGAAGTGGTTGACCCGGACGACGTGGACATGCTGCAGGACCTGGTCCTGGCGGCGGTCAACGACGCCTTGACCAAGGCCCAGGAGATGGCCTCGGCGGAGATGGGCAAGATCACCGGCGGCATGAACATCCCGGGGTTGACCTGACATGGGCTTCTATCCCGCATCCCTGCGCCGCCTCATCAAAAACATCGCCAGGCTTCCCGGCATCGGGGAGAAGACGGCCGAACGCCTGGCCAACCATCTGCTGCGGGTGCCGCGCGCGGAGGCCGAGGAGCTGGCCCGCAGCATCCTGGAGGCCCGCGAGGCGGTCCGGCTGTGCACGGCCTGTTTCGCCCTGAGCGACGGCGACCTCTGCGACCTGTGCCGCGACCCGGGCCGCGACCGCTCCCAGCTGTGCGTCGTGGAGAGCCAGGCCGACATGGTGGTGATTGAAAGGTCCGGCGCCTTCCGCGGACGTTACCACATCCTCCAGGGGGTGCTCTCCCCGCTGGACGGCATCGGGCCGGAAAAGATCCGCTTCAAGGAACTCGTCGCGCGGGTGGCGGGGGGCGGGATTTGCGAGGTGGTCCTGGCCACCGGAACCAGCGTCGAGGGGGAAGCCACCGCCGCCTTTCTGGGCGAACGCCTGGCCGCCTTCCCGGTCAGGGTGACCCGGATCGCCTCCGGCGTGCCGGTGGGGGGGGATTTGAAGTACGTGGACCAGGTCACCATCAAACGGGCAATGGAGGGGCGGCATGGGCTGTGAGGCGACGGCCGGGCAGGAGCCCGCCCCGGAAGAGGTCTTCACCTGCCGGATGTGCGGGGACTGCTGCCGGGGCTATGGCGGGACCTACCTCGCACCGGAGGACATCGCGGCCATCGCGGCCCACGTGGGCCGGTCGCGCGAGGGTTTCCTGGCGTCGTGCTGCCGGGTCTCCGGGGGCCGGCACGTCCTGGGCCAGGCCGAAAGCGGTTACTGCCTGTTCTGGGACGGGCTCTGCACCATCCACGCGGTCAAGCCGGCCATGTGCCGGACATGGCCTTTCATCCGCAGCGTCCTGGTCGACGTGGGCAACTGGCACAGCATGGCCACCTGCTGCCCGGGGATGCGCACCGATGTACCCGACGAGGTCATCCGGCAGCATGTGCGCCTCAGGCTCGCCGCCGGTGGCCCGCAGCGGCACCTCTAATGGCGCCATTTCCTGTGGTCGTTGAGGCGGTACACGGCCTGGTCTCCCTCCACCGGCAGGCCGAGGCTCAGGATCCGCCTTTCTTCCAGGTCGGCGATCCCCCGGGCAAGGGCCTCCCGGCTTCCGTTCCACAAATCGCCCATGGCCGGGACCGTCAGGTCCTCGCGGGCGTCGTGGAGGTGGCAGCAGAGCAGGTAGAGCGAAATGGCCTCGGTGGAAAGCCCCAGGCTGAAAATTTTCTGGCTCATGGCCGGTTGGCCGTGGGGTGCGGTCATGGCGCCTCCTTCGGGCTCCGGCGGCGCGGCAATCGCCAGCGCGGGCCGGAGGGTGTCATGCTGAATGAATCCATCTTCCGGGGGACCGGCAGGCCGCCGGTCACAATGGCCACAACATAACCTTCGATGACAGAATTTCAAGCGCACATGGGGCGGCGGCCGTGATCGGCATTCTCGACTCGGGGGTCGGCGGCCTGGGGGTGGCGCGCGAAATGGGCGTGCAGCTTCCCGGCTATGACCTGCTCTATTACGGAGACTCGGCCTGCGGCCCTTACGGCGGCAAGCATCCCGAAACCGTGGCGCGCTTTGCCCTCCAGGGGGCGCGTTTTCTCAAGGACCAGGGGGCCGGGCTGCTGGTCGTCGCCAGTCATTGCGCCTCGGCGGTCGCTGCGCAGCGGATCGCTGCGGAAACCGGCCTGCCGGTGGTCGAGGCCGTCGGCGCCGCGGCGGACGAGGCCCTGTACCTGACCCGCAGTTTTCGCATCGGGGTCATCGGCTCACCGACCCTCGTCGCCAGCGAGGCATACGAGCGCCGGATAAAGGCGCTGCGCCCCGATGCCCGGGTGGATTCCCGCGCCTGCCCCCTCCTGGCCCCCCTGGTCGAGGCGGGCTGGCTCAACAAGCCGGAAACCGCCATGATCGTCAAGAAGTGCGTCCACGGCGCCAGGGTCCGGCAGGTCGACACCCTGGTGCTCGGATCGGCCTGTTTTCAGGCTCTGGCAAGGGTCGTCCAGAGGAAGGTCGGGCGGCGGGTCAGGCTCGTCGACGGTCCGGGCGCCCTGGCCCGCGCGGTGCGCGATTTCCTGGCGGCGCAGCCCGACCTGGCGCGCCGGATGGCCAGAAACGGGCGCAACCGGTTCGTGGTGTCCGACCTGTCCCGCCAGGTCCTTGGCAGCGCCAGGCTCTTTTTCGGCCGCTCCGTCCCTCTCGAAGCGCTTCCCGCCCCGCAATGACGCCCCGCCCGCCGTTTTCGTTGTCGTTGTCGTGATCGTTGTCGTAATCGGACCCTATTGCGACAACGATTACGATTACGACAACGACAACGAAAACAGGCCCTGGGCTCGTGGTCGCTGAACTGGATGTGGGTGGCGCCCTCGATGTGGCAGCGGGTGTTGGTGGTGATCAGGGGCGTGCCGTAGCACTCGGCCACCTTCACCAGGCCCTGCTTGATGCACTGGACGTCGACGCACATCGTGTCCACGGCGCCGGTGACCAGGATCGCCTCGGTGGACATGAAGTTGCCCGCGTGGGGCACCCCGTGGCGCGACATCATCTCGGCCCCGGAACAGCACATGCCGACCAGGTTGATCCCCTTGGCGCCGGCGGCCTTGGCCGCGTCGATCAGTGCGGCCGAGTTGACCGATTCGAGCATCGACTCGAACATGTTGGGCTCGTGGCCGTGGACGATGACGTTGACGTAGTCCTTCTGGAGGGTGCCCATGTTGACGTCGACCGCCACCGGCGACGGCGTGCCGTAAAGGATGTCGGAGATCTCGGTGGCCACCATGGAGCCGCCCCAGCCGTCGGCCAGGGCCGTGCGGCTGAACTGCTGGGTGATGTTCTCGTAGTGCTGGTCCACGCCCATGTGGGTGCGGTGCATCATTTCCATGATCTCGCGCATGGCGCCCCGGGGGACGACGTTGTGCTTGCGCCAGGTTTCCAGGGTCTTGGCCGGCACGCGGGTGACGAAGGGGATCTCGCCGTCCACCTGGGTGTAGGTCCGCTCCAGTTCCTTGTAGAGGTCGGTGGCGATGTCCTTGACCTCGCGCCCCTCGGTCTCGATGCCCAGGCTCTGGGCCACCGCTTCCAGCTTGATGGTGTCCTTGATCTGGTAGTCGGTGATGTGGCCGTTGACCACCTCGCGGAAGAGGTCGAGCATGCCCATGCCGTGGTCGGTGTGGGCCGCGCACCCGGAGGCCACGAAACGCGCGAAGTTGCGGGCCTGGATGGTGTCGATGGTCGCCCCGCAGACGCCCACCTTGCCGTAGGGGTCCTTGGCGTTGAGGCGGCAGGGGCCCATGAAGCAGTGCTTGCAGCAGGCCGATTCGGACCCGATGGGGCAGGCCTTCATGGAGAGGGCGCGGTCGAAGGCGGTTTCGACCCCGTCGCGCTTGGCCTTCTCCAGCATCTGGATGGTGGCGTCGCAGGTGGTCAGGTCCCTGAAGTTGATCGGCTTTTCCTTTTTCGGTGCGATTTCCTTGTCTGCCATTTCCGGTCCTCCCTTCATGGAAAGATTGGGGTGGAAAACGATGATCGGCGGGCGCCGACGCTGGTTGCCTCGACTTAATGATAATGGTTACTAATAGCCTTTATCCCAAGCGCCGCCCCCGTGTCAAGAGCTAAAGCGCGAATTCGTCCGGATCGGAATCGATATCTCCATGGGGACCAGGGGCGAAGCGGGTTGAAACCTGCCGCCATTTCGGTTAGGTTCCACCCCATGAGCCCCCGGTCCCCCAGCGGCGGCCAGCCGCCCGTGCTGGTCTTCATGCGCGCCCCGGCGCCGGGAACGGTCAAGACCCGCCTGGCCGCGCACCTGGCCCCGGAGGTCGTTCTCGAGCTTTACACCTGCATGGTCGAGGACACCCTGGAAGGGATATGTTCGGCCGGCCTGGTCCCGGCCCTCTGGGTCCACCCGCCCCGGGGCATCGCCATGGCCAGGGCGCGCTTCGGCGTCCGTCACGCCCTGCACCCCCAGCAGGGGCGCGACCTGGGGGAGCGCATGGCCGGCGCTTTCAGCTCGACCTTCGCGGCCGGCACCGACCGGGCCCTGCTTGTGGGAACCGACGTGCCGGACCTGCCGGCCGAGGTCTACCTCGCGGCCGCCGTCGCCATAGATGAAGCCCCGGCGGTCATCGGCCCGGCACGCGACGGCGGGTATTACCTCATCGGCTTCCGCAGGGAGGCGTTTTTACCCGAAGTTTTCGAGGGGATCGCCTGGGGCACGCCCCGCGTTTTCACACAGACCCGGAAGGCCTTTAACGCCCGGGGGCTAGCGCCCCGCCTCCTGGCGCCCTGGCGCGACCTGGACCGGATCGAGGACCTGGCCGCCCTGGGGCGCAGCCCCGGAGGGGCCGGCGCCAGAACGCGCGCCTGCCTCCGCCGCATGGGCATCGGGCCGCGCACGGACCCCGGGGAGCGCGCCGCCGGAGGAAAAGCGGATTGATTGTCGGGAGGCGATGCATTAATATAAGAGTCACTCTCGATCTTGACCCCGGTACCATCGATGGAAGGCATTTGCCGCATCGACGCCGTGCCGGTTCCCCGTGTCCATGATGCGCCGCGGAGAAAGGACAGCCGATCATGCCGGAGAACACCCCCAGCAACAGCCAGGTCACCATCTACTCCCTGAGCACCTGCAGCCACTGCAAGTCGACCAAGAAGTTCCTTTCCGAATGCACCGTCAAGTACGATTTCGTGGACGTCGACCTCCTCCAGGGCGACGAGCGCAAGGCCATCCTGGAGGACGTGAAAAAATTCAACCCGCGCTGCTCCTTCCCCACCATCATCATCGGGGACAAGGTCATCGTGGGCTTCAAGGAGAAGGAAATAAAGGAGGCTCTGGGACTGTGATGGACGCGCAGGCGCTTTACCGACAGCTGAAAAAGGTGCAGGAGCCCAAGGGCTTCCACTTCAACCGGGACATGGACCGGGTGATGGACCTCATGCAGGCCCTGCTGACCAACAAGGAGCGCTACGGGTACATGGGCTGCCCCTGCAGGCTGCTTTCCGGCGACCGCCAGAACGACCGGGACGTCATCTGCCCGTGCGACTACCGCGCCCCGGACGTGGAGGAATTCGGCAGCTGCTACTGCAATCTCTACGTCTCCGGGGAGTGGAACGAGGGGGCCATCCCCCACGCGTACGTTCCCGAACGGCGTCCGCCGGAAAAAATCATTTTCTGAAGGCAACAGCCAAGGAGGGCCCGATGGAAGAAAAAGTCACCCGAGTGTGCAAGTGCGAAAACTGCGGAAACGAAGCGGAGATGGTGGTCACCTGCTCCCTGCCCGAGGCCCCGGCCTCCGGCGCCCCGACCGATCCCGGACCGGGAAAATCGAAGGCCGCCCACTCCCACAGGGTCAAGGGAAGCGCCACCTGCAGCCACTGCGGCAACGAAGCCGACATGTGGATCGACATCTAACCGCGAACGCCCCATAGAGGTTTTTGCTATGCCGGAAGAATGCAAACCCCTCATCAACACCGGGCTGCGCGGGGTCACCATCGCCAGCACCCGGGTCAGCGACGTGGACGGCAAGGCGGGCAGGCTGATCTACCGCGGCTACCTGGTCAAGGACCTGGCCGAGCGCACGACCTTCGAGGAGGTCGCGCACCTGCTGCTCTTCGAAAAGCTCCCGGACCGCGGGGCGCTTGCCGCCTTCACGGAGGAGATCGCCGCCCACCGGGCCGTTCCCGACTCGGTCCTTGACGCCCTGGGCCGCCTGCCCGCGCACGCTCTGCCCATGGACGTGCTCCAGGCCGCGGTCTGCATGCTGGCGCCCCACGACCCGGACATCCGCCGGCCTTCGCGGGAAGCCTGCGTGCGCATGGCGATCCGCCTGATCGCCCGGTTTCCCACCATCGTCGCCGCCTGGGGCCGGATCCGCAGCGGCGCGGCGCCGCTTGCGCCCCGGCCCGACCTGGGCCAGGCCGCCAACTTCCTCTACATGCTGAAGGGGCAGGTCGTAGACGGCGATCTCCTCCTCGGGGCGCCCCAGGGCACCCAAAGCCCTCCCTTTGTTTAGAAGCGCCCTTGCGGTCACAACATGGGAGCCCTTTTTGTCCTCGTATTTCTCTATTATTTGATCATACATCCCTATTGCTTCTTCGGCGCTCGTTTCCGCCGTTTTCCCGGCTTGAAGGAAAAGAGTTTCGATTTCATCCCTTGAAGAAGAGTATGTAACAGAATCCACGCGTTCGATGATGTCCGCCGGAAGCCCCGGTATCTGATAGAACGCCCCCGGGGTCAGCGATACGATTTTTTCGAGTTCCGACTGGTTGTCCGAAAACCTGTCAATGATGTGCCGGTATGCTTCGATGTGCGCTCCGGCGCCATCGGGCGCGATGCGGCAGGCTTCCTCGGCGATGCAATGGGCCAGATGATCGGGCGAGTAGAATCTGACCATGAAATCGACGGCCGCCCGGGCGCGCTCGGCGACCGACCCGCTCTGGCGCATGATGTGATAGATGTTATAGAGCCTCTCGGCCACCTGGTAAAATGCCTTCCGGCCGATGCGCTCCGTCACCACCACGGCGCCCCTCAGCACCAGGCGCTTGAGAAGCGCACTGGCTTCGTTGACCCCCAGGCGGGCCAGTTCGGCGACTTCCCGGGCCGCGGCCGGTGCCCAGATTTCGGCCAAGGTGGCAAACACCCGCCGCTCCAGGGGCGGCAGGGACTCGACGTTGGACTTGAAGTAGGTGGTGTGGTCGTCGATGAGAACGATGAGGTCTTCCATGATCCGGCTGAAAGCGGTCCCCACCGAAAAGGAGGCGAGAATGGAGACCAGGCGGGGGTTGCCGCCGGTCAGGATTTCGAGGGGCCGGACCCGAATGCCCTCCAGCGCCTCGCCGGTAATTGCCTGCCACAAGGCCCGGCACTCTTCCGTGGAAATGGGCTGGAGTTTTATCTCGCGGAAAAGCTCGTACATGGCCTGGTTGGCATTTCGTATCTCCTCGAAATGGGTGGTGGCGGTTGCGACCAGCATGACAAAGGGTTCGCTCAGCAGGGTCTTGCGCAGGTCCCAGCCGGTTTTGTTGCGGGCCTGCTCGCCCAAGAGGATGTTCATGTTCTCGATCACCACCAGGAGGCGGCGGTCGAGGATTTCGGCCAGTTCCCGCAGGCGCCCCAGAGACTGGGTGCGGAGGCGAAATTCGTCGCGCTCGGTTCTGAGGCGCCCCAGGATCGGGTCCCACCTGGAATCGCCCGACAAATGCGCCGCATAGGTCAGCACCCGCAGCCAGAATTCGCCTTCCGTGGCCACCGAATAGCTTTCTTCCGGCAGAAGCACCGGCAGCCATCGCCGGGAGAGTTCCGGATCCGTGTTCACCTCCAGGGCCAGTCTGCGCATGAGCATGGTCTTGCCCATCCCCCTGGGGGCGATGGCCAGGACGTGCTGATTGACTTCGCCGGTGTTGGAGCGCACGCAGTCCAGCAGCATGTCGAGTTCCTTGAACCTGACGACGAAGCGCTCTTTCAGCTCCTGATCGGAGAGGAACGCCGGGTTGTGCTTGATGATGGGAAGCCCCATGCCTATTTCCTTTTCCCTGCCTGGACATATCCCAGTTGAAAGCGATGCTTCCACCAGTCCCTTGTCAGGTTGGACACGAAGACATAAACGCTGTCGCCGGGAGACCTCGGTTTGAGATAGCCGTCATGCTCCAACACCCCGAGGACGGTACGGAGCGCCTTCTCGGATTCGTTCGCTTCCGCCAACTCCCTGTTCAGCTCGGCCAGGATTGACGCGGCTTCCGATGTCAGCGCCCCGCTGACCGCGGTTTCGGTCAACAGGTCAAAGGCCAGGGCTATCAGCCGGCGGCCGAGGACCCGGTGCAAACGCTCCTCGAGGTCGGCAAGTTCGGCATGCCCTCGGGTGCCGAGCATTGCGTGGTTGTAAACCCTGATGACATCTTCCGCGCCTGGGGCCGTCGTGCCGCGAAGCCGGCAATCGTCATGCACATACCCGAAATACATCTGGACGTGGTGAGGTATGTTGCATCCCAGCCGATTCAACATCTCCCGCCGGGCCCCTTCCGGCAAGCTGATGCCGGCTCCTGCGGCCAGGGCCTGCAGGCATTCGTCTGCGGTCGGGTAGTCCCAGGGGCCTAAATGAAAGGGCCGCAGGTGGGCAATGGTGTGGTTCAGGCCGGCCTGGCTCAAAATTGGCTCTATCCCGATGGAGCCGAAGACGATCCAGCGGATGCGGCCCTGGTGCCTGCCCGTCGCTTTTCTCAGCCATGAGAGAAACACGCCTGTCTTTTCGCGGCTCTCTTCCGTCATCTGGTTGGAACGGGGCCGCAGCATGCGATTGACCATGAGCGACAGCTCGTCGATGGCCAGAACCACCGGCTTGTCGGCTGCCGCCAGCTCATCCAGGATGCGGTCCCCCTTGGAACGCCAATCTTCGGCCAGGCCTTCGCGAAGCTTCAACGTGATCACGTCGATTCCGATCTCATCGATTTGATGAAGCGCACGACCTATGAACTTGTCGAAAACATGAAGGATTTTTTTCCAAATGGCCTGGTGCGCCCGGGCTGCCAGGGAGACGGCGAGGATGAGATCTTCCGGTGTCGAACCGTCCTGCACGTCGACGAACAGTCCGTAAAAACCCCCATCGATTTTAAGGCGTCGCAGGGCTTCACGCACCAGGCTGGTCTTCCCGATCCGGCGGGGAGCCACCATGAGCAGGTCGCCGCCCTCCTTGACCAACTCCAGCAGTCGATCGATTTCGCGCTCCCGGTCCCAGAAATCCTCCCCGGTGACCCATGGGCCAAAGCGATTTTTCAGCTTTTTCGTCATTGCCGTTTCGTCTCCTCAGGCACGGATGTTATCCCAACAGAATTGTTGCCAACAATTCTGTTGGATAAAATTAAAAAAGTCAATAGCGTTCCCCAAAAAATTTGTTGGCAACAATTCTGTTGGCAATGGGAGCGCCGGACTCATGCGGACGGGGTGCCGGTGGGAATAATGGGGCACAGCCTTTCCGTGCCGGGGCAACCGTCGCAGCGGCCGGATACATGCTGCCATCGCACGCGTGCGCGCTGCCGCAAGCGCCTGTCTTGTCCTATGCGGCTCAGAAGACGATCCCGACATAGCCCACGAAGCTCTCCCCCGGGCTCTTGTCGCAGCTGGTGGCGTAGTGCAGCTCCTCGGCGCGCCCGGCGCCGAGGGCCTTGCCGGCGGCGATGGCCGCGGCCGCGGCCCCGCAGCGGCAGGCGTTCTGGCTGGAGAGGCCCACGGCGATGACCTTTTCCGGCTCCATGGCCAGCATGAGGTCGATGATCCGGCGGTCGTTTTCGGTGCGCACCCAGTCGAGGGCCGACGGGCCGGTACCCTTGGAAACGAACCCGGAATTGTAACCGTAGTGGGTCAGGTCGGTGGAGCCGATGACCTTGACCCCCAGCCCCAGGCGCCGGGCAGCCTCCACCACCGCCTTTCCGACCTCGATGGAGGTCGCTTCGGGGGGTGCCCCGATGGGCAGCAGGCGCGCCTCGGGGTAGAGGTACTTGATGAAGGGCAGCTGCAGCTCGATGGTGTTGTCCTGGGTGAAGCGCTCGGCGGTTTCCACCGTGAAGGCGAAGCGCGCGGTGAGTTCGGCCGCCAGGGCGCCCTCGATGGCGATGGGGCCGAAGGGCGTTTCCCATGACCCCGCGGTCATGATGTAGCGGTTCGAGCCGGGGTGGAGGTGCATGCCGAAGAGCACGAAGACATCGGGCGGGGTCTCCTCCTCCAGGCAGGCGATCACCCGGCAGGCGATGGCCCCGGAAAAATACCAGCCGGCGTGGGGCACGATCCCGCCGACCCGCTTTTTACCGGCTTCCGGCGGCCTCCGCATCCCGGCCAGGAACCCCCGGATCTCTTTTTCGCACCCGGCCGCCGTGGCCGGGTACCAGCTTCCCGCAAAGAGCGCTTTTCGAAGACCCATGGGCGCACCTCCTTTTGGCGGCCGTCGGTTGGCACGACGGCATGAGGCATGATGGGGCGTTTTCCTTCGCCGAACCTGACGATCCATCATACCGAAACGGCCGCGTTCCCATCAAGAGGATTCATTGGATCGGGGCGGCGGGAGAAATTTGGAGTTTTTTTTTCCCGGCGGAGTGATTATTATAATCCCGTTATTCGGTTGTGAAGACCCCGGCTGGACCATGGCGCAACGGATGCCCCGTGAAACGGTAACGGCGAGGGCGATCGGGGCGGCGGATCCGGCATTATCGACAGGAGGCTTGCATGTGGGAATACACGGATAAAGTACGCGACCACTTCCTCAACCCCCGCAACGTGGGCGAAATCAAGGACGCGGACGGCATCGGCGAGGTCGGATCGCTGGCCTGCGGGGACGCCCTGAAACTTTTCATCAAGGTCGACGAGAACGACCGCATCGTCGAGGCCAGGTTCCAGACCTTCGGCTGCGCCAGCGCCATCGCCTCCTCCTCGGCCCTGACGGAGATGGTCATCGGCAAGACCCTCGATGAGGCCCGGCAGATCACCAACGAGCACATCGCCGAATACCTCGGCGGGCTTCCCAAGGAAAAGATGCACTGCTCGGTCATGGGCCGGGACGCCCTCGAAAAGGCGATCGCCTGTTACCTGGGGGAAGGGGAGCGCAAGGTCGAGGGTGAAATCGTCTGCGAGTGTTTCGGGGTGACGGACAGGGAGATCGAACGCGTGGTCGCCGAGAACCGCCTGACCACCATCGGGGAAGTGACCGACTACATCAAGGCCGGCGGCGGGTGCGGCAACTGCCACGACCGCATCCAGGAGATCATCGACGCCGTTCTCGGCAAGGAGCCCCCGGCCAGGAAAAGGCCCAGGAAACTGACCAACGTCCAGAAGATCAAGCTGATCGAGGAGACCCTGGAGCGCGAAATCAGGCCCTCGCTGCAGAAGGACGGCGGCGGCATCGACCTGGTGGACGTGGAGGGCAACCGGGTGCTGGTGGAACTCCGGGGGGCGTGCGCCGCCTGCGCCATGTCCCAGGTGACCCTCAAGGACTACGTGGAGTCGAAGCTCCGGGAACTGGTTTCCGAGGAACTGACTGTCGAGGAGGTCTAGCCATGCGCGTGGTTTATGTCGACAACAACGCCACGACCCGGGTGGCGCCCGAGGTGCTCGAGGAGATGCTCCCCTATTTCGACCGGTACTACGGCAACCCCTCCAGCATGCACACCTTCGGCGGCCAGGTCGGAGCCAAGGTAGAGCAGGCGCGGCAGCGGGTCGCCGGTCTCCTGGGCGCCGACCCGGGGGAAATCGTTTTCACCAGCTGCGGGACCGAGAGCGACAGCACCGCCATCTACGCGGCGATCGCCTCGAACCCGGACAAGCGGCACATCCTCACGACCCGGGTCGAGCATCCGGCCGTGATCAACCTGTGCGAGCACCTGTCGAAAAAAGGTTTCCGGGTGACCTTCGTGCCCGTCGACCGCAAGGGCCGCCTGGACGTGGACCACCTTTACAGGCACCTGACCGACGACACGGCCGTGGTCAGCGTCATGTGGGCCAACAACGAAACCGGCGTGATCTTTCCCGTGGAGGAGATCGCCCGCACCGCCCGCGAGCGCGGAATCCTGTTCCACACCGACGCGGTCCAGGCGGTGGGCAAGATCCCCATCGATCTCGGCCGCCTCGACATCGACATGCTGGCGCTTTCCGGCCACAAGCTGCACGCCCCCAAGGGCGTCGGCGTTCTTTATGTCCGCAAGGGCACCAAGTTTTCCCCCTTCCTCATCGGGGGCCACCAGGAGCGGGGCCGCAGGGGAGGGACCGAGAACGCGGCCGCCATCGTCGGCCTGGGAAAGGCCTGCGATTTCGTCTCCGCCCGCCTGGAGGAGGAAAACACCCGGGTGCGGCGCCTCAGGGACCGGCTGGAAACCGAGATCCTGGAGCGCATTCCCCACGCGACCGTCAACGGGGACACCCTCAACCGCCTTCCCAACACCACCAGCATCGGCTTCGAGTACGTGGAGGGGGAGTCGATCCTGCTGATGCTCGACGCCTGGGGCATCTGCGCCTCTTCCGGTTCGGCCTGCACCTCGGGGTCCCTCGAGCCCTCCCACGTCCTGCGCGCCATGGGCGTGCCCTTCACGGCCGCCCACGGGTCGATCCGCTTCAGCCTGAGCATCTACAACACCGACGAGGACGTCGACCTGATCGTCGAGAAGCTCCCGCCCGTCATCGCGCGCCTGAGGGAGCTGTCGCCTTTCGGCAGGGAGGCGGCCGGTTGAGGCCAGGGGAAGAGGAAAAAGAAAAGCGGCGCGCACGCGACCGCGGGGGACAACACGGGAAAGGGAACATGCCATGTACAGAGTGATGGTCAGGGACAACATGTCTCCGGTGGCCAGGGAGATCCTGGAGGAAAGCGGCGAGATCGAGGTGGTGGTGGACAACGACAAGGCCACCGGTTCCCCGGAGGCGATGGCCCGCGTCGTCGGGGAGTTCGACGGGTTGGCGGTGCGCAGCGGCACGCGCGTGTCGGCCGAGGTTCTCGAAGGCGCCGGGAGGCTCAAGGTGATCGGCCGGGCGGGCATCGGCGTGGACAACATCGACGTCAAGGCCGCCACCCGCAAGGGGATCGTGGTGATGAACGCCCCGGGCGGCAACACCGTCACCACCGCCGAGCACGCCCTTTCCCTGATGATGGCCCTGGCCCGCAACATTCCCCAGGGCACGGCCTCCCTCAGGGAGGGCCGCTGGGACAAGAAAACGCTGTCCGGGGTGGAGATATCCGGCAAGACCCTCGGCGTGGTGGGCCTGGGCCACATCGGCCGGGTGGTGGCCGAGAGGGCCAAGGGGCTCCGCATGAACGTGATCGCCGCCGACCCCTACGTCAGCCCGGAGGCCGCCCGCACCCTGGAGGTGGAGCTGGTCCCCCTGCAGGACCTCCTGGCGCGCTCGGACTTCGTCACCCTGCACGTGCCGCGGCTGCCCGAAACCCAGAACATGATCCAGGCCGGCAGCATCGCGCAGATGAAGCGCGGCGCGCGGCTCATCAACTGCTCCCGCGGCGAGGTCGTCAACCTGGACGACCTCTGCCAGGCCCTGGAAAGCGGACATTTGGCCGGCGCCGCCCTGGACGTCTTTCCCAAGGAGCCGCCGGACCCCGCCCTGCCCATCCTGCAGCACCCGCGGGTCATCTTCACGCCCCACCTGGGGGCCAGCACGGGCGAGGCCCAGGACAAGGTGGCCGAGATGATCGCGCGGCAGATATCGGCCTACCTTCTCACCGGCGTCATCACCAACGCCGTCAATTTCCCCTCCCTGCCCAGGGAAGCCATGGAGCGCCTCCAGCCCTATCTCAACCTGGCCGAGCGGATGGGGTCCCTGACGGGGCAGTTGGTCCGCAGAATCCACGACGTGGCGGTGACCTACAGCGGCGACGTGGCCGGGTTCGACACGCGCCCCCTGACCCACGCGGTTCTGAAGGGGATCCTGGAAGCCTACACCGACACCCCGGTCAACTTCGTCAGCGCGCCGAGCGTCGCCCGGGACAAGGGGATCGCCGTCAAGGAGACCGTCACCGAGGAGAGGGACGACTTCGCCAGCCTGATCCGCGTCCGGCTGGAGGGGGTCGAGGACGGCTTCGGCGAGATCTGGGGCACGATTTTCGGCCCTCTACCAGTACCTGAATGAATACGAGAAAACCAACAGAGTAAACTGGAAAAAGCTGAAGCTGGTGGCCTGCGGCGCCGACACGCTCCACCACGCCACCAAGGAAGAGTTCGAGCGGCGCACCCAGACCACGATCCTGGAAGGCTACGGGATGACCGAAACCACCTCCCTCAGCCACTCCACGCCCACCCACCGCCCCAAGAGCGGCTCCTTCGGGGTCCCGATCCCGGGCGTCAAGGCCGCCATCATCGACGTCGACGGCCGGCGCTTCATGCCCGTCAACGAGGTCGGGGAGATGATCCTCAGCGGCCCCAACATCATGCAGGGCTACTGGAAGCGGCCCGAAAGCCTGCGGGAGGACTTCATCGAGATCGACGGCGTCAGGTGGCTGAAGACCGGTGACCTGGTGCGCATGGACGAGGAAGGCTATTTTCACTTCTTCGACCGCAAGCGCGACCTGATCAAGTACAAGGGCTATTCGGTGTTCGCGCGCCAGGTGGAGGAAGTGCTCTACAAGCACCCCCAGATCAAGGCCGCCGGGGTCGTCGGGGTGCGGGACCCTGCGGTGGGCCAGTTCATCAAGGCCTACGTGGTGCTCCAGAGCGAGGCGCGGGGCAAGATCGGCGAGGAGGAGATCGTCGCCTTCTGCCGGGAGAACATGGCCCACTACAAGGTCCCCAGGATCATCGAGTTCAGGGGCGAGCTACCGCGCACGGACGTCGGCAAGGTGTCGCGCCGCGAGCTGCGCGACGAGGCGGAGGGGCTGTGACATGCAGGCGCCTTTCCTGGAAGTCGACGACATTTCCAAGAGCTTCGGCGGGCTGAAGGCGACCAGCAACATCAGCTTCTCCATGGGGCGCGACGAGATGATCGGGCTCATCGGGCCCAACGGCGCCGGCAAGACGACCCTGCTGCGCCAGATCACCGGCATCCTGAAGCCCGACAGCGGCAGCATCCGCTTCAAGGGCCGCCGCATCGACGGCCTCAAGATCTGGGACATCGTCAACATGGGCATCGCCGGGACCTTCCAGAACATGCGCCCCTTCCGGCGCCTGCCCATCGTCGCCAACGTGATGGTGTCGTGCCTGTCGCCGCGGGCCATGAAGCGCGGCGAATGGGTCAAGCGGATCGAGTCCAAGGCCATGGACGCCCTCGAATTCGCGGGCATCTCGGACATGGCCCTGGAAAAGGCCGCGACTCTCTCCCAGGGCGACCTCAAGCGCCTGGAGGTGGCCCGGGCCATCGCCACCGAGCCGGAACTCCTGCTGCTCGACGAGCCCTTCGGCGGCCTGAGCCCCTCGGAGACCGAGCTGATGGCCAAGTCGATCCAGCGCCTCCACAAGGGCGGCCGCTTCGGCCGCCTGCACAGCGAGGGGCCGGCCATGATCATCATCGAGCACAAGCTGCAGCAGCTCATGAAGATCGTCGACCGCGTGATCGTGCTCAACTTCGGCACCCTGGTGGCGGACTGTTCCCCGGAAGAGGTGGTCTGCAACCGGAAAGTGGTCGAGTGCTATCTCGGGGAGGGGGGGCTGGAGGCATGATGCTCGAGGTCTCGAACCTGACCGTGTCCTACGACCGGGCGATGATCCTAAACGGCATCAGCCTGCACGTCGACAGGGGCGAACTCGTGGCCCTGATCGGGCCCAACGGCGCCGGCAAATCGACCCTGATGCGCGCCATCACCGGCCTGGTGCTCTGGGAAAAGGGGATCAAGCGCGGCACCAGCGCCGGCAACATCACGCTGGGGGGCACGGTGCGCTTCCAGGGCGAGGCGATCGAGCGCGCCCCGGCCCACATGATCGCCAGGAGGGGCCTGATCCTGTGCCCCGAGCGGCGGCGCCCCTTCCGCGAAATGACGGTCCTGGAGAACCTCCTCGCCGGGGCCTACATGGTGGCGGACAGGGCAGACGCCGAAAAAAACCTGGCCCAGGTCTACGACCTCTTCCCGGTGCTCGCCGACCGCAGGGACCAGATCGCCGGCACGCTTTCCGGCGGCGAGCAGCAGATGCTGGCGGTCGGCCGGTCACTGATGTGCCACCCGCGCCTGCTGTGCATCGACGAGCCCTCCACGGGCCTGGCGCCCATGACGCGGGCGGAAGTCTTCAAGAAAATCGGCGCCATCCGCGAAATGGGCATCACCGTCCTGCTGGTCGAACAGGAGGTCAAGGCGGTTTTCCAGCTGGCCGACCGCAATTACGTGCTTTCCTCCGGAAGGATCATCGCCGAGGGAGGGGGGGCCGAGCTGCTGGGAAACGAGGTGCTGCGCAAGACCTACCTCGGGCTTTGAACGGCCTTGGGACGCAAAGGCATGCCGACCGCCGTCAGGGAATGGGAACGACGGCGAAAATGAACGCGCTCCAGAGGGAGTGGGAGACGATCACCGGCGCCAGGCGCCCCAGGCGCCAGTAGAAAAACCCCCAGAAGGCGCCCGCCACGGCGGCGGCGCCGATGAGCATGAAATTGAACGACCAGATGTGCACCCCGGCGTAGACGGCCGTGGCCATGAGCCAGCCCTTCGGGCCGCCGTGGGCGGCCATGAGCCGCCTCTGCAGAAACCCCCGCCAGTAGATCTCTTCACAGGGGCCGGTGATCAGCAGCAGCAGGAGGAAGATGGCGGTCCGGGAGAAACCCTCGCCCTTGCCGTAAATCGCCCCGATCTGGGAACCGGCGAACGGCAGGACCCAGGTCGACACCTGCTTCCCGGCCCAGAAGATCCCCCACAGCGCCAGCGCCAGGAGAATGCCCAGGCCGATGTCCCCGGGGCCGATGCGGGGCCGCCCTCCCGGCGGCTGCAGCAAGAGGGAGAGCCCTGCCAGCAGCGCGGCCGAGGCCGCGATCTTGATCCAGAAGACGGACCAGCTCAGGTAAAAGGCGACGAACCACAAGCCGGCGGCCAGGGCGGCCGTGGCCCACACCGCGGCGGGGGCGGCATCCGGACGCCTCACCCGATCAGCCCCTCGAGCAGCAGGGATACCACCAGGAGGATCCCGAAGGCCGTGTCGAGCTTCGCGGTCTGGGCGTCCGCGTCGGCCGGGACGGCGCGGAGCATCTGTTTCAGCAGGCCCACCGCCAGGGGAAGGCTCAGAAAGATGATCAGGACCCAGGGCGTCAGGACCCCTGCCAGGGCCAGGGTTCCCGCGTAGGCCAGGACCACGAGGAACAGGTAGGCCTGCATCCCCCTGCGGTGCCCCAGCAGGGTCGCCAGGGTGTGGATGCCGCGGGTGCGGTCCTGGTCGATGTCGCGGATGTTGTTGGCCAGAAGCACCAGGGCCACCAGCACGCCGAAGGGCAGGGAAACGAGCAGGGCATCGGGATCGAAGGCCCGGCGCTGGACGAAGTAGGCGCCCTCGACCATCAGCGGCCCCCACATGAGAAAGACCGAGATCTCCCCGATTACGATTTGGATTTCGATTTCGACTACGATTACGACTACGACAACGACAGCGATTGGACGGTGGGTTCCGGGAACTCTTCATCCGCCTGTAAGGTTTGAGCAATGTCCGACGCCCCACCCGACACTTACCGCCGGAAAGCCCGGCGGGCCATCGCCGACCCGGTGCTGCAATCCGCCCTGGCCGGGCTGCAGGAGCGCCTGGGACGGGGGGCGGCCAGAGCCTACGAGGCCCTGCCGGAAGGTCCGGCGCTGCGTTTGGCGGCCCACGAGGCCCGGCGCTCAGCGATCGAGCACCTGGACATCCTTCTCGCGACCCTGGCGCGCAACGTCCGGCACAACGGGGGGCAGGTCTTCTTCGCCGCCGACGGCCGCGAGGCGGCCGCTTACTGCCTCGGGGTTGCCCGGAGGCTGGGCGTGCGGCGCGTGGTCAAGGGCAAATCGATGGTCAGCGAGGAGATCGGTCTGAACCAGGCCCTGGGGGCCGCCGGCATCGAGGTTTCGGAAACCGACCTGGGGGAGTACATCATCCAGCTCGCCGGTGAGCACCCCTCCCACATCATCGCCCCCGCCATCCACAAGACCCGCGGCCAGGTGGGGCGGCTCTTTGCCGAAAAGCTCGGCATCCGCCCCACGGACGACCCCTCGGAGCTGACCCGCGCCGCGCGCACGGCCCTGCGCGCCGAATTCCTGGCCGCCGACATGGGCATCTCCGGCTGCAACCTGGCCTGCGCCGAGACCGGGCACATCACCACGGTGTCCAACGAGGGCAACATCCGCATGTCGGCGACCCTGCCCCGGGTCCATGTCGCCCTCATGGGCATGGAAAGGGTCGCGGCGAGACTGGAAGACCATGACATGCTCCTGAGGCTCCTCTCCCGGGGCGCCGCGGCCCAGAACATGGCCACCTACGTCAGCTACGTGGGCGGCCCGCGGCAGTCCGGCCAGGCCGACGGACCGGAGGAGTTCCACCTGGTCATCCTGGACAACGGCCGCTCGCGGATTCTGGCCGACCCCGAATTCCGGGAAATCCTGTGCTGCATCCGCTGCGCGGCCTGCCTGAACGTCTGCCCGGTCTACCGCAAGATCGGGGGGCACAGCTACGACTTCCCCTACTCCGGGCCGGTGGGGGCCGTGGTCATGCCGCTGCTCAAGGGGCGCGGCGTCTCCCCGGACCTCTATTTCGGCGAGACCCTGTGCGGGGCGTGCAGGGACGCCTGCCCGGTCGACATCGACCTTCCGCGCATGCTCCTGGCCTTGCGGGCGCGGGCCGTGTGCGGAAATGCCGCCGCCGGGGCGCGGGGCCCCAAGCCGGGCGAGGCGGCGGCCTACGGCCTGTGGTCGTGGACGATCCGCAGCCGCAGGGCCTACGATCTCTGCCTGGCCGCGGCCGCCTGGCTCCAGAGAATTTTCCCGCGCCGCCGGGGCTGGGTCCGGCGGCTTCCGCCGCCCTTCGACGGCTGGACCGCCAGCCGGGACATGCCGCTTGTTGCCCCGCGACCTTTCAACCGTCGCTGGCGGGAACGCATTTACGGCGGCGGCGGAACCGTCAAAAGGGGGTGAATCCGGCGCCATGCGGGAAGATGCTTTCATCGGCGCCTTGCGCGCCGCCCTGGGCTTTGAAAAGGGCCGGGCCCGCGTGCGGCCCGACCTTTTCGCCCCGCGGGCGCCGGGCGAGGCCGAACGGATCCTGGCGCGGGCCCGCCGGCGGACGCACACCGAGCGGCAGGCCCTGGTGGAGCGCCTCGAGGAGATGGCCGCGCCCATTCATCTCAAGGTGTGCCGGGTGAAGGACCTGCCGGATGCGGCGGCGGCCGTGGGCGCCCTGGCCGTGGGGACTTCCCCCGAGGGGGGGGAGCTCAAAATGGTGGCGGCATGGCGGCATCCCCTGATCGACCTCCTGGACCTGCCCGCGGTTCTGGGGCCGCTGGGCATCCCTGTGGTGGCGGCGCCCCTTCCGGCCCCCGGCAGTCGGGAGGTCGAGGCACAGCGGCGCCTGGGTTTCCGGCGGGACGTCGCGGCCGCCTGTGTGGGCGTGACCTCGGCCGACTGCTGCGTGGCCGACTCGGCCACCCTGGTGATGAAAACCCGGCCCGGCCAGCCCCGGTCGGTCTCGCTGGTGCCGTCCGTTCACGTGGCGGTGATGCGGGAAGAGGGCGTGATCGCCGATCTGAGGGAACTCTATGCCCTCCTCGGCCACGACCCGGCCTGGCGTGACGAGGGCCTGGGCAACTGCATGACCTTCATTTCCGGCCCCAGCAAGACCGCCGACATAGAGGCCCAGATGGTGCACGGCGCCCACGGCCCCAGGGAGCTCCACCTGGTGCTCGTCAGGGGATGAGCCCGTTTACGGTTCGAGACCCGTTTCTTCCCGCCCCGGGGGTTGAACCCCTTCCGGCGCACTGGAGGCCCCATGAAACTCGTCCAGAGCCCCACGGAGCGCAGCACGGCCGCCACGGACATCCTCCTCGCGCGGGTGGGGATCGGGGGGGCGGCCTTCCTTCACGGGGCTTCCACCGCCGCGGGATTGAAGGCGGCCGTCTGGGCGTGGGTCTTCGGGCTGGTCGCTTTTTCGGGCGCCCTGGGGGCCCTGGCCCACGGGCTCGAGCTGCCCCCCCGGGTTCATGCGACCCTGTGGCAGGGCATCCGCCTCGGCCTGGGGCTGGCGGTGTCGCTTTTCGTGGTCGGGGTGGTGGTCGATCTGGCCGGGCCCGAATCCGCGCGCCGGATGGTGCCCCCCATGCTGGCGGCCGGGGCCGGGTGTTGCCTGGCGGCTGGTTTTTTCCCCGGCAGGTTCATCGTTTTCGTCCTCTACCAGGCCGCGGCCTCGGTCTTCGCCCTCGGCGCCTACGCCTACCTTGCGGCCTTCGAAGGGCTGGCGGGTGCCGGCATCGTCGCCCTCGGCGTCCTCCTGAGCCTCGCCGCCGCCTTTGTCCAGACCCGTCGCCGATGGCGCCTGCGCCTCGTCTGGGAATTCGACCACAACGGGCTGTTTCACCTGGTCCAGGCCGCGGGGATGCTGGCGATCCTCGCCGGCCTCGGCGCCTCCCTGTGAGCCCGGGCCGGGGAAAAGGCCTTTGCAATTGACAAGCGCCGCCCCAGCCTCTAATAAGCACTAAAAGACCCTCACACCCAGGGAGCGTGCGGATCATGGAACCAGACACCATCGGCGACGTGCTGAGCGCCAGCAGATTTTTCGGCGGACTGGGGGCCGCGGACATGCAGCGGATTGCCGGCATCTGCCGGAGCGCCGCCTACGGCCCGGGGGAGGACATTTTCCGCCAGGGAGACTTCGGCGAGCACCTTTACGTGATCGCGCGCGGGCGCGTTTTCCTGGAGCGAAAGGTCGACATGGGCCCGCGCAAGGGCCGGGTCGTCATCGAGGCCCTGGGCCGGGGGCAGACCCTCGGGTGCTGGTCCACCCTCCTGGACCAACCCCATGTGCTGATGTCGACGGCCACCTGCCAGGAACCTACCGAAGTGGTGGCGATCAGGGGCGCCGACCTGCGCGCCATGATGACCGGAAACGCGGCTTTCGGCTTCAACGTTCTGGAAAACCTCTGTTTCCTGCTGCGGGACCGGATTCAGGCCGCCTACGGCGCCCTCGAGAAATTCTGACCGCCCCGCCGCTCCCCTCGAACCCGGAACGAGGACCGCACCGATGACTGACGATCCGACCGCTGAACGCGCCGCCATGCTCGCCGACATCCGCGAGCGGCTGCGATCTTTCGCCAAGGACCGCGGGCGCCTGATCCCGATCCTCCAGGACATCCAGGGCGCCCACTCCTACCTGGCCCCGGAAGCCATCCGCCTGGTGGCCGAGCACCTGGGGATCCCCTCCGGCGCAGTTTACGGCGTCGCCACTTTCTACAACCAATTCCGGTTCAACCCCCCGGGCAGAAACCCCATCAAGGTCTGCCTGGGAACGGCCTGCCACGTCAAGTCGGCCGACATCATCCTGGAAAATTTCGAGCGCAAACTCGAGATCTCCGAAAACGAGACCACGACCGACCGGGAGTTCAGCCTGGAGCGGGTCGCCTGCGTGGGGTGCTGCGCCCTGGCCCCGGTGGCCGTGGTCGGCGAGACTGTTCACGGCCGCATGGCGCCCAGCAAGGTGGAGGGCCTGATCATGCGCATCCGGCTGGAAAACGAGATGCGGGAAAAGCGGAAAAAAGATGAATCCCCAAGCCACTGACGCCGTGGCCCGGTCGTACCGGGCGCTGAGGGAGGCGGCCGAGGCATCCCGGGAGGCGTTCCGGCAGTCGCCCCTGCCCAAGATCCACGTCGGCATGGCCACCTGCGGCATTGCCGCGGGGGCCCTGGAAACCAGGAACGAGTTCCAGCGGGCCCTGGCCGAACGCGGCATCGAGGCCCATGTCCACCCCGTCGGCTGCATGGGCCACTGTTACGCCGAGCCGCTGGTGATCATCGAGTACCCGGGATTCCCGCCCATTCTCTACCACGAGGTCAACGCGGGCAAGGCCCGCATGCTCACCAAGCTCTTCCTGGAAGAGGGCGACCCGCGCTTCGAGCATGTCTTCGGCGCGATGGAAGAAAACGACATGCTTCCCTCGGTCATGGAATACGCCCGCTTCAACCGCGAAAAGCGGGTGGTGACGGCGCGCTGCGGCAGGATCGACCCGGATGTCATCGAGGAGTACATCGCCGCCGGCGGTTACGCGGCCCTGGCCCAGGGCCTGACCCTGGCGCCCGAAGACCTGGTCGCCCTCGTGCGCGAGGCCGGGCTGCGGGGCCGGGGCGGGGCCGGTTTCCCGACAGGGGTCAAATGGGGGCTGGCCGCCTCCGCGCCGGGAAGCGACAAGGTGGTGATCTGCAACGCCGACGAGGGGGACCCGGGCGCCTACATGGACCGCACCCTCCTGGAGAGCAACCCCCACCAGGTGCTCGAAGGCCTGGCCCTTTGCGCTTACGCCGTCGGGGCCCGCCGGGCCCTGATCTACGTCCGGGCCGAATATCCGCTGGCCGTCCGGACCGTGGAAAAGGCCATCGCCCAGGCCGAGGAGCGGGGCCTGCTGGGAAAAGGCATCCTGGGCAGCCCCTTTGACCTGCGGGTCGAGGTGTTCCAGGGATCCGGGGCGTTTGTCTGCGGGGAGGAGACGGCCCTCATCGCCTCGGTCCAGGGCCGGCGGGGCATGCCGCGGGTGCGGCCCCCCTTTCCGGTGGCCGAAGGGCTGGAGGGCCTGCCCACGGTGATCAACAACGTCAAGACCCTCGCCAGCGTGCCGCCCATCGTCGAGAACGGGGCCGGCTGGTTCCGGGCGATCGGCACCGAAAACAGCCCGGGGACGGCGATTTTCTCGGTGGTGGGAAGCGTGGTGCACCCCGGGCTGGTGGAGATCCCCATGGGGGTCACCCTGCGCGAACTCATCTTCGACATCTGCGGGGGGGTCCCGGGCAAGAAGAAGTTCAAGGCGGTCCAGATCGGCGGCCCATCGGGGGGGTGCCTGTCCGAAGAGTTCCTGGACACGCCCATCGACTTCGACTCCCTGAAGGCCGCCGGGGCGATGATGGGCTCGGGCGGCATGGTCGTCATGGACGAGGATGCCTGCATGGTGGACGTGGCGCGCTATTTCGTCGACTTCACCCAGAAGGAGTCCTGCGGCAAGTGCACGTTCTGCCGGATCGGGGTCCGGGAGAAAAGACCCTCGAGGGCGTCGCGGGGCCGGGGCGGCGGACCGAAGCCGGCGGAAGGGCGCTCGAAAGCAGGCTGAGGTCAGGGTACGGATGCCCCGCAACTCCATGCAATGAAACCGAAATGATAGTAACCGACTTCCAGGTTCGCGTCAAGCTTTTCAGGAGCCCTCCGGGTCCTTCCGGAATATGAAGGCTTCGTTGTCACAATCGCTGTCGTTGTCGTAATCGTAATCCAAATCGCAATCCAAATCGCAATGGCAATCCCGACCCAACCCCAACGCTCAGGGCCGATGCAACCGCCGGCGCTGCCGCCGGCCCGCGCGCCAGCAAAGCGCGTCGTCGACATCGTCCCGCAAACGTTTTTCGTGCTGTCCTTTTCCGGCGGGGGGACGCGGGCGGCGGCCTTCTCCTACGGCGTCCTGGAGGAGCTGCGCCGCACCGGGGTCCCGGTGGCGGGCCGGCGCCGCCGCCTGATCGACGAGGTCGACCTGATCACGGGCGTGTCGGGGGGAAGCTTCACGGCCCCGGCCTACGCCCTCCACGGCGAGCGCCTGTTTTCCGAGTACGAGGAGCGTTTCCTCAAGCGCGACGTCCAGGGGGCCCTGGCATGGCGCACCCTGAACCCGTTGAAGAGGAGATGACCTTCAGCAAGGCGTTCCAGGGGGAGGCGGGCTTCGGCGCCATCCGGCGCATCGTCCTGCTGGTCGTCAACTCGCGCTCGGCCCCCGGCACCGACTGGGACCGCCGGGAGTCGCCGCCCGGTGCCGCCGGCCGGCTGCTGCAGGCCTCCGGGGTCCCCATCGACCGCTACTCCTTCGAAACCGTCGAGACCATGAAGGACCGCGCCGAGATCTGGAAATTGCGATTTCGATAGGGCAGAGATGCGAAAAATCCGGCTTCAGGACGCGGGCCGCTGTGTGGGCTTTGCCGCCTTTCCCTATGCGCTCCTGACCTTTTCGGGGGTGGTGACCCTCGACCGGGAGCTGCGCCTGGCCGGGCTGGGGCTTTTCCTTTCGCTCCTGACCCTGGCCGCGGTGCCCCATCGGCGGCGCCTCCTCGACGCCTGGAAAGCGCTGGGGCCCATCCGCCCCCTCTGGGCGGCGGCGCTGATCTCGGCGGCATGGTCCATCGAACCCGGGCTGACGGCCTGGCGGGGGGCCGTGCTTTCGGGAACGACCGCCTTCGGGGTCTTTTTCTTTCTTTACCACGGGGCCGCGGAACAGATCCGCATCGTTGCCCTGACCGCAGCGGCGGGGCTCCTGGCGAGCCTTGCCGCGGTCTGGCTCTTTCCGTCGGTCGGCGTCATGGGGGGGATTCACGAGGGTGCGTGGCAGGGCATCTTCTGGCACAAGAACGCCTTTGGAAGAACGGCCGCCCTGGGTTTCGCCGCACTGCTGGCGCAATCCTTCGGCAGCCGGCGTTTCGGGGGGCTGCGCCTGGCGGGCATGGCCTTGTGCCTGGCCTGCGCACTGGGGAGCGCCTCGGCGGCCGGCATCGTCTACCTCGCCGCCCTCGGCGCCGCCTGCCTGGCGATCATGGCCCTGGGGGCAGCGCCCGAAGGGCGCGCCAGGGCCCGCCGGGCCCTGGCCCTGGCGCCGGCGGGGCTCGTCGCCCTCCTGGCGGCCGCCTGTCTCGCGGAAGCGGCGCTCGATGCCCTGGGGAGGGACGTGACGCTTTCCGGGCGCACGGGCCTCTGGCAGCTGGCCCTGGAAAAAGGCTTCGAGAAGCCATGGCTCGGATACGGCTACGGGGCCTTCTGGGGCCTTGGGAACGAATTTACCGGCGTTCTCTCCCAGCGGCTGGGGTACAACCCCGGCAGCGCCCACAACGGGTTCCTCGACCTGTTCCTGGCCCTCGGCACCCGGGGTGCCGCCCTCTTCCTCGCCTGCCTGACCCGCAATGCGCACCGCGCCGCGGCCGGGTTGATGAAGCCCATCGGGGCGCAGCGGGCATGGCCCGCGCTTTTCCTGCTCCTCTACCTTCTGTCGAGCGCGGTGGAAAGCCTGGCTTTCAAGGCCGACAGCGCCTTCTGGATGCTCTTCGTCACCTGTTTCTGCAACCTTTCCGACCCGGGGCGGGAACTTCCGCGAATGCCTTGACAATGGCCCGGCGGCCTTCCAGGACGCCGACGGCCTTCGACGGCCGGGGGGCCGTACGCCGTTGCCCGAGACCACCCATTCGCCACTCATCGGCAAGCCTGCCCTGAAGGGCACCGCATGGACCGTCGGCGGCTACGCCGGAGAGCAGGTCCTCCGCCTGGCCAGCAACCTGATCGTCACGCGCCTGCTCTTCCCCGAGGCCTTCGGGGTGGTCGCCATCGTGTGGGTCGCGATCCAGGGGCTCCAGATGCTCTCCGATGTCGGCATCGAACCGGGCGTGATCCGTCACGAGGCCGGGGAGACGGCCTCTTTTCTCGCCACGGCGTGGACGATCCAGGCGGGCCGCGGTGTCGTCCTGTGGCTTTTCAGCCTGGCGGCGGCCCACCCCCTTGCGGCGTTCTACCAGGAACCGCTGCTCGGGGCGCTGATCCCGGTCGCCGGACTGACCGCCGTCTGCGACGGACTGAGTTCCCCTGCCCTTTACACGCTGAACCGCCGCCTGAAACTGGCCGAACTGACCCTGCTGGAAATCACGGCCCAGGCCTTCGGCCTGGCGGTCATGAACCTCTGGGCGTGGCTCCACCCGACCATCTGGGCCCTGGTGGGGGGCGCCGTGGCCGCGCGCCTCCTGCGCGCCCTTTTGAGCCACATGGTGCTGCCGCGGGCCGGGATGCGGCCCGGGTGGCGCCGGGAATACGCCGCCGACATCTTCCGCTTCGGCAGATGGATTTTTCTCTCCTCGGCCATGGCGTTTTTTTCCGCCCAGCTGGACCGCCTCGTCCTGGGCAGGCTGCTGCCCCTGGACGTGCTCGGGGTGTACATCATCGCCTGGACGCTGGCGGATGTCCCCAGGCAGGTGGTGCAGCGCACCAGCTCCAGGGTGATTTTCCCCGTCCTGGCGCAGCAGTCCCGCCTTTCCCGCGGGGCGCTGCGGGAAAGGATCGCCCGGCCCCGCGGGTACATCCTGGCCGCCCTGGCCGTCGGCCTGAGCGTCCCCACGGCTTTCGGCGACAAGATCATCGCCTTTCTCTACGACGACCGGTACATCCAGGCGGGCTGGATGCTTTCCCTCCTGTCGCCGGGGCTCTGGCCGGTCATGCTGACGCTCACCGTCAGCCCCTGCCTGTATGTCTTCGCCCGGCCCCACTGCGAGGCCGCCGGCCACAACCTGCGTTTTTTTTTCCTGCTCCTGGGCATTCCGGCGGGGTTTGCCCTGATGGGGCTTCCGGGGGCCGTCCTGGCGATCGCCGGCGGGTACATCCCGTTTTATGCAGCCGTCGCCCTGGGCCTGCGCAGGGAGGGCCTTTACTACCCGCTTCAGGACGCGACGTCCACCCTGCTGTTCGCGGGCGCGGTGCTTTCGCTCCTCGGGCTCAGGCTGGCGTGGGGGTGGGGGTCGCCCCTGGCGGGGATGCTCGGTGCGTGAAGCCGGGCCGGCGTTCTTTTTTCCCTTCCCCCGCGCAAAAAAACAGATCGCGGCCGCTCTCCTCGCCCCGAAAGGGCAGGGCCGCCGACACGCCTTTGCTTCCGCCCCCCCCGGGGCCGTCAGGCGCCGTCCGAGCAGATTTCCCGGAGCCGCCAACTCGCCCCATGTCTCGCGTCGATGCCGTTTACGACCCAGTCGGCCGACGTGAAATCCCGCCTGACCGGCCGCACGAGAACGGGCCAGTCCCCGGCAACCTTCTTCTCCATGAGGCGCAGCGGCCCCCGCCGCCTGAAGGCGAAAGCCGTCAGCAGGTCGCACAGCCCCCTCTCGAGGCCGAGATCCCAGATGGAGACGATGTCGAAGGTCCGCTGCCGCGCGAGGTGGGCCAGGACGGGCTCCAGCGCGGCTTCCGTCCTGGCCCCGTAATCGACGATGCAGGCGCGCCGGTTGTTCTTGTGGACGCGCAGCGCCGCGTAGGCCCGGGTCTCCCTGCCGCGCGCCGCGTAGTAGAACACGTAGCGGTTCCTTCCATTGGCGTAGCGCCAGCGGAAATGGGCCGCATCCCTGCGCAGGGAGAAGCACGGGGCGGCCTGTGCGGAGGGCAGCGGCCCGGCGAGGGCGGCCATCTCCTCCGGCTTCGGGCCGAGGGAGACCTCGACCTCGCCGTAGACCCCGGGGCGCACGCGCGGCCCGGGAAAGCCTTGCGGCCGGTGCCTGTGGAGGAGGAAGCGCGCCAGGCCGGGGAGGCAATACCTGGAGAGGTAGCGCTTGGGCATCAGGGGGCGGAACCCCATCCGCAGGTAGCCGGGGACCGAGTTGCCCCCCGCGCTCAGGTTGAGCAGCAGGCGGTGCTTGGCCTGCAGCCACTCCATGGCCTTGCGCCCCATGGCCACCGAAAGGCCCTTGCGGCGGTGCGCGGGGTGGACGCAGGTGTCCCCGGGGACCAGGACCCCGGCATCGCCGCCCCCGGCGCCGGCCGTCCACCCGGACGAAAAATAGCCCCTGAAGCCGACGACCTCGGCGCCCCGCAGGGCGACAACCCCCAGGGGCTCCTCGGCATAGGGGTTGTCATGGTATTTCCATTGGAAATAGCGGCGGTTTTCATCGCGGTCGGCACCGAAAAGAAACCGCAGCACGTCGGCCGCCGGATGCATCCACTCCCGGCGGTAGGGCAGAATGCGGTATTCCGGGGACGGCATGGGGACCCTCGCTTTCTCCCGGTCGATCCGGGCCCTGGGTTTTTCGGTGCGCCAGGCGCTGTCGCGGGCCTTGGCGCCGGGAGGCCCGCGGGTCGCGGCAAGGGCCTCATTCCCGCCCCGTTTACCGCCGGGGCCTGCCCGCCAGGCGGTAGAGCGCCCTTCCCGCGCGCAGAATCGGCTTGTACCACCCGTCCAGGCGCAGGGCAATGGTGGCGGCCGTGTCTTCCTGGCCGATCTCGAACCGGCCCCAGCCATAGGGGCTTTTGGCCGGGTCCGCGACCACCGGCTCGGTGGTGAGGGCGCAGGTGGCCCCCGCCCCCCGGGCGGCCGCCGCCATCCGCTCCAGGGAAAACCCCAGGCAGCCGGTCCCGAAGGGCAGCGCGAAGGAAAACGGCCGCTCCCCGAAATGCGCCCTCAGGACCCCCATGCACGCGGCCAGGTCGCCTGCGAGCTTTTCGGGCCGGTCATAAAACGCCGGGTGGGCATGGGTGTGGGCGCCGATTTCCACGAGGGGGTCGCGGGAGATGTCGCGGCACTGCGCCCACGACAGGGGCCGCCAGGAGGGGGAAGGGACTTCCGGCGACCCGGCCCAGGGCCAGTCGTCGAAGGGCAGCGCGCGGCCGCTGCCGATGTGGGCGGTGGGCAGGAAAAGGGTGGCCGGCACCCCTAAATCCCCGAGGATGGGCCAGGCGTTGCGGTAAAACGTTTCGTAGCCGTCGTCGAAGGTGACGACAAAGACGCGCCCGGGAATCCGGCGCCCGCGCGCGGCGGCGTCGATGACCCCGGCCAGCGGCCAGGCGCGGTAGCCCCTGGCGGCAAGGCCGCCGAGCTGCTGCCGCAGGCGCCCGGGGGTGACGTTGTGCGTGGGCCGGGGCAGGCCCCGGGAATGCTCCGCCACGCGGTGGTACATCAGGATGCCGAACGCGCTGCCGGCGCGGCGCCCCAGAAGCGCCGCGGCCGGCAGGAGCGCCCGGAGCGCCAGGAATTTAAGGGCGGGACGCAGGCGCCACCAGCCCGCCGGCACCCGCCGGGTCCGGGCGCCGGCAGAGGCGCCGGTGCCCGTGGGCTCAGGGCCGCCGACGCTCATGTTCACCGCCGCCCTTCCCGCTGATCCGTGTCGCGTTCCGTCCTTTGCTGCCACGCCCTCTGGCGCCGGGTCAAAAACCGCCCGAAAATCGAAAGCGTCATAAGGAGATAGCGGGGCAGTCCGCGGAGCATGGAGGGCGGGAAGTCCTCTCTCCCGAACCACCGCCTCCTGGTCTGGGACATGATGCGGCGCCCGCGCCCGACGCGCTGGCTGGAGAGGCTGCTCGACCCGGTCATCGGAAAAAGCCTCGTCGTCTATGGGCGCAAAAACCGGCCCGGCGACCCTCAGGAGGTGCGTTGCAGCACCCCCAGGCTGCCGGTCCGCGGCAGTTCGCGGTAGCGTCCCGATTCCACGGCCATCCGATAGACGCGGTAGGGGGCCTGCCCGCCCTCCTGCGGGTTTTCGAAGATGTCGTGGATCAGGAGGTAACCGCCGCAAAGGAGGTGCCTCGACCAGCAGCGGTAATCCCGGTGCACGGTATCGAAGGCATGCCCGCCGTCGATGAAGACGAGGGCCAGGGGCGTTGCCCAGCCGCGGGCGGCCACCTCCGAGCTCGCGACGACCGGCACGACGGTCTCCTCCAGCCCCGCGGCCGCCAGAGTGGCGCGCAGGAAAGGGAGGGTGTCGATCCGCCCCTGTCGCGGGTCGAAAAGCGCGGGGTCGAAGTACTCCTCGCCGGGCTGCTGCTCCTCCGAGCCGCGGTGGTGATCGACGGTGAAGAGGATCGCCCCGTTTTCGCGGCACGCGGCGCCCAGGTAGACGCTCGACTTGCCGCAGTAGCTGCCGATCTCCAGGCACGGCCCCAACCGGCAGGCCTGCGCCGCGACCCGGTGGAGCCGGAGGCCCTCCTCCGGATCGAGGAAGCCCTTTATTCCGGCGAGGAACTCGCCGTCGATGTCCATCGCGTCCCACCCCCTCTCTGCGAACCCCCGGCCGCGGGCGAAGTCTCCCCCCGGGCCGGTGCCGCTGGCATGGTCGCAAGACCAAAGCGCAAGCGCCGGGGCGCCCTCAGGGCATGTCGTCGTACCCGCGTGCCAGCACCTCCCGCGGCTTGACGCCGTCCGAGGGCCCGACGATCCCCTCCTGTTCCATGACCTCGATCATGCGCGCGGCGCGGTTGTACCCCACGCGCAGGTGACGCTGGATCATGGAAATCGATGCCTGGCGCGTTCGGGTCACCAGGGCCACGGCATCGTCGTAACGTTCGTCGTGCTCGACCGCCCCCTCCTCGCCTTCTTTCTGAGCGACGGCCTGGGTCACCTCCAGATCGTATTCGGGCCTGTCCTGGCTTCTGACGAAATCGGCGATCCGCGTCAGTTCCGACTCGGATATGTAGGCGCCATGGATCCGCTGGAGCTTGCCCGTGCCCGGCGGCAGGAAGAGCATGTCGCCGGCACCGAGCAGGCTCTCGGCGCCGTTGGCGTCGATGATGGTGCGCGAATCGGTTTTGGAGGAAACCTGGAAGGTCAGGCGGGTGGGGAAATTGGCCTTGATGATGCCGGTGAGCACATCCACCGACGGCCGCTGGGTGGCCAGGATGAGGTGGATGCCGGCGGCCCTGGCCATCTGGGCCAGCCGGGTGAGGGCCAGCTCCACGTCCCGCGAGGCGACCATCATCAGGTCGGCCAGTTCGTCGATGATGATGGCGATCAGGGGCAGGTGCTCCGCATTTTCCTCGGCGCGCTCCGCGATCTCCTTGTCGGCCCGCTTGTTGAACTGTCCGATGTTGCGGACTTTCTTCTCGGAAAGCAGCTCGTAGCGGCGCTCCATCTCCCGCACCGCCCAGTGCAGGGCGTTGGTGGCCTTCTTGACGTCGGTGACCACGGGCGTGATGAGGTGCGGAATCCCGTCGTAGAGCGAAAGCTCGATGCGCTTGGGATCGATCATGATCATCTTGACCTCCTCCGGCGAGGCCTTGTAGAGGAAGCTGCAGATCATGGCGTTCAGGCCGACGCTCTTGCCGGTTCCCGTGGCGCCGGCGATGAGCAGGTGGGGCATGCGCGTCAGGTCGGCCACGACCGGGTTGCCGACGATGTCGCGGCCCAGGCACATCGTGAGCTTGGATTTTGACTTCTCGAACTCGCTGGAAACGACGACCCCCTTGAAGCGCACGATCTGGCGCTCGGGATTGGGGATCTCGATGCCGATGACCGCCTTTCCCGGGATCGGCGCGACGATGCGGATGCTGGTGGCGCGCAGGGCCAGGGCCAGGTCGTCGGCAAGGTTGACGATCCGGTTGATCTTGACCCCCGGGGCCGGTTCGTACTCGAACGTGGTGATCACCGGCCCCGGAGAGATGGTCACGACCTGGCCGGTCACCCCGAAGTCCTCGAGCTTTTTCTCCAGCAGCTTGGACTGCATGCGCAGGTTTTCCTGGTCGGCAAGGGTCGGCTTTTCCTCGGCTTCGTCCAGGAGTTTGGCCGAAGGGAGCGCAAAGCCCTTGTCCGGGCGCATGAAGTCGAAGACCTCCTGCCGCGGCACCGGCACCTCCCGCAGCGGGCTGATGGCGGGCGGCTGGATCTTGACCTCGCGGGGGCTCTGAATCACGGCCTCTTTTTTCTGTTCCCGGCGCCTGGCCTTCTGCCTGCGCTCCCGGCGCTTGAGGCGCCGGGTCTGGATCCTTTCGGCCGCCAGGCGCGCAAAAGCAAGGAAGCGCCGGCCGAAAACGACCAGCGACAGGCGGGTCGCCAGGATGAACCCGACCAGGAACAGCACGCCCAGGATGACCGCCGCGCCGGCCGGGTTGGCATAGCGCGACAGAAGCGCCTGAAGCGGAATGCCCACGAATCCGCCCGCGGAATAGCGGCTGCCGAGAATTTCGTACGCGGGTTGGCGCAGGGCGAGGAGTCCGCCCGTCGCCGCCGCCAGGAGCAGGCCCCCGGCGGCGGCGGCGGCCAGGGCCGCGGCCGGCTGGCGGCCGAATAGCTGAAGGCTGAAGACCAGCAGCAGCAGGGGGACCCAAAAGGCGCCCAGGCCGAAGGCGTCGACGAGGGTCCCGGTGGCTCAAGGACGGCGGCGCCCTGGTGGTGTTTCCCTCCGGGGAAGTGTCGAGCCCCCGGTGGCGCCAGGGTCAGATCGCCGATCCCCCCTGGAGCCCGCATGTCGGCGGCATCATCCGGCGGGCAGGGGCTACCGCCCTGCCGGTCTATTTCCCGGGAAGAAACGGATGGAAGTTCCAGTTGGCCGGCCTGGTCCACCCCCGGTTGCGGACCTGCCTGCTGCCGGGCGAGTTGGTCAGGAACTCCGGGCGGGATATCCGCGTCTGTATCGGCCGCCCGATCCCCTGGGCCAAGCTGCGGCGTCTGCCCGACGACCGCTGCAGGACCAGCTTCCTGCGGGCTAGCACCTATGTTCTCCAGAACCGGCCGGAAGCAGCCCGAAGGCTGAACCGGTCATTTACCGGCCCTTCACCCGATGGCACCCGTTCGCCTATTGCCGCCCCGCTGGCCGGCTCCCGGTCGGCCAGGGAGGTGGCCGATCTGGGCGCGCCCCATCGCCTGGCGGCCGGCGGCGAATTCGAGGTGTATCTCGCCCGGGCTGAGCAGATCCCCCACCTGATGCACGAGATCGGCCGCCAGCGCGAGATCAGCTTCCGCATGGTCTGCGAGGGAACCGGCGCAGCCATCGATCTGGATCCTTTCGACGAGCACTACCTGCACCTTTTCCTCTGGAACCTGCGCCGCAGGGAGCTGGCCGGCGCCTATCGCCTGGGGCTGACCGACCGGATCCTGAAGGATCTGGGCCCTGAGGGGCTTTACACCCACAGGCTCTTTCGCTACAAACCCCCTTTCCCGGCGCGTCTGGGCCACGCCGTCGAACTCGGGCGATCCTTCATCCGGCCCGAATACCAGCGGCAATTCACCTGCCTGAGCCTTCTGTGGCGAGGCATCGGCGAGTTCATCGCCCGCTGCCCATCCTATCACATGCTCTTCGGCCCGGTCAGCATCAGCCAGGCCTACACGGAGGTCTCCCGCAATCTGCTGGTGCAGTTTCTGACCGCCCACAGGTTCGATGCCGACTTCGCCGACATGGTCCGTCCGCGCCGCCCTTACCGTACCTCCGCGATCGCGGGGCTGCGCAAGGCCGATCTGCGCTCGGCCCTCCAGGACATCGAGGACGTTTCCCTGTTGATATCGAGCCTGGAGGAGGACGCCAAGGGGGTCCCGGTGCTACTGCGGCATTACCTCAGGCTGAACGGCCGGCTGGTCAGTTTCAACGTCGACGATGCCTTTTCGCAGGTGGTGGACGGTCTTTTCCTGGTGGACCTGCGGCATACGGACGACCGTCTCCTGGCGCGCTTCATGGGGGAGGAGGGTGCCGCCCGCTTTACCGCCTTCCACCGTCTGACGGGGTGCCGGCGCGGCGCGACCGCCCTGTCGCCCATCCGCCGGCCGGGGCTGGCCGCGTGACGGTCCGGCGGCCGCTCCGGAGGGGGAAGCGGCCGTTTCTGCGCGGTGCCGGGGGAGGACCCGGCTAGAGAATGCGCCTCAGGACGTCGCACTCCCGGCACATCTTCATTTTTTCCTTCCAGTTCTTGTGGGGCTTTCCCGAGCACAGGGTGCCGTTGATGAACCAGCACAGGGTGCCGCTCTTGAATTCGCTGGCCGGGCAGTTCCGGCGGCGTTCCGGGGGGCATTGGGTCAGGGTCCAGCAGTTCCTGCCGCTTCCGCGGTTTTCGGCGAGCCGGGAGAGCAGGAACAGCACCTGGCGTTCGACGTGCGCCGGCACGGACCGCCACCCCTGCTCGTAGCTGTGGACGGCCTTGATCGAGGTGCCGATCAACTGGGCCATCTGGCGCTGGGTCTTGCCGAGCTTTCTGCGGTATCGGGCGAACTCCTCGCTCTCCATCGGGAAACCCCCTTTCATCGGTGGGCGCCGCGGCCGCGGCGCACGGCCGCGCCCCGGCGGGCAGGGGCTCGTCATGGCATGCGAAAGGCCGGAAGCCCGCCTTCCGGCGGGGGCCGCGGGGCTGGCCTTACTTACCACAAAGTGGTAAGATCGTGTCAACCCCAATCAGGGCCGCCGCCGGGGCATCGCATGTGACTTCCGACAGCGCAGGCGGTTTCGCCGCAGATGATGGAAGGCCCTGTCGTCTTGACTTCGGGGGCAGGACCCCGTTACAAAGATGCCGGGCTGGGCCCGGGCAGCAAGGCCCCCCTCCCGGCATCCGGCGCCGGGGCGGGGCCCGGCCCGTGGCACGACCTCCCTTCAACCGGCAATGCCGACGGATTAGAGCGCGGCCCCCCATGACCACCCTCATCCCGCAGTGGGAAGCGGTTCCGGCGGACCTGGCCCTGGAGGGCCGGGATATCCATGTCTGGCGCGCCGACCTGGCCGCCGCCGAGCCCGAATGCCTCGATGCCTGTCGCGCGGTTCTGTCGGCCGATGAGGTTCTCCGGGCCGAGCGTTTCCATCTCGAACTTCATCGGCGCCGTTTCACCCTGTGCCGGGGACTGCTGCGGACCCTCCTGGGGCGCTACCTGGCCGTGCCCCCCCACCGGATCGCGATCACCTGCGGGGAGCACGGAAAACCGGCCGTCGCCGGGCCGGCCCCCGCAGACGGCCTCTGTTTCAACCTGGCGCACTCAAGGGACCTCGTCCTGCTGGCATTCGCCTGGAACCGGCCGGTGGGGGTCGACATCGAGTACCTGCGCGACATGCCCCGGGCGGAAGACCTGGCCCGCAGGTTTTTCTCCCCCGACGAGCACGCCGGCATCCTGCGCCTGCCGCCGGGTCGGCGGCGGGAGGGTTTCCTCCGCTGTTGGACCGCAAAAGAGGCCTTCCTCAAGGCGACCGGCGCCGGTTTTTCCTTCCCCATGGACCGGTTCAGCGTCTGCCCCTTCCCGGGTGAGCCCGCGCGCCTGATCCGCGTAGCCGGAGACCCGCAGGCCCCGCGGTCCTGGACCCTGACGGCTTTCGTCCCGGCCCGCGGGTACCGCGGCGCCCTCGCGGCGGCGGGCAGCGGCGGCCGCTGCCGCTGGTACGAGGCCCCGTGGCGCGGCTGACCGCTGCGGCGGGAAAAATGCCGTAACCAAATCCCGCCTTCCGGCTCTTAAGGTCCGACGATCCCCATGGCGCGCGGATCGCCGGGAACGGAGCGGATTGAAGGAGGAGGAGAGATGACGGAGAAAATTTCGCGAAGGGCCTTCATCAAGGGGGGCGTGGCGGCCGCCTGCGCCCTTGCCGTTCCGGGGGCGGCCGGACGCGCCGCGGCGTCGGAAGGCGGGTCCCAGCTGGCCACCCTGATCGACGTCGGCAAGTGCATCGGGTGCGGCGCCTGCGTGCAGGCCTGCCGGGAATCCAACGCGGCCAAGTACCCCGAGCCGAAAAAGCCCTTCCCCCGGATGTTCCCCGAGCGGGTGAAGGCCGAAGACTGGTCGGGGCGGCGGGACGAGGAAGAGCGCCTGACACCCTACAACTGGCTGTTCATCCAGCACGCCACGGTGACCAGGGACGGGAAGGAAATCGAGCTGACCCTGCCCCGGCGCTGCATGCACTGCGTCAACCCGCCGTGCGTCAAGCTCTGCCCGTGGGGCGCCGCCAGGCAGCTGGAAAACGGCGTTTCCGTCATCGACAGCGGCATCTGCCTGGGGGGCAGCAAGTGCAGCGAGGTCTGCCCCTGGCGGATCCCCCAGCGCCAGACCGGGGTCGGCCTGTACCTGGACATTCTGCCGGCGTTCGCCGGCAACGGGGTCATGTACAAGTGCGACCGCTGCCACGACCGCATCGCCCGGGGGGAGCTTCCCGCCTGCATCGAGGCCTGCCCGGAAGAGGTCCAGAGCATCGGGCCGAGGGGGGAGATCGTCATCAAGGCCCTCAGCCGCTGTCACCTGCCCATCGAGATCCGCCAGTTCGGCCGACGGGTCTTCTTCAAGAGCCGGGCGTGCGAACCCATGGACATCCACCGGGCCAACCAGGGCCTGGAAGCCTTCCGGGCGGCGATGGAAAGCGCGGCCTATGACCTGATCGTCCTGGACGAGATCAACATGGCGGTCGACTTCGGGCTATTGAAATTTGAGCAGGTGGAAGAGCTTCTAATGCACAAACCCAAGGAACTGCACGTGATCCTGACGGGGCGCAACGCCCCTCAGCAGCTGGTCCAGATGGCGGACATGGTGACCGAGATGACCGAGGTCAAGCACCACTACCGCCAGGGGATCCAGGCCCAGAAGGGGATCGAGTTCTAAAGCCGGAGCCCTTCCCCGCCCCTGCCGCGCCCGCGGGCCCTTTCGCCCGACCCCCTCAAAACCAACCCGCTGGGCGCCAAAAATCGTCTATTGGACGATTCCCGGCGGCGCGCCGCCCGTGTAGAATGAAAAACCCATGAGGCCGCCGGAAGCCCCCGCTGTCGCTCCGCCGGCGCTTTCGGCCCGCCGGAACGGAGCCCGCTCACCCCGATGACTGCAACCGACAACGGCAACCGGTTCGTTTTCCGGACCCGGGGGGTCTGCCCCCAGGAAATCCATTTCCGCCTGCGCGGCGACCGCCTGGGGGACGTGAGCTTCGTCGGCGGGGGCTGCCCGGGCAACGCCCGCCTGGTGTCCGTGCTCCTCGAAGGCCGCCGCGTCCCGGAGGTCATGCCCCTGCTGGAGGGGATCGCCTGCCGCAACGGGACCTCCTGCCCCGGGCAGCTGGCCGAGGCCCTCCGGGCCGCCGAAAACGGCAGCCTGGCGCCCGCCGGGTCCTTCTGCACCGCCGTCGACCCCCAGGTCCACACCCGCATCGCGCTCCTGGGCGACCTCGACGGCGACGACGCGCTCCTGCGCGCCCTGCTGGAGAGCGTTCGCGCGCGGAAGCCCGACGCCATCTACTGCCTCGGCAACCTGACGGGGCCGCCGCCGGGGCGCGCGTCGATCCTGCAGGCGGTCCGCGACGCGCAGATCCTTTCGGTCCAGGGGGACCGCGACTGGCAGGCATCCCAGGCAAGCGACGCCGGAACGCAGCCGGCCCTCGACCCCATGGACCGGCAGTGGCTGCGGGAAAGGCCCCAGGCGCTTGCCTTTTCCCTGGCCGGCCGCAGCGGCTTCGCCTTTTACGGCGAGTATCTCCAGGGGCTGCCCGGCTTTTCCGATTTCGAACCCTTCGCCCTGGAAATCAACATGGTCTGCGGCCTCACGCGCTTCATGACCGACACGGAGGTCTTTCCGGCCCTCGAGGCGATGGTGCCCCAGTTCTGGGCCGACCTCGTCCTCTTCGCCCAGCCCGGCCGCTGGGGGCACTGGCGGGTGGGCGCCAGGGACTTCGTCGGCGTGGGCGCTGCCCGGGGGCTCTCCTGGGGGCTGCTGGAGGAGGCCGGCGGGGGCGTGGCCCTTCACATCCACCATCTGGAAAAAGAAAGCGAGGCACCATGTCCCGACCGGTCGTCGTCGATGTGCTCCTGACCGATTTCAACCAGTGAGTCGCCTGCGTCTATATGGCGGAATCGGTAAAGGTTTTACCGGAGGAAACACAGCGGTTGATCGAAGTCCACGAGTGGGACATGCGCACCCGTGAGGGCGTCGAGCGTTTCAGGACCCTCAGGGCAAGGTCCCTGCCCAGCGTGGCGCTGGACGGCGACCTGGTCTACGAGGCCCTCATCCCCATGCAGGAGGAGCTCATCGCCGAAATCGAGCGCCGCCACAGGCAAAAGAACCGGGAGAAACAAGATGCACCTTGAGGACGTCACCATCGAGGGCTTCAAGTCCTTTTCGGAAAAAACGGGCATGAGCTTCCAGCCCGGCATCGGCGTGGTCATCGGCAGCAACGGCGTCGGCAAGTCCAACATCCTGGACGCCATCGTGTGGGCCATGGGCGAGGACGACCTCCGGCGGGTGCGCTGCTATGCGCCCGAGGAGCTCTTTTTCTCGGGCACCAAGGCCTGCCCGCCGGCCGGAAGGGTCCGCGTCGAATTGAACCTGAAGGCCTCGCCGCAAAAGGAAAGCCCGGTCGTCACGCTGGCGCGGGAGATGTCGCGCTCGGGCGAGAACCGTTACCTCGTGGGCCCGGAGGTCCTCGGCCCGGATGAATACCGCCGCCGCCTCGCGGACCTCCGGCTGACCGATGCCCTGCGCACCATCATCCGCCAGGAAGAGATCAACGACCTTATCCAGGCCTCCCCCCGGGAGCGCTTCGCCGCCGTTCAGGCGCTGCTGGGGATCGAGTCGGCCCGGGGCCTTGCCGACTGTCTCCTGGAGCGCATCGACCCCCTCTTCCGGCGCTACATGGAGCACCTCATGCCCCTGGCGCAGGTCAAGCTCCTGCTCCCCTCGCACAACGGCTCGCGCGCCCTGGACGTCGAGGTGGCCCTCCCGGGCAACCGCGTGCGCAGGGCCCACCAGCTCTCCGGCGGGGAAAAGGCGGTCACCAGCCTGGCCCTGAAACTGGCCCTGTTCAGCGACCTCGAAAGCCCCCTCTTCCTCCTGGACGAGGTGGAGCCCTCCCTCGATTACACCCACCACAAGTCCATGCAGGCCTTTCTGAAAGAGGTGGCCGCCCACCGGCAGCTCATCATGATCACCCACCTGCGCAGCACCATCGAGTTGGCCAACACCCTGCACGGGGTGCGCACCCGCTTCGACGGTTCCTCGTACATGAAATTCTACTTCGTCATGGACAAGCGCCTGCTCCGGCTTTACAAGTGCTGCTGAAGCCGGGGTTGGGGGCCGCGGGATGATCGCAGCCCGGGAGCTGCGGCAGGCCCTCCACGCCGCCGCGCCGCTCTTGGCGACGGCTGGACGCTCCCTGCGCCCGACTGCCCGAGACGCGCCGCCGCTGCGCCCCCCCCCGGGCGCTGCGGCGTGTTGCTGCCCCGGACGACCTTCCCGGAGGCCCTGGGCCGGCTGCAGCGCATGGCGTCATCGCCCGGGGAGGAACGCTTCGGCCCGGCCCGGAAATTCGTCGCCTTCTTCCTCCCCAACCCGGCCCGGTGCCGGTCAGACCAGGCAGGCCTTGAGCTTGTGCAGGGTTTCTTCCGCATTCACGTCCCAGCCGATGAAGGCCAGGCAGGTCCGGGGAGGGCCGACCCACGGCACCCAATCGGGCTGGCCGCCCACGAAATTGAGCACCTCCGTGCGGTCCGGGAAGCGGACCGGCCCCTTGATCCTGAAAAGCTCCCAGGGGAGGCCCGCGATGAAGCGCTTGAAGCGGGCCTCGTCCACCACATCCTCCCCCTGGTAGGAAAAGGTCACGTAGCGCGAAGCGTCGACCGGTTTCACCCCGGGCCGCTCCCCTCCGGCGCTGCCATCCAGCGGCCTGAAGAAATGAATCGGCTTCAGGCCGCCCCCCCTGGGAGCCGCTGAGGCGGCCGGCATTATGCGGACGTCCGCCGGTACGGGTACCCGAAGAAGTGATCGTACCCGTGCGCAGCGAAGCGGTGCACGTACCCACGTACAGGTCACGTACCCGTACCCGTGCACGCACCCGTGAACGTGTACGCTTACGTGAAGGTGCACGTAGAAGCGGATGTGAACGAAAATATTCTGATGGGGGACCCTCATGACCGATATCCTCGCGCAAATCGTGGCGCACAAGAAGGAAGAGGTCGCTGAATGCAGAAGACGACGCCCCCCGGCGCGGGTGCGGGAGGCGGCGGAGGCTCGGTCGGATTTCAGGGCGTTTTTTGAGGTGCTGTCCAAGCCGGGCCCCGGCGGGGTCAACATCATCGCCGAGATCAAGCGTGCCTCCCCCTCCAAAGGCGTGATCCGCGCCGGCCTGGACCCGGCGGCCTTTGCCCGGTCCTATGAAGCCGGCGGGGCGGCGGCCCTTTCGGTGCTGACCGACGGACCGTTTTTCCGGGGCAGCGCCGACGACCTGGTCCGGGCGCGACGGGCGGTCGCCCTGCCGGTCCTGCGCAAGGACTTCGTGGTCAGCGGCTACCAGGTCTACGAGTCGGCCGCCATGGGGGCTGATGCCGTGCTGCTGATCGTGAGAATCCTGTCCACGGAGCAGTTGCGGGGGTACCTGGATCTGGCCCGGACGATCGGCGTCGACTCGCTGGTGGAGGTCCACACCGAAAAAGACCTGGACATCGCCCTGGACGCCGGCGCGCGCCTCATCGGCATCAACAACCGCAACCTGGCCTCCTTCGACACCGACATCGGCACCGCCGTCGCGCTGGTCGCCAGGATGGGGAAGGGCCAGGTTGCGGTAGCCGCCAGCGGCATCCGGACACGGAGGGACATCGCGCTCAATCTGGCTGCCGGGATTTTCAATTTTCTCGTCGGTGAACACCTGGTGCGGGCGGGTGACCCCGCCGCCTTGCTTCGGTCTTTGAGGGGGGTCGAATGATCCGGCCGGAAGGGGAAAGCCGGCAACCCGGCACGCCGGGCCGGGTGGCGGTCAAGATCTGCGGCCTGACGCGGGTGGATGAGGCCGAGGGGTGCGTGCAGCTGGGGGCGGACGCCGTGGGGTGCGTCTTCTTTCCCAAGAGCCCGCGCCACGTGAGCGGGGAGCAGGCGGCGGCCATCTGCCGGGCGCTCTCCGGCCGGGCGACGGTGGTGGGCGTGTTCGTCAACGCCGGCTTCGACGCCATCATGGCCAGGGTCGGCCGCTGCGGCCTGGGCGCCGTTCAGCTCCATGGCCAGGAAGGGCCGGAACTGGTGCGGCGCCTGGGCGACGAAGGGGTCCCGGTCATCAAGGCCCTCTTCGACGGCGGGCGCCCGGGCCTGGGGGACGCCGGGTCCTACGCCGCCGCCGCCTTCCTGGTGGAGTGCGCCAAGGGGCCGCTGCCGGGCGGCAACGCCATGGCCTGGGACTGGTCGTCGGCGCGGCCCCTGGGCGCCGCTCACCCCATGATCCTGGCAGGCGGCCTTTCCCCGCAGAACGTGGCCCAAGCCATCGCCGCGGCCCGCCCCTCGGCCGTGGACGTCAGCTCGGGCGTGGAGTCCGCGCCGGGAAGAAAGGACCTCGCCAGGGCGGCGGCATTCGTCGAAGCCGTCAACCGCTGCCCCCGGACGGCGCCGTTCGGGGTTTTTCAATTCTGAACTCGGGTTGGAATACGGCTTCCCGCCGTCTGCCTTCCGGAGGTTGACTACCCAAGGCCGATCTCTCGGCGAAGATCGTCTTTTGGTCTGTGGCCTGCCGGACAGGCTCCGAGTCAAGTGCAATGATACACAACAGCCTGCAGGCCCGAATCTCAACCGCCCATCTGAGTTCTCATTGCGCCCGCAGCCCCCGCATGAACCCCTCCACCGCCCCCACGCCGTGCTCATCCACCAGGCGGATGGTCTGGGAGCCGATGACGGCGATGTCCGCCTTGCCCTTCAGAAAATCGACGTCGGCCTTGCCCTTCACCCCGAACCCGAGGGCCAGGGGCAGGGAGGTGGCGCGGCGGCAGCGGGCCAGGTAGGCGTCCAGGTCGGCGGAAAAGTCGGTCCGGGCTCCGGTGACCCCCTTGCGGGCGATGCAGTAGACGAACCCGTGCGCCACCCGGGCGATGCTGCGCATGCGCTCCTCCGGGGTGGTGGGTGCGAAGAGGTGGATGGGGGCGAGGCCGCGGGCGGACATGGCGGCCAGGTAGTCGCGGCCCTCCTCGGGGGGCAGGTCCGGGACGATGGCGCCCGCAAGGCCGCTGTCGGCCATCATCGCCGCGAAGCGCTCGACGCCGTACCTGAAAAGGATGTTGTAATAGCTCATGAAGAGAAAGGGGATGCCGTGACCCTGCGCCAGCCGGCGGGCGCACGCGAGGCAGCTGCCCACCGTGGCCCCGCCGGCCAGGGCCAGCTGGTTGGCGTTGAGGATCACCGGGCCGTCGGCCATGGGCTCGGAAAAGGGGATCTGGAGCTCCATGAGGTCCACCCCGGCCTCCACCATGGCCCCGGCGATCTCCTCCGAGGCCGCCAGGCTGGGGTAGCCCAGGACGATGTGGGTCATCAGCAGGATGCCCTTTTCCTTCAAGCGCTCGCGTAGGTAGTTCTCAAGCATGGTCCACTCCTGCCTTGCTGCGGATGAACTGCTTCCATTTGGGGTCGCCGAAGGCGTCCGCCACCGTGAAAATGTCCTTGTCGCCGCGCCCCGACTGGTTGATGAGGACGACGTCGCCGGGCGACATGGCCGGGATCTCCCTGAACGCCCCGGCAAAGGCGTGGGCCGATTCCAGGGCCGGGATCAGGCCCTCCTTTCTCACCGTCAGCTCGAAGGCCTCGAGAACCTCCCGGTCGGTGGCGGACTCGAAGCGCACCCGGCCGGTCTGTTTCAGGTGGGAGAGGATGGGGGAGACCCCCACGTAGTCCAGGCCGGCGGCGACGCTGTGGGTTTCGCGCATCTGGCCGTCGCCGTCCTGGAGAAAAAAGGTCTTGTAGCCCTGGGCGACCCCGACGCTGGCGTCCGCGGCGGCCAGGCGCACGGCATGCCGGCCGGTCTCGATCCCGCGGCCGGCGGCCTCCACGCCCACCAGCTCCACCGGGTCGTCGAAGAATCCGCTGAAGATGCCCATGGCGTTGGACCCGCCCCCGACGCAGGCGAAGACCCGCGTCGGCAGCCGCCCCTCGGCGGCCAGGATCTGCCGGCGGGCCTCGATGCCGATGATGGACTGGAAGTAGGAGACCATCTCCGGAAAGGGGTGGGGCCCGCAGGCGGTGCCGAGCACGTAGTGGGTCGTGTCCATGTTCGTGACCCAGTCGCGGAAGGCCTCGTTGATGGCGTCCTTGAGGATCCGGGTGCCGGCGGTGACCGGGACGACCGTCGCACCGAGGCGCTCCATCCAGAAGACGTTGGGGCGCTGGCGTTCCACGTCGACCTCGCCCATGTAGATGGTGCACTCGAAACCGAAGCGCGCGGCCATGGTGGCGGTGGCCACCCCGTGCTGGCCGGCGCCGGTCTCCGCGATGACGCGCGTCTTGCCCATGCGCTGGACCAGGAGCCCCTGGCCCATGACGTTGTTGGCCTTGTGGGCGCCGGTGTGGTTGAGGTCCTCGCGCTTGATGTAGATGCGCGCGCCGCCCAGGAGGCGCGTCAGGTTGTCGGCCGGCGTCAGGGGGGTCGGCCGGCCGGAGTAGGCGCCCATGACGTCGGTGTACTCCTGCCAGAAGGCCGGGTCGTTGCGGGCCGCCCTGAACGTGCGCGTCAGCTCCTCGACGGTGGCGATGAGGATTTCGGGCAGAAAGGCGCCCCCGAACTCCCCGTAGTAGCCGTTCTCACTCATGGTGGGTTCCTCCGAGCGTCTGCGAGAAAACGAAGCGCTCCGTGCGGCAGTAGAGCACCGCGTAGACGGCGTTGTGCGCCTCGCCGAAGTGGATATGGCGGTTGACCTGGAGGACCGGCGTGCGCGGACCGACCGCCAGGTCGCGGGCCAGGCCGGCCGCCAGGCGGGCGATGCGGAAGGTCTGGCGGCCGCCGGTCGGCCGCAGGTAGAAGTGCTCGTCGGCGATGCGCGACAGGGAGCGGCCGGCCAGGTCGAAGCGCTCGATCCCTGAAAACAGGACCGGATCGAGGAAAATGTCCTCGATGAGCACCGGCCGGCCGTCGACCAGGCTGAGGCGCGAGAAGAAGTAGGCCTCGGACCCGGCAAAGGGGTTTTGCGGGTCGTCGGGCGCCGCGATCCGCTCGACGGCCCTGCGGACCACAGGGGTGAGGGGGATCCCCCGTTTTTCGAAGGAAGCCAGGGTGCCGGCCAGGGAGAAGAGATCGACCTCCTCGGGGGGGCGCCGCACATAGGTACCGGACCCCCGCCGGCGGGAGAGCATTTGCTTGCGCACCAGGAAATCGGTGGCCTGCCGGGCCGTGGGGCGCCCGATGCCGTAAGCCTGCGCCAGCTGATGTTCCGAGGGAATCCGCTGCCCGGCGGCATACGCCCCGGAGCGGATCTGGTGCATCAGGATGTCTGCCAGCTGGCGATACAGCGGGACCGGGGACCGGGGGTTGAGCATGGGGCGCATAGCTCCGTCTTTCGGGTGCTGGGTGGACGGAGCCTATGCTATATTTGTAAAGTTGTCAATACAATTTTTTGGGGCCGCGGCCTTGCGGCCCGTGCACGGCGAGACCTCGCCCGGATCATCCCGGTGCGCGCGGCGTGCGCCGTCCGCCGCGGCGGGCGGGCCGGCGGCGGTCCTGCCCACCGAGCGGATCCCGGCCAGGGAAAAGTCGGCGATGTGGCCGGCCATGCGGCGGATCAACGCCGGGGACAGGGGCTGCCCCAGCATGTAGCCCAGGTCGCTGCTCTGGATGGTCACGAGGGCGCGGCACTGGTTGACGATGCTCAGCTCGCACAAAAGGACGCTCAGCTCTTCGGCCCCGGGGTCGATGATGGCGCGGATGATGTCGTGCAGCCGGCGCCGGCGCGGCTCGATGAGCTCGTGCCAGGCCTCCTGGATCAGCCCGGTGGGGTTGACGAGTTCCCTCAGGTAGAGACGGTTGAAGCGGCCCATGGCCTCGCCGGCCGTCAGGTGCAGCAGGAGCCTCTGGATATAGTCGCGCAGGAGGTTTTCAGGCGACACGCGGGCCGGGTCACCGGGAGCCGGGTCGTCCTCCACATGGCCGAGGGTGTGGCGCCAGGCCTCCTTGTACAGGCTGGCCTTGTCTCCGAAATGGTAGTTCACGGCGGCGACGTTGGCGCCGGCGTGCCTGCAGATATCGGCCACCCTGGCCTCGCGGTAGCCCTTTTGGGCGAAGATCTCGCAGGCCGAATTCAGCAGCTTGCAGCGGGTTTCCCTGCCGTCTTCCCGTTTTTTCACCGGATCCTGCGACATGCCTGAGTCCCGGGCGCCGCGCCCCTGGCGGCTGATGGCGTCAATTTTGGATTGAATTGCGTGCCTGCCTATGCTACAGAAGCCGTGAAATTTAAAGCCTCATTTTAAATGATAATTTGAAATTGTCAATTCAAATTCATTGCCCGATCCGCCCGATTGACGCAGGAAGGGGGAAAAACCACCGATGCGGCCCTTAAGCCCCTGGATGTCCACTTCTCTGTCGGCGGCAGCGCTGCTGTCCGGCCTGTTGCTGGCAGGCTGCGAAAACGCGCAGCAGGCGCCGCCCCCGTCGCCGCCCGCAGTCGCCACGCTCACCGTTCGACCCGAGCGCGTCGTTCTGACCACAGAGCTGCCGGGCCGGACCTCCGCCTTCCGGATCGCCGAAATCCGGCCCCAGGTCAGCGGCCTCATCCAGAAGCGCCTGTTTACCGAAGGCTCGGATGTCACGGCCGGCCAGGTCCTCTACAAGATCGATGCCGCCCCGTTCAAGGCCGCGCGGGACAATGCCGCGGCGAACCTCCTCGTCCGGCGCAGGGCGGCTGACGGCGCCCGGGCCGCCCTGGCCGTGAGCATCGCCGGGGTCGCGCGGCAGCAGGCCACCCTGGCGCAGTCGCGGACCAATCTCGGCCGCTTCGCCGAGCTGGTCAAGGACCGGGCCGTTTCCGCCAGCGAATACGACCAGACGGTCACCGAAAACAGTGTCGCCGAAGCGACGCTCAAGGCGGCCGAAGCCCAGGTGGAAAGCGAGCGTGTGGCCGTGGCCGCCGCCGAAGCGGCGATCCAGCAGGCCGAGGCGGCGCTGGAGACGGCCGGCATCGACCTGGCGTACACCGACATCACCGCGCCCATCGCGGGCCGCACCGGAAGGTCCGGCGTGACGGAAGGGGCCATCGTGACCGCCTATCAACCCGCGGCCCTGGTCACCGTCCAGCAGCTCGACCCCATGTACGTCGATGTGCCCCAATCCACCAACGACCTCCTGCGGCTGAGGCGGCGCCTGGAAGACGGCCGGCTCAACCAGAACGGAAGCGATCACAAGACGGTGAGCCTCCTGCTGGAAGACGGCAGCCCCTATCCCCACGCGGGAACCCTCCAGTTCCGCGAGGTCACCGTGGACCCCACCACCGGCTCGGTCATTCTCAGGATCCTTTTTCCCAACCCGGACGGCGTTCTTCTGCCGGGCATGTTCGTGCGAGATCGAGGAGGTCCTCTACTGAGCATCGCCCGATCAGGCCCGGCGGCTCAATCCCTGAGGCGTTTCATCTCCTCGACCTTCTGGTTGTAATAGGCGATGACTTCCCTGCGCCCCAGCATGCCGACGAGGATGCCGTGATCGTCGTCGCGGACCACGGGCAGAGCGTCGATGTTTTTGACGGTGAACTTGCGCAGGACCGCGTTGAGGTCTTCGGCCGGCGTGGTGACGATCATCTCCGTTTTGCCGATGTCCTTCATGCGCACCAGGCTTTCGATGCCTTCCTCGAACAGGACGCCCCGGATGTCGTTGACGGAAAAGATGGCCGCCAGCCGTTCGTTGCGGTCCATGACGGGAAAGTAGTGCTGTTCGGTGCGTGAAAAATAGCGCTTGAACTCGGAAAAGGTCATGTCCTCGGGGACGAGGCTCACCTTTTTGACCCGGTCCATGAGGTCCCTGACCTGGATCGCCTGGAGGATGTCGACGAAGAAGTCGCCGGCGTGGGCCGGCGACACGAGCTTGTTCTTTACCTGGCGGTGAAAGATGGTCCAGCGCTGGGACGCCAGGTAGGCCACCGAGCAGACCAGCAGGCTGGGCAGCAGGAGGTGGTAGGAGTTGGTCATCTCGCTGACCATGATGATGGTGGAGATGGGCGCGTTGGACACCCCCGCGAAAAAGCCCGCCATCCCCACCACCACGAAGGCCCCCGGATCGGTCACGACCCCCGGTATCAGGAGGTGGAACGCCTGGCCGACCACCCCGCCCATGGCCCCCCCGATGACCACCGACGGTCCGAACACGCCGCCGCTTCCGCCCGACCCGATGGAAAAGGATGTCGTCAGGACCTTGCCCATTGCCAGGGAGAGGAGAAACGGGATGCTCAGCTGGCTGTTGATGGCCATCTGGGCGTAGCCGTAGCCGAAGGAGAGGGTCCACGGAAGGAAAAAGCCCACGATGCCTGTCAGCAGGCCGCCGATGGCGGGCTTGATGGGCCCGGGGATGCGCCCGAGGCGCCGGAAGACGGCGATGGTGCCGTAAAAGAATTTGACGTAGAACCCGCCGGCGGCGACCAGGACCAGGGCCAGGACCAGGTAGGGCCCCAGCTCGAGGGGGTTGCGGAACGTGAAGGGCGGGGAATCGAACAGGGAGCCCCACCCGAAGACGAGGCAGAAGAGGCAGTAGGCCACGACCGAGGATATGCCCGCCGGGATGATGACCTCGCTTTCGAAGTCCGGGTCCCGGTAGAGGACTTCGGCCGCGAACAGGGCCCCGGCCATCGGCGCCCGGAAAATGCTGCCCACCCCGGCGGCGATGCCGGCCGCCATCATGATGCGGCGCTCGCGGTCGGAAAGCCCCAGGCGGGTGGCGAGAAAAGAGCCGAAGCCGGCGCCGATCTGGGCGATGGGGCCTTCGCGCCCCCCGGAGCCGCCGGTGGTCAGGGTGACGGCCGAGGCGACGGTCTTGACGATGGGGACCCGGCCGCGGATGAAGCCCCGGCCGTGGTGGTAGGCGTGGATGGCGGCATCGGTGCCGTGGCCTTCCGCCTCCGGTGCGAATTTGCAGACCAGCCAGCCGCTTGCCAGCCCCCCGGCCGCCGGCAGCAGCAGGAGCAGCCAGCGGTTGAAGGGCGTGGCGGAGGGCGGCAGAAGGGGGTGCTCGCCTGCGGGCGCGGGCGGCCGGTACCCGGCGACGAGGTCCAGGAAATAGTGGGCCCCCAGCTGGCAGAGGTAGTGAAAGACGATCGAGGCGAGCCCCGCGATGATGCCGATCGCCACGAAACGGAACGTCCACCTGCCGGCCCTGGCGATGTCCGCCGACCGCAGGCGTGACAGAAAATATGGCGACGGCGGCTTGGGTTTCCCGGAGTTCGTCATTCCCCCCCTCAGCGGGCGAGGTCGTGCACCCCTTTCAGGATGGTGTCGAACAGTTCGACCACATCGCCCTCGTCCAGGCACGAAAAGGCCACGCGCAGGTCGCGGCTGCCGATGGAGATCAGCCCCACCCCGTAGGTGTCGAGGAGGTGTACCCGCAGCGCCTCGGCGTCGACCGTTTTGAGCCTCAGGCACATGAAATAGCCGGAATTGAACGGGTAGGGTTCCCATGCGGCGGCGTACTTCGGGTCCGCCAGCACCTCTTTCACCCGGGCCGCGCGCCGCCGCAGGGTTTCGTACTTCTCGGCCTTTTCCTTCAGGTAGCGGGGGTCCTGCATCGATTTGAGCAGGATCGACTGGCTGAGATGGGGCGCGTTGGAGATGTTGCCCCGGATGCAGCCGGCGGTTTTTTTCTCCAGGGCATCGAAGACCGGCCGGGGATCGCCCGCGACGTGGGCGCCGTAGGTGATGAACCCGACCCTCAGACCCCAGACGTAATTTTCCTTGGTGGCCCCGTCGAGCTTGACGGCCAGCAGGCGCGGATCGGCCCCGGCCAGGCGCGCGAAAAGCGATTCCTGCAGCGCCCGGGGCTCATAGAAAAGGCCGAAATAGGCGTCGTCGAAGGCGGCCACCACGCGGGTGCCGCCGCGCGCCGCGGCCGTCAGGATGTCCGCGATCCCGTCGGCCTCCTCCGACGTGGCCGTGTAGCCGGTGGGGTTCTGGGGGAAATTGAGGAGGACCACGATTTTGGACCGCCGGGCGGCCTCCCGTTTCACGGTCGCCTCCAGGGCCGCGAGGTTGAATCCGCCGGCCTCGGTGAACAGGGGGTAGTGGACCAGCTCCGCGTCCTTGCGCACGCAGAAGATCATGTTGTAGTTGCCCCACATCATGTCCGGCACGATGACCGCATCCCCCGGGTCGACCCACACGTCGGCAAACATGCTCACGGCGTGGGTGATGCCGCAGGTGACCACCGGCAGGCTGACCGCCTTGCCGGCCAGCGAGGGGTTCTTTTCGTAAAGGCCGCGCTTCCAGGCCTCGCGCAGGGCCGGGATCCCGAAAGACGGCGCGTAGGTCAGGCTTTCCTCGGGCTGGAGGCCTTCGATCATGTCCATCACCGAGTCGAAGCGCATGGTGCCGCCCCTCTCCCTGGCGATCCCGATGGTGGCATTGATGCGGTGGGCTTTCTGCTTGGCTTCCGCGCTCTGGCTGAGGATCCCCCTGGGAAAGAAGAGCCTGCGGCCGATAGTGGAGAGCATCTCGTAGAGGTGCGGGTTTGCGGCGCAGATGGCGTCGTTGAGTTCCTTGGCGATGGGGTTCATGCTGTGAGCTCCCTTCAGGGTGTCGAGAGGCGTATCCCGGCGACGGTCGGCGGCGGCAGCGGATGCGGCCGCGCCCGTCCCCCCGGCGCCGGAACCGGCAGCGGCCGGCGTGTCCGGGGAGTATTACCGGTTTCTTGTCCGGGATGTCAAGGAGAACTTGTTAAATCAGTGGGATGGGAGACAAGGCGTGACCCCCCCTTCCCGCAAAAAAAAACCCCGCTCCGGCTGCGAGCGGGGTTCACCTGGATATCGTCGCCGGCTAGTGGCTGCCGCGCTTGGAGGCCTTGAGCGGGTTCAGCTTGACCGTGTTGGTCACGACCGTGGTGGTCACGTGGGAAGCCATGTTGCAGTTTCCGTTTTTCCACTTGGCGGACGGGTTCGGACACGCCGTGCAATACCAGCCGGACTCCACCTGCACGCCGCGCTTGCAGCCTTCGCACTGTTCCACGATCTCGTGGCAAAGCCCCCCGGAGTAGGAGCACCCCTTGGCGGTCATGAAGGGGCACTCCATGCCCTTTTTAATCGTCGCGCAAATCATCTCGATCACCCCCTGTTGAAAATTTCGGTGATGGGCGGGACCCTGCCGGCGGTCCGGGCTCGGGTCCGGTTTAAAAAAAGGCCTGATAACCTTGGGTAAGGATATCAGGCCTTCACTGCCCTGATCATAAATCCGAACTAATATAACCGACCGGGGACGGCTTGTCAACAGGAATTTTTAAAAATTTATCAGCGCCGTGATCGCAGCCGCTGCATGGCCATGCGCAGGCTGACCTGCATCCGGCCGATGGCCTGGGCCAGGAGACCCACCTCGTCTTTCGAGCGGACGCCGATCTCGGCGTTGAGGTCTCCCAGGCTCATGCGCTCGGCCACATCGGTGAGCTTTTTGATGGGCGTGACGACGGCGCGGGCCGACAGCCACGCGATCAGGGTGACCAGGACCACGGTGGCGCACAGCAGGATGAGGGCGAACCGCTGGTCCTGTTTCAGGCCGGCGAGGACCTCGGCCTTTTCCTGCTGGATGGCCAGCGCCCAGCCGTGATCGATCCCCTTGACCCGTCCGATGCTGGGGGTGCCGTTTTCGTCGACGAACTCGAGCGTGGCGTCCTTTTTGTCCTGGTTGAACCGGGCGATGAGGGGGTGATCGCCCAACTGCTTCTGCTCCTGCACGTATTTCTTGTCCTGGTGGGAGACCACTTTGCCGGTTTCATCCACCAGGAAGGCGAATCCGGTTCGGCCCTTCTTCCAGGTGGCGACCTGCTTGGAAATGTCGTCGATGGTCATGGCCGCGGCCATCACGCCGAAGAAGCGGTCCCCGTAGGTGATGGGCACGGCCACCACGAGGGCGGGCTCCTTGGAGGTCTTGCCGATCAGGGTCTGCCAGGCCAGTTGCTTGCCGGCGAGCACGTCCTTGTAGTACTGCCGGTCGGAGTAGTCGAGCAGGGGCTTGTCGTCGTTTCTGGCCAGGTTGAAACCCTCGGGATTGAGGGTGAACACCAGGTACATCCACGGGTATTCAGCCGCCACGGTTTTCAATATGCGCTCCTGGCGCAGGGGGTCCATGGAGACGATGTCCGGCATGGCGGCCGCGGTCTTGAGCACGCGCACGTTCTCATCTTCCGCATCACGCGCACCCCGGTCTGGTCGCTTGCCGACGCGACCCTTTTCGGCGGCGCCCTGGACGGGTTCCTCGATTCGGTGGGCGCCGTGTCCACCCGCAACCCGGACCGCGACCGTCTCATCGTCCGGTCCCTGCTGACCGGTGAGGCCTCCTGGGTCATCTACCCGGAGGGGCGCATGGTCAAGCACATGAAGGTCTACGAAAGGGGCCGCTTCGTCATCTCGGGCCCCGAGGGCAAGTACCGCCCCCACACCGGCCCCGCCGCCCTGGCCCTGCGCACCGAATTCTATCGCCGGCGGATCCTCGCCCTGGGCGACACCGCGCCCCGGGAGGTCGACCGGCTCCTGGGAATGTTCCAGATCGAGCAGATCAGCCAGGTGTCCGCCAGGCCCACCTACATCGTCCCGGTCAACATCTCCTACTATCCCCTGCGCGTCCAGCAGAACCTGCTCTCCTACCTGGCCGGGCACATGGTCGCGGACCTGTCCCAACGGGCCCTGGAAGAGATCATGACCGAGGGGACCATGCTCCTGTCGGGGGTGGATGTGGACGTGCGCTTCGGGAAACCCCTGAATGTGAAGGAAGCCGCCCCCGCGGTGTTCGTCGCCCGCAACATCGCAGCGACGCCCCTGTCGGATTTAGATGACCGCGGCGCCCCCCGCAAACGCCTCCAAAAGGCGGCCCTGGCGCTGATGCGGCGCTACATGGCCTCCATCTACGCCATGACCACGGTCAACTACGACCACCTCTTCGCCTCCCTGCTGCGCTGGATGCCGTACCGCACGATCCACGGCGCGGGTTTGCGGCGGCGGGTGTTTTTGATCGCTTCCGAGCCGCTGGAAAAAATGGGCGTTTCCTGCCACGAGTCCCTGGCGCGGGACCCGATCCGCCTGCTGACCGACGATGCCCACCAGTGGGCCGAGGATTTCATGAAGGTGGCCCTGGACAAGGGCGTGGTGCGCAAGGAGGGCGACTGGCTGGCCATCGTCAGGCACAGGATAACGGCCGAGTCGGACCTTCACCGGGCCCGCATCGACAACCCCGTGGCCGTGATCGCCCGTTCCATGGACCCCCTGGAGCCCCTCCAGAAGCTTATCCGCCGCACCGCCTGGCAGCCCGAGTTCTGGGTGCGCCGCAGGATCGTCCGCCGGCTCACCAGGGACGCCCTGCGCGAATTCGCCTCCGATTACCGGGCATACTACCTCGAGGGGGAAAGCAAGCCCGAGGAGGTGGGGCGGCCGTTTGTCGTGAGGGGGCGCTCGCTGGACATGGGGGTGCTGCTGATCCACGGCTACATGGCGGCACCCCTGGAGGTCCGCGCCCTGGCCGAACACCTCGGCCGCAAGGGGGCCTGGGTCTATGCGCCGCGCCTCAAGGGGCACGGGACCTCGCCCGAGGATCTGGCCGCCCGCTCCTACGGCGACTGGGTCCGGTCCGCCGAGGCGGGGTACGCCATCGTCGCCAGCCTCTGCCGCCGGGTGGTGGTCGGCGGGTTTTCCACCGGCGCCGGGCTGGCCCTGGAGCTGGCATCGCGCATCGAGCGGATCGAAGGGGTGTTCGCCATTTCAGCCCCCCTGAGGCTGCAGGATCTCGGCGCCCGGTTCGCCTCCGCGGTGACGGTCTGGAACCGGATCATGGAACGGGTCAGCCGCGACGGGGCCAAAAAGGAATTCGTCGAAAACAGCCCGGAAAACCCCCACATCAACTATGTCCGCAACCCGGTGTCGGGGGTGGCCGAAATCGAGCGTCTCATGGAAGCGGTCGAGTCCCGGCTGCCGGACCTCAGGATCCCGGCCCTCGTGGTCCAGTCCCAGCGGGACCCGGTGGTGGACCCAAGGGGATCTGAAAAAATATTCAAATTGATAGGTTCCGATGATAAAGTTTGCATCCGGTTTAACTTTCAGCGCCACGGCATCCTCTTCGGCGAGGGCGCCGAAAGGGTTCATCGCGCGGTGGCGGATTTCGTGGCCCACTGCAAAGGCCGGGAGTGATGCGGCGATGACCCCGTTGACGGCTCCGGAAGCGGATTGCGGAGGCGCCGGGTCCCGGCGGAAACCTGGGCGCCTCGGGCCGCTTTCCGGGTCGGTCCCGGTTCCGGCGCCCATGAAAGGATAAATGCTTGACAAAGGCCCCGGGATGACGTAATCGCTCAAAATCGTTCAATCTCTCCGTAAGAAGAACCGTTACCAGGGTACAGGAGTTTGGCCAATGGCACTGACAAAAGCCGCGATCGTCGACACCATTCATGCAGAGCTAGGGCTGCCTAGAAAGAATTGCGTTGAAATGGTTGAAATCCTGCTGGAAATCATCAAGAGCAGACTGGCGGGGGGAGACGATGTCCTCATCAGCGGTTTCGGCAAGTTCTGTGTGAAGGAAAAGCGGGAGAGACGAGGTAGAAACCCGGCCACCGACAGGGAGATGATGCTCGCGCCGCGCCGCGTGGTGACCTTCAGGTGTTCGGGAAAGTTGAGGGAGAAGATCAACCCCTGACCGGAAAGCCCGGAAAGGTTCGGCGCCCGGCTGCACCGGGCGCCGGGGAAGGGGCCGAAGCCGGAATTCACGCCCTATTCAGCCACCCGCTGCCCGCACCGCCCCCATGGCGGGCGGAGGCGGTTTTTTTTTGCCATGAACCCTGTCGCCGCCATTATTCTTTTCGCCCTCCTGGCCCAGGAACTGCTCAACCGGCTGGCCGACCGGCTCAACCTCGGCCGGATGCACGCCGAACTGCCCGAGGTGTTCCGCGGCTATTACGACGAGGAGCGCTACCGCCGGTCCCAGGCCTACCTGCGCGCCCAGACCCGGCTGGGCGCCTGCGCCTCGACGGTTCAACTGGCCGCCCTCCTGACCTTCTGGTTTCTCGGGGGTTTTGCGGCGCTGGACCGGGCCGCGCGCATGGCGGCGGCCGGAGAGGTTGCCGCCGGGTTGATCTACGTCGGGACCCTGGCCCTGGGATCGGCGCTCCTGTCGCTTCCCTTTTTCGCCTACCACACCTTCGTGATCGAGGAGCGCTTCGGGTTCAACCGCACCGACTGGAAAACCTTCTGCGCCGACCGGGTCAAGGCCGTGCTGCTGGCGCTGGCCATCGGCGCGCCGCTCCTGGGGATCATCCTCTTCCTGCTGAGCCGCTGGGGAGCCGGGTTCTGGTGGGTCTGCTGGGCGGTGGCGAGCGGGGTCCTGGTCAGCCTGCAGGTGGTCGTCCCGACCTGGATCATGCCCCTTTTCAACAAGTTCCAACCCCTTGAGGACGGGGAACTGAAGACCGCCGTGTTCCAATACGCGCGCTCCATCGGGTTTCCCCTGCGGCAGGTGTGGGTCATGGACGGCTCCAGGCGCTCCGAACGCAGCAACGCCTTCTTTGCCGGGGTCGGGCGCAACCGGCGGATCGTCCTCTTCGACACCCTCCTGGCGCGGCACACGGTCCCCGAACTGCTTGCCGTCCTGGCCCACGAGATGGGTCACTTCAAGAGGCGCCACGTGACCCTGAGGACCCTTCTCGGCATCGGCCAGGCGGGGCTGATGCTGTTTCTTTTTTCGCGGGTGCTGGCCTACCCGCCGCTTTTCGACGCGTTTTACATGGAGCGCATGTCGGTGCACGCCGGCCTGGTCTTTTTCGCCCTTCTCTACTCGCCCCTCGAATTGGCGCTCGCGACGCTGCAACAGGCCCTGTTCCGGCGCCACGAGTTCGCTGCCGACCGGTTCGCGGTCGCGACCACGGGCGACCCCCGGGCGCTGGGCGAAGCGCTCAAGAAGCTGGCAGCCCACAACCTGTCCAACCTCTCTCCGCACCCTTTTTACGTGCTTCTGCATTATTCCCACCCGCCGCCGGTCGAACGCCTGGAGGCTCTCGCGGCGCCGGGACCGACATAAATTTATGCGGGACTCGCCTTAAGTCCCTCTTGACAACCGTCGGCCATGAAAGTAGGTAGTGTCCATCCCTGAACGGCGTCTTCGGACCCGCAGGCCGGCCTGACATCTCGAACACCCTCTGCCGCTGCCGTGGACTGGGCGGGGCGGCGGTGCCGAAACATTTTTATTTTTCAATAGGAGGAAGAGGATGAACAAGGTTCTGGTAGCGATCTTGAGTGTGGGCATGTGCGTGGTCTGCGGAGGCGCTCTGGAGGTCACCGGGAGTGAGTCCGGGCAAGACCTGTGCATTCCCCTCGGCAGCCTGGTTCTCGAGGCTCCCGAAGGGGTTGAGGCCAGCAGGGCGCCGGTCGAATTCCCCCACTCCCAGCATTTCGGCATTTCCTGCAAGACCTGCCACCACAAGTGGGATGGGGGGGCTGAGCTTCTCTCCTGCGGCACTTCCGGCTGCCACGACCTGGTCGAAGCCCCCAAGAAAGGGGAAAAGGACCCCAAGACCCGATATTTCAAGAACGCCTTCCACGCCTCGTGCATCGGGTGCCACAAGGAGATCGCCATCGAGAGAAAGAAGCTGGAAATGCTCAAGATGCCCTTGAACGAAGAGCTGCCGAGGACCGGGCCGACAGGCGCCGTCCGCGTCCTCGAACTCGCAGCCCGGCCAGGTGATCCGATAGGATCGGTTCAAAAAGCGGATCCCCAGCGTGTTCCCATCCTCCCGGGAAATGCCTGCCGCCGCCGCGATTTCCCCGGCGGGGCGCGCCGCCAGGGTTCGGGCCGCCATCTGCCGGGCCTGGAGATAATCGTCCACCCGCGCCATATTTCCTCATCCTTTCTCGCTTGCCCGCTTCGTGTGCAGCTCCGGGAAATGGAAAGCTCGATTTCGATCCCGATTACGAAGGAAAAAAGCCCCATCCTGAGGGAGTGGGGCTTTTTGGGCGGATCGCGTCGGGTCGAGTTACAGCTCGAGCCACGAGTCCGAGTAGAGGGAGTTGCCCAGGATCACGTTGACGGTCTTGGCGTAATCCTGCAGCTCCTTGGAGAGGCCGGCCATATCCGGCTGCACGCCGTCCATAATGCCGTAAATCAGGTCGACGATGTCCTGGCGCTTCCCCTTGGCGATGGCGATCAGCTGATCGTCGCGCGGGTCGGCGATGACCGACACCATGCCGCACTTTTCCAGCATCACCATGTAGGCCTGGTTCAGGATCGGGCGCAGGTGGTCCGGGGGACCGTTGGAGATGTTGGACAGGCCGCAGGTGCTCCTGGCGCCGGGGCAGATGTCTGGCAGCATCTGCTGGAAGGCCATCAGGCTCATGAGCTGGGGCTGCTGGATGTTGACCGGGGTGACGATGCCGTCGACCCAGATCTTTTCGTTGGGGATGCCGGCTTCGTTGGCGAAGTAGAGCAACTCGACGCACAGCGCGGCGCGCTCGTTCTCGTCGCGGGGAAGCCCCTCGGGGCCCCACATCAGGGCGATGAAGTCGGCGTTGTGCTCGGCGGCGATGGGCACCATGCGCTCGTAGCGCTCCGCCCGGACCATTATGGAGTTGACGATGTGGGGCCGCGCGGTGGGCTTAACGACCTTCAGCGCGGCGGCGATGGCGTCGATGTTGGAAGTGTCCAGGGCCAGGGGCACGTCCGGGACCACCTCCTGGACCCTCTGGACCACCCACGGCATCAGTTCGTGACCGTCCTTCTTGGCCGGCCCCAGGTTGATGTCGATGTAGTCCATCCCTTTTTCCTTCTGGAAAAGGGCCTCTTCCTGGATCGGCTGGGCGTCGCGCTCCTTGAAGGCCCGGCCGATCTGTTTAGAAATCACGTTCAAGCTTTCACCGATGAGTAGCATAGAACCTCCCGTAAAGTTGCGGCCGATGGAGGCGGCCGCCCCCCGGCGGGGGGCGCGCCGCCCTGGATGCCGGCCCGGTTACCTTGACTTGAGAAAAGCCGGAATGTGAGCGGCTTCCCGCGGTCCGACGGTAATCGTCCATCCGGGCAGTTCTTCCTCGATGTCGCCGGCGATGGCGGCGGCATACCCGGGGATTACCAGCTCATGGTTCTTGACCTTGTCGATGATGCCCGACTTCTTGACGAACATGCCGACATCGTCGCCGGCGAATTTTCCGGCGGCCCAGGCCGTCATCACGGACAGGCCCTCGGAGTCCTTGATGAGCAGCCAGGTGGGCACCTTGCTGGCCTCGATCTCGCCGGAGACGATGAAGTAGGTCAGGGCGAAGTTGGTGGTGACCAGCACAGGGGAGTTCTCGTTGGGGTTGTTGATCTCGTAGATGCCCTCGGTCACGGTCATGGGGCGCTGGGGATCGGTGTAGATGTTCAGGCGCTCCAGCAGCAGCGGGAAGACGCTTTCGCCCTTGAGGTCCGAAAGAACCGTGATGGCCCCGTACTTGGCGATGAACATGGCCGCGATCAGGGTCTCCATGTCCAGGTTGGAGGCCATCTCGCAGGGAAAGGTGATGCTCGGGAAACCGACGGCGCGGTTGCCGTTCTTGAGCGCCGCGCGGCGTATGGCGACCTGGTCGTTGAAGGCGGCCTTGATTTCCCGCGAACCGGGATCGAGAACGATGTCCTTGACGCCCATGCTTGTCAGTTTTTCGGTCAGGGGAACCAGCCCCGCCGCCGAGTCGGCCTTGACGGCGACGGGCAGGCCTTTCTCCTTGGCCAGCGCCCCGAAGGCGTCGATGTTGTCGGCGCTGGCCCCGTAGATCAGCGGCTTCTTGAAACCGCAGGCGTCGACCCCGGCCTTCATGACGGCCGGGTCGGCGCTCATGAGGATGACGTTGAACTCCGAGGTCTCGGCGACCGTCTTGGCCGTGCGCGCAAAGGCGTCCTTGTCGCCCGAGACGTCCTTGACCGCCACCAGCTCGGGTCTCAGGTTGAGGCCCACCCGTTCGAACTGCAGGGCGTTCCAGGCCTTGAGCTTGCCCGCCAGCTCGTCCTCGGCGAGGTCCGATGCGACCATGACCGCCAGGGCCGTGGGGTTGAAAAAGGTCTTTTCATGCCGGCACAGGACGGTTTCACCGCCCACGGTGCGGGTCCGAACCCCTTTGCCGACGGCCACCGGCCGGATCGGGGGGGCGGAGGCCTCCGCCAGTTGTTCCCGGGCCTCAGCCGACACGTAAGGGCAGTTGTCGAGTTCCGCTTTGCCCGAGGCCAGGTTCATGGCAAAGGCCAGGCAGGTGGGGACCCCGCACTCCTTGCAGTTGGTTTTCGGCAGGAGCTTGAAGATTTGAATACCGGTTAATGCCATAATGGTCTCCTTGTTCAGGTGGGAATCGTCAACATCCCGGATCGATTCCGTTCTAACGGTTGCAGTCGGTACCGCGGGGGCGTCGTCTCCCGGCGCCCCCGCGGGCGTCCGGCCGATCAGCCGATCAGCGGCTCCATGGAAAGCGCCGGGTGTCCTTTTTCCTGGAGGAAGGGCAGGATCTCCTCCTCGGTGATGCCGACGGTTTCATCCGCGATCTTGTCGAAGAGGTCCGGCACGCCGAGTTCCGCGCCGCGCTTGAGGATGCGGTCCTTGATCTCCTCCTTGAGGATCTTGGGCATCCACACCATGCGCAGCAGGCCGCCGTCGCCGACGAGGAACTTGCGCTGGGTGATGTTGAACTTGGAATGCCCCACGAAGCCCGGGGAGGACTGGCCGCCGCCCATGACGCCCGCCAGGGTGGTGAATTTCATCCCGCAGGGGGTCTCGCCGGTGTAGTCGCGGTTGACCGTCATGACGCCGTTGCAGGCCGGCAGCATGGCGGCGATCGCCTCGCAGCAGCCGCAGGTGGTCATGGGTTCGTGCACCATAGAGTAGAAGTTGTAATGGTCGATGGCCCCGCGCGAGGCCTTCTTGATGAAGTCGTTGACCCCTTTCCACTGGCCCAGCTTCGGGTCGAGGCATTCGCCCTTCTGGATCGGCTGGTTGGGCCCGGTGGGGTTGATCTCGTAGGAGGCCTTGCAGTCCATCCAGTTGTAGGCGCCGCACAGTCCGGTGCGCTCCGGGCTGACGGTGCAGACGTGGGTCGGGGCGAAGGACTGGCACAGGGTGCAGGAGTAAAAGGTCTCCTCGCCCTCGTCGGTCATCTTCTCGACCCGCTCGTCGCGCGTGCGGTAATCGGCCCGGGCGCGGGTGGTCAGTTCGTCGACCTTGTTCTTGTCGGTGAAAAGGGTCACCTGGACCTTGTCCAGGATGGCGTTGAAGTCCTGGTGGAACTTGGCGTGCAGGACCACGCCGATGTCCTTGAGGGTGAAACCCTTTTCCACGGCCGCCTTGCTGACCCGGATCCAGGCGATGTCGCGCTGGCCGATGTGCATGATGCCCTGGATGTAGTTGATCAGGTGGTGGATCTGGCGCTCGAGGATGGGCTCGAAGTCGGTCTGGAACTCCCGGCCGGCGACCTGCACGTAGATGCCCAGGGGCAGGGCCTCGCCCGCCTTCAGGTCTGCGATGTCCCTGCCCACCACGGTGACCTTGGCATCCTCGATCTCGTTCATCTCGGCCATCTTGACCAGCTCGGTGGCCTGGGTCTTGCCGGAGACGGGCGGCGGGAGGGGACGCGGATCAGGACTTTTTGTCCTCGATCTTCTTCTCCGGCTCGGTGGCTTCCGCCTCCTTCGTGGCGCCCTTGAAGTTGCGGATCGCCTTTCCCATACCGGCACCGATTTCCGGCAGCTTGCCCGCTCCAAAGATGATCAGGATGATGACAAGGATAACGACGAGTTCGGGCATTCCGATTCCAAACATGAATATTTTCTCCTATTCCAGTTGGATTTGCCGCAGCTCTTCCAGCAGCCGGGCAAACTCCCTCGACTTGACATAGCGGTCCGTGGCGCCCTGGTAGTCGATCCAGGTCTTCCAGACATCCAGCCAATGCTCGTTGTGCCAGTAACAGTCCGCGTCGCCCCCGCCCTTCATGCGGTCGATGTAATCGATGTACTCCTCGGTGCAGCTTTCGCAGAAACGGTAGGGGATGCGCAGCCTGTGGGGTCCTTTTCCCGCCAGTCGGGGGTCGTGGGGCAATTGGGTGCCGCATTTTTCGCATTTCATGGCGCACTGCGTGCACTGAAAGACCTTCTGCACGGCCAGGATCTTGCGCTTGCGGTCGGTGTCGGCCTGTTTCCGGCGCGCGTGATCGAGCTTGCTGCTGATGGAGATGACGTCCGCCACCACGGTTTTCCTTTTGTCGGCGACCCGGCCCACGATCGCTCATAACGTGGAATCATACCATTGCTTCCCTGGGGTGTCAATCGTTTAGCCGCCCCCCTGCCCGGCAGCGACGTCGACTTTAAGGTTGTCAGAAGAGTGTGTTGATGTTATAATAACCATTTTGGATTTTGCCCGATTCGCCCGAGGGCGGCTCCGGGTCGCGACCCGTCGCGCGGCGGGCGCAAGATGCCCGCAAGGGAAAGGAGGGGACGCAATGGCAGGGGTGCGGTTCCAGGCGGATGCGCTGCCCGTCCTCATCGGGAGCCTGCCGGCGCCCGATCACGAGGAGGCGCTGCGCCTGGTCTTCGGCTGCACCCCGGAAATTCCCCTCTGGCCGCAGCTGCCCCTCAACCCCCTGGAACGCATGGTGCCGCAGTTCGCAGGGGGGATGCCGGGGCTCGCGTGGCGCGGCGACACCCCTTTCGTGGACAGCGCGGGGGCGGACTTCGATACCCAGATGCTGCGGTTTTACGAAGACTATCTGGCCGCCTCCGAGAACCGGATCGACCTGGACCGCAGCCGGTTCGCCTTTGCACCCGAAGCGGCGGCGGGGTTTTTCATCTTCATGGAGCGGGCGCGGGAGTTGAAGCGGCGGCCGCGCGCGGTCAAGGGCCAGGTCACCGGCCCCTTCACCTTCTGCACCGCGCTGGCCGATGCGGACCGGCGGGCCATCTTCTACGACCCCCAGGTGCGCGACGCGGCGGTCAAGCTGCTGGCCATGAAGGCGGCCTGGCAGACCCGGCGGCTCCTGTCCCTGGGCGTACCGGCGATCGTCTTCATCGACGAGCCCGCCCTGGCGGGTTTCGGGTCCTCGGAGCACATCGGCGCCTCGCGCGAGGATGTCGCCGCCTGCCTGGGGGAGGTCGTGGACGCGGTGCATGCCGAAGGCGGTCTCGCCGGGGTGCACGTTTGCGCCAATACCGACTGGTCCCTGGTGCTGGATTCCTCCGTGGACATCGTCAATTTCGACGCGTACGCCTTTTTCGACCGATTCGTCCTCTACGGGGCATCCCTGCGACGGTTTCTGCAGTCGGGGCGCCTCCTGGCCTGGGGGATCGTGCCGACCCAGGACGTCGAGGCCATCGGGCGCGAGTCGGGGCGATCCCTGGCGGCTCTCTGGGAGCGGGAGGCCGGGCAGGTCCTGGCCCTCGGCATCGACCGCCCCGCCCTGCTGGCGCAGTCCCTGATCACACCGAGTTGCGGTACCGGCGCTCTCTCCCTGGCCCACGCCACCCGGGTGCTCGCGTTGACCCGCGAGGTGTCGGACAGGATCCGCGCCGCCGGGGGCAGAGACCGGACCGGGTGACGACGATGGCAACGATGACCGGCTTTCATCCAAATCGAAATCGGAATCCAAATCCAAATCGGAATCGGCATCGGGGTCGGCCTGCGTGGGCGGATGACAGCGCGTGATGGCGGCGGCGATCGCGATTCATATGACCAGAGAGGTGATTCATGCTGGAGCAACCCGGGGGCGCGCGGTTTACCGGCGCCAGCCGCTACGTCCTTGACGAGGAACTGGCCCAGATCGTCAATATCTCGATGGCACTGGAGATGCCCCTGCTGCTGAAGGGGGAGCCGGGAACCGGTAAAACCATGCTGGCGCACGCCATCGCCGAGAACCTCGACATGCCGCTGATCGTTCTCAACGTCAAGTCGAGCATGAAGCTCGTCGAGGCCCTCTACCAGTACGACACCCTGACGCGGCTCAACGACAGCCGCTTCGGGGACTCCCGGCGGGACGTGAGCGACATCGAGGCATACATCCGCATGGGCAAGATCGGGCAGGCCTTCACGGCCGGGGTGCGCACCGTGCTGCTCATCGACGAGATCGACAAGGCCGATACCGACTTCCAGGACGACATGCTCGACGTCCTCGACCAGATGGAGTTCGACATCATCGAGATCGACAAGACCGTCGCGGCCGTCCACCGGCCGGTGATCGTCATCACCTCCAACGCCAAGAAGGACCTTTCCGACCCGTTTCTCGGCCGGTGCAATTTCCACCACATCGCCTTCCCGGACCCCAAGATGATGCGCCGGATCGTGAGCGTCCATTTCCCCGAACTGGACGCCGACCTGATGGGCGCGGCGGTGGACACCTTTTACCGCCTGCGCGAACTGGACGCCGTGGAGAAGCGGCCCGCCACCCGCGAGCTGATCAACTGGATCCGGGCGCTCCAGGCCGATCCCGATTTCAAGCCGGGCCGGCTCGCCAAGGGCGAGGTCCCGTTCCTGGGGGTCCTGTTCAAGAAAAGCCAGGACTTTGCCCGCGCAGCCGGGGCGATCGCCCGCAGGCGGGCCTTCTAGCCGCGATGTTCATCGACTTTTTCTACACCCTGCGGGAGTCCGGGGTTCCGGTCAGCCCGACCTCCTTTCTGACCCTGCAACGGGCGCTGAGCCTGGGCCTGATCGCCTCGCTGAACGACTTTTACACGTCGGCGCGGGCCATCCTGGTGAAAAGCGAGCGCTACTTCGACCTTTTCGACCAGGTGTTCGCCCACCACTTCGAAGGCGCGGAACTGCCCGATGTCGAGGGGATCGCCCTGGACGGGATGGCCCGGAACCTGCTGGAGGAGTGGCTCAAGAACCCCCAGGCGCTGGCCGAAGCCCTGGGGATGGATCCTGCGGAGCTGAGCCGGCTATCCCCCGAGGAGCTGCTCGCCTATTTCCGGGAGCGCCTCAAGGACCAGGGCGAGGCCCACCACGGCGGCAGCAAGTGGATCGGCACCGGCGGCACCTCCCCGGTGGGCCACTCCGGCCGGCACCCCGGCGGCATGCGCGTGGGCGGGGTCTCCCGCAACCGCTCCGCCGTCAAGGTCGCCATGGACCGGCGCTACAGGGACTATTCCCTGGACGGGCCGCTGACCCAGCCGATGGTGGGCGAGGCCCTCAAGCGGCTGCGCAACATGGTCCCGGCCGGGCCCCGGGACAAGGTGGACATCGACGCCACCCTCTACCGGACCATGAAAAACGGCGGCGAGATCGAGATCGTCTTCGAGCGCAGCCTGAAGGACCGCCTGAAGGTGATTCTGGCCATAGACAACGGCGGCTGGTCCATGGACCCCTACATCCCGGTGGTGCAGACCCTCTTCGACTACGCCCGGGCCCAGTTCAAGGATCTCAAGACGTTTTATTTCCACAACACCGTCTACGCCACGATCTGGTCGGACCCCGGGCGCTACAGGAAGGCGCAGCGCATCAGCGAGTTCGCCCGCCTCGACCCGGAGACGCGCCTGGTTCTGGTGGGAGACGCCAGCATGGCCCCCTACGAGCTGATGGCCTCCGACGGCTCGATCCACGTCGAGGAGCGCAGCGGCGAGCCGAGCGTCGCGTGTCTGAAGTTTCTGGCCCAGACCTTCCGCCACTGCGTGTGGCTCAACCCCATCGCCGAGCGGATGTGGGGCTACACGCACACGATCAATGCCATCCGCCAGATCGTCCCCATGTTCGAGCTGTCCCTGGACGGGTTGGAAAAAGCGGTGGCCCGGCTGATGGCCAGATAGGCCGGCGGTCAGGGAGCGAGGCCGAAGAGGCGGCAGGTGTTGTCCCAGAGGATCGCGGCCAGGCGGGCGGGGTCGGTCTGGCGGACCTCGGCCAGTTTCAGCAGCACCCAGCGGACAAAGGCCGGCTCGTTGCGGCGCGTGCGGTTCTTTTCGGGGGCGGGGGTCAGGTAGGGGGGGTCGGTCTCCACCAGGAGGCGGTCGTCGGGGATGGCCGCCGCGAGCCGCCGCAGTTCGGCGCCGCGCCCGGCCATGGTGAGGATGCCGGTGATCCCGATGTGCAGCCCCAGGCCGAGGCAGCGCTCGAGCTCCGACGGGCTGCCGGAAAAGCAGTGCACGACCCCCCGGGCGCCCGGGGGGCAGTGGGCCTCGAGGATCTCCAGGAAGCGCCCCCGGCTGTCGCGCTCGTGGAAAATCAGCGGCAGGCCTGCCTCGCCGGCGAGTTCGAGCTGGCGGACCAGGCACCTTTCCTGGTCCGCGCGGGGCGAGGCCATGCGGTTGAAATCGAGGCCGATCTCGCCCCAGGCCCGGACGCGGGGGCTCTCGGCGGCCCGGCTGAGGGCGGCGAGGCTCTGCCGGCCGCAGGCGCGGGCCGCGTGGGGGTGAACGCCCACGGCGGCGAAGATCTGCGGCCGCGCCTCGGCCAGGGCCACGGCCCTGAGGGAACTGTGGGCATCGACGCCCGCGACGAGCATGCGCAGGACCCCGGCCGCGGCGGCGCGCGCCAGGACCGCGTCCAGGTCGCCCTCGAAGCACGGGTCGTCCAGGTGGCAGTGGCTGTCGAAGATTTTCACGGGGCGGATTCCCTGACGGTGGCGGCGGCCGGCGGATGCGCCGCGCTGCCGGGGCGGTGTAGCACCCGCGGGGTCAAAAGGCAACCGCCGGTTTTGAAGGCCGGCCGGTCCGGTTCCAAATCGGAACCGGGCGGGATTTCGGGGTTGATTTTATTATGGGTATATGCTTATTTGGGCGCCTTGTCGGATGCCAGGCGCGCGCGAGGGGTCCAGTCCACAACCAGCGGAGGTAAACCATGTTCAAGATTGTCAGACGCGAGGAAATGTCCGGCGGAACCGTTATCCTAAACGAGATCGAGGCGCCGAAGATTGCCCGGAAGGCCCTGCCCGGCCAGTTCGTCATCCTGAAAGCCAACGAGACCGGGGAGCGGATTCCCCTCACCATGGCCGACACCGACACGGACAGGGGGACGGTGACCGTGATCTACATGGTGGTGGGCAAATCGACCGCCCTGTTCAAGACCCTGCAAGTGGGGGACGGCTACCAGGACGTCATCGGACCCCTGGGCAAGGCGACCCACATCTCCAAGGTCGGCAAGGTGGTCTGCGTGGGCGGCGGAACGGGCATCGCGGTCCTGCACCCCATCACGCGCGCCTTCAAGGAGGCCGGCAACCACGTGATCGCCATCATCGGCGCGCGCAGCAAGGATCTCCTCATCCTGGAAGACCGGATGCGCGCCGCCTCCAGCGAGCTGCACGTGTGCACCGACGACGGCTCATACGGCCATCACGGGTTCGTCACCCAGGTGCTCAAACAGGTGCTCGACCGGGAGAAGGTCGACCAGGCGGTGGGCATCGGCCCGGTGCCGATGATGAAGTTCGTTTCCAAGCTGACCAAGGAATACGGCGTGCCGACCCTGGTGAGCCTCAACCCCATCATGGTGGACGGCACGGGGATGTGCGGCGGGTGCCGGGTGACCGTGGGGGGCGAAACCAAGTTCGCCTGCGTGGACGGCCCGGAGTTCGACGGCCACCTGGTGGACTACGACGAGCTGATGCGCCGCCTGCAGGCTTACTGCGGCGAGGAAAAGCAGTGCTACGAGGATTATTGCACCTTTAACGCTTAACGCTGAACGCTTCGAGGAACGCAGTCGCGGGAGGATATGATGTCAGAGAAAGAAGGAAAGAAGAAGGCGGCGGCGCGGCAGCCCATGCCGGAACAGGCCGCGGAAATCCGGCGCAGGAACTTTGCCGAGGTGCCCCTGGGGTACACCCCGGAAACGGCCATGGAGGAGGCCTCGCGGTGCCTCCAGTGCAAGAAGCCGGGATGCGTCGAGGGCTGCCCGGTGGGGGTGGACATCCCCGGGTTCATCCACCTCCTCACCCAGGGCGACTTCACCGGGGCCTGCCGCAACCTGTGGGGCAAAAACAGCCTGCCGGCCGTGTGCGGCCGGGTCTGCCCCCAGGAGATCCAGTGCGAGGGTATGTGCATTCTCGGCAAAAAGGGCGACCCGGTGGCCATCGGCAACCTGGAGCGCTTCACCGCCGACTGGGAGCGGGCCCACGGCACCGGTGAGCTGCCCGCGCGGCAGGCACCCACGGGCAAGAAGGTGGCCGTGGTGGGCTCGGGGCCTTCCGGCCTGACGGTCGCCGGCGACCTGATCGTCAAGGGCCACGCCGTGACCGTCATGGAAGCCTTCCACAAGCCGGGGGGCGTGCTGGTCTACGGCATTCCGGAGTTTCGCCTTCCCAAGGCGATCGTCGCCCAGGAGGTCAATTTCCTGGAACGCCTGGGGGTCAAGGTCGAGTGCAACGCCGTGGTCGGGCGCACCGTGTCGTTGGACGAGCTGTTCGCCGAGGGCTACGACGCCATCTACCTGGGCGTCGGGGCGGGCCTGCCGCGTTTCATGAACATCCCCGGCGAGAACTGCATCGGGATTCTCTCGGCCAACGAGTACCTCACCCGGGCCAACCTCATGAAGGCTTATGACTTTCCCAATGTCGACACCCCCATTCCCCACGGCAGGGACGTCATCGTGCTGGGGGCCGGCAACGTGGCCATGGACTCGGCCCGCACCGCCATGCGCCTGGGCGCCGACCGGGTGCGCATCGTCTACCGCCGCTCGCGGGCGGAGATGCCGGCCCGGGCGGCCGAAATCCATCATGCCGAGGAGGAGGGGATCGAATTTTTCCTGCTCACCAACCCGACCCGCTACATCGGGGACGACAAGGGGCGGCTGACCGGCATGGAGTGCCTCAAGATGGAACTCGGCGAGCCGGACGCCTCCGGCCGGCGCCGCCCGGTGACCATCAAGGGCTCGGAGTTCCTGATGGACTGCGACTTGGTCATCGTGGCCGTGGGCTCCGGGGCGAACCCGCTCCTGACCCAGTCGACCCCGGAAATGACCCTCAACAAGTGGGGCTATATCGTGGCCGACCCGGAAACCGGCAAGACCACCAAAAAGGGGGTCTGGGCCGGCGGCGACATCGTCACCGGGGCGGCCACCGTCATCCTGGCCATGGGGGCGGGGCGCAAGGCGTCCGACTCGATCCACAGCTACCTGACCTGGGGCTGGTAGCCCCCAAACGCACCCAAACCCGTTCGCCTACCCGTCCACGAGCCGTTGGCCCGTGCACGGGTAGCGCTTTTCCGTGGCAAGCTTGCGGTCTGCCCGTCTGCGGCGGAGCCGACGGCCGTCAGCGGCGCCGCAGGCGCCGGACCCGCTCCGATTCCAGGTTGTCCGCGTCCACCCGCCACTCGCCGCCGGCCTCCCGGCGGCCGCTGAGGAGGCCTTTCCTGAGCCAGTCGGTCACCCCGAAGGGGGTCAGGTAGGTCATGGCGCTGAATTCTTCGACCGAACAGGTCCGGGGTTCGGCGGGCGCCGCGACCGCCGGGGCCCCGTCGGGCCCGGCCCCGGCACCGGTCACGCGCGCCACCTGATCGGCGGGTATCCGCCACTTGCCGGTCTCCTTGGTACCCTCCAGGGTCCCCTCGCGGAGCCATCGGGTGATTTTCTTCATCGGCGCGCCTGTGGCGGCCGAGAATTCCGCGGTGCCCAGGTGGGATCTCCTCTCTGCCATGGGGGTGTCTCTCCTATGTTCTTCGCGCCCGCCGGTCGGCCGGGCGTGGATTCTCGATGAAACCGTAAAAAGTTTCCCCTGCCGCGCTGTCATCGCCTCAGGGTTGCCAAAAAGCGCCGCCCAGGACCGGAAGCGTTCGGCCGCCGCGGCGCTGTAGGCGCCGAGTTCCCCGAGGATCGCCGCCAGCGGTTTTTCCCCCGGGTGGGCCTGGAGCTTGGAGTAGAATTTGTCGGCATAGGCGACGATGCGTTCCTCGATCGTTTCGGGCACCATGTCGCGACGGGGCAGGGGCAGCCCCTGGCTGCGGATTTCGGCTGCGGTCAGGCCCGCGCCCACGTGGCGCTCGCAGACCGCGGCATGCCGCGGCAGCCCCATCTCCTCCAGGATCTCCGCTCCCAGCCAGCCATGGCAGACATAGGGATGGCGGCCGATGCAGCCCAGCCGGGGGCTGTCGGTCAGGAAGATGCCGATGTCGTGAAGCAGCGCCGCTTCGCGGATCAGCACCGGGTTCGGGTCGAGATGGGGCACCCGCCGGGCCGTCTCCAGGGCCTTGGCCGCGACCTTGCGGCTGTGGGCCACGAGAAGGGCGTAGGCCTTGTCCCGGGGGTCGTAGAATTTCTCGATGATGCGGATGGGGTCAAGGGACATGCCTGATCTCCGGCGCCGGCCGCAGCCATCGGCCCCGCCCCCCCGGTTCCCGGCCCGGGGGCGGAGCGGCGGGCGCTCGGGCCGGCTGCTCCGATGGCGCCGCCTCAATCGCCTTTGTGGGCCAGGAGCACCCCTTTGATGAACGGGTCGATGTCTCCGTCGAGGACCGCGTTGACGTTTCCCACCTCCAGGTTGATGCGGTGATCCTTGACCAGCTGGTAGGGTTGAAGAACGTAGGAGCGGATCTGGCTGCCCCAGGCGATATCCTCCTTGGCGTCGTGGATCTCCTGCAGCTTTTCGTCCTGTTTCGATTTTTCGTGCTGGTACAGTCGCGCCCTGAGCACCTTCATGGCCAGGTCGCGGTTGCGGTGCTGGGACTTTTCCTGCTGGCACTGGACCACGATGCCCGACGGCAGGTGGGTGATGCGCACGGCGCTGCTGGTCTTGTTGACGTGCTGACCCCCGGAGCCGCTGGCCCGGAAGACGTCGATGCGCAGGTCCTTGTCTTCGATGTCGATGACGATTTCCTGGTCCACCTCGGGATAGACGAAGACCGATGCGAAGGACGTGTGGCGTTTGCCGCTGGCGTTGAAGGGCGAGATCCTCACCAGGCGGTGGACCCCCCCTTCGGATTTCAGGTACCCGTAGGCGTTTTCACCGCTGACGGTGAAGGTGACGCTTTTGATGCCGGCCTCGTCGCCGGGCTGGAAATCGATCATCTCGAAACCGTACCCCCGCCGCTCGACCCAGCGCGCGTACATCCGCAACAGCATCTCCGCCCAGTCCTGGGCCTCGGTTCCCCCGGCCCCGGCATTGATGGAAACGATGGCGTTGTTGGCATCGTCCTTTCCGGTGAGCATCAGGTCGAGGGTCAGCCGGTCGATATCCCTTTCGACCTCGCGGACCTGGGCGGCGACTTCGCGGGCGGTTTCCTCATCCGCCTCCTCCAGGGCGAGATCGAGCAGGATCCGGCTTTCCTCAAGGTCCGTGGAGAGCCTGGCCACCTTTTCCAGGGGGCCGGACAGGGCCCGGCGTTCCTTCATCAGCCCGGTGGCCTGCTCCGGACGGTCCCAGAACCCGCTCCTGGCGATGACCGTCTCGATTTCAGCCAGCCGCTTTTCCCTTCCCGGGAGGTCAAAGATACCCCTTTAGCCGGTTGAGTTTGATCTCGGATTCCCTGATGGCCTGCCTTGTTTCAACGGACATGGTCTGTTACCTCCTTTTTGCGTAGGCACGCCTCAGCCGGCGAAGGCCCGCGCCCGCCGCCACGATGAGGCAGGCGCGGGCGAAAAGGTCGCCGCAGCGCGTATAAACCGACGGTGCACTCAGCACCGGCAGGTCCTGCACCCGCACGTGGCGTTCGAACAGCGGCGTGCGTTCCAGCACCCGTCCCGAGGGGTCGATGAACCCGCTGATGCCGGTGTTGGCCGAACGTACGAGGGCCCGGCGGTTTTCCACCGCCCGGAAAACGGCCATCGAAAAATGCTGGTACGGGGCGCTGGACCGGCCGTACCAGGCGTCGTTGGTGATGTTGATCAGCATCCCGGCGCCGCTCGCGGCCATGGCGCGCGCCAGTTCGGGAAAGATGATCTCGTAGCAGATCAGTATTCCCAGGTCCCCCGGGCCCCACGCCAGGGTGCGCCCCTTTTGCCCCGGCCTGAAATCGCCCACCTGGGCGACGATCTTGCCGACAAAGGGCAGGTAGTGCTTGAGGGGCACGTACTCGCCGAAGGGCACCAGGTGCGCCTTGTCGTAGCGGGCCCTGACGTCTCCCCCGGGATCGACCAGGTAGGCGCTGTTGTAGTAGCCGGGTGAAGTGCCGTCGAAGACCACGGTGGGGCTGCCGACGAGAAGGAACACCCCGGCCTGCCTAGCTCCCGCCAGCACCCGGGAAGTGTCGGCCCGGTCCCGGCCGAAATAGAAGGGAGCCGCCGTTTCGGGCCATACGACCAGCTCGGCGCCCAGGGCCGCCGCGCTTTGCGACAGCGCCAGGTACGCGGCCGTGGTCTCCAGCTTGAATGCCGGGTCCCATTTGAGCTGCTGGGGGATGTTCCCCTGGGCGACGGCGACCCGCACCTTCGGCGCCTTGGCCGCGAGGGCCTCGACGGCCCGCAGGCGCGCAGCGCCGTAGCCCCATGCCGCCAGCAGGGCCAGGACCGCGGCCGCGGCCGCCGTGAGGCAGGCGGCCCGGGAAGGCCGCGACCCCTTCCACGGCCGGCCGGCCAGGAAAAAAAGGCCGACGGCCGCCGCCCCGTTGACCAGCGCGGTGAGAAACGACACGCCGTAAACACCCAATATATCCGAAATCTGGATCAAATGCAACGCGCGATGATGGGCATAGCCGAGCAGTTCCCATGGAAAACCGGAGAGCAGAAAGCTGCGCAGGTACTCGAGAGCGGTCCAGATGAAGGGCACCAGGCCGAAGAGGGCCGGTGGGGTCGGGCAGAGGCGGTGAACGCTCCAGGCGAAGGCGCCGATGAACAGGGATAGGTAGGCCGACAGCAGCACCAGGAGCGGCACGCTCAGGTAGACGGGCAGGCCGCCGTAAGTCTGCATGGTGGCCACCAGCCAGTAGCAGAGCGTCAGATAGTGGGCCAGGCCGGCCAGAAACCCGAGCCGGAAGCTTCTCCCGGCCGGAACCCGTCCCGTGCAGGCCAGCAGGGGCACCAGCGCGACCCATGCCAGCCAGGAGAGGCCGATCTTGGGAAAGGCCGCGGTGAGCATCAGGCCGGAGAGCAGGGCGAGGCCGACATCGGCGATGGCGCGGGAACGGGTCTGCATGGTGCAGTTGCTTTAGCATGTAGCCGGGGCCTGTCAACAAAAAAAACCGGGATCGGAATCGGGGCCGGCCCCGATCTGTTCGACACCGGTGCCGGCAGCGACCCGGATTCAAATGACGGCGGATGCGGGCGGCGGGCGAGACCCCCGGCGGCATTCGCAACCTCCATTTGACTTGGCGGGTGTCATCCGCTATATCCGGATGGCGCCGGCAGCCGTCCGCCGGTGGAAAAAACCGCGTCACCGCCGGCGCGTCGCTGAGCGTCCGGCCCGGGGGCCGGGACGGCCGGGGCTTCGCGCGGGAAGGGAAAGGAGGTGCCGGAGCGTATGGCGCCAGAGATCGTCGCCGTATATGGAAGTCCGAGCCGCAGGGGGAACACCGCCGCGCTGCTGGAACGCGCCGTCCGCGGCGCGCGCGATGCGGGGGCGCAGGTCGAGGAGTTCGTCCTGCGTGACCTGAAAATGTCGCCCTGCCTGGAGATTTACGGGTGCAAGCGCGACGGCACCTGCGTGATCAAGGACGATTTCCACCGGGTCAAGGACCGGATCCTCGAGGCGTGTGCTTGAGAGTTTCTCTGTCCCCTCTTGCTCGTCTGCAAGTGCCAGTGTCTTATCGTCAATCTCTTTGGTGACCTTTTGATCAGACTCGGCCTGTTTCGTGGACTACATCGCCGAGGAATTCATCCGCGGGCAGATCTATTCCTTCGACGGGCTGGCCGACCGCGACGGCGGGCTGGTGTTTTACACGGGGCACGTGTTCAGCCAGGGGATCATGGAGACCGTCAACGAGGGCCGCCACATATACTATTATTCCCTGCGAAGGATCCCCGAAGCACTGGAGGCTGCCGGACGCGCCTGCGTGAAGGCGTTCAAACTGCGGGAACGCTTTTTCCACATCGAATTCTTTAAAACCGGCAAGAACGACTTCGTCGCCCTCGAAGTCAACATGCGCCCCCCCGGCGGCTTCACCACCGACATGTTCAACTACGCCTGCGACATCGACATCTACCGGGCCTGGGCCGAGCTGGTGGTAAAGGACAACCGGCATCTCGACTACGAACGCAAATTTCACTGCTGCTACGCCAGTCGCAAAAGCGGCATCGACTACACCCTTTCCCACGAGGAGATCGTCCGGCGCTGCGGCAGCCGACTGATGCAGGTGGAGAGCGTGCCGGGGGTGTTCAGCAGCGCCCTGGGGGATGTGGGCTACATTTTCCGGTGCGAGGACCTGGCGGAAACCCTGGAAACAGCCGCCGCCATCCACGCCACCGCCCCGGATTGAGAAAACCCGCGCATGCACACCGAAACCCACTCCTGGGGCAGCCCCCACCTGGGGCGCGAGATGACCCTCAAGGTCTACGGCCACTGGGGGAAGCCCTACATCGTCTTTCCCTGTTCGCGGGGGCGCTATTTCGATTTCGAAAACATGGGCATGGTCGCCCGGATCCGCGCCTTCATCGATGCGGGCAAGGTCAAGCTCTTTGCCGTCGACAGCGTCGACGCCGAGTCCTGGTACGACTTCGCCGTCCCGCCGGCGGCCCGCAACGCGCGCCACGAGGACTACGACCGCTACATCGCCTGCGAGGTGGTGCCCTTCGTGCGCTCCCACTGCCGGCAGCCCGGGGAACGCGTCATGGCCGCCGGCTGCAGCATGGGCGCCTTTCACGCCGTCAACTTCTTCCTCAAGCACCCGGGCCTGTTCGCCGGGACCGTGGCCCTCAGCGGCCTGTACCGCCTGGATCGGCCCGAGTTCGGGCTGACTGCGGCCGACCTGGGGGATGTCTATTACAACTCACCCCTTGCCTACCTCCCGGGCCTCCATGACTCCTGGCTCCTGGAGCGCTGCAGGCAAGGCACCCTCATCGTCTGCGTCGGCCAGGGCGCCTGGGAGGAGCCCTGCCTGGAGGACACCCGCGGCCTGGAGGCCTGCCTGCGGGAGAAGGCGATCCCGGCCCGGGTCGATTACTGGGGCCCCGATGTCAACCACGACTGGCCCTGGTGGTACCGCCAGATGAATCACTTTCTCACCGCCCTCCACGGGCCCGTGAGCGGATGAGGAAAGGGAGCCGCGGAGGACGGCGGCCGCCGGGGAGAGGTCATGCGCAAACCGGAAAAACCCAAAGGAGACCAAGCGTCATGCTGACACTGGAGGAGCTGAAACGGCAGCCCGAGATCGTCAATGCCATCGACTGGGAGATGACGCCCGAAGAGGCGATCCGGCTGTACCTGGAATGGGGCAACAACTGGGCCCGGGGCGACGGCTACGTGATCCGCTCCCCCGACGACTACACCCACTACTTCGTGGTCAACTGCTGGCGCAGGCCCTACTACATCTACCTCATCAAGCGCAACTCGGCCGAGGCGCTCGAAGTGGCGCGCTTCGAGCTGCCCAAGCGCTTCGAGAAGCCGGTCTGCGAGCTGAAGGGGGTCTACCCGCTGGAGGAAGACGCCAAGGCGTGGCTCAAGGCCGAACTCGGGGTTGGATGACCCCGCGGGCCTGAATCCTTCCGGGGCGCGGCCGGGTGGTCCAAAGGTGCGGGCCGGTCTGCTGCGCCTCAGGGCCAGGCTTCGGGGTTGACCAGGTGCGCCGGCCGCTCGCCCCGGGCGAAGTCGATGATCTGGTCGACGATGCCCGCGTTCATGTTGTTCATGGCCTCGTGGGTGAAGGCGGCCGTGTGGGGGGTGAGAACCGCGTTGTCGAGCCCCAGCAGGGGGGATCCGGCCGGCGGCTCTTTTTCGAAGCAGTCGATCCCGGCGCCGGCGATGCGCCTGTTTTCCAGCGCCTCGCACAGCGCGGCCTCGTCGACGATCCCTCCCCGGGCGGCGTTGACCAGGAGCGCCGTCGGCTTCATGAGGCCGAATTCGCGCCGGCCGATCATTTTTTCCGTTTCCGGCGTCAGGGGGGAGTGGATGCTGACGATGTCCGCCGCACGCAGCACCCCGTCCACATCCATCCGCTCGATCCCTTCCTGCCCGGCAAAGGCCGCCGGCCAGTAGGGGTCGTAGGCCACCACCCGCATCTGGAAACCCTTTGCCCGCAGGGCAACGCACCGGCCGATGGCCCCGAGCCCGATGAGCCCGAGGGTCTTTTGCCAGATCTCGACGCCCATGATCCGGGTGTGCTCCCAGCGGTTTTCCCGCAGGCTCCGGTCGCAGTAGGGGATGCGCCGTGCCACGGCCAGGATGAGGGCGAAGGTGTGATCGGCCACGGCCTGATATCCGAGTCGTGGAAGCGCCAGATGCTCTACAACCTGGTCAAAATCCGCTAAGGGGACGCCCCGGTGTTCCTGGACGTCTCCTCGGTGATCAGCCAGTACCAGGTCGCCGGGCAGATCACCCTGGGCGCGGCGATCGCCAACAACCCCTGGAGCAGCTCCGAAACCCTGGGGGCCACCGGGAATTACGTCGACCGACCGACCATCACCTTCACGCCCGTCATCGGGTATAAATTCGCCCGCAGCCTGATGTCCCCCATCCCTCCCGCGGCGATCCTCAGCCTGGTCCAGGGCGGGTACCCGGTGGACCTGATCTTCCGGTCGCTGGTGCATGAGATCAACGGGGTCCGGAATCGCTTCGGGGGGGATGCAAGGGCGCATTCCGCCGATCCCGAGTTTTATTCCCTGATCGGGAAAATGCGCGAAATCCAGATGGCGGGGGCTATCGGGATGAGGCACAAGAAGGAAGGCGCGGAAGAGGCGGCCCTGCTGGTGATCCGGGGGAAAAGGTCCCCCGCCGTCGAGTCCCTGTCCGCCGACCTCCGCGGGATCCTGGTCGTGGACCCCCTGGCCGATCAGTTCCAGATCGTCTACGGGGCCATCCCCAGGGACAAAACGGAGATCGCGATCCTGACCCGGTCGATCCTGGAGGTCCTCGTCGATATGTCCATGGATGTCGAAGTCCCCGCCTCCGATGTGCAGGAGAAAAGGGTGTCACCGACTTTCGAGGAAACGGTTGACGGCGAGAGGATTTCGCCCTTGATCCGGGTTCGGAACTCCCCGCAAGAGCCAGCCGACGCCTTCGTGTCGATCTCCTACCGGGGCTCCCATTTCTGGATCGACGACCGGGATTTGATCTCCAAAAAATTCTTTACCTTTCTGATGTTCGTCTTCACCCTGGTGGAGACCGGGGAAAAAGGAGCCGCCCCCATCGTGACGATTCCCGCCGGGTAGGCAGAGAAGGCGGCCCGGTCGGCAGGCGCCCGGCTGCGCGGCGAAAAGTGCATTCCGCATCCGCTTATCTCCGGGAACAATCCGTCCGGCTGAACACCAAACTGGCGACGGCGCTTTTTCTGGGCGTGACCACCGACAGCGCCAGGCATCCCATCTTGACATCCGCCGATCAACGGGCCGTCCGTTTCCTGTCACAGGCTGCTGCTAGGTTTCGCCTTGGCCATCCTGGCGGGCGGCAGTCTCCTGGCCCTGCCGGTTTGCAGCAGCGGCGAGCCGATCCCGCTCATCGACGCCTTTTTCACCGCGATGAGCGCCGTCTGCGTCACCGGCCTTTCCGTGGTTGACATGGGGACCGGATTGAGCCCCTTCGGCCAGGCGGTGGTCCTGCTTCTGATCCAGTATGAGGAACATCAAATAGGCGGATCCAGGCGCGCACCCCCCACGGTCCGGACTCCGCCCGACGCCGCGGCATGCCGCCCTATAGGCAGACCTTTTTCCAGAGCGGCGACGGTTGAGTTCAGAGTCCCGTTATGGTATCCATCTCCCCGAAGCATGTGATATGGATTTATGCGGATACCCGGGCAATGAAGACGCCACCCGCTCCAACGGTTTTCGTGGTGGACGACGACGAGGCGGTTCGCAGAAGCCTGGTGCGCCTGTTGGATTCGGCCGGCTACCGGGCTGAAAGCTTCGCCTCGGCGGACGAGTTCCTCGCGCGCCGGCACCCGCACCGCGGCCCCGGCTGCGTGCTGCTGGACATTTCCATGCCCGGCCTGGACGGGCTTGCGCTCCAGCAGAAACTGCAAACGCCCGCGGACCGGATCCCCATTATTTTCATCACCGGGCACGGGGACATCCCCTCGAGCGTCAAGGCCATGAAGGCCGGCGCGGTGGATTTCTTCCCCAAACCCTTCAGAGATGAAGACCTGCTCAGGGCGGTCGACGACGCCGTCCGGCGCGATCTCCGGGAGCGAACCGAAAGCTCCGGGCATGCGGCCCTGAGGGAACGCTTCGACACATTGACCCCGCGGGAGCGCGAGGTCATGGCCCTGGTCGTGCGCGGGATGCTGAACAAGCAGGTCGCCGGCGCCCTCGACGTCAGCGTGAAGACCATAAAGATCCACCGCGGCCGGGTGATGGCCAAAATGGGGGTGCGGTCGGTCGCCGACCTGGTCCGCGCGGCCGGGGAACTCGGACTGTGAAGGCGGGTTTCGCCGCCGCCCTGCCCTCAATTCCTCCACTCCCCATCATTTTTTCATATTTCCTGCCGGCCTATAGGTCTTAGGTACTATAGCGGGCGCCGCCCGTTGCTGCTAATCTCAGCCATTCCGCACGACGGTTGGGTGACTTGCGCATGCCGCTTTAGGGAAGGGCAAGCGCCCGGGACAGCCGCGCTGCCCCGATCCGCCGCCCGTGCCGCAGAACGCCGGCGGGAGATCAAGGCGAGGCAGCAAAGGAGGGGATTATGGAAGCGACCCTGGCATCGAGCAACCACACGGGCATGTCGCGCCGGAAATTTCTCGGCATGATGGGCGTCGCCGGCGCCACCTTTGCCGGTGTGACGCTGGCTTCAAGGCGGGCTGCCGCCGAGGTCATTGAAATTCAAGAGATGAAAGAGGGCGAAGACATTTTTTCCTATACGGAGCGGATAAAAGGGAAATTCGATCAGACCCTCTATCAGCAGGTGATCGGCGCCGCAAACGATTTCAAAGAAGGCGATCTGACCATCGCTGTGGGCGCCAAGGATGAAGAGACCCGGAAAATCGCCCGGGAGCTTCTGGCCAACACGAAGATCAAGGATCTTTATGAGCACCCATTGCTGGTGGACGATTTGCAGAAGTTGATCTGGAAGACCACGGACAAGGTTCAGTATGAGAAGGTCAAGGCCTGGACCATGGGGGAGCTGAAGGAATTTCTCCTGACCCAACCCGAATCTGAAATAAAAGGCATCATGTCCGGCCTGACCAGCGACACGATCGGGTGCGTCCCCAAGCTGATGACCAATGAGGAGCTGATCGCCCTCGGTCAAAAAATATTCAACTCCCTGCCGGGCACCCAAATGGGCTCAAAAGGATATATGGGCGCCCGCATCCAGCCCAATTCACCCACGGACGATCCCGACGACGTATCTTCAACATCATCACGCGTCTCAACACGGAGGAGAAGATCTCGATGCTGCTCGTGGAGCAGAACGCCAAGCTCGCCTTGAACGTGGCGCCCTACGCCTTCGTGCTGGAAACCGGGCGCATCGTGATGAACGACACGGCTGAAAAACTGCGGGAGAACCCCGACATCAAGGATTTCTACCTGGGCATGACCGACTTCGGCGGCCGCAAGAGCTTCCGCGACGTGAAACACTACAAGCGCCGCAAGAGATGGCTGACCTAACCCTCAACTCGCATAAGGGGGAACCCATGAACAAACAATCGATCACCGTGTCGAGTCTGTGCGTGCTCATCGCCCTCGCCTTCTTCACCGGCTGCGCGACGGCGCCATCCAAAGCGAATTTCACCACTCCCAAGGTCACCCTGACTTCGGTCGAGGTCCCCTACTACACCGGCTACTGGTATTTCGACAAGAAGGTCGAGCCCACCAAGGGCAAACCCGGCGCCTACGGCGCCCCCATGGGGCTGGCGTTCATCTTCGACATCCACAACCCCAACCCCTACCCGGTGAAGATGGAAGAGCTCAACTTCACCGTCCTGTTCGAGGACTTCGAGGTCAACACCGTGGGGTCCATCGAATACCAGTGGATCCCGGGGGGCATGACCAACCAACTGCGCGTTCCGGCCATGTTCGACACCCAGCAGACCCTTTTGACCCTGCTCCTGCCGGGCGCCATGAAGATCAAGGAGAAGGGGATCACCCCCTGGGACGCCCTGGAGAAATGGTGGACGGGCGCGCCCGACGCCTCCTTCCCCATATCGGTGGCCGAGGGGGCGGCGGTCTTCAAGGCGGGCGACCTCACGGAAGTGGTCGCCTTCCAGGCCGTCTACCCCTGAGAGCCGGGAAAGTGCCCGGCCGTGATCTCACGCCGCCTCCCGGGCCGGGTCCAGGCCGGGGGCGGCCTATTTCTTCTTCCATCCGCCGGCCCGACGGCCGCCCCCCAGGCGCCGCCGGCGGCGGGTGCGCCATCCCGCCCGATTCTCAAGGCGCCGGCCCCGGCGCGACCCATCGAACCCGAACCTGCACCTGACGGCCGGGAGGCGCCCTGAAGCGCAGCCGGCCCCAACCCTCACAAGGAAACGGATGGCTATGGGACTCTATGACCTCACCCTTTACGACGTCATCAACCGCAATGCCGTCTGCTTCGCCGGCCGCCCGGCGTGGTACGAAGTCGACGACGGCCGCAGCCTGACGTTCGCCGGGATCAAGGGCCGGGTGGACCGGCTGGCCTGCGGGCTGGGCCGGGCCGGGCTGGGCAGGGGCGACCGCATCGGCGTGCTGGGGAAAAACAGCCTCGAGTACTTCCTCCTTTACGGAGCCGCCTCGGCCCTGGGGGCCATCGTGCTGCCGGTCAACTGGCGCCTCTCGGCCGAAGAGGTCGCCTTCAACCTGAACGACGGTTCGCCGCGCCTTCTCTTCGCGGACCTGGAATACCAGCCCCTGGTGGCCGGGATCAGGCGCCGCCTTTCCTCGGTGGAATCGTTTTACAACCTCAAGGCCGGCCTGGGGGACCTGGGCGGATACGAGGCCCTGATGGAAAACGACGGCGGCCTGGCCCCGGCGGACACGGCCGCCGACGACGGCCTGGTGATCATCCACACGGCGGCGGTGGCCGGCCGGCCCCGCGGCGCCCTGCTCAGCAACGCCAATGTCCTGTGCGCCGACATGCACCTCACCGGCCTTTTCGGCCTCGGCCCCGACGACGTCCACCTCAACCTGCTGCCGCTCTTTCACGTGGGCGGCCTGTTCATGGCCACCAGCGCCTTCCACGGCGGGGCCCTGAACGTGAACATGAGCAAGTTCGACGCCGACCAGGCCGCCGACCTGATCGAGGAGAAAAGGGTGACGGTGACCTTCGACTTCTCCCCGATCCTCGCCTCGATCCTCGACGCGGCCGAGCGCTCCGGCAGATGCATCGCCAGCCTGCGGGCCGTTTTGGGCCTGGAGGCGCCCGGGACCATCGAGCGCTACCAGAAAACGACCGGCGGCACCTTTTACTGCATGTACGGCCAGACCGAAACCTCCTGCCTGGCCACCATGGGACGCTACGACGACTGCCCCGGCTCGGCGGGCCGCACCATCGCCCTGGCCGACCTGCGCCTGGTGGACGACGACGACCGGCCGGTGGCGCCGGGCGAGGTGGGGGAGATCACCATGAAGGGGCCGATGGTCTTCCGGGGGTATTGGAACCTGCCCGAGGACACCGCCCGCACCTTCCGCGAAGGCTGGCACCACACGGGGGATCTCGGGCGTTTCGACGAAAAGGGCTTCCTGTGGTACGCCGGCCGCAAGGCCGAAAAGGAGCTGATCAAGCCCGGGGGCGAGAACGTCTATCCCGGGGAGGTGGAGAAGGTCATCCTGACCCACCCGGCCGTGGCCCGGACGGTGGTCTTCGGGGTTCCCGACCCCAGGTGGAAGGAGGGTATCAAGGCGGTCTGCGTGCTTGCCCCGGGGGCGGCGCTGGATGCCCAGGCCCTCATCGACTACGTGGGGGAACGCATCGCGCGCTACAAGAAGCCCCAGTACGTGGAGTTCGTCGCCGAACTGCCCCTGAAAGCCGACGGCTCGCCGGACCGCGCCAAGGTGAAGCAGTTGTACGGGGGGTGAAAGGGTTGTCTTTCTCGTTCTCGTTCTCGTTCTCGTTCTCGTTGTCGTTGTCGTAATCGTTGTCGTAATCGCAATCCAAATCCAAATCGCAATCGCAATCGCACTCATCGCCATCCCCGCCCCCGGCCCCCCCGTCCCAACCCCATATACGAACCCCATCCGCCGCCTGAAACTTAACACCTAAAACGTAAAACCCGCATCCGACCTCTGGCTTCCGACCTCCGCCCTCCGCCCCCCGTCCCCTACCCGATCCACGCCAGCCAAACCCCCAGGCCGCCGACGAGCCAGCAGTAGGGGGCGAAGAGGTACAATCGCCCGCGGTTGACAATGAAGACCAGCAGCCCCAGGGCGGCGTACCCGACCCCGGCCGAAACCGCGGCCCCGATGAGGGCGGCCCAGGCCGCCGCCGCCGACACCTGGGTCACGTCCGCCAGCACCAGGACGCCGGCCCCGAGAATCGAGGGGATTGCCAGCAGGAAGGAGAAGCGCGCCGCGGCGTCCCGCGTGATGCCCAGAAAAAGGGCCGCGGCGATGGTCGACCCCGACCGCGACACGCCGGGCAGAACGGCGATCCCCTGGACCAGGCCGATGATCAGGGCGTCGGCCAGCCCCATGTCGGCCAACCCCCTGCCGCCGGCGGCGGCTTTGCGCGTGGCCAGGAGCAGCACCCCGGTCAGCGCCACCAGCAGGCCGGCCGCCAGGGGGGAGGCGAACACCTCCCCGGCCGCGAAGTGGATGGTCAGCCCGATGACCGCCGTCGGAAGGGTCCCCGCCAGAATCAACCCGAAAAGCCTCACCTGGCGGGGGTCCGATGGGCGCGCCGGCGAAACGGAGCCGGCTCCCGGGCGCGACCCGAGTTCGCCGACCACCGCCCGGGCGATGGCCAGCAGGTCCGCGCGGAAAAAAATCACCACGGCGACCAGCGTGCCCATGTGAACGGCCACGTCGAACAGCAGCTCGGGGGAGCGCATGCCGAAGAGATGCTGCAGAATGACCAGGTGGCCGGAACTCGAGACCGGCAGGAACTCGGTCAAACCCTGGACGACCCCGAGGATCAGGGCATATGTCGGCTCCATGTCGGCCGCCCGCCTTCTGCGTTGCGATTGCGATTGCTACTGCTGCTGCGATTTCGACAGGGATGGGGATGGGGAACCGCCTGCCGGGAGTCCCGGGCCGGCTACCCCTTCACCACCGCCATCGGCCTCAAGCGGGCCACCTTCTTCGAAATCCCGGCCCCGTGGACCACGGCCACCACCTGTTCGACATCTTTGTAGGCATCGGGCATCTCCTCGGCCAGGGTCGACCTTCCGGTCCAGCGCACCAGGATGCCCTTGTCCTCCAGCTCCCGGTGCAGCGCCCGGCCCTTGGCGGCCTTCACGGCCGCCTTGCGGCTGAGCAGCCGCCCGGCGCCGTGGCTGGTGGAGCCGAAGGTTTCGCGCATGGCCGCCTCGGTGCCGGCGAGCACGTAGGAACGGGTCCCCATGTCCCCGGGAATCAGGATCGGCTGTCCCACCCCGCGGTAGGCCTCGCAGAGGTCGGGGTGGCCCGGGCCGAAAGCCCGCGTGGCCCCCTTGCGGTGCACGCAGAGCGTTTGCCGGCGCCCTGCGACGAGGTGCACCTCCTTCTTGGCGATGTTGTGGCAGACGTCGTAGACGAGGTCCATGGCCAGCTCCCGGGGGCCGATGCGAAACACCTGCTCGAACACCTCCCGCGCCCGGTGCAGAAGGATCTGCCGGTTGGCCCAGGCGTAATTGGCGGCGCAGGCCATTGCCGCGAGGTATCGCCGCCCGGCATCGGACTGGATCATGGCGCACGCCAGCTGGCGGTCGGGCAGCTGGATGCCGAGGGTCTTGACGTGCTTGGCCATGACCGCCAGGAAATCGTCGCAGACCTGGTAGCCGAAGCCCCGCGAGCCGGTGTGGACCATGACCGTCACCTGCCCCTCGAAGAGGCCGAAGGCATCGGCGGCCGCCGGGTCGTAAACCCGCTCCACCACGCCCACCTCGATGAAGTGGTTTCCGGCGCCGAGGGTGCCGAGCTGCCCGCGGCCGAGTTCCAGCGCCCGCGCGCTCACCGTTGCGGGGTCGGCATCCGGCAGGCATCCGCCGTCCTCGGTCCGTTCCAGGTCGGCCTCCACCCCGAACCCCTGGCGCACGGCCCAGCGGCTGCCCTGGACCAGGACCCTGCGCTCCTCGGCGGGGGAAAGCCTCACCGAACCCGTGGAGCCCACGCCGCAGGGGATGTGGCGGTAAAGGGCGTTGACCAGGTCCTCCAGACGCTCCCGGGCGTCCTTTTCCGTCAGCGCGGTGCCGGCCAGGCGCACCCCGCAGTTGATGTCGTAGCCCACCCCGCCGGGGGACACGACCCCCGTGGTTTCGCTCATCGGCCGCTTCTTTCGTGAACGGGAGGGTTCGCCTCCGCGGCGCCCCGTGTGACCCCCGTTGGCTCAGGGTGGGAAGTTCCCCTGGTGGTAAAGGTGGTCGAAGTAAAAGCTCAGATACTCCCTGTCCGCTTCAGGCGAGGCGCCGGGGCCTTCCGCAGACGGGTCTGCGCCGCGGGCGGCGGACGTCGTCTCCATCCACAGCTTTTTGGCATGCGCCAGAAGAATGCCGTGGACGAGTTCCGGGCTCGGGGTGATTTCCATGTTCTCGGCCAGGAAGGCATCGGTCGCTTCTATGATGATCTTGACCCCGCGGATGTACTCGCTTTCCTCGATCCTTTCGCTGACGCACACCTCGTAGAGCCGTGAGATGATCTTTCTGACATTGCCTTCGATCGCGTCGATGCAGTTCATCGATTGTCCGCTGCCTGGTGGCGCTGAGGCCCATCGGCCCCCGTCTGCTCCGGGGGTGGGTTCCCAAGTCCGCGGGGCCATGGGCCGGGTTCGGCGCGCCCCGACGAAGCGGCTTGCCTTTTGCCTTCCGCCTGTATTATAATAAACATTTAACGGGGCTCCGATGCGGTTGCCGGAAGCCCCGTTTTGATTCTGGAGCCGACGAGCGGGATCGAACCGCTGACCTGCTGATTACGAATCAGCTGCTCTACCAGCTGAGCTACGTCGGCCGGAATAAGGGCCATAGCTACTTTTTTTATGCTGCAAAATCAAGAGAAATTTTCGTTCGAGGACTTCTCCGGTGCGCTTCTCAGCCGCCCGTCGGCCATCGTGTGCCACGATGCCGGCGGCTCCGAGCGGGCCTACCTGACCGCGCGCATCTACCGGCGCCACCCCATGCCGATGGTGGTGGTCGCAGCGGATACGACCGGCGCGGATCGTTTTTTCGAAGACCTGAAGTTTTTTTTCGGCGCGCACCGGCCGCCGCTGCTTTACTTTCCGCCTTACAACATCCAGCCCTTCAGGTTCCTGGCCTACCACAACGAGACCGCAGCCCGTCGCATCCGGTGTCTCTACGAGCTCATCGCGGGAGACCCTGCGCCGATCCTGGTCACCACGGTCGCCGCCTTGCTGCAGCGGCTCATCCCGCGCCGGGAGTTGTCGGACTTCGCCGAGCTGGTCAGCTGCGACGAGGCCCTCGATCGCGACGCCCTCGTGGGCAAGCTGGTTTCCGGCGGCTACACGCGGGCCATCATCGTGGAAGAGCCGGGGGATTTCTCCGTCCGGGGAGGCATTCTGGACGTATTCACGCCGACCTATCCCGATCCCCTGCGGATCGAGTTCTACGGCGACAGCGTAGACTCCATCCGCTTTTTCTCCGCTTCCTCGCAGCGGACGCTGACCTCCGTGGCCGAGGCCGTCCTCTTGCCGGCGCGGGAAGCCATCCTGAAACCGGGCCGTCTGGTGGAGATCGTCAACCGGGTGCGCCAGCAGGCCGCGCTCGTCGACCTGCCGGTGACCCAGGTCCGGACCCTGGTGGAGCAGATCAAGGCGGAGGGAACCTTCCCGGGTGCCGAAAGCCTGCTGCCTCTCATATACACCGGGCTGGACAGTCTTTTCGATTACATCGCGCCCCGGGCCGTGCCGGTTTTGATCGAGCCCGCCAGGCTGGAAAGCGCCGCGGAGGAGGCCGAAGGCATCGTCCGCAAAAACAGCACCGAGGCGCGCAGCGGCGGGCGCCTGCACGTGGACCCCGGCCTGGTCTACCTGCCCTGGCGCGAGGCCGAGGGGCGCCTGCAGGAGCGCCGCCCCGTGGTCTTCAAATCCCTGGCGGTGACGGGCACGCCGCCGCCCGGTCCCGCCGCCCCCCGGGAGATCTTCCTGGGGGCCGGGGACAATCTGGACCTGAGCGTTGCCGTCCGCCATGCGCGCGACCAGCAGGCGCCCCTGACGCCCCTGTGCAACTGGCTGACCGAGAAAGCCCGGGCGGGTTTCGTGACGCTCTTGGTCTGCCGCACCGCCACCCAGGCCGGGCGCATGGAGTCCCTTCTGGGGCCTTACGGCATCCGCGCACAGGTTGCGTCCCCCCCCTCGCTGGAGGAAAGCAGCGCGGGCGAAGGCGGAGGCGGGGTCCGGATCTGCTGCGGGCATCTGTCGTCGGGCTTCATCTGGCCGGCGGAATCCCTGGCCATTGTCACCGAGGACGAGATCTTCGGCGCCAAGCACCGCAGCCGCAAAAAAGACGGCGCCAGGGCGGCGGCCGACCCGATCGCCTTCGGCGACCTCAAACAGGGGGACCTGGTGGTGCACGCCGAACACGGCATCGGGCGCTACGACGAACTGGTCAAGCTCAAGCTCGACGGGGCCGTCGGCGATTTTATCCTCATCTCCTACAGGGACGGCGACAAGCTCTACCTGCCGGTCGACCGCCTGGGCATGGTCCAGAAGTATCTGGGGGTCGAGGGTGTCGACCCGGTCCTGGACAAGATGGGGGGAGCCTCCTGGGAGAAGGTCAAAAGCCGGGTCAAGCGGTCGGCGGAGAAGATCGCCGGGGAACTCCTCAAGCTCTATGCCCTCCGGCGGGTCAGGGACGGGTACGCCTTCGAGGCGCAATGCGACTACTATCGCGATTTCGAGGCAGGATTCGAATACGAGGAGACCGATGACCAGCTCGCGGCGATCACCGACGTCCTGAAGGACATGGAGACCTCGACCCCCATGGACCGCCTGGTATGCGGCGACGTGGGCTACGGCAAGACCGAGGTCGCCCTGCGGGCCGCCTTCGTGGCCGTGAGCAACGGCCGCCAGGTGGCGGTTCTCGTCCCCACGACGGTGCTGGCCGAGCAGCACTACGAGACCTTTTCCCGTCGTCTCGAGCCTTACCCGTTCCGGGTGGCCTGCCTCAGCCGGTTCCGCCCCCCCAGGGAGCAGCGCGAGATCGTCAAAGACCTGGCGGCCGGAAAAATCGACGTGGTCATCGGCACCCACCGGCTGCTGCAGAAGGATATCGCGTTCAAGAACCTGGGCCTGGTCGTCCTGGACGAGGAACAGCGTTTCGGGGTCAAGCACAAGGAGAAGCTCAAAAAATTCCGCCAGACGGTGGACGTTCTGACCCTGACCGCCACCCCGATTCCCCGGACCCTGCACCTTTCCCTGACCGGGATCAGGGACATCAGCGTCATGTCCACCCCGCCGGAGCACCGGCGACCGATCATCACCTATGTCTCGGAGTTCGACGACGCCATCGTTTCCGAGGCGATCCGCAAGGAACTGGCGCGCAAGGGGCAGGTCTTTTTCGTGCACAACCACATTTCCAGCATCCATGCCATGGCCGGCCGCATTGCCGCGCTGGTCCCGGAGGCACGCATCGAGGTGGCCCACGGGCGGATGGAGGAAGAGAGCCTCGAGGGGGTGATGCTGGCCTTCGTGCGCCGGGAAAAGGATGTGCTGGTGTGCACCTCGATCATCGAGTCCGGGCTGGATATCCCCTCCGCCAACACCATCATCATCAACCGGGCCGACCGTTTCGGGCTGGCCCAGATCTACCAGCTGCGCGGCCGGGTGGGGCGCGCCGACGAGCAGGCTTACGCCTATCTGTTCATTCCCAGGGAAAGCGCCCTGTCCGCGGACGCGGGCAAGCGCCTGAAGGTGCTGATGGAACACAGCGATCTCGGGGCGGGGTTCCAGATCGCCATGAGCGACCTGAAAATCCGCGGCGGAGGGACCATCCTGGGGGCTTCCCAGTCGGGGCACATCGCCGCGGTGGGCTACGACATGTTCCTGAAGCTGATGCAGGAGGCGGTCGCCGGGCTGAAGGGCGAGCCGGTGAAGGCGGAGCTCGAGCCTGAAATCAACCTCAACCTGTCCGCCTACCTTCCGCCCGACTACATCGCCGACATCGACCAGCGCCTGCTGGCATACCGCCGGTTGGCGAAGATGACCGAACTCAAGGAACTGGGCGATTTCCGCAAGGAATTGGCGGACCGTTTCGGCGAACCGCCCGAGGATGCCAACGGCCTGCTCATCAAGATCATGCTCCGGGTGATGTCGATCCAGGCAGGGGTGAAGCGGCTCGATGTGAGGGAAGGCCAGCTCTACCTTTACTTCTCGCCCGAGCATCAGAAAACCCCCCACGGCCTGGTCGACCTGGTGACGGCGGCAGGCAGCCGGTTTCACCTGACCCCGGAGCACGTCCTGAGGGCGCCCCTGGGCGGCCGTGAGGGGAAGGGCGCCGTGGCTGAAATCAAAAATATCTTGAAAGAAATAAGTCGTCATGTTAACTAAAAAACTTTTCGGATTTTCTACTCGGGAGGCCCTCTTTCGCACGGGGTCCTTTTCCTCCCGGGTGGCCATGGGGTGGGAGCGCGCGATCGCCTTGGCGGTGGTGTTCGCAACCGTCGGGTGCAGCGTCGCGGACGATCCCCCGGCGGATGAAATCCTCTTCCGGGTCGGTTCGCGGCAAGTGACGGTATCTGAATTCGAACAGGCTTTAGAGATCAGCAGGACTGCGTATTCATGGGAGCCCGAGGGTCGGTCCGGGCTCCTGTGGACGATCCGCCGGCGCCTTCTGGTGGAAATGATCGAGGAATTGCTGGTTTTCACGCGGGCCGAAGAACTCGGCATCGTCGTCACGGACCAGGAGCTGGAACGCTACGAGGCGGAAATCCGCGCCGATTACCACGAAGGGGATTTCGAGCAGATGTTTCTGCAGCAGGCGGTCTCCTACGACACCTGGAGGAGACGGACGCGGGAGCGGATGCTGTTGGGCAAGGCGATCGAAGCCGACCGGGCTTCCAGGCCGGCGGCGCCTCCCCTGGCGGATGCATTGCCGGCGGCCGGCGCGCCGGAGGCCGGCGGAGAGCCCCCCGCCCCGGACGGCCGGCTGTCGCCCGAGGCGGACGGCGGCTACGCAAAGTGGATTCGCGAGTTGGCCGCGCGCATACCGGTCGAAATCAACGCCGAGCTATGGGAAAAGCTTTACGGAACCTGACCCGTCGCTTCGGCTGGCCTGTGATTCTATAGGGAAACACGCAAAAATGCCTTTCGATGCAGCGTTCATCCGGATGGGGCGGCGTTTCGCGCACATTGCAGTCGCGGTTCTGCTGGGCGGGGCGTGCGCCCCGGCGGCGGCGGAGACCGAGCTGGTCGACCGCATCGTGGCCATCGTCAACGACGATGTGATCTCCCTCTATGACCTGGAGGCAGACATGCGCCCCTACCGCGAGCAGATCGAGGCGATGGGCTACGATGAGAACAGGGAGATGCGCATGATTTTAAAACTGCGCGAAGATCTGCTCAACCAGCTCATCGACGAGAAGCTCACCGACCAGGAAGTCAAGAAGTACAAGATTACGGTCAGCGATGCGGAGATCGACGCTTTCCTCGAAACCATCAAGAAGAACAGCTTCGGCAGCGATGAGAATTTCCAGGCGGCGCTGGCGCGGGATGGGCTGACCCTGGAGGACTACCGCGCGCGGGTCAGGGAGCGGATGCTCCGGACGCAGCTTTTGAACCGGGAGGTCAAGTCCAAGGTCGTCATCACCGAGGACGATGTCCGCGCCTACTACGAAGCCCACCGGGGGCAGTACGGCGGCGAAATGCGCTATCACCTCAAGCATATCCTCATGCGGGCGCCGGAAGGCACCGACCCGGCCCGGCGCGAAGCGGTCCGGGCGGAGATGCGGTCGATTCTGGACCGCGTCAAGGCCGGCGAGTCCTTCGAATCCCTGGCCGACCGCTATTCCGACCCCACGCTGACCCTCAAGGGGGGTGAACTCGGAACCTTCGCCCTCAGCAGCCTGTCGCCTCGAATTCAGGAAGCCGTCCGGGGATTGTCGCAAGGCGAGGTCACCCCTCTGGTGGAGGGGGAACAGGGGATTCAGATTTTCCTCGTCGACCGGGTCGAGAGCACGGAGGGGAGATCGTTGGGGGAGGTCTCCGCCGAGATCGAAAACAAGCTGGCCGAGGAGATCATCGACCGTCACTTCAGCCAATGGCTGGGCAACCTCCGCGCCCGCTCCCACATAAAAGTCATCCTATGAATATCGACGAGGACGCGCTTTCCTGCGGGCAATACCTGAAATCGATGCGTCTTGCCAAGGGGGTCAGCCTGGAGGAGATCTCCCGCGAAACCCGTATCGGCAAGGACCTCCTGCTGAGCATCGAAAACGGAGACGACGCCTCCCTTCCGGCGGAAGCGTTCGTCAAGGGTTTCCTGCGGGCCTATTCCGGAACGATCGGAATCGACGGCCAGGAGGCCGTCCGCAGGTACCTTGCCGAGCGCCCGCACATCCAGGCGGCGGGCATCGTCCCCCCGGGGCTCCGCACCCCGCCGCGCCGCCGGCTGTGGCCGATGCTGGCAGCGGTTTTCGGCGCCCTCGGGCTGCTGGTCCTTTTTTCCATTTACCTGACCACCGGGTCTCCCCCGCCCCCTTCCACCGAAACCGATCGGGCCGCCTCGCAACGGCAACCTGCCGCCGAGGCGGCCTCCCCGAAATCCGCCTCCCAGGATGCGGGCGCCCCGGCGGCGGCACCGGGCGATGCGGCTGCGGAGGAAACCGCGCAGAGGCCGCCGTCCGTGGAGGAGGGTGTCGCACCCCCTGCGCAGACCGAAAACGCGCTCCCCTCCCCAGGGCCCGACAGCGCCGAAAACCCGGCGGCAGCCGACCCCCGGAAGCTGACCCTGGAGATCGCCGCCAGGGAAGAAACCTGGATGAAGATCATTGTTGACGGCGGCAAACCGAAGGAGTACACCCTCTTTGCCGGGGGCCGGATCGCCCTGGAAGGCGAGGCGGCCTTCAACCTGCTGATCGGAAACGCGGGCGGGGTCGATCTGCGCTTCAACGGCCGGCCGGTGGATCCCGCCGGCAAGCGCGGGCAGGTCGTCACCCTTCAATTCCCCTGAGCCGGTCCGGCGGCCGGAAAGGGTCGTGATCCCGGGGGGCGGAAAATCCCTCGGCAGGCAAGGGGAGGGCAGCATGCCCCAGGATCGGAACCGCGTCTTGATCGAGAGCGTTAGGAGGCTCATCCGGCGGGGAGCCACCCCCCATCTGGCCAAGATCATCAACAAGACCCATGCGGCCGATCTCTCCGCGGTATTCCGATCCCTGCCCATCTCCCAGCAGCGGCTGCTCTTCGAGATGATCGAAAACGCCGAAACCCGGGGGGCGATATTCAGCGAACTGGACGAAGACGCCCTGGTCGCCTTTATCGAAGAGATGCCCCTGGAGGAAGTCGTCGGGATACTGGAGGAACTGCCGTCCGACGAGGTGGCGGACATTCTCGGCGAGCTTCCGGAGGACAAGTCCAAGGCCATCCTGGAATTGATGAAGGACGAGGGCTCAGAGGAGGTCGAGGGCCTCCTCAGTTACGGGGACGACACCGCCGGCCGGATCATGGTCCCCGATTTCATCGCCATCAGGGAGGACATGACGGCCAAACAGGCCATCGAATCGCTCCAGAAGGATTACCGCGATGTGGAGATGGCCTTTTATCTGTACGTGGTCGATGAACACGGGCGCCTGACCGGCGTTCTTTCCCTGCGCCAGCTGGTCGTCGTCCGGCCGGACACCCTGCTGAAGGATTTCATGACCACCGAGGTTTTTTCCGTCACCACCGACATGGACCAGGAGGAAGTCGCGCGGATCGTCGCCCGTTACGATATCCTGGCCGTGCCCGTCGTGGACTCGGCCAATCGCCTGGTGGGCATCATCACCGTGGACGACATCATCGACATCATCCGCCTGGAGGCCACCGAGGACATCTTGAAGATGGCCGGCGTGGGCGAAGAGTTCGTCGAGACCAAGAATATCCTCAGTAGCACCCGGATCCGGCTGCCTTGGCTCTTCGCCAGTTGCCTGGGCGGCATCATGGCCTTCCTGGTGATCGGCACCTTCGAGGACAGCCTGCAGAAGGTGGCCTACCTGGCCGCCTTCATCCCGGTCATCATGGGGATGGGGGGTAACATCGGGACCCAGTCTTCCACCATCGTGGTGCGAGGGCTGGCGACAGGGCGGCTCGCCATACGTGACTTCTGGCATGTCGTGTTCAAGGAGCTGGCCGTCGGCCTGATCCTGGGGGTGATCTATGGCCTGCTCATCGGGCTGGTGGCGCATTTCAACTACAGCCTGGCGGGTCTGACCATTTCCGTCGCCCTGGCGGTTCTCAGCTCGATGGCCATCGCGGCCCTGGTCGGCTCCCTGGTGCCGATGATCCTGGCGCGGATCCACATCGACCCGGCCGTGGCCACCGGGCCTTTCGTCACCACGGCAGTGGACATCATCAGCGTGTCGTTTTATTTCCTGATCGCCACTGCCCTGCTGGGCCTATGATCCCATGCAGGGTTTTGCAGAACCCGCGATCCTGCTGCGAAAGAGGGAGTACGGCGATCACGACCTGATCACCGTCTTTTTCTCCCGCAGCCGCGGCAAAGTGACCGCGATCGCCAAGGCGGCCAAGAAAAGCCGCAAGCGCTTCGCCGGGGTCCTTGAGCTTTTTTCGGTCCTTACGATCGTGACCGCGCCAGGACGCGGCCGGGGGATGGCCGTCCTGCGGGAGGCGTCGCTGGCTCAGCCGTTCGCGGGAATCCGCCGCGACATTCTCAAGACGGCCTATGCCAGCTACTGGGTGGAACTGGTGGACGAGTGGATGGAGCCCGGCCAGGCCAGCCCTGAGCTTTTCGACCTGCTGGCCCACGTGCTGACCGGGATCGATGCCGGTGACGGCACCGCCGAATTCCTGAGCGTCCTTTTCCAGATGCGCTTCATGGGCATGGCCGGGTTTGCCCCGGACCTGCAGCGCTGCACCCGCTGCCACGCCGGATTCGAGCAGATCGAGGCGGAGCGCGCGGGTTTCGACCTGCAGAGGGGCGGGCTCGTGTGCCCCGGGTGCATGGCCGGCGGGGCGCATGCGCTCTGCCTGTCGCGGGGGACCGTCAAGGAGCTTCAATGGGTGGCCCGCGCCGCCCCCTGCGACCCGCCGCCCCTCCTGAGCCGCGGGTCCCTGTGCCTGTTTGCCGCCACGCTCCTGGCTTACGCCAACATCGCGGTCTTCTTCCAGTACGTGGCCTACCTGAGGACCCTGCCCATCGACCCGCGCTGGACCGGGCTCCTCATCGGCACCTTTTCGGCGGTCTGCCTGGTGCTGCGCCCCCTGGTGAGCCCCTTTTTTCACCCCGCGAGCACGCCGCGCTACCTCGTCGCCGGCACCGCCCTGCTCGTCGGAGCCCTTCTCGCCTACCGGGCGGCGGACACCCTGGCGGCGATGATGGCGGTGCGCGCCCTCCACGGCCTGGCCTTTGTCGTCCTGGGAACGGCGCTGATGTTCCTGGTGGTCGCCCGCATTCCCGAAGGGCGCAGTTCCCAGGCCTTCGGCCTGCTGGCCGTCGTCGTCCTGATCCCCAACACCCTGGTTCCGCCGCTGCTGCCGTTGCTGACCCGGCACCTGGGCGGGTTCACCAACGTCCTGGCGGCCTTTGCGGCCGTCAGCCTCCTGGTGGCCCCCCTGGCGCTGGCCGGGGAACGGGGCGCCCGGGGCGGCCCCGCCCGCGGCCCCGGCGGAAGCCTGGGGGGCGGGGAGATCCTGCGCAACCTGAGGGACCCGCGCCTGCTGCTGGCCTTCGGGGCCATGCTGCTGCTCTACAGCGGCTACGCCATGGTCTTCTTCTTCGTGGACGGTTACGGCCGCGCGGCGGGCATCGAGGCCACCGGCTTTTTCCTGACCCTGGCCACGGCCGGTGAAATCGGGGTGCGGCTGGCCGCGGGCGCCTATTTCGATCGGCGCGAAAAGCGCCTCCTGGCCGCCTGGACCCTGGCGGGGCTCTCCCTGGGGTATGTCCTCCTGGCCAATGCCGCCGGCTCTGCCTTTTTCGCCTGCGGCCTGATCCTGGGGATCGGCTGGGGGGTGGCGATGCCCGTCTTCAACGGCCTGCTGTTCGATCTCTCCGACATCCGCTTCCGGGCCTTCAACGTCAACCTGGGCATGCAGATGTTTCAGGGCGGCTTTTTCCTCGGCCCCTTCCTGGGGTCGGCGGTGGCCGGCCGCTGGGGTCTGGCGGCCGTCTTTTACCTCTGCGCGGCGTTCGGGCTCCTGGCGGCGGTGCTCTGCCTGCGGATGGGCCCCGCCCGGGGCCTGCCGGCCGCGCGGACCCCATCCCCGGGAGGGTAGCCCTTCCGGGGCGCGCAAGGGAGGTGCCATGACAGGTGAAGTCGAGTCGGCGGGCAGCGCCATCGAAGCCGGGCAGCCATGGGAGGTGCGGGCCTTCCGGCCCGAGGATGCCGAAGGCGCGGCCGGCTTGTTCCGGGCGTTCTACGGCCGGCGGTACCCCATCCGGGCCTACGTCGAACCGCAGCGCCTGATGGAGGAGAACCGCGCCCAACGGATCCTCTCCAGCGTGGCCGTGACGCCCCGGGGCGAGGTGGTGGGCCACAACGCGATTTTCCGCAGCGCCCATTTCGAGGGGATCTACGAGACCGGTGCCGGGATCGTGCACCCGGCCTACAGCGGCGGTAAGGGGATCCTCACGGCCATGGTCGCCCACGGGGTCAGGGAGATCGCGCCGCGCCTCGGTCTGGCCGGCATCCACGGCGAGGCGGTGTGCAACCACGTTTTCAGCCAGAAAATGATGCACGGCCTGGGGGCGTGGAGCTGCGCCATCGAGGTCGACCTGATGCCGGCCGCGGCTTATGGCCGGCAGCCGGGCGCGAGCGGGCGGGTGGCCGCCGTGTACGGCCACATCGCGCTGCAGCCCCGGCCCCACGCGATTTTTGTACCCCCGGCCTACCGCGAGGACTTCGACCTCATTCTCGCCCGGGCAGGAGAGCGGCGCGAAACGGTGCCCGCCGCCGGCGGCCTGCCGGCGGGATGCGCCACGCGGGTCGAGGAACGCTATTTCGACTTCGCCCAGGCGGCCCGGTTGAGCGTGCTGGAAGCCGGGGGCGATTTCGACGGCGTCCTGGAGAACATGGAGCGGGCCCTTTTCCCCAGGGGGGCCCACCTGGTGCAGGTCCTCTTGCCCCTTTCCCGCCCCTGGGTCGGCGCGGCGGTCGACGCGCTGCGCTCGCGGGGCTATTTCCTGGGCGGCCTGCTGCCGCGCTGGTTCGACACGGACGGCCTGCTGATGCAGAAAACGGCCCGTCGACCTGACTGGGAAGGCATCCGCCTCGAGTTCGACTCCGACCGCCGCCTGCTGGAAAGAGTCCGGGCCGACTGGGAGCGCCGCGCCGGGGGGCAAGGGGCATAGCCGCCGGTTTGCCGCTGCGTGGGATGTCGACATCCGCATCATCATCGTTGTCGTAATCGAACCGACAACGGCAACGACATCGACCACGGCAGCGACAACGATCAGGGCGCGATCCGGTAAGCGGGGGCCGCCACGCGGGTCGCCCGGCAGACGGGGCACCGGCCGGGGCGGGTGAAGCGCGAGCGGTCGGTCGGCGGCGTGGAGGGGATCTCCCGTTACCTGAGCGCCTTCGGCTCGACTCACGCGGCGCCCGGCCACGCCTATGACGGCCGGATCAACATCAACACCGCCGAGGTGCCTGTCCTGGCGGCCCTGCTGCCCGAAACCCACGCCCACCTCGCCGCGGCCATCGCCGATTACCGCGGGGAAATGGAAGGCGGAACCTTCCGCCGCAGCCTGCTGCAGCCCGACTGGTACCGCGACGTGCCGGGGGCCGGAAGCCTGACGATCGCCCCGGAGCTGATCACCGTCTCCAGCGACGAGTTCCGGATCGAGGCGGCCGCCGTTCTGGACGGGCGCCGCAGCCGCGCCGCCGCCGTTGTCCGCCGGGAGCAGGACCCGGAATCCGGGCGCTGGACGTGCAAGGTCTTGCAATGGGAAGAGGAATAGACTATAAAACCCGAATTTATTATGTTTTTTTTCTATCCGGGCAAATGCGGGGGCATCCTCGGCCATGACCGTCAGATTCCTGGGCATCGCCATCAGAGAACAGTCCCTCGCCGCCGTTGTCCTGGCCCGCCGCCGGCGCGCCCTCAGGGTCGAGGCCCACGCCCGGGTACCGCTGACGGCCTCCGGTGGAGAGGGCGACGGGCTGGCCGGGGCGCTGCAGGCCCTTGCCGCCGACATCGATCCGGGCGGCTGCGCCTGCGCCGTGTCGATCCCGCCGGGCATGGCAGCCTTCAGGAACCTCCGGGTGCCTTTCGATCATCCCCGGAAAATCCGCCAGGTCCTGCCCTTCGAGCTTGAGCCGGCCCTGCCCCTGCCCCTGGACGAACTGTCCATCGGCTTCCAGGTTCTGGACGGCGGCCGCGGCTCAGGCACCACCGCCCTGCTGGCGGCGGCCGTGCCCGGCACCCGCCTGCAGGAGGTTCTGGGGGCCCTGTCCGCGGCGGGCATCCGCCCGGACACCGTCACCCTCGGAGGGTATGCCGCGGCCCGCTGGATCGCGCGCCGCCCGGGCGCAGGGGACGCCCTCTACATCGACCTGGACGGCAACCGCTGCGCGGCCTTCGCCCTGTCCGGGGGAGAGGTGAAAGCGGCCCGCGCCTTCACCGCCGGCGGCGACCGCGCCGGGGAAACCCTCTGCTCCCGGGTGCTCCAGACCCTGCGGGCGATGGAAGAAATGCTCCCCGGGGCCTTCGCGCCCCAAGCCGCCATCGTAGTCGGGGCCGGCCCCGGCGGCAGCGACCTCTCGGCGGAGCTGCAGGCAAGGCTGGGGATCCCGGCCCGACCCGTCGATTGGAGCCGGGACGTGGAGGTCCCCGCGACCGGCTGGCAGCCGGCCGGGATGGACGACAGCCTGGCCCTGGCCCTGGCGCAGTCCCAAGGCCTGGCGGGCATCGACTTCCGCCCCGGGCCCACGGGGATGGGAAAGGCCTGGAGCGAAAACCGGGCGCCCCTGCTGCGGACGGCGGGCCTCGCCGCAGCCCTGCTGCTGCTGGCCCTGGCAGGCGCCCTGCTGGATGCCGGCCTCCAGAAGAACCGCCTGGAGGACCTGAACCGTCAGGCCGCAGCCCTCCTGACCCAGACCTTCCCGGAAGTGCGCACGGTGGTAGACCCCCTCCAGCAAATGCGCGTCAAGGTCCAGGAGGCGCGCCGCGCGGCTTCGTCCGCGGCAGGCGCCGGTGAGCGCGTGCGCGCCCTCGACCTGCTCAGGGAAATCAGCCTGCGGATCCCGGCCGCCGTCGACGTCCGCATCGCCCAGGCGATGATCGACCGCGACGGGGTCCGCATGGCCGGGACCACCGACGGTTTCGACGCCGTCGATCGGATCAAGAACAGCCTGGCGGAAATTCCCGGGGTCGCCTCGGTGGGCATTGCCTCGGCCACCGTCGAAAAAGCGACCGGAAGGGTCCAGTTCCAGCTGAACATGACCCTGTAAGCCCGGCGGGCGCCATGGAACCCCCATGAACCGAAAACTGAGCCGCCGCGAAAAACTGGCCCTCGCCCTGGCAGCGGCAGCCCTCGCCGCGTTTCTGGTCCTGCAGCTGGCGGTTTTCCCCCTGGCGCGCCAGCGCCAGCGCCTGGCGCGCCAGGTCGAGGCCCAGACGGCGGCCCTGGGGGAGATGCGCGCCCTGGGCCTGGAATACGCGTCCCTGCAGACGGGCGGGCAGCGCCTGAAGGAGCACCTGGCGGCCCGCAGGCCGGGCTTCTCCCTTTTCTCCTTTGTCGAGGCCATGGCCGGCCGCACCGGGCTCAAACCCCACATCGCCTACCTGCGGCCCTCCACCGGCCGCCAGCGGGCAGACGGCCACGAGGTTTCCCGGGTCGAGATGCAGCTCAAGGACATCGACCTCGACCAGCTGGTCCGCTACCTTCACGGGGTCGAGTCGTCGAGCGACCTTGTCTATGTGAACCGCCTTTCCATATCCCGGAGCGCCAGGGAGGGCGGCAAGATCGACGTGGTCCTGGAGGTCGAGACGTTTGAAACCTGACCCGACCCGGCGCGAACGTACCGGCTCCGGCCGCAGGCGGCTGTTTTACCTGCTGTATGCCGGTTTCTGGGTCTGCTTCTTCGCTTACCGCCTGTTCCCCTCCGCCCAGGTCGCGGCTTTCCTGTCGGATCGCCTCGGCGCCGCGGCGCCGGAGTACAGCCTGGTGATCGACGCCCTCGCACCCGCTTTTCCGCCGGCGCTGAAGGCGCGCGGGGTGAGCCTGCACCACCGCCTGGAGGAGCTGATCCGGCTCGACGAGGTGCGCGTCGCCCCCCGCCTGGAGGGCATCCTGCGGCTGCGTCCGGCGGTTTCCTTCAAGGGAAGGGCCTGCGGCGGGAGCTTCGAGGGACGCACCGAGGTCGAGCCCCTCGACCCCGGGCAGCGCATCCGCCTGCACCTGGCCTTTTCCGGCATCGCCCTCGAGGCCGTTCCGCGCCTCGCGGCGCTCACCGGGCACGCCCTCGCCGGCATGCTGGAGGGGCGGGCCGTCGTGACCGCCGGGGGGCCCGCCCCAAGGGAGATGACGGCCGCCCTGGTCCTTGCGGGGGCCGTCATCGACCCGCCCGCCCCCGTGCTGGCGGTCCGCCGGCTGCGCTTCGACCGCGTGGCGGCCGACATCGCTTTCAGCCAGGGGAAGCTCTCCATTCTCGAAGGCCGGTTCAACGGGCCGCAGATGGACGGAAGCATTTCCGGAACGATCGCCGTGGAGCGGCCCCTGACGGCCAGCCGCCTCGACCTCCGGGGGGCGGTGCGGCCCCACGCGGAGTTCCTGGCGAAGTTGGAGGAACCGCTGCCGGTCCCGTCGAACCTGCGCAAGGCCATCGCCGAAAGCGGGCTCTCCTTCCGTTTTTCGGGAACCTACGGAACCCCGGCCGTCGCGCTGGCCCCGGGTTCGGCGGGCAGGCCGCTATGAAGCGCGCCCTCTTCATCGCCAACCTGTTATTGGTTGCCGGGATCGCCTATTTTGGTGTACAGGCTCTCTACCGCCTGGCCGCCCTGCCCCTGGCGCCCGCGCCGCGGCCGGCCCCCGGCCCCCGGGCCCCGGAAGCGGCAGACGGGGAGGATGCCAGGCCGCGCGGGTTCTACCAGGCCATCGTCGACCGCAACCTGTTCGACACCCGGCGGGAGGAGAGTCCGCCCCAGGAGGCCCCGGACCTGGAAGCCCTGACCCGCACCGGCCTGAAGCTGACGCTCCGGGGGACCGTCGCCGGGGACGCGGACCGGGCATACGCCGTGATCGAGGACGCCCCCGAAGGGCGGCAGCAGCTCTACCGCCCCGGGGACGACATTAAGGGCGCCGCCATCCGCATGATCCTGAGGGAAAAGGTGGTGCTGCGGGTCGACGGCCGGGACGAGGTTCTCGCCATGGCGGAACCCGGGGAGACGCCCGGCGCGCCGCCGCCGGAAGCGCCGGAGGCCCCGGGGCCCGACCGCTCCTCCATGGAAATCGCGCTGAAGGGCGACGAAATCGCGGCCGCCCTGGGCGACCTTCACGACCTGGCCCAGCAGGCCACCATCCGCCCCAATTTCAACCGCGGGCAGCGCGACGGCTTCCTCCTGGCCCGCGTGCAGCCGGCCTCCCTGTTCAGCCGGCTGGGGCTCCAGACCGGAGACGTCATCAAGACCGTCGACGGCCAGCCCATCACCTCGGTGGGCGAAGCCCTCAGCCTTTACAAGAGCCTCACCCCGGGCAACCGGGTCGAGGTGGTCATATCGCGCCAGGGAAACGATCAGACGCTCGCGTTCGCGATCGAATAGGCGCCGGCCGCGGGGCCGGCTCCAGGGGAGGCCGTAGCTCGACAATGAGGGCCAAGGGGTTCGGGTGCAGAGCGGTGAGGTGGGCGGGAATCTTCTGCCTGGCGGTCCTGTCCTGGAGCGCCGGCGCCGCCGCGCAGACCGGCCCCGCGCCCTCCGCGGCAGCGCAGGACGCGCAGGACGCGCAGGACGCGCAGGACGCGCAACGGCCCGAGGGCGCGCAGGGCGGGGACGTCTCCATCGATTTCAACGACGTCGACATCACCGTCTTCATCAAGTTCATCAGCGAGTTGACCGGCCGCAACTTCATCGTCGACCGCCAGGTCAAGGGCCGGGTCACCGTCATCTCCCCGGCCAGGATTTCGGTGGAGGAGGCTTACGCGGTTTTCGAGTCGATTCTCGAGGTCCACGGCTACACGGCGGTCAAGGCCGGCGGGGTGTACAAGATCATCCCCGCCGCCGACGCGCGCTTCAAGAGCGTCGAAACCCGCCTCCGGGAGGGGGCCCCCGACCCGGGGGACAAGGTCGTGACCCAGATCATCCCCCTGCGCTACGCCGAGGCGGAGGAGGTCAAGCGCCTGCTGACGCCCCTGGTGTCCAAGATCAGCGTCATCCTTTCCTACCCGGCCACCAACACCGTGATCATTACCGACGTCGCCTCCAACGTCGGGCGCCTGCTCGACATCGTCAGGGTCATCGACATCCCCGGCATCGGCCTCGAAATCAGCGTCATCCCCCTGGAACACGCCAACGCCGAGAAGCTGACCCAGCTGCTGGTCTCGATTTTCAGGGCCGAAAAGGCGCCCAAGGAGAACGAACCCGAAAAGACGGTGCGCCTCGTCGCCGAAACGCGCACCAACACCATCGTCCTGCTGGCCAGCGCCGACGAAACCGCCCGGGTGCGGCGGCTGGTCGCCCTGCTCGACCGCAAGGCCCCCCGCGGCAAGGAGAAAATCAACGTCTACTACCTGAAAAACGCCATCGCCGAGGACCTCGCCAAAGTCCTCCAGGACCTGATCGACAAGCAGGCCGGCGGCGGGACGGGCGCGGAGACGAAAGTGGTCACGGGCAGCGTCCAGATCACCTCCGACCGGGCCACCAACAGCCTCATCATCCGCGCCGACAGGGACGATTACGTCATTCTGGAGGGCATCATCACCCAGCTCGACATCCCCCGCGCCATGGTCTACATCGAGTCCCTGATCATGGAGGTCGACGTCAACGCGGATTTCAACCTCGGCACCGAGTGGCTCGCCGGGGGCACCACCGACTACGGCTCCAAGGACGCCATCTTCGGCGGCGGTTACAGCGGCGGAACCGCCGGCGGGGACCGCGGCTACCAGACGGTCTGGCCCGCACCCGTCGTTCCCGGGCTGAAAAGCGCCCCCCTGCCGCCGGGTTTTTCGGTGGGGATTTTCGGCGAAATGCTGGAAATCGGCGGGGTGAAGTTCCCCAGCGTGGCGGCCGTCGCCAATGCGTACCAGAAGGACAGCGACGTCAACATCCTCTCCACGCCCCAGATCCTGACCACCGACAACGAGGAGGCCAAGATCGTCGTGGGGCAGAACATCCCCTACCAGACCACGGCCACCACCACCGACAACGACACCTTCAACTCCTTCGAATACCGGGACGTGGGCAAAACCCTGCGCATCACCCCCCACATCAGCCAGGACCGGATGATCCGCCTCAACATCTCCCTGGAGGTCACGGTGCTCGACGACTCCAACGACGACCGCCCCTCCACCCTGAAGCGCACCATCGACACCACCGTGCTCGTCAAGGACAAGAGCACCATCGTCATCGGGGGCCTCATCGACCACGCCTTCTCCAACGTGGAGTACCGGGTGCCCTGCCTGGGCGACATCCCCATCATGGGGTGGCTTTTCAAGTCGGTCGGCAGGCGCGACCAGAAAACCAACCTCTACATTTTCCTGTCCCCGCGGGTGGTGGAGAACCACCTGGAGGCCGAGGCCGTCTACCGCCTCAAGAAGGGGGAAATGGACGCCATCCAGGCCGGGGAAATCAAGCTCTACGACCCGGAAGCGGGCATGCCCCGGGAGACCCGGGAGCCGTGAGCGCCCCGCTGTTCGAACTGCTCCACGAGCGCTGCGGCCTCGAGGAGGCCGCCTGGCGCTCCTGCCGCGAAGGCCGGGAGGACCCCGAGGTGTCCACCGGCCAGGCCCTCGTGCAGCGCAGGCTGATCACCGAGTCCCAGTGGCTGGAGGCCCTGGCGACCCTCATGGGCCTGCCCCTGCGCAAGAACCTCCCCCTGGGCGGGGCCGACAACCGGTTCACCTCCAGGGTCCCGATCCAGTTCCTGAAACGCTACACCCTGGTCCCCATCCCGGCGGCCGCGGGGATAGACGGGGCGCCCCCCCACCCCCAGGGCGGCGGCCCGGCCTGGATCATCGCCATCAACGACCCGGCCGCCCTTCAGGCGGTCGACGACCTGGCGCGCCTCCTGGAAACCGACGACTTCGAGCTCGTTCTCGCGCCCCGCGGCGCCATTCACGCGGCCATGGCCCTTGCCTACGACCTCGCGCGCGATTCCGCGGAGCAGCTGGTTCAGAACATGGAGGAAGGCGACGGCGAGATCCTGGGCGACATCGACAGGGCCGCCGACCTCCTCGACGACATCAGCGACGCGCCCATCATCAAGCTCGTCAACCATCTCATCTCCCAGGCGGTCAAGGCCCGGGCGAGCGACATCCACATCGAACCCTACCAGGACAGTTTCAAGGTGCGCTACCGCGTGGACGGCATCCTCTACGACCTGCTGACGCCGCCGAAGTGGATTCAGCCGGCCCTGACATCCCGGGTGAAGGTCATGGCCAGGATGGACATCGCCGAAAAGCGCCTGCCCCAGGACGGCCGCCTGGAGGTCAAGATCGGGGACCAGTCCATCGACGTGCGCGTCTCCACGGTCCCGACGGCCTTCGGGGAGCGCGTCGTGCTCCGGCTCCTGAACAAGTCGGGCACCCTGCTGCGGCTCCCGGAGCTGGGCCTGGCGCCGGATGCCCTCGCGCGGGTCAGGGATCTGATCCGCACCCCCAACGGGATCATCCTCGTGACCGGCCCCACCGGCAGCGGCAAGACCACCACCCTGTACGCCATCCTCTCCTATATCAACACCCCGGACATCAACATCATCACCATCGAGGACCCCGTGGAGTACCAGCTCGACGGGATCAGCCAGATCCAGGTCAACCCGAAGATCGACCTGACCTTCGCCCGCGGGCTGCGCTCCATCGTGCGCCAGGACCCGGACGTCATTCTCGTCGGCGAGGTCCGGGACCCAGGTGGCTGTCCTCCTCCTCGCCGATGGGCGTCTCCAGGGAAATGGGCTCCCGGGCGATCTTGAGCACCTTGCGGACCTTCTCTAGGGGGATCTCCATCTTTTCGGCGATCTCCTCCGGGGTGGGCTCCCTTCCCTGCTCCTGCACGAGGTAGCGGGAGGTGCGGATCAGCTTGTTGATGGTTTCGATCATGTGAACCGGGATCCGGATGGTGCGCGCCTGGTCTGCGATGGCGCGCGTGATGGCCTGGCGGATCCACCAGGTGGCGTATGTGCTGAACTTGTAGCCGCGGCGGTACTCGAACTTGTCCACGGCCTTCATGAGCCCGATGTTCCCCTCCTGGATCAGGTCGAGGAACTGCAGCCCCCGGTTGGTGTATTTCTTGGCGATGCTGACGACCAGCCGCAGGTTGGCGCGCGTCAGTTCGCTCTTGGCGTCCTTGACGCTTTCACGCCCCTCCTCCACCATGGAAATGACCCTTTTGAGGGCGCGCGCCTTGGCCTTGATCGCGTATTCCTTCTGCTCCACCTCGGTTTCGATCCGCGTCAGCTCCTGGCAGTAAAAGGAGAGTTCGCCGGGCGCCAGCCCGCATCGGCTCGAGGCCCAGGCGGCGAACCGGCGCTCATCCCCCAGGCTCAGGCGCAGGTCGGTGATCGTCGTGCCGAGGGCGTCGGCGCACATGGAGATCATCCTGGCCATGGCGTCGAACCAGTCGATCTGCCTGCGGATGATGGTGTCGATCTTGTCGACCACCCCGCCCTCCAGGCGCCATTCCTTGAGAGCGTCGAAGACCTTGCTGTTGCGGCGGTTGACGCAGCGCCGAACCCGGCGGCGCTCGTCGGGGGGCATCTCCTCGGTGAACAGCCGTTCGCGAAACGAGCGGATCTCCTCGTCCGCCGCGCGGATCTGCCGGATGGTCTCAAGGAAGCGCTTCGTCTGCACGACCTCGTCCACGGAGGTGTCCCCTTCGTCGATATCGCGCAGAACGTACTTGGGGCGCAGCCCGCCCGCCTCGATGCGCTCCCCCAGGTCCAGGATGCACTGCACCGCGGTGCTCGTTTCCAGCAGGGCGCGGAGAACTTCCTGCTCCCCCGCCTCGATTTTCTTGGCGATCTCCACTTCCCCTTCCCGGCTCAGGAGGGTGACCATCCCCATCTCCCGCAGGTACATCTTCACGGGGTCGGTCACCGTGCCGAAATCGGCCAGGGTGATTCCCTGTTCCACCATTTTCTTCTGCTTGACCTTCACCGTTTTGGGCAGGATTTTCTGCTTCTTTTCGTCCACGATCTCGATGTCGTGGTCGTCGAACATCGCCAGGGTGTCCTCTATCTGGCTGGCGGAAAGCAGGTCGTCGGGCAGGTCCTCGTTGATCTGGTTGTAGGTCAGGTATCCCTGGCGCTTTCCCTTCAGCACCAGTTCCTTGAGCACCTTGTGGATATCGCTGATGGGCTCCCTGGCCACTTCGGGGGCCGGGTCCATGCCCGGTTTCGGCACCTGCCGGTTCTCCCTGTCCGCCCTCGCGTCGGCGGCGGACCTGCCCGCCCGTTTGTCGTCGGGCCGCCCTGCGCCCTTGGGTGTCTTAGCGGTCCTCTCGGCCATGGGGTCTGCGCCTCCTGAAGAGTCCTCGGGTTTAATGGGGTTGAGAAGACAGCCCACGCTGGGACTTCGATGCCGCCCGCCGCTGCTTGTCCTTCAACAACCGCAGCAGCAGTTCCTGGTCTCCGGCCTCCTCGGCCGCCTTGATCTCGGCCATCAGGGGAGCCTCCCGCCCCCTCCGCCCGGCGTCGTACTGGCCCAGCAGGCGCAGGCACCCCGCCCGGTCCCAGGGATCCGCCCCGATGGCCAGGCGCGCGGCCACCTGCTGCTGCCGCCCGTCTTCGATCCTTTCAATCAGGGAGGCCGCCAAGGGCCTGCCCCCTCCGCCGGCCAGCACGACCCGGCCGATGGCCTGCAGATCGCGGTCCTCGAAACGCTCGATCGTCTGCCGCCGTTTCACCTCGCCCAGGATTTCCGGAAACTGGAGCATCATGGCGACGATCCGCTCTTCCAGGCGGTAGCGCCGCCCCCTGCTGCCGCCGGGTGCAGGCACGCCATCCCGCGCCTTCGGCGCCGGGCCGGGGGAGGGCCGCGCCCTCGGGGCCGCGCCCGCCTGGCGCACCTTGTCCAGGAGGGCGCTTTCGTCCACGCCGACCCGCTCGGCCAGTTCCTTGACGTAGAGGGAGCGCACCACGTGGTCTTCGATGCCGCCCAAGGGGCTGACCATGTCCTCGACGACGCGCACCTTGCCCTCCAGCGTGAGGCCGTGGGCAGCGACGGCGGACTCGATCAGGAAGGAGAAAATGCCCAGCGCCTGGCCGGCCGCGCGGCGAAACTCGCCGGGCCCCGACCGGCGCAAAAACGAGTCAGGGTCCTCGCCCCTGGGCAGCACGACGATCCTGGCATCCACGGACTCGCGGATGAAAAGCTCGGTGCTCCTCAGGGCGGCCTTGAGCCCCGCCGCATCGGCGTCGTATACCAAGTAGACCTTTTCGGCGAATCCCTTCAACATCCGCAGGTGAGTTTCCGTCAAGGCGGTGCCGAGGGTCGCGACGGCATTGCGGATCCCGTTCTGGAAAAGGGCCAGCAGGTCGAAATACCCCTCGACGACGAACACCTTGGCGAAGCTTTCGTTGAAGGTGGTGTCGTCTCTCACGTAGAGGACCTGGTGCGCCAGTTCGTGGAAGACCAGCGCGGCCAGGTCGGCCGGTTCCCGGTGGATGAAGGTGTTGAGCACCGGGTCTCGAAACCATCCCAGGGTGGAGTAGGCCGGCACGCCGGCGACATAGACGTCGTAGGACGCTTCCCGGAGGCCGGCGGCGTATTCCCGGGCCGCCGTTGCGGAGAAATAGCCCCGGTAGGCGGCACAGCCGATGACGGGGTAGCACCAGGTCTTGGGGGTAAGGGAAAATTCCGGGGCGGCGAAAACGCTGTAGACGGCGAATGGGCGGCCCAGGTCGGCATAGGCGAGGTAGTGGCCGCCCGCCGGGAGGGACAGGCCCGATTCGGCAAAGCGGCGGATGTCCATGACCAGGGCCAGGCGCTGCCTGAGAGCCTCGGGTGTGGCGGGGTCTTCGATGAGCCGCGGCAGGGGCTCCTGCAGGTTGAGGATCTCGACCTGTCCGGCGACCGCCTGGCCGTAATAGGCGACCTGACGGCAGCCCTGAGCCGCCAAGGCCAGCAGCGGGACCAGCGCTAGCGCCGCCGCACACAGCCGGCCTGCGGAAGCCGGCCGGACTTTTGCCGAATCACCCACCTGCGACCGGCACCGGGGCTTCTCTCAGCCCGGGGGGGCGGAGGCCCGCCGATCGGGGTCTTCCGAAAATTCGTCCTCGTCGGCGTCTTCGGGATCGTCGTATTCACCCTCTCCATCCAGGGGGTCTCCGACACGGCCTTCTTCTTCCTCGCGATCCGGCGACGCGTCCTCGTCGGAAAGTCCGTCCAACTCGGATGGTTCGACCCCCTCGCGCTCGTCCTCCCGGATGAGCCAGCGGTTGAAAATCCTTTCCTCCTCGAGCATCAGCTTGTAAAGCTCCGTGTTCTGCCCCGCCAGGCGCTCGCCGCCGACCTTCAGGTGCAGAAGGGTCAGGTTCTGGAACCGGCTGTCCTCGCGCAGTTTCTCAGGGGCCTTGGCGATCACCCGCCGGTAGGCTTCCTTGAGGTGGTCGGGAATTTCGAACTGAAGGGTCATGGCTCGCTCCTGGGCTCGTCATCGATGCACGCGGGTGTGCGCTGATCGGGTAAACTATGTACCGGGATCCCCGCCTGCAAGGTCCGATAGGGGGAAAATCATCCATAGCGGTTGATTTTATGGGGCGGATATGGCAGGAAAACAGAGTGGCGGCCGGGGCCGCGGTCCGTAACGGCCGTCCGCCGAAACCATGCCAGGGGGACATAAGGGGGAGGCCATCGCCATGTCGGACGGATTGGATGTGATCATCATCGACAAGGACGCGCAGGCCTGCGAGGAAATCGCGGCCATCGTCAACCGTTTCTACACCTGGGGTAACGTACTGGTCTTTTCCGATATCGAGGAGGCCGTTTTTTACTGCCTCAACCGGGAAGTCGGCATCGCGATTTTCATTCTCGAGGTTTTTCAGAAAGACAGGACCGCGTTCTCCTTTCTCGAGACCCTATCCAAAAGGTTCCCCTCGGCCTGCGAGGACACGATCATGGTAAGCGCCCAGGCCAGCGACGACGTGGTGGACATGTGCGTCGCCGGCGAGGTCAACCACCTGCTGGAAAAACCCGTGAGACCTTACGCGCTCCAGCTGGCCGTGCGCTCCATCGCTTCCAAGTATCTCAACTTTGCCAAGCGGCTGCGCGAGGACCCGAGCTTCTGCAGGGAGTGCGCCAAGTTCTATTAGCCCCTGCGGATCGGCTCCGCGCCCGGCTTGACCTTTGACCGAACCGATGGTAGGGATGCGAAGCTTCGGCAACCGCTTTCTGAAAGGATCAAAGCGATGCGCAGGCTTTTCAACGTTCTGGCCGCGGCCCTGGTCCTATGCCTGGCGGGGCCCGGGGCGGGGGCCGGGGAGCGGTCCCTGGAAGCCTTCGGCAGCAGCTCGATTTCCAGGGAGGACGCTGTGCGCCAGGCCCAGCGCGCGGCCGTGGAGCAGGGGGTGGGGGTTTTCATCCAATCGGAGACCGAGGTCAGGAATTTCCAGCTGAAGAAAGATCAGATTTTTTCACGGACTCAAGGATATGTCACCCGTTTTTCGGTCATCGCCGAAGAAAAGGCCGGCGACGTCCACCAGGTCAAAATCCTCGCCACGGTATCCCTCGACAGGATCAAAGACGACCTGGTCGCCATGAAGATCCTCCTGGAAAGCATGCAGCGCCCCAAGCTGATGGTCCTGGTCGGCGAGGGGCAGCAGGGGGCGGAGAGCGCCGGCGCGGGGACTGCCGGCGCGGAAATTTCCCACCTCCTGCTGAGCAAGGGGTTTGAACTGGTGGATCAGGCCCAGATGAAGGCGATCGCCGTTCAATCCGAAACCCGCCGGGCCCTGGAAGGCGACGTGAACGCCGCCCAGGGCCTCGGGCTGCATTTCGACTCCCAGTACGTGGTGGTGGGCAAGGCGGAGGTCCGCGACGCAGGGGAGGCCTTCGCCGGGACGGGCCTGCGCTCGATGCAGGCCAGCATCCAGGTTCGGGTCATCCAGACCCAGACCGGGATGGTGTTGGGGTCGGCGGTCAAGACCGGGACCGCGGCTCACATCAGCCCCCTGACCGGCGGAACCCTGGCCCTGAAAAAGGCGGCCGAGGCGGTGGTGGACGGCTACCTCGCAGACGCCCTCAGCGAATCTTTCCAGGACTTTCTCAACAACGGCGCGCCGCTGAAGCTGCAGATCGCCGGGGTGGCCGATTTCCGCGGCTACCAGCAGGTGGCCGACAGCATCGCGGGCATCGAGCGCGTGGTCAGCAGCAAAAAGGAAGGCTGGAACAAGGCCGGGGGCCTGGTCCTGCTCGACCTGCGCTTCCAGGGCAGCAGCGAGGAACTGGCGGAAAGGCTGGACGGCCTCAGGGTGGGGGACCGCACGCTGGAGGTGGTCGACTTCGCCCCGGAGCGGCTGGATTGCAGGCTGAGGTAAACCCGGGTTGTGAGGTTCAGGGTTCCACGTTCAGGGTTCAGGGTTGGTGGTCGTTGTCGTCATCGGTTTCGATTTCGATGAACTTATAAAAGAGCGATCCGGCAATGCCCAGCGACATCATCAGCCCGGGGTACCGGCCCGGGGCCATCGGCCGCATCACCGAACTGCATGCCGAATATTACCACCGGCACTGGGGGTTCGGACTTTATTTCGAGGCCAAGGTGGCCTCCGGGATGGCCGAGTTCCTGGGCAGGTTCGACGGCGGCCGCGACGGGTTCTGGCTGGCCCTGGCCGACGAGGGGATCGTCGGCGCCATCGCCATCGACGCCGCCCATGCCGACACCCGCGGCGCCCACCTGCGGTGGTTCATACTCGCCCCCGGATTTCAGGGGCGGGGACTGGGCAACCGCCTTCTGAACACCGCCCTCGCCCACTGCCGGCAGAGGGGTTTCGAGCGCATCCACCTCTGGACCTTCGCGGGCCTGGAAGCGGCCCGGCACCTCTACGAGAAATACGGGTTCCGCATCTGCCGGGAGCGCGATGGCGACCAGTGGGGCGTCAGCGTGCGCGAGCAGATGTTCGAACTGTCATTGATCTAGCCGCCGGCAATCTTTCGAAACCGGGGTTGCCGCCGGAATCGAAACCACAGGACCCGCCCGCCGGGGGGATCGATCCCCGGCGCACGTCCCGCCGTCACCCTCCAACGCCCGGCGCTTCGCCCCGGCGGCTTTTCAGGTCCGGTTGACACCGCTTCATGCTGTTCATACCTTCCCATGGCGTCCACGATGTCGGTTGCGGTCGCCTCCCGCGGAAAGAGGTAGGTGTCCGGAAAGAGATAGCCCTCCAGGCTTCGGGCCTAGATGCCGTGGCGGGCCTGCAGCTCCGGGTCCTCGAGCGCCGTTTTGAAGGCGGCCTCCCCGGCTAAGCCGTCCCGGACCACCGATTCCGTGATCTGTGCGAGGGTGTAGCCCTCCGGAACGGTCAGCCGGTGGAGCCGGACCGACCCGCTGACCAGTTTGTCGAGCACCTGGCGCGGCGACAGGGAAGGCGAGAGGAGGTACTCCCCGGCCTTGACGTGGGTGTCCTGCCCCAGGTGCCGGGCGATGAGGCGGAATTTGGCGGGGCGGGTGATGATCCCCTGCCGGTCCAGGTCGCGGGCCACGGATGAAAGCCCCTGGCCCGGGCGGATGGTCACCACCCGGTCGGCCGCTCCCGGGGCGGCCGGCGTTTCGGCATAGCGCCTGAGATCCTCGACCAGGAAGTACCCTCCCCCTGCGGCGGCCAGCAGAAGAACCCCGACGACGACAAGCGCCTTTTTCACTTTCCGCTCCCCGGTGGGCTCGCGCCCGTTCATGGCTGGCGGCACCATATGACAGATGGCCGAGGCGTGTCAAAGGCCTTTTGAACCTTGCATTCGGCCTGCCGGGGGGTTACATTGGCCCGGTGGGGGGCGAAAGCTCAAGGCTCAAAGCCCGGGCAAAGGAGATGCCGGAGCCTTTGTCCAAATCGAAATCGAAATCGAAATCGAGGGGAATCTCGAAGCTGGGAGCTGGAAGTTGAATGTCGAATGCAAGGATTATTATTTTAAGTTATTGTTTTATAATATTTTATTGTTTAACCAATGGGCCATGAGCCCGGGAGCTTATGATTTTCGATTACGATGACGATTACGACAACGACAACGACAACGACAACAAACCTTGAACCCTGAACCCTGAACCCTGAACCTTTTCGATTTCGATTTCGATTTCGATGACGATTACGACAACGAAAAAAAATTATCATATCAATGAATTCAATAGAAAAACCTGAAAACGGCTATCAAGGCTTCGAACAGGGGCCGATCCGGCCGCCCAGCGAAGCGGGGAGCCTTCTCATCCGGGTGACGCGGAACTGCCCCTGGAATCGCTGCAGCTTCTGCCCGGTCTACAAGGGGGCGAAGTTTTCGATCCGGCCGGTGGCGCACGTGATGCGCGACATCGACCTGGTCCACCGCCACGCGCAGGCCATCCGCCTGCAGGCCGACCCCTCGGGCCGGATCCCCCGCGACGAGCTCCAGGCGGCCGCGGACCGCACCGACCCGGACGAAATGCAGGCCCTCAACGCCGCCCTCCACTGGCACGCGGGGGGCATGCGCTCCATATTCATCCAGGACGCCAACAGTCTGATCGTCAAGCCCGCCGACCTGGTAGCCATCCTGACCCACCTGAAGAGCCGCTTCCCCTGGGTGGAGCGGGTGACCTCCTATGCCCGCTCCCACACCATCGCGCGGATCCGGGACACCGACCTCGAGGCCATGGCCCGGGCCGGGCTGAACCGGATCCACATCGGGTTGGAGTCGGGGTCGGACCTCGTGCTGAAGCTGGTCCAGAAGGGGGCCGACAAGGCGACCCACATCAAGGCCGGCCGCAAGGTCAAGTCCGCCGGGATGGAACTCTCGGAGTACGTCATGCCGGGCCTGGGAGGCAGGCAGAACTCGGACCTCCACGCCGTGGAAACGGCCGACGCCCTCAACCGCATCAACCCGGATTTCATCCGCCTGCGCAGCCTGGCCATCCCCGAGAGCGCCCCCCTGTATGCCCATTACCGGTCCGGGCGGTTCCGCAAGTGCACCGACCTGGAAATGGCCAAGGAGATCCTTCTTTTCCTGGAAACACTGGGGGGGATCACCAGCACCGTGCGCAGCGATCACATCCTCAACCTTTTCCAGGACATCGAGGGCAAGCTGCCGGAGGACAAGCCGCGGATGGTCGCCGTCCTGCACCGTTTCCTGGACATGGCGCCGGAAGACCAGGTTCTCTACCAGGTCGGGCGGCGGCTGGGGGTCTTCTCCTCCATGGACGACATGCAACACCCCCGGCGGATGGGAAAGGTGCGCGAGACCTGCGAACAATTGGGCATCACCCCCGCCAACGTGGACGAGCTCATCGACGAGCTGATGCGGCGGTTCATATGATTCATCCTGATTGTCCTTATTGTCCGGTCCGTTGATATCCATTCCCTGCGGTTTTGCATCCATGCGCCGGCAGCGGCGCGAATTCCCGGCGGGAACATGATCCTGCATCTCGAATACGGCACGCACGACATCCCTTTCGAGCCGCCGCCCCAGGCGGAGGTGCTGGAGATCCGCGAGCCGGGGATCGCCGTCACCCCGCAGGGCTTTGCCCGGCGCCTGGCCGATGCGGTGGCGCGCCTCGGGCTCGATTTTTCCCGCGTGGCCGTGGTGGTGGGGGACAAGACCCGGCTGTGCGGGTACGGCGGGTACCTTCCGGTGCTGGTGGACACCCTGGCGGACATGGGCGCGCGCCGCGACCGGGTCAAGGTCTACATCGCCTACGGGACCCACGCGCGCCAGAGCGATGCCGAAAGCCTGGCCGCCTACGGGCGCTGCTTCCGGGAACTCGAGTTCGTCCACCACGACTGCGGGGACGCTTCCCTTTTCGCCGACCTGGGGCGGACACGGCGCGGGACCCCCATCCGGCTGAGGCGCGACATCCTCGAAACCGGATGCCTGGTGACCTTCGGCGCCATATCGCACCATTACTTCGCCGGTTACGGCGGCGGCCGCAAGCTGGTTTTTCCCGGGCTCGGCCAGCGCGAGGCCATCTATCGCAACCACGCCCTGTATCTCGACCCCGGCCGGGGGGCCCTGTCCGCCGGGTGCCGCCCCGGGCGCCTGGACGGCAACCCCCTGGCCGAAGACCTGGCCGAGGTGGAATCCCGGCGGCCGGCCGATCTCGCCGTGCACGGCATTGTCGACAGCCGGGGGGCGGTCTGCGGGCTTCTGCCGGGCGCGGGCGAGGCGCACTTCCGCGCGGCCTGCCGCAGGCATGGGCAGTCCTGCGAAGTTCACGCCCCCCGCGCCTACGACCTGGTCCTGGCCTCCTGCGGAGGTTTTCCCAAGGACATCAACTTCATCCAGGCCCACAAGTCCATCGAGAACGCCGCCCGCCTGGTGGCCGACGGCAAAGAGCTGATCGTTCTGGCCCAATGCCCGGACGGCGTCGGGTCGCTGACGTTTCTGCCCTGGTTCAACCTGGGGGGGTGGCAGGCGGCCTTCGAGCGCCTGGCCGCCGGCTACGAGGGCAACGGCGGCACGGCCTTGGCGATGATGGTCAAGACGCGGCGCATCCGCATCGCCCTGGTGACCGACCTCGGCGCCGATTTCTGTCGCAGCATCGGGGTCGAACCCATTTCCGCCGAAGAAGCGGCGGAGCGCCTGCGGCGCGCATCCGGGCCCACGGCGGTCATCCCCAACGCCGGCATGCTGGTGCCGGTCGAGAGCTGAAGGCGGGGAGCAGGGGGCAGGGGGCGACAGCGCGGCCATGGTGATGCACGGCTTCCGCGACACCCTCCCCGCCGACGTGGCGATGATGCGCGCCCACGTGGCGGCCGTGTGCAAGGGCGCGCCGGACAAGTTCGTCATCGGGGACATGCCCTTTCTGGCCAACCGCAAGGGGCTCCTGCCCGGCATGGAGGCGATCCAGGCCCTCATGCAGGCCGGGGCCCAGGCGGTCAAGATCGAGGGGGCGGCCGGCAACCTGGAGTTCATCCGCCACGTGGTGGAGTCGGGGGTCCCGGTGATGGGCCACCTGGGGCTCACCCCCCAGTCGGTGCACCAGCTGGGGGGCTTCAAGGTCCAGGGCAAGGCCGCCGAAGAGGAGGAGCGGCTGGTGCGCGACGCGGTGGACCTGGAAGGCACCGGCTGCTTCGCCGTGGTGGTGGAGTGCGTGCGCGCGGACCTGGGGGCCCGGCTCAGCCGGCGCCTCACGATTCCCACCATCGGCATCGGCGCCGGCCCCGACACCGACGGCCAGGTGCTCGTCCTCCAGGACATGCTGGGGATGAAACCGGATTTCAGGCCCAAGTTCGTGCGCACCTACCTCGACGGCTTCGGCCTGCTGCAGGCGGCCCTGGACCGCTACGACGACGACGTCAAGGCCGGGGGTTTCCCTTCCGGGGAGGAGAGCTACCATTGAAGATCCTTTCCCTCGCGGAGGAGGCGGCCGCCTGGCGTGACGCCGTCGGCGGCGGCCGGGAGGTGGGCCTGGTGCCCACCATGGGGGGCCTGCACGCCGGCCACCGCGCCCTGATCCGCCGCTGCCGCGCGGAAAACGGGGTCTGCGCGGTGAGCCTGTTCGTCAACCCCACCCAGTTCAACGACAAGCAGGACCTCGCCGACTACCCCGACACCTGCGCTGCGGATCTGGCCATGTGCCGCGGGGAGGAGGTCGACCTGGTCTTCACGCCGCGCTACGAGACCCTCTACCCGGACGACTACCGCTACCGGGTGGTGGAAACCGAGGTGACCCGGCTGCTGTGCGGGGCCGACCGGCCGGGGCACTTCGAGGGGGTGCTCACGGTGGTGACCAAGCTGTTCAACCTCCTGCGTCCGCGCCGGGCCTATTTCGGGGAAAAGGACTTCCAGCAGCTGCAGCTGGTCAAGGGCCTGGCGGCGGCGTTTTTCATGCCCGTCGAAGTCGTGGCCTGCCCCATCGTGCGCGAGGAAGACGGGCTGGCCATGAGCACCCGCAACCTGAACCTGACACCGGGGGAGCGCCTCCGCGCCGCCGGGTTCCCGCGCCTGCTGGCCGCGAAAGGGGGCGCCGCCGGGGCCCGGTCGGCCCTGGAGGCCGCCGGGTTCCAGGTCGACTACGTCACCGATTTCATGGGGCGGCGCTGCGCCGCGGTGCGGGTGGGCAAGGTGCGCCTCATCGACAACCGGCCCCTGGACCCGGAGGCGCCCTGATGGTGCTGTGCCTGCACATCGGCAACACGCGGGTCCACGGGGGGCTGTTCGAAGGCGACCGGCTGCGCCTGCAGTTCCACCGGATGTCCCAGCGGCGCACCTCGGCCGACGAGTTCGGCATCTTCCTGCTCGAGGTGCTCGGCGCCCACCGGCTGGGGCCGGAGGTCGTCGAGCGCATCTCCCTGTCCTCGGTGGTGCCCGAGGCCACGACCGCCCTGCGCCAGGCCTGCGGCACCTATTTCGGGGTCGCACCCTTCGTCCTGCAGGCCGGCGTCAGGACCGGGATGAAGATCGCCTACCGCAACCCCCTGGAGGTGGGGGCCGACCGCATCGCCCACGCCATGGCGGCGATGCAGGCCTACCCGGAGCGCGACCTCGTCGTCGCGTCCTACGGCACCGCCACCACCTTCTGCGCCCTGCGCGGCGACCGGACCTACCTGGGGGGCGCCATCATGCCCGGGGTGCGCGTCTCCCTGGAAGCTTTGGTGGGAAGCGCCGCCAGGCTCTCCAGCGTGGAGGTCGCGGCGGTGGACACGCCCATCGGCCGCTCCACCGCCGAGAGTATGCAGATCGGGCTTTATTTCGGCCAGGTCGGCCTGACGCGCGAGATGCTGCGGCGCCTCGGCGACAGCGCCTTCGGGGGCCGCCGGCCCCTGGTGATCGCCACCGGCGAGTTCGCCGGCCTCCTGGAGCCCGAGGGGCTCTTCGATGCCGTCATCCCCGAGCTGGTCCTCAGGGGGCTTTACCTCGCGCTGATGATGAACGCCTGAGGAACCCCGGCCGAAAATCCTTGCCGTTGCCGGAATCGTCATCGCCGTGAAGCCGCGGGCTCCAGGCCATCGGCCGCGCAAATGGGGATGTAGGTCGGACTTCAGTCCGACATCGGATACTTCAGTCCGACATCGGTGCTTCAATCCGGCATCGAATACGGCGACCGGGCGGTCGCATTTTCTGTCGGACTGAAGCATTTTCTGTCGGACTGAAGCATGTTTTGTCGGACTGAAGTCCGACCTACAGAGCCGGGGGTGGCCTCTCCGATCCGGTTTCATTTCAGCCGTCGATCCGGCTGAAACCCGCACACCCGTAAGTCAGTACCCCCTCGCTCACGGCCCAGCGGATGTTGCGCGCCGTTTTCGCCCCGATGCCGGCGACCGCCTCCAGTTCCTCGCAAGGGGCGCTGAAGACCGCTTCCACGCTCCCGAAAACCTGCAGGAGGCGTTCGGCCCTCTCGCGCCCGATGCCCGGCAGGCCTTGCAGAATGTAGAGCTGCCGCCGGCGCCTGCCGGCCGGGCGGCAGCCGTGGCGTTGGACGGCGCCGCCGGCGTCCTGCCTGGCCTGGCGCGCTGCCGCCAGCATCAGCCAGGCGGTTTCGGCAGGGTCGCGGGAGCGAAGGACGGGGATGCCCAGGACGAGGCTGACGGTGATCAGGGCGCCCTGCAGGGCCTCGCGGCGCACCCCCGTCTCGTCCAGGCCGCTCTCCGCTCCCTCCAGCACCAGCACGCCCCGGCAGACGGAGCCGGCCAAACGGGCCATCTGGCTGAACAGGCGGCCGTCGACAATGGAAAGCGCGAAATCCGGCACGGTCTTGCGCTCGAAAAGCAGCCGGTCGTCGACCCGATAGTCGCCGGTCGCCAGCCGGGCCACGGCCACCTCGACCCCCCCCATCCGTTCCAGAAATCCCGTCACCGCGCCCCGGGGCTCGCGGTCGTCGGCCACGATCCCGATCGTGTCTTCCGTCCGGCACATGGTTGCCTCCACTGCTGTCCGGGTGGTGTCGCCGGTCGCAGGCGGCATGGCGATTTCGATGAAAGCCGGCCCTGGACCACCCGGAAGGCTTCTTTCCATGGACAAGCAAGATCCGTTCCCCCCCCGGTGTGAACCGTTTGACGGCATCCGGGATTCACCCACGCCTTCTGCCGCCGCGGCGGGTCAGGTTTTTTAACGGGCCGCGGTTGCCAAGGCGCGCAACCTTTCCTATGTTTGTCCATCAGGGGGCGGTTTGCGGCCGGCGGCGGCCCGGCCGCCGGAAAGGAAGGGAGGGGCGATGAAACGGAAAAGCCGCAAGGCGGGGCATGCGCGGCGCCTGACGCTGGTCCTGGTGCTGCTGTGGCTATCCTTGCCGCCGTGGGGCCTGCGGGCGCCGGCGGACGACGGGGTGCTGTTCCGGGAGGACTTCGACACCCTGGAGGCCTGGGAGCCGCTTCACTTCCCCAACATCGAGCGCCGCACGGTCTACGAGGTCCGGGAGCGGGACGGCCTGCGCGTGCTGGCGGCGGAAAGCGACGCGAGCGCTTCGGCCCTGGTCCACCGGCGGACCTTCGATGTGCGCGAATACCCGGTCCTGCGCTGGCGCTGGCAGGTCGACAGCCTCTATCCCGGGGGGGACTACCGCCGCAAGGCCGGGGACGACTACCCCTTGCGCGTCTACGTGCTCTTCCCCTATGACCCCGGAAAAGCCACGGCCGCAACGCGGCTCGTTTACGGCCTCGCCAAGGCCGTCTACGGCCGCTACCCCCCCGACCGCAGCCTCAACTACATCTGGGCCAACCGGCCGGATGAGACCGAAAGGGTGTTCAGCCCCTACACCGACCGCGCGATCCTGATCCCCCTGCGCCACGGCCCCCGGGACCTGGGCCGGTGGGTGGAGGAGCGCGTCGACCTGGTGCAGGACTACCGCGAGGCTTTCGGCGCCGACCCGCCGCCCGGGGCCTCCCTGGCGGTCATGAACGACTCGGACAACACGGGCGCGAAGGGAACGTCCTACATCGACTTCATCGAGGTGCGGCGATAGGCCTTGCACAGGAACAGGGCCGCGCCGCCCGCGCTCGGCCCTCCCGGGCGCCGGGCCCCGCCCCGCGATCGAAATCGGGATCGGCATGGAAAACCCGCCGACCGGGTGCGGGTGCGTTTCGGCCTACCCATCCGCTCCCCCCCGCCACCACTTCAGCAGCAGAACGACCGTCGGCAGGAGGTGGAAAAAGAGGTCGAAGATGTCCATGGGCCGGGTCAGGGTTCCGTTCTTGAGCATGAGGAGCTTTTCGACCACGTGGGGCATGGGCCGGAAAGGGGCCAGGAGCATCAGTACGGCCAGGATGACCAGGGGAGTGTAGGGGATCTGGTCCAGGAGCTTGAGCATATGTGACCTCCAGTCAGTGGGTTGGCAGCACGGCGGGCGGTCTCAACCGCCGCGTTTTCCGAAGCGGTGGGCGATGCGGCCGAGGGTCTTAACCCCCTCCTCGATCTCCGGGATCCAGGGAAACCCGCAGCTGATGCGGATGAAGTGGTTGAACTTGGCGGTGCTGGAGCACATGGCGCCGGGAAGGATGGCGATGCGCTGGCGCCGGGCCTCGCGGTAGAAGGCCAGGCTGTCGACCCCGCGGTCCAGTTCGACCCACAGGACGAAGCCGCCGGCGGGGGCCGTCACGCGGGCGAGGCGACCGGCGCACCGGTTTGGATGTGCACGCCCCGGGCCCGGATCGCCGCGATGTCGCGCTCCAGGGCGTCGTCGGGCAGGCGGTAGCCGGGGATGGCGTAGCGCAGCATCCCCCCGACCATGGGCCGGGCCTCGAAAACGGTCAGCGTGTGCCCGAGGAGGGCAAGGTAATAGGCCGCCGTGAGGCCGCAGGGTCCCGACCCGACGACGGCGACCCTTCTGCCCGTGGGCGGCGGCGGTTTCCCGGGCGCCTCCGTCCGCGTGCCCTTTTCCTCCGCCGCGCGCTTGAGCAGGCGGATGGCGATCGCCTCGTCGTACTGCCGGCGCGCGCAGCGGGCCTCGCAGGGGTGGACGCAGGCGAAGCCGCAGACCGCGGGGAAGGGGATCCGTTCGCGGATGACCGCCAGGGCCGCGTCGAAATCCCCGTTAGCGATGTGGCGGACGTAGCGCGGCACGTCGATGCCGGCCGGGCAGGCCAGCCGGCACGGGGCCATCCGGGTGTTCTCCGCGGGCGGGCACTGGGGCGATTGCCTTTCGAGGGTCATGTCAGCGGCTCCCCCCTGTCGGCACGGCCGCACCCGCCGGAGCTTCCGGGGCCCCGGGCGCCGGCGGCACCTCGCCGGCCCCGAGGCCCACGCCCCGCTCCAGGGCTTCCAGGTTCAGCTCGCGCGCCCGGCCGCGGAATCGCCGCCGGATGACCTCCGCCAGGCTTTCCGCAGCGACGACCCCGGTGGCCCGGGCGATGCAGCCCAGGGCGATGACGTTGGCCGTGCCGGCATGCCCCATGTCGTCGGCCAGGGCGGTGAAGGGCAGGCCGTGGAAGCGCGCGCCGGAGCGCGGCGCAAGGAGCGTGGTGTCGTAGAAGACCGGCGTTGCGGGTCCGGCGAGGGACTCCAGCTTTTCCACGGCCTCTTCCGTCAGGACCAGGACGACGTCGGGGTTTTGAACCTGCTGGAAGATGATTTCCCCGCTGTCGATGATGACCTCGGCCATGGAGAAGCCGCCCCGCGAGGCGATCCCGTAGGAAACGGTCTGGACCACGTTCCTGCCCTCCAGGATGGCCGCTTCCGCCAGCATGATGCCCGAAACCACCAGGCCCTGCCCCCCGGAGCCTGCCAGGATGATTTCACAGCGGTCTTTTTTCATTCCCGTCGACCCCCTTCGCGCGCTGCCGGAGGCGCCGCCCGGCGCCGGATCTCCTCGTAGCGGGCGTTGAAATCCGGCTCGTCCCGGTCCACCAGCCTGCCGATGGCGAAGTGGCCCTCCGCGCCCGCGTTCGGCCGGCGCCTGAACTCCTCCGCCGGGAGCGCCCGCTCCCGGAGCCAGCGGAGCAGTTCGGGGCCGGTCTGCATGTCGTTGGAGCGCCCGAAATGGGTGGGGCAGGGGCTGACCAGCTCCACCACCGAAAACCCCTTTTTAGCCAGAGCGGCCTGCATGTTTTCCTGGAGGTCCCACACGTGATAGGGCGTGACCCGGGCCACGTAGTTGGCCCCGGCGACCTCGGCCAGGGCGCAGATGTCGAGGCCGCGTTCCGGGTTGCCATAGGCGCTGGTCTGGGTGATCATCCCGGCGGGGGTCGTTCCCGACACCTGCCCGCCCGTCATCCCGAAGTTGAAGTTGTTGACGATGACGGCTGTCAGGTCGATGTTCCTGCGGGCCGCGTGCAGAAAGTGGTTGCCGCCGATGGTGACGGCGTCGCCGTCGCCCATGAGTACGACCACGTTGAGATTCGGGTTGAAGGCCTTGATGCCGGTGGCATAGGCCAGTGCCCTTCCGTGGGTCGTGTGCAGCGCGTGGGTCAGCAGGTAATCGTCCGTCTTGCCGGTGCAGCCGATGCCGGTGACGACCACCGTGTCCCGGCGCCGGAACCCGAGTTCCTCGAAGGCGCGCAGCAGGGCGCCCAGCATGACGCCGATGCCGCACCCCGGGCACCACATGTGCGGCAGCGCGCCGTCCTTCAGGTATGTCATGCCCGTGGCGTATCCCATGGCCCCTCCCCCTCAGCCCCCTGCCCGGGCGAAAGCCGCCAGGATCTCCCGGGGCGTGATGACCTCGCCGTTGTACTTGTTGACCCGGCGGATGTCGGCCCCGCTGCCGAGCGCCTTGCGCACCTCGCCCGCCACCTGGCCCGCGTAGTTCATCTCCACCACGACGACCGTGCGCGCCCCCTCGCCCAGGCGCCTGACTTCGTTTTCGGCAAACGGCCACAGGGTGACCAGCTGCAGCACTCCGGCGCGCACCCCGGCCCTTCGAAGCTCCAGGGCCGCCGCCCGGCTGGCGCGGGTGGGCACCCCGTAGGCGATCAGCAGGACGTCGGCGTCCTCCAGGTCGAAGGCCCTTGTGAGCACGATTTCGTCGCGGTGCATTTCGATCTTGCGGTGCAGCTGCTCCACCCGCCAGCTGGCGTTGGCGGGGTCGTTGTTGCTGTACCCGTCGGGCCCGTGCATGGAACTGGACACGTGCAGGATGCAGTCGTCGCCGTAGGCGGCCAGGGGGGCGATGCCGTCGGCCTCCGGGGCAAAGGGAAGGTAGGGCCCCTGGCCGGCGGCGGGCTTTTTGCGGTCTACCACCGGGAGGGCGCCGGCTTGCGGGAAGACCATGTTTTCGCGCATGTGCGCCACCACCTCGTCCGGGGCCAGGATCACCGGGACCCGGAATTTTTCCGCGAAGTTGAAGGCCGTGACCGTCAGCGCGAAGCACTCGGCGACGGTCGCCGGGCACAGGGCGATGACGCTCTGGTCGCCGTGACGCCCCCAGCGCAGCTGCATGACGTCCCCCTGGGCCGGCTTGGTGGCCAGGCCTGTGCTCGGGCCGCTGCGCTGCACGTCGATCACCACGCAGGGGACCTCCCCCATGACCGCCAGGCCCAGGTTTTCCTGCATGAGGGAAAAACCGGGCCCGCTGGTGGCCGTGAAGGCCTTGGCCCCGGCCAGGGAAGCCCCGATGACCGCCGCCATGCTGGCGATCTCGTCCTCCATCTGCAAGTAGACGCCGCCGATCTGCGGCATGCGCCTGGAACACTCCCTGGCGATCTCCGAAGACGGCGTGATGGGGTACCCGGCATAAGCACCATGACCAGGGGGCGCAGCCGTTTCCCCCCGCTGAAGAGGATGTGGCCGGCAACATCCGAGACCACGTCGAGCTGCGGCTGCAGGTTTTCCCGCAGGGCGTCCTCGATTGCGTCGAGATCCTCCTGAACCCTTGACAGAAGCCACTGTTTCAGGTCGTTGGGCATGGGTCCCCCCCTTCCGCTTCAGGCCCGGACCGCCTCCAGGTCGTAGTCCCCGGCGCCGGCGATCCTCACCCGGACGATCTCCCCGGGCTCCGGCCGCCCGCCGCCGCCCGCCTGCCGGACGAGGGTCACCCCGTCCACCTCGGGGGCCTGGAACATCGTACGCCCCTGGTATCCGCCGCCGGGGACCGGGCGTTCCACCAGCATGTCGACCTCGCTGCCGATGCGCCGGCGGTTGTTCCCGAGGGAGATGTCGGCCTGGAGCTCCATGAGGCGGTCACGCCGCAGGCGGGCCGTTTTTTCGGCGACGTGGCGCTGGAGGCGGTGGGAGGGGAGATCCTCCGCGTCCGAATAGGTGAAAACCCCGAGGTGGTCGAAGCGCACCGTGGAAACGAACTCCACCAGGCGCTCGAAGTCGTCGCCGGTCTCCCCCGGAAACCCGACGATGACCGCCGTTCTCAGCGCCGCGCCGGCAACCCGGCTGCGGATGCCCTCGAACAGGCGGTAGAGGTCGTCCGGGCGGTACCCGCGGCCCATGCGCTCGAGGACCCGCGGGCTGGCGTGCTGGACCGGGATGTCGAAATAGGGGCAGATGTTGCCCCGCGACGCGACCGTGCGGATGGTTTCCGGGGTGAGGCTCCGGGGATGCCCATACAGGAAGCGGATCCAGACCGACGCGTCGATCCCGGCCAGGGTGGTCAGAAGGGCGCCGAGGTCGGCGGCGGGGACCAGGTCCCGGCCGTAGGCGGTGCTCTCCTGGGCCACGAGCACCAGTTCCCGCGCCCCGCCGGCGATGAGCCGCCGCGCCTGGGCCTCCAGCTGCTCCGGCGGCAGGCTTTTCTGCCGCCCCCTCAGTTTGGGGATGATGCAGTAGGTGCAGCGGCGGCTGCACCCCTCGGCGATTTTCAGGTAGGCCATGGGGCCGGTGGTCAGCCGGCGCGGCCCCTGCCCGGTGCCGACGTCGATGCGATCCGGGTCCGGCAGGAGGCACGCGGCCTCCAGGGGCCGGCGGCCCTCGACCGCCTCGACGATGCGCCCGAAGGCGCCCGTGCCGAGGAACTGGTCGACCTCCGGCAGGGTGGCGACGATGTCCTCCCGGTAGCGCTCGGGCAGACACCCGGCGACGATGAGGCGCCGGCAGACGCCGGCGGTCTTGAAGCGGGCCATTTCCAGGATGGTGTCGATGGATTCCTCCACGGCCGGCTCGATGAAGCTGCAGGTGTTCACCACGATGGCGTGGGCCTCCGCCGGGTCGTCGGTGAGCGCCCACCCAGCCGCCGCCAGCCGCCCCAGCATCTCCTCGCTGTCGACCAGGTTGCGGGCGCAGCCCAAGCTCACCAGGTGGAGTATCATCCTGTTCCTCTCCCCACCGCCGGGCGCGCCGGCATCGATGCCTTCGGCCGTCATCCCTTCAGCTTTTCGATCTCCTGCCGGATCAGGGGGACGATTTCGAACAGGTTGCCCACCACCCCGTAGTCGGCCTTGGAAAAAATGGGCGCCTCCGGGTCCTTGTTGATGGCCACCACCAACTTGGAAGATGACATTCCGGCCAGGTGCTGAATGGCGCCGGAGATGCCGCAGGCGATGTAGAGGGTGGGGGAGACGGTTTTGCCGGTCTGCCCCACCTGGTCCGATGCCGGGCGCCAGCCCTCGTCGACCGCCGAGCGCGAAGCCCCCACGGCGCCGTTGACCAGGGCGGCCAGTTCCTCCAGCAGGCAGTAATCGGGCCCGCCCATGCCCCGGCCGCCCGAGATGACGATGTCGGCCTCCGTCAGCTCGACCCTGCCGGTGTCAAGGCATTTTTCGACCAGGACAAGGCCCGGCGCCCCGGCGTCGAAGGCGACGGCTTCGACCTCCCCGGCTCCGGGCGCCTGGCGGATTTCGAAAGCGTTGGGGCGCAGGGCCGCGATGGCGGGCACGCCGGCCAGCTCCACCTCCGCCAGCACCTTGCCGCCGTACATGTTGCGGGTGACGACCAGCCTCCCCTCCTCCAGGCGCAGGGCGACGCCGTCCATGCCCAGGGGCGCGTCGAGGCGCGCGGCCAGCCGCGCGGCCAGGTCCTTTCCCTGGCTCGTGGCCCCCAGGAGGATGAATTTCGGCTCCTGCCCGGCGACGATGCCCGCGACGACCTGGGTGTAGGCATCGGTGAGAAAGTCCGCCAGGACCTCGCCGTCTGCCACCAGGATCCGGTCGGCCCCGTAGGCCGCCAGGCCGGCGGCCGCGCCCGCGATCCCCGAACCGAGGACGGCCGCAAACACCTTCTCGCCGAGCTGGTCGGCGAGCCGGCGCCCCTCGGAAAGCGCCTCCAGGGCCGCCTTGCGGAAGGTCCCCCCCGTTTGTTCCACAATGACCAGTACACCTTGTGCCATGATGTCTCCTCGTTTCGATGCTGCCGATTTTCGATGCGCCCCGTTTTCCGGTCCCCGGGGGATGGGTCTCAGATGACCCTGGCCTCGTCATGCAAAGCCTTGACCAGGGCGGCCGCCTTTTCCTGGGCCGATTCGCCCGGGATCATCCGTCCCGCCTTGCGTGGGACCGGAGGTGCCATGCGGCGGATGCGGGTCCGGGGGATTGCGACCGCCTGGGGGTCGAGACCGCGGCAAGAAGTGCCGCGGCCCACAGGCGCAGGGCCGAGCGGGCCATGGCGAAGGCCTCGCGCCGACCCTGGCGCAGGAGAATCCCGCTGAAAACGGGGACGAAGGCGGCGCTGAGCGCCCCCTCTCCCAGAAGCCGGCGAACGAGATTGGGAATCCTGAAAGCGGCGATGAAGGCATCCGTGCTCAACCCCGCGCCGAAGTACCAGGCGACGAGCATGTCGCGCGCATAGCCCAGGGCGCGGCTCAGCAGGGTGGAGGCGCCGACGGTGCCGGCGGCCCGCAGCATGCGGGTCTTTTCAGGCGGGTCAGGCAGGACGGGATCCCCCCGGCGCTCAGCGCGCCGGCGGCCTGGCGTGCTCATTGCTCCATGCTCGAAAATCCCTTGACATAAGGTCGCTTATCTTATATTATCATTTGTTATTTTAAGTAGGGAACAGCTTCTGATTCAAGCAAACGGAAAGGATCCTGCAGGTGGCCAATCATCAATCGGCGCTGAAGCGCGCACGCCAGAACGAAAGCCGGCGGCTGCGCAACAAGGCGACCCGCACGCGGGTCAAAAACATCGTCAAGTCCGTCCGCCAGTCGGTGGCCGAGGGGGCGGCGGATAAATCCGCTGCGAACCTGAGCGCGGCGCAATCCATCGTCGCCAAGGCGGCCAAGAGGCGCGTCATCCACAAAAAGACGGCCGCCAGAAAAATCTCGCGCCTGGCCAGACTCATCCAGTCGATTCCCGCCTGAGGGTTCGCGCAGCGACACCCGCAACCGCCGGCATGCGCCCCTGCATCCCGTCCGGCTCAGGGCGGGGTGCGCGGGTCCGGCCTTCAGAACGTTTCCGACAGGCGGATGACGACCTTCTCGGCAAGCTTGGCCGACAGGGCCCCAAGCGCCCTGCGCCGGTTCTCCCTGGTAACGGCGTCATCCGCGACCACCTCGTACTCCTGGTCGGCCGACAGCCTCCGGACTTTCCACACCACCTTGCCCTGCCGGTCCGTCAACCGGAAATCGGCATAAAGGGTCACCCGCCTGCGCAGGGCCACCTGGCCGCTCAGGCGCGACACGGCGGCGGTGCGCGTCTCCTGGATCGCTCCGCTGAGGACGCCGTCGGCCTGAGAGCCATCGCCGGCATAGGCATCGGCCAGGGTGCGGGTGACCTCGTAGATCAGGTCGTTGGTCACCTGCACCTCGAGCCCGGTGTCGGCGCTGCGGTTTTCGAGCACCGTCACGGACACCCGGGTCACGCCCCCGGGGAGTTCCCCCTGTCCCGGGAAACGGTAACCGCAGGCGGCCAACAGGCCCAGCGCCATTGCCGCCAGGGCGAGAGGGGGTCGGATGTGGGCCATGGGATTTCCTGCCTGCTGAGCCGATTTTCGTTGCCGCGGACTTCATCGTCGTCGTCACCGCGCGGTCTTCGGCACCGGACGCCGCGGGTTGCCGCGCTCAAACCACGATGTTGACCAGCTTGTTCCTGACCAGGACGACCTTCCGGACCGGCTTGCCCTGAAAGAACTTCACGATCTTTTCGTCGCCCAGGGCGATCTGCCGGACCGTTTCGTCGTCCGTGCCGGCCGGCACGCCGAAGCGCCCGCGCAGCTTGCCGTTGACCTGAACCACGATGACGACGTCCTCCTGCACCAGCGCGTCCTGGCGAAAAGACGGCCAGGAGGCTTCCAGGACGCTGCGCGTGTTTCCGAGGGCCTGCCAGATCTCCTCGGCAAAGTGGGGCACGATGGGAGACAGCAGCAGCACGACACTTTCGAGGCAATGGCGCAGCACGCCGGCCGCGGCGGGGTCGTCGGCCGGCCGCGCCTCCGTCGCCGAGAGGCTGTTGACCAGCTCCATGACCGCGCTGACCGCGGTGTTGAAGTGAAACCGGTCCTCGATGTCACGGGTCACTTTCTGGATCGTGAGGTGGGTCTTCTTGTAGAGCGCCCTGAAGGGCTCGGGAAGCGTCCCCGGTTCCCCGTCGTAAGGCCGGACCCCGGCGACCCCTTCCAGGAGACCGGCGGCCAGCCGCCACACGCGGTTCAGGAAGCGGAACCCCCCCTCGACCCCCTGGTCGCTCCACTCCAGGTCCCGCTCGGGCGGGGCGGCGAAAAGGCAGAACAGGCGCGTGGTGTCCGCCCCGTAGCGGTCGAGAAGCAGGTTGGGGTCGACGACGTTTTTTTTCGACTTGGACATTTTCTCGATCCGCCCGATTTCCACCGCACGGCCGCAGCGGCCGCAGGTGCGCCCGCCGGCATCGTCCGCCTCGGCCTCCTCGGGCAGCAGGAACCCGTGTTCGGGGCAGCGCACGGTCTCCTTGCACACCATCCCCTGGGTCAGCAGGCGCGTGAAGGGCTCACGGCAGGCGATCAGGCCGAACTCCCGCAGGACCCGGGTGAAATAGCGCGAATAGAGCAGGTGCAGCACGGCGTGCTCGACACCGCCGATGTACTGGTCCACCGGCATCCAGTAGTCCACGGCCGCGCGCGTGAACATTGCCGTCTCGCAGCGCGGGCTGCAGTAGCGGTCGAAGTACCAGGAGGACTCCACGAAGGTGTCCATCGTGTCGGTCTCCCGGCGGGCATCCGGCCGGCCGCAGCGCGGACAGGGGACGCGGGCGAAGGAAGGCAGGGCCGGCAGGGGGGACTTGCCCCCTTCCAGCAGGTCGACTCCCTCCGGCAGCAGGATGGGCAGGTCTTCCTCGGCCGCGGGGACGATGTTGCAGGTCGGACAGTGAATCATGGGGATGGGCGCCCCCCAGTAGCGCTGGCGACGAGGGGGCCGTGGGCGGCGACGGCCTGGCGGGCGTATTCCGAGCACGACGGGAACATGGGGCACGGCCCGCGCCGGACCGCGTCGAGGTGGCCCAGCGGGCCCTGGTAGAACCGGATCGCCCCCGAAAAAACGCCGCCGCCGGCCTCGGCCCCGGCGGGCGCCTCCTGCCCCCGGGAGGGGGCGCACGCGTTTAGGGCGGCGCAGGCGAGCATCAGGAAAAAGAGGGGCGCGGCGCATGGCCAGGGGGCGCCGTCCGTCGGCTTTCCGGATTCGAAGCCGCGGGGGCCGGCCGCCCGGGGCCGACGGCGCGGTGGAATTTGGAGGAAAGGTGTTGACAGTGAGATCTGCATCAAAATAATATACTTTTTTTCGACGCAGGCCCTTGCCCGTCGGGCCGCCGGGTACCCCAGCCGCAGGATTTCCTGGATGCATCGGGATGATTGAGCGCCAGATGAGAGGGTTTGTACAGGTTTACACCGGGGATGGCAAGGGAAAGACCACCGCTGCCATTGGCCTGGCCATACGGGCCGCGGGCGCCGGCCTGAAGGTCTTCATCGGCCAGTTCATCAAAATGGGCGATTTCAGCGAGATCAAGGCGCTGGGACGTTTTTCGGACCTCATCACCGTGGAGCAGTTCGGCCACGGGCGCTTTGCCAAAGGCAAGCCGTCCCCGGAGGACATCGAGGGCGCCCGCAAAGGGCTGGGGCGCGTCATGGAGGTCCTGCAGTCCGACGAATACCGCGTCGTCATTCTCGAGGAGGCCAACGTGGCCGTGATGCTGGGTCTCATCGGCGTCCAGGAACTCATCGGCGTCATCATCAACAAGCCCGACGACAAGGAGCTGGTCATCACCGGCCGGGGCGCCTCGCCGCGGGTCATCGAACTGGCCGACCTGGTCACCGAGATGAAGGTCGTCAAGCACTATTTCCAGAAGGGTGTCCGCGCCCGGGTGGGGATCGAGAAATGAAAACGACCGAGGTCGATTGTCCGCTGAGGGCGCAGATCGAGGCTGCCTGCTCGTGCCCCAAGACCGAGTGCGTCAACCACGGGCTCTGCTGCGAGTGCATCGTCGCTCACAAGAAGCGCGTCGATCAGCCCCTGCTCAAACGCCTGCCCCACTGCCTGCGGGACATGGTCAAGGCGCAGATCGGCGGATAACGGCCCGGGGATCGGGGTGGGGCAGCGGTTTTCCACGCCCGGAGGGTTAACCCTGCACCATGGCAGGGTTAACCAATGCGTAGGTCGGGATTTATCCCGACACCCATCGATGTCGGACCAATGCTTGCTTGTCGGACTGACGTCCGACCTACCGGGATCCGGGGGGGGCGGATCGGCGAGGTGTCACAGGTGAAAGGCCGGATTCTCGACATGCTGCGTTGCGCGCACGCAACGGTTTCGGGTGAGTTGCTCAGCAACCGCCTGGGAGTGTCGCGCGTGGCGGTGTGGAAACACATCCACGGTCTGCGGGAACTCGGGTACGACATCCAGGCGGGCCCGGGGGGCTACCGGCTGGAGAAAGACCCGGACGCGCTTTTCCCCTGGGAGTTTCCCGGCCGGGAGGACCGGGTCCACTACTTCGACGAGATCCCCTCCACCATGGACGTCGCCCGGGACCTGGCCCGCCGGGGCTGCCCGGATTTCACCGTGGTGGCCGCCGGCCGCCAGACGCAGGGCCGGGGCCGCCTGCAGCGCACCTGGCAGTCGGCCGAGGGCGGGCTCTATGTCACGCTGGTGCTGCGGCCGGCGATTCCGCCCGCCCGGGCCTACCGGGTCAATTTCGCCGTATCCCTCGTCCTTGCCGAAACGCTTCAGGCCTGCTTCGGCCTGGACGCGAAGCTCAAGTGGCCCAACGACGTGCTGGTGGACGGAAAGAAAATCTCGGGGATGCTCTCCCAGATGGAGACCGAGGCGGACACCCTCGCGTATCTCAACATCGGCCTGGGCGTCAACGTCAACAACGACCCGACCCCCGTCGAACCCGGCGCCACCTCCGTGCGCCTGCTCCTGTCCCGGGAGGTGTCCCGTAAAAAATTGCTGGCCGAACTTCTCGACCGCATCGAGGAGCGGCTGGCCGGAAGCCTGGAAGGGGTCGTCGAGCGCTGGAAGGCGCGCACGGTCACCTTGAACCGCCCGGTGCGCATCGTCACCGCGGGCGAGACCTTCGAAGGGCTCGCCGTGGACGTGGATAAGGACGGGGCGCTGGTGCTGCGCCTGGGCGACGGCTCCCCCAGGCGGGTCATCTACGGGGACTGTTTTCATTCGGCCGGAACATGAGCGACACTCACACGCTGCGCATGACCGTCTATGCCTCCCTGATGGCCGCGCTCATCGCCGCCGGGGCTTTCCTCTCGATTCCCATCGGCCCGGTGCCCATCGTGCTGCAGAACTTTTTCGTGCTCCTCGCCGGACTGCTTTTGGGCGCCCGCTGGGGGCTCGCGTCCGTGGGGGTCTACCTGCTCGCCGGGGCCTGCGGCATGCCGGTGTTCGCCGGCGGCCTGGGGGGGGTCGGAAGGATTTTCGGGCCCACCGGCGGCTACCTGCTGGGCTACCTGCCGGCCGTGGCGGTCGTGGGCGCCCTGTCGCGGGCCTTCGGGCGCCGGGCGGCCGGGGATGCGGCGGCCCTGGTCGCCGGGTGCCTGGTCGTTTACCTCTGCGGGGTTCCCTGGCTCAAGCTCGTCACCGGCATGGCCTGGGGCAAGGCGCTGGCGGCCGGCATGTTCCCGTTCCTTGTCGGCGACGGGCTCAAAATCGCCGCCGCCATACCGGTGGCGCGCGCCGTCCGCCCGGTCATCTCCACGGATGCCGCCCTTCCCGCCGCCAGGCGAGGCCGGCCATGACGGGCGACATCATCGTCATCGAGAGCCTGACCCACCGCTTCGCGGACGGCAAGCTGGGCCTTGACCGGGTCAGCCTGCGCATCCGCGAGGGGAGCTTCGTGGTGATCGCCGGCGCCAACGGCTGCGGCAAGACGACCCTGCTGCGCCACCTCAACGGCCTGCTGACGCCCGATTCCGGGGAGGTCCGGGTGGACGGGCTTAGGGTCGTCGACCACCCCGTGGCCACGCGCCGGAAGGTGGGGATGGTCTTCCAGGAGGCCGACAGCCAGATCGTCGGGGAAACGGTCTGGGACGATGTCGCTTTCGGGCCCCAGAACCTCGGGCTCCCCCCGGTGGAGGTGCGGCGGAGGGTGGCGGCGGCGCTTTCGACGGTGGGGCTTGCGGCCGAGGCGGAAAAGGCGCCCTTCCTGCTGTCGGGGGGGGAAAAGCGGCGCCTGGCCATCGCCGGGGTGCTGGCCATGGACCCACGCGTGGTGGCCTTCGACGAGCCCTTCTCCAACCTCGACTATCCCGGCGTGCGCCAGGTGTTGTCCCAGATGACGGCGGTTCACCGGGAGGGCCGCACCGTCCTGGTGACCACCCACGATCTTGAAAAGGTCGTGGCGGCCGCGGACCGCCTGGTGCTCATGGCAGGGGGCCGGATCGTCAGGGACGGGCACCCGGCCGAGATCGTCAAGGAGGCCGAGGCCTTCGGGGTGCGGGAGCCCTGCGCCTCGCGGATGGGGATGGCGGTGACCTCGTGGCTGAGCTGACCCCCTTCGGATACCGGCGGGGGTCCTCGATCCTCCACCGCATCGACCCGCGCTTCAAGCTCCTGTTCGTCGCCCTGGTCGGCCTGGCCTGCTGGCGGGCCTCTTTCACCGGGCTGGCCCTGGTGACGGGCCTTTTCGCCCTCCTGGCGGCCGATGCGAGGGTGCGGGCCGGGGCCCTGCTCAAATCCCTGCGCTGGGTGCTGCTGCTTCTCGGGCTGGTCTTCGCGGCCCGGGCGCTTTCGGAAGGGGGGGAACCGCTGGCCGCGGCCTGGGGCGTCGCGGTGACCCGCCAGGGGATCCTCTCGGGCTTGCTGGTAGGCTGGCGGCTGCTGCTCGTCGTCCTGGCCGGCGTGTTTCTTTCCGCCACCACCCGGGCGGCCGAGGTCAGGGCCGCGGTGCACTGGCTGCTGGAGCCGATCCCCCGGGTGCCCGCCGGCCGGGTGGCGACCATGATGGGGCTCCTGCTGCGCTTTGTGCCCCTGGTGCTGGAACAGGCCGCGGAAAATGCCGCCGCCCGGCGCGCCAGGGGCATCGAGGCCCGCAAAAACCCCGTCTACCGCCTGCGCATGGCGGTGATCCCGCTGCTGCGCAAAAGCTTCCAGCGGGCCGACCACCTGGCCCTGGCCATGGAGGCCCGCTGCTACAGCGAGGCGCGGGCGGCGGCGGGCGGCCTGTCGGCGTCCCGCGTCGACGGGGTCGCCCTGGCCCTGGTCGGCGGGGTCTGCCTGGCCGCCGCGCTCCTGTGACCGCCGTTGACCGGCAGAAGGTTCCGGCAGCCGGCGCAGGGCGAGGAGGAGGCGGCCCCTCTTTCTTCCGGTGGCATCATTTTTCCCCGTCGTCCAGGCTGGCAAGGGCGCGCATCAGCCCGAGGGGTGAAAGGCCCAGCGACAGCTTCTGCATCTCGTCGATCCGTTTCTGGTTGTGTTCGTACTTTTTTTGCATCCGCGCTTGAAAGGCCTCCAGGAGGACTTCCACCAGCCGATCGAAGTCATAGGGCTTCTCGAGGTATTTGAAGGCGCCCAGCTTGGTGCACTCCACGGCCGAGTCCAGGGTCGCATGCCCGGTCAGCATGATGATTTCGAGGAACTTGTGGTTCTGCTTTAAAATCTTGAGCAGCTGGGCGCCGTCGGTGCCGGGCATCCGCAGGTCCAGCACGGCCACGTCGAACCGGCCCTCCTCGGCCGCCTTTACGGCGTCGTCGCCGTTGTCCGCAGTGGTCACCTTGAAGCCTTTCAGCGAAAGGCGTTCCGCGACGGCCTTCAGAAACTTGACTTCATCGTCCACCAGCAGGATATTGATCGTGTTTTCCACTCCCATGGCGCCCTCCATTCGCTTGTCTTCCAAAGTTTTCTTGCCACCCGGCATGGCGGGCCCCATCCTGCCCGAGCCATGCGTTATGCCTGAACGCCATCCAGGCGCTGACCTCAGACCGCGGCGGATTGCCGGCCGGCGGCCGTGTCGAGCCTGCAAGGCACCTCCAGTTCCCAGCGCCCGGCGTCCGCGTCGACGCGGATCCCGATTCCGATCGCCTCCGCCGCCCGGGCGCAGGCATCGTCTGGAAAGCGCGCTGCCGTGCCCGCTTCGAAGCCGGAAAAGGTCACCGTCCATGCCGTGTCGCCTTCGGAGCGCAGCGTGACGGTGACCTCCGCGCCCGGACCGGCGCTTTCGTAGGCCCGGACCAGGGCCTGGTAGAAGACGGTCTGGAGCAGGAAGGGGCAGGTCCAGACCACCGGGTCGCCGCCCGCGCCGGCCTCGACCCGCGCTTTTCCGGCGAAGCTGAGAAAACCGGCCAGCCGTGTGACCAGGTCGAGGACCTCGCGCAGGTCGACCGACTTCAGCGGCGAGTCGATGCTGTGCGCAAAGAGGTTCATCTGGCGGATGACGGCATACCCGCGCTGAATCTCCTCCACGATGCTGGCGGTGCAGTTTTTGAGAACCCCGGGCTCCACGGGGCTTCCCGCGGAAGCCATGTCCGCCAGGTCGCCCAGAAGGCCGGCGGTCTCGGAAATGATCGCCATGACGTTCTTGAGCTCATGGCTGATCGAGGCATTGACCTTCCCGAAAAAGGCCAGGCTCTCGTAGGTCAGCAGGTTTTCGGCGTGCTCCATCCGCTCCTCCTTCCCGATCGTGATCACGGCCCCGGTGCGACCCGGGGCGTCAAAACGCGTTCGAACCGGCTCAGGCCCCTCGGCCTCCGGGGTCGACGAGCCGCTCCAGGGCCTCGATCAGTTCGTCGATTTTCAGCGGCTTGGGCAGGTAGAACGGCGCCTCGGCCGCCGCCACCTCCGAGTCGACATTCGACCCGTGGCCGGTCAGGAAGATGAATTTCAACCCGGGGTCCAGGCGGCTGAGCTCGCGCCTCAGTTCGATGCCGCTCATCCCGGGCATCTTGACGTCCAGAACGGCCGCGTCGAACCGCTGGCCCTGGCCGACCCTGGCGATCGCTTCCTCGCCGCGGTAAACGAATTCCGCCTCGATTCCCCGCAGCGCGAGCCTTTTGGCCAGCATCTGCGCGAATTTCATCTCGTCATCCACCAGCAGGACCCTCATGTCAGCCTTCTCCTTCGGCTCTGACAGGCAGCGTCACCACGAACGTGGTTCCCTTCCCCGGGGCGCTGTCCACGGTGATGTCCCCGTGGAGTTTCTTGACCAGACCATAGGTGATGGCAAGGCCCAGGCCGGTGCCCTGGCCTTCCTTCTTGGTGGTGAAAAACGGCTCGAACACCCGCTTGAGGTTCTCCTCGGAAATGCCGCACCCGTTGTCGTGGATGGCCACGCGGACCCGATCCGGGCCGGGGCCTTCGGCATCGGCGCGGATGTCCAGAAAACACCCGTCGGCGATCGCCTGGAAGGCGTTGTTGACCAGGTTGAGAAAGACCTGCTGCAGTTTCCCGCGATCGCTTTCGATGGGCGGAACGCTTTCGGGCACCTTCACCCGGATCGTGATGTTGCGGTACTCGGCTTCCTTCTTGTGGAAATCGAGAACCTCGCCGATGAGTTCCCCCAGTTGGATCGGCTGCGTCTCAACGTCGAAACGGCGCGCGAAGCCGAGCAGCTGCCGCGTAATCTTCCCGCACCGGTCCACCGCTTCCAGGATCGAGTAGATCTGCTGTGAGGCAATCCTTGAGGAAGCCGAACACATCGAAGAGGGTCGATTTCCCGGTTCCGTTGGCGCCCACGACCACGCACAACTGCGGTATGTCGAGCATCTCGATATCCTCGAATGCCTTGAAATTTTTCAGGCGGATCGTTTCGATTCGCATGGCCTCGGCTCCTAATGAATCTGTATCGGCCCGTTGGCTATCGCCCCCTCCAGAAGCCTCCGCGACTCCTCCAGCCAGATGTCGATGTCTTTTGCGGTTTTTAGCATCTTCCGGGGGATTTTTACAAACTGGACCTCGGGCTCCATCCGCTCGGCGGCCTTCTCCAGGACGTGGTTGAAGCGTGCCGGCAGGGCGGCGACACGGTCGCCAAGCGCCGCCAGGGATGTCCCCTCCAGGGTGGCGAGGATCTCGCCGCTGTTGGCCAGGCAGATCCCGGGAGCGTCCGCGTTGGTGAGTTTTTGCTCGGCCAGCAGGCCGTTTTTGTCCACGGGGTCCAATTGGCGCCAAGTGCCGTCGGCGGCCAGGCGCGCCATGCCGCTTTCGTGACCGCCGCGGTAGGCCTTGTCCAGGCGGTTCAGCGCATCGCGCAGGACCTGGGTCAGGCGCGATGCCAGGGGAGGAATCAAATCCGGCTCTTCCAGAAGCTGCCGCTGGCGTTCGATGTGGCGCACCTGGGCCAGGATCACCTCCGCCTCCTCGAGGTCCCGGGCGGACGCGGCCAGGCGTTTCAAGTCCTCCCACCCGGGAAGGCGCTTGTCCATGCGCGCGGCAAGGCCGGACCAGGCGTCGATAACCTGGGCCAGCTCTTCGCGGCGGTTGTAGAGGGCGAGGAGCTGTTCGTTTCCCGCCATCAGGCGGACCTCGTCGATGGCGGCGGTGTCCGGCCGAAGCGGCCGGGGCGGGTCGCCGCCCGCACGGTCCGCCAGCGCGTTGAGCTTCTCCAGAAACGCCGCGGCATGCGCCGACTCCTCCCCCGGCCTGGCGGCGATGCCGAGCTTCTGGAGCAGCTTGCGCACCTGGATCCGCTGGGCGGCGGTGACCGTGGCGGACTCCACCTTGAAGGTCGCCTTGCCGATGGCCTTGCGCTCCAGGGCGCCGGGGTCGATGGCCTTGCCGTGGTCGTCCTGGGCGCGGACCAGCCCGGCGACCAGGAGCACCTGCAGGGCGCCGTCCACCGCGTCCCGCGACCAGCCGCAGGGCGCGGCCTCGAAATGGGCGCGCAGGTCGGCGCCCTTCTTCCCGCCGGCGATAAAGCCCAGAATGGCCTTGCAGACGCCGTTCTGGCCGGGCTCGCCCGGGTCGCCAACGGACTTCAGCGCGTCGGGGGCGCCCTTTTTGGCCTGCTCGTAGACCTTCGACCAGCCGGGGTGGTCGGCGACGCGAAACCGGGGGTAGAGCCGCTGCAGGGAATTTCCGGCAGCCTCCAGGACCATCGCCTGCAGGTCGTTTCCCGGGACTTCGGCGCCCCCGCCCTGGAACACGCGCGCGCCCGAAAAGGCGTCACCCAGCAGCTCCTCGATCCTGCCCTCGGCCACCTGGCGCGTGGTCTCCATGGCCGCGCGCGCCTCGGCGCCTTCCGCGCCCGTGGGAACCCCGCGCTTGTCCAGGGTGGCGCTTGCGGCCTTGAAGTCGATGAGGTTGCGGCGCAGGTCGTCGGCCGAGCGCTTGGGGATGAAGACGAACACCGTCGGGCTCTGGCTGCCGGCCTGGCGGGCGTCGGCGCGGACCGAGTGCTCGTCGCTGCCCCAGCCGTCGCGCACCCAGATGGTGACCCTTCTGTCGCTGTCGGCCGGCAGCCGGGACTCGAACGCGGGGTAAAAATCCCGCGACACCTTGGAATCGCCCAGGGCCAGGGCGAGCTTTTTTACCAGGCAGCCGAACCTGCGGCGGATGCGGTCGTCGCGTTCGGCCTCCACCCGGTGGGCCTCGTTGGCGAGTTGGCCGCGCTGGCTCAGAAACTCGTCGTTCCAGGCGGCGCTCTCCTCGGTCTGGATGCGGTACTCGTCGCCGACCTTCATGAGCAGTTCGCAGCCGTCCAGCAGGCCCGGGAGCCTGCCCCGCAGGGCGCCGCTGCCGGCCGACAGATCGGTGACCAGCAGGTCGGCGAGGGTGTCGACGGTGGCGCGGATGCCGATCTCCGTGTTGCTGCCGGCCAGCTTGTTGAGCATGAACACCATGCCGCAGGCGCGCGCCGTCAGCCGGTCGTCTTCAGGGCCCTTGACCCAGGTCATGGTCTTTTCGTGGACCTTGCGCGGCAGGATCCGGGCCTGGAGCAGCTTGTCGGCGGAGTCGAAGTAGATCGCGTCGCCTTCGATCACGTTTCCCAGGGGGGCCTCCAGGTTGGTCTGGATGGCTTTGTGGATCATGCTCAGCTGGTTGCGCAGCTGGCTGTCGGTGCCTGTGGGGTCCAGGACGCGCAGGGTGCTCTCCCAGAACCGGCGGCGCACGGGAAGGATGGGGTAGTCCTGGGTGAAGAAGCGCACGTCGTCCTGGCGGTGGCCGATGGCGGTGCCGGAGAGGTGGCGCGAGATCTCGCCGATGTCGGCCTCCATCTTCTTTTCGAGGGGGGTGATGGCGCCGGGGTTCTTGGCAAGGACCACCTTGCGCACCACGGCGTCCACGTCGGCATCCGACAGCTCCACGCGCACCGTGAAGCGGCCCTCGAGCTTCTTGAGGTTGGCGGTGCCCGTGACCGCCGTCTGGCCGGTGCCGACAAAGAGCAGCTTGCCGGCAAAGCCCTTGGAGCAGGTCTCCACCATCTCCTGCACGTCCATGGAGCGCTGGCTGTCCCCGCCGATGTACTGCTGGACCTCGTCCAGGACGACCAGGGTGAGAGGGAACTTGCCGTCGGCCTTGAGGGCCTGGCGCACGCTTTTGAGCATCTCGCCGCTGCTGATGTCGTGGACGTAGGGGTAGAGGTTGTTGAGGGTCTCGACGCAGACCGCGGCCGAGGAAAAGAGCTGGGGTTTTGCCGCCGCCAGGGCCTCGTGCAGGTCTTCGGCGACATAGAAGTTGTCCAGCTCCTCCTGCCAGTCGTTGCCGCCGCCCTCCACCTCCCCCCTGACCGCGTCGTAAATCCCCTCGCTCTTGAGCCACATGGCGAAACGGGCCACCGGGTACTGCTCGGGGAGGCCGGCGGACTTGAAAATGATGCGCAGCAGGGCCAGCCGCACGCTGCCGCTGGCGCCGGCCCCCAGGGTGCCGGAGGCGGCGTGCAGGCCCCCGTGGCGTTTCCCCAGGGTGCCGAGTTCCCTGAAAAGCTCGGCGATGTTTTTGGGCAGGCCGGCGATGCCGCGGGCGGTGGCGCCGTCCTCGAAGCGGGTGTCGGCCCACAGGGCGCGCAGCATTTTGGCCAGGTGCGACTTGCCCGACCCGTAAAAGCCGCTGATCCAGGCCGCCGGCTGCTGGGCCTTGTCGACATTCTTTAGGAAGGTCTCCAGGATCAGCTCCATGCCCTTTTGGTACTGGCCGTCGCAGACGAAGGTCTCCAGCTCGTAGCGCAGCACGTCCATGGCCTCGCGGCTGCGGTCGTCGTTGACGGTGGCGACCCCCTGGTTGACCAGCTTCCGGGACGACGGGTCCTTGAGGTAGATCTCGCGGTTTTTCATCTGCTCCCCCGATCAGGCATAGGTGTCGGCGGTGATGGGCACGGCCAGGTAGTTCCAGCCGTCGTAGCCGTCCAGCAGGCGGTAGTTGTCGTTATCGCAGCTCCCCGGGAAAAAGACCAGCAGGCGCCCGGAAACCAGCGGGGCGAACCGGTCCACCACGTCCTTGACTTTCAGGAAGCCGAACAGGGAGCCCACCCCCATCAGCGCGACCACGAAGCTTTCGCCGGCCCCGGCCCGTTCCAGGAAGCGGGAGAAGGCCGCGGCGATGTGGTCGCCGTATTTGGGGTAGAGGGTCGCCAGCAGCTCGGGTTTCTGGAAGTAGCCGCGGGAGTACTTCTGGACGCAGAGCCACTCGGCAAAGGAGTCGGTCAGGTCGAACAGGGCCCAGTCGCGGCCGTTTTCGCGGGTGGCGATCTCGAACTCGTCGATCCTGGCGCGCAGGCGCAGTTCTTCCGCCTCGTCGTAGACGCAGAAAATCACCCGCTGGGCCGCCGCCGCGTCCGTGCGCCAGGGAATGGCGATGTATTTGCCGTAGGAGGATATCAGCCGTCTAATTTTGCTCACGCAGCCACCCCGTTTCCGCGTCCGTCAAAAGGTTGGGGAACAGCACCTCGATGACGTCGCCCAGGCGCTTCATGACCAGCCAGCCCCTGGCGGATGCCTCGGATGCCAGTTCCATGGCCTGGTGCGCCGGGCAGTCCAAGAGTTTTGCATATTCCGAGGAGAAAAGGGATTCCCCCCGCACCCCTTTGAGATAGCCCAGGAAAAGGGCGTAGGCGACGGCTCCCGGCGTGGCGCGGGCCTGGGCGCGGACCTTTTTGACCTTGCCCCGCAGATGGCCGGACTGGGTCCAGCTGGAGCTGAGATTGCGGACAGCCGATTTGAGGGTGGCCGGGCTGAAACGCCCCGGCTGCAGGTGGTCGATGAAATTCTCGAGGGCTTCCCGGGAGACGGGCCGGCCCGGGGCAAGGGCCTGGATGAAGGCGGCGCTGGACCTCAGGACCGCGTCCCTGGCGCAGGCGCAGGTGACCGCCAGGAGAGGCCGGCCCGCAGGATCGCGCTTCCAGAAGTGCCGCAGGCCGCGGAACAGGGGCACCGCCGGATCGAGGGAGTAGAGGCTGGCAAGGTGGCGGGCGGTCAGCTTGCGGGTGCTCACCGATCGCTTGGCCAGGCAGTTGTCGTCTTCGATGGCCCGGAAGAAGGCCTCCTTGGGGGTGCCGGGAGCCTTGGCATGCGACAGCAGCGCCTTCAGCTCCCCGAGCATCAGGGTCCGGGCGAGATGCGCGCCGCCCTTTCCCAGCCCGAACCCGAGGCGGTCGGTGAAGGCGATCAGCCTGCCGGTTCCCGGTCCGGTCGTGTTGGCAGGATTTCCCATTTTTAGGGGACGTCCTTAGATAATTTGGTTGACTCGGCATAAGGGTCGAGATGCCTGAGCCATATGCAGCGAAAATATGATCAATTTCAGATCACCGGTGGGAGCAGTCATGGGTTCTTCACTATATTATGGGTTCCAACCCGACGCATGATGCACAGGTCGCCGTCAATTTGGAGAGTGAATCGGTAGCCATGGGTGACCCGACCCTCCCAGATATCACGGGGATCCTGCATCTTCTTAAGATTTAACGACGGATGGTTGAGGTTTTCCAAGAGCCAGACAAGCTGTTTATCCACGGCCTTCTGAATGCGGGCTGGGAGTTTGCCATAGTCTCTCTTGAAGCTCCTGGTGAAAACGATCTTCATCGGCGTGCATTATTCCTTAAGGGCCGCCAACGCGTCATGGGCGTTGTCAAATGGCCCCAAGACATCACCCGCTTCGATATCCTTGTCGGCCTCGGCCTCCATGGCTTGCCATTCAGGAGTATGAAAATACCTCTGGTCTTTCGGCACGACGCTGACAGGACGTAACAGGATTTTGCCGTTATTTTTATCAATCTCGACATAGTCTCCGATTTTTAGGCCAAAAGAATCTCTGACCGCTTTTGGTAGGGTGATTTGGTATTTATTTTGGATTTTTACAAGAGCCATATCTTGGTCCTCCGCAGCCAGTTCGGACGCTCATATCGGCGACCAACAAGAACCTTCAGGAACTGATCAAAGAAAAACGCTTCCGTGAGGACCTCTTTTTCCGCATCAACGCCATCTCCATATCCCTGCCCCCTTTGCGTGAGCGCTGGGAGGACATCCCCCTGCTGGTCCGGGAGTTCATCGGGCGCCTGCGGGAAAAAAGCAAAAAGAGGATCAGCGGGCTGACCCAGACGGCCATGGAACGTATGATGGCCTACCCCTGGCCGGGCAACGTGCGGGAAAGGTGATGACCGTATAGCCGGCAGCGGCCAAGCGCCCATAGCGCTTGCCATGAGGTGAAGCGGCTAGAATTTCAGGTGGCCGTTGACGAACTTGGCCATGGCCTGCCCCTTGACGAGCAGGGCGCCCATCTTGAGGGCCTCCTCCCGACTCATAAGCGCCATGGTGGTGAAGGTCTTCGCCTTTCCGACCCTTACGCTGAAGTCCTGCCCCTTGGGGGCGGAACGGAACACCACCTGGCACGTGTCGGTCTTGACGGTGTCCGACTTCTCCTGGTTGAATGCAACCTTGTTGCCGGTCTGGTTCGCCACGTAGAAGGAGCGGTGCTCGTCATGGAACGAATCGGTTTTGAGCAGGATCTCCCCCACCGCTACGGCTTCGGCGGGCGTCAGGGAAACGGTCGCCACCTTGCCCCCCCGGCTGCCCAGGAGGATCTGGAGCCCGCCCGGATCCTTCTGGACACTCAGGGTGACACCCCCCTCCCTGGCCACGTTCCAGACGAAGCCGTAGTCCTCGAAGGCAAACTTCTGGGCCATTGCGCCCGGGGCCAACGACAGGACGAAAACCACGGTCCACGCGCCCCATACCCATTTCTTCATGTCACTTTCTCCCGATGGATGATGTCGTGCCGGCCCTCGCTCCGGCTGCCGGGCCCTTTCTGCCTCCGCCGATTCGCATGCCCGCGCGGAGACCCTTTCGGCGGGCCATGGTGAAATGGTAGCCATGGGAACGGGCAAGTCAACGGATCTGCCCTGCGCCCGGGGGGTGCTTCATTCCCCGGCGGGGGGGGGCGCATGACGGCTGCCGTTGAAGGGCCCGGCGGTGCCGGCATGGATCTGCCAGTCGGTGACCTCGTTGACCGTGTAGACGTAAAAGACGGCCAGGGTCAGTGCCAGGGTCACGGGGATGGCCAGGGCCACGATGCCCGACTCGCGGTGCCCGAGGGCAGACCAGATCAGCACCGTCAACGAGACGATGGCGATCAGCATGTGCAGCAGCAGTTCGTCCGATTTCTCCTTGGCGGTTTCGCCGCAGTGCCGGGTGACGGTCGTGCGGATGTCGTCCGGGATGACGGTGCCGCGGGCGTCTTCCAGCCTCGCGAGCGCCCGCCGCGCCGCTTCGATGGCGTTGGTCCCCTTGCGCTTGGCCGCGGTCAGGGTGACGGCGGGATAGGCTCCCGTGTCCGGCGCCGCGACCGACAGCCCCTTGTCACCGGCCGCCGGCCCGGTCCCGAAAAAGACATACTGCCCCGGCTCCGGCGGCCCGTCGGCGATGGCGGCCACATCGCCCAGGGTGACCGGCTTTCCGGCCTCGACCTTGACGACGACCTGGGACACCTCCCGGGCCGACTTCAGCAACCCGTCGGTGTGCTCGACGATCTGGCCCCCGGGGGACGGGCAGCCGCCGGTGTCGGGGGCCGCGTTGGACATGGCCAGCATGGCGGCGATCACCGGGCCGTCCAGTCCGCAGGCCGCCAGCCGGACCGGGTCGAGACGCACCTCGACCTGCCGGCCCTCCCCGCCGATGAGGCCGGTGATGCAAGCGTTCGGCTCCCGCTTGACAAGATCCTCGGCCTCCGCCGCCACCCGCCGCAGGGTGCAGTGGTCGACGCCCTCCCCCCAGAAAGTCACGGCCATGATCGGCTCCTCCTCCCTGGGCAGCGCCGCCACGGCGGCGATGCCCAAGAGGATCGAGGCGACGATCATGAGGGGGGTGAGCTTGGAGTCGATGAAGACGATGTGAAGGCTTCGGCGGCCTGCTCCATCGCCTCCCGGGCCACCGCGATCCGTTTCCAGGCGCTCTGTGCCTGCAGGCAGGCCTGCCGGGCTTCGAACCGGATCTGCTGTTCCAATCAGCCACTGGCCGCCTGGAGCGCCTCCAGCGCGGCCGGGGATGCACCCACCCTGGAGGAGGTCTCGAGGTCGGCGAGGACCCGGGTCCGGAGCAGGTCGCTCCTGACGCTGAAAAGCGAAGGGCATCGATTCATGCGAAATCTGCCGTATCCCGGGCGGTGACGCGGCACCGCACCGGGGTTTCAGTTGCAGCTGGGGAGGGTGCCTGGATTTTTTTGCCACCTGATGCGCAAACTTTCAATGTGGTCTTCCGCGAGGGCAAGGCCGGGCAGCCGCGGCGCGCAGCCCCGCCCGGCAGGGCCCCCGGCCGCCGCGACGTTTTGGCCTGGCGCCCGGGCCCATGGCCCGCCCCATGACCTCGAAAGCTTCGATCACGGCCACGAGTGATTGACTCCATCCCCGAATCATTTTATGATTCCGCCCCGATGCATGGAGGGACGCCCGGCCCGCCCCCACCCGGCCGGCGGACGGCGGCCGGTCGCGCAGGATTTGATTTTTTCAAACAAGGATCTAGATTAGGCCCGATGCAGCCCCTTCGGGTTGCGTCTGAGGCCTCCGGACCGGCGTCGCCGGGTGGAACCAAGGCCGGCATCGGGCGCGGGGAGGCCGGGCGCCTTCCGTGCCGGCCCCAAATCAAAAAGGAATCACGATGCAAAGAAATCTGCTTTCGGCCGCTTTCCTGGTCCTTGCCTTTCTCGCGCCCGACCCCTGCAGGGCGGCGAGCGCCCTGCAGACCGTGGAGACGCGCACCAACGTCGTGCTGGCGATTCTCAAGGACCCGGCCCTGAGGGAAGCCTCCCAGGAAGAGATCAAGAAGGAAAAGGTCATCGCCGCCCTTGAGGAGACCTTCGATTTCAACGTGCTGGCGCGGATGACCCTGGGGCGCAACTGGAACGAATTCGACCTGGAGCAGAAAAAGATCGTCACGGCAAAGGCTGTCTTGGTCATCGTTTTCCCGCTCCAGACTTCAGTTCCGCGGCGCGGCCGGAACGGCCGGCGGCGCGAATTCATGGACCAGCGGCGAGGATTCCGGCGGCCAGGTCCCCTTGTCCCGGTTTTCCCCCCGGCTGAAGGCCAGGTAGCTGTACTTGCCGTAGTGGGTGATTTTTCTCGCCGCCGTTTCCGGGTCCGCACCCCCGAGGGGCAGAAACACCGCCAGGATCCGGTCGGGGGCCAGGGGGTGGGCGAAAACCCCGAAAAAGGCGTCCCCGGGCCGGTCGTAGACCCGGCCGTTGAGCTGGAAGGCGTCCCGCCCCAGGCGGACGCCCTCCGGCAGGGCGGGCGGCGGCAGGCGCGCGGGCGGCCACCCGATCAGCAGCACATCGTTTGCCTCCATCGCCTGCGCCTCGATCCGCTCTTCCCCTGCCACACGGTAGCGCTTCAGCCCGAGGGAGCGGGACAGAAGATCCGCGGTCTTCTCAAGCGATTCGGGAAGGCCGCCGGCGACGATCACCGCCACGGACCCGGCGCCCTTGAGGGAGTTGACCGAAGGCGGGATTTCCTCCGGGTAGAGCCGCCGGAATACGTCGAAATCGGGGTCCAGGGAAAGCCGCCGGGGAGGATGGGCGCTCACCAGTTCGAAGCGCGTCTCGGGGGCCGAGGCCTCCACGCGCGCATCCCGGGAAACACCCCCGCCCTCCAGGCGCAGGGCCAGCTGCAGGTCATAGGCCGGCGGGTCCTGGACGACCCGTCCCGTCACCCGCCACCCGCCGTCCAGGAAAGCCGCCGTCACCTCCTGGAGGCCGAGGCGCGGCGCGCCGCCGCGGTGGACCCACTGCCGGAAAAAAAGGTCCAGGTCCCGGCCCGACCGGGCCTCGAAGGCCAGCCTCAGATCGTCCCAGGACACCGCCTCGAACAGCCGCTCGCGGAACACGTCGCGCAGCGACTGCCAGAACGCCTCGTCGCCCACGGCCAGCCTCAGCATGTGAAACACCATGGCACCCTTGTCGTAGCCCACAGTCCTGCTGGCCGGGTCGTAGCGGCTCTCGAAGCGCGACAGCGGAAAATCGCCGGCGGCGTCCACCAGGTCGGCGTAGTTGCGCAGCATCTGCCCCCGGGCCTCACGGGCTTCCGCGGGCGAGGCGAGGGCCTTGAAGCGGTAGTCGGACACGTAGGTGGTCAGGCCCTCGCACCAGTTCCCCTGGCGGTAGTCGACATACACCCCGTTTCCCCACCAGCAGTGGGCGATCTCGTGGCCGAGGCTGGTGCGGATGATGAACGGCAGGCGGATCACCTGACTGCCGAGGAGGGTGTAGGAGGGGAAGCCGTAGCCGGTGGGAAAGAAGTTTTCCACCACCGCGAACTTCTCGAAAGGGTAGGGGCCGAACAGGGCCTCGAAGTCCGCAAGGTACCCGAGAACCGCGTCGAGGTAGCCGGCGGCAAGGGGGTCGGTTTCCGGGAGCATGAAGGTCATGGCCGTGTGGCGGCCGGCGCGCTTTTCGCGCACCACGTAACGCCCCGCCGACAGGCTCAGGCCGTCCAGGGGCTGAGCCGCCGACCAGGCGCACACCGTCGCCCCCGAGGCGTTTTCGCGCTTCACCAGGGACCCTGCCGTGACCGCCACGACCCCTTCGGGGGCGGAAACGGTGACGTCGAAGGTCGCCCGACCGCCGGGGAGGGCGGGATACCAGCCGGCGCCGGCCAGCAGGAACGTCCCCTCCTCGCCGATCGTCCCCGTGACCCCGTACCCGGGGTTGTCGGTGTTGGCCGGCATGCGCGGCACCGGGTCGTCGAAGACCCCCTGGTAGCGGATGGAGACCCGCCCGTCGGCCGGCCGGCCGGCGCCGTCGTCGAGGACACGCAGCCGTCCGTCGCGGAAAAGATGCCCGACCCTGCGGCCGCCCGCGCGCACGTCGGAAACCTCGACCCCGGGATTCAGATGGAACTCCGGAGGCCAGGCGGCACCCTCGGGCAAGGTGATCGCGTCGGAGGCGATGAGGCGGCTTTCGGCCGGCACCAGGCGCACCTCCAGATCGTGGTGAACGGTCGGGCGGCCCGGGCTTGCCCGGGCGCAGGGCTGAAACAGCAGGGCCATGGCCAGCAGGCAGGCGCCGGCGGCCCGCGCCTGGAGGGCGGTTCCGGTGTGGCTTCGGCAGGGCATCTCAATCGGCCTTTCCCAAACGGTCTGCAAGGTACTTATATCATGAAACAGAAAAAGCAGAAGGAAGAAACCGCCTGGCTTCGCGAGAAGGAGGAGCACGACTACCTGTTCAAGCGCGAAAAGGAGCAGAAGACCCAGGAGTTGAAAGACGCCATCGCCGCGCTGGAAAAGGAACTTGAGGCCAGGAGGGAGGCGGTGGAGAAGGCGCTTGCCGAAAAGGAGAACGATCTCCTCAACCGGGATGTCGCCGTTTCCGAACGCGAACGGGCCATGACCGAACTTCAGAAACGGGTGGACGGGTTCCCGACCGAAATGGACGCCGCGGTCGCCCGGGCGGTCAAGGAGACGGTAGACCGCATGAAGGCCGAGGCCAAGGCGCGCGAGGAGCTTCTGGCCAAGGGGTATGAGGGGGAAAGAAACGTGTTGAAGACCAAGATCGAATCCCTCGAAAAGATGGTGGCCGCCCAAACGGCGCAGATCGACACCCTGACGCGGCAGATCGACAATGCCTGCGGAAAGGTCCAGGACATCGCCGTCCAGGCGGTTTCAGGTTCCCACAGCCGCAACAGGGCGGCCGCTGCCGATTTCAAGCCTCCCAAAACCGAGGCCGACGCGCTCTGACCCGCCGCTTCAGCGCTGCGCCGCGCCAAGTCGCCCCGCCGCCTCGGCGGCTGCCTCCCGCAGCTCCTGCCCGCCGCCGCCGGCGGCGACCGCCTCCAGGCGCGGGATGAAGTCCGGGCGGCCGGACTGGGCCAGCACGTGCAGGATGTCGCCCTTCACGTTGTCGTCGACCTCGTCAAAGCGCTCCCAGAGCGGGTCGGCGACCCGGGCGGCCAGTCGGGGGGCGGCTTCCGCCAGGTATTCGAAGGCCACCATGGCCCCCAGGCGCACGGGCCATTTCTCATGCCGCAACAGCTCGATGAAGGCCGGGAAAACGGTCCGGGCGCGCACCATCATCGCGGCCACCCGGTCGGCCTTGCCTTCCTCGATGAGGCTCCTCAACGCCGCCGCCCCGAGCTTGGCCGGGTCCCCGTCGGCGGCCACGCGCAGGATCTCTTCCACCGGCGCCGCGCCGGTCCAGCGGAAGGCTCCGTCCAGGACGACCGTGGGGGTGGAGCGGATGTCGGCGGCAGCGGCGGCCTCGGTGAACAGGCTCGCGTCGATGACGGTCAGGCGGATGCCCTTGCCGGCGGCGGCCAAGGGCAGCAGCCGCCGGACGACCGCCGGGCAGTGGGGGCAGCGTGGGGCGACGAACAGATCCACAGATGCGGGGGACCGGATGGCATCCAGAAGGCGTTTCTCGCCCTTACCCAGGGGGACCTGCCCCCGGGCGATCCACTCCAGGCAATCCAGGAAGGGGGGAAGCTCCGGCCCCAGGGGGACGGCCCGGTACCGGATCGCGCTCGAAACCCGAAGCTGCGGAAGCGCGTCCTCCCGGCCGTTTTCGGTTTTGATTTTCACGCGCGGCGCCGCCCGCGCGAACGCGTCTGCAAAACGACGGAAATCCGCGCTGCGCGGGTCAGCGCTCAGTCTCAGGCCGATCTCGAGGCTGCCTGCGAGCCGGGCGTTGAACCGGGTGAGGGTTTCCTGATCACCGGGAGTCGACTGCACACCCATCTCCTTCGGGCCGGCGGGCCGAACGACGGTCCCGGGCCTCCTTATTCCAGCTTCTGCAGGATGGATTTGCGTATGCTGTCGTCTTCGCCTAGAACCGGGATCAGTTCCTCGGCCATCTCCCGGATCGATTTCACCTTGGCCCCCCGCATTCCGTCCTGGATCTTGGTGACCCCCTCTTCGATCAGCCTGAGCCCTTCGGCGATATCGAGAATGTTCTTCCTGTCCATGGGTATCCTCCGTTGTGTTTCGGCAGCCGGATCCGGCCGGCAGCGCCGCCCGGGGCGAACCGGCCCCGCTGCGGTTGGTGGGCCGACGCCCGCCTCCTGCCCGCGGGCGGGCATCGGCCAAAGTAATCATTATCGCAAAAAAGTAACCGCTTGGGCGTAATTTTTTGGGGATCCCGGGATGACCGCTCCAGGACGGTGTCGAGGGCCATGTAGGAGCGGTAGCGGCGGCGGTAGGTGATGATGTTTTCGGTGGTGATCAGGGCCGACTCCATCATCAGGTTGTCCAGGGGCGCCGCATACGCGGGCACCAGGCAGCGGCGCAGGAACTCCCCGAACATGAGGCTGCGCTCGATCCGCCGGCCGATGTCCAGAAGGATCCAGCCGTCCTCGCGGGTGATGCTTTCCATGCACAGCCCCGAAAAGGCCAGCAGGGACGTCACCAGGCGGTCCAGGTCGGCCTGGATGCGCCGGGGGTCGAATTCCTCCGTCCGGTGAATGGCGCGGCGGTGCGCCTCGATGTCGTTGATGATGCGCCAGGTGTCCGTGGACCAGCGGTCCCGCACCCCGTGGGCGGCGTTGAGAAACGACTGCAGGGTCCGGTAAAGGCTGTTGAGGTCCTCCCCGTCGCCGAGGATCGCGGCGATCGCCGCGCCCGGCTGCTGGCGGGCGCCGGCCTCGCCCGGGGCAGGGAGGCGCCGGATGGTCATCCGGTCGATCACCTCGACCAGCCGCTCCAGGCACTGGCCGGCGGTCTCCTCGTCGACCCGGTCCATTTCCCCGAAATGCCGCAGCACCGTGCGCAGCATGCGGGCCAGGACCTCCGCCCGTTCGGCGTACCTTCCGACCCAGAAAAGGTTTTCCGCCGCCCGGCTGGTCAGGGCGCCCCGCTGGGCGAAGGCCTCGCCGCCCTCCCGCGGCTGAAGCCAGAGGCTGGTGTGGGTGCGGGGCCTGGCGGTGACGACCCACGTGTCCTTGAGGATGCCGCCGGTGCGCTCGAAGATGAGATCGCTGTCTTTTGCGGGCGAGCTGCGGGCGATGCCGCCGGGCATGACCGTGGGGCCGCCGTCGTCGCCTGCGAGAACAAAGGCGCGGAAGAGGGTCGGGAAAGGCTCGAGGCGGTTTTCCACCAGGGACGGGGCGCTGGAAAAACGCAGCTGCTCCTGGGCGGCGTAAAGATGGGGGCGGGAGCGGATCCGGCCGCGCCACTCCTCCAGCCGGGCGGAGCTGAGCTGGGAGCCGACCAGGTAGCGGGCGGAGCCGCCGCGGTCGACGGGCTTGACGATGAGGCGTGGCAGCTCCTGGAGAACGTGCGCAAGGTGGTCCGGGCGTCCGCACCACCAGGTGGGGACCGATTCCAGGAGCAGGTCCTCCCCCAGCAGGTGGCGGGCGATGCCCGGCAGGAAGGCCATCAGGCCCGGGTTTTCCAGGACCCCGGTCCCCAGGGGGTTGGCCATGGCCACCCGGCCGCGGCGCGCGGCTTCCAGGAGGCCGGCCAGCCCGAGGCTGGAGTCCGGGTCGAGCTCGAGGGGGTCGCAGTCGCGGTCCGGCAGCATGCGCAGGAGGGTGTCGACCGGTTTCAGCCCGTCGAGGGTCTTCAGCCAGACCCGGTCGTCACGCACGGTCAGGTCGTCTCCCTGGACGACGGGATAACCGAGATAGGACCCCAGGTAGGCATGCTCGAAATAGGCCTCGCCCCGGGGGCCCGGGGAAAAGACGACGGTGGCGGGCGGCCCGTTCTTGCGGCCGGGCAGCTCCGCCAGGACGTCGCGCAGGCTGCGGAAAAAGGAGGAGAGGCGCTCCACCCTGCACGCCCGGAACAGTTCGGGCATGACGTTGGCCATGGCGGTGCGGTTCTCCAGGGCGTAGCCGAGGCCCGAAGGCTGCTGGGTCCTGTCGCTCAGAACGCGGACCCGGCCGTCGGGACCCCGGGCCAGGTCGGCGGAATAGAGCAGCAGCATGCGGCGCTGGGGCGGGTGGGCCAGGCGGCAGGGGCGCAGAAAGCCGCCGTGCGCCGCCACCAGTTCCACCGGCAGGAGGCCTTCGCGCACCAGGCGGCGCGGGCCGTAGAGGTCCCTCAGGACCAGGTCCAGCAGAAGGACCCGCTGGCGCAGCCCGCTTTCGATGGTCTGCCAGTCCCGGGTGCCGATCATGAGGGGGACGATGTCGAGGCGCCACTGGCGGTGAACGCCCTGGGGCGCGCCGTGGATGTGGTAGGCCACGCCGTTTTCGCGCAGCATGCGGGTGACTTCCTGGTGGCTGCGCTCGAAGTGGCCGCAACCGCGCTGCCGCAGGTGCTCGATGTACGGGACCCACCCGCTGCGGATGGTGCCGTCGGCGGCCCACAGCTCGTCGTGGGCTCCTGGCGGGACCGCGTATTCATGGCAGATGTCCGCCCGGTCGCTGTGTGCCGGTCGGTCCGGGAGGGGGGCGTGGGGGGTCATTTGCGGCCGGGGTCCCGGGGCGCCGCCAGGCGCAGGTCAAGGGTGCAGGGATACTCGCGGCCGGCCTCGGGCGGGGGCGCCGGCATGGGCCCGGCCGGGCTGCCCTGGGCGAGGAAGCGCCCCCGGCCCGTGTCGCCGGGCGGCGGCGTTACCTGCCGGGGCGGGGTGTGGCCGAAATCCCAGAAGCGCGCGATGCGGCGTGCCTCGGCCTCCAGGGCGTTGACGGGCACGGTTTCGTAATTGCGGCCGCCCGGGTGCATGACGTGGTAGGTGCACCCCCCGATGGAGCGGCCGTTCCAGGTGTCGAGGAGGTCGAACACCAGGGGCGAGTGCACCCCGATGGTGGGGTGGAGGGCCGAAGGCGGCTGCCAGGCGCGGTAGCGCACCCCGGCCACGTATTCCCCGCGGGTGCCGGTGTTGCGCAGGGGGACCCGGCGCCCGTTGCAGGCCAGCACGTGGCGCGCATCCGTCAGGCCGGTGGCCCGCACCTGGAGCCTTTCCAGGGAGGAGTCGACGAAGCGCGACGCCCCTGAGCGGGTGACCTCCTCGCCCAGCACGTGCCAGGGCTCCAGGGCCATGCGCAGCTCGATCTCGATGTCCCCGATGCGCACCGACCCGTAGTGGGGGAAGCGGAACTCGAAAAAGGGCGCCAGCCAGGCCGGGTCGAAGTCGAACCCGGCGGCCCCCAGGTCCGAGGCGACCTCCTCCAGGTCGCGGCGGACATAGTGGGGCAGCATCCAGCGGTCGTGGAGCCCGGTCCCCCAGCGCACCAGGGGGTGGCGGTAGGGGGCCTGCCAGAACCGGGCGATGAGGGCCCGCAGAAGGAGCATCTGGACCACGCTCATGCGGGCGTGGGGCGGCATGTCGAATGCGCGCAACTCCACGATCCCCTGCTGGCCCGACAGGCTGTCGGGGGAATAGAGCTTGTCGATGCAGAATTCGGCCCGGTGGGTGTTTCCGGTGAGGTCCACCAGGAGATGGCGCAGCAGCCGGTCCACCAGCCAGTGGGGCGCCGGGTTCCGGACGGCGAGCTGGTCGAAGGCGATCTCCAGCTCGTAGAGCCGCTCGCTGCGCCCCTCGTCCACCCGGGGGGCCTGGCTGGTGGGGCCGATGAACATGCCCGAAAAGAGGTAGGAAAGCCCGGGGTGGTGCTGCCAGTAGGTGATCAGGCTGCAGAGCAGGTCGGGCCGGCGCAGGATCGGGCTGTGGGCAGGTGCCGGGCCCCCGATGGTGACGTGGTTGCCGCCCCCGGTTCCCGTGTGGCGGCCGTCGAGCATGAACTTTTCCGTCCCCAGGCGGGCCAGGCGGGCCTCCGCGTACAGGGTGACCGTGTTGTCGACCAGCTCGCGCCAGGATTCCGCCGGCTGGATGTTGACCTCGATGACGCCCGGGTCGGGGGTGATCCTGAAGCTTTTCATGCGCGGGTCCGGCGGCGGCGGGTACCCCTCGACGATGACCGGCGTGGCGAGGTCCGCGGCCGTCGCCTCCACCCGGGCGACGAGATCCAGGTAGTGCTCCAGGTAGCCCACCGGCGGCATGAAGACGTGCAGCCGCCCGTCGCGCGCCTCGACGCACAGGGCCGTGTGGGGAACGGGGACCCGCTGCCTGCCCCCGGAGGCCTGCGGAGCGCCCTGGGAGGGTGCGGCGCCGGTGGCCTGGAAGCCGGGCGGGGGTGCCGCCGCCGGCAGGGGAGGGAACTCCCCCATGAGCGATCGCTCGGGCATCGGCCCGCGGTCCTTCTCCGCCGCCCAGGGCAGGGCCTCCAGGGGCAGGCGCATGCCCATGGGGGAGTCGCCCGGGACCAGGACCATGCGGCCGCGGCGGAACCGCCAGGGGGCGCTCGACCAGCGCTCGGCCGCGAAATCCCACTGCAGGGGCAGGGCGTAGCCGGCCGGGGCGCCCAGATCGCCCTGGAGCAGCTGCGCCAGGCGCTGCCGCTCCAGGGGGTCCTTCAGGTCGCTCGCCAGGGGGTCGACATCAGCCGGCAGGCGGCTTTCGGCCCAGAGAAAGTAGAGCGCGTCCTCGTGCCCGGCGGCGATGCAGTCCGCGGCGAGAGCGAGGCGCTCGGCTATCCGGCGGACGAAGCGCCGCGCCTGTTCGGCGTCGGCCCCGCGGCCGCGGGTCTCGTCGGCCAGCAGGGCGTCGTCTTTCCAGACGGGGACGCCGTCCCTTCGCCAGTAGCACCCCAGGGCCCAGCGGGGCAGCGCTTCCCCGGGGTACCACTTCCCCTGGCCGTAGTGCGGCAGGCCCCCGCGCGCAAAAGCCCGCCGCAGCCGCAGGAGGAGGTCCCCGGCCAGGCGCCGCTTCTCCTTTCCGTCGGCCGCGGTGTTCCACTGGGCCGACTCCATGTCGTCGATGGACACGAAGGTCGGCTCGCCGCCCATGCAGAGGCGCACGTCGCCGGCAGCCAGCACCGACTCGACCTCCCGGCCCAGGCGGTCGATGGCCTGCCACTGCTCTTCGGTGTACGGCCGGGTGACCCGGGGGTCCTCGCTCAGGCGCTGGACCGTGTTGGCAAACGAGAAGGAGACCTCGCAGGGGTCGGTTCCGCCGGCGATGGGCGCGGCGCTGACCGGGTCCGGGGTGCAGGCCAGGGGAATGTGACCTTCTCCGGCGAAAAGGCCGGATGTGGGGTCCAGCCCGATCCACCCGGCCCCCGGGACGTAGACCTCGGCCCAGGCGTGAAGGTCGGTGAAGTCGGCCTCGGGACCGGACGGCCCGTCCAGGGATCGGACGTCGGCCGCGAGCTGGACCAGGTAGCCGGAAACGAAGCGCGCGGCGAGCCCCAGGCGGCGCAGGACCTGCACCAGCAGCCAGGCCGTGTCGCGGCACGACCCCAGGGCGCGCTCCAGGGTCTGCTCGCAGGTCTGGACGCCGGGCTCCAGGCGGATGGCGTAGCGGATCTCGCGGTTGAGGCGCCGGTTGAGACCCACCAGGAAATCGGCCGTGGGGCGCTGGGCGCGCTCCACCGCGGCCAGCCAGCCGGCCAGCAGCGGACCGTTTTCCTCCACCTGGAGATAGGGCACGAGCTCCTTTTGCAGCTGCGGGTCGTAGCGGAAGGGGAACTCCGCAGCGCCGGCTTCGATGAAAAAATCGAAGGGGTTGACCACGGTCATGCGGGCGACGAGGTCCACCTCGACCCTCAGCTCGCGGGTTTTTTCAGGAAAGACCACGCGCGCCAGGAAATTCCCGAAGGGGTCCTGCTGCCAGTTGATGAAGTGCCTTGCGGGGGTGATGCGAAGCGCGTAGGCCTCGACGGGCGTGCGCGAATGCACAGCCGGCCGCAGGCGCAAAACGTGGGGGCCCAGGGAGACCCGGCGGTCGTAGCGGTAGCGGGTGTCGTGATGGATGGCCACGCGGATGGACATGGTCGCTTTCCGGGCTGCAGGTCTGGCCGACTAGCTATTACCTTTCGGATGGAAATGCAAGCTTCCGGGGCCGATGGGCGGCGATGGCGGCCTCGATGTCGATTACGATGTCGATTACGATTACGATTACGATTACGACAACGACAACGACAACGACGACGACGACGACGACGAGAAAGAGCTCGGATCAGCGCCCGCCCTTCAGCCTTCAACCCGATCCCGCTTAGAAGGTGTAGCCGATGGAGACGTGCCAGCGGTCGTCGCTTTCGCCGGGGAGCGGGTCGATCTTGCGGCCGTAAAGCAGCCCCATGGGTCCGATGGGCGTGAGGTAGCGCAGCCCCAATCCGACCGAGCTGCGAAAGCGTTCGTCGTAGTCCGCGTCGTAGGTGTCATCGATAAGGCCGGAGTCGTGGAAAAGCGTCAGCTCGAAAATGCGCCCCAAGTCGACCCGCGATTCCAGGCTCAGCACGGCCATCCGGCGGCCCCCCAGGGGGTCATGGTCCGCGTTGAAGGCGAGCAGGTTCTCGTCGTATCCGCGGACGTTCTCGATGCCCCCGAGAAAGAAGAGCTGGTCGTCAGGCACCTTCACCTCGTCGCCGTAGGGGTCGATGGTGCCTGCCCGCCCGAGGACCGCCAACGTCAGCCGGGGCCAGGGTGTCGTGAAGTAGCGGGCGTCGATACGGTAGCGCAAAAAACTGTCCAGGTCGTCCCGCAGCCCCTTGGAGATGTCGACCGACGCGGCGCTGAAAACTCCCCTGCGCGGGCGGATGAACGAATCGCGCGTGTCGTAGGCGATCCCGGGGGTCGCCGACAGCGCACTCCGGGACCGCAATTCGTCGGTTGCCTGCTTGTCGATGTTTTCCCGGCTGAAACCGGTGGCGAACTGGTTGCGCTCGTCGAAGTCGAAGCGCAGGCTGAGGGTCAGCTTTTCCCACCACCGGCGCTTAAATGTCAGCGAGGCACCGGTTTGCCGGGTTCCGAAAGCTTTGTTGAATTCCTCACGCTTCTCGGTGAAGACCTGGAAGGCGCTCGACACACTGGATTCCAGCAGCCGCGGCTCGGCGATGCCGGCGTCGGCGCGGTAGCCGATTTCGCTGACCTGCCCGGAAAGCCAGATCTTCTGGTTGCGGCCCAGAAAGTTGATATCGCCTGCGCCGGCGTTGGCGAATACCCCCCGGTCGGACTCGTAGCCGCCCCCGAACTCGACGTAATACGGCTTGCGCTCCTCCAACTCGATGAAGAGGTCGACCGCTTTGCGCCGTTCCTTCAGGCCGACGGTCTTCAACTGAACGCTGTTGAAAAGCCCCATGTCGCGAAGATCCTTCTGGGCCGAGAGGATCCGCTTCGGTGAGAACGGGTCGCCGGTTTCAAGCGACAGCTCGTTTTGAACGATGCGTTCGCGGGTCCTGAAGTTGCCGACGATGAGAACCCTGCCCAACTCCACGAAGGGGCCGGGGTCGACGGTGTAAACAACGGATGCCTCGTGGCGGTTTTCGGGAAACGCTACCGCCGACGAGGTGGCGGCGAAGGGGAAACCCTTTTCGGAAACCAGGGCCGAAAGCGCCTTTTCATCCTCCCGAAGCAGTTTTTCCTGAAAAGGCGCCCCCGGTTTGAGCGCGATGAGGTCCAGGGCCCCTTCGGCGCCCGGTTCCGGAACGCCCTCGATCCGCACCGTTTTGACCATTACCCGATGGTTTTACTCGATCGTGACGGAAACCGCCATGTTGCCGGAGTCGGGATGCGGGGACGCTTCGGTACGGATAACTGCGTCCGGATACCCCTCCTGGAGATAGAGGGCTTCGATGGTGCGGCGGTCCTCTTCCAGTTTTTCGGGGGGGACGTAGATGGGAACGGAATACAGCCGCCGCTTGGTCTTGACGTAGGCGTATACCTTTCTCCCCTCCTGGGTCTCGATGACGTTGTCCGGGTAGCCGTGCTGCGCGATGAGCCGCCCCGCGCTCTGCCCGATCCACTTGTCCCTCACCTGGCTCAGACCCTGGGCGGCTTGGGCATCGATGGCCAGCGCCAGGGCCGCCAACATGACGGAACAAACCAACGTCGCACTCGCTGATGGCTTCACTCTGATTCCCTCCTTGCCGCTCCAAAGCCGGTTGCGTCCAACATCCGTCGGCCCCCCTCCCCTCCCTTCCGGGCCCATCCCTGCAGGCTCCCGCACCTGGCAGCGCAGCGCCCCCCGTCGATGGCATACCATAACCATCGGCGCGGCGCTTGTCAGTGACCTGGTGGGGTCAAATGATGTGACAAATTCACGCTCCCGGTTTACCGCGCCACCGCCAGCGGGACGACCGGTCCGGCCGCCTCGGGACAGCTTCACCACAGGCGGCTGAAAATGTCAAAGCAAAACCGATGCTTTGTCAGGCGGCGGCAGCCGGGCGCGCGCGGATCGCTTGACAGGCGGGCGCGCTTTTCCTATGATATCCGCTTCCGGGAAATGCGCCGCGCGCCCCGGTGCGTGCAAACAAGGTCTTTCCAAGAAAGTCGGCTGAATGCGCCCCTACCGACGAGAGCTTTTCATCTGCCTTGCCCTCTGCGTCCTGACCGTCCTGGTGTTCGGCCAGATCAAGGGCCATGAGTTCATCCAGTTCGGGGCCGTGGACAGCCTTGCCGACACCCCCGTCATCCGCGACGGCTGGTCCGCGGAGGGGGTGGCCCGCGCGCTCTCCGGGCGCCTGCACCAGCAATGGCAGCCCCTCGCCGCCCTGAGCCACATGACCGCCGTCGAACTGCTGGGCATCGATCCCGGCGCCCACCACCTGGTGAACCTGTTTTTGCACCTCGCCAATACGCTGCTGCTTTTCCTGGTCCTGGGTCGCATGACGGGCGCCCTGTGGCAGAGCGCCTTCGCGGCCGCCCTTTTTGCCCTCCACCCGCTCCACGTCGAGCCGGTGGCCTGGGTGGCGGGCCGCAGGGAACTCCTGCTGGCCTTCTTTTTCACCCTGGCGCTATGGGCCTACGCCCGGTATGCCCGGCGCCCGGGCCGGCGGGGCTTTCTCCTGGTGCTGGGGCCGGCGCTCCTGGGAGCCGCGGCCTCGCCGCTGATGATCAGCCTGCCGGTGGTGCTGCTCCTCCTCGATTACTGGCCGCTTGCCCGCATGCCCCGGCCCCTGAAGCCGCAGGCTCCCGCGGCCGCCGGCTGCGCCGAGGTCGGCATGGGGCGCATCCTGCTGGAAAAGGCCTTGCTGCTGGGGGTTTTGCTCATGGCCGGCCTGGCGGCCGCCCGGACCGTCCCGGCACTCGGGAGCGTGGATTTCTACGGCAGCTGGGTCTCTGCGCACCAGGTGGCCGCGGCCCTGCATGCATACGTGGCTTATATCCAGAAAACGCTGTGGCCCACCGGGCTGACGCTCTCCTACCCCCTGGCGGATTCGCTGCCCCTGTGGCAGGCGGCCGCGGCGGGCCTTTTCCTGGCCGCGGTCAGCGCCGCGGTGATCCGCTGGGGACGCAGCCGGCCCTACCTGCCGGTGGGGTGGTTCTGGTACCTGGCGACCGTGACCCCGGTCGTCGGCCTGGTCCCTTTCGGGCCCGAACGCATGGCCGACCGCTACGCCTACATCCCGCTGGTCGGGCTGTTCGTGATGGCGGCCTGGGGCATACCCGAGCTTCTGGAGCGGCTGCGCATCTCCAGGAAATGGCTGGCCGTGGCCGGCGGGTGCGCGCTGGCCGCCTGCATGATCACGGCCCAGGCGCAGACGGCACGCTGGAAAAACGGCTACGTTCTCTTTTCGCATCTCGTGCAGGGCGAACCCGACGACCCGCGGCTTTACTACAGTTACGGCGTCGCCGCCATGCGGGAGGAAAACTTCGCGGAGGCCGTGCGCGCCTTCCAGGAAGTGATCCGCCTGGACCCGCGGAACACCGCGGTCAGAAATCAGCTCGGGATCCTCCTGGCCCAGGAAGGCCGGGGGGAAGAAGCCAAGGCGCATTTCGAGAAGGGGCTCCAGCTCGGTTCCCGGAACTCGGAGAGCACCTACAATTACGGGCTGCTGATGATGCAGCAGGGCAACACCCGGGAGGCACAGGTGCAGTTCGAGGCGGCCCTGAAAGCCAACCCGGAAAACGAGGGCGCCCACAACGCGCTGGGCGTGCTGCTGACCGAGGAGAAGCGCTACGAGGATGCCCGGCGGCACTTCGACGAGGCCATCCGCATCGCCCCCCGGCGTCCCGAGGCCGAGTTCAACAAGGGCCTGGCCTACATGTACGAGGGCCGGCTCGAAGACGCCAAGGAGCACTACCGCAGGGCGCTTGCCATCGACCCGGACCATGCCAAGGCGCACCTATACCTCGCCAAGCTGCTGGTTCGGGAGCGTGATCTCGAGGGGGCTTTCACCCATTTCAACGAGGTGCTGCGCATCAATCCCGGCGACCCCGAGGCCCAGCATGCCGTCGGCCTGCTGCACATCGAGAGGGGAAACGCGGAGGCCGCCAGGAGGCACCTGGAAGCCGCCCTGCAGCTCAATCCCGAAAACGGCGAGATCAAGCGGCTCCTGGCGGACCTCGACAAGGCCGCAAACGAGCCGGGCCGGCAAGGCGCTTCCGGCACCGCCCAGGCCGGCGTCACCCCGCGCGACGAAAGCCGGCGGCAGTACGAGGTCGGGCTGGCCCAGGTGCGCGACGGCCGCCTGGACGACGCCAAGAAGACCTTCGATGCCATCCTCAAAAAAAGCCCGCGCCATGCCGGGGCGCACTACAACCTGGGCGTGATCACGGCGCGCCAGAAACGGCTGGACGAAGCGGTCGGGCACTTCCGCAAGGCGCTCGAAATCACCCCCGAGGACGGCCACGTTGCGCCTGAAAACCCGCCGACCGGACCGGGAGACGAGCCGATCAGGCCCGATAAAGCGTAACCCTTGCGCCCTGGGGGAAAAAATCTCGGGTGCCTGAGAGGATGAGGCTGACGATGGTAGAAGCAATCATCAATGGGTTGAGCGGGCTGGGGGCCGGTGTCGCCAATCTGCACTGGTCCAACCCGATCATGATCGCCGTGGGCGGGCTGCTGCTGTATCTGGGCATCAAAAAGGACGTCGAACCGCTGCTGCTCGTGCCGATCGGGTTCGGGGCCATCCTGGTCAACATCCCGCTGGCGGACCTGATGGGCGAGGAGGGTTTTCTGCGCACCATCTACGACATGGGCATTTCCAACGAGCTGTTCCCCCTCCTGATCTTCATCGGCATCGGCGCCATGACCGATTTCGGCCCCCTGCTGGAGAACCCCAAGATATTTTTGCTGGGCGCAGCCGGGCAATTCGGCATTTTCCTCACCATCGGCCTGGCCCTGGCCGCCGGGTTTTCCAAGCTCGACGCCGTGGCCATCGGCGTCATCGGCGCCTGCGACGGGCCGACGGCGATCTACGTCACCTCCAAGTACGCCCCCCACCTCCTCGGGGCCGTGTCGGTGGCCGCCTATTCCTACATGTCCCTGGTGCCGGTGATCCAGCCCCCCATCATGCGGCTGCTGACAACCGAAAAAGAGCGTCGGATCGACATGTCAGCCTTCAGGACCACGCCGGCTTCCAAGACGACCCGGATCATCTTCCCCATCGCGGTCACGATTTTCGGGGGGCTCATCGCGCCCAAAGGGCTTCCCCTTCTGGGCACCATCATGCTGGGGAACCTGATGAAGGAATGCGGGGCGGTGGGCCGGCTCACCAAGGCATCGGAAAACGAGATCGCCAACGTGGTGACCCTGCTGCTGGGAATCTCCATCGGGGCGACCATGGATGGCCGGCTGTTCCTCAAGGGCCAGACCCTGCTGATCCTGGCCTTCGGCTTTCTGGCCATCTGCCTGGACACGGTGTGCGGGGTCGCCTTCGGCAAGCTGATGAACCTGGCCACGGGCGGCAAGATCAACCCCCTCATCGGTGCGGCCGGAATTTCGGCCTACCCCATGGCCGCGCGCGTCGTGCAAAAGGAAGGGCAGAAGTACAACCGGTTCAACTTCCTGCTGATGCATGCCGTCGGCGCCAACACCGGGGGCCAGGTCGGCTCGGTCATGGCCGCGGCGATCATGCTCTCCGTGCTGCAGGGACTCGGGTTGGTCCCCTGACGGCGCGGCAAGCATGCGCCGGGACGGGGGGAGGGGCCGGCCGGGTTCCAGGCCCCTTTTCCCCCGCCGATCCTTCCGTTCCTCGATCGAGAAACAGACAACCCCCCGTCGGCAGCAGCACCCGTTCCCCGGCCGGGCGCACAAAGGCCATCGCGGCGAGAATCAGCAGACGATCACGCAGTTAAAAGATTTTCGCCTTCGGCCTTCAGGGGCGTGCGGCCGGCGACCTTGGCCAGGATGCGTCCCGGGCGCGCGAAGCGGTCGGCAATGCGGGCGAAGAGGACGCCGGCGGTGGGGCATGTGACCGGCCGCACGCGCGACCGGGCATCCGCAGCCAGAGGGTCGACGATGTCGGCGACCGCCTCCCCGGCCGCCACGTGGTCCCCCGGCGCTTTCAAGAAGACCACCACCCCCGGGGCCTCGGCCCGGATCTGGGCCACCGAGGCCAGGGGAAGGGCCTCGCCGGCCGGCGGCGGCAGGGGCGGGGGCTCGCCGGCGATCAGGCCCCGGCGCTGGAGAAAGGCGAACAGGTTGTCGGCATCCCTGCGCGCCAGCGCATGGGTGACGTCCGCCCGGCCCCCCAGTTCCAGGGTTGCCGCCAGGCAGGCCGGGGGGATGGGGTACCCGGGGAATTGGTTCGCCAGCTGCCACCAGGTGCGGCTGCAGGCCTCGTCGAAGGGGGTGACGCCGGAATCGGCGGCCAGCAGGGTGAGGCGGGCGCCCATCTGGGCGGGCAGATCGGCGGCTTCCGGCCACAGGGGGGTGCCCAGGTAGACGTGGGGCAGGGCCTGGTCGTCGCAGTGCAGGTCGAGGACGATGTCGGCGTCGTGGGCCAGGCACAGCAGGCGGTGCTTGAGGGCGGCGCCCTCCTCCAGGGGCGCCATGGCGCTCAGGATCCCGGCGGCCGCGCGGCGCACGAGGGCCGCGTTGGCAGCGGGGTCGGGCCCCAGGCGGCCGGCCAGGCGATGGGCCAGGGGGGGCTTGAGGTCGATGAACTCACGGTTGAAATTGACGCCGTCGGCGGCGTCGAAGCGCCCCTGCAGGCCGCTGCGGCGCCACTGGGCGGAGCCGATGGGGTTGGCGACGGGCACCAGGACGATTTCGCCCTTGACGAGGCCGCCGGCTTGCGCGGCATCCAGGCGGGCCATGAGGTGGTGCATGACCAGGATGCCGGGCGGTTCGTCGGCGTGCAGGCCGGCCTGGAGGTAGGCCTTGGGGGCGGAGCCCTCCCGGCCGTAGCGTATGACCTGAAGCCGGCGAACCGTGCCATGATCTTGAACAGGCGCCAGGATTCATCCAGCTTGAACTCGTCGATCAGGTACTGTCGTCTCGCTCTCAAGGAACCCGTCCTCGCTTTGGGTTAAGGTTGTGCCGGCGCCGACGAGACGTCAGTAGCATCGCCGCTTCCCGGTGTCAACTTTTTTTGATTTGACAATGCCCGACCGGCATTGATAAATATAGAAATTTTTTCGATTGCCCCAGCCGGTGAAAGCGACGGTGAGCGACACGGTAAGAAGCGTCACGATCGTCAACGACCTCGGTCTTCACGCCCGGTCCGCGGCCGGGATCGCGGCCCTGGCCCGGCGTGCCGCCTCGCCGGTCTGGCTCTGCAAGGGCGGGGACTGCGCGGATGCCGCCGACATTCTCGACGTCATCTCCCTGCAATGCCCGCGCGGCACCGCGCTCACCGTGCGCATCGAGGACCCGGCCGACGCGGCCGTCCTGGCGGCGATCTGCGAACTGATAGCGGGCGGCTTTGGAGAGTCGACTCCACATGAGTGACAGCGACACCCAGGAAATACGGTTGAAGGGGATCAGCGCCTCCCCCGGCATCTGCATCGGCAAGGCCTACCTCGTGGACAGGGAGGGCGTGGATGTCATCGAGAAATATGCCGTGGCGGAGGACCGCCTGGAAGAGGAGGTCAACCGGTTCAAGACCGCCGTGAGCCAGGCCGAGGCGGCCATGCGCGAGATCATCGAAAACACCCCCGAGGAGCTGCGCCAGTCGTCCTTCATCCTCGAAACCCACCTGGTGCTCCTGCGCGACAAGATGTTCTACGGCCGGATCATCCACACCATCCGCAGCGAGCGGGTCAACGCCGAGTGGGCCCTGAAGAAGACCGTGGCCGGCCTGAAGGAGATGTTCGAGGGCATGGCCGACACCTATCTCAAGGAGCGGGCCGCGGACATCGAGCAGGTGGCCGACCGGGTCATCCACAACCGGGTGGGGGTGACCCGGCGCGACATCGCCCAGATCGACAAGCGCGTCGTCCTGGTGGCCCACGACCTCTCGCCGGCCGAGACGAGCCAGATCCAGCTGGAAAAGATCAAGGGTTTCGTCACCGACGGCGGCGGGGTCGCCTCCCACACCAGCATCATCGCCCAGACGCTCCAGATCCCGGCCGTGCTGGGCCTGGGGGACGCCACCCGGATCATCCGCAGCGACGACGTCATCGTGGTGGACGGAACCCGGGGCCTGGTCATCGTCCACCCCAGCGAGGCTTCCCTGGTGGAGGTTTCCGAGCGGCGCATCGCCTACGAGAGCCGGCGCGCGCTCATCGCCCGCCAGAGCCACCGGCCGGCGGAGACGCTGGACGGGGTGCGCGTGCCGGTGATGGGCAACATGGAGCTGGCCGAGGAGGTCGTCTCGGTCCTGGACAACGGCGGCGACGGCATCGGGCTCTACCGCACCGAGTTCCTCTACCTGCACCGCCTCACCTTTCCCAGCGAGCGCGAGCTGTTCGAGCGCTACAAGGACGTGGTGGAGGTCGTTGCGCCGCGCGCGGTGACGTTCCGGACCCTGGACCTGAGCGCCGACAAGGCCCCGAGCTTCGTCCAGAACTTCCACGACGTCAACCCGGCCCTCGGCCTGCGGGGCATCCGCTACTGCCTGAAGAAGCCCGAGGTCCTCAAGACCCAGCTGCGCGCCATCCTGCGCGCGGCGGTTTACGGCCGCGTGCGGGTCATGTTCCCCATGATCTCGCACCTGGACGAGATCCGGCAGACCCGGCGGATCCTCGGCCAGGTGGCCGAAGACCTGGACAAGGCGGGCCAGGCCTTCAAGGCCGACGTGGAGATCGGCATCCTCGTCGAGGTGCCGTCCGCGGTGGTCATGGCCGACCTGATGGCCGACGAGGTCGATTTTTTCAGCATCGGCACCAACGACCTGATCCAGTACACCCTGGCCATCGACCGCGAGAACCGGCAGGTGGCCCATCTCTACCACCCCCTCGACCCGGCCATCGTGCGGATGGTCAAGCACACGGCCGACGTGGCCCACGAAAAGGGGATCCAGGTGTTCATGTGCGGCGAGATGGCGGGCAAGCCGATCCACGCACCGGTCCTGCTGGGCCTGGGGATCGACGAGCTGAGCATGAACCCCCAGTCGATCCCCGGGGTGAAGGCCGCCGTGAGGACCCTCGACGCCTCCGAGTGCCGCCTGATGATCCCGGACCTCCTCAAGCGGACCACGGCCAAGGAGATCCTGGAGGTCGTCAAGTCCGGCTACGGCCACCTCCTCGACCCGACGGCGTAGAAGGCTGTTGCACCACGGAGGCACGGAGGGCACGGGGAAGAGATATTCCATGCCGGGTCCAGATCCAAATCGAAATCGGGATCGAAATCGCCGTGTCGGGTGCCGGGTTCGAGGTCATTGCATGGGGAGGCAACCGGCCATGGGTTGCTTTTTGACAGGATCTACCCCAAAAAGAAATTTCACACAGAGAAAACCAAGGAAACGACGAGAAGCCCCCTTCGGTGTCCTTCCTTCCTCTGCGGGAAAAGCCCATCCCCCTCCGTGCCTCGAGTGAGCGCGTCGTCATCGTGTCCGCCATGGCCGGGGTCACCGACGGGCTGATCCGGCTGGCCAAAGAGGCCGCCACGGATCCGGACCGGCGGGAGATGGACGTGCTCCTGGCCACCGGCGAGCAGACCACCACCGCCCTGCTGGCCATGACCCTGACGGCCATGGGCTATCCGGCCGCCTCCCTCCTCGGCTACCAGGCCGAGGTCAAGACCGACTGCGTTTTCGGCAACGCGCGCATCGTCCAGATCGGCGCCACGCGCATCCTGGACCTGGTCAAGGAGCGCAGGATCGTGGTCGTGGCCGGTTTCCAGGGGATCGATCCCAACGGCAACATCACCACCCTCGGCCGGGGCGGTTCGGACACCTCGGCCGTGGCCATCGCCGCCGCGGTCAAGGCCGACAGCTGCGAGATCTACACCGATGTGGACGGCATCTACACCGCCGACCCCAACGTTTGCAGCAAGGCCCGCAAGCTGGACCGCATCTCCTACGACGAGATGCTCAACATGGCCAGTCTAGGGGCCAAGGTGCTCCAGATCCGATCCGTCGGCTTCGCCAAAAAATTCAACGTACCGGTTCACGTGCGGTCGTCATTTTCCGAGGAGGAAGGGACCATGGTCGTCAATGAGGAAGCCGGGATGGAGAGCCTCGTCGTCACCGGCGTCACCCACAACAAGGACGCGGCGCGCATCACCCTCAAGAAGGTGCCGGACCAGCCGGGGGTGGCCGCCAAGATCTTCGCCCCCATCGCCGAAGCCGGCATCATCGTCGACATGATCATCCAGGACACCCGCGCCGAGGGCAAGACCGACCTGACCTTCACCGTCCCCAGGGCGGATTACGCCCGCGCCCTGGAAATCGAGCAGAAGGTGGCCGAGGAGATCGGGGCGGAGCGCGTCTACGGCGACACGGACATCGCCAAGGTGTCGGTCATCGGCGTGGGGATGAAAAACCATGCGGGGGTGGCGTCGACCATGTTCCAGACCCTGGCCGACGAGGGGATCAACATCATCCTCATCACCACCTCGGAGATCCGCATCTCCTGCGCCATCGAGGAGAAATACGCCGAACTGGCCGTCCGGGTCCTGCACACGGCCTTCGGCCTGGACCGGGAGGTCTGAGGACGCCCCGTGGCGCGTTTCGACGCGGACCAGCTGGCGGTCGTGATCGCCCTGGCCCTGGCGTTGCTGGCCGCGGCCGCCTGCCGGGGATGCCAGGTCCCCTGAGCGCCCGCCGGCAGCGGGCCGCATCGGGGGCATGTGCGGCTACAGGGCGGCGCCGATTTCAGCGGCGATGCGCCGTGCCGCCTCCACGGGATCGAACGCGTCGCGTATGGGCCGGCCGATGACGAGGTAATCGGCGCCGTTGCGGACGGCGTCGGCCGGCGTGACGACCCGCTTCTGATCGTCCGCGGGCGCGTTTCCCGCAAGCGGCCGGATGCCGGGAGTCACCGTCGTGAACGCCGGTCCGAAACGCGCCTTGACGATGCCGGCCTCCCGGCCCGAGCAGACGATGCCGGCGCAGCCGGCCGCGTGGGCCATGGCGGCCCGCCGCGCCACCAGAGCCCCGATGTCCCCGGCCCAGCGCTCCGCGACCCCGATCGCGCTCAGGTCGGGCGCGGTCAGGCTGGTCAAGACCGTGACCCCGAGCACCCCGACGCGGCCCCGGCCGGCCTCCACCGCCGCCGCCAGCATGGCCGCCCCCCCCGCACAGTGGACCGTCGCGAAGCCCACCTCCAGATCGGCCGCGCGCCGCATGGCCCGCGCCACGGTTGCGGGGATGTCGTGCAGCTTCAGATCGAGGAACACACCGGCCCTGCCGCTCCGGCGGGCGGTGCGCACGATGTCCGGGCCGCACTCGATGAAAAGCTCCAGGCCGACCTTGAACATCCCGACGTGTCCGGCCAGCAGGCCGATGTAGCGCCGGGCCTCATCCGGGGTGGGCACGTCCAGGGGGAAGATGATGTAGTCCTTTGCCGCTCGCATGCAGGCCGCTCCAGAAAAAGTGAGGGTGATGGGGCCAGCATAGGCCAATTCGCCTCCGGCCGGAAGCGAAAAACGACGCCCCCGGCCGCGCGGCGGAAAAAAGGCATTGAAACCACAAAGGGTCGGGTGATACACAGCAGCATCCCGTTTCAACCGGCCGGAAAAGAGACCATGGTGGACCCGACAACCCGCAGCCTCTTACGGCAGCTTCCCGGCGTGGACCGCATTCTGGAGCAGGCCAGGGAGCTTCCGGCATTCCAAGGCATCCCCCGCAGCGTCCTGGCCGCCGCCACGCGGCAGGCCATCGACGCGCTGCGCGCCGCCATCCTCGACGGCGGATCCGCCCCGGAGGCCGCGCAGCTGAGCGCCGAGGCGGTCATGGCGCGCGTCCGGCAGGCCGTCGAAAGGATCCTCGCCCCGCGCCTCAAGCGGGTCGTCAACGCCACCGGGATCGTGGTCCACACCAACCTGGGCCGATCCGTGCTGGCCGAGGAGGCCCTGCAGCAGATCCTGACCATCGCCGGGCGGTATTCCAACCTGGAGTTCGACCTGGCGGCCGGGAGGCGCGGGTCGCGCCACAGCGTGGTGGAGGAGGTCCTGCGCGAGGTCAGCGGCGCCGAGGCCGCGATGGTGGTCAACAACAACGCCGGGGCCGTGTTCCTGTGCCTCGACACCCTGGCGGAGGGCCGGCGGGTCATCGTCTCGCGCGGGGAGCTGGTGGAGATCGGCGGCTCCTTCCGGATTCCCGACGTCATGGCCAAAAGCGGCGGCATCCTGGTCGAGGTGGGCACCACGAACCGCACCCACCTGAAAGACTACCGCGGCGCCATCGACGACCGCTTCAAGGGGATGGATCGTTTCCAGTGCCGCAAGGCGGTGGTGGAGGCGCTCAGGGCCGAGGGGCTGCTGCAGAAGGTGGAACCGCACCCCCACAGCGTCGGCCACTGCTACCGCTGCAGGAACATCGTCGAGCCGAACCTTTCCAGGCAGTGGTTCGTGCGGGTCGGGCCGCTGGCCGGGGAGGCGATCGCGGCGGTCAGGGAAGGCCGCACGCGCATCATCCCCGACGTCTGGGAAAACACTTACTACGACTGGATGAACAACATCCGGGACTGGTGCATTTCACGCCAGATCTGGTGGGGACACCAGATCCCGGCCTGGACCTGCCGGAGCTGCGGGGAGGTGGCGGTCGCCCTGGAGGCGCCGGCGGCCTGCCCGGCATGCGGGTCGGCGGACCTGGTTCAGGAAACCGACGTCCTGGACACCTGGTTCAGTTCGGCCCTGTGGCCTTTTTCCACCATGGGCTGGCCGGACAGGACCCCCCTGCTGGAGACGTTCTACCCCACCGCCGCCCTGGTGACCGGTTTCGACATTCTCTTCTTCTGGGTCGCGCGCATGATGATGATGGGCCTGCACTTCATGAAAGACGTCCCCTTCCGCGACGTCTACGTCCACGCCCTGGTGCGCGACGAAGAAGGCAAGAAGATGAGCAAGTCCAAGGGGAATGTCATCGACCCCCTGACCGTCATCGACACCTACGGGACCGACGCCTTCCGTTTCACCCTGGCCGCCTTCGCCGCCCAGGGGCGCGACGTCAAGATGTCCGAAAAGCGTGTCGAGGGATACCGCCACTTCATCAACAAGCTCTGGAACGCGGCGCGCCTCTGCCTGATGCACCTGAAGCGCGCCCACGGGCCGGTCCCGGCCGGGGACCTCTGCCTGCCCGACCGCTGGATCCTTTCCAGGCTGCAGGACACCTGCCGGTCGGTCACCGAGGCCCTGGACGGCTACCGGTTCAACGATGCGGCCGGCGTGCTCTACAATTTCGTCTGGCACGAGTTCTGCGACTGGTACCTGGAGGCCATCAAGCCGGTCCTCTACGGCGGCCGGGAGAACGTCAGGGAAGCCACCCTGGCCGTCCTCTGGAGAACCCTGAGGGACACCCTGGTGCTGCTGCACCCGTTCATCCCCTTCGTGACCGAGGAGATCTGGAGCAAGCTGCCGGGCACCGAGGGCTCGATCATGCGCGCCGCCTATCCCCTGGACCTCGCCGATGCCGGCGCGGCGGCCCGGGACCCCGGCGCCGAGGCCGCCATGGGGCTGGCGATGGGGGTCATCTCCGGCATCCGCAACATCCGCGGGGAAATGAACATCCCCCCCTCCCAGGCCCTCGCGGTGACGCTGCAGTCCCCCGACCCGGACGTGCGGGGCACTTTGGACGCCCACCGGGGGCTCATCACCAGCCTGGCGCGGGTCGAGCGCCTGCTGGTGGAAGCCGACGGCGACAAGCCCAAGGGCGCGGCCACGGCCATCGTCAACGGGGCGTCGATTTTCGTTTCCCTGGAAGGCGTCATCGACCTGCGCCTGGAGGCCGAGCGGCTGGAAAAGGAACTCGGCAAGCTCGGCGGCGACATGACCCCCCTGGCCAGGAAGCTGAGCAACGAGGATTTTCTCAGGAAAGCGCCCGCGGAAGTGGTCGAAAAGGTCCGACAGAAGCACGGCGAACTGCTCGTCCGGCAGGAGAAGCTGATGTCGACCCTGGACAAAATCCGAGCCCTGGGCCGATAGGAACCCGGCTTGGAGCCGCCGGCGGGCCCAGCCCCCGGACGCGAGGAATGCCCCATGCACACGCCTCCCATGGAAAGCCGGGCGGTCAGCGCCCTCATCGAACTGGCCCTGGCCGAGGATATCGGCCCGGGGGACATCACCACCGACAGCCTGGTGGAACCCGGTCGGCCCGGCCGCGGCACCGTCACGGCCAAGGAGCCCCTGGTCATCGCCGGGCTGGACGTCGCCCGGCTGGTTTTTCAGCGCCTGGACCGGGATGTGCGCTTCGAGCCGTTTTTCGCCGATGGGGACGCGGTCGCGGCCGGCGACCGGGTGCTCGCGGTCAGCGGCTGCCTGCGGGCGATGCTGACCGCCGAGCGCACCGCGCTCAACTTCCTTCAGCGCCTCTCGGGAATCGCCTCCTGTGTGCGCGGATACCTGGAAGCGCTGGGCGACAGCCGCGCCCGGCTGGTCGACACCCGCAAGACGGCCCCGGGCTGGCGGACGCTGGAGAAATACGCCGTGCGGGTCGGCGGCGCCCGCAACCACCGGATCGGGCTTTTCGACGGGGTGCTCATCAAGGACAACCACATCGCCGCCGCGGGCGGGATTTCCCGGGCGGTGGACAGGGCGCGCGCAACCGTTTCCCACCTGGTGCGCATCGAGGTCGAGGCCGCGGACATCGGGCAGGTGCGGGAGGCCCTGGCGGCCGGGGCCGATGTCATCATGCTCGACAACATGACCCTGGAGCAGATCCGCGCGTCCGTGGCCCTGGTCGGCGGGAAAGCCCTGGTGGAGGTGTCGGGGGGCGTCACCCGGGAAGACCTGCGTCGGCTGGCCGAAACCGGCGTGGACCTGATATCGGCCGGGGCGCTCACCCACTCGGCCAGGAGCGTCGACCTGAGCATGCGGATCGCGCCGGCCTGACCCCATGATACCGCTTCGCGACACCCAGCCGTCCACCGCCTACCCGGTGGTCAACCACACCCTCATCGGCCTCAACGTCCTCGTCTACCTGCTCCAGATCGGCCAGGGGGACGGCCTCGAGCGCTTCGTCTACATTTACGGACTCGTGCCGGCGCGTTACTCCGTTGACCAGGTGGGGCGCTATTTTTCGAGCGGCCAGCAGCTTTTCTCCCTGGTCTCCTTCATGTTTCTCCACGGGGGCTTCTGGCACCTGCTGGGCAACATGTGGAGCCTGTACATTTTCGGCGACAACGTGGAGGACCGCCTCGGGGCGGTGCGCTACCTGGCCTTCTACCTGCTGTGCGGCATGGCCTCCGGGGCGAGCCACCTGCTTTTCAACGTCCACTCCAACATCCCGGTGATCGGCGCCAGCGGCGCCATCGCCGGGGTCATGGGGGCCTACGTCCTCATCCATCCCCGGGCGCGGATCCTGACCCTCGTGCCGCTTTTCTTCATCCCCCTGTTCTTCGAGATCCCGGCCTTCTTTTTCCTGGGCATCTGGTTCGTCATGCAGTTCATCAACGCCGCCGGGAGCCACGCGGCCAACAGCGCCATCGCGTGGTGGGCCCACATCGGGGGCTTTGTCTTCGGCATGATCTTCCTCAAGGCCTTCCTCCTCCTGCCGTCCACGGGGATCAACGCCCACCTGCGCAAGGCGACGGCCAAGCGGCGCACCCACCGCCTGCAGGTGGTCCGGCCCGCCGCGCCGGGCACGGATGTGGATCTTTTCGGCACCCTCCTGGTGACGCCCTACGAGGCGGCGGCCGGCACCCGCAAGCTGGTGAACATCCCCTGGGGGCCGCAGAAGCGCCTGATCCGGGTGACGGTGCCGGCGGGCATCGGCGCCGGGCAGAAGCTGAGGCTCCAGGGGCTGGGCCGGCGCACGCCGGACGGAAGCGCGGGCGACCTCTACCTCACGGTCGCCATCCAACCCTGACAGGGCGGGCGGCGGAAGCCCCCGCTCCGGGTTCGGGCCCGGGGGGGGGCGTCTTCGTTGTCGATTTCGATTTCGATTTCGATTTCGTTGTCGTTGTCGTTGTCGTTGTCGTTGCCCCCCCCCGGGGCGCAGCCGGCCGCCGCGAACCCGGAAGCGGCCGGCCCTCCGGCTCCGGCCGCGGGAGCCTCCGCACCGAAGCCGGCCGCCCCCGCCGCGGCGCCGCAAAGCGAGCTGCCCGACGACGTCCGCTACCACGTCCGCATGCTGCGCTCGGGCAGCCCGGCGAGCATCGTGAGCAGCAGCAAGAAGATCGTGCGCGCCGGGTCGTTTCACCCGGCCATTCTCCAAACGGCCCAGTCGGTGCTGCTCGCCGGGTACCGGTCCAACGCGTCCGACGGCCACTACGTGGACGCCATGTCGTGGCTGTGCAACGTGCTGGGGGCCTCCGGCCGCGGCGCCTATCGCTCGACCCTGCAGACCGTGGCCCAGGGGGCGCCCAACCGCAAGCTGCAGAAATACGCCCTCAAGAACATGAACCGGCTCAACTAGCGCCCGGACGCGGGCGCGCCGCCCCCGGACGCCACCCTTTATGGCTACGGACTGCCCCGACACCGGCCAGGGCCCGGTCTGGATCACCCAGGTCGCCGCCGCCTGCGCCCTGGGAAACGACATCGCCACACTCTGGGACAACCTCCTGGCGGGCCGGTCGGGCATCCGCCCCGTCACCCGGTTTGCCGTGGAGGGGTACCCGGCCCGGGAGGCCGCCTGCGTGCCCGGCCTCGGCATCGACGGCCGGGGTTCCCTGCTGCCGGCCCTCGTGGACCGGGTCCTCGCCCGGCTGGGGCCGGTCCCCCCCGACGCGGACCTGGTGACGGCCACCACCAAGGCCGGCATCGACTGCCTGGAGCGCCTGGTGAAGGGGCTTCCCGCCCTGGCGGACGACGCCCTGCCGGCGTCGCTGCCCGCCAGCCTCTCGGCCCGGCTCCGCCTGGAAGGCCGCGCCCTCAACATCAGCGCCGCCTGCGCCTCGGGCGCCGTCGCCCTGGCCCGCGGGGCGCTCTCCATCGCCCTGGGCCGCGCGGAGGCCGTGCTGGTGTGCGCCGCCGACCTGGTGAGCGAGTTCGTCTTCTCCGGGTTTTCGGCCCTGGGCGCGCTGTCGCCCGGGCCCTGCCGACCCTTCGACCGCAACCGCAACGGCCTGAGCCTGGGGGAGGGCGCCGCGGCCCTGATGCTCATGAGCCCGGGGCGCGCGCGGCGCGAAGGCCGCCCATGCCTGGGCCGGCTCGTCGGCTGGGGGGTCGCCGCGGACGCCGCCCACGTCACCGCGCCCGACCGGGATGCATCCGGCCTGGTGCAGGCCGTGCGCCGGGCCCTGGCCGTCGCCCGGCTGACAGAGGACCGGGTCTGCGCCGTCAGCGCCCACGGCACCGGCACCGTCTACAACGACCGGATGGAAATCACCGCCTTCAACCGCCTTTTCGGGGGCCGGCCGCTTCCCGTGCACAGCGTCAAGGGGGCCATCGGCCACACCCTGGGGGCGGCCGGGGTTATCGAGGCGGCCCTGGGGGTGTGGAGCCTGGCCCGCGGCGTCCTGCCGCCCACCGTGGGGCTGCGGGACCCGGAGCCGGATGCCGCCGGGCGGGTCGCCCCGGTCTGCCGGCCCATCGCCGGCGACGTGCTCCTGACGACCAATTCCGGTTTCGGCGGGATCAACGCGGCGCTGCTGATCCGCAAGGGGGACCCCCCATGAAGCCGGTGGTCACGGGGATGGGGTGGGTCCACGGGGGCGGCGCGGGCCGCGGCCGGGCCGGCGGGGGCAGTGCGCCGGGAGGGTGGTGCTGGGTCGCGGGCCGGCTGCCGCGGCTGCGCGGCGGGGAAATTTTCCCCACGCCTTACAAGGACTTCGGAAGGATGGATTCCTACTCGCGCCTCGGCCTGGCCGCCGTGGCCCTGGCCCTGAAAGACGGCGGGATCGACGCCTGGACGGCCAAGCGCCCCGTCGGCCTCGTCGTTGCCACGGCCTACGGGTGCCTGCACACCGACATCGCCTACTGCCGCACGGCGGGGCCGCGCCCGGGCTCCCAGGCCAGCCCGACCCTTTTCACCTACACCCTGCCGAGCTGCTTTCTGGCCGACGCAGCGATCCTTTTCGGCCTGACCGGGCCGGCGTTCGTCGTCCAGGAGGCGGGCGGCGCGGGGGGCCTTGCCTCCCTCGAGATGGCCCTCGAGAGCCTCTGCGCGGCGGAGGCCGGGCAGATCCTCTGGGGGGTGTGCGACCTGGGGCGGCCGGCGCTTCTGCCCGGCCCCGAAGACGCCCCCGCCGGCGCCCTGTTTTTTCTATTGGAGGCGCACGCGCCGGCCCACCGGCCCGATTACGGCGGCATCGCCCTGGACGTCCCCCGGGGCGTCCGCTTCCGGGGCCGCCGCGTCGAAACCCCCGCCGGGCTGGCGCGGGCCTGCCTGGCGCAGGCGGAAGGGGAAGGCGGGGGGGCGGAGGGGGCATGACGGACTCGGCGCACAGGCCGCCGGCGGCGCCCGGGCATCCGCCGATCTGGGTCTGGGACGGCCGGGTGGCCCGGCCCCTCGCGGCAGCCGGGGCAGCCGGGAGCGTCCGCCTGATGGTGGCGGCCCCGGGGTCGGCGGTACTTGTCCCATGGATCAAGTCCTTTCGATGAGGGAAAAATGGCGCTGCGGGCGGTCGCCGTCCCCTTAAGGGATCGGCGCCTGCGGCGGCGTCGCCGGCCGGTGGGGCTCGACGCGCCCGGCGAAGGAAACCACAACCGCCTTCGCTTGTCAAGCCTTGCGCGTCGAAAAAGCCGCACGGGGCCACTCCGGCCGGGAGCCCGCCCCTGCCCGCCGGCTGAATTCGCCTCCGGAGGCTTGGATCTGCGGGAAAATGTCTTATGGTATAGGGTTGGAACCCAACCCTTCGCCAGGCCGATGGGGGCGGGAGCCGGTCAGCATAGGGATTCGGAGAAGCGCTCCGATTACGGGAAAGGCCGAGTCATGGATTTCACCCAGTACTACCTGGATCTCTTCGAGCTGCTGAACAGGTGCTGCAAAAACATCGCTTCGGGAAAATACGACCGCAAGGACGCCGAAACCCTCTTCGAGCTCGCCAAGAGGGGGCGCTACCCCGGGTTCCTGGCGGAGCTGGCCGAGTCCTTCGGCATGATGCTGGTCAAGGTCGAGGCGCGGGAGTTCGAGCTGCGCGAGGCCATCGAGGCGTTGAAGCGGAAGGCTGAAAGCTGAAAGCTCAAGGATCGAGGCCCGAAGCTCAAGGCTGAAGGATAAACCCTGAACCGGGAACGGCTAACCCCTGATCCCCGAAAGAGGAACGACCCCATGACGACAATCGACCCCACGGCGGCCGGAATCGACCGGTTCGACGGCAGCCGGGTGAAGGCGCTATCCCTCCTGCTGGGCTGCGAAACCCTCTCCCCCGAAACGTCGGCCCAGCTGCAGGCGGCGATCCGGACCTGCCTCAGGGAGAGAAGCCTCCCGGAACAGGCTCCCGAGGGCGATGCCGAGGCCATCGGCCTGGGGCGGCTGGGCCGGCAGGCCGCAGAGCTGAGGGAAAGCTTTTCCGGCCTCTCGGAGAAGGGCCTGGAACAGCTGGCCGCGGCCGCATCCAGCGGCAGGGAGGGTCTGCGCAAATCCCTCGAGGAGATGCAAACCCGCCTGGACCTGATCGCCGCGGCCGCCGAAAAAGCCGTCGCCGATCTGAGGGGCGCGCGCAGGCAGCACGCCGCGGCTTCCGGGAAGGAGGCCCTGCAGCGGCTGATCCTCTCCCTGGTGCCCATTTTCGAGGGCGAAACCGGCAAGGAGGCCGGCAATTCGTGGCACCCCATCCAGAACGTCTATTTCGGCCCCTTCTTCGATTTCGTCACGGCCGTCTTCGACATCGCGGCCCCTGGTGCGGCCCTCGGCAACGCGGCCCTGGGGCAGCTGATCACCCGGTCCCTGATGAAGACCCGGGAGCTGTCCGGCAACTATCTCGCCAGGAGCCACGGCCGCTTCCCCCGTGTACAGCCCCTGCCTAAAGGGAAATGATTTCCATGCGGTTGTTGCGGTGGGGGTGCTTGCGCGAAGGGCCCTCGGTCAGGATCACCAGGTTCCCGTCGATCTGGTTCGCCTTCATCCACTGCCGGATCCACGACCGCCAGTCGGTGGGGTGGTCCGCCTCGAAGACCGGCTCCACGCCGTATGAGAAAAGAGTTTCCTGGCAGGTCTTCTGCGACGAGCTGACCGCCGCCACCCAGACCGGCAGGCGGAAGCGGCCGATGCTTCTGGCGGTGGCGCCGCCGCGGGTGGGCACGATCACGGCGGCCGGGCGGATCTGCTGCAGGACGGTGTCGACGCTGAGGGCGATGAGGTCCTGCAGGCGGGGGGCGGCCCCCGGCTCGCAGGCCGGCTCCGGGAGCCGGCGTTCCCGGCACTCGGGCCGCAGGGGCTCGATGGACACGGCGATCCTGGCCAGCATGGCCACGGCGTCCACCGGGTAACGCCCCATGGCCGACTCCCCGGAGAGCATCACGGCGTCGGTGCCGTCCAGGATGGCGTTGGCCACGTCGGTGACTTCGGCCCGGGTGGGCCGGCGGTTGGCGGTCATGGACTCGAGCATCTGGGTGGCGGTGATCACCGGCCTGCCGAGGGCGTTGGCCTTGCGCATGAGCTGCTTCTGAACGGCGGCGATGGTCTCGATGGGGATCTCCACCCCCAGGTCGCCGCGGGCGATCATGATGCCGTCGGCCTCCGCCAGGATCGCGTCGATCTGGTCGATCGCCCGGGAGCGCTCGATCTTGGCGATGATGAAGGGGGTGTAATCCAGCGCGGCCGCGGCCCCGCGAACGGCGCGGATGTCTTCCGCCTTTTCCACGAAAGACTGGCTCACGGCGTCCAGGCCCTGCTCGGCGGCAAACTCCAGGCAGGCCCGGTCGTGGTCGGTGAAGGCGCTGATGCCCAGGTCGATCCCGGGCAGGTTGAGGCCCTTGCGGGAGCGCAGCTCGTAGCCCATCGTCACGGTGCAGTGGACCTCGGACCCCGAGACGCGCTCGGCCTGCAGCTGCAGGTACCCGTCGTTGAGGTAGAGGCGGTCCCCGGGCCTGACCACCCTGGGCAGGGGCTCGAAGCTCACCGACACGCGGCGGCGGTCGCCGAGGATCTCCTCGGTGGTGAGGGTGAACGGGTCGCCGGTTTCCAGTTCGATGGGCTCCCGGGCCAGCGCGCCGATGCGGATCTTGGGGCCGGGCAGGTCCGCCAGGATCGCCACCCGGCGGCCCGCGGCCGTAGAGGCGGCGCGCACGAGGTCGACCTTGCGCCTGTGCTCCTCGAAACTGCCGTGGGAGAGGTTCAGGCGCGCCACGTTCATCCCCGCCCGGAGCATGGCCTCCAGGACGGCGGGCGATTCGGAGGCCGGCCCGATGGTGCAGACGATCTTGGTTTTGTTGTCCGGCAGCATGCCCCTCGCCCCTCCCCATTTTCTCTCTTCGGTTGGCAAGACGCCCCGGGCGCCCGTTGCAGGCGCAATCTCCCACAACGCCGGCCCCCGTGTCAACCGCTGAAAGCCCGCCGCCCGATCTGGCTGTAGCTGCGGGCCGGACCGCGGCTTGACACCGCCGTAGGAGGTGATAAGGTTGAACCAGGGTTCCGGGTGCCTGGCACAGCGCCTCCCCGTTCCCCTTTCAGCACAAGAGGTCCTGGGAAAACATCCGCATCGGGGCCGGCTGAGAACCATCATCCCGGGAGGTCCCACATGAAGCAGATGGGCGACATGCTCCTGCGGCAGGAATCCTTTTCCGAAATCGTCATGGGCAACACCGCCGTCGTGCGCGCCATGGTGGAGGCCGGCACGCGGGTCGTGACCTCCTACCCGGGGTCGCCCACGCCGGAGATCGCCGCGGCCATCGCCTCGATCCCCAAAAGCGGGCGGCCGTTCTACTTCGAGTTCTCCACCAACGAGAAGGTGGCCACGGAGGTGGCCTACGGCGCGTCGGTCAACGGCCACCTGTCCACCGTCTTCTTCAAAAGCGTGGGGCTCAACGTGGCGTCGGACACCTTTGTCCAGCTGAGCCTGATGAACCTCATCGGCGGCATGGTGGTGGTGCTGGGCGACGACCCGGGGGCCAACTCCTCCCAGAACGAGCAGGACAACCGTCACTTCGCCCACATGAGCTACACCCCGGTTTTGGAGCCCGCCAGCCCCGCCGAGGTCTACCGATTTTACAGGGCCGCGGCGGAGTTGAGCCGCAGGCGGCGCATGCCGGTGATCCTGCGCCTCACCACCCACGTCTGCCACGCCAAGGAGCGCGTCGCCTTCGACGCCTGGACGCCGGCGCCCCTGGACCGGACCCCCCGTTTCGACCCGGCCAACGGGCCCTACATCCCCCTGACCCAGCGCACCTTCCCCATGAAGGCGCGGGCCCTGGAGAACCTGGCCCGGGTCGCCGCCGAAGCCGAAACCTCCGCGCTCAACCGGGTGCTCGACCACGGCAACCCCGGGCGCGGGGTCATCACCATGGGGCTTGCCTTCCTTTCCCTGATGGATGTCCTGGAGGGGGCCCTGTCAAAGCCCGACATCCTAAAGCTGGGGATCGTCCACCCCGTGGCGCGTCAAAAAATCGCCCGCTTCCTGTCCGCTCACCGGGAGGTCAAGGTGCTGGAGGAACTCGACGACACCCTCGAAAAGGAGGTCAAGGCCATCGCCTACGACGAGGGGCTTTCAACCGTCATCCGGGGCAAGTGCGATGCCCGGGACTGGATGGGGGAGTACACCCCGGACAAGGTGGGGGAGGTGCTGCGCAAGACCTGGCCCGACCTGCTGCCAGCCGGAAGCGCGGCCGACCCGGCCGCGGCCCTGCCCGCCCGGCCGCCGCAGATGTGCCCGGGCTGCGGGCACCGCAGCGCCTTTTACGCCATCCGGCAGGCCCTGGCGGGCACCGACATCACCGTGGCCGACATCGGGTGCCACACCCTGGGGTTTCTGCCGCCCTACGGGATGGGGCAGCTGATGATGTGCATGGGGGCTTCCAACGGCATCGGCGCCGGGCTGTCGCTCTTCAACGACTCGCGCAAGGTGGTCGCCTTCATGGGCGATTCCACCTTCTTTCACGCCGGGCTGCCCGGCATCGTCAACAATGTCTTCAACCGCCACGCCATCACCCTCATCGTCATGGAAAACGGCACCACCGCCATGACCGGCCACCAGGACCACGCGGCGTCCGGGCGAAACTTCAACGAACCCACCACCCGGATACCGATCCGCAAGGTGCTCGAGGCCTTCGGGGTGGAGCACATCTCCGAAGTCGACACCTACCAGCAGAAACAGCTGGCCGAGCTGGTGAAGGCGGCCGTGGCCTTCGACGGTTTCAGCGTGGTCATCGCCCGCCACCCCTGCATGCTCAAGTTCACCCGGGAGCAGCGCCGCCGGCCGGGCTATGCCCTGCGGCAGGTCTCCATCGACCCGGAGCGCTGCGAGCGCATCCACGCCTGTGTCTCCCGGTTCGCCTGCCCCACCTTCAGCCTGGCGGCGGAAGGCAGCGTGACGGTCAACCCCGACCTGTGCATCGGCGACGGGTCGTGCCTGCAGACCTGCCCCGCCCAGGCCGTCACAAGGCCGGAGAAAGTCTAAGCCCGGATGCCGCCCGAGTTGTCTTTATCGTTTTCGTTGTCTTTTTCGTTGTCGTTGTCGTTGTCTTTTTCGTTGTCGTTGCATTATAAGGAACGGCAATGGAACCCCGCCCCGAAGCCACACCACCGGCGTTTCTTGACCAGCTCTGGTTCCCCCGGCGCCGCCGGCCGACCGAGACCGACATCCTGACGGCTTTCTGAACACGCGCTTTTCCGAGCGGCTGACCCGGCGCGTCTGCGAGGTTCTCCGGCAGAGCGAGCCCCCACGGCCGCGATGGCGTTGCGGCCCCGGGCGGAAGCAGGCCGGATGGGAAGAACCCTGACCCGGCTTTCCCGGGAGCCCAGGGGCGCCGGAGCCTAAAGGGCGGAAGGCCGTGAACTGGAGCGCCATCGCAGGAAGACAGGCCCCAGTGCCCCCACCAGGCCCATGGCGGCGAAGGTCAGCACCCACGATCCTGTCGTCGCGCCGCCGCCGGTGGCGTCCAGGACCGCGCCGGCGGCCACCGACCCGGCGGAGGCGGCCGCGAACCCGGCCAGGGACTGCAGGGCCATGGTGGCGCCGCGGCGCAGGGGTTCGGCCGCGGTGATGACCCCGGCGTGGATGGCGGCCGAGTCCCCCTGAAAAAAGAGGGTGTAGACGATGCACATCAGCACCACGGTGCCGTAGGGCAGGCGTGCCGAAAAACCGATGGCCAGCGCGATGAGGGCTGAGGTCCACATGACCGCCGCGACCACCCGGCGCCGCCCCAGGCGCACGGCCAACTCGCCGCCCAGGATGCTGGCCGCCGTCCCTCCGATGCCGGCCACGGCCATGACCGTGGTGGGCGCCATGCCGCCGGCCCCCGGGGCTCCCGCGGCCAGGGCGAAGGTCAGAAACGCCACCATCCAGGAGCGCGCCGCGAACATCTCCCACATGTGGCACGCGTAGGTCAGGATGTAGGCCCGCGCCTCACGGTTGCGCCAAACCGGCCGGAAATCGAGAATCCCGGCTCCGGCGCGCCGCCCCCCGGCGGTCGCGGGTATGGCCTGGGGGGCCAGGACGAGCAGCGCCAGAATCAGCGCCAGCCCGGACCCCAGGGCTGCGGCGCCGAAGGCCGCGCGCCATCCGGACCAGGCGAACATCCTGCCGGCGCTGTAGAAGGAGATGCTCATCCCCAAACCGAAGCAGGCGGTGTAGAAGGCGATGGCCCGAGGGTGGGCGCGCGTCTCCAGGCGGTCGATGAGGGCCTTCAGACCCGGGATGAAGGTGCCGGCCAGCCCCAGCCCGCAAAGGGCCCTGAAGAGCAGGGCCGACCAGAAACCCGCGGTCAGGAAGGCGAACCCCAGGTTGGACAGGGCTCCCAGGACGCAGGAAACCGCGTAGACCCGCCGCGCGTCGACGCGGTCGGTGAGGGTGGTCAGCAGAGGGACGGCCAGCGTGTAGCCGGCGAAATAGACCCCGTTGATCCAGCCAGCCTGGCTGTTGGAAAGCCTCCAGAGATCTCGGAATTGCGGCAGCAGGGCGGGGAAGGCGAACACCCCGAGCATGCCGCAGACCTCGGCGGCGCACATCAGGGCGATGAGGGCGGCGGGGCTGCGGCGCAGGGCATGCGTTTCTGCAGAAGCGGGACTGGGCATGGGGAGTCAGTTGCGCTGTGTACCTAGCGCAAGATCATGGTCTCCCGGTCGCGGACCATATGGAACTACATTAGCAACTTCGGTCCCCTTGTGTCAACAGGATTGGGTTCCCGGTTCCAGGGTTCCCCGTTCGCCGCTGACCTCCAACCTCCGACCGCCAACAGGCGCGAAGCGTCGAATGTTCCTCTGGCGCCTGGCTCTTTCCTGACACCTGAAACCCGGAACGGAGGACGACAGCTCCTCAGGTCGCCAGCAGGACGCTCCGGCCTCCCATTTTTTCCGGGTGTTCGGCGACCGTGAGCCCCGCTCGTTCCGCCGTTCGGGTCATCTTCTGAAACTTCGATTCGCCCACGTGCAGGCGCGGTTCCACCACCAGGCATCGGCCGTCAGGTTTTAAAAGCCTTCTGGCCTCTTCAAAAAAGCCGGCCGGATCGGGGAGTTCGTGGACCACGTAATAGGCGAGAATGAAATCAGCCCCCTCGTCGAGGTGCAGGCCGACGGCCCCTTTCCCGCAGCGGTGAAAGGAGATCACGCCGTCTAGACCGCGGGCAGCCGCTTTTCTGCGCACACGGGCGAGCATTTCTTCCTGCAGGTCGACCGCGACGACGCGCCCCCTGGGTCCGACCAGTTCGGCCATCGCGGTGGTGAAAAACCCCGGGCCGCAGCCCATGTCGACCGCGGTGTCCCCCGGCCGGACGTGCGCGCGCAGAATGCGGCGGGGGTTCTGGACGACACGCCGGAACCAGTTGTCCAGCATGAATGCCATGCGGTGGGGGCAGACGCGGGCATTGCAGGATGTTTTCAAGGCGTCGGTTCTCATCTGGTGCCTCCTTTGGTGTTTAGTTGGTATACACTATGCCCAAAAAAAATTACATGCCGGTCTTGATGCGCTGCTCCAGGAACTTCAGCACGCGGGTCATGAAGTCGTCTATGAACCCGATCTGCTCCGGGCCGAGGCGGCGCATGTACTCCTTAAAGCCGCCGTCCATGGTCCGATGCCACTGCTGGTGGGCGTCGAAGGCGGTCTCGCCCTTGCCGGTCAACAGCACCCGGCAGCGGGACAGGTTTTCGGGGGACTCCGTTTTGCGGACAAGCCCTTTCGCCTCCATCCGCTTCAGGCTCTGTGACACAGCCCCTTTGGTGATCCCCTTGAGCCCGGCAAGGTCCGTGACGCTGCAGCCCGGGTTCTCGCCGATCAGCTCGAGGAGATGCATTTCGGCGCTGCTCACGGTTTCATCCGTGCCGAAGCGGCGCGGCATCCTCTCGAGGCGGTTGGCCAGGGCGACGAGCCCCTCGAATTTGGAAAAAAGCGTGTGCACCGATTTTGGCGGGGGTGGCTTCATGGTGCAGGAGTGTATAGAAGCTAAACACATTTGTCAAGCATTCATTATCGTTGTCGTTGTCGTTGTCGTAATCGAAACCCCGACCGGGGGAGCCCTGTCGTCCCCCTTTGAGCCCCTGCCCGGGATTACCAAGCTGCCCGTCGTTGAAATTGATAGCCTTTCGTGTCCCGGTACTGCCGATTACGATGACGATTACAGCCACGACAACGATTCTGGCCAGGGAAAATTTTTCCCTCATGATCAACCCGGACGCTCGCGGCCGGCGGCGGGGCTGACACCCGAAGCCTGAAACCTTCCCCATGTGCGCCGCGCCTGCCTGTGCCGACCCCGACACAGAGATCTATCCAGCAGCCAGCGACCAGAAACCAGAATCATTCCTCCCCGGAAGTGATCGTATACTGGTGATTGTCGAACAGCCGGTTGGTGGGGTCGCCTTCGGAGACCATCGATGCCAGGAGGTCTCTGTCGCCGGCCACGGGAACGATCCCGCTCAGGGCGGCATGGCACACCTGCTCGCCCTCCTGGTTGACGAAGGTCGCCTCGGCTGCGGCGCGGCCGGAGGTGTCGATGGTTTTGATCTCGAGGCGGCAGGTGATCGTGTCCCCGAAATAGACCGGGCGGATGAACTTGAAGTTCATCCCCGTGGCCAGCCAGCCGACCTGGCCTCCGAACTCGCAGATCATGGAACCCACCAGGAGGCCGTGGCAGATGAGGCCCTTGAACCCCTTCGCCCGCGCCCAGCGCGGTTCGTAGTGCACCGGGAGCGCGGCGGTTGCCGGCAATGACCTCCCCCAGCCAGGGCATGATGTGGAAGGAATAGGCGTCGTAGAGCCACCGGAAGACCGGCAGGGTCGGCTGGGAAAACTCCAGGCACATCATCCGCCCGCCGGGCCTGATCACGCGGCACATTTCCGCAAAGCCCCTTTCCATGCGGGTCACGTTGCGGATGCCGAAACCCACCATGGCCGCGTCGAAGTACCCGTCCGGAAAGCCGATGGCCTCCGCATCCCCCAGGACCCAGTCGATCCGCCGGCCGTCGGGGTCCCCGCCCAGCTTCGCGCGCCCCCTGCGGATCATGGCCGCGTTGATGTCGTAGAGAACCACCCGGCCGGCCGGTCCGACCCGGCGGCCGGCCAGAAGCGCCAGGTCGCCGGTGCCGCCGCACACGTCCAGGACCCGCTCGCCGGGCGCCGGGGCCACCATGCGCACGGCGGCCCGCTTCCATGCGTGGTGAATGCCGAAGCTGAGCAGGGTGTTCATGCAATCGTAGACGTGGGCCACGGAGTCGAAATGCCGTCGCACGTGGGCGACCTTTTCACCCTCCGGTACCCGGTGGAAACCGAAATCGGTCATTTTTTCCCCCGGGCCCCCCGGAGCCGGGCCGGCAGCGCCGCGGTTCAGCCACACCCTTTTCAACGCCTGTCTCTCCTCTCTCGGGCACCTTGTTCTTCAATCCAAATCGCAATCGTTTTCGCGATCGCGATCCTTCGCCCTTTGACGCCGGCGGATCAGTAACGGATGCCCCGCGGCGCCGGCGTCAAGGGAAAATGCCCCCCCCTTCACGGCCCGGAATCGCAGGCGGCGTCACTCTGCGAGGCCCTTGGAAACCACCTCGTCGAGCACGGCGAGGGCCTTGCCTTTTCCCACCAGCAGAACGAAGGTCCCGAAACGCGGCCCCCGCTCCTGGCCGAAAACGACTTCGTAAAACAGCTTGAAAAACTCGCCGGGCGGCATGTCGAGAGATCGCGCCACCGCGAAGGGGATGGACTGCAGCTCGCTCTCGTCACCGCCCTCGTGAGCCTGGAGCGCATCGCGCAGCATCCTGAAGGCCTGCAGCTCCTCCCCGTCCGGCGTGCGGTAGCGCTTGTGGGGCAGGACAAAATCCCGATAGTAGTTCAACGCCTTGCGGACGAGGTCCTCGGCGAGGCCGGGATAGCGCTCGACCCCCGGGTCGTAACGCTTGAGATACTCCAGGATCAGGCCCATGTCGTCCGCCCCGACGGCCGAAATGAGGTTGTTGATGAGGGAAAAATTGACCGCGGCCCTGAACTCGGGGACCTGCCGGCCGCGGTCGAAGAGGTGCCAGACCGCGGCATCGGCCTGTTTTCCGGGATCCAGACTCCCGTAGCCGCTCAGGCCCGCGAGGTAGTCGTCCACGGACTTGGGCACGATGCCCCAGTAGAGCCGCTTGGCCTGTTTCGGGTTCTGGAAGATGTAGTAAAGGAGGGACTCGATGGGGGCGTAGGTCATCCAGGAGTCGATGGTCAGGCCCCGGCCCACGCTCTTGGAGATCTTGCGGCCCTCCTCGTCCAGGAAAAGCTCGTAGAACAGCCCCGCCGGGGGCTGCTTTCCCATGAGACGCACGATCCGGCCGGAGAGCTTGGCCGAGTCGATCAGGTCCTTTCCATACATCTCGTAGCCGATGTCGTAGGCATACCAACGCAGGGCCCAGTCGATCTTCCAGCCCACCTTGACCCGGCCGTCGAAAATGGAGACGCGCCCCTCGTGGCCGCAGCTCTTGAGCTGCCCCTCCCCCCGGTCGCAGGCGTAGGCGACCTCGCGGCTTTCCGGAAAATAGCCCGTCACCCGCGTGCTGTTGATCCGGCCGCAGGACTCGCAGATGGGGAAAAACGGCGACCAGCCTTCCTGTTTTTCCTTGCTCATGGTCGGCAGGATGATCGCCTTGACCGCCTCGACCTTGTCGAGAATGACGGCCAGGCCCGCGTTGAAATCGCCCCGGGTGTAAGCCTCGAAGGAGTTCTGGAAGCGGTAGTCGAAGCCGTAGCGGTCCAGGAATTCCTTCAGGCGCCTGTTCATGTGGCCGCTGTAGCTGTCGCATTCGCCGAAGGGGTCGGGAACCCGGCACAGGGGTTTTCCCAGGTTCTCCGCCAGCATCTCCTGCCGGGGCATGTTGAGGGGCACCTTGCGCAGACCGTCCATGTCGTCGCTGAAGGCGATGAGCTCGGTGGGCCAGGCGCTCAGGAACTCGAAGGCATGCCGCACCCAGGTGGTGCGGGCGATCTCGGCGAAGGTGCCGATGTGGGGCATGCCGCTCGGCCCGAAGCCGGTTTCGAACCGGACGGGGAAAGCGGGGGGGGCATCGAAGCGCTTCAGCAGCTGCCGCGCCTCCTTGAAAGGCCAGGATGTGTACGTGGGGTCGGGCATGCTCGGGTACCTTCCGCTGGTGAGCGTCATCTCCGCGGCAGCCGGCTTTGCCCCGCGCCGCGGGACCTAAATTTAGAATTTTAGGCTTTTTGTGCGCCTGGATCAAGCGCGAATTCCTCTCCCACAAGGGAAATCTCGTGCAAAAACGCCGTGACGGCCCCGCCCCCCCGGCCGCGATCCTCCCCATAGCGGACCGGGGCCGGAATCCTCCGCGCCCCGGTCGCCGCCATGCAACGCGGCAGGCCGCCCGCTACCCCTCCTCTTTTACCCTTTCGCGCCAGATTTCCAGCAGGGTCACATCGTCGCTGGGCTCCGTGTCCCCCTGCCAGCGCCGGAGGGCTTCCAGAAGCGCCGGCCCCCTGGGGGGGGCGGCCAGGGGCCCGATCGCCGCGGCGATTCTCCGCTCTCCGAAAAACTCCCCCCGGGCGTTCATCGTCTCGGAAACCCCGTCGGTGGTGAAAAGGATGGACTCGCCCGGCCGGAGCAGAGCCGCCTCCTTGCCGAAGACGGCCGTGGGATGAATGCCGAGGGCCGGCCCGCGCTTGCCGAGGAGGTGGCGGCAGCCGCGGCCGTCGCTCTTGATGGCGGGCGGGTGACCCCCGCAGGCCAGATCGATCCTGCCGCTGGCGGGCCAGTAGCGGCCCATGAAAATGGTGACGAAAAAGCCCTCGTCGGAAACGAGGGCATGGAGGGTGGCGTTGCCATAGGCGCATGAATCCGGGGATTTCAGCCAGCTTCGCAGCCCGCCGGTGAGAAGAGTGTAACCGGCTGCCGAAGCGTTGGTGACCCGGAGCGCGGCATACCGGCCGGCCGGCACGGAAAGGACGCCGTCCGCGCCGGTGTTCATGGAATAGACTTTTTCAACACCGTTGCCGGTGATCAAAGCGTTTGGACCGCCGGGGGTGAACCCCGCCGGCGTGCCGTCGGCGCAATGGCCCACCTCGATGGTGAACCGATCCCCGCCTGCGATGATTTCCTCGAAATTCAGCTGGCCCGTCCAGGCCGCATCGTTATAGGCGATCGCCGCCGCCGGCGTGTCGGCGATCCACACGTAGGAATTCCCGGCAGCGATGGACACCGTGCTGACAGGCTGGGCGCCGTCGCCGAACCGCATCCGGTTGCCGTTCTGAAGCACCCACCCCTCCGAGCTGGATTCGGCGATACCGAAGGCGGTGAAGTGGTCCACCACCGCCCACACCAGGTTGGATGCGGTGTCCACGCCGTAGTCCCCCAGCTGCGGGGCGTCCGGCGGGGTGTCAAGCCAGAAACGCTTTCCGCCTGAGGTGTTGCCGTCCACGGCCAGGCGCCAGGCGGCGGAGGCTTCGTCGTAGTAATAGATGGCCAGATCCGATTCGTTGACGCCCGCGGCCTCCGCATCCGAATAAAAAAAGCCGATGATGGCCGTGAATTCCCCGTCCACCAGGCTGCAATCCACCTGGAGGTGTCGGCCCAGGAGGCGGCCGGTGAATATGCCCCGGTCCGGGTGTTCCGGGGCGCCGGAGGTTTCGACCATGCCGAGGACGCCGTCATGGGCGGCATGGGAATCCACGGAGAGCGCGCTGGTGAAAGATTGCATGGCGGGCAGGAAGAAGGCGACCTGGGAACCCGCCTGGCAGGTGCCGCCGGTGCAGCTTTGGCTTTCCTGGTAGAAGCGGGTCAGATCGGCCGTCACCTCCACATCGCCGAAAGCCGCCCGGGCGGCTGCTCCGGCCGCGGCGCTCAGGCCCGCGCCGCTGTCGCCGCTCCCGTAATCCGCATCCATGGCCGTGACCTGCCAGGCGCAGGGCTCGTCTTCGCCATGGGTCCAGGCCTTGCCGAAGAGTTTCTGGCCCACGGCTGCGAATTTGAGCATGCAGTCCGCGGGATTCACCCCGGGCAAGGGTTTGGCGGCCAGTTCCGTGTCCATGCCCGCGGTCCGCTTGGCGATGAAAATCCGCCCGTCGTGGGTGATGCCGCAGGTGTACCCGCGGCTATCGCCCTGACCGCGCAGCAGCAGGTGGGCCGCGTACGCGTCACCCGGCATGACCCTCTGCACATGGGCGGAGATGATGCCGTCGGCCAGATCCGCCTTGTCGACATGTCCGGTCAGATGGGCGGCCGGGCCGTTGGAGAGGATGAAAAACGTCATGCCCTTCTCACCCACGGACGTCCCGTTGTTGGCGGTGTCGGCGGGGTCGATGCCACCGGACGAAAACACCCATGCCTGATCCGTGCCGCCGCCGGGGAAACGCTCGACCCACTCGCCGGTTTCGGGCGTGGTGAAACCGATCTGCCCGCCGTAGCGGGTGCCCAGGCTGTTGGTGGCGTATGCCCGGGCGAAATAGGGGGTATTGGGTGCAAGGCCGAGAAGGTCACTGGCGAAGGGTCCGATGCCGCCCCATTCGGTGGTGTGGGGCCCGTCGACGGTGGGGCTGCCGGCGGTGTTCCAGCAGATGCCCCTGGCGCTGATGTCATGGCCGCCGTCGGAGAGCACGTTGCCGTCGATCCGGGCCGAACGGGGCGTGAGATTCGATATGGCACCGGTGGTAACGGCAGGCAGAAAGGTCGTCTCGGCAAGGGTGTAATATGCGTTGTCGCTGAACGCCTGGCCGGTGACGGTGAAGGTGCTGCCGGCCCAAGCGCCGGTGTATGCGGCGGCATCCGTAAAGTCGCCGTCCGCGTCCACCAGGAGGCGGAGGTTGGCAGGGTCCGTCATTCCGGAAATGCCGGAGCAGTCAAAGGAAAGCTTCCCGGAAAGCCTGCCGGAGACTTCAAAACGCCATGCCTGATTCAGCCGGCTGATGAACGTCAATGGTTTTGATGCATCCGCGTCCATGACCAGCGCGCCGTCGTCATGCCCGAAGGCGGCAAAATCGGTTCCCGTGATGTCCGGGTCGGACACGGTCAGGATCGATGCGGCATGGGCGGGATCGTTCTTGGCGACCCATGCCGCGCGCAGATCGGATTGCCCGGCGATGCCCCGGGCGAAGGGAACGCCCGAGGCGACATGGGCGGCGGCCGGGTCCATGTTCATCAGCGCGGCGTCGCGGTTGTTGGGGGACCGGTCTTCCAGCACCGCGCCGCCGGCAGCATCCATGTCGTAACAGACCAGCAGGCCGGGTTCGTCGCCGTTTAGCCCCCGGTGCATGTGGTCGCGGATCTCCTTTTCGCTGCGGGCGGTGTTCCATATGCGGACCTCGTCCATCTTGCCGTTGAACCACCGATCCGGGTGATCGCTGTTGTTGCCCAGCCATACCGGGGCGTCGTTGCGGTCCATGGACGTAAACGCCTGGGTACCCTGGAGCACGCCGTCGATGTAGAGGAACTTGGTCGCGCCGTCATGCACCGCGGCCACATGGTGCCATTTGCCGTCGTTTACGTCGCCGTTCGAGTACAATTGGTAACTGCTCGACCCCGACGTGGTGGTGAAAGCCAGGTTTCCGAATTGCGCGTTCCGGTGGATGCTCCAGGCGTTGTCTCCCTTGGTGACAAGGGCCTGCCAGTCCCTGGAGAACCAATCGACCTTTACCCAGAATTCCACCGTCATGGCGTCGGTGAAGTCAAAGGCCGCCTCGTCGGGCAGCACCGCGACATCATCGGCCCCGTCGAGATCCAGGGCGGTTCCGGCCGAGAGGTGGAGGGGGTGGGGGTCTTTTCCGTCCTCGAACCCGTCGTCGTCCGTGTCCGGGTTGTCAGCCAGGGTGCCGATCTCGTCTTCCTGCCAGTCGTAGAGCCCGTCCCCATCCGTGTCCCGGGTGATGTCGACGTTCACCAGGACCGAGGCCGGGCTGCCGGTGTGGAAGCCGTCGCGGGCCGCGTAGCGGAACCGGTCCTGGCGGACCGGGGTCCCGTCGTGCCGGTAGACGAAGGTGCCGTTGGCGTTCAACGTCAGGGAGCCGTACCGTGGAGGCTCGATGAGCACGGCGGTCAATGGCGCCCCCTCCGGGTCGCGGTCGTTTGACAGGACCGAATCCGCGCCCGTGTCCAGGACGGCGACCGTCCCGCCCATCTCCAGGGAACAGGTGTCCGCATACGCTTTGGGGGGCCTGTTGATCACGTCGGTGGTGACGGTCACGTTCGCCGTTCCGGTCCGGCCCAGGTGGGTCGCGGTGTAGGAAAAGGTGTCGGTCCCGAGGTGGCCCCAGGCAGGGGTGTAGGTGATCCGCTTGCCGTCGGTGACTGCCTGGCCGTGGGCCGGGGCGGTCACCGCGGTGATGACCGGGTACCCCGCGCCATAGTAGATATCGTTGGCCAGGACATCCAGGGTCGCGGCGGTGACAGGCCCGGTGAGGGCGCTGTCGTCGTGAAGTACCATGGGCAGGTTGGCCAGGGGGTCCCCGCCGGCGCCCAGGATGATGTTGTCCCGGATGCCGTCCCCGTCCGAATCGTTGGACAAAAGATCCATGCCGGCAATGAACTCGTAATGGTCGGGATAAAGATCATTGTCGGAGTTGCCGTTCAGCGGGTTGCTGCCCAGCATCACCTCCTGCTTGTCGGTGAGGCCGTCGTGGTCCGTGTCCCGGTCCCGGGGGTCGGTGCCGGCCGCGTATTCCTCTCCATCGGTAAGCCCGTCCAGGTCCGTGTCTCTCATCAGGGGGTTGCAGGTGGCCAGGAAGGAATGGCTGCCCCAGTTGTCGACATAGGACACGGGCCAGCCGACGTGTTCGTTCAGGTCGACGAGGCCGTCGCCGTCCCTGTCCTCGCCGTTGATAACCCAGCCGAACTGGCCGGTGGAATTGACCACCCCGATGATGGGCATTTCGGATTCGGCAGGCCTGTTCTCATAATCGCGCCAGTAGTTGTAGTGGCGGATGAAGTAAATCCCGTTTCCGGGGGCCTGGCCGGTGGGGCTGTCCTTGAAAAAGCCGAGGGTATGACCCCACTCCCAATCCGAAAGGAAGGAGGGCGCATCGCCGGTGACAGCGGATTGGACGCCCAGCCTGGGGATTTCGGACTCTCCCCCGACAGGGGGGACATGGGGATTGAGGTCGGCATAGAACCAGACATCGAAGTTCACGGTCGCCCCCGGCGCGGCCCGCAGGCTCGACAGGGGCCTTGCCGGCAGCCGGTTGGGGCCCATGTCCCGGGAAAAATCCATGACGGGCGGGGTCATCACCCGGGACCAGCCCGGTTCGCTCCCGTCCGGGACCCCGTCGCCGTCCGTGTCGGTGCTCCAGGGATTGGTCCCGCGCCGGCCTTCCAGGGCGTCGTTCAGCCCGTCGCCGTCTGCGTCCGGGTCGGAGAGGCTGGGATAGACATGCATGGGAACGGTCGTGCCCCCGACGGGAATGGAGATGTCCCACCCCCAGTATTCATAGGCGTCGGGCAGGCCGTCCCTGTCCGTGTCCTGAATCTGATCGTAACCCGTCGGGTCGAAATCGTTGTTGGGGTCGGATCCCAGGACGATTTCCAGCCCGTCGGGCAGGCCGTCGAAATCCGAATCCCGGTTGTTGGGATTGGTGAAAGAGGTTTCCACCTCGTAGGAATCGGACAGGCCGTCCATGTCCGTGTCCCACAATCGGGGGCTGCAGCCTTGAACGATATTCCCCTGGGAATCCACCTCATGGTCCGGAGCGCCGTCCCCGTCGACGTCCAGGTCTTTCAGCCCGTCCCAGTCCTGGTCCAGCGGCCGGATCACGGGCCATCCCAGAAACTGGTCCAGGTTTTTGGGCAGCACGTCGAAATAGACGATGGAAGGCTCGTTGTGCAGGGTGTCCGAAGAGCTCTTGACATCGCATCCCGAGGAGCATTCCTGGTAATAAGCCTGGTAGTCCGTCTCCAGGTAGACCGCGAAAGGGAAAGCCGGGTCGGGGTTTTCATTGGGCGGCGTGATCCAGACTTTTATATCCCAGTACCTTTCGAACCAGTAGTTGCCATAGTCCCAATACTCGTCCGTGACGACCTCCTGTGTGCCGCCCATGGACGCGATGCCCGGTGCCAGCAGGTAATAGGGCCTGATGTAGCTGTCTTCCCAGTAGTCGGTGTATCCCGGCCCGGTCCGCCAGACAACTTCCCTGAAACGGGTGGCGATCTCGATCCTGTCCCCCACGTCCAGGCCGTTTTCATCGTGATCGGTGATGGTGACCTCGCTGTCGAGGTACTGCAGATCCACCTTGCTCAACGGGTCCACATCCACGAAGAAATCCACGATGGCCTTCATGGCCCTCTCCGCCCACCCCGACCCGGTGACCCACCCCACGCTGCAGTCCGAGAGCACCATCAGGCCGGAGAGGATGCCGCCGCCGGGGATAAGGGATATGGCCCAGAGCCCGATGGCGTAGGCGACCATGAGGGAGGCGTACACGGCCCCGGAAAAAACGCCCAGGCGGGACCAGCTATGGGCAAAAGCGATCTGGAAAAAACTGTAAAAGGCCATAGCTCCAGTGAAGAGCCAGCCCATGGCCTTGCCGCCTTTGATAAAGCGGTCCATTTTGCCGACGCTGCCCACTTTGGATTGGGAAACCGACCCGAAAACCTGTTTGAAGGCTTTCAGCCCCTGCCCGGAGGTAATGCCGGCCCGGATCACTTTGGCGGCCTTGTAAACCGATCGAACCCCCACCGCAATCTGGCCGACGCCGCCCAGGGCCTTGCCGCCGAGGCCCACATTCTTCATCACCACGCCGCTTTCCGGGGGTTCCGGGTCCATCTCTTCGCCGATGCGGCTCATGGCGGATTCCCCGGCGTTCCAGGCCATGACCAGGTCCAGGAGATTGCTCATGTCTTCATCCGTCAACTCCAGGGGCCCGGCCAGTGCGCCGGCCGCCTGGGCCACCGCCTCGGGGGGCAGTTCCTCGCGTGCATCCGTGTCATACCAGGGTGTGAGGATATTCTTGGCCGTGGCCACGGGCGCGGCGTTCATGTCCACCGTGAAGGTGTTGCCCGGATACCGGTTCTGGGGCTGGACCTGGCCCATTTCCACGCTTGCCGCCGTATCTTCCATGGCGCAGATCATGGGCAGGGACCGGCCCGGCGGAAGGGTGTTCATGGCCTGGGGTTTCATGGTCCCGGTGAGGGCGGCCATGGCTTCGTCCTGGTGCCCGAACGATCGGACGTCGGAGGCGACGGCGATGCCCAGTTGGGCCAGTCTTGCCGGCACATCGGAAAGGGCGGTCTGGCCCCTGAGGAATTCATAGGCCATCTGGGTGTTGGCCAGGATGACCGCCTCGGGCGTGTCGGCGTAAAACAGGCCCGCCTGGGACCCGTGGTTTTCCTCCACCGTGAAGCCCGTGAGGGTCGCGTCTTCGCGGTATTTGATGAGGTTGATGGGGGCGTTTCCCATGGAGTCGGCAAAACTGGCCTGGGCGCGGAGCATGAACTTTTCCGCATCCTCGCCCCGGTCCATCAGCGCGCCCAGCACGAGGTCCACCTTGTCGTCATTGTTGTAATTCACCGCGGCAATGCCGCCGCCGAGGGTTTCGTCGCTGAAATAGGGGCCTTTGACCGGCTGGCTCCAGCTTTCGGGGTCGCCGGCGGCGTCCAGGTTCCAGCCCACCCGGAAATACATGCGGTTGGCCCCCTCTTCCGCGGCCAGGGCCATGAGAATCAGGTCAAGGGTCCCGTTGTTGTCCAGGTCGGTAAGCTCGGCCCCGCCGCCGGCCGGGTGGTCGGTCACGCCCGGGGCGGTTTTCACCGGGCTCCAGGAGGAGGCGGCGCCGGTGACCGCGTCCGGGTTCCAGCCCACGAGGTACCGGAAGTCCCCGCTGTCCGCGTCGACGGCGGCAAAGAGCAGGTCCTTGCCGCCGTTGCCGTCGATATCTCCCACGGCGGCACCGGCCCCGGCGTGGGCGTTTCCCATCGCCGGCGCGTCCATGGGCCCACTCCAGCCGGTCGGGTCGCCGCCGGTGTCCAGGTTCCAGGCGATCCGGTACCGGAAAAAATCGGCGCCGTAAGGATTTTCCACATGCATCAGGATCATTTCCGGCCGGCCGTTGCCGTCCAGGTCCGTGAGGGACACCCCGGCCCCCCGGGCGTCCTCCAGGGTGACGGGGACGGGCTTTCTGGCGCCCCAGGACGCGGTGCGGCCGTTTTCGTCGACATCCCGGCCGATGACGTAGGACAGCCGGTCTTCATGGGTGTCCGGGTCCTCATCCACCGCCAGGGCCACCAGGTCGGGGATGCCGTTGGCGTCGATGTCGGCCGCCGCCAGGTCCCCGCCCATGGCGTCGTCCTGCCGGCTGCCGATTTCCGGGGAATAATGGGGATTGCCCGGCGCCACGATTCCCTGGTCGCTTTTGCCGGTCACCACCCAGACCAGGCGGGTTTCTAGGGTGATTTCCCGGGCCTGATCCGTGCCCGGGTAGAAAATGCGCCCGTTGAGGGCTGAAGGCGACCCGAAATGGTCCGTGGTGTAGAGGGGGACGTAGGCCTTGTCGCCGATCACGTAAATGCCGTACTTGTCCAGGTCCTGCTTTCCGGGAAGCTCGCTGGCCGAGACCTCCAGGGCCGGGGTGATGCTCACATCCTCCTTGGAACCGTCGGTGTCCTGCATGGTCCCCTTGTCGTCGCCGTCCTGCCAGTCGAACAACTGGAAAGGCAGCCGCAGGTGGGTGGGGTCCCGGGGCCGGAGCTGGATGTTGACGTACATGGGCTTGCCGGTGGTGTGCACATTGAAGCGGAAACCCGGCTTGGCGATGGTGCTCGCAAAGGGGGACAGGTCCAGCGCATCGTACACGCCGTCGTTGTCGTTGTCCGCGTCCCAGGCATTGGGGATGCCGTCGCCGTCGAAATCCCGATTGGGAGTTTCCTTTTCCTCGATGTAATCGGACAGGCCGTCGCGGTTGGAGTCCGGGGACAGGGGGTCGAGGCCCGCGGCCGCCTCGTAGCGATCGTCCAGGCGGTCGAAATCCGAATCGGCAAGCTCCGGGTCGGTCCCCAGAATTTTCTCGACGCTGTCGGGCAGGCCGTCGCCGTCCGTGTCCTTCGGGTCCGGGCCGGCGGCCAGGAGACGGTCCAGGTCCACGGCGTACCGGGGCTGGGACATGAAATAAAGCGAATCTTTCTGGGGGGTCCACTGCAGGCCCGGCAGATCGGCCCGGGCAAGGGGAGGCAAGATGTTGGCGAGCGGAAGCAGGATGGAGAGGAAGACGGCGACAGACTTGAAGAAACTTCGGCGTCTGATCCGGCGCGGCGTCATGATGATCTCCTTATTGGCATCAAGGTTGACCGGCCATTATCTCATCGCATAAATTTGTATAAATGAAAAAAATCCGAAATGCAAGAGGGCAGAATAACGAAAATTGGCGCCAAGACCGCCTCCCGGCTGAGGCGGACCTTTCCTTACCCCCCCCGACACCCAGGGCTTCCGCCTTGAGGGCGCCTGACACGCCGGGCCGTCCATCTTTCCGCTTGACAGGCCGCCGCGGGTAACGGTAACTATATATTTCTTATATCAGTACAATTCCCACGACCCCTTGCAACGATTCCGGCTCCGTGCACCGGGAGACTTGCCGGACCCTTTCATGACAGGAGATACTTTAGATGAATCGACAAATCATCCCGGTCCGCCGGAACCCGGTGCTCCGGGTGCTGAAGTGGGCCCTGTGGGCCGGGCTTGGCGCGATTGCGCTTTCCTGCGACAGCGGGAGCTCCGGCTCCCCTCCGCAGCCCAGGACCTGGTATTACGAGCACGAATTTCAAAATGACCCCAACCTGGCGGCACGGCCCGACCAGGTGGTCGTCATAGACGTTTTACCGGGAGAACGGCAATCAGAGCATGCCGGGATCCCCTACCACTACGAGAAGGGCGGCGGGCACTTGTTCGCCATTCCGGCGGACGAACCTTTCATCGACCGGGTAGAGGTTTTTGACCCGTCCGGCGTGCTGGTGGCAGCTTTGGAACGGGGAGACGGCGGTGCCTACCTGGAGATGGCGCCCGGCAATTACAGCATCAGGGTGCTGCACGATGGAATCAGCGCGCCGGATCAGGGGACCGTGGCCTTCATCCGCCGGCAGATAGCGGGCCCGGCGCCACTGCCGGCGGAATCCCCGCCGGAATCGGCAACCTCCCCTATCGACCCGCAGCACCCGGCCTACGTGGCGCTTAAATTCACCGGGGGGCCTTACAAAGGGCAATACCTGGCAGTCGTTGAAGGCACCGTGTGGGACAGGGGGAATGCGGTGGACGTTCGGTTCATGAAAGCCGTGCCCCTTGCCGCCGGAAGCGATGAATTCCAGATCAGAAGCCACCTCTTTTCCTTTGAGCACGCCGAAGGGAGCTCCTGCAACGACTCGTTCGGCGACTACCCTCCCTTTGCAGGCAGCTACACGCTGCGCTCGTGGCCGGCGGAGGACGCTTCCCAGACGCTGGTTTACCTGCCCTACGCCTGCAACTGGCCGCTCCACTGCCCGCCGTCGCAAGCCAACTTCTTCCTTCACGGATATACTTCGATGCCTGGCTTTCAGTCCCATCAGACGAATTACCTGCTGTCGGTCCAGGACAACGGCGACGGGACGTTTGTCCCGTGGTTTTTCTCGTTCTACACGAAGCCCTGTTCACCGGCCTACGCGGCGGAAAACGGTTACGTCTATTTCTCGCAGTTCGCCCCGTCCGCCGCGCCTGGCTCTTTTTCCATCGAACCGGCTTTCCGGTTCTACAAAGACGGCGGCCAGATCGACCGCCGCGGGCTGAAGGGGGGGCAGGTGGCGCTCTATGAGGGCAAGGACTACAGCGGCGCCGCGGTGGTGTTGAACAGCTCCCTGGCAGACAGCGCCCCGATTCCGATGCAGCAGGTCCAATCCCTGGCATTCGGCATCTACACCGACACGACCATCCGATTTTTCAGCCAGACCGGTTTCAGCGGCAGCGCGAAGACCGTCGGGGTGGACATGCCCGGCAACCTGAACCTCGGCCCCGGGGACATGCGCTCCATCCAGGTTTTCGACTCCCGCAAGGTCCTGGTGTCGTCCAAGGAGTGCCCCAACTGCAACCTGGCCGGGGTGGATCTTTCCACGCTGAACCTGAACGACGCCGACCTCTTCAACGCCAACCTCGCAAACGCCAACCTGGGGTATGCCGGCCTGCAGAGGGCGAACCTGTCCCAGGCTTTGCTGAGCGGCGCCAAGCTGGTCAGCGCCAACCTGAGCGGGGCCAGTCTGGCAGCCGCCTCCCTGAACGCGGATTCCGAACTGAACCTGGCAGCGGCGACACTCGCTGCATGAACTACCCGGGAACGAAACAGTTCGAACTGATGCCGGTCTTCAGCCCCATGGGCGCAAGGGGCCAGGTCATCGACGACCAGGTGCTCCTGGAGCAGGAGACCCTCAAGGAGGGCATCAAGAAAGGCTTTTCGATCCTGGCGGACTGTTACGTCAACAAGGACGGCGTCACGGCCCTGAGAATCGTCCTGGATGTCACGGAGCCGATGCGCGTGCGCATCAAGGCGGCCGAAATGATGGGCGACATCGGGAGCCTGGAGGCGATCGACCCCCTGACGCACCTCAAGGTGGGCAACGAAATCCTTCAGAACACCTTGAAAAAGTCCGTCGCGACCATCCACGAGCGCCATTTCACCCGGAATTGCCCGTTCTGCGCCGAGATCATAAAAAAGCAGGCCAAGGTCTGCAAGCACTGCGGACGGGATGTGGCCGGCGAGTAAGGCGCTGGGTGCCAAAAGCAGCGGGGAATGGCGCGGCTGGAAGGTTTCCACCCCATTTCCCGTTTTCGTTGTCGTTGTCGTTGTCGTAATCGTCAGTGCAGCCCTCCCTGCACCTGTCAATGCTCCGGCGCGTGCCGGCATTTTCCAAAGAAATCTAGATTACGACAACGCAAATGTTTTGACGCCATCGCTCAGGTCATCCCTGCGGTTTTGCGTCTCTGCGAAAGTCCGGCCGCAAGCCTTCACCAGCCAGTATCAGACCCGGTGCACGTTGACATTGAGGCTGTCGTAGGACCTGAAAATCAGCTTTTCCTTTTCCAGGCGGTCGGCCGGCAGCGGTTGAAGGACCCGTTTTCCCAGACTGTCTATCGCCGCCTGCCGGGAGGGGATCGCCGCGAGCCCTTCCCCCCGCTTCTTTCCCGAGACAGTGTCCAGCACGATGGCCGTGTCGCCGTCGGTGGCCACGGCGATCGGTATCTGGTAATCCGCATTGACCAGGCGGGCAGCCGACAGAATCTCGCGCTCGCGGGACCCCAGCGAGCCGGCAGCGCACTTGAAAACCATGACCTGCACCGGCGGGCAGGCCCCCTCCGGTCTCGGCACCGACACCACCAGGTCGACGGTGGAGCGGTAAGGGCTGCCGGCGATCTCCAGCCTCATCTCCAGATCGACCGCAACATCGGCCTTCAGATATCCCTTCCGTTCCAGCAGAAACCGCTCCACCGCCTGCCGGTTGGCCTCGGCCCCGGTATTGACGACGGTCTTCCCGGTAATGTAATCGATCAGGGTGTCTTCGATCATGGAATCACCAAGAAATTGGCCTTTTGGGTGAGCTGACTAAAAATGGGGGCGGTTGTCGACATATGGGAATGACGGCAATTTTGGCGTCCCTCAGCCCTCGGCCGTCAAACCCGCGGCGCCAGCAGCGACTCCCCGGTCATCTCCGCCGGCGCGGGGATGCCCATCAGCTCCAGGATGGTCGGGGCGATGTCGGCCAGCTTGCCGGTCCTCAAAACCGCTTCCCGGCGGCGGTCGTCCACGAGGATCAGGGGCACCGGGTTGACCGTGTGGGCGGTAAACACCTGGCCGTTTTCGTCGATCATCTTTTCCGAATTGCCGTGGTCTGCGGTAACCAGCGCCACCCCCCCCATGCGCCGCACCTGGTCCACCACCCGCGAGAGGCAGCGGTCCACGGTTTCGCAGGCTTTCACGGCGGCCGCCATCACCCCGGTGTGGCCCACCATGTCCATGTTGGCGAAATTGAGGACCACGAAACCGTAACCCCCTCCGGCCAGGCGGCGGACGGTCTCGTCGGCCACGGCCTCGGCGCTCATCTCAGGTTTTAGGTCGTACGTCGCCACCTCCCGCGGGGAGGGAATCAGGCAGCGGTCTTCGCCCTCGAAGGGGGTTTCCTCGCCGCCGTTGAAGAAATAGGTCACGTGGGCATATTTCTCGGTTTCGGCGATCCGCAACTGGCGAATCCCCCTGCGGCTGACGACCTCCCCGAGAATACCGCTCAGGTGCCCCGGTGGAAATGCCATCGGCAGCGGAAAAGACTCGTCGTAGAGGGTCATGCAGACATACCCGCAGAGTTCCGGGCGGGGGCCGCGCTCGAAGGCGTCGAACTGCGGGTCGGTGAACGCCCGGGTGATCTCGCGCGCCCGGTCGGCGCGGAAATTGAAAAAGATGACCCCGTCCCCGTCCCGGACGACGCCGCGGGGCTCTTTGCTGCCGTCGCCCAGGAAGACCGGTTTGACGAACTCGTCGGTTTCGCCCCTTTCGTAGGCATGCGCCACGGCCGCCACCGGATCGCTCTCCGCGGCCCCTTCGCCCCGGACGTAGAGGCGGTAGGCCTTCTCGACCCGCTCCCAGCGCTTGTCGCGGTCCATGGCGTAGAAGCGTCCGCACAGGGACGCCACGCGGCCCACCCCGAGGGCGGCGATCTCATCCTGAAGCCGGCTTATGTACCCCTTCCCGGAATCGGGCGGGGTGTCGCGCCCGTCCAGGATGGCGTGGACGCACACCCGCTCGATCCCTTTGCGGGCGGCCATTTTCAACAGCGCGACCAGATGGGTGAACTGGCTGTGGACACCGGCGGCGGACACCAGCCCCATCAGGTGGAGGGTCGACCCGCCGGCCCCGACGAGCGCCATAACCGCGGCCTGGGCCTCGTTTTCGAAAAACGACCCGTCGGCGATGGCCCGGTCGATGCGCAGCAGGTCCTGGTAGACGATCCGGCCGGCGCCGATGTTCATGTGCCATACTTCCGAATTTCCCATGATGCCCGCGGGCAGGCCCACGGCTTCGCCGCTGCACAGGAGCCGGGTGTGGGGATACGCCTGGAAAAGGCTGTCCAGCAATGGGGTCCGGGCAGCCGCGACGGCATTGCCCGCATGGCTCGGGCTGATTCCCCAGCCGTCGAGAATAATCAGCACGAGGGGTGGCGGTGTCGTCATTCCGTCGGTCCCTCCCCGGTTTCCGACTGCGCCTGCGCCTCGGCGGCGGACATGCCGGGCGTCACGACCCGGGGGGCGTCGACCCAAAGGCCCTCGAGATCGTAAAATTCCCGAACCGGCTCATAGAAGATGTGGATCACCACGTGGCCGTAGTCGAGGAGCACCCAGTGGCCCTCCTTCAGTCCCTCGGCGCTGAGGGGCCGGATTTTCTGCTTTTTCAGTTCGGCGACGATGTGCTCCCCGATGGACGTCACCTGCCGGTTGGAGCGCCCGCTGCAGATGAGAAAGGCGTCGGCCACCGAGGTCAGTTCGCGCACGTCGAGCAGGACCGGCCGCCTGGCTTTTCGGCCCATAGCCGCCCGCACGAAAAGGTCGAGGGATGCGTCAGCGGCCAGATCGGGCAGATCGCTCATAAGTTCGACTATGGAATCATGTCGTTTTCAAAGGTTGTGAAGAGCGGTATCAAAGCATGCATGCGCATCATCGGCGATGGCAGGATGAGGAAAGTTTACGAGAGGCTATCTACACACCTCGATATCGAGGGTTTGGTGACGTTCACCGGCCCTCTGCCTCAAGCCGAGGTGTTCAGCGAGATGATGCGCGCAGACCTGCTGCTGGTGCCATCCGTGGAAGCGCCGACCGGCGATCGGGAAGGAGTCCCGAACGTGTTGAAGGAGGCCAACGCCTGCGGCCTCCCCGCGATCGTAAGTGACCACGGGGGCAGCAAGGAGATTGTCGAGGACGGAAAGACGGGCTTCGTCGTTCCTGTCCGTGATTCCAGGGCGTTGGCACAAAAATGTGCTTTTTTGCTCATGAATCGTGGAGCGAGGTTCCATATGGGAATCAGGGCCCGTGAAAAAATGATTGCGGAGTTTTCTATCGACAAAACAACAGCAATCCTTGAAAGGCATTATGACGAAGTGATCGAAAGTTATTGGGATACCTATCAGCCTGCCATGATCTTTCAAGGCCGCCCGCAGGCTCGCCCGCCCTCCGCGGAATGCCGCCGGGCATATTCGGGGCGTTGAAAGCGTGCCCTTGCTGAAATTTTACCGCATCGCCGTAACGGCCTCCTTTCTCCTCTCCTCGGCGGCGGTCCTGTTCGCCCTTGTCGGGGACTCCGAGCGCTTCAGCGGCGTTTACGAGGAGGAAGACCCGGTCGAGAACCTGTCGGTGGCGTTTTACCTGGTCGGGCTGGGGGTATGCTAGGCATCCATCATCATGCCCTACACCCTTTTCTATGTGCTGCCGCAGCGGGACTTTTGACTCCGAAAGGAAATGGAGCATGGAGCCGGGAGCGGGGAGCTTGGAGCGGGCTATTCGAAATCGAAATCGAAATCGAAATCGAAATCGGGATCGGGATCGGGATCGATTACGACAACGACAACGACAACGAAACCTCCCTGAGGTTTGGACCATGAGGGGGTATCCAACGCCCCGATCCGCCATTCGATGTTGGAAGTTGGGCGTTGGGCGTTCGATGTTCGATGTTCATCATCATTCCAGGGTTCCCGGTTCAAGGTTCAGGGTTGAGAGCGGAGGGCCGCGATGACGCCGTCGGGCGCTAGCGCGGGCGGCCTGCCGGGCCGGCTCCTGTGGGTCCCCCTGGCGCTCTACTATGCCATCGGGTTCGCGGGCCTGGCCTGGGAACCGTTTCATCAGCGGTCGCTTGCGATCATCAACAGCGGCCCGGTGCGCAATCATCAGGAGACGGTCCTCATCGAACACCTGGAGGCCTTTTTCTGGCTCGCCGCCCTGGCGCTCTACGCCGCTGCCGCCGTCAGGCGCGCAATCGCGAAAAGCCCCTTCGGGTGGCTGGTCTTTTTCGCCGTCGTCTGCCTCGCGGCCCTGGGGGAGGAGACCAGCTGGGGGCAGCACTATCTCGGCTTCTCGCCCCACGGGGCCGTCAGGGACCTCAACGTCCAGCAGGAATTCAACCTGCACAACCTCCACATCTCCAGGACCCTGGGGCTTCCCGAGGATCACCGCCTGTACCGCATCCTGGGCAATGCGACCCTTTATCTGAACCCTCTCTTCTACCTTTTCTGCATCGCGGCATGGCTCGCGCTGCCCTTGACCCTGGACCGCTGGCAGCGCCTCGGCTCCACCCGGCTCTTCCGCGCCTATCCCCGCCAGGGCCGGTCGTTTCGCCTCGCATTCGCGTTTTTCACGGCGCTTTACATCGCAGTCGACTTCCTGGTTTTCGACGTCGGCGAGCTCTACGAACTGACCCTGGCCACAGCCGGGTGCGCGACGGCAATGGGCAGCTTCGTGCCGGGCAGGGGGGATGCCCCCTGAAGGAAGCCGCGGAACGGCGCCCGCCCTCGTTTCTGGGATCCCCCGCGTGCATCGCGCCGGCCGGGAAAACCACATGGCGCAATCGATCCTGATGGTCCTGGGCAACGCCCTGGGGCCCCACCCCCGGGCGATGAAGGAGATTTCCACGCTCCTGGCGCTGGGGCACGGGGTCACGGTGCTGGAGTGGGACCGAAGCATGGAGTACCCCCGCGCGGAGGTGCTGCCCAACGGCGTGAGGGTCGAAAGGATCCACGTGCCCTCGACCTACGGCATCCCCGCGGGTTTTCCGCGGCTTCTGGTTTTCGGCCTCTCGCTCCTGCGCTTCAACCTCGTTCTGGGCTTGCGGATTCTGCGCCGGGATTTCGACCTCCTCTGGGCCCACGACTTCGACACCCTGCTTCCGGCCGTCGCCGCCGCCCGGCTGAAACGCAAACGGGTCGTCTACGACATCCACGACCTCTATTTCAGCTTCATCGAGACCAAAGGCCGCCCCAACGCGGCCTCGAGGCTGATCTTCCTTGTCGAGACCCGGGCCATGCGCCTCGTCGACCGCGTGTTCGTCGCCTGCCGCTCCATCGGGGGGGCGTCGCGGGGCATCATGGAGTACTACCTCGACGGCCTCGAGAGGCCCCGGGACCGCGGCAAGGTGGAGGTCCTCTGGAACTTTCCCCTTGCGTCGTTTCCTTCCGCGCCGGCCACGGAAGACGGCAAACTGACCCTCGGCTACATCGGGCCCCTGCGCAACTGCGACGCGTTCATGGAGACCCTTCTGAGCCGCCTGGAGAGGCACCGCGACCGCGTCCGGCTGCTGTTCGTCGACTACGGTTCCGAAATCGAAAAGCTCAAGCGGCTCGCCTCCGGCCGCTACGCGTCCCTGGACATCCGCATCCTGCCGAGGGTTTCTTACGCTGAAGCCAAGCGCTACTTCCTCATGTGCGACGCGGTCATCCTGAGCCTTTACCCCGCCTTCGCCCTGCGGTCCAAGACCCAGCGCCACACCGTCAACATGAAGTATTTCGAGGCGGCCAGCCTCGGGGTCCCCTGCATCGCCTGGGAGAACACCCTGTCGGCGGACTTCGTCAGGACCTACGGCAACGGGTTCGTGTTCGAGGAGGCCGTCGACATGGACCGGGTCCTGAAGGAAATCCGGCAGGTAAAGGCGCGGGCGGCCGCGCTGAGGCAGGCCTTCGTGTGGGAACGCCAGGAAGAGGTCATCGCCGGCGCCCTGGGGCCCGGGAAGTGACCGCCGCCCGGGCGGCAGCGGCATTGCGCGGCGAACCTGCCGGCGCGGGGGGCAGGGCCCATGCAGGCGTCGCCCACTGACGCGTCCAATCTCCCGGGTCGCGCCCTCACCGCCCTGAGGTGGGCCGGCGGGGCCTGGGTCGCCGGGAAATTGATTCAAGATCGGCAAGAACGGCCTGTTCCTGGCCTGCAGCGGCTACCCCGCCTGCACCTACTCCGCCGACTACACCCGCGACGAAAAGGGCCGCGTCCAGGCGGCCGCGCCCCCGGAGGAGGAGCCGGTTGACAAGGCCTGCCCGGTCTGCGGGCGTCAGATGGTCCTCAAACGGGGGAAATACGGCGAGTTCCTGTCCTGCCGGGGCTATCCCGAGTGCACCCACACCGAGTCGCTCAACGGCGGGGGCGGGCCGGCCACCGGGGTCGTGTGTCCGGAGCCGGGCTGCGGCGGCGGGATCGTCGAGAAAAAATCCCGCCGGGGAAAGGTCTTCTACGGCTGCAACCGTTTCCCCAACTGCAAGTTCGCCATCTGGGACAAGCCCGTGGCAACGCCCTGCCCCACGTGCGGCGCCCCCTTTCTGGTGGAAAAATCCACCAAGAAGCAGGGAACCCACCGGGCCTGCCTGACCCCGGGGTGCGGGTACAAGGAATTCTCTTAGCCCATCGGCGCACCGATCCGCAAACGCTTCCGGGCCGCCGACAGGGACCCGGCAACCCGCGCCGGCGTCCAGGCAACTGTCCACTCCAGTGAACAGATGTCCCAAAAAGCAATCTCCGGCCCCATGCCGGAATCCCTTCACATATTTTCCAACCTATTGATAATAAAATGTTATATATACAAAATTGCTCCCACCCCAGGAAATTTTCGATTGACATCCCTCCCCACGCCAGCGTATAAAATCCCAGATCGTTCACGATGATGAATCCGGGGAAACCCCATGATGAAGACCATTGCGGTCGAGGACGCCATCGGCATGGTTCTCGGCCACGACATCACCCGCATCGTCCCGGACCGCTTCAAGGGCAGGGCTTACAAGAAAGGGCACGTCATCACCCGGGAGGACGTGCCCAGGCTCCTGGATCTCGGCAAGCGCCAGGTCTACGTGCTCGACCTCGCGGAAGGCTTCGTCCACGAGGACGAGGCCGCCGAGCGGATCGCGCGCGCTGCGGCCGGTCCGGGGCTGCGCCTGTCGGGTGTGGCCGAGGGCCGGGTCAACCTCATCGCCGACGTCCCCGGGCTCCTGAGCATCGACGTCGCCGCCCTGGCCCGCATCAACGCCATCGAGGAGGTGGTCTTCGCCACCGTCCACACCCACCAGGCGGTGACCCCCGGGCGTACCGTGGCCGGCACGCGGATCATCCCCCTGGCCACCCGCCGGGAAACCGTCGAGGCCGCCGAGGCCGTCTGCGCGCGGCATTTCCCCCTGGTCCGGGTCAAGCCCTTCGCCCCCTGGCGCGTGGGCATTGTCACCACCGGCAGCGAGGTCTACTCCGGCCGCATCGAGGACAAGTTCGGACCCGTGGTGCGCGCCAAGTTCGCGCAACTCGGCAGCCAGGTCATCCGCCAGGAGCTGGTGTCCGACGACGTGGACATGACCGTGGCGGCCATCGGCGGCCTGATCCGCGACGGGGCGGACCTTGTGGCGGTCACGGGCGGTATGTCGGTGGATCCCGACGATCAGACCCCGGCCAGCATCCGGGCCGCCGGCGGCCGCGTGGTCGTGTACGGAGCACCCATCTTCCCCGGGGCCATGTTCATGCTGGCCACCATCGGCGATGTCTTCGTGGTGGGGCTGCCCGGGTGCGTCATGTACCACCGCACCAGCATTTTCGACCTGGTGATCCCGCGCCTTCTGGCCGGCGAGGCGGTCACCCGGGCCGACATCGCCGCCCTGGGCCATGGCGGCTTTTGCGAAGCCTGCCCGGAATGCCGCTACCCGGTCTGCGGCTTCGGCAAGGGAGGCTGAGATGAAAGGCTTCACGCAAACCCTCGTGGCGCTTCTCGAAGGGGGAGAGCCCCTGGTGCTGGCGACCATCCTGACCCACGCCGGCTCCACGCCCCGCAGCGCCGGCGCCAAAATGCTCATCCGCGCCGACGGCCGCATCGCCGGCACCATCGGCGGCGGCCTCGTGGAAGCCGAGGTCATGCGCTCGGGGCTGGAGATGATGGGGGCGCCCGCCCCGGCAATCCGCGCCTACGACCTGGGAGCCGACGACAGCGCCGATGCCATGGACATGCTCTGCGGCGGCCGCCTGGAGGTGCTCCTCGAGCCCCTGGCGCCCACCGCGGACACGCTGCGCTTCTACCGCGGGGTCGCGGAAGCCCTGGCCCGCGGCCGCAAGGGGCTGGTCGTCACCGCCCTGCCCCTCCCCGGGACGGCCTCCCCCCCTGGGACGAAGTGGCACGTGGACCGGCACGGGGTGCCGATCGACGGCACGCCCGTTCCCAAAACCATCGGCAAGGCGGCGCTCGCGGAAGCCGCCTTGCGGCGCAGCCCGATGCTCCACCCGCCCGAAAACCCGCAATTCCTGTTCGAACCTTTTTTCGTCCCCGGGACGGTGGTCGTGTTCGGGGCCGGTCACGTGTCCCAGGCGGTGGCCGCCCTGACCCACATGGTGGGTTTCCGCACCGTGGTGCGCGACGACCGCGAGGCTTTCGCCAACCGCGAACGTTTCCCCTCGGCCGAAACGGTGGAGGTGATCACGGGCTTCGACCGGGCGCTGAACAGTCTCACCGTCGATCATGACACCTACCTGGTCATCGTCACCCGGGGCCACCGCCACGACGGGACGGTCCTGGCACAGGCGCTCTCCAGCGCGGCCGGGTACATCGGCATGATCGGCAGCCGTAAAAAGCGGGATGCCATCTATGCCGACATGCGCGCCCGGGGGTTCACGGCGGGCGACCTGGCGCGGGTTCATTCGCCCATCGGGCTCTCCATCGGGGCCGAGACCCCGGAGGAAATCGCGGTGAGCATCGTGGCCGAGCTCATCGCCGAGCGCGCGCGCCAGGGGGCGGAGGCTCCTCGCTCATAGCAAAAGGCTCGGGGTTGTTATATTCGTTGTCTTAATCGTTGTCGTTGTCGTAATCGTTGTCGTAATCGAAATCGAAATCGAAATCGACATCACAATGGCGATGAACTTCGAACACCGAGCGCCCAACACCCTATGAAGAATTTGGATTTGGGGCGCGATGACGGCAACGACCACGCAGCGTGGGCTTTCAGCCTGTAGCCCCGACTTTCGCGCCACGGGTCTTCTTCGCGCTGAACGCGGGCGGCGATTTCGATTTCGATTTCGATTTGGATTTGGATTTCGATCAGGAATACGGCAACGATTACGACAACGACACCGACTACGACTGCGATTACGACAACGACACCGACTACGAAGACAGGGTGAAAGCGCATCCCATGGAAACCCGCAAGACAGCGGCCCTGATCCCGGCCGCGGGAACCTCCTCCCGCATGGGGGCATTCAAACCCCTTCTGCCCCTGGGGGGCCGCACGGTCGTGGAACAGGTCATCGGCCGGTTTCAGGCCGCCGGCGTGGCCGACATCCGCGTGGTGGTGGGCCACCGGGCCGCCGAGCTCATCCCCCTGGTCGAAAAATCGGGGGCGGGGTGGACCCGGAACCCCCGCTTCGAGGAGGGGATGCTCTCTTCGGTCCAGGCCGGCCTCGCCGCCCTGCCCGAGGATGCCGGCGCCTTTTTCGTGTCGCCGGCCGACATCCCCCTTTTCCGGAGTGCCACCCTCTCCGCCCTCAGGCAGGCAGTTGCCGGCTGCCGCGCTCAGGTCTGCCATCCGACCTTCGGCGGACGTCGCGGCCACCCCGTGCTGATCGCTTCCGCCTTGAGGCCGGCGATCGCCGCCTGGCGCGGAGAAGGCGGGCTGGGGGCTTTTCTCCGGGGCTTGGAACCCGAGGCCCTGGAGGTGCCGGTGGCCGACGAGGGCATCCTCCTCGACCTGGACACCCCGCAGGATTACCGGCGCGCGTGTCTGCGCGCCGCGGGCATGGGGACCCCGACCCGGGCCGAGTGCCTGGCCATGATGCGGGCCCGCTTCGGCGCCGGCGCGGCGGTCATCGATCACTGCCGGGCGGTGGCGGACATCGCCGGCGCCCTGGCGCGGGAGCTGAACCTCGCCGGCTGTTTTCTCGACCCGGACCTGGTCCTGGCCGCCGGCCTCCTTCACGACGTGGCCAAGGGAGCTTCTGAGCACGCCGGGGCTGGGGCCGCCCTGCTCCAAGACCTGGGATTCGGCAGGGTCGGGGAGGTGGTGCGCGCCCACATGGACCTTCCCGAGCCCGTTGAAGGGCCGATCGACGAGAGGGAAGTGGTCTACCTGGCCGACAAACTGGTACTGGGATGCCGCGCGGTGGACATGCTGCGCCGGTTCGAGGACAAACTCGCGCGCTGTGCCGACAACCCTCCGGCCCGTCAGGCCGTCGCCCGGCGACGCGCCCAGGCCCTGGCCGTCAAAAGCAGGATCGAAAACGCCCTGGGCCGCCCCCTGGAAACGGTGCTGCGGCAGGCGGGGCCGTAAGCCATGGCGCGCCTGTTTCTCATGCGCCACGGCCGGACGGCCGACGACGGTGTCAAGCGCTTCGTGGGCCAGACCGACCCCCCTCTGGGCGCAGCCGGCCGCCGCCAGGCCGCCTGGTGGCGGGAACGGCTGAAGGGCATCGGTTTCGCGCGCATCGTCTCCAGCGACCTGGCACGCGCCCGGGAAACCGCCGAAATCATTGCCGGCAGGCGCCAGCCGCGGGTCGAGCCGCGTGCCGCCCTGCGCGAGATCCACCTGGGCGCCTGGGAAAACCGGACCTTGGCGGAGGTACGGCAAACGCTGCCCGAGGAGTGGCACGCCCGCGGACGGGACCTGCCCGGGTTCCGCCCGCCCGGGGGTGAAAGCTTCGGCGATCTCCAGCGGCGGGTCGCCCCGGAGGCCGACGGCCTGCTGGCGGCGGGTGCCGACATCCTGGTCGTGGCCCATGCGGGGGTCAACCGGGTGATCCTGTGCGGCATCATGGGCCTTCCCTTGAGCCGCCTGTTTACCCTGGCCCAGGACCACGCCTGCCTCAACCTGCTCGAGGCCCACCCGTCCGGCCCCCGGGTCACGGCGCTCAACCTGGCACCGGACCTGCTTGCGGAGCTGGCGATCGCGGAGACCGCAGAGACAGCGGCGCCAGACGTTGGGCCCTGATGAAAGTTCCCCGGCAAAGCGCGGTGAAGGTGGGCGGAATCGCCTGAAGCCGTGATGCGCCCGGGAGCGCGAAGGAATCATACAGACCGAGCGCAGCGACACCGAAACTTTGGCTCGCTTCAGTCACTTCAGCTCACTTCGGTCACTTCAGCCATTTTGGTCACTCCCCATGCACCCGGGAAGTGCGGATGCCAAGATGACGGACTTTTTTCCCGTTCAAAGGAGGAAAACATGCTGCTGCCCCGCTTTGACTTCCACGAGCCGACCACGGTGGCCGAAGCCTGCCGGATGATGGCCGAGTTCGGTGAAACGGCCCGCCCCATCGCCGGCGGAACCGACCTGCTGGTCAACATGAAAAAGAAGATCCTGGCACCCCGTCACCTGGTGTCCCTGGCGCGGATCGACGCCCTGCGAAGCCTGGGCGCCGTCAACGGCCACATGGCCATCGGCCCCTGCGTTACCGTCGCCGAGCTGGCGGAGTCGGCAGCCGTCAAGAAAAACTTGAGCGCCCTGCGCGCCGGGGCCCGCAGCCTGGGCACGCCCCTGATCCGCAACCTGGCCACCATCGGTGGCAACATCGGCTCCGCCCGCCCGGCGGCCGACCTCCCCCCTTCCCTCATGGTCTACGGCACGACCCTCGTTCTCACGCGCGGCGACGCCAGCCGGCAGCTGCCCATCGGGGATTTTTTCAAAGGCCCGGGCATGACCGCCATCGCCCCCGGCGAGATTCTCTCCGACATCCGCGTCGAGGTTCCGGGCCCGCTGTCCGGCGCCGGCTACATCAACATCGGCGCCCGCAAGTCCCAGGACTGCAACATCGTCAACGTGGCCGCCTTCATCACCCTGGACGCCCGCGACGGCATCGTCGTCGAGGCGCGCATCGCCATGGGCTGCGTCGGCCCCACCCACCTCCGGGCGCCGTCGGCCGAAAGGGTTCTCGTGGGTCAAAAGCCGGGCGATGCGCTGTTCGCCAGAATTTCGGGCGGGCCGGCGGCGGGAAAAGAAACAATTGACCTCGGCCGCCATTTACAGTATAGGTGCGCCAAACTTGACCACCCGGCCCGCGCGGGCCGTGGGGGGAAAATCGCAAAGGAGGTTTGATCTTGTTCGATATCGCCTATGCCATGGGACAAAGCGGCGCGGGCGCCGACGGCGGCGCCGGGGGATTTGCCTCGTTCATCCCGCTGATCCTGATGTTCGTCATCTTCTATTTCCTGCTGATCCGTCCCCAGCAGAAAAAGAGCAAAGAGCACAAGGAAATGATCGGCAACCTGAAAAAAGGCGACCGCATCATCACCAGCGGCGGCCTGCACGGCCGGATCACGGGGGTCAACGAAACGACCCTGACGGTGGAAATCGCCGACAAGGTGCGGGTGAAAGTGGCCCGGGGCAACGTCGGCACCCTGGTGCAGGCCGCCCCCCAGCCCCAGGCACCCAAAACGGAACCGGAGAAATCCAAGTAACTTTCGCGGACGCCAGGAGCCCCGTGAGAAATGAGCCGGCCGGTGGGAGGCCGACTTCATTTTTTCAGGGGCTTTTAACTGGCCCCCCTCCGCAGCGCTGCCGGCGCCGCCCGGGCGCCGGCGATCCGCCGCGCGCCCCGGCGCAAAGGCCCCGGGGGCTTTAAACGAAAGGAACCGACATTGAAGAAGCTGTCATGGAGGCTGGTGGCCGTCATCGTGGTGTTTCTGGCCGCGCTGGTCTACCTGCTCCCCTCCCTGAAACCGGAATTGTGGCCCCACAAGAAGATCAATCTCGGTCTCGACCTGCAGGGGGGCATGCACCTGGTCTTAGAGGTACAGACCGCGAAAGCCGTCGAGAGCACCCTGGAACGCATCGGCCAGGAACTGCGCAGCCAGGCACGCGCCGAGGGCATCAAGGGGCTGACGGTGGAGATGGCGGCCGGGCCGAAAATCTCGGTCGGCGTCAAGGGCGCGGAGAACATCGAAAAATTCGACCGCCTCCTGGACAAGGAATTCAAGGACCTCAGGGTTTCCAGTCAGGACCGCAGCGCGGAAGCCCTCGACATGGTCCTCGACCTGCCCGACACCGAGGCCGAGTACATCCGCGCGCTGGCGGCCGGCCAGGCCCTGGAGACCATCCGCAACCGCATCGACCAGTTCGGAGTCAGCGAGCCGGATATCCGCCGCCAGGGGGACGAACGCATCCTCGTGCAGCTGCCCGGCGTCAAGGAGACCGAACGGGCCAAGAACCTGATCGGCAAGACCGCCCTCCTGGAGTTCAAGCTGGTGGACGAAACCAACAGCGTGGACACGGCCCTGCAGGACGGGCCCCCGCCGGGAAGCGAGATCCTCTACCAGGTGGACGAGGACCCCGCCACGCGACGGGTGTCGCGCACTCCCTTCCTCCTCGCCAAGCGCCCGGTCCTGACCGGCCAGTACCTGACCGACGCCCGGGTCCAGATCGATTCCCAGTACAACGAACCCTACGTCAGCATCAAGTTCGACAACAAGGGCGCCCGCATCTTCGAGCGCGTCACCGGCGAAAACGTCAAGAAGCGCCTGGCCATCGTCCTGGACAACCGGGTCTATTCCGCCCCCGTGATCCAGGAACGCATCGCCGGGGGCGAGGCCCGGATCACCGGCCGGTTCACCGCCGAGGAGGCGCGCGACCTGGCCATCGTGCTGCGCGCCGGCGCCCTCCCCGCGCCGGTCACCATCCTGGAGGAGCGCACCGTCGGCCCTTCCCTGGGCACCGATTCCATCCGCAAGGGGCTGATCTCCATGGCCGTCGGCGGCATCCTCGTGGTCCTGTTCATGGCGGTCTACTACAAAGGCTCCGGCGTCATCGCCGACCTGGCCCTGGTGCTCAACATCCTCCTGATCGCCGCCGGGCTGGCCGGGTTCCAGGCCACCCTGACCCTGCCCGGCATCGCCGGGATCATCCTCACGATCGGTATGGCCGTAGATGCCAACGTATTGATTTATGAACGGATAAGGGAGGAGCTGCGTTTGGGCAAGACCCCGCGCGCGGCGGTGGAGGCCGGCTACGAACGGGCCACACTGACGATTCTCGACGCCAACGTCACCACCCTGATCGCCGCCCTGGTCCTGTTCCAGTTCGGCACCGGCCCGGTGAAGGGCTTTGCGGTCACGCTGAGCCTGGGCGTCGTCGCCAGCGTGTTCACGGCCCTGATCCTCACCCGGATGATCTTCGACTATCTCCTGGTCAGCCGCAAGCTGAGGAGCCTGAGCATCTGAAACGGGAGGGCGCCTGCGCCCACCCTGCCACGAACCCATCACAGAGGGCGTTCACATGGAGTTTATCAAACCGGATGTCAACATCGAGTTCATCGCCAGGCGCAAGATCGCCTATGGCGTGTCCCTTCTCCTGATCCTGGCGACGGTCGTCACCCTTGCCGTTCACAGGGGGCCCCGCTACGGGATCGATTTTTCGGGCGGAACCCTGATCCAGGTCAAGTTCGCCTCCCCGACGACGATCGCCGCCGTCAAGACCGGCCTGGCCGCCGTCAACCTGGGCGCCTCATCGGTCCAGAGCTTCGGGAGGGGCGACGAGGCCGAATACCTCGTGCGCACCGACGCTTCCGGACCCGAGGTGGCGGCCGACCCGGGCCGGATCGCCGAGAGCCTCTCCGCCGCCGCCGGCAGCCAGGCGGAAATCCGGCGCGTCGAGATGGTCGGCCCCCAGGTGGGCAAGGACCTGCGTGAAAAGGCCCTGTTCGCCATGTTCTATGCGCTGCTCTTCATCGCCATCTACATCTCCGGCCGCTTCGAACTCAAATGGATCCTGAGCGCGGTCATGGCAGGGGCGCTGATCGCCGCGCTTTACGTTTTGAAGCTGTTGGCCCTGAGCACGCCCTTCCTCATCGTCGGCGCCCTGGCGGTGACCCTGGTGCTCTTCTGGTTCCTGGAGCTCAAATACGCCATGGGCGCCATCGTGGCCCTGATCCACGACGTCCTGATCACGGTGGGGGTATTCTCGATTTTCACAACCTCAGCAAGCCGACCAAAGACCAGCGCGAAATCGCCCAGGTCGGCACCATTTCCGCCAACAACGACGAGACCATCGGCAACATCATCGCCGAGGCCATGAACAAGGTCGGCAAGGAGGGCGTCATCACGGTCGAGGAAGCCAAGTCCATGGAGACCACCCTCGAAGTCGTGGAAGGCATGCAGTTCGACCGCGGGTACCTCTCCCCCTATTTCGTGACCGACGCGGAAAAGATGGTCGCCTCCCTGGAAGACCCCTACATCCTCATCAACGAGAAAAAGATCAGCAACATGAAAGACCTCCTGCCGATCCTCGAGCAGGTGGCCAAGATGGGCAAGCCCCTGCTGATCATCGCCGAGGACGTCGACGGCGAAGCCTTGGCCACCCTGGTGGTCAACAAGCTGCGCGGCACCCTCCAGGTGGCGGCCGTCAAGGCACCCGGCTTCGGCGACCGCCGCAAGGCCATGCTGGAGGACATCGCCATCCTGACCGGCGGGCAGGTCGTGTCCGAAGACCTCGGCATCAAGCTGGAGAACCTCACCCTCACCGACCTCGGCAAGGCCAAACGGATCTCCATCGACAAGGACAACACCACCATCGTCGACGGCGCGGGCGCCCGCTCGGCCCTGGAAGGCCGCGTGAAGCAGATCCGGGCCCAGATCGAGGAAACCACCTCGGACTACGACCGTGAAAAGCTCCAGGAGCGCCTTGCCAAGCTCATCGGCGGCGTGGCCGTCATCAACGTCGGCGCGGCCACCGAGACCGAGATGAAGGAAAAGAAGGCCCGCGTCGAAGACGCCCTCAACGCCACCCGCGCGGCCGTGGAGGAGGGAATCGTCCCCGGCGGCGGGGTCGCCATCGTGCGCACCCTGGACGCCCTCGACAAGATCAAGATCAAAGCCGACCAGAAGCTGGGCGTGAAGGTCGTCATGCGCGCCATCGAGGAACCCCTGCGCCAGATCGCCAACAATGCCGGCTTCGAGGGTTCCGTGGTGATCGACAAGGTCAAGTCCGGCGAGGGCCCCTTCGGCTACAACGCCGAAACCAACGTCTACGAGGACCTGATGGCGGCCGGCGTCATCGATCCGACCAAGGTCGTGCGGCTGGCCCTGCAGAACGCGGCCAGCGTGGCCTCCCTGATGCTGACCACCCAGGCCATGGTCGCCGAGAAACCCGAGGAAAAATCGGAAGCCCCCATGCCCGGCGGCGGCGGGATGGGAGGCATGGGCGGCATGGGCGGCATGGGCGGCATGATGTAGCCCCGGCACCCGCGGATAACCGCAAGAAAAAGCCCCGTCACGCCTGCCCGGCGTGACGGGGCTTTTTTTTCGGGGCCGGCCGCCTCGGCGCCGGGAATCGATTCGCTTGACAAAATGCGGCGCAGCGGGGTACTAGGAATTACTATTTGGAAATTGGGGCTGGCAAGGGCAGTGCACCCGGCTCGAAACACCCAAGCGATAGGGGGTTCCCATGACGCGATCGATTGGAATTCAAGCGGCCTTGCCGGCCGCCCTGCTGGCCCTGGCGATCCTGCTGGGGCTTGCGCCCTCGGCGCCTGCGGCGGGCGGGCAGCCGGAGGAGGTCGAAGTCATCGAGAGCGAGGCAGGGTTTTACTACACCATCAAGAAAGGCGACACCCTCTGGGATCTTTCCCAGCGGTTTTCAGACTCCCCCTGGCAGTGGCCCGACCTGTGGAGGGAAAACCAGCAGATCGCCAACCCGCACTGGATTTACCCGGGAAACCGCATCCGGCTCTTTCGCAAGAAGGACATGCAGCGCATGCTCAAGGAGGTGGAGGAAACGGGGCCGCAGCCGTTCCAGGAGCCGCCCTTCTTCATCTACTCGTCCATCGACAGCGTCGGGTTCATCCGCAAGGTCGCGGTGGAGCCGATCGGGGGCCTGATCGAGGTCCGGGACCGCAAGAAAATGATCTCCGACGGGGACACCGTCTACATCCACACCAGCTCCGGCGCAAAGATGGCGGCGGGCGACCTTTGCACCGTCTACCGCACCTTCAGCCCGCTGCGGGAGCCCGGATCCTACCGTGAAATCGGGATCCAGCACTACATGCTCGGCGTGGTGGAGATCCTGAAAGAGGAAGAAGGGTATTCCGTCGCCCAGGTCGTGAGATCCTACCGCGACATGCAGGTCGGCGACTTGGTGATGCCCTTCGCCAAGCGCTCCCCCCTCATCGCCCTGAGTGACGGCGTGGTCGGCCTGGAGGGCCGCCTCCTGATCTCCGAGGACCAGACCAAGCTGATGGGCGAAGCCCACACCGCCTTCATCGACAAGGGCGAGGCGGACGGAGTCAAGGTCGGCCAGATGTATGAGGCCTACTACCAGGAAAAGGCCAAGAAACACCCCGTGAGCGGCGACACGCTGACCTTCCCGCGCATCGGCATCGGCCACCTCCTCGTCCTGCACACCGAAGAAACCACCGCCACGGTGCTCGTCATCGCCTCGGAGCGGGCCCTGATCCCCTGGGACCCGGTTCAGGCCTGGCGTTTGGGGGTCAAGGCCGACTAGAGGCACCCGGCGCAAAACAACCCGCGGCGGCGGCCTTAGCCCCTTCCCGGCGGCCGGTCCCGCCGCGCTCCCCGGCCCAGGGTGCGGGTCAGTCCATCTCCCAGGTCACCCGCAGCACCTCCTCGCAGGTCGTTTGTCCGGCGAGCATTTTCTGCACGGCGCTCTCCCGCAGGGTGATCATGCCCTCTTCCCTGGCCCGCGCGCGCAGTCTTTCGATCTGGGTCTTGGAAGTGGTCAGCTTGCGCAGGGAATCGGAGTAGGGCAGCACTTCGAACACGCCGCTGCGACCCAGGTACCCCGTTCCGCGGCACCGGAGGCACCCCGCCCCCCGCTGGAGGCTCACCAGGCCGGTTCTTCCCGTCTCGAGCCCCATGCCCCTCAGTTCCTCGGCCTCCATGGTGAAAGATACCCGGCAGTAAGTGCATACCTTGCGCACCAGGCGCTGAGCCAGGATCCCGGACAGCGTGGCCTGGATCAGAAACGCCGGCACCCCAAGGTCCAGGAGCCGGGTCACAGCGGAGGGGGCATCGTTGGTGTGCAGGGTGGAAAGCACCAGGTGGCCGGTGAGGGCGGCCTGAACCGCGTTCCTGGCGGTTTCCAGGTCCCGCATTTCTCCGATCATGATGATGTCGGGGCGACACCTCCAACTACGCCCAGCACCCCAACGTGATCACCGCTATGGAGATGGAGCGCCTGCTCTCGGCTTCCGGCCCCACCGGCGGCCAATTTCTGCCAGACCGTCAGGTTGGCCTGGAACTTGGCCAGGTCGTAATCGCCGTAGATCACCGTGCGGTTGATGCGGAAGCTGTCCACGAAAAAGGGGTTGCTCCCGCGCACGACGGTGAACGCGCCGCGGTACCCGCGCTTCCTCAACAGCTCCACCACCAGGTCGTTCGTGTCGCCGTAAGGGTAGGCCAGGAAGCGCGATTCGATACCGGCGTTCTGCCTGAGCTTTTCCTCGCCGCCGGCGACCTCCTCCTCGAGCTGCCTGAAATAGACCTCGAAAGACTCCCCAACGTTCGCCTTGGCCAGGCTGCGGTGACTCCTGGTGTGGTTGTGGATCTCGATCCCGTTGGCCGCCATCTCCTTTACCTGGTCCCAGGTGACCGCCTTGCCCGCGCCCACGAAATCGGTGTAGAGAAAAAGGGTGGCCCTGAACCCGTATTTCTTCAGGATCGGGTAGGCGATGTCGTGGAACATGCGCCACCCGTCGTCGACGGTGATGACGACCGCCTTGGGCGGAAGCGGCACTTTCAGCTCGATGAAGTCGCACAGCTCCCCGAGGGTGACGGTCTGAAAGCCGTTTTCCTTGAGGTGCTTCATCTGGGCCTCGAAGCGCGCCTCCGGCACGATCATCTTGGCCGCCTTCTTCCTGGAGAAGTTGTGATAGGTCAGGACCGGTACGACCTGGTAGCCCTGGGGGTAGATGCCCCCGCGGCGGAAGTCCGCCGGCGGGATGACCACCTCCTGGCCCGGCATGACCTCGGCGATGTCGTTGAAATCGGCGATCATCCACGCCCTGGAGGGGTGGGCCAGGTGGCTGGCCGCCAGGCTCGCGAGGGTGTCTCCCGCGCGGGCGGTGACGATCTTGAAGTCTCCGTGCACCCGCGGGGCATCGTCCTGGAAGGCTGCCGCCGGGGCCGGCGGCGGGGCCGGGGGGGGGGCCGCGGCACAGCCGGTCAGTGCGAGCAGGAGACCCGCGGCGATGAGGCCCGCCGCGCGCTCAGCCTTCGGGCGGATGGCCGTCATGGGCGCGCTCCTCGAGGGACAGGACCCGGAAGGACTCGACGGGCTCGGATTTCCCCTTGACCTTCTGGGGGGGAAGGGGGGCGGCGACCACCCGGCTGCCTGCCAGCTCCAGGGTCTTTTTGCTGATGATGATCTCACCGGCGGCCGCCAGGCCGTTGAGCCGCGCCCCGACGTTGACGTCGTCGCCGATGACCGTGTATTCCATTTTGCCGGTGGAGCCGATGTTCCCGGAAACCACCACGCCCGAGTTGATCCCGATTCCCACCGATGTCAACAGGGGGTTGCCCTCCCTTCCGGCCTCCCGCAGCGCCTTCTGGATCGCCACCGCCGCCCGGACGGCCTGCTCGGCGTGGTCGGCATAGAAAACCGGCGCTCCGAAAACCCCCAGAACCGCGTCGCCGATGAACTTGTCGACATACCCCCGGTGCTCGATGATCGCCCGGGTGGCGATGTCGAAATACTCGTTCAGCTGCTCCACGATCTCCTCGGGTTCCCTGTTTTCCGAATGGGCGGTGAAACCGCGGATGTCGGTGAACAGGACGGTGGCCTCTCCCTTGCGGCCCTTGAGCCAGGGGCTTTCCGGGTTGGCCATGATCATTTCCAGGACTTCCGCGCCCACGTATTTGCCGAAGGATTTCTCCATCAGGGTCTTGCGCCAGAGGTCCTCGCCAATGCGGTTGAAGGCCTTGGCCAGGATACCGAACTCGTCCTTGCGCGGCTTGCGGACCCGGTAGTGGTAGTTGCCCCTTCCGATTTCGCCGGTGGCCCTGACGAGCTCGGAAATCGGCCGCGAAAAGCTGTACCCGAGGAGCCCGGCGATGCCGATGCCGAAGAGCAGGCAGGCCAGGGTGATCAGGACGATGGAGCGGCGCTCCCGGCGGATGACCTGCTGGATGTGGTCGATGGACACGCCCACGTGCACGGCGCCGAGGACCTTGTCCTTGAACATGACGGGGCGCGTCAGGTTGAGCACGTGGTTGCCCGAGGGCGCCCGGTATTCGAAATAGGTGACGTTGTCCTCGTCCCGGGTCGTCCGGGAAACGTTTTTTAAATCGGCCAGCGGGCTGCCGATCAGGGAGTGGTCACTGTGGGCCTTGACCAGGTTGTTCTGGTCGACGATGATGGCGTAGAGCAGGCCTTCCACCGAGGTCGCTTCGCGGATCAGGGTGTTGAGCCCCAGGAGGTTGTCTTCGATGAGGGGGATGCGGGCGTTGTTGTCGAAGTAGTTGAGGCTGACCATCCCGATCCGGACCGTTTCGCGGTAGAGGTGCTCCCTCTGGCGCGTGAGAACCACGGTGCTCAGGGCCGTGACGGCGACGACGATGATCAGGGTGACGGCGACGGACAGCTGGAGCCAGATGGGCACCCGGGGTTTCTGCTCCGCCTCCTGCGGCACGGGCTCGGAAGATGCCATGGCCATCGGTATCATCCTCGGGGTTGCCGGTTCACGGCGCCGGCGGTCAGAATGGCCGGTGCAGGGCGGGGACGACCCGGGTGCCGGGCGGACGGCTTCCCCGCCAGTCCGTTCCGCGGCTGAGATTCTAAGGGAAGGGCGGCCGGGTGTCAAGCGTGTCGGCGGGCAGGGGGGTATCGCGCGCTCAGCGGGGGCCGACAGCCTCCGTCGGGCTGTCGAGGGGGGCCGACCAGACCCTTCCGCGGTGCACGTAGTGAACGGCCGACCCGCGGACGAGGATCCGGTCGGTTCCCTGGTCGAGCACCCAGTAAGGGGCCGGGGCATCGGCGGCGCGTTCCGCCGCGAGGATACCGGGCTCTACGAAACCGGGTCGGCCGCCCCCGTTTTCCTCGGCCGCCAGGCAGACGTCGAAGAGATACAGGCCGGTGTGAATCCAGCCCGAAACCTGCTCGCTGTCGCCGCTGGCGGGTTCTGCGGAGGGGTCGGAGACGCCGTGCAGCTGGATCGGAAGGGCCAGGAGCAACGAGCGGCCGTCCGCCGACAGGGAGGCGTGGAGCGCCTGCGGTCGGAAACAGGCGTCGGATTCCGTGCCCTGCCCCCCGATGTCGATGACATCCTTCAAGACGGGGCTGGAGGGGTCGCTTGCATCCGCCAGCAGCAGGGTCACGCCGCGGGGCGCGGGGGTCGCGAGGCCCTCCGCCCCGGGGGCGGCCCCGTCTGGGTCCTGCCTGCCGATGCCGATGAGAAGCCCGCTCTCCAGGGTAAGCAGGCGATGGATGGCGCCGACGCCGTGCAGTGTCCCAGCTGCAGCACCGACAGGCCCTCGCGGAAGTTGGCGCTGATGGGGGTTTCGATGATCTCCCCGGAAGGTTTGGCCATCAGGCCGCGCATCCCGGCGAGCTGGCGCATCTGGTCCTTGCTGCCCCTGGCGCCCGAATCGGCCATCATGAAGATGGGGTTGAAGCTCTCGGTCATCCGCACCCGGCCGTCCGCGCCCTTGACCGGCCGACCCTCGGCGTCGGCGACCGGGATCATTTTCATCACCTCCATCATCTCGTTGGCCACGTCGTCGGTGGCCTTGGCCCAGATGTCGACCACCTTGTTGTATTTCTCGCCCTGGGTGATCAACCCCTCGGCATACTGTCTGCCGATCTCCGTGACCTTGTCGCCGGCCTGCTTGAGGATGTCCCACTTGGCCCTGGGAATGATCATGGCGTCGATGGAAATCGACAGCCCGCCCTCGGTGGAGTAAAGGTACCCGATGTCCTTCAGGCGGTCGGAGAGGATGACCGTGGCCTTGGGCCCCAGGTTGCGGTAGGCGTAATCGACCAGCTCCCGCAGGCGCTTCTTGTCCATCACCTGGTTGACGGCTTCGAAGGGGATTTCCGGTTGCTTGGCGGTGACGTGGAAAACGTGGAAGGCCCCCTCGCTTTCGATCGCGCCGCTGGTGCCGCCCTGGTCCAGGGCGAACACGGCGTCGGCGACGGCGTCGGTAAGGTTGAACATCCGCCGGAACTCGTCATAGGTCAGCAGTCCCAGCCCGGCCCCGGAGGCCTCCCCGCTGGCCGCGGCGATCCCGGCAAAGGAGGTCCCGGCCTCGATCTCCCGGAGGATGCCCTCGGCCTCGCTGCGGCTGCCTGCGGAGAGGCGGCTCAGGGCCAGGACGTAATTCTGGGGGATGATCTCCCACAGCAGGATCCTGCCGACCGTGGTCTCGAGGCGCTCGCCGCCCATGCGTACCCGGATGGCGGCGTGCAGGTCGACGACCCCCGCGTCGTAGGCGCAGCGCACTTCGCCCGGGTCGGCGAAGAGGCGCCCCTCGCCCTTGGCCCCGACCCGCGAGCGTGTCATGTAGTACAGCCCCAGAACGATGTCCTGGCTGGGGACGATGATGGGGCTGCCGTTGGCCGGCGAGAGAATGTTGTTGCTCGAAAGCATCAGGACGCGGGCCTCGATCTGGGCCTCCACGGACAGGGGGATGTGGACCGCCATCTGGTCTCCGTCGAAGTCGGCGTTGAAGGCGGTGCAGACCAGGGGGTGAAGCTGGATGGCCTTGCCCTCGATGAGGATCGGCTCGAAGGCCTGGATGCCGAGGCGGTGAAGGGTCGGCGCCCGGTTGAGCATCACGGGGTATTCCTTGACGACCTCGTCCAGGGTGTCCCAGACTTCAGGGGTTTCGCGCTCGACCAGCTTCTTGGCGCTCTTGACCGTGGAGACCAGCCCCTTCTGCTCAAGCCGGTAGTAGACGAACGGCTTGAAGAGCTCCAGGGCCATTTTCTTGGGCAGCCCGCACTGGTGCAGGCGCAGGTTCGGACCGACGGTGATGACGGTTCGGCCCGAGTAGTCGACCCGCTTGCCGAGCAGGTTCTGCCGGAAGCGGCCCTGCTTGCCCTTGAGGGTGTCGCTCAGGGACTTCAGGGGCCGCTTGTTGGAGCCCGTGATCACCCGGCCGTGGCGGCCGTTGTCGAACAGCACGTCCACCGACTCCTGGAGCATGCGCTTTTCGTTGCGCACGATGATGTCGGGTGCCTTCAGGTCGATCAGGCGCTTGAGCCGGTTGTTGCGGTTGATGACCCTGCGGTAGAGGTCGTTCAGATCGGAGGTGGCGAACCGGCCGCCCTCCAGGGGAACCAGGGGGCGCAGGTCCGGCGGCAGCACCGGGATGACGTCCATGATCATCCAGGTCGGATCGATCCCCGAGCGCCGGAAAGCGTCCACGATGCGCAGCCGCTTGGCCAGCTTCTGGCGCTTGGCGACCGATCCGGTTTCCCGGATCTCGGTGCGCAGCTGGACATAGAGGGCCTGGAGATCCATGCCCTGGAGCATCCGCTTGACCGCCTCGGCGCCGATGCCGGCCTCGAACTTCTTGCCGTAGAGTTCCAGGGCCTCGCGGTATTTCTCGTCGGAAAGCAGCTGGCCCCGGCTCAGGGGGGTTTCCTTGGGGTCGATGACGATGTAGCTGTCGAAGTAAAGGACCTTTTCGATGAGCTTGAGGGTGAGGTCCAGCAGGTTGCCGATCTTGCTGGGCAGGCTCTTGAGAAACCAGATGTGGGCGCAGGGCGTGGCCAGCTCGATGTGCGCCATGCGCTCGCGCCGGACCTTGGACTGGATGACCTCCACGCCGCATTTCTCGCAGATGACCCCCCGGTGCTTCATGCGCTTGTACTTGCCGCAGTTGCACTCGTAATCCTTTGTGGGGCCGAAAATCTTGGCGCAGAAAAGCCCGTCGCGCTCCGGTTTGAAGGTCCGGTAGTTGATCGTCTCCGGTTTCTTGACCTCCCCGTGCGACCACGAAAGGATCTTCTCTGGAGAGGCAATCGACATCTTGATCGCGTTAAATCTGATCGGATCCTTCGGTTTCTCTCCTCGCCGGCCTTACGGCCGCGGAGATCGGCAGCCGTTTTCACGCCACCCTCATCGACCTGTTCGCCGCGCTGGCAGCAGCCGTGGGGGACGACTGCGGGCTGAGGCGCGTGGCCCTGAGCGGAGGGGTCTTCCAGAACGCCCGCCTGCTGGCGGGTCTCGTTGAACGGCTCGGCGCAGACGGGTTCGAGGTCTACACCCACCGCCTGGTCCCCTCCAACGACGGCGGCATCTCTCTGGGTCAGGCCCTCGTGGCGGGCGCGGTTTCCCGCGGCCGGCGGTGACATCCCGCCGGGCGCTTCCCCGGCGGCGCCCGATCGTCGCTCTTTTTCGTTGTCGTTGTCGTTGTCGTAATCGTTGTCGTAATCGACACCCAAATCCACTTCCCGGACACGATTTCGATTTCGATTTTAGATGGAGTCGAAAGCAAAAGGCCACGCCATGACCCTCAAACACCAGGCCGAGTATCGGGACCCGGGCGTCAGCCGCCGCCTGGCCGCCGCCATCATGGAGGCCAGCCGGCGGGACGTTCGCCTGATGGAAGTCTGCGGGACCCACACGGTGGCGATCTTCAGGAGCGGCATCCGCTCCCTCCTGCCCCCGACCATTGCCCTGGTGTCGGGCCCGGGGTGCCCGGTGTGCGTCACGGCACAGGGGGAAATCGACGCCTTCGTGGCTCTGGCGCGTACTCCCGGCGTCATCGTGGTTACCTTCGGGGACCTGATGCGGGTGCCCGGCAGCCGGTCCTCCCTCCAGCGCGAAAAGGCCGCCGGCGCCGATGTGCGCGTTGTCTACTCCACGGTGGACGCCCTCGCCATCGCCCGCAGCCGCCCTGACCGCCAGGTGGTCTTCCTGGGGGTGGGGTTCGAAACCACCGCCCCCACCGTGGCGGCCTCGATCCTCACCGCCGCCGGGGAAAACCTGGGCAACTACCTCGTCTACGCGGCCCACAAGACCGTGCCGCCGGCCCTGGACGCCCTGATGCAAAACGATGCGGCCCGCATCCACGGCTTTCTGCTCCCGGGGCACGTTTCCGTGATCATCGGCCTGGACGCCTACCGCCCTTTTTTCGCCGCCCACCGCACCCCCTGCGCGGTCGCCGGGTTCGAGCCGGCCGACCTGCTCCAGGCCGTGCGCCTGCTGGTCGAGCAGATCGAGACCGGCCGCCCGCGGCTCGACAATGCCTACGCCCGTGCGGTCAGGGAAGAGGGCAACCCCCGGGCCCGCCGGCTCATGGAAGCGGTTTTCGAGCCCACGGACGCCGTCTGGCGGGGGATCGGGGAAATTCCCGGCAGCGGACTCGGCATCCGCGAGGCCTTTGCCGTCCACGACGCGCGGCGGCGCCTCGGCATCGAGGTCGCCCCGGCCCCCGAGCCCAGGGGCTGCGCCTGCGGAGAGGTGCTCACCGGGGTCAGGACGCCTCCCGAGTGCCCCCTCTACGGCACGGCCTGCACCCCGGCCGACCCGGTGGGCCCGTGCATGGTTTCCAGCGAGGGGACCTGCGCGGCCTATTACCGCTACCATCGCCGGCCCTGAACGCGGCCGGCCGCCTCCGGCAAGACAAGGACACCGCCATTGAAAGCAGACACCATCCTTCTGGATCACGGCAGCGGGGGGTGGGTATCCCACCGCCTCACCACCGATCTCATGCTGCCGGTTTTCGACAACCCGATTCTCTCCGCCCTCAACGACGGGGCCGTGTTCGACCTCCGGGGACAGCGCCTGGCCTTTTCCACGGACACCTACACGGTGGACCCCATCTTCTTCCCGGGGGGCAGCATCGGCGACCTGGCGATCAACGGCACCGTCAACGACGTGGCCATGTGCGGCGCCGAACCGGCCTACCTCAGCGTGGGGCTGATCATCGAGGAGGGGCTGGCCCTGGACACCCTCGTGCGCATCGTCCACGAGATGGGCCGGGCCGCCCGCGCCGCGGGCGTCCAGGTGGTCACCGGCGACACCAAGGTCGTGCCCCGCGGGGCGGCGGACAAGATCTTCATCAACACCTCGGGAATCGGCGTCGTCGCCGCCGGCGTCCATGTCGCCAGCCACCGGGCGCGGCCCGGCGACCGGGTCCTGCTGAGCGGCAGCATCGCCGACCACGGGGTGACCATCCTGAGCCAGCGCGAGGGGATGCGTTTCGAATCCTGCGTGCGCAGCGACACCGCCCCCCTGAACCGCATGGTCCGCGCCATGCTGGCGGCCGACCCCGGCGGCCTCCACGCGCTTCGGGACCCCACCCGCGGGGGCTTGGGAACCGCCTTGAACGAAATCGCCGCCCGCTCCGGGGTCGGCATCCGCATTTTCGAGGACCGCCTGCCGGTCAAAGCCGAGGTGGCCGGCATCTGCGAGCTTCTCGGGTTGGACCCCCTCTACCTGGCCAACGAGGGCAAACTGATCGCCTTCGCCGCCCCCGAAGCGGCCGGGGCGCTCCTGGCCGCCATGCGAAGCGACCCCCATGGCCAGGCGGCCTGCGACATCGGCGAGGCGGTGGCCGAACACCCGGGGACCGTGGTCATGCAGACCCCCATCGGCGGCACCCGCATCGTCGACATGCTCACGGGGGAGCAGCTGCCCAGGATCTGCTAGGGCGCTGCGATGACCATGGCGACCCCGACCCCGATTTCGATTTCGATTTCGAACAAAGCGTCTTTCTGGCACGACAGCCGCGGAGGAACGCTCCCATGAGCCGCAAGATCGTCGCCGCCTGCACCCTGATGGCTGCGCTTTTCGCCGCCGCTAACGCAGGGGCGCGCGAGATCCTCATTTCCGGCAACACCATGGGGACGACCTACCACATCAAGGTGGCGGCCGGGCTCATGGACCGCGCCGGCCCCCTCGAGAAGGCCATCGCCGGGCGCCTGGCCGCGATCAACCGCAGCATGTCGACCTACCTGGAGGACAGCGAGATCAGCCGCTTCAACCGGATAGACGCTGCGGGGGAAAAATTTTTTCCCGGGCCCGATTTCCTCCACGTCCTGGGGGTCGCCCGGGACCTTTTCGGGCTGACCGGCGGCGCCTGGGACGGCACGGTCAAGCCCCTGGTCGATCTCTGGGGCTTCGGCAGCGGCAGGGCGCCCGCCGGCATACCGGCCGCCGACGCCATCGACGCCCTGCGGGGCCAGGTCGGCTTCGACCGCCTCGATATGTCGGCGGACGGGTTTCTGGTGAAGAAGTACCCCCGGGTGACCCTCGATCTGGCATCCATCGCCAAGGGGTTTGCGGTCGACGCGGTGGCGGAGGTGATCCGGCGCTCCGGGTTCGAAAACTTTCTCGTGGAAATCGGCGGGGAGGTCTACGCCGCCGGCAGCCGCCCGGACGGCGGCCGGTGGCGCGTCGGGATCAACCGCCCGGCCGCGGATGCGCCCCTGGATGCAGTTTACCGGGTGGTCGAACTCCAGGACCGGGGGTTCGCCACCAGCGGTGACTACCGCAACTTTTTCGAACACGAAGGCAGGCGTTACAGCCACGTCATCGACCCCCGCACCGGCCGCCCGACCTGGCCCAGATGTGGATCGCCGGGGACGGGGCCATCCGGTCGATCAACCCCGAGTGCGGCATCTTCGGCATCCTGGCCGACGTCAACCGGGAGGGTGACCCGCACCTGATGGCCAACCTGCGGCGCCCGGGCACCGAGGTGATATGGTCCAACGTGCTGGTCGACGCCGCCGGCGTCCCCCACTGGAGCGGAAACGGGGAGGAGCAGGCCGACGAGGGCGTCAACTTCCAGGGGGCGTGGAAACGGGGCATGCGCGACGGCAACGGCCGCCCGGTGCCCATATCGCATCCCAACGCGCGCTGCACCCTGTCCTCGAGCGCGCTGGCCAACTACACGCCCCTGGCGGAGGATCCGGCCGGGGTCGAGACCCGCGTGATCACCTACAGCGGCCGGGACGGCGACACGATGCCGCCGGTCTGGGCCGCCAAGAACCCGGAGCAGGGGGTGGTCGTCGGCGCCTGCATCGTCTCCGCGGCCACCGCCACCGAGGTGGGCGCCACGGGGGTCAAGCGCGCCCCCTGGGCCAACGCCCCCTTCATCCCCGGCGCCCTGGGCGACTACATGGACGCCCAGTTCCGCTTTTTCGGAAACGCCGCGGTCGCCGAGGACAAGCGCCCGGTCATGGCCGGCCTGAACTATTTCCTCACCGACGCCTCCCGGGGAGGGACATCCCAGAAGCTTCTGGGCGAGAAGCGCGACGTGAAGGTCTGGCTGGCGTGGCTCGAGCGGCGGGTGCACGGCGAGGTGGACGTCCTGGACAGCCCCATCGGCTACCTGCCCACCCATGAAGACCTCGAGCGCCTTTTCAGCTCCCTGATCGATAAACCCTACCCGGGGGAGCTGTACCGGAAACAGTTTTCCCTCTACGTGGACAACATCCTGGCGCGCATCGAACTGCAGCTCGAGGCTTACGGCAAGGAGACGGGGGTCCCGCCGCTGCTGTTCAGGGTTCTCGACGAACAACGCTCGGGGCTGCTGGCGCTGAAAGCGGCCCATGGCCCGATCGTCGACCCGGCGCGCCTGGCGCTGCTGCCCCGCGAAGCGAAAATGACGGCCTGATGGCCCGGCACCGGGCGCTTGTCACAATGGCGTTCAGCCGGCGCATGCTGGTGGCCCTGGTCATGGGGTTCGCCTGCGGGCTGCCGCTGCTGTTGACATTGTCGGTGCTCCAGGCCTGGATGACCGAGGAGGGGGTGGACCTCACCGTCGTCGGCCTCATGGCCCTGGTGGGCTTGCCTTACACGCTCAAGTTCCTGTGGGCCCCGGTTCTCGACCGCTATGCGCTTCCCTTTCTGGGCCGGCGGCGGGGGTGGCTGCTGGCGGCCCAGGTGTGCCTCATGGCCGCCGTCGCCGGCCTGGGGCTGACCGACCCGGCGGGCAGGCCCTGGCTGGTCGCCCTGGCCGCCTTCCTGGTCACCTTCTTCAGCGCCTCCCAGGACATCGTGGCGGATGCCTACCGCCGCGAGGATCTGAAGGACGAGGAACTGGGGCTCGGCTCCGCGCTCTACGTCAACGGCTACCGGGTGGGCATGCTGCTGGCCTCCGGGGGGGGGTTGATCCTGGCCGACCACCTCCCCTTTTCCAGGGTCTATCTCATCATGGCCCTGTGCCTGCTGCCCGGCGTCGCCGCCACCCTGCTGGCGCCGGAACCGGACGCCCCCTGCGGAACGCCCAGGACCCTGGCCGAGGCGGTGATCCAGCCCCTGGCGGAATATTTCAGACGGCCGGAAGCCATCCGGGTGCTGGCCTTCATCCTGCTTTACAAGATCGGCGACAGCGTGGCCAGCGCCATGACCACCCCCTTTTACCTCGACGTCGGTTTCAGCAAGACCCAGATCGGCGCGGTGGTCAAGCTTTTCGGTTTCTGGGCCACCGTCGCCGGGGGCCTGGCCGGGGGCCTTGTCATGCTGCGGGTCGGGATCGACCGGTCGCTGTGGGTGTTCGGCCTTCTCCAGGCGCTTTCCACGGCCTGCTTCGCCGCGCTGGTGCACACCGGCCCCAGCACGGCGGCCCTCTCGGCCGTGATCGCCTTCGAGAACCTGGCAAGCGGCATGGGGACCGCCGCCTATGCGGCCTTCATGGCGAGCATCACCCACAAGAAATTCACCGCCACCCAATATGCGCTGCTGACGAGCCTGATGGGCGTCCCCCGGGTGGTGGCCGCCGCCCCGACCGGGTTTCTGGCCAAGCAGATGGGGTGGCAGGCGTTTTTTATCGCCTGCGCCCTGGCCGCCGTTCCGGGGATGCTGCTGCTGGCCAGGTTCGCCCCCTGGCGCGGCGCTCGCCGGCCCCCGGGGAACGGGTGACGCGCCCGGGTCGAAGCGATCCGCCCGTATCTGTCCTCTGAAATGGGAGTATTCAGCGTGGGATCCCCCCCGGAAAAAAAACCGCCCGCAGAGATCCGGGAGCGCCTGGCCGACCTGGCCAGGCGGCGCCGCGAGATCCTGTCGCAGCCGGCCGACAAGGCCCTCGACCTGATCCTGGATCACCCCCAGCCCACGGCCCTGGTGCACTCGTTTCCACCCCAGGATCTCTACCTCCTGGTGCGGGAAATCGGCCCCGAGGACGCCCTGCCCCTTCTGGCCCAGGCTTCCGACGGTCAGCGGGAATTCATCCTCGACATGGAGGTCTGGGATAAGGACCGTCTGGCCCCGGCCGCCATGGCGCACTGGCTGAAGCTTCTCATCGCCGCCGACCCCGCCCGCCTCGTGCCCTGGCTGGCGAAGCACAAGACCGACCTGCTGGAGTTTTTCCTGTTCGAGAGCGTCGAGGTGCGCATCCGCGAGCACGACCAGGACCCCTCCGATTTCGGTCCGGGGTTCGTCACCCGCGACGATGTCTTCTACGAGCGGGTAAAGGCGCCGCCTGCGCCGGCAGGCGGGCGGGCGGGCGGCGGCGACCCGCGGCCCCAGGCAGACCGCGAGACGGTGGAGGCCCTTCTGGACCGCCTGGCGCACTGGGATCATGTCGCCTACCAGGCGATCCTGCTGGAAGCCATGGGAGTCATTCCGGCCGAGTGCGAGGAGGCGGAGTACCGCCTCAGAAACGTGCGCCTGGCCGAGGAGGGGTTCCTGCCCTTCGACGAGGCCGTGGGCGTGTATCAGCCCCTGGACCCCCGGGCCCTCGAGGGACGGCTCGCCCTGCGGCGGCGCCAGGGGAGCGATCCCCTGGGGCGCTACCGGGTTCCCCTGCAGCCCGTTTCCTGGGTCGACACCGGGTCGCGCTTCGGCGGCGCCCTGGAAAAAATCGAACCGGGAGAGCAACCTGGAGCGGGAGATCGGGGCCGTCTGCCGCAAGATCGCGCGCAAGGTCGCCGAGGGGTCCAAGGAGAACTTCGCCGTCGACCGCAGGAACATCGAGAAATACCTCGGCGTGCCGCGCTATTACCCCGAAATGGAGAAGGAGGAGAGCCAGATCGGGCTGTCGCGCGGGTTGGCGTGGACCTCTTTCGGCGGCGAGGTGCTCTACGTGGAGGTGACCCTGGTCAGCGGCAAGGGGGAACTCATCGTCACCGGCCAGATAGGGGAGATCATGCAGGAGTCCGCCCGCGCGGCGGTGAGCTACACCCGCGCCAACCTGCCGCGCTTCGGGGTCAAGGAAAATTTCTTCGAGAACCTGGACATCCACATCCACGTCCCGGCCGGCGCCATCCCCAAGGACGGCCCCTCGGCCGGGACGGCCATGGCGGCCGCGCTGGTGTCGGTGGTCTGCCGGGAGCCGGTCAGCGACCAGGTGGCCATGACGGGCGAGATCACGCTGAGGGGGCGCGTTCTCCCCATCGGGGGCTTGAAGGAAAAAGCGCTGGGCGCCCTGAGGGCCGGCATCCACACGGTCATCATGCCCGAAAAAAACCGCAAGGACCTGGTGGAACTCCCCAAGTCCCTCAAGCGCAAGGTGCGCTTCATCCCCGTGGGCCAGATGGATGCCGTCCTGGCCGCGGCCATACCGACCCTGAACCTTTCGGAAACCGCCTCCCCGCGCAAGCGCAGGCCGCGGGGGCCCAAGACCGCCCCGCCCGCGGCCAGGCGCCGCGCGCCCGCCCTGCGGGCCCGGGGTTTCGACGCGCGCTGACGATGGCGGATCTGGATTCGGCGCCGCGGATTCTGGCCATCGACACCTCTTCCGCGACCTGCAGCGTGGCCCTGCTGGCGGACCGGCAGACGGCCGAGATCGCCTACAGCGGTTCGCGGACCCATTCGCGCCACCTCATGGAGATGATCGACCACGCCCTGCGCCTGGGGGGGGTGCGCGCGGCTGACCTCGACGGGATCGCCGTCGCGCGCGGACCCGGGACGTTCACCGGCCTGAGGATCGGCATCAGCGCCGCCAAGGGGCTCGCCCTGGCCTGCGGCAAACCGCTGCTGGGCATCTCGTGCCTCGAGGCCCTCGCGGTCCAGGCCGAAAGAGGCCGCCCGCTGCTGTGCGCGATGATCGATGCCCGGCGTGGGGAAGTCTACCATGCCTGCTTCCGATGGGAGGGGGGCGGGCTGCGGCGCGTCAGCGGGGAAAGCGCCTGCCCGCCCGGAATTGTCCTGGCAGGGATCGGCGATCCCTGCGTGTTCGTCGGCAATGGGGCCGAGCTCTACCGCGAACTCATCCTGGCATCGACGGGCGGCGGCGTCGTCGCCCCGGCGGCGCTCAATGTCGTGCATGCGTCGACCCTGGCGCAGATGGCCGCCGAGCGGATACAAAAAGGGAAGGGCGGCGAGGCCGGCCACTTGAACCCGGTCTACCTGCGCCGGTCCGACGCGGAGTTGAGGCTGGGGCCGCGGGTGCCTGTTTATCCCCCGAAATCGTCGGCATAACTGTTGACACACAGGGCCGGATCCTCTAAAATACCAGATTTTGACAATCCCATAAAGCCTGCCGATCGAGCGACCTTTCGGGCCTGAAAGGGCCGAGAGCGCGACAGCGGGGGCTCTTTAACGGCTGCATCGATTTCTGACCGCCCCCGCGCGGAAGGCAGGGTGAATGCGGATGGATGACTATTTTCGGGCCGACGCGCCGAGCCGGACGGCGTTTCCCATGGCCAGGGCCGGTTACCCCTTCCTTTACGCGGCGGCCTTCGCCACGGCGGTGTTGGCCCTGCTGGGGATGAAAGCCGCCGCCCTGGCGGGGCTGCTGGCGAGCTTCTGCATCTGCGGTTTCTTCAGGGATCCGGACCGGGTCGTTCCCGCCGGCGCCGGGGTGGTGGTCTCCCCGGCGGACGGCAGGGTCGTGTCCGTCGGCCGGGTGGAGAGCACCCCCTTCTTCGACGGGGCCTGCACCAGGGTCGGCATTTTCATGTCCGTTTTCGATGTCCACGTGAACCGTATCCCCCACGAGGGGCGGATCCGCAGCATCGCCTACCGTCCCGGCCGCTTTCAGCGCGCCAACCTGGAGAGCGCCTCGACCCGCAACGAGCACAGCGCCGTGACGCTCCAGACGGCGGGCGGTCACGACATCTGTTTCGTCCAGATCGCGGGCCTCATCGCCCGGCGGATCATCTCCTGGCTGCAGGTCGATCAGTCCGTGGGCCGCGGGGAGCGGTTCGGCCTCATCTGCTTCGGCTCGCGGGTAGACGTCTACCTGCCCGCGGACACGCGGGTGGAGGTGGCGCCCGGCAGCCGGGTCAAGGGCGGGACCTCGATCCTGGGGTACCTTCCCGAAGCCCAAACCCCGTAAACCCTGGGGGCGCCTCCGCGCCTGAACGCAGATTAAGGATTCCCATGGCAAAAACGTATCGAATCGCGGTGGTGCCCGGGGATGGAACCGGGCCGGAGGTGGTCGCCGAGGGGCTGAAGGTCCTGGAGGCCGTCGCCGACCGGTCGGGCTTCGGGCTCGAGCTTGCCCGCTTCAACCTGGGCGGGGAACATTTCATGGCGACCGGGGAACTCCTGTCGGACGCCACCCTGGAGAGGCTGGCGGCCTGCGACGCGATTTTCCTGGGCGCCATCGGCCACCCGGAGGTCAAGCCCGGCATCCTCGAAAAGGGCATCCTTCTCAGGCTGCGCTTCCATTTCGACCAGTACATCAACCTGCGGCCGGTCCGGCTGTATGAAGGGGTCCAGACGCCGCTGAAAAACAAGGGCCCCGGGGACATCGACTTCGTCGTGGTGCGCGAGAACACCGAGGGGCTTTACGCCGGCGCCGGGGGGTGCCTGAAGCGGGGCACGCCCGACGAGGTCGCGGTCCAGGAATCCATCAACACCCGCAAGGGCGTCGAGCGCTGCGTGCGCTATGCCTTCGAGTACTGCCGCCGGCGCAACCGCAGGAAGAAACTGACCCTGTGCGGCAAGACCAACGTGCTGACCTACGCCTTCGATCTCTGGGAGCGGACCTTCCGGGAGGTGGCCGCGCAATACCCGGACATCGAAGCCGATTACGCCCATGTCGACGCCATCTGCATGTGGATGGTGAAAAACCCGGAGTGGTTCGACGTCATCGTCACCGACAACATGTTCGGGGACATCATCACCGACCTGGCGGCCATGATCCAGGGGGGGATGGGGATCGCCGCCGGGGGCAACATCAACCCCCAGGGCGTGTCGATGTTCGAGCCCATCGGCGGGTCGGCCCCCAAGTACACCGGCCAGGGGGTCATCAATCCCATCGCCGCGATCTCCTCGGTCCAGATCATGCTGGAAACCCTGAACGAACCGGACGCGGCGCGCAGGGTCGAGCAGGCGGTGATGAAGGTGCTGCGCGACGACATCGAGGATGTCGCCGCGGGCAGGATGGGGCACACCACCAGCCAGGTGGGGGATCTGGTGGCCGGCCATATCCGCAAGACCGCCGCCTGAGGCCCGGAAAATACAGACTAACGGAGTATGACACGTGGAACGCGTACCCATCACCAGTGCAGGTTATGAAGCTTTGAAGAGGGAACTCGAGCACCTCAAGCGCGTCGAGCGGCCCAGCAACATCCAGGCCATCGAAGAGGCCCGGTCCCACGGCGACCTTTCGGAGAACGCCGAGTTCGAGGCCGCCAAAAACCGCCAGGCCTTCATCGAGGGACGGATCATGGACCTGGATTACAAGCTCGGCAGCGCCGTCGTCATCGACACCAGCTCCCTGCCCAGGGACCGGGTGGTTTTCGGGTCCACCGTGGTGCTGGAGAACACCGACACGGGCGAGGAGGTCACCTACCAGCTGGTGGGGCCGGACGAGTCCAACGTCGAGGGAGGCAGGATTTCGGTCACCTCGCCCCTGGGCCGGGCGATCATCGGCAGGCAGCCGGGGGAGGCGCTCAGCCTCGAGGCCCCCGGGGGCAAACGGACTTACGAACTCATCGAGATCGTGTAGGGGGTCGGGCTGAAGCCCGAAGACCGAAGGGCTGACGGTATTTAGTGCGGGGGGTTTGGCTGATCGAAGGGTTTGTGGTTTGGAGCGCGGCTTTCCATCAGCTCATGTCAACGATTCGAAGGAGGTTTCCTTGGCACGTATAACGATCGAGGATTGCCTGAAAAAGGTTCCCAGCCGCTACCTGCTGGTCAACATGGTGGCCAGGCGCGTGCGGCAGATCCGCGAGGGTTCCGAGTACCTGGTGAACTCGCCCAAGAACGAGGACATCGTGGTCTCCCTGCGGGAAATCGCCGCCGGCAAGCTGTCGGCGAGATTTAAAAGCCCCAAGGCCGCCCGCCAGATACCCCCGGGCGCTGCCGAAACGGCCATGCCCCCGGCGGAGCCGGAAGCGGTCGAGGCTGCCGAGGCGCCGGAGATCGAAGCCTCCGAGGCGGGGGAGATCGAAGCCCCCGAGGCACCGGAGATCGAAGCCTCCGAGGCGGGGGAGATCGAAGCCCCCGAGGCGGGGGAGATCGAAGCCCCCGAGGCGGGGGAGGCGGTGGAGACAGAGGCGGCCATGGAGGCCCCCGAGGGGCAAGCGGCCGACGAGGGGCCGGAAAAAGAGGCTTCCGCCTGACGATCCCGTTGCCCAAGCCGAACTACACATACAAGTCCCTCAATCGCGCCGTCGGCCAGGCGCTTCACCGCTACGACATGATCGCCGACGGCGACCGGATCCTGGTGGGGCTCTCCGGCGGCAGGGACAGCCTCAGCCTGATGTTTCTGCTGAGCGAGCGCCGGCGGCGGATTCCCATCGACTACGAGCTGCAGGCGGTGTATGTCGACCCCGGGTTCGACAAGGGGTTCGGCCCCGAGCTGCAGGCCTTCGGCCGGGACCGGGGGTGGACCGTGCGGGTGGAAAAGACCGACTACGGCCTCTTGGCCCACAGCGACGTCAACCGCGAGAACCCCTGCTTCCTGTGTTCACGGCTGCGGCGCAAACGGATTTTCGAAATCGCAGGCGAGACGGGCTGCAACAAGGTCGCCCTGGGGCACAACAAGGACGACCTGATCGAGACCCTGTTCCTGAACATCTGCTACGCCGGGGAGATCGGCACCATGCTCCCGGCCCAGCCCTTTTTCGGCGGGAAGTTCACCCTCATCCGGCCGCTGGCCCACGCGGACCAGGACCACATCCGCCGCTTCGCGCGGGATCAGGGCTTTCCGGATTTCATCAACCCCTGCCCCACGTCCGGGGTTTCCAAGCGCCGGGAAATCAGGTCGCTTCTGGAGCAGCTCTACCGCAGCAACCGCAAGGTAAAGGGAAACATCTTCCGCGCCATGGGCCATGTCCGCCCGGACTGCCTTTTGAGACATGAAAGACATCCAGAACGAGCCTGATTTCCGCAACATCCCCATCGACAAGGTGGGCATCAAGAACCTGCGCTATCCCATCACGGTCCTGGACCGCAAAAAAGGGGCGCAGCACACCGTGGCCACGATCAACATGTACGTCGACCTGCCCCACAGGAACAAGGGGACCCACATGAGCCGTTTCGTGGAGATCCTCAACCTCTTCCGGCCGGAGGTTTCCCTGAAGCGGATTTCGGACGTGCTCGCGGAGATGAAGGATCACCTGAACGCGGCCTCGGCCCACATCGAGGTCAGCTTCCCCTACTTCATCGAGAAAACGGCCCCGGTGAGCGGGGCCCAGGGCCTGCTGGACTACACCTGCATGTTTTCGGGGTCCAGCGATCCGGGGGGGCGGGTGGACATGGTGTGCGAGGTCCGGGTGCCGGTTTCCTCGGTCTGCCCCTGTTCCAAGGAAATCAGCGAATTCGGCGCCCACAACCAGCGGGGGGAGGTGCGCCTGGCGGTGCGCTTCAAAAAGTTCATCTGGATCGAGGACCTCATCCGGCTGGTGGAGTCGTCGGCATCCTGCGAGGTCTACTCGGTGCTCAAGCGGGTGGACGAGAAGTGCGTCACGGAATCGGGGTTCTCGAATCCCAAGTTCGTCGAGGACATCGTCCGCGATGTGGCCAAGAAGCTGATGGCCGACGAGAACATCACCTGGTTTTCCGTGAGCGCCGAAAACTTCGAGTCGATCCACAACCACAGCGCTTACGCCCACATCATGAGCAAGGGTCCGCCGAAGGCAGGTTAGGGCGTCGGCCGGTGGGCTCACGGGCCAACCGGCCAACGGGCCCATTGGCATCACCGCTCGGCCACGAACGCCTTGACGCGCTCCATGATTTTCCCGGTCCCCTTGCCGGGCGTGTTGCACAGCACCACGAAGCGGTACCAGCCGCCCCCGGGCCCCTGGAGGTAGCCGGCCCGGGTGCGGATGCCGTTGAGGGAGCCGGTCTTGTAGAATTCCCCCTCCTGGCTGCGCAACAGGCCCCGGTGCGGCGCGAAAGCCTCCAGGACCCGGGCCATCTGGCGGGCCGACACGCGGTTGTCGCGCGACAGGCCGGATCCCTCCACCAGCTGCAGGTCCATCCCGAGAACCTTGCGGCTGAACGCTTTGGCCGCCTCCACCCCCTTGTCCAGCGTGCCCGGGGGGCCGTAGGCCGCGGCGCCCGCGGCGACCAGCACCTGGTTGGCGATGAAGTTGTTGGAAAACTCCAGCAGTTGGGCCGCCACCTGGTCCAGGGTGAAGGGCGAGACGTAGCGGTACACCTCCCGGTCTTTTTGGGGCTCGACCTTGCCCATACGGACCTCGCCGGCCGCCTCGAGCCCCTCCAGGCCCAGGAAGTGCCTGAAAAGCTCGCCGGCATAGCGCGTGTTCTCGTCGCCGCGGTGGGAGAGGGTGATCCGTCCGCTCTTCAGGCCGGAGGCCTTGATCCGTGGCAGGGCGGCGGGCAGCAGCGGCGTCTGTTCTTCCGCGCTGGCATAGCCTCCGCCGGCGTCCCTTTGGAAGGCGACGGTGTTGAAATTGGCGCACAGGGCCCCGATGGGCGCATCGTAGGGCTCGGTGGAGGCCCCGCGGCCGGGAACCGCGATGGAGGGCCTGAAGTAGGACGGGTCCATCACCAGGTCCCTGACCGCGCGCACCGGCGGGTCCGGTCCCGAGGCCAGGGCGCGGGCCATCTCCTGGAAGGACTCCGAGGTCAGCAGGGGGTCCCCGAAGCCCTTGACCTTGAGATTGCCGTCATCGTCGGCGTAAACCCCTGTGGCGAAACGGTAGTCGGCCCCCAGGTAGTGAAACGCCACCAGGGAGGTCAGCAGTTTCAAGGTGCTGGCCGGCACCAGGAGCCTGTCGGCGTTTTCGGAAAGCAGCACCCGGCCGCCCGGGTCCGCCACCAGGACGGCGTCGCCCGGGCCGAGGAGGGCCTTCACGCCGCCGCCCGCCGCTTGAGCCGGCGCGGCCGGGGTCAGGGCCAGCATCGCGCCCGCCAGGGCCGCGAGATCGGAAGAGCACCGTAATCGTCGGCCGGGGGGCCAACTTCATCCTCCCCGCCGAAAAGCGCCTCAGCGTGCGCGTCATCGCGCCGCTGGAAACCCGCATCCGCAACGTCTGCCGGCAGTTCAAAATCAGCGCGGACAAGGCCCGGCGCCGGGTGATGAAACGGGAAACGGCGCGGCGGGCCTTCGTGCGCCAGACCTTCCACGTCGACATTTCCGACCCCGCGCACTACGACATGGTACTGAACACCGGCAGAATGGATATCGACAGCGCGGCTGCCGCCATCGTGGGTGCCGCCCGCCACGGGTGAACCCGTTGAGGCCGGTCCGCCCGCAAACCCGTCGACCCGTTTGTCCGGCGCAGCCCGAAGGGCGGAGACGGGTGTGCCGGCCAAGTGGATATGCACGACTCCGGTCGCACGAGTCCACCCATCCCCCAGCGCACCGAATCTCAGTGCCCAGGACTGAACCTCTTCTTGGATTCCCCTCTCCCCCGGCCCGGTAAGCGCTTTCGATCCACACTTGAGGACGGCTTCGGGTTCCCGGACGGCGCACCCCTCTTTGTGCCGCATGCCTGCGCGTTCTCGAAATGCCAGGCAAAAAGGGGGTTTCTTATCTCCGCAAAAGGATTATAGTTATCGATCAGGTATCATCGATGCCCGCCTGGGGCAGCACCCGTATGAAACTCGAATCGATCCAAAGACCGAACGGAATCCTGAAGGGACACTGAGATAATGAAGAAAAAAAGCCACTTGAGGGAATGTTTCGGCATGCAGGCGGAATCACTCCTCGACGGGCAGACCCCGGAGGCCTGCCTCAAGTGCGAGATTTTCGACACGTGTCACAAGGTGACCGTTGCCGCTGCGCTCCAGGGCATCTCCGTCGATCTGTCCCTGCTGGTCCAGAACGGCCTGGACCAGGGGTGGCTGAAGTCTTTCGACGAGCTGGACGAAGAGGCGCGCATGCGGGGAACCCTCGGCTATGAAAACAAGCGCAGGAAATATGACGACTGAAAGCCCTCTGCGCCCGCCGCTCCCGGGAAAGCGGCCATGACCGGCGAGGGGCCGGCCGCCGCGCGGGTGGCGCTCGCCGCCACGCTGATCAGTTTTTCGGCCGTTTTCGTCAAAATCGTCCATGTGGGGCCGGTCACCTCAGGGTTCTACCGGGTGCTTTTCGGCGGGCTGATTCTTCTGGGGCTGGCGCGCTTCAGGCGCGAGCGGATCTGGAAAAGCCTGCGCTGGTTCATGGAGTCGGTCCTCTGCGCGCTTTTCTTCGTTCTCGATCTGCTCGTCTGGCACCAGAGCATTTTCTACATAGGACCCGGCCTGGCGACCATCCTGGCCAATTTTCAGGTCTTCTGCCTGGCGCTTTTCGGCGTGGCCGTGCTGGGGGAGCGGCTCACCTTGCGCCTGCTGCTGTCAATCCCCTTGGCCGTGGGCGGCCTCTTCGCGCTCGTGGGCGTGGCGGGCGATCCCCTGACACCCGACGAAAAGACCGGCATCTGCCTGGGCCTCACGGCAGCCGTCTGCTACACCGGTTTCCTGGTCACCCTGCGCCGCCTCGTGTCCATGCCCGACCCCCTGCCCCCGGCGGCCAGCCTGGCCGTGGTCTGCCTGGTCTCGACGGCGCTGATCGCCGCCTGCATTCTCTGGACCGGGGGTTCCTTCGCCATCCCCGACGCCATGTCGCTTTCCAGTCTCATGGGCTACGCCGTCTTCAGCCAGGTCATCGGCTGGGTCCTCATCACCGGCTCGCTCCCCCGCATCCGCGCATCGCTGGCCGGCCTCCTGCTCCTGCTGCAGCCGTCCCTGGCATTTGTCTGGGACGTTCTTTTTTTCGACAAGCAGACCACCCTCTTCAACTGGGCGGGCGCTGCCGTCACGCTGGCGGCGATCTATGTCGGGGCTACCGCGCGGGCACTCCGTTCCTCCCCTCCAAGGCCTTGAGCCGGCGGAAAGACGACACCCCCGCACGCTGCCGCGGGCCGGAGGGCGCATCCCCCAGGATCGTTTTTTGTTGAAATAGGCAAATCGTCTTTGTTATGTTGACCTTAGAGCGCCGCATGGCAGCGTCGCTGCAGGCAAACCGAGCGTAATCCCGATACCGGTGTCTAACAGGGAAAACAATTCCGAATGGGACGAGCCACGGCTGGTGGCAATGCTCCGGGAGGGGTCCGAGGCGGCATACCGGATCCTCGTGCGCCGGTTTCAGGACAAGGTGTTCGCCATCGCCTACGGCATCACCCTGGACCGGGAGGATAGCCTCGACATCTGCCAGGAGGTTTTTCTCCAGGTTTTCCGGAGTATCGGCACCTTTCAGGAGAACGCCCGACTCGCCACCTGGCTGCACCGTATCACCGTCAACCAGGCCCTGAACTGGAAGCGCAAGTGGAAACGGCGGTTTCGCTGGCACCACCGCCCCATCGAGCCGGAAAGCGGGATCGACGACCCGCAGCTCGGCAGCGAGGAATACAATCCGGAAGCCCGCTATCACCAAAAGGAGCTGGAGGCGCGGTTCAAGGACGAACTGGCCGCCTTGCCCGAGGAGACGCGGGCGGTTTTCGTTCTCAAGGAGCTGGAAGGCCTGAGCTACGAAGAGATCGCCGAGCGCCTGGACATCAAGCGCGGCACCGTGAGTTCGCGCCTGTTTTACGCCCGCCGCCGCTTGAAGGAGGCGCTGGATCTCGCCGGCCCGAAGAAGGAGACCTCCCGGGGGGGATCGCACGAGTAGTCGGCGCTCATCTTTGCCGGGCAGAGAAAGGAAATGAGAATCCATGGACGGCAGGCGGTTTTCGAGGCGGATTGTGCCACGTTGCCTTGAAAAGGCATCTTCTGGCGGGACGGCCCGCATGACCGGAAGGGAGGAAAGGTTTGTATGAGACACGCGCAAAAATGGGCGCCGGTGCTCCTGTGGCTGCTCATCGCGGCGCCTGCGGCCGTTGCTCCGGCCGCCGGGGGGCCGATCGCCATCGTGGCCAGGACCGTCCTGGCCTCCAACGAGGGGGCGTACATGGATCCGGGGCTCGGGCACCTCAGCGCCGAGCTGCGCTCGGTTTTCCGCTACTCCTCCTACCGCCTCCTGAGCCAGGACAGCATGTCCCTCGCCCTGATGCAGTCGGGCGCGGTGGCCCTTCCGGGTGGCCACACCCTGCAGATCCTCCCCAGCGGCATCTCCGGCAGGCGCGCCGAGCTGAAGCTTTCGATCCTGCAGGACGGCCGGCTGATCTTCAACACCGTGGTCCAGCTGCGCAACCGCTCCAGCGTCACCGTGGGCGGCCCGAAACACCAGGGAGGATACCTCCTGTTCAACATCTCCGCCTCATTTTAGAACAGACGGGCCCCCCGCGAAAAGGCGGGGGACCCGTCTGTTATTGAAATAAAATCTGCTGCGAGCCTTCCAAGCCCATCAAAATTCAAAGCGGATCTGCCCGGCGACAGCGTGAGCGTTGAAATCCTCAGCGAGTTCACCGCTGTACTGCAGGGAAGCCGTTATGCCGCTCTCGCCGACAAAGCTCAGGGTGGCTCCCAGTGCGGCGCTGTTTTCGGGCTGCTCCCTCCCCTCCAGGGTCAGGCGCTGGGGTGCACCGGAGAAGGAAATCGGTATATCAAGGTCGTCCACGTCGAAATCGTGTCTCCAGCCGGCTCTGATTTCCGGTCTCAGAAGGCCGCTCTCCGTCTTTATGGTTTGCGACAACCTGACGCCCACTTCAGAGGACAGATCATTGGATTTGCGGCTGCCGACTTCCATGTCCAGGCTATCGGCCCCCGATTCCCGGAAGCTCTCCTCGTCGAGGTGGGAGTAGAAAAGGGAGGCAAAGGGCTGCAGCGTCCACTCGCCGGCATGGAATTCGTATCCGCCCTCCAGCAGAAAAGAGAGAGCGTCGGCGCCATGATCGCTGTCGGCGTATCGCTGAATGGAGCCGATGTTGATCCGGCGGCGGTTGTCGTATTCATGGTCGCCATAGGTGAAAATGCCTTGCAGGTAGGCCCGGTCGGTAAAGTAGGTGCCGTGGATGGAACCGAACATGCTGTCGATATCCCCGGATCCGAAGTTGTTGTCCAGATCGAGATCGGTGTAGGCCAAGGCGAAATCGGCGCCCACCACAAGCTGCCGGCTCAAAGCATAATCTACTCCCATAACGGCGCCGCCCATCGAGTAGTCGAACCCGCTCAGGCCGGAATCCGCCCTGTCGGCATCTCCATACTGGCCGAAGCCCTCGATCCAAAGCCCCAGCCGTTTTCGAGACGGGCTCTTCCCGCCGTAGCCCGCACCCAGGCTGGCCCCCGGCTCGTTGGATGCCAGAAGAATGGGTTCTTCAAAGTAGTCCTGAAATGAGATCCCCTGGGACAGCACACTCTGCCGCGTTCTGAGAAGGCGCTCCTGCAAGCTTCGGGTAAACTGCCGGGTGATGGCAAAGGTGGTGAAGGTGCCTGCGTCATAAACTGCCGGGCTGAAGCTGGCAAAAGCCGACCTGTGTTCCGACGCGGGCAGCAGCTGGAATGCGCCGAGCACCTCCTGGAAATCACGGTCGGCCGAGAGCAACACCTGGTCATGATAGCCTCCCAGGTCCATCTCCAGACTGCTAGCGGCCACCGTTGTGAAGCTTTGGGCGTTGGCTACCAGCTCGACGCTCTGAGGCAGATACGTAGGGGTAAAGCTCAACAGCGAGCTGGGCGGCAGAATTTCCTGGGAAAATCTATTCTGTACCGTGTTGGCGGTCATAATATTGTAGGTGGTGCCGTCGATGAACGGCCCCGGCCCGTAGTTCAACTTCAGGCTTCCGTCCAGGCTGGCCATACCTGAAACCTTCAAGCTGCCGCCGCTGCCGTCACCGTTGAGCGTGGTTTGGAAAGTACCGTCGGCTGTCTGTGTAAAATTCCCGGTCAAGACTGACGGCCCCGTTTCTCCGCCCCCCAGGTCCAGGGTCCCGCTGTTCGTCAGGGTGCCGGATCCGAGGTTGACGGTCGGCCCGGCATTGTAAACCGCAGCTTTTGCGTTGTTGAAGTTGATGGTGCTGTTGCCGGTCGGAAGGCTCAGGCCCTGGTTCATCGACGAGGCGGCCTGGGTGCCTTGCTTCACCGAACCGGTGATGGTGCCGTAATTGCCGATGGTCAGGTTACCCCGGTAGGGCGCCCCGTAGTCGGCCTGCACCATGACCGCGGTCCCGGCCTCGCCATCCAGGGTGCTGATGGACCCGTGGTTGGTCAGGGTGTTGCTGTGGCCGTCCTGGATCAGGACGCCGTAGGCACTGTACTGGGTTGTGCTGCCGTCGGAGTTTGTCACCGAGCCGGAGTGGCCGCCCTGCACCCTGCCGCTGCCGGAGTCGGGTTGGTTGATGGTGATGTGGATATCGCCGCTGCCTCCGGCGCCCAGGCTCTGGGCTACGATGCCGCTGGAGCCGAGCCCGTTGGCACTGATATTGCCCGGGGATGCGGTGGAATTAGGATCGTTGAGCGTGACCGCCACATTGCCGGCCTGGTCCTTGCCGGCAACACTCTGGGCCACGATGCCGTGGGCATCCTGGCCGTAAGTGGCGATGTTCCCGGTCTGGCTGACCGTTACCGGGCCGCCGTTGCCGCCGGCGCCGCTGAGGAAGCTGCCGTTCCACAGGAAGCCCTGGATGACTTGGGTGGTTTGGGAGCCGCTGCCGCCGGCGCCCCCGACGCTCTGGGCGAAGATGCCGTTGGCGTTGTCCCCCTGGGTGGTGATGCCCGCGTTGTTGGCGACGGTGACGGCGCCGCCGGAACCGCCGCTCCCGCCGCTCCGGCCGATGTTTACCGCCAGCCCGAAATACTGCATGAAATCGATGCCGTGCCACGGGCCGCCATGTATGCTGGCTTCGCCGCCGCCTCCCCCGACACTCTGGGCATAGATACCGCTGGCCTGATCCCCGAAGGTCGTGATCGCCCCGCTGTTGGTGACCTGGACGTTCCCACCGTTGCCGCCGGCGCCGCCGGTGCCGCCGATGAGAAATTCAAAAGACATGCCCTTGTCGATTTCACCACCGAAGTTTTCCGGGTCGATGAACAGCTGGCTCTGGTCATAGGAGGCAACGCCGCCGCCGCCCCCGACACTCTGGGCATAGATGCCGAAAGCCCCTTCCCCGTAGGTGGTGATGGCGCCGCTGTTTCCGACGGTCACCTGTCCGCCGTTGCCGCAGCTCCCCCCGTTGCCGCCCACCTTGACGGTAAAGTCGCCCTTGGGAATGACCCAGCTTTTCCAGGAATTGTAACCTTCGGCGGGTATTTCCAGGCCTGTCACCGAAGCACCGCCGGTGCCGCCGCCGCCCCCCACGCTTTGGGCGAAAATGCCGTAGGCGCTGACGCCCGAAGTGGTGACCGCGCCGCTATTGGTGATGCTGACGGCGCCGCCGCTGCTGGCGCCCCCGCCGTTGCCGCCCACGCTGACCGTCTCTTTCAAATTGAGTCCCGCGTTCTCTTCGCCGTTCTTCTTGTTGGCGTTGCCCGCTTTTGAGAGCCCGGCGACGAAACTGAAATCGTAGCTTTCCCCCCCGTTGCCGCCGCCCCCGCCCACGCTCTGGGCAAAGATCCCGTATGACCGCATCCCCTGGGTGGTGATCCGCCCCGCATTGGTGACCGACACCGCGCCGCCGTCGTTGCCGTCGCCGCCGCCCCCGCCCACCGCGGCAGTGCCGGTGATGTTGACGCTGGGAAGCAGCATCTCCTTTTCTTCGTCTTTGGTGGCGGAGGGATTGACCGTGTAAGACTGGCTGGCGCCGCCGTCACCGCCGCCCCCGCCCACGCTCTGGGCCTGGAGGCCGTAGGATTTGGTCCCCGCCGTGGAGATGTCGGCATAGTTGGTCAGCGTCACCTGGCCGCCTTTGCCGCCCACGCCGCCCGATCCGCCCACCGTGACGTTGGCGGTCAGGCTGCTGGTGGTGTTGTCGCCGATTCCCCCTCTCAGGCTGTACAAGGATGACTGGCCCCCGTTGCCGCCTCCGCCCCCGATGCTCTGGGCCAGGATGCCCTGGGCCTCATCCCCGGCGGTATGGATGGCGCCGATGGCCGTGTTGCCGGATCTGCCGTTGGTCATCGCGACGGTGCCGGCGTTGCCGCCGCTGCCGCCGCTGCCGCCCAGAGCCAAGTTGAAATTGACGCCGTTGGTTTTGCCGAAAAGTGCATCCGCGTTGACGCTCCAGCCCCCGTTGCCGCCGCCGCCCCCCACGCTCTGGGCTTCGATGCCGATGGACGAACGCCCGCTGGTGGTGACGGCGCCGGTGTTGTTTACCTGAACCGCGCCGCCGGTGCCGCCGCTTCCGCCCACGCCCCCGATCGCGGCGCTGCCCTCAACGGTGTAGGAATCGGTGGCGGCACCATCGAGGGTTGCGGTGACGCTCCAGCCGCCGGTCCCGCCGCCGCCCCCGATGCTCTGGGCCAGGATGCCGAGGGAATCCTCGCCCAGGGTGGCAACCGCATTCTGGTTGGTGACCGCCACCTGGCCGCCCGCACCGCCCTGGCCGGCCTTGCCGCCCAGGGCGATGGGGCAGGAAATGCCCAGGGACTCGGGGACGCTGAAATCCAGGGCGACGGCCACGCTGCCGCCGCCGTTGCCGCCCCCGCCCCCCAGGCTCTGGGCAAAGATGCCGTGGGCGTGGTCGCCCACGGTGCCGATGGTGCTGCTGCCGGCCGAGGGCGCCAGATTGTTGACCGTGACGCTGCCGCCCTTGCCGCCCGACTTGCCCGAACCGCCCAGGCTCATGGCGATGCTGGCGGAGACGGGGACGTCGGGGACACTGAAGCTGAGGGTGCCTGCCGCGGACCAGCCGCCGTTTCCGCCCCCGCCCCCCACGCTCTGGGCGAAGATTCCGTGGGCCTGGCTGCCCAGGACCGTCTCCTCCGCGTTGACGGTGGTGACCGAACCGGTGGCGATGGAACCGGAGTTGGTGACCGTTACCGCCGCGCCGTCCCCGGCGCTGTCGCCGCTGCCGCCCATGGAAAAAGCCGTGGACAGGATAGGGGTGAGGTTGCCCACAAAGCTGAAGCCGCCGTTGCCGCCCCCGCCTCCCACGCTCTGGGCCAGGATGCCCTGGGCGGAGTCGCTTTTGGTGGCGATCGCCCCGCTGTTGTTCACGTTGACCAGCCCGCCGGCGCCGCCGATGCCCCCGGACCCGCCGATACCCACGGTGAGGCCCGTCCCCGCCACCACGTCCCAGCCGCCGTTGCCGCCGCCGCCCCCCAGGCTCTGGGCCTCGATGCCGATGGACGATTTCCCGCCGGTGGCGATGGCCCCGCTGTTGGTGACTTGAACCGAGCCGCCGACGCCGCCGTCTCCGGCTGAACCGCCGACGGCAAACCCCGCGCCCGGCGCCACGGAGACGGCGCCGCCGCCGTCTCCGCCGCCGCCCCCCACGCTCTGAGCCTCGATGCCGTATGAGAGATCCCCGACAGTGCTCAGTCCGAGGTAATTGGCGACGTTGACATTTCCGCCGTTACCGCCGAAGGCGCCTGACCCCCCCAGGGTCAGGTCTTGAGGAACTTGCGCCGCGCGGGGGTGTTGAAAAACAGGTCGCGCACCGTGACCATCGTCCCGGCAGGCGCGCCCGCCTCCCTCACCGACAGGATCCGGCCGCCGTCCACCCGCACCTCCACCCCGCTGTCGCCGCCGGCCTCGCGGGTCACCAGGGTCATCCGCGACACCGCGGCGATGCTGGGCAGGGCCTCGCCCCGGAACCCCAGGGTCCGGATGGCGAACAGGTCCCGGTCGTCGCGGATCTTGCTCGTGGCGTAGCGCTCCAGGGCCAGGAGGGCGTCGTCGTGCCCCATTCCGCTGCCGTTGTCGGCCACCCGGATCAGCGCGCGCCCCCCCTTTTCCACCTCCACCGCGATCCGCGTGCCGCCGGCGTCCAGCGCGTTCTCGACCAGTTCCTTCACCACCGAGGCCGGCCGCTCCACCACCTCGCCGGCGGCGATCTTGTTGGAGAGAATCTCTGGCAGGATCCGGATCTTGGTCATTTCCCAACGCCCGCGCTACCGTTCAGGGCTTCTTTCTCGTAGTCGTTGTCGTAATCGTCATCGTAATCGAAATCCTAATCCAAATCCAAATCCAAATCGCCAAATCGCCAAATCGCCATCGACCCCGATTTCGGCCCCGGCCCCGATTTCGACCCCGATTTCGACCCCGATTTCGATTTCGATTTGGATGGGATGGCGGGAAATTCCTTCCCCCCCGGCAGCCCTCCCCGACTAAGGTTTCGCCGCCCTGACCGCCTGGAGCAGGTACTCGGCCTCCATGGGGGAAAGGTCGAACTTGAGGCAGGCCTCTTCGATCAGCTCCCTGAGGGGCTTTCCGGGCGCAGCGTCCCTTTCCTCGGCGATCCACCGCACCGCCCGCCGGATGTCTTCGCCTTTCGGTTGCACGCTCATGGTACCTCCCTTCCCGCGGCCGCGCCGCGACCGGGCGGATCATGGAAAAAACAATGCAGGTCGAACTGATTTCCGTTTTTTTTTCGTTGTCGTTGTCGTAATCGTAATCGAAATCCAAATCGCCATCGACCCCGATTTCGATTACGACCCCGATTTCGATTTCGATACGGCAATGGACGACGTCAGACTTTAAACCTCTAGAGAGCTGGCCGCCGTTTGTGAAAATCGGTGGCCTGCTGGAAATTGTAGGCTACCCGCAGCAGCGCTTCCTCGTTGAAGTGGCGCGCCATGAGCTGGAGGCCGATGGGCAGGCCGGCCGAGGAAAAGCCGCAAGGGACCGACATGCCGGGGATGCCGGCGAGGTTGGAGGACAGGGTGAAGATATCGGAGAGGTACATGGTCAGGGGGTCGTCGGCCACCTCCCCGATGGCCATGGCCGGCGTCGGGGCCACGGGCGACAGCATCACGTCGCAGAGGTCGAAGGCCCGGCTGAAATCCTCGGCGATGAGGGTCCTGACCCGGGATGCCTTGTCGTAATAGGCGTCGTAATACCCGGCCGACAGGCAGTAGGTGCCGATGACGATGCGGCGGCGCACTTCCGCCCCGAAGCCCCGGGAGCGGGTCCGGCGGTACATTTCCCTCAGTCCGTCCGGCCCCTCTTCCCGCAGGCCGTACTTGACGCCGTCGTAGCGCGCCAGGTTGGAGCTGGCCTCGCAAGGCGCGATGACATAGTAGGCCGCCACCACGTAAGGGGTGTGGGGCAACGAGACCTCGACGCACTCGGCCCCGAGCCCGCGGATGGTGTCGACGGCCCGCTCCACGGCAACGGCCACCTCGGGGTCGAGCCCCTCGGCCCGGCCGTACTCCCTGGGGATCCCCACGGTGAGGCCGGAAAGCCCCTCCCGCAGGGCGGCGGTATAGTCGGGCACGTCCCGGGGAACGGAGGTGGAATCCGCCGGGTCGTACCCCGCGATGGCGTTGAGCAGCAGGGCGCAGTCGCCCACCTCGCGGGTCATGGGGCCGATCTGGTCCAGGGAGGAAGCGAAGGCCACCAGGCCGAAACGCGACACCCGCCCGTAGGTCGGCTTCAGCCCCACGATGCCGCAGTGGGAGGCGGGCTGCCGGATGGACCCCCCCGTGTCCGACCCGAGGGCGCCGAGGCACATGCCGGCCGCCACCGCCGCGGCGGACCCGCCGCTGGAGCCGCCGGGCACCCGCGAACGGTCCCAGGGGTTGCGGGTGAGCTGCAGCCCCGAGTTTTCCGTGGTGGAACCCATGGCGAACTCGTCCATGTTGGTCTTGCCCACCATCACGGCCCCGGCCGCCCGCAGCCTGGCGATGACCGTGGCGTCGTACTCGGGAACGAAGTGTTCCAGGATCCGGGACGCGCACGTTGTGCGCGTCCCGCAGGTGCACATCACGTCCTTGACGGCCAGGGGAATCCCGGCCAGGGGACCGGCGGTGCCGGCGGCGATGGCCTGGTCGGCCTGGTCGGCCTGGGCCAGCGCGCTGTCCGCGGTCACGGTGAGGTAGGCGCCGATCTCCCCGTCGACGGCGGCGATGCGCTCCAGGACCGCCCCGGTCAGTTCCCGCGAGGTCAGATCCCTTTCTCTCAGCCGCCGCGCGGCCTCCCGCATGCTCAATTCGTAGAGCTTCATCCCACCACCTTGGGGACGACGAAAGCGCCGTCCTCTTTCCGGGGAGCGTTGGAAAGGGCGCGATCCCTCGGCAGATGGGGGGTTTCGACATCGTCGCGGAAGGCGTTGGTCAGGGCGATCGCGTGGGATGTTCCGGCAACCCCGCCGGTGTCGACCCGGCCGAGGGTGTCGACGTATTCCAGGATCTGCCCGATCTGCGCGGCGAAGCGCTCCACCGCGCGCTCGTCCACCTCCAGGTGCGCCAGGTCGGCCACGTGGAGGACTTCTCGGGGGGAAATGGTCATGGGCGGCTCCTTTCGAGTGGCCTCATCGAATCTGGGCCAATACCCCGGTCCGATATCCGCTGTCCGAAGTTCGTTCGCGGGCTGACGACCTGCAAGGATACGGCGGGCGGCGGCGGAAACGGGCTCGACGCCGCGCCCCGGCCTGTCAGCGCTGGATCAGGTACGCATTGAATTCCTGGCTCTTGAGCCTGGCGAGGGCCTCGTCGGCCATCGGCCGGCTGGTGAAGGGGCCGACCTGGACCCGGTACCAGTGGCCCTTGTCAGGCAGCTCGATCCGGGCGCTGAAGGCGGGCAGGCCCGCTTTCTGGAGGCGCTCCACCAGCCGGCGGGTGGCGTCGGCATCCTTGGAGGAAGCGACCTGGATGAACAGCTCCCCGCCGGGCGCACCGGAATCGGCATCGGCCTGGGCCGCACCGGCCGGCACCCCGGCCGCGGCTTCGACCTGGACCCCGCCACCGGGGGGCGGGTCGCCTTCCACGGCGGGCGGTTGAGCGGGCGGCACCCCCCCCGCAGGCTTTCTGAACTTGGCCTCGATCTGGGGCACAGGGCCTCCGGGCTTGGGGTCAGATTCCTTCAAGCTATTGAAAAATTTTAATTTTTCGAGGTTCACCTTGAAGTTCTGCTCCTCCTCCGCAGCCACCCGCTGCTTGAGCCCGGCCAACTGCCGCTGGATCTCGTCCAGGTCGAAATGAACCGGGGCCGTTCCCCTGCCCACCAGGACGCCGAGAACGAACATCCACAGGGCCACGAATCCCGTGAGCAGCAGGCGCCCCGCGGGCCTCCGCCTGGACGGCCCCTGCGCCCCGTTTTCTCTGCTTTTCGCCATCCCTCTGCGTCACATCGTTTCCGGAGCCGTCACCCCCAGCAGGGTCAACCCGTTGCGGATCACCTTCTGAACGGCCCGCACCAGGCAGAGCCTCGCGGCCGCCAGGGCCGGGTCGTCGTCCAGGACCCGGTGCCGGTTGTAATAGGCGTGAAAACCGGCGGCAAGATCCATGAGATAGAAGGTGACCCGGTGAGGCTCCATCAGCCCGGCCGCGGTTTCCACGACTTCCGGGTAGCGCGCGAGGGCCTTGATGAGGCCGACCTCCTCCGGCGCGGTCAGGGCCGCCACGCTGCGCGGGTCGCCGACGGCCTCGGCCACCCCCCTTTCATCCGCCTTGCGGGCGATGCTGGCAATCCGCGCGTGGACATACTGAACGTAGAAGACAGGGTTGTCGTTGGTCTGCTTCTTGGCCACCTCGAGGTCGAAGTCCAGGGCGCTGTCGTGATGGCGCGTCAGGAAAAGGAACCGCGCCGCGTCCCGCCCGACCTCGTCCACCACGTCCTTCAGGGTGACGAACTCGCCGGCGCGGGTCGACATGGCCACCGGCTCGCCCCCCCGCAGGAGGTTGACCAACTGGACCAGGATCACCTGGAAGCGGCCGCCGTCGTATCCGGCGGCTTCGACCGCGGCGGTCACGCGGCGGATGTAACCATGGTGATCGGCGCCCCAGACATCCACCACCCGGTCGAAGCCCCGCTCGAACTTGTCCTGGTGGTAGGCGATGTCCGCGGCGAAATAGGTCGTCAGGCCGTTGGCGCGCACCATCACCCGGTCCTTCTCGTCCCCGAAGGCCGTGCTCCGGAACCACAGGGCCCCGTCCCGGATGTAGGCCAGCCCGCGCTTTTTCAGCCTCTCGATGGCCGCCTCGACTTTGCCGTCGTCATACAGGCTCTGCTCGCTGAACCAGCGGTCGAAGGTCACCCCGAAATCCTCCAGGTCCCGGCGCATGCCCTCCAGGATCAGCCCGGCGGCAAACCGCGCGCACGCCTCGACGGCCTCGCCCTCCGCGACCGCCAGCAGCCGGTCGCCCTCCTTTTCCCGGATCAGGCCGGCTATTTCGCGGATGTAGCCGCCCTGGTAACAGTCCGCGGGGAAATCCACCGCCTCCCCGCCCGCCTGGCGGTAGCGCAGGTAGACGGACCGCCCCAGCGTGGCGATCTGGCGCCCCGAATCGTTGATGTAATATTCCTTCTGGACATCGTAGCCGCAGAAAGCCAGGATGTTGGCGACGCTGTCGCCCACCGCGGCGCCGCGGCCGTGGCCGACGTGCAGCGGGCCGGTGGGGTTGGAGCTGACGAACTCCACCTGGATCCGCGCCCCCCGCCCCATCTGCGAGGCCCCGTAATGCGGGTCCAGGGTGTGGACCTCCTTTAAAACCGGATGCCAGGCGGACGGCTTGAGGAAAAAGTTGACGAACCCCGGCCCGGCGATTTCCACCCGGTCGACGACGGGCTCCGGGTCCGAAGCCAGGCCCGCGCGCATCCGGGCGACCAGGATGTCGGCGATCCGGCGCGGGGACATTTTCTGCGCGGAGGCCATCTGCATGCAGAAATTGGTCGAAAAGTCGCCATGGGCATCGGCTTTGGGTTCTTCCAGCTCCACGGCCGGAAACCGGGGGGACGGCAGATCGCCGGCCGCGTGGGCAAGCCCCGCCGCGTCCGCGACCAGTTGCTTCAGCTTTTCTTTCATAGGCTGGGATCCTGCCTCTCTCCTCTTCCCCGCGTCCGCCGGACCGGTTTTCCCGCGGGTCGTTTCCACAAAACTGCAGATTAAAAAAAATTGCTTGTCAAGTCAAGCGCGAAGGAGACCGTGCCAGGCGCCGACATCGCCATCCTTTCTCCCCCGGCAGCGATCCGGCCCCTTTCCGCCGGGTCCCCGGCCTTCAGCTTTTGTCGGTCACCCCGGCCTCCTCGAAGGTCAGCATCTCGGTGAAGACCCGCACGGCCGCCTCCATGACCCCCATGGCGAGGGCCGCGCCGGTTCCCTCCCCGAGGCGCATGCCCAGGTCGAGAATCGGCTCGAGACCCAGGTGATGGAGCATGATGCGATGCCCCGGCTCTTCCGAGCAGTGGCCGGCGAACAGGTAGTCGGCCGCCCTGGGGCAGATGACGCAGGCGACGAGGGCGCCGGCCGTGGAGATGAAGCCGTCGATCACCACGGGGCGTCCGTAGCGGGCTCCGGCCAGCACGCAGCCGGCGATCCCCCCGATTTCGAACCCCCCGACCTTGGAGAGGACATCCAGGCCGTCGGCCGGGTCGGGCCGGTTGACCGCGATGCCCCTGGCCACCGCCCGCTGCTTGCGCCGCAGCCCCTCGTCGTCCACCCCCGTCCCTCTGCCGACCATCTCGTCCGCTCCGGCGCCGGTGAGCACCATGCCGATGGCGGCCGAAGGCGTGGTGTTGCCGATGCCCATGTCGCCCGTGCCCAGGACGTCGACCCCGTCCTCGATCAGGGCGGCCGCCAGTTCGAACCCGGCCAGGACGGCCTTTTCGGCCTGGGCGCGGCTCATGGCCGGACCGGAAGCGAAGTTGGCCGTCCCGCGGCCGATCTTGCGCACGATGAGGCGTTCGCCGCCCTCGAGGCGCGCCGGGTCCAGGTCGGGGATGACGCCCATGTCCACCACGCGGACGTCGGCGGCGATGGGCCGGGCGAGCACGTTGATGCCGGCGCCCCCGCGTAGAAAGGTCTTCACCATTTCCCCGGTGATGACCTGGGGGTAGGCGCTGACCCCCTCGGCCACCACGCCGTGGTCCCCGGCCATCACTAGAAACGCCTTGCGCGCCAGGGAAGGGGTGAGGGTCCGGCGGATGGCGCTCAGGCGCTCTGAGATCCCGTGCAGGCGCCCCAGGGCGCGCGTCGGCATCACCAGCCGCGCGGTGCGGGCGCGGGCCCTTTCGATCCACTCCGGATCCAGGGGTGCGATCGCTTTCGCGATGTCGCCCAAGGCGGTCTTCTCCCGGTTCATGTCCGCTCCTCCTTCACAATGAAAAATCCCCAAGCGGCGGCCGCCTGAGGATTTACCGTTTCGCCAACCGGAGCGGTTATGACCGAATCCCGGCGCCGTGTCAAGCCCCGGCGCGGGTTCAGCCCGGCGCGATGCCGTCCAGGAATTCGCGGTAGACCCGGGTGCATCCGCGCCAATTCTCGATGATGGGAATGTGCCCGCAGCTTTCGAAAACCACGGCGCGGCTGCGGGCGATGCCCCGGGTGAAGACGCCCACGCTGGAGGGGTCGACGATCCTGTCCTCGGCGCCCCACAGGATGAGGGTCTCGGCGCGGATGTCCCCCAGGCGCCCGTCGAGGAGCGCGGTCCCTCCCGCCACGAGGTCGCCGAGCACTTTCCTGCGGACATCGAAGTCGGCCAGGGCCTGCCGCACGCTGAAGTCCTTGAGGAATCCATGAACTGGATGATCAGCACCCTCAGGCCCTGGCCGGCGGCTCTCAGGGCCGTTCCCAGGGCCGCGGTGGTTTTGCCCTTGCCGGGCCCCGTGTGAACGCAGATCAGTCCCCTTCTCGCCATCGCCGGGCCCTCAAAAGAAAACTTCGGTGAACACGCGGGAGCCCGGGAAGCGCCGGTCGGCCAGCAGGGTGGCGTCGCGGACCATCCGCTGGTTGCCGCACAGGTAAAAATCGTAGCTCCCGGCCGGCAGGCGCCGCTGCATGCAGGCGGTCACCCTGCCGGGGAAAAGGCCGGCATCGCCCGGCGGCGGCGCCTCGCCTCCGGACAGGCAGCCGAGGTAGCCCTCCATGGCGCGCCCAAGGAAAGAGCGGTAGTAGAGCTCCCCGGCGGCACGCACCCCGTGCAGCAGGAGCAGCGGCCGGGCGCCGCATTTGACCATGGAAACGAAGGGGGCGATGCCGCTGCCGGTGGCGACGAAGACCGCCGGCCGGACCGACTCCCGGAAAGTGAAATAGCCCCACGGCCCCCCGATCCTGAAACGCGTGCCGATGGCCGCGGTGACCAGGAGCGGGGAGAGGGTGCCTTCGGGGATGTGGCGCACACACAGGGTGAGAACCGGCTCCCGGGGCGAGGAGACCATGGAATAGCGCCGCTCCAGCCCCTCGCCGACAATGGAGAGCGACTGCCCGGCGGTGAACCGGAAGCCGGCCGGCCGTGACAACTCGATTTCGGCCGTCCCGGGTGAAAGCCAGCGCCGGGAGAGCAGTTCAGCCTCGAAGCCGTCCCCGGGGGCGATCGGCGGAGCCTCGGCGTCTGCGGTCAAGAAGCGGTCCCTCCCCTCTGTTCCTGTATAGCCAATGCCCGCCGGGGTGTCAAGCGCCGACGCTTTCGGCCCCGGCCGCATTTTCGGATATACCGGGCGACGGAAGTGTGCTATGGGTGAACGCAGGCCGTTTCGGTTCCCGATCGCGCTTGCGTCCGGGAAAGGGACAGCGGCCGCTGCCCGGACAACGAATTGACGATGGGGAGGGGCGACAGATGCGCATCGACACCCACCTGAAGATCGACCGTCAGTTGTGCGGCGTTCCCCTGGAGGTCGACGGCGGGCGCAGCCGCGTGGAGCTGGTCACCACCGGGCGGATGGCGGCCGACGATTCCGGCCTGACCCACGGCGGGTTCATCTTCGGCCTGGCCGACTACGCGGCCATGATCGCCGTCAACCACCCCAACGTGGTCCTGGGAGCGGCCGAGGTCAAATTCCTCAAGCCGGTCAGGACGGGCGAGACGGTGGTGGCCGCGGCGCAAACCCTGTCCGTGTCGGGGAAGAAGCACCAGGTGGCGGTAACGGTCCTGAGGGGGGAAACGGCGGTGTTTTCGGGGACTTTCACCTGCTTTGTCCTTGACCGCCACGTGCTGGGGTAGGGCGGTAAGCCCGTTGGCCGGTGGGCCGGCGTGTCGCGGCGAAGATCGTGATTCGGTATCGAAGATATACCGTCTGTCCCGATTTCGACACCCATGACGGTGCACCAGGACTGCAGTACTCCCGCGCCTCAGTGCACGCGCTGCAAGGCCGAACCAGCAAGGAGGAAAATCGAGATGGGCAAGAGAATCGGCGTCCTTCTGTCGGGATGCGGGGTTTACGACGGGGCTGAAATCCACGAGGCCGTGCTCACCCTGCTGGCCCTGGACCGGGCCGGGGCGACCATCGTCTGCACGGCGCCCGACGTCGGCCAGATGCACGTCGTCAACCACCTGACCGGGGAGGTGACGGCGGAAACGCGCAATGTGCTCGTGGAATCGGCCAGGATCGCCAGGGGCGCCATCCGCGACCTGAAAGGCCTGACGGCCGCCGACCTGGACGGGTTGATCATTCCCGGCGGCTTCGGCGCGGCCAAGAACCTGAGCGATTTCGCCGTCAGGGGGCCCGAGGGCGGGGTGAACCCGGAGGTCGCGCGCATCCTGGAGGAGATGACCGCCGCCGGAAAGCCGGTCGGGGCCATCTGCATCGCTCCGGCCGTCCTGGCCCTGGCCCTGGGCAAGAGGGCGCCCGAAGTGACCATCGGCAGCGACGCGGAAACGGCCGCGGCCATCGAACGCATGGGCGGCAGGCACCGCGCCTGCACCGTGGACATGATCCACGTGGATCCCGCCAACCGGGTCGTCACCACCCCGGCCTACATGCTCGGCCCCGGCATCAAGGACGTCGCCGTGGGGATCGAGAAACTGGTGGCCGAGGTGATGGCCATGGCTTAGGCGCCTCTCCCGCCCGGATCGCGGGCGTCCGATGCGCGATGCACGACATTGGGGTGCACATGGAAGAGATCGCCGGCACCAGCAACCGGGTCCTGGACATCGACCTGACCGCCCGGGCGGTCACCACGCTCGAGGTTTCGGAAGCGGACCTGAAGATGTACCTGGGGGGCAAGGGGCTGGGGCTCAAGTACCTCGCCGAGCGGCTGCCGGCCGGGTGCGACCCCCTGGGCCCCGACAACGTCCTGGCGTTCATGACGGGGGTCCTGGTGGGCACCGGCGGGCCCTGCAGCGGCCGTTTCGCGGGGCTGGCCAAGTCGCCCCTGACCGGGATCCTGAGCACCTCCTCGTGCGGCGGCCCCTTCGGGATGGCATTGAGGACCGCCGGTTACGACGGCCTGCTGATCGGCGGCCGCAGCGACACCCCGGTCTGCCTCGACATCGGCGCCGGGGGGGTCGAGTTCAGGGACGCCTCCGACCTGTGGGGCAAGGACACCGTGGAGACCCAGGCCGCCCTGGTCACCGCCCGCAGGGAAGGGGCCCTGGTCATCGGCCCGGCCGGTGAAAACCGGGTGCGCTATGCCAACATCGCCTCCGGGCACCGCTTCCTGGGCCGCGGCGGCCTGGGGGCGGTCATGGGGGCCAAGAACCTCAAGGCCGTGGTGGCCCGGGGCGGCGCCTACAAGATCGTTCCCAAGAACGGGGAGAAATTCGAAAGCGTCCGCAAAAAGGCCCTCCGCTTCATCAACGCCAACCGCTACACGGCCGATCGTTACCGCAACTTCGGCACCAACGCCAACACCCTTCCCGGAAACGAGGCCGGGTTCCTGCCGGTGCGCAACTTCACCCGCGGCAGCCACGAGAAGGCCGCCGACGTTTCCGGCGAGGCCATGCGCGACCGTTACCGGACCACTTACGCCACCTGCAAGCCCTGCGCGATCCTCTGCGGCCACAGGGGCACCCACGCGGACGGCAGCGTGCACGCCATTCCCGAGTACGAGACGGTCGGCCTGCTGGGGATGAGCCTCGGGGTGTTCGACAGCGACGCGATTACGCGCTGGAACGACATCTGCGGCCGCCTGGGCCTCGACACGATCAGCGCGGGCGCCACCCTGGCCTGGGTCATGGAGGCCGGCCGGAAGGGGATCGTCGACACCGGCCTGGCTTTCGGCTCCCCGGACGGCGTGGCCGAGACCCTCGAGGCCATCGCCCTGCGCCGCGGGCAGGGCGACGAGCTGGCCAACGGGACGCGCTGGCTCTCTCGGATTTCAATCCGACACGATCTACGTTGCCCGTTGTCGGGCTTTCGCCCGTTGGTCGATGTCGGGCTGAAGCCCGACCTACATTTTCAGCTGTGAGCCATGAGCCCGGGAGAGCGCCCTACCGGCCGCGGATCAGCCCCTCGGGGCGAAAGAGGATGATCAGGATGACCAGCGAAAAGGTGAAGGCATCCCGGTATTCGAGAAAATCCTGGGTCAGCAGGTTGTTGAAGCCGACATTGATGAGCGCCAGGACGTAGCCGCCCAGGACGGCCCCGGTCAGGCTGCGCATGCCGCCGATGACCGTGGCGATGAAGGCCACCAGCAGGGGCGCCAGGCCGATGCCCGGGGTCACCGAGCCGATGCGCCCGAGCCAGAACAGGGCCACCACCCCGGCCAGCAGGCCGTGAATGGCGAAGGCGACTCCGATCACCAGGTTGGCCGGCACCCCGAGCATGCGCGTCATCGTGAACTTGTCGGCCGCCGCGCGCAGGGCGATCCCCAGGATGGTCTTCCTGAGCAGCAGCACGAAAAGGCCCAGCAGAACCAGGGTCACCCCGATGGCCAGCAGGTTGCGCAGGGGCACCACCAGCCCGCCCAGCGCCACGCTTTTCGAAAAGATATCGGGCAGGGGCACCAGCCTGGCGCGGGGCGAGATGAAGAGCAGGGCCGCGTTCTGGTAGAGGGTGCTGACGGCAAAGGAGGTGATCAGCATGGCCGTCACCGAGTAGGACCGGACCGGCCGGAAGGCCACGCGCTCGGTGAGGTAGCTGGCGAAAACCGCCGCGGCCACCGAGACCAGGGCCATGACCAGCCAGGGGACCGGGCTGTCGCTCATCAGAAACAGGGTGTAGCCGGCCACCATGATGTACTCGCCGTAGGCGAAGTTCACCAGGCGCAGGATGCCGTAGACGATCACCATCCCCAGGGCCATCAGCGCGTAGAGGCTTCCCAGGCTCAGGAAATCGATCACGAACTGCAGGACGGCGCCGGCGCTCACCTGCCCCCCCCTTCCCCGGCCGCGGGCGCCCGCTTTTCCCCCAGGTAGACGCTTTCCACGTCGACCCGCCGCCTCAGGCTCTCCGGCCGGCCGTGGGCCTCCACCCGGCCCATCTTGAGCAGGTAAGCGCGGTCGGCGATGGAAAGGGTCTGGTTGACGTTCTGCTCGATGAGCAGGATCGTCATGCCGTCGGCGTGGAGGCGCTCGACGAGCTCGAAAACCTGCCGCACCAGCTTGGGGGCCAGGCCGAGGGACGGCTCGTCGAGGAGCAGCAGCCGGGGGTGGGACATGAGGGCCCGGGCGATGGCCAGTTGCTGCTGCTCGCCCCCCGAGAGGGTTTCCGCGTCCTGGTGCAGGCGGTCGCCCAGGATGGGGAACATGTCGGTCATCTTCTTCAGGTCGCGCTTGAACTCGCCCCGGTCTTTGCGGATGAAGGCTCCCAGGAGGAGGTTTTCCATGACGGTCAGGCCGGGGAAAATCTCGCGCGTCTCCGGAACCATGGCGATGCCCCGGCGGATGATCCTCTCCGGCGGCAGCCCGAGGATCGGCGTGCCCTGGAAGCGGATGTCCCCCCGCGCCGGCCGCGCCACGCCGGCGATGCTCGCCAGGGTGGTCGACTTGCCGGCGCCGTTGGCCCCGATCATGGCCACCAGCTCCCCCTCGGCCACGGTCAGGCTGACGCCCCGCAGGGCCGTAATGGGGCCGTAGTTGACGTGGATGTCTTCTATCTCGAGCAAAATCCGCTTTCCGGTTTCCCCGGTGGGGGGTCCCCTGCCCTTTGGGTCATCGAAATCGAAATCGGGATCGATTGCGATAGCGATTTCGATTTCGATGTATTCGTCAAGCGGCAGGCAATGATGCCGGGCGGGGTGGCGAGGATGGCGCTCCGCGCTCCCCGCCGCACGCTACCCGCCCAGATACGCCTCGATCACCGCGGGGATGCGGCGCACGCTTTCCGGGCTGCCCTCCCCGATGGTCTGGCCGTAGGCCAGGACGTGCAGGCGGTCGCAGAGGCGCATGATCAGGTTCATGTCGTGGTCGACGATGAGCATGCCGAGGCCCTTGCGGCCCGGCATGGGGGCCAGGACCCGCAGGAGCTCCTCGGACTCGGCCTCGTCCATCCCGGCCGCCGGCTCGTCCAGCAGCAGGAACCTGGGGGCCATGGCCAGGGCGCGCGCCACCTCCACCTTGCGTTCGTGGCCGTAAGGCAGGGATCCGGCCAGGCGGCCCGCCCACCCGGCCACGCCCAGCTCCTCCAGGGTCTCAAGGGCCAGGTGCCGCGCCCTGCGCTGGGAGGCGCCGACGCTCATGGCGGCGACCTTGACGTTTTCCAGGACCGTCAGGTCCCGGAAAAGCCGCACCTTCTGAAAGGTGCGCGCCACCCGGGCGCGGGCGACGCGGTGGGCCGGCCGGCCGGTGATGTCCACCCCGTCGGCCTCGATCCGGCCGCCGCTGGGCTTGAGCAGGCCGGTGATGACGTTGATCATGGTGGTCTTGCCCGACCCGTTGGGGCCGATCAGGCCGAGGATCTCCCCCTGGGCCAGCCGCAGGCTGACCCGGTCGAGGGCCCGCAGGCCGGCGAAATCCATCGACACGCCGTCGACGCTCAGGCATCCGGGCCTTGCCGGCGGCGGGGGAGGATCGTGCATGTTTCCCCGGTTGTCGTAATCGTTGTCGTTGTCGTAATCGCAGTGAACGTCCGACATCGACTTGCGGATCGAAGCGTGCCCCCCCGCCCCCCACCGGGGGAGATGGGGGGGCTTCCCCGTGCAGGCTTACGGCTGCGGCACCTTGGCCGGGCGGCGCCACCCGATGAAGGCGGGCTTGCCCTTCTGCAGCTCCACCAGGACCGCTTCCTTGTCCGGTTCGTGCCCGCTGGCGGCGTCGGTCCACTTGAGCTTGCCGGTCAGCAGGTCGAACTCGGCGGCCTCCATGGCCTTGGCCACCCGGGCGCCGTCGGTGGTGCCGGCCTTCTCGATGGCCTGGGCCATGACCATGATGGTGTCGTAGCCCGTGGCGACGAAGGCGGTGTCCGGGGCATCGCCGACCACCTTCCTGTAGCTCTCCAGGAACCTGTCCATCCCCGGCTTGGCCTCGGCGCCCATCCAGCTGTGGGTCACGAACCAGACGTCGTTGCCGAACTTCTCCCCCAGGGCGCTGAACAGCCCCGAGTCGTCGTAGGAGTCGCCGCCCATGATGGGGGTGTCGATGCCCACTTCGCGCAGGGAGCGGATGATGGTGCCCAGGTCCGGCATGTAAGAGGAGATGAAGAGGACGTCGGGCTTTTCCTTGAGGGCCTGGATACGCGCCAGCTGGGCCGAGAAATCCTGGTCTCCCTGGGTGTACTTGTCCTCGGCGATGACCTTGCCGCCGTACATCTGGAAGGCCTTGATGAAGTACTCGCTCAGGGAGGTGGTGTAGTCGATGAAGGTGTCGGTGACCACGTAGGCCGTCTTCCATCCCTTGACCGCGTAGGCGTACTCCGCCGCGGCGGCCCCCATGGTGGTGTTCCACATGGACAGGGTGAACTGCTTGTCGCCCAGGGTCTTGGAACTGTAAAGGGGCGAGGAGGCGCAGGTGGAGATCCCCACCATGCCGGCCTTCTGGGCCTCGCGGCTGGCAGGCCCGCCGAAGTCGAAATCGCAGGGCGCGACGATCATCTCGGCGCCCTGGCTGATGAGCTGCACCGTCACGTTGCCCACGGTCACCGGGTCGCTCTTGCCGTCGAGGTTGATGAACTTGACCTCCCTTCCCAGCACGCCGCCCTTGGCATTGAGTTCCGCGACGGCCACGTTGGCCCCCTTGAGGCCCGGCATGTCCAGGGGCGCCTGGACGCCGGTGAGGCTCAGGGCACCGCCGATGACCAGCGGTTTCTTCTCCTCCGCGCCGGCCGCGCCGGCGCAAGGGGCCCCCGACAGGGCGGCGCCGAGGGCGAGGGCGCCCAGCATGAACAGGAAGCGATAAGATCTTTGGAATCGATTGATGCGGGTCATGCAGAGTCCTCCTTTTGGTGCGTTTGGTTTGTTTGGCCGGAAAGTAGTGCAGCTCCGACATCCGGCCGCCGACATCCGATCCCCGGGCCCCTGCCGGAAAGCCGGCCGCCGGGCCCCCGACCTCACCGGTAGGTCTTGCGCACGCGGTCCATCTCGCGCTGCTGCTCCCGGCGGCGGATGCTGTCGCGCTTGTCGTAGTCGTGCTTGCCCCGGGCCAGGGCCAGGGTCATCTTGGCCTTGCCCTCGCGGAAATAGACCGCCAGGGGCACCAGGGTGTAGCCCTGCTCGTTGGCCTTGGCGTAAAGTTTGAGGATCTCCCGCCGGTGCAGCAGGAGCTTGCGCACGCGCAGGGGGTCGTGGTTGTCGTAGTAGGCGAAGGGGTAGGGGCTGATGTGCATCTGGTGGACCCAGACCTCGCCGTTCCTGATCTTGGCGTAGGCGTCCTTGAGGTTCACCCCCCCGTCGCGCAGGGACTTGACCTCGGTGCCCTTGAGGACGATGCCCGCCTCCCAGGTGTCCTCGATGTGGTAGTTGTGCCGGGCCTTGCGGTTCTCGGCGACGATTTTTTTCTTGCCTTTTTCCATGCGGGTTCCCCGTTGCCCGTTGCCCGTTCCCCGTTGCCGGCATCGGGCCTCCGACCCCCGGCCACCGGCAGGTTCACCACCCGTTCGCTGCGCTCACTCGAGGCACGGAGGTCACGGAGGGGTAAGGGTTTTCCACACAGAGGAAACGAAGACAACGAAGAGAAAACACGCTGGATGAACCCAACCCTTTTTCTTTCGGTCGCCAATTTGAAGGTCATCCGCTCCGAGATTTCCTTGCCGACCGCGACGGTGATGCGCTCCTCTTGGGTCCGGCTGTCCTTTTCGGCGCTGAACTCGAACACGTCCAGGCCGGTCTGCTCCTTGATGTCGTCGGCATAGGTGGCTGCCAGCAGTTCGGCCAGCATGTTGGCGGCCGACTGCCCGGAGCCGGGTCCGCCCCCCCCTGCAAGCTCCTGGCCTGTTTTGCCGAACAGCAGCAGCGAGCCGATGTCGGCGCTTTCCAGGGGCGGGTTGGAGCTGAGCCTGAAGTCGAGTGCCTCCGGGGTCCCCGTGATGGTCAGGGTGACCAGCCAGTCCCGGACCTGTGCCTGGCTCATGAGGTCGAAGCTCGGCTCGATCCGGTAGGGGTTGTTGAAGTCGATGATCCCTTTATGGATGTCGAAGACGGTCTTGCTGTAGGTCACGGTGCCGGTCTCGATTTCCGAACGGCCATTGAGAATCGGATCCTGGAGCGTTCCCGTCAGGCGCATGTCCGGCCGGATCTCGAGATCGGCCAGATTGTTCTGCACCAAAAAAGGATGGCGGGCCGTGATGCCGATGTCCAGGGCGATCCGGTCGAGATGGGGCGTCTGCCCGGCCGCGGGTGCGGCTTCGACCTCGCGCCGCTTGGTGGCAAGGCTCTGAATGCCGGTCATGAGGCTGAGGTCGACGTTCTTGTGATAGCTGCCTTCGAGCAGGCTGATCTCGCCTTTGACGACGGCGGCCTCGATGGTTCCGGAAAGCGTCAGGCGGCTGCTGATGAGCATGTCCAGGGTGCCGGGGATTTCGATGGGGATCGCGGCGGCATCGAACTGCAACGCTGCCTCGCCGGGACGGTAGTCCTCCACTGCCATCCGCCCGTTTAGGTTGAATGTCCCGTTGCCGACCTTCCCCTTCAGGGCGGAGAGGCGGAGTTCCGTGTGGGTGACCTCCATCCGGCCCCCAATGGCCTCGATCCGCTGCCCCAGCGCGACGACCGTCAACCCCGCGTCGGCAACCACCAGTTCAGCGGCAAGCCGGGGGGAGCCGGCCGCCCCGGTCACACGGCCGTCGACGAGGATGTGACCGGTCAGGTCGGACACTGCATCGGTCACCAGCCTGAGGGCGCTCAAGGGAAGCTTCCCCTTCAGGCCGAAATCGATGGGCCCGTCGAGGCGGCCGCTGCCGCTGATGTCGAGGCGGCTGTCACCGGGCAGGTGCAGGCGGGCTTGCGGCAGCATCAGCACCTTGTCGACCAGGGAAAGCCGCAAATCTGAGGTTTCCACCACCGGTGTCTGTTTGAAGTCGATCCGCAGCCGTTCGATGTCCGCGGCGGCGTTCAAGCCTTTGAGGGTGGTCAGGTTACCCCCGGCGCGGACTGTCCCGCTGACCTCCCCGCTCAGGTCGGGCTGGCCGGCGGCTTGGAAGTAGGGTGCCAGCTCGGTGCGGTCGAAGCTCAGATCGGCCGAAAAGTCTCGGCGGCCGAGATCCAGGACGGCGTCGATCCCGAAGTTCAGCCGGCCCCGGAGCCGCAGGCGGTCTTCCGCCAGGCGGACCGTCAGCTCGGCATCTTCCACGGCCTTGCCGTTGAGGCGCAGGTTCACGGTGGAGGCGGTTCCCTCGAGCACCGGGCGCTTCAGGGTGCCTCCGGCCTTGAGGTCCAGGCGCAGGCGGCCGGACACGGTCTCGGCCAGGCGGCCGTCGGCCAGATGGTCCAGGGAGAGCCCGTCCGAGGAAAGATTGAGGGCAAAACCCCCGTCGGTGCGGATCCAGCCGGTTGCGTTCACCGACTCCTTTTCCCGGAGGTTCGCGGCCAGGCGGTTTATCTGAAACCGGCTGCCGTCCATGGCGATCGACAGATCCACGGTTTCGATCTTCTGAAAGCCCATATCGATCCCGCGGCCGGACGCCTCGATGGAGCCCAGGGGGTGGTTCATGCTTCCCCTGAGGGTGCCCCGGGCGGTTACGTGCCCCGCCAGGGCGGGGGAGATGTCCGCCAGATCGATCCCATCGGAGTCGAAGGCGAGGTCGAGGAGCGGATCGTCCAGGGGGGCAAGGCTGTGGGAATCCAGGAGGGCGGCCGTGCCCGAAAGGGCCAGGGATGATCGGTGGCGGGTCATCCGCAAGCGGTCGATCCGGAGCGTTCCCGCGGCGAGGGCCGCCTCTGCCTCGACGTCTCCCAGCCGGTGCTGCCGTATCGAAAGCTGCCCGGCGGTCAGGGATAGGGCCGCCTCCGGCGCCGACAGGCTGCCGGAAAGGGTCAGCCGGCCGTCGATGCGGCCGTCGACGGGCGATAGGGAGGCAAAGTCTTCGGGGCGGACATTTTTCAGGTCCAGCACAAGGGACAGGGGCCGGGCCGGCTCGGGTCCGGTCCCGCCGTCGAAGATGCGCACCGTTCCCGCGGCGCGGACGGAGGAGCCGCGGTTTTTCAGTTCGAAGGCCGAAACCTGCAGGATGCCGGTCGGCCCCAGGCCGGCGGCAAGGGCCACGTCGCCCAGGGTCACGTCCCGGTAGCGGAAGCCGGCGCCGTCGAGGGCGATCCGGAGCTGCGGCTGCCGCAGGGTTCCGCCGGCCTCGGCGTCGACGCGGATCCGGCCTGCGATGGCGGCCAGCTCCGGCGACGCGGCCAGGCCTGCCACCTCGCGGGCCTCCAGGGCCAGGCGGGCCTCGATCCCCTCCGTCTCGAGATCCAGGCGCCCGGAGGCCGAGAGGGAAACCGGGCCGGCCGAGACCTCGAGGCGCTGCACGCCGACGGTCCCGGCTTCCAGACCGGCGGCCAGGGTCAGCTCCACGTCCTCGGGCCGCCGGACGCCCTCGGCCGCCAGGCCGCTGGCCGACAGGCGCGCGGTCAGGGCGGCCGACGCAGTCCGGGGCGAGAAGCCCCGCCCCTCGACGGTCACGCTGCCGCTCCGCGGCCCGCGCCAGCCGCCGTCGGCGGTGTTGATGTTGATCCGGCCGTCATAGGCGGGGCCGGGCGCCGCGGGAGTCGAGCCGAAGACGCTCAGGTAGCGGGAGACCCCCTCCACGCCGCCGACCGACGCGAGCAGCTCGGGGGAAACCCCCTTGACCCGCGCGAGCTCCCCCAGGTGGGGGATGGGGCCGTTGCGGCAGGCGTCAGGCGGCGTCAGCGCCTGGTAGTAATCCGACTCGGCGCCGCCGAGCCCGGTAACGGCGCCGTCGTCGCCCCTGTCGAGCCAGTCCACGAGGCTGTCCACGATCGCCAGGGGGTCGGCCGCCCCGGCGAGTTCGACCCCGGCCGCCAGCTGCCGTGCGAAGCGGGTCCAGATCCTGTACTGGCCCGGGTTCACCTGGCGGCCCTGGGGGTAGGCCACCAGGGCATTGACCTGGATTCTGGATCGCTCGTCGGTGATCTCCACGCTCAGCTCCCCGGCGTCGAAGGCAAAGCCGGCGAGGTACTCGCGCATGGCCTCGGGACGCGCCCAGCTCTCCTGGACCGAATCGGAGACGGTGTCGAGGCGGTCCTTCACCAGCAGGGCCATGGCCAGGTGGACTCCGGAGGCGGCCATCTGCGAGACGACCAGGCGGTCGCGCGCCGCAGCCGTGGAAACGGCGTCGGAGCGCGCGCGGCGGTTGATTTCCCGGGCGGCGGCGACGCCCACGGCGCCCACCGCCAGGGGGATCAGGAGGGCCATGCCGCGGTGGCCGGTGGGGGGGTGGGGGTTCAAAGGTCCAGATTTCAGGTTCCAGGGGTCGAGGGTTCCCGTGCGAAGGTCAACGCACGAGGGGTTCCACCCGGGTGCGGCGCGGCGCTAGGGAGGGGCAGCCTCCAGGGCCCCGCGCCGCACGGGCAGAACGACGGTGGTTTCGAAGCGCCGCGCCTGCCCGTCGATGTCGACCTCCAGGGCGATGCCCACGGCGGCGGGCGAGGCGTAGGCCTGCTGCGCGGATTCCGAGTCCCAGCGGTCCCTCGGCTCCCCGTCGCCGTCGTAGAAGGTGAACGCGACCGATGAGAGGTGTTCGCACAGAACCGGGTCCGCGGGTTCCCCCTCCGCCGGAAGCTCCTCCGGCTGCGCCAGGGGGAGCAGGCGGTCGGAACGTCTCAGGACATAACCGTTTTCCCCGGCCGCCTCGGCGTAGTAGGCGATCCGGGAGATCCCCGCACGGGGCGGCTGTTGGAAGGACACATGGGAACCGGAGGCGAATTCCAGGCGGTCGAACCCCTCCCCGTCGCGGTCCGGCTCCCCGAGGACCCGGAATTCCGGCACGGCCCCGTCGCCGGCGGGCGGGCTGAAAGCCGGCGGCTGGGGCACGTATACCCCGGAAAGGTCGCGGGCCATCCGCTCCAGGCAGGCTGCCGCGGCCATTTCAAGGGCCGCGCCGCGGGACAGGCGCTCCTGCTGCCCGACGGCGAGGTTGATGGCGCCGAAGCCAAGCGCCGCCACCAGCCCGAAAATGCCGAGCGACACCAGCGTTTCCACCAGGGTGAAGCCGCCGTTGGGGTCCAAGCGCCCTGACATGCCGCCGCCCTCACTCCTGAAAGAACCGGTAGGCGCGCACCCGGTAGACGAACTCCTCGGAATTGAAAGACACGCTGAGGTCGATGCGCCTGAGGCCCCCGGCGACTTCCCCGAGGCGCTCCGAGGCGGCCTCCCCCAGTTCCACGCGCCAGGCATAGCCCGGGTAGCGCTCCCCGAAACTCCCCTCGTCCACGCCCGGTGCGACGCGGCCGGAGATCTCCACCTCGGAGAGCTTCTGGCGTGCCAGGAGGGGGGCGAGCGCCTGAAAGCGGGCGGTGCGGATGGCCGCCAGGCTCTGGGCGTGCAGCCCGTGGACGGCCAGCAGAACCACCGCCAGGATGACCATGGACACCAGGATTTCCAGCAGGGTGAACCCCCGCGCGCCGCGGGGGCGCCCCCGGGCCGGGACGCAAGGCGGGAGGCGCCGCCGGTTCACGGCCCGGCCCCGGCGCCGGTGTCGAGGAGCCGGGCCCGGGCGAGGAAGGGCTCGACCCGGAAAGACAATCGCCGGTCGCCGTCCACTGTCAGGTCGATGGTGGCCGGGTCGGAGTGCCCCTGGGGAAAAAACCGGATCGCGGCGCCCGTCTCCGCCGCCTGCCCCGAGCCCGGGCAGGCCGCGCCCAGAAGGCGGGCCCGCCCCGCGAGCTCCAACCCGCCGCCGACCGCCGGGGCGGGCCGGTCGCCGGCCTCCGCCTCGCGGGTGACCCACAGGCGGTTGGAAGGCACGTCCACATGCAGGGTGTAGACCCGCTGTTCCACCACCGCAGACCGTTTCAAGCTCTCGACGGTGGTCAGGATCCAGCGCGCGGCGCGCAGTCCCGGGTCCGTGACCGGGGCGAGGCCGAGGCGCGGGACGGTGAAAACCAGGGTCAGCGCGGCGAGGGCGAGAACCACCATCACCTCCAGGAGCGTGAATCCCCGCGCGCGCGTCTTCCGGCACATGGCGGCCTATTCCAGTTCCCAGGAGTTGATGTCCCGGTTTTCGTCCTCGCCGCCCGGCACCCCGTCGGCGCCGTAGGAGATGAGGTCGAATTCCGCGTGCACCCCGGGGGAGAGGTAGATATAGCCGTTTTTCCAGGGATCCGTGCCGACCTGCCCCTTTTCCAGGTAGCCCCCTTTGCGCCAGTTTCCGGGGACCGGCTCGCTGTCGGGGGCTACCACCAGGGCCTCGAGCCCCTGCTCGGTGGTCGGGTAAAAGCCGCTGTCGAGGCGGTAGAGCTTCAACGCGGTCTCCAGGGCGGCCATGTCGATCCGGGCCTTGACCTGCTTGGCCTGGCCGGTGCGGCCGAGGAGCCTCGGACCGATGGTGACGGCCAGGATGGAGAGGATCACGATGACCACCATGAGCTCGATGAAGGTAAACCCCTGGACGGCGTGCCGCCGCCCGGCAATCCTCTTGCGCATGCGCCCTCCCTGCAGGCCCCGCGGGGCCGGGTGGATCATGTCGCCACCAGTTCGCTCATCTCGAAGATGGGCAGGCAGATCGACAGGACGATGAAGGCCACGACCACCCCCATGGCCAGGATCAACGCCGGCTCCAGCAGGGCGGTGAGCCGCATGACCGAGGCCTCCACCTCGGCGTCGTAGATGTCGGCGATGCGGGTCAGCATCGGCTCCAGGGTCCCGCTCTGCTCCCCGATCTGGATCATCTGGATCGGGAGATCGGGAAAGGCGCCGGTCGCCTGCAGGGCCGCCCCGAGCCCGCGCCCCTTGCCGACCTCGCGCGCCCCGGACTCGACGGCGGCGGCCAGGACGCTGTTGCCGGCCATGTTTTTGACGATGTCCAGGGCGGCCAGCATGGGGACCCCGTTCGCGAGCAGGGATCCGAGGGTGCGGGCGAACCGGGAGACGGCCGTCTTGACCGCCAGTTCGCCGGCGATGGGCAGGCGCAGGACGGCGCGGTCGACGGCGCGCCGGCCGCCCGGGGTCCGCGCCCAGCGGCGGAGGCCGAGTCCGCAGAGCCCGGCGGCTGCCATCATCAGCCACCCGTAGGCGCGGATCCCGTCGCTCAGGGCGATGAGAAGGCGCGTCGGCGTCGGCAGGACCCGGTCGACGCCGGCGAAGACCGCCGTGATGCTCGGGACGATGAAGGCCAGCAGGAGGAAGAGAACGGCGACCGCGACGACGGAGACGAGTACCGGGTAGGTCAGGGCCGATTGGATCCGCTGGGCCAGCGCCTGCTACGACGGTTCCCGAAATTTCGGGCCCCAGGGTCAGGGGGGGCTTGCAAACCGTGGGCACCCCGTCGTAGAAATAGCCCAGGTCGGTGTGGCACACCCCGCAGCCGGCGACCTCGACCAGCACTTCGCCCGGTTTCAGTTCCGGAACGGGGATCTCGGTCCGTTCGAGTTTGCCCGGGGTGACCTCGCCGCTCGCCTTGTCGCGGGTGGTGGGGCGAACCATCTGCCAGGTCTGGATCTTGTCCGGTACGCGTGCCATGTGGGCCTCCTTTGGAAAAATGGGTTCGCAAACAGGGGCTTGCGTTGAGGGAAGCGGTTGAATAAGTTACAATTTAGCTATGATGTAACTACATCGCCCGCCAATGTCAACAGCTTTTTCACTTGACGAATCATAATGTAGCTGCAATATAGCTTATATTGACACCGAATTGACAACGAAACGGCGCGGCGCATGCCGGCCGGGAAAAGGAGGATCCATGCTGCTTGAAAGGAAAATCGCCCTGGTGACCGGAGGCTCCCAGGGAATCGGCGCGGCCGTGGCCGTGGAACTGGCCCGCGAGGGGGCCGATGTCTGTTTGACCTACCGCAAGCACGCCGAGGAAGCCGAGGAATACGCGGAGGAAATCCGGCGGATGGGGCGCAGGGCGCTGGCCGTCAAATGCGACATCGCCTCCTTCGCCGAGGCCGAGCGGACGGTCCAGGCGGCTGTCGGCGCCTTCGGCACCCTCGACATCCTCGTCAACAATGCGGGCATGAACTGGGACGGCGTCTCCTGGAAAATGACCGAGGAGCAGTGGGACCGGGTCCTGGAGGTCAATCTCAAGGGCTACTTCAATTTCACACGCCACGCGGCACCGGTCTTCAAGGACAAGAAATACGGCAAGATCATCAACATCACCTCCATCAACGGGATGCGGGGAAAATTCGGCCAGTCCAATTATTCGGCTTCCAAGGCCGGCATCATCGGCTTCACCAAGGCCGTGGCCAAGGAACTGGGGGCCTTCGGCGTCAACGTCAATGCCGTGGCCCCGGGGCTGATCGAAACGGCCATGCTGAAACAGTCCGAGGCGCGCGACAAGATCGTCGACCTCGCCATGGCGGAAAGCGTTCTCAAACGCCTGGGCCAGCCGGAAGACCTCGCCCACGTGGTGGTCTTTCTCGCTTCGGACAGGGCGCGCCACATCACGGGCGAGATCATCAAGGTCGACGGCGGGCAGTACATCTGACCGCGCCGCAGGGGCGCGATGACGATTACGATTACGATTACGACAACGAAGAGGTACCCATGGGTAAAGTCGCAATTATCGGAGTGGGGCAGAGCGCCTTCGTGCGCCAGTACCCCGGATCCATCCGCGAGCTGGCCTTCGAGGGCTTCAAGGATGCCATGGCGGACGCACGGATCACCACCCGGGAGATCGACGCATCGGTGATCTGCTCGGCCCCCGAGTACGACAAGCAGCGCTCCCCGGCCGGGGTGTTCGCCGAGTACCTCGGGCTCAACCCCCAGCCCACCTTCTACGTGGAAAGCTTGTGTTCCTCCAGCAGCATGGGCCTGCGCCTGGCCTACTCCCTGGTCGCATCCGGGCTGCACGAGGTGGTGGCCGTCGTCGGCTTCCAGAAGATGTCCGAGATCTCCTCCCAGGAGACACAGGAGCGCATGGGCCGGGGCGCCGACATCCAGTGGGAGAGCCCCTTCGGCACGATGATGCCGGCCTACTACGCCATGTATGCCCGCAACCACATGGCCACTTACGGCACCACGCCCGAAGACCTGGCCCGCATCCGGGTCAAGGCCGCCACCTACGGGCAGCTCAACGACCGCGCGGTCTACCGCAAGCCGGTGGATCTGGAGATGTTCAGCACCCCCGACCACGTCATGGCCGGCCCCGTGTCCGACCCCCTGCGGGTGGGCGACTGCTGCGCCAACGCCGACGGCAGCTCGTGCATCATCGTGGCCGCAGAGGAAAAGGCCCGCGCCCTGTGCCCCAAGCCGGTCTGGATTCTGGGGCTGGGGGCGGCCAGCACCAGCGTCAACCTGGCCGGAAGGGACGTCTTCAACGGCCTGACCGTGGCGCGCGAGGCGGGCCGGCAGGCTTACGCCATGGCCGGCGTGACCCCCGGGGACATCGATGTCGCCGAAGTCCACGACTGCTTCACCATCGCCGAGCTGATGGCCTGCGAGGACCTGGGGTTCGCCGCCCCCGGCGAGGGCCGGGACCTGATCCGCGGCAGGGAAACCTACAAGGAGGGGCGCATCCCGGTCAACGTCGACGGCGGCCTCCTGTCCAAGGGCCACCCCATCGGGGCCACCGGCGGTTCCCAGGTCCGCACCATCGTGCTGCAGCTCAGGCAAGAGGCGGGCGCGATCCAGGTCAAGAGCCCGGAGATCGGCCTGGTTCACAACATCGGCGGCGTCGGCCTTTACGGCAATGTCACCATTTTGGGAAGATAGCCGCCGCCGGCCCGGCCCGCGGTCGATGCAGCCCAGCGCGGCGCGGTCGACCGGGGCGCGGGACGACGGCGCCTGAAGGAGAAACTGCCATGGGAAACAAGAAAGAGGTCGATGATCGCTTCAAGAAATTCGGCACGGTCAGCTTCACCGCGATCACCAAGACCAACGATTTCGTCAGCCACCTGGAAAACGGCAAAATCATGGGCACCCGCTGCCGCGACTGCGGCAAGGTCTTTTTCCCTCCCCGGGCGGACTGCTACCGGTGCCTGGCCGGCAACGTGGAGTGGTTCGAGGTGGCGGGCACCGGCCGCCTGGTGTCCTACAGCCGGCTCCAGTTCGCCCCCGTCGGCTTCGGCGATGACCTGCCGTACACCATCGCCCTGCTGGATTACGGGGACTTCAAGGTGTTCGGGCGCATCGCCGGCGGCGTTCCCGCGGAGGAACTGAGCGTCGGCCTGCCCATGAGGACGGTGGCCAACCGGCTGCCCGGCGGCCAGCTCAACTATGTCTTCGAAAGGGCCTGACGGGCCCGCAAGGGGGGAGGTTGCCATGAGTGAGACGACATACATCCGCGTCGACAAGACCCAGGGGGTGGCCAGGATCGCCCTGGACCGGCCCAAGCACAATGTCATGAACATCGCGATGATGCGCCAGCTGAACGCCCGGCTGGAAGAACTCATCGCCGATGCCGGTCTGAAATGCGTCGTCATCCAGGCCGAGGGGCCGAGCTGGTGCGCCGGAGTTGAGGTGGCCGACCACAAGCCCGGGATGGTGGACGAGATGATCGCCACCTTCAACCGGATCTTCGAGCTGACCGAACGGCTGGAGGTCCCCCTCGTCGCCGCGGTCCAGGGGGCCTGCCTCGGGGGCGGCATGGAACTCGCCATCGCCTGCGACATCCTCATCGCCGGCCAGAAGGCCGTGTTCGGGCAGCCGGAAATCAAGCTCGGCTTTTTCCCGCCCTACGCGGCCATGCGCCTGCCCCAGCTGGTGGGCCCGGCCAGGGCGGTGGAGATCTGCACCACCGGCCGGCGCTATCATGCCGCCGAGGCCCAGGCTCTGGGCCTCGTCTCCCAGGTGGTGGCACCCGAAGCCCTGGCGGAGGCGGTGGAGAAAACGGTCGCCGAAATCGCCATGTGCAGCCCCCTCATCATCCGCCTCAACAAGCGCGCGGTCAAGGCACACCTGGGCCTCGGCTTTGCCGAGGCCCTCCAGGGGGTCGGGGACCTCTTTTTGAAGGTGCTGATGAAAACCGAGGACACCCTGGAAGGCATCGCCAGCTTCGAGGAAAAACGCCAGCCGGCGTGGAAGAACCGTTAGCCGGCTTCCCCTGTCCTGCGCCCCGTTCCCCTTAGGACCCCAGGGGCGGGCCGGGCCGGCCCGCCTCTGGCACATGATGACGAGAATGACGCCCCCTGCCTGGGAAACCCCCGCCCTGCTGGTCATCGACATGGTCAAGGACTACTTCGACGAGTCCCACCCCCTGCCGATCACCCCCCTTGCGCGCCGCATCATCGCGCCCATCAACCTCCTCGCCGGGCGCTTCAGGCGGCGGGGCTGGCCGGTGGTCTTCTCCACCGACGCGTTCAAAGCGGACGATTTCATTTTTCAAGGGCGCATGTCCCCCCACGCCCTGGCAGGCACGCCGGGCGCGGAGGTGATCGACGCGCTGGGGCGCCGGGAAGAGGATCTGTGGCTTCCCAAGCCTCGTTTTTCGGCTTTTTTCGCCACCGGCCTCGAGACCTGGCTGCGCGGGCGCGGGGTGACGCTCTGCGCCGTGGCCGGGATCTCCACTCACTTCTGCGTCCTGACCACCGCCCTGGACGCGGTCTGCCACGACTTCAAGGCCGTCATCCTCGAGGACGCCACCGCGGCGTTCTCCCAAGAGGCCCACGAGGGGACCCTGGCCCTTTACCGCAAAAACCCCCTCTACCCCCTCCTGAGGGTGGCGACCGTGGACGGCCTGGCCGCCGAACTGACTTCCCAGGCTTGTGGACGCCCCCCCGAAGTGATATAGGGTAAAAGGGTCCAGGGGCTCCCGTCCAGGGATGCCGGTCACGGACCCGAAACGTCAACGCGCCCGCCCTCGATCGTCGTCCGATCCGTCTGAAGTATCATCGGAATCGACCGGGAACCCGCGATCCCGATTGCGGCCTCAACGGTGAACAGTGAACCGATCCCCCTGGTTTCTCCACCCCATCCTTATTTTCACCTTCTCCATCAGCGCCCTGGGCCTCTCCCTGTTTCTGTACATCCACTGGTACATCGAAGCCAGCGAAGGCCTTCAGGTGCTCATCGAAAAATTCAACCTGGACCCCGGGCAGGTCCTGGCACCCGAGACCTGGCTGGTGATCCTGACCCTCTCGATCCTGGTGGCGATCATCCTGGTGGGGATCTTCATCATCTTCGTCTACAACCAGAAGGCCCTGCGCCTCAACCGCCTGCAGCGCAACTTCATCGACAGCTTCACCCACGAGCTCAAGACCCCCGTCACGTCCCTCAAGCTCTTTCTGGAGACCCTGACCCTGCACGACCTCCCCCGGGCAGACCAGCTGAAGTACCTCGGCTACATGCTCCTCGACATCGAGCGCCTGACGCACACCATCAACCGCATCCTGACCCTGGCGCGCATCGAGAGCAAGAGCTATATCGAGGCCTTCGATCTCCTCGACCTGGTCAGGGTGACCGCCGAGTTCGTCGAAGGCAACCGGCACCTTTTCCGCGGAAGCGACATCCAGATCCACAACCCCGGCGGCGGCCCGCTTCCCCACCCCGTCAACCGCCCGCTCTTCGAAATGCTCCTGATGAACCTGATCACCAACGCCGTCACGTACAACGAATCGCCCCGACCCCGGATCGACATCTTCTTCGAGCGCAAGGGGAGCCAGACCGCCGTCCGCTTCGAAGACAACGGCATCGGCCTGGAAAAGGGCGAGGCGAAGAAAATTTTCCGCAAATTCTACCAGATCGGCCGCCCCGACAACATGACCGCCAAGGGCAGCGGACTGGGCCTGAACCTGGTCCAGACCATCGCCCGGCTCCACAAGGGACGCATGCTGGCGGAGAGCCCGGGCAGCGGCCGGGGGGCCGCCTTTACCCTGATCCTGCCGAAATCGCCGGCGGCTGGAGAAAAAGGGGGCGCTTGAGGTCGTTGCCGGAGGGTCTGAAGATGGCATCCAAAACGGGGGGGCGCATCCTGATCATCGAGGACGACGCCCACATCACCGAGGGGCTGAGGCTGAACCTTTCCCTGCAGGGCTACACCGTGGCGACCGCCGCGGACGGGGTCGCCGGGCTGCAGCGCTGGAAGGAGCTGCGGCCGGACCTCGTCGTCCTGGACATCATGCTGCCGGGAATCGACGGCCTGTCGGTCCTCAGGAGCATCCGCCTGGAGGACGACCGCCTGCCGGTCCTCATCCTGTCGGCCAAGGGCGCCCCGGAAGACAGGATCCGCGGGCTGGCCCACGGCGGGGACGACTACATCGGCAAGCCTTTCGAACTCGACGAATTCCTGCTGCGCGTCGACCGCCTCATGCGCCGCGGCGCCTGGAGCCGCGAAACGGACCACCCCGAGCCGCCCCCCCTGAAAACCGCTGTTTTCGGGAAGAACCGGATCGACTTCGAAACCGCCACCGCCCAGTGCCGGAGGGGCACCATCACCCTGACCGACCAGGAAACGCGGCTGCTGAGGCTCTTTTTCGCAAACCCGGGGAAACCCCTTTCGCGCGCCAAGCTCCTGGAAATCGGGTGGGGCTATACCCGCCTGACCTCGACCCGCACGGTGGACAATTTCATGGTCCGGCTGCGCAGGTACTTCGAGGACGATCCCAGGCAGCCGGTCTATTTCAGGAGCCTGCGCTCGGTGGGGTATGTGTTCGTCCCCGGTCCAGGGCCAGCGGAAGAGCCGCCATGACCCCTGCAGCCGGCAAGACGCCTGCCGGCTGCAGGGCGGGGGGGCGCGCAAGGCTCTCGTACGACGCCCGCAGGCCCGAGATGCAGGCGTCCTTTTCCGCCCACAGCGCGTTGAGCCACCCCTGAAACCGCTGCCGGTACTCGGTGTCACAGGCATAGTCGCCGATGAGCTCGGCGCCCACCGGCAGCTCCCGCACGCGAACGGTGACCGCCCGGACCCTGCCGCAGACGAATTCCCAGAAACTCTTGAGCCCGCCGGGATAGACGATGGTGACATCCAGGATGCCCTGGAGCTGGTCGCCCATGGCGCCCAGCACCAGGGCGACGCCGCCGGCCTTGGCGCGCAGCAGGTTGGCATGGGGGGAGTTCTGACGGCGGTGCTTGGCGGCGGTGAAACGCGTGCCCTCGACGAAGTTCATGATGGACACGGGCGTGCTCCGGAACTTGCGGCAGGCCCTGCGCGTGATTTCCAGGTCCCTGCCCGCCAGGTGGGGCCTGCGCCGCAGGAACTGGGGCGAATAGCGCTTCATGAACGGAAATTCCAGGGCCCACCAGGCCAATCCCAGGACCGGCACCCAGATGAGCTCCTTCTTCAGGAAGAACTTGAGCATCGGGATCTTGCGGTGAAACACGCGCTGCAGCACGAGGATGTCCGCCCAGGACTGATGGTTGGCCAGAACCAGGTACCACCCCTCGGGGTCCAGGCCCGCGGTTCCCTCCACGGTCCAGCGCGTGCCGCAGAAAACCCCCTGGTTGAGGTTGTTGAAAAAGACCCATGCCTCCACCAGCCGGTAGAGCAGGCGGTTGCATAGGCGTCTCCAGGCGCCCACGGGCACGACCAGTTTGAGGATGGCGACCGGGAAAAGCAGCGCGCACCAGAACAGGGTGTTGAGGGCGTACCCGCAGAGGGCCAGCACCCCGCGCAGCGGCCCGGGAAGAAAACGCATCATGGCAAGCCTCTTCGGCGACGACACCGGAATCGACAGGCCGCCCCCATCGCGCCCTTGATGCCGGAGGTTGGTCGTTCGATGTTCATCACGATTTGGATTTTCGATTACGACAACGACAACGATTACGACAACGATTACGGGAAACGCCCCGATCCGCCATTCGACGTTGGGTAGTGGGCGTTCCTCGCGATTTGGATTTGGATTTCGATTTCGATTACGGCAACGGGACACGCCCCGATCCGGCCCACTAGTAGGCAACCCCGCCGGATTAGGCAAGCCGGGGGGCGTGCTTTTTACAAATGTTTTACATTCGCGCGCCTGCAGTGCGGCGATGCGGCGGCGCCCAGAATTGGGTTGCATTGTCGCCGAAAATGATTAAGATAGCCCTTCCCTGAAGCCGCCGGTCCCGAAGACGATTCAGGCCCCGGGAGCGGGGGAGTCCGGGCAACCACCCGAAGGAGATCGCCCATGACTGCCGTCAAGACCTTTTCGCGCCGCACCCTCGTCACCGTGATGGTGTCCATGGCGGTCGTGCTGCTGCTGTTCAGCGCCGCCCACTATGTCCTTCTGGAGACCATCGCGGACAGGCTCGACCTGCTGTCCCGGGCCGACGAGCTCCTGGCCGAACAGCGGCTTCTGGTGGAGCAGATGGAGGCCATCCGCGCCGCCGCCGGCATCTACTACGTGCCCGCCGCGGCCCTGGTGCTCGCCGCCGTCGGGCTGCTGCTCTGGAAGATCACCTGCCGCCTCTTCGCGGCCTTGTCCGCCGACCCGGGCCGCAGGGCCGAGCGGCCGGTCGAAAGGCGCCCCCTCCCGGCCGTTGAGGAAAAACCCCGCCGGGGCGGCGACGAGCAGCTCTTTCTCCACCTGTTGGGCGTGTTCCAGCGCGAGGGACGCCTGATGGACTTTTTCGCGGAGGACCTCAGCCGCTATGAAGACGGACAGATCGGGGCCGCCGTGCGCACCATTCACGAAAACTGCAGGCGCGCCGCCCTCAAATACATCGAGCCGGCGCCGGTCCTCGACCTGCCCGAGGGGCGGCCCTGCACCGTTGAACCGGATTTCGACCCGTCAGCCATCAAGCTGACCGGCAACGTGTCCGGCGCGCCGCCCTTCGAGGGCGTCGTGCGCCACCGCGGTTGGCGCGCCGGCCGCATCGACCTGCCGACGCTGACCGCCGGCCGGGACGTGCGCCTGATCGCCCCCGCCGAAGTGGAAATCCTGTAGGAAGAGAAGCCCCAAGTGAAAAACCCTCGCTACATCGTCGGCATCGACCTGGGAACCACCAACAGCGTCGTGGCGTACACCCCGGCGGATTTCGGAAAAACGGCGCGCCCCGACATCCGGGTCCTGGAGATTCCCCAGCTGACCGGCCCGGGCGTTGTTGAAAGCCGCCGCATGCTTCCATCCGCCGTCATGCTCTTCGGATCGTCGGACGTCGCCCCGGAGGCCCTGGGCCTGCCCTGGCCCTCGGAGGCAGGCATGGCCGTAGGCGAATTCGCCCGCGAGCGGGGGGCCGAACTGCCCCACCGCTTGATCGTCTCGGCCAAATCCTGGCTCTGCAACCGCCTGGTGGACCGCAACCAGCCGATCCTGCCCTGGCAGGGTCCGGGCGACATCCCCAAGCTCTCCCCGGTGGAGGCCTCCGCCAGGATCCTGGCCCACATCCGCGACGCCTGGGACCACACCGTGGCCGGGGGGGACGAGGGGCTGCGCCTTGCAAACCAGGAAATCCTCCTCACCGTCCCCGCCTCCTTCGACGCGGTGGCCCGCGACCTGACGGTCCGCGCCGCGGAGATGGCCGGCCTGGCGCACATCACCCTCATCGAAGAGCCGATGGCGGCCTTCTATGCCTGGATCCAGTCCGCCGGCGACCGCTGGCGCCAAGCGGTGCGCCAGGGGGACCTGGTCCTGGTGTGCGACATCGGCGGCGGAACCTCCGACTTCAGCCTGATCCGCGTCTCCGAGGAAAACGGCAGCCTGGCCCTCGAGCGCATCGCCGTGGGGGAACACCTCCTCTTGGGCGGCGACAACATGGACCTGGCCCTGGCCCATGCCGTCGCCCGCAAGCTGGCCGCCGGCGGCACGCGCCTGGATGCCTGGCAGATGCGCGGCCTGTGGAGCGTGTGCCGCAAGGCCAAGGAATACCTGTTTGAAAACGCCGGCCTGCGGGAAGTCCCGGTCTCGGTTCTCGGCCGCGGCAGCAGCCTGATCGGCGGCACCATCCGGACCGCGATCACCCTGGAGGAGGTCGAAGAGGTGCTCCTCGACGGGTTCCTCCCCCGCTGCCGGGCGACGGATCGGCCCGGCGCACCCCGCGCGGCCGGCATCAAGGAACTCGGCCTCTCCTACGAGGCCGACCCGGCCGTCACCCACCACCTGGCGCGCTTCCTGGCCCGCCAGTCGCCGACCGGAAACCCCGCTGAGACGCTTCCCACGGCGGTGCTTTTCAACGGCGGGGTCATGAAAGCCCGTTCGCTGCGCAACAGGCTCCTGGAAGTCTTCGCTTCCTGGGGGACATCCCCGGCTTCGGGCGGCATCCGTGAAATCGAATCGACGGACCTGGACCTGGCCGTCGCCCGCGGGGCGGTGACCTATGGCATGGCCCGCAGGGGAAACGGCATCCGTATCCGCGGCGGGCTCTCGAAGGCGTATTACATCGGCGTGGCCGCGTCCATGCCGGCGGTGCCCGGGCTGCCGGCCCCGACCAAGGCGCTGTGCCTGGCGCCCTTCGGCCTGGAGGAGGGGCAGACGATCACCCTGAGCCGGAAACAGTTCTCCCTGGTGGTGGGTGAGCCGGTGCACTTCGATTTCCTCGCGTCCCTGAGCCGCCTCGATGACCGCGCGGGCGAAATCGTGGAAGACTGGCAGGGGGAGATCGAACCCGTCACCACCCTCGAGACCGCCCTGGAAGGCGAACCCGGCAGCACCGTCCCGGTGACCCTGGAGGTGCGGGCCACCGAAATCGGCACCCTGGAGATCTGGTGCGTGCCGCCGGACGGGTCGAGCCCCTGGAAGCTCGAGTTCAACGTGCGCGAGCAAGCGCAGGATGTGTCGCGCGGGTGAGCGCCATGGACCTCCAGGACCGGCAGTTCATCGTCGGGATCGACCTCGGGACAACCAACAGCGCCGTGTCCTGGGTCGATCTGCGCGCCGGGGCGGCCTCCGGGGCGCCCATCGGTGTTTTCCGCGTGCCGCAGCTCGTCGCACCGGGGGAAGTGTCGCCCCTCCTGCCGGTCCTGCCGTCCTTTCTCTACCTCCCCAGCGCCTACGAGCTGCCCGACGACTCGATCCGCCTGCCCTGGGCCGGCCCCGAGCGCCGGGTGGTCGGGGTCCTGGCCCGCGACCACGGGGCCGGGGTGCCGGCCCGCCTGGTCTCCTCGGCCAAAAGCTGGCTGTGCCACGGGGGGGTCGACCGCCGCGCGAAAATCCTGCCCTGGGGCGCCGCCGGGGAGATCCGCAAAGTGTCTCCCATCGAGGCCACGGCGGCCTATCTCGACCATATCCGCCGGGCGTGGAACCACGCCCGCCAGGACGAAGACCTGCACCTGGAGCACCAGATCGTCGTCCTGACCGTACCCGCCTCCTTCGACGAGGTGGCCCGCGACCTGACGGTGGAGGCGGCCCGCATGGCGGGCCTGCCCGACATCGTGCTCCTCGAGGAGCCGGTGGCCGCCTTCTACAGCTGGCTCACGCGCCACGAAACCGACTGGGACCGCCACGTCAGGCCCGGGGAACTGATCCTGGTGTGCGATGTCGGCGGCGGCACCACCGATTTCACCCTCATCAGCCTGCAGCCATCCGAGGGGGGGCCGCGGTTCGAGCGCATCGCCGTCGGCGACCACCTCATCCTGGGGGGGGACAACATGGACCTGGCCCTGGCGCGCGGAATCGAGGTTGGGCTGGGGAAAGGCGCCGGCGGCTTCGGCGGGGACCGCTGGAAAGCCCTCTGCCACCAGTGCCGCCAGGCCAAGGAGGCCATCCTGGACGGCGCCGACGACCGTCGGCGCATCACCCTCGTCGGCGAGGGCAGCCGCCTGATCGCCGGGACGCTGACCGCCGACCTGGACCGTCGCGCGCTGGAGGAAACGGTCCTGGAGGGGTTTTTTCCCCTCCTGGAGCGCGATGCGGCGCCTCCCCCGACCGCGCGCCGCGGAATCGCCGAGTTCGGCCTGCCCTACGAGCCTGACCCGGCCATCACCCGGCACCTCGGCCGCTTTCTCGACCGTCACCGGGCGGACGTGGCCGCCGCCCTGGGAAGATCAGACCCCGCCCCCGATGTCATTCTCTTCAACGGCGGCGCCCTCAAACCCGCCGCCGTCCAGGCCAGGATCCGGGCCGCCGTCGGCAAGTGGTTCGGCAGGTGCGCGGCGGAGCTGCCGCGCGTCCTCGAAAACCCGGCCCCGGACCTCGCCGTCGCCCTGGGCGCGGCCTACTACGGCCGGGTCAAGATCGGCCAGGGGGTGCGCGTCGGCAGCGGCAGCGCCCGCTCCTACTATCTCGGCATCTCCCGGGAGAACCCGCAGGCGGGGGCCCCGGCCGGGCGGCAGGCCATCTGCCTGGTGGAACGCGGACTGCAGGAAGGCAGCCGCATCCGCCTGGAGGACAGGAAATTCGAGGTCCTGGCCAACCAGCCGGTCGTCTTCGACCTGTTCAGCTCCAGCTTCCGCTCCGGAGACCGGGTCGGGGACATCCTGAGCGTGGACGACAGCCTCACCCCCCTGCCCCCCATCCAGACCGTGGTCGAGTTCGGCAGAAAAGGGCGCCAGGCGGCGATCCCCGTGCACCTGGAGGCCGAGTTCACGGAAATCGGCACCCTGGCCCTGTGGTGCCGCTCCACCGCGACCCCCCACCGCTGGCAGCTCCAGTTCCAGCTGCGCCGCACGGAAGCGGCGCCGGAAACCCTCGACCGGGCGGTTCTGGAAAACATGGCCGTCGCGGGGGTGCTCGAGCTGGTGAAGGCCGGCCTGGCCCCTTCCGCAGACCCGCGCCGGCTCGACTCCCTGGTGCGGGATATCGCCGAAGAGGTCGGCAGGGAGCGCGACCAGTGGCCCCTGGCCCTGATCCGCACAATGGCCGACACGCTCCTCGACATGGTCGACGCCCGCCGTTCGGGGGCCGCCCACGAAATCCGCTGGCTGAACCTGACGGGATTCTGCCTGCGGCCGGGGTTCGGAGACGCCTTCGACCCCGCGCGCATCCAGCGCCTCATGCGCATCTACCCCAAGGGTCCGGTATTCGCCGGAAACGCCCAGGTGCGCGCGGAGTGGTACATCCTCTGGCGGCGGGTGGCCGGGGGGCTGAAGGCGGGGCAGCAGCGCCAGTTCGTCCAGGACCTGACGCCCCTGTTCTTCGCGAAGACGGGCGCGCAGGTCAGGATGTCCCCCCAGGAACGCCTGGAGGCATGGATGGCGGTGGCCAACATGGAGCGCCTGGCGGTGGGCGACAAGGTCCGCTGGGGCGCCCTGCTGATGTCGGAGTTGACACCCAGGAAAAGCAAAGCCCAGCATTTCTGGGCCCTGTCACGCCTGGGAGCGCGGGCCCTGCTCTACGGGCCGGCCGACCGCGTCATCCCCCCCGAAACGGCGCAGGAGTGGATCGGGCTTCTGCTGCAACGGCAGTGGTCCAACCCCAATCCGGTGGCGGCGGCAGTGGCCCAGATGGCCCGCAAAACCGGGGATCGGGTGCGCGATCTGGACGCCGCCGCGGTCGCCGGGGTGCTCGCGTGGATGCGCGCATCGGGCGCACCGGGGGACCAGGTTCAGCTCCTGGATGAAGCCGTCCCCATTGCCGCCGGAGAGAAAAGCGTCATCTTCGGCGAGTCCCTGCCGGCCGGGCTGATCCTGGTGGAATAGAGGCCGGAGGCTCCGGGCGAGGCTGCCCCCGTGGGGGAAAAAGATCAGAGGCCGTAAGAGCGGTGTGACACGCTCAGACGGTCGAGGGCCTCGGCGCGGACGCTGACCCCCAGGCCGGGACCGGGTAGCGGCGGCGCCCCGCCTCCGGGTTCGATGCCGACCGTCTCGTTGACGACGTCCTCCTTCAGCATGTAACGCGAATAGGAGCCCTCCAGGTAAACGAACGCGCGCGTCAGGGCCATCTGCCTCCCGGCGGCGGAGAGAATCCCCGTTTCGCCGACCTGGCAGCCCAGCTGGCAGGCGATGCCGTGGCGCCGGGCGAACCGGTAGAGGCGGTCGACCGCCAGCAGGCCTCCGCACTTGGAGAGGCGCAGGTTGAAGATCAGGCGCGCCCCCAAACCCGCCAGCCTTTCGGCGTCCTTTTCGGTGCACAGGGACTCAGATCGGAAGAGCACACGGACGCGGACTTCGTCAATTACCTCCGCCGCGCCTGCCGGGAAGCGCCCGAGAAGAAGTCCCTCTATCCCTACGTCTTTCCCATCCGCAACCGGACGCGGCCGCCCAGGGAGCGCTCGGTCCTGGCGGGCTACTATTGCATCGACACCTTCACCCCCCTCAGCCGCAACGCCTATCCCGCCGCCCGGCACGGGGCCGACTGCGCCCTGACCGCGGCCCGCCAGACCCTCGGAGGCCGCCGAATAGCCTACGCCCTGGTGCGCCCCCCCGGCCATCACGCCGAACGGCGCTCTTTCGGCGGCTTCTGCTACCTCAACAACAACGCCATCGCCGCCCACTATTTGAGCCGCCAGGGCAAAGTCGCCATCTTGGACATCGACTACCACCACGGCAACGGCCAGCAGGACATATTTTACCGCCGGTCTGACGTTCTGACGGTTTCCATCCATGGCAACCCGCAGTTCGCCTATCCCTATTTCACCGGCTTTCGGGACGAAATCGGCCAGGGGGAGGGCGAAGGGTACAACCTGAACCTGGCGCTGGCGGAACATGCGGACGCCGGGAGATACCGGCAGGCCCTGGCCCAAGCCTTGAGGCGCATCGAGGAATTCTCCCCAGACTTCCTGGTGGTCGCCCTGGGGCTGGACACCGCCAAGAACGACCCCACCGGCACCTGGAGCCTGACCGCAAAGGACTTTGAAACCAACGGGCGCCTGATCGGCGCGCTGGGCCAGCCCACCCTGGTGATTCAGGAGGGAGGATATCGTTCCCGCACCCTGGGAACCAACACCCGGAGCTTCTTCGAGGGCCTGTCGGCCAGCCTGGGCGCCGCTCAGCCTCGAGGGGCGCGACGGATTCCAGGCGACGACCTTGCCTTGCGCGCGGACGTGCGCCCGGAGGACCCCCCCCGTATCCGCCGCCTCGTAGCGGCCACCGGTTTTTTCAGCCTTGAGGAAACGCAGGTGGCCGGGGAACTGGCCGAGGAGCGCCTGGCAACGGGTGACAAGAGCGGGTATCACTTCCTGCTGGCGGAGCGCGGCGGTCAGCTGGTCGGCTACACCTGCTTCGGGCCGGTGCCGATGACCGAGTCAAGCTTCGATCTTTACTGGATCGCGGTCCAGCCGGAGTGCCAGGGCAAAGGAGTCGGGCGGATGCTGCTGTCGGAAACGCAAAAGCGGGTCCGCGCGGCCGGCGGCCTGCGCCTTTACATAGAAACGTCCCTGCGCGCCCAGTACAACGGCACGCGCGCGTTTTACGAAAAGAACGGTTTTCGTTTAGAGTCGCTGCTCGAGGACTTTTACGCCCCCGGGGACGGCCGGGCGACCTATTCCAGGAAGCTCGCCGGGAGCTGAGGCAGGTGCGGGCTAGGACAGGCGGGCCTTGTAATCGGCGTAGGCGAAGCGCCGCTGCAGCCGGAAGTGCTTCGACTCGGGGTCGTAAATCACGATGTCCGGCAGGTTGACGCCGTTGAACATGGTGTTCTTGACCATGGTGTAGTGGGCCATGTCGTGCAGGACGAGCCGGTCGCCCGCGGCCAGGGGCCGGTCGAAGGAGTAGTCCCCGATCACGTCCCCGGCCAGGCAGGTCGGCCCGGCGAGGCGATAGGTGTGGGCCCTGCGGCCCGGCAGGTCCCCCCCCGTGATCGCCGGGCGGTAGGGCATTTCGAGCACGTCGGGCATGTGGGCCGAGGCCGATGTGTCCAGGATGGCGATGGCCAGGTCGTTGTGGATGACGTCCAGGACCGAGCAGACCAGGAAACCGGCGTTAAGGGCGATGGCTTCGCCCGGCTCGAGATAGACATCCACGGCATAGCGGTCCTGGAACCGGGTGATGAGGCGGCAGAGGCGCTCGATATCGTAGTCGCGCCGCGTGATGTGGTGGCCCCCGCCGAAATTGACCCAGCGCATCCGCCGCAGGGAGCCCCCGAAGGCGTTTTCCACCGCCGCGAGGGTCCGCTCCAGGGCGTCGCTGTCGAGTTCGCACAGGGTGTGGAAGTGAAGGCCGCTGATGCCCTCGAGGGCGTCGTCCCTGAAGTTTTTGCGGGTGATCCCCAGGCGCGACCCCGGGCCGCAGGGGTCGTAGACGGCCGTGGACACCTCGGAGTGCTGCGGGTTGAGGCGCAGGCCGCAGCGGAGGGGGCGCGGGCTCTCATCGACCTGTTTTCGGAAACGGTCCCACTGGCTGAAAGAGTTGAACACGATGTGGTCCACCAGGGGCAGATAGGCGTCGAACTCGTCCTCGCGGTAGGCCGGCGCGCACAGGTGAACCTCGCCGGAAAAAAATTCTCTAGCCAGGCGGGCCTCGTAGAGCGAGCTGGCGGCCGCCCCCGACAGCCGGCGGTCCACGCGGTCGAACAGCGACCACATGGCAAAGCCCTTGAGGGCCAGCAGGATGCGGCACCCGGTGCGGCGCTGCACGCCCTCCAGGACCCGGAGGTTTTTCTCCAGGAGCCCGGCGTCCAGCACGTAGCACGGGGTCCTCAGCTCGGGCAGGCGCGAAGCCCACTCGGGAAGGGGCGCGCTCATGCGGCCCGGGGATCCTCTTGGATGACCTTCCAGGGAAGCCCGCAGCGGTTCAGGTCCGCCATGAACGGGTCGGGGTCGAACTGCTCCATGTTGAAAACCCCACGCCCCCGCCATGCGCCGGTGAGCACCATCCGGGCCCCGATCATGGCCGGAACCCCGGTGGTGTAGGAAACCGCCTGGGCCCCGACCTCGCGGTAGCACTCGGCATGGTCGCACACGTTGTAGATCGTGACCCGGCGCGGCCGGCCGTCCTTGAGGCCCTCGATCTGGCAGCCGATGCAGGTCTTGCCGCTGTAGTTCTCCCCCAGGGAGCCGGGATCGGGCAGCACCGCCTTGAGAAACTCCAGGGGGACGATCCGGTGGCCCTGGAATTCGACCGGGTCGATGCGCGTCATGCCGACGTTCTGCAGCACCCGCAGGTGGGTGAGGTACTCGTCGCCGAAGGTCATCCAGAAGCGGATGCGCTCGAGGCCCTCCATGTGCCGGACCAGCGACTCCTCCTCTTCGTGGTAGATCAGGTAGGCTTTGCGGGGGCCGATTTCGGGGAAATCGATCTCACGGCTGACCGACAGGGGCGCGATCGCCTCCCAGCGGCCGTTTTCCCAGTATTTGCCGGGCTGGGTGATCTCGCGGATGTTGATCTCCGGGTTGAAATTGGTGGCGAAGGGGTGGCCGTGGCTGCCGGCATTGCAGTCCACGATGTCGACGAAACGGATGCGGTCGAAAAGATGCTTTTGGGCGTAGGCGCAGAACACGTTGGTGACGCCCGGGTCGAATCCGCTGCCCAAAAGCGCCATGATGCCCTTCTCGCGGAACCGGTCATGGTAGTCCCACTGCCAGCGGTACTCGAACCGGGCTTCCTCGCGCGGCTCGTAGTTGGCCGTGTCGAGGTAATCGACTCCGGTCTTCAGGCAGGCGTCCATGATGGGCAGGTCCTGGTAGGGCAGGGCCACGTTGATCACCAGGTCCGGCCGGAAGCGCCCGATCAGGGCGGCCACCTGGTCGGCGTCGTCCGCGTCGACCCGGGCGGTGTCCACCGGCCGGTGGATGGCGGCGGCGATTTTTTCACATTTCTCCAGCGTCCGGCTGGCCAGGCAGATGCGGTCGAAGACGTCTTCCGCCTGGGCGCATTTACGCGCCACGACGTTGCCGACACCGCCGGCCCCGATGATCAGTACACGCTTCACGGCAGCATCTCCTTTGAGGCAATGGGGTTTTCGGGCGGCCGGCGGCGGTTTGCCCCGCCAGCGGTCCCGGTAGGATTTCCCGGCAACTATCATAAGCACTTTCAGCCGAATGGCTATCCCGAATGCGGCGACCGGGCGAGCGCCTATTTTGTCGCACTGAAGTTCGACCTACGGGACTTTGAAAAGCAAAACCGGCGAAGTTCAACAGAAAAGCCTGAACGATACGGGGAACCCTGAACGGGGAACCTTGAACCCTCAAAAACGAGGCCCCCCCATGAAAATCCTCATCATCGGCAATCCCATCGCCAGCAGCGGCGGGGTGAAATTCAAGATCTCCCGGCTGTCGGCTATCCTCGAGCAACGCGGCCACCGCGTCGCGTCCCACCTCACACGCTTTGCCGGCGACGGCCGCAACTACGTCGCGGCTGCCGCCGAGGCTTTCGACCGTGTCGTCGTCGTCGGCGGCGACGGCACTTTCAACGAGATCCTCAACGGCATCCCCGAGGGGCTCCAGGTGCCCCTGTTGCAGTTGCCCACGGGCAACGCCAACCTCCTCGCCCGGGATCTGTAGCTGCCCCGCAGCGTCGAAGGGGTGGCGCACCTTCTGGAAAACGGGCGGGTGATCCGGGCGGATACGGCCGACATGAACGGCCTGAGATTCATCATGGTGGCCGGGGCCGGTTTTGACGCGCGCGTGACCGCGGAACTCGGAAAGGTCCGCAAGGGCAGGGTCGGCAACATGAGCTACGTGGTGCCCATCTTGCGTGCCCTTCGCACCCCGGCCGCATCGCCTCTGACGGTCACGGTGGACCGGAAGCAGACCGCCGCCGGCGCCGCCGTCCTGGTCTGCAACGTGCGTTCCTATGGGGGGATCTGCGAGATCGCCTTCGATGCCGGTATCGCCACCGGCAGGCTCGACATCGTCGTTCTGCCCGAGGAGGGGCTCTGGCCGTTCGTCAAGGTGGTGGCAATGGCCCGGCTCTCCCGGGTCACCCGCCTGCAGGGCATCCGCTATTTTCAGGGCGCCGATGTGCGCATCACCGCCGGCGACCCCATACCGGCGCAGGTCGACGGGGACTTCGCCGGGCGCCACCCGGAGATTCTCATCCGCCTTCGGCCGGCCAGCCTGCCCCTTGTCGTTCCTTCGGATTTTGAGGGGGGAGCGGGTGACCGCCGATGACAGTCGATGCTGAAAACCGAACTCACCGGCAGGTGCCGGAAAGAGGGTTGTTGTCTCCGTCGCTGCAGTGAACGCAATGCCAGGTCCCCTCGGGCGAGACGGCCCCGGCGATGCGCGAGGCCCCCACGTGGAAAGTGTGAGCCGTGCCATAGACGCTGATGCCGTATTTGCCGCCGGAGATGTCGCAGTGGTCGATGCGGAGGGTTCGAGCCGCCTCCGTCGTGCGGGCGAGAATGCCGGAGGACAGATAGAATCCACCCGCCCCGGCGGCGGTCACGTTGACCAGGGTCGCATCGGCATCGTCGATGCACACCCCTGAAGCCAAGTTGCCCCCGTCGCCCGCGGCCGTCAGGTTGGACAGGTAGACCGCCGCCGAGCTTTGAACCTTCAGTCCGCAATTGTCGACCGCTCCCTGTCCGCGGCAGCGAACCCGATCGGCCTCTACCACCGCGCCGCTCAGCAGGATCCCGCTTGCACTCGCATCGCCGTCGGCAACCACGCGCACGTTATCCAGCCGCACCGGACGTTGCAGTGTGCCGGCGTCGAAAACCTTGATGCCGAACACATCGGCCGCAGCCGGCGCCCCGTTGACCACCACCTCCGCCACCCCGTAAATGCCGTTGGCCGCCACGTCGACGTCTTCGAACCTGGCGGCGGCATCGCTGTGATCGATGCCGGTGCTCGACATTGCGCCGGCCACCTGGACCGACACCCCGACCAGGTCCACCTCCGACTGACGGCTGTCGATGCCGACGGCGTCCCGGCAGTATCCCGTCACTGCGACCCTCACGTTGCGCAGGCGGAAAGGGCTGCCGAGGGTTTCGATGCCGGCGCAGTAATTGTCGCCGTCGAAAAGGTTGACCACGCTCAGGGCGCGGATTTCCACATGGTCGCTGCCCCTGACGGCGCCGCCGCCCTGCTCGCGGGCCTGGATGACCGTGGCCCCTTCACCTGCGCCGGCAATGTCCACGTGAGGTTTTGTCTGCAGGTAGCCTTCGCCGAGGTCGTAGGTTCCGGGTTCGATCCGGATCAGCCAGGGCTGCTCGGCGCTTGCCGTCACCGAAGCGAGGGCATGGCGCAGGTTGGCGCCGCTTTCGGCCGGGGTGGCCCCCGGGCAGACGACGATGGTGCGCTGCCAGCGCGCATGCTCTCCCAGCTGGAGCCCCGCCGCGGCGGCGGAGGCCTGCAGCAGCATCCCCGCCAACAGGCAAAGGGCCTTGAACGGTTTCGACCTCATGGTGCTTGCGAAGAAGGGGAAAACGGTTCTGTTCGTCGACATGGATCCCCAGGCCAACACCACCAGGGGGCTGGGAATAGACGCGCGCGAGGTGACACGCAGCACCTACGACCTCATGCGCGAGGAAGCTCCCGGGAGCGGGAAAACGGCGATCATGAAAACCCGCTGGGAGGGGCTCGACATCATCCCGGCCCACGCCGACCTGGCCGGCGCCGAGGTGGAACTGGTGGAGGTGGCCGGACGCGAGAACCGCCTCGGGAACGCCCTCGAAGGCGTGGACGGGGCCTACGATTTCATCCTCCTCGACACGCCGCCGAGCCTGTCGCTCCTGACGGTCAACGTGTTCGCCTACACCTCCGAGGTCATCGTTCCCTGCCAGACCCACCCTTACGCCTTCGACGCCCTGGAAGAGCTGTTCGACACCCTGGCGGCCGTTCAGGCGGAGATCAACCCCGGGCTGAAGGTGACCGGCATCCTCGCGACCCTCTATGACCAGCGCACCCGCGTCAGCCGCAGGGTCCTCGACCAACTGCGCCAGGACCCCCGCTACCGGAGCCTCCTCTTCGACACCGTGGTGCGGGTCAACACCACCATCGCCGACAGCGCCGGCGAAGGCAAGCCGGTGATCTTCTACCGCTCCGGCAGTTTCGGGGCCGCCGACTATCTGGATTTCGCCGACGAGGTGCTGGCCTGCGCGCCGGCCCGACGCCCCTTGCCTGCCCGCTAGGCCCGGCGGTAGAGGCGCAGGCTGTTGGAGACCACCGAGACGCTGCTGAAGGCCATGGCCAGGGCCGCCAGGATCGGATGCAGCTGGCGCAGGAACAGGGGCACCGACTCGAACGGCTGCAGTACCCCTGCGGCCAGGGGGATCAGGAGCACGTTGTAGCCGAAGGCCCAGAAGAGGTTCTGGCGGATGGTGGCCATGGTGGCCCGGCTGAGGCGGATGGCCCGGGAGACGCCGGTCAGGTTGCCGCTGGAAAGAATCACGTCGGCCGTTTCGATGGCCACGTCCGTTCCCGTGCCGATCGCCAGGCCCACGTCGGCCTGTGCCAGGGCCGGTGCGTCGTTGATCCCGTCGCCGACCATGCCCACGCGCCTCCCTTGCGCCTGCAGGGCCTTGATCCGGGATGACTTTTCATCGGGCCTGACCTCGGCCACGATGTCGTCGATGCCGGCCTCGCGGGCGATGGCCCGGGCCGTCTGCAGGTTGTCGCCCGTGAGCATGACGACCGCAAGCCCCTGGGCGCGCAGCTGCGCCACGGCCTCGGCCGACTCGGGCTTGAGCGTGTCGGAGACGGCGATCAGGCCGATGGGGAACGCTTCGCGCGACACCACCATCACCGTCTTGCCCTGGGACTGGAGGCCGGCCACGCGCGCTTCGAGCGATGCCGCGTCAGCGTCCGCGCCGGCTGACTGCGGGTCGAGCCAGGCGGGCTTGCCGACCCGGATCAGGTCCCCGTCCACCCGGCCTTCCACGCCGAAACCGCCCGAGGCCCTGAAGTCCCGAGGGTCGCTCAGGGGGATCCGGCGGTCGGCCGCCAGGCGCACGATGGCCTTGCCCAGGGGGTGCTCGGACCCTTTTTCCACCGACGCCGCCAGGCGCAGCAGGCCGTTCTCGCCCCCGTTGCCCGCGCCCAGGGGGACCAGGTCGGTCACCGCCGGTTTCCCCACGGTCAGGGTCCCGGTCTTGTCCAGCACGACGGTGTCCAGGCGCGTGGCCGTCTCGAGGGACTCGCTGTTTTTGAACAGGATGCCCTGCTCGGCCCCCCTGCCGGTGCCGGCCATGATGGCGGTGGGTGTGGCCAGGCCCAGGGCGCAGGGGCAGGCGATCACCAGCACCGCGACCATGCGGATCATGGCGGCCACGAATTCCCCCGTCAGGGCCCACCAGACGGCGAAGGTCGCCAGGGCGACGAGGATGATCGCCGGGACGAAGACGGCCGCGACGCGGTCGGCCAGGGCCTGTATGGGCGCCTTGCTCCCCTGGGCCTCCTGCACCAGGCGGATGATCTGGGCCAGGGCCGTCTGGCGCCCCACCCGGGTGGCCCTGAAGGTCAGGAGGCCTTCTCCGTTGATGGCCCCTCCGACCACGAGGTCGCCCCGGGCCTTGTCCACCGGCAGCGGCTCGCCGCTGAGCATGGATTCGTCCACGGCCGAGCGCCCTTCCAGCACCTCGCCGTCCACCGGGATCCGCTCCCCCGGGCGCACCCGCACCGTGTCCCCGACCGCCACGCGGGTGAGGGGGACCTCCGTTTCCGTTCCGTTTTCAACGATCACGGCGGTCTTGGGGCGCAGCCCCATGAGCTTGCGGATCGCCCCGCCGGTTTTCCCCTTGGTCCGGGACTCGAGCATTTTGCCCAGCTTGATCAGGGTGATGATGACCGCCGAGGTTTCGAAGTAGACATGCCCCCCCGGTCCCGGAAGGACGAGGATGGCGAGGGAATAGAAGTAGGCCGACGAAGACCCCAGGGCCACGAGAACGTCCATGTTGGCGCTGCGGTTGCGCAGGCTCTTGGCGCCTCCCACATAGTAGTCCCACCCGGTGAAAAACTGCACCGGCGTGGCCATCCCCAGGAAGAGCCAGTCGACCCACGGGGCGTGGCTCCAGGCGCCGGCCAGGCCGAAATCGCGGCCCATGCTGAGGAGGAAAAGGGGAAGGGTGAACACGGCCCCGACCAGGAACTTGCGGGTCTGGTCCGCGATCTCGGCCCGGCGCGCGCGCATGTCCGCGTCCTCGCCGGCATCGCCCCCCTCCGGCGCGAGGGCCTCGTAGCCGGCGGTGCGGATGGCGGCGACGATATCGTCCAGGCCGGTGACGGCCGGGATGTATTCCACCGCCACGCGCTCGCTGGCAAAGTTGACCGCGGCCGACACCACCCCGGGGACCTTGCGGTCGAGGGCCCGCTCGATGTTGCCGGCGCAGTTGGCGCAGGTCATGCCCGAGACCGGCATCTCCACGCGCTGCAGCGGCACCTTGAAGCCCGCCGCGTGGATGCGGGCGACCATGTCCTGCAGGCGCACCTGCCCGGCATCGTAGAGCACGGTGGCCTCTTCGCTGGCGAAATTCACCCGCACCTCGCCCACGCCGGCAAGCTTGCCGACCCCGCGCTCGATGTTCATGGCGCAGTTGGCGCAGGTCATGCCGGTCACCGGCAGGGTGATCCGGCGCTCTCTCATGCGCTGTCCCTCAACTGCCCGAGGTGCTGCCTGGCGAACTCGATGCCCGGGTCGAGCGCCAGGGCCAGTTCGTAAAACTCCAGCGCCTTGCGGCGCTCGCCCAGCTCGCGGTAGTTGACGGCGATGTTGGCATAGTCGATGGCCGAGGAAGGGTCGATGCGCAGGACGTTGTGAAAGCTCTCGATGGCCTCTGCGTGCTCCTTGAGCTTGAAGTGGCAGAAGCCCATGAGATTGTGGATGTCCGTGCGCTCCGGGTCGACGGCGGCTCCCCGGCGCAGGGCCGCGATCGCCTCCCGGTAGCGCCTCATCTCCTTCAGGCACTGCCCCATGTAGGAATGGATGCCGGCCACGTCCTGGGGGTTGGGCTCCAGGCCGAGGGCCTCCTCGAAGCAGGCCAGGGCCGTTTCGGCGCGTCCCAGGTTCAGGTGGCAGGTGCCGATGTAGAACGAAAGGTAATATTTGCCCGGAAGCTTGCCCTGCATGTCCGCCAGGCGCTTCAGGGCGTCCTGCGCCGGGAAACGCTCGGCGATGAGCTTGGCCGTGAACATGCCCGTGCTGGTCCCCAGCGCGCGCTCGCGGAAATGGGCCCCCGGAACGATGGTGTAGAAGGCCGGTATGTCGAGGAGGCGGTGGCGCGTGTCCACCACGATGACCTCCATGTCCCTGCGCGCCAGGGCGGAGACGAGATTTTCGACTTCCACGCGCATGTTGCCGCAGGAAAGGTCGGGCAGGGTGTCGATGTCCACTTCGCGCCCGGGCCGGGTGACATAGGCGGCATCCTCCAGGCGCGGGAACTTGGGCAGGCCGCTGGCGACGAAACTCGCTCCCGAGTTGAAATCCCCGGCCAGCTGGGCCGTCTCGGTCAGGGCCCGGCTGAGGGATTTTTCCGGGCTGGGGGTGGTGCCCGCGGTCCAGACGATCTCGCTCAGCTGGGGAAAGGTCGCCGGGTCGTAGGCCAGGACGCCCACGCTGGGGATCCCCGTGTCCAGGCTGAAATCGGACACGTGCAGGCGGATGCCCGCACGTGCTCTTCCGATCTTTACCTGACCGCCTACAGCTCGGCCATGTGGATCCTCTGGTTCAGCTTTTTCGTGGGCTGGGCGTGCAACGCCCTGTGCATGCGCTACGGCGGGGTGGTGCTGTTCAAGAAGCTGCGCTTCTTCTTCATCGGGCTGATCGTCGGCGATTTCCTCATGGGCGGGCTCTGGGCGCTCTACGGGCTGTTCAGCTATGCCAGTTACCAGGTGCTGCCCAATTGAAGCGGCTGAAATGATCTGAAAGAGACCGAAGTGAGCTGAATCGGCGGAGTCGCTGCGCTCCGTCTTTTTCGGCCGGGCACCCGCCGTTTCGGGTGCCCGGTTCGGATTCGGTGCCGGGACGCGATGTACGACGACAAGGAACTGCTGGAATACCGGGACCTGCTCAAGACCCCCACCCGTTTCGAGGAGGGTTTTGACTGGAAGACCGTGGTGGGGGCGATCTTCATCGGCTTCCTGATGATGCCGGGAAGCATGTACCTGCAGCTCGTGATCGGCACCGGCATCGGCCCGGCGGCGCGCTGGGTCACCATCATCCTGTTCGCCGAGATCGCCAAGCGCTCCTACACCGAGCTCAAGCAGCAGGAGATTTTCCTGCTCTATTACATGGCCGGCGCGGCCCTGGCCTCCCCGTTCCAGGGGCTGCTCTGGAATCAGTACCTGGTGCAGTCCGATGCCGCGCGGATGCTGGGGCTCACCGAGTTCATCCCCGCCTGGGTGGCCCCGGCCATCGACTCCGACTCGCTGGTGGAGCGGACCTTCTTCCACCGCGACTGGCTTATCCCGATCCTGCTCCTGGTGGGCTCCCAGGTCATCCAGCGCGTCGACCGCTTCGGCCTCGGCTATGCCCTCTACCGGATCACCTCCGACGTGGAAAAGCTCCCCTTTCCCATGGCGCCGGTGGGGGCGCTGGGCACCATGGCCCTGGCGGAGTCGACCGAGGAAAAACAGAAGAGCTGGAAGTGGCGCGTCTTTTCCATCGGCGGGGTCATCGGCCTGGTCTTCGGCGGGGTCTACGTCCTGCTGCCGACCGTGTCCGGGCTGATCTTCACCGAGTCGGTGCGCCTGATCCCCATCCCCTGGATCGAACTGACGCGCTACACGGAAGGCGTGCTGCCGGCGGTGGCCACCGGCATCCAGCTCGACCTGGGGCTGCTTTTCGTCGGCATGGTGCTCCCCTTCTGGGCGGTGATGGGGGGGCTGATCGGCCTCGTCATCACTTTGGTCGCCAACCCGTTTCTCTACAAGCAGGGCATCCTGCACCGCTGGCACCTGGGCATGGGCACCGTGGACACGGTGTTCGCCAACAATTTCGACTTCTACATGAGCTTCGGCATCGGGCTGGGCCTGGCGGTGGCCTTCATCGGGGTCTGGACCGTGGTCCGTTCCTTCAACAAGTCCGGCGTCGAGAAAGGCTCCCTGCGGGACCTGTTCCACCCCCCTGCCGGCCGGGGCGACATCAACTTCTGGCTGTCGATCGCCATCTACGTCTGTTCCACCCTCGCCTACGTGGTTCTGTGCGTCTGGCTGGTGCCCAATTTCCCGTGGGTCTTCTTCCTGGGCTACGGCTTCGTCTACACGCCGGTGATTTCCTACATCACGGCGCGCATGGAGGGCATCGCCGGGCAGTTCGTCAGCCTGCCCCTGGTGCGCGAGGCGAGCTTCATCGCCGGGGCGCGGTTCTTCGGCTACCAGGGGATCGAGATCTGGTACGCCCCCATCCCCATCCACAACTACGGCGAGGCGACCGTCGGCTTCCGGGAAATCGAACTGACCGGCACCAGCCTGCGGGGAATCATCAAGGCCGAGATCGTCGTGTTTCCCGTGGTGATGATTTCCAGCCTCCTCTTTTCACAGTTCATCTGGCGCCTGGCGCCCATCCCCTCGGCCAACTATCCCTATGCCCAGGAGCTCTGGCACCTCCAGGCGCTCAACACCCTCCTGATGCAGACCTCCACCCTGGAGGGGAATTCCCTGTTCTTCCAGGCGCTGCGGGCATCCTACGTGCTCGCCGGGATCGGCTTCGGGGTGGTGACCTACGCCATCCTGAGCCTTTTCGGGCTTCCGGTGCTGCTGGTCTACGGGGTCGTGCGGGGCCTGGGGCAGAGCACACCCCACGGCATGCTCCTCGAAGTGGCCGGGGCCTTCCTGGGCCGGTTCTTCTTTTTGAAGCGCTACGGGGCCATGTGGCGCCAGTACGCCCCCGTGCTCCTGGCCGGGTTTTCTTGCGGCATGGGGCTGACCGGCATGTTCGCCATGGGCTTCGCCCTGATCCTCAAATCCCTGGGGCGTCTCGCCTATTGAGCCCGCCCTTCTTTCCAACCGTCCCGGCCGCGGCCGGCAGTCGACTTGAACCTCAAGGAAACAAGGTGCCCCGATGAAAGTGTGCAGCATCATGGCGGCGGCGGGCCTCGTCCTGGTCCTGGCGGCCTCCGGGCATGCCCAGGCCCCCGGAGGGCCCCGCGAGGTGGGCGGCTTCGTCCTGGGGGACGACATTTCCGCTTACAGGGAAAAAGTGGACCTGGAGTCGGCCCTTCCCCTCCGCTATGCCGGATACCTGCGGCAGGTGGTGATCCGTGAGATCCCCGGCTTCAAGACCGGCCAGGTCTACTACGGAATGTGCGCCCACCCGGGCAGGATCCTGCGCATCCGGCTGAAGTACGCGGACAGCAGCAAGGCCTTCTTCGACGCGCTCCTGGGCCGGATCAGGGAGCGCTACGGCAAGCCCGGCGAATGGCGCGGGGATCCCTTCGGGGTGGTCGTCGCCTGGAAGTGGTCCCTGACCACCGCGGACGGGGAGCGGGTCAGCATGATCCTGCAGCACAACGCCCTCGACGAGGAGGAGTCCAAGGGCAACACCATCAAGCTGGCCCTCACCGGCATGCTGGACGCGGAGAGGGCCTGTTACCTGAAAGGCCACCCCGAGGAAGCCGAGGAGGAGGACGGCGGCGGAAAAGGGGCGCGGCCGGGGCCCGCGGACTGGGGCCCCCTCGTCCCGCGATAGGCGCCGTGCCGGCCACGATCCGCCCATGGCGCCAGGTCGCCTGGAACGGCCTCTCTTTTCAGGCGCCCCGGGACTGGGAGCCGGCCCGCATCGGCGCGCGCTATCTGCTCCTGGATGACGGCGCCGGGCCGGTCATGGAGGTCAAGTGGTCGCCGGTGCGGGGAAAGTTTTCCCACGCCGCCCAGCTCAAGCGTCTCGGCGCCGGCCGGGGCCGCAAGGGGGGGGCTCCGCCGGCGCCCGCCGATCTTCCGCCGCGCTGGGCCGCCGCCCTGGAAGGGTTCGAGGCCAGGGGCTTTGCGTGGGGATCCGGAGGGTCGGCGGGACGGGGGGCGATCCTGTTCTGCCCGGTCTGCCGCCAGGCCGCCATGGTCCAGTTCGTCGACCGGGGCCTGGCCCGCGGGGACGCCGCCCGTATCCTGGCCTCCTACCGCGACCACGAGGGCGGCGATTGGCGGACCTGGTCCCTTTTCGATATCCGCGCCCGGGTTCCCGCCGGCTTCGAGCTCCTCCGGCACCGTTTCGGCACCGGGTGTTTCGAGCTTGCCTTCGGCTCCAGGCGCCAGAAGCTCTGCCTGCACCGCTGGGCCCCGGCGCGTGCCCTCCTGAGCCAGACCGACCTGGCCGGTTTCGCGCGCCAGCGGATCGGGTTCCCCGGCGGGGCACCGGTCCTCGCCCCATGGCGCGGTCGCCCGGCCCTGGAGTGGGCGCTCGCGCCGTCACCCGCCCCCGGCGCCCGCTGGTGGTCGCGGTTCAAGGCCGGCACGCCCTACAAGTGGCTGCGCCTGTGGCACCTCGAAACCGAAAACCGCATCCTCGGGGTGCGGGCCGAAGGCCGGCGCCCCTTCGACCCCGGCCTTCTCGAAGAGGTCTGCACGGCTTATGAAGTGGTTTAATTCCAGACAGCCGCTTCCCGCCCTCTCGCGGGAAGACGCCCTGAACCACGTTCCCCTCAAAAACCCCCAGGTCCGCGAATCGCGCCTGCCCTCCGGCGTGGTGCTGCTGACCTACGCCTACCGGATGCGCCCTTTCATGGCCGCCCTTTCGCGCCGCATCGGGGGACCGGGGAGCGCGACCGCCCAACGCAAGCTGCAGCTCGACACCCTCGGCACCCAGGTCTGGGACCTCATCGACGGCCGCCGGCCGGTGGGGGGCCTGGTCCGCCGCTTCGCCGAGGATCACCGGGTTTCCGCGCGGGAGGCTGAAATCGCGGTGACCCAGTTCTTGCGGGAGCTGGGGAAGCGGGGGGTCATCGGGCTGCGCTAAAGTCCCTGCCGCCGGTCCTTATCCTCATCCGGATCCAAATCGAAATCGAAATCGGACGCCGGACATCGGACATCGGACATCGGACATCGGGGTCGGGGAGTGGGATGCGCGCGCTTGAGCGGGTGTCGCGCGGGTGCCGTTCACCGTCCGCGGGTCAGCTCCCGCAGGCACCCGGAGCCCTCGATCAGCGCATGCAGTCCGGCGGCCTGGACGATCTCGGCAAAGCGCTCCCCACGCCGGCTGCGGGCCTTGTAGAAGGCGAGGCAGGCCGCGACGATGCCCAGGGTTTCGTCCTCGTCGTAGAGGCCCGGAAACTCCAGGGCCAGGGCCGGGTGGCGGCCGAGCTTGCCCCCCACCTGGACCCGGTAGCCGCGCCGGCCCCCGGCCAGAATGCCGGTGGGGCAGACCGGGATGCAGGCCCCGCACCCCAGGCAGCGCCGGCCGTTGACGCCCGGCGCGCCGCGGCCGGGACCGAGGAACACGGCCCCCTCGCGGCAGGCGGTTTCGCAGGCGCCGCACCCGGAGCACGCCGCCGCGGTCACCTGGGGGATGCAGGCGCCGATGATGCCGATATCCTTGATCTGGGGCAAGGCCGACCGGGCCGGTGCCGTCGACATCGCCCTGCGCTCGGACGTACGGGAGGTCCGTTTCAAGGCGCGGCGCAGGGCCTCGTTGACGGGCATGGGCCGAGCCCCCAGGGACAGGTCGAGGGCGTTGATCTGCGTGGCGACCGACGAGAAGCAGGGGGCCTCCCCCTGGAGATGCCGGCCGGCCGCCGCCGCATCGGGGCCGGCCGCCTTCATCCAGCGGCAGACGGCCAGTTCGAGCGCGCCTGAACGGGTGCGCACCGCGGCAAACCCGAAGAGGCGGCAGACCGTCGGGCGCAGGGCATACAGATCACAGCAACCCTGGGCATCGGGCGGCGCCTCCCGGCGGTAAAAGACGCAGGTCCCGCCGGCACCCTCGCTTTCGATGCGCGCGAGCCAGAAGGCTGGGGTCCCCCGGCGCAGGATCTCGTGCGCAGCGGGCAGCATCTCGAGAACCGTCGCGCGCACGTCGGCCGCGGGGCAGCACCTGCCGCAGCCGGCCGGGCAGCGCAGCCCGGTTTTGAGCTGAAAGGACTTCACCCGCTGGTCGACCTCAACGTACAGGGCGGTTATCCCGGATACGATGTCGAGCATGGGTGTGTCCAAAAGGTGCCCACCGGTAAAAGGCCATCTCACCCCGAATTCCGGAGGCGATCGCCTCGCGCGGGCTGCGCCGCGCCTGGCGTTCCGTTTCAGGGACGACCGATATTAGCCGTTCCGTGATTTTTATAAAGAGGATCGATAGATAGTAAATTGATAGGCCCCTTCTGGTCGCTGCAAGCCTGCATCGCAAGGCTGTTCCTGCGGCCGTGACCCATGCGCCATCTTTTTTTCAATTTCAGCCGGCCGCGGATCGATTTTGATCCCGGCTCCCCGCGTCTCCCCTGAACCGCCCTTTTCCCGGCCCCGCGCAGGAACTTTTATGCCCGCTTTGCGCCTCTCAGGAACTTTCGGTTCTTAAATTAAATTGGCTTTTATTTCATTTAATTATATTAATATTCGCCTTCCGGAGCCCATTTTGCGCCGTCAGAATTTTAAAATCGGAACCATTATTTCTTACAGTAGAGCGAATTGCTGATACTCTGAATATAATCAATTAGTTGCATATCTGGCACGTTTCTTGTATAGTTTCAGGTCGCGAGACGGTCGGAAGGGCCCGGCACGGCATCGCATGTCGCAACCGTCAACCGCATCCTTATTAAAGAAGGAGGTACGCATCATGGAGGCTGAAGGCATGTTTCAGTTCCCTGCCGGCCCACAGGCAGGTGTCGGCGCATGTGACCCGGCAGGGGAAAACGACGAAGAACCTCCCAGTAAGCAGCCCCCTGCAGGGACGGTTATCCCCTTTCCGTTCGATGCAGGCCCTCACCCGCTCCAGGGCAGGGGAAACGACCTGAGCGGGCGCAAGCGTTTTCGTTGCGGCAATCCCACCACCCGAGAGTTCCGGCGCAGGTTTTACCCCTCCGTCGATGACAGCGAGTGGAACAGCTGGCAATGGCAGGTGCGCAACCGCATCCGCCGCCTGGAAGAACTGGACCGCATGCTGCGCCTCACCCTGGAGGAACGCGCAGGCATCGAAACCCTCAAAAGCCGGCTGCCGCTGGCCATCACGCCGTACTACATGAGCCTGCTGTCGCGTGACAACGGAGATGATCCCCTGCGCCGCTCCGTGATCCCGACCGTCGCCGAATTCATCCAAATGCCCGAGGAGGCCGACGACCCCCTGGGCGAGGAGAGCCAGAGCCCCGTCCCCGGGTTGGTGCACCGCTATCCGGACCGGGTCCTTCTGCTGGCGCTCGATTTCTGTTCGACCTACTGCCGTTATTGCACCCGGTCGCGGGTGGTCGGCCACAGCGCCATCCACCCGTCGCGCTGGCGCCTGGAGGCCGCCATCGACTACATCCGCCGAACGCCCGCCATCCGGGACGTGCTCATCTCCGGCGGCGATCCCCTGACCCTCGGCGACGAACGCCTGAAGTGGCTCCTGGAGCGCTTGCGGGCCATCCGGCACGTCGAGATCATCCGCATCGGGACCAAGGTGCCGGCCGTCCTGCCCCAGCGGATCACGCCTGCCCTGGTGCGCATGCTGCGCAAGTTCCACCCCCTGTGGCTGAGCCTGCACTTCACGCACCCCGACGAGTGCACCCCGGAGGCACACCGGGCCTGCAACCGCCTGGCCGACGCGGGGATCCCCCTCGGGTCCCAGACGGTACTTCTGCGGGGGATCAACGACAGCGTGGAGACCATGAAGTCGCTGGTACACCAGCTGATGCGCATGCGGGTGCGGCCCTATTACCTGTACCAGTGCGATCCGATCTCCGGATCGAGTCATTTCCGCACGAGCGTCGAAACCGGCCTGGAGATTATCCGCGGCCTGCGCGGCCACACGAGCGGGTACGCCGTCCCCACCTACGTGATCGACGCACCGGGCGGCGGCGGCAAAATCCCCCTGATGCCGGATTATGTCGTCGGCTGCGAAAACTCGAAAATTCTGCTGCGCAACTACGAGAACCGGCTTTTCGCCTACCCGGCGGCCCTGGACCCGCCGGCGCAGGGCAGGGACAGTTGACATGCGCGTTGGCCTGACCTACGACCTTCGCTCCGAGTATCTCGCCCAGGGATATTCCGAGGACGAAACCGCCGAGTTCGACAAGGAAGAAACCATCGACGCCATCGAGGAAACCCTTCGGGCGATGGGTCACGCCACCGAACGCATCGGCAACGTCCGCCGCCTCTTCGGGCTGCTGGCCGAGGGGCGCCGCTGGGATCTGGTTTTCAACATCGCCGAAGGCCTCCACGGCATCGGCCGCGAGGCGCAGGTCCCGGCGGCCCTGGAGGCCTTCGACATCCCTTACACGTTTTCCGATCCCCTGGTCATGAGCCTGACCCTTCACAAGGCCATGACCAAACGTGTGCTGCGGGATGCCGGGGTGGCGACCTCCGACTTCGTGACTCGGTCACCGGCTTGCCGAAGAAGCGGTGGGCGGCCGCGGCCACCCCGTAGGCGCCGCTTCCGAAATAGACCTGGTTGAGATACAGCTCGAGGATCTCGTCCTTGGTGTAACGGCGCTCTATCTGGAACGCCAGGAAAATCTCCTTGAGTTTGCGGGGGAAGGTCTTCCGGGGGGTCAGGAAAAGGGTCTTGGCGAGCTGCTGGGTGATGGTGCTGGCCCCTTCGACAAATTTCCCGGCGCGGATATCCTTGGCCAGGGCCCGCAGGATACCTCTCACGTCGATGCCGCTGTGGCGGTAGAACTTTCGATCCTCGGTGGCGACGACGGCACGCTTCAGGTGGTCGGGGATGCGGGCGAGTTCGACCGGCGTGCGCCTTTCCCGGTGGAATTCGGCCAGCAGGCGCCCATCGGCCGACAAGACGCGCGTGACGGCCGACGGGGAGTAGGTTTCCAGCCATCGGATCTGGGGCAGATCCCGCGTCAGGGCGATGGCCCCGCCCAGGGCGGCGCCGCACAAGCCCCCCACCACCAGGACCACCCCGAGGAAAGCTCCGAAACGCCTGCGCGTCATGCGGCGCACGCCCCCTTGCGGCCCGCCCGAAACCCGTGTTGACACTCAGGCCCGGGCGGGGTAATCAGTTTCAGCGGAAAAACCGATCCACCCTCGACGCAAAGGAGAACGGCGATGACCCATTCCCACGAACACCACTCCCACGATCACGGTGACCCCCATCACGAACACCACCCCCACGATCACGGTGACCCCCATCACGAACACCGGGCCGTCAATCTATCATTTGATCAGAAACTGGTCAAACGCATCGAGCATTGGATCGCGCACAATGCCGAGCATGCCGCAACCTACCGCGAGTGGGCCGGCCAAACGACCGGAAAGGGTCTGCCGGCTGTCGCCGCCCTGCTCGAAAAGGCCGCCCGAACCACGGACGAGATCAGCCGGATGCTGGAGGAGGCCTTGGACAAGGTCCCCGCAGGGAAGGAAGGGTAGCTTCCGGTAACGAATCCAAATCGAAATCGAAATCGAAATCGAAGCTCTGGAGCGGACCCGGCGAAAAAGCCCGGCGCTCGCTTGCCCCGGCGCAGAGCGTTTACGCGGCGGCGATGGGTCGATCCCGACCCCGATTTCGATGGCGATTTCGATTGCGATTTGGAATCATTCGGTTTCCCCGTTGCCACATTCGCCATTGGACGTTCGATGTTCGACGTTCTCCCCCCTCGTTCCCGGCTTGTCCCCTCGTTCGCGTAAGCGTGCGCGTACCCGTTCACGAGCCCTTGCCTCAAAACGCCCGATTTTCCCGTGAACGTCAACGCTTACCGCAAAAAAAAAGGAGCCCCACCCTCCGGAGGGTGGGGCTCCCCTTGAAGCCGGGATTCGAACCGGGTGCTTAACGCTTGGAGAACTGGAACCGGGCGCGTGCGGCTTTCTGGCCGTATTTTTTGCGCTCCTTGACCCGCGGGTCGCGCTTGATGAACCCGGCGCGCTTGAGGGCCTGGCGCATGCCGGGGTTGGCCAGAACGAGGGCCTTGGTGATGCCGTGCCGAACTGCGCCGGCCTGGCCGGAAATGCCGCCGCCGATGACCGTCACCTTTACGTCGTAAGTGCCGGCAGTGCTGGTCAGGTCAAAAGGCTGGCTGAGCTTGAACCGCAGGCTCGGTATGCTGAAGTATTCCTCCACCGGGCGGTTGTTGACGGTGATGGCGCCGGTTCCGGGGGTGATCCAGGTCCTGGCGATGGCGGTTTTGCGCTTTCCTGTGGCGTAATAGGTCACTTTCTTCTCCATGGGATACTCCGGAAGTTAATTTTTTCGGGTTCGGGGGCCGACGCCTCGATCAGGCGCCCAGGACCTCGGGGCGCTGCGCCTCGTGGGGGTGGACGCCCCCCGCGTAGACTTTCAGCTTGCCGTAGAGCTTTCTGCCCAGGCTGTTTTTGGGCAGCATGCCCCGGACGGCAAAGCGGATCAGGTCTTCAGGGCGTTTCTGGAGCAGCTTGCGCGCGGTGATTTCCTTCAGCCCGCCGACGTAGCCGCTGTGGCGGTAATAGATCTTCTGATCCCATTTGCGGCCGGTCAACCGCACCTTGTCGGCGTTGATGACGACGATCCAGTCGCCGGTGTCGGCATGGGGGGTGAACAGGGGCGTGTGCTTGCCTCTCAGGCGGCTGGCGACAAAGGTGGCCAGTCGGCCCAGAACGGCGCCCTCCGCATCGACCACGTACCACTTGCCGTCATTGTCGCCGGTCTTGGCGCTGCAAGTATATTTCTTCACGGTGTGTTCTCTCCACGAAAAAGTCTCAAGTGTCGATTCCAAAGAATTTGGTTATCTAAACAAAAATATCGATCCTGTCAAGGAAAAAATGCCGCAATTCGGGTTCATTGCCCGTCCTCGGACTCCCCGGCCACCGTCCAGCGGATAACGCCCCCCGCGTCTCGCTCTCCGTCCCGCCAGGGCCGGCCGGCATCCGGGAGTTCGCCCTGGAGCGCCTCAAGGAACGGGGGGGGCGGTCCCGCCGCGGGATTGAGCACCCGATCGATCAGGCGCGGCTGGGTGTCGACGACAGCACCCGGCCCTTTCCTGAGCATGTAGGTGACATCCGCGTTGAGCACGCCGCCGGCTTCGACCGCGAGGTTCTTGCAGGTCACCCGGCCGAGGCATTTCCCCCTGGCCAGAATGCTCAGGTCGTCCGAAACCCAGAGGCATCCGTCGAAGAGGCCGTTGACCGTCAGGCGCGTCGCGCGCAGGTCCGCGTAAACGGCACCCCCCTCGGCCACGATGACCTCCTCGGCCTCCAGGTAGCCTTTCACCGTACCCCTGACGACCAAAACCCCTTTCGCCTTCAGGGTGCCTTCGACGACTGCGCCCCGGTCGATGATCGAGATCCGCTCCGCATCTTTTGCCATTCGGCATCCTTCCCCGGATTGTCCGCTCCCGCGGACACCGCCGGCGATGCCGCGCTGCGCGCCGCATCTTTCGGCGTTTCACCGCTGGAGCCGGCAGCCGGTGCCGGGTCTGCTGCATCCCCTTTAACGCCCCCGGGCGCCTGCAGCCCCCCCCTCGCGTCTGCCGTGGGCCGGTCCCCCCCGGGCCGGCAGTCCGAACGCAGGTAAGCTCCGGCGACAATGGCCAGGGAGAGAAGGGGCAACGCGGCCAGGAGGGTGATCCATCCCCGGACGTGCCTGACGCGAATGAGCCTGCCCGAGTCGCTCACCAGAAGAAGCGTCCAGCGCCGGTCTCCCTCGGCCGGCCGGGGCAGATCGAGCCCGCCATCCTCTGCGCGCGCCTGCCGGGACAGGCCGGGGGGCAGGTTGGGGTTGATGAGTTCCATCTGCCGCTGCACGGCGTCGGAAACCGAAACCGGGGTCTGGGCCCCCACCCGGTAGACCTCGATCATGACCGCCGGCTGGCCGTCGTAGGTGGCGAACCGGTCCGTCTCCTCGAACCCGTCACGGATGACGGCGATGTCCTCTAGAAAGACCTGGGTGCCGTCGTTGCCCGTGATGATGGGGATCCGGCCGAACTGGTGGCCGAAATCGCGCCGCTCCTTCATGCGCACAAGCACGTCGCCGCCCTCGGTCCTGATGGCGCCGCCGGGCAGTTCCACGGAGGTGCGCCGGATGCGGTCGGCGACCTGCTCGAGGGTCAGGTTGTAGGTCCGCAGCACGCCCTGGGGAATCTCGATGCTGATCTCAAGGAAGCGCACCCCCTCGAAATCCACCTGGCTGATGTCGGGGTCCTGGACCAGGCGGTCGCGGATGTCCTCGGCCACCTCCCGCAGCACGCGCTCGCCCTGGTTGCCGAAAAGGGCCAGGGAGACCACCGACCGCCGGCGCTGGGCGACCGTCACCCGGGGTTCCTCGGCATCCTCGGGGAAGGAGGTGATGCGGTCGACCTCTCCCTGGATGTCCTGGGCCAGGCGCTGGATATCCTCCCCCGCGATCATTTCCACCGTCACGCTGGCCAGCCCCTCGGAAGCGCTGGCGGTGACCTCCTTGATTCCCTCCAGCCCCTGCACCGCCTCCTCGATCGCCAGGACGATACCCCGTTCGACCTCCTCCGGGCTGGCGCCCGGATAGGGCACGGTGATGCTCACCAGATCGAGCTCGTAATCGGGAAAGACCTCCTTCTCGATCCGGCTGCCGAGGATCAGGCCCCCCACCAGGATGACGACCATCAGGAGGTTGGCGGCAACCGTGTGCCCGGCCATCCACGCGATGGCCCCCTTGGGTCGGGACGCGGTCTCAAGCCCTGCGCTCGCCATGTCCTACCCCTTCCCGCCGCCGTCGCCGGCAGGCGCGGCGGGAGGTTCCGCGGCCGGGGCGGAGGGCGCGCCGGGGCCGCGGGTCTCGATCTTGAGCGCCATCCCGGCCACCGGCGCCGGGATGTCGGATGTCACCAGCAGCTCCCCGGGGGACAGCCCGTCGCGCAGCAGGACGGTCTCGGCATCGCGCCAGACCGTCTCCACATCGCGGATCTCGAGGCGTTTGTCCGCGCCCGCGATCCAGATGCGCTCGTTGTCCCTCAGGGCCGCGCGCGGGATCCGGTAGACCTCCCGGAGCTCCCGGCCCTCCATCTCCACCCGCACGTACTCGCCGATGAGCAGAGGCACACGGTCGCCGCCGGCCCCGATCCCGAGGGGGTCGGCGATTTCCACCAGAACCCGCGCCATGCGCCCTTCCGCCTCTAAGTCTCCCAGCAGCTTGATCACCCGGCCGTCGATCTGCTGCCGGTCCCCGTAAAAGACGCGCGCCCGGGAACCGGCCTCGCCCACCTGCCGGGGGACGTCGATCCAGCCCAACCGGTCCACCGGGACCGAGACCCTGACCCAGAAGGCATCGGCCCCCACCAGCGCGGCCAGGCTCTCCTGCACCGCCACCTGGGAGCCGACTTCGACGCTCTTGCCGCGCACGATGGCATTGACGGGGGAAACGACGCGCGTGCGCGCCAGGTTCAGCTCGGCCTGCTTGAGATCCGCCTCGGCCGCGGCCAGGTCTGCACGGGCCTTTTCCAGGTGCGGCCTGCGCAGCGCCAGCTCGAGGTCCATGGGGTCGGCCGGCCGTCCCTGGTTGAGAAGCTCCCACTCGCGCTTGGCCACGTCCTGGTGGCCCATCTCGAGCTTCAGGGCGGACTGCGCCCTGGTCACGGCGCTGCGCTTCTGCTGGATGTCGAGCACGTAGTCCTGGGGGTCGATCTTCAGGATCTGCTGGCCGGCCTTCAGCAGGCCGCCCTCGACGAAACCGGGGCTGATCTCCACGACCTCCCCGGCGACCCTGGACTTGAGCACGATCTCGATGGCCGGGATGACGCTGCCCATGGCCTCGAGCGTCACGCGCTGGTCGGACAGGCGCAGGGGCTCCACCTGGACCAGGACTTCCTCCTGGGGCACAGGCCGTTTCTGGACCTTGGGGACCGAGTTCTTGATGGTGGACATCCCGAAAACGCCCGCACCGACGACCAGGAAAGGCAGCAGCCCCTTGGCCGCCCACCGCCACCGCCTGCCGGCAACCGTCTCCCGTGCCCCCGTCCCCGCCGCATCGGCCTCGCGCTCGCTGTCAGCCTTCATATGCCTGCCTTTCCGCCGGGCGGCTGTCCGCCGATCCCGGATTCCGGGCTCAGGGCATCCGTCCATTTTCCCCCGAGGGCCCGGTAGAGCCCCACGCGTTCGATCCGCAGCAGGGATTCCTGGCGGATCAGCTCGCGGTCGAGACCCTGCACCGCCAGCAGCTGGGTGAGCACCGGGAGATAATCCTGAATGCCGTTGCGATAGCGCTCGCCGGCTTCCGTCAGGGCCCTGTCGGCGGCCTGGCGCTGGCGCTTGAGGGCTTCCAGGTGCTCCCGCCGCTTCGCTTCGGCAACCAGGGCATCCTCCACCTCCTTGACGGCGGTCAGCACGGTCAAGCGGTAGGAGGAAAGGTCCTCGTCGGCCTTCGCACGTGTCCGCTCCACCTCCGCCGCCCGGCGCCCCCCGTCGAAAAACGGGGCCGCCAGGCTGCCGGCCAGGGTCAGGATCCAGCTGTCGAAGAGCAGGTCGAGGCTCTCCGCCCCGTACCCTCCGCCCGCCGCCAGCCTCAAGGCCGGCAGCCGGTTGGCGCGGGCGGCGGCGACCTGCCACTCCGAGGCCCGAAGCCGGTTCCCGGCGGCCCTCACGTCCGGCCGGGCCGCCAGGAGGTCGGCCGGAAGCCCCGTGTCGGGGATCGGCGCCAAGGGAGGCAGGTCTTTCTGGCGGATCCGCAGGTCGAAACGGGGCGGCTTGCCGAGCAGAACCGCCAGTTCGTGCTGCAGGAGCCTCTCCTCGGCCTGGGCCAGGGGGATCTGGGACCGGACCTGCTCCACGATCTGTTTCTGCTGGTAGACGTCCAGGGACGACACCATGGCCTTGCGGTAGCGCAGCTCCACCAACTCCAGGAAAGTCTGGTTGATGCGCAGCTGTTCGGCCAGCAGGTCGATCTCCTGGCGCTGGGCGATGATTTTCAGCCATCTTGCGACGACCCCGGCCGCCAGGGTCATGGCCGCCGCGTTGAGATCCTCGCGGGTGGCGCTCGCCGTCAGCTGCGCCGCCTCCCGCCCGGAACGCACGCGCCCCCAGAGGTCGATTTCGTAGCTGCTGGAAAAGCCGATCCCGTAGTCCTCGACCGAGCGGGTGTCGCTCCCGCCGGCGTCGCCGGCGGTGTGCACGCGGGAGGAAGAGGCCCCGGCGTCCAGGGTCACTTCCGGATACAGGCCGGCCCCGGCCTGAACCGCCTCCGCCCGCGCCTGCCTCAGGCGCGCCCAGGCCTCCTGGATGCTGATATTCCCGGCCAGGGCCTCCTGAACCAGGGCGTCGAGTTCCGGGGCGCCGAAGGCTTCCCACCAGCGGGAGGGCGCCTCGGCGCCGGATCCGTAGATGGAAAAGGTTTCGGGCAGCGGGCCGGCCTCGTCAAGGCGGCCCCCGGGGGCAAAGGGGCTGCATCCGGACGCGGCCAGGGCCAGGGTGACGATCGTTGCGACTGTTGTCGAGCGGGCCTGAGTCAGAAGGGGGGTCATGCCGTCGATTCCCGGACGAAAGGCATATAATTTTTTAAATTAATACCGATTCAATCGATGGGCAAGCCGCCGGCAGCAGGTGGGCCCTTGAAGGAATCCGGGTGCCATCCTGTTTTCAGCTTGCGGCATAGAAAATGCCATGATATGATATAACCTTTTTGCATTTACCAGGCTTTTTGCCGCCTCCCGCCGGGAGCGGCGGATTTCCGGACATGGAGGAAGCGACCCCATGAGAATCGTGACGCGTCCGGACTTTGACGGCATCGTCTGCGCGGTGCTGCTCTTCGAGGCGGAGCCCATCGGCGAACCGACGCTGTGGGTGGAGCCGAGCGACATGCAGGCCGGCCAGGTGGCCATCCGCCCCGGCGACATCATCGCCAACCTTCCCTACGACCCCGCCTGCTCCCTGTGGTTCGACCATCACTACTCCAACCGCATCGACCGCCCGTTCGCAGGCGATTTTCGCATCGCGCCGTCCGCGGCCGGCATCGTTTACGATTACTACCGGGGCCGGTTCCGGAGGGACTTCGACGAGCTGGTGCGCCAAACCGATCGGATCGACTCGGCCGACCTGACCGAGGACGAGGTCCGCCGCCCCGAAGGTCACCCCCATGTCCTGCTGTCCATGACGTTCGCCCACAGCGAAGGCTCCGACGCCGCCTATTGGGACCGCCTCGTCGGGATTCTGCGCACGCTTCCCGTCGCGGAGGCGATCCTGGACCCGCAGGTGGCCTCCCGCTGCCGCAAGGTCGTCGAACAGAACCGCGCCTACGCCGACATCCTCAGGGCTCACACCCGGGTGACGGGACCGGTTTCCGTCACCGACTTCCGCGACCTGGACCGGCTTCCCGCCGGCAATCGCTTCCTGGTCTACTCGATGTTCCCGGAGACGACGGTGAGCGTCAAGATCCGCCGTGACGACCGCGACCCGGACAAGGTGGCGGTGAGTGTGGGCCACAATATCTTCAACCCGGGGTGCCGCGTCAACGCAGGGGTGCTCCTGGCCCGGTTCGAGGGCGGCGGGCACCGGGGGGCGGCATCCTGCCGCTTCGACAAGCGCAAGGCCGATGTCTATATCCCGGCGATACTGGATGCGCTGCTCGGAAACGAGAGCAACGAGCCGTGAAACCGAAAACGCCCAAGACGGGCCGCAACGACCCCTGCCCCTGCGGCAGCGGCCTCAAGTACAAGAAGTGCTGCATGAAGAAGGGTGAAACCACACCGGCCAGCATCGAGAAATCCTATTCCCGGCAGCACAACATCCGCCTGAAGAAGCCGGCCGACGTCGAAGCCATCCGCCGTGCCGGGCGCCTGGCCCTGGACACCCTCGAACTGGCGGCTGCGGCCCTCCGGCCCGGCATCGCCACCGAGGAGATCAACACCCTGGTGCACGAATTCACGGTCCGGCACAAAGCCGTGCCGGCCCCCCTGGACTACAGGGGGTTCCCCAAGAGCGTGTGCGTATCGGTCAACGAGGAGATATGCCACGGGATCCCCGGCCCCCGGGTGCTGGCCGACGGGGACATCGTCAACATCGACGTCACTCCGATCCTCGACGGCTACTACGCCGATGTCAACAGGACCTTCTTCGTGGGGACCCCCGGGCCTGACGCCCGCAAGATCGTCCGCGTGGCCGCCGAGTGCCTGAAGGCCGGCATGTCCGTGGTGGCCCCCGGCGCCTGCGTCGGAGACATCGGCTGGGCCATTCAGAGCCACGCCGAATCCCGGGGCTGCTCCGTGGTCAGGGAATTCGTGGGCCACGGCGTCGGCTTCGGCTTCCACGAACCGCCCCAGGTCCCCCACTTCGGCCGCAGGGGGGAGGGTATCGTACTGGTGCCGGGCATGGTCTTCACCATCGAGCCCATGATCAATCTGGGCGGCCGTCACCTGCGCATTCTCGACGACAACTGGACGGCCGTCACCCGCGACGGATCCCTGTCGGCGCAGTTCGAACAGACGATTCTCGTCACCGATGCCGGCTTCGAAAGCCTAACGCCCTATGACCTGTAGGCCCCCTGCGCCCGCCCGCGGATCGGGGGCGTTCCTGCGCGCCTACGAGACCCTCTGGTTCCCGGCCGCCGGCGCCTGGGCCCTGGCGGCGGGGGCGCGCAACCGGCGCCGGATGCGGGAGCGCCTGGGGCTGGGCCTTCCGGCCGCGGGCCCCCCACCGGGCGGGATCTGGATCCACGCGCTTTCGGTCGGGGAAGTCCTGTCGGCCCTGCCCCTGGTGGAAGCCCTGCAAGACGACTGCCCCCAGGCCGGCCTTGTGGTCACAGTCGCCACGGCCCAGGGGATGCAGGTCGCCTCGCGGGCCCTGGGCGGCAAAGTCAGGTGGCTTTTGCCGATGCCCCTCGATTTTCCCCGGTCGGCGGCCCGCATGGTCGACTTCGCGCAGCCGTCGCTTTTCGTCCTGGTGGAGACCGACATCTGGCCCGGCCTGCCGCGCCTCCTGGAACTCAGGGGCGTGCCCAGCCTCCTGGTCAACGGCCGCGTATCGCCGCGCACCTTTGGGCTTTACCGCCGCTTCGCTCCGCTGGTCCGCCGGCTCTTCGACCGCTTTTCCCTCTGCCTGATGCAGACCCCCCTCGACCGGGAGCGCCTCCTTGCGGTCGGGGTGTCTCCCCATCGCGTGCTGACCGCGGGCAACATCAAGTTCGACCGCCGCAGCGACCCCATGGGAAGCGGCGAGCGGGCCGCGTGGCAGGCGCGCCTCGGCCTCTCCCCCGGAGATCGCATCCTGGTGGCCGGCAGCACCCACCCGGGGGAGGAGGCGCTCGTCCTGGAGGCCTTCAGGCGCCTGGGGGCGGCCGACCGCCGCCTGCGCCTCATCATCGCCCCCCGTCGCGTGGAAACCGCTCCGGGACTTCTCCAGCAGGCCCTTGCCATGGGCCTGTCTGCCCGGATGAGATCCGCCGGGCCACGGCAGGCTCCCGGCTGGGGGGTCCTGGTGATCGACACCCTGGGCGAACTGGCGCGCCTGTATGGCCTGGCGGACATCAGCTACGTCGGCGGAAGCCTCGTCCCCGCCGGGGGGCACAACCTGCTGGAGCCGGCCGCTTTCGGCAGCCCGGTGATCTTCGGCCCCCACACCGACAACTTCGACGAGATGGCCCGCAGCCTCGAGGCGGCCGGAGGCGGGGTGATATGGACCGGATTTTACGCATCGACATGGGAGCAGAAGGCGGCCCCCGGATCCGCACCGAGGCCTTGGGTGCCTATGCCGGCCTCGGGGGGCGCGGGCTGACGTCGTCGATCGTCGCCCAGGAGGTGCCGCCGTTGTGCCACCCCCTGGGCGAGGACAACAAGCTGGTCATCGCGCCGGGGCTCCTGAGCGGGTCGACGGCCGCCATGTCCGGCCGCATTTCCGTGGGCTGCAAGAGCCCCCTGACCGGGGGCATCAAGGAGGCCAACTCCGGCGGCCAGCCGTCCCAGATGCTCGCGCGCCTGGGATACGCCGCCATCGTCCTGGAGGGAAAACCGAAAAAGGACACCCTTTACAAGGTGCTCATCGACAAGAACGGCGCCACCATCCGCGAGGACAACAGCCTGTGCATGCTGGGCAACTACGACCTGGTGGAAAAGATGCGCGCCGAGCACGGTGACAAGGTCCACTGCATCTCCATCGGTCCGGCCGGGGAGATGAAGCTCGCTGCGGCCTCCATCGCCTTCACCGACATGGAGCAGCGGCCCACGCGGCATGCGGGCCGCGGCGGGGTGGGGGCGGTCATGGGCGCCAAGGGCGTCAAGGTCATCGTCATCGACGACGAGGGCACCGGCCCGCGCCAGCCCAAGGACCCCGAGAAGTTCAAGGCCGCCAACAAGGAGTTCGTCGCCGGGCTGCGCAGGCACCCGGTCACCGGCCAGGGCCTGCCCGCTTACGGCACCAACGTGCTGACCAACGTCATCAACGAGGCCGGCGCCTACCCGACCCACAACTTCCGGACGGGCCAGTTCGCCGGGGCCAGCAAGATCAGCGGGGAGGCCCAGGCCGAGCTGGAAAACGCCCGCGGCGGGGAAGGCTCCGCCACCCACGGCTGCCACCGGGGGTGCGTCATCCGCTGCTCGGGGACCTTCTACGACAAGAACGGTCGTTTTCTCACCAAGCAGCCGGAGTACGAAACCGTCTGGGCCCACGGCGGCAACTGCGGCATCGACGACCTGGACGCCATCGCCCAGATCGACCGCCTGGACGACGACTTCGGCCTGGATACCATCGAAATGGGGGCCACCATCGCCGTGGCCATGGATGCGGGCATCGCCAAGTTCGGCGACGCCCAGGCGGCCATCAACCTGGTGAAGGAAGTCGGGCGGGGGACGACCCTGGGGCGCATCCTGGGCAACGGGGCGGCGGTCACCGGCAGGGTCTTCGGGGTCGAGCGCGTCCCGACGGTCAAGGGCCAGTCCATGCCGGCCTACGACCCGCGCGCCGTCCAGGGCATCGGCGTCACCTACGCCACCACCACCATGGGCGCCGACCACACCGCCGGGTACGCGGTGACGGCCAACATTCTCAAGGTCGGCGGAGACGTCAACGCGCTGAAGCCCGAGGGCCAGGTGGAGCTGTCGCGCAACCTGCAGATCGCCACCACCGCCATCGACTGCACCGGCATGTGCCTCTTCATCGCCTTCGCCATCCTGGACCAGGCCGACACCTTCCAGACCCTGATGGACACGATCAGCGGCTTCACCGGGCAGCCCATGACCGGCGGCGACTTTACCGAAATGGGCAAGAAGATTCTCAGGCTGGAACGCGGGTTCAACGCCGCGGCCGGCTTCAGCTCCAAGGACGACCGCCTGCCGGCCTACTTCCTGAAAGAGCCCCTGGCGCCCCACGGGGTCACCTTCGCGGTCAAGGACGAGGAACTGGACCAGGTGTTCAACTTCTAGCCCGGTGCCGCATGTGCGGATACCGGAGACGCGGGGGCCTTTCTTCGGGGGGTCCCCGTCGTGCTTTTGGAGGACGACCACCCATGACCTTCGACCCGAGCAGCGCCGTTTCCGTTTACCTCCGGGTAACGCCCGAGCGGATCTCCCGCTTTCTGGAACTCCTGGGCCAGGGGGTCCACCTGGAGGTGCAGACCGGGTGCAGCCTGCAGGATCTGCTCTGCTCCCAGCTGGGGGTTGCGCCCGAATACCTCAAAAACCGGATTCAGACCATTTTCGTCAATTTCCGGCCGGTGGACGCCCCCGAGGGCACGCCGGTGGCCGGTGGCGCGACCATCGCCCTGTCGGCGGCCATGCCCGGGCTGGTGGGTGCGGTCATGCGCAAGGGCGGGCACTACGCGACCCTGCGCCGGGAGATTTCCCAGGGCGCCTCGGCCGATTGCCCCCAGGCGGCCAGGGGCGTGGTGAAGCTCAAGCTGTTCAACCTCGTGGCGGCCGAGCTGGGGTCCGCCTTTCTGGGCCGCGGCGTCGGCCTGCGCGGGGAGGATTGGCAGGATTTTCTCCAGCGCCACGGCGCCGAGGTGGCCGAGGGCTGCGTCGCCGCGCAGATCGAAGGAAAAGCGGCCGACCTCCGGGACATGGCGGCCATGGACTGGAGCGGGGTGTCGGTGCTGCTGAGGGTGGTGGGTGGAAAGGCTGAAGGCCGGGCGGATAGGAGTCTGAATAAATCCCTCGAATAAAAATCGCCGGGGAAACGTATTCATTTTCCCCGGCGATTTCCTTTTTCTCTATCTTTCGCAGAACCTGTTGCCGGCGATTATCACTCGCACAGCTCGAACAGGGCCGCGGCGCCCATGCCGCCGCCGATACACATGGACTCGACGCCGTAGCGCACCCCTCTGGCGCGCATGTTGGCCAGGAGGGTGGCGCAGAGCTTGGCGCCGGTGCAGCCCAGGGGGTGGCCCAGGGCGATGGCCCCGCCGTGGATGTTGACCTTTTCCATGTCGATCCCCAGCTCGCGGATGCAGTAGAGGGCCTGGGAGGCGAAGGCCTCGTTGATTTCGAACAGGCCGATCACCGACAGCGCCACCCCGGCTTTCTCCAGCAGCTGCGGGTTGGCGTAGCGCGGCCCGACCCCCATCTCGTCGGCCCGGCACCCCACGGTGGTGTAGCACTTGAGCCTGGCGATGGGCTTGAGCCCGAATTTCTTCACCATCTCCGCGCTCACGATGACGCTGGCCGCCGCGCCGTCGGTGGTCTGGGACGAGTTGCCGGCCGTCACCGACCCGTTGGCGGCGAACACCGGGCGCAGCTTGGCCAGTCCCTCCAGGGTGGTCTCCTCGCGGATCCCGTCGTCGTAATCCTGGAGAAAGGTCTCCTTGCGGTAGGTGCCGTCGGCCTGGCGCACGAAGCGCGCGGCCGGGGTCGGGACGAGTTCGGTAAAGAGCTTTTCGGCCTTGGCCCTGGCGGCCTTCATCTGCGACTGGTAGGCGAAGGTGTCCTGGTCCCCGCGGCTAACGCCATAGCGGTTGGCCACGTTTTCAGCGGTGATCCCCATGGAGGTGTAGAGGTCGGGGTGATCGACGGTGTAGTCGGGGTGCGGGCGGGGCTGGTTGCCGCCCATGGGAACGAAGGTCATCGACTCGAGCCCCCCGCCGATGGTCACGTCCGACCAGCCGGACATGACCCGCAGCGAGGCCAGGGCGATGGCCTCCAGCCCCGAGGAGCAGAAACGGTTGACGGTGGCGCCGGAGACCCCCTCCGGGAACCCGGCGATCTGGCCGGCGATCCGCCCGATGTTGAGCCCCTGCTCGGCTTCGGGGAAAGAGCAGCCGATCATGATGTCCTCGACGTCCTTTTTCTCGAGGCCGGCGGTTTTTTCGACGGCCGTGGTCAGGGTGAAGGCGAGCAGGTCCTCGGGCCGGGTGTCCTTGAACGCCCCCTTGGCGCGGCGGCAGCCGGGGGTTCGGATGGATGTGACGATATAGGCATCTCGCATGGTCAATTCCTCCTGGAAACGGTTGGTGTCAGGTTGTTCGGCCCTTAGTTGCGCAGGGGTTTCCCCGTCTTGAGCATGTGCTCCACCCGGGCCACGGTCTTTTCCTGCTTCCAGAAATCGACGAAGGCCTGGCGCTCCAGGGCGAGGATGGTCTCCTCGTCCACCAGGCTCCCGGTGCGCACGTCGCCGCCGCCGATGACGTAGGCGATCCGGCGCGCCAGGAAGGCGTCGTACTCGGTGATGAACTTGCCGCTGATCATGTTGTGGAGTTCCGCGTTGACCATCCCCTGGGCGGCATTGCCGAAGACCCTGACGGGGCGCTTGACCGGCGGGGCATAGCCGTCGGCCGCCATCTTGAGCACCTCTTTCTTGGCCTCGCCGATGAGGTAGTCGCGGTTGAACACGATTCGGTCGCGGGGACCCAGGAAGCCGATGGCGCGGGCGTCCGCGGCCGAGCTGGATACCTTGGCCATGGCGATCGCCATGAAGGCCGGCAGGAAGTACTTGGCCAGGTCCACCTCGGAAAGCGCTTCGGGAATGTCGGCGGTCAGCTTCTTCCAGAGGTTGAGGCAGCCGCCGCCGCCGGGCAGCAGGCCCACCCCGATTTCCACCTGGCCCATGTAGAGGTCGGTGTGGGCGACGATCATGTCGGCCGCGCCGATGCAGACCTCGCAGCCGCCGCCGAGAGTCATGCCGTAGGGCGCCGCCACCACCGGGAAGCTGGCGTAGCGCGTTTCCTGCATCCCCTGCTGCCCGATCTTGAGGAAGCGGTCGATGTCGGCGTACTTGCCCTCGCGGGCCAGGCTGGCCATGAACGCCAGGTCGCCGCCGGCCGAAAAGGCGCCCGGCATGCCCCCGGCCTGGTTGCCGATGACCAGCCCGGCGCCGTTGGCGCGGATGAACTCGGTGCCCCCGGCCATGAACTCGACGATCTCGCCGTTAAGGGCGTTCATCTTGGTGTGGAACTCGAGGCAGAAGACGTCGTCGCCCAGGTCCACGAGGGAGGCCGAGGGGCACGATTTGACCACCCGGCCGGCACCCTTGAGGGCGGTCAGGGAGATGATGGTGGGGCTGACCGCAAGCTCCCTGTACCCCTTGGCGGCGAAGTCGTAGTAGAAAACCTTGCCGTTGTCGGTCCGGTAAAAGGAGGTGATCCCCGCGGCGAGCATTTCCTTGACCGGGGCCGGGACCGCGAAACCCTCGGCCTCCATGCGCGCGACCGATTGCGCGACGCCGATGGCGTCCCAGGACTCGAAGGGCCCCATCTCGAAATTGTAGCCCCACTTCATGGCGTTGTCGACCTCGACGATGGTGTCGGAGATCTCCGGGATGCGGTTGGCCGCATAGACGAGGGCGTGGGCCATGACCTTCCAGGCGTAGCGCGCCACCTTGTCGTCCCCGTTGACCACCGCGCGCAGTTTTTCCGGAAGCGTCCTGGCCTTCAGAGCGGCGGCCACGCAGGGCGGGGTCGGCCGTTCCAGGGGCACGTACTCGAGGGTCGCGGGGTCGATGACCTTGCGGATCGGTTTCCACTCGGGGCTAAGCTCGGTCTTGTAGAAGCCGGCAAAAGGGGGGGGGGGGGGGGGGGGGGGGGGGGGGGGGGGGGGGGGGGGGGGGGGGGGGGGGGGGGGGGGGGGGGGGGGGGAGCTCCTCCCCGCCGCTCAGGCGCCGGAAGACGCCGTTGAACACCAGGCCGGCCAGCGCCACGCCGATCACCATGCCGAGGTTGCGGGCGGTGGCCACCGCTCCGGAGGCCACGCCGCGGCGATGGGGCGGCACGGCGCTCATGGCGGCGGCGCTGTTGGGGGAAATGAAGACGCCGATGCCGACGCCGGCCAGCGACAGCCGCCAGGCGATGTCCGCCAGGGACGCGGCCGGCGGCAGGCGTGATAGCAGGAGCAGGCCGAGGGCCAGGAGGGCCGTCCCGAAGGTGCAGAGCGCCCGCGAACCGATGCGGTCGGACAGCGCGCCCGCTGCCGGCGCGACGAAAAACAGGAAGAAGAACGGGATCATCAGAATGACGCCCACCTGGTCCATGGGCAGCCCCATGGGGTGGACGAGGTAAAAGGGCATGAGAAAGGTGATGGAAAACAGGCCGATGAAAAGGATGACGGCCGACAGGACCGGCAGCACGAAAAGGCGGGTTTTCAGGAGCGCGGGCTCCAGTATGGGATAGGGCGTGCGGTTCTCCACCAGGATCAGGCCGGCGGCCGAGAGGGCGAAAACCGCCAGGCCGGCGATGGAGGCCGGCGATGCGGGTCCCCACGCGTGGGCATGGGTCAGAAGCGCAAGGAACGAGGTGATGCACATTGCAAGGAGCAGGGCGCCGGCCAGGTCGAAGGGCTCCTTCCTGCGGGTATCCCCGGCCCTTTCGAGGACCCGCCAGGCCATCGCCGTCGCCGTGACGCCGATGGGGATGTTGATGTAGAAGATCGCCGTCCAGGAAAAGTGCTCCAGGATCAGGCCGCCGACGGCGGGGCCCGCGGTCAGGCCGGCGGCCACCACCGTTCCCACCATGCCGAGGGCCTTGCCGCGCTCGGCCGGCGGAAAGACGTCGACCACAAGCGCCGGGGAGCAGGCCATGAGCATGGCCGCACCCGTCCCCTGGAAGGCGCGTGCCGCGATCAGGCCGGAGGCGTGGCCGGCCCAGGCGCACATCAGGGAGCCCAGGGAAAAAACGAGGAAACCGACACAGTAAACCGGCCGCTTTCCGAGGATGTCGCTCAACCGGCCGAAGGCCAGCAGCAGCGACGACACCGTCAGCAGGTAAATCATCGGCACCCACTCGATCACGGCCATGGGGACCGAAAAGGCGGCCATGATCACCGGCAGGGCGATGTTGACGATGCTGCTGTCCAGGGTGGACATGAAGACGCCCGTCGCCACCAGGCAGAAGACCCGCCACTTGACAGGCACGCCCGGCGCGCCGGCACTTGAGGATGCGCTGTTCATATGCGGGCCACCATTATCCGAACTTCGGGCAATAGGCAAGCCGGATTCCGCCGCGCGGCGGGCCGGCAGGCGCCTCGCCGGCGGTGGAAGCGGTGCCGGTATCGTCAAAAGTGCCTATCCCGAATTAGGCACCGTGGCCGATTGACCGTTGCCATCCGTCGGCATAGAGTGGATTCTCACCCAAAGGGCCGTTCGGACCCCCGGCTTTCCGATTCGTTTCACGCCGCGCGACCCTGACCGCGGTCTTCCAAGGACCCGCTGACCGGAGGGGCGCCATGCACATCACCGAAGGCATCATCACCGGACCCGCCGCCATCGCCTACGCCGGCGCCGGCGTCGCCCTAGTGGCCCTGGGCGTTCGGAGCATGAAACGGTTCACCGCCGACTTCCCGGAGAAAAAGCCCCTGCTCGGGATGGGGGGCGCCCTGGTTTTCTTTTTCTCGCTGATACCCATCCCCGCATTCACGGGTACCTGCTCCCATCCCTGCGGCACGCCCCTGATCGCCATTCTGCTGGGGCCGCGCATCGGCTTCGCCCTGGCCGGCATCAGCCTCCTGCTGCAGGCGGCCTTTTTCGCCCACGGCGGTTTCGGGACCTGGGGGGCCAACGTGGTCGCCCTAGGGCTCTTCGGCTGCCTGGGGGGCTGGCTGAGCTTCAAGGCCGCCCGCGCCGTGGGGCTGCCCCTCTGGGCGGCCGGGTTCGCCGGCGGGCTGGTGGGCGGCATCCTGGTCTATGCCGCTTCCGGCCTGATCCTGGCCCTGGCCCTCGTTGGCGCGCCTCAGCCCCAATACGGCTTCAGCGGTTATCTCGCCGCCATCTACTCGGCCTACCTGCCGACCCAGCTGCCCATCGCCCTGGGGGAGATGGCGATCACCGGTCTGGCCCTGCACCATGCCTGGCGGCAGCGGCCGGAAGTCCTGGAGGATCTCGGCGTGGTCGCCGCGGGCCGCCCGGCGGCCCTGCGGGTCTTAGCGCTCCTGGTCGTCGCCGGCGGCATCGGCCTGCTGGCGGCGTCAGGGGCCGACGCCGCGCAGGCAACCCCGGCCTCGGCCGGGGGGAGGGAAGCGGCCGCCGTCGCGGAGGGCGGCGGCATGGCCGGGATGGACGAGGCCGTCAACGAGCGCCTGGCCGAGTCCGCCGGGCGCCCGCCGCGGGACCCCTACCTCGACACCGAGGCCATGGGGGACGTCTGGAACCTGCTGCTGCTGTCGGCCGGAGGCATCTGCGGTTTTATCGTCGGCCGGAACTGGCACCATCTCTGGGGGCGCCGCGAGGCCCGCCGGCCGGTCTCCAACGCGCTGTAGCGAAAGGCCGATTCAGGAAAACGCCATGTCCATCCCGCTGCCCTGCGCCATAGAGGCCGTCGCCGCCCGCGAAAACAGCCCCCGGGGCCTGTATCGCCTGGACCCCCGGCTCAAGCTCGCGGCGCTGCCGGCGGTCGTGATCCTGAACGTCGGCGTGGCGCGCCTGGAGCTCTCCCTGGGGCTGATGCTGACGAGCCTGGGGCTGTTCGCCTGGTCGCGCATCCCGGCCCGCAGCTTTCTCCTGTTTTTCCTGGCGCCCGCATGGGCCACGCTGGTCGTTTTCCTGGGGTTCTCGGTCGGCTTCGGGCAGACCCCGGTCGGGTCCATCGGGCCGCTGACCTTTTACCGGGAGGGTCTGCTCCAGGGGGCCGCGGCCGCCGCCCGGGTCGGATGCGACATTTCCTGGATCGCCGCCGTCTTTCTTTCGACCCCGTTCATGGCCATCCTGGCGGCCCTGCGCTGGTTTCGATTCCCGGAGATCCTGATCGACGTCATCCGACTGGCTTACCGCTACACCTTCCTGCTGCAGGAGGAATTCAGCCGCATGCGCGAGGCGAGCGCCAACCGGGGCGGCTTCAAAAGCTATTCCCGCGCCCTGCAGAGCACGGCCCTGATCCTGGCCCGGATTCTTTTGAGGGCTTATGCTGCCCCCGGCCATGGTCCTGCGGGCCGCTACTTGACCCGCGTCAGGCGGCGGCGCCGGAGGCGCCAGCGGTCCAGGGCGTCGATCTGCCGGCTCAGGTCGAGGCACAGCGCGCGGAAGTAACGCACGTCCCCCTTGCGGCAGGGGTCGACCTGGGGCGCGAAGTAGGCGAAGATCGTCGCCCCCCCCGGGCAGGAGAGGCGGTCGAGGAGCGATCCCAGTTCGACCGCCGTACGGTAGTACTCCGAGATGTCCAGGGGGCCGCCGACCACCCGGCGCAGCAGGGCCTTGGTGCGGCCGTAAGCCTCGCTCTGAACCGCGGCCGATTTTTCCGACGCCGCCAGGGACTCCAGGCGCCGGGCCGCCAGTTCCTCCACCGTGGTCGTGTCCATGGGCGTGCCGCCTTTTGGGGTGCCCCCTTTTCGATGCGCGGGGGGAACTCCGGCTCCCGGGGGCCGACGGGCAGGTCCGCCCCCGGGAACCTCAGGTTGCGTGTCCGTGTCGTTTACGTCCCGGGGACCCCTAATGCTCCGTCTCCGGGTGGAAGACGTTGACCTCTTTGAGGTCGTCGCGGAGGTAGGCGCGCTCGTTGGGGCCGAGGATCCCGAGGGAAAGGCAGATCAGGGTCCAGAGGTGGACCACGCCGTAGCCGGCGCCGTAGTGTTCGCTCAGCTCGTGGATCTGGGCGTGGCAGTTGTGGCACCCGGCGATGCAGTAGTCCGCGCCGGTGGCCTGGATCTGCTGGTCCTTGAGTTCCCCGTACTTGAGGCGCGCGTCCTTGTAGCCGGACTGCAGAAATCCGCCCCCGCCGCCGCAGCAGTAGTTGTTGTAGCGGTTGGGCTGCATGTCGATGAAGTTCTCCTCGCCCACCACCGCCTTGACGACGTAGCGCAGGTCCTCGGCGATGGGTTCGCCATAGCTCTTGCGCACGATCTGGCAGGGGTCCTGGACCGTGAACTTGATCTTGAGCTCCCTGTTCCAGTCCGAGTTGACCTTGAGCCGGCCCTCGCGGATCCACCTGGCGTAGTATTCGTAGATGTTCTTGACCACGAACTTGTGCTCGATCTTGAATTTTTTCAGTCCTGCCAGGACCGAGAAGGTGACGTGCCCTCACTCCGTGTTGAGAAACACCGGACAACCGAGGGCATCGGCCTGGCCGGCGGTCGTCTGCACGATGTGCTTCCAGGCGTCGTTGTCGGCCAGGAACATGCAGTAGTTTTCGCCCCCCCAGCCCTTGGAGCCGTAGGTCCAGTCGGCGCCGGCCAGGTGCAGGATCTTCCACAGAGGCACCATTTCGTCCGGTTCGGTCACCGGCTCGCGCGAGTTCTGGTTGAGGAAGAACTCCGCGCCCTCCTTGTCCATGGGCGCCTGCATGTCGGCAAACTCGGGCTGGTTCTGGCGATACTCTTCCAGCACGTCCTCCACCACGAAGCTGAAATCCTCGGGGGAGGTGCCCATGGCGCTGCAGCTTTCGTTTCGCAGGGCCATGTCGCAGGACCCGATGATGCCCTTGGGCCGCCGGTCGCGCGGCCACGTCGCACGCGCGTTGTACACCAGCTGGGGGATGTCGATTTTCATCGGGCAGACGTAGATGCATCGCTGGCACATGCTGCACATCCAGACCCACGGCGTGGTGGTGATCTCGTCGTCCATCCCCAGGGCCGCCATGCGCAGAAACTTGCGCGGGTCCATCCCTTCCAGCCCCGTCGCCGGGCAGCCGGACGAGCAGGCCCCGCAGGTCAGGCAGAGGTTGAGGTTGCCGCCGTCGGGCAGCAGCTCCTTGACCTTGTCGATGAAGATGCTGTTCTTTTTGCCTCCGATTCTGATGGGTTGATCCGCCATTCGCGTGACTCCTCCCTGTTTGAATGAGAACTGGAAACTCGGCTGTCCCGCGGTCATTCAGCAAAAGCCGTGCCACGTGCGGGGATTAGCCCTGAAACTTTTCAAGGTCTTGATCCTGCGCTCGATCCGGGAAATGAAAGCCGTTGACAGTGTCGGGTGATTGCGATATCAGGGAACCAAATGCACCCAAATCCCGGGGGCAGGGGCCATTTTTCACCCGGCTCCCCCTCATCGAGGCCATGCCATGCCCGACACCTTTCCCAAGGATCGCAGGGACTACCGGCTGATCCTGGACAGCATCGGCGACGGGGTTTTCACCGTCGATGCCGATCTCACCATCACCTCCTTCAACCGCGCCGCGGAAGTCATCACCCGGGTCGGCCGCTCCGAGGCGATCGGCCGCCGCTGTTTCGAGGTCATGCGCGCCGAGATCTGCGAATCGCGCTGCTGCCTCCGGGCGACCATGGAAGACCGGAGCCCGTGCGAGAACGTGCCGGTTTACATCGTCCGCGCCGACAACCGGCGCATCCCCATCAGCGTCACCACCAATGTCCTTTACGGCCCCGACGGCGGGGTGCTGGGGGGTGTGGAAACCTTCCGCGACCTGTCCGAGATCCACGCCCTGCGCCGGGCCTATCATCTCCAGCACTCCTTCGAGGACATCGTCAGCAAGAACCACAAGATGCTGCGCCTGTTCGGCATTCTGCCCCAGGTGGCCGAGAGCCGCAGCACCGTTTTGATCCAGGGCGGCAGCGGGACGGGCAAGGAGCTGCTGGCGCGCGCCATCCACAGCCACGGCCCCGGGAAAAAGGAGCCATTCGTGGCGGTCAACTGCGGGGCCCTGCCGGAGACGCTCATCGAATCCGAGCTTTTCGGCTACAAGGCCGGGGCATTCACCGATGCCAAGAAGGACAAGCCCGGGCGCTTTGCGGCGGCCGGCGGCGGGACCCTGTTCCTGGACGAGATCGGGGACATTTCGCCGGCGACCCAGGTGCGGCTGCTGAGGACCCTGGAAACGCGGACTTACTCGCCCCTGGGTTCCAACGAGAGCATCCGCTTCGACGCGCGCATCATCGCCGCCACCCACCGGGATCTCGACCGGATGGTCGCCCAGGGCCAATTCCGGCAGGATCTTTACTTCCGGATCAACGTGGTGCAGCTTTCCCTGCCGCCCCTGGCGCAGCGCAAGGAGGACATCCCCCTCCTGGTGCGGCATTTCATCGAGCGCTTCAACGCCGCCACCGGCAAACAGGTGCTGGGGATCTCCCCCAATGCACTGGCGGCCCTGGCCCTGCACGACTGGCCGGGAAACGTGCGTGAGCTGGAAAACGCCATGGAACACGCCTTCGTCCTGTGCCGCGGGGAGCTGATCCGCTCGGCCCACCTGCCGGACCCCCTGCAGCGCGGGGGCGCTCCCCACAGCCTTATTACTTCATCGAGTCCATGGTCAGGGCCGGGGAAGCCCTGGGGTTCGACCGGGCCACGGCGGCCGCGCTGACCCTGGCCACTTTCGACGGCGCCCTGAGGCTCCTGGTCGAAACGGGAGAGGAGCCCGCCGAACTGCGCAGAAAGGTGACCTCCCCGGGGGGCACCACCGAGGCGGCGCTCAAGGTCATGGAAGAAACCCGGGTGGGCCGGCATATCGTCGATGCCGTCGCGGCCGCCGCCCGCCGCTCGCGGGAGTTGAGCGGCTGAAGGGGTCTGTAACCGAATCCCCCGCAGCGGCTCTGTATCGTGAGCCGCCCCGGCGCGGGACCACCCGACCCGACAACCACGAAAGCGGACGACACCGATGTTTGCCGACACCGTTTCCTATCCGGCAGCCTTTCTGGCCGGAATGCTCTCTTTTTTTTCACCCTGCATCCTGCCGCTGATCCCGGGCTATTTCACCTTCATCACGGGCTATTCCCTGGAGGAGCTGACCGGCGCCCGGCAGGGCGGGATCCGCCGCAGGGTCATTCTCTCCACGGGCGCCTACGTCCTCGGGTTCTCGCTGGTTTTCATCCTCCTGGGCGCCTCGGCCTCGCTCCTGGGCAACCTGGCTTACGCCTACAGGGACTGGATCCGCATCGCCGGCGGGGCGGTCATCATCCTCCTGGGGCTTCACATGACCGGGCTGGTACGCTTCCGCGGCCTGGACCTGGAGCGGCGTCTCCACCTCAGGCGCAAACCCCTCCACTTCCTGGGCACCTTTCTGGTGGGCATGGCGTTCGCGGCGGGGTGGAGCCCCTGCATCGGCCCCCTCCTCGGCTCGATCCTGATCATCGCCGGCAGCCAGGAAAGCGTGTGGCAGGGGATGGCCCTCCTGGGGGTCTACTCCCTCGGGCTGGGGCTCTGGTTCGTGGGCATGTCGCTGTTCATTCACTTCATTCTGGCTTTTCTGCAGAAGGCCACGAGGGTGCTCAGATACGTGAACATCGTCGCCGGTTCGGTGCTCATAGCGGTCGGGCTGGGCCTGGTGGCGGACCGGATGATGTTCTAGCCGTCCGGCTGGGACAGGAGCGGGAGGTGAGACATGGTGAGGAAAATGAACTGGGGCGCCAGGGCGGCGGGCGCGGCGCTCTTTCTCTTTCTGCTCCTGTCGCCCCTCCAGGGGGCCGCCCGGGCGACCGGCAGGATCGACTGGCACGATTTTGACGCCGGGATCGCCAAGAGCAGGCAGGAGGGGAAAAAGGTCTACATCAACTTCTACTCCGACCTGTGCCAGTACTGCGAGGCCATGGAAAAGGAAACCTTCGCCGACCCGTCGGTGGTCTCCTTCCTGAGGGAGAATTTCATCGCCATCCGCGTCAACTCCGACCGGGAGAAAAAGATCGCGGAGGACTTCAGGGTCCGCGGGCTTCCGGACAGCTGGTTCATGGCCGCCACCGGCCGGGTAATCGGCCACCGGCCGGGGTTCATCCCGCCGGCGACGTTCTTCAAAATCCTGCAGTCGGTCCAGCAGGCCGGCGCCGATTGACCCGGGGTCTAGCGCCGCCGGATCATCCGCGCGGCGGTGGACAGGATCACCCCGCCGCTCGACAGCACCAGGAGCAGGGGCACCCACAGGTCCCCGCGGGTGCCGGCCTTATGCTGGGCCACGTGCACGCCCAGGAAGCCGAACAGCAGCACGAGGCCCATCAGGACGATGACCCCGATGCAGACGGCGTCCGAATCGTACCAGGGAACGATCGCTTTTCTGAAAAAGGGATGCGGGTCGAGGGGCATCCTTCTCGCCTTCCGGGTCGCGGCCGCGGGCCCGGGGGCATCCGCGGACCGGCTGCCGGGGTCCTTATGACCGATTCGAGGAAAAATCGAGCCCTCCGCCGGGGCAGGGCGGCGCTGGCCGGCCTTCTGGCCGCCGCCGGGCTGTGGGGCTGCGCGGCGGCGGCCCCCACGCTCCGGGTCGACGGGGTGGAAGGGTTCTTCGGGGCCGGCGCGGTCATCTCCGCCTCGGCCCGGGGGCCGGTGGATTTCCAGGTCATGCTGGCCGACCTGGCCGCCGCGCGGGTGGTCTACGTGGGCGAAACCCACAGCGACCCCGAACACCACGCCGTCCAGCTGCGGCTGATCCGGGCCCTCCACGCCATCCACCCGGACCTGATCGTCGGGCTGGAGATGTTCGACCACACCTACCAGGACATTCTCGACCAGTGGTCCGCCGGCGGCCTGGAGGAGGGGGACTTCCTAAAAAAAACCCACTGGTACGCCAACTGGCGCTACGACTTCCGCCTTTACCGGGACATCCTCGCGTTCGCCAGGACCGAAGGCATCCGCCTGGCGGCGCTCAACATCCCCTTCCACATCCCGCCCAAGATCGCCGCCGGCGGCCTGGACAGCCTGGGAGCCGAGGACCGCGGGCACCTTCCCCGCGCCATCGACACGTCCGATCCGGATCACAGGGCTTACGTGGAGAAGGTCTTCAGGCGGCACCGCCTGCGCGGCGGGGGGGATTTCGAGGCCTTTTACCAGGCCCAGTGCGTCTGGGAAGACGCCATGGCCGAAAAAACCGCTGCGGCTTCCCGCCGGGCCCCGGTGGTGGTGCTGGCCGGAAACGGTCACATCGTGCGCAAATTCGGCATCCCCGACCGGGCCTACGCCCGCACCGGCGCCCCCTTCAGGACCGTCACCCCCGTGCCGGCCCGGGGGGAGGCCGCCCTCGACCAGGCCGACTACCTGTGGCTTACGCCTTAGGTTCCCCGTTTTCCGTTTCCCGTTACCCGTTTAGGGTTCACCCGCGATCCATGACCCATAAGCCATCTTACCCGCACTTGTTGAAGCCGCAGAAGTGGCAGGTCATGCACCCCTCCTCGAAGCTGATGGTCTGCCCGCACTCCGGGCAGGTCTCGCCCAGCAGGCTGTTGCCGTATTTGTCGCGCCACTTGTGGATCTGGCCGCTCAGGTAGCGCTTTTCCAGCACCCGCGAGATGGCGTCCGGGATCGAGAGGACCAGCCCGCCCTCCTGGAAGACCGGGTGCTCGCCGCCGATCCCCTTGAGCTGCTTGACGATCTGGTCGGCCGTCACGCCGGAGCGCAGGGCCAGGGAGACCAGCCGGCCGATGGCCTCGGTCTTGGCCGTGGTGGAACGGCCGGACTTGCCGATGGTGGCGAAGACCTCGAAGGGACGCCCCTCGTATTCGGTGACCGTGACGTAGAGCTGCCCCAGCCCGGTCTTCATCTTGGTGGTGAAGCCCTCCAGGGTCTCGGGCCGCTTCTTGACCACGGCCAGGAACCCGTCCTTTTTCTGCTTGTCGCCCGCGTAGGCGAGGACCTGGTTCTCCTTGCTGCCGTCGCGGTAGATCGTGACCCCCTTGCACCCCAGCCGGTAGGCCAGGTTGTAAATCTTCCTGACATCCTCGACCGTGGCCTCCCGGGGCAGGTTCACCGTCTTGGAGACCGCGTTGTCGGTGTGCTTCTGGAAGGCGGCCTGCATGCGCACGTGCCATTCGGGGGAGATGTCGTGGGCCGTGACGAAAACGCGCTTGACCTCCTCGGGTATCTCCGCGAGCCTGGCGAGGCTGCCGGCCTGCGCCACGGCGTCCATCAGTTCCTGGCTGTAGAACCCGCGTTGCCTGGCGGTCTTTTTGAAGTGCGGGTTGATCTCGATGAGCTTGTCGTTGTCCATGACGGTGCGGACGTAGCTCAGGGCGAAAAGCGGCTCCACCCCGCTGGAGCAGCCGGCGATGATGCTCAGGAGACCCTCGAAAAGCATTCCATCACCGGCAACAGCCCTCCCATCCAGGCCCTGAAAAAGCAGATCGCCGTTTCCGCCCCGTCGGACAAGGGGATTCTGCTCCTCGGCGAGAACGGCACGGGAAAAGAGCTGATCGCGCGCACGATCCATCAGCTCAGCCCGCGGGCCCAGCACGCCATGATCACGGTCAATTGCGCCGCGATCCCGGAAGCGCTGATCGAAAGCGAACTCTTCGGCCACGAGAAGGGCGCCTTCGCCGAGGCCACCGGCAAGAAGCGGGGCGAGTTCGAGCTGGCCGACAGGGGAACGGTCTTCCTGGACGAAATCGGGGACATGAGCCTGCGGACCCAGGCCAAGGTGCTGCGCTTTCTCGAAGGGCAGAGCTTCCAGCGCGTCGGCGGCAGCCGGAGCCTGACAGTCAATGTCCGCATCATCGCCGCGACCAACAAGAATCTCGAGCAGGCCATCGGCGAGGGCCAGTTCAGGGAGGACCTCTACTATCGGCTCAACGTCATCCCCATCAGGGTACCGGCCCTCCGCGACCGGGTCGAGGACATCCCCCTGCTGGTGGAAACCTTCCTGGAGGAGTGCGCCCTGAAAGCCCGGGGGGCCAGAAAGAAGATTTCCCCGGAGGCCCTGGCGCTCCTTGCCCGGCACACCTGGCCCGGCAACGTCCGCGAGCTCAAGAACCTGGTCGAACGGCTGGTCATCATGGTCGATGGGGACACGATCGCGGAAGGTGACCTTCCCGAGCCGTGCGGCCCCCGGTCCTGCCCTCCGGAATCGACCCTCGGGTCGCGCCTGTTCACCCTCGGCAGCCTCGATGCGGCCCGCAAGGCCTTCGAAAGGGAATTCCTGCAGCACAAGCTGGCCCTGCACGCCAACGACGTGACCCGGACCGCGGCGCACCTCGGCATTAAACCCGGCGATCTGAAAAGGATCCTGAAGGGCCGCGGGCGGCGCTGAGGTGCCACGCCAAACCGACCCCCTGCATCGGGTGTGTTATCTTCGAGGAGGCGGACAGTTGCGCGTTATCGCCGGAAGGCTGAAAAAAAAGAGGCTCGGCCCGGTACCCGGCCGGGAAACCCGGCCCACGGCCGACCGGCTGAGGGAATCGATATTCGCTATCCTGGGCGAACGGGTTCGCGGAGCCGAGGTACTCGACCTGTTCGCCGGCACGGGCGCCATGGGAATCGAGGCCCTCAGCCGCGGGGCGAGCGCAGCCGTATTCGTCGACCTCAGCAGGCCCGCCGTGGCTGCCATCCGCAAAAACCTGGCCGCCTGCGGGCTCGATAGCGCCGCGCGCGTCCTCCGCTGGGACGCCTCCCGCAACCTTGCCTGCCTGCGCTCCGAGAAGAACCGCTTCACCCTGGTCTTTCTCGATCCGCCTTACGGCGCCGGCCTGATCCTGCCGGCCCTGGGACACCTCCACCGCAGCGGCGCCCTGGCCGCGGGCGCCCTTCTCGTGGCGGAGCACACCGCGGCGGAAGGGATCGAACCCGGCGGCTCCGCTCCCGGCGCCGAAGCGGTCTTTTCGCCCCTGGACCGTCGGCGGTACGGAAAAACCCTTGTTTCGTTTTTTGAGTATGTGATATGAGGGGCGCGTTTCGAGGCCGACCGGACACGGCTGCCGCCGATTCATCCGCTGCCGGTCATATTCTCAGGCGAGGGCAGGGCCAGACATGCAAAGAATAGCGATTTACCCCGGCTCCTTCGACCCGGTCACCAACGGCCACATCGACATCGCCGAGCGGGGCTTGAAGCTTTTCGACAAGGTGATCGTGGCCATTCTGCACAACCCCGGCAAGGAGGCCCTGTTCAGCGTCGAAGAGCGCATGGAACTGCTGCGCCTCAGTTTGCGGGACTATCCGGGCATCGAAATCGACACCTTCGACGGGCTGCTGGTCGACTACGCCGCCAGCCGCAACGCCAACGCCATCCTGCGCGGCATGCGCGCCGTGTCGGACTTCGAGTACGAGTTCCAGCTGGCGCTCATGAACCGCCGCCTCAACCGCGACATCCAGACCGTGTTCCTCATGACCGGGCTGCGATGGATCTTCACCAGCTCCTCCATCATCAAGGAGGCGGCCCGCTTCGGGGGCAACATCAACGGCATGGTGCCGCCGGAGGTCAACCGCAGGCTGCGGCGCAAATTCGGGTTTCCCGCCGACAGTCCGGACATCGATCTCCCGCCCCAGGATTAGGCGCAGGGGAAACGGCGGCCGGCAGGCGGATCGCCTTTGGGGCCGCACCTGCGGAGCCCGAGGTCTTTTCCGATGGATCTGTGGCAGCTTCAGGTATTCTGCAAGGTCGTCGAGGAGAAGAGCTTTTCTCTGGCCGGCAAGAGCATCCACCTGTCCCAGCCGACCATCAGCAGCCATGTCAAGGATCTGGAGGCGCACTTCGGATGCCGCCTCATCGACCGGCTTTCAAGGGCAGCCGTCCCGACCCGGGCCGGCGAGGTGCTCTACGCTTACGCTTGCAAGCTCATCGCCCTCAAGCGCGAGACCGAGTCGGCCATGGCGGGTTTCCTGGGGAAGATGCAAGGCTTTCTGGCGGTGGGCGCCAGCACCATCCCGGGTGGCTACATCCTGCCCCGCAAAATCGGAAGGTTCACCCGGGCCTACCCGGAGATCCGCGTCTCCCTTACCATCGCGGATTCGGAAGCCGTCACCGAGGCCATTCTCTCCGGAAAGCTGGAAGTGGGGGTCGTGGGGGCGCAGACCCGGAGCAGGCAGCTGGTTCAGGAGTGCCTGATCGAGGACGAGATGCGCCTGATCGTCCCCGCGGGCCACCCCTGGGCCGCCAGGGGCTCGGTGACCCTGGAGATGCTGCGCGCGGAGCCCTTCATCGCCCGCGAGCCGGGTTCCGGCACCCTGAAAAGCCTCGAACTGAGCCTCGACAGGCACGGGTTGACGCTCGAGGACCTGAACATCGTCCTCGAAATGGGCAACACCATCTCGGTCATCCAGGCGATCAGGGGCGGGGCCGGGGTCTCCATCCTGTCGACGGTGGCGGTGACGGAGGACCTGGAGACCGGCACCCTGCACGCACTGGCGGTGGACGGCGTAGACCTGAAGCGCCGCTTTTACCTCACCCGCCTCAAGAACCGCAGCGTTTCCCCCATCGGTCAGGCCTTCATCGTTTTTCTGCGCGAGACCTTCCGGCCGGCCGCCGGCCCTGCAGCCGAAGGATAAGGCCCCTGCCCTCCGGCCCCCGGGCCGGCATCGGGGGAATTTCCCCGCCGCCCCCGACACAAGGTCCCCGCTCGATCGACCTTCAGCGGCTGGACATCCGCTCCAGCAGCCAGACGGCCGAAAAACCCGCCGCCGCCAGGACGAGGGCCGCGAAAAGGTCGCCGTCCACGGCCGGCAGCACGTTGCGCTCCATCAGCACGTGCTCCTTCCCGCGGATGACCACCGTTTCGAGGACCTCCTTCCAGGGCCAGACCTTGCGCATGGACCCGGCCATCAGCCCGGTGAGAAACGCCAGGGTCAACCCGTGGTGCCGCCTCAGGAGGAAATTGAGCACCCGCGAAAACCCCAGCAGGCCGGCGCCGCACCCGGCGCAGAAAACGGCGATGACGGCCATGTTGGCCGGCAGGAAGGGGTTCTTCAGGGTGGCGGTGATGAAGGCGTACTTGCCCAGGATCAGGAGAATGAACGCGCCCGAGATGCCGGGCAGGATCATGGCGCAGATGGCGATCATGCCGGAGAGGAAGATGAAGACGGGGGTTTCCGGGGTTTGAACAGGGATCAGGCCCACGATGAACCAGGCCGCGGCGCCTCCGGCGGCAAAGCCGCCGGCCATGCCCGCCGTCCAGCGCCCTGCCCGGGCGCCCACCACCAGGGTCGAGGCGGCGATGAGGCCTAAAAAGAAACTCCACGTGGCCACCGGCTGGTGGTGCAGGAGATGGTTCATGAGCCGCGCCAGGGTCAGGATGGCCGCGGCGATCCCCAGGAGCAGCGCCGCCAGGAACCGGACATGCAGGTGCGCCAGGGCGGCTTTCAGGTCGAGGGCGGCCAGGCGGCGCACCAGGACCGTGTCGGCGGACTTGATGGCCTCCAGCAGCTTGTCGTAGATGCCCGCCACCAGGGCGATGGTGCCCCCCGACACCCCGGGGATGATGTCGGCCGTGCCCATGCACACCCCCTTGAGCCACAGCACGCCGGCCTCCCTCAGGGTGCGGGGGCCGGGGCTGGCGAGAAAGGCCTCGCGCCAGGTCGCCGGACCGTCGGATCGACGCGTCATGGGATGGGGGTGACCTCCTCGATGCCAGCGTCACGGTTCACTCGGAAGACGCGTTTTTCCAGCCGTGCTCGCCCACGAGCTTGACGAACCGGCACCCCCCGAGGCTTTGCTGGCGGATGCCGTCCTGGTCGCGGGTGACCTTGATCAGATCCTGGGTGGTGCGGTCTCCCACCGGGATCACCATCCGCCCTCCCGGGGCCAGCTGGCTCACCAGCGGGCCCGGGATCCGGGGCGCCCCGGCGGTGACGACGATGGCGTCAAAGGGGCTTTCGCTCTGCCAGCCCGTAGTGCCGTCGGCGTACCGGGTCAGGATGTTGAACAGGCGCAGCTCGTCGAAGATCCTGCGGGCGCGGATCAGCAGGGAATGGATCCGCTCGATGGTGTAGACGCGATAGGCGATCTGGGCGAGGATGGCCGCCTGGTAGCCCGAGCCGGTGCCGATTTCCAGCACGCGGTCGTTTTCGGTGAGCTGAAGGCACGCGGTCATCTCGGCCACGATGTAGGGCTGGGAGATGGTCTGCTGCTCACCGATGGGAAGGGGGTAGTCGCCATAGGCCTGATCCCACAGGGCTTCGGGCACGAACAGGTGCCTGGGAACCCGGCGAAAGGCGTTGAGAACCTTTGGATCGCCGATGCCCCTGGCCTCGATCTGCCGTTTGACCATCTCTTCGCGCTGGCGTTCGAACTTGATCGGCTCTGAGTTCATCGGGAATGGACAGGTTGTCATCCTGGAGGCCTGCGGGACCGTCAGATCTTGTAGATCGTGCGCTTTTCCGTAATGATGATGTCGACGTGCCTGTCATGGGATTCCATGGGGACCTGGGGCACGATCTGGTCTTCGAGCGCCAGCGCGACCTTACGGGTGGTGACCGCCAGCTTCGGCATCAGGCGGTCGTAGTTGCCGCTGCCGCTGCCGATCCGGCCGCCTTTTTCGTCGACGGCGACACTCGGTATGATGGCGATGTCGACACGGTCGATGGGCACGCGCTTGCAGCGCTCGGTGTCGGGCCGGAGCGTGCCCACCGGACCGGACTTCATGTCGGCCCGCAGGTCGTCGACCTTGTAAAGTTTGACGCCGGGCCGGTCTTCCCCGAAAAGCGGCAGCACGACGATCTTGCGGTACTGGTAGGCCCGCTTCAGGATCCTGCGCGTATCCACCCCCGCACTGTTGTTCAGGTAGAGCAACACGATTTTCGCTTCCAGGAAGTTTGCGAACTCGAAGAGCCGGTTTTCGATGGCCTCCGTCTTGACCGCCCGTTCCTGGTCTGTGAGCTCCTTGAGCCGGTTCTGAATCGATCTTCGAAGCTCGGATTTGGTATCCTTGATTTCCTCCATGCCGACCCCCGGGTAAAAATTTGCCAAGCTGCCCATACACCGATTCGCAGGTGAATGTCAACTTGCAATAATCATTGACCAAAAACCCCATCCGTGTTAGGGACGCGTCATGCTGGCGCGCGCCGGACGCGAACCGGACGGCGGGAACACGCCGACCGGAACAGGGGACCGGGGTCGAAAAAGCTCCCCGCGCGCGGTCCCGCCGGCGTCAACCGCGGGTTCTCCGGCCCGATCAGCTTGCGAATTCAGAAAGTTATCGTAAAAATAGGAATTGCCATGCTGGAAATCAAGCTTGTGCGCGAAAAATTGTCCGTGGTTCAGAAGGCCCTCGACAACCGCGGGGCGGAGGTGGATCTGGCGGCCTTCGAGCACGGTGACGCCCGGCGCCGGGAGCTCCTGGTGGACATCGAGAACCTGCGCCACCGGCGCAACGTGGTGAGCGAACGGATCGCGCAGATGAAAAAGGCCGGCGAGGATGCCGAGGGCCTCGTGCTCGAAATGCGCGAGGTGTCCGGCGCCATCAGGGACATGGAGAGAAACCTGGCCGACGCCGATTCGGTCCTGTCCGAGATTCTCATGGGGATCCCCAACCTCCCCCACGCCTCTGTGCCGGTGGGCAGGGACAGCCAGGACAATCCCGTGCTGCGGCGCCACGGCGAACCGCCGGTTTTCGATTTCGAGCCGCTGCCCCACTGGACCCTGGGGGAAAAGCTCAACATCCTGGACTTCGAGCGCGCCGCGCGCATCACCGGGGCGCGCTTCCCCCTCTATTTCGGCGCCGGCGCGCGCCTGGAAAGAGCCCTGATCAACTTCATGCTGGAGACCCACACCCGCGAGCACGGCTACACCGAGATCCTGCCGCCGTTCATCGTCAACCGCCAGACCATGACCCACACCGGCCAGCTGCCCAAGTTCGAGGCGGACCTCTTCAAGATCGAGGGCTGGGATTACTTCCTTATCCCCACGGCCGAGGTGCCGGTCACCAACATCCACCAGAACGAGGTCCTGGCCGAACAGGCGCTGCCGATCCGCTACACCGCCTACACGCCCTGCTTCCGGTCGGAGGCGGGATCCTACGGCAAGGACACCCGCGGCCTGATCCGGCAGCACCAGTTCAACAAGGTGGAACTGGTCAAGTTCACGACGCCCGAAACTTCCTACGATGAACTGGAAACTCTCCTGGCGGATGCCGAGAGCATCCTCGAAAGGCTCGGCCTGCCCTACCGGATCGTGTCCCTGTGCACCGGGGATCTCGGTTTTTCGGCCGCCAAGACTTACGACATCGAGGTCTGGATGCCCTCCCAGGGCGTGTACCGGGAAATCTCCTCCTGCAGCAACTTCGAAAGCTTCCAGGCCCGGCGGGGCAACATCCGCTTCAAGCGCAAGGGCCGGAAAGGAACCGAGCTGGTCCACACCCTCAACGGCTCCGGGCTGGCCGTCGGCCGCACGCTGGCCGCCATCCTGGAAAACTGCCAGCAGGCCGACGGTTCCGTCGGCGTGCCGGAAGCCCTGAGGCCCTACATGGGCGGGCTGGAGAGGCTCACGCCGTGAAACCGGAAGACTTTCCCGATAAAATCCGCCCCTTCGTCGTCCCCAGGCCCCAGGGGGAGCTGACCTACCGCTGCCTGGGGTGCGGGGCGGAATTCGGCATCGACAGGCTGCTCTACACCTGCCCCTCCTGCCGCCAGGTGCTGCTGATCCACGACACGGACCCGGACCGCCTCAAAAGAGTGCCGGGCGCCGCCTGGCGCGAGATCTTCGACTACCGCCGCATGCTCAACCTCCCGGCGGTCCGGGGCATCTACCGCTACCACGAGTTCATCGGCCCGGTCATCCCCCTGGACGCGGTGGTCTACCTGGGCGAGGGGCACACCCCGGCCGTGGAGGCCAACCGCGACCTGCAGAATATGGCCGGCACGCGCTTCTATTTCAAGAACGACGGCCAGAACCCCAGCGCCTCGTTCAAGGACCGGGGCATGGCCAGCGCCCTGAGCTACATCCACTACCTGGTCCGATCGGGGCGCATCGCCGACGTCCTTGCCGTCTGCGCCTCCACCGGCGACACCTCGGCCGCCGCAGCGCTCTACGCCGCCTACCTGAAGCCGCGGGTCAAATCGGCCGTCCTGCTGCCCCACGGCAAGGTGACCCCCCAGCAGCTGTCCCAGCCGCTCGGCAGCGGCGCCACCGTCTTCGAAATACCGGGGGTGTTCGACGACTGCATGAAGGTGGTGGAGGCGCTCTCCGAGGACTACCCGGTGGCGCTGCTCAACTCCAAGAACAGCTGGCGCATCCTGGGACAGGAGTCGTACTCATCCCGTCACCCGAAAAGCCCTTCGTTACCTTCGTTTTCTCTGTGTGGATAAGCTAAAAACAGCCATCAACCGCTTGCCCTTCGGCCTTCTGCCTGATACCCTGCAGGAGAGGGCGGAGGATGGAGGGCGGACGACGTATCCATCCAAATCGAAATCGAAATCGCCATCGGCCCTCGAGTCGGAGGACAGATGAGAAGGTGAGAAGAGAAGAGAAGTTTTAGGTGTTAAGTTTTATGTTTTAAGCGAAGGATTTTGTCGCTGGGAGATCCTCGAGGCCTATCTCGAGGAGGTCGAGTTCTGGAACCGGAGGATTTTAAACTGGCACCGGAAACAGGCTTAAGGAGGCCCCATGGAGCGGCGGGAAGGGTTCGACTACGATTTCATCGTGATTGGGTCGGGGTTCGGCGGGAGCGTTTCCGCGCTGCGCCTCTCAGAGAAAGGACACCGCGTGGCGGTCCTGGAAAAAGGCAAGCGCTGGCGCAGCCAGGACTTTCCCGAGACCAACTGGAACCTGCGCAAATACCTGTGGCTCCCCTCCCTTGGCTGCTACGGGTTTCAGATGCTCACCCAGCTGCGCCACGTGCTCGTCTTTCACGGCGGGGGGGTCGGCGGCGGCAGCCTGGTGTATGCCAACCAGCTTCTCATCCCGCCGGACGAGGTCTTCGCGCGCCCGGAGTGGGGGATCACCGACTGCAGGCTGGCGCTGATGCCCCACTACGTCGAGGCCAAGCGCATGCTGGGGGCCAACCCCAGCCCCCAGGTCGGGGCGGCCGACCGCTGCCTGCGCGAGGTCGGCATCGAGATGCGCGGCAGGGACACCTTCCACAAGAACGATGTGGGGATATTTTTCGGCACCCCCGACAAGGCCGTTCCCGACCCGTATTTCGGCGGGAGAGGCCCCGAGCGGACCGGGTGCACCTTCTGCGGGTCCTGCATGGTGGGCTGCCCGAAGGGCGCCAAGAACACCCTGGACAAAAACTACCTCCACCTGGCCGAGGGGCTGGGTGCGGAGATCGTCCCCGAAACCGAGGTCCTGGGGGTGCGCCCGGCTGCCGGGGGTTACGAGCTGCTGACCCGCAAATCGACCGGTATCCGTCAGCCCAAAAAGGTTTACCGCGCCAAGGGGGTCGTGTTCAGCGGCGGCGTCCTCGGCTCGGTCAAGCTCCTGATGGCCTGCCGTCGCAACGGCTGGCTGCCGAAGGTTTCCGCGCACCTGGGAAACCTGGTCCGGACCAACTCGGAAGCCCTCCTGGGGGTGCAGTCGCGGGACAAGGCCACGGACTGGAACGACCAGATCGCCATCACCTCGGGGATCTACGCCGACGACACCACCCACGTCGAAATGGTGCGCTACAACAAGGGCTCGGACGCGCTCCTTAACCTTCTCACCCTGATGACCGACGGCGGCGGCAGCGTTCCAAGGGGCCTGCGCTACCTGGGCACCGTCGCCCGCCACCCGGTGCGCTTCATCAAGCTCCTCTGGCCCCTGGGCAAGGCCGCGACCACCACCGTCGTCCTGGTCATGCAGACCGACGAGAACCATCTCGAACTCGACTACGAGCCCCGCTGGTGGCGCTTCGGCAGGCCGAGCCTGAATTCCCGAACCCCCGCCGGCCAGAAGCGGGCGCCGGCCTACATCCCCATCGCCAACGAGGTCACCCGGCGCCTGGCGCAGAAAATGAACGGCATCCCCTTGAGCTTCATGGGGGAAGCGACCTTCAACGCCGCGTCGACCGCCCACATCCTGGGCGGCTGCTGCATGGGCGCATCCCCCGACAGGGGGGCGGTCGGCTTCAACGGCGAGATCTTCGGCCACCCGAACCTGTACGTGGCCGACGGCTCGGTGGTTCCGGCCAACCTGGGTGTCAACCCCAGCCTGACCATCACGGCCCTGTCGGAATACATCATGGCGCAGATGTAGGGGAAGGGCGGAGGTCGGAGGTCAGGGGTCAGAGGTCGGAGGTCAGGGGACGGATGACATATCAATCCAAATCGAAATCCAAATCGAAATCGCCATCGGCCTGCAGGTCGGAGGACAGATGGGAAGGTGAGAAAAGAAGTTTTAAGTTTCAGGTGTTACGTTTTAAGCGAAGGATTTTTGTCGCTGGATGTTTTTTCGGTGATGAAAAAGGTTTCCATCGCCGGCCTCGACCCTTCAGCCGGGAAACTCGCCTTTGCGTGGATAAACATACATAGTCAACAACGTCCCCAATACGCGTCCCCCGACACTTCAACCCGCGCAGAACCCCCATCGCGCATCGCCTAGCGCTTGTCGCCCAGCGCCTTGTTGAAGCGCCAATAGAAAAAAAAGGCCAGTTGGACCATGCCGTGGTCGATCTCTCCGCGGTCGATCATAGGGCCGATCTTTTTCAGGGGCACCCGGACGATCTCGATGTCCTCGCCGGGGTCGGGCTCCGGCTCACGAACCTGGCAGGCGCCGGTGGCGAGGTAGAATCGCCCCTTGTGGCTGAGGACCGCCGGCAGGGGATAGCAGGCCCCCAGGCGCACGATCCGGTCGGCCGCGAAACCGGTCTCCTCCAGCAGTTCCCGGCCGGCCGCCTCCCGCGGCGAGGGATCCTGGGGGTCGATCAGACCGCCGGGCAGTTCGAGGCACACCCGCTCGATGCCGTGGCGGTACTGGCGCACCATGACGACCTCCCTGGCCGCGGTAAGGGGCAGCACCATCACCCAGTCGGGAAACTGGATCGCCTTGACCGGCCGCACCTGGCCGGTGCGGGGGCTGCGCACCTGCTTGTTCTGGACTCTGAAGAGCCCGAAATCGGCCACTACCTCGCGTTGAAGAATGTCCCACTCCCCGATCATGCGTTCCCCTCCATTTCTCTTTCACGAATTAGCTCCGCGGCCAGCCTCCTGGCCGTTTCCGTGCAGAGCCACGCGTTCAGGTGGGCCCTGAGGCGCGCCAGGCCCTCGGCGCGCGTCTCCCCGAACCGCCGGATGTCCATCGCCAGCCCGGTGCGGGTGAAACGCCAGAGGCGGTCGGCATCCCTGACGATCCGGTCGTTTACGCAAATCGCCTCGGCCCGGCTGTCGTGGCCGTCGATGATGGCCAGGATCTCCGCCGCCGCATCCTCGGGATAGCCGGCCTGCCGCAGGATGTCGCCGGCGATGCGCACCCCTTGCTCCTCGTGTTTCCGGTTGAGCCCGGGGTTCGTGGCCCTCGGCCCGAAGGCGGTCAGCTGCAGGTCCTCCGGGATGGTTTTCCAGCCCACGTCGTGGAGCATGACGGCCGGGACGACGATCTCCTCCCGGCCGCCCTCGCAACGAAGCAGCCGGCGCGCAAAAGAGAGCGCGATGGCGGTGTGGACCCTGTTTTGCCGGGTGTCCAGAAAGGGCAGGGCCAGCTGCCAGATGCGTCGGTATATCGCGCTCATGACCTCACCAGGGTTGTCCCAGGATTTTCCCCATAAGCTCACCGATGCCGGCCCCGGAGGCTTTTGCCGAGCTCAGGGTCTCCAGGGTGTCGATGAAGGCGCGCGCCGGGGGGGAAAGGGGCTGGTCCTTGAGGTAGGCGATGCTGACATCGAGGAGCAGGCGCTGGTCCTTGATGGCGATCTGCGCCAGCTTGCCCTCCTGGAGCTCAGGGCCGACGGCGGCCTTGACCAGGATGGAGATCCCCTCGCCTCTCTGCACGAGCTGCTTGATGAACTCGGCGTTGGCGGTTTCCATCAGGACGTTGGGTGCGCACCCGCACCTGGCAAAGAGGTCGTTGACAACCTTGCTGGTGCCGGAGCCCGACTCTTTCATGATAAAGGGTTCGCCGGCCAACTCCGCGAAAAGCACGCCGTGCCGCCGGGCAAAAGGGTGGTCCGCGGCGGCGATCACCACCATCTCCTCCTGGCTGAAAGGCACGAAGGTGACCTCCGGCGGCTCCACGGCCCGCGCGATGACGGCGACCTCGTTCTTGAAGTTCACCAGGCTGTAGATCATGTCGTGGGAACTGCCTTCGTCCAGCAGGATCTTGATCCGGGGGTAGCGCTTGATGAACCCGGAGATCAGCCGCGGCATAAAGTAGCGGGCATAGGCCTTGGTGGTGCCGAGGCGCAGCACGCCGCGTTTCAGCTCGCGCATCTCCTCGATGGCGTTCTGGATGTCGCGCTCGCATTCGAAGATTTTTTCCACGTAGCCCAGGAGCAGGTGCCCCTGGTCGGAGAGCACCACGTGGCGCCCCCGTTTCTTGAAGAGCTTCATCCCGCAGAACTCTTCGAAGGCCTTCACCTGGGACGTGACGGCCGGCTGGGTGATGAACAGCTCCTTGGCCGCCTCGGTCAGGTTCTGGTGCCTGGCGGCGTGGTAGAAGACGCGCAGTTGATTGAAGTTGAGCATGGCAAAGGATGGGCTATGGGTGATAGGCGATGGGCGATGGGCTATAGGCTATGGGCTATGGGCTATGGGCTAAGGGAATCATTGGGTTTTAGGGGAGCGGGATTTGATTAGGCTGCCGAGCATTTTACCTATCTTTATGGCTTCGGCCTCGAATTCGTTGAAAATCTTTTCGTCGAAGTCAGGGACGACAGGACGGGGGAGATCGTCGAGCTGCGCTGCACCTACGACCCGGCCACCCGGGGCGGGGACGCGCCGGACGGCCGCAAGGTCAAGGCGACCCTGCACTGGGTGTCGGCCGCGCACGCCGTCGATGCCGAGGTGCGCCTCTACGATCACCTCTTCACCCGCCCGGACCCCGGCGACACCGCGCCCGGCGAGGATTTCAAGGCCCACCTCAACCCCGGGTCGCTGGAGACCCTGAGCGGCTGCAAGCTCGAACCGGGCCTGGCGGCGGCGGGCACCGGCAGCCGCTACCAGTTCGAGCGCCTGGGGTATTTCTGTGTCGATCCGCGCGATTCCACGCCCGGGCGGCCGGTCTTCAACCGCACCGTGACCCTGCGCGACACCTGGGCCAAAATCCAGAAAAACCTGGCGTCTCCGGGATGATCCCCGGGCCGGGCGCGGGCGATCAGTAGATCCGCTTCAGGCTCTCGGCCACCTGGCGGCACTTGTCCTCCGCCGCCACCAGGAGGTGAATGTCGCCGCGGCCTTCCTCCAGGTAGTCGTTGATGACGAAACGGCTGCCGTCCATGTGGAAGATCCCGCCGCCGGCCGCCTCGACGATGACCCGCACGGCGGCCAGGTCCTGGAACGACTCGTTGGCGATGTGAGCCGCTTCCGCCCGGCCCATGGCGACATAGCAGATGTGGGCGGCGGTGGAGCCCAGGTTGCGGATCTTGCCGGGAAACCGGGTGCGGTAGTGCTGGTGGAAGCGGGAATATGTCAGCAGAACGCTTTCGTCGGTGATGGACTCCTGGGCGGAAACCCGGATTGCCTGGTCTCCCCAGAAGGCCCGGCCGCCGGCCACGGCGTGGAAGAGATCCTCGGTCGCCGGCATGTAGACCGCCCCCAGGATGGGCCAGAAATTGTCGAAAAGCGCCACCGACATGGCCCAGATGGGGATGCCGGCCATGAAATTGGCAACGCCGTCCATGGGGTCGAATATCCACAGGTAGCGCTGTTCGCCGTGGGTGTAGTCCTTGTTTTCGCCCAGATCCCCCTGGAACAGCTTGTGTTCGGGAAAGCGCTCGCGCAGGCGGCCCTCGAACAGGCCCCGGAGCCGAATCTCGGCCTCGGTGACCAGTTCCTCGTCAAAGTTGAGGCTCGCCCTCCCCCTGCCGTAAAACTTCAGGGCTTCCTGCCCGCACAGCCGGATGGTCTCGATGGCGAACCGGCTGAGCTCTTCGACCGCATGTTCTTCCTCTGCCACGGCATCTCCTCCTTGTTTGCGTAAGTTCCCGACCGCCGCGGGCGGACTAACCGCCGATGGAGCACATCTGCCCGTCCACGGGGGCAGCCGGGTTTTCGGACAGGTTGTGGTCGGACGGTTTGAGGCGCAGGGCGGCGATGAATATCTCCTCCAACCGCCTGTCGGTGCAGCCCTGCCGCAAGGGCGCCTTCAGGTCGACCTCGTTTGCGGACAGCAGGCAGGGCCGCAGCCGGCCGCTGGCCGTGAGGCGCAGGCGGTTGCAGCGGTCGCAGAAATGATGGCTCAAGGCGCTGATAAAACCCACCTCCCCGGCGGCGCCCTCGAACCGGTAGCGCTCGGCCGGGCCGTCGTCGATGCCCGCCGCCACCGGGTGCAGGGCTCCCAGGCGGCGCAGGCGGGTCTTGATTTCGGGCGTCAGGATGAGGGGGTTGCCCTCCAGCCGGGGCCGCCCCATGGGCATGTACTCGATGAAGCGCACATGGTAGCGGTGCTCGAGGGAGAGCCGGGCGAAATCGAGGATTTCGTCGTCGTTGAAGCCCCTGAGGGCCACGACATTGAGCTTGATGGGGTCCAGGCCGAGGGCTTCGACGGCGCGGATGCCCTCCCAGACCCGGTCGAACTCGTCCCTCCCGGTGATCCGGGCATATTTCTGCGGGACCAGGGTGTCCATGCTGATGTTGATCCGCCGGACCCCGGCCCCCCGGATCCCCTCGGCGTGATCCTTGAGCAGCACGCCGTTGGTCGTCAGGGAAAGGTCGGCCAGGCCGTCCACGCGCCGCAGGCAGGCCAGAAAGTCCAGGACACCCTTGCGGACCAAGGGTTCGCCCCCCGTCACCCTGACCTTGGTGATGCCGAGCCTCACCCCCACCCGGATGACCCTCAGGATCTCCTCGTAGGTCAGGATGTCCCCGTGGGTCAGCTTGGGAACCGACTCCCTGGGGACGCAGTAGATGCAGCGCAGGTTGCAGCGGTCCGTGATGGAAACGCGCAGGTAGTTGAGATGGCGGTTGTGGGCGTCGATCAGCTCGGGCGGCGTCAATCGCGTCGGTTCCTGTCGAAATGCCGGCGGATGGCTTCCACCAGGCCCGGGATGGTGTAGACATCGGCCACGACGCGCACGTCGAACCCGAGCCCGGCGGCGGTGTCGGCGGTGATCGGCCCGATGGCGGCGACCGCGGTGCGGGCCATCAGGCTGCCTGCATCTGCCTCCGGCAGCATGGCCTTGAAGTTTCTGGCCGTCGAGGAGCTGGTGAACGTCACCAGGTCCACCCCGCCCTGGGCCAGGCGCTGGAGCACCGTCTCGCGCCCGCTGGTGTCCAGGCGCGTCGTGGCCGATGTCTAAGGCGGTGAAGAGGAGTGGACAGGGTGGACAGAATGGACGGGGTGGACAAATGCCGGAATTGTCCACTCCGTCCATTCAGTCCACTCCGTCCATTCAGTCCACAAGGTCCACCCTGTCCACCAAGGCCTACCCCGAAGTCTCCGCCAATGCGGCCCTGGTTCTTCTGGCGGTGGCCTGCTTCCTCCTCGACCGTCAGGTCGAGCGGCTGGCGCGGGATTTTGAGAGCGAAGGCGGTTTCACGGAGCGCCTTTACCGCGTGCGCAGTGCAAAAAGGAAGAGATTCGGGCAACCGTGAATACTTCCACCTGTTTTTCGCTTGACACCCGCCTGCCAGGGGCGGTATGTAGCCCCCGATAATTTTAGCCAGCCTAAATATTAGCCTAACACAAATTTAACATGTCTATGGTTCCCTACCCTCCGGAGACCCCCGTGCCATGACCGAAGCCACCGTGGCCGAGCAGGCGCGCCATATTTTCACCATCGGGAAAAGGATCCAGGACCGCGTGTTCCGGGTCTACACCCAGCTGCTGGCCCGGGAGGGCAAGCTGACCAGCGGGGACGAGCTGTCGTTTACCCAGATCCAGACCGTCAAGGCCGTGGAGGAGAAGGGCCGGGTGAGCATCACGGAGCTGGCGCGGGGGCTGGGGGTATCGGCCCCGTCGGCCTCGGCCATGGTGGACCGGCTGGTGGATAAGGGGGTCCTGACCCGGCGCCGCGACCCGGGCGACCGCCGCCGGGTGGTGGTCGAGGCGCGGCCGGAGGCCGTCGTCATGCTGCGCAAGGTCGAGGCCAAGATCCTGGCCACCTTCGAGGACCTGGTGGAAAGAATCGGCCCGGAGGCGGCGCGCATGTGGTGCGAGGTCCTCGACCGGGTGGACCGGGCCCTGTAGCGCCCGGGTGTCGATGGACGCCGGCGCGGGGTGAACGCAGAACATCGAACGTCGAACAGGGTGACAGCCGAGGAAAGATGGACATCAACAACCGCAAGGCCAGGAAGCCGTTGCTCAACGTCATGTTCCGGGTGGGGGTCTCGAGCGCCATCCTGGCGGCCGGGGTAGGGATCATGGTGGCCCTGGCCGCCATGAAAACGCCGCCGGTGGAAAAAAAGCCCCCCGAGCGGGCCCTCCAGGTGACGGTTCTGGAGGTGGCGCCCGAGGACGTCCCGGTCATTATCGTCGGCTACGGTGAAGTCAGGCCCTTAAGCGTCGTCGACATCTCGCCCGAAGTCGCCGGCCGAGTTACGGAGGTCCACCCGCGCCTGAAGCCGGGGGAGATCATCCCGGCCGCAGAGCTGCTCTTGCGGATCGACCCCCGCGATTACGCCGCCGCGGCCCGTCAGGCGGAAGCGGCGGCGGCCCAGCTGCGGGATTCCATCCGCCTGCTGGAAAAGCAGCAGGTGATCGACGCCCGGCGCTTGAAGACCCTGGAGCGCAGCCGCGACCTGGCCCAAGACGAGTTCCGGCGCCTCAAGGCGCTCTACGAAAGCGACAAGGTCGGCACCCGTTCCGGGGTGGAAAGCGCCGAACGGGTGTACAACGGCGCCGTTGACCTGGCGGACCAGATGGCCCGCGCCCTGGCGCTCTACCCGATCCAGATCGGCGAGGCCAAAAGCGGGCTGGCGGCGGCCGAGTCGCGGCGCGAGACGGCCGGCGTCAACCTGGAGCGCTGCGAGGTGCGGGCGCCCTTCACGGCGCGGATCAAGTCGGCCGGCATCGAGGCCGGCCAGTACGTTTCCCCCGGCAAGCCGGTGCTGACCCTGGCCGACGACCGGATGCTGGAGATCCAGGTGCCCCTGGACAGCCGGGACGCCCGCCAGTGGCTCCGGTTCGACGACAGCGACCCGGCGCGCGCCGGCGCCTGGTTCTCGAAGCTCAAGCCGGTCGTCTGCCGCATCCGCTGGACCGAGGAACCCGACGGCCCCGGGTGGCAGGGGCTCCTGCACCGGGTGGTCGAGTTCGACCCGGAAACCCGCACCGTGACCGTGGCCGTGCGCATCGAAGCCGCCGCCGCCCACCCGCCGGAGGGCCTTGGCCTGCCGCTGGTGGAAGGGATGTTCTGCGCCGTGGAGATTCCCGGCAAAACCCTTCAGGGGGTCTTCCGGCTTCCGCGCTGGGCGGTCAGCTTCAAGGAGACGGTCTACGTTTCCAGCGACGGCCGCCTGAAGACGGTCCCGGTTTCGGTGGCCCGGGTCCAGGGGGAGGAAGCCTTCGTCTCCCGGGGCCTTGCGCCCGGGGACCGGGTCGTGACGACCCGCCTCATCGACCCCCTCGAAAACTCCCTCCTGGAGACCGGCGCGCCGGGCACGGAGGCCCCCCGGTCATGAGGCAGCTGCTGACGGCTTTCGCCAGGAACACGGTCTTCGCCAACATTGTCCTGCTGCTCATCTTCGTGGGCGGCGGCATGGCGGCCAGATGGATGCTGCGGGAGAATTTCCCGGAATTTTCCCTGGACATGATCACCATTTCGGTCGCCTACCCGGGGGCCGACCCGGAGGAGGTCGAGGAGGGGATCTGCCGCAAGATCGAAGAGGCCCTGGAAGGTATGGAAGGGCTCAAGCTGGTCACCACGACCTCCAGCGAAAACGTCGGCACGGCCCTGCTCGAGGTCAAGGAGGACTACGACGTGGACGAAGTCCTCGACCGGGTCCGCAGCAAGGTGGGCGCCATCTCCACTTTCCCGGTGGACGCCGAGGAGCCGGTGATCACCGAGCTGACCATCAAGGACCCGGTGATGCTGCTCTACCTCTCCGGAGACATGGACGAGCGGCGCATCAAGGAGGCCGCCGAGGGGATCAAGGACGGCATTCAGCGGCTTCCGGCGGTCTCCCAGGTGGCGGTCATCGGCACCCGCGACTACGAGATCGCCATCGAGGTCTCCGAGGCGCGCCTGAGGGAGTACGGCCTGACTTTCAAGCAGCTCGCGGACGCCGTGCGCCAGGGCAACCTCAACCTGGGCGGGGGCACGATCCGCACCCGGGGCGAGGAAATCCGGGTGCGTACCATGGGGCGCAAGTATACCGGCGAGGCCCTGGCCTCCATCGTGGTCCTGGCCCGGCCCGACGGCGAGATCATCACCCTCGACCGCCTGGCCGACATCACCGACGGCTTCGTGGAAGACCCCACCTTCGCCACCATCAACGGCAAGCCCTCGGTGCTCCTGATCGTCTACAAGACCAAGGAAGAAGACGCCCTCGCGATTTCCAGGGCCGTGACAGGCCACATCGAGGAGATGAAGGCCCAGATGCCCCGGGGGGTCAGCTTCGGCATCCTTTACGACAACACCGAAATGCTGCGCGACCTGATCAACCTCCTGGTCAAAAACGGCGCCATCGGCCTCCTGCTGGTGTTTTTTCTGTTGTGGGCGTTTCTCAACACCCGCCTCAGCGTCTGGGTCGGCATGGGGATACCGGTCTCCATCTCCGGCGCCCTGGCGCTGTTGTGGGGCATGGGGGAGACCCTCAACATGGTCTCGCTTTTCGGCCTCATCATGGTGCTGGGCATCGTCGTGGACGACGCCATCGTGGTCGGGGAGGCCATCTACGTCCACCGCCAGAACGGCGAGGGGCCCCTGGCGGCCGCCGTGGAAGGGGTCTACGAGGTTGGCATGCCGGTGGTGGCGGCGGTCACCACCACCATCGCGGCCTTTATCCCGCTCTATTTCGTCGGCGGCATCATGGGCAAGTTCATCGCCATCCTGCCCCTGGTGGTCATCTCCTGCCTGGCCTTCTCGCTGCTGGAGTGCATGTTCCTGCTCCCGGCCCACCTGAGCCGCCTGCCCGAGCCCAACAGCGCCAGGCGCCACCCCAACGCGCTGCTGCGGGCGGCCGAAAGGATTCACGCCTTCACCAGCAGGGGGCTGGAGTGGTTCGTGGACCGCATCTACCGGCCGCTGCTGAGCCAGGTCCTCTACTGGCGCTATATATCGCCGCTTTTCAAAGCCCGAGGCCTCCCGCCCCTGTTGCGGGACCCCGTTCCTTCGTCGTCGTCGTCGAAATCGTGACGAACATCGAACATCGAACATCGAACGTCCAACATCGAATGCGGTTCAGGGCGTTGACACCCCCCTGCCCCCCTGAAAGGGGGAATGAGTTGGGGAGGGGGCCCCGCCCCCGGCCCCCAGAATCCAGCATCCAGCATCCAGAGTCCCTTACTACTGCTCCCCGCTCCATGCTCCCTGCTCCCAGCATCCAGCATCCAGGATCCAGCATCCAGCCCCCTGCTCCCCGCTCCCAGCATCCAGGATCCAGCATCCAGCCCCCTGCTCCCCCGCTCCCCGCTCACCGGCAGTCCTCGCCGCACGCATCCGCCCCCACGGTACCGGCGAGGACATCGGCCCAGACGATGTAGCGCCGGCCGCGCTCGTCGGTCAGGATCACCTCCCCCCCGCTGCTGTTGCCGTCCGGGTAGAACTCGATGCTCAGGGGGCCGTCCGCGGCCGGGGCCGAGGAGGCCTCGGACCTGCCCAGGGCGATGCCGCCGGGAAGGGAGTAGACCCGCTCGGACGCCACGACCTCCTCCGTTTCCCCCTCCGATGCTTCCTCCGCCGCTTCGACCCTGGAAACCCGCACCGCGTTGGCCTCCAGGTCGAAGCGCGCCGCGTAGGCAACCTGCTCCGAAACGGCCTGGCTGCGGGCGTAGCGCAGGGCCGCGGCCAGGTTGTGGGCCGAGGTCTTCAGGTTCATGTGGGTCAGCGTCCCCAGCATCCGCGGCGCGACGAAAGCCGACACCAGGGTGATGATGACCACCACCACCAGGAGTTCGAGCAGCGTGAAGCCGTGGGCGGACCGGGCGTCAGCCTTCTTCATCCGTGTAGTTGACGATGTCCACGTTCTCGCCCTCTCCCCCGAATTCCCCGTCCGCCCCCAGGCAGCGGATGGCGTATTCGCCGTAGTCGCTGGGCGATTCGTAAACGAAGGGGTTCCCCCAGGGGTCGGCCGGCACGGCCTTGGCCAGGTAAGGCCCGTCCCATTTCTCGCTCGTTCCGGGGTTGACCCTCAGGGCCTGGAGCCCCTCCTCGGTGGTCGGGTAGCGCCCCACGTCGAGGCGGAACGTGTCCAGGGCGGTTTCAAACAGGGCGATCTGCCCCTTGGCAGCCCTCTGCTTGGCCTTCTTTTCCTGGCCGAAGAACTTCGGCCCGACGAGCGCCGCCAGCAGCCCGATGATCACCATCACGATCAGCAGCTCGATGAGGGTGAAGCCCATGTCCCGGCCGGCGCGGCGCTCCCTCGATGTCTTTCCTGTGCCCATTGTCGGCTCCTTTCAAAACGGGATGTCGTTCATGCTGAAGATGGCCATCAGCATGGAGATCACGATCGCGCCGACCACGAACCCCATGAACAGGATCATGGCCGGCTCGAGAAAGCTGATGAAGCGCTTGACCGTGTTCTTGACGATCTTTTCGTAGTTGTCGGCCACCCGCAGAAGCATGGCGTCCAGCTTGCCGGTCTCCTCGCCGACGGTGATCATCTGGATCGCCAGGGGGGGGAACATTCCCGTGTCGGTGAGCGGCTTGGCCAGGCGCTCGCCCTCCTTGACCCGGTTGTAGACGGTCTGCAGGCTCTCGGAGATGACGCGGTTGGCGATGATGTCCTTGACCAGAAGGAGGGCCTGCAGGATCGGGACCCCGCTCTGCACCAGGGTGCCCAGGGTCCGGGCGAAGCGCGCCACCTCCATCTTGCGCACGAAATCGCCGACCACCGGCGTCTTGAGCTTGCGCCGGTCGAGCTTGAGCTGGCCTTCCGCCGTCCGCGCGTAGCGCCGCAGCCATGCGACGGCGCCCCCCGCGACCAGCAGCATGGCCCACCAGTAGCCCCGGATGCCGTCGCTCGCGGCCAGCAGGATGCGGGTGGCCAGGGGCACGGTGCGGCCCATGTCGGCGAAAATCATGGAGAACTTGGGGATCACGAAGGTCATCAGGATGATGATGGAAATTCCGCCGACGCACACCAGGAAGATCGGGTACACCAGGGCCGACTTGATGTACTCGCGCAGTTCCTGGGCGCTTTCCAGGAAGATCCCCATGCGCTCCAGTACCGCCTCCAGGACCCCGCCGGCCTCCCCGGCGCGCACCATGTTGATGTAGAACCCCGAAAACGCGCGCGGGTGCATGGCCAGGGCGTCGGACAGGTAGCTGCCGCCCTGGATGGCCTTGAGAATGTCCGCGACGACGCGCTTGAAGCGCTCGCTCTCCACCACGTTGATCAGGATCGACAGGGACCGGTCGATGGGCAGCCCGGCCTGGAGCAGGGTGGCCAGATCCTGGGTGAAGAGCATGACGTCCTTGCCCGAAACCCGCTGAAAGAACCCCGCGACGTCCACCGACAGCAGGGAACGCAGCCCCCCTCCTGCCCCGCCCTGGTCCAGGCGGATGCGGATGGGGATGCAGCCCATGTCGTGGAGGCCGGCGGCGGCGCCCTTCTCGTCCGGCGCTTCCAGCGACCCGGTGACGATCTTACCGGAAGCGTCAGCCGCCTTGTATGCGTAAACGGGCATGAAACCCTTTTTTCGTTGTCGTTGTCGTCATCGCAATCATTATCGTTGTCGTTGTCGTAATCATTATCGTTGTCGTTGTCGTAATCGTAATCGGCAGTCAGCTCAAAGCTCAAAGCCATTCCGCTGCCGCTATCAAAATCAAAATCGAAATCGAAATCGAAATCGGAGTCGGGATCGATTACGATTACGACAGCGACAACGGACCTTGAACTCTGAACCTTGAACCTTGAACCCTTTCGATTACGATTACGATTACGACAACGACAACGAGAAAAACGACAACGGAAATTCAGCGCTCGAGGGTCACCCGCAGGACCTCGGAGACGGTGGTGACCCCCTGCCGGACCTTGCGCCACCCGTCCTGGCGCAGGAAACGCACCCCCTGGGTTTTGGCCTGGGCCTTGATGATCTCGGTGCTGGCGTGCTGGTTGATCAGCCTGCGGATCTCGTCGTCGACGGGAAGGTACTCAAAAATGCCGACCCGCCCCCGGTAGCCGGTGAAACGGCAGGCCTCGCACCCCCGGCCCTCGTAGAAACGGAACCCGGTCAGGGTTTCCGCCTCCAGTTCCATGGCCTGGATGAGCTTGGCGTCCGGGCGCACCTCCTCCTTGCACTGGGGGCAGATGGCGCGCACGAGGCGCTGCGCCAGCACACCGAGCAGGGTCGAACTCAGCAGAAAGCTTTCCACTTTCATGTCCAGAAGGCGCGTGATGGCCCCGGGGGCGTCGTTGGTGTGCAGGGTGCTGAAGAGCAGGTGCCCGGTGAGGGCCGACTGGATGGCGATCTCCGCGGTTTCCGTGTCGCGGATCTCGCCCACCAGGATGATGTCGGGGTCCTGGCGCACGATGGAGCGCAGCCCGCTGGCGAAACGCATCCCGATCTTCGGGTTGACCTGGATCTGGTTGATCCCCCGCATCTGGTACTCCACCGGGTCCTCCAGGGTGATGATCTTGTTTTCGGGTTTGTTGATCAGCGCCAGGGTCGTGTAGAGGGTGGTGGTTTTGCCGCTGCCCGTGGGGCCGGTCACCAGGATCATCCCGTAGGCGCCAGCCTGCGGGCCTCGAGATCCTCGAGCTGTTCCTTGATGCCCTTGATGCGGGCATTGAGGGCGTTCTTGACCGGCTTTCGCAGCAGGAGAAACAGCCCAATGAACAGGACGGCGAAATTCATGACCCGGAAGGTGTCGGTTGCGACCCATCCCTTCGCGGCGAACGCCGTCCCGCTTCCGGCCAGCAAGCCCCCTGCCAGAACGACCGTCACCAGGGCTCCCCTTGCCGCCCAGCGGCGGAGCCAAAAGACCTCGCGTGCTTTCATTAAACCGCCCTCCCCAGAATTTTTTCGCTGATGGCCTTGGCAAACCCATCGACCTCCTTGAGCAGCGCCTGCTTGGCCACCGCCGCCTCGCCGGCGACCTTTTCCCGGATCTGCGCCAGCTCCGCCTGGGCCTGCTGGTGGATCCTGTCGACGATGGCTTTTTCCTTTTCCGCGGCGCTTTCCAGCAGGGATTGTTTTTCCTTCATCCCGTAAGACCTCGCCTTTTTGATGCCGGAAGCGTAAGCTTCCTCCTTTTCCCTGCCCTTCTGCTGGAAGGTTCCGATGCCGTCCTGGAGGCTTTTGACCTTGTCTCTGCGCTGGATCAGGATGCCGCGGATGGGCTTGTATAGAATGAGGTTGAGAACGAGGACGAGAAAGAGGAAGTTGGCGATCTGGATGAAAACCGAAATGTCGGGCAACACGGTGATTCCGCCCCCGCCGGACTCACCGTGGCTGCCTTGCTCCGCGGCAAAGGCGGCACCGGCGGAAACGAATAGACACAGCGCCAAAAGAGCAGCCAAAACCGCCAGCGGTTTCCTGCGGATACGGGTATACCTCATCTACGCCTCCTCCCATGGATAATAATACTTGCCATAAATACAGATAGTTAAAATCCAGGCGGACGCAACCGATCTCCCTTGCCTAGAAATCAACTCCGGCGGTCTATACCATCCGCCTCAATGCCTTGTCAAAGGTTTTTTTCACGCCTTCCGCTTTGCTGTGATATATTTTTAAATTCAATATGTTAAAATGTAATTTCGAGCCCCTCCCGGCATGCCTCGCCGCACCGGGCGAGGGCTACTCGAATTTGAATCGACGCATGCTGACGTTTAGAAGCAGTCCGACGCCGACCATGGTGGTGATCATGGAGGAACCCCCGTAACTGATAAACGGGAGAGGAACGCCGACCACCGGCATCAGCCCCATCACCATGCCGATGTTGATGCACACCTGCCAGGCGATCATGGCCACCACGCCGACGCACAGGATGACGCCGAAAGCCTCGCGGCAGCGGAAGGCGACCGAAAGTCCCCACAGGATGAAGGCGAGAAAGACCGCCAGCAGGAGGACGGCCCCGGCAAACCCCCACTCTTCGGCCAGCACGGAAAAGATGAAGTCGGTGTGCTGTTCCGGGAGAAAGGACAGGACGTTCTGGGTGCCTTTGAGAAAACCCTTTCCGCCCAGCATCCCGGAGCCGATGGCGATCTTGGACTGGGTGACGTGATAGCCGGCGCCCAGAGGGTCGCGCTCCGGGTCGAGAAAAGTCCAGATCCGCTGTTTCTGGTAATCCTTGAGCTGGGACCAGACCAGGGGGACGGTCACGGCGCAGAAGGTGACGAGAAACACCAAGGTTCGCCGCTCGATCTTGACGAAGAGCGTCATGGCGCCGGCGATCAGGACCAGGAGCACGGCGGTGCCCAGGTCGGGCTGCCGCACGATGAGCGCGAAGGGAAGGACGACCATCACCGCCGGCGGGATCAGCCCCCGCAGGGTAAACCCACGGTCGGTGGCATGCTTGGAGTAGTACCGGGCCAGCATGAGGATCACGGCGAGCTTGATGGGCTCCGAGGGCTGGATCGAAACCGGCCCCAACGCCAGCCAGCGCTGGGCCCCGCCGCCGAGGCGCCCGAACACCAGGACGGCCGCCAGCAACATCAGGCAGCCGATCTAGACCGGCGTCGCCAACCGCTCCAGCTGTTTGTAGTTGAAGACGAAGGCGCAGGCCATGGCCCCCAGGCCGATGCCGAACCAGGCGATCTGCTTGAGGTAGAGGATGCGCTGCGGCGTCGGGGCGCCGGCGGTCACGGCGCTGTAGACCGTGAGTATCCCCATGCCGCCGAGGATGAGCGTCAGGCCCAGAAGCCCCCAGTCGAAATACTGAATCAGTCTGCGGTCGAACATGTCGGTTCACGCCTCCGGTGGGGGGCCGCCCGGGCCGCCCGTCACGTCAGGGCGCCCTCCCGGTCGGGAGCTGCCGATCGCCCGAACCGTCGGCCATCAGCGTCGCCGGGCGCTCGTCCCTTTTGAGGTAGAAATCGATCAGATCCCGGGCGATAGGCGCGGCGCTGGAACCGTGTTCGCCGTGTTCGATGAGGATCGCCAGGGCGATTTGAGGCGCCTGGGAGGGCGCGTAGGCCACGAACCAGGCGTGGTCCTTGTGGTGATGGGGGACGTCGGGGGCATCGCGCGCCTCGCCGCTTTTTCGGCCGACCACCTGGGCCGTCCCGGTCTTGCCGCTGATGTCGACCCAGTCGAGCTTGGAAGCGCGCGCGGTCCCGCGGCTGCCGTTGACGACCCTGCGCAGGCCCTCGCGCACCAGCTCCAGGGTGCGGGGGCTCAGGGGCACCCGCCCCGCGATATTGGGGTGCGATTCCGAAAACGGCTCGTTTTCCGCGGTCCGGATCTCCTTGAGGAGAAAGGGGCGATAGCGCACGCCGCCGTTGGCGACCGCCGCCGTCAGGACGGCCATCTGCAGGGGCGTCGCCAGGTTGTAGCCCTGCCCGATGGCCACCGACAGCGTCTCGCCCGCGTGCCACGGGGCATTGAAACGGCGTCTTTTCCATTCGGTGCTCGGCACCAGGCCCGAGGCCTCGCCGTCCAGGCCCGCCCCGGTGGGCTCTCCGAGCCCGAAGGCCTTGGCATACCAGGCCAGGCGGTCGACGCCCAGCTTCAATCCGACCTGGTAGAAGAAAACGTCACAGGACTGCTCGATGGCCTCGAGCACGTCGACGCTGCCGTGCCCGCCTTTTTTCCAGCAGCGGAAATCCCGCCCTCCCATGCGATAAAAACCGGGGCAGTGGATGGTCGTGTGGGCGTCGATGACCTTTTCCTCCAGCCCGGCGGCGGCAGTGACGATCTTGTAGGTCGAGGCCGGCGGGTACTCCCCCTGGATCCCCTTGTTTTCCATGGGCCGGAAGGGGTTGGAGATCAGGGCATCCCACTGGCTGCGCGTCAGCCCGCTGACGAAGGCGTTCTGGTCGAAGGACGGGGCGCTCGCCAGGGCGAGGATCTCTCCGCTGCCCGGATCGAGGGCCACGATCGCCCCGACCTTTCCGGCCAGGGCTTTTTCGGCCTCCCGTTGCAGGCGCTGGTCGATCGTCAGGTAGAGATTGCGGCCGGGCGCCGCCGGCACCGTTTTCAGCACCCGGACCACCTCCCCCCGGGCGTTGACCTCCACCTGGCGGCCGCCGCGCGATCCGCGCAGCTGTTCCTCGAAGACTTTCTCCACCCCGAATTTCCCGACCAGGTCTCCGCTGCGGCAGTCCTTGTACCTGGGATGCTGGAGTTCGGCGCTGTTGACCTCCCCCATGTACCCGATGAGGTGGGCGAGGCTTTTCTCGTCCAGGTAGTGCCTCAGGGCGCGGACATGGATGTCGACCCCGGGAAGCTCGAACTTGCGCACGGCCACGGCCGCCAGGGCGTCGCGACCGATGTCCTTCGTGAGGACCACGGGGCGGTAGAGGGAAAGGCCGTTTTCAGGATTGAGGGCTGCCGACAGCGCCTCCCGGGGCACGTCGAGGTAGGTCGACAGCCTGGCGAGGGTCTGGGGGACCGGCTTGGCGTCCTTCAAGGTGATGCCGACGTCGAAGGAGGGGCGGTTGTCCACGAGCATTTTCCCGTTGCGGTCGAAAATCAGGCCGCGGGAAGGCTCGATGCTCTGGAGGCGGATGCAGTTGTTCTCCGAAAGCCGCCTGAATTCCTGCCCCTCCAGGACCTGGAGGTGAAAGAGGCGCAGCACCAGAACGACGAAGGCCGCCATCACCCAGTAGACGACCCTGTTCAGACGCAACCGGTACCAATCCCCGTCGGCTGTTTTGAGGTAGTTGTCCATGTCTTTCCGGGTGCAGGCTGCGCCGGGGCCGAAGAACCGGGCCGGGTCAGGGGCTCGCGATCCCGTTGCGACGGGTCAGGTGCCGGGCGGTCCAGCGCTGCCAGCCGGTGTGGGAAGCTTGAAAAAAGAGCAGGACGAAAGGCCCCGTGACCAGGGCCAGAAGAAACTGGACCGCGACGGTTCCAAGGACGGCGGCGCCGATGTCGAGGGCGCCGGGGGCCAGCGCGGCCCCGGCCAGGAAAACGAGGTTCTCGAACAGAACCCCGCCGGCCACCACGAAGGGCAGAAGGATGCTGTTGACCAGGTGCAGGTAGCGCACCGTCCAGATGGTCCCGAGGTAGATCCAGAGGTAGGCGGTGACGTGGAGCCCGAAGGCGCCCCCGGACAGTCCGTCCATCAGCGTGCCCGCCAGCAGCAGGCAGATCAGGCTTTCCTGGATCGGGCGGTAGAGGCCCAGGAAGATGACAAACGGAACCTGGAGGTCGTAGGCCCGGCCCAGGGGCGCCCAGCCCGGCAGCAGGGCCGTCTGCAGGAGGATGCCCGCCAGGCACACCAGGAAATTGAAAACGTAGCTCATGGCGCGCCCTCGAAGGGCCTCTCCGGCGGGTCCAGGACCACCAGCACGAGTTCGAGCTCTTCAAAATCCACGTAAGGCGTGACGACAACCTCCTGGAAAACGCCGGAGGTCCCGCGGGCTATCTGCGACACCTGTCCGATCCGCTGGCCCTTGGGGTAGACGCAGGTCTTCGCCCACGTTGGGCGCGATCAGGAACCGGACGCCGTCGATACCGGTCTCGCTCATCAGCGCGCCGTCGGCCACCAGGTGGGGATCGCTCCGGCTGTCGGCGCAGGTCGTTTCGAGCTGCGCCTGGAAACGGGTTTTCTCCATCCTCAGGGACGCAAGCTCCGCCTCGACCTTTTCGGAAAAGCGCCGGGCGGCCTGGCGGCGGCTTTCCGACAGGGTCTTCACCAGCCGGCACAGATGGCCCCGCTGGTCCGTGATAAGGCTTTCCGCGCGCGCGATCTCCTGGTCGACGGTCTCGAGGCTGTCCAGGCGCGACCTCAACGCGGCCAGCTCGGCCGCGACGGATTCCAGGCTGCCGCCGAATCTGCGCTTCAGCCGGGTCAGGACATGCAGGCGCGACTCCACCTCCTCCAGGCGCTGCTCGTCCACGCGCACGTGATTCAGGTAGCCCCGCAGATCGGCGGCGAGGTCCTCGAGCTGATACGCGGCCTCCGCCGCCCGCTTGGCCCGGGAGGCGAGATCGGCGTCCACCTGGGCGGCCTTCTCCAGGTTCTTGGCGACTTCGCCGAGCCGCTCGCAGACAGCGCCCTGGGCGCTGTACAGGGTCTCGACGCTCGTGAAGACCGCCTCGTAGAGGGCCTCGGCGTTCTTCAGGCGCCCACGCTCCTGCTCCAGCAGGGCATCCTCCCGGGGGGTGACGGCCGCGGCCTCGATCTCGGCCGCCTGGAACCGGATCAACTCCTGGTGCTCGGCCTGCCGGAGCGTCATCTCGCGAAGCTCCGCCAGCCTGCGGATCAGCGGCACCAGGCGGCCGTATCCGGCGCCGACTTCCGCCCGCAGGGGTCCCAACGCGCCGAACTGGTCCAGGAACAAAAGGTGCCGGTCCTCCCTGAGCAGGCTCTGGTGGGCGTGCTGGCCGGAGATGCTGGCCAGGTTTTCGGCGATCGGCCCCAGGTTTCCGATAGTGGCCAGACGCCCGTTGATGTAGACCCGATGGCGGTCCTGGCGGGAAACGATCCGCCGGATCACGAGCCCCTCGCCGGGGTCGTAGCCGCAGTCGGCCAGGCGCCGGGCCACGGGGCCGTCGGCAGCCACTTCGAAAAGGGCCTCCAGTTCGGCGGCGTCGCTTCCGGTGCGGATCAGGCGCGGCGCCGCGCGGCCGCCGAGAAGCAGGTTGACGGCGTCGACGATGATCGATTTTCCGGCCCCGGTTTCGCCGCTGAGTACGGTCAGGCCGCGTTCGAAACGGATGCAGAGATCGTCGATGATGGCGAAGTTGCGGATGGAGAGTTCCTGAAGCATCGGGGACCCGTTTGGCCTGCCGCTCCCCGCGGGGGCGGGGATCCGGAAAAAAATCATTTGACAACGATTTGCGCTTTCAAGGATAAAAGGGCCGGTCTCGACCCCGGGCAAGGGGATGGACCGGCGCCCCACGACCTCACCCGCAAGAAGGGAACCGACACATGGAACCATGCCCCTGCGGTTCGGGCATTGCCTATGCGCAGTGCTGCCACCCGATCATCGCCGGCGAGCGGCCCGCCGCAACCGCCGAAGAACTGATGCGCTCGCGCTACAGCGCCTTTGCCAGGGCCCAGACCGATCACCTCTGGGAATCCACCCACCCTGACCAGCGCCGGGAAGACAGCCGCAAAACGGTCCGGAAGTGGGCCGAGCAGTCGCAGTGGCTGGGCTTCGAAATCCTGTCCATGTCCGGCGGGGGGCCCGGGGACGAGGAAGGCCGGGTGGAGTTCGTCGCCGAGTACCGTGAAAAGGGCGTGCGCAAACGGCATCACGAGCTGGCCACGTTCAAGAAGAAAGACGACCGCTGGTACTTTTATGACGGCGAGCCCGGCCCCCAGAAGCAGGTGCTGCGCGATGCCCCCAAGATCGGCCGCAACGACCCCTGCCTGTGCGGAAGCGGCAAGAAATACAAGAAGTGCTGCGGTCTTTGAGCCGAAAACACCCCTCCTGCCCGCCGCGCCCCCCTTCCGGCCGGCTGACCGTCGGCGCTCATTTGGCCAGGCCCGCGACCACGCCGGCGAAGGCCCTGCCGGCCTCGTAGGCCTCTTCCAGGTAGGCCGGGTGCCGCCCGACGTCGCCCTCGAAGTCGAGGCCGCGGTAGAGCAGCGCCTTCCACAGGCCCATGTCCAGCACGTCGAAAAAGTACCGGATGCTGAGCAGGGTGCCGTCGAAAAGCTTGGTGCCCCGCGTCGCCCCGACCGAAATGAAAAGCCCTTGCCGCGTGGCCGGCGCCTTGCGCGCAGGGGCCTCGTCGACCCAGTACTTGTTCACCCACAGGGACTGGCAGCGGTCCATGAGGATCTTGGTGTGGGCGCTGACGGTGTAGAAGAAGATCGGCGAGGCCAGCATCAACCCCCGCGCCTCGAGGATCCGGTCCTTGACCCGGTGGAAATCGTCCTTGATCACGCAGGTGCCGTCGCGCTTGCACCCGTAAATCTCGAGGCGGTCGTAAAGCGGTGCGATGAGGTCGAAATGGCCTGTCATGGATCTGCGCCTCAGGGCTGCCAGCGGATCACCTGCTTCTCGTAGTCCACGCTGTAGGTGACTTTGCTCAGGAAACTCATCCCCAGGAGCCCTTCGAAGCGCACCGCGGGCCCCTCGTGATCGATGACGAGCACATGGGTTTCGCGGTCGCTGACGGGCCCGACACTGATATGGCCCAAGCGCGCCGCCTCGGTCCGGATCCGGTGGCCGCCCACCAGCTGGGCCACCCCCTCCTTGACCGGCTTCAGGTTCAGACGCTCGGCCACTTCGCGGTGCAAAACGACGGTCGACGCCCCGGTGTCGAGGAGCAGCAAGGCCTCGATTTCCCGGCCGTCGTTTTCCAGCCGGACCGGCACCAGGATCTGGCGGTTCTCGACCACGACCCGGGTCTCCTGCTGCCGCCGCAGGGGCCGGCCTTCCGACGGGCCCCCCCCGCCGGCGTGTTCCGCCCCCGTTTCCCGGCGGCCGGCGCCGGGTTCGAACTCTTCCTCCCGGCGCCGCTCCTCCAGCTCCTCGGCCAGCCGGCGGTCCTCCCGGATCCGCGCCGCGCGCTCCCCGGCCGGCAGGTGGTCGTAGCGCTCCCGGTATTCGTCCAGGTCCGGCAGGAAGCGGTCCGGAACCTTGGAGATGTCGTCGACGAAGTGGATCCGGCCCTCCTCGTCGACGAATCGGTAGACCTTGGCCTCGCCGGCGGCAGGCCACAGGAAGGCACCGAGGGCCGCGGCCATCAGAAAGCAGCGCACTGGATTCGCTATGGGCATGGGCGACAGTCTCCTGTGTCGACTATACACCCGATCCGGGCGCTTGGCCACCCCTGATCGGGCGGGGCCCGCGGTTCAGCCCGGCCGGTCCTGGCCCGCGGCCTTTCGCAGCCGCAGGCCCGCGACAAGCGCCACGCCGGCCGCGGCCAGAAAAAAGTAGACCGGGAACCAGGCCATGGCCGCCATGAAAACCGCGGCCTCCAGGTCCTGCCCGCCCGAAGGCGCGCCGGCGCCCCCGGCCCGGGAGCGCATGGCCCCCACCAGGACCGAGTAGCCGATACCGATCAGCCCGTAGGCCAGGTTATAGGAGAGACCCTTGAAGCTCAGAACGGTGGCGCGCTGCTCCGAAGGGGTGATGCGGTTGAGGTAGTGGCTCTGGAAAAAGCGGACCATGTACATGACAGCGAACAGGGCGGCCATCGGCGCCAGCCCGAGGATCGGGACGAAGCGCGCGAGGGCCGCGAGCGCGGCCAGGCTGACGCCCGCCATGGCCCAGAAGTTGACCGCCGGCGGGAACCTGCCGGCCATCCAGCGCGCCATCCGCGGAACGGCCATCCCCAGCAGGGCCATCCCCGAGCCGATCAGCCCGAAGGACGCCTCCGGCAGGGATATCAGGCGGTAGTATTCGCTGCCCAGGGTGATCACCATGCGCAGGACATGATCGAAGCACAGGCCGGTGAGAATCAGGGCCAGGGCGAAGGGCGTCCCCACGATCCACCCGCCCGCCTGCAGGGTCAGGCGCAAAGCGGCCGCCGCGGAAACCCGGCAGCGCGCCAGCCTCCCTTGCGCGGCGGCGGGCGCGGCCCTGCTCTCGGTCATGCGCATGGCCGTGGCCAGGGTGAGCAGCGCCATGACGAGGGTCAGGTAGAGGGGGAGGCGCAGGGTGTCCTCCTGGCCGAGGCTCGCTTCGGCCCCCAGGAAACGGGAAAGGGCCTGCATCAGGCCCGGATCGTAAACGGCCGACCCGACGGTCATGGCCAGGATGTAGCCGATGGACTGGACCCGCATCTGGACTTCCAGAACCTCGGTCCACCCCTGGGCGCTTCCGTGTTGCAGGAGGCTGTCGTAGGCCAGGGCCTCGTCCGCGCCGCTGGCGGCGGCTTCGGCCGCCCCGCTCAGGATGCGGTTGGCGAGGAAAACGGGAAAGAGGAGGTCGGCATGGCCCCGGGGGGCCAGGCACAGCAGCAGCATCTCGACGACCATCAGGGCCCCGGCGGCCACCAGGAGGTTGCGCCGGCCGATGGTGTCGGCCAGCGCCCCGGAGGGGACCTCCAGCAGCACGATGCTGGCGGCCCAGGCGGCGTTGAGGAGGGCGAACTGCTCCAGGCTGAGGCCGAAGTCGAGAAACAGGATCGTGAACACGGGATAGTAGAAGCGCGCGTTGAAAAACAGGCGGAACAGGATGAAGAGGCGGATGTTTCTGACATCGTAGGGCGACATGGGCGGCTCCGCGGCCTTGGAACGGGGTTCGCGCTGAACCCCATCGAAATCGCTATCGAAGTTCGATGTTCATCCCTCATCCTCCCCCCCCCCCCGCCTTCTGCCTCTGGTGAAAGCGGCGGTCGATTTCGGCCACCCTCCGCAGGCGCCCTGGAGTCAGGAAATAGGCATACACCTCGTCCGCCGGGTCGGGGGCCCGCCCCACCAGCCGGGTTTCGAGGAGGAAAAGGGCCTCGACGGACTTGTCGCACACCGGGTAGCCCTTGTCGTCCATGCAGATGTCGGCGCCGAAGGTGATCCCCGAGATGTTGTTGATGTCCACCAGTTTCAGCCCCCCCGAGGGGGTGACGATGAGATTGCGGGTGCCGGCCAGGTCAGGGATCAACCCGGCCTGGCGTATCATCGCCTTGACGGCGGTGATGAAGGCATCGGCCGCCTCCCGCATCCGCCGTTCGGCGCACGCGTCCTTTTCCGGAGGCAGGCGGCCGGCGGCCGGCGAGGCGGGAAACGGGCGCCATGGGTCCAGGGGTTCCCCGTGCACGTACTCCTGGAGCCCGCAGAGCACCACGTCCGGCCCGCGGGGGCTGTCGTAAGCGACCAGAAATTCCTCCGAACGCGCCACGAACTCGCTTCCCAGGTGAGCCTCCGCGAGCTTCACGCGCCGGATCTCGCCCAGGGCCTGTTCCCGGGAAGCGAAGCGGCTCCTGAAAATCCTGAGCATCTTGCGGGGAACGGCGCGCGGGAACCAGCGCACCCCGTCCACAACGGTTCCCTCCTTTTCGCGGCGGACGTCCTCCGGTTCGAGAAGCTCCAGGATGTGGGAGCGCAGCCCGCTGCGGAAATGCCGCCGGAAAACGTAAGGGGGCGACCGGCGGATGAAGTTCAGCCCCGCCACGTCCCCGTGCGCAAGAAAGGTCTTGTCCCTGATGTCCACCGCCATGCCACCGCCTAAGCGCATCGGCCGGCCGTGCCCATGCCGGATCGCCGGGCGTGGGCGGATTCAACCCGTCGGACGGGAGCCGCCGGCCGGGTGGCAGAAGATAGGGATCGTCCCCGCGGGATGTCAAACCCGCGCGGGGGCGGCCGACGGGAGTTTTTCCTTGGGGCGGCCTTGGACAACCGGGGTTTCGTACCTATCATTTAAAGGCCGCGAAGGCCGGGCCGGGCGCGCGGGCCTCGGACGGCCGGCCGCCGGGCGGCTCGAAAGCCTCGCGCGAGACGCGGACGGGCCCGCGGGCCGGGGGTCTCAGCCGGACCCGGCTGCGGAACCGAAGTCTCCCGGGAAACTCGACCATGGCCGTTCGCATCACATCCCTCATCAAGCTGCCCAGCACGCGCCTGTCGCGGCGCATCGCCGTCTGGGTCTTCGTGAGCGTGATCGTCATCGAGGCGATCATCCTGATCCCCTCCTATCGCAACCGCCGGCAGGAACTCCTTTCCCAGCTCGCCGACCTCTCCGGCGCCAAGATTGCGGTCATGGCCGTGCTGACCCCCGCGGCCAGCGCGGATGCCGTCCTGATGAACTACGTCCGGGTCCTGTCCCACCACCCCCCGGTGGCGGGGGGCGCCGTCTATGACGACGACGGAAAGCGGGTGGGGGGGTTCGGAGAGGCGCCGGCGCTCACCTACGCGGATGTGCACGACCGGGGGACCCTCGCCCGGCTCTCGCCCGACGGCGCCCGCTACGACGTCTTCTTTTCCGACGGGCACATACCCAACGACTACTCCCTCGTCATCCGCCACGACGCGGGCCAGGTCCGGCAGGAGCTCGTCGCGTTCATCCTGAGGATCGCCGGCCTGGTGCTCATCATCTCCCTGTTCGTCACGGCCGGTGCATGGATCGCCCTGGACCCCATCGTGATCACGCCCATTCTCAGGCTGCGCAACGACCTCATCAGCGCCGGCGAGGCCATCATCGGGGACCGCCCCACGCCCGAGTTCTCCTCCCTCGCGCTCCAGCGCCGGGACGAGCTCGGCGACGTCATCGGCGCCTTCAAGAAGATGTACCGGCAGATCGCCGCCGCCGTGGCCGAGCGCAAGCAGGCCGAAAAGGCGCTGCAGATGAGCTTCGAACAGGTGGAGGCCTATTCCCAGGCCATGCGCAAGGAGCTGGAGAAGGGCCGCAGGATGCAGATGAATTTCCTCCCGGCGCTCCTGCCGCAGCTTCCCGGCTGGGAAATCGCCGCCTATTTCAAGCCCGCGCGCCAGGTGGCCGGAGACTTCTACGATGTCTACGAGCTGCCCGACGGCCGCGTGGCCCTGGTGGTGGCCGACGTCTGCGACAAGGGTGTCGGCGCGGCCCTTTTCATGGGGTTGTTCCGGAGCCTGCTGCGCGTCTTCTCGGGCCAGGGGGACATGGGCTGCATGCTCCCCTCGGCGCGCAGCGCCGGCGGCAACCGCCCGGGCGAGGCCCTCTCCGGCAAGGACCCCATGCTGGCCGTTGCCCTCACCAACGACTACGTGGCCGTCAACCACGACGCTCTGACCATGTTCGCCACCCTGTTTTTCGGGCTGCTCGACCCGCGCACCGGCGGCCTGGTTTACATCAATGCCGGCCAGGAGCCGGTCTTTCTGGTCGCGCCCGGCGGCAAGGTGCGCCAGCGGCTGGGCACCACCGGGCCGGCCGTGGGTTTTCAGGCGCACATCGATTTCGGCATAAGGGAAATCCGCATGGCGCCGGGGGATCTCCTGCTGGCCTACACCGACGGCGTCACCGAGGCGGCCGGAGCGGACGGGGAGCTCTTTTCCAACGAGCGCATCCTGCGCCTCCTGTCCCAGCCCGCCGATTCGGCCCAGGACCTCGTCGACCGCCTCGTCCGCCGGGTCCTGACCCATACCGGCGAGGCCGAGCAGTCCGACGACATCACCCTTCTGGCCCTGCGGCGCCGCCCCTCCGGGCGCGGCCGGCTGGCCGGTGACCTCCCCGGCGGCCTTGCGGATCAGGGCCCTGCTCACCTGCATCCGCCGCCGTGCATACGCCCCGAGGAGCGACCGGTCGCAGATGATGTTGATCAGCCGCGGCACCCCGCCGGACAGCCGGTGGACCAAACGCATGGCCGACACGCTGAAAAGCGGCCGCTGGCATCCGGCGACCTCCAGGCGGTGCTGGATATAAGCCATCGTTTCCTCGGCCCGCAGGGGCAGCAGGTGGTAACGCGCGGTGATCCGCTGGGAGAGCTGGCGCAGCTCCGGCCGGTCCATGAGGCTTTTCAGCTCGGGCTGACCGAGGAGCAGAATCTGGAGCAGTTTGTGGGTGGTGGTTTCCAGGTTGGTCAGCAGCCGGACCTGCTCCAGGACCTCGGCGCCCAGGTTCTGGGCTTCGTCGATGACCAGCACCGTCCGCCATCCCGCGGCATGGGCGGCCAGGAGGTGCCGGTTGAGCCTGTCGACCAGGACCTTGATGCTGGTGGTTCCCTCCGGGTAGTCGACGTCCAGCTCGTCGCAGATGGAGGCCACCAGTTCGGTGCTGTTCAGCTTGGGGTTGAGGATCAGGGCCACGTTGACCAGGTGGGGAACCTGCTCGAGGAGGCTTCGGCACAGGGTGGTTTTGCCGGTGCCCACCTCGCCGGTGATCTGAACGAACCCCCCCATCTCGCCCATGCCGTACAGAAGGTGCGCCAGGGCCTCCCGGTGCTGCTGGCTCAGGAAAAGAAAGCGCGGGTCGGGCGTCAGGGAAAAAGGCTTTTCCTTGAGCTGAAAATAGTCGAGGTACATGGGGGGACCTTGGCCGTGTGTTTCCGAAATGAACCCGGATCAGGCAAACCCGGACCGGCTCTCGAGGGCCCCGGGGCGGCGTGCCGCCCCCTGGGCGTCAGGTTCGCGCCGGCGGACACGCGCGGAGCCTAAAGCTGAACATGCCGATTGACGAACTCGGCCAGGTCCTCGCCCTTCAGAAGCCACCCGGCGACGGCGACGGCTTCTTCCTTGGTCATGAGCACCATCGGGCTGAAAGGCTTGACCGGGCCGAACTTGACGCTGAAATCCTCCCCCCTGGGCGCCGACCGGAACACGACCTGGTAGTCCTCGACCTTGACGATCTCCTCGTATTCCTCGCGGTAAAGGGGGGTGCTGGAGTTCTTCTTCTCGCGATAGTACTCCTGGTGACGCATGTAGTAATCTTCGGCCTTCATCAGGACCTGGCCGAGTTCGGCCGCCTTGGAGGGGTGGATGGCGACGGTCGCCAGGGGGCCGCCGGCGCTGCTCACGACCAGGCGCAGGCCGTTCGGGTCCTTCTCGATCCGGAGCCGGACGCGCCCCTGGTCGGCCAGCTCGCCGACAAACTGATAGGTCTCGAGTCGAAACTCCTCGGCCTGGGCCCGGGGGACAAGGGCGAGAAGGAGAGCGACGGCCATCAGGCGATACGCAAGCGTACCCATTGACACCTCCCGGGTTGGCGTGATCGGGCCGGTTGCCCCTCGAATGGCCCGGGGGCGCCCCCGGGGCTGTCGGCCCGGTTGTGGGCCCTACCTTAACAGGCGATGGATTCGAATGTCAAATCCATGCCGCGGCAGGCGCCCTGGAAAAATGGCCCTCGTGTTGTAATCCGAATCGTGTTAAAGTAAAAACTCCGGCGTGCGCGGTGCATCCGCCCCGGCCACCCCGCGCGCGCCGGCATTCGGGTAGAGCATGGTCGACTCCGGACACATATCCAGCCGCCCCCGACCCCGCCTCTCCTTCCAGCGGGTGCTGGGGCTGCTGGTCAGGCACCCCGCCGCCGGCCTGGGGATGATCGGGATCCTGACCCTCGTCTTCGGGTATCACCTGCCCGGCCTCACCTTCCGCTCCTCCATCTACGACCTGGTCGTGGAAGACCTCCCCGAAACCGAGCGCTACGACCTCTTCAAAAGCGTCTTCGGCTCCGAGGAAATCATCCGGGTCGTCATCCGCGCCGAGGATGTGTTCGACGCGGCCGCCTTCGAGGCGGTCTCCCGGCTGTCGGACACCGCCGCCCGGATAACGGGCGTGCGGCGCGTCATCAGCCTGCCCGAGGTCAAGAAGGCGGTGGACGTTTCGGGCCGCATGGACCTGACCAGGTTCCAGGCCCTGATCGCCCCCGTGGCGCTGTTCCAGAAGAACCTTCTCTCCGCCGACCATCGCGCCACGGTGCTGACCCTGCTGCTCGAAAACGAGGCCGACCGGCAGGCCACCATCGACGGGGTGCGGCGCATGCTGGCCGGCGTTCCCGCGACGATGTCCGCCTACCAGATCGGGATGCCCCTCGTGGCCGAGGCGCTGGCCGCCTTCACCGAGAGGGATTTTCTGCGCCTGCCGCCCCTCACGCTGGCCCTCATGCTGGCGGCCCTCCTGGTCCTGTACAGAAACCCCGCCGCCGCGGCGCTGCCCATCGCCTGCGTCGCCCTGACCCTGGTATGGACCTTCGGGCTGATGGCCTGGATCGGAACGCCGCTTTCGATGCTGACCATGATCGTTCCCGTTTTCCTCATCGGGGTCGGCAGCGCCTACTGCCTGCATGTGCTCTCGGAGTACTTCGCCTGCGCCCGGAACGCTTCCTCGCCCCGCCAGGCGGTCGTCGAAGCCTTCGGCGCCGTCACCCTCCCCACCCTGCTGGCGGTGGCCACCACGGTGGCCGGTTTGGCGTCGCTGTTCATCAACCGGATCGTGTCGATCCATGAGTTCGCCTTTTTCGCCTGCGCCGGCATGCTGGGCCTGCTGGTCATCCTGATGGTGTTTCTGCCCTCGGCCCTCGCCCTGTACCCGTTGCGCGAAAAGCCCGGGCGCCTCAACCGGCTCGACCGCTGGATGGACATGGCCCTGGACGCGGTCGTCGGCCTGAGCCTCAGGCACCGCAGGGCCGTGCTGGGTGCCGTCGGCGCCCTCTGCCTGGCCTGCTGCCCCGGCCTGGCGTTCATCCGCGTGGAAACCAACCCGGTGGACCAGTTCAGAGCCGACGCGCCCATCAGCCGGCATTTCCACGATGTGTACCGGGACCTCTCCGGCAGCTTCCCCGTCAACGTGGTCATGGACGGCCGCATGGAGGACTTTTTCGAAAAGCCCGGCAACGTCGCCCGCCTGCCGGCGCTGCAGCGATTTCTGGAAAGCCTGCCGGGAGTGGACAAGACCCTGTCCCTGGCAGACTACATGATGCTGGTCAACTATGTCCTCAACCGCTTCGACCCGGCCGCCTACGCCCTTCCGGAAGAGGATTACGAGGTCCGGATGGTGCTCAACAACTTCAAAAACCTCCTGGGAGAGGAGATGCTGTCGGGTTTCGTGTCCCCCGATTTCTCCAAGACGACCGTCCTGCTGCTGACCCACCTGTCCAATTCGGTGGAATTCCTGAGGCTCAGGGAACGCATCCTCGATCACGCCCGCGGCGCCCAGCCGGAAGGCATCGGCTGGGAAGTGACCGGCTTCGGCATCGTCATCGCCGCCAGCAGCCACCTGCTGACCCTCGGACAGGTGAAAAGCTTCGCGCTGACCATCGTGTTCATCTTCGCGCTGATGAGCGTGCTGTTTCTGTCCGTCAAGGTCGGCCTCATCGCCACCCTGCCCAACATCCTGCCGATCCTGGTGGTCTTCGGTCTCATGGGCTGGTTCGGGATCAGCCTGTCGATGGTGACCGGCCTGGTGGCCAGCATCGCCGTCGGGCTGGCGGTGGACGACACCGTCCATTACCTCGTGCGCTACAACCGGGAGTTCAAGCGCGACCTCAACAAGGACCGCGCCATACGCGACACCATCCACAGCGTCGGCCGGCCCATCCTCCTGACCACGCTCATCATCAGCCTGGGCTTTTCGATCCTGGTCTTCTCGCAGTTCAAGCCGACCGCCACGTTCGGGGTGCTGATGGTCATGACGATGTCCGCGGCCCTGGTGGGGGACCTCATCCTTCTGCCGGCGCTGATGCTGCACGTGGAGCTGGTGAGCGCCTGGGACCTGCTGAGGCGCATGCCCGCGCTGGAGGCGATGTCGGCCACCGCGGCGCACGAATTGCGCCAGCCCCTGAACGCCATAAAGATGGGCAGCGACTTTCTCGACGTGATCCTCCAGAAGGGGGAGACGCCGGCACCCGAGGTCCTGGCCCATGTCAGCGCGGAGATCGGGCTGCAGGTCGACCGGGCCACGGCCATCGTCGACCGCATGTCCCGTTACGCCCCCCAGCCGGACAGCGAGCCGGGGGAGGCGGACGCCAACCGCGCGGTGCGCGACGCCATGGAACTGGTCGCCCACCGCCTGGCGCTGGAAAACATCTCCGTGCGCCTCGACCTGGCCGAAAACCTCCCGGCCCTCAGGGCCCACGGCCACCGCCTGGGGCAGGTGCTGCTGAACCTCCTCGCCAACGCCGCGGAGGCCATCCAGGCCAGGGAAAAAGCCGAGGGCGCGCGCCGGGGGGGGACGATCCTGGTGCGCACCGGCATCGACGGCGACCGGGTGGCCATCACCGTGGAGGACGACGGCATCGGGATCCCCGACCACCACCTGAACCGCATCATGGAGCCGTTTTTCACCACCAAGGAGGCCTCCCCGGGCAGGGGGCTCGGCCTGTCGGTGTGCAGCCAGATCGTCAAGGGCTACGGCGGCGGCATCCGCGCCAGGCGCGGGAGCCGGGCCGGGGCCGTCATCGAGGTGACGCTGCCCCGCGCGCACCCGCAACGATGAAGGGAGGGCATGCCCGATGCGCAAGGTACTCGTGATAGACGACGAAAAGCCGACCCTCTCCATGTTCCGCCTGCTGCTGGGGGCATACGGCTACGAGGTGCTGACCGCGGAGAACGGCGGCGCCGGGATCGAGGTGTTCCAGCAGCAGCACCCGGCGCTGGTCTTCACGGACATCAAGATGCCCGGGATAGACGGCCTCGAGGTGTTGAAGCGCCTCCGCCAGATCGATCCAAAGGTGCCCATCGTGGTCATCACCGGGCACGGCGACACCGATCTCGCCAAGCAGGCCAGCGACATGCAGGGAAAATCAAGGACGACGAGGACTTGAGCCGGTACATCCTGTAGGGTTTACGGGTTCCCCGTTCAAAACTCGTTGTCCTAATCGTTGTCGTTGTCGTAATCGTAATCGTAATCGTAATCGTAATCCAAATCCGAATCCAAATCGCAATCGAAATCGGGATCGCAATCGGGATCGTTCCGGAACCCGTGCCCGGACCCCTTCATTCTGGCAAACCGATTACGACCACGATTACGACAACGACAACGATAACAGGAAAAGGTTGCCATGACCCCCCATGTCGCCGACATTCTCATCGAGGCCCTTCCCTATATCCGCCGCTTCAGGGGCATGACGGTCGTGATCAAGTACGGCGGCCATGCCATGGTGGACGAGCAGCTCAAGGAAGATTTCGCCAGGGACGTCACCCTGCTCAAGTTCATCGGCTTCAACCCGGTGGTGGTGCACGGCGGCGGCCCGCAGATCAACCAGGTCCTCGACCGCATGGGCATCTGCTCGCGCTTCGTCAAGGGGATGCGCATGACCGATCAGCCCACCATGGACGTGGTCGAGATGGTTCTCGGCGGCAAGGTCAACAAGGCCATCGTGGCCCAGATCAACCGCCAGGGCGGGCAGGCCGTGGGACTTTCGGGAAAGGACGGCGGCCTGATCCAGGCCCGGAAAATGAAGATCGTCTACCAGGAGGAAAACAAACCGCCCGAGATCATCGACCCGGGGCTCGTGGGGGAGGTCACCCGGATCAACGCGGGGCTCATCACCACCCTGACCGAACATGGGTTCATCCCGGTCATCGCCCCGGTCGGGGTGGGGGAGGAAGGGGAGACTTTCAACATCAACGCGGATCTCGTGGCCGGGGAGCTGGCTGTCGCCCTTGCGGCGCGGCGGCTGATCCTGCTGACCGACGTCGACGGGGTGCTGGACCCGTCCGGGCGGCTGGTATCCTCCATCGGCGCCGAAACCGCCCGGGAGATGATCGGCAAGGGCCAGATCACGGGCGGGATGATCCCCAAGGTCGAGTGCGCCCTGGACGCCATCCGCCGCGGTGTGCGCAAGGTGCCCATCATCAACGGCACGCGGCGCCACGCGATCCTTCTGGAGCTGTTCACGGACAGCGGCATCGGCACCGAGGTGACGGGGTGAGGGCCGGGTTCGCGCGGCGCGCCCCCGCCCCGCTGATCCAAATCGGAATCGCCACTAGCGCGGACGCGAACGTGAACGGGCACGCGAACGTTTAAATCTGAAAACCGATCGAGGAAGCCTGCCATGACCAACGACATCATCGCCAGGGCGGACCGGGTCATTGCCGCCACCTACGCGCGCTATCCCCTCGCCATCGCCCGGGGGGAGGGCGTCACCCTGTGGGACGCGGACGGAAAGGCCTACACCGACTTCATCGCCGGGATCGCGGTCTGCAACCTGGGCCACGCCCACCCGCGGGTGGCCGAGGCCCTCTGCCGCCAGGCGCGGACCCTGTGGCACGTCTCCAACCTCTTCTATACCCTTCCCCAGGTCGAGCTGGCGGAATGGTTGGTGGCGCGCAGTTTCGCCGACCGGGTCTTTCTGTGCAACAGCGGGGCCGAGGCCAACGAGGCGGCCATCAAGCTGGCGCGCAAGTATTTCAGCGGCAAGGGGGAGCCGCGGCGCCACCGGATCCTCACGGCCGAGCAGTCGTTTCACGGCCGGACCATTGCCACCCTGTCGGCCACCCGGCAGGAAAAGGTCCGCAAGGGTTTCGACCCCATCCTGTCCGGGTTCGAGTTCGTGCCTTTCAACGACGTGGAAGCCCTGGAGCGCCGGATGGACGACACCACATGCGCGGTGCTGCTGGAGCCGATCCAGGGCGAGGGGGGCATCCGCTGCCCGGCGCCCGGTTACCTGCAGGGGGTGCGCGCGGCCTGCGACCGGGTCGGCGCGCTGCTCATCTTCGACGAGATCCAGACCGGGATCGGGCGCACCGGCCGGCTGTTCGCCCACGAACACTTCGACGTGGCCCCCGACATCATGACCCTTGCCAAGGCCCTGGCCAACGGCCTGCCCATCGGCGCGATGCTGGCCCGGGAGGAGGTGGCCGCCGCCTTCGGGCCCGGCTCCCACGGGAGCACCTTCGGCGGCACGCCGGTGGTCACGGCCGCCGCCCTGGAAACCCTGCGGACCCTGGAGGAAGAAGGGCTCCTCGAGCGCTGCCGCCGGACGGGGGCGTATTTCAAGGAGAAGCTGAGCGCCCTGCAGGGCCGTCACGCGGTGGTGGAGGAGGTGCGCGGGCTGGGCCTGATGCTCGGGCTGGTGCTGACCCAGCCTGCAGCGCCGGTGGTGGCGGCCTGCCGGCGGAAGGGCTTCCTGGTCAACGCCGTCCAGGACCGGGTCCTGCGCTTCGTGCCGCCCCTGATCGTTTCCCGGGCGGACATCGACCGCCTGGTGGACTGCCTGGACGGCGTGCTGGGGGAGCTTTTCCCCTCCGGCAGCTGACCCTCCCCGCGGCAACGCCCAAGAAGCGAGGTGCCCATGAAAAAAGATATCCGCACGATCCTGGACCTGAGCAAGGGGGAGATCGACCACCTGTTTGAGCGCGCGCTGGCCATCAAGGCGCGCCACAGGGAGGGGATCGTCGACCGCCCGCTGATCGGAAAGACCCTTGGCCTGATTTTCGACAAGCCGTCGACCCGGACGCGGGTCTCCTTCGAGGTGGCCATGGCCCAGCTCGGGGGGACCGCCCTTTACATCAGCGCCCGGGATACCCAGATCGCCCGCAACGAACCGGTCCGGGACACGGCCCGGGTGCTTTCCGGCTATCTGGACGCCCTCGCCATCCGGACCTATTCCCAGGATCTCCTGGAGCAACTGGCGGCGCATGCCTCCATCCCGGTCATCAACGCCCTGACCGACCGCTTTCACCCCTGCCAGGTCCTCAGCGACCTGCTGACCGTGATCGAGCACAAGGGGGGCTATGAAGGGCTCCGGGTCGCCTGGGTCGGGGACGGCAACAACATGGCCCACTCCTGGATCAACGCCGCGGCGGTGCTCGGCTTCGAGCTTTCCCTGGCCTGCCCGCCGGGGTTTGCCCCCGATGCCGGAGTCCTGTCCCGGGCCGCCGGCCGAAAGGCCGCCGGCATCCGCGTGGGGCAGGACCCCAGGGCCGCGGTCAGGGGGGCCGACGTGGTCAACACGGACGTGTGGGCCAGCATGGGCCAGGAAGACGAGCTGGAAGGGCGCAAGGCGGTTTTCGCCCCCTACCAGCTGAACGCGGAACTCCTGGCCGCCGCGGCCGGGGATGCCGTCGTCCTGCACTGCCTGCCGGCCCACCGGGGGGAGGAGATCACCGACGAGGTGCTGGAGGGGCCCCGGTCGGTGGTCTGGGACCAGGCCGAAAACAAGATGCACATGGCCAAGGCGATCTTGGAGATGCTCATCGCCCACTGAGCGCGGCCCCGGGGCCGGGCCCTATCGAAATACAAATCGAAATCGAAATCGGGTTCTACATCGAATTAACCGGGCCGATTGCGACACCGATTTCCGTGATGTCACACATGAGGAGACAAGCAGTGGGAGACAAAATCAAAAAGGTGGTCCTGGCGTACTCGGGGGGGCTGGACACGTCCGTGATCCTGAAGTGGCTCATCGAGACCTACGGGTGCGAGGTGGTGACGTTTTCGGCCGACATCGGCCAGGGGGACGAACTGGCCAGGACCGAGGCCAACGCCCGCCGCACCGGGGCCTCCAGGATCTACATCGACGACCTGAAGGAAACCTTCGTGGCGGACTATGTGTTCCCCATGTTCAGGGCCAACGCCATATACGAGGGCCAGTACCTCCTCGGCACCTCCATCGCCCGGCCCCTGATCGCCAAGCGGCAGATGGAGATCGCGGCCCTGGAAGGCGCCGACGCGGTGAGCCACGGCGCCACCGGCAAGGGCAACGACCAGGTGCGCTTCGAGCTGGCCTACCTCGCCCACGACCCCCACATCCGGATCATCGCCCCCTGGCGCGAATGGGACCTCAACTCGCGCACCGAGCTCATGGAGTTCGCCGCGCGGCACGGGATCGAGGTGCCGACGACCCGCGCCAAGCCTTACAGCACCGACCGCAACCTGCTGCACATCAGCTACGAGGGCGGGATTCTGGAAGACCCCTGGGCCCCGCCGCCGGAGGATATCTTCACCCTCTCGGTCTCCCCCCGCAATGCCCCGGACGAACCGGAAGTCATCGACATCGGGTTCGAGCAGGGCAACCCGGTGAGCGTCAACGGCGCGCGCCTCTCCCCGGCGGCGCTGCTGGGCGAACTCAACCGCCTGGGGGGGCGCCACGGCGTCGGCCGGGTCGACCTGGTCGAAAACCGCTTCGTGGGGATGAAATCCCGGGGGGTCTACGAGACGCCGGGGGGCACGGTCCTGCGCTGCGCCCACATGGCCATGGAGTCGATCACCATGGACCGCGAGGTCCTGCACCTGCGCGACTCCCTGGTCCCGCGCTACTCGGAGCTGGTCTACAACGGCTTCTGGTTTTCGCCCGAGAGGCTTTTGCTCCAGGAACTCATCGACGGCGCCCAGAAAAACGTCAGCGGCACCGTGCGGGTCGAGCTTTTCAAGGGCGCCTGCCGGGTGCTGGGCCGGCGCTCGGACCGCTCCCTGTACAGCGGGGACTTCGCCACTTTCGAAAAGGACGCGGTCTACAACCAGAAGGACGCCGAAGGGTTCATCCGCATCAACGCCCTCCGGCTGCGCATCGCCCGGCTGCTGGAAGGGTAGCGGGGGCGCCGTTAAGGGTTCCGGCGGATGCTGCGACCTTTCTCGTTGTCTTTCTCCTTCTCGTTGTCGTTGTCGTTGTCGTAATCGTAATCGGTATTTGTCATCGCCATCATAACCGGTATCGCCACCAGGCCCCACCGCGAAGGGCAGGGCTCACCACGAAGAGCACGAAGGACACGAAGGACAGGAAGAACACGAAGGCCGGCATCCGGAGTGTCGCGCTCTTAGGGGCTTCGCCGGCTTTCGATTACGACAACGATTACGACAACGACAACGAGAAAGACAACGACAAACCGACCCATGGACATTCTTCTGACGAACAACCTGCGCCTTGCCTCGGTGCCGCCCGACCTGCGCCAGGAACTGATGGAGCGGCTGAAATTCCCCAACCCCAAGTGGATCGAAAACGACCGCATGGGGCGCTGGAACCTCGAGACCCCCCGGGAGCTCCGGTTTTTTGAACGCATCCGCGGCGGCGGGCTTGAGGTTCCGCGGGGGTATCTGCGGCAGGTGATCCTCCTGTGCCGCAAGCGCGGCGTGCCCTGCACCATCGAGGATCGTCGGAGGCAGCTGCCGGCCGTCGACCTGAACTTCAGCGGTCAACTGCGGCCGTTTCAGCGGGCGGCGGCGGACGCCATGCTCGCCAGGGAATTCGGCACCCTGAGCGCGGCCACGGGCAGCGGCAAGACGGTGATCGCGCTCTATATCGTCGCCCGGCGGCGGCAGCCGGCCATCGTGGTGGTGCACACCCGGGAGCTGGCCTTCCAGTGGATGCAACGGATCCAGACTTTCCTCGGCATCCCCGGCGAAGAGATCGGGCTGATCGGGGCCGGCCGGCGGCGCGTCGGCGCGCGGGTGACCGTGGCCCTGGTTCAATCCCTTTGCCGCTGCTGCGAGGCGGTGTCTCCGGGCATCGGCCACCTGGTCGTGGACGAGTGCCACCGGACACCCAGCCGGACCTTCACCGATGTCGTCGGCGCCTTCGACGCGCGCTTCATGCTCGGCCTGACCGCCACCCCCTGGAGGCGCGACGGGCTGGCGCGCCTCATTTTCTGGCACCTGGGGGACGTTCACCACGAGGTTGACAGGTCCGGTCTGATCCGCACCGGCGATGTCATGCCGGTCGAGGTGATCACCCGCGAGACCGAGTTCCGCCCCTACTACGACCCGGTCAGCGAGTACAGCCGGATGCTGTCGGAGTTGACGGCCGACGACCGCAGAAACCGCCTGATCGCAGCGGACGTCGCCCGGGAGGCGGAGGCCGGGGAGGGGATCTGTCTGGTGCTGTCGGACCGCAGGAAGCACTGTGAAACCCTGCAGGCCCTCCTGCGCTATGGGCACAGGCTCGACGCGGCCCTGCTGACCGGGGATGTCGGCGCCGCCGGGCGCCGGGAGGTTCTCGAGCGGATCAACCGCAATGAGGTGCGGATCCTGGTGGCCACGGGTCAGTTGGTGGGAGAGGGCTTCGACTGCCGGGAGCTTTCCACGCTTTTCATCGCCACCCCGGTGCGCTTCAGCGGGCGGCTGGTGCAATACCTCGGCCGGGTGCTGCGTCCCGCCCCCGGGAAAAAGCGTGCCCGCGTGTTCGACTACGTGGACGTGAGGGTGGACGTGCTCAAGGCCGCCGCCAAGGCCCGGCGCCGGGTCTACGACGGGGCCGTCGGCCCGCCCCGGGCGGATGGGCCCTTCGACCCTGCCTGAAACCGCCTGGCCGCGGGGCAGGAGGATCTCTCGTGGCCGCTCAGCGGGGGGGCGGCTCCCTTCCAGGCCGTGCCGTTTCCGGCGCCGAGGCGCTCGGCTCCGGCGGTGTCAGGAAAATCACCCCCGGCGCTTCGGCCTCTTCCCGGGCCGGCTCCCGGCGTTTGCCCGGATAGAAGGCGCCGCTCACCCGCTCCCGGTCGCCGCTTTCGATTCTGACCTGGCCCGTCCGTCGGTTGAAGGTGATCCTGGAGCCGCTGATGTGGTTTTTTTCGCTGGAAAGGGTCGCGTCCGGGCCGATGAGGACCAGCTCCCGGGTCTCCATGGCGTAGATCGCCTCATGGGCGCGGGCGTGGCGGCCGTCGGCCAGGATGCGCACGTTTCCGGAAGCGACGATCTGCCGGATGACGGCCTTGCCCATGGCCAGGGGCGCCGGGTCGCCGCCGTCCTCGGCTTCGTAGTATATCTTCAGGCGGTCCGAGGCGATTTCAAAGCCCCCCTGGACTGCTTTTACGTTGCCGAAAAACTCGGCTACCCGCTCCCGGGTGTGGGCCTGAAAGCCGTCGGCCGTCACCCGGATCTGCCGGTCCCCGGCGCCGTTCTCCCGGGGGGGCGGGCCGCCGCCGGCGCCGGCGGCGGCGAGCAGAACCAGGCAGGCCGGCGCCAGGGCCAGGAGCCGGCAGGCCCGACGCCGGAAGCCTGTCGTTGGGCTCGAGGGCACGCGTTTCAGTCTCCCAGTCGCGTTGCGTCGTTTCGATGTCGCCGGCAACCCCGGCCCCGATGCCGGCAGGGGCTAGCGCAGGGGGATCTCTTCATAGGGCAGCCCCAGGCGTCCGGCCAGCGCCCTCAATTCCTGGTCCAGTGGAACCCGGCTCCCGTCCGCCCGCGTCACGGGGGTGGCGCGGTCCGCCGTCACGAAAATCTGCAGCCGGGAAGGGTCCAGGAAGCGGCGCGCCAGCTCTTGCAGGGACCCGGGCGAGGCGCCGATGAACGCCTCCTGGATCCGCCCCAGTGTGTCCAGGGGCTCCCCGCGCATGAAGTAGCGCCCGTAGACCCCCAGCAGCGCTTCGGGGTTGTCCACGTTGAATACGAAGCTGTTGAGGGCGTCGAGCTGCTTGACCCGGAACTCTTCCTCCGGGACCTTTTTCCCGAGAGCGGCCATGGTGTCCACGGTTTCGGAGATCGCCCGGGCGGTCATATCCCCCTTGCTCCCCATCCACCCGACCAGGAAACCGGCTTTCCACCTGAACGCCTGGGAAAACCCGGCGCTGTAGACCAGCCCCAGGTCGTCCCGCAGGCGGGTGTAGACCAGGGAGTCGCTCCCGCCGAAAATGCTCATCAGCAGGTTGAGGTCCCAGTAAGCCGGATCCGATCGCGGCACGCCCGGAAGGAACATGGCGACCTGGGCCTGGTCCTGACCGGGCTTGTCGATGAAGGCCAGCACCGGCGGGGTTGCCGGCGGGGCTGCCAGACCCCTCGAGGGCGGGGGGGACGACGGGAGGGCGCCCACCACCTTTTGCAGGCCCTCCAGGGCTTCCTCGCGGGAAATGTCGCCGGAGACGCAGGCGACGAGGTTGGCGGGCACGAAATAGCGCGCAACGAAGTCTTTCAGTTCCCGGGCGCCGACAGCCGGAAGGGTGTCGAGGGCCTCCAGGGGGTCGCGGCCGTAGACATGCCCCCTGAAATGCCGGATCATCCCCTCGCGCATGGACACCGCCTGGGCGTCGTCGCTCTGGCGGCGGATGGCGCTCATTTCCCGGGACCTGGCCGCTTCGAGCACCTCGCCGTCGAAGGCCGGCCGGGAGAGGACCTCGGCCAGGAGGTCGATCCCGGTGCGCCAGTCCTCGCGCATGAGCGCGAGGCTGACGGAGGACTCCTCCTCCCCCACCGACACCGACAGGTGAACGGCGTTTTCATCCAGGATCCGGGCCAGTTCCTGCGGCCCGTGGTGCCGGGTGCCGCCCTTGACGAGGGTGGCGTCCACCAGTGCCGCGAGGCCGGCGCGGTCCTGCGGCAGGTCGACCTCGCCGGCCCTGGCCAGGAGGGTCAACTGGACCAGGGGCAATTCCCGGTCCGGCAGGTAAAACACGGGCATCGGGCCGACCGTGTCGCGGATGGCGTCCGGGTACTCGATTTTACGGGGCGTGCGCTGAAACGAGAGGGGATGCTTCCACCCCTCGGGGGTGTCGAAGCGCGAACGGTTGTCCAGGTCGATCCGCGCCGCCTTCTGGCCGGCACCCGTGGTGCCGATGGAGCGGATCTCGGCGTAAGGCTCGGGCGGCAGGTCGGGCGTGCCGCCCGGAACGACGAAGACGGTGGTCTGGTTGTCGTGTCGGATATAGCGCCGTGCCGCTTCGCGGATCTCCTCCGGGGTGACCGCGGCCATGGCATCGAGGTAGCCGCCGAGGTAGCGCCAGCCGATCTCCACCTCCAGAGTCGCCAGGGTGGCGGCCAGTTCCTCGTTGCTTTTCAGCCGGGCCAGGAAGTCGTAGCGGTTGAGTTTCTTGATGCGCTCCAGTTCGGCGGCGGACACCGTGTCGGCCTTGAAGCGCTCGACCTGGTCGAGGAGCATCCGCTCCAGCGATTCGCACGCGGCCAGGTAGGCATCCCGCTGCCCGTCAGCGGACGCGGGGGGTGCTTGCGTTTCGGGGGGGTCGTTGGGGGAGCCCCCGAGGACCACCATCCCGCCGTAGCGGCTGTCGGGGTTGTGGGCCCAGGCGGAAACCGCGAGACCCTTGTCGAGAATGTCCCGTGTCAGGCGGGCGCTGCGCCCCGCGCTCAGGATCATGGTCATGGCGTCCAGGGCGTAAAAATCGCGCGTCCCCATCGCCGCCCCGTGAAAACCGATACGCACCGTGGGCGTGCGCGCGCCCTTGAGGAAGCGCACCCGCTTGCGGGGTCCCTCCTGGGGCGGCTCGCGCGTGACCGATTCGGGGGAGCGGCTTCCGGCCGGGTAGCGCCCGAAGTAGACGCGCGCCAGGCGCTGGGCCTCCTCCAGGGTGATGTCGCCCACCAGCACGGCAACGGCGTTCGTGGGCGTGTAATGGCGGCGGTGAAAGGCTATGGCGTCGGTGGTGTTGAAGCGGTCCATGTCGGAGCGCCAGCCGATGACCGGGTTGCGGTAGGGGTGGGCGGTGTAGGCGGTGGCATCCAGGTCGAGCCAGGCGGCCCCGGAGGGGTTGTTGACGTAGCGGAAGGCCCACTCCCGCTGGACAACGGCCTTCTCGACGTAAAATTAGCGCCAGGAAGGCTCGAAGATCTGCTCGCTGACGATGGAAAACCACTGCTCGATCATGTCCGAGGGGACCGACATCATGTACTGGGCTTCCATTTTTTCATTTTATTGAAGTTCAATTCAAATGGGTCAATCATCCAAACCCCGCCCCTCGAACAGCCTGCGGTATTCCCCGCAGCCCTCCTTTTCCAGTTCCTCTGCCGGCACAAAGCGCAGGGCGGCCGAATTGATGCAGTAGCGCAGGCCGGTCGGCGGGGGCCCGTCGGTGAACAGGTGGCCCAGGTGGGAGTCGGCCTGCCGGCTGCGCACCTCGGTGCGCACCATGAAAAAGCGCGTGTCCTTCTCCTCGACGACGTTTTCCGGGACCAGGGGCCGGGTGAAGCTGGGCCAGCCGGTGCCGGAGTCGAACTTGTCCGTGGAGCTGAACAGCGGTTCGCCCGAGACGACGTCGACGTAGATGCCCGCCGCGTGGTTGTCCCAGTAGGCATTCTCGAAGGGCGGCTCGGTCCCGTCCCGGCGCGTGACCTTGTACTGCAGGGGGGTCAGCCGCTGCCGCAGCTCCTCGTCCGGGGGGCGGATGTAGGTCGATACCGTTTCGCCGCCGCCCGACGCCTGATCGGCCGTCGCGGCCGTCGCCTCGCCCTTGCCCTCGGGACCGCCCCCGAGAGCGTCTTCCATGTCGAGGGGCGGCCTACCCGCCCAGGCTTTTTCCAGGAAGCGGTCGCGCCCCGACCCGGAGCGGTACCAGCGGTAACGGAGGGGATTTTTCTTGTGGTAATCCTGGTGGTATTCCTCGGCCGGGTAAAACGGCCCCAGGGGAAGGATCCCGGTGGCGATCGGTTGGTCGAAAACGCCCGACGCCGCCAGGCGCTCCCGCGAGGCCTCGGCCAGGCGCCGCTCGTCGTCGCCGCCGTAAAATATCGCGCTGCCGTACTGGGGGCCGCGGTCCACGAACTGGCCGCCGGGGTCCGTCGGGTCGACATGGCGCCAGAAGTACGCGAGGAGCTTCTCGTAGCTCACGACCGACGGGTCGTAGACGACCTTCACGGCCTCCACGTGCCCGCTGCCGCCGGCCGAGACCTGCTCGTAGGTCGGGTCGGCCTCTTTGCCGCCGGTGTACCCCGATACGGCCCCCAACACACCCTCGACCTTCTCGAAATCCGCCTCGGTGCACCAGAAGCAGCCCCCGGCGAAAACCGCCTCGCGGGCGCCGGGGACCGGCGACTTCGCCTTTCCGGCCGCCGCCAAGCCAATGGCGTTAACCTGGCAGTACCCGGAAGCGACCGCGGCGACGGTGAACAGAACGGCAAACAGGGTTTTCATGGCATCCTCCTGCATTCCTCGTGTGAAACCCCATCGGTTCTCGATACCGATTCCGACACCGATAATATAAGGATGGGATTCCGGGTTGCAGCCGGGGGATGTCATGATGCGGGGGGGCCGGGGCGTTGACGCCCGTCCCGGCCGGGCTCTTTTGGGTTCGCGGGGGTCACTCCTTGAAAGCGGCGCTGACGATGGCCTGGGCCTCCTCCTGGATGCGCCGCAGGTGCGCCTCGCCCTTGAAGCTTTCGGCGTAGATTTTGTAGATGTCTTCGGTACCGGAGGGGCGTGCCGCAAACCAGCCGCTGGCCGCCACCACCTTCAGCCCGCCGATGGGCATGCGGTTGCCCGGCGCATGGGTGTAGATGTTGACGATGGGCTCCCCGGCCAACTCCCTGGCGCCGATCCTGTCGGCGGACAGGGCGGACAGGAGCTGCTTCTGCCGCGCGGTGGCGGGCGCATCGATGCGTTCGTAGACCGTGGCGCCGAATCTCGCCTCGATTTCCCGGTAGATCTCCCCGGGGTCCCGGCCGCTGCGGGCCGTCATCTCGGCCGCCAGCAGGTCCATGACGACGCCGTCCTTGTCGGTGGTCCAGACGCTTCCGTCCCGGCGCAGGAAGGAGGCGCCGGCGCTTTCCTCTCCGCCGAAACCGAGCGCCCCGCTCTTCAGCCCTTCCACGAACCACTTGAAACCGACCGGCACCTCGCACAGGCCCCGGCCCAGGCAGGCGGCGACCCGGTCGATCAGGGAGGTCGACACCAGGGTCTTTCCCACAGCCGCCGACGCCGGCCATCCGGGCCTGTTCTGGAATAGGTACCAGACGGAGGCGGCGAGGTAGTGATTCGGGTTGAGCAGGCCGGCGGCGGGGGTGACGATGCCGTGGCGGTCCACGTCGGTGTCGTTGCCGAAGGCGATGTCGAAGCGGTCCTTGATCCGGATCAGGCCCTGCATGGCAAAGGGCGAGGAGCAGTCCATGCGGATCCTGCCGTCCCGGTCCAGGGTCATGAAGGCGAAGGTGGGGTCCACGGCCGGGTTGACGACCTCAAGGGAGATCCGGTACCTTTCGGCTATGGGGGCCCAGTAATGCACCGCCGCCCCGCCGAGGGGGTCGACCCCGAGCCGCAGGCCGGAGGAGGCGATGGCCTCCATGTCGATGATGGCGGCAAGGTCGGCCACGTAAGGCCCAATGAAATCGATTTCCCGGGTGGTCGCTGCGCGGAGTGCCTTTTCATAGGGCATCCGCTTGACCCGGCGGCACCCATCGGCCAGGATCTCGTTGGCCCTGGCGGCGATGCCCCGGGTGACGTCGGTGCCGGCCGGCCCGCCGTGGGGGGGGTTGTACTTGAACCCGCCGTCCTCGGGCGGGTTGTGGGATGGCGTGATGACCACGCCGTCGGCGACAGCCTGCCGCCCGCCCCGGTTGTGGTCCAGGATCGCCCGTGAGACGACCGGCGTCGGCGTGTACCCCAGGCCCTTCTGGATCATGACCGCCACGCCGTTGGCGGCGAAAACCTCCAGAGCGCTGGCATGGGCCGGCTCCGAAAGGGCATGGGTGTCCATGCCCATGAAAAGCGGACCGGAGATGGATTCGTCCGCCCGGTATTCGCAGATGGCCTGGCTGATGGCCAGAATGTGCCCCTCGTTGAAGCTTCCCTTCAGGGACGAGCCGCGGTGACCCGAGGTGCCGAATGCCACCTGCTGCTCCGCGTCGGAGGCGTCCGGTCGGTGGGTGTAGTAGGCCGAGACGAGCCGCGGGATGTTGGCGAGAACGGATCTCGGCGCCGCTTTTCCGGCAAGCTCATGCACTGTCATGGTGCTTTATCCCCTATTTTTAACATTTCGAGGCCGGCAGCCAACTCCCCAATTGCCCGGTCACGCCAGGGGCTGTGGGGGCGGCGGCAGTTCCCCGCGCTCCAGGGCTTCACGGGCGGCGCGGACCGGTATGCCGGCCTCGCAGGGCACCCCCACCTGGCACAGCCCGCAGCCATAGCCATTGAATTGATATGCTTTTTTCACATGCTCCCTGGAGCGCACCAGGTGCAGCCGGCATTTCTCCTTGTCGTGACCGGCCGGGGTGATGGCGCGCGCCGGGCAGCGGTCGATGCATTTGCCGCAGGTCCCCTCCGCGAAAAAAAGGCAGTAGGCCCGGTGGTCGGCATACGGCCGGGGTGTGGGCGGGATCGAGACCCGGGCGACGACCGAACCGGCCCGCATGGCCTTGCCCCTGGCGGTGATGAGCCCGTCGCAGAGGCCGAACGTGCCCAGCCCGGCGGCGTGGGCGGCGTGGCGCTCGGACCACGAAGAGGCATAGGAGAAGCGCTGCGAATGGACGATGGTCCAGTTGGGGGCCAGCATGGGGGCGACGGCCGCATGACCGGCCGCCGTCAGGCTTTCCACCACGTGCCGGCGCAGCGCCGCGTTGAATTCCTCACCGAAGACCCGGATCCTGGCCCACTCCTCGGACGGGAACTTCCTGGCTCGGCGGTTGGAATTGCGCACCGGCTCCCTCTGGGGCAGGACCCAGGAAATAACCGTCAGGTCGGCCGCCCCCGCCGGCTGGGAGGGGCAGTGCTGGCTGTAGACCTCCCAGGGGGTCCAGTGGAAGGCCCCGACCACCTCCCTGTACTGCTGCCAGATGGGGTCGGCACCGGCGGCGAACCCGACCAGGGCGCCGTCCCAGGCCGGTCCACCGGCGGCGTTCTGCATGCTGTTGAGCGGGGAATGGGCGATAAAGCCCAGAATCCATTCCCGTATCCATTGCGCGTCGATCGCGTCGCCTGCCTGCATCGGTCGCATATCCCCCCGGGACAGATTTTCTTTGAGTCATGAGCGACGATTTACTATAGTCGCCGAAGCGGGCAACCGGCCCGGGAAGCCCCGCTGCCTCCAGGCGGCTTTCAAACGAGGCTCTTGCCGGCACGAAAACCGTAGGCGTCATTTTCCGGCAATTGCGCCGCTTTTTCAAGCCTCAATTTGAACCTCCGGTCCGACGGCTTGCCGCCCCGGATTCTTTTCGGGATCGTCCGGGCCTCCCCCCGGGTTGAAAGCCGTCCCCGGAGGCGCTATATTCCGGCTGCGATGTGAACTTCAAGATGGCAACTTCAAAAGGAGGTCCCAATGGGAGACACCGGCAAGGCGGATAGAAAAAAAAAGGTCATCGAGGTTTTGAACAAGGCCCGCGCCATGGAACTGCAGGCCATTTCCCAGTACATGAACCAGCACTACAACCTGGACAGCATGGATTACGGCGAGCTGGCCGCCAAGATGAAGCTCATCGCCATCGACGAGATGCGGCATGCGGAGATGTTTGCCGAGCGGGTCAAGGAGCTGGGCGGCGAACCGGTCACCGGCTACGACGGGAAAATCGCCAAGGGCCAGGAGGTGCGCAAGATCTTCATCCATGACGCCAAGCTGGAGGACGACACCGTCGATGTCTACAACCAGTTTGTCCTGGTCTGCCGGGAAAACGGCGACAGCATCAGCATGAAGATTTTCGAGCAGATCATCGACGAGGAACAGATTCACTTCAACTATTTCGACAATGTCAACACCCACATCGAGAACCTGGGCGACACCTATCTCGCCAAGATCGCCGGGACCCCCTCGTCCACCGGGATAGGGCCCAGCGGGTTCGCGGTCGGCGGGCAGGCCTGACGGGCGCCCTGCAGGCAACAGGCCGCCCGATGCTCCCGGCGCGGGCGGCCTGCGGCTTTTTCACTTTTTCGGCATCTGCCCGCTGTGCCTTGCGCGCGCGCCCGGCGGCCTCGATTTCGCCCAGGTGTTCCAGCAGCATCGCCACGGACCAGAAGGTGCCCAGGGGGTTGGCCAGCCCCTTGCCCATGATGTCGAAGGCGGAGCCGTGGATGGGCTCAAACATCGACGGGTAGCGGCGCTCCGGGTCGATGTTTCCGGTCGGGGCGATGCCCAGGCTCCCGGCCAGCGCCGCGGCGAGGTCGCTCAAGATATCGGCGTGCAGGTTGGTGGCGACGATGGTGTCGAGGGAGGCCGGGCGGTTGATCATGCGCGCCGTCGACGCGTCCACCAGTTCCTTGTCCCAGGTGACCTCGGGAAACTCCTTGGAGACCTGCGCTGCGATCTCGTCCCACATCACCATGGCGTGGCGCTGGGCGTTGCTCTTGGTGATCACGGTGAGACGCCTGCGCGGCCGCGACCTCGCCAGCCCGAAGGCAAAACGCATGATGCGCTCGACGCCCGCGCGGGTCATCAGGGACACGTCCATGGCCGCCTCGATGGGGTGGCCCTGGTGCACCCGCCCCCCGACACCCGAGTATTCGCCTTCGGAGTTCTCGCGCACGATGACCCAGTCCAGGTCCTCGGCCCGGCAGCGCTTCAGCGGGCCGTCGATGCCGGGCAGGAGGCGCGTCGGGCGCACGTTGGCGTACTGGTCGAAGCCCTGGCAGATCTTCAGGCGCAGGCCCCACAGGGTCACGTGGTCGGGGATGTGCGGGTCGCCGGCCGAGCCGAACAGGATCGCGTCCTTGGGGAGCAGGGCGTCCAGACCGTCGTCGGGCATCATCACGCCGTGGCGGCGGAAGTGGTCTGCGCCCCAGTCGAAGTTTTCGAATTCGAAGTGCAGGGCGCCGCTCGACGCCGCGAGCGCTTCCAGAACCTTCCGGCCGGCGGGAACGACTTCCTTGCCGATGCCGTCCCCGGGGATGGTGGCGATGGCGTACGTTTTCATGGCAGGTCTCCGTATAGCCTATAGCGAGTCGGACCGCAAGGTCAACCGCTTCGCCCGCGCCCGGATGCAGGGGAGGCCAAAGCCGCACACCGGGCCGGGCGCACCCCCGGTCAGGAATTTATCAGGCCGTACCCGCTCTCCCCGTGAAGCGAGAAGTCCATGCCCCTAACCTCATGGCTTTCATCCAAGCGGAATCCAACGGTTTTTTCAACGACGAAACTGATCAGCAGGGTCCCGGCGGCAGCCAGCCCGATCGTGGCGCCCAGGCCCGTGGCCTGAACGACGAGCTGGTCGATGGCGCTCCACCCGCCCGCTCCAGCCGCCTCCGAGGCTTTGGACAGCCAGCTGCCGCGGATAAAAAAGCTCAGCATCAGGACGCCCAGCGCGCTGCCCACGCCGTGGATGCCGAAACAGTCGAGGGAATCGTCGTACCCCAGCCGGATCTTGGCGTTCAGCGCGAAATAGCAGGCGATGGCCGACAGCGCGCCGAGCGTCAGCGCGCCGTAGGGCAGGACGACGCCGGCAGCCGGCGTGATGGCGACCAGCCCGGCCAGGATTCCGGAGGCAAAGCCCAGGGAAGTGGCCTTCCGGAACATCAGCGCCTCGATGACGATCCAGGTCAGGGCCCCGCTGGCTGCCGACAGCTGGGTCATCGTCAGGGCGCGGGCGGTATCCAGCCCGCTTTGAACCGTGGACCCGGCGTTGAAGCCGAACCAGCCCACCCAGAGCAGGCCGGCCCCCGTCAGCGTCATGACGAGGTTGTTGGGCTGCATGGTCGTTTTGGGATAGCCCTGGCGCTTGCCCAGGAACAGGGCCACGACCAGGGCGCTGATGCCCGCCGACACATGGATGACCAGGCCCCCGGCCAGGTCGATGACCCCGGCCGCCCCCGTCTTGAACAGCCAGCCGTCGGATGCCCATACCCAGTGGCACAGGGGGCAGTAGACCACCAGGAACCACAGGACGATGAACAGGCAGTAGCCGCGGAAATAGACCCTTTCGGCCAGGGCGCCGCTGATCAGGGCGGGGGTGATGATGGCGAACTTGCCCTGGAACATGGCCAGCACGTATTCGGGAACGCCGTTGACCATGGCGTCGTCGATTCCCCTCAGGAGGAAAAAGCCGCTGTCCCAGCCGATGAAGCCCCAAAGGACGCTTTTCCCGAAGGCCAGCGCATAGCCGCAAACCGCCCACAGGACGCCGATGAGGGCCATGGCGACGAAGCTGTGCATCATGGTGCCGAGGACATTCTTGGTCCGCACCAGCCCGCCGTAGAACATGGCCAGCCCCGGCACCATCAGCAGCACCAGCGCCGTCGAGGTCAGCATCCAGGCCGTGGTGCCCGTGTCCGCGGCGCCGCCCTCCGCCGCAAAGGTCCATTCGGGAGGAACCGCCACCACCGCGGCAGCAACCCAGGCCCTTGTCAGCCGAACGTTCATCGGTCCCCTCCTTTGATTGGAAAGCAGTTTTCCTCACCCGCCGTGCATGCCGCCGGCGGCGCAAAACCTTCAGGCCTCCTTTTAAAAGCAAGGAGCATGCCATCCCGCCGGCTTTTGCAACCCATTGACATCGCATTTCTATTCGGTATCGAGCCTCGCCGCGCCCGGAGCGATAAACTTACAGGATTGAAATTTATTGGGCCCAAATACTGCATTTATGTAGGATTATCTCCGGCCGGGAAGATTCGGGGGATGCGTCGCGGAGCAGGGCCGGGGGAAACCCGCCGGCAAAATCGGGCGTCAAGCGGGGGGCTTGGAAATGCCGGCCTCTTTCAAGGACAAAGCCGCGTCGCAACAAAAAGGCCCAGCCCCACAGGGCTGAGCCCTCCTCCAGAACGCGCCGGCACAAGACACCGGGCTTCAGTGGAACGGGAACCGGTCCCAGAAGTGCTTGTCGGTCGCCTGCCAGCCGGGGCCGAATTTTCTTTCGCAGAAGGAGGCCAGCCGCTTGTACCAGCCCTCCCAGGGGTCTTTACCCTGGGCCTTGGCCCTGAGGACGTCGGCCAGGAAGGAGGCGATGTTGACCATCTCCTCCTTGGGAAGGAAATAGGCCGCGCCCCTTGTGTAGGATTTCTTCACGTCTCCGGGAGTCAGGGCGGCGGCGGTGAGCATGACCGCGGTCACGTTTCCGGCGGTGCAGATGTCGAGCAGATCGTAGCCTCGAACCCCCATGATGTCGAGCACGGCCAGGTCGAAATGCCTGCTTTCCAGCAGGGCCTTGGCGCTCTCGAAATCCGACGCCGTCTCCACCCGCTGCAGTTCTGGGCGGCTGCCGGGATCGACCTGGCGGGCCTGCTGGCCGGCGCCCCCGGAGGGGCGCCGCCGGGGCCGGCCCGGGTTTCCGCAGCGCGCGCGGTCGTCTGCCTGGCCCAGGAGCAGGCGCCGTCGGGGGGCGCCGGCGCATGAGGCCGCCCGCGACGGCCGTCCGACATGCCTCCGCGGAAGCGGTGCGCCGCGGCCAAAAAAAAGCGCGGCGGGGGCTTGACGGCCCTCACCAATTGGTATAAGGACTTTTTCCGACTTCGTGCCCGACTGGCTCGATTCGGTTTGCAGAGCCCCATTTTTATTTACGAAAGGAGAGTTTTCAAATGGCGTTTGTCCCCACTGTCGATGAAGAAAAGTGCGTCGGTTGTGAAGAGTGTGTCGATGTCTGTCCGGTTGAGGTTTTCGAGATGCAGGACGGCAAATCGATCCCTGTCAACGCCGACGAGTGCCTCGGATGCGAGAGCTGCGTCGAGGTTTGCGAAGAGAATGCCATCACGGTCGAGGAGATCTGAGCGGCAGCCATCCGAACTCCCCGGCGCTTTCACCCGGTGCCGGGGAGCCCCTCCCTCTGTTTCCCCCTCCTTGATTTTCCCGGCAGGCAGCCGACGGCTGCCGACATCGGGGAGCGACGGGCCCGGCCCAGGGCGCGAAAGCGTTTCCCCAGGTTTCCGGGGCGGCACATACGCCTTGCAGAGGCCCTGATTCTATGGTAGTTTAGCCACCTATGAAGCAGTACGTCATCGATGAGCTAAGGCCATGGGATCATGAGAAGATAAAGGCCTACCTGGAACAGCGTTTCGAGCCTGCCGAGGTGGACGGCCTCTATTGGGTCCCCCTGGCGGAGGAACTTCTCGACACGGCCCAGTCGGCCCACAAGGACTGCCAGCCCTACTGCTTCGCCCTGGAACTCGAGCCCAACCGGATCACCTTCGAGCTCCTGGTGCGGAGCCGGGAGCGGGTGCGCTGCGACTGCATCGGCTACGCCAGCGAGCGCCAGCGGGACTGGCTCATCCGCTTGGCCGACGGCATCCTCGACTCCCTCGGTATCATCGCCTGAAAGCGGCGCACCGTCAGCGCCGGGCGCCGAAGGGCGGAGGCACATGTTCAGAACCGCATGCATCATGATATGGGTCGTTCTCGTGACGGCCTACCTGGCACCGATGGTCGTGGTATTTTCTTTCCTGGGGCTCAACGGGAGAACGGGGCATCGCATCGGCCAGATCTGGGGGCGGTCGATTCTTTTCGGCAGCCGGATCCGGGTGACCGTGCGCGGCCTGCAGCGCATCTCCCCCTCCCGGCCGTATATCTACATGTCCAATCACCAGAGCAATTTCGACATCCCCGTGCTGCTGGGGTGCCTGCCGGTTCAATTCCGCTGGCTGGCAAAGGCCGAGCTCTTCAAGATCCCCGTCTTCGGCCGCAGCATGCGCGAGTGCGGCTACATCAGCATCGACCGCTCGGACCGGCGCCAGGCCATCCGCAGCTTGAAGGAAGCTGCCCGGACGATCCGCGGCGGGGTTTCGGTGATGATCTTTCCCGAGGGGACGCGCAGCCGCGACGGCCTGATCCACCCCTTCAAGAAGGGGGGGTTCGTGCTCGCCGTGGAGTCCGGCGTGCCCATCGTGCCGCTGGTCATCCACGAGACATTTGCCATCATGTCCAAAGACAGCCTGCGCATCATGCCGCGGGACGTCGTCCTGGAGATCCTCGAGCCCATCGACACCTCGAGTTACGCGCGCAAGGGGAAGGACGCCCTCATGGAGCGGGTGCGGGGACGGATGTGCGCGGCCTTCGAGGCGGGCAAGAAGGGCGGACAGGCATGTTGAAGATTATTCCCCTGGGCGGGTTGGGGGAGATCGGCCTGAACATGATGGTGATGGAGTACGACCGCACCCTGTTCGTGGTCGATGCCGGCCTGATGTTTCCCGAGGACTACATGCTCGGGGTCGACCTGGTGATTCCCGATTTCACCTACCTGAAACAGAACAGCGCGCGGATTGCGGGCATCGTCCTGACCCATGCCCACGAGGACCACGTGGGCGCCCTGCCTTACCTGCTCAGGGAGATCTCCGTCCCGGTTTTCGGGACCCCCTTCACCATCGGCATCGTGCGCCACCGGCTGGAGGAGCACGGGCTCCTGGGCCGCGCCGCGCTTCACGAGGTCCTGCCCGGCGAAACGCTTCGCCTCGGCCCCTTCCGGATCGAGTTCATCCGGGTGTGCCACAGCGTCGTCGACGGGGTCGGCCTGGGGGTGCACACCCCCATCGGCACGGTCGTCCACACCGGGGACTTCAAGATCAGCTACTCGTCGGTGGAGGGGATGATGACCGACGTGGGGCGGTTCGCCCAGTACGGCGACCGGGGGGTTCTGGCCCTGCTGTCGGACTCCACCAACGTGGAGCGGGAAGGCTACACCATTTCAGACCGCGAGGTCGGCGTCACCCTCGGCGCCATTGCCGGCGGCTGCAGGGGGCGCGTGATCGTCGCGCTGTTCGCCTCGAGCATCACCCGGATTCAGCAGGTTGTCGCCATCGCCGTGCGGTTAGGGCGCAGGGTGGTTTTCAGCGGCAAGAGCCTGGAGACCAGCGTCGGCATCGCCAAGGGGCTCGGCTACATCCAGATTCCCGACGGCACCGAGATCGGGGTGGAGCAGGTGGGCTATTTTCCGGATGACGAACTCATGATCGTCACCACCGGCAGCCAGGGGGAGCCCATGGCCGCCCTGGCGCGGATGGCCTCCGGGGCCCACAAGCAGATCCGCATCAAGGAGGGGGACACGGTCCTGCTCTCCTCCAAGTTCATCCCCGGCAACGAGCGCGCCATCACCCAGATCATCAACAAGCTCTACAAGCTGGGCGCGGATGTCATCTACGAGAAGATCTCCGCCATCCACGTGTCCGGGCACGCCTTCCGGGAGGAACTCAAGCAGATGATCAACCTGACCCGGCCGCGCTTCCTCATCCCGGTCCACGGGGAATACCGCCACCTGGTGCTCCACGCCCGGCTGGCCCAGGAGATCGGCATCCCCGCCGAACGGACCCTGGTGGCCGAGAACGGCCAGGTGATCGAACTGGAGGCCGACAGCCTGCGGGTCCGCGACCGGGTTCCCACCGGCCGGGTGCTCATCGACGGCAAAGGCGTCGGCGACGTGGGCCGCAGCGTTCTCAAGGAGCGCCGGAGCCTGTCCGAGGACGGCATCGTCGCCGTGATGATCGCCTTCGACGAAGGCACCGGCATCGTGGTCTATGGCCCGGACGTCGTCTCCCGGGGGTTTGTCTTCGAAAATGAAACCGGGCACCTGCTCGAGGACGCCAAATGCGTGATTCTCGAGATCGTGGAGGAGATCGGCCCGGAAACCCCCGACCGGATCGGAAAGATCCGCCACGGCGTGGTGTCGGCGCTGCGCAAGTATTTCAATTTCACCATCAAGCGCCGGCCGGTGATCCTGCCTTTCATCCTGGAAATCTGAAAAAGGAGCAGCCCGGTTGAAGGGGACCCCAGCGATTGGCAGGCGGCGCTCACGAGGTCCTGGACCGGGTCGCGGCCGAGACCGAGGCGCGCGAGGGGCTCCCGTCCTTCTACCACGACACCCTGCTGCCCAGCCGGCTGCGCAGCTGGGAAAGTTATTTCCTGGATCGGCCCTACCTGGGGGGCGAGGTCAGTTCCCTGGCGGGCATGCTGGGCATCAGCCTGGTGACCTGCCACGACGGCCGGCCCCTCTGGGGGACGCCCTACGACACCCCGGAAACGGTGGACACCGCCTATGCCCGCCGGCAGGCCGCTTTCGTCGAGGGGCTCATCCGCGGGGTGGCGCAGGCGCCGAAGCTCCAGACCGACAGCCTGCCCCGCAACGGGTTCGCGGAGATCACCGCCAGGGCCAACTTCCTGCGCCAGGGAGAGCTTTTCGCCGACCAGGCGGCGCCCGGCACCGTGGTCCTCGCCTTCCAGGGCATGACGCGCCATTACGCCATGGCGGATGCGACCGGCCACTTCAGGCTCAAGGGGGTGGCCTGGTACAAGCTGGTGATCCACAAGGTGATCATCGAGGGCTACCGTTTCGACCCCGCGAGCGGTGAGGCCCTCTGGGCCGTGGACAAGAAGCAGACCGGCAAGGACGCCTACCGCGTCAAGATGCTGCGGCGCTTCATGGAGACCAAGCTGGTGCTCTTCGCCTGCCGCGGCACCACGCTGCTCACGCTCCTGGAGCCCCGCAGCTTCAACTACATGACCAAGATCCAGCTCATCGACGCCCGCCGGGAGGCCCTGCCCCTGCGCTACTGGTACAGCCGGATCGACACCTGGCAGTCCACCCTGTGCTCCCTTTACCTGGAGCCGGGCTCGCGCTGGAAGCTGACCCTCTCGGACTCGATCCTGCACAAGCGCATGATTCTGATCAACGCCTCCGCGGACGATCCCCTGGGCAGCGGCTACCCCATCGACAGTCTGCCGATTCTTCACCGCACCGAATACCACGCGGCCCGCGACATGTGGAACCTCCTGGGGCCGCGGATCGCCAACCTGGAGAGGCACGGGATTTACAACCAGCGGATCCGGGATCTCCAGCAGGAGGGGACCGAGGCCCTGCGCAAGGCCGAGGACGCCCTGGCGGCCAGCACCTACGACCGCTATTCCGAGTCCGCCCTGCGCTCCTGGGCCCTGGCCAGCCGGGTCTACGACCAGGTGGAAAAGACCCAGAAGGACGTGCTCTTCGGGGTCCTGTTCTACATCGCCCTGTTCGTCCCCTTCGCCTTCTGCATGGAGCGGCTGCTTTTCTCCTACACCAGCATCCACAAGCGCATCATCGCCTTCCTGGCCATCCTTCTGCTGCTGATCGCGGTGATCTACAACGTCCACCCGGCGTTCCAGCTGGCCTACAGCCCCACGGTGGTGATCCTGGCGTTCTTCATCATGGGGCTCTCGCTGATCGTCGCCCTGATCATCTTCTTCCGCTTCGAGGACGAGATGGTGCTCCTGCAGCAGCGCTCGGCCCACCTGCAGGCCGAGGAGATCAGCCGCTGGAAGGCGTTCGTGGCATCCTTCTTCCTGGGGGTCAGCAACCTTCGGCGCCGGCGCCTGCGAACGGTCCTGACCTGCACGACCCTGATCATCCTCACCTTCACCATCATGAGCTTCACCTCGGTGAAGTCCGTGCGCCACCATGCGCGCCTGCTCTACCAGGACAGCGCCGCCTACCGGGGGTTCCTCCTCAAGAACGTCAACTGGCAGGACCTGCCCTACGAGGCCTTCGGCGTGCTCTCCAACGCCTTCGAGTCGGCCGGCAGCGGGAAAAAGGCCGACGGCCCCGAGCGGGTGGCCGTCCCGCGCGTCTGGCTGGAAACCGAGGGGCGGACCGAGGCCACGCGGGTGCCCGTGCGGCGGGGGGAGCGGCTTTTCGATGCCAAGGGGCTTCTGGGGCTGTCTTTCCAGGAGGGGCGCGTGACCGGGCTGGACCGGATCCTCACCGGCGGCCGGTGGTTTTCCGAAAGCGAAAAGCACGCCGTCCTGTTGCCCGAGCGGATGGCCCGGGGCCTGGGCATCGATCCCGGCAAGCCCGAGGGGGCCCGGGTGACCCTGTGGGGGGTTCCGTTCTCCGTGGTCGGCACCTTTTCCGGCCCGGCCCTCTCCGCGAGCGCCGACCTGGACGGCGAGCCGCTGACACCGGCCATCTTCCCCAGCGAGGTCTCCCAGGAGGTGGGCGAGGTGGAGATGGAGGCCCTGGAGGACGGCGACCAGGTGCGCGCCTTCCAGAGCCGCTACCAGCACGTCGACGGGGACCAGACCGTCATCGTCCCCCACGACACCCTCCTGGCGGCCGGCGGGCACCTGAAGGCGGTGGCCGTGCGCAGCGACGAGTCGGCCGCCGGCATCCGCGGCGAGGCCGAGGAGCTCATCGACCGCTTCCGGCTGACCCTGTTTTCGGGGGAAACGGACGGCACCTACATGTACCACGCCAGCGACACCATGAGCTACAGCGGGGTGCCCAACATCATCATCCCCATCGTCATCTCGGTGTTCATCGTGCTCAACACCATGATCGGCAGCGTCTACGAAAGAAAGCGCGAGATCGGCATCTACACCTCGGTGGGCCTGGCGCCTTCCCACGTCTCCTTTCTCTTCATCGCCGAGGCCATGGCCTTCGCCGTCCTGAGCGTGGTCCTGGGCTACCTGCTGGCCCAGACCACCGCCAGCCTGTTCGCCGGCACGCGCCTGTGGGCCGGCATCACGGTCAACTATTCCTCGGTGGCCGGGGTCGCGGCCATGATCCTGGTCATCCTGGTGGTGCTCGTGTCGGTCCTCTACCCGTCCAAGGTCGCCGGGGAAATCGCCATCCCGGACGTCAACCGGACCTGGACCCTTCCGGAGCCGAAGGACAACGCCATGGAACTCACCCTGCCGTTTCTCATGAAGCAGGACGAACACGGCAGCGTGGCCGGTTTCCTCTACGACTACTTCAGCAGCCACCGGGACGTGTCCCACGGGCTGTTTTCCACCGGCGACATCCGTGTCGCCCTCGAACCGGCGTCGGGCGAACTGCCGCCGCCGAGCCAGGACGGCGGTCTCGTCTGCGCGACCTTTTTCCGCATGACCTCCAGGGTCTGGCTGGCTCCCTTCGACTTCGGCATCATGCAGGCCATCGATGCGCGCTTCTGCGCGGCCGAGGAGGAGCCCGGCTTCCTGGAGATCCGCGTTCGCATCCACCGCCTGTCGGGCGAGGTCAACACATGGAAGCGGATCAACAAGGGCTTTCTCAACCACCTGCGCAAGCAGCTTCTGGTGTGGCGCTCCCTGGACGCGGCGTCCCGGGAGCGTTACGCCGCGCTGCTGGCAGAGGCGGATCCCGGGGCGACGCCCACCCCCGGCGACGCACCGCCGGCGCCTGCGGCGATAGAGAGCACGTTCTAGCGTGGGAACCCAATCGCCCATGACCGGACCCCCGGCATCGGAAAGCGGCGCTTCGGCCGTCGAGCGGATGCCGATCCGTTTCCGGGCCGTGGCCCTCGGCCTTTTTTTCTCGGTGCTGATCTGCGCCGTCACCCCTTTCAACAACATCTACCGCCAGGCCACGCCCCTCGGGGGGGGGCACTTCCCCCTCGCCCCGTTCTTCATTCTCCTTTGGCTGACCCTTCTTCTGGCCGCGGTCCGGCGGCTGACCCGGGGGCGGTCGCTGTTCACCGGAAGGGAGCTGCTCCTCGCCTGGATCCAGATGGTCCTTGCCTCCGGGATCGCTTACACCGGCCTGGCGCGGACCTTTTTCATCAACCTCACCGCGCCCTTCCACTTCGCCACCGTTTCCAACCGCTGGGAGGAGGTGCTCCAGCCGATGCTTCCCGCGGCCTGGTACCCCCAAAGCCGGGAAGCCATCGCCGGGATCTACAACGGCCTGGTGGGCGGCCGCTCCATGCCCTGGGGGGAGGTGCTGCGCTCCCTCCCGTGGGGCGCCTGGGTCATCCCCCTGGTGACCTGGGGGGCCTTCATCCTCAGCTGCTACCTGGTGATGATCTGCCTGGCGAACCTCATCACGCGCCAGGCGATCCAGAACGAGCGCCTCAACTTTCCCCTGCTGCAGGTGCCCCAGATGCTGGGCGACGCCTTCGACAACCGGCGCCTGGGGCGGTTTCTGGCCAACCGCTTCTTTCTCGCCGGCCTCCTGGCGCCCGTGGTCCTGCACCTGGTCAACGGCCTCAACTTCTACATCCCGGGGGTGCCCCAGCTGCCGACCCTGTTTCTGGTGGGACCCTATTTCCCCAAGACCGGTCTCTTTTCGGCCTTCTACAAGCTCAAGATCTACATCTACCCGGCATTCATCGGGTTCGCCTTTCTCGCCAGCAAGCAGATCTCGCTTTCCTTCTGGCTCTTTTTCGTTCTCGGCGCGCTGCTGATCGGGGTGCTGACCGTCCTGGGCTACAGCATCCCCGCCGCCTCCCTGGGGGTGACCTTCGGCCCGACCCTCTCCAGCCCCGAAGAGACCCAGATGATCGGCGCCTACATCGTCTTTTTCCTTTTCCTCTTCTGGCTGGCGCGGCACCACCTGCGCGTCATCCTGGGCCAGGCCCTCGGGTTCGGCGTCCGGCCGGAGGACGACCAGGACCGGCTTTACAACAGCCTCTCCTTCTGGGGGTTCGTCTTCGGCTCGGTTGCCGTCGTCGCCTGGTTCCTGCACTTCGGCATGCCCTTCTGGGCCACCCTCTGCACGCTGGCGGCCTTTTTCATGTTCATGCTCGTGGCCAGCCGGGTCATCTGCCAGGGCGGGCTGGCCTATTTCACCCTGACGGCCGCCCCCATGGACGCCCTGCTCCTTTTCTTCGGCCCGCGGTTTTTCGCCGGCATCGGGATCCTGCTGGCCGGCGTCGCCCAGAAGGTGCTCTTCGTCGACCTGCGCGAGTCCATGATGCCCTCCTTTCTCCACTCGCGGCGCATCACCCTCGGAAGCCCCGGCGCTCGCATGGTGTTCCTGGGGATCTGCGCCACCCTGGTGACCGCCGTGGCGGTCTCCTTCGCCGCCATGCTGGCCCTCTGCTACAAATACGGGATCCGCGAGCTGGAGCTCGACTGGGCCACACGGACCACCCTCTCGGTTTACGAAAACGTCCAGAGCCTGGTGGAGACCCCGGTCGAGCCCGGCCGCTGGGTCATGATCTTCACCCTGGTGGGCGCCGTGGTCATGCTGGTCCTGGTCGTCTGCTACCACCGCTTTTTCTGGTGGCCGATCCACCCCATCGGTTACGCGATCTGCGCGACCGGCTCTATGGTCAGCGCCACGCCCCGCTCCCTGCCGACGGCCTCCGAAAATGCCTCCCGCAGGTTTTCACTCAGCAGGCCGGGATCGGCATGGGGGGCGCAAACCACCCGGACAACGCATTCGGACACGGCCATCTGGATCACCTGTACCTGCAAAACCCCCGGCACGCCGAAAACCTGGGCAGTATCACCGACGCGTGCGCCGCCTCGCCGTCGGGCAGCGGGAGGACATCATCGGTGCGGCCGTCCAGGCGCTCGATGGTCGGCAGCGTGCGTCCGCAGGGGCACGCCGCCGGCGACAGCATTCCCAGGTCCCCGGTGCGGTAATTCAACAGCACGGTCGCCCGGTTGATCAGGTTCGACACGACGATCTCACCCGTCTTCCCGGGCGGCAGCGTCATCCCCTTCCCATCGACGACCCTGAGGGCCACCTGGTCCAGGCTCACGTGGAACCCGGATCGGCGCTCGCATTGAAAGGCGATGTTCAGGGCCTCGCAGGACTGGTAACTCGACAGGATATGGACCGCTCGGGCACGGGCCCGTGCCTGCCTTCCCATGCCAGAACGTCCTCCCGGCTCAGCCGGTAATCGGGGTCCTGGGCCGCCTTTTCGCGGATGTCGACGGCGCACCCTTCCAGCAGGAACTCGTCTGCCGGGATGTCGTCCACCAGGCGCATGCCCTTGTGAAAATGACCGGGAGCGTCCACGTGGGTTCCGAACTGGCCGGCATGTGTAAAGACCTGGACCGCGCCGTCGTACATCGGGGCGACCGTTAGCGCCGGAAGGCCGTCGGGCACGGGGGTCGACGCCGAGAAGGTGTGGGTCAGATCGACCGCTCTCAGCGAACTTGTGTATTGAAGCATGTTTTTCATCCGCTATTGAAAGGTCGCTCTCCTGTTCTGTCCTCCCGTGTCTTCCATGGTCACCGGCAAAACCCGGGCTCCCCGCTGCCGGGACGGCGTCTAGGCCAACCCGGAGCCCCCCTCCCCGTCCCAGAGACCGGCGATGGTGTAAGGGCTGCCCGGCATGGTCCAGAAGGTGCCGTCGACATAGCGCCGGTCGCGGTCCAGCCCGGCGATCACCTCCATCTCCTCCGCTGCCAGCGCCACCTCGGCGGCCGCCAGGTTCTGCCGGATGCGCTCCGGGTGGACCGACTTGGGGATCACGGCGGTCCCCCTGGCGATCGCCCAGGAGATCAGCACCTGGGCCGGGGTGATGCCGCGCCGTTGGGCGATGGCCGCGATGGCAGGGTCCTTCAGGAGCACGGGTTCGCCCTTGGCTTTCAACCCCGCGGGCCGGTCCGCCGAGCCCAGGGGCGAGTAAGCCGTCAGGTGTATGCCGTTTTGGCGGCAGAAATCGAGCATCGCGGGCTGCTGGAGGTAGGGGTGCAGTTCGACCTGGTTCATCTCGGGCTTCCGGCGCGCGTTCTCGACGAGCGCCCTCAACTTGGGGATACTGAAGTTGCTGACGCCGATGTGCCGGCAAGCTCCCGCATCGACCAGCGCTTCCATCGCTCCCCAGGTGACCGACAGCGGCAGGGTGTCGAGGGCGACCAGGTCCTCTGCGGAGCGGGGAAACTGGACCCCCTTGGCCATGGCCACGGGCCAGTGGACAAGAAACAGGTCGAGATAGTCGAGCCGCAGGTCGGAGAGGGTTCTCTCCAGTGCCGGCCGGACGTCTCCGGCCCCATGGGCGCTGTTCCACAGCTTGGAGGTGATCCACACCCCGCCCCTTTCGACCACGCCTTGCCTGAAAGCGTCGGCCAGGGCCCGCCCGACCTCGACCTCGTTGCCGTAAATGGGCGCGCAGTCGATGTGCCGGTAACCAAGGCGCAGGGCTTCCATCACCGCGCGGTAGACATCCCCCGGACTCGATTTCCAGGTTCCCAGGCCCAGGACGGGCATCTGCGCTGCACTGCCGAAACTCAGAGTTTTCATTGGATTCCTCCCCCGCCGGTTCAGAAATTCGATGGAATACACCATTTCTGGCCGCTTCCGCCACCCCGAACCGGGAAAAGCCCCCCTTTGGATCCCATGCGCCTGTCAAATGACGGGGCGGAGGAGGAACAGCCCGTCCCGCCGCTCCGGTCCCCGCGCGGCGCCCCTGGCGCCCGGGGGCGCCGCGGACCGGGACAGCCCATCGTCACCGGGCGATTTTCTGCGTGATCAGGCGGCAGGCCCTGCTCTGGGGAGCCACGAGGAGAAGGGCCGAAAGCAGCAGGAGGGGTACGGCAAAGAAAAGACCCACCACCGGCAGGATCAGAAAACCGAGGCCTGCCAGTGCGAGGCCGAGAACCAGCAGGACAAGGCCGAGGGAGCGGGCCGAATACCTTTCGGTGACACAATCTGCTCTGTTCATGGTCGACTCCTTATCTGCGTTCGGGGTTTCAGACGTGCACCGCCTCGATACAGGGGATGCGCTATTTCCTCTATCGTGAAATATTGGAATGGATTCCCGAAATGCAATAGGATGTTCCTCGTAGCCTAAGGGTAGGCAAAACCTCATAACCCGGGACCGTCGCCCTGCGGGGGCGGGCGAATTGGCGCCACTTTACAGGCTGCGGGAGTTGAAACAGGACTGCCGGAAGCCCGGTGAGGGGCGTTCCGGCAGGCGGCGGGACATGCAGGGGGGCGCAGGGCGACGCGCAGGGGCTTCAGAGCGGCCCGAAGGATCCCTCATAGAGGCTCAAAATGGCCTTGCGGCCGTCCTCGGTGAGGTTCCGGGTCCCGGTGCCGACGAAGGTCCTGCTGGTGACCACCGGCGTCTCGGAAGCCCAGCGGTGTTCTTTCCAGGCGAACCACTCCCGGTGGTCCTGGTCGAAGACGTGCAGAGGCCGGTTGAACAGCTTGGCCAGTTCGACGCCCCACCCGGTCCCGCCCTTGACGGTCCCGTCGGGCTGGATCCACCCCAGGGCCAGCACGTGGTAGCCGTTGTTGACCATGTGGAATATGGACTGGATCACCCTGCGGATCTTGTCCGCCTTGGAGTAGCCCCGTCCCATGCGCGCGGAGACGATCTCCATGCTGATGTCCCCCCGCGCCAGTTCCTCCGGCCCCAGCACCCGGACCCCCCGGGTGCGTTCGACGCTGTGACCGTCGAAGGAGAAATTGACTTCCTGGATTCCCCAGCGTTCGGCGAGCCTCCCGAACTCGGACTCGGCCCCCTTGTGCCCCCCGCTGTAAAGCGTGATCTCGGATCGATCGATCATGGTCTGGCCTCCTGTCTGGTAAAAATGAGCGCCGGAACGGTTTCCCGTGTGCGGCCCGGCCGGTTCCGGCGGCTGCCCCCATAAACACCTCACCCCGCCGGGACGGCGGGGTGATCGCAAACATAAGCGGCCTTTTCATTTTGGCAAGACCGGCGGGCGCTCATTTTGCTGCATCGCAACAAAAATGTGCATCGGCAGGCCGGGCCTGTCCCGGCAGCACCTTGACGCGGCCCACCTGCCCGTCGGTGAGCCGGACTTTGATGCCGTGGGGGTGGGTGGCCGAGGGGGTGAGGACATCCTTCACGATTCCGCGGGTGAGCAGCCCGGTGCGCTGGTCCTTTTTCAGCACGATCAGCACCTCGAGACCGGGCTTGACATGCGTGCGAACGGTTCCGTCCATCCGGCACTCCCCTCCTGCGGCCTCCCGGCCACCCTCGCCCCCATGGGGGCGGCCGGCCCCCCGGGCGACGGCAGGTCTTTCACGCCCCCCGGGTCCGGCCCCGCCTTCTCAGGCCAGCCTGGCCGCGATGGCCGCCACGTGCCGGCCCTGGAAACGGGCCGCCGCCAGCTCGTTCCCGGAGGGCGCCCTTTCCCCCTGGGTCCCGGCAACGGTCGATGCGCCGTAAGGCGAGCCCCCGGTGATTTCGTCGTTGCGCATCTGGCCCTGGAAGCTGTAAGGCAGGCCGACGACGACAAACCCGTGGTGGAGCAGGGTGATGTGGAAGCTCAAAATCGTGGACTCCTGGCCGCCGTGCTGGGTGGCGCTGCTCACGAAAACGCTCCCCACCTTTCCCACCAGGGCCCCCCTGGACCAGAGCTGGCCGGTGGCGTCCAGGAACTGGCGCATCTGGCCGCACATGTTGCCGAAGCGGGTGGGTGTCCCGAAAATGACCGCGTCCGCCCCCTCTAGTTCCTCGACGCTGCATACCGGGACGTCGCCGAAGCGCTTCTGCGCCTCGACCGCGCCCATCTTCTCCAGGACCTCCGGCGGGAGGGTCTCCGGAACCCGCCGCAGGACCACCTCGGCCCCCTCGACCTGCCGGGCGCCTTCGGCCACCGCCTCGGCCATGCGGTGAACGTGCCCGTACATGGAATAGCGAACTGCGCGGCCGAACGCCCGCGGGCGTGCCGCGGCAGGTGATCGCCGTCCCGGCAGCCGACGGCCGCGCGGGTTGAAAAGAGAGGACCTGCGCCATGAAAATGTACCTGGCCGGAAAATGGGTCGACACCGACGCCGTCATCGAGGTGCGCAACCCCTACAACCAGGAGATCGTCGACACCGCGCCCTCGGCCGGACCGTCCGAGGCCGAGGCCGCCCTGGCCTCCGCCGAGCGGGGCGCGCGCGTCATGGCCGGCCTGCCCGCTCACCGCCGCGCGGCCATCCTGAAAAAGACCGCCGCATCCCTCCGGGAGCGCTCCGAGGAATTCGCCCGGCTGCTCTCCCGGGAAGCGGGCAAGCCCATCCGGGAATCGCGCGTCGAAGTGGAGCGGGCCGCCACCGTGCTGGAGCTGTCCGGCGAGGAGGCCGGCCGCCTTTACGGCGAAACCATCCCCCTGGACGCGGCCGCGGCCGGCGAGGGCAAATTCGGATTCACGCTGCGGGTTCCCTGCGGGGTCGTGCTGGCCATTGCGCCCTTCAATTTCCCGATGCACCTCCTGTGTCACAAGGTCGGCCCGGCGCTGGCCTCAGGCAACGCCGTCATCGCCAAACCGGCCAGCGACACGCCCCTTACCGCGCTCGGAATCACGGAGCTGCTGCTGGAAAGCGGTCTGCCGCCGGAAGCCATTCAGACCGTCACCGGGCCGGGGGGATCCCTCGGGGAACAGCTCGTGGCCGACCCGCGGGTGCGCAAGGTGAGCTTCACCGGCAGCCGCGCGGTGGCCGAGCGCCTCACCCTGCTGGCGGGCCTGAAAAAGCTCACCCTGGAGCTGGGATCCAATTCCCCGACGGCCGTCATGGCCGACGCCGATCTGGATCTGGCAGGCAGCGCCCTGGCCGTCACCGGGTACGCCAACGCCGGGCAGGTGTGCATATCCACGCAGCGCATACTGGTCGAAAACGCCGTCTACGATGAATTCCTGGAGCGGTTCCGGCCCAGGGTAGAAGCCATCGTCGTCGGCGATCCCTTAGACGAGCGGACCCAGATGGGTCCCCTGATCCGGGAGACCGAAGCCAGGCGGGTGGAGCAGTGGATCAGGGAAGCGGTCGGCAGCGGGGCCGTGCTGCATCTCGGCGGGGAGCGGACGGGCTCCATGGTCAGCCCGGCCATCCTGGGGGATGTCGCCCCCTCCTTCAGGATTTCCTGCGACGAACTCTTCGGCCCGGCGGTGGGCCTCACCCGGGTGGAGAACCTGGACCAGGCCATCGCCTGCGCCAACGACACCCGCTATGGGCTCAGCGCCAGCATTTTCACCCGGGACATCCACAAGGCCCTGCGCTTCATGCGGGAGGTCCACAGCGGCAACATCCACATCAACTGGGGCACCCAGTGGCGCGTGGACATGATGCCTTACGGCGGCCTGAAAGAAAGCGGCTTCGGCAAGGAGGGCCCGCGCTACGCCGTGGAGGAGATGACCGAGCTGAAAATGGTGGTCGTGCACTGACCCGATGCCCTGACGCGCTCCCTCGTGGCGGAGGTCGACGGCTGCATCGTGGGGCATGTGGCCTTCTCGCCGGTGGTTATTTCCGAAGTATTACGGACGGTTGGGGTTCAGAAACATTGCGGGGCTCGTCCTTGAGGGCGTGCCGCCGGAGGTCTTTTTCGCTCTGCCCCTGGAAGGGCATCTCCCCCAGGGAACGGTGGAGTTTCACGAGGCATTCAAAGCCGACGAACGGAGCGTTCCTGTCGAAGGCGACGGGAAAGAGTGATATCCGGTTAAGGCGGGAAACGGCGCGCGCGCCGTCAGGCGCGCATCCGGGAGGGCATCTTTGAAATGGCGAATTCACTTACCACGGCGCTCGAAAACGTCAACGCCGGCGTGGGGCAGGGCAGCCTCCTGGAGCAGATCGACAAGGGCTACCGTAAGCAGCAGCGCCTGACGCTGTTTGAAATGCTCGAAAGGGTCGAGCCGAGGGAGGCGGAGCGGTTTCCGGTGGCGCTTTACCGGCACATCCCCCAGATCGGCAAGAAGCAGCCGGCCCGGCTGCGTTTCTCACTGCCGCGCTGGAAAAACTACGACGAGATCTTCTGGCAATCCCTGGGGGATTACGTTATTCTGGCGGTTCACCGGGTCAAGGACCTGGAATTCGACAGCCTCAGGGGCCGGCTGAAGCTGGAATATTTCGCCAAGACCAGGGGCCGGATCAAGCACCCGGAAGACATCCGCGAGATCATCCAGAAGATCGCCTACCTTGTCGACACCGAATCCCTGCCCACGGACTTCACGCGATTCCGGCGCATGGCCGAGCGCCGCGGCAGTGTGGGCGAGATGAGCAAGGAGCAGGCGGCCGTCATCGGTGCCGCCCTGAAGGCCATCCCCCTCTGACCGGGCCGTCATACCGCCTTCAGGGCCCGGCGCGCCTCTTCCCGGCTTTCGTAGATGTGCGGGGCGACGTCGCGTTTCTGCAGGGCGTCGCCGATTTTCATGCGCAGGAAGGCGCTGGTGGTGTAACGCGTGACCCCGGAGTAAAAGCGGTCCACCAGACCCTTGACCATGGCGGTGTACTCGTCCACCAGGTCCGGCGCGATGGTGAAGTTGTCGTAGTTGACGATCGTGTAGACCCTGTGCCCCAGGGGGGCCAGGACGGACTCAACGGCCGCCTGCACCTCGCGGATCTCCTTGCGGCCGGTGATGGAAAAGCCCTCGAAGTTGACGAAAAAGAGGTTTTCGCCCGGATCGTAGCGCAGGCGGTCCTCCAGGGAAACGGCCAGGAGCTCGGTTTTCAGGCCCATGGGGTCCGGCAGGAAGATGCGGCGGTCCATCAGGCGGGGTTGCCCCTCGACGAGGGGCTTGAACTCCATCTGGTCGAGAATGTCGCGTTGCAGGTCGATCCCGGGCGCCACCTCGACCAGGGCCACGCCGTCGCCTGTCAGGCGCAAGACGCAGCGCTCGGTGACATAGAGAACCGGCTGGTTCCTGCGGGCGGCGTATTCCCCGCTGAAGGTCACGTGCTCCACCGCGGCGACGAACTTCCTGGTCCGCCCCTCGCGGACGATCCGCAGCCCGCCGTCGCGGATGTCCACTTCCAGGCCGCCGGCGGTGAAGGTGCCCACGAAGACGACCTTCTTGGCGTTCTGGCTGATGTTGATGAACCCCCCGGCGCCGGCCAGCTTGGGCCCGAACTTGCTGACGTTCAGGTTGCCCCTGCGGTCGGCTTGGGCCAGGCCCAGGAAGGCCACGTCGAGGCCGCCGCCGTCATAGAAATCGAACTGCGAGGGCTGGTCCACGAGGGCCTCGGTGTTGGTGGCGGCCCCGAAGTTGAGACCGCCCGCCGGAAGGCCGCCGATGACCCCCGGTTCGGCGGTCAGGGTGATCAGGTCGAGGATCTTTTCCTCGTTGGCGATGCTGGAGCCGATCATCAACGAAAACGACACGGTGTCGGTGGAGGAGATCAAGTTCGGCGACAACGACAACCTGGCGGCCATGATCACCCTCCTGATGAAGGCCGACATCCTGGTCAACCTCACCAACACCGACGGCCTCTACACCAAGGATCCGCGCCGCAGCCCCGACGGGGAGCGGATCCCGCTGGTCTTCCGGGTGGAACGGGGAATCGAGGCGCTTGCCAGCGGGATCCCCGGGGCCCTGAATTTCGGCGGTATGCTGAGCAAGGTCCAGGCCGCCCGGAAGGTCACCGCGGCCGGCGTGCCCATGGTGATCGCCAATGGCCGAACCCCCGATGTCCTCCTGAAGCTTTTCGGCGGCGCGGATCTCGGGACCCTGTTCGCCCCCCAGGACCACAAGCTGGCCAGCCGCAAGTGCTGGATCGGCTATACCCTCAAGCCCAAGGGGGCGGTGCGGGTCGACGACGGGGCGGCGGCCGCCCTTTTGCGCAACGGAAAGAGCCTGCTGCCCACCGGCATCACCGGCGTGGAGGGGGATTTCAGCGTGGGGGCGCCCGTGGCCGTCAAAAACAGCCGCGGCGAGGTCCTCGCCGCCGGGCTGGTCAACTACAGCGCCGGGGACATCCTCAAGATCATGGGGCTCAAAACCGGCCAGATCAAGAACCGTCTGGGCTACAAGCCCTACGACGAGGTCATTCACCGGGACAACCTGACGGTGACGGCCGAGGCGGGAGGATAGCGCCCGGACCGCCGGCCTCGGGTTGAAGACAGACTGCCTGGGAGGGGGACGAACATGTCGATCGAAGCCGCCATCGTCCAGATGGCCAAAGCCGCCCGGACCGCGGCCAAGGAGATGGCCCGCTGCCCGTCCGGCAAAAAAGACGCGGTGCTCCACCGCATCGCCGACGGCCTCGAGGCCGGTGCCGGCTTCATCGTGGAGGAGAACCGCAAGGATCTGGAGCGGGCGCGCCAGGCCGGCCTGTCCGCGGCCATGATCGACCGGCTGACCGTCGGGCAGGACACGGTCGCCTCCATGGCCCGGGGGCTGCGGGAGGTGGCGGCCCTCAAGGACCCGGTGGGCAGCATGGGGCCGACCTGGATCCGGCCCAACGGGCTCCATGTAACCCGGATGCGGATTCCACTGGGTGTCATCGGGATCATCTACGAATCGCGCCCCAACGTGACGGTCGACGCCGCCGGGCTCTGTCTGAAAGCCGGCAACGCGGTCATCCTGCGCGGGGGGTCCGAGGCCCTGGCCTCCAACCAGGCCCTGGCCGGGGTCATAGGCGAGGCCCTGGAAGCGGCCGGGCTGCCGCCCCAAGCTGCCCAGGTCGTCCCCGTCCGGGACCGCGCGGCCGTCCACGCCCTTCTGGAGCAGGAAGAGAGCATCGACCTGATCATTCCCCGCGGCGGTGAGGAATTGATCCGTTTCGTCGTGGCCCACTCCAAGATCCCGGTTCTCAAGCACTACAAGGGGGTGTGCCACGTCTACGTCGATCAAGGGGCCGACCTGGCCATGGCGGAGGAGATCTGCTTCAACGCCAAGGTCCAGCGCCCCGGGGTCTGCAACGCCATGGAGACCTTGCTCGTCCACCGGGAAGCGGCCGACCGCTTCCTGCCCGCCATGGGCCGGCGGTTCGACGCCGCCGGGGTCCAGCTGCGGGGCTGCCCCGACACCTGCCGGCTCCTGCCCCGGGCGGTGCCGGCGCAGGAGTCCGACTGGCCGGCCGAGTTCCTGGACCTCATCCTCGCGGTCCGGGTGGTTCCGGACATGGAGACCGCCATGGATCACATCGCCGCCTACGGCTCCAGCCACACCGAGGCCATCGTCACCAGCGACTTCCAGCGGGCGCGGCTGTTCACGCGCGAGGTCGACGCCTCGGTGGTCCTGGTGAACGCGTCCACGCGCTTCAACGACGGCGGGCAACTCGGCCTGGGGGCCGAGATCGGCATCAGCACCTCCAAGCTGCACGCTTTCGGCCCCATGGGGGTCGATGAACTGACGACCACCAAGTTCGTCGTTTTCGGCGACGGGCAGGTGCGCGTCTGACGCGGCCCCGCCGCGTCGGCTGAAACCTGCGGCGCACGACCGCGAAGGCGGTGTCCCATGCGCATCGGTCTGTTCGGCGGCACCTTCGACCCGGTTCATCTCGGCCACCTGCGGACCGTGCTCGAGGTCAGGGAGGTGCTCGGCCTGGAGCGCGTCTACCTTATTCCCAGCGCGACGCCGCCCCACAAGGTCACGCGCCCCGTGAGCGATCCGGCCTTGCGGCTCGAGATGCTGCGGGCCGCCGTGGCGGGCGACGACGGGTTCATGGTTTCCGACGTCGAGCTGAGACGCGCGGGGCCCTCCTACACCATCGACACGGTGCGGCAGTTCGAGGCCGACCTCGGCCACCCCCCGCACCTGATCATGGGCCTGGATGCCTTCCTGGAACTCGACACCTGGAAATCCTACCTGGACCTTGTGGCCCGGGTGTCCCTGGTGGTCATGCTCCGCCCGGCGGGCGACGGCGCCGCAGGAGTCGACGGCATGGACGGGATCCGGCGCTTCGTGGACGACCGCATCGCGCCTGGCTACCGGTTTTCGCCCGGGCGCCTCCGCTTCGACCACCCCGGCCGGGCGCCGATCCGGCTGATGCACGTCACCGCCCTGGGGATCTCGTCGACCCGGATCCGGGACCTGGTCCGGCAGGGCAAATCGATCCGTTTCCTGGTTCCCGATCCCGTGGAACGCATGAGCTAGCTTTCAAGCCCTTTTTGGTAATAAAAAAAGCGCCCCTGCGCTTAAAAAAAAGGCTTTCGGGCGGGGGCCCGGGGTCCCTCAGCCCTTCACCCGCAGGTGGAGCAGTTCGAGGACTTCGGAAGGGCTGCCGGCCCACAGGAAACGCAAAAACGACACCGGCGACGGGGGTTCGGCGGCCACCCGCAGCCTGCCCGGCGAGGCGATGAAGGATTTGAGGGCGGAGAGGGCCTCGCGGGTCGGTTGGCGGTCCGCGCGCCCGAAGAGGCGATCCAGGTCGGCGTTCAGGGCGCCGGCGGCCTCGACGGGCGTGCTGTGGGTCCGCCGGGCCCACTCCTCCAGCAGGCGCCGGGCGAGGGTGTCGTCGACATAGGCCAGTTCGGCCGCCGCCAGCGACACCGCCGGCAGGGAGGTGAAGAGGTAGACCGTGTCGTCGAGGCGCTCCATCAGGCGCGGCAGGTCGATGTTGTTCAGGCGGGCGCTCAGGGTCAGGCTGCCCCCGCGGGCGATGTCCACCGCCAGGGTTTCGATGGTCAGCAGGCGGGTGGAGGGGTCGTAGGTGTAATCCAGGCGCAGGTCGACGGCCAGTTCCTCGTACCCGGCGGACGCCAGGTATGGCTGCAGCGCCTGGAGACGCGGCTGCCCGGAGCGCAGGCGCACGCCGCGGACCTCAACGTCCAGCCGCTCCGGGACCCCCTGGCCCGGCTCGAACGCGTTCACTAAGATCTCGTCGATGGGGACGGTCTCCTCCGGGTCGCTCAGAACCACGCGCACCCGGCGGATGCGGGCCTTTGACGCCAGCCAGTCGATGGAGACCGCGTCATAGTCGACCGACTTCACGCCCGGGATGCGCAGGGCGGCCGACTCGACCTGTTGCCGGGCGGCCCGCTCGGCCTGGCGCGCCATTATAAGGTAGCCGGCGGCAGCGGCGGCTGCCAGCACGGCGATGCCGACGGCGATGGCGATCCTGGTGCGCATGCGCTTCCCGGTCATCGGGGTGTCACGATGCCGTCCTTATTGGGCGTTCGACGTTCGATGTTGCCTTTTCCCCGCGCCCTACCCTATCTTCAGGACCTTGGCCCCGCGGATCCTGCGTTCCTTGAGATCCATCAGGGCGGTGTTGGCATCCTCGAGGGCGTAGACCTGGACCTCGGGCAGGATGGGGATGGCGGCCGCCAGCCGGAGAAACTCGGTCACGTCCGCCCGGCTCACGTTGGCCACGCTCTTGATCTCTTTTTCCATCCAGAGGTGGGACGGGTAGTCGAGCCCCAGGAGGCTGTCGATGTCGCCGGCCTCCTTGCGGATGGCGTTGATCACCAGCCGCCCGCCCGGCGCGAGGTTTTTCAGGGCGGCCAGAACCGGCCTCCAGGCCGGGGTGGTGTCGATGACGGCGTGCAGGGGCTCCGGGGACCGGGCGTCGGAGGGGCCGGCCCACACGGCCCCCAGTTCCCTGGCGAACGCCTGCTCCCGCCCGCTGCGCGCAAAGACGTAGACCCCGGTGTCGGGGTGCCGGTGGCGGACCATTTTCAGGACCAGGTGGGCCGACGCTCCGAACCCCGTCAGCCCGAGACGCTGCCCCCCCTTCAGGCCGCACAGGCGCAGGGAGCGGTAACCGATGGCGCCGGCGCACAGGAGAGGGGCGGCCTGGATGTCGGAGAAGCCGTCCGGGACGGGGTAGGCGAAGTCTTCCGGCACGACCATGTATTCGGCGTACCCGCCGTGGGCGTCCCGGCCGGTGGCCCTGAACCCGGCGCAGAGGTTTTCCTCTCCGCGGCGGCAGTAGGCGCAGCGGCCGCAGGCGGAATAGATCCAGGCCACACCGACGCGGTCGCCCGTCTTCAGTCGGCCCGTCAAGGGGCCGCAGCGGTCCACCCGCCCGACGGCCTGGTGGCCCGGCACGACGGGAAAGACCGGCGGCGGCGTGCGGCCTTCGATCTCGTCCAGCTCGGTGTGGCAGACCCCGCAGGCCGTCACCCGCACCCGGACCTCCCCCGGGCCGGGTGCGGGCGTGGGCAGGTCGGCCGGGGTCAGGGGGGTGCGGACCCGGCCCAGGTCGCAGGTTTTTTCCAGGAGCATGGCCTTCATGCCGGGTCGCCCCCGTCGTCGGCCAGGGTGAAGCGCCAGGCGCAGTACCAGTCGTCCGGGTGGGCGTCCGGCGGGCAGCCGACACATTCGGTGCGGATGCGGTCGTCGACCCCGCGCGCGAAATAGGTGTACTCCACCAGGCCGGCCGATTTGCACGGGTAGTCGGCCAGCCCCTTGCGCTTGCGCGCGGACTGCACCCGGCACTCGTTCATGCGGAAGACGAAGCCCGCGGGGCCTTCCTCCGCCACGGACTGGGTGTTGATCTGGGCATAGACCCGCAGGCCCAGGGCCTGCTTGAGGCCGGCCAGCCCCGGCCGCCGTCCCAGCCCGAGAAGGCGTTTGACGGACCATGCCTCCAGGGGCGAGAAGTGGGCCCAGCACGAGTCGTTGCAGCGCTTGGCGTCGTTCATGCCGTGGGCGAACTCCAGCAGGCCTGCCGGCAGGCGCCGCAGGGCGTCGGCCGCCAGGGCGGTGCTGCGGTAGCGCTCGTAGCCGCCAAAGAACTCGTCCCCGCCGTCTCCCGACAGGGCCACGGTCACCTGGCCGCGGGCCAGGCGGCTGACCAGAAAGGTGGGTAGGGCGGACGAGTCGGCGAAGGGCTCGTCGTAGATCTCGGGCAGGCGCGCGATGACCTCGCGGGCCTCGCCGGCGGTGACGGTGAACTCCGTGTGGCGCGTGCCCAGGTGCCGGGCCACCCGGGCGGCCCACCCGGCCTCGTTGTAGCCGGCGGCCTCGAAGGCGATGGTGAAGGTCCTCACCGGCTCGGGGTGCGCCGCCTGCATCAGCGCCGCCACGAGGGAGGAGTCGATGCCGCCCGAGAGCAGCGCTCCCAGGGGCACGTCGCTGACCAGGCGGGCCTTGACCGCCACGGCGAGCAGGCCGTGGAGGCGCTCCAGGGCCTCGGCCGCCGGTTCTGCCGCGCTGCCGGCCGGCGGCACCTGCCAGTAGGGCGTGATAGCCAAGGCACCGTCCTGCCAGACGGCGAAGTGGCCCGGCGGCAGCTTCCAGGTGTCGCGGAAAACGCTGCGCGGCGACGGGATGTAGCCGTAGTGCAGAAAGAGCGGCAGGGCGCCGGGGTCGAGGGCCCGGGGAAAGGTGTCGAAGGCCGCCAGGGCCTTTAGCTCCGAGGCGAAGAGCAGGCACCCCGGGCGCAGGTGGTAATAGAGAGGCTTGATCCCCAGGCGGTCGCGGGCGATGAGGAGGCGCCGCCTGGGGCCGTCCCACACCGCCAGGGCGAACATGCCGACGAAGCGCTGCAGGCACCTCGTCCCCCACTCCAGGTAGGCCTTCAGGATGACTTCGGTGTCGGTGGCGGAGCGAAAGGAGTGGCCGCGCTGCTCCAGGCGCCGGCGGATCTCTTTGAAGTTGTAGACCTCGCCGTTGTAGACGATGTGCACCCGGCCGTCGTCGCTGGCCATGGGCTGGTGGCCGGCGGCCGTGAGGTCGATGACCGACAGGCGGGTGTGGCCCAGGGCGACGCCGGCCGCGGGGTCCTCGAAGCGGCCGCGGTCGTCGGGCCCCCGGAGGGCCAGGGCCGCGACGGCACGGTCGAGGTCTGCCGCGAAGGGCTCAAAGGGGTGGCGAACGCCGCCGACGATTCCGCACATCCTGGGTCCTTTCGATTAGAGGTTGGGTTTCACGCTCGCCGCGATGCGCTGACCCCTCCCGGGCGCATGACGGTGTAGGCGGCGTTGGAGAAGAGCGTCTCCCAGCCGTCGAAAGCGTAGCGGATCCCGTTGGCCTCGGCTTTTTTCAGATCGGAGGTGCTGAAGTAGACCGCGTCGAGGCGGTAACGGGTCATCACCGCCGCCAGGTCCTGTGCCGGGAACGGGTAGACCTTTTCGTAGAGCGCGCCGAACTCGGCGTAGGGGACGTGGTCCTTTCTGAAGTTGGCCGGGAAGTGCAGGACCCCCTTGCCGGCCTCGTAAGCCAGCTGGTTGGCCTCGCCCAGGTAGAGCGGCAGGAGGCGCTCGATGTCGCCGCGGCCGCGGACAAAGGCGGCCATTTCCCTGAAAAGCGGCAGGCGCCGGGCATCCTCGGAAAACCTGAGCACGAAAATAACGGAGAACACGAGGTACCAGACGACCCCGTAGGCTGTCAGCACCGGCGCCAGCCCATCGAAGGCGGCGGTTCCAACCAGCAGCAACATCTGCGGGACGACGGTGTACTCGAGGTAGCGGTCGGCCTCCCCCAGGAACCGCAGGGGTTTGAGGGATGTCAGGGCGAAGGCCGCCAGGCCGGCGGCTGTCCAGGCGGCCATCAGGCCGTTGAAGTCCCCCCGGCCGGGCCCGCCGGCCGCCCAGAGCCAGCCGAGGATGAACAGCTGGGGGTGCTTGATCACCAACTGGGTGTAGGAGTTGTCCATGAGGAGAGTCTTGGCCGCCTGGCGCGGGTTGCGGAACAGGTTGTGCCAGAGGTTGCGGATGTCTTCCCAGCGGTTGAACTGCCGCACCAGGTGGAATTTGGGGGCGATGACCGCTCGGTAGTAGCGGCTGTGCTCCCAGTGCCCCCTGGCCACGACCAGGTAGTGCCCGCCGGAAATGACCACCGCCGCCAGGAAGCCGGCACCGGCAAGGAGGAGCCACAGGGTGCGGCCGTCGAAGACGAAGATGAGCAGGTGAATGAAAAAGAAGACCTGCACGCCGAACTTGCTGGTCAGCAGGAGGCAACCGCCGAAGAAGGCGGCGGCGACGAAAAAGAACGGACCCTCGCCGAAGCGGGAGCAGACGGCCGCCGCCATGGCCAGGGTGAAGAAAAGCTCCCCCAGGGTCCGCGGCGTCCCCTGGTAGGCCCTGGGACCGGTTCCCACGCTGGTGAGGGCGGGCGAAAAAAGAAACAGGATCGCGACCCGGAAGGCTGTCGCGGCCGGCTGGGCCACGGGGTGCAGCACGCCGAGGCAGTAAAGGGCGAAAAAGTAGACCACGACGGCGTGAACCGCGTCTGCAAGCGCGCTGGACCAGACTTCCGCCCGGAGGTGAAGCCGCACCGGCAAAAGCGCCAGGAGGCAGTGGTAGAGGGGCGGGTAGTCGTAGAGGCCGGGGAGCAAAAATTCCCGCAACTGTTCGGGGATGCGCAAGCGGTTGGCGCGGAGGGCGCGGGCGGCGATCAGGTGGTAGTAGGCGTCGAAACCCCTCGCCTCCGGGCAGAGCAGGCGCGGCGCCAGGCGCGTGGCCAGGGCCAGGATCAAGATAAAGACAAGGTGCCACCCCGCCGGGCGGACACCGACATGCTGCCAAAAGTCCATCATGGTATTCTATCGATTGAAAAACCACATTCGACGTTGGATGTTGGACGTTCGAAGTTCGACGTTCATCCCTTCAAGGCCCATCATGGAACATATGCATGACAACCGGCCTAAAGCTGCCTGCCGCCGAAAAGGCCGAGGGCGTACCCCCTGGCCGAGACCCTGACCTCCGGGCTGGCCAGGAGAACCGCGGCCCCGACCCCCGCCAGGGTGACGCAGATGCCCGGCAGGGGCGGCATTCCGGTAAGCGCGGCCGCCCCCCGGAGCGCCAGGCCGCTCACCAGGCCCGCCGCCAGGGGCAGCCCCGCATCGCTGCGGTACCAGCGGCCCATCTCCGCGGGCAGCAGCCGGCGGTGCATCCGCGGAATGACGAAAGCCAGATAGCAGGCATTCTGGACGACGAGAATGGTGGCGCCGCCGACCGCGCCGTAGAGCTTCACCGCTGCCAGCAGCGAGGGGATCAGGACCGCGATGCAGGCGGTGTTGTAGACCAGGGTCAGGCGCGTCCATCCCAGGGACAGCTGGAGCATGTATGGAAGAATCGTCGCGCTGTTCAGAATGAACCCCGCCATGACGACGCTCATGATCCAGCGCGCATTGCCGGCGACGGCCGCATCCCGGGTCCACAGGAAAAGGATCTCGCGGGCGAAAAAAACCAGCGTCAGCCCGGTGGGCACGATGAGGACCGACACCAGCTGGCAGGCGCGGTGGTAAAGGCCGGCGAGATCTACCGCCTGGTTGAGCTTGACCAGCTGCGACAGGCGCGGGAAGACCGCGTTTGCCACGGGGTAGACCAGCAGGCTCTGGATGCCGGCGGCGACGGAAACTGCCAGGGCGTAGTATCCGAACACGTCGAGGGGCAGCAGCTTGACCAGCAGGATCTTGTCTACCTGGGTCAGGACGATGGTCGACATGACGATGCCCGTCATGCCGGCGGCAAAGCGGCTCAGGCTCCGCAGGATCCGGGCCTGGAACCTGGCCTGTAAAAATCCGCCGGGGATGACTCGCCAGAAACAGGCGAGCGCGGCCAGGGTTTCCACGGCGGCGACGCCTGCCTGCCAGGCGAAAAAAACCCCGATCGTCGGCGCTATCAGCCACAGGGCGGCCACGGCGCCGAGGCCCTTGAAGGTTCCGACAATGACGTTGATGACGTTGATCAGCACCTGCCGCTGGAGCCCCATCAGGCCCCCGGCATAAAGCCCGAAGGGGAAGCTCAGGGTGACCACCACCCCCATCAGGCGCAGGGCGCCCGTCACCTCGTCGGTCGCAATGGCCTGGGAGTTGATCCAATGGGCCGCGATTGCGGGGGAAAGGGCGCTGACCAGGGCCAATATGACCAGGGAAAGCCCCCAATACAGGCTCTCCACGGTGCGCGCGGTGTCCGCGGCCTCGCTGCCGCGAAGCCCGTCGGCCGAAAAGCGCGCCATTTCGCGGTTGAGGGTGGTGGTCAGGCCCAGGTCCAGCAGGCCGACGAGCGCCTTGAGGGTGACGAAAAAGCCGATGAGGCCGTAAGCCTCGATGCCCAGGAATTTGATGTAGAGCGGGACGCACACGAGCGTCATCAGGCTCGACCAGGAGCGGCCCAGGAAATTGGCCGCGATATTCGGGAGCGTCCTGCTTTTCAACCCTGCCCTCGCCCGCCCGCCGGCATGTCACCCGATGCGCAGGTGAACCGCTCCGTCTTCGGCCGTCACCACGCTGCCGATGGGCCGGCAGGGGGTCCCCGCCGCGACGGTGTGGGAGGCAATGTCCCGGTTGACGAAACTGTTGGCCCCGATGACGCTGTGGCTGCCGACGCGGACGCCCTTGGCGACCACCGCCCGCGGCCCGAGGTAGCAGCAGTCGCCGATTTCGACCGGCGCCCGTTCGTAGGCCGCGCTTCCGCCGGAAACGGCCCATTTGACGGTGTCGTGGGTGTAGATGTGAACCCCGGCGCTGATGCTGCAGTTGCGGCCGATGACGAGGCCGCCGCTGCCGTCGAGAATCGTGAAGGGCCCGATCCAGGTGTCCGCCCCCACGCGGACATCCCCGTATACGCAGCTGTTGTGGTAAATGCTGGCGCCCGGGCCGAAGCCGAGGCTGCGCGCCCGCTCCCAGCGGTCGAAGAGCATCTCGTCCAGCGGCAGGTCGCGCCGCCATTGCGACCGCATCCGGCGCCGGACCCGCCGATAAACGAGGCCCGCAAGCTTCAGAAACGCGTCGCTCGGTGTCATGCGCATCGTTCTCCGCTGCCCGGCCGCCCGGCGCCGGTCAGGCCGCCGCCTCGCCGCCCAGGTAGAGCCGGCACCACCACTCGAAGCTCAGCAGGGACCAGATGAAGAGCCGGCGGTTGGTCCGCCCCTGGAGGTGTTCGTCCACAAGGGCCAGGACCGCCCGGCGGTCCAGGTAGTCATAAATCCGCGCCCGGGGGTCGAAGAGCAGCGACTTGACGTACTCGATGCTGTCCCCCTTGAACCAGGAGGCGTCCGGGGCCGAAAAACCCTGCTTGACGCCGCCGGTGATGGCCTCGGGCACATAGCGGGTCATCATCCGGCGCAGCAGAAGCTTGCCGTCGCGGGTCTTGCGGAAGTATTTCTCGGTCTTGGCCCCGGGCTCGTTCTCGTTCATGCGCACGACTTCCTGCAGGTTGCCGAGCTTCAGCCTCACCGGCACCTGCAGGGCGAAATCGACCAGGTCGTTGTCCAGGAAGGGCACCCGCGTTTCCAGGCCGTGGGCCATGCTCAGCTTGTCCTCGATGGTCAGCAGGCCGTGGAGGAAGGTCTTGGCCTCGAAGTAGAGGGAGTGGTTGACGTAGTCGACCGGGCGCTCGGGTGCGGTCCGCCGGCTGCCGAAAACGTCCCGGAAGATGTCGCGCGTCCAGATGTGTTCCACACGTTCCCAAATCGGACGGAAAACGGCCCGAAGGGCCCGGTTGGGGATCAGGCGCTGCCAGAAGACGTAGTACTTGTCGATGTAGTCCTCGAAACTGTCGTTGACCACCGCGCGGTAGTAGCGCCAGGGGTAGCCGCCGAAGAGCTCGTCGCCGCCGGAGCCCGACAGGACCACCTTGACGAACTTTCCGGCCAGCCGGGCGATGTAGTAGTTGGGGTAGCTCTGGCCCACGCGGGGCTCCTCGATGTGCCAGGCCAGCTTTTTCAAGACCCGCTCCATGTCGCCGGCCTTGAGCACCATCTCGTAGTGTTCGGTCTTGAAGAGGTAGGACATGTACTCGGATGTTTCGCGCTCGTCGAAGCCCAGTTCCAAACCCGAGGCCGAGTGCAGGTCGAAGCCGCAGGTGAAGGTTTTCATGTAGGGCAACTGGGCGGCGGCCAGGGCCGTGATCGCCCCCGAGTCCATCCCCCCGCTCAGGTACGACCCCACGTCCACGTCGCTGACCAGCTGGCGCGAGACCGCCTGGCGGAACAGGCGGTCGAGCTCCTCGACGTATTCCGCGTCGCCGGCCGACATGTGCAAAGACCCTGTTGTCTTCAGCCCATCTCCCGCCGTCATCCGTCATCTGTCCTCCGTCATCCCGCCGAAAACGGCCAGCAGGCGATCGAGATCGACCCGGATGAACCGGGGCCGGTAGGCGTCGGCGTCGGCATAGGGGAGGCTGAAATCGGAGACGCTGTTGAGGTTGTAGGAAACCAGCAGGCCGCCCCCGTCCGTGAACTGGGGGTGGGCGAAGGCGTTGTAGGCCGCGATTTGAGCCGTGGCCTCGGGCGCTCTGTAAATGGTCACGGGTCCCTGCCACGGCCCCTGGGGCTCTTGGGCGAGGTAGGCGACGAGGGCGTTGGAGAACGGGGTGCGGTTGTCCATGGTCAGGAGCAGGTACCGGCCTTTTACCACCAGGACGCTGAACTGGTTGGCCACCCCCTCCAGGAGGCGAGCCGACCGCCCGGGATCCGGGGACCAGGCCGCGCCGTCGAAAAACTCCCACCGGCCGGCGAGATGCCCGGCCTTTGCCCGGGCCAGGTGGGCGTACTTGCGTCGGCCCCGATCCTCCGTCCCGTAGACGTAAACACCGCCGGGGGTCTCCAGGATCGACGAGCCGTACATGACGCCGTTGGGCCATTGCAGCGCGCCGATCGACTCCAGGGTCATGCCGGGCAAGGAAAAGGCGGCCACGTCGGTGCCCTCCCAGGCGAACTGCCAGGGGCCGGGCCCGGTGCTCCGGAAGCGCCGCAAAAAGAGCCTCAGCCGCTCCTGCTCCACGGTCCCGTCGGCCGGCCAGTACCAGCCGGCGCCGTCCTGCGGAGCGGCCAGGGCGGCCGGGGAGTCGGCCGTGCCGCCGTGGAGGGTCTTCAGGGAGCCGTTTTCCTGGAGGACGGCGCAGTTGTGGATCAGGGGCGCGTCCTGCGGGCGCGTGCGATCGGGGTATACGCGGCCGAGAAAGGTGTCCCCGAACAGCCACACCGTCCTGCCGTCGGGCAGCAGGACGGAGTAGGTGCCGTCGCCCCCGGTCCACCCGCCTCCGGAGCGGGTGAACAGGCGGTCGAAGTGCGGGTCGGGGGCCGCAAGCGCTTCGTCGCCCGGGGCATGGGCGGCCACCGGCAGGGGAGGCTCTCCGGGGGGCCGGGGGCCGGGGGCCGCGCAGGCGGCCGCCCGCAGCGCGGCCCATAAAGCCAGGTGGCGGACGCTCGCTGCCATCATAAGGAGGCCCCGCACCCGAACCCGAAGTGGACGGCGGGGAAATAGGCATCCCAGCGGGGCCAGCGCCTGATCTCGATGGCCCGTATGATGGGGTAGCGGTAGTCGTAGCTGCCGACGAGGCGTTCCTCACTTCCGCTCAGCTGGCCCACCACGCTGACCAGTTCGCCCTTCTTGTAGATTTCCGGGTCGAGGAAGCCCTCCGAACGGATCAGGAACCTGCCGGCCGAGCTGTCGGAATCCACGGGCCGCTCGTTCCAGTCGAGGGGCATGTGCAGGACGCCGATCTCGGAAAACAGGCTGTTGGCACTCGTTCCCAGCACCCTGCCCCCCAGCAGGACGATCTCGCCCACGTGCGCGTCCGGACTCTGCTGCAATTGGTTGAAGTGCCCGCGGTAGGTGACCTGGCTGCGCGCCTGGGGGGAGATCCCGCCGGCGCAGGCGGCGAGGGAAAAGACGAGGCAGAGCGAAGCAGCCGCAACGAGGATGGATTTTGCCATGGGGACCGCTCCAGGGCCTTCCGATGTTCGCGCTCCCATGGGGGGCGCAAATCGCCGCCGTTACCGGGGTCGGCCGATATCTGTTCCCTTCCGGCCGCGATGGCGACAAAGGCAAAGACACCCGGCACATTTAAAATAGCACCGCCGGCGGCTTGCCGTCAACCGCCGGGCGGCCGCCGGCCTTTTTGCCCGCCGGCGTTTGCCGAAACGGGGATCATGATGTATGTTTGTCCCGAATCACCGGCCCCGGGTTCAGCGCACCGTCGACGGTCGTCGCGCGGCGCCGCCGGATCGTGTCGCCCACCGCCAGAGGAGAAGACGCCCATGCCAGACTGTCATCCGATTCATTACCGCATCCGCCTGGAATCCCGGCTGGCCGAATTCCGGTTCAGCGGGGGGGTGGATATCGCCCTGACGGCCGAAAAGCCGGCCGATCACATTCTTTTGAACGTTCTCGAACTGGCGGTCTGGCAATGCCGGGTCGAGGCCGACGGCGGGTGGGCGGTCCGCCCTTTCACCGTCGACCCCGAAAAGGAGACCCTGAAGATATCGCTTCCCCGGGAGATGCAGGGCGATGTCCGCATCCAGGTCGACTTCGAGGGGCACATCAACGACCGCATGGCGGGGTTTTACCGCAGCAGGTACGATGCCGGGGGCGAGGAGCGCTACATTGCCGTGACCCAGTTCGAGGAAAGCGACGCGCGGCGGGCTTTCCCCTGCTTCGACCACCCGGCCCGCAAGGCCACCTTCGACGTGGAGATCATCGTCGAGCGCGGCCTGACGGCGATCTCCAACGGGGCCGTGGCCGAGGAGGAGGCGCTGCCCGACGGCCGCCGGCGCTACCGCTTCGAACGCACCCCCCGGATGTCGACCTACCTCCTCTTTTTCGGCGTGGGGGAGTTCGACCGTCTCGCCGGCGCGGAGGACCCCCGGGTCTGCGCCGCCACCGTGCCCGGGAAGAAGCGCTTCGCCGCCTACGGCCTCGATTTCGGCTCGAAGGCCCTGCAATTCAGCGAATCCTACTACGGGGTCCCCTACCCCATGAGCAAGCTGGAGCTCATCGCCGTCCCGGATTTCGCCTTCGGGGCCATGGAAAACTGGGGGGCCATCACCTTCCGCGAAAACCTCCTCCTGCACTACCCCGGGGTGACCTCGCGCTCCGGCGAGGAGCGCATCTGCGAAGTCATCGCCCACGAGATCGCCCACCAGTGGTTCGGCAACCTGGTGACCCCGGCGGAGTGGAAGTACCTCTGGCTGAACGAAAGCTTCGCCACCTATTTCGGCTTCGGGGTGGTGGACCACCATCACCCGGACTGGGAGGTGTGGGCCTCCTTCATCCACAGCCAGACCGACACGGCCTTCGAGCGCGACGCCCTGTTCGAGACCTTCGCCATCGAGATCCCCGGCGGCGAGCACGTGGTCATCAACACCGCCACCGCGCCGATCATCTACAACAAGGGCGGCAGCATCCTGCGCCAGGTGGAAGGCTATATCGGCCCCGAGAACTTCAAAAACGGGCTGCGCCGTTATCTCCAGACCCACGCCTACGGCTGCGCGGCCAGCCACGACCTCTGGGACGCCCTGGAGGCGGTGTCGCAGCTGCCGGTCTCGCGGATGATGCTCAGCTGGGTCTTTCAGCCGGGATTTCCCCTGGTGACCGTCCGGCGCGAGGGCGACACCCTGGCGGCGACCCAGCGGCGCTTCACCTATCTTCCGTCACCCCTTGACCCGCAACCGGAGCCGGAAAACCTCCCCGAAGGCCGGGAGGCCACCTGGCTGGTGCCCCTCGAAATCCGCGTTATCAGGGACGACGGCGCCGTCGAGACCGTCCAGGCCCTCATGGATGGGCCGGAACTGCGCGTGGAGCTGGGACCCGGTGCGGCGGCCTACAAGCTGAACGCCGGGCAGGCCGGCTTCTACCGGGTCCGCTACCGCGACGACGCCAACCTGGCCGCCCTGGGCGCCGCGGTGAGGCGGCGGGCGCTATCCCCGGAGGATCGCTGGGGGCTCCAGAACGACCTCTACGCCCTGGTGCGCTCAGGGGACCTGACCGTTGCCGAATACCTCGACTTTCTCGGCCATTACGAAAACGAGGACGCCTTCCTGCCCCTGATCAGCATCGGCGCCAACCTTTACCAGGCCCACCGGATTCTCGATGGGGGCAACCGCCAACGGGTCGCCGCCTTTGCCCTGGCCTTTACCGAACGCATCCTCGCGGCCATCGGTTTCGAACCGGCCGAGGGCGAGCCCCACCCCCGGGCCATCCTGCGCGACCAGGCCCTCTGGCATGCCGTGGCCTGCGGATCGCCCCGGGCCGCGGCTTTCTGCCGGGAGGCCTTCGGGCGCCTGGCAGCCGGGGAAGCGCTGCCCGCCGACATCATGAAAAGCACGTTCCAGGCGGCCGCCTTTCTCGGCGGAGCCCAGGCCCTGCAATGGCTGACCGCGCGCCTGGATTCCTCCGAGAGCGAGCACGAGCGCATGAACCTTCTGACCGCCGTCGGATGCGTGCGCGAGGAGGCGTCCATCGCCGAGGTCCAGCGCTTCGCCCTGGAAAAGGTGCCGGACCGCAACAAGTTTTTCCCCATCGCCGCCCTGGCGGCCAACCCCCATGCCGCGCCGCTGATGTGGGACTGGTACCTGGGGCACCTCCCGGCCCTGGAGCGCTTCCACCCCCTGCACTACGAGCGGGTCATCGCCGCCGTCGTCCCCTCCGGGGGCCTGGGACGGGAGGCGGAGGTGAGCGCCTTTTTTTCCGACTACCTGAAAACCCGGCCCCAGGTGACCGACGTGGTCCGGCTCTCCCTGGAACTGCTGGAGATCAACCGCAGGATGCGGGCGGCCTGAGGGCGGAGGAGGGGGGGGTCGCTGTCGCAATCGTTGTCGTTGTCGTAATCGTAATCGATATCCAAATCGAAATCGAAATCGAAATCGTGATGAACATCGAACATCCAACGCCCCTCTCCGCGGCCCGCCGGCTCGCGCGCAATGGACTGCCGCAGCTCGTCCAGCTTGCCGATCAGGACCTCGATGGGCAGGGCGGGCTTGACGCTCAGGATCCGCATCAGGGCCAGTTCCAGTGCCAGCCGCGGTTGTTCCGAGAGCTTGACGGCGGCTTCGGCCTTGAACAGCAGTTCGAAGGCCGAGGAGAGGAAAGCGACCGACACCGGCGCGACCTGCTCCCCCATGCGCGCGATGTCGTGGGCCGGCAGGTCGACCAGCTTGTCCACGCGCTGCCCCATCTTGACGATCAGCAGGTTTCGGAAGTGATCGAGCAGGACCGAGTAAAACTCCCTGATGGGGTAGCCGTGGTCGTGGACATCGCCGACGATGTCCAGCAGGGCGGCCAGATCCCCGCGGATGACCTGTTCGGAAACGGCGAAGACGATGCTGGAATCGACGGAGCCCAGGATCTCCTGAACCCGCCGGGCGGTCACCTCCCGCCCTGCGCAGGCGATCACCTGGTCGAGCAGGCTGAGGGCGTCGCGCATGCTCCCTCCCGCCTCGCGCGCGATCAGGGCCAGGCCCTCCTCGTCCATGGTCACTTCCTCCCGCCGGCACAGCTCCCGCATCCGCCCCGCGATGTCCGCCAGGCTGATCCTGCGGAAATCGTGGCGCTGGCAGCGGGAGAGGATGGTGATGGGGATCTTGTGGGGCTCGGTGGTGGCGAAGAGGAACATGACGTGCGCGGGCGGTTCCTCCAGGGTTTTCAGCAGGGCGTTGAACGCCGGGGTGCTGAGCATGTGGACTTCGTCGATGATGTAGATCTTCAATCGGCAGTGGGCGGGCTTGTACTTGGCGTTTTCACGTAGGTCGCGCACGTGGTCGACCCCGTTGTTCGAGGCCCCGTCGATCTCGAACACATCCACCGCGCTGCCTGAAGTGATCTCGCGGCACGAGCGGCATTGGTTGCAGGGCTCGACGGCGGGCCCCTGGGCGCAGTTCATCGCCTTGGCCAGAATCCGCGCCACGGTGGTTTTGCCGGTTCCCCGCGGCCCGGCGAAGAGGATCGCGTGGGCCACGCGGTCCGAAACGATGGCGTTGACCAGGGTCCGGGTCACATGGTCCTGGCCGACCATTTCCGCGAAGGTCTGGGGCCGGTACTTTCGCGCCAGCACGAGATAGGACATGGCAGTCACCCCCGGGGTGCGGTTGCGCTCCCGGGACCTCCAGGGTCGGAATCGGCGCGCCGGAAGGCGGCACATGGGCGTCGGCCGCCGGCATCTGGGAGCTGATGGCAATGAGGGCGCAGGATTCGGGCCGGGATCGGTCGACCCTTAAAAAAACCTGGCGGAGAGAGAGGGATTCGAACCCTCGGTGCCGCTATTAACAGCACACACGATTTCCAGTCGTGCTCCTTCGGCCAGCTCGGACATCTCTCCGCGAAGATCGGGGCAAGCACCGCACACGGCGACCCGCCGGGGCGGCAGGCGTACCGGCGGCGTCCCGCGATGCCTCGGTGGCGGAGAGGGTGGGATTCGAACCCACGATCCCGGGTACGGGATACCGCTTTTCGAGAGCGGGGCCTTCAGCCACTCGGCAACCTCTCCGCACGGGTCGGCCTTTGAAGTAAAAGTTGATTTTTAGTACCCTTTTGGCGTCATGTCAATCCCCATGTCGCCCGCCCGGCCAAATTTCTCGGCCAGGGCGCCACAGGGGCGGCCGTCCCATGGGGTCACCGGGTCACGCCGACATTCCTTCTCCGTCTCCTTGCCCCTGGCGATTGGGTCTTGATCGGCTCAATCTTTTCGGGTATGTTTTAGAATTTATGAATGCGCAAACTCCGGTCCTCCGGTGGACCGGACGGCCCCGCGCTCCGGAGGGGGCATCCCCCCGGCACCTTTTTTCCCATAGGAATAACGATCATGGCAACCGTTCTGCCCTTCCGGGGCATTCTGTATGACCCGAAGAAAATCGGGGACCTGGGCCTTGTCGCCACCCCGCCTTTCGACGTCATCTCGCAGAAGGCCCAGCAAGCCTTCTACGAGCGCCACCCGCGCAACATGATCCGGCTGATTCTCGGCACCCGCCGCGACACAGACTCGCCAGAGGACAACTGGAACACGCGGGCCGCCGCCGATTTTCGCCTCTGGATGGAGGATGGCACCCTGGTGAGGGACCCGGCGGAGGCCCTCTACCTCACGGCGGTCGACTTCCGGGCGCAGGAGCGCAGCGTCACCCGCTGGGGGGTGATCTGCCGGGTCGGCCTCGAGCCCTTCGAAAAGCGGGTGGTCCTGCCCCACGAAAAGACCTTCTCCCAGGTCAAATCCGAGCGCCTCGATCTGCGGCGCGCCTGCCGCGCCAACTTCAGCCCGATTTTCTCCCTTTACCCGGACCCGGGCAACGCGATTCTCGGCGGCCTGCTGACGGCCGTGGCCGACCGCCCCCCCGACTCCCGCTTCACTGCCGGGGACGGGATGCACCACCGCCTGTGGCGCATCGTCGACCCGCAGGTTCACCGTTTCGTGGGCGATGCCATGCGGGACAAGCCCCTCTTCATCGCCGACGGCCACCATCGCTACGAGACCGCCCTCAACTACCGCGAGGGGCTGTCCGCACGAACGCCGGGCTTCGACGCCCGTCATCCGGCTAACTATGTCATGATGTACCTGAGCGGCATGGAAGACCCGGGGCTGATCATCCTGCCGGCCCACCGCATGCTCAAGGCCGTGGACGAGCCGGTGCGCAGCGGCTTTCTGGAAAAGGCCGCCGCCTGCTTCGACATTGTCACCATCTCCGAAGACAGCGACCGCGCCGCCCTGGGCAGGCTGCACACCGCCCTGGCCGGGGCCGGTCCCCGGAGCGTCATCGGCGCGTGCCTCAAGGGGCGACACGGGCTGGCCGTCCTGACACTCAAAGCCGGCACCATGGACCGCCTCTTCACCCGCGAGCTTCCCCCCGCCATCCGCCACATCGACGTCACGGTCCTCACCCGCCTGATCTTCATGGACCTGCTGGGCTTCGACCACCAGCGGCTGGACAACGAAAAGCTCATCGGCTACGCCACCGAGGCGGCCGATGCGCTCGCGGGGGTTCGCAGCGGGGAATACGACATGGCCTTCATCCTCAACCCCACGCGGATTTCCCAGGTCCGGGAAGTCGCCCACGAGGGGCTGATCATGCCCCGCAAGGCCACCTATTTTTATCCCAAGGTGGTCGTGGGGCAGGTCATCCACAGCCTGGTCCCCGACGGCGACCTGTAGGCGAGGTCACGGCATCAAGCTCCTGCCGAAGGCTTCCGCGTCTCCGGCGCAACCCAGGCTGCGGGCCCCGGCGCTAGGGCACGAACAGGGCCGCCGCCTCGGGGGTGTAACCGCCGCTCCCGTATATCTCCAGGGGGGGGCGGACCTGGAGGCCCGGTCCGGCCCCCTTGACCCCTTCCACCAGCACCCGCTTGGCGTCCTCCCCGCGGTGCGAGTGCACCATCCGCAGCATCTTCGGCTCGAGGCGGAAGCGCTGCAGCGCGACCAACAGGGCGGTGAGACGATCGGCCGGGTACACGGCCGCAAACCGGCCACCAGCCTGGAGGATCGAGGCGCTGACCCGCACCAGATCCTCCAGGGTCAGCTTGATTTCATGCCGGGCGATGGCCCTCTGGAGATCAGAGTTCACCCGGCCCGACCTCTGCCGGCGAAAGGGGGGATTGGTGACGATGGCGTCGATGGGCGCGGGCAGGGTGCCGGGGGTCAGGTCCCGCAGGTCCAGTTGCAGGATGGAGATGCGTCCTTCCAGACCGTTGGCGGCCGCATTTTCCGCTGCCAGGAGCGCCAGTTCGGGCTGGACCTCCACGCCGAAAATCCGCAGGTGCGGGTGGCGGCGCGCGAGGATCAGGGCAACGATGCCGCACCCGGTGCCCAGGTCGAGCAGCGTGCCGCCGGGGTCCGGCCGGGCAAAGTCCGCCAGCAGGAGCGCGTCGATGGAGAAACGGTATCCGTGCCGGTGCTGTCTCACCCGCAGGGTGCCGTCGAGGGCGCTGTCCGTCGTCGTCGGATGCATGGGGGTGCCGGGTGCAGGGATAGGGAGTGTCATGCCGGGTTCGATTGCGATTGCGATTGCGATTTCGATTGCGATTTCGATTTCGATTTCGATTTCGATTTCGATTATAAAGGCATTTATCCCACCTTGAAGCGGATCTCCTCCACCAGCTCGCGGCCGAGAGCCTCGTTGACCTTGGCGATGATCTCGCGCTTCATGAAGCTCAGCTGCTGGGCCCAAGGCGAGCTTCCCACGCGAACCAGGAGCAGCTTGCCCTTGAAGGCTTCCGGCTGGGCATTTTCTGCGACCACGCGCCCCACCACCTCGTCCCACAGGCCCCAGATCCGCGCCAGGTCGGTGTCCTGGTCCCGGCGGGCAGCCGGCAGGACGCTCTTGAGGATCTCGCCGATCGGATAAAAACCCTTGTCGTTTCTACGCTCCGTCGCCACTGCGGCTCTTCTCCCGCCCCTGCGCACAGCCGTTGCCGGATCCGTGCGCAGGCTGCCTGGGGCGCGCGGAAGGCTCGATTTTCCTTGACTTGCCGACTTTCGTACCTTAAATTCATTCCACGGCGTCGATCACCAGACGGCATGTTTCCCGCCCGGCGGACCGGCCAGCGTGCGTTTTTTCCACGACAAACTCGCCTGCCGCACCACCGTCGTATTGAAACATTACCGAAAACATCCCCAAAAAGCAATCGACAGGATACGATCATGAGTTGGGATTGGGAAAAGCTGAAAAAGCAGCAGCAAGGCATGGGGGGGATGCGGCCCATACCTCCCCAGATGGACGAAATCGTCGAGCGACTCAAGAAATTCAAGCTGCCGGGAGGACCGATCATCCTTCTGGTGGTTGCTGCGCTGTTTCTGGGCTCCTCCTCCTTTTACACCGTCGACATCGACGAGGTGGGCGTCGTCCAGCGCTTCGGCAAATACGTCCGCACCACTCAGCCGGGCCTGAACTTCAAGCTGCCCGCAGGGATCGAAAGGGTCACCAAGGTCAAGGTCCGGCGGGTGCTGAAGGAAGAATTCGGGGTCGTCTCGGATGAGACCCAGACGGGGCGCGCACGGCAGCTTTCCGAAACCAGCGACCTGAGCGAAGCCCTCATGCTGACGGGCGATCTGAACGTCGGCGTGGTCCCGTGGATCGTCCAGTACCGCATCAAGGATCCCTACAACTACATGTTCAAGGTGCATGACGTCGGCCAGCTGCTCAGGGACATGTCGGAGGCGGCGATGCGCCTGGTGGTCGGCGACAGCAGCATCATCGAGGTCATCACCAAGCGCGACGAAATCGCGGTCAAGGCGCGGGAGGTGCTTCAGCAGGAACTCGACAACGCCGAGACCGGCATCAGCGTCGTCACCATCGAGATGAAGCGGACCAACGTCCCCGCACCGGTGCAGCCGTCCTTCAACGAGGTCAACCAGGCCGTTCAGGAAAAGGAACGCATGATCTACGAGGCCAAAGAGGACTACAACAAGGCCATCCCCAAGGCCCGGGGCGAGGCGGATCGAACCATCAAGGCGGCCGAGGGTTTCGCCTTGGACCGGGTCAACCGCGCGCAGGGCGACGCCTCCCGCTTCCAAGCCGTCTACGAGGCCTACCGCCTGGCGGAGGACGTCACCAAGCGTCGGCTTTACCTGGAAATGCTGCGGCAGGTGTTCCCCAAGCTGGGCCAGAAGTACATCATCGATGCGGAGCAGAACAACCTGCTTCCGCTGCTCAATCTCGGACAACAGGAAAGCGTGGACAAATGAGGACCAAGGGACCGATTGTCATAGGGCTGGTCGCGGTGGCGATGGTCGTGTTCGCCTCTGCTTACGTGGTCGACGAAACCGAGCAGGTGGTCGTCACCCAGTTCGGCAGGGTCGTGGGGTCTCCCAAGGTAACCCCGGGGCTCTATTTCAAAGTGCCGTTCATCCAGAAAACCAACTACTTTCCCAAGAACCTGCTCACATGGGACGGCGACCCCGGGCAGATACCGACCAGTGAGAAGACCTACATCTGGGTCGACGCCTTCGCGCGCTGGAGAATCGTCGACCCGGTCAAGTTCTTCCAGACGGTCAACAACACGGTCAGCGCCCGCGGCCGCCTGGACGACATCATCGACCCGGCCGTGCGCAACTTCATCACCAGCTACCGCCTGATCGAAACGGTGAGGACCAGCAACCGCGCAATGGACACCGTCGAGGAGGGCATCAGCGAGGAAGAAAAGAAAGAGGAACTCCCCACCTACAACATCGCTACCGGCCGCGGCAAGATCATGGAGGGGGTCCTGAGGCAGGCCCAGCCCAAGCTGGACCAGTTCGGGATCCAGCTGGTGGACGTGAAGATCAAGCGCCTCAATTTCGTCGAACAGGTGCGCAAGTCAGTCTACGACCGGATGGTCGCCGAGCGCAACCAGATCGCCCAGAAGTTCCGCTCCGAGGGCGAGGGCGAGGCCCGCCGGATCCTGGGCGAAAAGGAAAGGGACCTGAAGCGCATCACTTCGGAGGCCTACCGCACGGCGCAGGAGATCATGGGCAGGGCCATCCGGAGGCGGGTTTCGCCGGTTGCCGCGCTTCAAGAAACACCCGTGGCCGCACCCTTGCCGGATTCGGTAGCGGAACTGCTCGGCAGGTATCCGGTGCTGGCAAGCCGCCGAAAAAAAGCATTTTACAAGCGCGCCTATTTCTCCATGACGCCGCAAGTCCTCGAAGGGCTGCTCAGGCGGTCTGCGGTCCGACTCTCTGGCGATGAGAAAGCGTATGCGATGACAGATCCGGATACCGACCGTTCGGAAAGGATATGGGTGGTTGCCCTGTGCGGGGAAGCCTCGGGCGTCGAACAGCTCATCAGGGGATATGCAGGTGAAGCGGGGCGGCTGAAGGCCGAGCTGTGCGTCGATGGTCAGCACGACCCGGGCATTCAGTCTCTACTGGACCGCTTCGGCTTCGAAACTGCCGGCGACGGGGACAGGTACCTCGTCTTTCGGAAAGCACTTTAGATGACTGAAGGCATGGTGCCAGCATCGCTTATCGACGCGGCCGCTTCGGCGACCCGCAGGTTGCCTGCGGCAGACGCCCAGCCGGTGTGCTTCGATTTTGGGATGGTTCCGGAGAGCGGAGATGCCGTCGCAGCCAAGGTCGTGGAACTCGGGCATCACAAGCGCCTGGAAGTCATCCTAGGCCGGGAAGTGCCCCTGCGTCCGGGAATGGTCTGCACCCTGGAAACACCCCTGACCGATATCGGAACATCCCCCCACGAGGGGAACAAGGGCTGCATCCACCGGGGGACCCGGTCAAGACGCGCGGCGGCCCTCCCCTCAGGCCCCCACGGCGATCATCCGGATTTCCATTTTCGGCAGCAGCGCCCCGTTCTGGTCGACGACGAGGGGGAGGACGTTGGGCATGACGACCACGTCATCAACCGGGAAAGCGTGCGGCGGGCACGAACGCAGGTGCTCATTTCGCCGGATTTTTTTTCTGCCGCAGCGCCGACAGCAGGAGGCTGAAGTCGATGCCCGTGGCGTTCATGGATTGGCAGCGGCGGTAGGCCAGGGCATAGGCGGCCAAGCCCGCCGCGGATTTCAGGCCGAGGGCGGCGGGGGGCCACGCGGTGATGGGGCCCCCGAGGGCGCAGAGCGCCGCCGCGGCCAGTCCCCAGGCGAGGGCCGCGGCGCCGCAGGCCAGCAGGGGCGGCAGAAAAAGGCTCCGGATTTCACCGGACCGCAGGCCGATGGTGCGCTGGACATGGCAGGCCGACACCGCCAGCATCCCGCAGCCGCCCAGCAGGACCGAAAAAGCGGCGCCGGAGGTGCCGGCATGCAGGCTGAAGGGGTAGACGGTCGCCAGGACGCACAGGGCGCGGCACAGCTGGGCCTGGAACACGGCGCGCGGCCGGCCGCTGCCCATCAGGATCGGGTTGCCCAGGGCCCCCGCGGCGGTGAGCATGAAGGCGACGGAAAGCACCCTCAGCGTCGGCGCGATGGGGGCCCAGGTCCCGCCCAGCAGCACCAGGGTGATGTCGTCGGCCGCCAGAAGGAGGAAGGCGCACAGGGGCATCACCGCCGCCGCGGACAGCCCGATGAGCGTCAAGGCCGAGAACCTGAAGCGCCCCGGCGCGTCCTGAACCCGGGACAGGGCCGGGAAGGCCACCTCCGCGCCGGCCAGAACCGGGTCCAGGATGGCCGCCTGGGCGATCATGAACGCCATCTGGTAAAAGCCGAGCGCCTCCACGCCGGCCGCCTTGCCCAGCACCAGCCCGGCGGCCTGGCGACCGATGAGAAAGAGGATGCCGGTCAGGCTGACCCACATCCCGAAGCGCATCAGGGGCTTCAACGTCCGGGCCGACAGGCGGGGCCGCGGGCGGAACGGGTGGATCCGGTAGGACAGCGCCAGGTTGAACAGGTGCCGCGCCAGGAGCCCGTAGGCCAGGGCCCAGGCGTTGCGCACCGCCAGGGCCGAGATCACGACGGTGGCCAGGTCCGCGAGGGACCCGCCGAAGGAAAGCAGGAAAAACTTGTGGTACTGGAGGTCCCGGCTGAAATGGATCGTCCCGATGTTGCAGAACCCCTCCAGGATCAGCAGCAGGGAGATCATGCGCACCAGCGATGCGATCTGCGGCGCCTGGTAGAAGTCCGCGATGAGGGGTGCGGCCAGCCACAGTACCGCGGCCCTGAGGAACCCCCGGAGGACGTGCACGGTCCAGACCGCGTCCAGGTCCGCCCGCTCGATGCCCTGCTTGTGGATGAGGGCGGGATAAAACCCGGTCATGGAGAATGTCGCCAGGAGCTGGAGGGCCATGGCGGCGATGGCGAAAAGGCCGATGTCGTCCGGGGCCAGCAGGCGGGCCAGCACCACGGTTCGGATCAGCCCCAGCGCCCTGTCGGCGGCCTGCAGGCCCATGGCCCACTTCCCGGCGCGAAACACGCGGTCGCGGAAGTCCGTGGAAGGCCTGTCTGCTTCAATCGGTTCTGGGGTCATCATCATGCCCGAGGGGCCGCGCGCCCTGAATGCCGGGATGCGCCGGGCGTCAGGCGCGGCGAGCGGCGGCCTACCTGCTTACGACAGGTGGGAAGGCATTGTCAAAATCAAATTGCCCCGGCCCGAAGGCGGTCGGGCTTGACAGGCGGCCGGCCGGTTGTGGTAAGGCTGGTTCGCGATGCCGCCGACAGGGGCGTCTGCCGGCGGGGCGATTGCGACGCCCGTCCCGTCGAAACCGAAACCGGGACCCAGCGCGATTGCCTCGATGGCCACCCGCATCCAGATCACGGTCGATCCTGACGACATCCACGACCCGGCCCTCATCCGCCGCCGGATCTCCCAGGAGACCGGGGCCGATGTCCAGGCTTACACGGTGGTGCGGCGCTCCCTCGATGCCCGGTCCAGGCGCCCCCGCTTCATTCTCCAGATCGAATGCGGACCGGAGGCCGGAAATTTGGCGGAGCCGCGCCATGGACCGGGTGGCTCCCAGCGCCGCCATCAGCAGGATGCGCGCCTTGGGACCGGAGAGCCGGCCGCCCAGGATGACCCCCTTCCGGGCCAGGTCGGCGCCGCCGCCGGCATAGGCATACATCGGCCAGACGCCGCCCTCGGGGCAGCGCGTGGTCAGAACCACCGGGATCCCGCGGCCGATCGCCTTCTCCACGGCGGGTACTATGCCCGGCGGGACGTTGCCGGCGCCGAACCCCTCGAGGACCAACCCGCTGACAGCCTTCTGAAGCAGGTGCTCCACCAGCGCCCCGTCCATGCCGGTATAGCAGGAGATCATGGCTACGTCCGGGTCGATCCGGCGGGTCCGGATCAGCGGCCGCCGCACCTCCGTCACGTGCGGCGCGCTGCGCGTCAGCCGGACGTCATCCCCGGCCACATAGGCCACCGGTCCGCTCTCGGGGGCTTCGAAAGCGTCGATGTTGAGGGAGTTGACCTTGATGACCTCCCGGGCGGCGAACATGCGGTCGGTCATCAGCAGGACGACGCCGGTTTCCGCGGGCAGCGGCAGGAGGCAGGCCCTGATCCCGTTCAGCAGGTTGCGGATGCCGTCGAACCCCGTTTCGCTATAGTAGCGCATGGAGCCGGTGAACACCACGGGCTTGGACGAGCGCAGGGTGAGCTCGGCCATGTAGGCGGATTCCACCAGCACGTCGGTCCCGTGAATGACGACCGCGCCCCGCACGGCCGGAGCCGCCAGCGCCCGGTCGATGTCCCGGGCCAGCCGGAACATGTGGCCGGGGGTCATGTGCGGGCTCGGCAGGTTGGACCAGAGCACCGGCCTGAAATCCACGCCGGGGATGTGCGGCCGCAGCTCGGCGAACAGCCGGTCGAACTCGTCGCTGGGAACCACCCCGCGCTCATGGGCCTGGGGCCGCATGGTGATGGTCCCGCCGGTAAAGAAAATGGCGACCGCGCCACTGCCGTCACGCCTTGGCATATTTCCAGCCCTGCCGGTCCATGCGGCCGACGAACTCGACGAGGTAGTCCACCAGGACCTGTTTCATCCTGCGGCCCTTCTCCGCGGTGCCCTTCTCGGGCGCGCCGCTCGCCCCGTGGTCGGTCAGCTCCTGGAAGTTCCAGACCAGCTTGACGTTGGGGTCCATGTCCGGAATCTGGCCCTTGGCCCGTGCCATGTCGACCAGCTGGGGGAACATGGCGAGCGCGATGGACGTTTCGCCTTCGCCGCCGTGGCCCAGCCCGCCCCAGACTTCGAATGTGTCTTTGGGAAGCAGGTTGCCGGCGGTGACCCACCAGGCGTCCAGGACCGCCAGCCCCAGGTCGGGATACTTGACCTTCATGTCCCGGGCGGCGATCTCGATGGAAGCGATGTTGCCGTCGTGGCCGTTGACGACCAGGATTTTCCTGACCCCCCAGCGGACCAGAGAGTCCATGGCCTCGCGCAGCACCTGGGTCAGGGTGTCGCTCGTCAGGCTGATGCACATGGGCTTGTGGCTGTAGTGCAGGCTCATGCCGTACCACAGCGGCGGAACCACCACGGTGCGCTCGAGGCGCCCGGCGACCGCCAGGGCGAGGTCGTAGGCCACGAAGGTGTCGCAGCCATAGGGCAGATGCTCGCCGTGGCTCTCCGTGGAGCCGACGGCGAGCAGGGCCTTGTCGATCCCGGTGTTCTTGAAATCGAATTCGGTATACTCTTCGAGCTTGATCTTTTTCATGGGAGCGGCTCCTCTCGGCACGTTGGTTCTTGCGTGAATGCCACCACTCGATCACCCCCCCCGGCCTCCCCCGTCGAGGGGGAGGAGGGGCGGAAAGCGGGGAGAATTGGGGGAGGGGGTGCAGCGTAAGTGGCGGCGTTATGTCAAATGCTGCGTTAGGGTTTCGGCATCCACACTTCCTCGACCTTGTACTTGCCGTTCATCACGCTGATGATCGATACGCCCTTGGCCGGGACCATGCTCGGCCGGGAGTAGGTGATCTCGCCGGTAACGGCCTTGTAGCCCTTGGTGGCGGCCAGCGCGTCGCGCAGGGCCTTGCCGTCGACCTTGCCGGCGCGCTCGAGGCCGTCGGCGATCAGGCCCACGGCGTCGAAGCCCAGGGCGGCAAACGCGTTCTCGGGCGGCTTCTTGTATTCCTTTTCATAGGCCTTCACGAAGGCGACCACCTCGGGGCGGTTGTCCTCGCGGTAGGTGTGGGTGGAGAAATAGACGGCATTGGCGAGCTTGGGCCCGGGCACGGTGGTGACCAGCTCGGTGTCGAAACCGTCGCCGCTCACGATGGGCAGGGTCAGCCCCGCCTCGCGGATCTGTTTGACGCTCAGCCCGGCTTCATTGGGAATGGCCGACACGAAGACGGCATCCGCCTTGGGGCTGGCGGCCTTGAGGCGTGCGATCTGGGCGGAGAAGTCCTTGTCGCCCATCTTGAAGAAATCCTCTAGCACGACGGTGCCGCCGAGCTCCTTGATGCGGGCCATGTAAAACTTGGAGAGCGCCTTGGTGAAGTCCATCGAGTTGTCGGTCCAGACGGCCACGTTCCTGGCGTTGAGCTTCTTGACCGTGAAATCGGCGATGGCGAAGGACTGGTCGTCATCCCCGAAGGGCACCATGAACATGTAGTCGCCGACCCACTTGGGCAGCTCGGGATGGGTCGCGCCCGAGGTCACGAAGGGCAGCCCCTTTTTCTGGAACAGGGGGGCCGCAGCCATGACATAGGTCGTGTCCCCGTACCCCAGCCCGGCGATGACACCCTCCGAGAGGGCCTTCTGGGCGCCGGTCGCGGCGGCTTTCTGGTCGGTCTTGGTGTCGATCCCGATCACCTCGAGCTTCTTGCCGAGCACCCCGCCCTTCTCGTTGATGAGCTTCGCCTGCAGCTTGGCCCCGTTCAGCGCCGGGGCGTCGATGGAGGACATGCCTCCGGTCAGGTTGTACAAGGCCCCCAGTTTGATGGTGGCGTCCGCCGCCCACAGCGTCCCCGTGCCAAGGAAAAAAACCGCCAGTGCCAGAACCCCCAGTTGCGTGCGCTTCATCATTGACCTCCTTTTGCGGTTGCGGGATGGTTTCCCGGTTTATGAGTCGGCCCGGCCGTCAGAAAAGCGGGCTCGCGGCTTCCGAAGAGGCCGGAAGGCCGGTAGATCAATATCACAAGCAGGACCAGCGCCATAAGGATTTCTGCGATCCCGTAGGCCTCGAAGCTTTCCTCGAGGGGCCGGAAGATCTCGGTGGCCGCCGAGAAGAGCACGGCCGCGACCACGGCGCCGGTGATGCTGCCCGTCCCGCCGACGACGACCATCACGACGATGTTGAAGGCCATGATCAGGGAGAAGGTCCCGGGCGTGATGGCCGTGACCAGATGGGCCCACAGCCCGCCGGCGACCCCGGCGAAGAAGGCGCCGATGGCGAGCGCCGCCACCCGCGTCCGGAACAGGTTCACCCCCAGGCACTGGGCCGCCAGGCTGTCCTCGCGCATGGCCAGCATGCTGCGGCCGAAGGAGGAGAACTTGACCTTCCAGCTCAGATAGATGGCCGCCAGCAGCCAGCCGTAGACCCACCAGAGGTCGGTCAGGGCCGCGAGGCCGTTCAGGCCCAGCGGGCCGCGCGTGATGCTCTCCCAGTTTTCGATGAGCACCTGGACGATGATCAGAAACCCCATGGTGGCCACCGCCAGGTAGTGGCCGCTCAGCCGCAGCACCGACAGCCCCAGCAGAAAGGCGGTCAGCGTCGCGGCGGCCCCGCCCGCCAGCAGCGCCGGCAGGAAGGGCAGCTCGATCCCGGCCAGCCATCCGGGCAGCGCCAGGAACATGGCCTTGCGGGAGGCCGGCAGGGTCAGGATCGCCGTTACGTAGCCGCCGATGGCCATGAAGCCGGGGTGGCCGAGGGAGAAAAGGCCGGCGAAGCCGTTCGTCAGGTTAAGGCTCACGGCCAGGATGGCGTAGATGCCGACGAAATTGACGATCGACAGAAGGTAATCGTCCCAGGCCGCCTGCGCCAGCCCCACGGCCGCCACGCCCCCTAGGGCGAGCGCCAGCCAGATCCATCGCGGTCGGCGCAGGTTCATCAGGCGCGGTCCTCCGCGGCCTTTCCCAGGATCCCGTTCGGCAGGGCCAGCAGGATGAGGATCAGGGCTGATTGTTTCCATCAGCGAACTGCTCCGTTACTACGGCCTGTTCGCGGCCGTGGCGGTGGTCGTCGCCGCTTTTCTCGTGCGGAACTGGTTCGCTTCGCCCACCGGCAGGCGCGCCTGGGAGGGACTTATCCTCCGGGTGCCGATCATCGGTTCGCTGGTCGCGCAGCTGACCGTCACGTCCTGGATGTAGGCGTCGCTGACCCGGTCGCTGATGGCGCGCCCCATCGCCACGATCCGGCCGGCGCTGCGGGCGACCCAGAAGCAGTGGCTCCCGGCGACGAGGCGCCGCAGCAGGTCCAGGTGCTGCGGGGCGTCATCCCACCACCCGGCCTGGCGGTAGAGGTCGGCCACCTGCCTCAGTTCGTCGTCGCTGGGCTCGGTCAGGGGGGAGAAGGTCGGCATGACCTAAGCCTGGGGGGCCTTCCCGCCCTCGAGGAGAGATACGCGGTTGCGCCCCTTCTGTTTCGACAGGTACATGGCGCGGTCCGCCCTCTCGACGAAGGCCGACACCCGCTCGCCTTTTTCGTAGCGGGTGACGCCGATGCTGATGGTCCGGCAGGTCTCGCCCCCCCCCTCGGGGAAAAGCTTCTGCGTCTGGATGGCTTCGCGGATCCTTTCGGCCACCAGGAGGGCCTCTCCGCTGTCGGTTTCGGGCAGCAGGACGGTGAACTCCTCCCCGCCGTAGCGGTAGGCCGAATCGTTTTTCCTGAGGCAGGAAACGATCTTGCGGCCGATCGTCACCAGGACCTTGTCCCCTTCCATGTGGCCGTAAGTGTCGTTGTAATTCTTGAAGTGATCGATGTCCAGGAGCAAAAGCGACAGGGGGCGGCCGTAGCGCAGGACGCGCCCGACTTCCTGGTCGACCTGGGTGTAGAAATAGCGCGAATTGTAAAGCTGGGTCAACCCGTCCGTGATGGCGAGGTTCTGCAGCTCGTCGAGCATCAGGGCCCTTTCGCGGCTGAGGCGGCGCTCCCTGAGGACGCGCTTGAGGCGCAGGTGGAGTTCCTCGAAGCGCACCGGCTTGAAGACGAAGTCGCTGGCGCCGCGGTTGATGGCATCCTCGTAGGAGAAGTCGGCGATGTAGCCGGTGATCACGATGACGTCGATGCCGAATTCGCCCTTGACGATCTGGGTCAGCTCCAGGCCGTCCTTGCCGGCCAGGACGATGTCGGTGACGACCACTTCCACCGGAAGCGTTCGGAGCAGTTCCAGGGCCTCCTCGGCGGTTTCCGCCACGCAGGTTTCGAACCCCACCGTCTGCATGTATTCGGCCAGGGAGCTGCGGATGGCGCTGTCGTCCTCGACGATCAGGATGCGCGTGCCTTGTTTGGGCTGGGCGGTTGGGTCCATGGGTGCCGCGGCAGGCTGGATTCGGCCCGGGCTTGACAGATCAGAGGCCGGTTTGATAATAATACCTGTTTTTGACTCGAAAATACATTACATCCATGCAGGCGGTCCTGTCAACTGGCTTTTGCCCCCCCGGGCACCCCCCGGCGGGCGGAAGGGTGGTATGCAACACATCCGCAACTTCAGCATCATCGCACACATCGACCACGGCAAATCGACTCTCAGCGACCGGCTCATCCAGGCCGTGGGGCTGGTGTCCGACCGGGATTTCAAGGACCAGATCCTCGACACCATGGACATCGAGCGCGAGCGCGGCATCACCATCAAGAGCCAGACCGTCTGCCTGCCCTACCGGGCCAGGGACGGCCGGATGTACCGCCTCAACCTGATCGACACCCCCGGGCACGTCGATTTCAGCTACGAGGTGTCCCGCGCCCTGGCCTCCTGCGAAGGGGCCCTGCTGCTCATAGACGCCAGCCAGGGGGTGGAAGCCCAGACCCTTGCCAACCTCTACCTGGCCCTGGAGCACAACCTGGACATCATCCCCGTCATCAACAAGATCGACCTGCCCTCGGCCGACATCGGGCGCGTCAAGCAGCAGATCGACCAGGACCTGGGGCTCGACCCGGAGGCGGCGATCCTGGTATCGGCCAAGGAGGGCATCGGCATCGAGGAGGTGCTCGAGGCTGTCGTCGCCCGGCTGCCGGCTCCCAAGGGCGACCCCGCGGCCCCCCTGAGGGGGTTGATCTTCGACTCCCACTACGACCCCTACCGGGGCACGGTGGTCCATTTCCGCATCTTCGACGGAACGGTGAAACCGGGCGACAGCATCGTGTTCATGGCCACCGGTGTGTCCTACCGGGTCGAGGAGGTCGGCGTCTTCCAGCTGGTGCGCAACCCCACGACCTCCCTTCAGGCGGGGGATGTCGGCTACGTGATCGCCGGGATCAAGACCGTCAGCGACACCCGCTGCGGGGACACGCTCACCCTCAAGTCCAACCCCTGCGGCAAACAAATGCCCGGCTTCAAGGAGGCCAAGCCGGTGGTGTTTTCCTCGATCTACCCCGTGGCCTCCGACGCTTACGAAGACCTGGCCGTGGGGCTGGAGAAGCTCAAGCTCAACGACGCCAGCCTCTCCTACGAGAAGGACCGCTCCACGGCCCTCGGCTTCGGGTTCCGCTGCGGGTTCCTCGGCCTGTTGCACCTGGAGGTGGTCCAGGAGCGCCTGGAGCGCGAATACGACCTGTCGCTGATCCTGACCGCCCCCTCGGTCCGCTACCGGCTGCTGATGAACGACGCAAGCGAGCAGATCGTCGACAACCCGGCGCTCTACCCCGACCCGACCCTGATCGCCTCCACCCACGAGCCCTATATCCGCGCCGCCATCATCGTCCCGGACCGCTACATGGGCGCCGTCATGAAGCTGTGCCTCGACCGCCGCGGCACCAGCAAGAACTACCAGTACCTCACCAGCGACCGCCTGGAGATGATCTTCGAGTTGCCCCTGGCCGAGGTGATCTACGATTTTTACGACCGCCTCAAGTCGATCACCCAGGGGTACGGTTCCTTCGACTACGACATCATCGACTACCGCGAGACGGACCTGGTCAAGCTCGACATCCTGATCAACGGCGAACGGGTCGACGCCCTCTCGCAGCTCGTGCACCGCGACCGGTCGATCGAGCGCGCCCGGCATGCGTGCGCCAAACTGAAAGAGGAGATTCCGCGGCAGATGTTCAAGATCCCCATCCAGGGGGCCATCGGCGGCAACATCATCGCCCGCGAGACCGTGTCCGCCCTGCGCAAGGACGTGACCGCCAAGTGCTACGGCGGGGACATCACCCGCAAGCGCAAGCTCCTGGAGAAGCAGAAGAAGGGCAAGAAGCGGATGAAGATGGTCGGCAAGGTCATGATTCCCCAGGCGGCCTTTCTTTCCGTGCTCAAATCCGACGAGGATTGATCCGTCGCCCGCGGGCGGGGGCGCACGGCGCCGCCCCCCGGGGGAAGAGGAGGGCCCTTGGGCCAGACCATCGCCGAGAAGATTTTCGCCGCCCACCATGTGGACAACCCCCACGGGGACATCCACGTCATCCGCCTGGACGCGGTCTTCTGCCACGAGATCACCACGCCGGTGGCCATCAACGACCTGGTGCGCAGGGGCAGGGACCACGTTTTCGACCCGGACCGCATCAAGGCGGTCATCGACCACGTCACCCCGGCCAAGGACTCCCTGACCGCCGCCCAGGGCAGGATCATGCGGGAGTGGGCCCGGCGCCACGGGATCCGGGATTTCTTCGACATCGGGCGCAACGGCATCTGCCATGCCCTGTTCCCGGAAAAGGGCTTCGTGCGGCCCGGCACCACCATCATCATGGGGGATTCGCACACCTGCACCCACGGGGCCTTCGGCGCCTTCGCCGCCGGCGTGGGCACCACCGACCTGGAGGTCGGCATCCTCAAGGGGGTGTGCGCCTTCCACCGGCCGCGCAGCGTGAAGGTCGCCCTGATCGGCGACCTGCGCCCGGGGGTCTACGCCAAGGACGTGATCCTGTCGATCATCGGGCGCATCGGCGTGGACGGCGCCACCCACAAGGTGATCGAATTCCACGGCCCGGCGGTGGCGCGCATGGACATGGAGGAGCGCATGACCCTGTGCAACATGGCCGTCGAGGCCGGCGCCAAGAACGGGATCATCGAGCCCGATGACAAGACCATGGCTTTCGTCAAGCGGCATCCCGGCGCACAAGTCGCGCCGCTGTGGGGCGACGCGGATGCCACGATCCCGGACGAAGCAGAACTTCCCGCCATGCCCGGCGCCTCGGACCGCGTGACGGGCGTGGCCCCCACGGGGGGGTTCGCCTACGACCTGGACCTCGCCGTCCCGCTGCTGGTCACCGCGATCCATGCCGGGCACGCGGTGCGTGAAGAGCTGCTGGCGATCATGGCGCTGTCGGAACAGGGGCGCCTGGCCGAGGAGGACCCGGCCACCGACCGGATCATCCGGCGCTGCCCCAGCACCCTCTGGAGCCTGGACTCGCGGGCCGAGTACGACCTGAACCGCCCGCCGGAGCTGGCCCTGCCGCTCACCCCGGAGAGGTTCTGGGGCAAGCGGGTCTACCGGTCGTCGCCGACGGAGGCCATGAACCGCCGCAGCCTCGAAAAATACGAGGCCTTCTACCGCTTTGCCGAAGGTGCCGTCCGGGTCCTCCTGGATCGCTTCGGCGCCTGCGTGGTCTACGATGTCCACTCCTACAACATCCAGCGCCAGCGCGACAAGGGCCACCCGTCGCCGCCGGTCTTCAACCTGGGCACCCGGGGGATCGACCGCGCCCGGTGGCGCAAACCGGTCACGGAGTGGCTCCATCGCCTGGGCCGGATTCACCTGGACGGCCGGCCCGCCAGCGTCGCCGAAAACGACGTCTTCGGCGGCCAGGGTGAGTTCTGCCGGCGGGTGAGCCTTGGGGATCCCAACGTCCTGGTGCTGCCGACCGAAATTTCCAAGGTCTACATGGACGAGCGCGCCGGCACGATCCACGAGTGCCTGACCGACCAGCTGGCGGAGGGCCTGGCGGCGGCCGTCGCCGCTCACGGCAGCGGCTTCCGACGCGACTTCTGCCGCTGAAGGATGCGACGGTGCCTGCCAGGGCCGCCGCATCCGGGAAGGTCACGCGCTGACGGTGCCGTCGGCAGGCCGGGCAGCCGGGGACGACAGGAAAGGCCCTCCGCCGGACACCCCCCCGGCCTCGGGCGGCATGGGAGGCGCTTTGCGCCCGAAGGCGATTCCCAGCTTGCGCATGCGCTTTCGCAGGGTCGAGGGGTGGATCCCGAGCAGGCGCGCCGCGCCGCGGTCTCCCTCCACGCGGCCATGGCACAGGTCCAGAACGCGGCGGATGTGCCGCGCGGCGACGGCGTCCAGGTGCAGGGAGCCGGTGTCCCGGTCCGGCAGGCATTCGAAGCCCGTCCACCTGGCGGGCGACGGCGCGGAGAGGATATCGGCAAAAAAAAAGCGGCCCCTGCCTGTTGAGGATGAGGGCCCGCTCCACAGCGTTCTCCAGCTCGCGCACATTGCCCGGCCAGCGGTAATCCATGAGGCGCGCGAGGGCGCCCGGAGCCAGGGTCGGGACAAGGCCCAGCTTCATCTCGCGGCTTTTCTTGGCGACGAAATGCTGGACGAGGGCGGGGATGTCGTCCCGGCGCTGCCGCAGGGGCGGGATGACGACGGGGAAGACCTTCACGCGGAAGTAGAGGTCTTCGCGGAAATGGCCGTCGGCGATCATCGCCTCCAGGTCGCCGTGGGTGGCGGCGATGACGCGGATGTCGACCCGGACCGGTTCCGTTCCCCCGATGCGGTCGATTTCCTTCTCCTGCAGGACCCTCAGGAGCCGCACCTGGGCCTGGGGGGGAAGCTCCCCGATCTCGTCCAGGAAAAGCGTCCCCCGGCTGGCCCGCTCGAGCCTTCCGCGCTTGCGGGCGACCGCCCCGGTGAAGGCGCCCTTCTCGTGCCCGAAAAGCTCGCTGTCCATCAGGCTCGGCGGGATGGCGCCGCAGTTGACCTTGATGAAGGGGCCTTCACGGCGCGGGGACGCGTAGTGGATGGCGTTGGCGACGACCTCCTTGCCGGTCCCGGTCTCGCCCAGCAGCAGCACCGGGCTGTCGAGGGGCGCCACCTGGCGCACGAGTTCCATGACCCCGCTGAGACCGTAGTCGGCGCCGATAATGGCTTCGCCGGCCAGCCGCCGGAGTTCCTCCTGAAAGTAGCGGTTGTCGTCGGCCAGAAGGTCGCGCAGCTTCTGAAGCTCGCGGTAGCGCAGGCTGTTGGTGAGGGCGATGGCGAAGGGCCCGTTCAGGATCCGCACCAGCCGGGCGTGATACCCGTTGAATGCCCTCCGGCCGTCGTCGAAGACCGAAAGGATGCCGAGGAAGTTTTTCTCCACGACCAGGTCCATGACGATGGCCGAACGGTCCAGGGCGTTCAGTTTGCGGGCCACCGGGCTGGTCACCGTGTCGTCCCCTAGGCGCTCGATGAGCCGCACCCGCAGGGACCGCTGGCGGTTGACCTGGTCCCGGGCCCGGGCGGACAGGGGGGTCTTGATGGAAAGCAGCTCGCTCTTTTCAGGGGTTGCGTGGGCGACGGTTTCCACGATCCCGAGCTCGCGGTGATAGCGGTGAAAGCCCATCTGGCCGGCCGGAAGGTAGTCCCGGATGTAAAGCAGGCAGGATTGAAGCGCTTTCTCGATCTCCAGGCTGCCGCAGATGCGCAGGGTCGCTTCCCGGAAAAAGTCCTTTTCGTCGATGACCATTCCGCCTCCTGCGGGGTGCGTGGCCGGTTGACCCGTGGGCCGGAGAGCCCGGTTTCGATTTCGGTGAGGAGCGTCCGCCGGGGACGCACCGCCGGCCCGGCAAGTTTTTTCCATGATCGGCCTGGGCGCCGGTCTCGGGGGAACACCCTGCCGTTATCTGTTCCATGGCACAGATTATAGCATGCCTGTCAAATAGTACAGATAAATCCGTCTCATGGGACAGATATCGTCCCCCGTCCAGGCCATGCTCCCGGGTTGGCGTCCCAAAATGCCTTGGCACGCTTTGTGCTGTTCAAGCACTGGGAATCAAACCTAACGGCCGCCCCGGGCCGCGCAGGCCGCCGGGCGATACCGGCCGTCGGTTCCTGTCGCCGTGCAACCGCCCACGCCGGCTGGCCGCCGCGATGTCCGGGCATGAAAAGGAGACCTTGAATGAACGCCGACGCCTATCCCCCCGGAACCCCTTACGACTATCCCCTGATCATCAAGAAACTGCTGAACACCCCCCTGGTCTATGCCAGCCCGCGGTCCAGACGATCTCGCTCAGCTGGGGAAAGGTCGCCGGGTCGTAGGCCAGGACGCCCACGCTGGGGATCCCCGTGTCCAGGCTGAAATCGGACACGTGCAGGCGGATGCCCGCACGGCGGTACCTGGCGAGCATCTCCCGCACCATGGGATCCCGGGCCGATTCGGGGCGGATGGCCGGCACGCTCTCCCGGCGGCGGCTGACGATGGAGGAAACGTGGCGCTCGACGATCTCGCAGATCCCCTGGCACAGGGCCTCCTCGACGCAGTTGCCCGCCGAAGGCCCGTTAAAGGCGTTGATCAGGTAGAACCAGTCGAAGGGAACGAGCTCCTGCCGCTGGCGGGTGAGGTTGGTGGCCCGGGCCCAGCGCAGGGGCAGGGACGTGAATATGCCCCGCGTCACCGCCAGGTCGTCCGAGTCGTCGTGGACCGACCGGGCGATGGATTCGAAGGGCAGCGCCGCGTCTTTCAGGTTGGCCGCCGTGTCCGTGAAAAAATTGTCCGGATCGCGGACAAAGCTGAAAAAGCTGAACCGTTCGGCCAGTTCCATCACGGCGCTGGCCTCGGCCTGCTGGACGGTGGCGCCCTTGCCCATCTGCTTGCGGGTGCCGATGACCCTCCGGGCGTCCTCACCGCAGCGGCTGAAATAGACCGGGATCCCGAGCCGCCCGTTGTCGATGCGCACGGTCTCCCGGAGGATGTCGAGGTCGATGGATGCGAGGCGCTCGCGGAAGCGCCGAACGGTCTCCTCCGGGGCGACGAGCTTGTCCTGGTCCAGCGTGTAGCGCTTGTAGGCGTCCTTGAGAACCACCCCAGCGGTCATCTCCCTGCTTCCTTTCCGTTGATGCCCAGCGGCATGATGGTTGGCGCGTGTCCGCACCCTTCCTCCAGCGGCGCAGCGGTCGGCGGCGCCGCCGGGAGTCAAAAGATAACACCGGAATGCAAACAATAAAGGCCGCGGGGGGGCGTTTCCGATTCCCGTCCCGGCTCCGGCGGGGATTTCGGTTTCGATCTCGATTTTGAATTGACCGGTCGACGCTCTTCTGCTATAAGGGCTTTCCTCGATCGTGGGGATGTAGCTCAGCTGGGAGAGCGCAGCGTTCGCAACGCTGAAGTCGTGGGTTCGAATCCCATCATCTCCACCACAACCCGATGCCCCCGAAAGGCCGACTTGCCCCCGAGTCGGCTTTTCTGTTTTCAGGCGCCGTGACTTTTTCTTGACTTTCAAGCACAAAAGCGGATATAAATAAAAGCTTTAGCATTTATCCGGCGGTTCCTTGCATGGGCGTCGCGACGCAAGGTTGACCGGGAACGACCGCCCCACGGGGGCGCAACGGGGACCCGGCCCGGCGGCCGGCCAGCGGGATGGGAAGATGAACCGAAACGCCACCCTCGAGCGGACGACCAGGGAGACGCATGTCCGGGTCGCCATCGACCTGGATCGCTCCGGTGAGCCTGACATCGCCACCGGGATCGGGTTTTTCGACCACATGCTCAGCCTGCTGGCACTCCACGGCTTCCTGGGCCTGAGCGTCCATGCCGAGGGCGACCTGGCGGTGGATTTTCACCACACCGTGGAGGACGTCGGCCTCGTCCTGGGGGATGCCTTCCGGCAGGCGCTGGGGGATCGCCGGGGCATCCGGCGTTACGGGCACGCGGTGACGCCCATGGACGAGGCCCTCGCCCAGGTGAGCGTCGATCTTTCCAACCGGCCGTTTCTGGTGTACAACGTGCCGCAGATCCGCGGAGTTCCCGGCGGTTTCGAGCCCGCCCTGGCAAAGGAGTTCTTCAGGGCCCTGGCCTTCAGGGGGGCGATGACCCTGCACATCAACCTGGCCTACGGCGACAACGACCATCACATCATCGAGGCGATCTTCAAGGCGGCCGGCCGGGCCCTGGGGGAGGCTTCGGCCGCGGACGACCGCGTGCGCGGCATCCGCTCCACCAAGGGCGTTCTCTGAAGAACCCGGAAAAACGCCAGGCCCTGAAGCCTTCAGGACGCCGGGCGGCCTGCCGGGGCCAGGCATGCAACCCTTTCAAATTCGGATTCAGACCATGCAGAGACTCTTTCCGTCGACGGCCCCGGCCGTCACCGCGGCCGCGCTCCTCGCGGCAGCGCTGCTGTGCCTAAGCGCCTGCTCCACCCGGCAGGCGGTCCCCGCGGCGCTGCCGGCCGGGGTCAGGCTGGAGACCCTGGCGATCATGCCCACCATCGACATGTACCGGATCTACGGCGACAACGTGAGCTTCAACTGCCCCCTTTGCGGCCGCACGGAGGTTATCGACGTCGTCAGCGAGGGGGCGGACGTGTTTCTCACCGAGTCGGTGTGGGACCGCCTGCGCCAGCGCGGCGGATACCGCCTGATCCCACCGGGGGAGGCCGAGGGGGTCCAGTCGACCCTGCTCCTGGAGCCCGAGGCCAAGATGGCCGACCTGGACATGATCCTGGAGGTCGGCCGCAGGCTCGGGGCCGACGGCGTGCTCGTGGGACGGGTCTACCGTTTTCGCGAGCGGCGGGGGCGTGACTTCTCGGCCGAGACCACCGCCGCGGTGACCTTCGACCTGTTGTTGATTCACGTGCGCGACGGGCGGCTGCTGTGGGAAGGGCACTTCGACGAGAGCCAGCAGGCCCTCACGGAGAACCTCTTCAACATCGGGGCTTTCCTGCAGCGCAGGGGGCGCTGGCTGACCGCCCGGGAACTGGCCGCGGCCGGTCTCGACGGGGTGCTGGCCTCTTTCCACGCCGCCAATTGACGGCCGGCAAAGGGGGCCGGGTTCAGCGCCTGGGCCCTCGCCGGGACCGGACGACATTTTTTCCATCGCGATTGCAGGCCCGACCCATGGACATCGCCCATGAAGCGACCCCGGAGGGGAGCGGCAGGATCCCAGTCTCCTCCCGGCGCCGCGCGTTCCGGGAGAAGGAAGGCAGAATTCCATGATCGTCATTCCCGCCGTTGACATCAAGGGCGGAAGGTGCGTGCGCCTCGCCCAGGGCAGGATGGACGCCGAAACCGTGTTCGGGGACGATCCGGCCGCCGCGGCCGCCGGGTGGGAAGCGGCCGGGGCCCGCATGCTGCACGTGGTCGACCTGGACGGCGCCGTGGAGAAGGCGCCCCGCAACCAGGCGGTCGTCAAGCGCATCCTCGAGCGGGTGAAGGTGCCGGTGCAGCTCGGCGGCGGGATACGGACGGAGGCGACGATCCGTTTCTACCTCGATTCGGGGGTCGACCGGGTGGTCATCGGCACCGAGGCCCTGCGCAATCCCCGGCTGGTGGCCGAGGCCTGCCGGCGGCACCCGGGCCGGATCGTCGTCGGGATCGACGCCCGCAACGGTTTTGCGGCCGTCGAAGGCTGGACCGAAACCACGCGGGTGCGCGCGGTGGATCTGGCCCGGCGGTTCGAGGACTGCGGGGTGGCGGCCGTCAATTTCACCGACATTCACCGGGACGGCATGCAGACGGGCCCCAACATCGAGGAAACCCGGCGCATGGCCGAGGCCGTGGGGATACCCGTGGTCGCCTCCGGCGGCGTCTCCACCCTCGATGACATCCGGCGCCTGCTGCCCCTGGAGGCGGTCGGGGTGACCGGCGTCATCACCGGCCGCGCGCTTTACAGCGGGTCGCTCGACCTGGCCGAGGCCATTCGCGTGGCCGCGGGGCGATCGCTTGACAACATCGGCGGCGCTTCTTAATGTCTGAAATTAAAAACCACCCTGGAAATCCCTTGCGCCGGCCGTTTTTTTCCGCCCTTGCCGCATAGGAGCCGTCCATCTTTGGCAGACACCATTTCCGAAGAGAAAATTCTGGAGATAAGGAATGCCGTAGATATCGTCGACGTCGTCGCGGAGTCCGTCCTTCTAAAGAAAGCGGGCCGAAACCTTGTCGGGCTGTGCCCGTTTCACGCGGAAAAAACCCCCTCGTTCACCGTCAGTGCCGAAAAACAGATTTTCCACTGCTTCGGGTGCGGTGCCGGCGGCAACCTGTTCCGCTTCCTGATGAAACGCGACGGCCTGTCGTTTCCCGAGGCGGTGCGGAACCTGGCGGCACGCGCCGGGGTGGACCTCCCCCAGCCCGGCCTGTCACCGGCCCAGAAGCGGCGCCTGAGCGAAAACGAACAGCTGCTGGAGGTCAACCGCCGGGCGGCCGGGCATTACGCCCGCCAGTTGACGGGAGAGCGCCACGGCGAACGCCCCATGACCTACCTGAGGCAGCGGGGCATGTCCTCCGAGACGATCGCGGAGTTTAATCTCGGTTTCGCGCCGCCGGGCTGGGACCACCTGATCCGGGCTCTCGGCGCGCTCGGGATCGCGCCCTCCGTCCTGGAGAAGGCCGGCTTGGCCGTGGCCCGCAGGGATCGACCCGGTTTCTACGACCGCTTCCGGGACCGCATCGTCTTCCCGATCCGCAACCCGGCCGGCCAGGTCATCGGTTTCGGGGGGCGGGTCCTGGACGACTCCCTGCCCAAGTACCTGAATTCACCTCCATGGGCCTCATTCCCGCCGGGGCCTACAAAAACCGGGAGTTCCGGGAGCAGATGGTGGCCTTTGACGACACCGTGCCCCGGGCGCTGCGGGACGTGCTCTTCGACCCCCAGACATCGGGGGGGCTTCTCATCAGCGTGGGCGCGGACCAGGCCGACGGCCTCGTGGCGGCGCTGAGGGCCGCGGGCGTGGGCGACGCGGCCCGGATCGGGGAAGTTATTGAAAGCGCCGAAGAAACCATACGGGTGCGGTGACATCGCCATGCGCGCCCGGATCGTTCCGGGTGGCTGTGCTCTGTGAACCCTGAACCCGGAACCTCGATAAAGGAAAACACACCATGAAGGAAATCGACGCCCGCGGGCTCGCCTGCCCGGCCCCCGTGCTTCAAACCAAGGCCCTGCTGCAGGAGGAAAACCCCGGCAGCGTCAAAGTCGTGCTCGACAACGCGGCCTCCCAGCAGAACGTGCAGCGCTTCCTGGAGTCCCAGGGGTTTCGGACGACCCTCGAGACCTCCGGCTCCGACTACCTCGTCCTGGGGACGTGCGCGGCCGGGCCTGCCGAACTGCCAAGGGAAGCGCCCGCGGAACATGCGGGACATGCGGAGGCCCGGAAGATCCTGATGCTGTGCGCCAGCGACCGCCTCGGCTTCGGCGACGACACCCTCGGCCTGGCGCTGATGGTCAACTTCCTGCGCACCCTGAAGGAAATGGGAGGGGAGCTGTGGCGCCTGGTGTTCGTCAACAACGGCGTCAAGCTGACCATCGACGGCTCGGCGGTGCTCGGTGACCTCCAGGGCTACGAAAAGGACGGCCTCAAGATCCTGGTGTGCGGGACCTGCCTGAACCACTTCAACCTGCTGGAGCGCAAGCAGGTCGGCGAGACCACCAACATGCTCGACATCGTCACCGCCATGCAGCTGGCGGACAAGGTGATTACGGTTTGACAGGCAACTTCCACTTCCCCGAAGTCGATCTGCCCGCCTGCCCCGGCGAAGCCAAGGGCGTCCGGCTCCTCGGGCGCTTCGGGCATTGCAAATCGGTCAACAATCTGGTAATGGCACGAATTAAAAAGAAAATGATGGGTGAAAAGAGAACCCCACGCCATGGCCGGACAACTGAGCCTGTTTCCCGCCCAGGAGCAACCGGAGACCGAGCCCCCCTTTTTCCTGTCGGGGGAGCTGGGGCCCCTGGACGACATGTTCGCCGCCGCCCGCCGGTTTCGAAGCAGCCGGGAATATCTCGACCTGCTGCGCTTCATCGCGCGCTTTCCGGGCTACTCGGCTTTCAACGGCCTGCTGCTCTATCTTCAGAAACCGGAAGCCTCCTACGTGGCCACGGCCGCCGCCTGGCAGCGGGACTTTCAGCGCCGGCTGAAGCAGGCCGCCCGGCCCCTGGCGATATTGGCCCCCATGGCCCCGGTGCGCTTCGTCTACGACCTGGCCGACACCGAGGGCGGGCCCCTGGCGGCCGGGCAGTTCGCGCCGGCCGCGGTCGCCGCGGGGCGCCTGCGCGACCTGGCCGACCGCACCGTTTTCAACGCGGCCTTTCACGGCATCGCGGTCCGGGAAATACCCGGAGAGCGCCCGCCCGGGCCGGTGGTGATCCCCCTCACCTACGATTCGCGCCAGCGCTTCGAACAGCTGAAGCTCAAGGAGGGGGACCAATACCTCATCACCCTCGACGAGCGGCGGCCGCCGGAAGAGGCCTACGCCCGCCTGACACTCGGGCTGGCGCATGTTTTCTGCGGCCACCTGGGCATCGACAGGACGGCCTGGTGGCCGGACCGGCGCGGAACCGGCCGGGTGCGCGCGGAAATCGAGGCCGACTCGGTGGCTTTTCTGGCCTGCCGCCGCCTGGGCCTGGTCGAGGCGTCCAGGAGCTTTCTCCTCGATTACCGCTACCGTGATCGGGAAATTCCGCCCATCAGTCTCAACGCCGTCTTTCAGGCCCTGACGTACATCGGCGAGATGGGCCGCGCGCGCTGGAAGGAAGCCAGGAAAACCGGCCGCTACGCCAACGGCGGCCGATGAGCGCAAAAGGAGACGCCCAGTGGGTTGCCGAAGCGCTTTGAGATGCCTGCTGGCACCGGTCCTGGCCGCGGTCTGCCTCTCGGCCCCGCCCGGGGCGCGGGCCGACATCTACTATTACCGCGACAAGGACGGGGTGCGCCATTTCACCAACGTCCCCACTTCGCCCGCCTACCGCATCTTCATCCGCCACGACCCCAGGCGGCGTTACAGCGCCTACACCACCGAAGCCTACGACTCCCACATTTCCGCGGCGGCCCTGGAAAACGACCTGGCCTTCGCCCTGGTGAAGGCCATCATCAAGGTGGAGTCCGACTTCGACCCCCGGGCGGTTTCCAGGGCCGGCGCCAAGGGCCTGATGCAGATCATGCCCGAAAACTACAAGGCCCTCGGTTTGAAGGACCCCTTCGACCCTTATGAAAACATCCGGGCCGGCAGCCGCTTCTTCCGCCAGCTCCTCGACCGCTTCGACGGGGAGCTGTCCCTGACCCTGGCGGCTTATAACGCCGGCCCCAACGCCGTCGACCGCTTCAAGACGATCCCGCCCTACCCCGAGACCCAGGACTATGTCGAAAAGGTCATGAAATATTACGACCAGTTCAGCCGCTGAACGCGACAATCCCGTGAAAAGCGTCCTGATTCACCGCAGAGTCGCGGAGGGTGCACAAGAAAGGAGATCAAAGGGTAATGAATTAAGGCAAATTATCGCTCCCTGCCCTTTGCGGTGAGCCGGGCTTTTTTCGGTTTCATCAACCTTGGCGCATGAACCGAGGGAGAGGGGGCGTCGGGAACCTCCAGGCGATCCCATGAGGCAACGCGTTCAGAAAGGAACCGCCGCCTGGTCATTCCTGAGTTCTCGGGTGTTGCCGTCGCGCCCGGTTCAGCTGGTGATCCAGACGGGCTTGAAATGGGACCGTGACAATTGTCCTGGCATGGCCGCGGCGCTTTCTTATTACGCTTTGTTCTCGCTCTTTCCGCTGCTTCTGGTCATTTTGAGCATTGTCGGGGCTCTGATCGGTCCGGAGACGGAGGTCTTTGCATACATTCAAAAGCTGATCGTACGCGATCTGCCGCCGGCCGTTCAGGAGGTGGTGGTCGGGACCATCGTCGCGCTCAGCGAAAACAGCGTGGGTGCCGGCATAGTGGGGTTCAGCCTGCTATTTTTTACGGCTAGCACCCTGTTCGCGATTCTGCGCCAGTCGGTGAACAAAATCTGGGAATCCCCGGCCCGCATCTCCGAGGCGGGCTCGGTATGGCGAATGGTTCTTTTCTTCATCCTCAACAAGCTGGTCGCCTACCTGCTGGTGCTGGCGACCGCCTTGCTCCTGCTGGTGTCTTTCGTGGCGAACGTTTTCATCCGGGCTGTCATCGAGCTGGTCAATCACTTCCAGGAAAATGTCGCCTTCATCAAGCAGGTGGACGAACTGCTGCTGACCCGCTGGCTTCAGGCCAGCTCTTCGGTCGTCATTCTGAGCGTAACCCTTTGCATTCTCTTCAAACTCCTGCCCACGGTCCGTCCCCGGTGGAGAGATGTGTGGCTGGGGTCCATCCTCACGGCCGTCATGCTCGTCGGGCTGCAGCAGTTGCCGAACTCGTCCGTGCCGCACTCGGCGGCCACCCGGTCGCCCGGCTCCTTGGCCAGGAGGCGGGCGGACATGTCGCCCGGGAAACAATCCCGCCACATGTTGACGTTGCGGGCAAAGAGAATGTCGGTGTGAGCGGCCTCGCCGCTGTTCCACTCGAGGCGGAATTCGCAGTCCGCCAGGCTGTCGGTTTCGATGAATCGCATGGTCTGTTCTCCCTTGGTGTTTTTCGCCAGTGATCGACGCAATGTGATCGGCAGGCCAAAAGTGGACCCGGAAGGCTGACGCGTCAAGAAGGGGAGAAAATAGGGTTTCTAATGGTTAAAAGCTATCAATTTTTGGATAGCGAGGGTGCGTGCCTCGGCTGCCGCATCGGCAAGCGGCCTCCGCCCCAGCCGAAGGCCTGCCCGCGCCAAAAGCAGGCAACCATCCGGGTCTTCACCTGTCGGGGATGGTGGGTTCTCGTAATTATGAGTTATATCTCATTGTGGCCGCCGAGATTTTCTTGACACCGTGCGCCGCGCCTCCGTAGTCTCAATTTTTCGGCAACCGTTGCACAACCCTTCAACCCCCCCGATGGAGGCATGACAAGATGAGAGCACGTAACTTGCGAAAAGCTTTCTGGATGACGGTGTTGGCGCTGACCCTGGCGACGATCCTCGTCATCCCCCATCCGGCGGCGGCAAAAGACCCGGTGATCATTTTTCACGCGGGCAGCCTCACCGTCCCCTTTGCCGAGATGGAAAAGCGCTTTGAAGCGGCGCACCCCGAGATTGACGTCCTCCGGGAGGCCGGGGGCAGCAGCCAACTGGCGCGCATGATCTCGGAGCTGGGCAAGCCCGCCGACATCATGGCGTCGGCGGATTATGTCGTCATCGACAAATCCCTCATCCCGGCCCACGCCGACTGGAATATCCGCTTTGCCACGAACCAGATGGTGCTCTGCTACACCGAGACCAGCCGCTTCGCCGGGGAGATCACCGCTGAAAACTGGTACGATGTCCTCGCCCGCGAGGGGGTCGTCTGGGGCCACTCGGACCCGAATCTGGACCCGGCGGGCTACCGCAGCCTCATGGTGATCCAGCTGGCCGAAAAGTTTTACAACCGGCCGGGCCTCTACGATCGGGTGATCGCCAACCGGCCCCAGGCCAACGTCCGGCCCAAATCGGTGGAACTGGTCTCGCTCCTGAAAACGGGCAACATGGACTATGCCTGGGAGTACCTGTCGGTGGCCGTGCAGCACCAGCTCAAGTATCTCACCCTCGATGACCGCATCAACCTGGGCAACTATGAGCATGACGCCTTCTACGCGCAGGCGGAGGTGAAAGTGACCGGCAAAAAGCCCGGCACCTGGATCACCCTCAACGGAAACTCCGTCACCTACGGCGTCACCCTCGTCAAAGCCGCCCCCAACCGCGCGGGGGCGCTCATGTTCCTTCAGTATCTGCTCGACCCCCAGGGCGGGCTGAAAGTCCTCGAGGAGATGGGGCAGCCGCCCTTCGTCCCCTGCCGGGTGCCGGACGCCCAGGCGCGGCAACGGCTGGACAAACCGCTGCAGGCCCTGGTGGAAGTGAGGCCATAGATCAAGCGACGGCCCCCGGCGGTGCCGCACCGCGCAGGGGGCCACACCCCCATGAAAACGCCCCGAGCCTTCCATCCCGACCCCTTCACCTGGTTGGCGGCCGCCTCCAGCCTGGTGATTCTGGCGTTCATCCTGCTGCCCCTGGCGGAGATGGTCACCCAGCCTTCGCCTGCAGACCTGGTGGACACCTTGCGCGACGCCGACGTCCGCCGGTCGATCTGGCTCAGTCTTTACACCTCCGGCGCGGCGGCCGTGATCTCCCTGGTCTTCGGCACCCCTTTCGCCTACCTGCTGGCCCGAAAATCGTTTCCGGGGAAAAAACTCGTCGAAAGCGTGGTGGACCTGCCGATCATGATCCCGCACCCCGTGATCGGCATCGCCATCCTGAGCATCGCCGGAAAAAATCACTGGCTCGGGCAGGTTCTGGCCGCGTGGGGCGTACAGATGATGGGGACCGCCACCGGGATCGTGACCGTGCTGACCTTCGTCGGCCTGCCGTTCTATGTCAACGCGGTCAAGGGCGGCTTCGATGCCGTTCCGGACCGCATCGAAAAAGTCTCCCGCAGCCTGGGGGCATCCGCGGCGGCCACGTTTTTCCGCGTGACCTTTCCCCTGGCATGGCGCAGCATGGTGGTCGGCATGATCATGTGCATGGCCCGCGCCATCAGCGAGTTCGGGGCCATCGTCATCGTGGCATATCATCCCATGGTGGCCCCGGTGATGATCTACGAGCGTTTCACGGCCTACGGACTGAGGTATTCCCAGCCGGTGGCGGTCTGGCTGATCGGCGTCTGCCTCCTGCTCTTTCTCGCCCTGCGGGCGGTCTCGCTGCCCGCCAAGCGTGCCGCATGATCCGGGTCGAGGGGCTGACGATTCACCTGCGGGGATTCGACCTGGAGAAGGTCGACCTGGCCGTGTCGCCGGGGGAGTTTTTCACCCTCCTGGGCCCCACCGGCGCGGGCAAAACCCTGGTCCTCGAGTCCATCGCCGGCCTTGTGCCCGTCAACAGCGGCCGGATCCTCATCGATCGCCGCGATGTTTCCCGCCTGCCGCCGGAAAAACGCCGCATCGGCATCGTCTACCAGGACAGTGCCCTCTTTCCCCACCTGACGGTGGCCGAAAACATCCGCTTCGGCCTCCGCTACCACCGCCGCGACAGGAACCTGCCGGGGGACCGGATCCCCTTTCTCGTCGAGCGATTCTCCCTGGACCGGCTTCTCGACCGCTCGGTGGCGCACCTGAGCGGCGGGGAAAAACAGCGCGTCGCCCTGGCGCGCGCTCTGGCGGTGGATCCTTCGGTTCTCCTACTGGACGAGCCCCTGTCGGCCCTGGATCCCAACTTCCGCGGGGAGATCCGCGAGATCCTCAAGGGGTTGCACGCGGAGACCGGAATCACCGTCCTCATGGTGACCCACGATTTCGCCGAGGCCCATTACCTGGCGCAGCGCACAGCGGTTCTCAACGCGGGCAGAGTCGAGCAGGTGGGCGACACCGGCACCGTGTTCAGCCGGCCGGCGACCCTTTTCGTGGCGGAGTTTGTGGGGATGAAGAATATCCTCGGGGCGCGTTTCGATGGAAGGGCGGCGGTTTCCGGCGGGCTCAGCCTGGTGCTGGCGTCGCCGCCCGGCCGGGCCCACGGCAGCCTGGCGGTGCGCCCCGAGGATGTGCGCTTGCACCCTCCGGATGCCGTCCAGGAGAGCGCCAACACCCTTCGCGGGATCGTCACGGGGGTGCTCCACCAGGGGGTCTTCAGCGAAGTGGGCGTCCGGGTGAAGGGCGTCGACCTGAAAAGCCTGATCCCCACCGGCGAAGTGTTGCGCCTGGGGCTGGCACCGGGCCGGACGGTGGCCTGCACCATTGACCCGGCCGCTGTGCACGTGATCTGATCCGCCGCAGGGTGCGGACCGCGCGGCATTTTTCCGCGGGCAGGCACCCCGGCCGCTGCGCGGCAGAGAATCAGGGACACCCTGCAGCGCTGAATACGTAATCCTCGTCGGTCACCCCGGCGCAGGTGCCCCCTACCGCCGGGCCGCCGTTTAGGTGGGAGAGTCCCACTTTCAGGTCGCAGCCCTCGCCGTCCACGCGCACGGTGTGGGTCGCCCCGTAGACACTGGAATGGTTGACCCTGACCGTGGAGGTCTTTTGACACTTGACCCCGACGGTTTCGCCCGGGCCCTGCGTCCTGACCACCACCCGCTCCAGAAAGGCTTCCGCGCCGTCGACGAACACGCCGTAGTTGCTGCCTGTCGCCCCGGAAGCCGTGATGCTGACGTTCTTGACCCGCACGGTGGACCCCACGCTGCGGACCCCCTTGGTCTTGCTGCCCCCCTGGACCGTGACGCTCAAATCGGCGATCACGGCGTCGGACGAGTCGAAGTTGCGGATGCCCGCGTTGTCCGCCGCACCGGAAACCGATATTCCCACGTGAACCAGCTCGGGGGTGCCGCCCATGTTTTCAACGCCCACGGCCGTTTCCCCGCCGTTTGCCACCACCGTCATATAGCGCAGCGTGGGACTGCCGCCTTCGTTCACGACGCCGTAGTTGTTGTCGGCTTCCGAAGCCTCGGCGTAGACATGCTGCAGGAGAGGGGAGCCTCCCGCATTGACGATGCCGATGTTCGCGTTGCCCGGCCCGGAGGCGACACACCGCATCTCCAGCAGGGTCGGTGCCGCCGAGTCGTTGTAAACCCCGATGTTGTTTTCCCCTCCCGAGGCCAATGCGTAGACATCGTTCAGCAGGGGCGACGCCGACTGAATGAAGATTGCGCTGCTGTTGCCGCTCCCGCCGGTGTTTTCGACCGCCAGGTGGCTCAGGTGGGCGGCGTCCTGACCGGCCCCGATGGAGACCACCCCGCCGTCGGAAGCGGCGACTTTTCCCGTAATCTTGGTTTCCATGACGCCCGAGCCCTGCAGGCTCACATAAGACGGCAGGTTCAACGGCACCTTGCCGAGGTCGTAGAGCCCGGGCTGGAGCCTGACGAGGTAGCGCTTGCTCTCGGACGCATCGCTGATTGCGCCGAGCGCGGCGAGAAGCGCGCTCCCGCTGGCAGCCGGGGTGGCCCCGGGGCCGAGCACGAGGGTCGTTCCGGAGGTGATCGATTCGCCGATCGCCACCTGCGCCCCCTGGACCTGGGGGGCGGCAAGGACAAGGGCGAGCAGGACTGCCAACGGGACATGAGTTGTTCGGTCGTCTTTCATACCATCCTCCCTTTCTCGTGTTGCGGTTATACATAACGACATGAATCCTTGCGTATCCACATACACAGCGAGGGCTGCCATTGACCGCTTGCAGTGGCTGTAGCGCCGCAGATGCAAATGCAGGTGCGACATCCACCAGGTCGCTGTGTATAACGGACACAGGCACGCCGAGGAATGCTGCTGATGCCGTTGCCCACAGGGTGCCGATTGGCGTGTCAAAGCGTCAATCCTCGTCAATCATCCAGAAAAGCCGGCATTTTCTGAAATTCTATGCCGTTTTGTCCGGATAGGGGCACAGCGCCGCCAGCGGGCAGACCGGGCACGCGGGCCTGCGCGCCTTGCAGGTCTCGCGGCCGAAATTGATCAGGCGCAGGGAAAAATCGCTCCACTCCTTTTCGGGGATCACCCCCATCAGGTCGAATTCGATCCTGGCCGGGTCCTTCTGCTCGGTCAGGCCCAGACGGCGGGAGATCCGCGCCACGTGGGTGTCGACCACCACCCCGGGCACGCCGAAGGCCGCCCCCAGGACCACGTTGGCGGTCTTGCGCCCCACCCCGGGCAGGCGCACCAGCAGGTCGAGATCGCCGGGCACCCGGCCGCCGTGGTGGGCCTCCAGGGCGTGCGCGCAGTTTTGGATGTTGCGCGCTTTGTTGCGGAAAAAGCCGGTCGCGTGGATCATCTCCTCGATGGCCGCGATCGGCGCCGCGGCAAAATCCGCCGGCGTCCTGAATCGCGCGAACAGGGGCCCGGTCACGCGGTTGACCTGGCGGTCGGTGCACTGGGCCGAGAGGATCGTGGCCACGAGCAGCTGGAAGGGCGTCGCGTAGAGGAGTTGCGTCTTGACACGCGGATAGGTCTTCCTTAGTGTTTCCAGTATGCCCGCGGCCCGGACCCCGGGCGCTGCCTTGCGGCCGTTATCCGACATGAACTTTCCTCCCGGCGGCGACACTGAAAAATGGTTGCAAAGGAAAAAAATGTCCGTGCCCTGGGGCTTTGCTCCGGCGGCCTGGACAGCATCCTGTCCGCCCTGGTGCTCAAGGACCAGGGCATCGAGGTCGAGTGGGTCACTTTCGAGACGCCCTTCTTCTCGGCCGCCAAGGCCCGGCGCGCCGCCCGCGCCACGGGCATACCCCTGACGGTGCGCAACATCACCGACGTTTACATGGGGATGCTCCTGAACCCGCCCTGCGGCTACGGGCAGCACATGAACCCGTGCATGGACTGCCACGCCCTGATGTTCCGCCTGGCAGGCGCCCTGATGGTGGAGAAGGGGATCGATTTCCTTTTCAGCGGGGAGGTCCTCGGCCAGCGGCCCATGTCCCAGACGCGGCCTTCCCTGCGCTACGTCGAAAAGCATTCCGGGATGGACGGCTACATCCTGCGGCCCCTCAGCGCCCGGCGCCTTCCCGAAACCATCCCCGAAAAGGAGGGCTGGGTGGACCGCGAACGCCTCGGCGACCTGGCGGGGCGGTCCCGCAAACCCCAGATCCGGATGGCCGCCGGTTACGGCATCCGGGATTACCCCGCACCGGCGGGGGGCTGCCTTCTCACCGACAAGGGCTTCTGCTCGCGCCTGAAAGACCTCTTCGACCACGAGAAGGCCTATCCCGAGGCCGCCCTGAGCCTGCTCAAGCACGGGCGCCACTTCCGCCTGGACCCGCGCACCAAGATCGTCGTCGGCCGCACGCAGCAGGACAACGAGGAGATCCAGCGGCTGGTCGACCCGCAAACGGACACCGTGATCCGGGTCAAGGGCTACCCCGGCCCCCTGGTGGTGATGCCCGCCGGGGGCAGCCCGGCCACGCTCCCGCTGGCCGCGGCCATCTGCGCCGGATACAGCAAGGCGCCGCGCGACACCCCGGTGGCGGTCCAGGTGGAGGCCCCCGGGGAAAAGACGACCCTCGCCGTCCTCGGCCTGCCGCCTCTGGACTTCAACGATCTTCTGATCTGACCGCCGCCCGCAGCTGGCCGCAGGCCGCAGAAATGTCGCGCCCCTTGCTGCGCCGGATGACGGCGGTGTAACGGGCCTTGAGAAGGATTTCCTGGAACGCGAGAACGGCCGCCTCCTCCGGCTCCGCGAAGGCGCTGCCCTCGTGGCGGTTGAACGGGATCAGGTTGATTTTGGCCCTCACCGGCCGCAGCAGCCGGGCCAGGCGCCGGGCATCCTCGGGGCTGTCGTTGATCCCCTCAAGAAGAATGTACTCGAAGGTGATCCGCCGGTGGGGCCGCAGGGGGTAGCGCACGCAGGCGTCGATGAGTTCCTCGAGGGGATAGGCGCGGTTGACCGGCATCAGGCGGCTGCGCGTCTCGTTGTCGGCGGCATTGAGGGACACGGCCAGGTTCACCGTCGTCTGCCGTCCGAGTTCGGCTATCCTGGGGACGATGCCGGCGGTCGACACGGTGACCCGTCGGCCGGCGAAGCTGTAGCCGCCGCCGTTGTCGGTGAGGATGTCGAGGGCATCGGCGAGGCCGGCGAAATTGGCCAGGGGTTCCCCCATCCCCATGAAGACGATGTTGGTCAGGCCCGGGGGACCGGGAACGTCGCGGATGACGTCCCGTACCTGGGACACGATCTCGCCGGTGGACAGGTCCCGCTCGAGCCCCCCCCCGCCGGTGAGGCAGAAGCGGCAGCCGAGGGCGCAACCCACCTGGCTGGACACGCACAGGGTGTAGTGGCTGCGTTCCGGGATGAGCACGGCCTCTATCCGCTTGCCGTCGGCGAGGCGGAAAAGATATTTTCTGGACCCGTCCACCGAGGTCTCCACCCCCTCGACACCCAGGCGCGCGATGGCGAACTCGCGCGCCAGCATCTCCCTCAGGGAAAGACAGGCCCGGCGGGGACGCCCTTGCCAAGCGGATCAAACGCCACCTGGCGGGACGGGTGCGGGAGTACTTCGCCGTGACCGCACCAGGCCTGGAACCCCTGTGCCTGCGGGAACTCGAGGCCCTGGCCCTGGAGGCACAGGGCGCGGAGGCCATCCCCGGAGGGGTGGCCTTCAGGGGCAAGCTCGCCGACTGCTACCTGGCCAACCTGAGCCTGAGAACCGCCGGCCGGGTCCTCCTGCGCGTCGCCGCCTTCCGGGCCGCCGGCCACCGGGAGTTCAAAAAGCACCTGGCGCAGATCCCCTGGGAACTCTACCTGCACCCCGGAACCCGGACCGACATCCGCGCCGCGGCCGCCCGCTGCCGCCTGCACCGGACCGACGACATCGCCGCCCATGTCGCCCGCAGCCTCAGCGACGCCCTGGGGATGCCCTTGCCGGCCGAACCCGGCGCCGACCCCCAGGCGGTTTTCGTCCGGGGGGAAAACGACCGCTTCACCCTGTCCATCGACAGCAGCGGCGCCCTTCTCTACCGGCGGGGGGTCAAGGTTCACAAGGGGCGCGCGCCCCTGCGGGAAACCCTGGCGGCGGCCGTGCTGAGCATGGCGGGCTGGGGCCCGGAAACGGTCCTGGCGGACCCCATGTGCGGCAGCGGAAGCTTTTCCCTGGAGGCGGCCATGGCGGCCAAAGGCATACCGCCCGGCTGGTTCCGAAACTTCGCCTTCCAGAACTGGCCCTCCTTTGCCGAACGGCGCTGGAACCACCTCAGAAACGAGTGCGGGCGCCGGATGGCCGTGCTGCCCGCGCCCCTGGTATTCGCCTCCGACATCGACCCCAGGGCCTGCCTCGACCTGGGTGAATGCCTGAAGCGCCACGGCCTGGACGATGCCGCCCGCACCGCCGAAGGGGATTTCTTCGCCATCGACCCCCGCCGCGCCTACCCGGGCCCCGGCCTGGTGGTCCTCAACCCCCCCTATGGCCGGCGCCTGGAGACCCCCGCCCAGGTCGAAAACCTCTACCGACGCATCGGCGCTAAGCTGGCCGCCGATTTCAAGGGCTGGCGCGCGGCGGTCCTCTTTCCCGACAAGCGCCTGGAAAAGCTCCTGCCCGTGAAGGGCGCAACCCACCGCCTGCTTCACGGCGGCCTGGCCCTGGGCCTGGCGGTGGGGCGCATATGAGACGCCGGGGGCTCGGGGCGCACGGCCGCCGGCCAGGGGGGGTCAGGTTTCCGGTTTTATGTTCCAGGAGAAGGAGTTACCGCACACTCTTTAAAAAACCCGTTTATCGCCCCGCTCCGGCCTTTTCGTCCTCGTCTTCTCCGGCGGCGGAAGCGTCTTCCGGATCCTGGGGCTGCTTTGAATCCTTCCTGCCGTAAACGCTGAAAACGCCGTCTTCACCCGACAGCAGCCCGGGCCCCTGGATAGTCTCGCGCTCGTTTCGATACTCGTAGGGTTGGTAGGCGGCACAGCCCAAGACCATTCCAGCGGCGGCCAGGGCTGCCAAAGCGATGCCGGCGTGTGCGCTTCTTTTCATCTCGTCAGAACTTGATCCTGAACCCGGTCATGACGGAATCGATCTTCTCGAAATCGACCTCCGCCGCGTCGCGCTCCAGCTCGTGCAGGCGGTAGCCCAGGTAGTATTCCGTGCCCCAGCGGTCGATGACCTGGACCGCCTGGAGCCCGTAGACCGTGGCCTCGTCGTCGTTTTGGGCCATGTCGTCGTACTCGCCGTATTCCGCTGAAAAGCGCGTCTCCCCGATGTCGAAGAACCCTTTGCGGTAGCCCAGCTTCGTGTACCAGAAGGCGGCGTCGTCCCTGCCGGGCGACCCGCTCTCGACCCTGAAGCTGCGGACGCCGCCGGAGAGGGTCAGGTTGAGGCCGCTGGGGTGCAGGGCGGAAATGGAGCCGCTGGACTGGTCGTCCGTCGCCGGCTTGAGGTCGTTGGGCTTGACGTAGGAGGCCGCGGCCGCGAGCTTGACCCCGGCCCACTGGCCCGAATACCAGAGGGAAGCGTCGTAGGCATCGTCGGCCACGGCGGAAACCGCTCCCGAAAAGCCGTAAAAGCGGGGGGTGTCGTAGCGGACGCGGTCGTTGCGGCTCAAGCCGTCCAAGTTGTCGAAGACGTCGCCGACGGTGGTGCCGGTGGACGGGTCGCCGCCCGTCAGGTCATAGCTGCGGGTGTGATCGTTGTAAAAAATCTGCCCGCCGGCCATGTCGGCGATGGAGGAGTACCCCACCACGCCGGTTCCGGACAGGTCGGTCTCGGAGGTGTTGTTGGAAGCGGTGTCCCCGTGCCCGACGAACAGGCTGCCGAAGCGCTTCGACTCCAGGGAAAAGTCCAGCCAGCGCTTCCTGAAGTTGTTGTCCCCCACCCCGCTCTTGTCGAACTGGTTCACCAGGTTGCTGTCGTTGCTCTGGAACTCGACCTCGACGCGGCCCCCCGCGGTCAGGTCGTCGCTCGCCCCGGCCTTGGCGTTCAGCCCGAGGCGGGTGGAGGAGTTGTCGTTGTCCACGAGGTACCACTCGTCCCGGTTGCCGTCGTCGCTGTAGAGCACGGCGCGGTTGACCTGCCCGTAGACGTCGACCTTCACCTTATCGCCGGCCGAGGTGACGACCTTCTCCAAACCCCCCGGCTTCTCCGGGGTCGCCGCCTTTTCGGCCGTCTCTCTTGTTTCCCGGGTTTCCCTCGAAAGGGTTTCCACCTTTTGCCTGAGTTCCTCCAGGGCCTTGGACTGGGCCTCGATCTGCTCCTGCTGCTTCCGGATGGTCTCCATCAGCTGCTGCAGCTCGGCTTCGCCGGCCCCCCAGGCGGCGCCGCCCCACCCCGCCGTGCACAACGCGGCGACCATCACCCCCTGCAAGAAAAGGGTTCGTTGCGGGTGTCCCATGGTGATGCCCTCCTTTCCCCGGCCGATCGTTTCAGTCCTGGTTTTTTACGGTTGCCTCCGGTTCGTGCCGTATCACAGGTCGCAGGCCCTTGGAAAATGATTTTTGCGGAAGGAATCCTCCTCGAAGGCCTCGATGACATTGCCCTTCTCTATCAGCTCGCGCATGTCCTGGAGCATGTGGGCGTAGGCGGAAAGAACGGATTCGAACCTCTGCTGGAAAAAATCGAACCGGGGGAGATCCTTTACCAGGTGCAGGCCGAGTTCGCTTCCCTGTGCAACCAGGTCGCGGTGGCCGATCAGCGGGCATTGAGGGACTTCGCCGGCCTGCGGGCGGTTGTCAGGAAGGTGTGCGGATACCTATCCATCGGCCTTGCGGCCGCGGACGTTTCGGCACCGGACCCGGTGCAGGCCGCCGCCCTGCTGCGGCGTTACCCCCTGGCGGACCTCTTCCGGGTGGGGTTCGGCCGCGCCCTGGCCCTCAAGCGGCGCGCGCGCGCGTGGATCGCGGGGGCGTGGTTCCGAAGGGCAGATCTGCCGCTGACCTTCTGGGGGGAGAGCTGGACCGGCGTTCTCGGCGGGCTGCTGATCAAGAAGCCCCTCTGCTTCGATCCGGCCGGGAAAGAGGGCCTTTACCGCGAGTTCGAGACCATGGAAGACATCCGGCTCGCCGCCGAGGCGCTGGACGACGCGATCGCCGTCGACCGGCTCCTGGGGGGCATCGATGCGCGCCTGGAATCGCCGGGCCTGAGGCGCGGCGCGTCCTACAAGAACCTTCTCCTGACCCTGTGGGCCCGGGACGCCCTCGGCCCGGCACAGGGCGCCGGAACGCCGCCGCTGACGGAGGCCGTGCCCCTGGAGCGCTTCCGGGACTTTTTCCGGAAGCTTTTCCCCGCTGCGCCGGCCGCCGGGGAACCCCGCCGCATCCCCCGGGAGATGAAGTCGTCCTTTCTGCTGTGGCTGGAATCGGCGGCCGGCATGCCCGGCGACGAGATCGCCGACATGGTCGGCGGGATCCTGGAGGCCCTGTTCACAGCCCTCGAGGAGGAGTACGGCCGCGTGGCGGCCGAGGACCTGGACCCGCGCTTCATGCCCCATTTTATTCTGAGGGTCTGAAGCGGCTAGAATACGGCCGCTTCGGATCCTCAGAATAAAAGTATTCCGACGAAGCGACGCGACCCTGATACTTCAGTCACTTCAGCGCGCTGCAGTCATTTCCCATGGGGAACGGCGACGCTTGGAAAACGGGACGTGTCGGTGTGGGGGAGGAACTTGGCGGCCGAAAACCGGTTCATGAAGTCCTGGTTGACGTTGAGTTCCAGGTAGGTGATGCGGCCGCGGATCGAATCGATCTCCTCCATCGCGCCGGGAGAGGTCAGCGCCAGGGCGGCGCCCTCCAGGGACGTGTTGCCGAGGGGCCGGTAAGCGCTCAGGGGCAGGTCCGGGAGCATGCCGATGGCCACAGCCGAGGCCGGGTCGATGAGCGACCCGAAGGTGCCGGCCACGCAGAAGGTGGCGATTTCCTCGAGGCCCACGCCGACCGTGGCGCTCACGGTCTCCAGGATGGTGTACATCGCCGCCTTGGATCGGACCAGGCTGTCGATGTCCGCCTGGCTGATGGTCAGATCGCACCCGTCGGCCGACGCCTCGGCCGGGACCACCACCAGGTGGGCCATGCCGTCTTTTTGCCTGAGGCGCCCGCGGCAGCGCGCCGGCGAGAGCTTGCCGCGGATGTCGATCATCCCGGCCCGGAACAGCCCGGCGGCCAAATCGATGACGCCGGACCCGCAGATCCCCCGCGGGGGCAGGTCGTCGATGGTGTGGATCCGGAAGGCGGCGCCGTCCGGGTCGATGGCCACCCGGTCGATGACCCCGGGGGCGGCCGTCATGCCCATGCGGGTCATGCCCCCCTCCAGGGCCGGGCCGGCCGCGCCGGCGCAGGCGATGAGCCAGTCGCGGTTGCCCAGGACGACCTCGGCGTTGGTGCCCACGTCCACCATGAGGGTGGTCTCTTCGCGGCGGTGGATGCCGGCGTAGAGGATGCCGGCGATGAGGTCGCCTCCGAAATAGGCGCCGATGTTGGGGAAAACCAGCGCGCGGGCGGCGGGGTGGGCCTTCAGGCCCAGCTCGGCGGCGGACTGGACTCCCGGCCGGTTGACCGCCGGGATGTAGGGTTCGCGGATGACCCAGTGGGGGGTAAGCCCCATGAACAGGTGGGTCATGGCGGTATTGCCGGCCACCGCCAGGAGGCAGATGTCCTCCGGGGAGGATTCCAGGGAGCGGCACAGGCGCTGCGCCGCCGCGTTCACGCCCTCGACCGCCAGGCGGGTGAGGTGCTCGAGGCCTCCCGGCCGGCCGGCGAAGTGAATGCGCGTCAGGATGTCGGGCCCTACCGCGAGCTGCGGGTTGTCGAATCCGGCCTCGGCCAGGAAGCCGCCCGTGGCAAGGTCGACGAGCCTGAGGGCCACGCGGGTCGTCCCCAGATCGACGGCCAGCCCGAGGGCGGGCCGCGGGTCCCGGGCCCCGCAGGCGCGGATCAGGCGCCAGCTGCGGCCCTCCCTGAACAGGACGCAGCGGGCCTGCCAGTGCCATGCGCGCAGAAGGTCCGGCAGGGTTTTGAGCAGCGGCAGGTCGATCACGACCTGCGGGTCCTGCTCGCCGCGGTCTCTCAGCCGCGCCCGGAGGGCGGCCGCCAGCCGATCCGCATCCGCGGTGTTGTCGCGGATGGAGGGCGGGTCGAGGGTGAGGGTCTGAACCCAGCCGGGGCTCTCGGGGGGCATCGCCGTCGGCCCCCTCAACCGAGGATGGCTTCCACCTGCCGAACGATCCGCGCGATGACCTCGCCGGCCCTGCCCGTGACGACGACATCGCTGACGGTCCGGCTCAGCGGTGTGGTTTCGGGGTTGATCTCGATGACCGTGGCCCCGCCCTCCTTGGCGATCACCGGCATCAGCGCCGCCGGCTGCACCAGGGCGGAGGTGCCCACGACGAGCATGAGGTCGCATTCGGCGGCGACCCGCCGGGAGCGGGTCAGGTCGCCGGGGGGGATCATTTCGCCGAAGAAGACGCAGTCCGGGCGGTAAATCCCGCCGCAGGCGCAGCGCGGCGGGACCCGGGACATGTCGACCCGTGCCGTCTCCAGCCGGCCACCGCAGGCCATGCAGCGCTGCCAGGCGAAGTTGCCGTGGAACTCGATCACGTCGCTGCTGCCCGCCGCCTGGTGGAGCCCGTCGACGTTCTGGGTGATGATGGTCTTGAGGATGCCCATCGATTCCAGGCGCGCCAGGCCGTGGTGGGCGGCATTGGGCCGCGCGGCGTCCACCACGGCCTTCATCTCCTTGACCAGAACGGTCCAGACCTTTGCGGGGTCCCTGAGGAAGGCGTCGATGGTGGCGTATTCCATGGGGTCGATTTTTTCCCACAGCCCGCCCTTGCCCCGGAAGGGGGGAATGCCGCTTTCAATCGATATGCCCGCCCCGGTCAGGGCCGCCGCCTTTTTGCTGGCGGCCAGGGCCTCGGCCGCGCGCCGGATGAGTTTTTGCATGTCAGATCTCGAAGGTCATGCCGCAGGCGACCGCGAAGCAGTCCAGGCCGCTGCCTGCCTGGTTCACCCGCCGGCGGCAGTCGGAGACGATGGCGTCCATGTCGTGGTCGGTCCGGTCCTGGTTCAGGTGGAACAGCCCCAGGCGCTTCACCCCCGCCGAGAGGGCGACCCGAAGGGCACTGGTGTAAGAGGAATGGCCCCATTCCCGGTAAGCACGGTATTCCCCCGGGGTGTATTCGGCATCGTGGATGAGCAGGTCGGCGTCGCGGCAGACGTCGATGTAGCCGGCTGCCTCCAGGCCGCCCGGGTGCTTGAAATCGAGTTCGTTGTCGGTCAGGAAGACGAAGGACTTGCCGTCCTCGATGAACCGGTAGCCCGAACCGCCGTTGGGATGGCTGATGGGCACCGGGGCGATGGTGACGGACCCGATGGCAAAGGAATCCTGGCAGGCCTCTTCGTAATCCAGGGTCGCGGCCAGCTGGGAGTACCTCACCGGGAAATTGGGCGGTGCCAGCATCCGGGCCAGCATCGAGCGGACGAAGTCGTCGTGAAAGGGGCAGCGGTGGATGTGAAACGTGGCCTGCTTCAGGAAAAGCGGCTTGAAATACGGGAAGCCCATGATGTGGTCCCAGTGGGCGTGGGTGAAGATCAGATGGTAGCGGTAGGCCTGCTCCGCGATCAGGCGTTTGCCGAGCCTCCTGATCCCGGTTCCCGCATCCACGATGATCACGTCGCCCTCCCGGTTGCGGATTTCCAGACAGGTGGTGTCCCCGCCGTATTCGATATACTCGCGGCCCGATACCGGTATGGACCCCCTGGACCCCCAGCATGTGATCACCATGGTTTATCCCGCCATGCCGCTGCCGCCGGCGTTTGAATCGACCCTTCCCAGAAACGTGGTCCAGAGGCCGTCCCGGGCCCATGTGCCCAGTATCGTGACCGGCATGCGCGCCAGTTCCCGGGCCACATCCCCGGCCTGGCTGCGCAAAAGCCCCGAAAGGATGAAGCGGCGCTTGCGCAGGAATCCCGGCGCCGCGATCAGGCGCGCCATCACATCGTAGTGGATGTTGGCGACGAGCAGGTCCGCGGGCAGGTCCACGAAGTCCTCGGCCCTGCCCTGGACGGCCAGCACCCGGTGCCCCAGGCGGTTGCGGCCGATGTTGTCCCTGGCCGTGCGCGCCGCCAGGGGGTTGAGGTCCACCGCCAGCACCCGCCCGCAGCCGAGCCTCGCGGCGGCCAGTGCCAAAAGGCCGGTACCGGTGCCGAGATCCAGAGCCGTGCGGCAGCCTGCCCCTGAGCAGGCCTGTTCCAGGGCCGTCAGGCAGTCGCGTGTGGTGGCGTGGGGAAACCGCTTCGACCGCCTCGATCCGGCTACTTTCAATAATAAGCCTGAGCGCCTTCTTTTCAAGCAAGGTCTGTTTCAAATACGCAAGCTGCTCTTTTTCCTTCTGGTAACGACCCTTGAACTCTTCGAAGGGCTTCCCGAAGGAATCGGCGATGTCGCGGATGCCCGCTTCCAGCTCTTCGTCGGAGAGGGTCAGGCCCTCCTGCTCGACGATCCGGTCCAGGATCAGGTGGCGCCGGACCTGCTTTTCGGCAACGTCGCGATACCTGTCGGCAAGCCCTTCGCGGGTGTACCCCATCTCCTCCAGGCTCGTGTTGCGATAGGCGAACGACCGCTCGGCGTCGCTGACGATGCCCTCCAGCTCGTAGGTTACCAGGGCATCGGGGATCTCGAAGGCGGTCTTTGCGATCAGGGCGCTGAAACACTGCTCGTTGATCTCCTGTTCCGAGCGCTTGTCGTATCCGGACTGGAGGTGCCTGCGGATGTCCTCTTTGAGGGCCTGCAGGCTTTCATTCCTGCTGACCTGCCGGGCGAAGGCGTCGTCGACGTCCGGCAGGACCTCCTCGCGCACGTCCTTCAGGGTGACGGCAAAGGTGATCTCCTCGCCGGCCAGGTGCTTGTTGAAGTGATTGGCCGCGAAGCCGGCGGTGATCTGCTTGGATTCCCCCGCCGACATGCCGACGATGCCGGCGTCGATCTCCGGGGATATCTGCCCTTTGCCGATCTGCAGGGTATAGTTTTCGGTCTTCTGGGTCGGTGCGAACGGCAGCCCGCCCTTGAAGCCCTCGTAGTCGATGAGCACCGAATCGCCCTCCCGGGCGGGGCGCGGGGGATCGACGGGCCGCAGCGCCGCCACGCTCTTGCGCAGCCGGGCGATCTGGGCGTCGACCTGCCGGTCCTCGACGCGGTAGACGGTCCTTTTCAGGTCGAACCCCCTGAACTCGACCGCCCCGATCCGCGGCTTGACCTCCACCTCGGCATCGTAACGGTAAGGCCCCCGGGCCTCGAGCGCCGGCGGATCGATGGCGGGCCTTCCGACCACGTCGAGGGCGGTTTGCCTCAGTGCGTCCCCAAGGGACTCCTGGATCAGGCGGGAGGTCACGTCGGCATCGACGTCCTTCTTGTACAGGCCCTCCAGGACCGACCGCGGGATCTTGCCGGGCCGAAACCCCTTCACCTTGGCGGTCTTCTTCAGGGTGCCGTAGGCATTGTCCAGCTCCCTGGCCACGTCCTCCTGCGGGATTTCGATGTGCAGAACTTTTTTTACGCTGCTGACATCCTCTACCGTTACCTGCATTTCCGTTCCTTTCCAAAAGAGGGGATCTCCTCCCCGTCCGCCGCGGCAGGCAGGCGATCCCGGCATGGTCGGCAGCCCGGGCGCCGGTCCGCGGTTCGGGCCGCCTGCCCCGGGATCGTGGTGCGAGAGGGGAGACTTGAACTCCCATTCTGTCGCCAGAGCTGGATCCTAAGTCCAGTTCGTCTACCAGTTCCGCCACTCTCGCCCGGTGGCAGGGACAGGGCGGCCGCAGGCCCCGGCCGCCGTCGCGCCTTCCAGCGTGACATGGGCGATAAACCGACAAAATTTCAAGTTAAAATAAATTTTGAAATTAATGGCAAACCCATGGGGTGTCAAGCCACAATTGGATTGCAGGCGCTGATTCCCGCCTGCGGGCCTGCCTCTTCGTGTCCGTGCCGACGAAGCGCCTGCGCGCACAGCGCCGGAAAGCGCCAAGAGGCTTGCGCCGCGGGGGCGATGGTGCTAAATTCGCTTGCGGGCGACGATCGGGGCGTGGCGCAGTCTGGCAGCGCGCCTGCTTTGGGAGCAGGAAGTCGGAGGTTCAAATCCTCTCGCCCCGACCATCCGCCGCGGCGGCCCGCCGTCGGCGCGGCCCCGGGTGCCGGCACCCGGGGCATCCCCCTTTTCCCTCCCAAGCGGCGCTGGACCGAACCGCCGCCGGCACCCGTCCCGAGGACGCAAACGAAGGCCACGATGACAGGCAACCCCTCCCGTTGGCAAGAACGGATCGTACCGCCGGACAAGGCCCTGGAGAAGATCGAGCCGGGGATGACCATTTTTCTGGGGACCGGCGCCGCCGAGCCGCGCACCCTGGTGAAGCACCTGATGGCATCCGAGGCGGGCAATCTCCAGGACCTCACCCTGATCCAGGTGGTCAGCCTCGGGGGTGCCATCTCCCTGAAGGAACTGCGCTCCCAGAAATACCGCCTCAAGACCTTCTACTCCGGCTGGGTGGCCGCGGAAGCCATCGCCGAGGGCAAGGTGGACCTCATCCCCAGCCGCTTTTCCAACATCCCGCGCCTGCTCACGAGCCGCCGGATACCGGTCGATGCCGCCTTCATCCAGGTCACCGCGCCCAACGAAGCCGGCTATTGCAGCCTGGGGATCGCCGTCGACGTGGCGCGGCAGGTCATGGAGCATGCCTCCCTGATCGTGGGCGAGATCAACGACCTCGTCCCCCACACCTACGGGGACACCTTCATCCCGGTGCAGGATTTCCACCTCCTGGTGCGGGCCACGGAGCCGCCCCTGCTCTTCGAGCGCCAGCCGGTGGAGGACGTCTTCCAGCGGGTGGCGACCAACGTGGCCTCGGTCATCGAGGACGGCAGGGCGCCCGAAGCCTTCCGCCTGGCCTTCGGCGAGCGCCCGCCCGGGCCCATCCGGCTCGCGCCCCTGGCCGGTGACGGCTCCGACCGGCGCTGGTACCGCATCGAGGCTCGCGGCCGCCGCCTGGTGCTGGCAGACCACGGCATTCGAACATCGACGGAGGCCACGGCCGAAGTGGATGCCACGGTCGCCATCGGCCGGCACCTGGAGCGCAAGGGGGTGCCCGTGCCGCGCATCCACCTGGATGACCGGTTTTCCGGCCTGGTCTTCCTTCAGGACCTGGGGGACACCCACCTGGAGTCCTTTGTCCGCCGCGCCCGGGACCCTGGGGAAGTGGCCGGGGCCTACGCGACGCTGATCGGCCTCCTGGCCCGCCTCTCCCGGAAAGGCGCCGAGGGGTTCGACCCCGCCTGGACCTGGCAAAGCGCGGCCTACGACCGCGACGTGACCATCGAAAAGGAGTGCCGCTATTTCCTGCGCGCTTTCGTGCAGGGATACGCGGGCCGCAAGGCGGACGCGGAGGCCCTCGAAACGGATTTCAGGCACCTGGCCGAGGGCATCGCGGCCGACGGCGTCATCGGCTTCATGCACCGCGACCTCCAGTCCCGCAATGTCATGATGCACGAGGGGCGCCTCTACTTCATCGACTACCAGGGGGGGCGCACCGGGCCGATCCAGTACGACCTCGCTTCCCTCCTGATCGATCCCTATGTCGGTCTGCCGGGCGCTCTCCAGGATCGCCTGCTCGAGCTCTGCGCCCGCGAGGTGGGGCGCTTTCGGCGCGTCGATGCCGCCGGCTTTCGGCGATGCTACGACTACTGCGCCATTTCGCGCAACCTGCAGATCCTGGGCGCCTTCGCCTTTCTCTCCCGCGAAAAGCGAAAGACCCGGTTCGAAGCCTACATCCCTTCGGCCCTCCGCACCCTGCGGCTGAAGCTGGCCCGCCTGGCCGACCCGGGGCTCGCCGGCCTGAAATCCCTGGTGGACGGGCTCCGCCTGCCAGACAACGGGCCCGCCGGCAACCGGGCCCAACCAGAGGAGGACACCCAATGAGCAACATTCTCGTCATGGTCAACGGGCTGCCGGGCAAAATGGCCGCCGCTGTCGCGGCCCGCGCCTTGCAGGACCGGCGTTTCCACCTGATCCCCTTCTCCCTGACCGGGCCCGAGATCTCCGACGGCGCCTGCCGGGTGGGGTCGAAGGAGATCCGGCTGCTTCAACCCGCCGCGCGGGATGAGGAAATCGCCCGGATCGGCTCCGACCGGGGGCCGTTCATCAGTGTCGACTTCACCCTGCCCGAGGCGGTGAACGCCAACGCGGCCTTCTACTGCCGGCACCTCCTTCCCTTCGTCATGGGCACCACCGGAGGCGACCGCCGCGCGCTGGAGCAAACCGTGACAGGATCGGATGTCACGGCGGTCATCGCCCCCAACATGGCCAAGCAGATCGTCGGGTTCCAGGCCATGGTGGCCTATGCGGCCGAAACCTTTCCCGGGCTGTTCCGCGGCTATCGCCTCCAGATCATCGAAAGCCACCAGCAGGGCAAGGCCGACACCAGCGGAACGGCCAAGGCCATGGTGGACCTTTTCAACCGCCTGGGAATCCCGTTTTCAGCCGATGAGATCGTCAAGGAGCGCGACCCTCGGGTGCAGCGGGAGCAGTGGAAGGTCCCCGAAGCCCACCTGGGCGGCCACGGCTGGCACACCTACCGCCTGGACTCGGGCGACGGGACCGTGCGCTTCGAATTCACCCACAACGTCAACGGTCGCGAGACCTACGCCTTGGGGGCGTTGGACGCGGCGGCCTATCTGGCCGCCAAGGTGGCGGCGGGCGTGCGGGGCAGGGTCTACAGCATGATCGATGTGCTGCGGGGGGTCTGAGGGGCCGGGGCGGGCTCGAAGTCGACGCAACCGCCGGCACCGGGTGTCGGGCCTCCCAGCCGCCGACAAGGGCGAAGGGCGCGGTGGATGCGAGTTTTCTTTGCCGGGGCCTTCTATTGGCCGGCCGAATCCCCGGCGACCTCGTCCCGGGCCGGAGCCGGGGATTCGGAGGTCTGCGTGATGGCCACCTCGATGATGCGCTGCGGATCCGCCTTGGTCACCCGGATGGAGCAGTTGGGCAGCTCCAGTTCCTCGCCGACATCAGGGATGCGGCGCAGGCGCGACAGGATGAGCCCGGAGATGGTCTCGTAGTCCTCGCGCTCGCTCAGACCCAGTCCGAGGGCGTCGTTGACCGCCTCGATCTCGGTTTCACCCTGGACAATGGCGGTCGACTTGTCGACCCTGCGGATCAGGATCTCCTCCGTGTCGGTTTCGTCGTAGATGTCGCCGACGATCTCCTCGAGAAGGTCCTCGATGGTGATCAGGCCGCTGATGCCCCCGTGCTCGTCGACCACCAGGGCGATATGCACCTTCTCCTTCTGGAACTCCCGCAGGAGGTCGTCGGTCAGCGTGGATTCGGGGATGAACATCGCCGGCCGCGCCAGGTCCTTGACCGGCCTGTCCTCGCCGCCTTCCAGGATCGCCTGGAGCACGTCCTTGGCGTACAGGATCCCCACCATCTGATCCGGGTTGCCGTCGTAGACCGGGATGCGCGAGTATCCCTGGCGGACGATCTCGGGTGCGACGGAGCGCACGCTTTCGCGCGCATCGATGGAAAACATGTGGGTCCGGTCCACCATGATCTCGTTGGCCTCCAGCTCGGTGAAGCGGAAGATGTTGTGGATCATGATGCGCTCGTCTTTCTCCACCTCGCCCGCCTCCTCTCCCATGCTGACCACGCTCTTGATCTCCGCCTCGGTGATGATCGGGTCGGTCTCGGCCTTGGCCAGGGGCAGGGAAATCGCGTGCATGAAAAGCTCCAGCAGCCGGATCACGGGGTAAAGGGCCAACTGCAGCAGGCGGATGACCGGGGCCGCGCGGACGGCGATCGCCTCGTTGTAGGCCATGGCGATCGTCTTGGGGAAAATCTCGCCGAAGACCAGGATCACCAGGGTCATGCCCCCCACGGCGATGCCGATGGCGTGGGACTGGAAGAAATCGATCGCCATGGCGGTGGCGATGGATGTGGCGGCGATGTTGACCAGGTTGTTGCCGATCAGGATGGTGATGATCAGGCGCTGATAGTTGCTTTTGAGCCGCCTGACCAGCGGGATCCCCCTGCGGTTCTGCTCGAACAGGTGCTGGACCCGGATGTCGGAAATCGAGACGAAGGCGGTTTCCACCCCCGAAAAAAATGCCGACAGGCAGATGAAAAGGAGAAGAATGAGCCCTTCTGATGTTGATCCCATGGTGCCTAGCTCGATCGCCTTAGGCCGTCCATGATCGAAGAAACCCGGAGAGACCCGGCGGCGGATGCCGCCCTCGATGAAAACGGGCTGGCCGCGGTCTGCAAGGCCCTGAGCCACCCGGCCCGGATCCGGATCGTGACCCATCTGAAGGCCATCGACCGCTGCGTCTGCGGCCGGATCGTCGACATCCTGCCCCTGGCCCAGTCCACCGTCAGCCAGCACCTCAAACAGCTCAAGGACGCCGGGCTGGTCCGGGGGTCGGTCGAGGGGCCGCGCACCTGCTACTGCCTGGACCACGACACCCTGGCCAGGTTCAAACGGGCCGTCGAGGCGCTTTGAGCCCTTGGCAGGGGAAAAGCGCGCGGCTAAGCATTCTCGCAAGACAAAGAGAAAGACACCATGACACCACTCTTTCCACCGCAGGGTTCCGGCCCCGAAACGGCCCTCCACGCCCCGAAAGCCCTCCAACCGGCCGGCCCCATGCTTCCCCTTTCCACCGCGGGGGAAGCCGACTGCGCCTGCTGCGGCCCGCCCGCTCCGCCCCCGAGCTCGGACCGCGAGCGGACCGGGTACCGCATCTGCCCCTTCTTCGAGGGCTTCGGCGACACGCCCGCCGGCGCCGTCCCCCGGGTCGGGACCGTCCTCAACCTCTCGGACCGCCTGGGAACCGCGGCGGTGAGGGTCGGCATCCGCCGCAACGACTACCGGGTGGCGCCCGGGCTCTACTGCACGGGCGCTCCGGGGCCGGAGGCGCCGGTGCTGGTGACCGCCAACTACAAGCTGACCTTCGACGCCCTGCGCCGCGAACTCGCCGGGACCGACGCCTGGGTCCTCGTCCTCGACACCCGCGGCGTCAACGTCTGGTGCGCGGCCGGCAAAAAAACCTTTTCCACCCAGGAGGTGGTGCGCCGGGTCCGCTCCAGCCGCCTCGAGGCGCTGGTATCCCACCGGCGCCTGGTCCTGCCCCAGCTGGCGGCCACCGGGGTGTCGGCGCGCCTTGTCCGGCAGGCCTGCGGTTTCGAGGTGGTTTGGGGCCCGGTGCGGGCCCGGGACGTCCGGCGCTTCCTGGCGGCCGGGATGAAGGCCGAGGAAAGCATGCGCCGGGTGACGTTCACCCTGGGGGAGCGGGCGGTTCTCGTGCCGGTGGAGCTCTCCTTCATGCCCAAGTACCTGCTGTGGGTCTTGGCGGCCGGTTTTGTCGCCTCGGGGATCGGGCCGGAGATCTTCTCTTTCAGGGCCGCCTGGGAGCGCGGGCTCATGGTCGCCCTCGCCTGCCTGGCCGGGGTGGCGGGCGGGGCGGTGGCCCTGCCGATCCTGCTGCCCTGGCTCCCCGGCACCGCCTTTGCGGTCAAGGGGCTGACAACCGGTGTCGCCGCCGGCGGCATCGCCGCCCTGGCCCTGGCGGGCCGCGCCGGCGCGCTGGAAAGCCTGGCCCTGGTCCTCGCCGCCATGGCCTTGAGTTCTTTTGCCGCGATGAACTTTACCGGGTCGACGCCCTACACCTCTCCCTCCGGGGTGGAAAAAGAGATGCGCAGGGCCCTTCCCCTCCAGGCGCTTGCCGTCCTGGCGGCGGCCGTGACCTGGGTCGGGGCGGCTTTTGCGGGGTAGCGGTACTGGGTTCGTTGTCGTAATCGTTGTCGTAATCGAAATCGAAATCGGGATCGTAGTCGGGATAGGGATCGGGCAACCTTGGATTCGATTACGATGACGATTACGACAACGACAACGAGAACGAGGGATCGTAGGTCGGGTTTCAACCCGACAGACGCAGAGATTCCGTCGGGATCGACAACGACAACGATTTCGATTTCGATTTCGATTTCGATTTGGATTTGGATTTGGATGAATTTTAATCGGAAAGCGGAAGCATGAAAACCTTTCGATATCTTCCCGGCGTCGCCACCCTGGAGGTGGACGCCGCGCTCTGCGTGGGCTGCGCCATGTGCGTGACGGTCTGCCCCCACGGGGTGCTGGCCATGGAGAACGGCAAAGCCCTGGCCGCGGACCCGGACGGCTGCATGGAGTGCGGGGCCTGCGCCACCAACTGCCCGACGGGCGCCGTGGGTGTCACCCCCGGCGTGGGGTGCGCGGTCTACATCATCCAGACCTGGCTCAAGGGAAAGGGCAAGGCCGGCCCCGTCGGGGTCCGCTGCTGCTGAAGCGCGGGGATTCCGCCGGAAGGATTCCGTCGGATTGAAATCCGACCTACGGGGGGCAGGGGTCGGGGGTCGGGAGCGGGTTTTAGGTGTTAGGTGTTAAGTTTTAGGCGGCGGATGGGGTTCGTGTATGGGGTTGGGATGGCGGCCCCGGGGCCGCGACTCAAATCGAAATCGTAATCGTAATCGAATTTGGGGCAGAGACCGATTACGACAACGATTACGACAACGACAACGATCGCAGATGGGGGACCGGGAAATGGAGATCGAGGACCGGCTCGTGCCGGTGCTGCGGGAAGGGGTGGACGTGGTGAGGATGATCCTTTTCAAGGACCTCAGGCCCCACCTGGAAAGAAAATACCCCCACCGGCCCCCGGAAGACATCTCCCGCCTTTCCGGCGCCGTGTTGAACGCGCTGTTCGGCACCCCCAGCGCACAGGAGCCCCACAGGGAGTTCGCCGAGGCCAACCGCGCGGCGATCGACGACGCGCTGAACCAGGTGCCCGAGGCATTTGAAAAGCTTCGCATCCCCCTCACCGACGCCCTGCGGGTGCAGTTCCTGTGCGACAGCCGCCAAGGCGTCGACAGCGCCGCGGTGCTCTCCAGGGCCCGGGATCTGGGCATCCTCATCGTCGAGCGCGAGGTCCCCCTGCCCAGGACCTTCATGAACCAGGTGCGCCGCCTCGGGGTGGCCTACGGCCTCCTGGCGCCCCTGGACCTGCCGCAAGAACCCGGTTGAGCAGGGCACTTCCTCGCCTCCGCGACAATGGCACAGCGGATCCGGCACATGGGACGCGAACGCCTCCATGCGGCTTCCGCGGGACGCCTCACGCGTCGGCATCGTTTTGCGCCTGTATCTTCACCTCCCTACCGGCAACCGCCGCACCGGGGTCGAGGACCATCAGGCGGACCCGGCCGGCAGCCACCAGGCGGCCCCGATCGTCGTGAATGCTGGCCTCCCAGACGTGGGACCGTTTCCCCAGCACCAGCGGCCTGGCCGTGCATCGAAGGCGGCCGCCGCGGACGGCCTTCAGAAACGATGTGTTGTTTTCCAGGCCGACTGTGTTCTTGTTCTCGCCCCAGACCGTCATGGCCGCGCCTGTGGAACACAAGGTTTCGATCATGCCGGCATAAACTCCGCCGTGCACCAGGCCATAGGGTTGCAGGTGGCGGTCGGTGATCTCGATTTCAGCCACGTATTCATCCGGGGCGGCTTTCGTGAAATGAAGCCCCAGCGTGTTGTTGAAGCCTCCCAGGTTGGCATTGATGAGATCCAGCACATTGTCGGGAAACGCATCCACGGTGTATGACTCCTCTCCCGGCTTTCCTCCGGGTGATTGACCAGGAACAAAGACCCCCCGCTCCAGGCCGCCCACGAAGCGCCGCAGCGCCGGGTCGTCGACGCGGTCGCGGTGGGCGGTTCGGACTCCTTTTCCAGCCGCCGGAACTCGGCTTGTGCACCCAACGTCATTCTCCTTGAACCTCGAACGGATTACGGATCGACATCTACCATGGCAGCTGATGCCCCGAAGATGACCATCGTAACCGGCTTGGCGTCGCTCGAAGTCACGGCTGCTCCTTCCCGCCCTTTGACGGGACCGGCGCTGCCTTTTCAGCCGCCGCGACTTCCGGGGCCTTCCCCGGCTTGCGCCTGTAAAGTGCGAGCGCCTTTTTGGCGGTGATCGGAAACAGGCCCAGAACGGCAAAGGAGATCAACACCCCCGGCGAGAGGATGCCGGACAGGGAATCGATCTGGGCCAGTTCCTTGCCGGCGTTGACATACGCAAGCGTCCCGGGCAGCATGCCGATCTGCGACACCCAGAAAAAGGTGAAGAGCCGCATGCGGGTAAGCCCCATGAGCAGGTTGATGATAAAGAACGGAAATATCGGCACCAGGCGCAGGGAGAAGAGATAAAAGGCGCCCTCCCTTTCGACGCCGGCATCGATGGTCGCCAGCCTGTCGCCGAATTTGCCCTGGACCCATTCCCGCAGGAGAAAGCGGGAGACGAAACAGGCCAGGGTGGCGCCGATCGTGCTGGCAAAGGAGACCACCACCGTTCCGACGCCCAGGCCGAAAAGCCCGCCGCCGGCCAGGGTCATGACAACGGCCCCGGGCAGCGACAAGGCCGTCACCGCGATGTAGACCCCCATGTAGGCGGAGACCACGGCAAACCGGTGCGCCTGGTAGAGTGCGTGCAATCGATCCTGAGAGGCCTTGAGGTAGTCCAGGGAGAGGTATTGCCCCAGGTCGAAAATCCTGAAGGCGATGATGCCCAGCACGATCAGCCCGACCACGGCCGCCTTGCCGAGCCATGCCGTGTTTTTTTTCCTATCCATCGGTTCTCATCGCTTTCGCAGGAGGTGTTGCCCGCAAATGGTTTTCATCGCAAGCCGCCCCCTTCTCTGCCGGCCCGGAATGTTTCACCCGGCAGGGGAGGATGCATCCGCAGGCCGGCGGCCGCGGCCCGGTCGATAAACCCGTGCAGCTCGCCTTCCACCGGCCTGATCATCTGTGCGGGAAGGCCCGGCGGTCGCGAGCCTGGACGGAATACTGCAGCCACAACGCCGGCCTTGCCCGACCCCGCGGCGACAAAGACGACATGGCGGGCGTGGTTGAGCACCGGCAGGGTCATGGTCACCCGAACCGGCGGCGGCTTGGGGGCGTTGACAACCGGGACCACCCAGCGACGGCTTTCTCGCAGCGCCGGATGCCCCGGAAACAGGGATGCGGTGTGGCCGTCTTCTCCCAGGCCGAGCAGGATCAGGTCGAAGCGCGGGAAGGCGCCGGGCTGAACGCGCAGAATGCCTCTCATCACCGCTTCATAGGCGCGGGCGCTGTCATCCGGGCTTCCGCGATCCTCCACGGCGTGGATCTGCCCCCCGGGGATGCCGACGCGGCCGAGGAGCAGCCTGCGGGCAGCGCCGGAATTGGAGTCGGGACTGCCGGGCGGCACACAGCGCTCGTCGGTCCAAAAAACATGCCAGGCCCTCCAGTCGATGCGCTCCTGCAGAGGAGCGGCGCTCAGGACGGGGGCGAGGATATCCATGAGGGACCCGCCCGAGAGGGCGACCCGAAACCTCCCCCGCGCCTGAAAGGAGGCTGCGCCCGCCTCCGCCACCTGAACGGCCAAGGCGGCCGCCAGCTGCCGGCGATCGGGAAAGATCTTCAGTCGGGGCGGCAATGGCATGTTGAATCCGCCGCGGGGGGGTTGGCTCTTTTCATCGGTCTGCCTCCCCCGTCGAGTTCGGGGGCGATTTTCTCTTCGATCCTCAATCGCCTTGCCCTGGCATCTGCCGCCGGGGGGAGATATGCCTTACCCTTTCCACAACAGAGGACCGGGTCCCTTGTGTTCCGCACCGCCAGGGCAAAGCAGAGGCGGCACTGCCGGTCGCTTATTCCGAGCAGCCCGTTCTCGCCCCAGCGATAGGCCCGGCTGCGGGCGTGGTCGTGGGGTAAGGACTCCCAGCTGGCACCGTCCGGAGAATAGTCTTCCCGGACCGTGGCCCACTGACGCTCTGCCAGATAGGGCCCCCAGCGCTTCCAGTTCCGGGTCCGGGCGGCGTCTTCCGCCAGCCGCCTGCGTTCGGGGTTGGTCGCTGTCACAGGGATGATGACCTGTTTTCTTGCGCTCAAGGCTTTCTTCAACTTCTTCATATCCCGCTTTCAGGGAAGCGTCGCTGCAGCCACGCCGGCGCTGCCGCCGAAAGGGTTCTTCAGGATCTGGCCCCTGTAGATGCTGTGGGTGTGGTTTTCCAGGGCCATCATGATGTCCCTGCCCCTGAAAATATCCAGGGCGTAGTGGCACAGGAACAGGCACCCCATGGCTCAGATGCAGCCGGCCGGTTGCCGAAAATGTTTCCACGCGGGCATCATTTTCCTCCAAGGCGCCGAGGATGGACCGCATTCTGGCATCGGACGAAAACCCGGGCGGTGGCCCGTTGAGCGGCGTCGCCGCATCGCCTCCAAGGCGGAATCTCTACAGGCTCCCCTTGCGCAGAATGGCCACCAGGAGCCAGACCCCCATCAGGGCGGCGGCGAAGAAACCGATGATGCCGATGAGGGAGATGCCGTAGAAGAGGGGCGGGGTTTCGGAAATGACGATCAGAGCCGAACCGACGATCAGGGCGGCGATGACGATGGAAAAGGAGATCCGGTTGCTGATCTGGTCGAGGGTCGCGCGCAGGGTGTCCAGCCCCTGGTGCTCCACGGGCAGGGGCAGCTTGCGCTGGCGGATCAGGCCGGTGATCTCCGCCAGGTCGCCGGGAACCTTTTCGGCAAAGCGCCTGAGCCGGGACAACAGGCGCAGCGTATCCCCGGCGATGCGTTCGGGCGCATAGCGCTCGGCCAGGACCTGGCGCACGAAGGGCCGGGCCTTGGCGATCATGTCGAACTGCGGGTCGAGCATGCGGGCCACCCCTTCGACGGTCGCCAGGGCTTTCATCATGAGAAAGAGGTTGGGCGCGATCCGCAGCCGGTGGCGCGAGGTCAGGTCCAGGAGGTCGCGCAGGAGCAGGCCCATGTCGATTTCTTTCAGCGGGCGGTAGAGGTGGCGGCCCATGAAATCGGAAAGCTCCCGTTCCAGGGCGCGCACGTCCGGTTCGCTGTCCCACTCGGTGATCTTGAGGAGCACCTGCGCCGCGGTCGCCTCGTCCTGGTTGACCACGCTGGTGATGAGATCGACGAAATTTTCCCGGGTCTGGCGGTCGACCGAGCCCACCATCCCGAAATCGACCAGGCAGATGACGTGGTCGGCCAGGACAAAAATGTTGCCGGGATGGGGGTCGGCGTGGAAGAAACCGAACTCGAAAATCTGGCGCAGGTAGAGGTCGGCCCCGCGGTCGGTGAGCAGGCGCCGGTCGAACCCCGCCCGGTCCAGGGCCTCGATGTCCGAGATCTTGATCCCCTCGATGTACTCGCACACCAAAACCTTGGCGCTGGAAAGCTCGCGGTAGACCTTGGGGATGTAGACCGTGGGGTCGTCGAGGAACTGGGCGCCCACGCGCTCCATGTTGGCGGCTTCCAGGGTGTAGTCGATCTCCCGCTCCAGGCTGCGGGCGAACTCCTCCACGATGCGCACCGGCTTCTGGAGCGCCATCTCCTCCACGTGCCGCTCCATGAGGGTGGCCAGGTGAAGCATGATTTCCAGGTCCACCTCGATGGTCTTGCGGATCCCGGGCCGCTGGACCTTCACCGCCACCTGGTCCCCGTCGGCCAGGACCGCGCGGTGGACCTGGCCGATGGAGGCCGACGCCAGGGAGGTTTCCTCGAAAAGGCTGAAGGTCTTCTCCGGGGGCGCGCAGCATTCGGCCGCAAGGATCTGCCGGCAGTCTGTTTTGGTACGAAAATGGCAGTTCTTAGCTTATCCACACGGAGGAAACGAAGGTGACCAAGGGCTTTTCGGGTGACGGAACTTACAGGCCTCCCCCCCTGTCCCCCTTCCTTCACTTCAACTTCCTGCCGGCCAGAAGCCCGGCGACGATATGCTCCAGGGCGGACTTTTTAGGCGTGCAGACCGGTTCCGCCTTTTTGGCGCTCCAGACCGTTTCCGGCCGGCTCTGCAGGATCATGACCCGCCCGGTGGCGGGCATGTCCTTGTCGATGGCCCACTCGATGTCCATGGGCCTGCAGTAGTGCTGCTCGATGATCTTGCCGACGCGTGCCAGTTCGATGACATCGTCGTCGAGGATGCACTGGTTGCGGCGCCGTTCGGGCGGGATCTCCTGGCGCTCCATGGAGTGGGTCTCGGGGTTGGTGGTGTAGAGGCATTCCTTGGGGGAGACCGTCTTGCGGACGATTTCCATGGTGACCTTGCTGACCAGGAAATTGTCCGGCGTGCACTCGCCGCTGACGACGCTCTCGCCGAACCCCCAATTGGCATCGATGACGATGGTGGAGTTGTCGCCGGTGGCGGGGTTGAGGGTGAACATGACCCCGGCGGTCCAGGAGTTGACCATCTTCTGGATCCCCACCGAAATGGCAACCTTCTCGTGGGGAAAGCCCATCTTGACGCGGTAGGCGATGGCCCGCGGGGTGAAAAGGCTCGACCAGCACTTGCGCACATGGGTAAGGATGCCGTCCACGCCCCGGATCCAGAGGAAGGTGTCCTGCTGGCCTGCGAAACTGGCCCCCGGCAGGTCTTCGGCCGTGGCGCTGGAGCGCACCGCCGCGGGCACGGCCGGCACCTGGCACTGGCTCGACAGTCGGCGGTAGAACTCACCGATGTAGTCCTCCAGTTCCGTGCCGATGGGGGTGCTTTCGATCATTTCGCGGATCGCGCGGCTGGCCTTCTCGCCGGTGGCCGTCTCCTCCGGCCGCACCTCGGCGACAAGTTTGAGGATCTCCTCGAGGATGCGCCCCTCCTGGAGAAAACGGAGGTAGGCCGCGGTGGTGATGGCAAACCCCGGCGGCACCGGGATGCCGGCTTTGATCAGTTCGCCCAGGCTGGCGTTTTTCCCGCCCGCAACGGCCACCGATTCAAGGTCGCATTCCCTGAACCAGAGCACGTACTTGGATCGCTCTTCCATCGATAGGCCCTTTCTGGGATGCCTCGCAGCCTTCAAAGGCGCGGTTCGCCGGGGGGCGGCGGGCCCCCCGGTTTTCGTGGATGCGGGTCGGGCGTTTTATCGCTCGATTTCGATCCTGCCGGTGTTTCCGTCCACCTTGATGCGCATCCCGGTCTTGATGACGCTCGTGGCCTGGCCGGTCCCCACCACCGCCGGCATGCCGTATTCGCGGCAGACGATGGCCGCATGGCACATGATGCCGCCCACGTCGGTGACGCAGGCCCTGATCTTCTGGAAAGCCGGCGCCCAGGAGGGCGAGGTGGTGGGGGCCACCAGGATCTCGCCGTCCCGGAGTTCCCCGATCTCCTTCACCGAGCGGCAGACCCGCGCCACCCCTTCGGCCGAACCCGGGGAACCGGCAAACCCGGTCATCTCGGTGACTTTGTCGGGGTCGCCGATCTCGCGCAGCCTGGCCCAGGCGGCCATGCTCTCGTTGGTGATGCCCCAGAGCACGATGGTGAAAGGCTCGGAGATGGTTTCGGGCGGCTTGCCGACCGCCGGCGGCGGGGTCCACGCCTTGAACTTCTGGTAGACTCCCTTGCGCCATTCGATTTCCTTGGGCCAGTGGAGGGGGCCGCGGGCCTTGGTGCCGGTGGCCCACCCGGTGACCAGGTCCCACAGGGCTTCCTTGATCTCGCTGCGGCTGAGGTACCAGATGTCTTCGATTTCCTTGATGAAACCGTGGCTTTTCATGATGGCCGCGACGTCGCGCATCTTGTTCCAGAAAATCGAGTGGAACCAGTGTTCCACGTAGAAGAGGTGGTTTTCGACGTAGGGGAAGACGAGTTTGGCGGTCCCCTGGAGCTGATCGAAGGTCTGCCGGTCCTCGTCGGTCTTGAGGAGGCTGCGGTACTCGTGGGTGATGCGATCGCGTTCTGCGCGCACCTTTTCCATGGGGCGGTCGATGGAATGACCCTGCTGCAGTTTCTCGATGTAGACCTTCATGGAGTTCAGGGGGACGTTCAGGTCGTCGTTCCAGCAGGCGTCGTGGTGGTACCAGCCGGTGCCGGTGGAGACGTAGAACCAGGGATCCTTGGCCTTGTCCCAGGCCGCCAGCCATTTGCGGCCGGCCTCCGAGCCCGACAGCACGGAGACCACCGCGGCGATGTCGGCCCCCGCCATGATTTGGCCGTCGACCCCCAGCTCGATGGAGAGCTTGGCCAGCTTCTTGATTTCCTCGTCGGGCTGGTAGATGATGACGTCGATGCCGCCCACCATCTGGGTGATGCGCTGCAGGGGGATGTCCGGGAATGCCTTGGTGCAGAAATCGACGAAGATGACGTAGGCGGCGTAGCCCAGGTTCAGGAATTCGAAGTGGTACTGCCAGCAGAGGATGCCCAGGTCGATGAGCTTGTCGTAGTTTTTCAGGAGGCCGTAGCCGCTGGAGGTGCCGAGGCCTTCCTTGACCACCGAGATGTCCTCCATGTCGGGCAGGGGGGAGATGGCGAGGGCCTTCAGTTCGGCGATGATGCCCTTCATCTTCAGTTCCCACTGGTCGTGCAGCTTGTCCCAGTTTTCGTAGTAGTAGCCGGCGCGCTCCATGAACAGGGGGACCCGTTTGCCGATCTCCTCGGGGTCGGCCACCGGGACCGGGGTGATGTAGACGTTGCCGTTGATGATGCGGTGGTCGACGCCCAAAGCCGGCGGGACCATGAAAATGCGCGAGTTGAACTGTGAGAGGGCCAGGAACCAGGCTTCGTCCCAGATGATGTCGAAGGGGTACATCGGTTCCGGGTAGTGCAGGGCGTCGTTGAACCAGAACATGCTCTTTTCGTAAGCCGTCCGTTCCGGGTTGTCGGTGGAAAAGCGGTAGTGGTAGGGGTACATCCGCTCCCACCCCTCGGTACCCGGGATGGTCTCGATCTGGTGCGGGTCGGGGAACTTCTGGTCGGCCATGGCAAACCTCCTCTCATGTTGCGGGTTGATGCGCACTTTCGATGCCCGTCGGCACGAAAACGATACGGTGTTTCGGCGGGGAGGGGCGTCCCGTCCCTGCCGCCTGGCCCGGTTCAGGAGGGTTGTGCGCGCAAGGGCCCGGCTGCAACCGTGGCCGCATTATGGGCGGATTCAGAAAATCCTGTCAATTTGAATAATGTTATGTTATCCATAAGCGCAGCTTATGCGTCCCGAACGACCATAAGTTCAGGTTAGGGCGGACGACGGAGGGCGGAAGGCGAGGGGCGAGGGGCGATAGGCGAGGGGCGAGGGGCGATAGGAGATACTGATGAGGAAAGGGTTTAAGGATCTTCTGGTGTGGCAGAAGTCCAGGGATTTGGCTGTTTACATTTATCAGGTCACGAATCAGGCTCCTTTCACCAAAGACTTTGGGCTCAAGGATCAAGCCAGGAGGTCGGCTGTAAGCGTCCCCAGCAACATCGCAGAAGGTGATGAGCGGGACACAGATAAGGACTCAAGATCCGCTGGACCATCGTAGCGGGGTGGCTGCTGGTGCTGGCCGGCTGCGCCGGGGTGCAGCCGCCGCCGCCGGGGCCGCCGCCCGTCGACCCCGCCCCGTATCTCGCCCGGGCGCGCGCGGCCGAGGAAAAAGGCGACATCCAGAAGGCCATGGCCTACCTCGCCCTGGCGGACGCCATGCGTCCGGGCGACGCTCAGATCGGCGCCCAGCGCGCACAACTGGACGCCTTCGCCGAGAGCCGCGCAGCCCGGCATTTCGAGCGCGGAAAGGCCCATTTCGACAAAGGCAACCACCGCGCCGCGCAGCGTGAATTCATGGCCGCCCTGAGATACGAGCCGGACCACGGCGGCGCGATGGATTACCTCAGGAACAGGTTCAGCCCGCCGAGCGCCACGCGCTACCGGGTGGCGGCGGGGGACTCTCTGAGGCAGATCGCGGAAAAGGTCTACCGCGACCCGAAAAAATCCTTCCTCATCGCCTACTTCAACGACCTGAAGCCCGGCACCCAGCCGCAGCCCGGAACGACGCTCCTGCTCCCCCACCTCAAGGGGGCGAGCGCGGGGGCCGGGAGGGCGGCCGAAAAGCCGGGACCCGCGAAGCCGCCCGCCGCCGTCGACTCGGCTGTGCCGGACGAAATGGTGCTGACGATCTACGAGGAACGGGAATCGGGGGCCCGCGAGGAACTGTCCCGCGCCAGGGACCTGATGGAGCGGCGCGACTACGACCGCGTCATACCCCTGGCGCGGCTGATCCTGGAAAAGGACCCTTCCAGCGAGGAGGCCGTCGAACTCATCAACGCCGCCTTCTACCAGAAGGGGGTCGAGTTCGACCGGCGCCAGAAGCGTTTCGAATCCCTGGAGATGTACGAGGAGGTCGAGCCCGGGTACCGCGACGTGGACACGCGCATCGCCCAGGCCAGGGAGGCCCTGAAGAAGCAGGCCGAGGAGTACTACCGCCAGGGGGTCAACTGCTACGTGAACGAAAACCTGGCGGGCGCCATCGACGCCTGGGAAAAAACCCTCGCCCTCGACCCTGACCACTCCAAGGCCGGCCAGGACATGGACAAGGCCCGCCTCCTGCTGAAAAAGCTACAGGCCATCCAGTAGGCGCCGGCGGTGGGCTTCGCACCCGCGTGCCGGGGGCCTACAGGGCGCGCAGGTGTTCCGGCTTGAGGGCGATGTGGCCGGCCAGCGCCTCGTCGATGAGGCGCAGGGTGTCGGCCTTGTCCCTGGGCAACCGGGCCCGGATGGGCAGGTAGTTGGACGCGTGGTTGGCGTGAAACAGCCCCCGGGACAGGTGGGTTGCATCGAGCATGGTCCGCAGCTCCAGCAGGAGATCGCGGGGGGCCGGCAGCTCGAAGCGGCCGGCGCGGTAGTCGTCGTGAAGGGGGGTGCCGGGAATCAGCATGAGGCTCAAGGCGCCCACGTAATCGGGGTCCATGGCCGACAGCACGCGCCCGGTTTCCCGCGCGTGGACTTCGGAGCGCTCCCTGCCGGCGATGCCCAGCAGAACGGTCACCGACAGCTTGATTCCCGCCGCGCGCGCCTTTTGGCCCATGGCGATCATCAGCTCCGGCCCCGCGCCCTTGTCGATCGCCCGCAGGGTCTCGTCGTCACCCGACTCCAGCCCCATGTAGACGATGCCGAGTCCGCTCTCGCGCAGCGCCGCCAGCTCTTCGGGGGATTTCATCTTGAGGCTCTTGGCGTTGGCGTAAACCCCCACCCGCGTCACCCAGGGCAGCTGCTCCCGGATGGCGCCCAGAATCTTCATCAGGCGCGGCTGGGGAATGACCATCACGTCCCCGTCGCACAGAAACACCCGCCGCTGGCGCCGGCAGTAGCGCGCCGCGAAGGCGATGTCCTCCATGACGATCCCGTCGGGCTTGATCCGGAAGCGTTCGCCCATGTAAGTGCCGCAGAAAGTGCACTTGTTGCGCGAACAGCCGACGGTCACCTGGAGCAGGATGCTGTCGGCCTCGCTGGGAGGCCGGATGATGTTGCCTTCGTAGTGCATTCCCTCTTCCACGCCGTAATCGTTGTCGTAATCGTAATCGCAATCGAAATCGAAATCGAAATCCCAATCGCAATCGATTTTCCGCCCCCGACCCCCCGGTCTCCACCCCCAACCCTTTCCTCAGGCCACTTCCGGCGGATCGGGTTCCGGCCCCTTGAGGCCGCACTCCTTTTTCTTGGCGTCGTCCCGGATGAAGTCGTAGAGGCTACCCGTGTAGGCACACCGCAAAGCCTCGCGCGCCTTGCGGGAGAGGTAGTCGGCCGTGGCTTTCTCGCCGTCGATGCGCAGGCGGAAGGCCACCAGGCGCCTGAGTTTCCGGTCGCCCCGGTCCTTTTCCGCCACCCCGCTCAGCACGCGCTTCAGAAGCTGCCCCTGGGGTCCGTCCGACTCTTCGATGGCAATGAGTTTGGCGCCCATTTCCGGTTCCTTGCAGCCGCGGGCAGGAAAAGTCTGCCGGAAGTAAAATAAGGGCCTTTTCATGATGCGCAAGGCTTCCATCGGGCCCTCCCGCGGCCGGGGCGGCCGGGAACCGCGGAGGGGAGGCATCGCCTGTGCCGTCCGGCGCCGGCCCGGGGTGCGGCCGCAGCGGCATCGCGCGGCAGGCGTCCGCCCCCGGGGCAGCTGAGGCGGGCGCACCACGGCCCCGCGCAAATTCTGTTGACATACAGCTACATAATAGCTAGAATCTTTTCCATTTTCGGGTGTGCCCGAAGCGCCGCGCACCGAACCGTAAGGAGCATGAAACGATGAAGCAGGAAATCACCCTCCGCGTCAACGGCGACAGCTACCGCATCGCCGTCGACCTACGGTCCTGATCCCGGGGGAGCTGAGAACGCTGGCCTTCGACCGGATCCTGGTGACCCACACCGGCCAGGGCGACGCCCTGCCGGGCGAACTCCCCGGCCGTGCCAGGTCGCCGGAAAAGGTCATCCTGCTGAAGGGATCCATGGGGTTCGGGAACTGATCCCGGGGCGGTGTCCCCGCCGCGGTCGACGCATTTCAGGCAAAGGAGTCTTTCATGCGAGTTCTGATCACGGGGGGGGCGGGGTTCATCGGATCCCACCTGGCCGAGGAGCACCTGAGCCGGGGCGAGGAGGTCTACATCATCGACGATCTTTCCACCGGGTCCCTGGACAACATCGACGGCTTCCGCAAGGACCCCCGTCACGGCAAGCGGCTTTTCGTCCATGTGGACACGATCCTGAATCACGACCTGATGATCGAGTTGGTCGGCACCTGCGACCGGGTCTACCACCTGGCGGCGGCGGTCGGGGTGCGCTACATCCTGGAGCACCCATTGGAGTCGATCCGGACCAACATCCAGGGGACGGAAAAGGTGCTCGAACTGTGCGCCAAGTTCAAGAAGGAGGTCTTCGTCGCCTCCACCTCGGAGGTCTACGGGAAGCACCTTCACGCCCCCCTGGTGGAGACCGACAACATCATCTACGGCCCGTCGAGCAAATTCCGCTGGAGCTACGCCGCCTCCAAGCTGATGGACGAGTTCTCGGCCCTGGCCTATCACCGCACCCGGGGGCTGGCGGTGGTCATCGGCCGGCTTTTCAACACGGTGGGGCCGAGGCAGACCGGCGCCTACGGCATGGTGGTGCCGCGCTTCGTGTCCCAGGCTCTCAAGAACGAACCCCTGACGGTCTACGGCGACGGATCCCAGACCCGGACCTTCACCTATGTCAAGGACGTGGTGGCGGCCCTGACGGGGCTGATGGCCTCCGAGGGCGCCGTGGGGGAGGTCTTCAACATCGGCGGCACCGAGGAGATCAGCATACTCGACCTGGCCCGGAAAATCATCGCCCTGGCCGGGTCCGGGTCCGACATCCAAATGATCCCTTACGAGGACGCCTTCGCGCGGGACTTCGAGGACATGCAGCGGCGGGTCCCCGGCATCGAAAAGATCCGCCGCGCCATCGGTTTCGAGCCCGCCACCGGCCTGGACGAGATCCTTGGGAAGGTCATCGACAGTGTCCGGGATTCGGGAACCTGAGGCCGTGAGCCGCGCCGCGGGGGGTCGGGGCCGGCAGCCGCGTTCCAAGGGTCGCGGGGCGAAGGCCGGGAGATGAGGGCGTGGGGATGAGGGCCGCCATATTCTGGATCGCGGCGTTTGCCGTCTGCTTCGCGGCGACGCCGCTGGTGCGCCGCGTCGCCCTGCGGCGGGGCTGGCTGGCCGTCCCCAAGGAGGACCGCTGGCACGTCAAGCCGACGGCCCTGTTCGGGGGCATCGCCATCTTCGCCGGCCTGGCCCTGCCCCTGGCGTGGGTCGCCGACCCGGGCACGATCCTGGCTTTCGCCGGCGCCCACGGCCAGCCCCGGCCCGCGCCGTCCGTCGCGGCGGTGATTCTCGCCGGGGCCCTGTTCCTGTTCGTTCTCGGGCTGCTGGACGATGTCCTGCGCCTCAAGCCCCACACCAAGCTGGTGGGCCAGATCCTGGCGGCCTCCCTGGTCGTCTTTCTGGGCTACCGGCTGCACTGGTTTTCCTCCCTGACCGTCGACACGCTGGTGACCCTCTTCTGGGTCGTAGGCGTCACCAACGCCTTCAACCTCATCGACAACATGGACGGCCTGTGCGCCGGCACCGGCGCCATCGCGGCGACGGTCCTCGCCTGCCTGTATGCCGGGACCGCAGCGGAAGCCGCCTTCTGCGCCCTGGCCCTGTCCGGGGCCCTAACGGCCTTTCTGGTCTACAACTTCAAGCCGGCCTCCATCTTCATGGGCGACTGCGGCAGCCTGGTCATCGGCTACGCCCTGGCGGTGCTGGGCCTGGTGTATGCCCAGGCCGCGCCCGTGAACGCCTTTTCCCTCTATGCCGTCCCGGTCATGGTTTTCATGGTTCCCATCCTGGACACGACCCTGGTGACCCTCATCCGCATCCTCAGCGGGCGCAAGGCCTCCACCGGCGGAAGGGACCACACCTCCCACCGCCTGGTCCTCATGGGTTTCAGCGAGAAACGGGCGGTGCTCTTCCTCTACGGCGTCGGGGCCGTCTCCGGCCTGTCGGCCCTGTTCGTCAGCCGCAGCGACACGCTGACCTCCCCGGTGGCGATCATCCCCCTGGCCGTGTCCGCGCTGCTGATGGGCGTCTACCTGGCCCAGATCCGCGTTTACCCGGAAAAGGAGTTTTCCCGCCTGAGGGACCGGGCCTTCACCCCCATTTTGGTCGACCTGACCCACAAGAAGCAGCTGGCCCTGGTGCTCCTGGACCTTTTCCTGATCTCCTTTTCCTACTACCTCTCCTACCGCCTGCGCTTCGACTACGACGTCCTGCCCTACTATTTCGACGGCTTTCTCGACTCCCTGCCCGCGGTGATCGCCTGCAAGTTCGCGGCCTTCTTCGCCCTGGGCGTCTACCGCGGGATGTGGCGCTACGTCGGCGCAAGCGACCTGTTTCTCTTCTTCAAGGCCTCCAGCCTGGGGTCGCTCCTCGCGGTGGCCGCGGCGACCTTCCTCTACCGCTTCGAGAACTTCTCCAAGGGGATTTTCGTCATCGTCTGGGTGATCACCACCGTCCTGCTCGTCGGCGTGCGGGGGTCGTTCCGGCTCTTCGTAGACAGCGTGCAGAGAAAGACCCTTTCCGGCGACACATCCTGTTTTTCCTGTGCCTGTTTTCTGCGATCGTCGCGTGGTTCCTGAACATCCCGGCCTCCAACGACCGGGATTGGCTGCCGGACATGGCCGTGCTCCCCTGGGCCGAGATCAGCGGGGACCAGGTCACGGTGCACAACATCCGCAATTTCGACTACCGCAGCGAGACCGACTACACCCCCGCTTACTACGACAGGCGCTTCGACCTTAGCCAGCTGGAGGCGGTGGACGTGGTGGCCGTTTACTGGATGGGGCCGGCCGTCGCGCACATATTCCTGAGCTTCGCCTTTGCCGGCGACGACTACCTGTCCGTTTCCATCGAGGCGCGCAAGGAGAGGGGGGAAGGCTATTCGACGGTCAAGGGGTTCTTCCGCCAGTACGAGCTGGCCTACGTGGTGGCCGACGAGCGCGATGTCATCCGCCTGCGGACCAACTACCGCCGCGACCCGCCCGAGGATGTGTACGTCTACCGCGTACAGGGTTCCATCGACAACGGCCGGCGGCTGTTTCTGGCCTACATGGACAGGATCAACGCCCTCAGGGAGCGCCCCGGGTTTTACAACAGCCTGACCACCAACTGCACCACCACCATCTGGCTCAACAGCCGCGTCAACCCGGGCCACCTGCCCTTCAGCTGGAAGATCCTGCTGAGCGGCTACCTCCCGGACTACCTTTACGAATCCGGGCGCCTGGACGGCGGCATGCCCTTTCCCGAACTCAGGCGCCGCGCCCACATCAACGCCCGCGCCCATGCGGCGGGCGGCGAGGCGGATTTTTCAAGACGCATCCGGCAATGAGGGCTCGCTGCGCCACCAGGCAAAAAACCCGCTCTTGCCAGGGGAAGTAGGGGACGTTGTTGAATTCGATATATTTTTTTGATTAAATACAATTTGTCAACAACGTCCCCTAAAATGCACGGGTAAAATGCCCGCCTGCGGGGCCCGTCGGGGGATGCCGCCCGCCAGCTTTCAGAAACTCCACCCGGGGAGCATGTTCCCGGCGCGGGATACCAGGGCGTTCGTCAAATTGCCGTGGGGACGCCCGGGCGCCCGGTGACAGCGCACTTCCAGCCTGTATTCTTCGCAGAACATCACCTCCCGGTTGCATCCGGGGAGTTTGCAGACCGGGTTTTCGGCGCAGTTTGCGCACAGTCCCCTTGAGTTCGATGCCGCCGATGAGCCGATGGAGCGCTTGTACCCATCGGCGCAGGATCCCGCCCCTGGCCCGCGAATCTCTTCACAAAGCATGGATGCACCTCCTTCGGTGGTCGGCACTGCGGGAAAATGGACCCTGTTGGCCGGGTTTCTGTACCTGAGCTAAGCAAAAGAGGTGCCAGATGGCATGAATAATGACAATTATTTGAAATCATGGGGATATCATCCGGAAACGGGCAGGTGCGCCAAGTCGGGCTTGGGAAAAAAGCGCCCGCCCCGATCCGGCGGTGGATTGGAATCGAGAGGTATTTCAGGGTATTTGCAAAAGGGCGAAAACGCCCCACCCGGGCGCAGTTGGCACTTAGCCCATGGACATCTTCCTGAAAAGCGCGCGGCGCGAGATTCCCAGCAGCCCGGCGGCCCGGGTCCGGTTGCCGTCCGCCTCCTTCAGCGCCTTGACGATGAGAGACTTCTCCAGCTCCCGGACCGCCTCGCGAAGCGTCCCATCCCCTGGGTGCGGCGCTGTTTTCGCTCCGTGGCCGGGGGACAGGAATTCGAGCCGGCCCAGGGCCACATAGCGCTGCAGCACGTTGCGCAGCTCGCGGACGTTTCCGGGCCACTCGTATTCCATGAGGACATCCATCGTACGGCCGGGGACGTGGACCGTGCCGGCAGGCGACTTCATCTTGCGCAGGAAGTGCTCCACCAGCAGGGGGATGTCCTGCTTTCGGTCGCGCAGCGGGGGCAGCTGAATCTGCACCACCTGGATGCGGTAGAAAAAATCCTTGCGCATCTGGCCGCCGGCGACCTTGTCCTCCAACAGGGCGTTGGAGGCCGATATAAGGCGGAAATCCGCCGCGGCGGTCTCGGTGGCGCCCACCGGCCTGTATCCCCCGCCTTCTATGGCCCTCAACAGCTTGGCCTGCATGTTGACGGTCAGGTCGCTGACTTCGTCGAGGAACAGGGTTCCGCCGTCGGCCAGGTCCAGGTAGCCCGGTGCGTCCGCATGGGCGCCTGAGAAGGACCCCTTGCGGTGCCCGAAAAACTCCCGCTCGAACAGGGACTCCTGGACCGCGCCGCAGTTGACCGCCACGAACCGTTTGCCGTTGCGGGCGCTGTTGTCGTGGATGGCGCGGGCGACCAGTTCCTTGCCCGAGCCGGATTCGCCGAAGACGGCAACGCTCGCATCCGTCCCCGCGGCCTTGAGAATCAGCTCGTAAACCTCCTGCATCGCCGGCGACCGGCCGAGAATGTCTCCCAGCCGGTACCGCTCCCGCAGCGAGGAGCGCAGGACCCTGTTTTCGTTGTCCAGCCTGTCCGCCATGCGCTGAGCGGCCATCTGCTGTTCCTTCAGCTCGGTGATGTCCTTGAAGGTCGACAGCAGGGCCGGCCGGCCCCTGAAGGCGATCGGGCTGTGGCATACCTGCACCCAGCAGGTCTTGCCGGAGCGCATCAGCGCGTGAACCTTCTCGCTCCTGGACCCGGCGGCGTCGTCCGCCACGGGCCCGTAGAGCCGGGCGATTTCACCGGTGTCGCCGGCCGGCGCGCGGTCCACCCGCCCCCCGTGCACCTGCTCCGCGGATCCGACGTCGAGCATCCTGCAAAAGGCCGGATTCACGTAACAGAAACGCGAGTCCTGGACCAGCGCCACGCCCTCGGCGACCTGTTCGGTGAGCACCCGGTAGCGCTCCTCGCTTTCCCGAAGGGCCTCCTCGGAACGTTTCAGCCACAGCACCTTGCTCAAACGCTCGCCGATGGCCCGCAGAAGATGCCCCTCCTCTTCCAGGAAGGGCCCCCCCTCCCCTGGCGGGGGTTCCTGCAGGTAAAAGACATCCACATCGCCGACATTCTGGTCGTTGAGGATGATGACCGTGTTCTGGCGCCATTGCGTCGCCCTGAAGTTCCTGGAGGTGTATTCCCGCCAGTCCAGGCGGATGCGCGCGCAGGCGTTCTCCGGGTACTGCCAGGCCGCCGGGATCAGCTCTACGGCGCGCTGCATGATCCACGGCAGGGAGACGTCCTGATTCTCGAACAGGTTGGAAATGCCGTACAGGCAATTGAGTTCCTTGATCCTTTCGGTCAGCGCGTTGGGCGCGGCCGAAGCCACCAGAGGCCTGCGGCAAGGGGCGCCCGCAGCGGTCCCGGCTGGATCGGGGGTGGAATCCATGCGATTCACAGGGCAACCTCGTCGAAATCCGCCGCCGCATTTGCTGCCGCCCGGGCGCTCAGGGCCATGATGGTCAATGTGGGATTCTGATACCCGGCCCGCGGGAAGCAGGCGCCGTCGGCGACAAGCACGTTGGCGGCGTCCCAGCAGCGGTTCAGGGGGTCGAGCACGCTCCGGGACGGGAATGCGCCCATCGGGGCCCCGCCCAGCTCGTGCACCGACAGCCCGGGGTGGAACACGCCGCGCTCGGCCCAGACCGCCTTCAGCAGAGGCGCGAAGACCGGCGCGTCCCACCACGGCTTGGAGCAGGGCAGGCCGGCCGCCTCCGCCAGCTCATCGAGGATGCGCCCGGCGTTCAGCGCGAGCCTCCGCTCGTGGTCCGACCAGCGGAAATCGATGCTGGCGCTCGGGATACCCCAGGCGTCCGGCCGGCCCGGGGTCACGCTCAGACGGTTGACCGCGCGCGGCCGCGCCGCGCCGGTGGCCATGAGCCACCAGAGCGGTCCCTCGCGCCCGACGGCGCCCGCTATCCCCAATCGGGGGCTTCCGGCGCAGACCGGGTCGTCCTCGGGCGCCACATGGGGGATGTAAAAACCGTGCGCTGCGCCGAAGTCGTAAGGGTCGGCATTTTCCGGGGCGGCGTCCGGGGCGCGGCACTGGAGCCGGCCACTCCTTATCACCAGCACGTGGTCCATGATGTACCGGCCGAGGACGCCCGTGCTCCCCCCGATTCCCCGAGGATGCTGCGCGCAGGCGCTGTTCAGAAGCAGCCGCACGCTTTCGAAGGCTGAGGCGCAGAGGATGACGAGGCGCCCCCGCGCGCGGGCACGCACCCGGCTGACCCGATCCACGAATTCGACGCCGTTGGCCTTGGCCGTCTCCCCATCGACCGTGACCCTGGCGGCGACGGCGCCGGGGCGCAGCGCAAGCCTTCCGGTTCCAAGGGCCATGGACAGCGCCACGGGCATGCGCTCGCGGCGGTAAACGACCAGGGGGGATTCCAGCACCCGCCGCTCGGGCCACCTTGCCTCGACCGCCCTTCTGAAGCGCAGCTCACGGTCTGTGAGCCCGCGCGACGCGACGAACCGCCCGTCGGGAAGCCCTGGCAGCCCGGCGCGGCTTCCCGTGAGCCCGAGCAGCGTCTCGACCTGGTCGTAGAAGGGCGCAAGCTCGGCGTAGGAAACCGGCCACGCGAAGCCTTCCCCACCCTCAGGCGCACTGTCGGCCAGATCCCCGGGCGACATCCTCACCGCCAGCCGCGCCCATACGTGAAGGCGGCCGCCGACCTGGCGCCCCCTGATGGCCGGCTGTCCCGGCATCCCGCGGGCGCTGAGCACGGCGTGGATGACGGCGCGGGCCACGCAGTCGGCGGCCGCGTGCCCCAGTTCGCTCAGCGCCCGGGCCTGGGGCGCGGCGAAGAGCCCCTCGGTCGCCGGCAGGGGCCGGGTTCCGGTGGCCAGGCAGAACAGGGTGTCGCCGTCGAACATGGTGTGGGCCGGGCGGATGGCGCGCGCCATGCCGTCGTGGGCCATCTGGGCGATCTTGGTTGCCTGGGCCTTGGTCAGGACCGCGTCGCTGGCCACCAGGCCGATGGTGGTGTTGCGGGCCGGGAACCCGGGCGGCGGCGGTGGCAGGCGCACCGCGCGCCGGCCCTGTTCCCCGAACTCGGCGGCCACCTCGAGGCCGATTTCCCACGGCCGCCCGGTGCCCGGGGCGATGACCGACCCGTGGGAGTTGACCGCCACGAGGGCCGCCACCGTCAGGCCGCAGTCGAGCACGGCGCTGGCGGTTCCCAGGCCCCCCTTGAGGGCTTCGGAAACGGCCCCGGTGCCGGCGCCGACGCTGCCCATGGCCACCGGCCCGGCCGTGGCCGCCTCGCAGGCCAGGCGGCCCCATTGCGCCGACACGGGGGGGACGAAGGCCGGCCCGCGACCCAGATCGTACAACACCGCCGCGGGGACGATGGGGGCCACCTGCCCTGCCTCCAGGGGAAAGCCGATGCCTTTCTGTCCCAGCCAGCGGACCGCGCCGTCGGCAGCGGCCAGCCCGTAGACGGACCCCCCCGACAGCACCACGGCATGCACTTTGTCCACCAGGTTGACCGGGTCGAGAAGGTCGGTTTCGCGGGTGCCGGGGGCCGAGCCGCGCACGTCGACCCCGGACACGGCCCCTTCCGGGCAGAGCGCCACGGTGACCCCGCTGGCGGCGGCGGCGTCGGTGTAGTGCCCGACGCGGATGCCCGCCACGTCGGTCAGCGCATTGTACGGCCCGGTTTTCACCATGGTGCCCCTCAACCTTTCACGAAAAATTCAAACTAATTGAAGGGGTGCGCGTTGTCAAACCCAAAAATGCTGTTGACTGCGCGCCGGGGCCGCGATAAATGAATTCGGTTTTGGCCCGGGGGGACAACGCCCCGCGGGCCGGCACTCGCCAATGGCGCGCCCGCCGACGGCGACGATCCCGGGAAGGAGACATCCCTTGTCTGACAAACTGGCTGAGATGAGACGGACGCACACCTGCTGCGAACTGGGTCTGGACCAGGTCGGCGGCGAGGTGGTGCTCATGGGCTGGGTGCTGCGGCGCCGCGACCACGGCGGGGTCATCTTCATCGACCTGCGCGACCGGGAAGGGATCACCCAGGTGGTCTTCAACCCGGACGTGGACGCCCGGGTCCACGCCAAGGCCCACGTCATCCGCAACGAGTACGTCCTCGGGGTGCGCGGCAGGGTGACGCGCCGGATCGAGGGCATGGCCAACCCCAACCTGAAGACGGGGGAGATCGAGGTCATCGCCACCGAGCTGAAGATCCTCAACAGCGCCCAGACCCCGCCGTTCATGATCGAGGACAAGATCGACGTTTCCGAAAACATCCGCCTGGCTTACCGCCACCTCGACCTGCGCCGGCCCGGCCTGCAGAAGAACCTCATCGCGCGGCACCGGGCCGCCGCGGCCGTGCGCGGCTACCTCAACGCCAAGGGTTTCCTCGACATCGAAACCCCCTTCCTGACCCGCAGCACCACCGCGGGCGCGCGCGACTACCTGGTGCCCAGCCGGGTCAACCCTGGCTGCTTCTACGCCCTGCCGCAGTCGCCCCAGATCTTCAAGCAGCTGCTGATGATCTCGGGTTTCGACCGCTACTACCAGATCGTGCGCTGCTTCCGGGACGAGGACCTGCGGGCCGACCGGCAGCCGGAGTTCACCCAGATCGACGTGGAGATGTCCTTCGTGGGCGAGGAGGACGTCATGGCCATGGCCGAGGGCATGATGGCGGTCCTGTTCAGGGAGACCCTGGATCTCGACCTCCAGCCGCCCTTCCCGCGCCTGGACTACGCCGAGGCCATCGCGCGCTACGGCCTGGACAAGCCCGACACGCGTTTCGGGCTGGAGCTCACGGAGGTCTCCGACCTCGTCCGGGGCTGCGGGTTCAAGGTCTTCGCCGAGGCCGTCGCCGGCGGCGGTATCGTGAAGGCCTTGAACGCCAAGGGGTGCACCGAGCTGTCGCGCAAGGAGATCGACGACCTGGCCGGTTTCGTCGCCATTTACCGGGCCCGGGGGCTGGCCTGGGTCAAGGTGCGCGAGGACGGCAGCTGGCAGTCGCCCATCGCCAAGTTTTTCACCGACCAGGAGCGGGCGGCCCTGGCGCAGCGCCTCGGCATGGCCCCGGCCGACCTGGTCTTTTTCGTCGCCGACCAGCCCGGGATCGTCAACGAGGCCCTGGGTCACCTGCGCAACCACCTGGGCAGGCGCCTGGGGCTCATCGATGATTCGCGCTTCGACTTCGTCTGGGTGACCCGCTTCCCCATGTTCGAGTACGACGAGACCGAAAAGCGCTACCAGGCCATGCACCACCCCTTCACCTCGCCCCTGGAGGAGGACTACGACCTGCTGGAAAGCGATCCCGCGGCGGTGCGCTCGCGGGCCTACGACCTGGTCCTCAACGGCTCGGAGATCGGCGGGGGCAGCATCCGCATCCACCGGCGCGACCTCCAGGAAAAGGTCTTTTCGGCCCTGCAGATGGACCGCGCGACCTACGAGGAGAAGTTCGGGTTCCTGCTCTCGGCCCTCGACTCCGGCGCGCCGCCCCACGGCGGGATCGCCTTCGGTTTCGACCGCCTGGTGATGCTGCTCTGCGGGCAGGGGTCGATCCGCGACGTGATCGCCTTCCCCAAGACCCAGAAGGCCGCCTGCCTCCTGACCAACGCCCCCTCGGAGCCGGCCAGGGCCCAGCTGGACGAGCTGTCGCTGCGGGTCAAGATTCTCGGAAAAACGGAGTGACGGGATTAGCGGCAGGGAGGACTCGCCCTACGCCGTTTTAAAAGCAGAAAGGGGCGTCATGGGCTTCAACGCGACCCTGGTCTTCGACAAGGCGCTCCTGGCCTACCGGATCCTGGTGACGCGCCACAAGATAGGGTTCTGCCTGTCCGGGAACGTCTTCGCCTACCTGAAAAAAACGCTTGACCTTTCGATGCTGCAAAGGGTGAAAACGATGCTGGCCGCCAAACAGGCGGAAGAAATGGCCGCGGCGGTGATGCGCGACTGCGACGCCATCTGCCGCTGCCGCTCCCACGACGAGTACCGCGCGCGCATGCCCGGCGGGGGGCCCGCCTGATCCGCGCCCTTGGGGCGCCCGGTCCGCCTCACGCCCTCAGGAAGGAAAGCGTTTCGGGCAGCGAGGCCACCTGGCAGTAGATCATGTTGATGATCTCCAGCTCCTTTAGGTGCAGGTCGTGGGAGCCCGCCGCGCAGCAGTCCTCCACCACCACCACGTCGAAGCTCTCGTCCGCCAGGCTTCTCACCGTCGAGGAAATGCACTGGTCGGTGAAAATGCCGGCCACCACCACGTGCCGGATCCCCATGTTGGCCAGGAGCAGCCTCAGGTTGGTGCCCGTCAGGGCGCTGTCGGTGGTCTTGCACACGACGATGTCGCCCGGCCGGGGGGTGAGCTCCGGCACCAGCTGCGATTCCTGCGAATCCATGGGCATGAGCAGGTAGTTCCAGCCCGGCTTCTTCTGGCTGAGGGATCGGTCGCGCCCGTCGCTTTTCAGGCAGGCGATGCGCGCGAAGACCACCTCGACTTTTAGCTCCCGGCAGGCGCGGACCAGGGCCGCGGTGTTGGGGATGACGGTCCGGTGCATGCGCTCGAAGAAGGGGGCCCAGCGCTTGCCCTCCTGCGGGTCGCCGGGGACCTGCAGGTACTTGTTCTGGATGTCGATCACCAGGAGGGCGGTTTCCCCGGCGGGCAGGACGATGTCTTCCGGCTCGGGCGCCCCCTGGTAGTAAAACGAGCGATACATGGTCTTCCACGACATGGCCGGTCTCCTCTTCTTTTGCGCGCCGTCACGGGAAGTGTCCGGCAACGCCCGCGTCAAAGCACCGCAGCCAGAACCCGGTGCGCTGCCCAGCACCCCCCGCCCGTCAGCAGGCCGGCCGCAATTTCTCCACCGCCCCGGCCACCACCCGCACCGCGCGGTCGATTTCGGCCTCGGTGGTCATCCGGCCGACGCTGAAGCGCAGGGTTCCCCTGGCCCATTCCAGGGGGACGCCCATGGCGCTGAGCACATGGGAGATGGCGACCGAGTCGGAGTGGCAGGCGGCGCCGGCCGAAGCGGCCACCTCCAGGCCGATCTCCTCCAGGAGGCGGCCGGCCTCCAGCCCCTTGAAGGAAAGGCTCAGGGTGTTGGGCAGGCGCTGCTCGGCGTGGCCGTTCATGCGGATGTCGCGCACCCGGCCCAGCAGCCCCTCGTGGAGCCGGTCGCGCAGGAATTTCATCCGCGCCCGGCCCTGCTCCAGCTCCTGGCGTGCGATCTCGCAGGCCTTCCCGAGGGCGACGATGGCGGGCACGTTTTCGGTCCCGGCCCGGCGCCCCGTCTCCTGCCCGGCGCCGTGGCAGAACTTTTCCGGCGCCAGGGGCGGGCGCACATAGAGCGCGCCGACGCCCTTGGGGGCGTAAAGCTTGTGCCCGGCCACCGACAGCAGGTCCACGCCCAGGGCCTGGACATCGGTGGGGATCTTGCCCACCGACTGGGCGGCGTCGGTGTGCAAGGCGATGGCGTGGCGTCGGGCGATGCGGCCGATGGCCTCCAGCGCCTGGACCGTGCCCACCTCGTTGTTGGCGTGCATGACGGTGATCAGAACCGTTCCGGGACGGATCGCCCTTTCCAGGTCGGAAGGGTCCACCAGGCCGTCCGCATCCACCGGCAGGTAGGTGGTCGCGAACCCTTCCGCCTCCAGGAAGCGGCAGACCTCGGTCACCGCAGGATGCTCGATGCGGCTGGTGACGATGTGGTTTCCCTTGTCCCTGAGGCGCCGCGCCGTTCCGATGATGGCATGGTTGTTGGCTTCCGTGCCGCCGCTGGTGAAAAGGATCTCCTCCGCGCGGCAGTTGAGCAGCCCGGCCACCTGCCGGCGCGCGGCCTCCACGGCCTGTCTGGGCCTGATGCCGAACCAGTGGGAGCTGGAGGGGTTCCCGAACTCGGTCTCCAGGAAGGGGCGCATCGCCTCGAGCACCCGCGGGTCATGGGGCGTGGTGCCGTTGTAATCGAGGTAAACCGGTTCCGGCATGGGCGTTTCCCCCTTTCAGCATTCCCCGTCGACATAGCGCGCCCCGAGGTGCTCGAGGAAAGAGGCGGCCGAGGTCCCCTCCCCGGTGGCGTCGCGCAGGATCTCCTGGGACTCCTTGAGGCTGCCGTGGCGCCAGACCGCCTCCTCCAGCCAGCGGCGCACGAACCCGACCTCCCCCCGGGCGAAGCGCTCCCGCCAGTCCGGGTGCGCCCGCCGCACGGCGGCAAACAGCTGGGCCGCGTTCAGGGCGCCCAGCGTGTAGGCCGGGAAATAGCCGAAGGAGCCGTCGGTCCAGTGGATGTCCTGGAGGCAGCCGTCGCTGTGGTTGTCCCTGGTGGACAGGCCCAGGTAGGCCTGCATGTTGCGGTCCCAGAGTTCGGGGATGTCCTCGGCTTCCACGAGGCCGTCGATCAGGGCGCTTTCGATCTCGAAGCGCAGGATCACGTGCAGCGGGTAGGTCACCTCGTCCGCCTCGATGCGGATCAGGCCGGGCGCGACCCGCGCCTTGGCGGCCCAGATCTCGTCGCCGCCGAAGCGCCTGGCATCCGGCAGGTGGTCGTGGATGACGCCGGTGAAAAAGCGGGTGAAGGCGCCCGACAGGCAGATGTGCTTCTCGAAGAGCAGGCTCTGGCTCTCGTGCAGGCACATGTTGCGCGCCCGGCCGGCCGGCAGCCCGTCCCAGGCGGCCGGCAGGCCGCTTTCGTAGGCCGCGTGCCCGGTTTCGTGGGCCGTCGCCAGCAGGGCGTCGGCGAAATCGGTTTCGCGGAAGCGCGTCGTGATGCGGTGATCGCCGCGGCACCCGGTGCTGAAGGGGTGCAGGCTGACATCCAGCCGGCCGGCGTCGAAATCGAACCCCAGGCGCGTCATCAGCTCGCGGCTGAGCCGCGCCTGGGCCTCCAGGGGGTAGCGGCCCTCGAGCCCGCTCCCCCCGGGGCCCTGGCGGCGCAGCGCCCGCTGCAGCAGGTCGGGCAGATCGCCCTTCAGTCGGGCGAACAGCCCCCGGATGAAGGAGGGCCTGAGAGTGATGAACGCAAAAATGACCCGACACCACAAGATCATCTTCGCCGGCGCCGGGCCGGGGGCCCCGGACCTCATCACGGTGCGGGGCCAAAAAGCCCTGGCGGCCGCCGACCTGGTCGTCTACGCCGGCTCCCTGGTGCCGGAGGCGGTCCTGAAATGGGCCCGGCCCACGGCCGCGCGCGTCGACAGCGCCGGGATGCACCTGGCCCAGATCGTTGCCGCGATGGCCGACGCCCACCGGGCGGGAAAACGGGTCGTGCGGCTGCACACCGGCGACCCGAGCCTCTACGGGGCGATCTACGAACAGATGGCCGAACTGGACAAGCTGCAGATCCCCTACGAGGTCATCCCAGGGGTGACCGCGGCCTTTGCCGCGGCGGCGGCCCTGGGGCTCGAGTTCACCCTGCCGGAGGTCTCCCAGACCCTGATCCTCACCCGGATGGCCGGAAGAACGCCGGTGCCGGAGGCCGAGTCCCTCGCGGCCCTGGCCGGTCACGGGGCGTCCATGGCCATCTACCTGAGCATGTCGATGGTGGAACGGGTGGCCGATGTGCTGCAAACCGCCTACGGGCCGTCGGCGACCTGCGCGGTGGTCTACCGCGCCAGCCACCCGGACGAGAAGGTGGTCGTCACGCGCCTGGAGAACCTGGCCGAAGCGGTCGCCGCCTCCGGCATCACGCGCCAGGCCGTGATCCTCGTGGGCAAGGTGCTCGACGTCGCCAGGGGCGAGTTGGCCCACAGGTCGAAGCTCTACGACCGCGGGTTCGCCCACGGGTATCGCGAAAGCGGGGAATGACCGAAGTTGCCTAGTCTTTTTTTAGACAGGATTGCCGTCTGGGCGGTGACGCCGGGGGGAGCGCGCCTGGGGCGCAAGATCGCCGCAGCCCTCGGCGATGCCGAGCTGCACCTGTCCGCCGCCCTGGCTGGCGCGATCCCGGGCGCCGTGCCCTTCGAGCGCCTCGCCGATGCCGTGGCCGGGCGCTTCCGCGCCCACAGGGGGCATGTGTTCGTCATGGCGACCGGAATCGTGGTGCGCCTCATCGCGCCCCACATGCGCCACAAGACCATCGACCCGGCCGTGGTGGTGGTGGACGAGGGGGGGCGCCACGCCATCAGCCTGCTCTCCGGCCATTTGGGCGGGGGAAACCGCCTGGCGCAGGACGTGGCCCATGTCTTGGGGTGCGAAGCGGTGATCACCACCGCCACGGACACTTGCCGGGTGCCGGCCATCGACCTCATCGCCCAGGAAAGACACCTGGCCATCGAGAACCCCGAGGCCATCAAGCACGTCAACATGGCCCTTCTGACCGGGTCGCCCATCGCGGTCCACGACCCGTACCGGTTCCTGGAAAACGCCCTGCCGCCCCGGCAGACGGTGACCGCAGTCGACCCCCCGGCGCCGGCTGAGGACGGCATGGCCGGCATCAGCGTGGACGATGCCTGCCGCGAGCTGCCCGGACGGTGGCTGCGCCTGCGCCCGCCGACCCTCGTGGCCGGCCTGGGGTGCAACCGCGGCACCGCCGCCGACGAGCTGCGCGGCTTCCTCCTGGAGACCCTTGCGGCCAACCGCCTGGCCGCGGGCAGTGCCGCCTGCCTGGCCACCATCGACATCAAGCGGGACGAACCCGGCCTCATCGCCCTGGCCGGGGAACTGGCCGTTCCCCTGGTTTTCTTCTCGAAGGCCGAACTGAACCGGGTGCGGGGGGTCGCCAGCCCGTCCGCCATGGTCATGAAACACGTGGGAGTCGAGAGCGTATGCGAAGCAGCAGCGATCCTGGGAGCGGGCAACGGGAGCCTGATCGTTCCCAAGCGGCGGCGGGGGAACGTGACCGTCGCCATTGCCAGAAATGCCTCTATGTCGTCGGCATAGGGCCCGGCAGCCTGGACCACCTTTCCAGGCGCGCCCTGGACGTGCTCGCCAGCGTGGAGGCCGTGGCCGGGTACACCACCTATATCGACCTGATCCGGCCGCTGATCGGGGGCAAGCGGGTGATCAGCACCGGCATGACCAGAGAGGTCGAGCGGGTCGAGGCCGCCATCGATCTGGCCCTGGGGGGAACCTCGTGCGCCGTGGTCTCCAGCGGCGATGCCGGCATCTACGCCATGGCGGGCCTCGTGTTGGAAAGCTGCCGTTCGAAAAGAATCCCCATCGCGCCTCCGCGCCCCGGGGGCGATGCGCCTCCGGCCGGCACCCTGACCATCGAGGTGGTGCCCGGCATCCCGGCCCTCTGTTCGGGCGCGGCCCTGCTGGGCGCGCCGCTGACCCATGATTTCGCCGCCGTTAGCCTCAGCGACCTCCTGACCCCCTGGGAGGTCATCGAGGCGCGCCTGGAAGCCGCCGCCAGGGCCGACTTCGTCATCGTTCTCTACAACCCCAAGAGCAAAAAGCGCAGCGGGCACCTGGAGCGCGCCCAGCAGATCGCCCTCAAGTACCGCGACGGCCGCACCCCGGTCGGGATCGTCACCAGCGCCATGCGCGAAGGGCAGTCGGTACAGACCGTCCCCCTGGCCGATCTCCACCTGGCGCCGGTCGACATGCAGACCACCGTCTTCATCGGCAACAGCAGCTCCGGCACCTATCTCGACTTCATGCTGACCCCGCGGGGGTATGCGCGCAAATATGATTTATAGGTGCTGGAATCGTTGTCGTTGTCGTTGTCGTAATCGTAATCGTCAGTGCAGCGCTATCTGCACCTGTCGATGCTCCGGCGCTTGTCGGCATTGTTCCAAAGAGTTCTCGATTACGATTACGACAACGACAACGATAGCGATTACGACAACGAGAGGTAAGACAAAGGATGTCAGGCAGCATTCATGCTAAAAAACGGCCCGCGCCCTGCGTGGCGATCCTGGGCACCGGTTCGGACGTGGGCAAGAGCATCGTCGTCACCGCCCTGTGCCGCTGGCTGGTGAACAGGGGTATCCGCGTGGCGCCCTTCAAGGCCCAGAACATGTCCAACAACTCCGGCGTCACCCCGGAGGGCCTGGAGATGGGCCGGGCCCAGATCGTCCAGGCCGAGGCGGCGCGCATAGCCCCCCGGGTGGACATGAACCCCGTGCTCCTCAAGCCGACCACGGAGGTCGGCTGCCAGGTGGTCGTCCTGGGCAAGGCCGTGGGCAACGCCTCGGCCCGGAGCTATCACGCCCGCAAGCAGACCCTCTTCGCAGAGGCCGCGGCGGCCCTCGACCGGCTGCGCGCGGAATTCGACCTGGTGGTGATGGAGGGGGCGGGGTCCTGCGCCGAAATGAACCTCATCGGCACCGACATCGTCAACATCCCCATGGCCGAATACGCCGACGCCCCCGTCGTCCTGGTGGCCGACATCCACCGCGGGGGGGTTTTCGCCCAGATCGTCGGCACCCTCGCCTGCCTGCCGCCCGAGCGCCGGGACCGCATCGCGGGCAGCATCGTCAACCGCCTGCGGGGCGACCCCACCCTGTTCGAGGATGGCGTCCGCTGGCTGGAGGAAACCACGCGCAAGCCGGTCTTCGGCGTCCTGCCCTGGTACACCCACATCGCCATCGAATCGGAAGACTCGGTGGTGCTCGAAAAACCGGCGCGCGTGCAGCCCCGCGAGGGCGGCGAGCCGTCCGTCGGGGTGGTCCGGCTGCCGCACATCTCCCACGTCACGGACGTCCCCCCCCGGGCCGCGGCCGCGGGGGTCCGCCTGGACTTCATGGAGCGGGCCCAGGACCTGAAAGGCTTTGCGGCGGTCATCCTGCCGGGGTCGAAAAACACGCGCTTCGACCTGGACTGGCTGCGGACATCGGGGTGGGCGCGGGCCTTGACGGCCTATGCCGCGGACGGCGGGCACCTCCTGGGCATCTGCGGCGGCTACCAGATGCTGGGCCGCTGGGTCCACGACCCGGACGGCACCGAGGGGCCGCCCGGGTCGAGCCCGGGCCTCGACCTCCTGCCGGTGGAGACCGTCATGAAAAGCCCCAAGACCACCACCCTGACCCGCTTTTCCTGGCAGGGCGACGAGGGGGCCGGTTACGAGATCCACATGGGGCGCACGGACCGTTTCGCGGGCGCGCCCCTCTTCGAGGTCGGGGAACGCAACCGCCGGGCATGCAGGGACGAGGACGGCTGCGTGAGCCTGGGGGGGCGGGTGATGGGCACTTACATGCACGGGCTTTTCGACTCGCCGGCCATCACCCGGCGCTGGCTGGCGGGCATCGGGGCCACCCAGGTGCTCCTGCCGGACGCCCCCGGACCGGCCGTCCGCGACCGGGAGTACGACCTGCTGGCCGAGCATTTCGAGCGCCACGTGGACATCCCCCGGATGCTGGCGCGAACGGGGATAGAGGGGCCATGGGGAAAACCGCAATCCCCGTGACGGGCGTTCGGCAGAGGCCAGCAGGAGCTTTATACGGTTCCACCCTCTTGCGAGAAAAGGAGATTCCAGTGACCGATATCACCCTGGTGATCGGCGGGTGCCGCAGCGGAAAGAGCGACCACGCCCTGGTGCTGGCGGAGGCGATGCCGGCCGCGGACCGCATCTTCGTGGCCACTTGTGTTCCCCGCGACAAGGAAATGAGGGAACGCGTCGCCCGTCATCAGCGCGTGCGCAGCGCTGCCTGGAAAACGATCGAGGCGCCCGTGGACCTGGCCGCCACCCTTATCGAAGCCTCCCGGCCGGACCGGATCCTGCTGGTGGACTGCCTGACCTTGTGGGTCAACAACCTCCTGGCGCTGAGCGAGGAGGTGGAGGACCTGCGCCGTCATGGTCTCGAACTGGTGGCCGCGCTGAAGCAGACCCGCGGCCCCGTCGTGATCGTGACCAACGAGGTGGGCTGCGGGATCGTCCCCGAAAACCGCATCGCCCGCCTCTTCCGCGACGTCGTGGGATGGGTCAACCAGGCCGTGGCCGCCTGCGCCGACCGGGTCGTCTGGACCGTGGCCGGCATCCCCGTGACCGTCAAGGGCGACCCGGGGGGGGCGCGCGAGGCATGAACGGCCTTCTTTCGGCCCTGGGGTTTCTCACGATCCTGCCGGCGGGCAGGGGGGCCCGGTTCGAGCCCTCCGCCATGATCCCCTTTTTCCCGGTGGTGGGCCTGGCCCTGGGCGCCCTGCTGGCCCTGTTCGACCATGCGGCGACCGCTCTCTGGCCGCTGCCGGTGGCCGCCGTTCTCGACCTGGTCTTTATGGCCGCCGTGACGGGCTGCCTCCACCTGGACGGCCTGGGGGACACGGCCGACGGGGTTTTCAGCCACCGCCCCCGGGAACGGGCCCTGGAGATCATGAAGGACAGCCGCGTTGGGGCCATGGGCCTGGTGGCGGTCGTCTTCGGGCTGGCCCTCAAGTGGGGCGGCCTGTCGGCCCTGGGGGAGCACCGCGCCCTGGTCCTCGTCCTGGTTCCCGCCTATGCCCGCGCCGGCATGATGATCGCCATCCGCTGCCTGCCCTACGGCCGGCCCGGGGGCGGCACCGGTCACGGCTTTTTCGAGACCCCGCTGAAATGGCCGGCCTTCTGGGCCCTGCCCATACCGCTGGTCCTTTCCCTGGGCCTGGGGGTGGCCGGCCTGCGGATGATCGTCGGCTTCGCCGTCATCACGGCGGGGCTGCTGCTGTTCTACAAGCGCCGCATGGGATGCGTGACCGGCGACATGCTGGGCGCCATGACCGAGGTCACCGAGGCGGGGCTCCTTCTTCTGGCCGCCGCCGGGGGGAGCGCATGATTCACGGACACGGAGGCAACATTTACGACCTGGCGCGCCGCCTGGGATGCCGACCGGAAGACATTGTCGACATGAGCAGCAATGTCAATCCCCTCGGGCCGCCGCCGGGCCTGATGGCGCACCTGCAAGAGCACCTGGAGCTGATCACGCGGCTGCCGGAAGTCGACGCCGCCGGAGCGGCGGCCGCTTTCGCCCGTCGTCATTCAGTTGCGCCCGAAAGGGTCATCGGCGCCAACGGGACCACCCAGTTCATTCACATCCTGCCGCGGGTGCTGGGGACCCGCCGGGCGGCGATTCTGGGCCCGACCTACGCCGATTACACCGACGCCTGCCGCCTGAACGGGGTGCTATGGGAGGACGTGCTCTGCGAGGCGGCGGCCGATTTCGTTCCCGAGCCGGGCGCCCTGGACCGGGCCCTTCGTGCCGGGGCCGACACGGTATTCATCTGCAACCCCAACAACCCCACCGGCGTGCTCATACCGGCCGGGGAATTGACGGCCCTTTGCCGGCGCCACCCCGACGCGCGTTTTGTCGTGGACGAGTCGTACCTGCCCTTTGTCCGCGAAGGGGAGGCCGACAGCCTGATGGCCAGCGGCCTTCCGAACCTGGTGGTCCTGAGCTCCATGTCCAAGATTTTCCGGGTGCCCGGCCTGCGGATCGGCTTCGCCGTGGCACCGGAAAATATCGGCCGCATACTGAGGCCCCACATCCTCCCCTGGAGCCTCAACGCCCTGGCCCAGGCGGCCGTCACCTACCTGATGACCCGCGAGCCCGAGATCTCGGATTTCATCCGCGCAACCCAAGATTTCCTCGCGGCCGAAAGAGACCGTTTGCGGCGGCACCTGCGGGGAGAGGCGCACTTTAACCTCTTCACCAGCACGACATCCTTCGTGCTCGTCGGCCTGGGCGGCGGCCTCGCGGCCGAATCGCTTTGCGCCGCACTGGCCGATCAGCGTGTCCTGATCCGGGACTGCAGCAATTTCAGAGGCCTGTCGAACCGCTACGTGCGCATCTCCCTCAAAACCCCGGAGGCCAACCGCACCCTGGCAGAGCGGCTTTCGGCCATCGCTTCCCGGACCGGCGGCGATACCGTCCCCCTCAAGGCCGCCGGCGGAGAACGCCGATGACCGCCAACCCTGCCATGGAGGTGTGGATTCTCCCGGCTGCCGTCGTGCTCGACTTCATCCTGGGGGACCCGCGCCGGCTGCCCCACCCGATCCGCTGGATGGGCGCGGCCATCGCCGCCTTCGAGCCCCGCTTCCGGCGCCTGCCCTTCCACCTCGTCCTGTCCGGGGCCCTTTTCGCCGTCACCCTCATCGGCGGCACCTGGGCCCTCACCCGGGCGATCGTCGCCGCCGCCGGGGCGGTCCACCCCTGGCTCGCCGCCGGGTTGCAGGTGGTGCTCATCTTTTATGCCGTGTCGGCGCGCTCACTTGAAACGGCCGCCCTGGCGGTGCGCCGCGCGCTGGACGGGGGCAGCCTCGCCGAGGCGCGCCGCAGCGTGGCGATGATCGTGGGCCGGGAGACCGACGCCCTGTCGGAGCAGGGGGTCACCCGGGCCGCGGTGGAAACGGTGGCCGAAAACTTGGTCGACGGGGTCGTCTCGCCCCTGTTTTACGCGGCGCTGGGGGGCGCTCCCCTGGCGCTGGCCTACAAGATGGTCAACACCCTGGACTCCATGGTGGGCTACAAGAACGACGCCTACCGGCTGTTCGGCAGGGCGGCGGCCCGCATCGACGATGCGGCCAATTTCATTCCCGCGCGGCTGGCCGTGCCGGTCATCGCCCTGGCCGCCCAGGTGCTCGCCGGAACGGGAAAAAGAGCCTTCCAAACCGTTGTCTTCCCACGAATGCGATTACCCGACCTACCTGGGGCGACGGCAGGCCGAGCTGGAAACCGAGGAGCGCCAGCACCGGCTGTTCGACCGGAAGCTGGCCAGGGAGGAGGATTGGATCCGGCAGGGGGTCAAGGCCCGGAGGACCCGCAACGAAGGGCGCGTGCGGGCCCTGGAGGAACTGCGCGCCGTCCGCCGCGCCCGCCGCGAGCGGCCCGGCAATGTCCGCCTGGCAGTCCAGGAGGCTGAAAAAACCGGAAAGCTCGTCATCGAGGCCCGCGACGTCTGCTATGCCCATGGCGACAATTCCATCGTGCGGGACTTTTCGACGGTCGTCCTGCGCGGCGACCGGGTCGGCATCATCGGGCCCAACGGTGCCGGCAAGACCACGCTGCTCAAGATCCTGTTGAAACAGACCGCACCGACCACTGGAAGCGTGCGCCACGGTGCCCGCTTCCAGGCGGCCTATTTCGACCAGCTCCGCCTGCAGCTCGACGCGCACAAGAGCGTGCAGGAAAACATCGCCCAGGGAAACGATTTCATCGACTTCAACGGCCGCAGGCGCCACGTGATCGGATACCTGGGGGATTTCCTGTTCTCGCCGGAAAGGTGCCGCACGCCGGTTCACGTACTCTCCGGCGGGGAGAAGAACCGCCTGCTCCTGGCGGCCCTTTTTGTCCGGCCGGCCAACGTCCTGGTGCTCGACGAGCCCACCAACGACCTCGATGCCGAGACCCTGGATCTCCTGGAGGAGCTCTTGTTCGATTTCCAGGGGACCTTGCTCCTCGTCAGCCACGACCGCGAGTTTCTGAACCGTGTGGTGACCAGCACCATTGTCTTCGAGGGCGGCGGCCGGCTGGGCGAATACCCGGGAGGTTACGACGACTGGCTGTCCCAGAGGCCGCCGCCCGAAACCGCCTCACCCGGCGAGGCCGGTGCGCGTCAAAAGACCGGCCGGGCGTCCGGTGCCGCAACCGGCCGCAGGCTGGGCTACCTGCAGAAGCGCGAACTCGAAGAGCTGCCGCAGCGCATCGAGCGCCTGGAGGCCGAGCTCCAGGGCCTTTACGCCGGCATGAGCGACATTTTCTATTATAAGAAGGAAAAGGGCGACATCGCCGCCGCGAAGATGCGCCTGGAGGAATTGGAACGGGCCATCGCGGAGGCCTACCGGCGCTGGGAGGAGCTTGAAACCCCGTAGCCCTCGGCGCCGGAGGTGTTGACCTGCCGGATCCCTCGGGTGTAGACTTCGCCGCGCAGGGTGCGCGCCCGACGGCAAGGCGGAGGAGAGGGTGGAATGAAGGCGTTTTCGGACTACCGGCTCGATTCCTTTTACGACGAACTCATCGCGCCCGACGGCCTCCCCCGCCCCGGCGCCCGGCTGCTGATCGAAAAGATCGAATCCCTCCCGGACGGGGACCTGGCCCTGCGCCAGAAGGCGGCCGAGGCCATGCTGCTGAAAATGGGCATCACCTTCACGGTCTACGGCCGCGAGGAGGGAACCGAGAAGATCTTCCCCTTCGACATCATCCCGCGCATCGTCGAGGACGCGGACTGGGCCCGGATCGAAAGCGGGCTGAAACAGCGCATCCGCTGCCTCAACACGTTCATCCAGGACATCTACAACGACAAGAAGATCCTCAAGGACAGGGTCGTTCCGGCGGACCTGGTCTATACCAGCAAGACCTACCGACCCGAGTGCGAGGGCTTCACGCCGCCGCGGGGCATCTGGTGCCATGTCACCGGCACCGATCTGGTCCGCGACAGCGACGGCCGCTTCTATGTCCTCGAGGACAACCTCAGGTGCCCGTCGGGGGTGTCCTACGTCTTGGAAAACCGCCAGGTGCTCAAGCGCACCTTCCCCCAGGTGTTCGAAGCCTCCAAGGTGCGCCCGGTGGACGACTATCCCCACAAGCTTCTGGACATGCTGGGGTTCCTGGCCCCTGACAATGTCCGCTCGCCCACCATCGGGGTGCTGACCCCCGGCAGCTACAACTCCGCCTATTTCGAGCACGCCTTCCTGGCCCAGCAGATGGGGGTGGAACTGGTGGAGGGCCAGGACCTGGCGGTGGTCGACGGCTTCGTGCACATGCTGACCACCAAGGGCCTCCACCGGGTGGACGTGCTCTACCGCCGCATCGACGACGACTTCATCGACCCCGGGGCCTTCCGCCCGGACTCGGTGCTGGGCGTCCGCGGCCTGATGGGCGTCTACAGGGCCGGCCGGCTGGCCATGGCCAACGCCCCCGGCACGGGGATCGCCGACGACAAGGTGATCTATTCCTACGTGCCGGACATCATCCGCTATTACGCCGGCGAGGACCCCATCCTGCCCAACGTGCAGACCTACGTGTGCCGCCGGGAAGAAGACCACGCCTACGTGCTCGCCCACCTGGACCGGCTGGTGGTCAAATCCGCCAACGAGTCGGGCGGCTACGGCATGCTGGTGGGGCCGCACGCATCCGCGCGGGAGCGCGAGAAATTCGCCGCGCTCATCCGCGCCGAGCCGCGCAACTACATGGCCCAGCCGACGGTGTCGCTGTCACGCGTGCCCACCCTCGCGGGCGACCGCATCGAGGGGCGCCACGTCGACCTGAGGCCCTACGTCCTCTATGGCCGGGACATCTACGTGCTGCCGGGCGGGCTGACCCGGGTGGCGCTGACAAAGGGCTCCCTGGTGGTCAACTCGTCCCAGGGCGGGGGCAGCAAGGACACGTGGGTGCTGTGACGCAATCACCGGGATAGGGATCGAAGTGAAAGGGCCGAACCCGATTTCGATTTCGATTTCGAAAAGGCTGAGTTTCACAAGAGGCTGACAAGGAGAACGCACCGCATGCTCAGCCGCGTCGCCAACTCCATCTACTGGATGTGCCGCACCATCGAGCGGGCGGAGAACGTCGCCCGCTTCATCGGCGTCAACCTGAACCTCCTGCTGGACATGCCGTCTGAAAAAGGCAAGCACTGGGAGGCCCTCGTCATGACCACCGGCGACCAGGAGGCCTTCCTGGAGCGCTACCGGCGCCACTCCCAGGAAAACGTGATCCGCTTCCTGACCTTCGACCGCGACTACCCCAACTCGATCCTTTCCTGCGTCGGCAGCGCGCGCGAAAACGCCCGCTCCATCCGCGAGATCATCTCCACCGAGGTCTGGGAGCACATCAACACGTTCTACCTGGAACTGGCCGACGAAAACAGCCGCAGGTCCGCCGCCGGAGACCCCCACCGCTTTTTCAAGATCATCCAGATGCACAGCCACCTGTTTTCCGGGCTGCTGGATGCGACCATGTCCCACAACGAGGCCTGGAATTTCGCCCGCATGGGGACCATGATCGAGCGCGCGGACAAGACCTCGCGCATCCTGGACGTCAAGTATTTCATGCTCCTGCCCCGGGCGGACCTGGTGGACACACCCATCGACAACATCCAGTGGACGGCGGTGCTCAACAGGGCTTCGCCACCGTGCTTTACCTGCGCCTGATCTACTTCCCCTTCACGCCCATGAACTTCGGAATGGGCCTGACCAAGGTGCATTTTCGCGAATACTTCTTCGGCACGGGCCTCGGCATCCTGGTAGGCACCTTCATCTTCACGTTCTTCATCGGCACCGTCAAGGAAATCTGGGCTTCGGGCAACTGGGCCGGGCTGCTGTCCTGGAAGGTGATCTTGTCGGTAGGACTGTTCATCGCCTCCTTCTTCATCCCCAAGCTCGTCACCAAGCTGCGGCCTCCAGAAAGCCGCCCTTGATCGGCCCTGTTCCGATCCGTTGCGCCCGGCGGTCGCGCCCTGATGGCCCCGGGATCCGGCGCATTTGAAAAATCAGCGCTTTTCTGGCAAGAGAGAATCGAAGCGTCATCCCCTTAACTCGATTGAACGGGAGCATCCGCATGCCGTCCTTCTCCGAACTGCACACGCTAGGACAATCGGTTTGGTTCGACTTCATCCGCCGCTCGTTGATCACCTCCGGCGAACTCGCGGCATTGGTCGCTCAAGGGGTGCGGGGAGTGACCTCCAATCCGGCCATTTTCGAAAAGGCCATTGCCGGATCGCCGGACTACGACGAGGCAATCCGGGCATTGGCCAAGACCGGCCTTTCCGTTGAAGCGCTTTACGAAACCCTAGCCATCAAGGACATCCAGATGGCCGCCGATGCGCTCGCCCAGGTTTACCGCTCGACCGCCGGCCGCGACGGCTACGTCAGCCTGGAAGTCAGCCCTTTTCTGGCCAACGACACCGACGGCACGACGGCCGAGGCCCGGAGGCTGTACGAGGCCGTCGGTCGGCCGAACCTCATGATCAAGATCCCGGCTACGGCCGCCGGCCTGCCGGCGATCACCGCCGGCATCGCCGCGGGGGTGAACGTCAACGTCACCCTGATCTTCGGCCTGGAGAACTACCAGGCCGTCGCCGAGGCCTATATCGCCGGGTTGGAGCAACTGGCCCAGCGGGGGCCGTCCGCCCGCGGGGGCCACCCGGTCGAGGCGGTGGCATCGGTGGCCTCCTTCTTCATCAGCCGGGTGGACACCGCGGTGGATCGGGAGCTTGAAAAAAGGGACGCCCGGGATCTGCTGGGGAAGATCGGAATCGCCAACTGCAAGATCGCCTACGCCGAATACCGGCGGATATTCAGCGGGCCGCGCTGGAGCGCACTGGCGTCCAAGGGCGCCCGCACCCAGCGGGTGCTGTGGGCCAGCACCAGCACCAAGAACCCGGCTTACCCCGATACGCTCTACGTGGATGAGCTGATCGGCCCGGAGACCGTCAACACCCTTCCGCCCGAGACGGTCAAGGCGTTCATGGACCACGGTACGGCCGCGGAGACCCTCACGCGCGACCTCGAGGGCGCCCGCCGGCAGATCCAGCGTCTGGCGGAACTCGGCATCGACTTCCAGGCGGTCACCCGGCGGCTCCAGGAGGAGGGCGTGGCCGCCTTCGCCAAGCCGTTCCAGGCGCTGCTCGACAGCATTGCGGCCAAACTCAAACAGCTGGCCTGAGCGAGGACTCGATAGCATGACATCCCAGGATGAACTCAAGCAGCAGGCGGCCGCTTTTGCCGTCGATTTCGTCGAATCGGGCATGGTCGTGGGGCTCGGCACCGGCAGCACGACGCATTTCGCGCTGCTGCGCCTGGCGGAGCTGATCCGCAGCGGCCGGCTGCGGGGCATCGTCGGGATTCCCAGCTCGCTGCGCACCGAGAGCGCCGCGCGCGAATTCGGCATTCCGCTGACCGATTTCGAAGCCCATCCGCTGATCGATATCACCATCGACGGCGCCGACGAGGTCGACCCCGAGCTCAACCTGATCAAGGGTGGCGGCGGCGCGCTCCTGCGCGAGAAGGTGCTGGCCCAGGCGACCCGCCGCAACGTTATCATCGTGGACGAGAGCAAGCTCGCCCCGCGGCTGGGCACGAAATGGGCCCTGCCGGTCGAGGTCGTCCCCTTCGCGCGGCCGTCCGAGGAGCGTTTCCTCGCTTCCATGGGGGCCGCCGTTACGCTGCGATCGAAAGACGGCCGCCCGGTGACGACCGACCAGGGCAACTTCCTGCTGGACGCCGCCTTCGGCCCCATGGGAAACCCGGCCGCCATCGCCGAACAGCTCAACGGCCGGGCTGGAATCGTCGAACACGGGCTCTTTCTGGGCCTGACCCGCGACGTCATCGTCGCCGGCAGGGAAGGGATCCGCCATTTAACCCGCCGCGCCTGAGGACGGAATCCGCATGCATACGCGCCGACAGTTCATCCGGCTGGTGACCCGCCTGATGGCGGGGCTGGGTGCGGCCGTCCATCCCGCAGGCGCCTTTGTCGGCCGGGCCCTGGCGGCGGCGCAGCGCCGGCTGCTCCCCAAAGAGACCGACCTGCAAAGCCTCAGAGACGAGCACCCCACCGCGCTCGACACCCGCCATCTCGATATCATGCCGGTCGAAGGCTTCCGCACCATGGGAGCCACGGACTACGCGGTTTCCCTGGATCAATGGCGCCTGGAGGTTACCGGCAGGGTCAAGCGGTCCCTGAAGCTGACCCATGCCGAGCTCCTCGGGCTGCCGGCCGTGGAAGAAAACGTCCTGCTGATCTGTCCGGGCGTCTTCACGATTCATGCGGCCTGGAAAGGGGTGCCCGCCCGTGAGGTTCTGCGACGGGCCGGCCTGCAGAAGGGGGCGACCCACGTAACGCTGCACGGCCCCCCGGGCCCTTACGAGAAGGTCGAAGATTTCAAGCTGGCGGAGGTCGACTCCGGCAAGCTGCTCCTGGCATATGCGGTGAACGGCCAGGCCCTGCCCTGCAAGCACGGGTTTCCCCTGCGGGCGGTGGCCGCGGATCGTTTTGGATCGGACTGGGTCAAGTTCGTGTATAAGATGGAAGCGCGCTGAGATCGGCCCAAGTTGAGGGATGGGTTTGCGTCGGCCCCCGCGGGGCGCCCCCCGGACCTCGGTGCCGGGCGAAACTATCGCGCAATTTCGGTTCGACTTAGAGGGAGGCGATCATGAAACGAGCGGAATTCATTCGCAAGGCCACCGTCAATAAAAAGGAGTATCGCTTCTACGACATCGGCCTGCTGGAAAAAAAAGGCGTCGCCAGGATCAGCCGGCTGCCCTTTTCGATCCGCATCCTCGTTGAAAACCTGCTGCGCAAGATGGACGGGCGCATCGTCACGGAAGGCGATGTCCGGAACATCGCCCGCTGGAAAAAAAGCTATGCCGCGCCCCGGGAGATTCCCTATCACCCGGCGCGGGTCCTGATGCAGGACTTCACCGGGGTCCCGGCGGTCGTCGACCTGGCGGCCATGCGCGATGCGATGCAGGCCATGGGCGGCGACCCGCGTCGAATCAACCCGCTCGTGCCCGTGGACCTGATCGTGGACCATTCGATCCAGGTGGACGCCTGGGGCACGGCCGACGCCCTGACCGAAAACGTCGCCCGCGAGTACGAGCGCAACGGCGAGCGCTACGCCCTGCTCAAATGGGCCCAGGAGAGCTTCGACAACTTCAAGGTCGTCCCGCCCAACTCCGGTATCTGCCACCAGGTGAACCTGGAACACATCGGCCGCGTCATCACCGTGCAAAAGGAGGAGGGCCGGATGCTGGCCTATCCCGACACCCTGGTGGGGCTCGACTCGCATACCACCATGATCAACGGCGTCGGCGTCCTGGGCTGGGGCGTTGGCGGCATCGAGGCCGAGGCCGTAATGCTCGGCCAGCCGTACTATATGGCCATCCCCGAGGTGATCGGCGTAAGGATGACGGGCGCCCTGCGGGAGGGGGTCACGGCCACCGACCTCGTGCTGGCGGTAACGGAGATGCTGCGCAAGCGCGGCGTGGTCGAAAAATTCGTCGAGTACTTCGGACCCGGCATGCAGAGCCTGTCGGTGCCCGACCGGGCCACCGTCGCCAACATGACGCCCGAATACGGGGCGACGGTCGGGTTCTTCCCGGTCGACGAGAAGACCGTCGACTACCTGCGCATGACCAACCGCTCCGCCCAGGCCGCCGTGGTGGAAAAAATCTCCAAGGCGCTCGGCCTGTTTTACACCGGCGCCGAAAAACCGGAATACACCGAGGTCCTGCAGCTGAACCTGGGGACCGTCGTGCCTTCGGTCGCCGGACCCGCGCGGCCGCAGGACCGCATCCCCCTGCCGGAGCTGAAGGCCAGCTTCATGAAAGCGCTGGGCTGCGACTACGAGCGCAACGCCGAAACCACCCCCATGACGACCTTCCACCAGGAGTCGGGGTCCGTCGCCGTCCCGCCGGGGCCGTGCCAGCCGAAGAAAAAAACCTGCAACGTGGTCCTGAACGGAAACGAGGTGAAGCTCTGCGACGGCGACGTGGTCATCGGAGTTTCTTCCAGCCGAAGATCCAGACGCCCAGGAGGGTCGATTCGAGGAAGAAGGCCACCGACGCCTCGATGGCCAGGAGCGAACCGAACACGTCGCCCACGTAGGCCGAATAACGCGACCAGTTGGTGCCGAACTGGAACTCGAGGGTGATGCCGGTCACCACCCCGACGGCGAAGTTGACCAGGAACAGCTTGCCCCAGAACCTGGTCATGGAGAGGTAGGTCTCGTCTCCGGTCCTGACGTACATCGTCTCCATGTACGCCACCACGAAGGAAAGCCCCAGGGTCAGGGGGACGAACAGGAAGTGGAACATGGTGGTGGCGGCGAACTGCAGCCGCGAAAGCATCACGACATCCATGAAATTCTCCTTTGTCGGGATCCGGGTCGCTCGGGTCTCTCAGTCCGTCGGCGCGTAAAGGGAAAAATCATGCCGCCATGGGGGCCCTGCCGTCACGGCGGGCGAACAGGGCCCCGGCTTTCGGCTTACACGCCGGCTTCCCAGGTGCAGCTGTTGAAATCGATCTCCTTGCCGCACTTGGCGCACTTGTGGGCCTTTTCGAACTCGTCGGAGAAGATCTCCTTTTCCTGGCCGCAGGAGGGACATTTGCAGGTAAAGGATTTCAGCGACTTGAACTGCTGGTATCCGGGGCAGTGCTGGGGTGTGGTCATGGCGAGCCTCCTTTCCATCAAATAAGGTTACGAACCGTCGATCCAGGCGCCTTATGCCATCGATTTGGCGATTTCCTTGCCGTAGTCCTGGGCCATCCTGACCCCGCCGCCCAGGGAGGTGGACTTCAGCCGCAGGGGCGCGCCGACCATCTTCATTTTGAAGATGTTTTCCATGGTGCCGTATATGCGGTCCGGGGCTTCGCCGCTCCAGCCGAAGGCGCCGAAGGCGGCCCCGACCTTTCCTTCCAGCCGGGCCTTCTCAGCCAGGAAAAGCAGGGTTTTCATCCCCTGCATCATGTCTCCGTGGTAGGTGGCCGAGCCGAAAACCAGCGCCTCGTACCCCTGGAGGTCGGCCTCGTTCTTGATCTCCTTGACGTCCTTGACCTGGGCCTGCATCCCGGACATGCGCAGACCTTCGGCGATCAGATTCCCGATCTGGGCCGTCTCCCCGGTTCTCGTCGCGCAGACGATGAGTGCCTTTGCCATGGCCGTCAGCTCCTTTTCCCGATGCGCTCGTCGACACCGGTCACGGCGCAGTCCGGAGTGTAACAGGTGTTGTCCAGAAACTCACATTTCTGCTTGCACGACGGGCAGGTGTCCGGTGGCGCGTCGGCCTCGAACGCATATCCGCAGTTGGCGCATTTCCAGCTTGCCATGATGGTACCTCCTTGTCGCTGCTGGTGGTGTGATGGTCAGGTCGGGGCGCCCGCCGTGCCCCGTTTGGCGAGCTCGCGGTCGATCATGAAAAGCCCGCCCGTGGCATCCCCCATGAGCTTCAGCTGCTCCAGCACGCCGCCGACGCTTTCTTCCTCCTCCACCTGCTCGGTGACGAACCACTGCAGGAAGATCTGGGTCGCGTGGTCACGCTCGGAGACGGCGACATCCACCAGGTCGCCGATCAGCCCGGTGACCTTGCGCTCGTGGGCCAGGGTGGCCTCGAAGACCTCGAGGGGGGACCGCCATTGCGAGGGCGGCGCCTCCACCCGGGCCAGGAGGGCGCGGCCGCCGCGCTGAATGACGTAGTCGTAGAACTTCATCGCGTGCATCAGCTCTTCCCGGGCCTGGACATGCATCCAGTAGGCGAACCCGTCCAGGTTGACCGATTTGAAATAGGACGACATGGAGAGGTACATGTACCCGGAATAGAGCTCAGCGTTGAGCTGCCGGTTGAGCGCGTCCTGCATCTTTTGAGAAAGCATCTGTGCCCGCCCCCTCCCTATCAGGCTTTCCACAGCCCGTGCAGGTTGCAGTACTCGCGGGCCGTGACCTTGTCGGCCTGCACCTTGAAAACGGCCGTCGGCGCCTCGCCCGGGCACAGGAACTGGCGGTACGCCTTGCCGTCGGCAACGATCTCGATCCATTCGATGAAGTGCTTTTCCTCCATGGGATGGGCGACGCTGCCGACGCTCACCTTTACGCCGCCGTCCACCTTTTCGATCACCGGCACGTGCTTTTCCCTGGCCGCGTCGACGGTGTTTTCGACCATCAGCTTCATGGGGGCGCCGCAGCAGACGAGTTCACCCGCTCCGGCGTGCAGGACTTCGACGATGTTGCCGCACGCTTCACACTTGTAGACTTGCAGGTATTCGGTCATGTTTTTCCTCCTCTCGTGTTGGCCCGCAGTCGCGGGCGATCCGGGTCAATAGTTTTCGCCGAGAATCTCGAAATAGGCCTGGGGGTGGGCGCAGGCCAGGCAGGTGTCGGGGGCCTCCACGCCTTCGTGGACGTAGCCGCAGTTGCGGCAGCGCCAGGCGACCCTTGCCTCGCGCCTGAATACCCTGCCGGCCTCCAGGTTGGCAGCCAGGTCCATGTAGCGCTTTTCATGGTACTTTTCGGCCACGGCGATGGCTTCGAAAACCCCTGCGACGGCTCCGAAGCCCTCTTCCCCGGCCACCTTGGAGAACCCGGGGTACATGTGCCCCCATTCGTGCTTTTCCCCGGCGGCGGAGGCCTTGAGGTTGTCCAGGGTCGATGCGATGGTGCCCGCGGGAAAGGCGGCGGCGATTTCGACCTCGCCCCCTTCGAGGAACCTGAACAGGCGCTTGGCATGCTCTTTTTCCTGGTCGGCGGTTTCGGCGAAGATGTCGGCGATCTGGACGAACCCGTCCTTGCGGGCCTGTTTGGCGAAATAAGTGTAGCGGTTCCTGGCCTGGGACTCACCGGCGAAGGCGGTGAGCAGGTTCCTTTCCGTCTGCGATCCTCTCAATGCGCTCATTTCCAGCTCCTGTTGCTCCTTTTTCTGGTTTCGATCCGGGTGGGGTCCGGGTTCATTCGGGCCGGAAGGCCGGGAGGCAGGCGTCGGCGGCGCGCTCGGCCTGCCGCGCCGCCCGGGCCTTCAGACGGTGATTGCGCCTTTCGGTCTCGGCCAGCTTCTTGAGCTTGAAGGCCGAGTCGCGCAGCACGCCGTAGAGAATACCGCAGCCGACATCCTCCCGGTCCGCGTCGCCGCGGTCGGCCAATTCGATCATGTCGTTCGCCAGCGCGATGGTCTTGTTGATGTTTCGGTCACAGGCTTTCACGGATCGAACCGCTCCGGAGGTGTCTCCCCGGCGTGTCGGGCGACGGGCACGCCGGCGATCGGGGTGCGACGCGAAAAGGTCGGCCGGGGGGATTTGGCGCCGCGGCGGACGACGTGCCGTCATCAGGGTAATACAAATTTCATGCCACTCCTGGCTGAATTCCCGGGCCGATTGAAAAACATGTTAATCAAAGGAGTTGGGGCGAACCTCGCCCCGGGGCGAGGGACACGCGGCGGTGCACCGCGGACGCCCGGCGATACATGTCTGCGGGGAGGAACTGCGAACCACCCGGTGGTCGTGGCCCTTGAAGTACTCCAGAAATTTTTGCCGTACGTCGTTGCCGGTCATGATCTGCTCCGTTCTCCTGCAGCGGGGGGGCGCGTGCGCCGCCCCGGGTCTCTGAACAACCCGCTAGGCATCCTCGCCTTGCTTTTCCCTGGGGCTTTCGTCCGCCTGGGCAATGCCGTAAGCGGCCTTGGTCCTTTCCATGGCCTTGGCGCAGATGTCGGGGTTCTCCAGCAGGAAACGCCTGACGTTCTCGCGCCCTTGCCCGATCCGCTCACCCTCGAAGGAATACCAGGCGCCGCTCTTCTGGATCACGCCCGCCGCCGCCCCCATGTCGATGAGGTCGCCGGTTCTCGATATGCCCTCGCCGTACATGATGTCGAACTCGGCTTCCTTGAAGGGCGGCGCCATCTTGTTCTTGACCACGCGCACCCGGGTGCGGCTGCCGACGACGTCCTGGCCCTCCTTGATGGCGCCGACACGGCGGATATCGAGGCGCACCGAGGCATAGAACTTGAGGGCGTTGCCTCCCGTGGTGGTCTCAGGGTTGCCGAAAACCACGCCGATCTTCATGCGGATCTGGTTGATGAAGATCACCATCGTGTGTGTCTTGCCGATGGTCGCCGTCAGCTTCCGCAGGGCCTGGGACATGAGGCGCGCCTGAAGCCCCATGTGCGCATCCCCCATCTCGCCCTCGATCTCCGCGCGCGGGACCAGGGCGGCGACCGAGTCGATCACCACCACGTCGATGGCGCCGCTGCGCACCAGCATGTCGGCGATCTCCAGGGCCTGTTCGCCCGTGTCGGGCTGGGAGACCAGGAGTTCGTCGCAGTTGACCCCCAGCTTGCGGGCATAGGCCGTGTCCAGGGCGTGCTCGTCATCGATGAAGGCGGCGATCCCCCCCTGCCGCTGGGCCTCGGCGACGGCGTGCAGGGCGAGGGTGGTCTTGCCCGAGGACTCGGGCCCGAACACCTCGATGACCCGGCCCCGGGGAAGCCCGCCGATACCCAGGGCGAGGTCCAGGGCCAGGGAGCCGCTCGAAAAGACCGGCACCTTGAGGATGGGGGCGCTGCCCAGCTTCATGATGGCCCCCTTGCCGAACTGGCGTTCGATCTGGACCATTGCGGATTCCACCGCCTTCTGTTTCTCCGCTGCAGTGCTCATGGGGACTCCTGTGTATGAACAGATGGATGCGTTGAAGGTGACGACCTGCTAATCGCCATGGCCGCCGGTGAGGGCCATGCGCCGCAGGGGGGTGTAGACCGCTCCGGACGGCTGGAGGTCGCTTTTAAAAAACGTCACGGCATCGGCCACGAAACCATCCGCCCGGAAAGCCGAAAACGACTGGAGGGCCTCCGCCAGCCGGGCGGCGGCGATGGGGCCCTTGGCCCGCCCGAGGGTCAGGTGGGCCTTGAAGGCCCGCGTTTCCCTGGCGATCCCCAGGCCTGCCAGCCGGTCCTCGACGGCCCGCTGCAGGGCCATCAGCCCCGGCGTGTCGCCGCTGAGTCCGGCCCACAGCACACGGGGGCGCGTGATCCCCGGGAAGACACCCACCCCGGCGACGCCCAGACTCATGGGCGCGGCCCCCCCGACGGCGGCGGCCAGGGCGTCGGCAATGGGCGCCACGGCCGCTTCAGGAGTGTCGCCCAGGAACTTCAGGGTCAGATGAATTCCGTCCGGCCTCACCCAGCGGACCGCGAGACGGTGCCGCCTGAGCCCCTCCTGGAGTTCGCCCAGGGCGGCGCGCACCGTGCGGGGCAGCTCCAGGGCGACGAAGGTGCGCAGGGGGGCTGCCATTACACCGGCAGGGTGAACTGGGGCTCTCCCAGCAGAAATTCCCCCCGTGCGATCCAGTCCTTGAGGGTCGCCGCGATCTCGCGCGCCTTGACCACACTGGAAAGAGGCACGGTCTGCACGCTCTCGCCGGCGAACTGGATCGTTCCGCTCTTGAGTTCGGCGTAGCTGACCTGCCCGTGGCTGCGCGAAATGCCCTGGGGATAGTCCATGCCGTAGTCGATGACCTGGGTGAAGAGCTCATCGTCCGAGACGGAGGTGAACACGGCCATCTCCTCGTTCAACATGGGGATCGGGATCCCCAGCCCCACGGCCAGGGAGCAGCCGTAGCCCTGGATGCTGACCCCGCGAATCCACTCGGCGCTCATCTGCTTCATGTCGCCCATGACCCAGAGGGTGCCGGCCGGCCGCAGCGGCGCGCCCCCTTCCGTGCGGGGCGCGGAGGGGTTGTGCTGGGTCCCGTGCCAGGTGACGTACCCCTGGCCCCCCCCGAGAAAGATCCGCGTGCCCAGGCCGATGGTGCGGTAGTAGGGATCGTTGAAAAGGGGGCTCAGCTGACCCGAGGTGCTGTAGTTGGCGTTGGCGGCCATCGGCTTGAGGGTCCCCATGTAGGTGTAGATGGTCTTGTTGGAGAGGTTGACGGCGCAGTTGTAGTTCTGGTAGCCGTTTCTGGGGTTGCACAGGGTGGCCTGGGGAAGGGATGCCAGGGCGATCTCCTTTTCCAGGAGGCGCCTCGGGTAGCAGTCCGTGCCGTAGGCCGTGGCCCGCAGGTGGACGCTCCTGCCGGACAGGAGGTCCTCGATCACGTGCCCGCCGCCGTAAAGGAACTCCCCCGGGTAGACCTTGTTGAGGGGGTCGTCGGCGCAGGGTTCGGTGGCGCCGATGTAGCAGTCCACGGCCGCCAGCCCGGCATAGGCCGGCACGTTGTTCAGCCAGACCTGGGATGCCTTGATGGCCGGCACGCTGTGCCCGAAGTTGATGAAGGCCCCGGAGGAGCACATGGGCGCGAAGGTGCCGGTGGTCACCACGTCCACCTGCCGGGCGGCCTCTTCCGGGCCCTCCTGGCGGACGATGTCGATGATTTCCTCGGCCGTGACCACCACCACGTCTCCCGACCGGATCCTGGCGTTGATTTCCTGGTACGTCTTGTTGACCCTGTGAGTCTTCATCGCGCCTTTCCTCAGCCGCCGGTCGCCGCCGCGGCTGCCCCTGCCGCAGGGGCAGCCTGGCCGGCCTGTGCGATCTTGTCGGTCACGTTGTTTTTGATCCAAGCGCCGTCCCACCATTCGATGGGGTCGACGAAGAGGTGGCCGACCATCATGCCGAAATGCAGATGGTCGCCGCCGGCAAGCCCGGTAGTCCCGGTCCGCCCGATCTCCTCGCCCTTGGCGACGTGCTGCCCGGGGGCCGCGGTGATGGCGCTCAGGTGGGAGTACATGCTGAACAGCCCGTATCCGTGGTCGATGACGATGTCGGCCTGCCTGACCGCCCGGGTTCTGCTCTACCGGCCGGATACCGGGAAAACGTCGTGGAGGAAACCTGCGCCGCGAAAATCCCGCCGTTGAGGGCTCGAAAATCACCAGAAGGGGAACGCGAATGCCTGAACGAAAGCTGATCTCAATGTTCCTGCTCTGCGCCCTGCTCGCCCCGTTGGCGGCCTGGGCCGACGATGCGCCCGAAAACCTCTATTCCTTCGGGCCCGGGCCGGTGGAGATCTATATTTTCAGCGATTACTTCTGCCCCCCCTGCCAGAAGGTGGAACCGATTCTGGAAGTCAGTATCAAAGAATTGCACCGGCTCGGGGTGAAAATCATTTTCGTGGACAAGCCGCTGCAGAAGATGTCGACTCTTTTCTCGCGCTATTTTCTCTATGCGGCCCGGGCGGCCGAAAGCTTCGAGGAAATCCTCCGCGCCCGCGCGGTCTTGTTCGACATCGCCAAGGCCGGTGCGGTCGATTCGGAAAGGAGCCTCTCGCAGCAGCTGAGGGAAAACCATGTGGAGCGGGGCCTGGTCAACGTCCGCCCGGTATTCGACCGCTGGACGGCGCTCATCGGCCGTTTCGGCGTTAACAGCACCCCCACGGTCATCGTTCTCAGGCCCGGCCGCCCGGAGGAGCGTCACGCCGGAAGCCTCCGGATCCCCGAGGCCATGGACCTGCTGCTGAAGGAACTCTCCCCCGGCGCGTGAGCGCCGCGGGGTTCGATGGATGTCACCCGCCGGAAAGATTTCACCGCCGGTCTCGCCGCTTTCCGGGGTGAACCCGGCGGCGCGCGGGCGGCTCGGCCTGCCGATGAGATCGATGAAAGGACGTACGCATGAGAAAAAGAGATGGAATCTGGCGGCTGTTTTTAGCCGCGGCGCTGCTCGCCTGCTGGGCGGTGCCGCCGGCTGCCGCCGGCGACGCGAAGCCCTCGGCGGTGCCGCCGGTGCCGACGCCGGGCATGGTCACCATGGTGGATCTGGGGGCGACATCGTGCATCCCCTGCAAGATGATGGCGCCCATCATCGAGGAGCTGCAAAAGGAGTATGCCGGGCGCGCCTCCATCGTCTTCATCGATGTCTGGGAGCACCGCGACCAGGTGCAGCGCTTCGGCATCCGGGGTATCCCAACCCAGATTTTTTACGACCGGCAGGGGAAGGAGATCGCCCGCCACGTGGGTTTCATGGACAGGAAGCGCATCGTCGCCATGTTCGAAAAACTGGGCGTGGCCGCATCCGCCGACTGATTTAGGCCTTTTCCCTCCTTCCCCGGATTTGCCGCCTCCGGCCATGGCTGCGGCCGCAATCCCCTCACGCCCCCGCTTTCTGCACGAGCAACCCCCCTCCCGGTCGGGCTATGGCTGCGCCTTCAGTCTGCGGGCGGCAGGCGGTTTGCGACGATGGCCTCGGCCAGGGTCTCGGCGATGACCCGGTAGCCCTTGGGGCTGTTGTGGCCATCCTTGGGAAAAAGGTAGAGGGTGCGGGGGTCCGGGTCTTTCTCCAAGGCGGGGGTCAGGTCGACGAAGGGCAGGCCCAGGCCGGCGGCGGCCTCCCGGACGATGCGGTTGACCGCCTGGGCGTCGGGGTTGTGCAGCTGGACGGAATCCGGGATGAGCGCCGCCAGGACCGGAACCCCCGCCTCCCGGGCTGCCGAGGCGAACCGGGCCAGTTCCTCCCCGAAGCGCGCATAGACTTCCGGATCGGCCTTTCCATAGAGCAGCCTGTGGGACCAGTGTCCGGGATTTCCCGGCCCCAGGTGCCGGCGCCGGGCCTCGATTCCCTCGAGATAGCCGTGCCCCCGGCGGTGGCGGAAGCGCCCCTCGAAGATGAAGTTGAGGTTGAGCATGAGGGTGATGGCGGCGGAATGCGCCGACCACCCCTCGGCCTGTTCCCTGGCGAAAGGGTTGTAGCCGGTGAAGCCGGGCCTGCCGTAGCCTTCCGGGGGGTGTTCCCCGAGGTCGTTGAAGAAAAGGCCCAGGACCACCAGGTCGGGGTTCAGGGGCAAAGCCTTGCGTTGCAGCACCTCGATGTACTGCCACATGTTGTAGCCGACGACCCCCCAGTTGATGACCTCGGCCCCGGTGCCCCGGTCCGCCAGGGCCTGACCGAGCCGGGCCGGGTAGGTATCCGCCGCGTCGACGCTCGGCCCGAAGGTGAACGAGTCGCCGATGACCGCGATGCGGGGCGTTCCGGGGGGGGGCTGTCGCTGCGGGTCGTGGCGGTAGCCGTGGGCGCTGATGTGGTAGGTCTCGCCGAAGCCGCCGACAGCGGATGCGCCGGGGGTGAGCTCCCACACGAAGACCGGAGACGCCCGGTGGATGGAGTCCTGGAACGGCCGCGCGATGGGGGGGTCCCAGACGCGGACCCCCGCCTCGATGCCGGCGAGCCCCAGGCAGAGCGAGCCGAGGAGCAGCAGGAAGTTCCTGAACTCCATGGAGATCAGCAGGCGCAGCAGGACCAGGGGGAGAAGGATCTTTAAGGGCGTGTAGACGTGGTTCGCCCGGACGCCGACGCCCAACAGGCTGACACGGAACCCTCCGGTGACGATGACCAGGGGGACCATCAGGGCATACACGGCGATGGCGACATCCAGCAGCCGCTTGGCCGCGGTGCGCAGGGCTGTTGCTCGGATTTTCACGTCGGATGATTGCCTTGCGCCGCAAGGCCCGGGTCGCGCATGGACCTCGACATACTAGAAAAGGGCGTAGATGAAGGGCGCAACGGCGCTGCCCTCGGTGAAGACGATCAGGGCGCTCAGGAGGCCCAGCATGACGAAAAGCGGCAGGAGCCAGTAGCGCTTGCGTACCCTCAGAAACTCCCAGAACTCGCTGAAAAAAGACTGGTTGGCCAAGGTGGTTTTCTCCTAATAGCGTTTGGGAAAGCGTTCTTTGGGCTGGGCCGGCTCGCTCCGCTCGATCCAGTAGGAGGCGCGCGCCTTCTCGGGCTTGAGGGGCAGCGGCCGCCCGCCGAAGATCCGTTTGAGGAGGCCGTAGGGTGTGATCACCAGGTAGTAAACCAGGGTCAGGATCACGGCGGTGACCACGCTACCGACGGCATGCGCCGCCCGCATCCAGGCGCGATAGGCCGGGGTCAGGGCCGCCGGGGCGATGCAGAAGGCGGTGAAGAGCAGCGACAGGCTGCCGAACAGGTAAGCCGGCAGCGGTTTGTGCCGCCAGAGGGCAATTCCCGCGAGCACGCCGAAGAACAGGAAACCGACGGCGCCGAACTTGCGGATCTCCCTGGGGTCAGTCGAGAATGAGTTCATCGCGCCAGCCGGTCGCCTCCTTCCAGGGCGGCTGCTCCTCCTTGTAGAGGATGAAGTCCTCTAACACGAGGACGTCCATCTCCGTGCGCATGAAGCAGCGGTAGGCGTCTTCCGGGGTGCACACGATGGGCTCCCCGCGGACGTTGAAGCTGGTGTTGACCACCACCGGGACGCCGGTGAGGTTTTCGAACTCGGCGATGATGGCGTGGTATTCCGGCTTGTGCTCCCGGTTGACGGTCTGGATGCGGGCCGAGTAGTCGAGGTGGGTGACGGCCGGAATGTCGCTGCGCCTGGTCTTCAGGCGGCCGAAGATGTCCGCCGGGGAGCGCGGCGGCTGGGGGAGCCGCCGCTTGGCGGCGACTTTGGAGACCAGGAGCATGTAGGGGCTGGGGCGGTCGGTCTCGAAGTAGGCGGCCGCCTTTTCCTCCAGGACCGAGGGTGCGAACGGCCGGAACGACTCCCGGTACTTGATCTTCAGGTTCATGACGCTCTGGGTCTCTTCCGAGCGCGGGTCGCCGAGGATGCTGCGCGCGCCCAGGGCCCGGGGGCCGAACTCCATCCTGCCGGCCAGGTGCCCGACGATCTTGCCCGCGGCGATGAGGCCCGCGATGGTCCTGGCGCGGCCGTCGCCGTTCATCCGGTGGTGGGGGTAGCCGTGGGCGGAGAGAAAACGGCCGATGCGGTCGTTGGAAAACGACGGCCCCAGGTAGCCTGCCTGCATCCCTTCCTCGCCGCGCGGCGTTTTGCGGTCGCGTCCGAGGTAGCGGTGCCAGACCGCCAGGGCGGACCCCACCGCCCCGCCGGCGTCGCCGGCTGCCGGCTGGATCCAGATCCGGTCGAAGGGGCCGTCCCGCAGGATCTGCCCGTTGGCCACGCAGTTCAAGGCCACGCCGCCGGCCAGGCAGAGGTCGGAAAGCCCGGTTTCGCGGTGAACGTGGCGCGCCATGCGCATCAGGATCTCCTCGGTGACGGACTGGATGCTGGCGGCGATGTCCATCTCGCGCTTCGTGATCTCGGTCTCGGGCGGCCGGGCCGGGCCCCCGAAGAGGCGCGCGAAGCGCCGGTTGGTCATGCGCAGGCCGCCCAGGAAATCGAAGTAGGCCATGTTGAGGCGCATGGACCCATCCGGCTTCAGGTCGATGAGCTCGTCGAGGATCAGGTTCCTGTAGACCGGCTCGCCGTAGGGCGCCAGACCCATGAGCTTGTATTCGCCGGAGTTGACCCGGAAGCCGGTAAAATAGGTGAAGGCCGAATAGAGCAGGCCCACCGAGTCGGGAAAGTGCATCTCCCTCATCAGGCGGATGTCGCGGCCCTCGCCGCTGCCGTAGCTGGCCGTGGCCCATTCGCCCACCCCGTCGACGGTGAGGATGGCGGCCCGGTCGAAGGGCGAGGGGTAGAAGGCCGAGGCGGCGTGGGCCTCGTGATGCTCGGTGAAAAGGACCTCCCTGTCCCAGCCGAGTTCGCGCTGGACGACCTTGGGAACGTGGAGCTTCTGGCCGAGCCACAGGGGCATGGCCTGGAGCCAGGAGCGCAGGCCCCGGGGCGCCACGGTCAGATAGCTCAGCAGCAGGCGCTCGAAGGTCAGAAAGGGCTTGTCGTAGAAGACCACGTGGTCGAGGTCCCCGACCTTCAAGCCGGCCTCCGCCAGGCAGGCTGGCGACGGCCCTGCCAGCCGGGGCTTTCTGGCCGTTTTCGGATCGGCGGCCGCCGGCGAGGGAAGGCGTGGGCGACGTGAGGGGGCAGATCTTCAAAAACGACGCCCCGCAGGCTCCCTGGAAATGGTCGATCGAGGCCTACCACTACAGGAAGATCCAGCAGGAGGGCGTGGTCTGCGGACTCTGCCCCCACCGCTGCGTGCTCATGCCCGGAGACCGGGGCGTCTGCCGCTCCCGGGTCAATGTGCGGGGCACCCTCTACAGTCTGGCATACGGCGACCCCTGCGCGGCGAACATCGACCCGGTCGAAAAGAAGCCCCTGTATCATTTCATGCCCAGGACGCGGGCCTATTCAATCGCCGCCGCCGGATGCAACTTCCGCTGCCTGAACTGCCAGAACTGGGAAATTTCCCAGGCCAAACCCGAGGAGGTGCGGCGGCAGGAGCTTTTCCCCGCCGAGGTGGTCGCCGAGGCGCAACGCAACGCGTGCGAGTCGATCGCCTACACCTATTCCGAGCCGGTGACCTTCTTCGAGTACATGCTCGACACGGCCCGCCTGGCCCGAAAAGCCGGGATCCACAACCTGTGGGTATCCAACGGCTACATCAACCCCGGCACCCTGGAAAACCTGTGCGAAACGATCGACGGCGCCAACGTGAACCTCAAGGCCTTCTCCGACGACGTTCACCGCAGCCTCACCGGCGGCCGGCTGGAACCGGTCCTGGACACCTTCAAAACCCTGCACGCCCGCGGCGTCCATTTCGAGATCACCCACCTGGTGGTGCCCGGCTACGTGGACGATGCGGACATGGTCCGCCGCATGTGCGCCTGGATCCTGGACACCCTGGGGCCGGACCACCCCCTCCACTTCTCCCGCTTCTACCCCAAATACCGGCTCGACCGCCTGCCCCCCACCCCGGTCTCGACCCTGGAGGCCCTGCGCGAAGTGGCCCTCTCGGCCGGCATCCGCTACGTCTACCTGGGCAACGTCCCCGGACACCGGGCGAACCACACTTACTGCCACCAATGCGGCCGCCTCATCATCGAGCGCCAGGGGTACTTCATCGGCGCCTACCACCTGGAAAACGACCGCTGCGCTTTTTGTCACACCCCCATCCCCGGCCGCTGGGCGCAGGAATCGCCCGCCGGCCCCGTGGGCGGATAAGCGGCGTTGATTTTCAGTGCTGCGTGGGGTATGTTCGGATTTTAGATCTTCTGCCTTTTCACGCTGCGTTACGTCAACCCGCGCCGACCGCCAAGCGGCCGGCGCAGCCGGGAGGTGGCCCATGAGCACGGATTCGACGACCGACATCCTCAAAAGCGCGATCCTGCTGGAAACCCGCGGCAGGGCGTTTTACCGCAAGGTCGCCGAGGAGTCCCAGAGCGCGGCCCTGCGCGATTTTTTCGAAACCATGGCCGCCGAGGAGGACGATCACATCCGCATCCTTTCCAACCAGTTCAAGACCTATCGCGAAACCGGCCGCTTCGGGAGTGAAACGCCGGCCGCCGAAGCATCCGGGGACCTGGCGGCCGAGATCCTCGACAGCGCCACCAGCGCCCGGATCTCGGCCGCCGGTTTCGAGGCCGCCGCCGTGGCGGCCGCCATGGGCATGGAAAAGCGGGCCGTCGAGCTTTACTCCCAGCGCGCCCAGGCCGCCGAGGATCCGCAAGAAAAGGCCCTCTTCCGCTGGCTGGCCGACTGGGAAACGACCCACCTCGATTTCCTGGCGCGCATCGACCGCGCTCTGACCGAAAAAATCTGGAACGACAACCAGTTCTGGCCGTTCTGAGGGTTTTGGTGGAGAAACGCGGATGAAGGTGCCAAAAAGGCGGATCACGGAGCCGCATGCCAATCGGCGGGCCGTTTCGCATCCGACGGGTGCGCCCGCGGCCGCCGCGCGCGATGGCCGCATGACGCGCCGGAGTGCCGCCTGGGCCCTTGCCCTGCTGATCCTTGCGGGCTGCGCCCCCCGCGCCTACATCGCAGGCCAGGTGGGGCAGATGGTCGCGGACGGGATGACGGCCTTCGAGGCGGAAGACGATCTCGACCTCGTGGAAAAAGCGCTCCCCGCCAACATCAAGCTCCTCGAGGCACTGCTGGCCAGCAGCCCTGACGACCGCCGCCTGTTGACCCTTCTGTCACGCCTCCACGCCAGCTATGCCTTCGCTTTCCTGGAGACGGATCTGGAACGCGGCCTGCTGGCATCCGATGGGTGCACGCCGTCGCAGCCGGAGGCCGGTGCAGGCGGACCGCCCCCCACGCGGGAATCCGTCGCCCGCTACTACCGCAAGGGGCTGCAGTACGGACTGCGCGCCCTGCAGGCGGACCACGACGCCTGGCGGCATGAAATCGATCACCCCGAGGCGTTGGGCAAGCGGTTGGCCGCGCTGCGTCCGGAGGATGCGCCCGCCCTCTTCTGGTACGCCTTCAACCTGGGGGCCTTTATCCGCCTCAACGCCGATTCCATCCGCGTCGCCTCGCAGGCCCACATCGTCCCGTCCGCCATGCAGCGCGTCATCGATCTCGACCCATCCTACTATTACGGGCTCGCGCACCTGGTGCTGCTGGCCTACCACGCGCGCTCGCCCGCCCTGGGCGGCGATGCCTCCGCAGCCCGGCGGCACTACGACACGTTCAGAGCCGCCGCGGGGGAGGACTTTCTCCTTGCGCAAGTCTTCCATGCCCGCTATCTCCTGCATCAACAGCAGGACCGATCGGGTTTCGAAAGCGAGCTGGCCGCCGTCCTGGCCCGCCCCGAGAATCCCGCTGCCTGCCGCCTTCTCAATCAGGTGGCCCGGGTTCGGGCCAGGATCTACCTGGATGCCGCGGATTGCCTGTTTCCATGAGGTGAGGGTGCCATGAAGGCCTGTTCCATTCTGCGCAAACCCTGCCGGACCTGGCTTGCGGCCTGGACGGCGGCCCTCTGGCTGGCGGCCGCGCCCCTCCTGTACGCCGAGACCGCCCGGGTCAAAGTCGCCCTGGTCACCCCCGAGGGCAGCGCCTGGACCAACGCCCTGCGCCAGATGGCGGAAGAGGTCAGCCTCAAGACCGGCGGGAGCCTGCGCTTCACCATTTATGCGGGGGGCGTCAGCGGCGACGAGATGGATGTCCTGCGCAAGATGCAGGTCGACCGCATCCAGGCGGCCGGGCTTTCGGGGGTCGGCCTCGGGGTGACACGAGTACCGGGTAGGTCAGGGCCGATTGAATCCGCTGGGCCAGCGCCTGCTGCCGCTCGGTGGTGTCGGCCAGGCGCATGAGGACGATTTCAAGGGTTCCCGAATTTTCCCCGGCCCGCGCCATGTTGACGTAAAGGGGCGGGAAAACGGAAGGAAACCGGGAAAGGGCGTTGGCGAAGCTGCTTCCCTCCACCACGTCGTCCTTCAGCTGGGCCAGCACCTTCTTGAAGGGATGCGAGCGGGTCTGGCGCACCATGGCGTCCAGGGCCGAGACCAGGGGGAAACCGGCCCCCACCAGGGTGGCCAGCTGGCGGGTCATCAGCGCGACATCCCGGGGCTTGACCGGGCGCAGCAGCCCGGGAAGCCGGACCTGCCGGGACGGCTGCGAGGCCGTTTCCCGGTCGACCTCGTGGATCGCCACCGGGTAGACCCTGCCCGTGCGCAGCTTCTGACGGGCGGCGGAGGCGCTTTCCGCATCGATGACTCCCCGGGTGGTCTTGCCCTTCAGGTCGAGGGCCGAATATTCGAAAACGGGCATGGGGCATCTCGGCAATGGACCGGCGGCACCCGCGTCTTCCCCGCCGGGACAGCCGCCTCCGGTTGGCAGGCTGATCGCCACAATAGGCCGATCCGCCCCGATTTTCAACCCATTTGTGGCGGGCGTGACAAAGGCGCGGGGCGGGATTACCTTCAGCGAGGAGCGTGGAGCATGGAGCGTGGAGCATGGAGCGTGGAGCACGGAGCATGGAGCTTTCAGCTTTGAGCTCTGTTTTGGCGGCATGTTGGCGGGGCGGCGGCTGGCAGGACGACGATGTCGGGCACGACGACGGTGACGGTGAAATGGGCCGGGGCCATGGCAGAGGTCTCCCAGGCCGACTGGGACCGGCTGGCGCTGCCCCTTGCGACCCCTTTCCTGGAGTGGGAATGGCTGCACCAGCTGGAGGCCTCGGGCAGCATCGCCCCCGAAACCGGCTGGCTGCCGCGCCACCTGACCGTCCGGGCCGGCGGGCGCCTGGTCGGGGCGGCCCCCCTGTACGTCAAGGGGCACAGCCAGGGCGAATTCGTTTTCGATCACGCCTGGGCGGAGGTGGCGGCGCGCCTCGGGATACGCTACTACCCCAAGCTGGTGGGGATGACGCCGGTGACGCCGGTCGTCGGCTACCGCTTTCTGACGGCGCCGGACGCCGATGCCCGCTTCGTGACGCGGGTGATGCTGGAGGCGATCGACCGCCTTTGCGGCGACCACGGGCTCTCGGGGTGCAGCTTTCTTTTCTGCGACCCGCAGTGGGCCCGGGGGGTGGCGGAACACGGGCTTTTCGAATGGCTGCACCAGAGCTATGCCTGGGAGAACCCGGGGTACCGGGATTTTTCCGATTACCTCGAGGTGTTCAACGCCAACCAGCGGCGCAACATCCGCCGGGAGCGGCGCGCGATGGAGACGGCCGGCATCGAGTTGGCCGCCCTGGCCGGAGACGAGATCCCGGCCGAACTGGTCTCCCTGATGGTCCGCTACTACCAGGACACCAACGACCGTTACGGCCCCTGGGGGTGCAAGTATCTCACCCCCGCTTTCTTCCAGGGCGTTCACGCGCGCTACCGCCGGCGCCTGGTTTTCATGAGCGCCACGCGGCGCGCCGAAAGCCCGGAGCCGCTGGCCCTGGCCCTGCTGGTCCACAAGGGCGACCGCTTGTACGGCCGCTACTGGGGCTGCCGCCGGTCCCTGAACGCCCTGCACTTCAACACCTGCTATTACGCCCCCATCGAGTGGGCGATCCGGGGCCGCATCCGTATCTTCGACCCGGGGGCGGGCTCGAACCACAAGCTGCGCCGGGGGTTCCAGGCGGTGGGCAACACCAGCCTGTACCGGTTCCGCGACCCCCGCATGGCCCGCATCATGGCCCTTCACATGGACGAGATCAATGCCCTGGAGCAGGGCCGCATCGACGAACTCAACCGCTGCCTGCCCTTCTCCCGGTCCGGTCCCGCAGGCAGCGGAGGCCGCGGGGAGGCCCGGGAGCAGGCTTGAGGATCGTCGTTGGGGATAGGGGGTCGATTGCGATTGCGATTACGATTACGACAACGATTACGACAACGATTACGACAACGATAAGGACAGCTTTTGTTTAGGGGAGGGAGACCCCCACACATGCCAAGACGGGTGAGTGCCTGTGTGCTGGTTGCCGTCCTTCTGGCGGTTCTGCGCCCTGCAGGGGACTGCCGGGCGGACGGGTTCGCCGGGGACCGGGAGGCCATGGTCCGGCAGGACATCCGCGGGCGGGGGGTCGCCGACCCCCGGGTGCTGGCGGCGATGGCCGAGGTGCCGCGGCACCTGTTCGTGCCGCCGGCCCTGAGGGAACAGGCCTATGCCGACCGGCCCCTGCCCATCGGGGAGGGGCAGACCATCTCCCAGCCCTACATCGTGGCCCTGATGAGCGAGGCCCTCGACATGCCCGGCGGCGCCAAGGTCCTGGAGATCGGCACCGGTTCGGGCTACCAGGCGGCCGTCCTGTCCCGGGTCGCCGCGCGGGTCTTCAGCGTCGTCATTTAGCACCTCTTTTTGATTGGAGTCAAGGCATCCGGGCGTTCAGGGGTCCCCGTCCAGCTCTGAGCTGACTGCCGATTACGGTGGCGGTTACGACAACGGCACACCCCGCTGAGGCCCGGACCAGGATCGGAGACCCCTCCCCGGCTCATTTGGATGTTGGGCGTTGGGCGTTCGATGTTCATCTCGATTACGATTACGACAACGACAACGACAACGAGAACGAGAACGAGAACGAGAACGAGAACTACAACGAACCCGGAACCTTGAACCCCCCAACGGAGGAACGACATGCCGATACCCGGGAACCTTCTCACCACCGCCATGGCGGTCATGCCCCACACGGACGTCGACCGTGCCCTGGAGACGGCCCTGTCGGTCGACATCCCCTTCTGGCCCCAGCTGCCGCTTTACAGCTACTACGAGGACATGTACGTCCAGGCGGCGGAGCATTTTCCCGGAATCGTCCTGGACCTGGAGAAAAAAACCCTGCGGTTCTCCCTGGACAAGTTCGCCCTCGAGCTGGAAGAGACCCTGGAGCGCTTCGACGATCCTTCCTATTTCGACATCAGCCCGACCTACTCCTCCGTCTACCACCGCTTCCTGGCCCTCGACCTGTCAAGCCGGCCGGCCATCCGCGGCCAGCTGGAGGGACCCATCAGCTTCGGGTTCAACATCCTGGACCAGTCCGACCGCCCCATCCTGTTCGACGACACGGTGCGCCCGTTCATGTTCGACTTCATGGCCCGGCGGATCAACATCCAGCTCCAGCGCCTCAAGCGGCGCAACCCCAACGCCTTCATGTTCGTGGACGAGCCGGGGCTGCAGTTCTTGTTCAGCGCCCTGGCCGGGTACGGCGACCAGGCGGCCAGGGGCGACCTGGAATCCTTTTTCGCCTCCGTCGAGCGCCCCCGGGGAATCCACCTGTGCGGCAACCCCGACTGGGACTTTCTCCTCAACCTCGACCTGGACATCCTCTCCCTCGACGTCTATTCCAACGGGGAGGTGTTCGCCTCCTACGCCCCCGCCATCCGGCGCTTTCTCGACCGGGGCGGGGTCCTGGTGTGGGGGATCGTGCCCACCAATGTCGAGCCCTTCGAGAAGGAGGATCCGGACAGCCTGGAGCGGCGCCTGGAGACCCTGTGGGCCGCCCTGGGCAGGAAAGGCATCGACCGGGACTTCCTCTTCTCGCGCAGCCTGCTGTCGCCGGCGACCTGCTGCCTGGTCAACCCGGACCGGGAAAAAACCGTGGACCGGGCCTTTACCGTCATCCGCGGCCTGTCCGCGCGCCTGCGCGACCGCTACCGGCTGGCCTGACAGCGGGTTTTTCGCCGAGGGTTCTTTTTTTGCCCTTTCTTGATCTAGGTCAAGGCGTCCGCTGGATGCATGGGCTAAAACGGGACTAAGACGATGCACGGCAACTCTCGACCCTAACGCTCAACCCGGATTGGAGGAATCACCATGTTTTGTTTCCAGTGCGAACAGACGGCAAAAGGCGAAGGCTGCACCAAGATCGGCGTGTGCGGGAAGAAACCGGACGTGGCGGCGCTCCAGGACCTGCTGATTTACGTCGCCAAGGGCCTGTCCCAGGTTGCGGCAGCGGGCCGCAAGGCGGGCGTGGACGATCCCGCGGTGAATGCCTACACCTGCGAGGCCATTTTTTCGACCCTGACCAACGTCGACTTCGACCCCGAGCGCTTTGTCGCCCTCATCCGCCGGGGAGTGGCCCTCAGGGACGCCCTCAAGGCCAAGGTCGCCGCGGGCGGAGGGAGCGCGGCCTTCGCCGAGGGCCCGGCGGCCTTCGTGCCGGCGGCCACGATGGAGGGGCTCGTCTCCCAGGGGGAGGCGGTCGGCATCCAGTCCGATCCCGGCATGAACCCCGACCTCCTCGGCCTGCGGGAGCTCCTGGTCTACGGCATCAAGGGGCTGGCGGCCTATGCGGACCACGCCCGGATCCTGGGGCAGGAAGACGACGGCGTCTATGCCTTCATCCACGAGGCGCTGGCCGCCACCCTGGACAAGAGCCTGGGGGTCGAGCAGTACGTCGGCCTGGCCCTCAAGTGCGGCGAGGTCAACCTGAAGGCCATGGAGCTCCTGGACGCCGGCAACACCGGCACCTACGGCCACCCGGTTCCCACCGCGGTGCCTTTAGGGGCCAAGGCCGGCAAGGCCATCCTGGTTTCCGGGCACGACCTGAAGGACCTCGACCTTCTGCTGCAGCAGACCGCGGGCAAGGGGATCAACGTTTACACCCACGGCGAGATGCTCCCCTGCCACGGCTACCCGGGGCTGAAGAAGCATTCCCACTTCTACGGCCACTACGGCACCGCCTGGCAGAACCAGGCCAGGGAGTTCGCCGCCTTCCCGGGGGCGATCCTGATGACCACCAACTGCATCCAGAACCCCAAGGACTCCTACATGGAGAACATCTTCACCACCGGCCTGGTGGGGTGGCCCGGGGTGCGGCACGTCGCCGACAAGGATTTCACCCCGGTGATCCAAAAGGCCCTGGAAATGCCCGGCTTCGCCGCGGACGCCCCCGGCAGGTCGGTCATGGTCGGCTTTGCCCGCAACGCGGTCATGGGGGTCGCCGGCCAGGTCATCGAGGCCGTCAAGGCCAAGGCCATCCGGCACTTTTTCCTGGTGGGCGGATGCGACGGGGCCAAGCCCGGCCGCGACTACTACACGCGCTTCGTGGAGCAGGTGCCCGCCGACTGCGTCGTCCTGACCCTGGCCTGCGGAAAGTTCCGCTTCTTCGACAAGGACCTGGGAACCATCGGGGGCATCCCGCGCCTGCTGGACGTGGGCCAGTGCAACGACGCCTACTCGGCCATCCAGATCGCCGTGGCCCTGGCCGGGGCCTTCAACTGCGGGGTCAACGACCTGCCCCTTTCCATGATCCTGTCGTGGTACGAACAGAAGGCCTGCGTCATCCTGCTCAGCCTGCTGCACCTCGGCATCAAGAACATCCGCCTGGGGCCGAGCCTGCCGGCCTTCATCACCCCCAACGTGCTCGACGTGCTGGTGCAGAACTTCAACATCATGCCCATCAGGACACCGGAAGAGGACCTGAAGGCGATTCTCGGGTAACCTGAGCCGGTGCCGGTTGCGGCGGCACGGCGCCGCCGCAGCCGGCAGTGTTTCCAGCTTCAGTCCGACATCGAATGGGGCGGCCGGACGGTCGCATATCTTGTCGGATTGAAATCCGGCCGGAGGGTCGCATATCTTGTCGGATTGAAATCCGACCTACAGGGCTTCGAGAGGTAAAGCCGGTTTGGAGGTAGGACGATGAAATGCCCGGGCCAGGACACCCAGTATTGGAAACCGGGGGCCATCTTCGAGGTCAGGTGCCCCCAGTGCGACCGGATGGTGGAATTCTTCAAGGACGACACCACCCGCAAGTGCCCAGGATGCGGGCACCGCTTCCTGAACCCCCACATGGATTTCGGGTGCGCCTCCTACTGCCAGTACGCCGAGCAGTGTCTCGGGGACCTGCCCCCGGAACTCCTGGCGCGGAAGGAGGACCTGCTCAAGGACCGGGTCGCGCTCGAAGTCAAGCGTTACTTCAAAAGCGACTTCAAGCGGATCGGGCATGCCCTGCGGGTTGCGCGCTATGCCGAACGGATCGGAATCAGCGAAAAGGGCAACATGGCCGTCATCCTGTCGGCCGCCTATCTCCGTGATGTCGGGAGGCACGACAGCACGGCGGCGGGATTCCAGGAGCAGGAAGGGCCCGCGGTGGCGCGCGCGATCCTGGAAAAGCTCGGCGCCAACGAGAAATTGATCGCGGAGGTCTGCCACATCGTCGGCCGGCGGCACCCGGGGCCGGAAGAGACCACCGATTTCAAGGTGGTCTGCGACGCCGAGGGGATCGCCGACCTGGAAGAGCGCCGGAAAACCGGGGGGCAGGCACCTGGGCAGGAGGCTCTCGGCCCGAAGCTGGAGGCCGGGTTGCTCACCGCGGGCGGCCGCAAGGTGGCGCGGGAGGCCCTTGAAAAGTTCTGAGCGTCACCGTTCAAGGTTCAAAAATCGATGTTCGATGTTGTAGGTCGCGCTTCAGCCCGACACCGAAGAATCCCCTGGGCTTCAGCCCGACACCGAAGAATCCGTAAAGTTTCACAAGAGGAAAACACCCCATGAAAGTCAAGCGCAAGATCATCGAAATCGACGAGGAGCGCTGCGACGGCTGCGGCAACTGCGTCCTGGCCTGCGCCGAGGGCTCCCTGGAAATAGTGGACGGCAAGGCCAGGGCGGTAGGGGACAATCTGTGCGATGGGTTGGGTGCGTGCATCGGTGAGTGCCCCCAAAGTGCGCTCATAATCGTGGAACGGGAAGCCGAGGAGTTCGACGAAGCCGCGGTCGAGGAGCACCTGGCACGCCGGGAAAAGCGGTCTCAGCCCCGTTCCGAAACCGCGCCCGCCCCCTCGGGCTGCCCGTCGGCACGGCTGGAGACATTCGCCGACCCGGCCGCCTGCCGGGAGGCCAACGCCCCTTGCGGGTTCGCGGGGGAATCGCGCTCGGCCCTTGCCCACTGGCCGGTCCAGATCCGCCTGGTGCCCCCCACAGCCCCGTTTCTCAAGGGGGCCGACCTGCTGGTGGTGGCCGACTGCGTGCCGCTGGCCTTCCCGACCCTGCACCGGGATTTTCTCCAGGGCAGGGCGGTCACCATGGGCTGCCCCAAGTTCGACGACGCCCAGGAATACATCGACAAGTTCGCGGCCATTTTTTCCCAGGCCGGGATCCGGAGCGTCACCACCGTGGTGATGGAGGTCCCCTGCTGTTCCGGCCTGCCCGCGATCGTCCGCAAAGGGCTCGAACGCTCCGGGAAAAGCGTTCCCATGGAACAGGTGGTCATCAGCACGCGCGGAAAGATCCTGGAGCGGCGGGCGGTCTAGCCGCTGCCGCTGTCGCCGCCAGGGGCGCTGCTCCGAGTCGGGATCGAAATCGAAATCGCGGCCGCGAACCCGTTTTCGATTACGACATCCCGCTCCCCGCCCGGCTCCCGGCCTTTCACCTCACCCCGGGGTGGAAGCCGGTGGGCCCCGGCGCTTTTCCCCTGCCCCGCGCTAAACGCCCTCGGAATCGTGATGACACGGCTGCACGTCCCTGCGGGGACAGGGGGCGCGGATCCCGGCCGCGTCGAAAGCCTTCCTGGCCTTTTCCAGGGTCTCCGAGTAGACGTCCCAGTAGTCCGCGGCCTTGGCCCAGGCGCGAACGGCGAAGGTGATGCTGGTGCTGCCCAGTTCCGTCACGACCATGGCGGGGGGCGGTTCCTTGAAAACGCGCGCGTCCCCATCGAGGATGTCGGTCACGAGCCTGCGGGCCTTGTCGATGTCGTCACCGCAGCCGATGCCGAGGGTGAGGTCCACCCGCCGGCTGCCCTTGCTGGAAATATTGACGATGTTGCCCGCCGTCAGCCCCGCGTTGGGGATGATGACGGTCTTGTTGTCCGGTGTCAGGAGCTGGGTGGTGAAGATCTGGATGGCTTCCACCGTGCCGGCGGTGCCGGCGGCCTCGATGAAGTCGCCGACCTTGAACGGCCGGAAAATGATCAGCAGGAACCCGGCGGCGAAATTGGAAAGCGACCCCTGCAGGGCCAGGCCGACCGCCAGGCCGGCGGCGCCGACGACGGCGATCAACGAGGTCGTCTGGATCCCGAGCTGGGAGAGCGCCGCCAGGACCACGAAGGTCAGCAGGGCGTAGTAGGCCAGGTTGCCGACGAACTCGCTGACGGTCGTGTCGACCCTGCGGCTGACCATAGCCCTCTTGAGCAGGTTGCGGACAATCCTGACGACCCAGTTCCCGGCCACCAGGATGACGATGGCCGCCAAGGCCTTCAACCCGTATGCCGTCAGCAGCTCCCAGGCTCCGTCGATGGCAGTTTGCATTCGTTCCTCCTTTCCTCGGTTCAAGTCCAGATCCAAATCCAAATAGAAATCGAAATCGAAATCGCGATCGGCATCGAAATCCAAATCGCGATGTGAAAGGACGATTACGACAACGATTACGACAACGACAACGATTACAACAACGAACCCCTCCCTGCGGCCCGGACCCGGAGCGGGGGCGGGGGGTGTTCACGACCCGATCCGCCATTGGACGTTCGAGGTTCGCTCTTCGATCCAGAGGCAGGACAGGAGGGTCGCCCCTGACCCAGCCCCAACCGCCCCCGCCGCGCGCAGGTTTTTGTGCCCAGCGCCGCGTGCTCTGTGGGTTCGTTTGTGCGTCGCTACCAGACAGATAAAGGCAAAATACTGATTGAATTGCCGTTTTGTCCGAAGATTGGCGGAGAGGGTGGGATTCGAACCCACGGTACACTTGCGCGTACTCTTGATTTCGAGTCAAGCCCGTTCGGCCACTCCGGCACCTCTCCGGGTGCCCAGGCCGGGGGGCGGCCGGGGCAGGGGCGCGATTATAGAGGCATCCGGGGCCCGCGCGCACCTCGGGCTTGTGTCACGAAATCCATAGACCCCTGGGCCTGATAAGCCTTTTGCGCTACCCTTGCAACCCATTTTATGCCATGCGGGATCTCTCCCGGTCCCGGGCCCCCAACCTCCTGACGTTTTTGGGTCTCTCGATGAACAACAAGCACTGTCCCTCCCCCCGGGTCCCGCCTACGGCGATGGCCGCCCTGGGCGCCGTTCTGACCCTGGCGCTGCTCTCCGGCTGCGCCGGGTTTCCCAGGCCCTTTGGGCCCCAGGCCGAGGCGGTGACGCCGCCGCCGGCCGAAACTCAGGTTGCCGCAGAGCCTGTCCCAGCCCCGCTGCCGGAGCCTGAGCCGGCCAAGAAGACGCCGCTTTTCGAGTGGACCGGCAAGGGCCGGGCCGTGACCCGGATCGTGGTGGACGTGGATGAGCAGAAGGCCCGCTTCTATGAGGGTGACGACGAGGTCGGCTGGACCAGGGTGGCCTCCGGGGTGAGTAAGTTCCCGACCCCGGTTGGGCGGTTCTCGGTGACGGAGAAGGTCGCCAACAAGCAGTCCAACCTCTACGGCAAGATCTACGGCAAGGGTGGCCGGCTCATCAGCTCCAACGCCAAGATGGGTAAGACTCCGATCCCTGCGGGGGCCCGATTCGATGGCGCCGACATGCCCTACTTCTTGCGCCTGACCAACGACGGTATCGGCTTGCACGCCGGGCCTATCCCCAACCCTGGGCGGCCGGCCTCCCACGGCTGCATCCGCATGCCCAAGGCCTTCGCCCCCATCGCCTTCCGCCATGTGGGTATTGGTACCGAGGTGAGCATCGTCGGCAAGGGGCCGACCTATTCCGCCTACCTGGCCCAGCAGCGGGCCCAGTCGCCTCGTCCTGTGGTCGCGGCCAAGCCGGCGGCGCCGAAGGTTGAGGGAGAGGCGCAGGCCGCAGCCGGAACGACCCAGGGCCCGACGGCCGAGAGCGAGTCCGGCGCCTCGGCCGCCGCCAGTGCGACCGTGGTGGCGGCCGCAGCGGCGCCGGGTGCCGCCGAGACGGCTACTCAGGCGGCTGCCCCGGCAACGGCCGAGCCTGGGGTTGCAGCACCTGCCGAACCCGTCGCCGCCCAAACGGCGGCCCCGACCACCCCTGCGGTGGCCCAGGCCCCGGCGGCCTCGGCGAACCTCACAGTGGCGCCCCAGGCGGCACCGGCCACGGCGCTGGCGGCCCCTGTAGCGGCGGCGCCGGTTGCGCCGGTCCCGACAGCCCCCGTCGAGGTCGCCAAGGTCCCGGCCGTGGCCCATACCCCGGCCCCGCCAGTGGCCCCGGCCATCGCGACCCGGGTGGAGCCGGCACAGGCTGCGCCGGCGCCGGTCCAGCCCCCGGCTGCTGTGGTAGCAGCGCCTGCGCCGGCACAGGCGCCCGCCCCCGCGCAGGTCGCGGGCAAGCCCGAGGCCCAGGCGGTGGCAAGCAAGGCCGAGCCTGCTGCTGCGGCACCGGCGCCGGTGTTTAAGCCGGTTCCGCAGGTTCCCGAGTTCCGCGCCCCGGCCCCGGCGGCAGCGCCGGCCTTGGCCCCAACCCCAGCGCCTGCCCCCGCGGAATCTGCACCCAAGGCGGCGGGCTGATCGGGCCAGGGCCCCGGGGGCGCCATGGCCCCCGGCGGTCGGGTCTCAGGTCCCTTCCTCAGACCTTGGCTCAACGAGGCCGCTGTTGAGGTCCCCTCCCGGGTGCCTCGTTCCAGCGCGTCCCCCAGGCGGCCGCACCCCCAGCTTCGGACCCCAGGTCCCCCAAGGAACCCAAGACCCTTATGTACCATCCCCTCTCGCTCTTTATCGGGCTGCGCTACACGAGGGCCAAACGGCGCAACCACTTCATCTCCTTCATCTCACTGATCTCCATGCTGGGGATCGCCCTGGGCCTGGTGGCCCTGATCGTGGTCCTATCTGTGATGAACGGGTTCCACAAGGAGATCACAGGACGGATCCTCGGCATGGCGTCCGACGCCACCATCTCCGATCCCTACGGTGCCATGCTCGACTGGCAGGAGACCCTGGATCGGGTGCTCGCCCAGCCTCAGGTGGTGGGGGCTGCCCCCTACGTCGAGATTCAGGCCATGCTGGCCAATGGTTCCCAGGTCAGCTGAGCCCTGCTGCGCGGCATCATCCCGGCGGAGGAGGACCAGGTCGCGGAACTGCGCAGGGACATGGTCTCGGGCTCGGTGGACGAGCTGCGCGACGGGGAATTCAACATCATCCTCGGCCAGGAGCTGGCCCTGGTCCTGGGTGTGTCCGTCGGCGACAAGGTCACAGTGGTCACGCCCCAGGTCACTTCGACCCCGGCGGGGATGATGCCGCGCCTCAAGCGCTTCACCGTCGCCGGGATCTTCGCCGTGGGGATGCAGGACTATGTGCCCCCAAGCCATCTTCACGGTTTTTCACGACCCTTTCGCCCGGCGTCGACCTATCAGCCCGGGTAGACCGGCACCCCGTTCATCATGACCGGCACGTGCGACAGGTCCCAGTTGCCGGTTGCGATCTGCTCCTTGAAGGCCCGGGTGCGGTAAATGCTGGCGCGCACGGCCGCCCGGTGGTGGTTGGCCAGCCAGCCGTGGCGCGCGTTGACGTAGTCGCGGGTCCAGGTCTGCTCGCTGCCGCCCATGGCGGGCGGGCTTTCGGCGAACTGCTGGCGCAGGAACCAGAAGATCTGGCCGCTGTGGATGTAGGAGTCGTAGACCACCAGGGCCGAGAGGGCCGTGACGAAGCCGTTGTCGTCGGCCCAGCGCATGGCCGGCAGGAAATAGGTTTCCTCGAAGAAGCGGTCCTGGATGATTTTCATGACCGGGTCGTTTCGCCCGGCCTGGCGCAGGAGGTGCTTGAAGGTGTTGTCGTTGGTCAGGGGCTGGCTGCCCACGAGGGGGGCATAGGCGGAAAGATCCTGGCTGTAGGTGCCGCCTGCGGCGACGTACATGTGGACGAGCTTGCGGAGGTTGCCGTACTCCGTTGTCTGCGCCCGGCCGTAGGTGATCTGGCGGATGTCGTGGGGGCCGTCGGCGTAGATGGAGATGGCGCCGTAATCCCCGGCCGGGATTCCGGTCTCGATCGTGTTGATGAGCCGCTCGATGAGGTTCCGCTGGGCCGCGGCAAGGTACATGGCATGCCCTCCCTGGCTTTGTGTGGCGCGGCGGCCGACCGCCCGGTTTGCGGGTGTCGCTTACCCTGCCGCCGGCTGCGGGCCGTCCGCCCCGCCGGCCGGCGGCGCTCTGTGGCCCGCGGGCAGGTGCTTTTTGATGAACCCCTCGATGAAATCGGTGCCAGCGTAGCCCGCGCCGATGATGGCGATGATGACCTCCCGGGTCGGGTGCTGGAGCGCCTCTTTTCCCGCAAAGGCGAGGATTGCCAGCGCGCCGGCGACGAAGCCGATGAGGAGGCTGATGCCGAGGGTCGTCCCCTGGAACAGGGAGTTGAAGCTCTCCCCTCTGGCCAGGGCCTGGTCGTTCACCTTTTTCAGGCCGGCGATCACCCGGATGCCCTGGCCGACCATCCCCAGGATGCCTCCCAGGACCAAGGCCAATACCCATTCGGTAATGCTCATGCCTTCCATGTTTCCCCCCCCGGGCGAACAAAAAAGCCCCGCGGGCGGCTGATACGGCCCCGAGGCTCTTGCGTCATGGGAACATTCACTTCGCCCCCCAGACAAGTGCGTGCCTACGATTAAACGCTGAACGCTACGATGCTCGGCTGAAAATTATCCTTTTCCCTCGATCCCGGCGGCAATCGGGCCTTGCGCCCCGTTAGAAGTTGCCCGGGAAAAAATGCGTTTTCGGGCAGGCCGCCCGGAAGCGCGTTCAAGCGGCCCTAATCCCATATGTTGTATTTCCGCAGGGGCGGGCGGCTGCCTGCGCGGCGGCGGTCGCCCCCCTCTTCCTGGGCCGGCTTCTCCCGGCGGACCCGGCGCCGGTCGACGATGATCTCGACCGTTTCGTCGTCGGAAAAAAACCGCCGGATGAGGGGCGCCAGGTGGGCGTTCTGGCGGTCGATGATGAGATTCATGGGTTCAGGGCCCCCCTTGGGGGTCTCGGCCATGGGTAGAAGTGCCTTTTCCCATGGGCTGTTTGTATCATGCCCGGCAAAATACGCAATGCCTGAAAAGTACCTATGCAGTGCCTATGCCGTATACGGCCTATTGGGGGGAACAGGCCCTTCCTCCATGGCCTGCAGAGTTCAGATGGTCTGCCACGGCGGACATGGGGATCACGAAGGGCTGCCGCGGAAAGAAGCGGGCTCCGGATGGGTAATAAAGCGGAACGCGAACGAAATGTCAAGAAAATTCATTCAAGTTCGGCTGTTCGTAAATGGACTGTATCGTCTGGGGGCCTCGGGAGACGGGGGCCCGAGCCTTTCCTGCAGGAATGCCCGTGTCGGCGCGGAGGCCTGAAAAGCCCCTTTTTAAACCACGAAATACGCTAAACACGCTAAAAAAGAATTTCTTTGTGGAGGCACTTCAACGCCTTGCTGTTAAAGCTCATTTCGCGTAATTTTGCGTCATTCGTAGTGGAAATTTCTTTTAACTACGAAAATCGCGAAACACGCTAAAAAAGATCTTCTTTGCGGGGGCACTTCAAGTGCCTTGCTGTTAAAGTCCTTTTAGCGTAATTTCGCGTCTTTCGTAGTGGTCATCTTTTAACTATGAAAATCGTCAAAGTTGAATCCGTGGGCTTGGAGTGGCCGGTGCGGCGGTCAGCCCAGCATCTTGTCCGGGTTGAGGATCCCGCGGGGGTCGAAGAGGGCCTTCACGCGGCGCATCCACTCCAGGGAGGCGCCGTGCTCGGCGGCCATGAACTTCTGCTTGCCCAGGCCCACGCCGTGCTCGCCCGTGGCCGTGCCGCCCAGCTCCAGGCTGAGGGTGACCAGGCGTTCGACCACCCGGTCGATGAGGGCCCAGTCATCGGCGTTCCCTTTCCTGCCGGCGATGTTGAGGTGCACGTTGCCGTTTCCGGCGTGGCTGAAAAAGTAGCTCGTCAGGCCGGTGGCGGCCATCTCCTGCCGGATGGCGGCGGTCAGTTCGGGGAAGGCGGTGATGGGCACGGCCACGTCCAGGATGAGGATGCGGCAGTCGGGGTGGTTGCGCCAGATCATCTCGCCCAGGGCGTGGCGCGCCTTGAAGATCTGGTCCCGTCGGGCGCGCCCGATGCCTGCCTCGAAATGCCGGCAGTCGTTCCCGGCGCACACTTCCTGCGCCATCTCCATCACCTCGCCCAGCTGCCCGGCGGTCGAGCCGTGAAATTCCATGAACAGGGTGGGTCCAAACTGACGGCGCCGCCCCAGGTCGTCGTCTTCACCGCCGACAGCGAACACGTCATGTGGCTCCTCTACGCCCTCAACTACGACCGGGGCGGGCGCATGGACCTGCCCCAATCCGGAGGCGCCCTGGGGGGCTGCGCCGACATCACCGCCCTGCCCCTCCGGGAAGGCGCCGCCAACGTGACCTTTCTCGGGCTCGGGTGCCGCATCAAATCGGCCATCCCGCGCAGCGACCTCATGATGGGGGTTCCGGCCGGAGACCTGGAGAAAATCCACGCCCACCTGCTGGCCATGGCCAAACCCATCGCCATGCTGGACGCCCAGAGGTGAGAGGGGGAAGCTGAAGGATCAAGACTGAAGGCTGAAGGCTGAAGGGAGAAGGGGGAGAGGGAAAATGCAGAGGGTCAATTTGTGCTTGACAGATTCCCTACCCGATGATAGGAATAAGTTTCATTATCATTTTCACGGCACGTGGCAGATGCGATGAAAAACTTGTTGGGCATTATCAACCTCCTCGGCATTATTCTCGTAGGCCTCATTATCGGCCGAAGGGACCCGGGTTGGTAACGCCTTAACATAGCCCCCCAAAAAATAAAAAAATCCGTTACCAGCCCGCAGCTGGTAACGGATTTTTTTTTGGGCGCCGATCGGCGACAGGAGACGGACAGCATGCGCAGCGACAGCGTCAAAAAAGGCATCGAGCGGGCTCCCCACCGGGCGCTCTTCAAGGCCATGGGGTACACGGACACGGAGATCGGCCGGCCCCTGGTCGGGGTCGCCAACTCCGCCAATGCCGTCATCCCCGGCCACGTCCACCTGGACACGATCGTCGAAGCGGTCAAGGCCGGGATCTACATGGCCGGGGGGACGCCCATGGAGTTCGGCACCATAGGCGTTTGCGACGGCATCGCCATGAACCACGTCGGGATGAAGTACTCCCTTGCAAGCCGCGAACTGATCGCCGACTCGGTGGAGGTCATGGCCATGGGGCACGCCTTCGACGCCCTGGTGCTGGTGCCCAACTGCGACAAGATCGTCCCGGGCATGCTCATGGCGGCCGCGCGCCTGGACCTGCCGACGGTCGTCGTCTCCGGCGGGCCCATGCTGGCCGGACGCCGCCCGGGGTCGGCCGACCAGCCGGCCATCGACCTGGTGACGGTATTCGAATCGGTGGGAGCCGTGCGCGCGGGAAAGATGACCGAGGCGGAGCTGACCGTCGTCGAGAACGCCGCCTGCCCCACCTGCGGCTCCTGCGCCGGCATGTTCACGGCCAACTCCATGAACTGCCTGACCGAGGCCATCGGCATGGCCCTGCCCGGAAACGGGTCCATTCCGGCCGTCATGTCCGCCCGCCTGCGCCTGGCAAAGGCTTCCGGGATGGCCGTCGTTTCCCTGCTCGAGAAGGGGATCACCCCGTCGCGCATCATGACCAGAGAAGCCTTCGAAAACGCCCTGACCGTGGACATGGCCATGGGCTGTTCCACCAACACCGTGCTCCACCTGGCGGCCATCGCCCACGAGGCCGGGGTGCCCCTCGGCCTGGACCTGGTCAATGCCGTCAGCTCCCGCACCCCCCACCTGTGCAGCATGAGCCCCGGGGGCAGGCATCACATGGAGGACCTTGACCGCGCCGGCGGCATCGGCGCCGTGATGGCGGAGCTGGCAGGAGGCGGCCTGATCCACACCGGGTGCCTGACCGTGACCGGCGCCAGTGTGGGCGAGGCCATCGCCGCGGCCCGGGTCCTCGACCGCGGGGTGATCCGGCCCCTGGCCGCCCCCTACCACGCCCAGGGCGGACTGGCCGTTCTTCGCGGCAACCTGGCTCCCGGGGGGTGCGTGGTCAAACAGACCGCCGTCCTGGAAACCATGCTGCGCCACCGGGGGCCCGCGCGCGTGTTCGACTCGGAGGAGGCGGCCACCGCGGCCATCATGCAGGGCGGGATCCGGCGCGGGGACGTGGTCGTCATCCGCTGCGAGGGGCCCGCCGGAGGCCCGGGCATGCGCGAGATGATGACCCCCACGTCGGCCATCGCCGGCATGGGCCTGGACGCCCACGTGGCCCTGATCACGGACGGGCGCTTTTCCGGCGGGACCCGCGGCGCCTGCATCGGCCACGTCTCCCCGGAAGCGGCCCAGGGGGGCCCGCTGGCCGCGGTGCGCGACGGCGACACCATCGCCATCGACATCCCGGGCAAGACCATCACCCTCGAGGTTCCGGAAGAGGAGATCCGCCGGCGCCTGGAAGACTGGAAACCGCCGGCCCCCAGGATCACGACCGGATACCTGGCGCGCTACGCCCGCATGGTCTCGTCGGCGGACCGGGGCGCCGTGGTGGAGGCGCAGGCCGGGGGCCGGGGGACAGGGGTCGGAGGTCGGAGGTCGGAGCAATCCAAATCGAAATCCAAATCGAAATCGGGCCGTAGGTCGGAGGTCTGATGGGAAGATGAGAAGGTGAGAAAAGAAGTTTTAGGTGTTAGGTTTTAGGTTTTAAGCGAAGGATTTTTAAGGAAGTGACCCTGGGCCTTTGCCCAGAGGAAGCCCTGAACCCCTGAACCCGGGACGGGCCCCCCACCCCTTTCACACAGGAAAGCGAACATGAAACTCACCGGTGCACAGATTCTGATGAAAATCCTCCAGGAAGAGGGCGTCGACACGATCTTCGGATTCCCCGGGGGGGCGGTCATCGACCTATACGACGCGCTGGCCAAAACCGACATCCGCCACGTGCTGGTGCGCCACGAGCAGGGGGCGGTCCACGCCGCCGACGGGTACGCGCGCGCCAAAGGCAAGGTCGGGGTCTGCCTGGTCACCTCCGGCCCGGGGGCGACCAACACGGTCACCGGCATCGCCTCGGCCTACATGGATTCCATCCCCGTGGTGGTCTTCAGCGGCCAGGTCCCCACCCCTCTCATCGGCAACGACGCCTTCCAGGAGGTCGACATCGTGGGCATCACGCGGCCCTGCACCAAGCACAACTACCTGGTGCAGAGCACCGAGGACCTGGCGGCCACGGTCAAGCAGGCCTTTCACATCGCCCGGTCCGGAAGGCCGGGGCCGGTGCTGGTGGACATCCCCAAGAACGTGGCCAGCACGGCCATCGATTACACCCCGCCGGAGGACATCGAACTGAAGTCCTACAACCCCACCTACGTTCCCCACCGCAAGCAGCTCAAAAAAGTGGTCGCCCTGGTCAAGAAGGCCAGGCGCCCCATCATCTTCGCCGGCGGCGGGGTGATCCTCTCCAAGGGGTCGACCGAGCTGACCGAGTTCGCCCGCAGGACCCGCATCCCCGTGACCACCTCCCTCATGGGCCTGGGCGCCTTCCCGGGCACCGACCCCCTGTGGCTCGGCATGATCGGCATGCACGGCACCTACCGCGCCAACATGTGCACCGGCGCCTGCGACCTCATGCTCGCCATCGGGGTGCGCTTCGACGACCGGGTGACCGGCAAGACCGACGTCTTCGCCAAGCAGGCCAGGATCGTCCACATCGACATCGACCCCACCTCCATCCGCAAGAACATCCCGGTGGCGGTGCCGGTGGTGGGGGACTGCAAGATCTCCCTGGAACTGCTCAACCAGCTCATGGAGGAGGAAGACCTGGGGGACCTGTCGGAGGCCCGCCGGCCCTGGCTCGACCAGATCGAGGCCTGGAAGAGCACCAAGCCGCTGGCCTACGTGCAGGCGCAGACGATCAAGCCCCAGTACGTGGTGGAAAAGCTCTACGAGCTGACCCGCGGAGATGCCATCATCACCACCGAGGTGGGACAGAACCAGATGTGGGCGGCCCAGTACTATCATTTCGACCGGCCCAACCACTTCATCACCTCTGGCGGGCTGGGCGTGATGGGATTCGGCCTGCCTGCGGCCATCGGCGCCCAGATCGCCTGCCCGGACAGCCTGGTGGTTGACATCGCCGGCGACGGCAGCATCCAGATGAACATCCAGGAAATGGCCACCGCGGACCAGTGCCATCTTCCCGACAAAGTGGAGATTCTCAACAACGGCTACCTGGGCGACACGAGCGGCAGCGGGCCGATGGACCCGGCACCCGGGGGGCAGACCCCCGAGGGCCGGATCGAAACGCTGCGCAAGGCCATCGACGACATCGACCTGGAGATTCTCTGCCTGCTGAACCGGCGCATCCGGCTGGGCAAGGAGATCGGGACGGTAAAGAAGCTCAAGGGCGCCCAGGTCCTCGACAGCGCCCGGGAGAGCAAGGTGATGCAGCGGCTTTTTGCGGCCAACGGCGGGCCGCTGAGCAACAGCGCCCTGCACCACATCTACAAGGAGATCATCTCCGCCTCGCGCGAGATCCAGAAGCCCATGTGCGTCTCCTATCTCGGGCCCGAGGCGACCTTCACCCACATGGCGGCCATCACCCAGTTCGGGCGCAGCGTCACCTATTCCGCCCAGGCGAGCATCGCCGATGTCTTCGCCACGGTGGAGAAGGGCACCTGCGGCTACGGCGTGGTGCCGGTGGAGAACTCCATCGAGGGCTCCGTCAACCACACCCTGGACCTGTTTTTCGACTCGGACCTCAAGATCTGCGCTGAGATCAACTACCCGGTTTCCTACGACCTCTTGTCGCGCACCGGGGTTCTTTCCGAAATCGAAGCCGTCCACGCCGTGCCCCAGGCCTTTTCCCAGTGCCGCGCCTGGCTGGCGACCTACCTGCCCGGCGTCCGTCTGGAGGAGAGCGGCAACACGGCCCACGCCGCCCGCAAGGCTTTCACCGACAGCCGCTGCGCGGTCATCGCCGGACGCGAGGCGGCCCTGATGTTCAACCTGGAAGTGGCCGCCTCGCGCATCGAGGACATCGCCCGCAACACCACGCGGTTCCTGGCGGTCGGCAGGACGCCGCCGGGACCCACGGGGGACGACGTGACCTCCATCATGTTCACCACGGCCCACGCCCCGGGGGCGCTTTACCGGGCCCTCAAGCCCCTGGCCGCGGCCGGGATCAACATGGTCAAGCTGGTCTCCCGCCCGGCCGGCCAGGAGGGCTGGAGCTATTTCTTTTTTTCGGACGTGGAAGGCCACATCCAGGACCGCGGCGTGAGCCTCGCGGTGGAGGAGATGAAGGCGATCTGCCCCTTCCTCAAGTGGCTGGGGTCCTACCCCCGGGCAAGGGCCTGACCGCGGCCCGCCGGTCCCGGGGCCGCGCGCTTTGCATGCCGGCGGCGATGCCGATCCCGATGGGGGAGCTTTCGACGTGAACATCGACGCCGACACCGATCTCTTCTGTGTCCTGGGGGACCCCGTGGGGCACAGCCTCGGTCCCCTGATGCACAACGCGGCCTTCGCCCACACGGGTTACAACGGCGTTTACGTGGCCTTCCGGGTCACGGCGATCGCGGCGGCGGTGGCGGGGATGCGCGCCCTCGGGATCCGGGGGGCCAGCATCACCCTTCCCCACAAGGTCGCGGCCCTGGCCCACGTGGACGAGGCCGACGAGGGCGCCCGGAAGATCGGGGCGGTCAACACGCTCCTCAACCGGGGCGGGAGGGTGTGCGCCCGCAACACCGACAGCCAGGGGGCCGTCAGGGCCCTGGCGGCCAGGACCCCGCTGGCCGGGAGCCGGATCGCCGTCATCGGCGCCGGCGGCGCCGCGCGGGCCGTGGCTTTCGGGCTGGCGGCCGAAGGCGGGCGGGTGGTCATCGTCAACCGCGGCCGGGACCGCGGGGAGGCCCTGGCCGGCGAGCTGGGGGTCGATTTCATCCCCTTGGGCGACCTCGGGCGGCTGCAGGCCCGGATCCTGGTCAACACCACGCCGGTGGGGATGGCCCCCGCCAGGGGCGCGACCCCGGTCCCGGAGGGATGCCTCCAGAGCGGGATGGTGGTCATGGACGCCGTTTACAACCCGGTGAGGACCCGGCTGCTCATCGAGGCCGAACGACGGGGGTGTGCCACCGTGGACGGCGTGGAGATGTTCGTCCACCAGGGGGCGCTCCAGTTCGAGTGGTGGACCGGGCTGCGTGCCCCCCTCGACGTCATGCGCCGGGCGGTGGCCGATGCCCTGGGAAGGCGGGGGGCGGCCTTGCCCCGGAAAGGAACTTCAGGATGAAAGCGATAACCCCGCGCACTCCGGCCCCAGGGAGCGTCGCCGTTCCGGGATCCAAGAGCTACACCCACCGCATCCTCATCGCCTCGGCCCTGTCCGACGGCGCCTGCACGGTCTTCGGAGGCCTGAAAAGCGAGGACACGCTCCTGACCGCCGGCGCGCTGCGGCGCTTGGGGGTGCGCGTGGAAGAGGCCGGCGGCACCTTCCGCATCGAGGGCTGCCGCGGGCGCCTGGGCGCCTGCGCCGACCCCGTCGATCTCGGCAATTCGGGCACCAGCATGCGCTTTCTGACCGCCCTGGCCGCCCTGGGAAGGGGAACCTACACCCTCACCGGGACGCCGCGGATGCAGCAGCGCCCCATCCAGGACCTCCTGGACGGGTTGACCCGCCTGGGCGTGGCGGCCCGATCCGTCAACGGCAACGGGTGCCCGCCCGTGACCGTGACCGGAGGGCGGCCGCGCGGCGGCCCCATCACCCTGGACTGCGGCGTCAGCAGCCAGTACCTGTCGGGCCTGCTGCTGATCGCCCCGTACATGGAAAAGGGGCTCGAGGTGGAGATTTCCCGGGGCCCGGTGTCCCGGCCCTACATCGACCTGACCGTGGAGGTCATGCAGGCCCTGGGGGTCGCGGTGGAGCGGGAGGGCTACCGGCGTTTCGCCGTGGCCGGGGGGGGCGGCTATCGCGCCGGCGATTACCGCGTGGCGCCGGACGCCTCCCAGGCCGGCTATTTCTGGGGGGCCGGGGCGATCACCGGCGTCCCCATCGCCGTCAGGGGGCTGCACCGGGACTCGCGCCAGGGAGACGTCCGCCTCACGGCCATCCTCGAAGCCATGGGCTGCCGGGTCCTCGACGAGGGCGAGGGCCTGGCGGTGGCCGGCGGCGGGCTGAAGGCGGTGGATGTCGACATGGGGGACATGCCCGATATGGTCCCGACCCTGGCGGTGGTGGCCGCATTCGCCGACGGCACGACGCGCATCCGCAACGTGGCGCACCTGAGGGCCAAGGAGAGCGACCGCCTCCAGGCCGTGGTCGACGGGCTGAACAAGCTCGGCATCGCCGCCGCCTGCACCCCCGACGGCCTGACCGTCACCGGCGGCGTTGCGCGCGGCGCCCTGATCGCCACCCACGACGACCACCGCATCGCCATGAGCTTCGCCCTGGCCGGCCTGAGGACCCCGGGGGTGTTCATCGAGAACGAGACCTGCGTCGCGAAATCCTTCCCCGGTTTCTGGGAGGTTTTCGACTCCCTGTGACCGGCGGGGCGGGTCGTTGCCCTTATCGCTGCCCTTATCGTTGTCGTTGTCGTAATCGTCATCGTAATCGGCAGTCGGCTCAAAGCTCAAAGCTCAAAGCCGACCCGCTGCCGCGATCCAAATCGAAATCGAAATCGAAATCGGGGTCGCAACCGAAATCGTGATGAACATCCCACACCCAACGTCCAACATCGAACTGCGGATCGGAGCGTTGACCCTCCCCCGGCCCCCACCGAGGGGTGAATAGGGGGGGCGCTGTCGTTTTGGTCTATCTGCCGCAGAACAACATGGAGGACCCCCCCGTGGCGGACACCGGGGACAACCCTCGCAGGACCGACCCCGCCCTGGACCGCATCATCCCGGACAACCCCAACCAGTCCTACGACGTCAAGGACATCATCCGCGCCATCGTCGACAAGGGCGAGATTTTCGAGCCCCACGAGTACTTCGCCCGCAACATCATCGTCTGCTTCGCGCGCCTCAACGGCCGCACCCTGGGGATCATCGCCAACCAGCCGAAATTTCTTGCCGGGTGCCTCGACATCAACGCCTCGGACAAGGCGACGCGCTTCATCCGCTTCTGCGACGCCTTCAACATCCCGATGCTCACCATCGCCGACGTCCCCGGATACCTCCCCGGCAGCCAGCAGGAGTGGGGGGGCATCATCCGCCACGGCGCCAAGCTGCTCTGGTGCTATTCCGAGGCCACGGTGCCCAAGATGCTGCTGATCACCCGCAAGGACTACGGCGGCTCCTACCTGGCCATGTGCTCCCGGGACCTGGGGGCCGACATGGCCCTGGCCTGGCCCAGCGCGGAGGTGGCCGTGATGGGGGCCGCCGGGGCCGCCAACATCATTCACCGCAAGGAGATCCAGGGCGCCGCCGACCCGGCGGCCAAGCGCAGGGAGAAGATCGGGGAATACCAGGACCTCTTCTCCAATCCCTACTGCGCCGCCAGCCGGGGGTACGTGGACGCGGTCATCGTTCCCAGCCAGACCCGGCCGCGCCTGATCGACGCCCTGGAGATCATGTGCGGCAAGCGCGAGATGCGGCCGCCCAAGAAGCACGGCAACATTCCGACCTAAATGCCGTGGCGGCGGGGTGCGCGGGGACAGCAGCCACAGGCGACAAGGAGCGACAATGGACGATCAGAAGAAACTGGCCGCGGCCGTCGGGGCGGTGATGGCGTATATCGCGAGCGAAGAAGAGGCCCTCTGCATGCGGGCCGCCGCAGGCGCACCGGCCACCGCCGCGGCGGCGCCCGCGGCCCCGGTCAACAGCTGGGGGCTCGGCGGGCGCCAGGCCATGATGCAGCTGCGCACCCTGATGCAGATGAAGACCTTTCACAGGGCGAAATGACCATAGACGGCGGCAGGCTCAGGGCGTGCCGAAGCCCATCGGGCCTGCCGCCCCATGCCTCACCGGTTTGAGAGGAGACCGACAAGATGAGCGATCACACCCAAGTCAAGATGACGGCGATGAACTATGCCCCGGACCGGCCCAAGGCGGAAAACCCGGTCAAGATCGAGGACCTGTCCCTGCGCGACGGCCATCAGTCCCTGTTCGCCACCCGGGGCCGCACCGAGGACATGATCCCCGTGGCCGAAATGATGGACGAGGTCGGTTTCTGGGCGGTGGAGACCTGGGGCGGGGCCACCTTCGACACCATGCACCGGTTTCTGAACGAGGATCCCTGGGAGCGGATCCGCACCCTCAAACGCTACATGAAGAAAACCCCTTTCTCCATGCTCCTGCGGGGCCAGAACCTGGTTGGCTACCGCAACTACGCCGACGACCTGGCCACAGCCTTCGTGGAGCGGGCGGCTGAAAACGGCATGGACATCTTCCGGACCTTCGACGCCCTCAACGACTACCGCAACTTCGAAACCGCGGTGCCGGTGATCAAGAAGTGCGGCAAGCATTTCCAGGGCTGCATCTGCTACACCATGACCGAGCCGCGGCTGGGGGGCGAGGTCTACAACATCGACTACTACGTCGGCAAGGCCAAGGCCCTGGAGCAGATGGGCGCCGACAGCATCTGCATCAATGACATGGCCGGCCTGATCGCCCCCTACGACGCCTACGCCATCGTCAAGGCCCTCAAGGCGACCGTCAAGCCGCCGGTCCACCTCCACAGCCACTTCACCTCGGGCATGTCGCCCATGAGCCACCTCAAGGCCATCGAGGCCGGCGTCGACATCATCGACACCTGCCTGTCGCCTTACGCCTACCGCACCTCCCACGCCGCCCTGGAGCCCCTGGTCATGGCCCTCCTGGGGACCAGCCGCGACACCGGGTTCGACATCCGCCTGCTGGCGCGGATAAACGAGGTCCTGGAAAAAGAGGTCATGCCCAAGTACCGCTACCTCCTCGACGACACCAAGATGTCCATCATCGACATCAACGTGCTGCTGCACCAGACCCCGGGGGGGATGCTCTCCAACCTGGTCAACCAGCTGCGCGAGATGGACGCCCTGGACAAGATCGACGAGGTCTACCGGGAGCTGCCGCGGGTGCGCAAGGAGCTGGGGCAGATCCCCCTGGTCACCCCCACCAGCCAGATCGTGGGCATCCAGACGGTCAACAACGTGCTCTTCGACACCCCCCAGGAGCGCTACAAGATGATCACCGGCCAGGTCAGGGACCTGTGCTACGGCCTGTACGGCAAGACCGCCGTGCCCATCGACCCCGAGGTCCAGAAAAAGGCCCTCAAGGGCTACGACCGGGGCGAGAAGCCCATCACCTGCCGGCCGGCCGAGATCCTGGAGCCGGAGCTGTCCAAGGCCGAGGAGGAGAACAAGGACCTGGCCGTGGACATCGACGACGTCATCACCTGCGCCCTGTTTCCCGTGACCGGCAAGAAATTTCTCAAATGGAAATACGGCAAGGAGGAACCGCCCGCGGAAGTCCGGGCCCGCACCCTGGAAAAGGCCCTGGCCGAGGAGAAGCTGGTGCGCCTGGCGCGCGCCGGAAAACTCAAGGAGCCCAAGGAGGTCAAGGCACCGGAAAAGAGCCCCAACACCCGCAGCTTCAACGTGTTCGTGGGGGACGACTATTTCCAGGTCGGCGAGCCCCATGCCGGCCAGCAGCAGCAGATAATCCCCGCTCACCATCCGATCGCAGCCTCCGCGCCGACCGGCCCCACCGCCGGCCGGAAGCGCCCCGCTTCCCGGCACCGGGGCCACACCCGTCCCCCGGACGCCCCGCCGCGCGGCTTGCGCCCGCTGTCACCGCTCGCGGGCCTCATGGCCGCGTCATGCCCGCCGCCGTCCAAGGCCGCCCAGACGCCTGCGGGCGATGGCGCCTGCACCCGCGGCCAGAACCGATGCCGCCACGATGTGCAGGTTGCCGGGAAGCAGCGGGGACAAGGCGACCGCCAGCCCGCCGGCGGCAATCGCGGCGACGGCATAAACCCTGCCCCGGAGCTGGAACACCAGCAGGCAGATGAACATGGCGATGAGGGCATAGTCGATTCCCAGGGCATGGGCCGGGATGAACCGGCCGCCCAGCCCGCCGGCCAGGGTGGCGCCGATCCACGCCAGGTTGGCGGTCTGGTTGAGGGCCAGGCCGCGGTCGATGTCCCATGCGCCGCTGCGGAAACGGGCGATGTTGACGGCGAAGCTCTCGTCCGTGACCCCGTAGGCGAAGAGGCTGAGCTTGAGGCGCGACGCCGTGCCGAGGAACACCGAGAGGGCGGAGCTCATCAGGAGGTGGCGCAGGTTCACCATGAAGGTCGTGGCGATGATGGCCGCGGCGGTGGCGCCGGAGGCCAGGAGGGAGACGGCGATGAACTGGGAGCTGCCGGCGAACACGAGCAGGGACATGAGGCCGATCTCGGCCGGCGACAGGCCCGCCTTCTGGGCCAGCACGCCGAAGGCGAGGCCGATGGGAAGGTAGCCGATGCAGATGGGCCAGGCGGCTGCCGCCCCGGCGAGAAACGCCGGGCGCCGGGCGCCGTCACCGGGGTCTGGGCGGGCTGGGGGCATGCGTTGCGTTTCCCGGGCCGGCACGGGCGGCAGCGGCCCCCTCAAAATGAAGATGCCGCCTCCCCCGGCAATTCCTGCGGGAAGGGCGGCACCCTGTGGTGACGGTATGGTGCCGAAGGGGAGACTCGAACTCCCACCACCGTACGGTGACTAGACCCTGAACCTAGCGCGTCTACCAGTTCCGCCACTTCGGCATGCACAAAAAGATTGATTTAAAATTCAAGATGAACTAAATATATTTTTTTTGGCAACCTGTCAAGAGAATAATTCACCTGCGCGCCATCATGAAATTGATCGAAAACCTGAGAGACCTCCGGCAGCCTTTTCCCAGGGCCGTCGTCACCATCGGCAACTTCGACGGCGTCCACATCGGCCACCAGGCCCTGTTTCACCAGGTCATCGAACGGTCGGATGCCGTCGGCGGCACGTCGGTGGCCATGACCTTCGAGCCCCATCCCCTGCGGGTCCTCAAGAAGAACGGCCACCCCCCCCTGATCACCCTCTACGAGCAGAAAAAGGAGCTGATCGCGGCCACGGGCATCGACGTCCTCATCTGCGTCCCCTTCACCCTGGAGTTTGCCGCCCTGTCGGCCGAGGCCTTCGTCAAGGACATCCTCGTCGACCGGATCGGCATGCGGACCATCGTCGTCGGCGAGGACTACGCCTTCGGACGCAACCGCGAGGGGGACCTCACCCTTCTGAAGGCCTTCGCGGCCAGGCACGGGTTCGAGGTGGTGGTGGGCGACTGGATCCGCCTGGGCAGCGACGGCCTGGGAAGGATCAGCTCGACCCGGGTCCGCGACCTGGTGGCCGAGGGCGAGGTGGCGCTTGCCCAGAAGCTGCTCGGGCGCTGTTACCAGGTCCGCGGGACGGTGACCACCGGCCGCAACCGCGGGGGCAAGCTGCTGGGCTTCCCCACGGCCAACCTCAACCTCCAGGACGAACTCTGCCCCCGGGCGGGCGTTTACGCCGTCACGGTGGAATGCCGCGGCGCCCGGCACCTGGGCGTCGCCAACATCGGCTACAGCCCCACCTTCGAGGACCGCATCTTCACGGTGGAGGTCCACATCCTCGATTTCGACGCCGACATCTACAACGAAAACATCCGCGTCAATTTCGTGCAGCGCATCCGCGACGAAATCAGATTCGGCAGCATCGCCGAGCTCTCCGACCAGATCCGGCGCGACATCGCCACGGCCCGCGGGATCCTGAAGTAGGGGGCGGGGTTCCCCGTTCAGGCTTCGTTGTCGTTCTTTTCTCGTTGTCGTTCTTTTCTCGTTGTCGTTGTCGTAATCGTCATCGTAATCGGCTGTTCCGCTCAAAGCTCAAAGGGGATCAAGGTAATTCGCTGCCGAGATCCAAATCGAAATCGAAATCGTGATGAACATCCAACATCCAACGTCCGACATCGAACCATGAATTCTTCCTTCGTGCTCTTCGTGCCCTTCGTGGTGAAACCCCCCTGCCCTTCGGGTGAAACCGGATGAGGGCGATGGCGATACGGACGATAACCGCTCCAAGCCTTTAGCCTTGAGCGGAAAAGCCGATTACGATGACGATTACGACAACGACAACGAGAAAGACAACGACAACGAACTATGAGCCTGCGAACCCGGAACGGGGGAAATTGAACCGCAAAGCCGCCATCTCCCTGGTGGTCGGGCTGGCGCTGTCGGCCGGCGCCCTGTACCTGGCCTTCCGGAACGTCCCGCTGCGGGACCTCGCCGCCTACCTGGGCACCATCAACTACCTCTGGATCCTGCCCGCGGTGGTCCTGGTGGTGGCCAGCTTCGCCCTGCGCGCCCTGCGGTGGCGCGTGATTCTGGGCCGGTCCGGGAACATCGGCTTCACGGCGGCGTTTCACCCCCTGATGATCGGGTTCATGCTCAACTGCATTCTTCCCGGGCGCGTCGGCGAACTGGCCCGGCCGGTGATCCTCAGCCAGCGCGACAAGGTCGCGCTGGGGACCGGGCTGGCCAGCATCGTTGCCGAGCGATTGTTCGACATCGCTTTCCTGGTCGCCCTGTTCGCGCTGGTCCTGGCCTTCGTGCCCATCGACCCGGAACTGGTCATGACCTTCGGCTCCTACCGCCTCGACGGCGGCACCCTGAAGGCGATCCTGCGCGCCATGCTCCAGGCCATGGCGGCGCTGGTCGCCGCCATTTTCCTGGTGAGCGCGGGCCCCACCCGAAGGTGGATCACCCGGGCCATCCTGGCATCCCCGGACGCCCTGGTATTTTTGCCCCGCCCTGCCCGCAGATGGCTCGCCGACCGACCCGCGGCCGGCCTCGCGCGCCTGGTCGAGAGTGTCGCCGGGGGATTGGAGGCGGTCAGGAACCCGCGCGCCGTGGCCATATGCAGCGTTTATTCGGCCGGCGTGTGGGGGCTCCAGGGGATTTCCTTCTGGGCGGTCTCCCTGGGGTGCCCGGGGGTCGGGCTGAGCCTCGCCCAGGCCTTTGCCGTCCTGGTGATCATCTGCTTTTTCATCGCCCTGCCCTCGGTGCCCGGCTTCTGGGGGCTGTGGGAGGCCGGCGGGGTGTTCGCCCTGGCGCTTTTCGGGATAGCGGGCCGCGAGGCCGCGGGCTTCACCCTGGCCAACCACGCGATCCAGATGTTTCCCGTGATCGCGGTGGGCCTCATGTCCGCCTTTGCCGCCGGCATCGACTTCCGGCAGTTGTCGGGCAGGGCCAGGACCGAAAGCTGAGCGGCACTGGCGGGCGGAGAGGTTGCATCCCAGGCGAAGAGTGTCCATTATTAGTGTCGTTGTCGTAATCGAAATCGAAATCGAAATAGTTGTCCTAGTCGTAATCGTTGTCGTTGTCGTTGTCGTTGTCGAAATCGACTTCTCCGCCGTCATCGTGAACGTCATTACCGCCGACGATAGCTACCGATACCGACCCCGATTTCGATTTGGATTTCGATTTGGATTTCGATTCAGGGCGCGCGCCACAGGCGGCAGACAGGTTTCGCGATGAGCATACTGGAAATCCGGACATACCCCGACAAGGCCCTGCGCAACCCGACCCGGCCGGTGGAAAACATCGACGGCAGGGTCCAGGAGATGATCGCCGACATGGCCGCCACCATGTACGACGCGCCCGGGACCGGCCTGGCGGCCATCCAGGTAGGCATCGACCAGAGCATCCTGATCTACGACCTCTCGCCGCGCGAAGAGGAGCGGTCCCTGCAGGTCCTGATCAACCCGCGCATCGTCACCCGGGAAGGGGAGGTCATCTCCGAGAACGAGGGCTGCCTCAGCGTGCCCGAGTACCGGGCCGACGTGAAGCGCGCCGCGTCGGTCCTGGTGGAGGGCTGGGACCAGAACGAAAAGCCGCTGCGCCTGGAGGCCCACGGCTTCCACGCCATCGTCCTGCAGCACGAGATCGACCACCTGGAAGGCACCCTGTTCATCGACCGGATCAGCGCCCTGAAGCGCCGGCTGTACAAAAACCGGGTGAAAAAATGGATGAAGAGCAACTGAGCAATCCCCTCACGATCGTCTTCATGGGAACGCCCGACTTCGCCGTGCCGTCCCTGAGGGAACTGCAGCGCAGGGGGCACCGGATCGCCCTGGCGGTCACCCAGCCGGACCGGCCCAGGGGGCGCGGCCGGAAAACCGAAGCGCCGCCGGTCAAAATCGCGGCCGAGGCCCTGGGGATCCCCACCACCCAGCCCGTCTCGGTCCGCGACCCGGAAATGGTCGCGCGCCTGGCGTCCCTGGCCCCGGACCTATTCGTCGTGGTGGCCTTCGGCCAGATCCTGCCAAGGAGGGTCCTGGAGATCCCGCGCCTCGGCCCCATCAACCTGCATGCCTCGCTCCTGCCCCGGTACCGCGGCGCGGCCCCGATCCAGTGGGCGGTCATCAACCAGGAGGTGAAGACCGGCGTCACGACCATGTTCATGGACGCCGGCATGGACACCGGGCCGATGCTGCTGCGGGAATCGGTTCCCCTGGCAGCGGACGAAACCGCGCAGGGTCTCCACGACCGCCTGTCCGCGCTCGGCGCCCGGCTGCTGGACCGCACCGTGTGACGCACACCATCGCCAAGGCGGTGCTCCACGGCTTTTTCACCCGGAACCTGCCGTTTTTCCGGACCCCGAAAAGGGCGAAGGGTTCCACCTTCTGGTATGCGCTGCAGGCCGCGCGCGAGGAAGGGATCCTGGCCGTCGCCCTGCTGCTGGCGGTCCACGGCGTCATCGCCGCCCAGGGAACGGATTCGCCCGACATGCTGTTCTGGGTCGTGGTGCTGCTGATCCAGTCCATCCCCTATCTGGCCGCCGTCATCCTGTCGTTCATCGCCGCCGGCGCGCACGTTGGGGCCCGGCTGATCGACGGCATCACCGAACCGCTGGCCGCCGAGACGGACAAAAAGGCGGAAGGCGGCGCCTGCGTCCCCCTTCAGCGGCAGTCGACGCACAAGGTGTGAGCGACAGGCGCAGCGCCTGACCGCCATGGCACGCCCCCTCACCACGGCCCGAAAGTTGCGGGCCATCGAAACCGCCGCCGGTTCCCGCCTGCTCGCAGGCCTGCTGGCGCTGCCTTTCCTTCTGCCGGCCGCATGGCGCGCGGCCCGGTTCGGCCTGTCGCAGCCCGCCGGCCTGCTCTCGGATCTCGCCGTCGGGCTGATGCTGACGGGCGCGGCTTGGTATGCCCCCCGCCTGCCAAGAAGCGCCCTGGTGCTGCTCTGGGCCGTCTTCCAGATCGGGGCCCGGGAACTTTACGGCGCCGTCCGGAGGCTGCCCAGCTGGCAGGACGCCCAGTACGCCTTCGACCCGACCTTCCTTCAGGGCAGCATGGACGGCCTGCACCTCGCCGCGCCCGGGTTCGCCGCCGCCATGCTGATAGCGGCCGCGGCCGCAGTCGCCCTGCCCCTTCGCCGCTGCGGCGGCAGGGCCTTCGCGGGGTGCCTGGCGGCCTCCGTGGTGCTGCTCTTCGCCCACGGCCGGACCGCCGGCCTGGCAGGCGTCCACGACATCGCCGGCCGCTACCAGGCCCTGCACTGGCTCGTCACCGACTCCATGGCATCCGTGCGCCTGTCGGCCGCGGACCGCCCCGGCCGCGACGCCCTGCCCCAAAACCTCACCGCCATCGACCTGGACGGCAAACCATTGCTGGCGCCCGGCAGGGGCGGCCGGGACACCAACGTGCTGCTGGTCGTCCTGGAGGGGATCCCGGGAATCTACCTGCCGGACATCCGCCGCAGCGTCACCGACAAGTCCCCCGGCCTGCAGATGCACGCCCTGGCGCAACAGACCCTGGGCGCCATGCTCGTCCCCGATTTCGTGGCCCACAGCCACCAGACCATCCGCGGCCTTTACGCCATCCACTGCGGCGACTTCAGCAAGCTTTCCTACGGCACCCCCAAGGCTTTCGAACTGTCGTCGATGCCGGAGCGCGCCGGCCAGTGCCTGCCCGCCCAACTGGCCCGCAACGGCTGGGAAACCCACTACCTGCAGGGCGCGCCGCTCCAGTTCATGAACAAGGACCGGGCCATGCCGGTCATGGGGTTTAAAGAAGTCCACGGGCTGGAGTGGTTTACCGAGCGCACGACCACCGATTTCATCTGGGGAACGTCCGACGAGGACTTTTTCCGGGGGGCCGCCGCCTACATCCGCGCCCTCCAGCAGCGGGACGGCCCCTGGTTTCTTTCCCTGCTGACGGTCGCCACCCACCAGCCCTACGCCGCCAGCGAGGAGGATGTGCTCGCCTACGGCTCGCGCCATGCGGCGGCGGTCGCGCGCCTCGACCAGGCCTCGGCCGGCTTCATCCGGGACCTGCGCCGCGAGGGCGTCCTGGACAACACCCTGGTGATCATCACCTCGGACGAGTCCCACGGCGCGGAAGGCGCGGACTGGTACACGAGCTGGGGCCTGGCCATGGTCCTGGCGCCGGAGCGCGCGGCGCTGCCGCGGGTCAAAAGCGGCACCTACGGCCTGGTTGACATCGAGGCCTCGATCCTCGACTATCTCGAACTCGCCCCGCCGGCCGGCATCGTGGGGCGGAGCCTGTTTCGCGACTACGACCGGCCCAGGGACATGGTCTCCTACACCAGCAGCCTGTTGCGCTGGCAGACGGCCGACAACCGCCTTTTCGAGTGCGGCCGGGACGGCCTGTGCCGCGTCGCCGCCGATGCCGGCATGATCGCCCGCCGGCCGGAGCGCTTCGACCAGGCTGCCGGCGCCGATGCCCGAAGACTTTTCGCCCTGGCCGACCTGCTCGACAGCAACCTGTCCGCCGGCGCTGCCAGGACCCTGCGCTTCGCCGACGGGGAAATCCGGACGCTGCCGGAGACGACTCCCAACGAATGGACGGACAACCTGGTGGGTGCCCAGTATCTCGCGTTCCCCGAAGGGTCCACGGTCCAGGTCGACATCCGCCTGCAGGCGGTCTCGGCGCCTCCGGACGGGCTGCGGCTGAAGCTGACCCTGCGCCAGTTCGAGTACGAGGTCACCGCGATCGACCCGCCGGTGTTTCCCCTCCTGCAGAGCGGCGAGTCCTGCCACATCCGCTTCTCCTTCACCAACGAGAGCGCCCGCCAGGGATTCTCCTTCCACCTGACCGGCTCGGGGCGCGATGCGCAGATCCGCCTCGACGCCTTCGACGTGACCGTCGTTTCCCAGGGATGAGGCGACCGCAGGGCCAGGCGCGGGAATGCAGCCGCGCAAAATGATCAACGGCGAAATGTTCATCGCCCTGGTGGGCCTCGGCAGGCTTGTCCGCCGCTAGGGAGGCAGGTTCGAGGCGGGCGAAGGCGTGGGGGGGGGTGCTCCTGATCGTGGTGCGGGTCGCCCTGGCGGCCACGGGCGTGTTTTACCCTCTACGATCGGCGCCGGGCGCTCCGGGAGGGCTGCCCGGATGCGGTGCGGGAAGCGGCAGGCGGCATCGGCCGCCACGTGAAACCCTGAAAGGGTCTTCCCGCCCTCAGGGACCCGGCTTCCCGGGACCCAGGTACTTGCTCATGGTGAGGATATTGCGCCCGTCGACGACTTCGTAACTGATCTCGTCCATGAGACTCTTGAGGATGAAGACCCCCATTCCCCGTTCCGGCAGGGTCTCCACTTTCAGGGGATCGAAGACCAGGGGCTGAACCTTCGACAGTTCCATGCGTTTCCCGCTGTCGCAGACCTTGAACGTCAACCGGTCCCGGCAGAAGAGGATATCCACTTCCACCCGATTTCCGGCCTCGGAACCGTACGCGTGCCTGGTCACGTTGGTCACCGCCTCCACGACACACAGCTCGAGGTGATAACTGCTGATCCTGTCCAGGGAAAGCATGTCGGCGATGCCTCTCACGGCGCCGCCGATGAGGGCAACATTTTCTATCCTGCTTTCGATAATCAGCCGGATCTCGCCTGCCGCATCCAATTTTTTACACCTTTTCAGAAAGATACCCGAGGGCCTCTTCCTCCGAGGGAAAGATGTTGAATACCCGGTCCATCCGGGTCAAACGGAAAAGGCTCATGACGGTTTCCCTTACGCCGCAGATCACCAGGCTGCCATCGTTCCCGATCCTTTTGAGCCCCGAGATGATGGCGCCAAGTCCGCTGCTGTCGATGAAGTCCACCTCGGAGAGATTGAGGACGATCCGCCGGTTCCCGGCATCGATCCAATCGCCCAGCTTCTGTTTGAAGTCCGTCGCGGCGGCGGCGTCAATCCTTCTTTCCAGCGGCCTGACGACCAGGATGCCGGAGACTGTTTTCTGTTGCAACTGCATGATGCGCCATCCTAATATTGATTTTTGACCGGTCCCCGGGTCCAATTCCCGAAAGGCCGGCATCGTTGCGAGCCCCGGTCCCAGCCGCCGACACCTCGACCGCCCTGCAATCGTGGACGGCCGGAGCCTGCCCCTCCGTTTTCCGTCACGCCGGGCATCCACTGCCCCAGACCAGGCGGGCGTAATCTGCGACGGCCCTGTCGCTGGAAAATTTCCCGCACCGGGCGACATTCAGGATCGCTTTTCCCGCCCAAACGGCCGAATCCCTGTATTCCCGCTCTATCCTTTCCTGGATCCCGATGTAGGGGAGGAAGTCCGCGCCAGGGCCTGGGCGACTTCGGCCTGGGCGAATTTCTGGGCGGCGGCGATGTAGATGAATCCGTCGCGGTTGACGGACTCGTCGGCCAGCGCGACCAGCAGGACGGCCTTGATGACAAGGCTCAGCCCCAGGGCCATCCAGAGGCCGGCGCGCGTCTCCGGGGCACGTGTGATCTCAGGGTTTGGCATGTGTCGATCCGCGCGGGTCCCCTGCCTTTCCGGAAGCCGGGATGAAGGGCGTCGCCGGCATGTTCACGCCTTGCGGCGCTCCCGCCCGTCCTCTGCGGCGGAAGCCTCCCGGCGCCCGGCCTTGCGCAGGCGACGCCGGCGCCGCCGGGCCTGGTGTTCCGGGTACAGGTCCGGATGGTAATGCTTCCAGCGCTTGTTCACCCAGAACCACTGCTCCGGGTGGGCGCGGACCGCCTCCTCGATGATCGCCGCCATTTTGCGCGTGTTGGCCTCGAGATCCGCCCGCAGATCCGAGGTGCGCTGGATGTCGACCGCGGGCAGGAAGCGCGTGACGAACCCCCCCCCTTCCCGGCGCAGCGTGAAGGCCGGGTATACCGGGCAGCGGCATCTGAGGGCCAGCATGGCCGCCGCCGGCGTCGCCGATGCGGCATGGCCGAAAAACCGGACCTTGACGCCCTCGCTCCTCTTGGTGCCCTGGTCGATGAGCAGACCGAGGGGCATGCCGCCGCGGAGGCTGCGCACCATCTGGGCCAGCCCGCCCCGCTTGTCGATGACCCGGCTGCCGAAACGGGTCCTCAGGTCCGTGACCCATCGGTCCAGGAGGCGCGGCCGCACCCGGCGCGCCACCAGCGCCATCGGGCGCTTGAAGGCTGAGGCCACCAGCAGGGGCGCCAGTTCCCAATTCCCCAGGTGGGCCGAGATGAAGACCACGCCGCCGGGGCTGGCGAGGGCGGCGGCGAGGTTCTCCCGCCCTTCGATGCGCACCCGCGCGGCGATGTCGGCCGCGCCCAGGAATCGGAGTTGGAGGATTTCCAGCAGGGCGGTGCCGATGTTTTCGAAAACGCGCTCGGAAGTCTGCCGGATCCGCCGTTCGGGCCAATCCGGGTAAGCGAGGCCGAGGTTGCGGCGGACGATCCTGCGGTGGGGAACGTCCAGCCGATAGATCACGCCCCCCAGCAGGCTGCCCAGGCGGCGCACGCGCCTCTCCGGAATGCGCGCCACCCACCTGCCCAGAGGGCCGGCGGCGCGCTCCGGCGCCTTCGATTGCCCGGCCCGATCCCGGACGGCGGCCTCGCTCATCTGCTTTACCCCGCTGATTCGCCCGCTTCTACCATCGGGGCAGGGGGCGGTCAACCCCTTCCTGCCTCGAAATCCGTTTGACTTACCGGCCCCGGTTCACTACAGTTCCATCCTCCGCTTCCCTCCAAGGGCCGACCCATGACCGAGACACCCATGCCACCCGGCGGCGACGACACCCGTGCAAAGCGCCCCCCGCGCCCGTCCCGCCCGGCCGCCGCCGGTGCCTTCGGCAGCGGTATCTGGGGGCTCTACGACCTGGGGTGGCGCCTGGCCATCCCGTTCCTGCGCCGCAGCCGCCGCCTGGCCGAGGGCTACGGGGAGCGCTGCCTGCAGCGATGTGCGCGCGGGCCGGTGGACATCTGGATCCAGGCCGCCTCGGCCGGGGAGGCGTATCTGGCGCTGGCCCTCCTGGAGGGCCTGCGCCGGCTGCCCCCGCTGCGCATCCTGGTGACGACCCAGACCTCCCAGGGGATGGAGATCCTGGGCCGCGGGGTTGCCGATGGCCGCTACCCGGCGACCCAGAACGCCTACTTCCCCTTCGACCGCCCGTCGCTCATGCAACGGGCGGTGAGCCGCCTTCGTCCCCGCCTTGCCGTCCTTCTGGAAACCGAGCTGTGGCCCGGCCACCTGTCGGCGCTCAAGGCGGCCGGCTCCCCGGTCCTGATCGTCAACGGGCGCCTGACCCCCCGCAGCCTGGGGAGGTACCTGGCATGGCCCGCGTTCTGGCAGGGCCTGGCCCCCGAACGGATTCTCGCCGTTTCGACCGCGGATGCCCGGCGTTTCGCGGCCCTCTTTCCCGCCAGCCGGGTGGGCGTGATGCCCAACATCAAGTTCGACCGCCTGGCATCCCCGCCCCCGGCAGCCGCCCTGCCGCCCGAGGCGCTGCGGGCCGTCCCCCCCGGCGCGCCCTTCGTCGTGCTGGGATCGGTCCGGAGGCAGGAAGAGGCGTCCGTGGCGCGGATGATCGCCCTGGTCCGCCGCCGCCGCCCCGATGCCGTCATCGGCCTCTTTCCCCGCCACATGCACCGCATCGAGGCCTGGGGAAAACGCCTGGAGGGGCTCGCCGGGCCCTGGCGCCTGCGCTCGCGCCTGGATGCCCCGGCCCTGCCCGGAAACGTCTTCCTGTGGGACACCTTCGGCGCCCTCTCGGCGGCCTATGACCGCTGCCAGGCCTGCTTTGTCGGCGGCAGCCTCGCCCCCCTCGGGGGGCAGAATTTCCTCGAGCCCGCGTCGCGCGGCGTGCTGCCGGTCATCGGGCCGCACTGGGACAACTTCGCCTGGGTCGGGCGGGAGGTCCTGGAACGCGGCCTGGTGCGCGAAGTCCCGGACTGGCGCCGCGCGGCCGAGGCGCTGGTCGCCATCCTCGAGGCCCCGCCCCGGCGGCAGGACCTGCGGGAAGCCGCCCGGGTCTACCTGCGGGCGCGCCGCGGCGGCACTGCCCAGGCCTGCCGGGAGATCGAGGCGATGCTGACAGGCCGGCAAGGGAACCCGGCCCGGGAGGCGTGACGCGCCCCCACGGCACGGCCGCTCCGGGCCTGGCGGGTTCGGTAACGCGGCTGTCAGGCGCCCATCGCCCGCCTCACCAGGGCGTCGAACGCCGGCCCGGATCCGTCGAAACGCACCCGGACGTCGATCACGGCCGCAGGCAGGGGCCAATCGGGCCGGCGGGCGAGCTTGACGTAGTCCTTGCAGGTGGTCGCCAGGGCGTCGGCGCCCGACGCCAGGGCGCGGCGGCGGATCCGGCCCCAATCCCGAGGGCCGTAGCGGTGGTGATCTCCGAAGGCGATGCAGTCGACGACCGACGCCCCGAGGCCGACGACCGTTTCGAGGAACCCGCGGTTGCCGGCGATCCCTGAAAACACCAGGACCCGGCGGCCTGCGAGCATCGCCGGGTCCACGGCCAGGGCGCCCAGGACCGCGGCCGGATCGGGTGCCCGCGACCCGGGGGCCACCCAGCAGCCCTGGGGCACGTGCCCGCATCGAAACAGGGGTCGATCCCCGATCTCCCGGGGCCATGTCCCCGCCTGGGGCTTCCCGGGCCGCGAGCCGGATCGGGTCAGCACGACGGCGCCGGCGCGCTTCAGTGCCGACGGCTGCTCGCGCAGCGGCCCCCGCGGCAGGAGGCGGCCGTTTCCCAGGGGCCTCCGGGCATCCAGGAGCACGATGTCGAGGTCGCGGCGCAGCCGGAGGTGCTGAAAACCGTCGTCGAGGACCACGACCCGGGAACCGAAGCGGTCCACGGCCGTCATTGCCGCCCGGCAGCGGTCCCGGCCGACGATCACGGGAACCCCGGGCAGGGCCGCGGCCATCATGAACGCCTCGTCGCCGGCCTCCTCCGGCCCCAGCAGGATCCGCCCGCCGTCGCTGACCACGGCGCCGCGGCGCTCCGCCCGGCCCCGGTATCCGCGGCTGACCACCGCCACCCGCACCCCCAGCCGCTGCGCCAGCTCGGCCAGGTAAAGGGTCATGGGGGTCTTTCCCGTTCCCCCGACCGTCAGATTGCCCACCGAAATCACCCTGCAGGCAGGCGACCCGGCCCTGGCGCGCCCGCGGGCATAGCGCGCCGCGCGGAGGCTGACGGCCAGGCCGTAGGCGCGCGAAAGCGCTCCCAGCAGGGCGGCGGTGAACGGGAAGCGGGTGCGCCCGTCTTCCTGCATGACGGTCAACACCCTGGACTTGATTCGCTCGGCCGGGGAATCCATGTCTGCCTTCGACGTCTGGTTGTAGGGTGGCGGGCGGCGCTCATTCGACCTGCAGCAGGATCACGCCGGCCAGGCAGGTGAAAACGACATTGGGCAGCCAGGCGGCCAGCAGGGGGTGAAGGACCCCGCCGTAGCCCAGGGAAAGCGAAAAGCTGTAGAGCACCCAGTAGATGAAGACGGCGAAGAGCCCGGCGCCGATGCTCACGGCGAGGCTGTCGCGCGACCCTCTCCGCATGGCGATGCCGGCTGCCAGGAGGGAGAGGATGATGCACGCCGACGGCAGGGCCGTCTTGGCATACAGGTCGACCCGGTAGGCCGTGGCGTCATATCCTTCGCGCTGGATCTCACCCACGTACTCCGACAGCTCCGCCAGGCTCATTTCATTTGACTTTTTCACGATCTCCTCCAGATCCTGGGGCACCAGGCCGAGGGCCTCCTCCTTCCGGGCGTGAAAAAGGACCCGGTAGCCGCCCTGGCCCGGGTCGTGGACCTGTTCCATGACCTCCGAAAAAATCCACCGGCCCTCATCGAACACCCCCCTGACGGCATCCACCCGGCGGACCAGGTTGAAATCGGCGTCCAGGTAGTTGACGGTGATGCCGTGCACCGAAAAATCCCGGGGGTCATAGTGCCGGATGTGCAGGATCGAACCCTGGCCCCGGATCCAGACGTTCTTCTGCTGCAGCGCGGCCAGGGGCCGCCCCTTGACCTCCTCGTACCAGAGGCGGTTGAGCTCCGGGGCGGTCAGGGGCACGGCCACCTCGGAGACCGCCAGGACGAAGAGGCCGAAGGCGACCCCTACCCCCGCGACCGGCTTGAGAAGCGTGTAGAGGCTGACGCCGCTGCAGGTCAGGACGATGATTTCGTTGTGCCGGTTCATCAACCCGAAAACGATCAGCACCGAGAGGAGCACGCTGACCGGGCTGATCTGGGCCACGATCTGGGGCAGCTTCAGAACGAAGTAGACCCCCATGCGGCCGAGGGGCACCTGGTTCTCGAGAAAATCATCCACCTTCTCGATGAAATCGACGGCCATGTAGACGCCCACCACGGCCGCCAGCAGCAGAAGGAAATACTTGAGGATCTCCCTTGCCACGTATCGATCCAGAAGGTTCATGGCGCTGGCTCCCTGTCAGCCGATCCGCGGCAGCCTGAATTCCAGGGGCCGCTCCCTCACCGTCCTGACCAGCAGGAAGAGCCCCAGCAGGCCCATGACGAGGTTGGGGAGCCACATCCCGATCCAGGGGGCGACAAGACCGCTCTCCGCGCCCACGACCCCGCCGGTCAGCAGGAGATAGTAGAACAGGAACATTGCCAGGGCGACCACCAGGGCGGTGGAGCGCTTCGACCGCCGGGCCTGGATCCCGATGGGCACGGCCAAAAGCCCCAGGGCCAGGCTGGCGACCGGAAGGGCGAACCTCTTGTGAAGCTCGGCCATCCCCTTGAAGGATTCGGCCAGGTCGCCCGCCGAATACTGGTCCCTGACGTACTGGCGCAGTTCTCCCAGGTGCATCATGGGACGCTTGCGCCGGTTGTACTTGGCCACCGGCAGCGCCTGGTTGAGGTCGAGGCGGATGTCGTAGGTTTCGAACCGCACCGAGTTCACGGATCGCTTTTCGACGCCGGTCTGAACGATCGTTCCGTCGCTGAGGCGCAGCACGTAGACCAGGCTGCGGGGATCGCTGAAGAGCCGGCCCCTGGGGGCGATGACCGTGCTGACGAGGTCTTTCTCGCGCTGGTCCTCGATGAAGATGTCGACCAGTTCGCCGCTTTGCTTGCTGAATCCCCCGACGTAGAGCATGACGCCGCTGAAGCTGTTGCTGAAGGTGCGCTCCTTCAGCCCGATGTCCGCGTGGGAGACCGCGATCTGGTAAGCCAGCCGGTTGCCGGCGGTCAGGCCCCGGGGCGAGGCGAACAGCGCCATGAAGGCCGCCAGGGCGCATCCCAGCGCGCCGAATAGGAGCACGGGCGGCAGCAGCCCGTACAGGCTGCCGCCGCCGGCCTTGACGGCGACGATTTCGTTGTCCCCGGAAAGGCGCATGAAGGCCAGCAGCACGGCCGTCATCACCGACATCGGGATCACGTAGACCAGGAACATCGGCAGGGTGTAGAATACCAGGCGCAGGATCGCGCCGAGGCCGACCTCGTAGTTGACCACCAGGTTGGTGATGTCGAGCATCTGTGCCATCATGAAGATGAAGCTGAAAAAGCCGATGCTGACGGCAAAAGGCGCCATCATTTCCCTGAAGATGTAGCGGCCGAGGATGGAGTTGAGCCTCATGGCGTATCCAGGCTGCGCCGGGGTCCCTGAAAAGCATGCCGGGGTGACCCGGGCGGCGCCGCGCCCCGGGGCCGTCGGCGTTTCATGGCGAGGGGGCGAAGCGACCCGAAGACTTCGGTCATTTCAGTCCCTGGCGGTGTTGAACTGCTGGGTGTAGAGCTTGTGGAATTCCCCCTTTTTGGCCATCAGGGCGGCGTGGGTTCCCAGTTCCACGATCCGGCCGTCAACGATGACCGCGATCCGGTCGGCGTGGCCGATGGTCGACAGGCGGTGGGCGATGACGAAGGTGGTCCGCCCCTGCATGAGGTTCTCGAGCGCCTTCTGCACCAGCTGCTCCGCCTCGGAGTCCAGGGAGGACGTGGCCTCGTCCAGGATCAGGATGGGGGCGTCCTTGACCAGCGCCCGGGCGATGCAGATTCTCTGTTTTTCACCGCCCGAAAGCCGCCCCCCCAGTTCGCCGATGGGCGTGTCGTACTTCTCCGGAAAGGCTTCGACGAACTCGCAGGCATAGGCCGAGCGCGCCGCGCGGACGATCTCCTCGCCGGACGCCCGGCGGTTGCCGTAGGCGATGTTGCTGCGCACCGAATCGTTGAAGAGGATCGGCTCCTGGGTCACGATGGCGATCTGGTCGCGCAGGGAATCTATGGCGATCTCGCGGATGTCGATGCCGTCGATCTTCACGGCCCCCCGGGTGACGTCGTAAAACCGCGGGATCAGGCTCACCAGGGAGGTTTTGCCGCCTCCGCTCATGCCCACCAGGGCCAGGATTTCGCCCGGGCGGACATCCAGGCTGATCCCGTTGAGCACCTGGCTGCCGCCGTAGCCGAAATGGACATCCTCGAAGCTGACCCGGTGCGCCTGGCGGGCGAGGCGGATGGCGTTGGGCGCCTCGCGGATGTCGGACTCCTGCTCGAGAATGTCGAAGATGCGGTCGGTCGCCGCCAGCCCCGCCTGGATGCGGTTGTTGAGCTTGTTGAGTTTCTTCACCGGCGCGTAGAGCATGAAAACGGCGGCCAGAAAGGACATGAAGGTCCCGGCGGTGTAGACCCCGGCGATGACCCGCGACCCGCCGTAGGCGATGATGAAGGCGATGCCGATGCCGCCCAGGAATTCCATCAGGGGGGAGGAGACCGCCTGGACCTTCAGGTTCTTGAGTTCCATGCGGCAGATGCGGCGCGAAAACTGGCGGAAGCGGCCTTTTTCCTCTTCCTCCATGCCGAAGGCCTTCACGATCTTGGTGCCGGCGAAGGTCTCGTGCAGGAAGGAAGTCATCTCCGCCATGGCTTCCTGCACGCCCGTGCTGAAGCGCCGGACGCGCTTGCCCAGGGCGACGATGGGGAAAAAAGCCACCGGCAGGATGAAGAAGGCGAAGAACGCCAGGAAGGGGATCTGGTAGAAAATGACGAAGGTCAGGCCGACGATGGTGAAGACGTCCTTGACCGACGTGGTGACGGCGGTGTTGATCATCTCCTTGACCACGTTGACGTCGTTGGTGATGCGCGACATGAGGGCCCCGGTCTTTTCCCTTTCGTCAAGGAAAGCGCGGCCGCGGTCGGGGCCGCCGTGGCCTCGGCGGCGGTTCTGCCCGGTCTTGCCCGGCGCGCCCACGCCGCCCCGCGGGACCACATCCTCATCGGGCGGCCCAACCCGTCCACCGGCCCCCTGGCCGCCTTCGGGGAGGGGACCCCCTGGATCGATCAGGAGGCGCTGGCGGCGATCAACGCGGGGGGCGGGATCTTCATCGCGTCGGCCGGGAAGAAGCTCCCCCTCAGGATCAAGCTCGTCGACACCGAAAGCGACCCCTCCCGCGCGGCGGAGGCGGCCGCGCGCCTCATCGTCAGGGACAGGGTCGACCTGATGCTCACCTATCACACCCCCGACACGGTCAACCCCGTGTCGGGCATCTGCGAGCGCTACGGCGTGCCGGCCATTTCCCTGGACGCGCCCCTGGAGCCCTGGCTCGCCGGTGGGCCTTACAGGTGGTGCTTTCACGCCTTCTGGTCGGTGGAAAAAGACATCCTGCCGGCCTACACGGGGATGTGGGAGCAGATGGACACCAACCGGGTCGTGGGCATGCTGATGAGCAACGACCCGGACGGCGTCTCCTGGTCGGCCGTGTTCACCGAGGCGCTGACGCGCAGGGGCTACCGGGTCGTCGACCTGGGGCGCTTCCCCTACTGGTTGCAGGATTTCACGCCCTTCATCAACGCGTGGAAGAAGGAAAAGGTGGAAATCCTTTTAGGGATCCTGATCCCGCCGGATTTCGTGACCGCCTGGCGCCAGTGCCGCCGCATGGGGTTTTTGCCCAAGGTCTGCACCATCGGCAAGGCGATCCTGTTCCCGTCGGTGGTCAACTCCCTGGGAGGCGACCTGCCGGCGGGCCTGACCATGGAAGTCTGGTGGAGCCCCCACCACCCTTTCAAGAGCTCCCTCACCGGAGAGACGGCCGGGGGACTCTGCGGCCGGTGGATGCGCCACTCCGGCAGGGAGTGGCTGCAGACCCTCGGCTACAAGCACGCGGGCTACGAGATCGCCGCCGATGCCCTCGCGCGGGCGGGATCCCTCGACCGGGAGGCCCTGCGCCGGGCGGTCGCCGCCACCGGCCTGGACACCATCGTCGGGCCCATCCGCTTCAACCCGGAGAACTACGGCCGCACGCCCCTGGTGGGCGGGCAATGGGTCAAGGGGAAAAAGTTCCCCTGGGAGATCGAGATCGTCCACAACCGGGAGCACCCGGAGATACCGGCCACCGGCAAGGTCGTTCCACTGGCGCCGACCGGCTGAAACCGCCGCGCCCCGGCCGCTTCCCGCCGGCCATCGCCCCGGGTCCCCGGAACGGCTCAGCCGGCGGTCGTGATCATGGCCACGCCGCCGGCGACCAGGACCGCCGCGGCGATCCTGACCCGCCAGGGGCGTTCCTTGAAGACGAGGGCGCCGATCATGGCGGCCATGATGACGCTCGATTCGCGCAGGGCCGAAACCGCCGCCATGGGGGCGAACTTGGCGGCGTAGATCACCAGGGCGTATGCCAGGGACGAACTCAAAGCGGTCCCTAAAGCGGGCCTCCAATTGGATTTCAGGGAGGAAGCCAGGCGGCCGCGGCGCCGCAGGAAGGCGAAAACGACCACGGGGATTTCGAAGAGGTAGAGCCAGGCGATGTACCCCAGGGGGCTGCCGGACAGGCGCACGCCCACCCCGTCCGACACCGTGTAGCCGGAGATGATGACCCCGGTGGCGCTCGCGAAGAAGAGCGCCGGCGCCCCCACGGCGGGGGACGGCCCGCGGCTCAGGGCGATGCAGACGATCCCCGCGCTGGTGACCGCCACCCCGGCCATGGCCATGGGCGGCAGGAACTCCCCCCAGAAAACGGCCGCCCCGACCGCCACCAGCAGCGGCGACAGGCCGCGGGCCACGGGATAGACCAGGCTCAGGTCGCCGAAGCGGTAGGCCTGCAGCAGGCAGGCGTAATAAAAATAGTGGCAGAGGGTCGAAAAACCGATGGCCGGCCAGCTCGCGGGGGCCGGCGGCGCGACGAAGGCGACGAGGAGGGCTCCGGTCAGGGATTGCCCCATCGCCACGGAGGCGAGAACCAGCAGCCGGTCCGAGGACCCCTTGACGAAGGCGTTCCACGCGGCGTGAAGAAATGCCGCCGCGAGCACCAGCAGGGCGATGTCGGCCGACATGGTCGCGCTCACTTCCTCGGCGGCCCGTCTTTCAGGATGACGGGGCGGGGGTCGAAATCCCCGGAGACGACCCGGTCCCAGAACTCCTTTTCGGATGTCTGCCAGCCGGGGCCGAACTTCATGTTGAAGAAGCCGCCCAGGCGGTCGAACATGCGGCGGATGGCGCCGCGGTGGGAAAGGGAGAGGACGTCTTCCAGGAACCGGCCGATGTCGGCCATTTTTTCCTTGGGGATGAAGGCCCGCGCGCCCAGCTCGAGGGACTGGCGCACGCTCCACGGGGAGACGGCGTGGGCGCTGAGCATCACCGCGGGAATGCCGAGGTGGACCGCGGCGTTGAGCAGGTCGAAGCCCCGGACCCCCATGATGTCCAGGATGACGATATCGTAGCTCCAGGACCGGATGAGCCCGTAGGCGCTGTCGTAGTCGCCGGCCCGGTCGAGGACGAGCCCGGGGGTGTCGCCCAGGAGGTCCTCCAGGGTGTCCAGGACGTCGGGCTCGTCGTCGACGGCCAGGATCCGCTTGCCGTTCAGGATGCTCTCGGTCATGGGGGGGTCTCCGCCGCCGGTTCTTACGAAGCCCGGCCAGTCAAAATCGCAATCGCAATCGCAATCGCGGTCGATGACGATCCCGATTTGGATTGCGATTGCGATTTCGATTCGGGTATCCAATACGCCATGGCGCTGCGAAGCCCTTAGCTCCTCACCTTGGTCTTCGTCATCCGCCGCAGCTCGTCGTCCCGGACCTCGCGGCGCAGCAGCTTGCCGACCTTGGACTTGGGCAGCATGTCCCTGAATTCGATGTAGGAGGGGACCTTGTAGGCCGCCAGCCGGTCCCGGCACCAGCGCGTCAGCTCGGCCCCGCCCACGCCGCGCGCGTCCTCCTTGAGAACCACGATGGCCTTGATGCGCTCACCGACCTTGGGGTCCGGCACCCCGACCACGCAGGCCCCGATGACCGTCGGGTGATCCTGCAGGGCCGCCTCCACCTCGGAGGCCGACACGCGGTAGCCCTTGTGCTTGATGATGTCGGCGGACCGCTCGACGTAGATCAGCTCACCGCTCGCCTCGCGGGTGACGAAATCGCCCATGCGGCACCAGGTCTCTCCGCCGATCTTTACGTAGGTCCGGCGCGACTCTTCCGGCTTGTTGAGGTACTCCTTGACGGTGTAGGGCGAGGTGACCAGGAGTTCGCCGCTCCTGCCCTGGGGCGTCTCCTCCAGGGTCTCGGGGTCGACGACCATGCAGCGCCGGCTTTTGAGGGGGTAGCCGATGGCCCTCGGGCTCGGCTCGGTTCCGATCCTGCTGTAGGCCACGTGCCCCGCCTCGGTGGAGCCGTAAACCTGGTAGATGGGCACGCGGCAGCGCTCGCGCCACCTTTGCCTGACTTCTTCCGGGAGCACGTCGCCGCCGCAGAAACAGTACCTCAGGGAGCCCAGATCGTAGCGGTCGAGGCGGTCGTTTTCCAGGATCATGCGGTAGAGGGCCGGCACGCCCAGCATCCAGCGGACCCGGTAGCGCTGGATGGTCGAAAGGATCGCGTCGACCTGGGGCAGGGGCATCAGCAGGGTGGCGTTGCCCGTGTTGAGGCCCACGGCCATGAACAGGCCCAGCGCCATGATGTGGAACAGGGGGTTGACGGCGATGTAAGTGTCCCGGCCCTCCTCGAGATGGCCGCCGGCCACGTCCCCGGTGACGTCGTTGACGTAGGAGGTCATGGCGATGTGGGTGCCCATGACCCCCTTTGGAAACCCCGTGGTGCCGCCGGTGTACAGAATGTAGGAAAGGTCCGCGCGGGGGTCTATCCCGGCCGCCTTTTCCAGGGGGGGATGCCGCAGAAGGGAGCGGAAGCGGTGGACCCCCTCGCCGCTCTCGACCCTGCCGGTGGGTATCTTGTCGAACAGTACCCCCAGGCAGCGTTTCCAGGCCGGCAGGAGGTCGGCCAGGTTGGTGACGATGATCCGCTCGAGGGGGGTGGCGGCGAGGGTTTCCTTGACGTAGCAGAAATTGGTGTCCATGCAGACGACCGTTTGCGCCCCGGAATCGTTGAGCATGTAGGCGATCTCGTGGGAGGTGTAGATGGGGGAGACCGGCACGACGACCGCCCCTATTTTCTGAATGCCGAGAAAGGCCACCACCCACTGGATGGAGTTGGCGAGGTAGACCATGACCCGGTCGCCCTTGCCCACGCCCAGGCCGGCCAGGGCCCCGGCGAAACGCAGGCTGAGATCATGCAGCCGGCGGTAGGAAAAGCGCTCGCCCAGGTAGACGACGGCCGGCCGCTCCGGGTAGCGCGCGCACATGGCGTCGAAGCGCGTGAAGGTCAGTTCGGTGTCGAGGTTTCCGGTTGGCATGCGGTATGGGGTTCCCGGTTGGGGGTTATGGGTGCAAGGTTCATGGTTCATGGTTCGGGGTTGGGGGCAAGGGCCGCGGACCCCCCGACCTGCAAACACATGGGGGCTCGACCGTCAGGCGCGGAGCGGGGGGCTTGCTTTTCGAAATCGAAATCGAAATCGGGATCGATTACGACGACGATTACGACAACGAGACCCCCCCCAAGGCCCGGACCGGGAGCGGGGACCCCCTCCCCGACTCATTCCCCCCTAAGGGGCAGGGGGGTGTTCACGCCCCGATCCGCATTCGATGTTGGACGTTCGATGTTCGACGTTCATCACGATTTGGATTACGATGACGATTAGGACAACGAACCCGGAACCTTTTCAGCTTTGAGCTTTCAGCCGACTGCCGATTACGACGACGATTACGACAACGACAACGAGAACAACGAACACCAATTCAGACGCCGAAATACGCCGCCTTGACGTCCGGGTTGTCCATCAGTTCCTCGCGGGTGCCTTCCAGGACGGCCGAGCCGTTTTCGAGGATGAAGGCGTAGTCCACGATGGGCATCACCGGCCGCGCGTACTGCTCGGTGACGATGATGGCGATTTTTCTCTGGTCGCGGATGACCCGCGTGGCGCGCATGAGGATGGCCTGCATCAGGGGGCTCAGGCCCAGGAGGGGTTCGTCCAGCAGGAGGATTTTCGGCTGGGCCATGAGGGCCCGGCCGATGGCCAGCATCTGCTGCTCGCCGCCGCTCAGGAACCCGCCCAGGCGGTCCTTGAGCTTGTCCAGGGGCGGAAAGAGCTCGAAGACGTAGGCCAGGGTCTCCTTCGCCTGGCCGGCCGACGCCAGGTAGGCGCCGATCCTGAGGTTTTCCAGCACCGAGCTTTCCTTGAAGATCCGCCGGCGCTCGGGGCACAGGACGATCCCGAGGCGGGCCCGCTGACTCGGCTTGAGGGGCGTGATCTCCCGGCCGCCCAAGCGGATGCTTCCCGTCAGGGTGATGCGCTCCCCGCCGGCCATGCGCTCTTTCTTCTGGATGTCGAGCATGATGCCCGAAAGGGCGTACATGAGGGTCGACTTCCCCGCGCTGTTGGCGCCGAAAACGCCCACGATCTGATCCCGGCCGCAGCGGACGCCGACGTTGTTGAGGGCGAGCATGTTCTCGTAGAAAACCATGAGGCCGCTGGCTTCAAGCATGGTGCATGACCTCCTCGATCTTCTCCGAGCCGAAATAGGCCTCCTTGACCCGGGGGTCGGCCATGACCTCGGCGGCCGTGCCCTCCACCAGCTTTTCCCCGAAATTGAGCACCATGACCCGGTTGGCCACCTGGAAGAGCTCCCGCAGGCGGTGTTCGATCATGACCAGGGTGATGCCGTCCATCTGCAGGCGCTCGATGAGGGGGACCATGCTGGCGATCTCGCTCATGCTCAGGCCGGAAAAGACCTCGTCGCAGATGATGATCTCCGGCTTGAGCGCCAGGCAGCGGGCCAGTTCCAGGCGCTTGAGGTAGCCGGTGGGCAGGGTGGAGGTGGTCTTGTAGGGGACGTAGGAGTCGCGCTCGAAGCCGATCTCTTCCAGGATGTCGATTCCCACGGTGTTGCGGTCCCCCAGGCGCCCGCCGCCGCGCCACCCGCCCGTGCGCCGGGCCCGCGGCGAAAAGAGGGGGATGACCAGGTTCTTGTAGGCCGGCAGGCTGTAGTAGGGGCGCATGATCTGAAAGGTGCGCGTCACCCCCATGTCGGCGATGAGATGGGGCGGCTTGCCGGTGATGTCCCGGCCGCGGAAGCGGATGCGCCCGGAGGAGACTTTGACGAAACCGGTGATGCAGTTGACGACGGTCGTCTTGCCGGACCCGTTGGGCCCGATGATGCCGAGGATCTCCCCCTCGTGAAGGTCGAAGCTGATCCGGTTCAGGGCGATGATGCCGCCGAAGGTCTTGGTGACATCGGCCACCTGCAGCAACGGTTCCGGGCTCATATCTCCTTCCACCTCTCGAACTGCTGGTACTTGCGCTGGCCGTACACCATGATCCCCTCGCTGCGGAAGACGATGAAGGCCATGAGGATCAGGGCGTAGAAAACGATCCGCAGGGTCCCGAAATCGCGCAGCAGTTCGGACACCGGCACCAGGATCAGGCACCCCAGGACCGGGCCCACCAGGGTGGCGCTGCCGCCGATGACGGTCGCGGCGATGGGCAGGACGGAGAAATCGAGGGCGAACATGGAAATGCCGGCCCACATGTAGATGTGCACCAGGCAGGCGCCGCTCAGGCACCCCATGGCGGCGCCGATGAACACCGCCAGGGCCTTGTAGCGGGTGACGTTCATGGCCGAGGCGCGCACGGCTTGGTCGTTGTCCTTGACGGCCCGCAGCACCAGCCCGAGATCGGTGTTCACCAGGCGGCGGAGGCCGAACAGGATCAGGAGCAGCAGAACGATGACGGTGTAACGTTCCACCCACGGGCCGGGAAAGCCCTCGATGCCCAGGATCCCGTCGGTGCCGCCCAAAATGTCGAGAGCCTCGATGGCACGGGCCAGAAAGAGGGGGTACATGAGGGTGACGATGGCGAAATAGACCCCCCGCAGGGGCAGGCAGGGCAGGAGCAGCAGGGTGCAGACGGCCCCGCCGGCCAGGGTGGCCGCGGGGATCGCCAGCAGGGGCGGCCACCCCAGCTGGGTGTTGAGGAGGGCGGACAGGTACCCCCCGACCCCGGCGAAAAAGGCCCCCCCCAGGGAGACCAGCCCCACGTAGTGTGCCAGGAAATCGAAGCTCAAGGCCAGGAAGGCGTAGATGCAGACGATGGTGACGACCCGCTGCCAGTACATGCCGGGCATCGCCGGCGGCAGGAGCAGCAGGCCGAGGATGAGCGCCAGGCGCGGGGCCAGGAGGTACCCGAGCTCCCGCCAGGACATCAGGGCATAGAGCCCGTCGGAGCGGACCTTGATGCTGCGGTCGACCCGCTCCCGGCGCCGCTGGCCGGCCGCGTTTTTCACACCCTTTCCTCCAGTTCCTTCTGCTGCCCGAACAGCCCCGACGGCTTCAGGATCAGCGTCAGGATGATGGCCAGCAGGGCGACGACCATCTGGTAGTGGGACCCGAGATAGACCACTGTCAGAATCTGGGCGAAGCCGATGATGAAAGCCGCCAGGACCGCCCCCACCCAGCTTCCGAGGCCGCCCACGATGCAGACCGCGATGGCCAGGATCAGCACGTTGTAGCCCGATTCCACGACGATGTTGCCCAGGGGCAGCAGCAGGATCGCGGCCACGGCCGCCAGCATCGACCCGAGCCCCATGGCCACCACGGCCATGACGTCCGAGTCGATGCCGAGCATGAGCGCCGCGCGCTCGTCCTGGGCCATGCCGCGCAGGGCGAGCCCGATGCGGGTGGTGCGGGTGAACAGCCACAGCCCCGCCACCAGGCCCGCCCCGACCCCCACCACCAGGAGCCGCTGGTAATCGACCGAGACCCCCAGCAGGGTCGTGCCCCCCTCGACGAAGGCCGGCAGGGTGTAGGTCATCCCCTTGAAACCGCCCCACCTCAGGCCCTCGAGAATGGCCAGGGCGATGGCGTAGGAGGCGATGATCTCCGAGATTTCCATGCCCCGCACGCGGATGAGCACGAACTGGTAGATCAGGGCGCCCACGCCGGCCGTGACCACCATGGTGAGGGCCACGCTCACCGGGTAGCTCAGGCCGAGGGTGTTGAGCGCGCTCCAGCAGATGAACCCGCTGAGCACGTAAAGCGCCCCGTGGGCGAAATTGGGCAGGCGGCTGATGCCGTACACCAGGGCGAACCCCAGGGCGTAGAGCGCCAGCGACACGCTGTTGATGGTCCCGTAAACGAGGATTTCCATTTCTCGATCGTTGTCGTTGTCGTAATCGTTGTCGTAATCGGGATAGGCATCCTGCAACCCGGACCGGATTGCTCTCCGTGGCCACGCCGCTTCGATACTGATCCCGATTTCGATTTGGATTTACCCAGACCGGGGGTACAGTTTCGAAGACCTTCAGCCTTGAACCCCGATCGGGGAACCTATTATTTCTTCATCCACGGCGGCAGCTGAATCTCGCCGGTGGCGATGCTCTTGGGGTAGACCACCACCCGCTTGCCGGCCTGCCACTGGAGGATGCTGCCCACCGCACCCTCCTTGGGGTCCGTGGAGGGGATCACCTGGTGGCTCTTGGGGTCGAAGCGCAGCCGGCCATAGACCCCCATCATGTCGGTCTGCTCCAGGGCGGTCACGACCTGGTCGGGGTCCAGGCTGCCGGCGCGCTCGATGGCGTCCTTGAGGACGTAGACCGCCATGTAGGTGCTGGAGGTCCCCAGGCCTTCGGGCTCGACGCCCCAGCGCTGGGCGTAGGCATTGTAGAATTTCATCGTCCAGGGGGTGGCTTCCGAGGGGGCGTTTCCGGCATTGACCACGTTGCAGAGGGTGTACTCGCCTTTTCCGTCCGTGGCCTTCCAGAAGCCGGGCTGTTCGGCCGCCGCCAGGGTGGAGCCGAAGGGCAGGGCCGGGATCTTCATCTCGTACCACTGTTTCAGGAGAATGGCGCTCTCCGGCATGTCCATCCAGATGTTGATGATCTCGGTGTTGGACTTCCGGGCTTTCAGCAGCCCCATGGAGTAATCGGTGGCGCCGGTGGGGAAGACCTCCAGTCCGGTCACGTTCCACCCCTTCTTGGTGGCGATGTCCCTGATGATCTCGGCCGCGCCGCGGGCGTGGGTGACATCCTGGGCCATGATGAAGAGGTTGTTGAATCCGTATTTCGCCTTCAGCTCGTCGAAATTGGCGAAGATCTCGCCCGTGAGGAACTTGGCCTCCCCGTGGATCCGGAAGCAGTACTTGAACTTGTCGTACTGCTCGGCCACCAGGGCGGTGTACTTGGGGGTCAGCACGCCGGTGGTGACGATGGACACCTTCTTGTACTTGGACAACAGCGGCATGGCGGCCAGGGCCGCCTCGGAGCGCACCGGGCCGCCGACGATGAAATCGGCCTTCTTGTCCAGGATCAGCTTCTCGACGGCCAGGAGGGCCTCGCTCACCGGCACGCCCGGCTCCAGGTCGCGGGTGTCGATGACCTCCACCTTGAAGGGCCGTTTCGTGCCGCCGACATCGACCCCGCCCGCGGCGTTGATCTCCTCCACCGCCAGGGTGGCCCCGCGTTCGGCGTCCCAGCCGTAGAGAAAGGATGTCGCCAGGGGGCACCCCAGCACGATCGGGTCCGCGGCCCGGGCCGGCTCCGCCGGCAGGATCGCCGCCGCCACCGCCCACACCGCCGTCATGACGCTCAAACAGATTTTTTTCATGCCGAGATCCTCCTTGCCTGGGTTGCTGTGAGCCGGGCCTCCTGTGAGGGCCCTCCGCCGCTGCCGAACCGCGTTCATTTAAAAAAAATGATTCGGAAAATGCGATTACTATGGGTGCCGTGTCCAGTCAAGGGGAATATGCTGTCAGCCGCGGCCTGCCGTCGCCATCCCCGCCCGGCTCGTCATCGCAGCGCAAGGCGCACCCGGTCCCGGGGCTCACGCCCCGGGGCCGCCGTCGGCGACCGACAGGCGCGTGATCGACACCGCCCCCCCGAAGCAGACGGCGACGTCGCGCCCCGGCGTTCTCGGGCGATCGTGGATGATGCCGACGTAGCGATAGGCGTCGCCCTCCCTGCGGTAGGTGTAGCGGTGGGGGTTGGTGTCGAGTCCGCAGAAGACGCTGGCCGGCCTGGCCTGGCGGGTGAGGGGGTGGGGCAGGTTCACGTTCCAGTAGCAGCCCTCGGCGACGCCCCGTTTCAGCAGCATGGCGACCACCGGCGCGGCGTGGGCGGCGGTGACGTCCCAGTCGATGGCCGCGTCCCGGGCGATGTACTGGGAAATCGCCAGGGATGGGCACCCCAATATGGCGGCCTCCCTGGAGGCGGCCACCGTTCAGGAATTGTAGACATCCGTCCCGAGGTTGGCGCCGGGGTTGATGCCGGCGACCAGCCAGGCGGCATCCGCCGCGATCTGCTTGAGGGCGATGCGGGCGCAGTCGGCCGGCGTCCCCTCGACGCTGTAGCAGTGGGGCGACAGCTCGCGCACCGTCAGGGGCTCGCGCACCGTCACGCGGTGGGCCACCCCCGACTGGGCTTCCCGCGGCGCCACGATGACCGTGGGCCCCATGGCGCTGCAGATCCGGTAGAGGGCGTCAAGACCGGGCTCGTCGATGCCGTCGTCGTTGGTCAGAACGATGGTCATGGGGTCATCTCAGAAAAGCCGCGTGATCTCGTCCACCTCGAAGCGGGGCCAGGCGGCCGGGCGGCCCCCGTCCAAGGCATCGATGCCGCGGCCCCTGTCGAGGACCTCGCCGATGCACGCCACCTCGATGCCGGCGCCCCGGATCCGGTCGGTCACATTCGCGCAGGAGTCGGCGGCGCAGCAGATCAGCAGGCTCCCGGAGCCGATGAGGCCCAAAGGGTCGATCCCCAGGAGGCGGCAGATGCGGCGGGTCTCGGGGTAGACCGGGATGGCCTCCATGTTCACCCGGATCCGGTGCCCGCCGGCCGCGCTCAGCTCCTCCAGGGCGGTCGCCAGGCCCCCTTCGGTGACGTCGTGCATGGCGTGGACGGCGCCCGATTCGGCCGCGATGCGCGCCTCGGCCAGGATCCCTATCCTGGAGAGGAACCCCCGGGCGGCCTCGATGTCGCTTTCCGTGAGCCCCAGCTCCAGGAGGCGGGTGCTGAACTCGCGGGCGATCGGTTTCGGTCCCGAAGGCGGCCTCCAGGAAGCTCAAGGTCATGTCGTAGCGCAGGTCCGCCCCGCGCTGGCCTCGCCCCCGCCCGCGGCGGGACCCGCCGAAACCGAAGAAATCCTCGAAGATATCGCCGAAGCTCGTGAAGATGTCGTCGAAACCGCCGAATCCGGAGAACCCCGAGCCCTCCAGGCCCTGGTGCCCGAACTGGTCGTAGATCTGCCGTTTCTGGGGGTCGCGCAGGACCTCGTAGGCTTCCGAGGCTTCCTTGAAGCGGTCTTCCGCCTCGCGGTCGCCGGGGTTCCGGTCAGGATGGTACTGCAGGGCGAGTTTGCGATAGGCCGATTTGAGCTGGGAGTCGGTCGCCTGGCGGTCGACCCCCAGGACCTCATAGTAATCCCGTTTGGCTGCCATTTACTTACCCGGCTTTCAGAGGATGGGGCGGGAACTCGCTGCCCGGAGATGGACTAAGTTAATGCCCATCGCCCGGATGTCAACGCGCGGCGGGGGGCCGCGAAGCTGGGGGAAACAGCCCGCCGGCGCGGACCCGGCGCAGCCCCCGGAAGGCGGGTCGTTGAGACCGGCGGGAGCACGCATCCTCCCCCGGGGGGGGCACACGTTCAGCCGGCCACGGCCCCCGGGGTCTGCTTGGGATGGTAGGCGATGGCCAGGGGGCGGGTCCTGAATCGCGGAACGAGGGTGACGAGGATGCCGGCGAAAGCGCCGAAAGGGTTTTTGTTCAGAAGGCAGGACCGCTCGAGCCTGGCCGCCACGGCCCGGATGGCGGACGGCGGCTGGCAGACGGTGTGCCACTGCATCGGCACGTCGCCCGCCAGCGCCCGGATCATCCGCTGCACCTCCCAGATGCCGAAAAAACGGGCGTGGCGGTAGAGGGTGTGCGAGAGCATCCCCTCCAGGCGCAGGCGCATTCCCCGGATGGCGTGGCGGTTCAACAGCCCGATGAACAGGCGGTCCTTGGCCACGCGGCAGGCTTCCGCCAGCGCCTTTTCGGGATCGTCGACGAACTCGAGAGTCGCCAGGATGCAGGCGTGGTTGAAGGAGTTGTCTTCGAAGGGGAGGTCCTCGGCCACGCCGCGATAGAGGTCGGCCCGGTGGCCGACCTTTTCATGCGCCAGGTCGAGCATGTAGGGGGATGCATCCAGCCCGGCGGTGCGCAGCCCAGCGTCGAGAAACGCCATCAGGCTCAGCCCGCTGCCGCAGCCGATGTCGAGGACCGACTCCCCCGGGCTCGGCTTCAGCATGTCCAGGACGAGGAGCTGGTCCAGACTGGCCGCCAGCCTTCCCCGGTGCTTTTCGATCCACTGCTCGTAAGCCCGCGCGTCTTTGAAATCGAACACATAGCCCATGGCTGTAGCCTGGATTCGGGCGGGCCCCCCGGCAAGGGGCGATGCCGCGGGCCCGGCTATTCCTTGGCGGTTTCCGCCGGTGGCCCGCCCTTGGCGGTTTCCGCCGGTGGCCCGCCCTTGGGGGCGGATTTCTTCTTTCTGCGGCGTCTTCTCTGCTTTTTGGCGGGCGCCTCCGGGGCGGCCTCATCCCCGGCCGCCTGTCCGCCGGGTGCGGGCTCTCCGGGTTCCGGCCCCATGGGTTCCGGCTCTCCGGGTTCCGACCCCATGGGTTCCGACCCCATGGATTCCGGCCCCATGGATTCCGGTTCCCCGGGTTCCGGCTCCCCGTAGGCCGGTTTCTCTTCCACGGGAGCCGCGGCAAGGGACGGGACCTGGGCCGCCGGCGGCGCGAACCCGAAAAACGCCCCGGGGTAAGTGCCGGTCCACAGGCTCGCTTCCGCCTGGCGCGGGGCGCGCTCTTTCCTGGGGCCCTCCCCCGTGCGTTCTTTCCTGGGGCCCTCCCCCGCGCGCTCTTTCCTGGGGCCCTCCTCCCCGCGCCTGCGGGGGGCGGCCCGGCGTTTGCGTTCCTTCGGCGCCATTTTGATGGGCCCGGCCTTGTCCGCCACCATCCAGCCCTCCTCGAACCACTCCACGGGGATCTTGGCGCCGAGCAGGTCTTCGATGGCTTCCAGGTGGAAGACATACTTTTCGCAGGCCAGCGAGATCGCCCGCCCGCTCTTGCCGGCGCGGGCCGTGCGCCCGATGCGGTGAATGTAATTTTCCGGATCCTGGGGAAGGTCGTAATTGATGACGTGGCTGATGTCTTCCACGTGAATCCCCCGCGAGGCCACGTCCGTGGCGATGAGGATCCTCACCTGGCCGCTCTTGAACTTTTCCATGAGCTGGAAGCGCTTTTGCTGCGGCAGGTCTCCGGTGATGCCCTCGGAGGGGTAATCGTTGCCGCGGAGCTTGCGGTCGAGCCAGATAACCCCGGCCTTGGTGTTGGCGAAGATCAGCAGGCGGCTCCAGTTTTCGCGCGCCAGCAGGCCCAGCAGAAGGGGCAGCTTGCTCTCGTTGCCCACGTGGTAGAGGGCCTGCTCGATGCCCTCGACGGTGACCTCCTCGGGGGTGACGGAGACGAACTCCGGCAGGTTCATGTACTCGTAGGTCAGCTCCATGACCCGGTAGGAGAGGGTGGCCGAGAAGAGCATCGACTGGCGCTTGGTGAAGTGGGGAAGCTTGCTGAGGATATAGCGCATGTCCTTGGCAAACCCCAGGTCGAGGAGCCGGTCGGCCTCGTCGACGACCACCACCTTGATGTCGTCGGTCTTGAATATTTTCTGCTTGTAGAAATCGATGAGGCGGCCCGGGGTCCCGATGACGATGTCAGGCCCGTCCTTCAGGGCGTCGGCCTGCTTCTGGTAATCGACGCCCCCCACGACCCGGACCATGCTGAAGCCGGTGTGCCGGCCCAGGACCATGGCCTCGTCGTAGATCTGGTAGGCCAGTTCGCGCGTCGGGGCGACCACCAGGGCCGACGGCAGCTCCCTGTTCTCGCGGGGGCTTTCCAGCAGGCGGGTGAGAATCGTCACCAGGAAGGCGGCGGTCTTGCCGGTTCCGGTCTGGGCCTGCCCGGCCACATCCTTGCCGGACAGGGAAAGGGGCAGCACCTGGGCTTGAATCGGTGTGCAGTGGGTGAAACCGGCATCGTCGAGGCCGGAGAGCAGTGGCTCGGAAAGGTTGAATTCGCCGAACCGTTTCTGGGTCAGGAATTTAGGTTGGGTGGCCCGCGGGTGGGCGTCCTGGGATTCGGGTTCCTCGGTCATGGAGCTCCTCTGTCCATATCTGCGGGGAGGGACGGCCCCTCCCTCCATCGGTTTCAAAGACGTATCATATCCATTTCCCGCGTTTTTGCAAGCTTTTGCGATGGGCACGGCTCAAATCCTTCTCGAGCGGGGGGGCCGCCCCGGGCGCCGGCCGCCGGGCGGCGCCCGGGAAAACTTTCTGTTTACAGCCGCCGCGAGTCCATTTAAGATCTTCCCCGCTCCGCCCGGGCTGCGACCCGCAGGCAACGCGGCCGGGGCGGCTCGGATCCCATTGCGCAGCCCCCCGGGGGGCAGGTCGATCAGCCATGGACATGAAGGATTTCCTGAAAGTCACCGATCTGGACCGGGTTTTGGCCCTGGCCGCGAGGTTTGCGGCGGTCGAAACCGAGAGCGTTCCCCTGGCCCAGGCATGGGGGCGCGTGCTCGCGGAGGCGGTCGCCGCCGACGTGGACCTGCCCGACTTCCCCAGGGCCACCATGGACGGGTACGCTGTCCGGGGCGCCTCGACTTTCGGCTGCTCGGAAGCCAACCCGGCCTACCTGGCGGTCAAGGGGACGGTGCCCATGGGCGACGCCCCCGGTTTCTCCGTCGGGCCCGGGGAGGCGGCCCGGATTTACACCGGCGGCATGCTGCCCGCCGGGGCGGACGCGGTGGTCATGATCGAGCAGACCCAGGCCCTGGACGAGACCAGCATCGAAGTCTACCGCAGCGCCGCGCCCGGGCAGCACATGGTGGGGGCTGGGGAGGACTTCGCCCGGGGCTCGGTCCCCCTGCTTCCGGGGCAAAGGATCCGCCCCCAGGAGGCGGGGCTGCTGGCGGCTTTCGGCCGCGACCCGGTCAGGGTCTACCGGCGCCCGGTGATCGCCGTCATCTCAACCGGCGATGAAATCGTGGCGGTCGACCGCGCGCCCGGCCCCGGCCAGATCCGCGACATCAACACCCACACCCTGGCCGGCCTGGTGCGGGAGGCCGGGGGCGAGCCCCTCTGCCACGGGATCGTGGGCGATGTCTTCGATGACCTTCTGGGGGCATGCCGCGCCGTTCTGGATCGGGCCGACATGCTGCTCGTCTCCGGGGGGAGCTCCATGGGGGCGAGGGACTTCACCATCGAGGTGCTCTCCTCTCTGCCCGATGCGGAGATCCTGGTTCACGGCATTCCCATCAGCCCGGGCAAGCCGACCATCCTGGCGCGCTCCGGGGCCTTGCCCATCTGGGGGCTCCCGGGCCACGTGGTGTCGGCAATGGTGGTGTTCAATGCCGTGGTGCGCCCCTTCATCGACCACCTGTCGGGGCGGCGCGGCCGCGCGGGCGCCTGGCGGCCCGGCCACCGGGGCGTCCCCAGGCTCGCATCCTGCAGCTGGACCCTGGACACCGGCCAGGTCCCGCCGGATGCCTACGACCTGCGCGTGCGCCTGAAAACGGTGGAAAACCGCCTGCTGGCGGAAAGAACGGCCGCCGTCCAGATCGGCACCACCGCCGGCACGACCTGGCCGGTGGAGACCACCCCGCCCTCCTTCGGCGCCGGCCAGGATGTCGACATCCACGCCGCCTTCGAAAATACCGGCCAGACCCCCCTGAACCCGCATATCGTCGTGGAAATCCGGCTGCCGGATGGAACGGTCATCGAACGTTTCGAGGAGACCGCGGACGGCCTGGCGCCAGGCGCCGTTTTCCACGCCCACTGGCAGTGGAAGGCCACGGTCGCGGCCAGCGGCTGCCGGTTCGTCGTGTACACGCTTTATGACGGGAAAAGCACCCCGGCCGCGGCCGGGCTTTTCAGGGGCCTGGTTTTCTACGTCATGAAAATCCTGGGGGACTGCCTTTACGGGGAGCAGTGTTTCGCCTCCATCCGGGAGGCGCTCGACGCCGTCGGGAAAGACGGGTACGTCGTGGAGGTGATGAAAGGCGGCTATCCCGAAAATGTGGTCGTGGACAAACCGGCCGCCCTGGTTTTCGGGGACGGGACGGTATGCCTGGGGCCGTGCCCGGAGTGAAAAAGGCCCTCGTCCCCGCGCGGGACCCCTTTTCCCTCGCAGGGGCGCCGGGCCGCCGAGGGCCGCCCGGTTTTCTGCAAGGAGAAAACCGAGACATCGAAGTTCTTTCCCCCGGGTTCCTTGCATTCCTCTGTGCAGAGGGCCTGAGCCCGGTATTTTTCTTTCAGCCCGAAGGCTTCCCGGCCACCCGCACCTGACCGCGGACACCCGGCCTGTCTTTCCAGCAGAAACGCCGGCACCCCCCTTTGCACCCCCCTCCAGCGGGGATTAAAGAAGGGTGCCGGTCGAGGCTGAAGCCAGGGGGCTGAGGCGCGCCGCCGCGTGATCGGCAGCGCTATGGCCCCCCTGCCGCCCCAGGGGAAAAGGTGCCGGACGACCCTGACAGAAACGGGCAGAGGCTCGTGAAAGGAGCCCCTTGACTGTTCCCGGCTGTCATGATAAATTAAGAAAAATAGATGCGTAGAAGTAGGTTTGCGGCAAGGCTTGACCCATCCGGGGATCCCGAGGCCTGAGATTTTCTTTCAACGAAGCCCGAAAATGCAGCCCCCCGGCTTTCGGGAATCGGAGGTGTTTTTCCCGGTCAGCAGGACGCATGTGTGCCACTCGCGGCGAGAAGCAGGCCCCCCGGTGTCGCCGTAAACGAACCCATAGGAGGTGGTTTTATGAAAATGGTCATCTCTATTCTCGTGATCGTGTTGGGGTTTGCCGGCGGCGCGGCGGCAGGCCCGTCTTCCCCGGAAGCGGTTTTTGACGGGCCCACCCAGCAGGAGTATGAAGCCGCGATGATCGTGGTGCGGGCCTACCTGGAAAAAGAGAAGCTGAGGGCGGCGGCCGAAGCGGGCGAAGCGGGCGAAGCGTACGCGGAAGCCGCCGACAGCCAGGCCGACCCGTTCTCGCCCCCGATGGACGCGGACATGGAGGAGACCCTGGAGGCGCTTCCCGCCGAGCCCAAGCCGACGGTTACCGTATTCGGCAAAGGCAAGCTCGAGGCCGCCTCGGTCGCCGCGTTGACCGCCGGCGATGCGGACGGCAAGCTGATGGTCGGGTACCCGGATAAAACCAATCAGGAGGATTCGGGCCGCCTGGTTTTCGATGAACAGGTACAGAATAATCCGTCATTCGGATTGTGCGGATTCGAATTTGTTCATGACGGGGCCGATAACAAGCTGACGCTGCAGACCGGATGCTCTTCAGTTGCTAAACCTTCCCAAATCGCCACTTTCTCCCGCAGCGGCCCCATCATGTTCGAAAGAAGCCTGGGAATAGGCGGCACGCTTTTCAACGGACAGGGTTCGGGGGGCACCACCGGGGGCGGCCTGCTAGCGGTCTCGTTCCTGGGAAACAACCAATTGACGTGCAACAACGTGTGTAACAACCATGCCATGACCTGCGCGCACGCCGTCGACCTGACTTCGTTCGCCTATTCGACGTGCGCGGCCGCCGCCGGCGATGTTCAATTGCAGCTTTGCATGTGCAGCAACTAGCCCCCCCCATTGCAGGCTCGGCACCGCGGCGGCGGTTCTCGATCCCGATTGCGGTGAAGACCTGGTTTTAAGGCTTGCTTGCCAAAAAGGGCAGGGCCTCCTGAGGGGCCCTGCCCTTTTTCGAAAATGGCTTGACGGAAAAGATAAATGATGTTATTTGGGAAGAATTATCATTTAGTATCGAGGGGCATCCGTTGGCAGACCACGAAAAGCGATTTGACGCCATCATCCGCAAGCTGAGGGACAACGGTCACAAGATAACCCCGCAGCGCCTGGCCATCGTCATGATTCTCGCCCGGAGCGAGGGCCATCCCAGCGTCGAGAATATCCATGCCCGGATAAGAAAAGACTTCCCGACGATGAGCCTTGCCACCGTGTACCGCAATATCGTGTTGATCAAATCCCTTGGCGAGGTTCTCGAGCTGGGTTTCCCGGACGGCAGCAACCGCTACGACGGCAGCAGGCCCACCCCGCACCCGCACGTCATCTGCGTCAAGTGCAGGAAAATCGTCGACCCGCACCTGGACAGCCTGGACGAGATGAAAAAAGAGGTCGCGTCGGAGACGGATTTCACGATTCTGAGTCACAGGCTGGACTTTTTCGGCATATGCAGCGATTGCCTGGCCGATAAAGCCTGACATTATTTTTTTGCCGTCTATCGATACTCTTTATCATTTGATACTTGATCACAGAGCAGCGCTTCACACCACGAAAGAAGGAGGAATTCTCATGAGCGAAGAGAGCAAGTGCCCGGTGACGGGCAAGAGCGGCAGACCCATCGCCGGCGGCGGCACCTCGAACCGGGACTGGTGGCCCAACCAGCTGAACCTCGGGATTCTCCACCAGCACTCCAGCCTGGGCAACCCCATGGGCGAGGCGTTCGACTACGCCGGGGAATTCAAGAACCTCGACCTGGCGGCCGTGAAGAAAGACCTGATTGCATTGATGACCGACTCCCAGGACTGGTGGCCGGCCGATTACGGCCACTACGGCGGGCTTTTCATCCGCATGGCGTGGCACAGCGCGGGCACTTACCGCCAGGGCGACGGCCGCGGCGGCGCGGGGTCCGGCAACCAGCGCCTGGCGCCCCTCAACAGCTGGCCCGACAACGTCAACCTCGACAAGGCGCGGAAGAGCACGAAGCCCAGAAAGATCCATATCCAACCCGGCGGGTCCAGAAAGCGCGCGCGGCCCGGATCCTGGGCATCCACCGCACCCTGCTGTCCAAGAAAATGAAAAAATACGACCTGCCCCTGCAGCCGCCGCCATGAGGCGGAGAAGGCGGTCCGACGCGCTGGACTTGCCGATGGCCCGGGATTGAAGGTTGTCCGCGAACCGCCGAAGGAAGGCAGGAATCTGACATGACTCCCGGAAAGTATCCAGCCCTGCTGCTGATCCTCGTGATCCTGTTCGGGATCTGGTCGGCGATCAACCCGGTCGACACACGCCTCACCTGGTTCCTGGAAACCCTGCCGGTCATGCTCGCCCTGCCGGTCCTGCTCGTCACCTGGCGCCGGTTTCCGCTGACCCGTTTGACCTACACGCTCATCGCCCTCCACGCCGTGATCCTGATGCTGGGCGCCCATTACTCCTACGCCAAGGTGCCCCTGGGGTTCTGGCTGCAGGACTGGTTCGGGTGGACGCGCAACAACTACGACAAGATCGGGCACTTCATGCAGGGCTTCGGCCCGGCCATCTACACGCGCGAAATCCTGGCGCGCACCTCGCCGCTGCGGCGCGGCAAATGGCTCGGCTTCCTGTCCGTCGCCGTGCCGCTGGCGTTTTCGGCGCTGTACGAGATCTTCGAATGGATGGCATCCCTTTCCGACCCCACCGACACCGAAGCCTTCCTCGGGACCCAGGGCTACATCTGGGACACGCAGAGCGACATGTTCCTGTGCCTGATCGGATCCATCGTTGCGCTGATCCTGCTGACGAGATTACACAATCGCTGCCTGGAGAAAGCGGACCGGGCGCCTTATTAATCGTCTCATGTTAGTCCTTACATTGTCATTCCGGCGAAAGCCGGAAGCCAGTGGCTTTCTGGATGCCGGATCAAGTCTCGGCTGCAATTTCAGGATTGCCGCCCCTGCGATCCAGGCCAAGGAGTACATCGCTTATATCACCCAGTTCGCGACCATGGAGCCCGCCCTGCGCGAGCGGATCCTGTCGCATTTCCAGGGCGAAGCATTCGCAGGCGACTGGCAGATGGGAACGACCATATACATGTTCGACTGCATGGCGTTCGGGGTGCGGGCCTACCGGCACTTCCTGAAGCTCGCCGACGGACGTGCCTACCTGCAGGCGATTCTCGATGGCAGAGCCCTGGCTGAATGACCGCATGGAAATAGCATACCTATCAGGCATTGTTGGCAAAGCCATCTTGGAATCAGTGCGCCTTTGGCAAGGAGATACAGCCGCTGCCGACGATCAAACCATTTTGGAGATCTGGCGAGAAGAAAAGAGTTGTCCTTAATGCTACCCGGGACAAGCCGGTATTTCAGCCCGGTATTATTCGTCCCGAAATTGAATTTACATCGCTTGTGAAATCTCCCCCGGCCCCTCTTTGTCAAAGAGGGGTGATCCCCCCCTTTGGCAAAGGGAGGTTAGGAGGGATTTTTAGGGACTGTCTTGACAATTACGAGACCCTTAATATCTGCAGATACACACGCGCTCTCCAGATTCCCTGACGCCTGTTGATCGCGGCAGGATGCCGCTCCCGCAAAAAAAAAACGGGCATCGGCGACCGCGGGGCAAAGACAGCGTGGTTCCGGATCTTCGGTTCTCAGGCCGGCTTCTTGGGCGGCCGCGGCGGGCTGACCACGGCTTCGCCGGTGAGCACGCGCTTGCCTTCCTGGTTGTCGCAGGTGGTCAGCAGCTTGACGCGGCCCTTGGCGGCGTCGATCTCGGTCACCTCGACCCGCGCGGTGATGGTGTCGCCGATCTTGACCGCGCCCAGGAAGCTCAGCTCCTGGCGCAGGTAGACCGCGCCCGGGCCCGGCAGCCGCGTTCCCAGCACCGCCGAGATGAAGCCCGCCGACAGCATGCCGTGGGCGATGCGCGTCCCGAAATAGGTCTTGCGGGCGTACTCCTCGTCGACGTGCGCGGGGTTGAAATCGCCCGTGATCCCGGCATACAGGTAGATGTCGGTCTCGGTGACCGTCTTGGAGAACTGGGCGCTGTCGCCCACGGCCAGTTCATCGATGGTTTTCCCGATCATGCGTTCACCTCCTGGCCCGCGCCGGGCCGCTGCCGTTGACATCGATAGCCATTTCCGTTACTTCTCTAATGGAATCGCCCTAAAAACTCAACCGGGATGGCGGCATGATCATCGGGCTGGACGTCGGCGGCACTCACACGGATGTCGTTCTGCTGGACCGTACCGGCCTGCTGCGGGAGGTCAAGGTCGCCACCGATGCGGCGGATCTCTTCCGCTCGGTCCTGAAAGGCCTGGACGCGGTCACCGAAGGGGTGGACACGGCCGCCATCCGGCGCATCGTCCTTAGCACCACCCTGACCACCAACGCCATCATCCAGAACGCGGTCCCCGCGGTGGGAATGATCGTTTCCGCCGGTCCGGGGATCGACCCCGCCCATTTCCGCACCAACCCCCACTACGTCTGCGTCAAGGGCTCCATCGACCACCGCGGCCGCGAGGTCGAAGCGGTCCGGCCGGAGGAGATCCAGGCGGCCGCCGCGGGCTTCCGCAAAAACGGCATCCGGCAGGTCGGGGTCGTGGGGAAATTCTCGGTCCGCAACCCGGCCCACGAAACCCGCATCGGGGAGCTGCTGGGGGATTCCTTCGATAAGATCTTCCTGGGTCACCGCGTGTCCGGCAGCCTCAACTTCGCGCGCCGCATCGCCACCACCTATCTGAACGCGGCCGTATACCCCATCCACAAGTCCTTCTTCGATGCCGTCCTGAACAGCCTCAACGCCAAGGGCATGCGCCTGCCCCTGCGCCTGCTCAAGGCGGACGGCGGCAACATGAAGCTGGAGGCCTCGATCGAGTACCCCGCCCAGACCATCCTCTCCGGGCCGGCGGCCAGCGTCATGGGCGCCGTGGCCATGGCCGCCGGGGAGGAGGATGCGATCGTGATGGACATCGGCGGGACGACCACCGACCTGGCGGTGCTGATCGGCCGCGCGCCGGCGCTCGACCCGCACGGCATCGCCATCGGGCCCTACCGGACCCTGATCCGCTCCCTGGAAACCCTCTCGATCGGCATGGGCGGGGACAGCGCCGTGCGTTGCAGGGACGGCCGCCTGGCCGTCGGCCCGAACCGCGAGGGGCAGGCGATAATCTTCGGCGGGAGCGTGCCCACGCCCACCGACGCCCTGGCGGTGCTGGGCGACATGCCCCACGAGGATGGCGACCGCGCCCGCGCCGGCCTCGAACCGCTCGCGGAGCAGATGGGCATAACGACCGAAGCCCTGGCCGAAAAGGTGGTCGCGGCCGCCTGCCGGGCGATGCTGGCGGCCGCCGAACGGCTCACGGCGCATATCAACGGCAAGCCGGTCTACACGCTGCACGAGTTCAAGGAGGGCTATCAGGTGCGGCCGCGCTCGGTCCTGGTTCTCGGCGGCCCGGCCCCATATTTCGCCAAGCACCTCCGGCGGCTGACGTCCATGCAGGTCCGGGTCGTCCCGCGCTGGCAGGTCGCCAACGCCATCGGCGCGGCCCTGGCGCGCACGACCTGCGAGGTCGGTTTTTTTGCCGACACGGAGCAGCGGGTGGCGAGCGCGCCGGAGGAGAAGTTCCGGCAGGCCGTCCCCGAGGGCTACGGCCTGCCGGCCGCCACCGCCCAGGCGCTCGAGCTGCTGCGGGCCAAGGCCATCGAGCGCGGCGCCAACTCCGAGTACCTGGAGATGGAAGTGGTGGAAAGCCAGCAGTTCAACATGGTGCGCGGGTTCTCGACCTCCGGCCGCAACATCCGCGTGCGCGTGCAGGTCAAGCCGGGGCTCATCCACGGCTACGACAACCTGCTGAGGAGCCTGGCGGCAGGAAGTGGGCAGAGGGCATAGGGTATTAAAACAAGGTTAATATCCAGGTTCAACGGTTCACGGTTCAACGGTTGGGGATGAAAAAAGCGCATAAAGCGATACTCGACGGCGGCATTGCCCTGGACCACGGGCACCGCGGCCACCACGTGGGGCACCCTGGCCAGGGCCGCGGCATCGTCCAGGCTCAGGGGCCGCACGTTGCTGATGACCGCCCCGGATATCCCCGTGGTGGACACCCTGCCCGGGGTGACGCCGATGAGATGCGTGCCGAACTGGGTGAACTCGGCCAGCACGAACAGGCGCACCCCCTCGCCGAGGGAAGTCAGCAGCAGGACGGCGGCGACCCCCACGGCGATGCCCAGGGCCGTCAGAAACGTCCGCAGGCGCTGACCGGCCAGGGCGCCCAGGGTCAGCCGCAGCAGGTCCGTCAAGCGCATCGATCCCCCTTGCCGCGCCGGAGCGCCGGCGCCGCCCTCCGCAGGGCCCGGGGCCGGGCTCCGGGGGGCCGAAAGGTCACGCCTGCGGCGCTATCGCCCCTGGCGCGACAGGGCCGCCACCGGATCGAGCAGGGAGCCCCTGCGGGCCGGCAGCCACCCGAAAAAAACCCCTGCGCAGAGGGCCACGCCGACGGCCGCGGCCGGCGACCACCACGGCACCTCCACCGGAAAGGCGGGAAAAAGCTCGATCAGCAGCAGCCGTCCCAGCACGGCCACCACCAGGCCGGCCGCCGCCCCGGCCAGCGCCAGGAGGGCCGCCTCCACCAGGAACAGGCGCAGAATCTGCCTGCGCCGCGCGCCCAGGGACTTGAGGAGGCCGATCTCGGGGGTGCGCTGGGAGACCGCCACCAGCATGACGTTCATGATGAGGATCCCCGCCACCGCCAGGCTGATGGCGGCGATGCCGGCCACGGCCAGGGTGAGCGTCGAAAGGATCCGGTCGAAGGTCGCCAGGAGGGCGTCCTGGGTGATGACGGTGACATCGTCCTCGCCCTCGTGGCGCTCCCGGACGATGGCCAGGATATCGCGCTTGGCGCGCCCCATGGCGTCCGGGTCGCGCGCCTGGACCAGGATCCTGAAAAGCGACTCGCGGTTGAAAAGCGCCTGGGCCGAAGCCACCGGTATGATGGCCACATCGCTGATGTCGACGCCCAGGGACTGCCCCTTCTCGGCCAGGATGCCGATGACCCGGAAGCGACGGTCGGAAATGCGCACCAGGCGGCCCAGAGCGCTGCGGCTGCCGAAGAGCTCCCTCTTGGCCTTGTGGCCGAGGACGCAGACCGCTTCGGCGCGGGTAACGTCGCCCTGGGGAAGGAAGCGCCCCTGGGCCATGGACAGGTTGCGCACCGGGTAGAGTTCGGCCGTCGAGCCGAGAACGGTCACCTCGCGCTCCAGGCCGCGGTGCGCCACGGGCGCCGACCCCACCAGGATGGGCGCCACGCGCGCCACGGCGCTGCTGCGATACAGGGCCGCGGCATCGGCCATGGTCAGGTCGCGGGGTGTTTCCCCCAGCAGCGGGGGCGGACCGCCGGTGGTTTCGGAGCGACCGGGCAGAACGATCAGCAGGTGCGTGCCCAGTGAAACGAACTGCCGGGCGACATAGTTGCGGGCGCCCTGGCCCAGGGCCGACAGGAGCACCACCGACGCCACCCCGATGGCCATGGCGCCCAGGATGAGCGCCGAGCGCAGGGGATAGGCCGTCAGGGCCCGGAAGCTGTAGCGCGGAACCTCCAGGATTCTCATGCGCCCCCTGTGCGGTCGCTGACCACGGCGCCGTCGGCCATGTGGATCCGGCGCCCGGCGCGGCGTCCGATCTCCGGGTCGTGGGTGACCATGATGACGGTCATGCCCTCCGCCACCAGGCCTTCCAGGGTGTGGATCACCTCGCCGCCCGAGGAGCGGTCCAGGTTGCCGGTCGGTTCGTCGGCCAGGATGATGGCGGGCCGCATGATCGTCGCCCGGGCGATGGCGACCCGCTGCCGCTGCCCCCCTGAAAGCTGGTCCGGGCGGTGCCCGGCCCGGTCCCCCAGCCCCAGCCGGGCCAGGGCCCCGGTCACCCGGCGATGCCGCTCCTCTTTCGAGACCCCCGCCAGCACCAGGGGCAGGGCGACGTTTTCGGCTGCGGTGAGGCGCGGCACCAGGTGAAAGAACTGGAAGATGAAGCCGATCTTGCGGTGGCGCACGTCGGCCTGCTCGTCGTCGGAAAGGCGGGTGGTGTCCGAGTCCTCCAGCAGGTAGACCCCCCCGCTGGGCCGGTCCAGCAGGCCCAGGATGTTGAGCAGGGTGGACTTTCCCGAACCGGAGGGCCCCATGATGGACAGGTAGTCCCCCCGCGAGACCGTCAGGTCGACCCCCCGCAGCGCCCTGACGGCCTCTCCGCCCACGAGAAAATCGCGCCGGACGCCTTCCAGGCGGATCACCGCGCCCCCTCCATGGCAACGGCCGCCGCCCCCTCCGCGAGCCCGGGGGCGTCCGTGTTCACCACCACCCAAGCGCCGACGTCGAGCCCCTCGACCACCTCGGTGAGGTCCCAGTTGGAAATCCCCGGGGTGATGGCCCGCAGGCGCACCCTCCCCTCGGCAGGGTCGAAAACGTACAGGCGGTTGCCCTCCAGGACCGCCACGGTGGGCACCCGGACCACGTCGGGGCGTGATTCCAGGACGATCTCGATATCGGCGCTGTAGCCGGCCAGCAGCATCGGCAGGTCATCCCCCCGGCTGAAGGCGACCTCGACCTCCACGGTGCGGGCCTGCTTTTCCACGTCGAGGACGTAGTCGGCGATGCGGCGCACGGTTCCCGGCAGCCGCCGGTCGGGCAGGACGTCCAGGGTGACGCGCACCGGCATGTGCAGGCGCACGCCGGCCACGTCCACCTCGTCGATGGGCGCCGTGGCGTAGAAACAGCCGCTGCCGATGACGTCGACCACCGGCGGCGTGGGGATGCCCACCGGCGACGGGGTGACGTACTCGAAAAGCTCGCCGTTGATTTCGGCGATCGTGCCGTCGAAGGGGGCCAGCAGCCGTGTGCGTTCCAGGCCGGCGCCCGCCACCGCCAGGCGGGCGCGGCGCACGTCGACGTCGACACGCGCCCCCTCGCACTCGGCCTTGAGGGCGGCGGCCTCCGCACGCGCGTTGTCGGCGCGCTCCTCGGTCCCCACCCCGGACCCGAGCAGCCGTGTCAGGCGCTCGGCATTGCGCTGGGCCACATCGGCCCGGGCGCAGGTGGAGCGCACGCGCGCGCGGGCTCCGGCGACTTCCTCCTCGGCCAGGCGGACCTGGGCCTGGAGGTCCTTGTTCCAAAGCTCCAGGAGGACCTGCCCCGCGACGACCCGCTGCCCCTCCCGGATCGGCAGGGAGGCGATCTGGCCCCCGACGGCCGGCGACAGCCTGGCGCGGTGGCAGGCCTTCACCGTCCCGGCGCGGGTGTTGGCCACGGTGCGCTCCACCAGGCCGCGGTCGACCTCGTGCAGGACGACCGCGATCCTCTCGGGGCGCAGGTAGAAGCGCACGCCGACCCCCGCCGCCGCCAGAACGACCACCAAGACCACCAGTTTTTTCACGTGCACCGGACCTGTTTTCATGGGCGCCCGGGCTCAGGGCGCATCTTGCTCCGCATCGGCCCGCGGGTCGATCTGGACGGCCACGGGCGAGGCGCTCTTCATCGGCAGGAAACCGACCTGCTCCTCCACGGGAACGATCTCGATCCGTTTCTTCCTGCGGGAATAGAGGGTGACCGCGGCGTAGGCCGCGCCCACGGCCCCGCAGAAAACGAAGAGGCCGTAAGGGCTCCCCAGGGCCGCCATGGTCATGGCCCCGGCCACCGGGCCCGCCGAGGCCCCGATGCCGTATCCGAAAAGCAGCGCCGAACTGACCGCAACGATGTCCTCGCCCGCGAACACGTCGTAGGCCCGCGCCACGGAGACCGGGTAAATCGTGAAGATGCACCCCCCGAAAAAGACCATTCCCGGGAAAATCCATCCCACCGCGTAACTTCCGATCCACACCATGACCAGGGACCCGACGGCCACCAGCGCCCCCAGGAGCGCCAGGAACAGGGTCCGGTCGTAGCGGTCCGAGAGCACGCCCACGGGCCACTGGATCGCCAGCCCGCCGAAGATGGCCGCCGACATGAACCACGCCGTCTGCGAGGTCGACAGGCCGATGCGGCTGCTGAAGACCGGGCCCAGCGAATAGAGGCTGCTGTTGATCAGCCCCGCGCTCAGGCACCCCAGGATTCCCAGGGGCGACTTCAGAAAGAGGGCGATGAAGCCGTAGCGCACGGTTTCGGGCAGCCGGGGCTGGGCCGACCGGGTGACGGTCACGGGGATCAGGCAGCCGCAGATGCAGAGCCCGGCCACCAGGAAGGGCTCCAGGCCGCGCGCGTCGCCCACGTTGAGAAGCAGCTGGCCGGCGCCCATCCCCAGGTAGGAGAGCACCATGTAGATGGAAAAGACCCGGCCGCGGGCATCGCTGGCGGTGCATTCGTTCAGCCAGCTCTCGATGACCATGAACAGCCCGATGGTGGCCACGCCCGTCACCAGCCTCAAGGCTCCCCAGAAAAGCGGCGCGGCATTGAGGCCGTGGAGCAGGGCCGTGACGGTCGTCACGGCGGCAAAGGCCGCGAAGGCGCGGATGTGCCCCACCCTGGCCACCAGGCGCCGGCAGACCAGGGAGCCCGCCACCAGCCCGACGTAGTAGGCCGCCATGATCAGCCCGATCACCAGGGGCGAGAAGCCCGCCATGGCCATGCGCAGGCTCAGGAGCGTCCCGAGCAGCCCGACACCCATCAGCAGGCAGAAAACGGCGCTGAAAAGGCCGGTAAAGGAGATGAAAAGCGACACCATGGCCGGATCCACATCGAAATCGCGATCGAAATCGAAATCGCAATCGAAATCGGGGTCGAATTTTCAAGCGCCCGTCATGCCATTCCGATGACGACCGGGATGGGCTGAATGTCGTTGCACACGACCGCCCTGACGCCGCCCCGCCGGCCCCTTGACCCCCGGGGGATATTCCCCTACACTGCCCCCGTGCACGCTGCCGGCCGCCGCCGGCACGCAACGGTCATCCCCCAGGCCAGGGCAGCGCGAAATGCTCACGGCGTCCCGGGAGTTCCAGGTCTTCGTCAAGCCGGCCGGGCCGGACTGCAACCTTGCCTGCGCCTACTGCTACTACCTTCCCACCCGGCGCCTGTACCCCCGGGGCGGCCCGGCGCGGATGCCCCCCGGGATCCTGGAAACCTATATCCGCCAGCACCTCGAGGCGCACCCCGGCCCGGTGGTCCATTTTTCCTGGCACGGCGGGGAGCCGACCCTTTCAGGCACGGGGTTTTTCCTCCGGGTCGTCGCCCTGCAGCAGCGTCACCGGCCCCCCGGCGTACGCATCACCAACGGCATCCAGACCAACGGGACCCTCCTGGACGGCGACTGGTGCCGATTCCTGGCGGAGGCGGGCTTCGGCGTGGGGCTGAGCCTGGACGGCCCCGCCGACCTCCACGACCCGTACCGCGTCGACCGGTCCGGCGACCCCACCCACGGGCGGGTCCTTCAGGCCTACGAGTGCCTCAGACACCACGGGGTCCCGGTCGACATCCTGTGCGTCGTGCACGCACACAACGTCGGCCAGCCCCGGCGGGTCTACGATTTCTTCAAGGGCATCGGAGCAGGCTGCCTGACGTTTCTGCCCCTGGTGGCGCGCCGGGCGGGGCCGGGCTCCGGAGTCGACCCCCGCTCCGTGGCGCCCGAGGCCTGGGGTGATTTCCTCTGCCGCATCTTCGACCCATGGGCCCGGCAGGACATCGGCCGGGTGGAGGTCCAGATCTTCGACGAGGTCGCGGCTGCCGCCTGCGGCCGGGAGCACGCCCTGTGCATTTTCCGCGAGACCTGCGGCGAGATCCCCGTCGTCGAGCACAACGGGGACGTCTACGCCTGCGACCATTTCGTCGATACCGCCCACCGCCTGGGCAACATCGGCGCGGCCCACCTGGCCGGGATGATCGAAAGCCCGGCGCAGCGGGCCTTCGGGCGGCTCAAACGCGACGCGCTCCCCCGCTATTGCCTGGCCTGCGAAGTCCTGGCGATGTGCAACGGGGGGTGCCCGAAGGACCGCATCCTGACGACAGCGGACGGGCAGCCGGGGCTCAACTGGCTGTGCGCCGGCTACAAGCGCTTTTTCACCCACTGCGCCCCTTTCGCCGCCCAGCTGGCCGCCTTGTCGCGCCCGGCGCCGCCTGCGAAAAGCCGGGATGCGCCGCCCCGACCCGCCCTCGCGGCCGTTCCCGCTCCGGGCCGCAACGCGCCCTGCCCCTGCGGCAGCGGCCGCAAGTACAAGCGATGCTGTCTCGGAAAATGACCCGGCGGTGACGCTCTTCCGATCTTTGAACCAGATCATAGACGACCCGGCCGCCCACCATGGTCAAAACGGCCCTTCCGGCGACCTGGCGGCCGTCGAAGGGGGTGTTGCGGCTCAGGGAGAAAAATTCCCCCGCCTTGACGGTCCAGGTCCGGTCCGGGTCGAAGACCGTCAGGTCGGCCGGGTTGCCGGGCACGATCCCCGACGGCAGGCCGAGGATTTTAGCCGGGTTGACGGCCATCTTCGCGATCAGCCCGGGGAGCGTCAGGACGCCGGCGCGCACCAGTTCCAGGCCCAGGGGCAGCGAGGTCTCCAGGCCGACGATGCCGTTGGCCGCCTGGTCGAACTCCAGGTCCTTTTCGAGCACGGAGTGGGGGGCGTGGTCCGTGGCGATAGCGTCCAGGGTGCCGTCCGCCAGGCCTTCGCGGATCGCCTCGCGGTCCGCCGCCGAGCGCAGGGGCGGGTTCATCTTGGCGTGGGTGTCGTAGCGGCCGACCGCCTCGTCGGTGAGGGTGAAGTAGTGGGGGGCTGTCTCGGCGGTGACCGGGGCCCCCCGGCCCTTGGCCTCGCGGATGGCCGCCACCGACTCGCGCGTGCTGACGTGGGCGATGTGCAGCCGCGCGCCGGTGAGTGCGCACAGGGCGATGTCGCGCATGACCATGATGCTCTCGGCGGCGTTGGGGATCCCGGCAAGCCCCAGGCGGGTGGAGACCGGGCCCTCGTTCATGTCCCCGCCGGCCGCAAGGGACAGCTCCTCGCAGTGGGATATCACCAGCATGCCGAAGCCCCCGGCATATTCGAGGGCGCAGCGCATGAGCGTGCTGTCGACGACCGGCCGGCCGTCGTCGCTGAGGGCCACGGCGCCGGCGGCCTTCAGGTCGGCGACCTCGCACAGCTGGGCCCCCTGCAGCCCCTTGCTGACGGCCGCCACCGGGTAGACCCGCACCGTGCCGGCCCGTTCGGCCTGGCGCAGGATGAAGGCCGTCACCTGGGGGGAGTCGTTGGGCGGCAGGGTGTTGGGCATGCAGCAGACGGCGGTGAACCCGCCGGCCGCCGCCGCCCGGCCGCCCGAGGCGATCGTCTCCTTGTACTCCTGCCCCGGCTCCCTCAGGTGCACGTGCATGTCGATCAGGCCGGGGGCCACCACCAGGCCGGAGACATCGATGACCCGTGCCCGGGCGTCGGCGGCCGCCCCCCCTTCCCCCGCGGTCCGCACCTCGGCGATGGTTCCGCCTTCCACCACGATGTCGCCGACGGCGTCCAGGCGCCCCGGATCGATGACCCGGCCGCCTCTAAGTATCGTCCGCATGTCGCACTCCTCCGGACACCAGGTAAAGCAGCGCCATTCGCACGGCCACGCCGTTGGCCACCTGGTCCAGTATGACGGACCGGGGCCCGTCGGCCACGTCGGGGGCGATCTCCACCCCGCGGTTGATGGGCCCCGGGTGCATGACGAGCGCATCCTCGCGCGCCAGCTCGAGGCGCGCGGCGTTGAGGCCGAAAACCCTGGCGTACTCCCTCTCGGTGGGAAAGAGCGGCGCTTTCTGCCGCTCCTTCTGGATTCTGAGCATCATGACCACGTCCGCCCCGCGGATGGCGTCCTCGATGTGATGGCAGACTTCCGCGCCCATGGACGCGAGGCCGGGGGGGATCATGGTGGGCGGGCCGGCCAGCACCACCCGGGCGCCCATCTTGCCGAACCCGACGCAGTCGGACATGGCCACCCGGCTGTGGGCGATGTCCCCGACGATGGCGATGCGGAGCCCTTCGATGCGCCCCTTTTTCTCCCGCACGGTCATCAGGTCGAGCAGGGCCTGGGAGGGGTGGGCGTGGGTGCCGTCCCCGGCGTTGATGACTGAAAATTTGACCCGCCGGGCCAGCAGGTGGGGTGCGCCTGACGAGGAGTGGCGCATCACCAGAATGTCCGGGTTCATGGCTTCCAGGTTTTTGGCGGTGTCGAGGAGGGTCTCGCCCTTGACGATGCTGCTGGTGCTCTTGGATATGGAGTGGCAGTCCGCGGACAGGCGCTTGGCGGCGATGTCGAAGGAGGTTCGGGTCCGGGTGCTCGGCTCGTGGAAGAAGAGGATGACCGTTTTGCCCCGCAGGGTGGGCACCTTCTTGATGGGCCTGCGGGAGATCTCCTTCATGTGGTCGGCCGTGTCCAGGATCAGGCGGATCTAGTCGACCGAGAGCGACTCCATGTCGAGGATATCTTTGCTGCCCAGCTGCATGGGTCACCTCGAGTTTTGGGTTCGGGGTTCGGGGTTCAGGGTTCAGGGTTCAAGGTTCAAGGTTCAGGGTTCAGGGTTCAGGGTTCAGGGTTAGCCTGTATGAAACTTCGAGCTGATGGGAAAGTCGGAACCTTGAAATGACGATGAACATCGAAGATCGAACGCCCAACGTCCAACATCGAATTGCGGATCGGGGCGTTGACATCCCCCTGCCCCGCTCGAAAGGGGAATGGGCCGGGGGTGAGTTCCAGCAGCCGCTCCAGGCCTCGGGGTGTTCGTTGTCGTAGTCGTAGTCGTTGTCGTTGTCGTAATCGTAATCGTAATCGTAATCGTAATCGTAATCGGCAGTCAGCTCAAAGCTCCCCGCTCCGCGCTCCCTGCCCCCAACCCGGAACCTTGAACCCTGAACAGTGAACCTTGAACCCAGCCCCCTCACTCCAGCAGGTGCCCCAGCCGCCGCCAGCGGACGCCGAACTCGTCGCTGTCCCACGACCAGTAGATGATGAAGGCCTTGCCCCTCACGTCCTTCAGGTCCACGAAGCCCCAGAAACGCCCGTCGTGGCTGTTGTCGCGGTTGTCCCCCATGACGAAAATGGCGTTCCCGGGAACGGTCACCGGGCCGAAATTGTCCCGCGGCTGGATCCGCGCCTGGATCACGCGGGGGTCGGTGAAGATGGCGTGCGGGTCCTCCTGGAGTTCGCCGTTCACATAGAGCTTCTTGTTGTGGATCGACACCTCGTCGCCGGCCACGGCCACCACGCGCTTGATGAAATCCTTGTCCGGCTCCAGGGGGAACCTGAAGACGACGATGTCCCCACGCTCGGGGGCTGAGATGGGGATGACCGTGACGTCGACAAACGGCAGCTTCACGCCGTAGATGAACTTGTTGACCAGGATGTGGTCCCCGATGAGCAGGGTGTTTTTCATCGACCCGGACGGGATCTTGAACGCCTGCACCACGAAGGTGCGGATGAACAGGGCCAGGACGACCGCCACCAGGATCGCCTCGACGTTTTCCCGAAGCTTGCCTTTCCTTTCGGCCGGGGCTTCCTCTGCCGCTTCTTTTTTTTTGAACAACAAGTCGATGGAAACCTTTTCGGATGCCTTGCCGCACCCCTTACTGGCGGGGCGCGGCGGAAATGGGGTATTATGGGTCGCGCATCGACGGCCCTTCGGCTCACCAGAGCCGCAGGAGCAGTCTCAGCAGAAGGTTGGCGAAGACCCCGGCCACCACGTCGTCCATGACGACCCCGGTGCCCCCGGCCAGCCTCCTTTCCACCCACCGGATCGGGTAAGGCTTGGCGATGTCCAATCCCCTGAACAGCGCAAAGCCGGCGAGGGCGGACAGGGGGGTGAAGGGGATGCCCAGAAACGTCACCAGCATCCCCGCGATTTCATCGACGACGATGCAGCCCGGGTCCTTGGCTCCCAGGAGCCGTTCGGCCCCGCGGGCGACCCAGACGGCGGCGCCGATGAACGCGATGACGGCCGCCGCCCCTGCCGCGGCGTGCCAGCCGCCGACGAGCCAGCAGAGCGGCAGCGCAGCCGCCGACCCGAAGGTCCCCGGGGCCAAGGGGATGCGGCCGACACCGCAACCGGTCGCCAGGAAAAGGACCGATCTATCCCGCAAACGCATGCCCGTCTCTATTATCTGGCCGTGTTTTTGTCAAGACCGGAAACCGCGGCGTACACATCGCGGATGGGGATGTCTCTCTAATCAGCCGCACGTCGGGTGCGCCCCTCCGGCCGCGGACCAGTTTTCGAAACGCGCTCGCGGCGGTTCTCCTGAAACGCCAGATTTTCGGCCGGGTAAAGTCCCTTTTCGACGTTTTGACCACCAGCGTGACGGGGTCGCGGGCCGAAAAGGTTTGCAGGTAGCAGGCGATCGTCTTCCACGGCGCTTTTCGGGTCGTCCAGGCCCCGATGGTGTAAAAAACGTAGTTTTTATCCGGGATCCCCCGAAATCCGCGCCGCCCGTCCGGCTCCTCGGAGGCGGCGATGTGGGGGATGACGCTGATGGGGGGGGTGACCCCGCAGCGTTTGAAAACCTGTTGGTTCCAGGAGCACGGGACCATGAGATGATCCATCCGGTTCAGCAGCCCCGGCCAGTGCCGCGGGACCCGGTCCGTTTCCCAGACCGTGCAGCCGACGACGTGTTTGCCCTCCTCGCGTTCGGCCAGCATCGGGTAGTACTCGGGCACGGTGTGCAGGATGACCACATCGTAGGCGATGGGGCGGTTGCACAGGGGGTCCAGCTGGGGATCCCCGACGCCTCGCCCCTCGAAGGGCGTGTAATAGAGGCTTTTCAGCTTCCCCCCGGGGACCATGGGGGTCCACGTCAGCGGCACGCCGCTGCGTCGGAGTCCCAGCAGGTATCTCCGGGCGGCGATGCCGTAGCCGCTGTTTTCGTGCAGCCCGACATACTTGATGCCCACCGGTGTCGTCAAGCCATCCTCCTTTGCCCCGCGGGAACGACACCCAGGTCGAGGGTCCGGTCGCTGCCCTTGAGCACCTCCGGCTTGTGGGAGACGATGAGCACCGTGCAGAGGCCCTTGAGCTTTCCCAGGGCATCGACGACCACGGCCTCGCCCGATTCGTCCAGGTTGGCCGAGGGCTCGTCCAGCACCAGCAGGGCCGGGTCGCGCAGGAAAGCGCGCGCGATGGTGAGGCGCTGTTTCTGTCCCGTGGAAAGGCCCTCCCCGTTTTCCTGGATCAGGTACCCGAGCCCTTCCGGAAGGCCCCTGACGAAGTCCTCCATCCGGACCAGGCCGAGGGCCGCCCACGCCTCCTGCTCCGTGCAGGCCCGTGCCAGGCCGTAGGTGAGGTTTTCCATGACGGTGCCGAGGATCAGGTAGGGTTCCGCGCCGACGTAGGCGATCCCGTCCGCGTGACGGGTGACGTATTCCGCGCTCTGGATGCCGTCGATGTACACGTTTCCGCGGGTGGGTTTCTGAACCCCCAGAATGATGCCCAGCAGGGTGCTCTTCCCGCTGCCGTTGGGACCGACGATGCCCATCTGCAGCCCGGGGTCGAGGTTCAGGGAAAGCCCGTCGAGGACCGCGCCTTGCATGCCCGGATAGGCAAACCCCACCCCGTCGACCCGGATGGCCGGCGGCCCCCCGTCCCTCCGCCTCCGGGGGGCAGGCTCCCCGGGGCTCTCCGCCGGAAGATCCCCCGGCCCGATGCCGGCCTTGAAAAGGGAAAAATGGCGCTGGGGCCGGAAGGCCTCCAGGCGCTCCCCGCGGGACAGGGCGGCCAGCATGTTCATCGATTCGCGGAATTGAGGGCGGCAGATGAAGATGCCCCCGATGAGGTTGGAACCGTTGGCCACCCGGGTCTGGAACTTGACGAACAGGTACAGGAAGGCGATGAGGTCCACCGCCGGGGTCCTGAAAAACCTGAGGTTGGAGACCACGATGGCGGCAATGACCACGATGCCGAGCACCGGCATCACCGCGCCTCCCAGGTTGCCGTAGAAATAGGCCAGGGAACTGTGCTTGTAGTACTTGAAGACGGAGTCGAGATACTTCCGGTACTCGCGCTCCTGGATCTGCAGGATCTTTATCAGGATCCAGTTCCTGACGATTCGGACCTTCGTTTTCTGGAGCGCGTCGACGGCATCCGGGACCTTCCCCGCAACCCGGTTGGTCCAGCGGTTGAGCTGCAGCACCAGGAACCCCATGAGGACCAGCCCGGAGACCCCGACCAGGGCCTCGCCCCACGCGAGGTAGATCATCCCGACGCTGATCATGAGGGACTGGACCGCAAAGGAAAAGAGCTGCGTCGCGTGGAAGAGGAAGGCGGTCGCCTTGGGGAAGCATTCGGCCAGGTAGAAGTCGACCTGGCTGAGGGGCGCAGGGCGGCCGTTCTCGCGCTTGAGCAGGCAATAGCCGAGGGCCATCCGCAAGCGGGCGTGAATCAGCTCGGTGAACATGATCTTGGTCTGGTAGGTGACGACCTGGGCGGCTGCCTGGGCGATTCCCACCGCCAGCAGCCCGGCCCATATGGCCGCCGGCGAGAGCAGGCGGACGTCGAAAGGGAGCCAGGCCGGCAGATCGGTGTGGGCGACGAATCCCAGGGTGAAGGCGAACACCATCAGGAAAACGGCGTAGCTGTACTCCACGCCGGAGAGGACGAAGGAGGAGGCCGCGCCGACCGCAAACAGGGCCAGACCCTTTCGTCCGCAGAGCTGGGCGACGAGTCTCAGGCCGGGCTGCGCAAGCTTCAATGGCGGCTTTCCCCTTCCGCGGCCGGCTCCGGTTCACCCGGCCGCGCGGCCGCCCCCCGGGGGTGCCGGCCTTTCAGGGCGCCTGCCGCGATTCCCGCCCCCCAGGCCACCCTGAAAAACAGGATCAGGGGCAGGAGCGCGAGCGTCCCCAGGGGCCGCCGGGGGAACCAGCGCTTCAGGGTGACATGGGTTTCGTTGAGGACGCGCAGGGGGACGTTGAAGAGGAAGAGAGCCCGGTGATTCCTGAAAAGCCACGCCTGTTCCTGGTGACCGGGCACGTAAACGGACCTCACGTTGAGCCCCCAGCGGTAGAATTTGCGGGCCGCCTCGATGAAGGACTCCCGGCCGCGGATGTATACCCCCGCCCCGGGATTGAAGAAAATCTTCCCCCCGGCCCTCGTCACCCGGACGCTCCAGTCGAAATCCTCGAGCCAGAAAAGCCCCTCGTCCAGGGGGCCGATCCGCTTCGCCGTCGCCCGGCGAAAGGCCAGGTTGCCGCTCGGTTGAAATTTCAGGTAGCGCGAAGGCAGCCCGTCGTGCCAATTGAAGAGCCCGGTCATGTTTTCGGCCAGGGCGACGGGGCTGCGCTGCTCCGGGTCGGGGGAGATGGCGCCGCCGGATATCCAGATGCCCGCGTCCTGCCCGAGGGTGCGGATGTGCTCCGCCAGCAGGGACCTGTTCGCCGGCCGCGTGTCGGCATCCAGGAAGACGACCATGTCCCCGCCCCGCGGCCCGCAGGCCCGCGTTGCGCGCGGCCGCCGGCCCCCTGTGCGGCTCGGAAAGGACCCGCAGCGGCAGATCCCGGACGCACTGCACGCTGCCGTCGGTGCTGCCGTTGTCCACAACGAGGATTTCGAGGTCCACGCCCTCGGGAAGGGACTGGTCCAGCAGGCCGAGAACGAGCCTGCGGATCGTGGCCGCGCAGTCCAGGCAGGGGATGACGACGCTGATCGCGGCGGGCTTCCAGCCCCTATCGGGTCCCTTGTCCATCAACTCGATTCAGGGCGGCTGCCGCCCGGGTAATAGAGCTTGTTGGGGTAAAATGAAACATACCCGTTCAGGATATCATATAATTTTGCATACAGTGCCTTGGGATCGCCCGCGTCCGCCGTCACGGTTGCGGCGGAAATCCCGCCGACCGCGCCTGCCGCCGCCATCAACGCCCGCCGCCGGGGGGCATCCGCCGCGCCCCAGGACTCGGCCAGCAGCTGCAGGGCGTGAAGGCTGTCCACGGCCCTCGAAAAGAGCCGCCTGGCCCCGCCCCCGGTTCTGAGCACCCAGGCCGCATGCTTGACGGCCCCCCGCCGGCTGAACGGCCGGCGGATGTGCCGCCGGATGCGATCCAGCAGGCATGCCAGGGCGATCTGGTCCCCGCGGCCCCACTCGACCTTTTTTTCCCTCAGCAGGTGAGCGGCGGACCGGCGCAGGAGCTCCCTTTCCCCGAAGGAGAAAAATTGCCACCAGCTTGCGGGGGTGCTTTTCGAGCCGCTTGACCATGATGGTGTCGTCGATGCCGACGGCATAGACCGCTCCCGCCAGGATCTCTTTCTGGGACCGGTCCACCAGGACCGTGTCCCCGGCGCGCAGTTCGGGCTCCATGCTGTTGCCGAAGATGTCCAGCAGGACCATCTGGTCGGCATTGCCGCGCCCGCTGAGCCATCGCGTCTGAAAGGCGTAATAGCCCTCGATCTCCCCCCCCACCTCGAAGGAGCCGTCTCCGGCGCACAGGCGCGCCCTCACCTTGGGGACCTTCGCGAAGTCAGGTTCCTCCGGCGTCGACGGCCTCACAAAAGTCGGCCCGGTCCCGTGTTCCACCCATTCCGGGTTCAGGCCGTACCTGCGGAACAGGCCGAGGGCCCACTTGGCCGGGATGGCGTTTTTCCTGCGCGCCTGGGTGATGGCCGAGCGGTTGACCTCCAGGGCGGCGGCCAGGTCGTTTTGCGAGGCCATGCCGGTGGCCTGGTAGACTCTGTGCAAAAAGGCGTCGAAGCGGGTCTGGGTCATGTTAGCAGTCGTCCAGGTTCACTCTGTTGATCTATATAAACAAACGAATTGAAAAACGCAACCCTTTTTTTGACGACGGGCCGGCGGGGAGCCGGCGGCCAGGAGGGGGATGTGCGCGAGGCGCCCCTTGACCTCCGCCGGGTTTCCCATTATACCCGTCAAGGCCCGCTCCCACCAACGATCGCGGGGGCACCCGTGCGCCAGCTCACCCGGCGCGGCGCAACCCGGTCCGCAAACCGCCATGATTCTGCACATCGACATGGATGCCTTTTTCGCCTCGGTGGAGGCGCTGGACAACCCGGCGTTGCGCGGCCGCTGCGTGGTGGTGGGGGGAACGTCGGACCGGGGGGTGGTTGCCGCGGCGAGCTACGAGGCGCGGCGGTACGGAATCCACTCGGCCATGCCGATGTTCCAGGCCCGCCGGCGGTGCAGGGACCTGGTCATCGTGCCGCCCAACCGCCTGCGCTACAGGGAAATATCGGCCCGGGTCATGGCGATCCTCAGGGAGTACACACCGGTGGTGGAGGAGGTTTCCATCGACGAGGCCTTCATGGATGTCGCCGCGAGCCGAAGGCTGTGCGGCAGCCCCGAGGAAATCGGGCGGAGCCTCAAGCGGCGGGTTCTGGCGGCCACGGGGTTGACCTGTTCGGTGGGCGTCGCGCCCAACAAATTCCTGGCCAAGGTCGCCTCGGAGATGGACAAGCCCGACGGCCTGACCCTCATACGCCCGGAGGAGGTGGCGGTTTTTGTCGACCGGCTGCCCATCGGCAGGGTTCCCGGTGTCGGGCGGGTCACCCGGGAAGTGCTGGATTCTTTAGGAATCCGCACGCTGGGCGACGTGAGGCGCTATCCCCGGGAGAGCCTGGCGAGGCGCCTGGGCGCCTACGGCAGACGCCTGCAGGCCCTGGCCCGGGGCCTGGACCCCTCGCCCGTGGCTCCCTGCAGGCCGCCGAAATCGGTCAGCAGCGAGGAAACCCTGCCCGAAGACACCGCCGACCGCGAACTCTTGAGCCGGCATCTCCTGCGCCAGTCCGAGGATGTGGGCCGGCAGCTCAGAAGGCAGGGCCTGCGGGCCAAGACCGTCACCCTGAAAATCAAGCACGATGATTTCAGGCTTTTCACCCGCAGCCACACCCTGCCGCGGGGGGTTCAGTCCTCCCGGGCGCTCTACCGCGAGGCCCTGCGCCTCCTGGCTGGGTATCGGCTGACGCGCCGCATCCGGCTGATCGGGTTGGGGGCCTCGGGCCTGGTCTGCGAAGCGCTGCCGGTCCAGGCGAGCCTGTTCGACCCCCGGGCGGCGGCCCCCGACGCGTGGGAAAAGGTGGATGCGGCCGTGGAGTCGATCCGGCGGAAGTTCGGGCGGGAGGTGGTGAAGGTGGCGAGCCTGGACGGCAAGGGGGAAAAGGGCGGGCTTCCGGCATGAGGGCCGGCGGCGGCAAGGCCTGCGGGGGGAGCGTCCCGGGGCCGCAGGCCCTTCAGGCGCGCAGTGCCCCTGGGCCCGGGAGCCCGTAGCCGGCGAACTTGGCGATCACGCGGCGCATCTCCTCATCCGACAGGATGTGGGGCTGCCCGACGCAGCGCGCCTGGAAATAGACCCGCGCGCAGAATTCGATTTCTTCCGCCACCGTGAAGGCGCGCGAAAGGGAAGGCCCCACGGCGACCAATCCGTGGTTGGCCATGAGCACGGCGTTGAAGCCGTCGATGGCCCCGAGCACGCTTTGCGCCAGTTCCGGCGTGCCGAAGGTGGCATAAGGCGCCAGGGGGACCCGGGTCCCGGAAAAGGCCACCAGGTAGTGGGCGGCGGGAAGCTCCCAGCCGAGGCACGCCAGGGTGGTGGCGTAGACCGAGTGGGTGTGGACCACGGCGCACGCATCGAGGCGCCGGCGGTAGAGGGCCAGGTGGATGCCCACCTCGCTGGAGGGCTCGCAGGCGCCCTGCCGGACGGCTCCTTTCGGGTCGACCACGGCCACCTCCCCGGCGGTCATCTCCGGGTAGGCGACGCCGCTGGGGCTGATGGCGATCAGGCCGCGCCTGCGGTTGAAAACGCTCAGGTTGCCCCCGCTGCCGACCGTCAGCCGCGCGGCGATCAGCTTTTTCCCGTATTCCACGACGGACTCGCGCTCACGCCTCAGCAGCATGCCCCACCTCGTCTTCCCCCAGCAGCTTGTCGACCACCAGGCAGCTCCACAGGTCGTTGCCGGCGATTTTTATCCCGTGGCGCTTCACCAGGGAATGAACCGGGGAATCCCCGTGCGACAGCCATGTTTTCTGGGGGGTGGCAAACCCGTTCTTCTCCCTGCGCCACACGATCTCGTCGGGCAGCATGCCCCGCATGGCCAGGCGGAGCAGCCATTTGTTCCACCCGTTGCAGATCTTGTAGACCGAGGGGATCCGGTTGACGTACTCGACCAGGCGGTGGTCGAGAAACGGGACGCGGTTCTCGATGGATGCGGCGGCGGCATTGCGGTCATCGTAACGCAGCAGCATGGGCAGGTAGCCCCTTGCCTGATCGCGGCACAGCTGGCGGTTCAGGGAAACCCGGGGGCCCGGGAAAAAAAAGGCGACATCGGGGGCGGCGGCTCCCGGAACGGCGAGGCGCCGGAGGAAATCGAACCTCGCCCCCAGTTTGCGCCTTAAATACGATGCCTTGATTTTCTCCGGGAAAGAGCCGAAAACGGCATCCTTGACCACATGCGCCACGCCGTCGCGCAGCCCGTGGACGCGGTGCTTTTTCACCAGGAAGTCGAGGGCGGTCATGACCTGGCGGCGCCGCACGAGTGCCGCCAGGTGAACGGGGTCGTAGCGGCGGGCGTATCCGCCGAAGATTTCGTCGCTTCCCTGCCCGTTGATCACCACCTTCACGTGCCGGGACGCCAGGCGCATGACTTCCCAGCCGGCGTAGACATTGGTGCCGAAGCAAAGGCCGTCTTGCGTCGCCAGGAAGCGGTCGATGTCTTTCCACAAATTTTCGGGCCGGGGGTAAACGTAGTAGCCGTCCACGGAGGTGTGGCGGATGATTTTCTGGGCGCGAAAGACCTGCCCTCCCGACGCCCCGTGCCGCGCCTCACCCCCACCCCCACCCGGAAAGCGCCCCGTGCTCGTGGAGGACGTTCAGGCCGATCGCCAGCAGGATGCAGCCGCCCAGGGCTTCGGCCCAGCGGCCGACACTCCCCGTGCCGCCGATTTTCCTTCCCACGGTCATGCCCGCGTAGGTGAACGCCGCGGCCGTCACGCCGATGACGGCCGCCGGCAGCCATATGGACACGTCGATCACCGAGAGGCTCAGGCCCACCGCCAGGGCATCGATGCTGGTGGCGATGGAGAGCATCACGAGGGTCGCGCCGCGGGTCGGGTCCCTGGCGTTGTCCCCGGGGTGTTCCCCCTTCCAGGCGGAGCGCAGCATCCCCTGGGCGACAAACGCCAGCAGCCCGAAGGCCGCCCAGTGATCGTAGGCTTCGATCCATTGCCGGACGTGGAAGCCGGCGCTCCAGCCGATGACGGGCATCATGGCCTGGAAGAGGCCGAAGTGCCACACGAGGCGAAAGTATTGCCGGGCGCTGATCTGTTTCAAGGCGACCCCGGCGGCGAGGGCCACCGCCAGGGCGTCCATGGCCAGGGCCACGGCGATTGCCAGGATCTGGAGGTTCCACATGGGAGGTCAATCTACCTGCGGGTAAGGGGACACGGGGTCACGGGGTCAGCGGCAGTGCCCGATGGCGCGCGCGAGGGTGCGCATGTGGGCCTTCTCGGCCTGGGCGATGGAAAGCAGCGCCTCGCGGGCCTCGGCCGCTTCGACCCGGTCGGCCACGCCGCGGTAGAGGTCGTAGGCCGAAAGCTCGATGCGGAGGGCCAGTTCGACCGCATGCAGGCAGCGGCCGCCCTCCGGCGCCGCGACGCGGCGCAGGGCGCCCTCGAGGGTGTCGCCGCCCTCGAGGATCTCCCCGCGCAGCGCCTCGAAAAGCGCTTCGAAGGGCGCCGGCTCCGCGGTCGTCTTGCGCCAGAAGCGGTAGACCAGCCTGGCGTGGGCGGTTTCGGCCTTGGAAAGGGTTTCGAAGGCGGCCCCCACGGGCTCGCCGGCAAACAGGTCGCGGAGGCGCCGGTAGAAGCGCCAGGCCCCCTTCTCCAGGTCCATGGCCGTGTAGAGGAGGTCGGCCACGCTCCGGCCCGCCTCGAAGACCCGCACCCTGGGAAAGCCGGTCAGCGTCCTGCCTTCCCAGGCGAAAATTCCGCCGGAGAGGTTCAAGATGGCCTTGTCGGTGACTTCCCCCTCGGCCGCCAGCGACGCAGCGGCCGCCGACCGCGCCCCGCTGCGGCAGTAGAAGATCAGGTCCCTGTCCGGCGGCAGGTCGAACAGGCGCAGCTCCAGCTCCGAAAGGGGCCAGAGGGCCGCCCCGGGAATGTGCCCCAGTTCGTACTCGAAAGGCTGGCGGACGTCCAGGAGCATAAACTCCCTTTCGCGGCGGGTGTTCAGATACTGCCGCAGGGCGGCGGCGCTGATGTCGGAAAATACCGGGTCGTTCATGGGTGTCACCGATTTTGAAATCGCCGTCGCGGTAAGCCGGATCGAGCGCATCCCCTCCCGCGTGCCGGGGGGCCTCCCGGCGAGGGCGCGTCACGCGCGCGTTCAGCCCTCCCCCCCGCGCAGGTGGGCGTAGGGCGGGTGGGAGGCGAGGCGCGGGTCTTCCAGCGCGTCGCCCAGGGTGAAGTGATAGAGGCTCTGGTGGCGGTTGTCCGCCAGCCCCAGGATCTCGTGGACATCGTCGTCGAAGTAGCAGCCGATGCCGGTGCCGCGCTTGCCGTGGGCCTCGGCCTCCAGGTAGAGCACCTGGCCGATCATGCCCGCCTCCCAGAACAGGTGGCGGTAGCGGTAGGGCGCCCGGCGGACGGTTTCCTCGAAGCGCGCGATCATGCCCAGCGACAGGGCGCTTTCCCCGGCGATGTCCTGGTGGCAGCTGACCCGGGCGGCGATGCGGCGGAAATCCCCTGACTGCAGGCGGTAGAGGGGCAGCCCCTCCTCGACCGCCTGCCACGCGAACTCGGGGCGGCAGGTCCGGCGCAGCTCCTGGAGGTCCCGCGGGGCGCGCAGAAAGAAGTATAGGCCGCTCTCGAGGCCGTCCACGCGATGGACGAACAGCAGCAGGTTGACCGCCGGCTCGCCCAGCCCGAGGTCGAAGGGGGCGCAGCCGCCGCGCACCAGGGTGCGGTCGAGCATGGCCAGGAGCCGGGAGCGCGCCAGGCTTCCCCGGGGGTCGTAGCGGGCCGCGCTCCTTCGCCGACGTATGATCTCGCAGGCGCCAAGCGGCGACGACGCCCGGAGGTCGAGGCCGGGCCCTGCGCGGTCACAAACCGCCTCGGTGGTCTGCGGCTTGCGGGCGGCCTCCGCCGTGCGGTAGATGATGTCCCAGGCGACGCGCTCGCGGCTCAGGGCGTTGGGCGTCAGGCCGATCTCGAGGGTGCCGAACGCGTCCAGGATGTCCCCGGGAAGGCCGAGGGCGGACGGTTCGGCGCCGCTGGGGCAGACCAGGCAGACGAGGTCGGGGTGTTCGGATTCCAGGTCCGGGAACGCGACCCGGTCGAGGCCCAGGAGCGTCTCGACCTGGCCGTCGGACAGGTCCTGGAGGTAGACCAGGCGCCAGCCCAGGAGGTTGGCCGCAAAGCTCAGGCAGGCCAGGGCGTGGCCCGCGTCGTGGTTGCAGTAGCGGAAGGCGCGCTCCCCGTACTTCCACGATTCGCGCCAGAAGATGCTGGTCAGGCCCACCAGGAACCCCTCGACGCCGAGGTGGGCCCGCAGGCGGCGCGCCGTTTCCTCCGGGACCCGGGCCCTGGGCTCCAGGGCGTGGAGCAGGGGGTTGTAGTGGTAGAGGCCGGCGGGCAGCCCCCCGCCGCCCGGCATGACCAGGTGCGCCTCGGTGGGGTGCAGGTTGCCGCTGGAGGGGTTGACGCGCAGGGACCAGCGGCTGCCCTGGGCCGACTTCCAGGCCGACAGCGCCAGGGAAAGCTCCAGGAAGGCGCCGATGCTCTCCAGGTTGAATGGCCGGGCCGGGTTGTTGTCGCGGCGGTAAAGGTCCTCGTGGCCCGCGGCCGGGTCCCGGCGCAGAAGCGGGAGCTCCAGGGGGGGCTTTCCCTCGTAGAAACGGAAAGGGTTGGGCTGGTTCTGCCAGTCCATGTAGCCCGGCGAGGCCGCGTAGCGGTCGGTGCGGTGTTTGCTGCGCTCGTGGTAGTCGACGACCGCGCGGAAAGCTTCCGTGTCCATTTCGATGCCCCTTCAGTCCCCGTATCCGGTGTCGGGGTGCCAGGTGCGGATGTGCAGGTGCCCGGGAAAGGCCCTCGGCTTGTAAACCGATTTGCCGCCCAGCAGGCGCAGGCACTCGGGAATGCTCTCGGACATGGTGGGGTGGGGGTGGACCGACTTGAGGATGTCCGGAACCCCTTTTTTCTGGTCCATCATCGCCGCGATCGACATGATGGTGTTGGAAACCTGGGGGCCGGCGGCGCGCATGCCGAGAATCTGCTGCTGGGGGTCGTCGGTGACGATGATCTTGACGAACCCGTTGGTGGCCCGCATGGCGATGGCCCGGCTGAGGAGGGCGTTGGAGTAACGGTCCACGCGGTAGGGGATTTTTTTCTCCTGGCACCCTTTTTCGTTGAGGCCGACCGCCGCCACCGCCGGCTTGAAGAACATCACGGTGGACATGTTGCCGAAGTTCATGGGCCATTTCGCGACCCCGAACATGTCCTTGACCGCGTAGCGGCCCTCCATCTCGGCCAGGTTCACGAGGGCGGGGCGGTGGGTGACGTCGCCGGCGGCGTAGATCGTTCCCGCCAGGCGGCAGTTCTTGTCGGTTTTCAGGTAGCCCCTCCCGTCGGGGGCGATTCCGGCCCGCGCCAGGTCGAGGCGCGCCAGGTTCGGCACCCGGCCGATGGACACCAGGGCCGCGTCGACCTCCACCACCTCGGAATGCCCGCCGGCGAAGTAGAGGATCACCACCAGGTGGTCGTCGCGGGGGATGATGTCCTTGAGCACGGCCGAGTGGAAGATCCTGACGCCGTTTCTTTCGAGGCTGTCGTCCACGAAATCGCTGATGTCGTCGTCCTCGAAGGGCAGAATGCGGTCGGCGTGGTCCACCAGGTAGACCTTGGTCTGCTTGAAATTGGAAAAGACCGTGGCGTACTCGCAGCCCACGATGCCGGCGCCGATGATCATCAGGCGCTTGGGGAATTCCCTCAGGTTGAGGACCGTGTCCGAGGTCAGGATCCTCTCGGGGTCGGGGGCGATGCCGGGAAACGCGCGGGGGCTGGAGCCGGTGGCGATGAGGACGCGGGCGGCGCGGACTTCCTGCCGGCGCCCGTCGGCAAGGCTCACGGCGACCCGGTCCGCGGAGACGAAGGACCCCCACCCGCGCACATAGGTCAGGGAACCGGGGCCCTGCCAGCGCCGGGGGGAATAGCTTTCGATCTGCGAGAGCATCTGGTACTGCTTTTCCTTCACGGCCTGGATCACCGTGTCCCTCACGGCGCGATAATCGACCGTGAGCCCCGAGGTGCGGTAGCCGCGGTTCACCTGGGCGGCGATGTCGTAATCCTTGGCGAGTTCCCACATGGTCTTGGAGGCCAGGGCGCCCCACATGACGCCGGTGCCGCCGATTTCGTCGCCCTCGACGATGCAGACGTGCCTGCCCAGGTCCAGGGCGCGCATGGCGGCGGCAAAGCCTCCGGGGCCGCAGCCGATGACGCACAGGTCGTAGGGATCGCGGGAGATCTCGTGCATGCAGACGTGCTCCGGGCCGCCGGGGAAAGGTTTCGGGAAGCAATCGCAGTATAGGCAAAAAGGGGGCGGCGCGTCAACAGGGGCGTCCGCGGGTGAAAAGGGCTTCGGGTCCCGCGGCGATCTGTGCTAAAAGGCGGCAAGGGGGGCGACGGGGATGACGATGCTCGCGCGGACCGAAAAACTGCTCCACGCCCTGGGGGAAAGGCTGACCGGCGCCCGGCGGCGGCCGCTTCCCCCGGCCGGCCTCCTGTCCGCCTGCCGGATCGTGTCCCACCGGGGGGAACACGACAACCGCCGGGTGCTGGAAAACAGCCTGCCGGCCTTCGACGCGGCGCTCCGGGCGGGGGTGTGGGGGATCGAACTGGACGTGCGCTGGACCCGCGACCTTTGCCCGGTGGTATTCCACGACCGGGATTTCAGGCGGATGTTCGGCGTGCCGGAGGCCGTCGCCGGATTGACCCGCGGGGAGATCGAAAGGCGCTTCGCCCCGGTCCCGGCCCTGGAGACGGTGGTGGCGCGCTATGGAAAGGCCCGGCACCTGATGATCGAGCTCAAGGACGCCGACGGCCATGCGCCCGCCCGCTGGAGCCGGGCCCTGGAGCGGGCCCTGGCGCCGCTGGCGCCGGCGGCCGACTACCACCTCATCTCCCTGGACGCGCGCCTCTTCGACCCCCTCGACTGGGCGCCGGCGGCGGCCTTTCTCCCCATCGGGCGCCTCAACCTCGGCGCTTACAGCCGCCTGGCCCTGTCGCGGGGCTACGGCGGCGTGACCGGCCACTACCTGATGCTCACCCGGCGCATGGCGGCCGCCCACCACCGGCGGGGCCAGCGCGTCGGCACCGGCTTTCCCGCCTCAGCGAACGTGCTTTTCCGCGAGATCCTGAGGGGGGTCGACTGGGTCTTCTCGGACCGGGCCGCCGAGCTTCAGGCGGTCTGCGACCGTCACGGCGGCGGCGCCTCGTCGGGGTGGGCCAGCAGCAGCGCTTCCGCCCGCCCCCTTTCCTCGTCGACGAAGTAGAACAGGACCGCCCCGATGGCAAAGAGAAGGACGACCGAGGCGATGCCCCAGCGGGACGCCGCCTGTCCCGCCGCCAGGACCTGGGCCGCAGTGGGGTCGGGCGGCATGAGGATTTTTCGCGCCGCCAGGCCGACGATGCCCATGAGGGCCGGGCCGAGGATGGCGGCGAATTTGCCCAGCATGTTGTAAAACCCGTAGTACTCGGCCGCCTGATCGGGCGGGATCAGGCGCGCGTAGTAGGAGCGGCTCAGGGCCTGGATGCCCCCCTGGACCAGGCCGATGGCCCCCGCCAGGGCGTAGAACTCCCAGACGGCGGCCATGCGCGTGGCCCAGAGGGTGACCAGGGCGTAAATGCCGATGGCCAGGTAGATCGAGCGCCGCACGCCCCACCTTTCCCCTAAACGGCCGAACGCCAGGGCGGCCGGGAAGCCCACGAACTGCACCAGGAGCAGGGCCACGATGAGGCTGTCGGCGGCGAAGCCTAGGGAAAGCCCGTAGTCGACGGCCATGCGGATGATGGTGTCGACCCCGTCGATGTAAAACCAGTAGGCGAGCAGAAAAAGGGCGACCGTCTTGAGGTGGCGGATCTTGCGGAAAGTGCCGGCCAGCTGGCGAACCCCGGCCCGCAGGGCCCCACCCACCGACGCCGGCGCCCTTGAAGGCGTCGGCTCCGGGACCCAGGCCACCGTGAACAGGGTGAACCCCCCCCACCAGAGCGCCACCGAAACGAAGGCCCAGCGCACCGCCTGGCCGGCGTCGGCCAGGCCGAAGCGCTCCGGCATGAGGGTCATGAGGACGTTGATCAGAAAGAGCAGGCCGCCGCCCAGGTAGCCCAGGGCGTAGCCCAGGCTCGACACCCGGTCGATGCGCCCCGGGGGCGCGACGGAGGGCAGCAGGGAGTCGTAAAAGATGTTGGCCCCCGCAAAGCCGATCGTGCCCGCCGCGTAAACCAGCACCGCGACGGCCCAACGCCCCTGGCCGACGAGGAAGAGCGCGGCCGTGGAGAGGGCGCCCAGGTAGGCGAAGGCCACGAGGAACTTTTTGCGCACGCCGCCGCGGTCGGCGACGGCCCCCAGGAGTGGGGCCATGAGGGCCACCAGGAGGCTGGCCGCGGAGTTGCCCAGCCCGAGCTGCGCGGTGCTCAGGTTGGCGTCGCTGCCGTGGCTCCAGTACTGCTTGAAGAACAGGGGAAAAAAGCCGGCCATCACCGTGGTGGCGAAGGCGGAGTTGGCCCAGTCGTAGAGGGCCCATCCCCAGACGGCCCTGCGGGAGGTCTGCATGCGGGTTCCTGCGGGGCCGTGTCCGGGCCCCTCGTGTAAACGCGATCGGTCGTGTTCCGCGACCGTCATCACCCGGCCAGGGCGGCGCGGATGGCGGCCATGGCCCGGCGCACGTTGTCGCGGCTGTTGAAGGCGCTGATGCGGATGTACCCCTGGCCGCAGCGCCCGAACCCGGCCCCGGGCGTGGTCACCACCCCGGCGCGCTCCAGCAGCAGGTCGAAGAACTCCCAGGAATCGCGCCGGCCGTCGACCCAGATATACGGCGAGTTCTCACCCCCCGCCAGGCGGTAGCCCAGGGCGGCGATCTCCCCGCGGACCAGGGCGGCGTTTTCCAGGTAGCCGTCGCAACGGGACGTTCTTGTCCAAGACCGAAGCGGCATTCTTTTGGACGGCAAGCGATTCTCCGGTCAGCGATGCCTCTTCCACTCGCAAATTGATCGCCTCCAACAGGCGTATATCCGCAGGGATGAAATTCCCCGCCTCGAGAAAAACGATATCACCCGGCACCAATTCATACGATGGGACGGTCCGTCTATGCCCATCGCGTATCACCTGGGCGTCGGGCGCAGCCAGTTTCTTGAGGGCAGCCAGCGCCTCCTCTGCGCGCCTTTCCTGGACGATCCCCAAAATGGCGTTCAAGACCACAATCGCCATGATGAGACCTGGAAAGCCTACGCCCAGTTCCTGGAGTGGGTGCTGCTGGAGCGCTTGGGCCCGCCCGGGACGGAAGAGCAGGCGATAAGGCATTGACGACCGGCAGATCGCATATCCTGTCGGACTGAAGTCCGACCTGCGGGGCTTCGAGAGGCGAAAGCGGCGAGGTTCCGGAAATGCCCCGAGACGAGGATCCGACATGTCGATCCGATTGATCGCGCAGGATCTGTACCGACTCCAGCAGGAGGTGGACGCACTGCGCAAACGGCTGCTGGAGGCTCCCACGGAAGAAAAGGAAGCGTTGCAGGAACGATTGCGCAGGGTCGAAGCCGAGCGGGTGCGCCTGCGCAGAATCCTCGACGGCCGCATCGACCGCCCCAACCGGCCGCTGCGATAGCCGCTGGACAAGGAGCGCGCATGACGACAGGAGGAAAATGGGGCGGGAGCCCCTGTCTGGGCATTGTTATCGTTTCCCTGCTGGCGTGGGGATGCGCCGGCGTTGCCCCGGCCCCGCGGCCGACGCCGCCGGCGGCCGTCGAAACGGAATCGGCCCCCAGGGGCTGGTGGTACGTCCGTTTCATCCGCGACTGGCCGGAGGGCCTGGAGCGGGAGCCGGAATGGCACCTCGACCTGCTCATCGCCAACGAAATCCTCGCCCCTGCGCTCCGGCGCCGCGAGGCCGGCATCCCCCTGTGGCGCCTGCACCGCCGCGCGGGGCACGACGCCGCGGGCCACGCGCTGAGCCTCATCGTCTACGCGACCCCCGCGACCGCGGATGCGCTTTGCGGAGACATCCGCTCCACCCCCCTGGTGGTGGCGCTGACCGCCTCAGGAAGGGTCGACCGGGTCACCTGCGAGGACACGGCCGACCTCAAGCGCCCCGAGCCCCAGGATGCCAGCGACAAGGCCTGGCCCCTGGAGATCCAGAAGGCGTGGCCGCATTTCATCATGGGCGTCAGCCGGACCTGGCTCGACCTGGTCTCCCAGAAGGCCGCGGAATTCGGCGGGAACCCCCCCCCCGCCGGGCTGCCGGAGCTGGAGGCCCTCTACCGCCGGGTGAACGACGCGGTCGACGATATGTGGCGGCAGGAGGGGCGCCATGCCTTCCTGCACCACCTCAACGCGGTCTTCGGGTACCAGCCGCTGGTGATCTACGAAAAGAAGCTGCTGACGTTCTGAGGGCGGCTGTGATGGCGATGCAAGTTTCGACTACGATTACGACAACGACAACGACAACGACAACGACAACGACAAAGAGCAAGGAGGTACCGCCATGCAAGAACGTTCAGGCGCAGTGACGATGAGGGGCAACCCGCTGACCCTTCTGGGAACCGAGCTCAAGGCCGGCGACCCGGCCCCGGACTTCACGGCCCTCGGCAACGACATGAACCCGGTCGCCTTTTCCTCCTACCGGGGCAAGGTCTGCATCGTTTCCTCGGTGCCGTCCCTCGACACCCCGGTCTGCGACATGGAGACCCGGCGCTTCAATACCGAGGCCGGCAAACTGGGCAAGGACGTGGCCGTGCTGACCGTCAGCATGGACCTGCCCTTCGCCCAGAAAAGGTGGTGCGGGGCGGCCGGGGTCGAGAACCTTACCACCCTCTCCGACCACCGCGACGCGTCCTTCGGCAGCGCCTGGGGGCTGCTGATCAAGGAACTGCGCCTGCTGGCCCGCGCGGTCTACGTGGTCGACACCGAGGGCGTGATCCGACACGCCCAGCTGGTCAGGGAAATCGCCCAGGAGCCGGACTACGAGGCCGTGCTGAAGGCGGTAAAGAGCCTGGCCGGATGACCGCGGCGCCCAGGTGAAAGCCGGTCCCCGGGGCCGGCGCGCGTTTCGGCCCCGGGGGTTTTTGTCTTTCCGCGTCAGGCGGCACGTGCGGATGCCTTATGCTCTACCAGCGCACGCACTTCTTGACCAGAACCCCGCCCTGCACGATATAATAGCAATATTCACCGTTTGCCTTCAGGATGGTGATCGCGTTGACGGCGAGCAGGCTCTTCTTGTCCTCAATCGAAATGGGCAGCTTCAGCACCTCGCTGGAGGTGAACTCTAAATCACCCGGCTTGATTTCGTCCAGAACAGCCTCGCCGTCCGTGTCGATGGGGATCCAACACACAATCTTTTTGTCTTTCCTCATGATGCCCTCCCTGGTGATGGTCAGAAATTCGGGTCTGCCCTGATTCGGGCCAGCGGTCTGTGAGGCTGAAATCGCCTCCCCTGCCTTCGATCCCTATCACCTCCCCTCTTTGTCGTACGCGTGTCCCGGGACGCGGCGGATCACTCAGAAGGTCAGGGTAAACCTGGCCAGAATCAAACGCTCCGGGTAAAAGACCGGGTGAGCCGGATCCATGTCCAGATAATTGAATCCCTCGTTGAACAGGTTTTTGGCTTCTACGCTGAAGATCCCCATGCGATCGGGCAGGCGATAGCCCATCGATGCGTCCACCACCCAGAACCGATCGTCGTCTTTTGTGCGCATTTCCGATGTCGGATCGACGAAGACGCCCGATTGGTCCACATAGGACGCACCGAGCCTGGCTTTGAACCCTGACGGGTGGAAAAAGTTTGCCCCCAGGGGGAAGCGATGGGTTTTCAAATCGTCGAACTGTTCCACGCCCACGGCCTCGATGTCCCGCTCGAAGCACTCATACTGATACTCGGCGCTCAGGGATACCCAATCGTGCGGGGACCAGAAAAAGTAGACGCGGATCAGGTTCTCCTCCCACTCCGCATCCTGGGCCGCCCGGCTATCGGTGTCGAAAAAGGAAACCTCGAGCTCCCGCCTGGAGAGCTCGACGCCGCCGAAGAGCGCGGCGCTTACCTTCTGGTCCACCGCAAGCCCCCAGCGCCAGGCCTCGGTGCCTTCCACGTCGTCGAAGAACTGGTTGAACCCGGCCACCTGGGTGGGTTCGAGGGTCTGGTCGGAAATGAGCGTACGCTTCAGCGTCCTGAACGCCGCGGCGCGAACGGTCGTCCGCGGGTCCACATCCCAGATCAACCCCAGCTTGGGGTTGATCCGGTCGCGGTCCAGGTCCAGGAGACCCCCGTCGAAGAAATCCCCGCTGGCCCCGAGGGTCCAGGCGACGCTTTCGGGGAAAGTGGTCTGCGAGTAGAGGTAGAGATTGGAGTGGCGCAGATCGGACCGGGTGACGGCCCGCTCCTCGTTGGTGACCGCAAAGGGCGGGAAGGGAAGGCTGACGGTGACCGCATCGCTGCCGACGTCCTTGCGGTCGGCCTCGAAGTGCCCCGCACCGCTGATGAGGCTGAACCTTTCGCGGCGCAGCTGGTGCTGGGCTTCGGCGGTGTAACCGTCCGTCGCGGTGTCTATTTCCGAAACGGCGGTGACGCCCGGGGGGGTGGGGATCAGCCTGTGCTGCCGGTAATCGGCATCCTGGTAGATGGCGGAGACCAGGATGTCGGAATCCGGCCTGAGCGCGTGACGCAGCCCCAGCCTGTAGATCTTTGCCTCCTCGTCTTTCCTGAGGCTGCTGGAGAAATCATCCTCCTCGAAACGGCGGGTGGTGTCGCCCGCGTTTTCATCCCTGTACCGGTACTCCCCCTGGACGCTGGTCCGGGGAGACAGGCTCACCTGGGCGAACAGGTCGGCGAGGTCGTCCCGGACATCGCTGTTTTCCCGCCACCCGCCGGTCTCGGCGTGGGAGTAGGCCGCGCTCAGTGAAAGTTTCCGGTAGATGCCGGCGGCCACGGCTTCGCCGCCCCGGGTTTCGTTTTCACCGCCGAGGCCGCTCACCAGCAGGGTCGCCCGATCGCGCTCGAAGAGCGGATTGTAGGTGTTGAAGGAAAGGCTCTCAGGCCCCTGGGCGCTGACGAGGGGCAGGTGGGTCTCCGCCAGGCGGGGCTGAATCGGCGTGATGTTGACGGGCTGCAGCAGCTGGGATTGAAGCAGCTCGCTCACCCGGGCGATCTCGTGGCGCGGCAGGGCCGAGTACGAATCGGCCAGGAAGCGGTGGGCCGAAAAATTGCCGGGGTCGGTGTTGAGGGACTTCCACCCCTCCACCAGGGCCAGCTGCTGAAAGCCGAGGTCGCTGTAGATCCGCCCCAAAGTTGCGCTGCGCGCCGCCAGGTCCTCGTCCAGGAGCAGGCGCGAGCGGTAGACCGCGCGGTTGTCGTTCAGCGCGATAGACTTCTTCAGGTCGCCCAGGGCCTCCACAGGGCGGTTGACGCTCTGCTTGCGGATGGCATCGTAAAACCACGGCGTCGGGTCGCCGGGGTCGAGCTGCTTGGCCTCGGCCAGCTGCGCCGCTGCCAGGCCGTCGCGCTTTTCCTCGTAGTAGGCCTTACCCAAATAGCTGCGGATCAGGGCGTTGCCGGGATCCAGGCTGGCGGCGATCTCGATCTCGCCGCGTCCGGCCTCCAGGTGCCCGCCGCGGATCGTGGCCAGGCCCAGCCCCAGGCGGGGCAGCGGGCTGCCCGGCTCGAGGCGGATCGCCGTCTCAAATGCTTTTCGGGCCTCTTCCAGCTCGATCCGGCTCAAATGCGAAAAGCCGAGGACGGTCTGGACATGGGCCAGCTGCGGCCGCAGGTCCGCCGCCCGACGGGCGGCGTCCAGGGCCCCGTCCAGATCGCCCGTCATCTGCCGCAGTTCGGCCAGGCGCGACCACGCCAGGCCGCTTTGCGGCTGCCGCCGGACGGCCTCCTCCATAGTTCCGAGGGCGCCTTTGATGTCGAAACGGGCCTGTTGGGCATAGGAAAGTGCCGTCCGGGCCGCAACGGCGCCGGGGTCCGCGGCAACGGCCAGCTCGGCCAGCTCGTAAGCGTCCTCCTTCCGGTTTTGAACCAGGGCCGCTGTCGACTCCAGGGCCAGCGCATCCGCGGCGGCGGGCGACAGCGCCAGGGCCCGGCGGGTGTCTGCCAGGTTGTCGTAATCGATCCCGATTGCGATTTGGATTTCGATTTCGATTTGGAATAATCAGCTCCCCGCTCCCCGCTCAGCGCTCCAACCCTGAACCGGGAACGGGGAACCCGGAAATGAACATCGAACGTCCAACGTCCAACGTCCAACATCGAATGCGGATGGGGGCGTGAACACCCCCCCGCCCCCCTGGAGGGGGGAACGAGGTGGGGAGGGGGCCCAGCAACCCGCTCACTGCCCCTGCCGGTCCAGGATCGAGGAGTTTGTAGGTCGGGCTTCAGCCCGACAGGATGCACTACCGACCGGTCGCTACATTCGATGTCGGGCTGAAGCCCGACCTACACCCCCCCTGCCCCCCTCCAGGGGGGAACGATGTGGGGAGGGGGCCGCGCTACCGGTTAGGGTCGCAGGGGGGGTGTTCGTTGTCGTTGTCGTTGTCGTTGTCGTAATCGTAATCCAAATCGAAATCCAAATCGGCAGTTCTCTCAACGCTCAAAGGGCTCTGGGGTCGTTGTCGTAATCGTTGTCGTAATCGATCCCCATTGCGATTTAGATTTCGATTTAGATTTGGATTTCGAACGGTAAGCCCCCCCGCTCCCGGTCCGGGCCTTAGGGGGGGTCTCGTTGTCGTTGTCGTTGTCGTCATCGTGATCGGCATTTTTCTCCATGCTCCATGCTCCATGCTCATAGCTCCATGCTCCCATCTCCAGCCGCCCGCGGCATAGCGACGGACATTCCATGAGCACCGACCCCCACCCGGTCCACCCCCACGAAGCACGCACCTACCGCAAGCGGGTGCGGCCGGGGGGCCTTTTCTCCTTCCGCGTCGCGGTCAAGGAGACCGACCTGCTGGTTCACGCCGCCGTGGACCTGGGCGCGGAGACCCGCGAGCTGGTGCTGCGCTACCGCCGCCACCTGGAAAGCTATATCGAATCCCGGCCGGCATTCGCCGCCGCCCTGACCCCGTGGCGCCTCGACGGTCCGGCCCCGGCCCTGGTGCGCGCCATGGCCGCGGCCGGCCTCAAGGCCGGCGTCGGCCCCATGGCCGCGGTCGCCGGCGCCATCGCCGAGGCCGTGGGCCGGGATCTTCTGGCATTGTCGCCCCAGGTCGTGGTGGAAAACGGCGGGGATGTCTTCCTCAAGACCGAGGAGCCGGTTGTCGTCGGCATCTACGCGGCCGATTCCCCCATGAGCCTGCGCATCGGGCTGCGCATCGACAGCCGCCGGGAGCCGGTGGGGGTGTGCACCTCCTCCGGAACGGTGGGCCATTCCCTCAGCGCCGGGCGGGCCGACGCGGTGTGCGCGGTGGCCGCCGGCTGCGCGGATGCCGACGCGGCCGCCACGGCGGTTGCAAACCGCGTCGTCCGGCAGCGGGACATACCGGAGGCCATCGCCTTCGGCCGCCGCATCGAAGGCCTGCGGGGCCTGGTGATCGTGGCGGGGGACAGGATCGGGATGTGGGGAGACCTGGAGGTGGTTCCCCTGAGGGGAAAAAAGAGTTGAGTTTTTTACCTGAAAAGTCTACATAACTCATTGCGGGTGTTCCCCGGCGCAGGGGCGGCCCAGGGCTTTAGGAGATACGAGATGAAAAAAGTCAAAATCGTTTTCTGGCTGCTGGTCCTGGGGTCGATGGGGCTGATCTTTTTTCAGAACCAGGCCTATTTCATAGCCAAAAACAGCCTCCGGATCGACCTGTGGTTCGAAAAATACCTGATCCCGGAGACCGCCAACGGGATCTACTTCCTGGCGTTTTTTCTGTTCGGGCTCCTCATCGCCTACTTTTATCATCTTCCCGAACGCTTCCGCTGCGCCAAGATCATCAAGCAGCTCAGCGCCCAGATCGCCTCCCTGGAAACCGCGGCCGCCGCCTCGAGGGCGGCCGCCGCGCCGCCGGAGACGATTCCCCCCGCAAGGCCGCCGGCGCGCCCCGCCGCGGAGCAGGACCCGGCCCGCGGTTCATACGCCGCCGCCGACACTCCGCCCGCGGCGCAGGGCACAGACCCTCCCGAGCGTTCCTGACAGGCCGCCCCGGGCGCCTCGCCTCCCCCCCGGGCGTCGGGGCCCCCGGGCAGATCCTCACATTTCAGAAGGCCGGCCCGAAACCGGCGCCGTTGATTCATGACCCAGCCCAAGGCAACCCCCATGATCCGGCAGTATCTCTCCATCAAGGAGCAGCACGCCGACGCTATCCTTTTCTACCGAATGGGGGATTTCTACGAAATGTTTTTCGAGGATGCCGAAATCGCTTCGCGCGCCCTCGAGATCACCCTCACCTCGCGCAACAAGAACGACGAGGTGCCGGTTCCCATGTGCGGCGTCCCCTATCGCGCCGCCCAGGGGTATGTCGCCCGCCTCATCGAAAAAGGGTACAAGGTCGCCATCTGCGACCAGGTCGAGGACCCGGCCACGGCCAAGGGAATCGTCAAGCGCGACGTCATCCGCGTCGTCACCCCGGGAATGATTTTCGAAGACGAACTCCTGGACCGCAAGGCGAACAATTATCTCCTGGCCTGTTTCCGGAATCGAAGCACCCTCGGCATCGCCTACCTGGACATTTCCACCGGAACCTTCCGGGCCACGGAATCCCGGGAACCCGACCGGATCGTCGACGAGGCCCTGCGCGTGGCCCCGCGCGAGATCCTGCTGCCGGAATCGGCCGGCCGGCAGACTCCGCCCGACCCGGTGCTGGCGGCCCTGGGGGAGCGCCCGGTCACCTTCCTGCCGGACCGCTATTTCGACCCTGCCGGGGCAAGCCGCCGCCTGCTCGAGCAGTTCAAGACCGTTTCCCTGGAAGGCTTCGGGCTGGAAGGGTTGCGCGCCGCCTGCCAGGCGGCCGGAGCCCTGGTCCAGTACGTGCAGGAAAACCAGAAGCAGCCGGTTCAGCACCTGACCGGCATCGAGACCTACGCCCTGGACCGTTTTCTCGTCGTCGACGAGCAGAGCTGCCGCAACCTGGAGCTGCTGGAAAACATCCGCTCCGGCACGCGCCAGGGAACCTTCATCGAGGTCATGGACCGCACGGTCACCCCCATGGGCGGGCGGATGCTGCGGCAGTGGATCCGCTACCCGCTTTTGGATATCGAGCCCATCAGCGCCAGGCACGACGCGGTGGCCGAGGCGAAAAACGACGCCGGCGCCCGGCGCGGGCTCCGGGAGCAGCTCAGGCAGGTCCAGGACCTGGAGCGCCTGGGAGCCAGAATCTCCATGGGCCGGGCCAACGCCCGGGACCTCACGGCCCTGAAGCGCTCCATCCGCATGGTCGCCCCCATCGTTTCCACCCTCGAGGCCTTCGGCGCCCCGCTTCTCAAGCCGCAGGAGGCCACCCTGGACCTGGCCGGACTCGACCGCCTGGCGGGCCGCATCGACGAGACCATCCGCGAGGACGCCCCCCCCACCGTCCACGAAGGCGGAATCGTCAAGAGCGGCCTCGATGCCGAACTGGACGAACTGGTCCAGATCAGCCGCGACGGCAGGGGGTGGCTGGCGCGCCTGGAGGCCGCGGAGCGCGAGGCCACCGGGATCGGGTCCCTGAAGGTGCGCTACAACAAGGTGTTCGGCTACTACATCGAGGTTCCCCGGGCCCACTCGGCCGCGGTGCCGCCCCACTACGTGCGCAAGCAGACCCTCGTCAACGCCGAGCGCTACATCACCGACACCCTCAAGGAGTTCGAGAACAAGGTTCTCGGAGCCGAAGACCGCCGGACCGCCCTGGAATACGACATTTTCGTCCGCGTGCGCGAAGAGGCCGCCGGAGTCAACCCGGCCGTCCAGGCGGCGGCCCGCTTCCTGGCGCTCCTCGACTGTCTCCTCAGCCTGGCCGAGGTGGCCGATCACAACGGCTACCGACGGCCGGAAATCAACACCGAGGGGCGCATCGACATCCAGGAGGGGCGCCATCCGGTGATCGAGAAGATGATCACCGGCGAGCGCTTCGTTCCCAACAGCATCCGCCTCGACAACGAAAAGAACCAGGTGCTCATCATCACCGGCCCCAACATGGCCGGCAAATCGACGGTTCTGCGCCAGGTGGCGCTCCTCGTGCTCATGGCCCAGATGGGATCCTTCGTTCCCGCCGGGGCGGCCGACATCAGCCTGACGGACCGGATCTTCACCCGCGTGGGCGCCCTGGACAACCTGTCCCAGGGCCAGAGCACGTTCATGGTCGAAATGCAGGAAACCGCCAGGATACTGAACAGCGCCACCGGCGACAGCCTGGTGATCATGGACGAAATCGGCCGCGGCACCTCGACCTACGACGGCATCAGCATCGCCTGGGCGGTGGCGGAGCACCTCCACGAACTCAAGGCGGCGGGCGTCAAGACCCTGTTCGCCACCCACTACCACGAACTGACCGAGTTGGCTTTGACAAAGGCGCGCGTGAAGAATTACAATATCGCCGTCAAGGAGTGGAACGACGAGATCATCTTCCTGCGCAAGCTGGTGGAGGGCGGCACGAACCGCAGCTACGGCATCCAGGTGGCCCGCCTGGCGGGGATCCCCCCCGGGGTCATCCGCAGGGCGAAGAAAATCCTGGCGGCCATCGAAAGCGGCGAGCACAGCCTGGGCAGGTTCCCCGCCGAGAACAGGGGCCGGCCCGAGCCCCCCAGGGGGCAGGTGCAGCTGGAACTTTTCCGCAGGCCGGCCGACCTGATCCTGGAAAGGCTCGAACGGATCGATATTTCGCGCCTGACGCCCCTGGAGGCCCTCAACTGCCTCGACGAGCTGAAGGAAATCGCCGCCGGACGACCAACGGCCGGATGAAGGCGGGGCCGGGCCGGGGCCATGGAAAGGCCGGAGAGCGGATCGACCCCGGGACGCCCCCCCCGGCATCGACAGGTAAGGGATGAGACCACGAAGGATCGGATCGGAAACCCCGGCTCCCCCCTGCACGGCCAGACGGCTCGGCGCCTTCCTGGGCGCCTGCCTGCTGGTCCTGCTTTGCGCCCAGAGCCTGCCGGCCGAACCCGCCAGGGACGCCTACATGAAGGCGGACGCCTGCTACCAGAAGCTCGTCAAGCAACCGCAACGCGCGAAGTACCGGCAGCACTGGCTGACCTGCATCGACCAGTTACTCGAGGCGGTGGCGCGGCGCATCGCGGAGGCGGGGGGCCGGGCGGAAGCCGTCGCCTGCCACATGGGCGACATGGCGCAGATCGCGGGCCTGGTCGAGCGGGTCGGGAAGGACCACGGGCGCCTGGACATCCTGGTCAACAACGCCGCCATCAACCCCTATTTCGGCGACATGCTGAGCGCCGACGAGAAGGCCTGGGACAAGACCAACGAGGTCAACCTCAAGGGGCCCTTCTTCATGATCCAGCACGCCGCCAGGCTCATGGCGGCCTCCGGCGGGGGCGCCATCGTCAACGTGGCCTCGGTTAACGGCTTCCGGCCGGTGCCGTTCCAGGGGATCTATTCCATCACCAAGGCGGCGCTCATTTCCATGACAAAGGCCTATGCCAAGGAATTGGCCGGTCTCAACATCCGGGTCAACGCCCTGGCCCCCGGGCTGACCGAGACCCATTTTTCGAAGGTGCTCATCGAGACCAAGGAGATATACGACCTGGCGCTGCGGCAGATCCCCATGGGCCGGCATGCCCAGCCGGCGGAAATGGCCGGGGCGGTCCTCTACCTGGTTTCGGATGCCGCTTCCTTCACCACGGGTCATTGCATCGTCTGCGACGGGGGCATGCTGGCCTGACGTTGGACGCCCCGGCAGCCGGAGGTCGAAGGGTGATGATGGAGACGAAATCCCATGAAAGATAAAGCCAGAGCGGCCGTCCTGGCCGCCTTCGCCGCAGATTCGCTGGCCCTGGGGGTCCACTGGATCTACAACACGAATGTCATCGACCGCAAGGTGGGGCGGGTGGAAACGCTCCTCAAGCCCATCGTCACGTCCTGGCACCCCAACCGCGGCCAGGGGGAATTCACCCACTACGGCGACCAGGCCCTCGTGCTGCTGGCATCCGCGGCCGCCTGCGGGCGATTCGACCGCGACGATTTCTTCGCCCGCTGGCAGGCGCTCTTCGCCGGCTACGACGGCTATGTGGACAAGGCGACCCGGGCCACTCTGGACAACATCGCCCAGGGCAGGGGACCGGGCGAATCGGGATCGGCCTCGGACGATCTGGGCGGGGCCTCGCGGATGGCCCCCCTGGTCTTCCTCTACCGCGGCGACCCGGAGAAGATGGCGGCCGCCGCCCGGGCCCAGACCGCCATGACCCACAACCACCCGGCGGTCGTCGCCGGCGCCGAGTGCATCGCCCGTGCGGTCTGCAGGGTGCTCCAGGGGGCCGCTCCCGCAGCGGCCCTGGGAGAGGCTGCGGCGGAGGGCGGGAAAGAATCGCCCGTGGCGCGGTGGGTCTCGGAAGGCCTGGCCAGCGCGGCCGCCGATACCCGGCAGGCGATCCTCGACTTCGGGCAGATGTGCGAGATCGATGCGGCCTTCCCCGCCGCGGTGCACCTGGTCGCCAGATACGAGGGGAACCTGAAGGAGGCCTTGGTTCAGAACGTCATGGCCGGGGGGGACAGCGCCTCGAGGGGAATGGTGGTCGGGATGCTCCTCGGCGCGCACCTCGGCATGGGGGCAGTCCCCGCGCAGTGGGTCTCCGGCCTGAAACGGGGGGAGGACATCGCCCGCTGCCTGGAGGCGCTGGACCGGGCGGGGGCGGGAAGAGGGAAGGGGTAAGGGGCAAGCGGGAAGCGGGCAAGGGGTAAGCGGGAAGAGGGAAGGGGGAGGGGATCCGGAACGCTTTCGGGGGGACTCTCCGAGGGGTGTCGGCGATGAGCGCATTCGAGGAAATCGACGGGGAAGGGCAGGGCTTTTTGCTGGAGCTGTTCGCGCGCACCGGCGGGAAGACCTCCGCCCAGGTCTCCATGTACACCGTGGGCGAAGGCCTGGGCCTGGAGCGCCAGGCGGCCTCCAGCGCAGGGGAAAGCCTCATGGGGCTCGGCCTGGTGGAGGTGCGCACGCTCGCGGGGGGCATCGGCCTGACCGACGCGGGCGTGGCGCTGGCCCGGCGCTTCGGCGCCGGGCCCGGGGATCAGGAGCCGTGCCTGGGATCCGATCCGGTCGTCGGCGAGGCCGTCCGCCGGGCGGTGAGCGAGGTCGGCGACGGCCTGAAAGGCGAATCCGGAAAGATCGGCCTCGATTTCGAGCCCCTGTGCGAACTGGTGGCCGACCTGAAAACCATGGAGGCCCAGCTCGCCTCGCCGCGGCCCAAGACCGGGATCGTGCGGGCATGCCTGGAGTCGATGCGCTCGATCCTGGGGGAGGGCCGGGCGCGGGTGTGGGCGGCGCGCATCGACCGGCTGACCGGGAAGAAGTAGCGCGCGAACCGCAAGCGGGATCGAAGAGACGTGGCTGCAGCGATGGTCAACCGGATTTTGTCGGCCGCCTTTCTCGCCTTCATCGGCCTGACGTCCGTTGCGTTTTTCCTGGTCGCCCTGGGCATCTGGGCCGTCACGGTTCCCTTCGACCGGCGCCTGGCGCTCCTGCACCTGTTCACCTGTTTCTGGGCCTCCTTTTACCTGTGGACCATGCCGGCCTGGTCGGTGCGCACCCGGGGGCGGCATCTCATCGACCGGCGCAAAGCCTATGTCGTCTTTTCCAACCACCAGTCGCAGGTGGACATACTGGTGGCGTTCCGGCTCTTTTTCCACTTCAAGTGGGTCTCCAAGGAAGAGGTGTTCAGGATCCCCCTGATCGGCTGGAACATGGCCCTGAACCGTTACATCCGCCTCAAGCGCGGCGACCGCAGGAGCATCGAGCAGATGCTGGCCCGGGCCGAGGCGGCCCTGGGGAAGGGCAGCTCGGTCTTCTTTTTCCCCGAGGGCACCCGTTCGCGCGCCGGGGACCTGCTGCCCTTCAAGCCGGGGGCGTTCGTCCTGGCCCACAGGGCCCGGGTGCCCCTGCTGCCCATCGTCATCACCGGCACCCGCGACGCCCTGCCCAAGCACAGCCTGACCGTCGCCGGCCGCCACCGGATCCGGGTGGAAGTGCTGGAGGAGATCCCCTACGAACGCTTCGCCGGGCTTTCCCCGGAGGAAACCGCCGCCATGGCGCGCCAGGTGATCGCCGATCATCTGCGGGGAGCGGCCGCGGAAAACCTGCGGCGGCCGTCCGGACAGACCGGTTAATGGAAGAGGATGAAGACATGCGGCGCAAGACGGAAGACTCCCGCTGGGTCTACGTGGTGGTGCAGGACCCGGGCGAAAACCCCCAGCTGCTGGGGCAGTGCGACGAGAGCGGCGCGGTGCCCTTCATCCCGGCCTTCGTGAACAAGGCCGGGGCCGGCAAATACCTGCCGCTGATGGACAAGGCCGCCGGCAAAACCTACGAGATCGAGGCGATGCGCCTGCAGAGCGTGCTGGAACATGCCGGCGGGAACGGCTTTGCGGTCTGGGTCCTGGAGGAGGACGGCAGCGTGATCGAGAAGCTGCCGCCACCGGTCACTGCGGGTAGCCGGTGATGGCGCGAATGCGCTGGTAAAGGGGGCGCAGGCGGCGGTACATCCTGCGGTAGATGTCCCGGTAGAGGGCGTCGTAGAGGGCGTGGGTCTTCAGGTCGGGTTCGAAGACCTGCCCCACGCGCGTCATGGCGCGCACCGCCGAGGGAAAATCGGGGTGCAGCCCCAGCCCCACGGCCGCGTCGATGGCCGCCCCGAGCCCGGAGGTTTCGTAGAGGTGGGGGCGGGCGGTGGGCAGGCCGAACACGTCGGCCGTGACCTGCATGGCCACCCGGCTCTGGGACCCCCCGCCTGAAACCCGCAGGGTGGTGATGGGCACGCGCGTCTTTTTCTCGATGCGCTCCCGGCCCTCGCGCAGCGCGTATGCCAGCCCCTCCAGGATGGAACGGTAGAGGTGCGCCCGGGTGTGGACGTCGCCGAAGCCGATGACCGCGCCCTTGGCCTCGGGGCCGGGGCGTTTGAGCCCCGGGCTCCAGTAAGGCTGCAGCACCAGGCCCATGGAGCCCGGCGGGACGTTTTCCACCAGGCGGTCGAAAAGCGCTTCGGGCTCCATCCCGAGGCGGGCCGCCTGCTCTCTTTCCGGGAAGCCGAACTCCTCCTTGAACCAGTTGACCATCCAGTAGCCCCGGTAGATCTGGACCTCGACGGCATGGTATCCCGGCACCGCCGACGGGTAGGCCGGCAGCAGGGGCACCGCCTCGACGTAGCGCCGGTGGGTGACGTTGATGGTGGCGGTGGTGCCGTAGCTCAGGCAGCCGATGGACGGGTCGAGGCTCCCGGAGCCGATGACCTCGCAGGCCTTGTCCGCCGCCGCGGCGATGACCGGCAGCCCGGCCGGCAGCCCGGTCTCCTTGGACGCCGCCGGGGTCACCTCCCCGAGCATTTCCCCAGGCAGGACCAGCTTCGGGAGCATGGCGGCGGAGACGGGCAGGACGCGCCACTTCCAGTTCCAGCGCGACGCCCAGCGCAGGCGCTTGAAATCGAAGGGCAGGTAGCCGACCTGGCAGCCGACCGAGTCGACGAATTCACCCGTCAGGCGCCGGGACAGAAACCCGGACACCAGGAGGTATTTGTGGGTGCGGTCCCACAGGTCGGGCTGGCAGGTCTTGAGCCAGTTGGCCTCGGCCTCGGACTGCAGGTAGGCGATGGTGCCCCCCAGGCGCGCCGCGGAGAAGATCAGGCCCCAGGGCCCGCCGATGGGCGGCAGCCCCGGGGTCCGGCGGGCCGGCGCCCGCCTCCGTACGTTATTAGCAAAAAAAGCGGCCGCCTGCAAACCCGAATGTGACCAACGCAGGGAAGGTCCTCGCGGAGCCCCCTCGGGGCTCTCGAGGCCCAGCGGCGGCTTGACAACGGGGCAGGCCCCCGATATAGAATATCCATTGCCATCTCGGACAGTTGAAAATGCCGGCCGGTCCCGCCTGCCTGCCCCGGCTGCCGGTCGTTTGGCCCCGCGGCCCCACGGCAGGATCAACACCCTTTCCGGAGGAAGTCATGAAAAGACCGCTCGTCGCTCCCCTCTTTGCCCTCTTGCTTGGCGTCGCATCCATCGACTCGGCCCGGTCCGAGCCCCAGCTCGTCATCGGCAAGACCGTGGCCACCCCGCGCACCATCACCGTTTGCGCCCAGAACTCCTCCACCGCCAACGGGCAGCTGCTGCGGGACACCCTCGCCGGCATCACCGACGCGACTTCCGCCAAGCCCTATGTCGTGCACCTGGAGCCCGGCTATTACGCCATGGGCGGCACCGGGCTGTCCATGAAGCCCTGGGTGACGATCGTCGGCTCGGGGCAGGGGAACACGCGCATCACCGGCACCACGGGCAATGCCAGCACCGGCGTGGTGATCGCCGCCTCCAGCTGCGGGCTGCGGGACGTGGCGGTGCTCAACCCCAACAACACGGGCGCCTATGCCGTCGGCATCTATGCCAGCGCGGTGGTCGATTTCCGCCTGACGCGGGTCGCCATTTCGGCCAACGGCGGCTCTTCCGGCAACCGCGGGCTCTACCTCTACAACGCCCCCGTCGAGGTGACGGACTGTTCCATCGAGGTCCGGGGCCACAGCACGGCCGGCGGCCTCAGCCACGCCCTCTACAACAACCACTCCAATTCCCTCCTGCGGGACACGACCCTCAGCGCGCAGGCGACCGGCCCCGGAAAATGCAGGGGCGTCTACAATTGGGCAAGCTCGCCGACCTTTCACCACGTCGTCATCGAGGCGCGCTGGCAGGGGGAGGAAGAGGATGGCGAGGCCTGCGGCATGCGCAACGACAGCGGCAGCAACCCGGTCCTGAACGACGTGACCGTCAGCGCCACGGCGGATTCCGACCATACCGACATCCGGGCCGCCGGGATGGACAACTACAACGCCTCCAGCCCCACCGTCACGGGCGGCATGATATACGCCTACACCAAGGGCGCGACCGCCGTGGGAATCCGAAGCCGGAAGGGATCGAGCCCCTGGCTGCATTCCACCGTCGTCAAGGCGGAGTCCTTCGGCGGGTCGACCTTTGCCGTCTTCACCACCCATGAGGCGGGCGACACCACCCCCGGCAAGATCACCATCAACAGCTCCAGCCTGGTGGCGTTTGTCACCGGCGCGATCACGAGCCAGTATGCCCTCTGGAACGACGCCAATTACACCGCCAACCTGGGGTCCACCCTCCTGGACGGCTCCGTCTTCGCCGGCGGCAGCGAAAACTGCCAGGCCTGCTACGACGGCGACTACAACGCCCTGAACGACACCTGTCTGTAGTCGGGCCGACTCCGGGCCCGTCGATTCCATCCTCGCAACGGGGGAAAACGCCATGCAGTGGTCCCGCTATATCGCGGCGGCAATCGTGTGCTTGAATGTGACGGCGGCGTCAGCCGAACTTACCCTGGGGCCGACCCGCGGCACTCCGCGGATCGTTTCCATCCCCCCCGGCCCCACCGCGCAAGCCGCCGGCAGCCGCCTGCGGGCGGCCGTGGCGGCCATCGGCGACGCCTCGTCGACCCGCCCCTACGTGGTCAAGGTCGATCCCGGCGATTACGACCTCGGTGACGATTCCCTCGTCATGAAGTCCTGGGTGTCGATCCGCGGGAGCGACCGGGCATCGACGCGCATCAGCGGCGACAACATCAACTATCTCGTCCGCACCGCCAGCGACACGGACATCGCGGGCCTTTCCCTGGAGAACCGGGGCGGGAAAAACCGCGCGCGGACGCTCTTCAGCTATGACGTGGCGCGCGTCACGATCCGCGACGTGGCCGTGAAGGCGTCCAACGGCAGCGCCCTCACCGTCGGCATCTGGAACGAGAAGGCATCCCCGGCCATCCGCGACGTCACGGTCCACTGCACCGGCGCCGGCGGCGGCAACGTCGACGGAATCGTCAACCAGGACGGCGCCTCGCCGAGCATCTGGCGCACCGAGGTCGTCGTCGAAGTGCCCAGCGGAGGGTTGGGAAGCGGGATCAAAGGCCAAACAGACTGTTCCCCCGACATGTACGACGTCACGGTCCAGCTGACCGCGGCCGGGTCCGGGCGGGGACAGGGCCTCTACTTTTTCGGGAATTGTCTTCCGCGGGTCCAGCGGGCGAGGGTCACCGTTTCCGGCGGGGAAGACATTGTCGGCGTCTTCGCCAGCTCCGACAGTTTCCCGGCCCTCGAAGACATCGTCGTTCTCGTCGACGGCAAGGGGACGGCCGGCGAGGCCTACGGCATCAAATGCGCCGCCTCGTCGAGCTTCGATCTGGAACGCGGCCGCATCAGCGTCCAGGGTGCGGAAATAATGAAGGCCGTGGATAGCGGTTCGGGTTCCTCGGGGCTGGTCATGTCCATCCGGCGCAGCAGGGTGGTTTCGGCCGGAACCGCCATCAACGCCGCCGTCGGCCTGACGGTGAGGGTGGCCTCCACCGTGATGCATGGGCTCGTGAACAACCCGACCGGCGAACAGGTGAACTGCGTCAACTGCGTCGACCAGAATTACGCCCCCCTGGGCGCGGACTGCCGGCCGGCCCCCTGACGGCCTCTCCGGCCTTGTCCCCCGCGCGCCGCCGACCCCGCCGGCAGCGGGGCGGCTAGGCCAGGATTTTTTCCCGCCGCGGGTCGCAGAGGGCGCGGTCGGATTCCCTCACGGCCGGATGGACCGTCCCGTAGGATTCGATCCCGAAGCCTCCCCGCATCTCTTCCATGCCCGCCGGCAGATACCCGTAGCAGATGTTTTTGCCGACGGTGTGGCCGTAGCCCGAGCTGCTGGTCACCCCCACGACCCTGCCGCGGTGCAGGATAGGGGCGCTGCCCTGGAGCATCAGCGGGGCGCCGGCGTCCACGGTGAAGGTGCACAGGGAGTACTTCGATCCCTCCGCCTTGGCCTGGGCAAGGGCCGCCCGGCCGATGAAATCCCCCTTTTCCAGGGCGACGCAGCGGCCCAGGCCGGCGTCGTAGGGGGTGTAGTCGGGGGAGAGCTCCGTCCCCCAGTCCGCATAGCCCTTTTCCAGGCGCAGGGAGGCGACGACGCGGTAGCCGGCGTTGGCGATGCCCAGATCCCGGCCGCTGCCCCACAGGGTTTCGTAGACGTGGCCGGCGGATTCGGCCGGGATGTAGAGCTCGTAGCCCAGTTCGCCCACGTAGGTCACCCGCAGGGCGGCGGCCGGGGCGCAGCCGACCGTCAGCTGTTTCACGGTGCCGAAGGGGAAGGCCCTGTTTCCCAAGTCTTCCCGCGTGTTGCGTTGCAGAAGCTCGCGCGATCTGGGGCCGATGACGTTGATCACCGCCAGGGCCGAGGTGACCTCGCGCAGGCGCACGGACCCGCCGGCGGGCATCCGCTTTTCGATCCAGCAGGCGGCCCGCAGGCCGAAGGCGGTCCCCACCACCAGGAAAAACCGGTCCGCCGCGAGGCGGGTCACGGTCAGGTCGCATTCCACCGTGCCGCGCTCGTTGCACATCTGGGTGTAGACCACCCTGCCCACCGGCCGGTCGATGCGGTTGGCGCACAGGCGCTCCAGGAAGGCGAGGGCTCCCGGCCCCTCGACCTCGAACTTGCAGAAGGAGCTCTGGTCGATTAGCACCACTTGTTCGCGCGCCTTGCGGTGCTCGACCGCAACGTGCTGAAACCAGTTAGGCACGCCGAAGGTGGGCGTCTCCGCGGGGGGCGTCCCCTCGGGGGCGAACCAGTTGGGCCGTTCCCAGCCGTACCTGGCGCCGAACACGGCCCCCTTCTCCTTCAGAAGGCCATAGAGCGGGCTGCGCCGCACGCCCCGGGCCGATTCGTGCTCCTCGTGGGGCCAGTGGATGGTGTAGTGCTTGCCGTAGAGCTCGCGGGTGCGCGCCAGGGTGTAAGCGCGGCTGCGGTGGTGGGGGCCGAAGCGCCGGATGTCCATGGGCCAGATGTCGAGGCTCGGCTCGCCGGCGATGATCCACTCGGCCATCATCCTGCCGGCGCCGCCGCCGCAGGCGATCCCGAAGGCGTTGAACCCGGCGGCCACGAAGCAGTTCTCCAGTTCCGGGGCCGGCCCCATGATGGGGTCGCCGTCGGGTGTGAAGGCTTCCGGGCCGTTGACCAGGCGCGCGACCCCGGCCTCCGCCAGGCACGGGGTGCGGCGCATGGCCGCATCGGCGAGGGGCTGGAAATGGTCGAAGTCCGGCTCCAGCAGCCGGGAGGCGAAGTCGTCGGGAACCCCGTCCACCGACCAGGGGATGCCGTCGCGCTCGTAGCCGCCCATGACCAGCCCGCCGACCTCCTCCTTGTAGTAGAGCAGGTTGTCCTTGTCGCGCAGGGTGGGCAGATCCGGGGGCAGCCCGGGGATGACGTCGGTCACCAGGAACTGGTGCTGGAAGGGCACCAGGGGCACGTTCACGCCCAGCATCCGGCCCACCTGCCAGCCCCACATGCCGGTGCAATTGACCACGACCTCGCAGCGGATGTCGCCCCTGTCGGTCCTGACGGCGCTCACGCGCTTTTTGTCGAAGGTGAAACCGGTCACCCGCGTGTGTTCGCAGATCTCGCAGCCCCGGCTCCTGGCCCCCTTGGCCATGGCCTGGGTGATGCCCGCCGGGTCGGCCTGGCCGTCGGTGGGCATGAAGGCCGCCCCCACCAGGTCGTCGACGGCCATGATGGGGAACAGGCGCCTGGCTTCCGCGGGCGTGATGAGGTCCATTTCCAGGCCGAAGCTGCGGGCGGTGGTAGCCCCCTTTTTGAGCTCCAGCATCCGCTCGGGAGTCCGCGCCAGGTGCAGGCAGCCGGTTTTTTTCCAACCGGTCGCCAGGCCCGTTTCTGCCTCGAGGGCTTCGTAGAGGCTGACGCTGTACTGCAGCATGCGCGTGACGCTGCGCTCGGCCCGCAGCTGGCCCACCAGGCCGGCCGCGTGCCAGGTGGAGCCGCTGGTCAGCTCGCCCTTTTCGAGGAGCACCACGTCGCGCCACCCCATTTGGGTCAGATGGTAGGCCGTGCTGCACCCGATGATACCGCCGCCGATGACAACGACCCGCGCCCTGTCTTTCATCTTTTTCCCCCCGGTAGAATCGATGCGCGCAAGATCGCCGCGCGATTTCAGGTGCGGCTGCGCCGCCGGTTGCACTGTTGCCGGCTCGCCTGTCACCGCCTCCGGCGGTGTCAGGCGGTGGCCTCGTCGACGATTTCGGCGATGTCCTTGACAGCCGTACGGCCGCCGCGGTCGGCGACGGAGTCGCCGAGCATGGAGATGCAGAAGGGGCAGGATGAAGAAGCTTCACGCGCGCGGCAGCCGAAACCGAACCCCCTTTAAGGCACGCCCGGCAGGGAAGATGCGGATGGACGCCAAGGCACCCCTCAAAGCGCTTCGCAACCGCGGCGATCACCACTGCTTCGCCTGCGGTCCCCGGAATCCCCACGGCCTCAAAATGACGTTCCACACCGACGGGAGCTCGGTCTTTTCGTGGGTGACGGTCCCGGGCCACCTGCGCGGGTGGGACAACCTGATCCACGGCGGGGTGATCTCGGCCATCCTGGACGAAATCATGAGCTGGGCGGCGATCTACCTGATCAAGAAAATGCCCCTGACCAAATCGATGACCATCGACTTCATCAAGCCCGTCCACGTCGACAGCGAACTGCAAGCGGAGGGCCGCGTGCTGGAGCGCAGCGGCAACCGGGATGTCCGCATGGAAGGCTTCCTCACCGACACCAAAGGCGCCCTGTGCGCCCGGTCGACAGGCCTCTTCGTGATGCTGGAGCCCCGGATCGCCCGGCGCCTGGGAGTCGTGGGCGATGACGCCATCCGCGATGTCGAGGGCATCATCGCCCAGTGACCCCGCGGCCGGCCCGGCGCCGTCGACCGACGACCTTCAAACCCGCATGGGCGTGCAACAAGGAAAAGGAACCATGACACAGAGCGAACGCGGCCGAATCCGGATTCCTTTCAAGACGGACGTCATCCTGCACAGCAAAGCCTACCACTACCCCCAGGAGGCGGAACTGATCAACATCAGCCTGGAGGGGGCCTATGTGAAGACGGAGGACCTCATCCCCATCGGATACGACTGCGAGATCGACATCATCCTGGCGGGCCCCTCCAGCCGCATGACCATCAGCATCCAGGGCACCATCGTCCGGCGCGACAGCGAAGGCCTCGCCGTCCGCTTCAACGACGACATCGCCTCCTGGGTCCTCCTCCCGCTCTACGCCCGCTACGGCATCGGCAGGGGGTCCGGCATCGAAACCTGAACCCTCCGGCTGCGCGGGCTTCGGCGCGTTTCGCCCCGCATTCCCTTCCCGGAACGAGCGGCATGAAGGTTTTTTCCGCTTCGAGCGCGGCAAAACCTTATGAATCGGCACTTTTATCGCTTGACAGCGCCTTTTTATTGCTATAACGGAGGGAAACGGTACGGTTCGGTCCGTTCAACAACAACCAAAGGGGGGAAAAGATGACGAAGGCTGATTTGATTGCGAAGATGGCCGAAGACGCGGGCCTTTCCAAGGCCGCCACCGCCACGGTGATGGACTCCCTCATCGACAACGTGACCAAAGCCCTCAAGAAAAAGGACGGCAAGGTCACCCTGGTGGGGTTCGGGACCTTTACGAAAGCCAAGCGCAAGGCCCGCAAGGGACGCAACCCGCAGACGGGCGAGGCCATCAAGATCAAGGCCAGAAACGTGGTCAAGTTCAAGCCGGGCAAAAAACTGAAACGCGCCGTCTTAATGGGTGCGCCGGGGGCGATCCGCGGACGCCGGATCGCCCTGCCCCGATTTTCCCCCGCCCGGTGCCCCGACGGCCGCCGGCAGCGGGAAAGCGCGCATGCGCCCTCCCGCGCGGCGTGGAAGATCTTCCTCCCAGCCCTTCCCCCGTTCGACCCGCCACCCCGCCCCGGCTGAAAACACTTTGAATTCCATTGACTCCAGTGGTATGTGGAACCCAAGAGGGTTTCGTCATTGCGAAGGGTGAGCCGCGTGAAAACGGGCGAACGACCGGAAGGGGAAAAAGCGGCCTTTTGCGCTGATCCGTGCGCGCCTGGCGCGGCACCGCCCGCACCGGAGGGGGAAAGCCCCCGGGAAGAACCCGGCCTGCCCGGGGGGCCCGGCGGCAAAGCCCCTGCCGATGCGCCGGCGGCGGAAGAGATGCATGGGCCTCCGGGGGAGGAGCCCTGGGAAGCGCCGGGCATCCACCGGGCGGTCGCCAAGCTGGAGGTGATCCAGGACCAGCTCGGGCTGCTTCGCCGGCAGTTCGAGACCAAGCTGAAATACGACGCCCACAAGGAAAGGATCATCGACCATCTGCACCATGAGCTGCAGGAGTGCAAGGGGGCGCTTTTCAGCCGGCAGGAGCACTCCATGGCCATGGACATGATCAAGATCATCGACGACATCCGGAAGTTCACCGGCCACTACCGCTCCCTGGAACCGGGCGGCCGGAGCCCGGAGAAGCCCTTGGAATTCCTCGAGCAGATCCCCTCCGACATCGAGGATCTCTTCATGCTGCGGGGCATCACGGCCTTCCAGGGGGAGTCGTTCAGCCTGGACCCGGCCCGCCAGCGCATCGTGCGCAGGATCGCCACCGCGGACCCCCTGCGGGACAGGACCATCGCCGCCAGCCTGAGGCCGGGATACGAACGCGACGGCAGGGTCCTGCGGCCCGAGATGGTGGCGGTCTATGTCTACGAACCCGCCGGCGGTGAAGTGGAAGCGAGGAGCGGCAATGAGTGAGGAAATAAAGGACATCTACGGGATCGACCTCGGGACCACCTATTCCTCCATCGCCCACGTGGACGAATTCGGCAAGGCGGTGGTCATTCCCAATGCCGAAAACCAGAGGGTGACCCCCAGCGTCGTCTTCTTCGACGGCGACGACATCGTGGTCGGCGACGCCGCCAAGGAAAGCGCCAAGCTCTACCCCCTGGAGGTCGTCAGCTTCATCAAGCGCTCCATGGGCGAACCCAACTTCATCTTCGAGTACCGGGGCAAGATCTACCGGCCGGAAGAGATTTCCAGCTTCATCCTGCGCAAGCTCGTCCAGGACGCGGAGCAGTATCTCGGCAGGAAGATCAACGACCTGGTCATCACCTGCCCGGCCTACTTCGGCATCAACGAGCGCGAGGCCACCCTCAGGGCCGGTGAAATCGCCGGGTTCAACGTCCACCAGATCATCAACGAACCAACGGCGGCCGCCATCGCCTACGGCGCCGCGGACACGTCCCAGGACCAGGTCGTCCTCGTCTACGACCTGGGCGGCGGCACCTTCGACGTCACCATGATCGACATCCAGGCCCGCTCCATCGACGTCATCTGCACCGGCGGCGACCACAACCTGGGCGGCAAGGACTGGGACGACCGCATCGTCGCCCACCTGGTGCAGGAATTCCAGGCCGCCACCCAGACGAACGAGGACATCCTGGAGGACCCGGACACCTGGCAGGATCTCCAGATTTCGGCCGAGAAGGCCAAAAAAATCCTTTCCCAGCGCGACCGCATCCCCATCGCCCTGACCCACGGTGGGGAGCGGGTCAAGATCGAGCTGCTGCGTTCCAAGTTCGAGGAGATCACCCGCGACCTGCTGGAGCGAACCATCTCCCAGGCCCACGAGATGCTGGCCGAGGCCAGGAAGAAGGGGTATGAAAGCTTCGACCGGATCATCCTGGTGGGCGGGGCCACGCGCATGCCCAGGGTCGCCCAGAGGATCCGGGAGGAGTTCGGCCAGGAGCCGAAGATATTCGACCCGGAGGAAGCGGTCGCCAAGGGGGCGGCGATTTTCGCCTGGAAGCTCGCCCTCAACGACTCGTTCGTCCAGCGCGTGGCCCAGCGCACGAACCGGCCTTTCGAAACCATGGAGGAGGTGCTCCGGCAAACGCCGGAGGTGGTCATCGACCAGATCGCCCAGGAGGTGGCCGACGAAACGGGGTACACCCTCCAGGCGGTCAAGCGCTCGGCCATCCGCATCAAGAACGTCACCAGCAAATCCTTCGGCGTGGTGGCCCTCGATCCCAAAGACGACAACCGGGTCTTCAACCTCATCCTGCGCAACACCTCCGTTCCCGTCAACGCCGACCGGACCTTCTACACCACCGTCGAGAACCAGGAATCGGTCCTGATCCGCATCATGGAAAGCGAGACCAACGAGCGCAGCCTCCGCCCCGAAGATGCCGCCGAGATCGGAACGGCCGTCCTCAGCCTGCCCGCGGGCCTGCCGGCGGAGATTCCGATCCACATCTCCTTCGAACTCACCGAGGAGGGGCGGCTGCAGATCACGGCGGTGGAATCGAGCGAATCGCGGAAAGTGGATGTCCTCATCGAAACCGCCTCGGTGATCCAGGGCGATGCCTTCGACCGCGCCAAGGCCCACAGCCAGAGCATCCGGGTCTACTGATGAGCCGCCCCAATTTCTACCGGCTGCTGGGACTTCCCATCACCCCCCCCGAAAACGACCCCCAGGCCATCCGCCAGGCCCTGCACAAGAAGCAGGCGGAGTGGAGCCGGTACCGCAACCACCCCACCAAGGGGATGCAGGTGCGGCAATACATCGGCCTCATAGGGGAAATCGAGCGCGTCATGTCCGACCCCGGCCTGAGGGAAAAGGAGGCCAAGGCGGCCGAGCAGGTCCTGCTGGAGGAGGCCCGGCAGAAACTGATCACCGCCGACCGGCACGTGGGCCTTCTGCTGAGCAAGGGCTCCATCACGGCGGAGGAGATCACCCGGCTGGCCGAAAGGCACCGGATCAAGAAGCGCACCGTGTTCCGCAGGGTCCAGGTCAACAACCGGGGGATGTTCGCGAAGATCGGGCGCGAGCTCGACGCCATCGCCAGGAAGCGCAAGGTGAGGAAGAAGGACATCGCCAGGCTGGCCCGGCAGCTGGGGGTCGACGCGGCCGCCATCGAGAGCCGCATCGAGTCCGAGGTGAAGAAGAAATTCGCCGAGATCGACCGCTACCTCAACGTGCGCACGACCAAGGAGTATATCACCGACGAGGAGCTGTCCGGCCTGGCGAAGCTTTTCCGGCTGCCCGAGTCCGAAATCCTCAAGCGCGTCAAATGCCCCATCCGCAAAAAGAGCGAAATCGGGGCGGAGGGGATCTCCCCCCTCGACAAGACCATCGAAACCGTCATCGAGGAAAACCTGAGGATCGTCGGCAAGTCGTCGCTTTACGATTTTCTGGGCCTGTGGATCGGCTCCAGCCTGGAATCGCTGCAGAAACGGACCGGCGAAATCGAGGCCGAAATCCGCAGGATCGGCCAGAAAAACGTCTTCGTCACCGCCAGCGCCATCCTGGCGGGCCACTGCATATCGATCTTCCAATCGGCCGAAAGCCGCAACGCCTACGACCTCAGCAAGGCCCGCGCGCGGCTGAAGGAACTCAACGAGGACATCGAGGTGGCCGGCATGGGCGGCACCCTCCGGCCCGAGTACATGGAGGTGCTGATCCGCCGCGCCGTCGGGTTCGGTGTCGACCCCGACGAGGCCGCGGCGTACATCCGGGGCTTCTGCGACCGCCAGGGCTGGCAGGTCGAGCCCGTCGCGGACGACGCCCCGGGCCCGCGCAAGGACCGGCGCCGGCCGATGGCGGCGGCCGCGGCCCTGGCCCTGGCGATCGTGGCGGCGGCGGCCTTTTATCTCGCAAGGGGGTTTTTGGCCGAGGGCGAATACGAGGACCTGCTGGCCCGAAGCGGCCGGCAGGCGAGCCTCGAGGAGAGCCTGGACCTCCTGGGCCGCTACCGTTCGGAGCACCCGGAGAGCAAGTACGCCGGGGAAATCGACCGGCAGATCGATGCCTTGAGGGCGCGGATCGTGGAGCGGGACTACCGCCGGGCAGACGATGAGGCCGAGGAACTGGTCAAGGCGCGGCGGTTCCAGGAGGCCGAAAAGGTCTATGCCGCGGTTCTCGCCAGGCACCCGGACGCCCCCCAGGCGCCGGAAACGGCCTCCCGCAAGGCCGGCCTCCCGCTCCTGCACGAGACTTCGCGCTTCGAGGCCCTTTCCGCCATTCCCCGGGAGGCCTATGCGGAAAGAATCGCGGCTTACAGCGCTTTCCTGGCCGACTTTCCCCAGGCGGAGCATCGCCGGCAGGTGCTCGACACGTTCATCGGCATGCAGGCGCCGTTCTACGGCCACATCCAGGCCGAGGCCGAAACGTGCGACAGCAGGCGGGAATGGGGGCCCTGCCTGAGGCTGTGCGACCAGTTCGTTCAGCTGTACGCCGGAAGCCGGCAGGCCGACGAGGTCGAGGCCCTCAAGGCTGCCCTGCTTCGCAAGGTGGCGGAGGCGGCGGAGCTCGATTCCCTGAAGATGCGGGCCCGGATGGCCGGCGGCGACTGGGAGGAGGCCCGCGGCGTCTACCGCCGCTACCTGGACGAGCACCCGGACGCCTCGACCCGCCCGAGCATCGAGGCGGCGATCGCCGAACTGGACGAGAAGGAGAAGGAGACCCTGCTCGCCTCCGCGCGGGGGCGGTTTCTCGAGGGCCGAGCAGGGAGCGGGCGTTGGGGGCGAACACTTTTCCGGCCTGCAGGACCGGTTTGCGCAGGAGGTACTTGAACTCCCCCCCCAGGTCCATGAGGATGTCCAGCTCCTCGTGGTCCTCGTGGATCTCGACGATGAGCATATTGCGCACCGGGCAGCTTCCCCGCAGCCTGCGCCGCCCCCCGGGCCCGGTATAGACGTCGATGACGGCCTCCGCCAGGCCCACGGCCGTGTCGTCCGGCGTGACCAGGTAGGCCTGCTCCACCCGGTACTTTCCCTCGGAAAAGGGGACCCACTCCACCATTGAGCGCTCCTTTTGCGGGTCCGGCCCCCGGCCGGCGCCCGCGACAGAATGAACACCAAAAAGCATCATAGTCATCCGCGCCGGGGAGGTCAAACCACCGAACCTCCGGCCGCCGGTTTTTTCCACTCGGCATGCAGGCCAACATGGCAGGATTCAACGCCCACCTGACCTCCGGGCTGGCCGCCGGCGCCGTGTTCGCTTCCGCCGGGTCGGCCGCCGGGTTCCTGACCCCCACCCAGGCCGGGGCCGTTTTCATCCTCGGGGCCGTCGGCGCCCTGCTGCCGGACCTGGACAGCGACTCGGGCAAGCCGCTCCTGTTTCTCTCCCAGGTGGTTTCCGTCCTGGTGCCAAGCCTCCTCTGGCTGCGGGTCGTGGGCCGCCTCGGCTTTTCGCCCGAAACCCTCATCTGCTATTTCACCCTTGCCTACCTGGTCGTGCACCACGGGGTGTGCGGCCTGATCCGGCGCGTGACGACCCACCGCGGGATGATGCACAGCCTGCCTTTCTGCCTGACCTGCGCCGGCCTGGCCTATCTCCTGCTGGAGTCCTCGGGGCGGGGCCCGGCGGCCTGGGCCGCGCTGGCCGTGGGCTGCGGCTGCACGCTGCACCTCATGCTCGACGAGTACCACGCCGTCTACCTCAGGTTCGGGTTCCTGCCCGCGGTGAGGCGCTCCCGGGGGACCGCCTTCAAGCTGAGGTCCGAATCCCTCGCCGGCACCTTGATGGCCTACGGGATGGCGGCCCTGGTGGCCGCCGCGGTCTGGGCCCGGGTCTTCCGGCCGGAGTGGCTGCCGGATGCCATCTGAGGCACGACTCTCCCGCCCCGGTTTTCACTGTTGATAACAATTTGTATTCATTGTATAGAAAAGTAAACCAGCAACTCCGCCCGCCTGCGACGGCAAAATGCCGGGCCGGGCAGGGGGCGGCCGACAGGGAGGTTAGCATGGGAGCCAACGATCCGTTTCGCCGCATCCTCGAAGGGTTTACGCGCCGGGAGTTCCTCTACCTGGGTTCCTGCGCCGCGGCCGGGGCCGTTTTCGGGTGCGCGGCCAACCCGGTCACCGGCAAAAGCCAGCTGATGCTGATTTCCGAGGAACAGGAAATCCAGATCGACCGCCAGAACTCCCCGCAGCAGTTTTCCGCCGACTACGGCATTCTCCAGGACAAGGCACTCAACGCCTACGTGGGCGAGGTCGGCCGGAAGCTGGTCCCTTACACCCACCGGCCGCGGATGCCCTACCGCCTGGTGGGGGTGAACGCCACCTACGTCAACGCCTACGCCTTCCCGGGGGGGAGCATCGCCGCCACCCGCGGGATCCTCCTCTCCCTGGGCAACGAGGCGGAGCTGGCCTCTCTTCTGGGGCACGAGATGGGGCACGTCAACGCGCGCCACACGGCCGAGCAGATGTCCAAGGGGACCCTGGCCCAGCTGGCGGTCACCGGGCTGGCCGCCTATGCCGGCACGAAAGGGGCGGGCATGGGCCAGGCGGCCGCCGCCCTGGGCCAGCTCAGCGCGGGGGCGCTCCTGGCCTCCTACAGCCGGGACAACGAGCGCCAGGCCGACGCCCTGGGAATGGAGTACATGGTCAAGGCCGGGTACGGGCCCGAGGGGTTCGTGGGCCTGATGACCCTGCTCAAGAACCTCAGCAAGCACGAGCCCGGGGTCACCGAGCTGTTTTTCTCCACCCACCCCATGAGCGCCGAGCGCTACGACACCGCGGTCGGGGACGCCGCCGGAAAATACGGCGCCTTCAGGAACCGGCCCCTGAACCGCGAGCGTTACATGGACAACACCGCCGGCCTGCGCAAGCTCAAGGGGGGCATCGAGGCCATGCAGCAGGGGTCCAACGAAATGGCCAAGGAGAGCTACGCGGCGGCCGAGTCCCAGTTCCGCCAGGGGCTGCGCCTCGCCCCCGGCGACTACGCCGGCATGGTGATGCTGGCCAAGGCCCTGATGCTGCAGGACAAGTACGCGGAAGGGGTGAAATACGCCGACCAGGCCCAGGCGGCCTACCCGGGCGAGGCCCAGGCCGTGCACCTGAGCGGCCTGGGCAAGATGCGCCTCAAGCAGTACGACGCCGCCTACGCGCAGTTCGCGCAGTACGACAAGCTGATGCCCGGCAACCCCAACACGGCCTTCCTCATGGGCTACAGCCTGGAGGGGATGAAGGACAGCAAGCGCGCGGCCCAGTCTTACGCCCGCTACCTCAACGCCGTCAAGCAGGGCCCCCAGGCCGAGCACGCCTACCGGCGCCTGGTGGAGTGGGGGTATGTGAAGCAATAGGGGCAGGGGACCGGTGTCGGAACGTTCTTTCCCGCGCTGGTTGTCGCTATCGCTCTCGTTGTCGTAATCGTAATCGTAATCGTAATCCAAATCGAAATCGCCCTAACCCGACACCCGACACCAGGCGCTGAACATCCAAAATCCAACATCGAACATCGAATTGCGGTGAAAAATTCGATTTCGATTTCGATTTCGATTTGGATTGCGATTTGGATGGGGACAGACAACCCTGAACCCGACCGCTGAAGGAGGCCACCGATGCAAGACTGCATTTTCTGCAAGATCGTCCGGGGCGAGATTCCCTGCGTCAAGGTCTGCGAGGACGAACGGATCCTCGCCTTCGCGGACATCAACCCCATTTCCGAGGGCCACACCCTGATCATCCCCAAGGCCCACGCCGAAAACATCTGGGAGATCGACGCCGAGGACCTGGCGGCCATCCACCGGGCGTCCAAGAAGATCGCCGCGGCGATCAGGACCGCCCTCGACCCCCTGGGGGCCGCCTGCCTGCAGCTCAACGGCCGGGGCGTCAACCAGGTGGTCATGCACTACCACCTGCACCTCATCCCCCGGCTGCCAGGCGGGCCCAAGCTGACCATGACCGACTGGGAGCTCGTCCCCGGCGACATGGGCCGGATCCGGCAGACCGCCTCCAGGATCGCCGCCGCGCTGAAGGCCTGAGAACCAGCACAGGTGAGTTGATCCGCGTAAATTTCTTCACACAGAGCAAACGAAGGTAACGAAGGGGAAAAAGCGGAAATATGTTTCTTTTCTTCCCCGACATCGAGTACGACTGTCAGAACACCTTCCTGGTGATCTTCGTCGAGGACACCCTCCCGGCGGCCCACAAGAAATACATCCGGTTCTTGGACGCCAACACGACCACCAAGAAAAACCTCCTGCGTTCCAGGACGGTGACCCTGGCCGACGGCTTCGACCGCCAGCAGAAATTCCTGGAGTCCGAGCGCTTTTTCGACTTTCTCCAGAGCCTGCTCCCCGTGGACTATGCCCTGCTGATCCAGCGGGACCCCGCCACACGCGCCCGGGACCGCTACGGCATCTCCCACTACCACGTGCGCATCGACTGGCCCATCGCCGAGGCGGCCGAGGACATGGCCCGCAACCTGCGATACATCTCCAAGCACCTTTACGAAAAAGGGGACAAGTACGCCGAGGACATCCAGAAGAAATTCTTCGAGTACTACGGGCAGCCGGACATGGCCGGGGGCCGGCGCACGGCCGCCCTGGTGGCCTACCAGTACCTCATCCGGCTTCCGTGCATCACGACGGTGTATGCGGGCAGCAGCGAGTCGCGGGCCCTGATCCGCATTTCCGAGTCCGGGGTGTCGCGGGCGGTGCTGATGCAGCTGTCGCGGGAGGAGGCCCGTCAGGTCGCCGCGGAGCACCACATGCCCTACGGGACTTTCAAGAAACACTACCTGGTCGCCCCCCGGAAAAACGGGGGGGTGTGCATTTTCGAGGCGGCCTACGCCCCCACGGCCCCGGCACGGCCGCCGGAAGACGGCAAACTGCGCGACATCAAGCCCGACCTCAACTGGCTGACGGTCAGCAACCAGCAGATCCTTCCCCGGCCGGGGGACCTGCGATTCCCCCCCCTGCCCTACAACGCCATCTACTCCTGATTCCCGCCACTATGCGTCCAGTGTTTTCAGCATGGCGGTCTCGTCGCAGTCCGGGAACTTGACGCACAGGATGCAGTCAGCCCAGATTTTCAGGGGCAGCTCGGAGCGGTCGACGCGCCGGAACCCGAAGCGCTCGAAAAACCCGGGCCGGTAGGTGAGGGTGAACACGCGGGACATGCGATAGTCCCGCGCCTCTTTCAACACCGCCTCGGTCAGCAGGGAGCCGATGCCCCGGCCGGTCATGTCGGCAACGACCGCCAGGGACCGGATCTCGGCCAGGTCCTCCCAGCAGAACTGCAGGGCGCAGCAGCCCACGACCCGGCCGTCGGCCGTGTAAACGGAAAAATCCCTCAGGTGGTCGTAGAGCACGCTGAAGGGTCGCGGCAGCAGTTCCCCCTTCCCCCCGTAGTCCTGGAGGATCCTGTGGATCGCCCTGACATCGCCGATAGCGGCCTTACGTATCATAGCGCGCCTTATAGCATCATCTGCAACGAATGCAACCCCCATGAAGCGCAAGGGCCGCCTCTCCCCGCCGGACGGTCCCGCCCCGGCGGCCGGAGCCTCACAGGATGGCGTGAATGGCGCTCACCTGGCGGCAGAGGGATTCGAACTGCTCCGGGAAGAGGGACTGGGCGCCGTCGCTCATGGCCCTGCCCGGGTCGTGGTGCACCTCCACCATGATGCCGTGGGCCCGGGCCGCGGCCGCGGCCCTGGCCAGGGGGACCACCTGGTCGCGGCGGCCCGCGGCATGGCTGGGGTCGATGATGATGGGCAGGTGGCTTTCGCGCTGGACCACCGGCACGGCCGAGATGTCGAGGGTGTTGCGGCTGTGGTTGACGAAGGTGCGCACGCCCCTTTCGCACAGCACCACGTCCGTGTTGCCTCCCTCCAGGATGTACTCGGCCGCCATGAGCCATTCCTCGATGGTCGCGGCCATGCCCCGCTTGAGCATGACCGGCTTGCGGCAGCGCCCCGCGCGGCGCAGGAGGCTGAAGTTCTGCATGTTGCGCGTGCCGATCTGGACCATGTCGGCGTAGGCCTCCACCAGGTCGAAGGTCTCGTAGTCCATCACCTCGGTCACCACCGGCAGGCCGGTCTCTTCCCGGACGCGGGCCAGGATCTTCAGCCCCTCCTCCCCCAGGCCCTGGAAGGAATACGGCGATGTGCGCGGCTTGAAGGCGCCCCCCCGGAACATCTGCGCCCCGGCCGCCTTCACATGCCGGGCGATGGTCAGGGCCTGCTCCTCGGATTCCACCGCGCAGGGGCCGGCGATAACGGCAAAGTGACCGTTGCCGATGCGCACCCCGCCGACCCGGACCACCGTGTCGTCGGGCTGGACCTCGCGGCTCACCAGCTTGTAGGGCCGGGTGACGGGAATGGCCTCCTTGACGCCCGGCATCCCCAGGAACAGGGCCGCGTCCACGGGCCCCTGGTTGTTGAGAATGCCGATGGACACGCGGTGGCCGCCGGGTATGGGGCGGGCCGTGTAGCCCCGCTGCTCGACGGTCCTGATGACCTGGTCGATCTGCTCCTGGGTGGCGGACGTTTCCATGACTACCAGCATGATCGTTTCTCCTTCTGTTCGCGGTGGCCGGATCGCGGCCCGCTTCGACCCGCCCACCCCAAAAAAACGGCGGGGATCCCCGCAGCCCTCATTCCCCAAAAAAAAGGACCGCAGGCGATGTCGGAGTGGCCTGCGGTCCTTGAATAGTCGCTCTAAGGTTGGTCTCGGGACGCTAACGCGCTCGCCGGAACCGGCCGGCCCACCCCGCCCTTGCGGCGGTGCGCCACCAGCACCATTTCGCTGCCTTGCCTGTGCCGGGTTCCCGCATGTCGTTCCTGTTCGGCCCCTTGGGAGCGCTCAGTCGTTTTCCAGAGTGCACACCAGGTTAGCGAAACGGGCCGAGGATTGTCAAGCATTATTTCGCGGTTCCGGCGACTTAAGGCGCTTTTCGAGTTCGGCGGCCGCACCGGGTTTGCCCAGGGCCCGGTAGCAGTCCGCCATCATCCGCACGGCGGCCTCGGCCCTCTGGAAAGGCAGCAGGTGCCCGAGGGCGCCCCGGGGGTCACCGAGGTTCAGGCGGCTGACGGCCGCGCACAGGTTGAGCTGGGGGTCGGCGGGAAAGTGGCCGAGGCCCTCCCCCAGGAGCCGGAGCGACCCATCGTAGTCCCCCGCCTTCTGGAGATGGATCGCCAGGCCGACAAAGGCGCGCGCGTCGGGGTGATAGGAAAGCGCCCTGCGGTAGAGGCGGGCGGCGATTTCCGGCTTGCCCTGCACGGCAGCGAGGGCGGCGTATTCCCCGTGGTCGAAGGTCATCCCCAGGCGCGAGCAGAAATCGGCGTGCAGCGGGAAAAACTCCCTTCGGTCGACCAGCTCGACGGCATCGACGTAGCGGGGCAAGCCCTCGTGGAACGCGCTCCTCAGCCTGCGGCCGAAGGCAAGGACCCCCTCGCGCGTGAGCCGGGGGTCGGTTTCGAAGTAGAGGAGGTCCTCCACCCGCCGCAGCCAGATCTCGTCGCCCACGCCCTGGCGTTTCCGGTAGCTTTCGTAGAGGGCGGTGCCCGGGAAAAGGGCGAGCAGGTAAAAAATGGCCCCCAGGGGCTTTATCTCCTCCATCAGGTCGACGGTCGCCTGGATCGTCTGCCGGCTTTCGCCGGGGCAGCCGTAAATGAAATACGCCCGCGCCATGATCCCGTAACCCTGGGTCAGGGCGAAGGCCTTGCGCACCTGCGCGACGCGGATCCGCTTGTTGAGGGCGCGCCGGATTTCCTCGGACCCGCTCTCGACGCCGTAGCTGACCTGGATGCACCCTGCCCGCCGCATCCAGGCGATGACTTCTTCGTCCACCAGGTCGACGCGCGAGATGGCCGCCCAGGAGATCCGCAGGCCGCGCTGCAGAATGCCGCGGCAGACCTCGATGACGAGGTCTTTCCCGAGGGTGAAGGTGTCGTCGCAGAAGTGGAAAAAGGCGACCCCTTTTGCGTAGAGCGCCTCGAGTTCGGTCAGAAAGTGGCCGGCCGAGCGGAAGCGCACCCGGCGGCCCCAGAAGGCCGGGGAACCGCAGAAGGAGCAGTCCGCCGGGCATCCCCGGGTCAGGGCGAGGTGCGGGTAGCTGAAATGGGCGGCGGGAACCGGCAGGCGGTCCAGGTCGTCGATGGGCTTGCGGTCGCCGTTGCGCACCGGCCGGCCGGACCGGCGCCAGGCCAGCCCGGGGATGTCCTCGGGGGCGGGCGGGCGGCCCCGGGCCAGGTGGTCGAGGAGCTCGCGCAGGGTGAACTCGCCCTCGCCGAGGACGACGTAGTCGATGGCCGCGAAGTTGGCGAGGAGGTGTTCCCACAGGAAAGTGGCCCCGATGCCGCCGAAGACGACCGTCACCCGCGGGTCGATGGCCTTGGCCCGCCGGGCGATGTCGATGCCGCCCCAGCGGTTGGCGTGAAAGATGGAGAAGCCGAGGACGTCGGCCTTTTTTTCCCGCAGGCAATTCTCGACGGCCTCCGGCGCGTCCTGCACGGCGTGCCAGTTGAGGATCTCCACCTCGTGGCCGCTTTCCCTGAGAACGGCGGCCACCGAATAGAGCCCGATGGGTACGGCCGCGATGTCCTCGACGTGAAGGCGCTCCTCGAGAAAATAAGGATAGATGAGAAGGATCTTCATGCGCCGAACATACACCATGCCGCGGGCGATGGCCAGCCTTGAAAGCCCGGAGAGGCGGCCGTTGCGGGCCCGCCCAACAAAGGCTTTGATTTTGGCCCCGGAATGTGGTGTATTTCAAATAATCGTTGTCGTTGTCGTAATCGTAATCGTAATCGGTTTTCCCGCTCAAAGCTCAAAGCTCAAAGCTCAAAGCTCAAAGCAAGAAAATCCGTCATCGCAATCGTCATCGCAATCGTCATCGCAATCGTCGTCATCGCGCTCGCAGCCCAGGCGACGGCGCCATCTCCAGCAGGGAATTCCACCGGTTGAAGACCACCTTTCGACGTTCGACTTTCACCTGCGGCAAAAAGCCGCTCCCGGCCCGGGGCGGCGCATCCGGATGCGGCGTTCTCTTCCCCACCGTCCTGGCCCTCGCCCTGCTGGCCGGGTGTTCGGGCCTCAACCGCTACCAGGCCGACGGCCAGCTGCCCCTGGCCGGGCTCCAGGCGCCGGTCAGGGTCACGCGCGACGGCAGCGGCATGGCCTACATCCACGCCCGGACCCTGGCCGACGCCATCCGCGCCCAGGGCTTCGTCACCGCCCAGGACCGCCTTTTCCAGATGGAACTGGCCCGCCGCATGGCTGCCGGAAGGCTGGCCGAGTTCGCCGGCGAGCCGGCCAGGCAGCTCGACATCCGCATGCGCGCCATCGGGTGCCTGCGCCACGCCAGGGCCCATGCCGCCATCCTGTCGCCCGCAAGCCGGGACTTTTTCCAGTGGTACGTCGACGGCATCAACGCCTGCATCGCCACCCGCGGGGAGGAACTGCCCCTCGAGTTCAAGCTGGCCGGCATCCGCCCCGAGCCCTGGCAGGTCGCGGACTCGCTTTCCATCGCCTATCTCCTGGGGTGGCAGACATCGGCCAACCTGGCCCACGAAATCACGGCCCAGGTCCTGCTGGAGCGCCTCGGGGCAGAGCGCGCGGCGGAGATCATGCCCCTCAACGTCAATCCCGACGACCCGCGCCCCGCGCAGGCCTTCGGGCCCGGCCCGGCGCACGCCCGCCTGGGCCTTGCGGGCGGCGGGAAGGCGACCGGCGGCGAGACCGGCGGGGCCCCGGCGGCCCTGAGCCTCGGAAGCCACAATTGGGCGGTGGCGCCCCGGCGCAGCCCAGCCGGCACACCCATCGTGGCCAACGACCCCCACCTGGACGCCCGCCTGCTGCCCGGCCCCTTCTACCCCAGCGGCCTGTTCACGCCGGAGCTGCGCATCGTGGGCGCCGGCATCGCCGGGATCCCGGGCATGGTGACCTTCAGGACCGACCACGTGGCCGCCGGCGTCAGCAATTCTTACGGCGACAGCCAGGACCTCTACGTCGAAACGGTCGACCCGGGAAGGCCGACCCACTACCTGGAGGGCGGGGAGGCCCATCCCTTCGGGAACCTGGAGGAAAGGATCCGGGTCCGGGACGACGAGGCCCCCGGCGGGATGAGGGAGGAGACCGTCGCCATCCGCCTGACGCGCCGCGGCCCGGTGGTGTCGGGCCTGATCCCGGGGCTTGCGACCGATCGGGTCGTCACCCTGAGGTGGGCCGCGGCGGAGAGCATGGGCCCCTCCCTCGGCCTGGAACGGCTGGTACGGGCCCGGTCGGCGGAAGAAGTGCGCCGGGCCCTCTCCGACCTCTCCTTCGTCATGCTCAACTTCATTTTCGCCGACACCGGGGGCAACATCGGCTGGCAGGCCACGGGAAGGCTTCCCATCCGCACCGCCGGCGACGGGACGGTCCCCTTCCCGGCGGGCGGCGGCGACAACTGGGCGGGCTGGATCCCCTTCGAGGAGATGCCGGGGGAGAGCAACCCCCGAAAGGGGTGGCTGGGGGCCTGCAACCACCGGACGGTGACGGCCGGCTTCCCTTACTACTATTCGTCCTATTGCGCCCCGGCCAACCGCTACCGGCGCCTCGGGGAACTGGTGGAGGGGTCTTCCGCGACCACCGCCGAAGACCACTGGCAGTGGCAGCGCGACACCCTCAATGCGACCGCGCGGGCGGTGGTTCCGAAAATGCTCGCCGCCCTTTCGGCCGACGAGGGGGCCCGGCCCCTGGCGCAGATCCTCGCCCAGTGGGATTTCCACGACGATGCGGACCAGGTGGCGCCGACCCTGTTTCACGCCATTTACCTGGCCTTCGCGCGCCAGGTGTTCGCCGACGAACTGGGGGAAAAAGCCCTCGAGCGGCTCCTGGCCGATCCCTATTTCTGGGAGGAGCGCCTCGAACGCATCGCCCTGACCGGGGATTCCGTCTGGGTGGACGACGTCGCCACCGCAGCGGTGGAAACCGCGGCCGATCTTTTCCGGCGCGCGGCAACGGATGCGCGGCAATCCCTGGGCGAATCCCTGGGGCCGGACCCGGCCCGGTGGACCTGGGGCCGGGTGCACCGCATCGAATTCCTCAACCCCATCCGCCGCCAGGGTTTGGGCAAGGGATGGCTGGGCGGCGGCGACCACCCGGCGCCCGGATCGGGGGCGACCCTCAACCGGGGGCGCTACGACTACAACGCCCCCTATGCCGTCACGGTGTCCGCCGCGCTGCGGGTGGTCTACGACCTGTCGGACCCCGACAGGATTCCGGCGGTGCTGGCCGGCGGCGTCTGCGGCCGCACCTTCTCGCCCCACCAGAAGGACCAGATCGGGCCCTACCTCTCAGGCGAGAAGCGCTACTGGTGGTTCAGCGACAGGAGCGTGGCCGAAAACGCCGTCTCCCGGCAGACCCTGACGCCCGACCCGTGACCGTCCCGTAAAGCGTTTCCGAATCAGGCATCGACCCTCAACCCCCCAATCCGGTGTTCATGCTGAAACAGCCGCCCCATCTCATCAAGGCCGTCCTCTTCGATTTCGACGGCACCCTGACCCGGCCCGGAGCCCTCGACTTCCCGGCCATCAAGTCCGCCATCGGGTGCCCGCTGACCACCCCGATCCTCGAGTTCATCGACAGCCTGGCGACGGGGGAGGAAAAGCTGCGGGCGATGGAAACCCTCGACCGCCTCGAAACCGAGGCCGCCGCCGGGTCCTTTCCCAACGACGGGGCCGAAGCGCTCATCGCCTACCTGAAAGCCAGGAAACTGCGCCTGGGGATCATCAGCCGCAACAGCCTCGGGTCCATCCACCGCGCGCTGGACAATTTCAGCGCCGTCGCGGCGACGGATTTCGACGTGATCATCTCCCGCGACGACCCCGCCAGGCCGAAACCGAGCGGCGAAGGCGTCCGCCTGGCCGCCCAGCTCCTGGGGGTTTCCCCGGCCGAGATGCTGGTGGTGGGCGATTACGTCTTCGATGTCGAGGCAGGCAGGCGCGCGGGTTCCCCCACGGTCCTGATCGCCGACGGAAGCCGGCCGCGCTTTGAAGACCCCGGGGCCGATTTCAACGTGGCCGACCTGGGGGAAATCCGCAAGATCGTGCGCCTGCGCATGCCCCTTGGCCCCGGCAAGCTGCCCAACGAACTGCTGGAGTCCTTCTTCCAGCGCTTTTCCTTCGACGACCCGAGCGTGCTCATCAACCCGGGTGTCGGGGAAGACATCGCCGCCATCGATGTCGCCGACCGAGAGGTGCTGGTGCTCAAGTCCGACCCCATCACCTTCGCCACCGACGCCATCGGCCACTATGCCGTCCTGATCAACGCCAACGACATCGCGACTTCCGGGGCCGCGCCCCGCTGGTTCCTGGCCACCTGCCTGTTTCCCCCCGGCATGACGGCCGCGGAGATCATCTCCGTCATGGAGGACCTGAAGAACGTCTGCCAGTCATGGGGCATCACCCTGTGCGGCGGCCACACCGAGATCACCGACGCGGTCACGCGGCCGGTCATCACCGGAATGATGACGGGAACCGTCGAGCGCCGGCGGCTCATCCGCAAGGAGAACATGGCCCCGGGCGACCGGGTCCTGCTGACCAAGGGGGTGGCGGTCGAAGGCACCGCCATCATCGCCCGCGAGTTCGGCACCCGCCTCCTGGAGATGGGGCTCACGGAAAGCGACATCGATGCCGCCCGGGGGTTCCTCTCCAGGATCGGGATCCTGGCCGAGGCGCGCATCGCGGCCCCGCCCGCCTACCCGGCCAGCTTGGCGCGCACCAGGTCCGCGTAGATGAAGTCCGGGTAGTCGGCCAGCAGCTTCTCGTAATATTGGCGGCTTTTCCGCCCGTCGCCCAGCAGCGCGTAAATCCGCCCCAGATGGAAAGTCGCTTCGTCGGCGCCCACGGCTCCGGCCGTGGACGCCGCTTTTTCCAGGTAACCGGCCGCTGCGGCATAGTCCTTCTTTGCCTCCAGGGCATAGGCCAGGCCCAGGAGGACGCCGTTCTTGACCATGGGACGATCCCCATAGTCCTCGAGAGCCTGCTGGTACAAGGGGATCGCCGTATCCGGATAACCCGCCCGGGCGCTCAGGTCGGCGTACATCACCCGGGCGATCCTGCCCCCTTCGGTGCCGCCGAATTTCCTGACGAGGCCCTTGAACTCCTCTTCCGCCTCCGTGAAGCCGGCCGCCGGCCCTTTCTCCTGGGAAAGGGACGCGAAGCGGATCAGGGCCTGGCTCAGCAGGGTGAAGGCGCGGCTTTCCGTCTTGGCTGAGTAGTAGCGGATCCCCCCGACGGCGGCGACGAGCACCAGGATCCCGACACAGGCCCAGATCACCTGGTTTTTGTACTTCACGCCGAAATTGATGAGACGCGCCGAGAGGGTCAGAAACTCGTCCGGCTTGTTGAGAAGCTCTTTGCGGGTCACTTTGCTTTTAGCCATGCTGCCTCCAGAAAAGGGAATGGGGACCCCGCCTCGCCGGACGCTGCCGGCGCCCCGGGCGGGGGCCTGTGCGATGATGCGGCCCGGGAAAGGCCGGCGCCGCCGGACTGCCGGCGCCCATGGAGCTCCGGGGGCAGCAGGCGCCGGATCCTCTGCCAGCCTTCGTCGGGAACGTTGGCGCCGGTCACCTGGCAGACCTCGAAGCCGCACGCCGAGCCGAGCTGCCCGCATTTTTCCAGCGGCAGCCCTTCCACCAGGCCGTAAAGAAAGCCCGCGGCCCAGAGATCGCCCGCACCGGTGGAGTCGACCGCCTCCCCGTCGCCCAAGGGGGCGACGCGCAGGGTCTGCCCGCCATGGCGGATGTAGCTGCCCCGCGGCCCCACCTTGAGCACGCCGATGTCCACCCTTTCGCCCAGGGCCGCGGCGGCGCGCCGCTCGTCCTCGCAACCGGTGTAGACCCGGGCCTCGTCCTCGTTGGCGATGAGGATATCCACGAAGCGGTCGATGATCTCGTCCAGGAACCCGCGCGACTCCTCGACCAGGGTGAAACTTCCAAGGTCGAGGGAGATCCTCGCCCCGGCCGCCCGGGCGGCCCGCAGGGCGGAGAGCATCAGGTCCCGGTTGAACAGCAGATAGCCCTCCACGTGGACCACGGCCGCGCGGTCGAAACAGCCGTTGGCGACCTCCTCCGGCCGCGTTTCCGACGAGGCGCCCAGGTAGGTGAACATGGAGCGCTGGGCATCCGGGGTGATCACCGAAAAGACCCGCCCGGTGGGAAGGCAGGATGTGAGCAGGACCGGTTCGACCCCGTGTTCGCGCAGGGCGGTCTCGAACAGGCGCCCCATGGGACCCAGGCCGCGCTTGCCGACAAACCGCCCCCACCCGCCGAGCTTCCCGATCCCCAGGATGGTGTTGCAGGCCGACCCTCCGGGCACGATCACCGGCGCCGCGGACGTCATCGTCAGGAGCCGCTCGATGGTGTCGCGGTCGACCAGTTTCATGCCCCCCTTGATCATCCCGGAGCGGTGCAGGAAATCCTCTTCCTCGCGGGCGAGAATGTCCACCAGGGCCGAACCGACCCCCACCACCATCCGCCTGCCAACTTCAATGTTGCCGTAAATCCCCATCCCGCCCGCCGCCCCCGCGCCTGGCCTCACCAGACCAGTGATTTGTGGACCCACCCCTTGTCGCCGTCCCCATGGACGACCTCGAGCCAGTCGCTCTTCTCTGAGGCCACCTTGAACGGAACCCCTTTCCCCACGATGAAAAGCAGGTCGAAGCGGATTCCGGGCCCTGAACGGATGTGGCATTTGTCTCTCTTGGTGATGACGGCGGCGATCTTGCCGATCAGCGAGTCGTGGATCCACCCCTCGTCGCCCTCGAAATCCTTGAAATAGCACCACGCCCCCTCCCTGCGGATGACCTCCAGGGGATAGTGGCGCTCCACCTGCCAGAGAACGTCGTAACTGCCGTTGGGCCCGGAGCGCACGTTGCCCACCGGGGCGATCACGGCCAGGCGCTCGGCCAGGCAGGAGCCGGGCGATGCCAGAATGGCCAGAACGATGCCGACGCACAGATAATCCTTCTTTCGCATGGCGGATCCATTGGCGCTCCCGGCAGGGCGCCCCCGACGGCAGGCCGTCTGAAAACCGGGGCGTTTCAGCCGGAAGCCCTAAACCTGGTGAAAGCGCACCTCCGGCAGCTCCACGCAGGTCAGCTTGTTTCCGTAGACCGCCCCGGTGTCGATGCCGATCTTGTTCGCCTCGACCCAGGGTCGGCTGAAGGGGGTGTGGCCGAAGACCACCCGCCGGCCGAAATCACAGGCCGAGCGGATGAACTCCTCCCGGATCCAGACCAGGTCCTCGGAGAGCTGCCGTTCCAGGGGGACCCCCGGCCGCAACCCGGCGTGAACGAAAATATGGTCCCCGGTTTCATGGCAAAACACCGTCGACTCGAAAAATTCCATGTGCTCAGCGGGGATCGGCGGCCATCGCCCGTCGGGGCCGTGGCGCCGGTAGTCGTCCAGGGTGCGCTGCCCCCCGTTGGCCAGGTAGAGGAACCGGTCCCTCCCGGCCAGATAGTTGAGGAGCATCTCCTCGTGATTGCCCCGGAGGAAAATGGTCCCCGGGTGCTCTCTCCTGAGCGCGACGAGGCGCTCGACGACCGCATACGGCTGGGGGCCCCGGTCCACGTAGTCGCCGATGAACAGGAGGCAATCGCGCTCCCAGTCGATGACGAGCCGGTCGAGAAGCAGCACCAGCTTGTCGAAGGTGCCGTGGATGTCCCCGACGGCGAAAATCCTTCCCATCCCGCTCATACCAGGGCGAACACCCGCCGGGGCGGATCGAGGCGGGTGATTCCCTCCTCCCGCGCCGCGGCCAGGGCGTCCCGGTACTCCCGGGGCGTGACCCGGGCCCCGAGCGCGGGGATCTCTCCCGCCCGGCCGATGGAGGTCAGGCTCACGGGGATGGAGTTGCTCCCGAAGGGGCCGCTCTTGGGGAAAATTCTGGTGCCGGAGTAGACCCGGGTCGACCGGCACTTGGGACAAGTACCCGATTTCACATCACACCTCCTGGTCTTCACATGGATGGGGACCCGCGCCCATTCGGGGGTGGGCGCGGCCGGCGGGCCGCTGGGACGCGATAGCAGGCAGTATCACCCAATCCCGGCGCCGTGTCAACAGGAGGAGCGCCGGGGCCTTTTCCATGTCGCGACTGGGGGTTGGCGCAGCGGACCGGGCCGGCGGGCGCAGGGCGCTCGCCGGCGGTCGGGGAAGGTGCTCAAACGGCGCTCACGGGGTGCGCGCCACGCGGCAGCCCCGCTCCGGGCTCCGGAAGCCGGGGGTTTTGCGGGCCGCAGCAGGCTTCCGGCCGGCGACGGCGCCGTCAAAGGGTTGTCAGCGCCGCAGCCGATCCCAGAAATCCCTGGCCGCGGCATCCTGCCCCCCTCCGGGGGGCGGCGGGGTGACCGCCCGGCCGGGCGGTGTGCGGAAACCCTTCAGGCGCGCGATCCGTTCCTCCAGGGGCGGGTGGGTCGAAAACAGCCGCATGAGGCTCGCGCCGGACAGGGGGTTGACGATGAACATGTGCGCGGTGGACGGGCTGGCGTCCATGGGCAGCCGCTTGGAGTAGGATCCCAGCTTCTCCAGGGCCCGCGCCAGCCCCTCGGGGTTGCCGGCAAAGGAGGCGCCGGTGGCGTCGGCCAGGTATTCCCGCGAGCGCGAAATCGCCATCTGGATGATCATGGCCGCCATGGGGGCGATGATGGACATGAGGATCAGCCCGATGCCCCCCAGGTGCCCGCCCTGCCGGTCGTTGCCGCTGCCGCCGCCGAAGATCGCCGCCCAGCGGGCCATGTTGGCCAGGATCATCACCGCCCCGGCCATGGTGGCGGCCACCGTGCCGATGAGGATGTCGCGGTTGTTGACGTGACCCAGCTCGTGGGCCAGCACCCCCATGATCTCGTCTCGGTCCATGAGCCGCAGGAGCCCCTCGGTCACCGCCACCACGGCATGCTCCGGGTTGCGGCCGGTGGCGAAGGCGTTGGGCGCCTCGTTGGGGATGATGTAGACCCTGGGCATGGGCAGGTTGGCGCGCTGGGCCAGGGTGGCCACCATGCGGTGGAGTTCGGGCGCCTCCCCGGGGCCGGCCTCCCGTGCCCGGTACATCTTCAGGACCAGCTTGTCCGAATACCAGTAGCTGAAAAAATTCATGCCCGCGGCCAGAATGAAGGCCAGGACCATCCCCTGCCGGCCGCCGAGCATGTTGCCGACCCAGACGATGAGCACGGTCATCAGGGCCATGAGGGCTGCGGTGCGAAATTGGTTGCCCATGGTCGCTTTCTCCCTATTTGATCAGAACCGAGTTTTTTCCACTCACCCCTTGCGGTTGAAATCCTCCCGGAGCGTTGCCGCGATCTCCTCGGGGAAGGCCATGCACAGGGTTTCGTTGAAGAGGTTGCGCAGGGCGCCGATGTCCGGCGTTCCCAGGGCCTGGTTGAAAAAGGTGCGCGGGGAGAAGAGCAGGTGAAAGCGCGAAAAGTCGTCCCCGGCGGCCCCGGTGAACACGTTCATGTTGAAGCTGTAGATGCCCATCCTGTCGTAGGCCGCCATCAGCCGCGTGAGGCCGTCGGCGATGTCGGCGATGTCCTGCGCGGTCAGCTCGAGGGTGTGGCGCACCCCGTCGACGACGGCCAGAACGTCGCCGGCCACCCCCATGGGGGCGTAGGCCGTCATCCAGGCCGTGCGGCCGATGGTGCCCAGGTAGCGCTCCCCGGAGCGCTGTTCCGCTTCCACCAGGTCGTCCCAGAAGTTGGAACCCGTGCGCGCCCGGTAGGCCCGGGCCGCCTGGAGTTCCTCGCGCATGAGGTTGGGGGCCGAGGAGGTGGAAAAGACCTGGAGATGGGCATGGATCAGGGAACTGCCCGCGGCGGGCATGTAGTTCCAGTTGATGATGTGGTAGACCGCCTCGGGGTGGCCGATGGCATCTACGCGGCGGAAGAAATCCATCGCCAGGCCGAACCCGTCGGCGATCCGCCGCGGCTCGATGGCGGTCATGGGAATGAAGTGCCGGCTTCCCAGGGTGGCCACGGCACCCAGGCTGTCATAAGGCGCCAGGTTCGGGAAAAGGACCATGTCGCCCCGGGTCATGCGCCCGCCGGGCAGGATCTCCTCCGGGAAGCAGGGCGTGACCTTGAGGACGTGCTCCGGGCAGAACGGGCAGAAGGTGCCGCCCCTGGCCACCAGCGCCTCGAAATCGGGCTTGTCCCATTTCAGCTTCATGAAGTGGCAGATCCGCGCCGTGCGCCCGGTCAAGGGGTCCTGGCGGATCTCGCTGGGGATGGCCTTGCGGGCCATGTCCTCCCGTGGGTTCAAAAGGACGGTCTCTTTGCGCGTGGCGACAAATTTCATGGCACCTCCCCTTGGCTGGCTGATGAGCGGCGATGGCGAAAACATAACGACATTCCGATGGCTTGGCAAGAAAAACCGGGCGGATCCCCTGCCCGGATTCCGCCGGGCAAGAGAACGCCGTCCGCAGCGCCGGGAGCGCCGGCGACTGTGCCCTCACCCCGCGTTTTCCGTTATCGACGGCGATCCCGGTATCGGTCTGGACCGGGAGGGGGTCGCCGGGGATTCCCCCACCACCGGCGGTTCCCACGCCCCGAGGACCAGGACGTGGGCGATGCAGGCCGGGATTTCCTCGGGCCGGTGGGTGACGTAGACCAGGCAGGTGGCCGTTCGGGTGCCGACCTGGTTGACCATGTCGATGACCATTTCACGGTTGCCGCGGTCCAGCCCTTGGCAGGGTTCGTCCAGGACCAGGATCTCGGGCGACTTGACCATGGCCCGCGCGATCAGCGCCATCCGCCGCTCGCCGTAGGAAATCCGGTCCGCCGCGGCCCCGGCCAGGCCGGCCAGGCCTAAATGCTCGACCCATCGGCGGGCCGCCGCCCGCTGCTGCGCCGATGCCCGGCGGTAAAGACCCACGGAGTCGAAAAAACCGGAGAGGACCATGTCCATGACCGTCATCCGCCGGTGAAAGCGGATCTGGAATTCCGGGGAGACCATCCCGATGCGCCCCTTGATCTCCCAGACGGTTTCGCCCGAGCCCCTGGGGCGGCCGAACAGGCGGATGTCGTTGGCATAGGCCTGGGGGTGATCCCCGGTGATCAGGCGCAGCAGGGTCGACTTGCCTGACCCGTTGGGGCCCTGGACGGCCCAGTTCTCGCCCCTGCGCACGGTCCAGTCGACCCTGTCGAGGACGATCCTGGTCCCGTAGGCCACGGTGACGTTTTTCATTTCCACCAGAATCGGCGTTCGCGGCGCGCCCGCGGGCGTCGACGGCGGTTCCGGGGCCGGGCGGGCGGCCCGCCTTCCGGCCCGGCGGGCGTAAAGCGCGCGCATCCGCTCGGGCGTCAGCAGGTCTTCCCTTCGTCCCCGGGCGAGCACGCGGCCCTCCTTGAGGCAGATGACATGGGAGCAGGCCTCGAAGATCTCGTCGGCGTGGTGGGTCACCAGGATGACCTGGGTGCCGCCCTTAACGAGGCGCCCGACGGTGGCGTGGAGGTCCTGCCGGGATGCCGGGTCCAGGCCGCCAAACGGTTCGTCGAGGATGAGGAGCCAGGGGGAGCGCAGGAGCGCGCGCGCGATCAGCACCCGCCGCATCTCTCCGGTGGACAGCCGGCGGACCCCTCGCTCAAGGAGGTGGCCGATGGCCATCGCGTCCGCCACCCGTTCCAGGGCCGGGGAGGGCGGCGTCACGCAAGGGGCGCCCCACTGCAGCAGATGGGCGACGGACTGCTCGCCGTCGAGGTCGCCGCTGAAATGCCGGGCCTCGTCGCGCCCCTCCTCCCGATGGATGATCCCCTCGTGAAGCTCGAAGGAGGAAGAACTCGCCGGGGGTGAACTGCTTGGAGTCGTAGGCGATGGCGTTGGGCGCGGCGCCGACCAGCAGCACGAAGGGCATGCCGGCGGTCACCAGGGAGGCGAAGAGGATGACCTGGCCGGCCACCCCCAGGTAGGGGGCGATGACCAGGGCCACCGGCAGGGAGATGGCGATGGCGGCCACGTTCATGATGAAGTTGGTCATAACCATGACGAAAAAGGCGATGCTCATGACGAAGACGAACCAGTTGGACTCCTTGAACATGGTCAGCCAGTTGATGGCCAGCCACTCGGCCGCTCCCGTCTGCCAGAGGCAGAAGCCGATGCTCATGGCTCCGGCGAAAAGGAGGATGATGTTCCAGGGGATGGCCTCCAGGTCGTTGATGTCGAGGATCCCGGTGATGAAAAAGAGGATGGTGCTCACCAGCAGCACGCCGGTCTTGTCGGGCGGCGTGAACCCGGGGATGGCGGACTTGAGGAAGGCCGACAGGCCCAGGACCAGGATCACCGCGCCCACGATGAGGGACGCGAGGACCTCCTTGCGGGTGATGCCCCCCAGCTCGGCGTTGAGCCGCCTGGCCTTGTCGCGCAGGCCGGGGATGGTCTTCTTCTCCGGCCTCAACACCAGCATGAAAAAGCCCCACAGGAGGAAGGTCATGAGCCAGCCGATGGGGAGCATGTAATAGGAAAGCTCGAAGAAGCCGATTTCCTGCTTCATGATGTCCTTGTAAAAGCCTAACGCCACCGCGCCGCGCGCCGCGCCCAGGAGGGTGATGACGCTGCCGGCGCCGGCCACGTAGGCCATGCCGATGAAGAGCCCCTTGCCGAACTTGGTCGGCTTGTTGCCCTCGCCGTAGAGGGCGTAGATGGCCACCAGGAGGGGGTAGATGGTGGCCGCCACGGCGGTGTGGGCCATGATGTGGGTCAGGGCCGCGGTGACCACGAAGCAGCCCAGGGAGATCATGCTGGTCTTTTCGCCGACGATCATGAGCATCTTGTAGGCCAGGCGGCGCGTGAGGCCGGTCTTGGTGAAGACCAGGCCGATGACGATGGAGCCGAAGATGAACATGACCGAGGGGTCCATGAAGTCCTTGAAGGCCTCGCTGGCCGGCCGGACCAGGAACAGGGCCTGCAGGACGCCGATGGCCAGGCTGGTGATGCCGATGGGGACCACCTCGAAGACCCACCAGGTGCCCGCCAGCAGGAAGACCGCCAGGGCGCCCTTGCCCTCCCGGCTCAGCAGGAAGTGCTTGCCCTGGGGGTCGACGGCGTCGGGCCAGAGCGGCGAGTAGTAGGTCACCAGGAAGAGCACGACGCCCAGCAGGAGAAACAGGAGCTTTTTCCAGTCATATGAATTCTCGGGGGGGATCACGGTCTGGCTGGCCATGGACGATCTCCTCTCTTTCGTTGTGCGCTGCGTTTGGAAAAAAAGCATCGCCGGCGGCGATGGGCCGGCGGCTAGATCTCACAGGCGACGATCGCGTCGGCCACGAACTCGAACACGTCGGTGAGCCTCAGGATGCCGACGATCTCGTCGTCCTCCCGCACCAGGAGGGACTGGCGGCACCCGAGCACCAGCTGGTGAATCGCCTCGTCCAGGGTGGCCGTGATGGGGATGATCTCCGCCTCCAGGTCCGCGGTCATGAAGCCCGTGACCTGGAGCTGGGCGGCCTTTTCGCAGATCCGCTCCATGGGGGCTTCCCAGAGCCTCAGGCTCTCGATCATCGAGTTCAGGAAGGAGGTCGAAAAGCCGAGGTGAAGCGACTTCTTGCCGTCCAGCATCTGGTCGTACTTGGGTTCGAGGGCGCGCAGGATGTCCACCAGGCCGATTTTCCCGACGACCGCCCCCGCGTCGTTGAGAACCAGGATGGCCCGGTGCAGGTACTTGCGTTTGCGGTTGTTCTCCCCCTGGGCCTGCCTCAGCGCCAGCACCGCGTCCTGGAGCGTGGCCTTGCTGGAAACCGTGGCATACTCAGACAGCGGCACCATCAAATCCCTGACGACTTTCTTTTTCAAAGGAACCCTCCTTTTGTGGCTTCCATCGCGTCGAGGCGCCGAAGCGCCGGCAGTTTAAAAAAGAGACAGATATCAACCCCCGGGACAAATTTCAAGAGGCAGAATGAGCGGTTGTGGCCGCCGGCGCTTTGTGGTTAAATACGACCCGCAGGCAGGCTCCCTGCCCGGTACCGGGATCGGGCGCCATTGCCGGGTCGGTCTGCTGCGCAGGGTCATCGCAAGGCGGCGATTACGATTACGACTACGATCACGACAACGAGACCACGCCCGTCGGAGCCTCCCGAGACTGGACCGGAATTCAGATGCGCAACATCCGCGTTTTCAGAGACGACATCGAGGACCCGGATCATTTCGTCATCACCCTCGAACTGGTCCCCAAGGCCGAATCCCGCGGCCGCTCGGTGGACACGGTCATGGCCATCGCGCGCTCGGCCTATGAAGACGGCCGGGTGTCGGCCGTGTCGGTCACCGACAACCCCGGCGGCAACCCCTCCCTGAGCCCCGATGTCCTGGGCTACGAGATCTTCAAGCTCGTGATGGTGCTGCCGTCGCGGGTGTAGTTTGCCCCGTCGGCCACCGCGAGGGTGAAATCCGCCGGGTAGGCGTTGTCCGGGTCGGTGACCCGCAGGTGGTCCAGGGTGATGGCCAGGGGAGTCGCCATGGGCGTGCGCAGGGGGTCCGGGACCTGGCCGTCGATGCGCGGCCTGACGTTGTCGGCGGGCACCGTGTTGAAAAACCAGTTGACCGCGGGGCTGAAGTACATGTCCGCCGACGTGACGGCGACGTGGGTGTCGCCGAGAAACACGCCCGTCATTTCGGTGAAGGCGAAAGAGGTCCCGCCGCCGAAGGCGATGACGATGTCGGCGTCCGTGGTCAGGCCGGCATAGACCAGCCGGAAGGTGTAGTCGTCGGCCGTGCCCTCGGTCTCGTCCAGGCCGGCGCAGGCCAGGCGCAGCGTGGCCACGTCGTCGGCCCCCAGGGTGCGCTGGGCCTCGTCGTTGTAAGTCCCCTGCTTCATGACCGCCTCGGTGGCGGCGTAGCCCAGAAGCTCGCCCACGTCCCGGTTGGCGCTGGCGGCGAAGCTGTCCCCCGGCGGCAGGTCCGCGAGGTCGCGGCTGTAGGTCGCGGCGTCGACGGTCGTGTCCAGGGTGAAGGGGTCGTTGTCGAGGCGGCTGAACCAGTGCAGGTTGACGTCGTCGCCGCGGACGTCGTCCCCTGAGCCGATGACCCCGTCCGGGCCCGGGTTGAGGTTGTAGACTCCGTTTTTTCCCCGGGACGACTTGGTGTAGTCGGCGCTGCCGCCGGAAAGCCCGGACTCGTTCGCCAGGTTGGGGTGGCCCAGCCCCAGGGCGTGCCCCATCTCGTGCAGGGCCACCGACTCGAAGTCGAAGGCGTTTGCGGGGACGTCGTTGTCGGCGCCCGCCAGGAGGTTGCCGGTCGTGGGGGTCAGGCTGTTGAAGACGTTAATGACGTTCTGGAGCGGCACCGCCATCTGGGCCGCGTAAGGGCTGGCCGGATCGATGCCGACGCGGATCTCCAGCTCCCCCCCCGACCCGGTGTAGCCGATGGGGTGGGTGATGATATCGGCTTGTCGCAAGTCCTCGGCGAACACGAACACCCCCGCGCGCGCCTCGCCGGCGCGGCCGCACCACAGGCACGCGCCCACGACGGCGGCCAGCGCCGCGGCCGTCAGCCGCCTGCGGGTCCCGTTGGGGAAAGACCGGGCCGAGTTTGCCACCTGCGTGTCTCCGTGTTTAAGGGTCGATGCGCTCGAGGTCAGTGCGCGCGGCGAGCCGGGACAGCCCCTCGACGGACTTTGCCAGGCCGGCGATTTCCGGGATCTGCGGATGCTCCCGGCCGTCGGCCGCCAAGTTGCGCCACGCTATGCGCCGGGCCAGGTTGAGCTGCAGCGGCCGCCCGCGGTCGGCCGGCGTGTAGCGCTCGAGGAAAACCTCCAGGAGGGTGACATCCGCGTCCAGGGTGGCGGTGACCCTTGCCGGCCGCCCCTCCCGGACCTCCCGGGCGCGCGCCGCATCGATGCGTGTCTTCAGGGCGGCCCTGGCCCGGTTCTCGTCGAAGTCGAACACCCCGTAGGCGGCCAGGGCCGCGATGAGGTCGCGCACCTCCTCCCGGGAAAGCCGCAGCTCGTAGTCGCCGGGCATTTTCACGAAAGCGGGCCGCTGCACCCGCACCCGGCCGTCGCCGTACACCTGCAGGCGCTGGAGCGGTTCGCCCCCGGCCACCTCCGCCGAGATGACGCGGTAATCGACCAGGAGCGCCCCGGGCGCCTCCGCATACTCGCACACGGCCGTGCCGGCCTCCTGGAGCACCGCCACCTCGCCCGCACGGGGCGCTTTCGAAAAAAAGGTGCCGCATGCGGCAAGGGCCAGCAGCAGCATCCAGAAACTTCCTATCCGGGTGGAATCCATGGTATCCTTCATGTGCACAGGGGTTGCCGCCGGAAGGCCCCCGCGGCGCTGCGGGGGTCGCAGGCGGACGGCCGCGCAAAGCGGCCCTTTATAGCATGGGGGCGGCGGCCATGGCTACGGTTATGTTGGACACGGCTGTTGCCGCTTCGGCATTGCCCGGCGGGCCGAAGCCGCACGCGGCAGGCCGCCTTCGGAGGCTATCCATGGACGATGCGCAGATCCGCAGGAAAAAGCGCCTGCAGAGGGAGCAGGGCGATGTGAACGCCACCGAGGCGCGCCGCAGGTACTGGGCGCGCAACCTGTCCGCCGAGGCCGCGGCGATCCTGGAAGAGGACCGGCGCTATTTCCTGCACCAGAGCCTCTCCACCCCGGTGCTGAACGTCCTCGCGCGGGCGCGGGGCATCTACGTGGAGGACCTGGACGGCAAAAAGTACATCGACATGCACGGCAACGGGGTTCACAACGCCGGCTTCAACCACCCGGAGGTCATCCGCGCCGTCAAGCGAGCCCTAGACGAGCAGATGACCTTCTGCCCGCGGAGGTACACCAACGCGCCGGCCGTGAAGCTGGCCCGCAAGCTGGCCGAGATCACCCCCGGCGGGCTCTGCCGCTCCCTGTTCTGCCCGGGCGGCTCGGAGGCCGTCGAAATGGCCGTGGCCCTGGCCATGCAGGTGACGGGGAAGTTCAAGACCATTTCCTACTGGGACTCCTTTCACGGGGCCGGGTTCGCCGCGGCCAGCATCGGCGGGGAGGAGCACTTCAAGGGCGGCCTCGGGCCCATGGTGCCCGGGGCGCTGCACGTGGAGTTTCCCAACTATTACCGCAACCCCTGGGGCTTTGCGGACGAGGCGCAGGTGGACGCCGAGTGCCTGCGGCAGATGCAACGGGTCTTCGAGCGGGAGCCGGGGGTCGCCGCCGTGGTCGGGGAGCCCCTTTCCGCCACTCCGGTGGTGCCGAGCCGGCGCTACTGGGAGGGCGTCAAGCGGCTGTGCGAGGAATACGGGGCCCTTCTGATCTTCGACGAGATCATCGAGGGGTTCGGGCGCACCGGCAGGATGTTCGCCAGCGAGCACTACCTGACGCCGGACGTGCTCGTGCTGGGAAAGTCGCTGGGCGGCGGGCTGGTGCCCTTTGCCGGGATCGTCACCCACGAGCGCTACAACGTCTGCGCCCACCGCTCCATCGGCCATTACACCCACGAGAAAAACGCCCTGTGCGCGGCGGCCGCCCTGGCGGAAATCGAGGTCATCGAAACCGGCGGCCTCGCGGCGCATGCCGCCGAACTGGGGCGCCATGCCAGGCAGCGGCTCGAGGACATGGCGCGGAGCCACCCCCTCATCGGCCACGTGGCCGGCGTGGGCCTGCACCTGGGCCTCGACCTGGTGCGGGACCGGGAGACCAGGGAGCGGGCCGTGGACGAGGCCGAGGCGGTCATGTACCTGTGCATGGAGAGGGGCCTCGCCTTCAAGACCATCGAGGGCAACGTCCTCACCCTGAGGCCGGCGCTGACCATCACCCGCGAGGAGATGGACCGCTCCCTGGCGATCCTGGAGGAGGCCATCGACGAGGTCGAGCGCGGCATCCTCTACTGACCCCAAGGGGGCGGCATGGCGCCTCCCCCGGTGCCCCATTCCCGGAAAATCCGCCACGAAGGACGCGAAGAACGCGGTAAAAACGTCGGCATTACACCAGCCCCTGGTCCAGCATGGCGTCGACCACCTTCACGAACCCGGCGATGTTGGCCCCGTTGACGTAGTTTCCAGGAGTGCCGTACTCGGCCGCGGCCTCCAGGCAGGTCTTGTGGATGCTGTGCATGATCATCTTCAGGCGGGCATCCACCTCCTCCCGGGACCAGTTCAGGCGCTGGCTGTTCTGGGTCATTTCCAGGCCCGAGACCGACACGCCGCCGGCGTTGGCGGCCTTGCCCGGCGCATAGAGGAGCCTGTGCTCCAGGAAGATGTCGACCCCTTCCGGGGTGGTGGGCATGTTGGCTCCCTCGCAGACCACCCGGACCCCGCCGTCGACCAGGTGCCGGGCGTCCACTGCGTTGATCTCGTTCTGGGTGGCGCTGGGAAAGGCGCAGTCGGCCCTGTGGGCCCACAGGGGGTTGCAGTCCAGGGCGGGGTCCACGGGCGTGTAGACCGCGTGGGGGTACTTTTCGCCCGCCGGGCCTTGTCGATCACCTGCCGGGTCAGTTCGATGTTGTCGCCGAGGGCTCGATCCGATGCGTCGATCATGACGGAAGTCCAGCCGCTGTGGATGCATTCGGCGACCATGGCGCGATCCCTCCCATGGTCCAGGTGCAGTACCATGGGAATCTCCGGATGCAGGTCGGCGAGGGTCCGCGCCCAGGCGGCTATGCTGCGGCTGCCGAACTGCCGGACAACCGGCGGCAGGACCTGGATGATCAGCGGACTTTTGAGCGCCACCGCGGCATCGACCACCGCCTGCATGCACAACTGATCGAAGATGTTGAAGGCGCCGACGGCGTAAGCGCCGCTTGCGGCTTTCTGCAGGATCTCTCTCAGGTTGACGAGCGGCATGGGAACCTCCCTCCTGTCGGTGGGTTTCCGGTAAGCCAAACGCCCCGGCCCGCCTCACGCCCCGTTTTTCAAGAACGGCCGGCAGGTTCTCCATCGGCGCTGGATCGGCTTGAAGCAATATTGTTATATTGCACTATTGTCAAGCACAAACCCGGCAAGCGGGCGCTGCGGACCCGGCAACCTGGATACGTGGAAGCCACCCCCCTTTTTCAATATGACCGGCCGCAGATATTGCGCCCTGCATCGAGGATCTGTTAGAAACGGTCAGCCCCGGGAAGGAGAACGCCCCGATGTTTCAATACCAGGACAGCCGCCGCTATTTCGCCCAGGTCGCCGAGGGGTTCGAGGAGGGGGCCGCGCGCGAGCTGGCCGACCTGGGCGCCCAGCGGGTCGAACCCGGCTTTCGGGGGCTGTATTTCCGCGCCGACCCGGGGACACTCTACGCCGTCAATTACCGCTCGCGCCTTGCGAGCCGCATCCTTGCGCCGCTGGCATCGTTTTCGTGCCGCGACCGCGGGGAACTCTACCGCGCGGCCAAGGCCGTGGACTGGCCGGCCCTGTTCTCGGCGGACGACACCTTCGCCATCCACGCCAACGTTTCCGGAAACGCCGAACTGCGCAACTCCCTCTTCGCCGCCCAGTGCCTGAAGGACGCCGTGGCCGACCGTTTCACGGAAAAATTCGGCCGCCGCCCCAGCGTGGACCGCCTGAACCCGGACGTCTGGCTGAACCTGCACATCGAGCGCAGCCGCGCCACCGTCAGCCTCGACACCTCCGGCGGCGCCCTGTACCGCCGGGGCTACCGCCGCGAGCCGGTGGCCGCCCCCCTGCAGGAAAACCTGGCCGCCGCCATGGTATCGCTCTCCGGGTGGGACGGCAGCCGGCCGCTCTACGACCCCATGTGCGGCTCCGGGACCCTGCTGTGCGAGGCGGCCATGGCTTACGGCCGCATCCCCGCCGGCTTTTTGCGGCAGGCCTTCGGCTTCCGCTTCCTGCCCGACTTCGACGCCGCGCTGTGGGAACGGGTCAAGCGGCGCGCGGATGCCGACATCCGCGCGCTGCCCCGGCACCTGGTGGCGGGCAGCGACATCGACCCGGCGGCGGTAAAGGCCGCGCGGGCCAACTGCGGCCTGCTGCCCGGGGGCGGGGCGATCCTGATTTCGTGCATGGACTATAACGCCATCCCCGCCCTCGAAGACCGGGTCATCCTGTGCAACCCGCCCTACGGCATCCGCATGTCCACTGAAGCCGACCTGGGGGGATTTTACAAGCTGTTGGGCGATTTCCTGAAGCGGCGCTGCACCGGCTCCGAGGCCTACCTCTATTTCGGCAACCGCGACATGCTCAAGCAGATCGGCCTCAAGCCCGCCTGGAAAAAGCCCCTCCGCCATGCCGGCCTGGACGGCCGGGTGGCAAAGTTCGAGCTGTACTAGCGCGGCATCGGGATGCGAACCGGTATCTGAACCCAAAGAGGCTTCCTCCATGGCGCTGATCGGCATGCGCGACGTTTGCTGGGGGTTCGACCATCCCCCGCTCATCGAACACGTCTCCTTCCAGGTCGAGGCGGGGCAGCGGGTGTGCCTGCTGGGACGCAACGGCGCAGGCAAGTCGACCCTGCTGAAACTTCTCGGCGGCCAGATCCCCCCGGGCTCCGGTGAGGTCTGGCGCCATCAGGGCGTCTGAGTTGCCTTTCTGGGGCATGAGGTTCCCGTGGGTCTTACGTGCAGCGTGTTGGAAGCGGTGGCCGGAGGCCTCGGCAGGACCGGCCGGGCCCTGGCGGACACCACCCGGATCTTCTCGCAGCCCGGCCGCACCGGCATGCCGCAGGCCGACCAGAGGCTTGCCCTTCTCCAGCGGCAGCTGGACGCCGGCGGCGGGTGGGACCTGCAGCAGCGGATTCTCGGCCTGCTGGCGCGCTCCGGCCTGGATCCGGACGCATCGTTCGCCGGCCTTTCGGCCGGAGCGAAACGGCGCGCCCTGTTTGCAGGCACCCTGGCGCTCCAGGCCGACATCCTCCTGCTGGACGAGCCGACCAACCACCTCGACATCGACGCCATCGTCTGGATGGAGGAGTTCATCCTGCGCCATGTCAAAACCCTGCTCGTCGTCACCCACGACCGCGCGTTCCTCAAGCGCGTCGCCAACCGGGTGCTGGAGCTGGACCGCGGCCGTTTGAGGGACAGCTACGCCGTCCTGGAAAAACTCGGCCTGGCCCGGTTCGTGAATGAACTGGCCTGCAACCTGCCCTACGGGGCCCAGCGGCGGCTGGAGATTGCCCGCGCCCTGGCCACGGGCCCTTTCCTTCTGCTGCTGGATGAGCCCGCGGCGGGGATGAACCCCAACGAAACCCGGGAGCTGGTGAATCTCATCGTCGCCATCCGCAACCAGGAAAACGTCTCCATCCTGCTCATCGAGCACGACATGAAGCTGGTCATGAGCCTGTCGGACCGGATCTTCGTCGTCGACTACGGCAAGAAGATCGCCCAGGGCAGCCCGCGCGAGATCAAGAACAACCCGGTCGTGATCAAGGCCTACCTCGGGGAAGAATTCGATGCTTAAGCTCCGCGGCGTCCAGACCTTCTACGGCAACATCCAGGCGCTGAAAAACATCAGCATGGAGGTCTCGGAGGGAGAGATCATCACCCTGATAGGAGCCAACGGCGCCGGCAAGAGCACCACCCTGATGTCCATCTGCGGGGTCGTCCCCCCGCGCTCGGGCGAAATCAGCTTCATGGGCGAGCCGATCGAGCGCATGAGCCCCGACCGGATCGTTGCCCTCGGCATCTGCCAGGTGCCCGAGGGGCGGCGCATTTTCCCGCGCCTCAGCGTCCTGGAAAACCTCGACATGGGCGCCTTCCTGCGCAGGGACCGCGACGGGCTGAAACGCGACCTGGAGTATGTTTTCGGGCTGTTCCCGATCCTGTCCGAACGCCGGCACCAGGCCGGCGGCACCCTGAGCGGCGGCGAGCAGCAGATGCTGGCCATCTCCCGGGCCCTGATGGCGAGGCCGCGGCTGCTGCTGCTGGACGAACCGTCCCTCGGCCTGGCGCCCATCGTGGTGCAGCGGATCTTCGACATCATCCGCAAGATCAATGCCGAAAACGGCACAACCATCTTCCTCGTGGAGCAGAACGCGAACCTGGCCCTGAAGGTCGCCCACAGGGGCTACGTCATGGAAAACGGCAGCATCAGCCTGACGGACTCGGCCGAAAACCTTCTCAAAAACGATGAGGTCAGAAAGGCCTACCTCGGCATTTAGGGGCGTCCGGCGGCAGCCGCGGGGCGCGGTTCAGCGCCCTTGCCGCCCGCCTGGACGACACCCCCGGGCGCATGGCCGGGAAGGGGGCTCCAGCCCATGAAGGGAATCATCCTCGCCGGCGGCTCGGGCACGCGGCTCTATCCCATCACCCGGGTCGTCAGCAAGCAGCTGATGCCGGTCTACGACAAACCGATGGTCTACTACCCCCTTTCGGTCCTGATGCTGGCCGGGATCCGCGAGATCCTCATCATCTCCACGCCCCAGGACCTGCCCATGTTCCGGAACCTTTTCGGGGACGGCGGCCAACTGGGGCTCTCTTTCAGCTATGCCCGCCAGGAACGCCCGGAAGGGCTGGCCCAGGCCTTTGTCATCGGCAAACCCTTCATCGGGCGGGATAGCGTCTGCCTGGTGCTCGGGGACAACATCTTCTACGGTCACGGGCTGCCGGACATTTTCAGGCGCTGCGCCGGGCTGACGTCGGGAGGGGTCATCTTCGGCTACCTGGTGCGCGACCCCCAGCGCTACGGGGTGGTGGAATTCGACGCCCGCCGCCAGGTGACGGGGATCGAGGAAAAGCCCGCCCACCCGAAGTCGAACTACGCGGTCCCGGGTCTTTATTTTTACGACAACGAGGTCATCGGGGTGGCGGAGAGCCTCCGGCCTTCCGCCCGGGGCGAGCTGGAAATCACCGACGTCAACTTGGACTACCTGCGCAGGGGCAAGCTTCAGGTGGAACTCCTGGGGCGGGGCTTCGCCTGGCTGGACACGGGCACCCACGAATCCCTCCAGCAGGCCAGCGCCTTCGTCCGCGCGATTCAGCAGCGCCAGGGCCTCAAGATCGCCTGCGTCGAGGAGATCGCCTACCGCCTCGGCTACATCGACCGGGAGATGCTGGAGCGCCTCGCCGGTTCCATGGCGGGCAACGACTACGGCCAATACCTCAAGCGCGTTCTCGATGAAAACGATGCCGAGAGGACCCGGGCCAGCGATATCTACTGAAACTTCCGGGGGTCCGCCGTGTGGCCGCGCTGGGGCGGGCCATCCCCTTCCAGGCTTTCCTGGAGGGCGGCCAGGCGCTCGCTGACCCGCACCGGGTAGCAGTCCCCGCCTTCCAGGGCCACGTGCCGCTCCTGGAAAGCGGCCAGGCTCCGGGTGCAGCGCGCGCGCAGGGCGTTGAGGTCGGCCGACGGCGCGCAAGGCCTGCCTTCGGCCATCACCGCCTCCATCAGGGCGCCCGCGGGCGGCTCCTCCCGCAGCCCGACGACGTCCTCCCGCCAGCGGCCGTCCGCGCCGGCTCTGCGGAACACCTGCTTGCGCCCGGCCAGGGTCACCTTCCCCGGGCTCAGCTTGCGGATGGGCCGGTCCCCCAGCTGGACGAGCTTGTAGACGATGTCCAGGTAGGGCGCGTCGGCCGACACGCCCATCCGGGTGCCCACGCCGAAGGCGTCAATGGCCGCCCCCCGCTCCAGGACCTCCCGGATCAGGTATTCGTCGAAACTGCTGCTGGCAAAAATCCTGGCCCCCGCCAGGCCGGCATCGTCGAGGATCCGCCGCACCTGGCGGCTCAGGCTCACCATGTCGCCGCTGTCTAAACGCACCCCCTTGAGGGACAGGCCCCGCCGGGCCATCCCGGCGCCCACGCGCGCCGCGGCCCGGGCGCCTTCCAGGGTGTCTTAGGTGTCGATGAGAAAAACCGAGCTGCCGCGGCCCCGGCCCCGGCAACGGCTGCCGCGGCACCGGCCGCGACCGTCAAGGCCCCGGCGGCCGCCAGCCCGGCCAAGAAGGGGCAGGTCGGCAGGGTGCTGAGCGACGATGAATGGTAACCGCCCATGAAGGCCATCCGGTGGGGACATCGACCGGCTTTTCTGGCCGTGCTCGTTGCGACGGCGATGCTGTCGGGCCTCCAGGCGCCGGCGGCGCGCGGCGGCAACCGCGGCATGGTGGAGCAGCGGGCCGAGGAACTCCGGGAGGTCAACCGCCAGGCCGTAAGCCACATCCCGGAGGAACTGCCGAAGGACGGCGTGATCGAACTCGAGGCCGAGGTGGTCGGCGACCCCGAAAATCCCGAGATCGACATCCAGGACTACTCGATCCGCCGGGGGCAGATCCCCCGCAGGGACCAGACCCAGATCGGCAACGATGCGGCCAAGGCCAAGGGGGGCATCCCCCGCTACGATCCAGCCAAGCAGTGAGCCGCTCCAATCAGCGAGGGAGGTAAGAGACGATGACGCCGAAACCTTGTAAAGTGATCCTGACCACGGTTGTTTGCCTGGTGCTGCTGGCGCCGGTCGGCTGGGCGGGGAACAAGCGGTTGATGAGCGAGATGGGCGCCCAGCGCGACGCCCAGCGCAAGATCGTCGAGACGGTTTACGGGTTCAAGGTGCGCGCCACCGAGCAGGTCCAGGACATGGTCGCCGCCAGCTACGACGGCGTCACCGAGACCAAGACCGCCGCCAGCATCAAGGGGATCCGGATCGACGAGGTCGTCTACGACCCGAAGCGCGACATCGCCAAGGCCACGGCCTCCGTCAGCCTCAACAGCATCACCAACATCGACGGCGTGGAGATCGACCTGAAGGGCAAGGTGTTCAAGCGGGTGGGCTTCGGGACGGCCACGCCCGAAAACGCAGGCCCCATCAAGGCCCTGCGGGCCGCCGAACTGGACGCCTACAAGCAGATCGCCCAGCAGATCGTCGGCTTCACCCTGGAAAGCGAAACCACGGTGGAAAACTACATGCTCAAGTCCGACATCATCAAGACCAAGGTCCTGGCCACCTCCTACCTCGCCGAGCTGGTGGACTTCGGGTGGGACGAGGGGGGCGACGCCTTTGTCAAGATGCGCCTCAACGTGGCCGAAGTCTCGCAGATGATGGGGGAGGCTGTCACCGACAGTGTCCAGACCATCGAGGTCGAGGGGCGCGGCGCCCAGCAGGACGATTTTTCGGGCGCCAAGGTGAAAAAGCAGCAGTGACAGGTGCGGACGGGTGACTGACACATCCCTTTCCGGCACCCGGTGCGACGACCAGGGGCGGGAAAGGGATGTGTTTTTACAGGGAGGATCGCTCATGAAGACCATCCGGTGGTTGATTTGCCTTGCTGCCGTTGCGGGGATTTTAAGCGGCGCCCGGCCGGTATCGGCCGGAAGCGCCGGGTCCGACTGCGTCCAGGGCAACGGCCGCCTCGAGACCGTGCGGCGGCCCATGGCGTCTTTTAAAAACCTCGCCGTCGACGGGGCGTTCGAGACGGTGGTGGTCATCGGGGAGCCCAACGAACTGAGCCTGACGGCGGAGGGCAACCTCCTGCGCCACATTCTCACCGAGGTGCGGGAAGGCACCCTCGCCATCCGGCCGGAACGCTCCATCTGCCCCACGGCCGCCATCAAGGTCCGCGTGGGAACCGGGAGGCTCGAGAAGCTGTCGAGCAGCGGGACCAACCTGGTGCGCCTGGAGCGGCTGGCCGGCGGCGGCCTGGAGGTCCTGGTCGACGGGTCCGGCAGCGTGTACGCGTCCGGCCGGGTCTCCTCCTTTGCGGCCGACATCCGGGGGGCCTCCGAGGTGATGGCTCAGGATCTGAAGGCCGAGACCGTCCGGGTGGACATTTCCGGGGCCGGGGAGGCCGAGGTCTACGCCTCCAGAAAGATCCATGTGGGCATCACCGGGATGGGCACCGTGGTCTACCACGGCAACCCGCCGGAGGTGACCCAGGAGATCACGGGCCTCGGGGATGTGATCCCCCGCTGAAGCGGAGATGCGCGCATGCGGATGCGACCCCTTTTTGCGGCCGGATGGACCCTCGTGTCCCTGGCGGCCTGCCTGCCCCTGGCGGCCCCCGCGGCCCGGGCGGGCGTCGACATCAAGCCCGCCATGGTCAAGATCTACACGGTTTACAACCGCCCCGATTACCACGAACCCTGGCAGATGCAGGGGCAGCTCACCTACAGCGGCTCCGGCTGCATCATCGAGGGCAACCGGATTCTGACCAATGCCCATGTGGTCAGCGACCATGTCTTTCTGCAGGTCAGGCGCGCCGGCAAGGCCGACAAGTACACCGCGACCGTGGAAAAGGTCGCCCACGAGTGCGACCTTGCGATTCTGAGGGTGCAGGACGAGGCTTTCTTTTCGGGGGTGACGCCCCTTGCCCTCGGCGAGCTTCCGGAACTGCGGGACCGGGTGGCGGTCTATGGGTTTCCGGAAGGCGGTGACAAGCTCTCCATCACCGAGGGGGTGGTGTCGCGCGTGGAGCACGGCAAATACGCCCACTCGAGCGCCTACCTGCTCACCTGCCAGGTCGATGCCTCCATCAACTCCGGAAACAGCGGCGGTCCTGTGATCATGGACGACCGCATCGTGGGGGTGGCCTTCCAGGGGCTGTCGGCCGGGGAGTACGAGAACATCGGCTACATGGTGCCGGTGCCGGTCATCGCGCGGTTCCTGAAAGACATCCGCGACGGCCGCTACGACGGAACGCCGGACCTGGGGATCTCGATGCAGAAGCTTGAAAACCCCGACATGCGCCGGATGGTCCGGATGCAGCCGGGCCAATCCGGTGTCCTGGTCAACCGCATCTACCCCGATTCACCCGCCGAGGGGATCCTGGAGGGAGGGGACGTTATCCTGCGCATCGACGGCCGGGATGTCGGCAACGACGGGACCATCGAGTTCCGTCCGGGCGAGAGGACCTTCTTCGGCTACCTGATGCAGATGAAGTCCATCGGTGAGGCGGTCGGGCTCGATATCCAGCGCGGAGGCTCCCGCCGGCAGGTTTCCGTCAGACTGACCCGCACCATCGACTACGAGCGACTCGTTCCCCACGAAATCTACGACGCGGCCCCCACTTACTACATCGTCGGCGGCCTGGTGTTCTCGCCCCTGACGCTGAACTACCTCATGGAGTACGGCGGAGGCGATTGGTTCCTGACGGCGCCCAAGGACCTTTTGAACTTCTATTACAACGGGGAGCCGACCGAAACCCGGCGCCAGGTCGTGGTCCTGGTGAAGGTGCTGCCGGACGAGATGAACATCGGCTATCACGGGTTCCAGGACTGGGTTATCGAGTCCGCCAACGGGAAGGCCCTGAAGGGCATCGCCGATCTCGTGTCCGCCGTCGAGAACCATACGGGCGATTACCATGTGTTCAAGAGCAGCCAGGGGTTCCGGATCGTGCTGGCCTGCTGCGGGATTTCTGCGGCTTGAAGGCCGGAGACCGCGTGACCCTGCACCTGCCCATGACGGCCGAACTGCCCGTCACCATGCTGGCCTGCGCGCGCCTGGGCGTGATCCACTCCCAGGTCTTCGGCGGGTTCAGCGGCCGCGCCTGCGCCGACCGGATCGTCGACTCGGGCAGCGATGTCCTCATCACCATGGACGCCTACTACCGCGCCGGCAAGCTCGGGGAGCACAAGGACAAGGCCGAAATCGCCTGCGACCTGGCGGGAAAAGACGGGCAGAAGGTCAAGAAAGTGCTCGTCTGGCAGCGCTACCCCGGGAAGAACTCGGCCAAGACCCCCATGGTCGAGGGCCGGGATTTCTTCGTCAACGACCTCCTCAAGAAATACTACGGCGCCCGCGTCGACCCGGTTCCCATGCCGGCCGAGGCGCCCCTGTTCCTGATGTACACCAGCGGGACCACCGGCAAGCCCAAGGGCTGCCAGCACAGCACGGGCGGCTACCTGGCCTACACCGCGGGCACCTCCAAGTACGTCCAGGACATCCACCCCACGGACGTCTACTGGTGCATGGCCGACATCGGCTGGATCACCGGCCACTCCTACATCGTCTACGGCCCCCTGGCCATCGCGGCCTCCATCGTGGTCTACGAGGGGATCCCCAACTACCCGGACCCGGGCCGGCCCTGGCGCATCGCCCAGGACCTGGGGGTCAACATCTTCCACACCGCGCCCACCGCCATCCGCGCCCTGCGCAAGATCGGCCCCGATGAACCGCAGAAGTACAACTACCAGTTCAAGCACATGACCACCGTGGGCGAGCCCATCGAGCCCGAGGTCTGGAAATGGTACTACCACGTCGTCGGCAAGGGCAAGGCCGCCATCGTCGACACCTGGTGGCAGACCGAGACCGGCGGCTTCCTGTGCAGCACCATCCCGGCCCTCAAGCCCATGAAACCGGGCAGCGCCGGGCCGGGCATGCCTGGCATCCACCCCATCGTCTACGACGAAGACGGCAACGTCGTGCCCGCGGGCGCGGGCAAGGCCGGCAACATCTGCATCCAGAACCCGTGGCCGGGCGGCTTCCAGACCATCTGGGGCAACCGCCAGCGCTTCGTGGACACCTACTACGCGCGCTACTGCAAGGACCCCAACAGCAAGCGCTGGCAGGACTGGCCCTACCTCACCGGTGACGCCGCCGTGGTGGCCGAGGACAACTACGTGCGCATCCTCGGGCGCATCGACGACGTCATCAACGTCTCCGGCCACCGCCTGGGAACCAAGGAGATCGAGTCCGCGGCCCTGGTGGTTCCGGAAGTCGCCGAGGCGGCGGTGGTGCCGGTGGCCCACGAGATCAAGGGCCGCGAGCCCGACCTGTACGTCGCCCTGAAACCCGGTTTTCACGCGAGCGCCGAAATGGAGAAGAAGATCTCGGACACCATCGCCAACGAGATCGGCAAGATCGCCAAGCCGCGCAAGGTCTGGATCGTGCCGGACATGCCCAAGACCCGCTCGGGCAAGATCATGCGCCGGGTCCTGGGCGCCATCTCCAACCACGCCGACGTGGGCGACGTCATGACCCTGGCCAACCCGGAGATCGTGGAGGCCATCCAGAAGATGAACAAGGAAAGCGGCCTGTAGCCGGCCGGCCGAAACCGAAAAAGCAGACGGGCGGGGGCGGCCCCGGACCGCCCCCGCGCCGGCAAACCGCCTTATCCTCTGAAAGAGGCAGTCACGATGATCAGCATATCACCTATCGGAAAGGAGGTGGTGACCGCAAGACTCCTGATGCTGCAGGAGCCAAACCGTGGGAGAGTGCCGGCCGTCCGGTACCGCTTGTCGTCAAAAGGCACAGGAGGAAAACCATAGGAGGAACGCTATGAGTGGAACCACTTGGGTTTACATCATGTTGGGCGTCTACATCGTCTACTGCTTCTACTGGGGTCTGAAGGGCTACTTCACCGAAAAGACCTCCTCGGGCTACGCCATCGCCGGCCGCTCGATCCCCTTTTTCGCTTTCCTGATGGCCGCGACCGCGGCCTCCTTCAGCGGGTGGACCTTCATCGGGCACCCGGGGCTGATCTGGCGCGACGGCCTGGCCTACGCCTTCGCCTCGTTCTACGTGCTCACGATCCCCATCACCGGGACCTTCTTCTCCAAGCGCACATGGCTGATGGGCAAGCGCTACGGCTTCATCACGCCGGGCGACATGTACGCCTATTATTTCAACTCCGAAGCCGTGCGCTGGCTGGTAGTGCTCACGGCCTTCCTCTATTCCATGTTCTACTCGGCCGTCCAGCTCATGGCTTCGGCGGCCCTCTTCCACTGGGTCGCCGGCGTGCCGGTGACCTTCGGGGCCATCTTCATGGCCTTCATCGTCTGGTTCTACGTCTGCACCGGCGGCCTGAAGGCCAGCACCTGGGTCGGCGTCCTGCAGTTCTTCCTGCTGGTCGCCGGCATCGTCCTGCTGGGCTTCTACGTCATCACCTCCGACGCCATCGGCGGCTGGACGGCGTTCTCGGCCAAGATCAACAACTGGCCCACCGACTGGAACGGCCTGAACCTGCAGAAACGCATGCTCGAAGTGCCGCGCGTCATCAACTGGGGCCTCGGCGGTGCCAAGGGCGAGACCACCTGGACCGCGGTGATGATCCTCACCTACATGTTCGCCCTCATTGGCATCCAGTCCTCCCCGGCCTTCTCCATGTGCGTTGTCTTTGTCGTAATCGTTGTCGTAATCGTAATCGCAATCGAACTCCTAACCGTAACCGTCATCGTCATCGATCCAGGAACCGGGCGATCCGCGATCCGCACGGCGCCTGTCGATTTCGATGCCCATGGCGGATGAAGTTCCGATCATGCAGCGAGGGGTTTGCGGATGAGAATTTTCGGACCCAACGAACTGACGGCCGACGTCCAGCAGGCCGGCCTGTGCATCGGCTGCGGGGCCTGCGTCGATCTCTGCCCCTACTTTCGCAATTACAGGGGCCTCACCGCCCGGCTTTTCGAGTGCACCCTGCCCCGGGGGCGCTGCCATGCCCACTGCCCCAAGGCCGAGGTGGACCTCGAGGAACTTTCGCGCGCATACTGGAACGAGCCCTACGAAGGCACCCCTTTGGGGCGTCACCTGCGCATCGCCGCGGCCCGCTGCCGGAAACCGGCCGGGGGGCGCTTCCAGGGCGGCGGGACCGTGTCCGCCCTGATCTCCTGCGCCCTGGAGGCGGGCCTCGTCGAGGCGGCCGTTCTGACGGGGCAAAACGGGATCGAGCCGGCGCCGCGCCTGGCGACGCGCGTCGAGGAGGTGGCCGCGTGCGCAGCGTCCAAATTCATCGCCGCCCCGACCCTGGCGGCCCTGAACCTGGCGCTGCGGGAGGGGAAACGGCGCCTCGGGGTGGTGGGGACCCCCTGCCAGATGACGGCCGTGGCCCTCATGCGGCTCAACCCCCTCCAGCGCGACGACGGCGGCGACCCCGTCGCCCTCGGCGTGGGGCTTTTCTGCAACTGGGCCCTCGATCACCGCCTGCTGTGCGCCTACCTGGACGCGCGCATGGACCGCTCGCGGATCACGGGGATGGACATCCCCCCCCCGCCGGCAGGGGTCCTGGTCGCCGAGACGCCCTCCGGCCCCCGGGCCTTCCCCTTGGAGGAGATCCGCAAGCTGATCCCGCCCACCTGTTTCATCTGCCCGGACATGACGGCCGAGTGGTCCGACGTGTCGGTGGGCATGCTCGAGGGCCGGCACGGCTGGAACACCCTCATCGTGCGCACCCCGGCGGGCGGGGAGCTGGTCGACCGGGCGGCCGGGGACGGCTGGCTGGAAATAGCCGCAGTGCCGGAGGCAAACCTTGCCGGGTTGACCGCGGCCGCCCGCGCCAAGAAGGAGCGGTCCCTGAGAAACGCCGAGCGCAAGGGGCTCGTCAACCAGAGCGGCGAAGACCGCCGCTGCGCCCTGCGCCTCCCGGCAGAGGTGCTGCGCCGGCTGCTGGGCTGATGGACAACGGAGGGAGGAAGCATGCAATCGATTCTTGACGGGCATCCGGGGGAGGTCCGCCTGCTGCAGGGAAACGAGGCCTTTGCCCGGGGGGCGCTGGAGGCCGGGGTGCGGGTGGCTTGCGGCTACCCGGGGACGCCCTCCTCGGAAATCATCGAGACCCTCGCCAGGGCCGCGGGCGGCCGGCAGCTCTACGTGGAGTTCTCGGTAAACGAGAAGGTCGCCCTGGAGATCGCCGCGGCCGGCTCGTTCGCGGAGCTGCGGTCCCTTTGCGTCATGAAGCAGGTGGGGGTGAACGTCGCCTCGGACTTCCTGCTTCACCTGGCCCTCTACGGCACCCGGGCCGGCATGGTGCTCGCCTCCTGCGAGGATCCCGGGGGGCTTTCCAGCACCAACGAAGGCGACTCGCGTCACTACGCCCGCATGATGGAGGTGCCGCTGCTGGAGCCGGCCGATTTCCAGGAGGCCAAGGACATGATCCGCTGGGCCTTCGATCTCTCCGAGGAGATCCGCAACGTGGTGATGGTGCGCAGCGTGACGCGCCTGTCCCACGCCAGCGGGTGCGTCACCCTGGGCGAGCTGGCGGATGCGCCCGGGCGGCCGCGCCTGCGCCTGGAGGGAAGCCACCTGGGGCAGACCGAGGGGCCCATCGCCACCCTGCCCATGACCGTCGGGTTCCTGCACCGCCGCCAGCAGGAAAAGCTGAAGGCGGCCGAAGCGCTTTTCGAGGATTCGGTCTTCAACACCTACGCCGGCCCCGACAGGCCCCAGGTGCTCATCGTCACCAGCTCGGCGGCCTACCTCTATTGCCGGGAGGCCGTGGAGCTGCTGGGCGTCCCCGGCCGGGTGGGGATCCTCAAGCTCGGAACCACCTGGCCCCTGCCGCGCCGGCTCGTGACGCGCCACCTGAGGGGCGCGGAAACGGTCTTCATCGTCGAGGAACTGCTGCCTTTCCTGGAAGACAACGTCAAGGCCCTCGGCGCCGAGGCCGGCCGGGAGATTGGCCCCAGGACCTTCCACGGCAAGCGCGACGGCACCCTGCCCATGGCCGGGGAACTGAATCCCGACCTCGTGCTCTCGGCGCTGGCCGGCATCCTGGGGGTGGGCGGCGCCGCGGCGGCCCGGAAACCCTGCGCGGGGACGGCCGACAGCGCGGGGACGGCCGTGGTGGATCGCTCCCTGACCTTCTGCCCCGGCTGCCCCCACCGGGCTTCTTTCTGGTCGATCCACAACGCCCTCGAACTGGACGGGCGCCAGGGCTTCGTCTGCGGCGACATCGGCTGCTACACCCTGGGTGCCTCGCCGGCCGGCTTCGGCACCCTCAAGACCGTCCACGCCATGGGATCGGGCCTCGGCCTGGCCAACGGCTTCAGCCAGCTGCAGAGGTTCGGGCTCGACCGGCCCGTTCTGGCCGCCTGCGGCGATTCCACCTTCTTTCACGCGGCCCTGCCGGCCCTGGTCAACGCCGTGCATCACAACGCCCGGCTGGTCCTGCTCCTGCTGGACAACCGCGGCACCGGGATGACCGGGTTCCAGCCCCACCCCGGTCTCGAGGTCGATGCCATGGGCGGGCCGGCGACGGCCGTCGACCCGGCCGCGGTGTGCCGGGCCGTGGGGGCCGAGGTCACGGTCTGCGACCCCTTCGAGGTGGAAAAGACCCAGGCCGCGCTCCTGGAGGTGATGGGCCGAAGCCGCGGCGTTCAGGTGGTCATCCTGAGGCAGATCTGTGCCCTCAGCCCGGAAAAGCGGGGGCGCAAGGCGTTCCAGGTGGCGGTGGACCCGGCGCGCTGCCTGGGAGAGGGCTGCGGCTGCAACCGGCTGTGCACCCGGATTTTCCGCTGCCCCGGCCTGATCTGGGACCCCGGCGCCGGCAGGGCCCAGGTCGACGAGGTGATCTGTGCCGGCTGCGGGGTCTGCGCCTCCATCTGCCCGGCGGGGGCCATCACGTGCAAGGAGGTGGCCTGAGATGGACGCCGAGCGCCTTTCCAGGGATCCGTTCAACGTCCTCATCGCGGGGGTGGGGGGGCAGGGGAACGTGCTGGCCTCGAAACTGCTGGGCAACGTCCTGTTGGCCAGGGGGTACAACGTGACCGTGGGCGAGACTTTCGGCGCCTCCCAGCGGGGAGGTTCGGTGATGAGCCACCTGCGGGTGTCCGGCCGCGCGGCGTGGTCGCCCCAGATCCCCGGGGGGCGGGCGGACGTGATCCTGGCCCTGGAGCCCATGGAAGCCCTGCGCGCCCTGGCGGCGTACGGGAACCCGGAGGTCGTCGTCATCGCCAACAGCCGCCCGGTCTACCCCGTGGCGGTGATCTGCGGGGAGCGGGAGTACCCGCCGCCGGATCGCATCCGGGCCTGGCTGGAGCGCTCCCGCCGCCGCGCCTGGCTGATCGACGCCACCGGGGAGGCGCTGCGCCTGGGGGCGCCGGTCTACGCCAACATCGTCATGATCGGGGCCCTGGCCGCCGCCGGGGTGCTGCCGCTGCGGCGCGAGGATGTCGGGCGATGCGCTGGCGCTGGCCACCCGAAAACTCGTGCGGGTAGCGCGAGGCGTGGCGGGCCGGGATGCCCACGCGCTCGAGCAGGTCCCCCACCTTTTTCTCCAGCCGGTCCTTGTCGCCCATGTGGTGGATGACCAGCGGTTCGGCAACCGAATCGCCGATGGTCCGGCGGGGGTTGAGCGAGGCAAAGGGGTCCTGAAAGACGAACTGGATGTTCTGCCTCAGCCTCTGCATCTCAACTTCTTGGACGGCCATGACATCCTTGCCGTCGAAAAGCACTTGCCCCGTTGCGGGGACCAACTTGAGCGCCGAGTAGCCGGCCGTGGTTTTCCCGCACCCGGACTCGCCCACGATCCCGAGGGTCTCCCCCGGGTAGAGCCGGAAGCTCACGTTTTCCACGGCGTAGACCAGGTGCGTGGGCCGGCCGAAAAACGTTTTGCGCGACACGAAGCGGGTGGTCAGGTTGCGGACTTCCAGGACCGGTGTTTTGCCGTAATCGGCCGTGTCGATCTCTTTTTCCCGGGGAAGCGCCGCGCCCGCGCCGCGCTTCAATTCGCTTTCCATGTCCAGCACGGGCAGCGTGGCGGGGTTTTTGCGTCCTCGCATGCAGCCCAGCCGCGGCACGGCTTTCAGCAGCGCGCGGGTGTAGGGGTGCGACGGGTTCCCGAAAAGGGTGTAGACGTCGTTGGTTTCGACGATGCGCCCCTGGTACATGACGATGACGCGCTCCGCCAGCTCGGCCACCACCCCCATGTCGTGCGTGATGAAAACCACTGCCATGTCGAACTGCTTCTGCAGGGAGCTGATCAGCGCCAGGATCTGCGCCTGGATGGTCACGTCGAGCGCGGTGGTGGGTTCGTCGGCGATGAGGACCTGGGGCTGGCAGGCGAGCGCCATGGCGATCATGACGCGTTGGCGCATGCCCCCGGACATCTGGTGGGGGTACTCCGAGGAGCGTTTTTTCGCATCCGGGATGCGGGCGATCTCCAGCAACTCGAGTAACTTGCGCGCCGCCTCGCCGCGGGGGATGTCCTGGTGGGAGAGGATGGCCTCCTCGAGCTGGTTGCCGATGGTGAAGAGCGGGTTCAACGAGGTCATGGGCTCCTGGAAGACCATGGACAGGTCGACCCCGCGGATCTCCCGGGCCTCGGAGTTGGAGAGGTGGGTGATGTCCAGGATGCGGCCGTCCTTCTTGCGCAGCGTGATCTCGCCCGCATCGGTGCGCACGTTGTGCAGGAGGTGCATGACCCGCCGCATGGTGACTGTTTTCCCGGACCCGGATTCGCCCACGATGGCGAGCGTTTCGCCTCTCTTCACGGAAAAGGAGACATCGTGCAGGACGGGGGTGAAACCGCCGAACGTGGGAAAGCTCAGGGAAAGGCCCCGGATGGCCAGGATCTCTTCCGGCTGCATCGCCGCAGGGTGAGTGAGCCCGCTATTCAAAATACCCTTTTTTCTCGATCACACGGTTTCGGATCATAACCACCCCCCTGGCCAGCACGTCTCGGACGGTCATCGCGGCGGGGTCGAGCACCAGGATGTCGGCATCGGCGCCCGCCTTCAATTCGCCCTTGACACCGGCCAGCCCGTACACCCGGGCCGGGGTGGTCGTCAGGGGCCAGAGCGCTTTTTCAAGCGGGACGCCCTTTTTGTTGACCAGCGACGAGAGTTCGAACAGGAGCGAGGCCGGCGTGCCGATGCCCATCCCGACGATGCGGCTGCGGTCCTCGTTCCACACTGGCAGGGACCCGCCGGCGTCCGAACTGAAGGCGACCCGGTCGAACAGGCCGTTCTCGTCCGCCAGGCAGGCGAAGTCCGCGGCGGCCATGTGTACCGAGTCTTCGGCGGGCAGGCTGTTCATGCAGGTGGCATCGACCACCGCCCCCAGGCGGGCCAGTTCCAGCACCTGCTCGGTCAGGCGCGGGGTCTTGCGGTTGATGTGGGTGGGGATGAACATGTCCGGCCGTGTACCGTGTTCCCGGACGATTTCGAAAATCAGGTCCAGGCCGGTGGGCTTGACCCCGGTGTGGACGGTGATGAAGCCGGGCTTGTCTGCCACCAGGGCGGCCACGCGGATGCCCGCGGCCAGCGCTGCCAGGTCGGCCGCCTCGAGGTGGGGGCCGCGGATGTCGGAGAGAGCGAGCTTGCAGCCGATGACCGGCTGGAGATACACCAGGTCGCGGGCGACGCTGCCGGTGATGGTCGGGGAAGGGTGCCAGTAGGAGCCGGTCAGCATGAAGGCCGTCAGGCCCTCGGCGTTGAAGGCCTGAGTCTTGGCGTAGAGGCTCTCGACGGAGCGGGTGAGGGCGTCGGTTCCGAGAAGCCCCACGGCCGTGGTCACGCCGTGAGCCGTGTTCATGCTGAGTTGCATCTCCGGGGTGCGGGTGTGGAAACCGCCCTCGCCGCCGCCGCCGGTGAAATGCTGGTGCCCGTCGACGAAGCCCGGCACTACGGCGAGCCCGGATGCGGTCATCATCGACGAAGCCTCCATGCTGGACATCAGCCTGACCGCCTCCCTGCTCAAGGCCGTTCCCCCGCGCAGCCAGGTGCTGCTCATCGGCGATGCCGACCAGCTGCCGTCCGTGGGGGCCGGCAACGTGCTGCGCGACATCATCGCTTCCGGGGTTCTTCCCTGCTTCGAGCTGAAAAAGGTGTTCCGCCAGGCGCAGGCATCCCTCATCATCCGTTACGCCCACCAGGTCAACCGCGGGGACATGCCCCACATCGACTCCCCGTTCAGCAAGCCGGAGATCTGGCAGCGGAAAGCCGACTGCCTGTTCATGGATTCCGACGAGGCCACCCAGGAGCAGCTCAACTTCATCGCCAGGGTCAAGCGGTTTTATGACGCCCGCGCACCCGAGCGGACCCGGGCCGCGGCCGACCCGGGCCTCTACGAGTTCAGGATCCACGAGCCCCTCGCCCCCTACGAAACGGAATTGACCATTCCCCCCAAGTTCCTGCACGTCGACCCTGAAAAGGTGGCCATGGCCCGGAACCGGGCGGACGAGCTCCTGGCCGTGCTGGAGCGGGTCCACCCCTGGTCTTCGCTGCACTACGGCCTGTCGGCGGGCGATGTGGTCAGAAAGCTCTACCTCGAGTGGATACCCAGGTACTTCGGGGAAAGGACGGAAATCCAGATCCTCTCACCCATGACCCGCGGAAGCCTGGGCACGGCGAGCCTGAACGCCATGATCCAGGAAGCCGCCAACCCCGCGCAGAAGGGGAAAGGTCAATTGTCGGTGGGGGAGAGGGTCTTGAGGGTGGGCGACCGGGTGATCCACCGGCGCAACAACTACGACCTCAACGTTTTCAACGGCGACATCGGCACTATCCGGGCCGTCGACACCGAGGCCCTGACCCTGTCGGTCGCGTTTTTCCCGGACGGCCGGGTGGTGAGGTACGCCCAGGATGCCATCCCGGAGCTGGACCTGGCTTACGCCATCACGATCCACAAGTCCCAGGGGAGCGAATTCGAGGCGGTCATCCTCCCCGTCCTGGCGCAGCATTTCAAGATGCTGTTCCGCAACCTGATCTACACCGGGCTGACGCGGGCCAGAAAGCTGGTGGTCCTGGTCGGCACCCGCAGATCGCTGGCCATGGCGGTTCGCAACCAGGACACCAGCCGGCGGCAGACCCTGCTGAAGGAACTGCTGCAGTCCCTGTGAGGGTTCGGGGGCGGGGGTTGGGGGTTCAAGGTTCAGGGTTCAGGGTTCCCCGTTTAAGGTTCGGGGTTGGGGCGGGGAGCAGGGAGCGGGGAGCTGACTGTTCGAAATCGAAATCGAAATCGGGATCGATAACGACAACGACAACGAACACCCCGTGGCCCGGACCGGTAGCGGAGACCCACCCCCACCTCATTCCCCCCTTCAGGGGGCCAGGGGGGTGTTTACACGCCCAGATCCGCCATTCGATATTGGACGTTGGAAGTTCGATGTTCGTCAGGCTTTGGATTTCGATTACGACAACGATTACGACAACGACAACGGGAACGACAACGGGAACGACAACGACAACGATTACGAAGACAACCTGAAAAGCCCGACACCGCTGTGCTCAGCGGACCGGGCGCCAGATGCCCTTCCCGTCGTTCCAGACGCGGGAGAACGGCGCGCCCGCCGGCAGCACCTCGGGGTTTGCCGCCCCGGGGAGAATCCCGGGCGCCTCCCCGCCGTACTGCGGGTCCCAGGGCATCAGGATCAGGGCCTGGCGCGGGGCGGCCAGGGGGACCAGGCGGGGCATGACCCCGGCGCTCCACCTCCTGCCGGCGGCGGACTGAAGCGACCGCAGGGTGGGATACCGCAGCAGTTCCTGCAGGGTCGCCAGGCCCGGCGGGGTCAGGGGCACCGCGCCGCAAAGGTTGGCCGCGAGCGCCTCGTGCGGTTCCAGCCAAAACCCCTGGGTCGTCTCGCGCCCGTCCGGGGAACAGCGCTGCCCCTGCGGCAGGGCGGCGACGAAAAAGCGGGTGTCGAAGCGCCGCGGCATGGCGAGGGGCGTGACCCAGCGCTCCCAGGGTGAAAGCCGCGACAGGCTGAGAGACCAGTCGCCTTCCCCCGCCAGGCGGTTGAGCCAGCCGTGCTCGAGGCCGCCGGCGGCGCGCAGGGCGCAGGCTTCCCGGTAGGCGCCGCCGCCGGCCCGCGGGCTGAGCGCTAAGAGCGCGCACGATTCCTCGAAAGCCTCGCGCACGGCCGCCACCGCGTAGGTCAGGGCATCGAAGCCGCCCGCCTCCCCCAGGCGCCGGTGGATCTCCCCGGGCGCCAGGTCCACCCGCCGCCGCCAGAACCCGGCTTCCCCGTCGCAAGGCTCCACCAGCCCGCCCGGGAAAACGAAGGCCCCGGGCATGAAGCCGCTGGAGGCGCTGCGGCGCAGGAGGTAGACCTGGACCCGCCCGGCGGCTTCGCGGACCAGGATCAGGGCCGCCGATGCCGCCGGGGCCGGGGGCTGTGCCGCGGGGCCTGTCGCCTGGCGGCTCACGCGGGGGCCAGGATGTCGAGGGCGACGTTTGCCACCAGCCCTTTGACCTTTTCCCGGTAAGCGAGCATGTGGGGCGTTTTCAGGTGGGCGCGCAGGTGATCCAGGCTGTCCCAGGCCTCGATGAGCGTGACCACGTCGGCTCGCGGGGCGGGTTGCAGCGGCATCCCGGATGGGACGTCGACGGTCGGGGTGTAGGCCCGGCAGCCCTCCTCGGCCAGAACCCGGGGGAGGTTGTCCTTCAGGATGGCCAGGAAGGCTTCCCGGCCGCCCTCCCGCAACGTGACGGTGGCGATGACGTGGATCATGGTATATCCTTTAAAATCGACGGGTTTTATGGCTGTGCGCACGCGGGGGGCGGACGCGCCCCCGGCCGGTTCGAGGAGACGGGTCATCATACAATCGGCTGCGGATTTTTTTCAAGAGATTTCGCCCTGGGGCGACCCTGTTCGAGGCCTTCACGGAGGCTCTATTTTACAGGGTGTCAAAAAAGCTGAACGGTATATCCCTCCCCTTCCGCCGGTCGTCGTCGGCTTTATTTGTCAAGCCTTTGTTTTTTCATTCGATTTTTAGACATCCGCCTCCAGCGCCCTGGCATGCGGTTTGCAAATCCCAGGGTTGGATTCCGCTTCGCGACAAGGGGGACGCTGCGCCGAGGCGACGCCCCCTGCCCTTCACCCGAACCACAGGGGGATGCCGATGACGGACCCACCTTGCCCGCCGCCCCAAGTTCCCGGGGCGCCCGCTGCCGCCCCCGGGGCGGACCCCCGCTGGCGCCTGATCAACCGCACCATGCGCCTTCACAACCACCGGCCCCACGCCCTGATCGAAACCCTGCACGCGGTCCAGGAGGCCTTCGGGTATCTCGACAGGGAGAGCCTGCGCGCCGTGGCGGCGGCCCTGCACGTGCCCCTGAGCCGGGTCTACGCCGTGGCCACCTTCTACCACTTCTTCACCTTGAAGCCGCCCGGTGAGCACACCTGCGTGGTGTGCGCAGGGACGGCCTGCTACATCGGCGGCGCGACGGCCATCCTGGCAGCCATCCGGGAGGCTTTCGCGGTCGAGCCGGGCCAGACGACCGGCGACGGCAAACTGTCGCTGCTCACGGCGCGCTGCCTGGGGGCTTGCGGCATCGCCCCGGCCGCGGTTTTCGACCGTGAGGTCTCCGGGAAGCTGAACCCCGGCGAGGCGGTCGCCAGGCTGAGGAGGTGGGTGAGCGATGACCATGACGCGTGAGGAGCTTGGCGCCATCGCCGAAAGCGAGCGCGGGCGCCAGGCCGGTATCCGGCATCACATCCTGGTGTGCGCTGCGGCAGGCTGCGCGTCCTGCCGCAGCGGGGAGATCATCGCGGCGCTGCGGGAGGCCGTCGCCGCCCGGGGCCTGGAGAAGGGGTGCGAGGTGCGCCCGGTGGGGTGCATCGGGCTGTGCGCCGAGGGTCCGCTGGTGGCGGTGGAACCCGGGGGTGTCCTATACCGGGCGGTGACTGCCGCGGACGCGCCCGACATCGTGGCGGCGCTGGAGTCGACACCGGTGGAACGCCTGCTGCTGACTCCCGGAAAGCCGTTCTTCTCCGAGCAGACGCGGGTCGTGCTGGAAAACTGCGGCCGGATCGACCCGACCCGCATCGAGGCCTACATCGCCACCGGCGGCTACGCGCCGCTCTACAAGGCGCTGCGCGAGATGAGCCCGGAGGCGGTGATCGCCGAGATGACCCGCAGCGGTCTCAGGGGGCGGGGGGGCGCCGGGTTCCCGACCGGCCTGAAGTGGACCACGGTGGCCAAGAGCCGGGGGGCGGTAAAATACGTGGTCTGCAACGCCGACGAGGGTGACCCGGGCGCCTTCATGGACCGCAGCGTCCTGGAGAGCGACCCCCACCGCGTCCTCGAAGGCATGGCCATCGCGGGCTACGCGGTGGGCGCCGGCCAGGGCTACGTTTACGTGCGGGCGGAATACCCCCTGGCCGTCAAACACCTGCGCATCGCCATCACGCAGGCCGAACGCCTGGGGGTCCTGGGCAGGGATATGTTTCACTCCCCCTTCGAGTTCACGGTCAGGGTCCGGCTGGGGGCCGGGGCCTTCGTGTGCGGGGAGGAGACGGCACTGCTCGCCTCCATCGAGGGCCGGCCCGGAAAGCCGCGGCCGCGCCCTCCCTATCCGGCCGAACTTGGGCTGTGGGGCTGCCCGACCCTCATCAACAACGTGGAAACCTTCGCCAACGTGCCGGCCATCCTCCGCAACGGGGGGCAATGGTTCGGCTCCCTGGGAACCGCCGGCAGCCGTGGCACCAAGGTCTTCGCCCTGGCGGGGAGGGTGCGCCACACGGGGCTGATCGAGGTGCCCATGGGCATGACCCTGCGCCGGATCGTCGATCACATCGGCGGCGGGGTCGTCGGCGGCCGCAGGGTCAAGGCGGTCCTGACCGGCGGTCCGTCCGGGGGCTGTATCCCCGAAAGCCTGCTGGACATGCCGGTGGATTACGAGTCCCTGGCGCAGGCCGGCTCCATCATGGGCTCGGGCGGCATGATCGTGCTGGACGACACCGCCTGCATGGTGGACGTGGCCAAGTATTTCATGGATTTCTGCCGCACGGAATCCTGCGGCAAGTGCGTGCCCTGCCGCGTGGGAACCGTCCAGATCCACCGGGTTCTCGAGAAGATCTGCGAGGGTTCGGGCAGCCTGCAGGACCTGGCGATGCTCGAGGACCTGTGCGACCTGATGAGCCACACCAGCCTGTGCGGCCTGGGGCAGACGGCAGCCAACCCCGTGGCCAGCACCCTGCGCTATTTCAGGGAGGAGTACCTCGCCCACATCCTGGAAAATACCTGTCCCGCCGGCGTCTGCCGCATTCTGGCCGGGAAGGAGGCGTCATGGACGACGGCCTGAAGACCCGCGTCCGGCAGGTGGGGCGGGATGTCAACCCGGTGAGCGTCTTCACCCTCAGGATCGACGGCCGGGACGTCAGCGGCCGGGGAGACGAGACCATCCTGAGCGTGGCCCGCCAGAACGACATCCGCATCCCCACCCTGTGCCACCTGGACGGGCTTTCGGAGCGCGGGGCCTGCCGCCTGTGCATTGTCGCCGTGGAAGGCTCGGCGCGGCTTCTCCCGGCGTGCATCACCCTGGTGCGGCAGGACATGGTGGTCACGACCCGATCGGAGAGGATCGACGCCTACCGCCGCAAGATCCTGGCCCTGATCTTTTCGGAGCGCAACCACGTCTGCTCGGTCTGCGTTTCCAACGGGCATTGCGAGCTTCAGGATCTGGCGGTGGCCCTGGGCATGACCCATGTCGAGTACCCCTGTCTGCATCCCGCCTGCCGGGTCGATGCCTCGCACCCGCGCTTCAGCATGGATCACAACCGCTGCCTGCTCTGCCTGCGCTGCGTGCGGGTGTGCGCCGAGATCGAGGGGGCGCACACCTGGGACGTGATGGGGCGCGGCGTCGATTCCAGGGTGATCACCGATCTCGACGACCCCTGGGCCGAGGCCCAGTCGTGCACGGGTTGCGGAAAGTGCGTCCAGGTCTGTCCAACGGGGGCGCTCACCGAGAAGGGCCAGACCGCCGCGGCCCTGACCCGGCGCCGGCAGTTCCTGCCCTACCTGCGCATGATGCGCGACGAGGAGCGGGCCTGAAGCGGGGTGGCGGGCTTCCGGACGAACGTCGGGTGTTGGACGCCGAGCCCCGGCCCCCAGGACCGGCAACAAAGGAGGGGCACGCTGAAGAGATGAAAAAGATGCGCCTGGCAAGCCTCTGGCTGGACGGCTGCTCCGGCTGCCACATGTCGCTGCTGGACCTGGACCTGGGCATCCTGGACCTGGCCGCCAGGGTCGATCTGGTCTACAGCCCGCTGGTCGACGCCCGGGTTTTCCCAGAGGACGTCGACGTCACCCTCGTCGAGGGGGCGGTGGGATACGAGCCGGACATCGACGACCTGCGGCACATCCGCCGCTGCACCCGCACCCTGGTGGCCTTCGGCGACTGCGCCGTGACGGCCAACGTACCGGGCCTGCGCAACGCCTTTCCCCTGGTGCAGGTGCTGGATCGGGCTTACGGGGAAACCGGCGACGGCGGCGGGCCGCCGGGGGAGGTACCGCGCATGCTGGCGCGCGTGCGGCCGCTGCACGAGATCGTGGCGGTGGATGTCTACCTGCCGGGCTGCCCGCCGCCCAGCGACGCCACGGCCGGGAAATCAACCTCCGTCCCCGATGCTTTCGATGACCCCTGCGGCCACCAGGGGCAGCATGATTTCGTGATGGCCCACCAGGTTGATCCCCCGGCCCCCCTGGAGCGTGGGGCGCCCCACCACGTTGGTCATGGGGCGGTAGTGGCGGATGAAGTCCATGTTGACCGTGGTCAGGCGCGACACCGGGTGGCCGAGGTTGCGCACCAGGGTGAGCGCCTTCAGAAACACCTCGGGGAGAACGACGGCCGAACCCACGTTGAGGTAGACCCCGTCCTGGAGGGTGGCGGCGACCGCGGCGAAGGTGCGGAAATCGCGGTGCGAGGCGGACCCGGCGGCCGCCGGGTCGAAGCCCGGGTGCATGTGGACGATGTCGGTTCCCATCGCCACGTGGACCGTCACCGGCACCCCGTAGCGGACCCCGGCCCGCAGAATGCTGCTTTCGGCGAAGGTCATCCCCTGGCGCTCGATGCGCCGCCCCACGGCTTCCCCCAGGCCGATGCCCGACGCGCCGGCATCCCGGATGGCGGCGTTGATGTGCTCGCCGGTCTCCCGGGCCATGCCGAAATCGCCGGCCCCCAGGGATGCCGCGACGTCCTCGGAGGTCTTGCCGGCCAGGGCCACTTCCAGGTCATGGATGATGCCGGCCCCGTTCATGGCCACCGCCGTGAGCACGCCGCGCCGCATCAGGTCGATGACCAGGGGGTTGAGGCCCACCTTGATGACGTGCGCCCCCATCCCCAGGATCACGGTCCGCCGTCGCCGGCAGGCCGTGGCCACGGCCTCGATGACGGCCCGCAGGTCGTCGCCGCCCAGGACCCGCGGCAGGCGGTCGAGGAAAGCGCTCAGGCGCCCCCCCGGGGTCCAGGGGCGCGCAAAGGCCGAGGTGTCCACCTTGCTCGCCCGGTCCGCCAGGGAAGTGGTGCGGATGCCGCCGAGATCGATGGGTTCGAAAGGCTCGGGCATGGATGTCGTCCGCGGCGCGCGCCGCCGCTCGTGCCGCCCGCCGCGGGGGCGCCCCGTCAGCGCCGGGGTCGCCCGTCGGGCTCGAACAGCAGGCTTTCCACCAGCGCGCACAGAATGTGGCCCATGGTGATGTGGGTTTCCTGGATCCTGGCGGTGACGTCGGATTGAACCGTCAGCACCACGTCCGCTGCGTCGCCCAGGCGCCCGCCCCGGCCGGTCATGGCCAGGGTGCCCAGGCCCGCTTCCCGGGCCAGGCGCAGGGCGTTGACGACATTGGGGGAGTTGCCGCTGGTGCTGATGCCCCAGGCCACGTCGGGCGGCCGCCCCAGGGCCTCCACCTGTTTCGAGAAAATGTCCTCGAAGCGGTAGTCGTTGCCGATGCTGGTGATCACCGACGTGTCGGTCGTCAGGGCGATGGCCCCCAGGGGCCGGCGCTCCAGTTGGAAACGGTTGACGAACTCGGCGGCCAGGTGCTGGGCATCGGCGGCGCTGCCGCCGTTTCCGAAAAGCAGGATCTTTCCGCCGGCGCGGAAGCAGCCCGCCAGGCCCTCGGCCGCCCGGCAGATCCGTTCGGCGTTCTCCACGACGCTGCGCCGCTGCACCGCGAGGGTGTCGGCCAGAATTTTTTCGATGACGGCGTGCATACCGCGCTCCGCCGGGGCGTCGAACCGCGAAAGGCTCACTCGCCCGGCCCCCGGCAGTCCGACAGCCGCCGGATCTCCTCGAGATCGCTTGCAACGTCATGGCCGAGCATGGCGGCGGCCTGGAAGGCCGCCAGGGCCTCCGGGATGCGGCCGTGCCCGAGGTACAGGCGCCCGAGGCGGAAACGGAAGAGGGGCGTTTCGGGAGCGATCTTCACGCTCTGTTCGCAGAACAGGAGGGCGATCTCGCGGTTTTCCTCCCGCTGGTGATAGAGCCATCCAAGGGCGGAGAGGGCCGCGGCATGATACGGGTCGGATTTGATGGCGGCCTGGTAGGCCGATATCGCCTCCTTGGGGCGCTTCAAGGCGCTGCAGCACTCCCCGAGGCAAAAGGCGACCGCGCCGGACTGGGGGTTGAGGGTCCGGGCCTTTTCCAGGTACTGCCGCGCCGTTTCCGCATCCCCGGCCTCGAGGGTGACGCGGCCCAGCTGAAGGACCACTTCGAAAAGGCTGCCGTCGAGGGCCTCGGCCTTTTTCAGGAAGGCCAGCCCCCTTTCGGTCTCCTTGCGCAGGGAATGGATCAGGCCCGTGTTGTAGACCGCCATCACCTCGCCCTCGTCCAGGCGCGTGGCCGCGGCGAATTCGCCCAGCGCCCGTTCGAAATCCCCCATGACGCCGTAGCACACCCCCAGGCTGTTGTGAATGTTGACGTTGTCGGGGTCGAGGAGGAGCCCCTTGCCGTATTCCCTCACGGCGCCGTCGATGTCTCCGGCGTCGTAGCGCTTGTCGCCGCTGATGTTCAGGCTCACGGCGTCGAAGACCACGCGGCTGCCCGGACCGAAGAACTCGGCGTGGTCGAGGGCCTTGAAGGCATTGGCGAGGATCTCCTCGCGCTCGAAATCGATCATCGGGTAGAACGCCACACCGGCCGTCAGCGTGCCGCACCCCTCCCCTGCAAACGACTCCTGGACCCGGCTGGCGGTTTCCACCTGCCCGGCGGCGGCATCCCCGGGCAGGAAACAGCCCATGTGGCATGGGTCGAGCACCCCCCAGAGGCCGTGGGCGCCGCGGCAGGCGGGCGCCAGGACCCTTGCCAGGGCCAGGCGCGCGAGCGCCAGGCCATCCCCGTCGGCAGCCGGGGACTCTGCCGGCTCGATGTGCAGGGCCAGGGCCGCGAAGGCCTCCCACCCTCCCAGGGCCTCCAGGGCCGCGGAAACGAACGCCTCGCCCACGAGGACCTCCGGGAAGGCCTGCGCGAGGGGATCGGCGGCCGGCAGGGCGCCCAGGCGGTGGGTCGTTTCCTCCGGCTGGGTCGAGGAGCGTGAAAACAGGAACTGGCGCGTGGAAATGAGCCGGCTGAACAGCCCCCGGGGGTCGTGCTTCATGCGTCGCCCCTTTGCAGCAGGGCGCGGAAGGCCCCGGCGACGACCGAAAGCTCGTCGTCGGCCATGGTGCGCGGATCCATCAGGAAGCGGTCCTCCTCGATCCTGCCGATGACGGGCGGGGTGTGCTCCCGCAGCCGGGCCTCGAGCGCGTTGGCCGACCATCCCGCCACCCGCACGCCCACGCGGCGGGTCGGGATCTCCAGCAGCGGCAGCGCCCCGCCCCCGGTCCGCGAGGCGCCATCGAGGCAGGCCGCTTCCAGGCGCGCGTCTCCGATCTCCTCCAGCAGCCGCGCCAGGCGCGCGGCTTTCAGGGCCACCTGCTCGTAGGGCGCGGTGATCATCCGCAGCGTCGGGATAACCTCCATCGCCCGCCGGGGGTCCCGGTAGAGGTCAGCCTGGCGGAACTGGTGGAACTGGGGCGCGCCAGCGGCCTTCCGGTGATGGAAGACCTCGGGTCGGGCACCTTCATCGACTTCTCGCGCTACGGGCTTGCCAAGGAGCCCACGGTCCAGGAGTCCGTGGCCGCGGGGGCCGACCTGGTCACCTTTTCGGGCGACAAGCTCCTGGGCGGCCCCCAGGCCGGGATCATCGTCGGCCGGCGCGCCATCCTTGACCGGATCAAGACCAACCCCCTGGCCAGGGCCCTGCGCGTCGACAAGATGACCCTGGCCGGCCTGGAAGCCACCCTGAACCTCTACCGGGACCCCCGGCGGGCGATGGAGGTTATCCCGACGCTGCGGATGATCACCGCGCCCTACGAGCAGGTGGCCCTGAAAGCCGCGCGCCTGGCGCGGCTGCTGGAGGAGAGATCGGCAACGACTGCATGCTGGCCAGCCGGGCCTATGTCACCGATTCGGACTGGCACGGGATCTACGAGCGCATCGCCATCGGCCGCAGCGCCCCGGTGACCATCGCCGACAACGTCTGGATCGGCGACAGCTCCATCGTCTGCAAGGGCGTGAGCATCGGGGAAAACAGCATCGTCGGCGCCGGCGCGGTGGTCGTCGACGCGGTCCCCCCCAACGCCGTCGCCGCGGGCAACCCGGCCCGGGTCGTCAAGCGCCTCGACCCCGCAAAGCCCCTGACCCGGCGCAGGGAGTGGTTTTCCGACCCGGCGCGACTGAGCCGCCAGATCGACCAGATGGACCGCGACATGCTGGCGCACAACTCCCTGCTGGGCTGGCTGAAGCACCTCCTTTTCCCGGGCCCCGGGGCTTGAAGGCTCGCAACCGGATCCCGGTCCATCATTGGACGTTCGACGTTCGACGTGCTCTTTACCCGGCTTCGCGCGGGCCGACAACCCGGAACCGCTGAACCTTGAACCCCGATTCCATCACCCCGACCCCCCTGGACACCCTCGCCGCCGTCGACCCCGAGGCGGCCCGCATCGTGGCCGAGGGCGCCGCGGGCCTGCCGGACGAGGCGCTGGCGCGCCTGGTGGCCGACGCCCTCTGGGCATCGTCCCTGGAGCCCTCCTTCGGCCGCGCGGTGGCCCGCGGGCACCTGGCCCTGGCCCGAGCCGGCGGTTCCGGGGAGACGCTGGAATACCGGCGCCTCGTCCGGGAGGCAGGACGGAGCGGGCCGGCTCTGGGGCGGCTGCTGGCCAAGCACCTGCCGCCGGTCCTTGGCTGCGGGCGCCGGCAGCTGAGAGCGGAGTTTCTCGAGGCCGTGGGGGTCATGCGCGCCAAGGGGACCTACACCCTGCCCTACCCCCTGGAGGTCCTGTCCGCGCTCCTGGCCGGCGGCGAGGTCGCGGCGGCCGGCGTCTACCTCGACCTCCTGCGCGCCGCCTTCTCCCATGACCTCTCCTATGTCCGCTGCCAGCACTTCGCCCACGCCCTGCCCCGGGCGGTGCTTTCTTTCCCCGCCCCCTCGCGGCCGTGGCAGACCGCCCAGCTCTGCCGCGTGGTGCGCACCGACCCCGGCCTGGCGGACCCGTTCCTGGACGGAATGGCCGCCGGGCTGCGGCTTCTGTCCGAGCCCTGCCTGGCGCAGTTCGTCGACCGGGCGCTGGAGAAGCTCGAAGGAAACCGGAAACAGGCGGCCGGCCTCCTCGCCCTCTCCTCCCGGGCCGGGCTCGAGGCCTTTCGCCGCCTGCAGGTCACCGTGTCTTTGGGCGAGGCCCAGGCCCGGCTCGACCGCTACCTGCAGGCCAGAATCGGCGAGGGGGTGGCGGTACGCTCCACAGACGACCTTCCGGGCGCCTTCCGCGGCGGGGGGGCGGACACGCCCATGACCGTCTCGGACGGCCGGTGCATCTATCTCCCCGGCCGGATCGGCGCATGCCCGACGCGCCCCCGGAACCTGGCCCTCTACAAGGCCCTGGCGCGCATCGAGGCCGGCCAGATCGAGTTCGGCACCTTCGACTTCGATCTGGAGAAGATGGCCGCGCCAGGGGATGCGCCCATCGTGGAGACGCCGGGGGGGGAAAGCGGCGACCTGCGTGCCTTTTTCGATTCCTTCCCGGACCCGCGGCTGGCCGCGGACCTGTTCACCGCCTTCGAGCACGGGCGGGTGCGCAAGTGCCTGGCCCGGCGCTACCCCGGGCTGGCGCGCCGCTGCCTGCCGCTGCTGCGGGGGCAGTCCCCGGACCCGGGGCGCGGCGTTTCCGGGGAGGGGCCGCTTCAGGCGCTCTACCGCCTGGCGGCCCTCGGGGAATCGCCCGGGAGGCAGGCCGCGGCGGACGGCGCCGGCCGGGAGGTCGGCGGCGTGTTCCGGCGCTTCGAGCAGCGGGTCACCGCGGAGAGCGGCGTCGAAGACTGCGGCCGGCTGGTGGTGGCGGTCTACCCGGAGATGGAACGCCTCTGCCGCGCGAGCGGCGGCTGCCGCCCCCTTTCGACCCCCTTCGGGCGCCGGATCGACCCCGACCTGGCCTTCTCCCGCCAAGTGGCGCATGACCGCGCCGCCCGCCGCATCCGCGCCTGGGTCCGGGAAAAGGGCTACCGGGTCTACGCTTCCGACATCCGGCGCCGCCTGGTGGCCGGCGGCGGGAGCCTGTCGCTGGAGGAACTGCGGCAGATGATCCGCGCGGCGGCCCCCGGGGCCCGGGCCCCGGGGCCCGACGCCTCCGGAGGTCCCGAACTTTCGGACCTCGACCTGTCGGAACTGGCCCGCGACCCCGCGGCCGGCATCGTCATCGCAGAGGATGCCCCGCCCGACGAGGCCCTCGGCTGCCCGGTTTTCCTGTATGACGAGTGGGACAGCGGCGTCTCCGACTACCTCAGGGACCATGTGCGCGTCTGCCAGCGGCCGGTTCCCGAGGCCTCCGGGGACTTCTACCGGCAGGCCCTGATCCGCCACCGGGGGCTCGTCCGGCGGATGCGCCATGCCTTCGAGCTGCTCAGGCCCCAGGGGATCCAGATCCTGCGGCGCTGGGTGGAGGGCGACGAGTTCGACTACCGGGCCCTGCTCGACGCCGCCCTGGACCGCAGGGCCGGCCTGATTCCCTCCGACCGCCTCTACACCAAGCGCGTCAAGCAGCGGCGGGATGTCTGCGTCCTGCTGCTGGTGGACCTGTCGCGCTCCACCGCCGGCTTGGTGAAGGGATCGGGCGCCTCCGTGCTGGACGTGGAAAAGGAGGCCATCGTTCTCTTCTGCGAAGCCCTGGGGGTGGTGGGGGACGATTTTTCCATCGCCGGCTTTTCCGGAAGCGGGCGGCTGGGGGTGGACTACTTCACGGTCAAGGCCTTCGCGGAGGAGATGAACGACGCCGTCCGCGGGCGCATCGCGGCCCTCGCCCCCCGGCGTGCGACGCGCATGGGCGCCGCCATCCGGCATGCCACCCGCCGGCTGGGGGAGAGCCCCTCGCGCGTCAAGCTGCTCATCATCCTGGGGGACGGCTTCCCCAACGATGTCGACTACAAGCAGGCCTATGCGGTGGCCGACACCCGCCGCGCGGTCTTCGAGGCCCATGCCAGGGAGGTCTTCACCCACGCCATCACGGTCAACATCGCCGGCGACCCGCGCCTCGACGACCTCTACGGGCCCGTGCGCCACACCGTGATTGCCGATGTCCGGGAGCTGCCCGACAAACTGCTGCGCATTTACGGGTCCCTCACGCGGCACTGAAAGGCTGAAGAGCGACCGGTCCCATCCGACGATCCGACAATGGGGCTATCAATCCGGTTGAACGCCGATCGCTGAACAAAAGACCGTCGGACATCGAAGGCACGCGCCGCGAACCATCAACGAATGACCACCAGCCATGAACCATGAACCATCATCCATGACCTTGATCTACGACGGCGTGTTTCACTGGAAAGGATGGGGGGGCAAGCTGGGGCTCGGCAAGGGCCGCTGCCGCCTGAAACTCTTCGACCGCGCCCGGGACGGGAGCCCGGGGGTGTCGCACCTGAAACCCCTGGTCGCCATCGTCCGCGAGCTGCCGGGCAAGATGCCTCTCCCGTCGGCGCGTATCTCAACGTGAAGATCGACCCGAAACCTTACCTGGTCACCATGGCAATCGTGCTGGCCGCGGCCGGCGCGCGCATGCTGGCGTCTCCGCCGCGAGAAGCCGGGGGCGGCGGCCCGGCGGCCCCGGCCAGGATTCTCTCCGGGATCGGCATCGGCGCCTGCATCGGCCTGATGGGCGGCCTGCTGGGAATCGGCGGCGGGGTGTTCATCGTGCCGCTGCTCATCTATGCGCTCAAGACGCCGACCAAGGTCGCGGTCGCCTCGTCCACCTTCATCGTCTGCTTCTCGTCCCTGACCGGGTTTTTGGGCTACGCTTCCCTGCAGTCCATCGACTGGCGTTTCATCCTGCCCGCGGCCGTGGCCTCGTTCGCCGGGGGCCGGGCCGGGGCGAGGATCATGAGCGCGCGGCTGAAACCCCGGACGATCCGCATCGCCTTCAGCCTCGTCCTGTTCGCGATGTGCGCCAAACTGCTGCATCAGTCGCTTTCCGGGCCATAATCCCGACCGGCCCGGCCGGCGTGGCATCCGGTGAAAAAGCCGACGTGTTCCGGCCCGAATTCCGGGCGAGGGTCTATTTCTGATGAACGAGTCGATTTTGGTCGAGAATCTGGCCAAGCGCTTCGAAAAGGTGGACGCGGTGCGCGGCATTTCCTTCAGTGTCCGCAAAGGCGAGCTGTTCGGCTTCCTGGGCCCCAACGGCGCCGGCAAGACCACCACCATCAACATGCTCACCGGCCTGGCGCGCCCGGACTCGGGCACGATCCGCATCGGCGGCATCGATTGCACCCGCAATCCCCGCGCGGCGCAGCACCTCGTCGGTGTGGTCCCGGACGAGAGCAACCTCTACCCGGAGCTCACGGGGTTTGACAACCTGTGTTTCTGCGCGGCGCTCTTCGGCCTGGGAAAACGGGAGCGGCAGGCGCGGGCGCGGGCGCTGCTCGAGGATTTCGGCCTGGCCGAGGCGGCGGGGCGCAAGTTCGGCTGCTATTCCAAGGGCATGAAGCGCAAGCTCACCATCGCCGCCGGGATCATCCACCGGCCCGCCATCCTGTTCCTGGACGAGCCCACCACCGGCATCGACGTGGCCAGCGCCCGCCAGCTGCGGCAGCGCATCGCCGACCTGCACCGGACCGGGATCACCATCTTCCTCACCACCCACTACATCGAGGAGGCGGAGCGGCTCTGCGGCCGCATCGCCTTCATCGTGTCCGGGCGCATCGTGCGGGTCGACACGGTGGAGGATCTGATCCAGCCTGCCCGGGAAAAGTACCGGCTGCGGATCGCCTGCGAAAATGCGCCCGACGACACGGCGCGGCATCTGGCGCAGTCCTTCCCCGGCCTCGGGTTCACGACCCCGCTGCCGGGAGAGGTCCTGGTGGAGGCGGACGCACCCGTGCGCGTGGGGCCCCTGGTGCGCTTCCTGGAGGACCGGGGTATCGAGGTCGCCGAAGCCCGCCGGATGCGCCCATCCCTGGAGGACGTCTTCGTAAGGATCACCGGCATCGAGGCCGGCGCGATGCGCAGGGAAAAGGAAAAGAAGGGGGGGGGACAATGAAGCGCTGGATCGCCTTCTGGAACATCGTGCTCAAGGACATGCGCACCTACTACCTGAAGCCGCCCAACATCAGTTGGGGCCTGATCTTCCCCCTGGCGTGGACGGGCATGTTCTTCATCCGGTCCGGCAGCGGCCTGGGCAGCATCCCGAGCCTGCTGCCGGGGGTGGTGGCGGTTTCCATCCTCTTCGGCACCACCTCCATGCTGGCCGTGACGGTGACCTTCGAGAAGAAGAACCGCTCCTTCGAGCGCCTGCTGCTGGCGCCCATTCCCTTCGAACTCCTGATGCTGGCCAAGACCGGCGGGGCCATCCTCTTCGGCACGGCCAACGCCTTCGTGCCGGTGGTCATGGCGGCTTTTCTCGTGGACCTGTCGCAAGTGGCCTGGGAGGTTTTCGTGCCGGCGGTGGTCCTGATCGCCGTGGCTTCGACCTTCCTGGGACTCTTCATCGCCGTGGCGGTGAGCGAGGTGTTCGAGGCCCAGACCTTCTCCAACTTCTTCCGCTTCCCGATGATTTTCCTATGCGGGCTCTTTTTCCCCATCGAGAAACTGCCCGTGTATCTCAAGCCCCTGTCCTACGCCCTTCCCCTGACCTACGGGGCCGATCTGCTGCACGGGGCCGTGCACGGCGGGCAGCGCCTGCCCTTTTCCCTGGACCTGGCCCTGCTCGGCGCGTTCTGCGGTTTGCTCTTCGCCGCCAGCCTCTGGAAGATCAAACGCGGGTGGATCCTGTGAGCGGCGGCATCGTCCCCAAAGAAGCCAAGGGCATCTGGCTGAACCCGGTGGTGCCGCGCGACCTGGCAGAAGGGCTCCGACCCGCTTTCGCCTATTTCCTTTCGCCCAAACGGTCCGATGCGCTTTGCCGGGGCACCCCGCATTGACACGAAACCCGAAATACCCCCCGCGGCGGGGGCTTGAAGCAACCTTGATGAAGTCGTAAAAAGTAATGCTCACCACAGAGGCACAGAGGGCATAGAGAAATTATACTTGAGATCATTACACTTTTCTCTCCTCCCTTTCGACAGGGGGTGGTCCTCGCTCGTCACCAGCCCGAGGTGGCGCTCGGGGATGGCAATCTCGTCGCTGCGCGGCACCCCGCCCAGGCACGGCATGGCAACGGTGCCCTCCAGGGCCGCCCGCAGGTACTCGAGGTGCCGCGGGCTGCCCAGGTTGTTGAAGACCACCCCGGCAAAGCGCACCTCCCGGTCGAAGTTTTCAAACCCCTGGACCAGGGCGGCGGCGCTGCGCGCCATGCTGCGGGCGTTGACGACCAGCAGGACCGGGAGCCCGAGCCACTTGGCCATCTGGGCCGTGGAGCCGGCTTCGCTGCGGCCGTCGCAGCCGTCGAAAAGCCCCATGACGCCCTCGACCACGGCGATGTCGGCACCCGCCGCGTGGCGCCGGAAGCACGCTATGTTGGCTTCGCGGGAAAGCATCCAGCCGTCCAGGTTGCGCCCGGGCCGCCCGGTGACGCGGCCGTGGTGCCCGGGATCGATGAAATCCGGCCCGACCTTGAACGGCGCCACCGCCAGGCCGCGCCGCGCCAGGGCGGCCATCAGGCCCAGGGAGAGGGTCGTTTTGCCGGAGCCGCTCGCGGCGGCGGCGATGACGAGGCCCTTGATGGTATCGCTCCTCTTGTGATCCTTCATGCCGAGGGCGCCGGAAAATACCCGGCTCCTTCTTTCGTTGTCGTTGTCGTAATCGTTGTCGTAATCGGAATGCAACCCACCCCTCGCCCTCACTCATTCTTCAGCGCTTCCGGCCCTTCCACCCCGGCGGTTTTCAGGATGGCCAGCGCATCCGGGCCGAAACGATCCGGGTAGAGGATCCGCCCGATCTCGTAGATCCCCGCCAGCAGCCGCAGGGTCGGCCGGGAGACGAGCATCTCGTCGATCAGGTGGACCTGGTCGTCCCGGACCGCGCGGATGACGGCAAACCCGGGCTCGGCCTTGATGGCGGCCCGGCTGGTCTGGTTCATGGCCCCTACCTGGGACAGGTAGACCTCGATCTCGGCGGCGCGCGACAGGATGCGCTCCTTGCCGTACTCGGCGATGTTGGTCGTGCGCACCTGGCGCGCGTCGGTGGCGACGTTGATGCCCCCGGCCGCTTCCAGGGCGAAGACGGCCATCGAGCCGGGGGTGAAGGTCTTCATCTTGCCGTGGATCGACTCGAAATAGACGCGCTTTTTGGGACTGATTCCCGCCGCCATCTTCCGGAAGCGGTGGACCGCCTCATCGAAGCGCGCGGTCATCCCGGACGCGGCGGCTTCGCGCCCGGTGAGCACCCCCAGGATTTTCCAGTAGTCCCGCATCTCCTCCACCGTGCCGGGCTGGATCGAGACGACGGCGATGCCGCTTTTTTCCAGGCGCCGCACGAGGTCGGGGTAGCCGCGGTCGATCATCGGCCGCACCAGGACGAGGTCCGGGCGCGCGGCCAGGAATTTTTCCGCGTCGTCCTGGTAGGAAAACACCGGCTTCTCCAGGGCCGCCGGGGGATAGGCCTCGTTGCGGCCGACCCCCACGAGGGCATCCTCGGCCCCCAGGGCATAGAGGTTTTCGGTGTGCGCGCCGTAAAGGGAGATGATCCTCTGAAACGGCCGCCGCACCTCTATCCGGCGCCCGGCCTGGTCGACAACCCCGTGTTCCTCCCCTAAGGAATAGGGGATCCCGGGGGCCGACGCCCCGGCCGGCGGCGGGACGCCGGCGACGACCGCCGCCAGCAGCGCCATCCCCAGACCCACCCGGACCCGCCATTTTGTCGCTTCAGATTTCACCGCTTGAAAACCACCTGCCGGCAGCCGGTGTAGGGCTCGTCATAGATTTTGGCCTCCACGCCGAAGACCGCGTGGATCGTTTCCGGCGTCAGCACCTCTCCCGTCGGCCCCTGGGCGGCCACGTGCCCCCCGTGCATGAAGACGATCTCCCCGCAGTAGGCGGCTGCCAGGTTGATGTCCTGGAAAACGGCGATGACCGTTCGGCTCTCGCGGGCCACCCTGGAAGCGGTGAGCCCGAGAAGCCCCAGGGCATGGCGGATGTCCAGGTTGGACGTCGCCTCGTCGAGCACCAGCACCGGGGTGTCCTGGGCCAGGGCGCGGGCAAAGACCACGCGCTGGCGCTCGCCGCCGCTCAGTTCGGTGACATAGCGGCCGGCGAGGGTTTCGGTGTCCGTAACGGCCATGATCTCGGCCACCCGGCGGACATCCTCGGGCGAAGGCGCGGAAAAGCGCGGGATATGGGGGTAGCGCCCCATCATGACCACCTCCCCGGCGGTGAAGGGGAAGTTGATGTAAAAGTTCTGGGGCACCAGGGCCACCTCGCGGGCCAGGGCCTTTTTCGAATAGCGCGCCAGTTCCTTGCCCCGGTAGCGGACGCTGCCCGCGTCCGGCCGGTGGTGGCCCGTCAGCAGGTCGAGCAGGGTCGTCTTGCCGCACCCGTTGGGCCCCACGATCCCGTAGAACCTCCCCGGGGCGAGGTCCAGGGACACCTCCCGCAGGACAGCCCGGCCGCCGTATGCAAAGCTTACCCCCCTGATGTCGTAAGCGAGGTCCATGCCCCAAGAGTTTCAGGTTTCAGGTTTTACGTTTTAAGCAGTGGAATTAATTCATTTTGGTTATCGAAATCGAAATCGGGATCGAAAAAGCTATAAAAAAGTCCCCATCCGCCTGACAATCTGTACTTGCGACCGTCCGGTCATCACATTCGGTGTCGGGCTGAAGCCCGACCTACCTTCCCCTGCCCGCCAACTGGCGCCTGCGGAACACCCAGCAGAAGAACGGCCCTCCGATCAGGGCCGTGAGCACCCCGATGGGGATTTCCGTCGGCAGCACAGCGCGCGTCACGGTGTCGGCGCAAAGAAGCAGCACCGCGCCGGCCAGAAACGACACGGGCAGCAGGCGGCGGTTGTCGGGGCCGGTGACCGCGCGCATCATGTGGGGCACCAACAGGCCCACGAAACCGATGATGCCCGAAACCGAAACGCAGACGGCCGACACGAGGGAGGCGGTCACGAGGAAGACCAGCATCGCGCGCCGGGTGTCGACCCCCAGCGAGGAGGCGGTCCGCTCCCCGAGGGACATGAGGTTCAGGTCGCGGGCAAAGAACATCAGGACCAGGAACCCGGCCCCCACGAAAGCCAGGGAGAGCAGGACGTCGGTCCAGGTCTTGGAGGCGAAGCTGCCCATGAGCCAGTAAATGATGACCGCCACCTGCTCGTCGGCCACGTACTTCAGGAAGCTGATGCCCGCGGAGAGGATCGAGGCCACGATGATGCCCGAGAGGATCAGGCTGTTGGAGGACAGCCCCTCCGCGGACGAGAGGTAGACCACGGCGGCCAGCGTCGCCGCCGCGCCGGCGAAGGCGAAGAGCGGGACCGAGGCGGAGCCGAGCGCCCCCAGGTTCAGCAGGATCGCCAGTGCGGCGCCGAACGCGGCACCGGCCGAGACCCCCAGCGTGTACGTGTCGGCCAGCGGGTTGAGCAGGATGCCCTGGAACACCACCCCGGACATGGCGAGCCCCCCGCCGACCAGCGCGGCCGTGAGGATCCGCGGCAGGCGCACGTCCAGGACCACCACCGGGAAGATGTCGTTCATCCCCCGCACCCAGTCCGGGTCGCCGGTGAGCCGGCCGGCGACCACCCGCAGGACGTCCGTGGCCGGGATGCGGATAAAACCCAACCCGGTCGCGACGACCAGCAGGCCCGTCAGCAGGACGGCCAGGAGCGTCAGCTGCAGGGCGGTCGTGTTCCGCACCTTCGCAGCAGGCCCCGGCCGCCAGGCCGCCGCCGTACCCGGACCCGATGGCGGCCATACCGGTGCTCAGGCCTGCGCCCAGGTGGGCGGCCCAGGTGGGTAGGAAGGGGTTGGCGCTGAAATCCATGAACATCAGCATCAGTGCCACCACCAGGGAGAAGATGGCCGGGGTCTGGCAGACGGCCGACCCGATGAGCATGCTGGTGGTCAGGCGCTGGGCCGCCGCCGGCTGGCGCGAGATCCCGAGGCAAGCCTGGGCCGCGGGATAGCCCGAGCCGATGCCCGCGCCGATGGCGCCGAAGCCGATGCAGAGACCGGCCGAAAACAGGGAGGAGGCCGTAAGGGCGTGGGGCGTGGGGACTTCCAGGAAAAGAAGAAGGACCGCGACGACCAGGGCGAAAATGGAGGACGATTCGGCCACGGCCTGGCCCACGAGCATGTTCTTGAAGATGTCGCCGGAAAGCTCGGGGCTGCGGGAGATCGCCAGGTTGGCCTCGGCGGCGGTGTAGCCTTCGCCGACGGCCGCGCCGAATGCCCCGAAGCCCATGGCGATCCCGGCACCGGAAAAGGCGGCCGCCGATACGAGTGTCTGCGTGTCGATTGGCATGGGTCATTTCACCTGCACTGAGATGTAAACCAACGTGAGCATCGTGAAGACGAAGGCCTGGACGGTGCCGACGAAGAGCCCGAAGAACGCGTTGAGAAAGGGGGGCAGGAGCACGTTGTAGGTCAGGTAGGAGACCACCAGGATGATGATCGAGCCGCCCATGATGTTGCCGAAAAGCCGGAAGGAGATGGAAACGATCTTGGCCAGTTCGCCGATGACGTTCAGGGGCATCATGAAGAACATCGGCTGGAAGTACTCCCTGGCGTAGGCCTTGAAGCCCTTGGACTTGATGCCCACGTAGTGGGCGATGACGAAACCGAGGAGCCCGAGGCTCAGCGTGGTGTTGAGGTCCTTGGTGGGCTCCTCCAGGTGGGGGATGAGGCCGAGCCAGTTGGAGACCAGGAGGAACATGAACAGGACGCAGACGAGGGGGGCGTACTTGCGGGCCAACTCCTTGTCCAGGGCGTCCTCGGTCAGGGCGTAGAACTGGGACACCAGAAGTTCGCCGGCGACCTGGAGCGGCCGGGGAAGGATCGCCGCGCGGCGCGCTGCCGCAAGCCCGAAGAAGATCAGGACGGCGAAGACGATCCACGTCATCAGGATCACTTCGAGGTTGATGGTGATGTCGTAGCCGAAAAACGGGATGATCAACTGGTGAATTCTGCCGAGTTCTCCCATGGGTCTACACCTGGTTCCTTCCGGCGGCCGTGAGGGGCGCGAGCAGGTGGTCCGCCAGGATGACGGCCTGGACCATCAGCAGCCCCGGTATCACGGCGAAAAGGTTGAACTGGTCGCAGCGGGCGGCGACGATCAGGGGCACGGCCATGAGGCCGAGCCTCACGATCAGCGAGCCGAGGGAAAATGCGAGCGCCGAGCGCCGCGATTTTCCGATTCTAAGGGGCAGGGTTTCACCGATCAGGATCAAATTGAGAACGCTGAAAAGAGCGCCGAGAACGAGACCCTTGCCGACGGGCTTGTAGCCGAGGACGATCAGGGCGAGGGCGATGAAGATGGCTGCCGCCATGGCCTGAGATCCGTAGCGTTTTTGAGCGCGCCTAACGTCCTCCATCTTTCGAAGGTTTCCCCGTTCCCTTTTTGTCTTCCATTATTTCAACTATTTGTCGGTAGGCGACATTGGCCCCGCCGATGACTCCCAGGATGGTGAAAATGGTGATGAAAACACCCCCAAAACCAAGCCAACGGTCGATGGCCAGCCCGACGAAAAAGCAGAAGCAGATGCAGCCGGCCATGGTGAGGCCGAGTTGCATGACGATGGAGAGATTTTCGGCCCAGGCCCGGTTTTTCTTGTATTTGAAAAACATGCTGCGCCGATTGAGAAAATAAACGGCTAAATTTATTGGGCAAGTCATGTCAGCTGCTTGAGGCTTCCTCTACCGGAATACCGCTACTACCAAAAATTCTTCTCGAGTGTCAAGCAGAATAAATCAGCAAGCCCTGAATTAAGTTTCCGGCTCGAACGCATCTTCCTGCATCCTTTTATATTATATGATTGCCATCGTTTATTGGAAGCCGAATCGCTCGCCTGGGTGCACCCTCGGAACCGGAACGGCCCCGGCCCCTTTCGCCTGGGGCCGGCCGCCAGACCTGCCGGGGAGCAGGCCCCGAACCTCCTAACCCCCTAAAAAATCCGCCCTATTTCCCTTGACACCCGTCTTTTCGTTGTGTAATAGTCCACCCTTGCGCTGGGTCGGTATTGCCCCGAGCCCAGGGGCATATACGCTTAACTATTCGAAAATATGTACTTTCAGATATAAGACGGCGACACCGTCTCAACCCCCCCAATCCATTTTTCCTCTCAGGACACAACAAATCGTTCCAGGTAAATCAAGGAGTCGACATGGAATTGCAAAACGGCAGCAAGATCGGTTCGGTAGTGGTCGTCGGAGGCGGTATCGCGGGGATGCAGAGCGCCCTGGACCTGGCCAATTCGGGCTATTACGTCCACCTCGTGGAGAAGTCGTCCTCCATCGGCGGCGCGATGTCGCAGCTGGACAAGACCTTTCCCACCAACGACTGCGCCATGTGAATCATCTCCCCCAAACTGGTCGAGGTCGGCCGGCATCTGAACATCGAGATCATCACCTGCGCTGATGTGACATCCATCGAGGGCGAACCGGGGCGCTTCAAGGTCCACGTCCAGAAGCAGCCGCGCTTCGTCGATCCCGCCAAGTGCACCGCCTGCGGGGACTGCGTCCCGGTCTGCCCGATTCAGCGCCCCAGCGAATACGACATGGGCCTGGGCAACCGCAAGGCCATCTACCGGCGCTATGCCCAGGCCATCCCGGGCGCCTTCGCCATCTCCAAAAAAGGCACGGCCCCCTGCCGGGCCACCTGCCCGGCCCACGTCAGCGTCCAGGGCTTCATCGCCCTGACCAACGACGGCCGTTACCGCGAGGCCCTGGAGCTTTTCAAGCAGGACCACCCCTTTCCCGGGGTCTGCGGCCGGGTCTGCACCCACCCCTGCGAGTCGGCCTGCACCCGCACCGCGGTCGACGAATCCCTGGGCATCATGCACCTGCACCGCTTCCTGGCAGACGAGGACCGCGCCGGCGGCAAGCCTTACGTGCCGGCCAGGAAGGCCGCGCGCCCCGAGAAGGTCGCCATCGTGGGAGCCGGGCCGGCGGGGCTGACCTGCGCCTATTTCCTGGCCATCGAGGGCTACCCGGTCACGGTTTTCGAGAAGCTGCCGGTGCTCGGCGGCATGCTGACCGTCGGCATCCCCTCCTACCGCTTGCCGCGCGACATCATCGCGGCCGAGATCCAGGTCATCAAGGATCTAGGGGTCGAGTTCAGGACGGGGGTGGAGATCGGCAGGGATTTTACCGTCGGCCAGCTGCGCGACCAGGGCTACAAGGCCTTTTTCATCGGCATCGGGTCCCAGGAGTGCAAGAGCCTGGGCATAGAGGGCGAGGATTACCAGGGGGTCTTCCCCGGCGTCGAGTTCCTGCGCGAGGTCAACCTGGGAAACCGCATCTCGCTGGGCGACCGGGTGGCGGTGATCGGGGGCGGCAACGTGGCCATGGACGCGGTGCGCACGGCGCTGCGCACCGGGTCGACGAAGCCCTTCATCATCTACCGCCGGGCCGAGGGGCAGATGCCCGCCAACACCGAGGAAATCGCCGAGTGCCGCGAGGAGGGCATCGAGATTCTGACCCTGACCAACCCGACGCGGGTGATCGCGGAAAACGGGAAGGTGACGGCCATCGAGTGCATCCGCATGGAGCTGGGGCCCCGGGACGAAAGCGGCCGGCAGCGGCCGGTGCCCATCGAGGGCTCCGAATTCGTCATCGAGGTGGACGCGGTGATCCCGGCCATCGGCCAGGAGAGCGACTGGGCCTGCCTGACCGAGGAGTGCGCCTGCACCCTGAGCGACTGGGGCACCATGCAGGTGGACCCGGTGACCCTGCAGACCAGCGACCCGGACATCTTCGCCGGCGGCGACGCGGTTTCCGGCCCGGCGACGGTGGTGGAGGCCATCGGCGCCGGCAAGGAAGCGGCCATCTCCATCGGCCGTTTCATCCGCGGCGAGGACCTGGCGGCCGGGCGCAAGGTGGACTGGACGCCGGTCCAGGACGTTGCCACCGAAGGCCGGCCCAAGGCGGCCCGGCGCCCGATGCCCATGCTGGCCGCCGACAAGCGGGTCACCAATTTCAACGAGGTGCAGCTGGGCTTCGACGTTGACACGGCGCGGGCCGAGGCCGACCGCTGCCTGGAGTGCGGGGTCTGCTGCGAGTGCTACCAGTGCGTGTCGGCCTGCAAGGCGGGGGCCGTGACGCTGGACACCCATGCCCAGAAGCCCGAGACGATCACCCTGGAACTGGATGCGTTCCTGAACGAGCTGATGGCCGCCCATGAGCGCGGAGAGCCTTCATGGAAACTGCTGTTCGAGAAGCTGGGAGGCTATTTCGACGAGCGCTTCGGCCCGGGCTGGCGGGAAAATGAGCATGCGTTCTGGTCCAGCTTCGACGTTGCCTACCCGGTGGGCAAAGGGATCCAGGCGCGTCTCAGCCAGGACAGCCGCTTCAGGGACAGGGTTTAGCCCGCTTTAACTTCGAGGGGTGCCGCCTGCCGCGGAGGCGGTGCCCCTTTGCGCTTTTTCCCCTTTTACATCCTTCTTTGCCGATATGCCGGTTCCCTGCGCATCTCCAGCGGCAGTCACCCCCAGGGCCACGTGCCGCCGGCCCGCGCCGGACAGCCGCTCTTCCCTGCGGCACGGTTCTTGTTATCAGTAAAGGGCGAGGTTTTCCGCTCTGCGGGAAACCTCGCCCGGCCCTCGATGTGCGAGAGCCGGGGAAAGAGACTCGAAAGGAGGAAGGCCATGTAACAGACCGCCCAACAGAGAGAGGCCCGGCATATCGTCAACGGCGTCAAGGTGGATGAACTCTTCGGCACCATCGAGGCCGTCAAGAAGGCGCCGGTCATCGCCACTTTCAGGTTCCGGGCCCGGAACCGGTGGATCGACGGCGGGCACAACCGGACCTTCGTCAAGAACTTCCGCGGCATCCAGCAGGAACAGGAGCGCAAGGAGGGTTTCGTCCTGGAAGCGGACGAGCCGCCCCTGCTGCTGGGCAGGGACCTGGGACCCAACCCGGTGGAATACGCCCTGACCGCCCTGGCCGCATGCGTGACCACCTCCATCGTCTACCACGCGGCCGCCAAGGGGGTCCGCATCCGCTCCCTCGAGTCGCGGCTCGAGGGCGATATCGACCTGCAGAAGTTTCTCGGCCTGAACAAGGACGTCCCCCGCGGCTACAGGGAGATCCGGATGTTCGTCTTTGATCGATGCCGACCCCCCGCCGGAAAAGCTCCAGGAGATCGTCCATCTTGGCCCGACCTATGCGCCGGTTTTCGACACCATCCCCCGGGCCGTTCCGGTCTCGGTGAGCCTCGAAAGTTGAAGCGGGGTGCGTGCCCTCCGGGCCGCGCGGCGCTCGGCGGCCGGGGGGCACGCACCCAGCTTCCCACGGCCGGGCGGCGACCGGAGGGCTTCTCCTGGCAACCCATACCGCAGCCCAGAGGAACGCTTTCGGAGGCCTGAACGAAGATGCCGGCGTGGGGGCGATTCTGGAAGGAACCGCCGCACTGACCGGTCGGCAGTTCTTTGCCGCGCTGGTGGAAACCCTTTCATGGGCCCTGGGCACTTACAGCGCCTGGGTGACCGAATATCTTCCCCGTTCCCGTCAGCTCCGGGTTCCGGCTTTTTGGGTTGACGGGCGCCTGATCGAGCGGGAATGCTTTCATCGACCCATTGACCATCGAGCAGCCGGCGGGTTGACGCCTCCCGTTCAGAGCGCCGGCGCATGGCGGGTTTTCTTGTGCAACCGGTCCGGGGCCTTCTACCCGGTCGTGGGCAGTTCCATGAGCGCGAAATTCAGGAATGCGCGAACATCCCCGGCCGCATACCAGCCCCTGGCGCGCCAGTCGGCATTGCCGGTTCTTTTGAAGATCGGCCCGCCGGCGATGACCCGGGAGCCGCGGGCTGCGGCGGCGATTTCCTCCAGGTCCTCCAGCGAGTCGAACTGCAGCACGGTCAGTCCGAGCATGTCCGGCCGGTGTCGGCGGCACGCCGCGACGATCTCGGCGACGGGGCGCATCAGCCCCAGTTGGACGACGCGGACGCCGAGCGCCTCGGCATACCGGTGGACCGGCGTGAGCCCGTTGCCCCACCCGTCGTCCAGGGTGGCGGTGACCATGAGCGGCGGCCGCGCCCAAAGGCCGGGGATGCCGGCGGCATGCCGCCATTGCAGCAGGTCCGCGGCGATGCCCAGGTGCTCGGAGCTGGACGGAGCGCCCCCGGTTTCCCAGGCCCCGAGCAGGCCGGCGATTTTTTGCCTCAAGGCGTCGGCGCTCATCGTGGGCGGTCCTCAGACAAACGGGATCGGCTTGCCGGTGCGGAAGGCCAGGGCCTGGCAGGCGGCGATGAGGCGGCCGCCGCCGTCCGTCACGGTGATGTCGTAGGTGGCGGTTTTCCGGGTGAGGCTCTTTTCGCGCGACTCGGCCCGCAGGCGGGCGCCCGGTTCGGGGCTGGCGACGTAGGTGACGTTGACGTTGAGGGCCACGGCGATGCTGCCGTGGGTCTGGCAGGAGGTTTCGAAGGCCTCGTCGATGAGGGCGTAGACCGCCCCGCCGTGGGCGCGGGCGTATATGTTGTCCATCCGCGCCGGGTCGTAGGTCATTTCGACGACCGAGTACCCGAGGGACAGGTCCTTCAGTTCGAGGTCCAGCAGCCGGGCCAGGGGTTCCGTCTCCACGGCCCGGTAGATCGCGTCGCGCACTTTGGGGTCCATTGCGGCCTGCCTGTTGATCGTTCAAGCGGCAGAAGATGCCATCCGCGTCGTTCCGGACTCTGTCCGGCATCCGGTCTTCCTCCGGATACCGGCTATTTCCCGGAATGACGTGTGTCGGTAAATCCAATTGCTACGATAACGGAAACCTGCAGCTCGAAGCTCCAAGCCCCGCGCTCCAAGCTATACGAACAGCCCGACGGTCTTGCCGTCCTTGAGGTTCACCAGGCCCTCCTCGCAGATCCGCAGGTAGGGGATGGCAGCGCCGGTCAGGGTGATCAGGGTCAGGAGGGGATCGGGAAAGCCGACCCCCAGGGACGCGGCGGCCCGGCGGATGGCCCGGAGCCGGTCGACGATCCCGGGCATGGGCAGCTCGCTGATGAGGCCGAAGACCGGCATGGGCAGCTCGGCCAGCACCCGGCCCCCGGCATGGACCACCGCGCCGCCCTGCATCGCGCGGATGCGGTTGACCGCGGCGGCCATGTCGGCCTCGTCCGCCCCCACCACCACGATGTCGCTCGTGTCCCAGGAGGCGCTGCAGGCCATGGCGCCGCTTCCTAGGCCGAAGCCGCGGATAAGGCCGACGGCACATCCTGATCGCGGGCGACGGCCACGGCCTCGGAATCCTGGGCCACGCTTTGCAGCTGCTGCTCCTGGCGATCCATGTAGGAGGCGATCTGGTGCCCGGCCAGTCCCCCCAGGGCCGCGCCGATGCCGGCCCCGATCAGCGTCGACTCGGTGTTGCGGCCGATGGCCTGGCCCAGGCCGGCGCCGACGGCCGCGCCGACTCCCGCCCCCACCGCGGTTCCCTTCTGGGTCCGGGTCGGCGGGCTGGCGCAAGCGGCCACGGTCAACGACAAGAGAACCGCGATCATCGCTTTTTTCGAACGTTTCATTTCTTTCCCTCCGTCTGTGTGTGTTTCCTCTTTTCGCCCGGCGCAAGCCGTGACCGGCCTTTTCAACGTAAACCACCTCCCGGTGGCTGTCAACCGGAGGGAACCCCCGGGACAGGGGCGCGAAAGCGCGCGGGGGCAATTTTTTGACCGGCGGCGAGCTTTTTCCCTTTCCCGGTGTCTAAGGTGTCAAACGGGCAACGAAAGGAGCGCCACCATGAAGAAGTACATCGGCATAGCCGCTGTCATGATCCTGACAGCCGGGATCGGCCACGCTGGGGATTCTTTCGGCATCGCCATCGGCCCCCACGGTTTCGACCTCCACTTCGGCAGCTATTACGGGGCCTGGCTGCCGCCTCCGCCTCCGCCGCCGCCGGTATACGGTTACTATGGCGGCTGGTGGGCCCCCTACTATTCCTGGGGCCGGCCGAGGGGCGCCTGGAACGGTCCCCGCTGGGACAGGCGGCCGGCATACCGCGCTCCCGGCCACTTCCCGCACCACGACGGCTGGGGCTGGCGTGACCACCACCGGCCGCATTACCCCCGCGACCGCCGCCGATAGCCCCGCGCCCGCCCGGCGCCTTCCCTCCCCCCGGGGAAGTGCCGGGCGGGCGAGTCCCGGCACCTTTCTTTTTGCAAAACATCCCCCGACCCTGTAACATGACGCAAAAAGCGCCGTTGCCGCCCTGGGGCGCGGCGGCGGCGCCTGCGGCCAACGCAATGGCGACCGGTACCGTGATCGCGCGGGGCGGCCGGGGCCCGGGGTTTCCTCTGCACCGAAAGCAGGCCGGATGCACCTCGTCATGTTCGATCTGGACGGCACCCTGTTGAGGTCCAACACCCTGGACGTGCGCTGTTTTTCGGGCGCGCTCAAGGCGGTCCTGGGCGTCGAGGCCATCAACGGGGACTGGGGGGCCTTCAAATACGTCACCGACGAGGGCATCATCGCCGAGATCGCCGCCGGGAAGCTCAACCGCCCGGCAACCCCGGCAGAGATGGCCGTTCTGAAAGCCAGGGTCCTCGATCTGCTCAGGACCCAGGCGCAGACCTGCCGGGAGGAGTTCGCGCCGATACCGGGGGCGCTGGAGACGGTCGCGGCCCTTCGCGACCTGCCCGCCTGCGGCGTCGCCGTGGCCACGGGCTGCTGGCGGGAGTCGGCGCGGTTGAAGCTCGCCACCGCCGGGTTCGATCTGCGGAGCCTGCCGCTGGGCTCCTGCGACGATTCCCACCGCCGCGAGGAGATCATGCGGGCGGGCCACCGGCGGGCGCTGGAGCGTTTCGGGGTGGGCCGCTTCGAGACCGTCACCTATGTCGGGGACGCCCCCTGGGATCTGAGGGCATCCAGGGCGATGGGGTATCATTTCATCGGGGTCGGTTTCTACGGCACGGAGGAGGCGCTGCGGCGCGAGGGGGCGACCGACGTCGTGACCGACTACAGCGACCGGGCCGCGTTCTTCGAAACATTGAAGCGGATATGGGGCGGCTCGTCGAGCCCCCCGAGCATGACGGAATCGCCTTGAGACGATGGCGGGAGGCAGGGACCTTGGGGCGGCCAGGTGCAACCGCTGCAAGGCGGCGCTGGACCTGGACTTATTCCGCCCGGCGGCGTGCATGCCCCCTGGCCCCGTCAAAAATTCAAATCGCCGATGCCATCATCGGCAGCGGGTATGTGAATCGGGCCTGCTCTATCGTGAACCTCGGTCAGCTCCCGGACAGCCGCTGTTGAAGCCAGGCTTACCCGCACCTGCCGTTACACCCGCGATCAACTCCATCGCACACGCTATACCGTCTTCGCGGCGCATCCCGCGCGCGATGCGCTTTGCCCTGCGTGGCATGGACGGATCTGTCAGCACCTGCCGGACGGCGCGGGCGAGCTTGCCGGCCGTAAGCGACCTACGGTGCAGCATCCGCGGGGCGATCCCCGCCCGGTGCAGCACGCTGGCCCACAGGGGCTGATCGGTGGCGTGTTCCACCACCACGGAAGGGCAGCCGGCGGCGGTGGCGGTCTGCGTTGTCCCGGATCCGCCATGGTGCACCACCGCGGCGCAGTGGGGGAACACCTCCCGGTGCGAGGCCCGGATCACGGGAAAGACGCCGGGGCCCACGGGCAGGTTGCCAACGAGGTCCCAGCGGGATTGAACGATCGCGCGGCAGTCCGCCCGCCGGGCGGCTTCCCCGAGCAGCGCGGTGATCTTTCGCGGGTCGGGGTCGGACGCGATCATGCTGCCGAAGGTCATGTACACCGGGGGCGGGCCAGCCGCCAGAAAGCGCCTCAGGGAGTCGGGCATGCGCCAGGCCTTGCCCGGCTCGGTAACGTCCATGTGTCCGCAGAGGTGAAAGCGCCCCGCCCAATCCGCCGGCGGGGGAAAGAGGGAGGGGCTGACGGAGACCAGGTTCAGCAGCGGTGAAGGCCACACGCCGTTCAGGACGCTTTTTTCCGTGGCGACGCCCGCCTGCCGATACAGCCGGTCCATGGCCGGCTTGATTGTTTTTGCCAGCACCGTGTCGAAAAGCTTCCACGCGAGCCGGTTGCAGAAGGGGGCTATCTGCGGGAGGTCCATCGGCGGGACGTGGCGCGAGGGGATCATCGGGGTCGTGTAGACCGACACCAGTGGACGGCCGTATTTTCGGGCCGCGATTTTGGCCGGATAGACCAGGAAATGTGAAATGATGAGATCGTTTTGTTTGCAGAGGGTTTCGGCACCCGCGAGCATCACCGCGGAAAAGGGGTCGAACAGTTCCGTGAAGACGCGAAGCCCCCTTTTCACGGGGTTTGGCTCCATGAAAATTCCAGCGGCAAGAGCCTCGAAACGGGAAGGACTCGGGTCGAAGCGGCCGACTTGACGCAATGAAAAAGAGGAATTCACAAGGGGCGCAATGGACGGCTCGGCGCTGAGCCCGGTGACTGCGAGGGTGACCTCGTGGCCTATCCGGCCCAATTGTGCTGCCAGGGCGGCAAAGGGGCGGATGTCCCCTTCCGTTCCCCAGGTTTGAATGCCGATTTTCACTTCGCCCTCGACAGTGCGGTCAACGTCTCCAGCGCGTCCGCCTCTTCGGCCTTCTTGTCGCGGCGCCAGCGGGCGATGCGGGGAAAGCGCACGGCCACCCCGGACTTGTGCCGCGAGGAAGCCCGGATCCCCTCGAAGGCGATTTCGAAGACCAGCTCCGGGCGCACCGCGCGCACCGGGCCGAAGCGCTCCACGGTGTTGTGCCGGATGAAGCGGTGCACCTCCCGGATCTCGGCATCGCTGAGGCCCGAATACGCCCTGGCAAAGGGCACCAGGGCCTCTCCGCGCCGGAGGGCGAAGGTGTAGTCGGTGCAGAGCCCGGCCCGCCCGCCGCGGCCCCTTTGGGCGTAAACCAGGACGGCGTCAACGCTGAAGGGGTCGACCTTCCACTTCCACCAGCCTCCGCGGTGCCGGCCGGCCCCGTAAACCGAATCCCGCCGCTTCAGCACGAAGCCCTCCGCGCCCCGCTGCCGGGCCTGGGCGCGCAGGGCGGCGAGGCCTTCCCATGACGCGGCCTCGACCAGGGCCGAAAGAATCAGGCGGTCATCGCCGCAAGCGGAAAGCACGCCGGACAGGGTCTCGCGGCGCTGCGCCAGGGGGCGGCCGCGCCGGTCCTTGCCATCGCTTTCGAGGAGGTCGCAGGCCAGAAAGACCGTCGGCACCTCCTGGAGCAGCTTCTTTCCCGCAGCCTTGCGGCCGATGCGGCGCTGAAGCTCGGAGACGGGCAGGGGGCGGCCCTCTTTCCAGGGGACGATCTCGCCGTCCAGGACCGTGCCGTCGGGCAGCCGGGCCGCGGCTTCGGCGATCTCCGGGTATGTTCCCGTCACCAGCTCCTCCCCCCGGGACCAGATGAACACCCTGCCGCCGCGCCGGATCGCCTGGGCGCGTATGCCGTCCCATTTCCACTCCGCCTGCCAGAGGGCGGGCGGCCCCAGGGCCTCGACTGCGCCGACCAGGGGACAGGCCAGGCAAAACGGGTAGGGGCGGCTGATGTCCGCGTCCCGGGTGTCGGGCGAGAGGATCTCGCGGTAGGCCTGCGCCGTGGCCGGCCGCTCCCCCGCCAGGCGATGCGCTATCACCGCGGCGTCGACGCCGCTGGCAGCCTCCAGGGCCTGGACCACCAGGCCCTGGGAAACGCCCACCCGGACGCCGCCGGTGACGAGTTTGTTCCAGACCAAGCGCTGGGAATCGCCCATCTCCTCCCAGGCCTCCAGCACGGCGTTGCGCCGGTTTTCCGGAGCCATCCCCCCCAGGGGCAGCAGACGGTTCTCGATCCACTCGTGCAGGGGGCGCTCGCTTTCCCGGCGCGCAGCGGGGAGCAGCAGCGTGGCGGCCTCCGCCAGGTCGCCGACCACGTTACGGGAGGCCTCGAAGAGCCAGTCCGGCACTCCGGCCGCCTCGGCCGCCCACTGGATCAGATGTCGCGTGGAAACCCCCCGGCGCGGTTTGCGGCCCATGAGGAAACGGACGGCCCAGACGGCGTCTGCGGCCGGTGTGCTGCGGAAATAAGCCGCCATGGCATCGACCTTGCGGCGGTTGCAGGTGGTGTCGTCCAGTCGGCGGTACAGGTCGGCAAAGGCTTTCATGATAAATCGCTGCGCAATTTATGTATTTTTCAGTTCGCCGTCGTCGCGGGCCCAAGCGCCGCCGTCGCTGCCGGATCCGCCCTGGAATTCCGCGGCGATGGCCTCAGCCGGCTGCCCGTGCTCGTTGAGCCAGCGCGCCAGCTCCGCGGCATAGCCGTGGGTCAGGAGCACGCGCTCGGCGCCGCTGGCGGCGACGGCCTGCAGGAGGCCGTCCCAGTCGCTGTGGTCGGAGAGCACGAACCCACGGTCGACGGACATTCGGCGGCGGTTTGCGCGAATCCGCATCCAGCCCGAGGCAAAGGCCCGGGAACCGTCCGGGAAGCGGCGTGTCCAGGCCTGGTCGGCCGAAGGCGGTGCGATCACCAGGGCCTCCCTGGAAAGCTTTCGGTCCTCGAGGCCGGAAACGGGCCTCGTTTCCGGCAGGGGCACCCCGCTTTCCCGGTAGCATCGGGTGATTTTTTCCACGGCGCCGTGGGTGAGGATCGGCCCGGCCTGCGCATCGAGGCCGGCCAGGATCCTCTGCGCCTTTCCCAGGGAGTAGGCGAACATTAGGCTGGTGCGCCCTTCCCGGCGGTTTTCGCGCCACCAGGTGTCGATTTCGCGGAGGACTTCCTCCGGCGCGGGCCAACGGAAGACGGGCAGTCCGAAGGTCGACTCGCTGACGAAGGTGTCGCAGCGCAGGGGCTCCATGGGCGCACAGGTGGGGTCCGGCCCGGTCTTGTAATCGCCTGAGATGACGCACCGGTGCCCGCCCTTCTCCAGCCGTACCTGGGCCGAGCCCAGGATGTGGCCCGCCGGGTGCAGGGAGAGCCGCACCGAATGGATATGGAGCACCTCGCCGTAGCCGACGGTTTCGATGACGGCTTCGTTGCCGAGCCTGGAGCGCAGCAGGCCTTCACCTTGCCTTGCGCACAGGTAGGACCGGCTGCCGGGTCGGGCGTGATCCGCGTGCGCGTGGGTGATAACGGCACGATTGACGGGCCGCCGGGGGTCGATGTGGAAATCCCCGTCGGCGCAGTAGAGCCCGCCGGGGGTGAGCTGCACCATCGCTTTCATGTGAATTCGGCCCCGCGGCGCCTGCGCCGGGCGCCACTCCGCTCAAGGCAGATCAACGCAAAACGTCCTCCGGCGTCCAGCATAGACCATGGGGACCGATCTGACAACAGCGTCGTCGGGTGTCACGAAATGCTTGCCTGTGGGCAATGGTCGTCCCGGGAAAGCGGCGATTTCTGGCTTTCAAGGAGAGACCCCCCTTTAGGCTTTTTTGCCTCGGCGGGGGGGCGGGGACAAAAAAGGCGGATCGCGGTCAACGCGATCCGCCCTTTTACACTGAGGGATGTTTCCGTCCGTCACTGCGTGTGGAGAAGGTCAACACACCGGACAGCGACCGGCCGTCTTGTTCATGCCTACCCGGCAATGGACACGGGTGCGGCCCTGCCGATGAAGTCCATCGTTTCCTCGTACTTGCCGCGCATGTCCACGCTGCCGGTATCGATCTGTTTCTTCACCGGGCTCCAGTCCGAGGGGCACTCGTTCTTGAGCTGTTCCACCCGGCCCTGCATCTCCTCCAGGATCATGTGCAGGTCCTCGATGTTGGGCAGGATCTTTCCCCTTTCGGCCGTCCCGAGCTTGTCGACCTTGCGCATGGCATCGTAGAGCTTGGCCTTCCAGGCGGTCATCTCCATCTCCATCCCGCTGCAGAAATCGGATACGTTCATGCTTGTTCCTCCTTCTTGAGGGTTAATGATCGTCCCGCCGAAGGCGGGCTGACCGTTGCATCAAAGGATAAATATTATTAAATGATATAATAATGCATGCCCTGCGAGATGTCAAGTGCGGCGGCCCGGTTCGGCGGCTGCCCCGCCGCCCCCGCGCCGCAAAGAGCCTCGCGGGTATGGGCCGCCCGCAGAGCCGTGGACACGGGGAGCCGCCCGCTTGTCGAAACCGTAATAGGGGGACGTTGTCGATTACACAATATTTTTGATTTGCCCGACTTTTGGCTTGAGTTGTCAGGCATGCATCGTGTATGCGAGGACAATTGAATCCAATCCGTGGGCATGCGAACCCGGTTTTTTCCGCAGCGCACATGCCCCGGTCGGATTCCGGACAGAACAGGAAGGAGATCCTGAAACATGACCCCTCCGATCCCCTATCCCCCGCGCCTGGAACTCGCCCGGACCCCCACCCCCTTCGAGCGCCTGGGGCGCTTCGAAAAGGGGCTGGGGGTGGAACTGTATCTCAAGCGCGACGATCTGACCGGCGCGGCCTTGTCGGGCAACAAGGTGCGCAAGCTGGAGTTCGTGCTGGCCGAGGCCCTGAACCGCGGCGCGGACGTCGTTATCACCTGCGGCGGCGCCCAGTCCAACCACTGCCGGGCGACGGCGGTGGCCGCGGCCAAGCTCGGCCTGCGCTGCCGACTGCTGCTGCGCACCCCCGACCCCCAGGCACCGCCCGCGCCCGAGGGCAACCTCCTCCTGGACCGGTTGTCCGGGGCCGAGATCGCCTGGATCACCCCCGATGCCTACAAGGCGCGGGGGGAAGTCTTCGAGCGCGAGGCCCGGAATCTGCGCCGGGAAGGGGCCCGCCCCTATGTCATCCCCGAAGGGGCCTCGGACGCCCTGGGCGCCTGGGGCTACATCCGGGCCTTCGAGGAGCTCGCCGGCGACATCGCGCGGCTTCCCGGCGGCCTGGCGCGCACGGCCATCTCGAAATCGAAACAGCGATAATGACGATTACGACAACGATTACGACAACGACAACGATTAAGACAACGATCCCGGATCAGGTAAAAACCCCCTTGCAGGATCAGCCGGCGGCGCGGCCCGTCTACACAAACCGCTCCCGCACCTGGTCGGCGAAAAGGTCAACGTGGGCTTCCATGGCGGCGCCCCCCCGCTGCGGGTCGGGGCCATCCAGCGCCTCGAGCAACGCGTGCACGTTGACGGCGTGGCGCGAGAAGTCGACCGCGCCCAGGCCCACGTGGAACCAGATGCGCAGCATGACGATGTGCAGGTCCTCGAGGACCTTGACCAGCTTCCGGTTGCCGGCCGCCTGGTAGAGAAGGTGGTGGAAGCGCGTGTCGAAGTATCGGCCGATGCTGAAGACCTCCGCCACCTCGTCGGGTTTCTTCGTCTCCTCCTCCGCGATGATGCGCCGCAGGCTTTCCAGCTGCCCGGCGGTGATCCGACGGGCGGCAAGCTGCCCGGCGAAGCCTTCCAGCTCCCGGCGCAGCTCCACCAGCGCACGCACCTCGGAGATGTCCACCGCGCTCACCATGTACCCCAGGCGCGGCAAAGGCTTGATGAGGTTCTCCTCCTGCAGCCGGAACAGGACCTCCCGCAGGGGGGAGCGGCCGATGGAGAGCCGCGCCATGAGGTCCCTCTCGTTCAGGATCGACCCGGGTGCGACCCGGTTGGTGACGATCTGCAGCCGCAGGGCTTCGTATGCGTCTTCCTTGTTCATGAACCCGCCTTCGCGTGGGGGCTTCGAGCGCCCCGCCCCTATGGTATCCGGCCGCCTTCAAATGTCAACCTAAAAATATCAAAAACAGATTGACAAATATATTTATAATATTTTAGAAGGACAAGCGGAAGGGCGTCCTGGAAGCCGCTGTCGCCGAGGGGCGACCTGCGGGAACCCCTGCCTTTCTTCACGCCCTCGATGCCTTTCATGCCGGAGGCCGTGAAATTGTTCATCCCACCCGCAGTCCCGACTGGAGGAAGCGCATGTCTCTGGAAAAATTGAGCCAACTGGTGGAAGACGGGGAAAAGGAAGCCGGCCGGGACCTCGCCCGGGAGCTGCTGGCGGGCGGGGCCGACCCGCTGGAGATCCTCGACCGCCTGACCCGCACCATGGAGCGCGTCGGCGAGCGTTTCGCCGCCCTCGACATCTTTCTGCCCGAGGTGATGATGGCCGGCGAGGCCCTGACCGCCGTGGTGGACATCGTCAAGCCGAAACTGGCCGAGGCCGACCGGGTGCCCGCCCGGGGCAAGGTCGTCATCGGCGTGGTCCGGGGCGACCTGCACGAGATCGGCAAGAACATCGTCAAGCTGATGCTGGAAACCAACGGGTTCGAGGTCCGGGACCTGGGCTACGACGTGGATTCGCTGGACTTCATCAAGGCCGCCGAGGAGATGGGGGCGGACTTCATCGGGGCCTCGTCCCTGATGACCACCACCATGCCCCGCCAGCGGGAGATCATCGAGTTCCTGAAGGACAAGGGCCTGCGCGACAAGTACAAGGTGGTCATCGGCGGCGCCCCCACCTCCCAGATGTGGGCCGACCTCATCGGGGCCGACCTCTATTGCGAAGACGCCAACTGCGCCGTCAAGAAAATGGGCGCCCTGCTCTAACCGACCGACGGGAGGAACCGCAATGACCACAGCCTATCGCATATGGGAGATGCTGGAACGCTCCAAGACCGGGCCCCACATGGAGGAAGACGACTTTCTGCCCCGGCTCTTCACCCCGACCCTCAAGAAGCTCATCCGCCAGTACGACATCAAGTACGACCCGGCCGCGCCCGTGCCCTCCGACGACGCCATGGCGGACCGGGTCTGGCAGGCGGGGTGGGATCTCTTCCGCGAGGTCGGGGTCTACAACACCGATTCGCACCGCATGATCAAGGTCAGCGACGCGGAAATAAGGGAGGCGCTCTATGTCGCCAGGGACCGCTATCGGGTCGGCGAGGGCAAGGACGCCAAGCTCTGGAAGCACCGCGCGGTGGAGGACACCGAGCCGCCCTTCTGCATCTTCAGCCCGGACATCACCGTGGACGAGCACCTGCACCACTCCATGTGCGCGGCCTATCTCAAGGAGCCGCTCCTGGACGGGTTCTGCGCCCCGATCCTGGAAACGGCCATCGGCCGCCTCATCGAGTCCGGGGGACCGAGCGAAATCAACGGCTGCATCCAGCACATCTACAACATGCGCGCCGCCGCCCGCCAGCTGGGGCGCCCCGGCACCTTCTTCGTCGCCGTGGGCACCGCCGAACACGACGCGGGCCAGATCGCCGTCTCCGACAACTCCTGGGGCGTGCGCACCACCGATTCGCGCCTGGTGGGCTCGCTGACCGAATTCAAGACCGCCGACACCCTCCTCAACCGCTCGGTGCACTACGCCCAGTACGGCTGCTACACCGGCAACCTCACCGGCCCCATCTACGGCGGCTGGTGCGGCGGCTCGGAGGGCATCGCCGTCTCCCTGGTGGCCTACAGCCTCAACGGGCTCCTGATCCACGGGGCCATCTACAACCAGCACTTCCCCTTTCACCTCCACTACGGCTCCAACCCGGATCCTTGCGGACATGGACAACCCCACCCGCCTGGCCGGCCCCGACAACCAGGTCGAGAACAACCCCGTCTGGATTTCCCTGGCCGCGGATGCCTTCAGCGCCGAGAGCATCGTCAGCGCCAGGCTCGAGTCGATGCTCCTGCCCGTTTGCGGGGCTTTCAAAAAGAAGGCCGCATCGACGGCCGAGTACCTGCCCCTCTTGCGCTCCAGCGGCAACGCCGCCCTTGTGGATCGCATGCTGGCCCAGGCCGGCCCGGAATTTCTGCGCAGGAGTTTCAAACCCGATGAAAGCCCCCACGATCTGGCGGTCATGTTGCGGGGGACCTTCAAAACGGCCTTCCCGGACGGCAGGCCGAAGGATCCCCAGGCAGGCGCGACCGGTGAATCCGAAGAGAAAGCCGAGCCCCATCTGGCGGCGGGCAGCGATCCGGCGGTGATCCTCCTGGTGGCCGACGCGGATCACCTCTTCGACCGTTTTTACGTCAACCGCCAGAATTTCCTCGGCATGAACCTCACCCAGATTTTCAACGACAACCTGAATTTTCTGCTCAACGCGGTGGAGATGCTCACCGGCAGTTCCGCCTTGATCGGCATCCGCTCGCGCGGCGAGTTCGAGCGCCCCTTCACCCGTGTGCAGTCCCTCGAGAAAAATGCCCAGGCCCGGTGGCTGAGCCGCGAGCAGGAGCTGCTGGCGCGGGTCGAGGAAACCAACCGCAAGCTGCGGGAACTGGAAAAGGGCAAGGACACGACCCAGGAGTTCATCCTGAGTGCGGCCCAGGAGCGGGAGATCGAAAAATTCAGGGCCGAAAGGCTGCGGATCAACCGCGAGCTCAAGGAGGTGCGCAGAAATCTCAGGGCGGAGATCGAGTCCCTCGGCGCGCGGGTGAAGTTCCTCAACATCTTCGGCATGCCCTTGCTGGTGGCGGTCGGCGGCGCCTTATACGCCTACCTGCGCCGCCGGCGCATGCTGCGCATCAGCCCCGGGCGATAGCCGGCGCGGAGTGCGAGGTGTCATGAAAGCAAGAACACTGGTCGTATTGGGCATCGTTTTCTGCCTGCTGGGGGCGGCGGCGCTCTACGCCGTTCGTGGCGGCGGCTCCGCCGGCCGGACCCGGATGGGGGAGCCGCTGTTTTCCGACCTGCCCGTCAATGCCATCGCCCGCATCCACCTGAGCGGTCCGGGCGGGGAGGTGCGCCTGAAAAAAGGCCCGAGCGTGTGGGAGGTGGAGAACCGTTTCGGATACCCGGCCGATTTCGGCAAGATCTCCGAACTGGTCAAAAAGGTCCGCGATCTCAAGGTGGGGAGGACCTTCAGCTCCGACCCGGCGATCAGGGAGCGCCTGGCGCTGGTCGACCCCCTTGCGGCCGATGGGAAGAACGCGGAAAACAGGGGAACGCGGGTCACCCTCCTGCCCGCCGCGGCCGGAGACCCGCCCGTGGCCGACCTCCTGATCGGCAAGGACTGGCAGGGGGCGGGCCCAACGGGCGGGCACCACCTCATGCGGATGGGGCCCGCGACGGATGAAAGCGTCTACGTGGTCGACCAGTCCCTCCGGTTTTTGGAAGCCGACCCGGAGGCGTGGCTGGAGAGGGAGCTGGTCGACCGGGCGCCCGAGGAGGTGCGCCAGGTCGACTGTTACGACCTGGGAAGCGGCAAACTCCTCTACCGCCTCGTGCGCGCCGGGAAGGGCGGGCCTCCGGCACTCGAGGGCCAGGGCGAAAAGGAAGTCACCGACCCGGCCAAAATCGAGCGTCTGTTCGAGGCCCTTTCAGGGCTGACCATCGACGGGGTGGCGGGCACGCGCGAGGCCGTGGACTTCGCCGGACTCCAGAGCCCGCGGCGCCTGGAGTACCGGCTGTTCGACGGCGGCGTTTACACCCTGCACACCGGGAAGCGCGGCGGCGATGGCCAGGACGTGAACTACCTGGCGGTGGAAGCGGCCTACGACCCGCCCGCGGACAGCGGCGGCGAAGACGCGCCGGCCGCCGGGGATGCCGCTTCCGGGAAGGACCGCGGTGCGCCCGGACCCGACACCGGCGCGGAGATAAAACGGCTCCAGGAGCGCCTCGCGCCCTGGGTCTACACGGTAGCCACCTGGAAATCCGAGGGGCTGGTCAGCGACCGCGAGGGGCTTCTGCAACCGCGCGGCTGATAGAGGGTTGCGCCGCGCGGACGGGCTAGTCGTCCGCGGGGGCCGGGGACGCCCCGTCGATCAGATCCTGGATCGTCGTTTTCTGGTAGACACCGGCGATGGCCCGCTGCACCCGCTGCCAGACCGGAATGAAGGCGCAGCCCGCTCCCAGGGGGCAGTCGTTCCGGGACATGCAGGCCACGCAGTGGGAAAGCTTCCGGGAGTCGTCCAGGCGCCTGAAGATGTCCTCCAGGGTGATGTCCCGCGGGTCGACCACCAGGGTGTACCCGCCGGTCGCGCCCCTTTTGGCGCTCACGAGGCCGCCGTGCTTGAGGCGGTTGAGAATCACCTCCAGGAAGCGGGTCGGAATGGCCTGGACCCGGGCGATGTCGCAGATCTTGGTCGGACCCTGCCCCCATCTCCTGGCGAGCTCGAAAACGGCCCGGAGTGCATACTGGTTTTTGCGCGTCACGTTCATGGCGTCGGACCTGTCTCACAAGTTGAACGCCGGCGGCTGCCCGGCGCCGCGTTTTTCCCGCCCCCTCGGAGCCTGCCGGCCCATGGAGGCCCGCGTTCCGAGCGAGTGCTCCAAGGCCCATTTACGACCGCTATCGATACAATATAACTAAATGTTATGCAAGGCTATTTTTTCGGGTCGGGCATGCCCCGGCAGCGTGCGCCAGGGAAGTGCCCGGCAGGGGACATCCGCAGATGAACGACAAGGCATTTGATTTCTGGCAGGACCACTCGCTCAAGTACCTGGAGATGGCCTTGAGGACCGACCGCCGCGAACGCCTGGGCACACCCGACGGCTACGGCAAGCGCACCGGGGAGTGCGGCGACACCGTCGAGATGTTCCTCACGGTGCGCAACGGCCGGCTGCAGTCGGTGAACTTCGACACCGACGGCTGCATGAACACCAGCGCCTGCGCCAACACCGTCGCCCACCTGGCAGAGGGCCGGAGCGTCGAGGAGGCCTGGGAGATCACCCCGGCGGACGTGATCGCGTTTCTGGAGACCCTTCCGCCCCATGAAACCCACTGCGCGGAGTTGGCCGTGGGCGCTTTCTACCTGGCCCTGGCCAGGTACCAGGAGCATCTCAAGGCGCCCTGGAAGAAGTCCTATCAGAAGACCCGGCCCTGACCGCGACCCTGCGGACAAGAGGACATCTCCCCGTTATTTCTGATAAATCCCCGAAAGGGGCGGCCGGGTGCCAGCAGGAGCTTTAAAATGGTCCTGCGGGCCTCGACCACCGCCTCGGAGTGGGTCTGCACCACCATTCCGGCGGCGGCCCGCGTGTCGCAGGCCGGCAGAAGGTAGCCGGCACCCTCCACCTCCACGACGCAGATGCGGCAGGCCCCGGTGGGGCGCTGGCCCTTCAGGTGGCAAAGGGTCGGGATGTCGATGTCGTTTCTTCGGGCCACATCCAGCAGCATGTCGCCGGGCTCGAAGGAAAGCAGCCGGTCGTTGATGGTCAACACGTTCTCGGTCATCGAGGTAATCCTTTCATCCGTTCATCCGCTCAGAGAGCCGCCGACTTTCTCACCTGGACAAAGGTTTCCTGCATGGCCATGGCCCCGCCGGCCCGGTCCCAGCGCTCCAGGCCGCCGGCCATCAGGCGGTTGTCGGCCAGCCCGCGGCCGCAGGCGCGGCTTTCCACCGGCAGGGTGTGGCCGAAGCCGTGGAGCATGAAAACCGTTTCGGGGTGGATCAGGTCGGTCAGCCGGACCCTTATCCTCCCCTCGTAGCCGTTGGCCGACACGACCGCTTCATCGCCGTCCGCCAGCCCTTTCCCGCTGCCGGCCTGGGCGTTCATCCAGAGCACGTTCTCGGGCAGCTGTTCGTTCAGAAGGACGTTGTTGAGGGTGTGGCCCTGGGTGTGCACCCCGCAGCGGCCGAAGGAGAGCCGGAAGGTCCCCTCCGGCGGATGGGAGGCGGTGTAGGGCTTGAGCGAGGCAATGCCCTGGGCTTCCCACTTGGGGGCCAGGATCTCGATCCTGCCCGAGGCGGTCTTGAAGGGCAGCGCGCCCATGTCCCGGTAGAGGGGTCCGCCGCCGAGCTGGACGAACCCTTTGGCGTCGAAGTCGCCGCGGCTGACGCCGGTGCCCTGCAGCTGGTAGTCGCGGATGGCTTCGACGCTGTCGAAGGCCAGGGCATCCAGCCCCAGGCGGCGGGACAGGCCGGAGATGATCTCCCAGTCGGCGCGGGTGTCGTAGCGGGGGGCCACGGCCTGGTTGCGGATGAAAAAATAGGGGTTGAGCCCGTTCTTGCAGGCCACGATGGAGTCTCTTTCCAGGTAGGGCGACAACGGCAGGACCACGTCGGAAAACCAGGCCGTGTCGGACCAGGAAAAGGTAACCGAGACCAGGAGGTCCAGCTTGTCGAGGATCTTTTTCAGGGCCTCCGGGTCCGGATAGCCCATGAGGGGGTCGTGGCGGTAGGCGACATATGCCTTCACCGGGTAGGGCTCGCCGGTGTCGATCGCCTGGAAGGCCAGGTGCAGCAGCCCGGGGCCGTCGTCGAACTGGGGATGGAGGGTCCCGACGCCGTCGGCCCTTGGATCCTTTGGCTTGGGAAACAGGTCCACCAGGGCCTTGAGCCCCTTGCGGCCCACGTCGCCGGGCTTGTTGGCGATGGGCAGGCCGCCCTTGGCCCCGATGGCCCCTAACAGGGAATTGATGATGTAGATGGAGCGGCACACGTGAAACGAGTCTTCGTAGCGGGCCGTCATCCAGCCCGGGTGCCAGATCACGGCCGGCCTGGACCGGGCGAGGTCCCGGGTGAAGTCGACGATGGCCTCCGCGTCGATCCCGGTCTCGCGCTGGGCCCATTCCGGCGTGCAGGGCCTGACGAATTCGGCCAGGGCCTGCAGGTCCTGGACGTGACGCGCGGCGTAGTCCCGGTCGTAGAGGTCCCGCGCGATCAGGGTGTGGATCACGGCCAAGTTGAAGGCGTAGTCGGAGCCGGGCCGGACCATGAAGAAGCGGTGCGCCTTGGTGGCGGGCACGTTGGCGCGCACGTCGATGACGGTCAGCTGGCAGCCGTTTTCCAGGGCGTGCATGAGGTCGTTGACCTCCTTGACGTTGATCGCCTCGAAAATGTTGCGGGTCTGCAGCACCACGTGCCGGGCGTTTTTCAGGTCGTAGACGACCCCCTTGCGGCCGAACCCGAAGAGGGACTGGGCGGCGTGCTGCACGTTGCGGGCGCAGGAGGAGTCGTGGTTGCACCAGTTGGGAGACCCCAGCCCGCGCACGAAGGCCCGGTGCAGGTCCCGGAAAGGTCCGCCGCGGTCGGAAAAGAGCACGCTCCTGCCGCCGTGGGCGTCCATGACCTGCCGCAGCTTCCCGGCGGTGAAGTCCAGCGCCTCGTCCCAGCTGATCTTTTTCCACTGGCCGGAGCCGCGCAGGCCGACCCGGATCATGGGGTGCTGGGGGCGCTCGCTGTCCTCGATGAGCGCCGTGCCGGCGGCCCCGCGGGCGCACAGGGCGCCCTCGATGCCCATCATGTGGGGGTTGCCCTGTATGAAGCGGACGCGGCCGCTTTCGGCAAAGGCCTGGATCGGGCAGCGCACGGTGCACATGCCGCACACGCTGTATACGGATGTCTGCGTCATTGGATCCTCTCCCTTTGAACAGTGGTTAGTTCAGCCCGGCGGCAGGCGCCGCCCCGCCGGTCAGAAACGGGCTGAGGTAGCGCGGCTCCCGCTCGAGGCGCCTGATCTCGTCGCCCAGCTGCCGAAACACCCTGCCGCGGAAACGGCACAGGTGCGCACAGACGAAATCCCGGGTGGCGGGGGTCGCCGCGCACAGCCGGTGCTCGAGGTCCTCGCCTCCCCTCAGATCCCATGCCGCCAGGAAACCGAGGGTGCCGGCCGCCCGCTCCATGCGTTTCCGCAGACGCTCGAGATGGCGGGCCGACACCGCGCGCGAACCCTTCATCTCTGCCAGCAGCTCGGGAAGGAGCGGGCCTCTTTCCATGTGGGGCAGGGTCTCGTACAGCAGCTGCCGGCGTCGCTCGCGCTCATCGCCTGCGCACAGCCCCGGCAGGTCCGACACCCGGCCGCGGCGCGGTTTGAGGAAAGGCTGTAGATATCCTTTTTGATATACCAAGACCCGCCTGGGATTGACCAGCAGGTCCCCTGCGGCCGCAAACTCCACATGGTCGGCGTAATGCCCGGCCAGCAGCAGTGCCATCTCGGCCAGACGCGCGGTCAAAAGCCAGTATTCGGGGCGCGCGGGGCTCCCTTCCCGGTCGCGCCTCGCCAGCAGGGCGTCGATCCGGTCCTCGTTGATGCCCTCGGGAACGGCGAGCCGGTCGATTTCCCGGTTGACGCCCCACACGCCGAGTTCCGGAACCGGCCGGGTGAATCCTTCCGCACACATGCCCGCCGCGGCCGCGGGGTTGGCCCACGCCATCGTCTTTACCCTCCTCCTGTGACAGCCGGTGGGATTTCGCGCATCCCTCTCCCAGGTCCGCGCGCCGTTCCGCCGGCGCCGGAAACGGCCTGAATCGGGCGATGCATAGCGCAAACGATCATCGATGTCAATTTTGATATTGATGATCACTGGGCGGGTCTGGAAAAATTTCTTGAAAACAACGGAAAACAACGATAAATTACCTTCGTTCGGCGCTTTCGGGATGCTGGGACGATGACAACCCTGATGATATCCAAGGCCGTTGAGCGGGGGAAGGAGATGCCAAGACCGAGTCGCCCGTTTTCCATCCGGTCCAAGATCTGGATCGAGAACGGGGAGCGGGAAGTCGTCTTCGGGCTCGGCCGGTACCGGATCCTGGAGGCGATCCGCACCCGCGGGTCGCTCCAGGCGGCGGCCAAGGAGCTGAAGATGAGCTACCGGGCCGTCTGGATGCGGGTGCGCGCTTCCGAGGAGCGCCTCGGCCGCCAGCTGGTCGTGAGGGACGGCAAGGGCTCGCGCCTGACCGCCTTCGCCGAGGACCTGATGAAGCAGTTCAAGCGCCTGCAGACGGTGGTGGAGGCCGAGTCCGACGAGGTGTTCGCCAGCCTGATGTCGGATCGCCTCGAGTGAGGGTCCGGTTTTGAAGGGACCTTGACGTCAGGACCTGAAATTTGTTAGCATCGTCGGCCAAAAATCGGTGCAACCGCAACGAAAGGCCACTGCCATGACAAAAATCAGCCTGACGCTCTTTTCGGTTCTCCTTTTCCTGGCCGCCTGCGGGGGGGCGAAGCTCAAGGAGGAAAGCGGCAACTACCTGGACCCCAAATACAAGCTGAAATTTTCGGCCCTCGCCGAGGGGTGGGAAAGGCAGGACCCGGGGGAGGCCGCCAAGAACGGCACGATCCACTTTTTCTTCAACCCCGAGCATCACGCCAGGATATGGATCCGGGCCATCCCTTATGAGAACGACCCCGCCCTTCCGCTGAAAGAGAGTGCGGACAGCTATGTGCAGAGGAAGGCCAGCCAGTACAGCTGGAGCGAGCTGCGCGTGGTCGCCGAGGATTTCAGCGAGTTCAACGGGGAGCAGTCGTTCTGGAAGGTCTACGAGTACAAGCTGGGCAGCAAAAGCAAAAAGGAAAAGATCTTCGGCGTCTACCACAACAACGTCGCCTACCAGTTCCGGTTCCGATGCTCGGGGGAGAGATTCGACGGCCTGCTGGCGGAGTTTGACGAGTGGCTGCAGACCGTCGAGTTTGTCGAGAGCTGAGGGCGGAGGGTCGGGTCAGGGCCCCGATTTCCCGCCCAGGGAGGAAAAGCGCCTGGAGGTGGCGGGCTGGTTGAAGATCCCGCCGGCGGGCACGCGCGCCTCCTGCTCGGCCGGTTCGGTGTCGCCGCAGACATACACGCGGTGCTGGGTGGAATTCCTGCAGTAAGGCGAGGCGCTGCTCAAGTCCACCGACCAGTGGACCGGACCGGCCTTGCGGAACGGCAGCGCGCTGCCGAGGATGAAACCGAGGCCGCAGGACCAGTCCTCGGAGTGGTCGAACTCCAGGCCCCCGCAGCTCATCACGTTCATTTCCCGCGAAAACGGCTTGACGACGATCCTTTCGTTCCCGGGCTTGACCGCCTGGAGCCGCCCTTCCCTCTGCACCGACTCCAGGAACGAGGCGCCGACGGCCGGCTCCGGGTTGACCAATAGGACGCTGTCGACGCTGCGCTTCGGCAGGTACCGCAGGAGCTCCGCCTCCGCTCTCAGCACGACCAGGTTGTCGAGAATCGTCTGCTGCACCTGCAAACGGCCCTGTTCCCAGGCCATGGCGATTTTTCGATAGCCTGACCCCTCGTCGCCCGGCCCCGCCAACTCGTACTTGTCGGTGGCGATGACCCCGATGCGCGGGTTCCTGGAGGCGATCTGCCAGGCCACCTCCCCGCTGCCGCAGCCGATTTCGAGAATCACCCGCTCCATCCCCAGGATGCCATGAAGGCGCGCGATGCTGTCGAGGGAGTTACCGGTTTGAATCAGGAAAGCGTCGAGGCGGTGGGGCAGGCGGATATCCGACACGGCGGGGGCTCGAGGCGGCGGGATTTCCCCCGGGGCGCTGGAAGGCAGCGCGGCGGCGCCCGCCGCGCTGCCGGAAACAGGCAAGTCGGGGCTCGTCGACAAACCCGGGACCGAAGGTGCTTCGCAGGCATCGGATGGGGCAGGCGGCCGCCGGCGGCGATCCAGTCGGCGGAAAAGGCCCGCCACCCTTGCAAGATACGAAACCATCGAATCAAATTGTACAGGAAATTCGGGGGAATTGTCAATCACAACCTTGGGCGAGGATGCAGGCGGACGGGATTGTCAGACCCGGGGCGCGGCCGCCCGCCCCTCCCCCCGGCCCCCGGACGGCTTCACCGGGATCGGCCGGCGGGCGGGTTGGCGATTGCACTGGAAAGGCATTGCATCTATAATGTGCGCCCGACATGAAAAAGCTCCCCCAAAAGCTGCTGCTCGGGCTGTGCGGCCTGGTTGTGCTGGCAGCCGCCCTGGCGGCGGCCGCCGCCCTCTACCTGCAGAGCGACCATGCCGCCCGGTGGATGCGGGCTGCGCTCAACCGGGCGATACCCGGAACCCTGTCGTGGGAAAAATCGCGCCTCTCCCCGGCGCCTGACCGTGATGCAGTCGGGAAAGGCCGTCGGCGTCATCCTGGAGCAGGACCTCTTGTTCGAGATCGATCGGATTCTGTCGGCGCAGCGCTAACGAGGCCCCCTGCGCCGCCGAAGGCGAGCCGGCACCTTCGCGGTGGCCGGCTCGCCGGGCGGCGCCGGTCGGCTATGCGCCGAAATGCTTCAATATCTCCCTGATTCTTTCCTCGGTCCCCTTTTCCACGATCAGCGCCCTGCGCGCCTCGGCTTTCCTGATCTTTTCGGCCAGCACTTCCAGGTCGGCCGGCTTTTCCACCACGTCCATGGCGCCCAGCTTCATGGCCTCGACGCCCTTTTCGATCGTGGCGTAGCCGGTGAGGAGGATGATCTGCAGCTCCGGCTTTTTGGCCTTGATCTCCCTGAGGGTCTGAAGACCGTCCATCCCCGGCAGCATGAAATCGAGGATGATGGCGTCGAAGGTGTCGTTTTCGATGCGCCCCAGGGCGTCATCGGCGGACGAGGCGGTGACCACCTCCATGCCCCGGGCTTTCATCCTTTGGGACATGATCTCCAGGAAATCCTCGTCGTCGTCGACCAGCAGGACTCTCTCGTTCATGGTACATCTCCTTTATGCGGATTTTTTCAGAATGTTGGTTTCAAAAAGCCCCGGCATCCTGGGGCAGGGCCAGGGCGAGCACCCGGCCCCCTTCCTCGATGACCAGCTCGGCCCCCAGCCCGTCGAGGAGGGCGCCGAGGCGGTCGGCCGGCAGGAGCCGTTCCAGCGACGGGCGGGAGAGGCGCGCGGGCGCCCGGATCCGGATGGAGGCGCCGGCGGCGGTTTTGGCGGCCCCCACCTGCAGGTGTGCTCCCGGTCCGCCCGACTGCATGGCGGCGTCGAGGCAGAGCCAGACCGCGTTCTGCAGCCGGAAGGGGCTGCTCAGCACGCAGACCGGCTCGCCGGCCGGTTCGACGTCGAGGGCCACGCCGCGCATGGCCGCCAGGCGTTCGGCCAGCTCGCAGACCTGGCACAGGAGAAGACCCAGGTCGACGGGGCCCGGCTCCGCCTCGGCCGTGTGCGCGAAGCGGTTCATGCGCTTGACGATGAGGTCGGCGCGGCGGACCTGGCGCCGGATCTTTTCCCCCAGCGGCGCCAGCCGCCCGGGATCGAAGGGGGTGCCGCGGGCCGACATGGCCGCCAGGTCTTCCAGCAGCCCGGCGCCCTCGTTGATGACCGACAGGGCGTTTTTCAGCTCGTGGGATATGGAGGCGGCCACCTGGCCGAAGAAGCGCAGGTTTTCCTCATTGACTAGCGATCCGTGTCCTGGCATGGGGCACCTCGTGGATGGGCGCAGCGCCGAGGCGGCGCCCCCTAGTAATAGTCGCACACATCCTTGCGCTTCCTTTTCCGCGGCTCGATGGGCAGCTCGACGGTAAAGCGCGCACCCTCTTCGCTGCGGCTTTCGACGCCGATGGTGCCGTCGAGTTCCCGGACGAGGCCGTAGGTCACCGACAGCCCCAGGCCTGTGCCGCCCCTGGCCGTGTCGCCGGCAAAAAAGGGTTCGAACACGTGGGGCAGGTCTTTCTCGGGGATGCCGCAGCCGTTGTCGGCAAAGGAGACGGCGATGCGCTCGGTCCCGCGCATCCCCACCCCGATTTCTATGCGGCCGCCGTCCTCGACCGCGGCGAAGGCGTTGTTGATCAGGTTGAGAAAGATCTGCTGCAGGTTTCCGCGGCCGCTTTCGATGGGCGGCACCCGGTCGTCGATGTCGACGCGGATGCCGATGCGCCGGTAATCGGCCTCATTTTGAAGAAACGACAGGACCTCGGTGAGAATCTCGCCCAGGTCGACCACCTCGAAGCGGGTCTCCATGTGCCGGGCGAAATCGAGCAGCCGCCGGGTCACGCTGCCGCAGCGCTTGACGGCGGCGCCGACATCGTCCATGAGTTTTTCGAGCCGCTCGCGGCGGGCGTCGTCCAGGGGGTAGGCCAGCAGATCCTTGGTCAGGCCTGTTTTTTCGGCAATGATGGCCAGGGGGTTGTTGATTTCATGCGCCACCCCGGCCGACAGGCGGCTCAGGGAGGCCACCTTGTTGGCGTATTCGGCCCGGTGCAGGGCGACGACCCGCCTGGCGTCCGCCTGGTGGATGCGGTTGACGAGGTAGGTGGCCATGCCCAGGATCACGAGAAAGACCGCGGCCAGGTTGACTGCCAGGAAGGCCACCAGCCTGAGGCGGGATTTCCGCCAGTCGGCCATGAGCTCTTGGCGGGAGCGGACCAGGACCACGGCCAGGGGCGTGTCGGCGATGGCGGCCTGGGCGACGATGAGGGGGCCGGCGTGGGGATCGGCCGCTTCCAGGATCTGTATGCCTTCCGACGCTTCGGGGAGGCGCAGCGGCACCGGGGAGAAAACGGCCCCGTAGAACCGGGAGGGGGTCACCAGGCGGCGGTCCCGGTTGACGATGAAGGCGTCGCCGCCGCCGCCGGTTTCCAGGCCCGCGAGGAGGTCGTTCAGCCTGCGGATGTCGACGGTGGCGCACAGGATGACGGGGTCCTGGCCGCCGCCGCGCAAGGCCATGACCACGTGCTGCCGCGGACTGCGGGAAGCGATCAGGTCGCCGATGAAGAAGCCTTGGTCGAGAACCTGCCGGAGGCAGGCCTCGGAGCAAAGGCTCTCGCCGGCGTGGTGATGGGCGCCGGCATAGCCGATGAGTTTGCCCTTCCGGTCGACCACGCCCAGGTCGACGATCTCCCCGCCTTCGCGCGTCAAACGGGCGAGGAGCGCGGCCAGCAGGGACGGGTCGGCCAGCTGCGGGGAGGGGTGCTCCCCCAGGATGCGCGCCAGGGCCGAGCGCCGCTCGGCCAGGACAAAGGAAATCGTGCGGGCCGTGTTGGACGCCAGGCTCAGGGTGTGGCGGTGAATCTCGGCGACGATGGCCTCGGTGGTCAGGCGGTGGCCCAGCACGGTCTGCACCGCCAGGGGGGTGACGGCCACCAGGGTGGTCAGAAGGACCAGGAGCTTCCACTTGCGCCGGAAGTCGAACAGGGACGGGTGGGGCCCGGCGGCGATGTCGCGGTGGTCCCAGAATGGCGGTTTCAGTTTTTTCCAGATGGCCATGGCGTCTAATGGGTGCGCCCCGTGACGGGGGCGGGCGCGCGTCAGCGGCCGCCTGCGGGCGGCAGGGCGGGGTGGCCCCGGCGCACTTTTTCGTGCGCCTGTTTCAGGACCGCGCTCAGCTCGTCGATGTCCACCGGCTTCTGCAGGTAAGCGAAGGCGCCCAGCTGCATGCAGGTCCGGCGGTCGGCCTCCGACCCGTGGCCGGTGAGCACGATGACCTCGATTCCAGGCCGGGTGGCCTTGACTTTCTTCAGCATCTCCATGCCGTCGATGCCGGGCATCTTCAGGTCGATGATGACCACCTCGGGGTCGTCGCCGTCGATCATCTCCAGGGCGCTCCGGCCGTCATAGGTGACGGCCGCCCCCATGTCGCGGATCTGCAGGCGTTCGGACAGGGTCTCGACAAACTCGCGCTCGTCATCCACCAGCAGCACCTTGGACGGCAGGCGGAAGTCATGCCGGCGATAGATCTGCGGCTGGTGAAAGCGCTCCCCGGCGACGGTGGAAACGCAGCGCACTCCGGGCACCTTGCGGGCGATCTCCCCCAGCTCTTCCTCCAGGCGGCTGAACATGAGGACGGGCTTGTTGACGGTGAGGGTGACGGCCCCCTCCCGGGCGGTCACCTCCACGTGGTGGCCCTCGCGCGCCAGGGCGACCTCGACCTCGGCGCGGAGCAGGAAGTCCGCGACCGCCCGCCGGGATGCATCGGTGGGTCGGAGCGGCTCCTTGGCCGCGTTTTCCAAAATGGTCCTGGCCGCCTCCTGCGCCCGTTTCTTGTCCATGGGGACCACCAGGTCGTAAAGGGATGCGTCCCAGGGGTCGGGGTTGCAAAGGATCATCCGGGTCCAGGCCCCCCGGTCCTCGTCCCCGCGGCGGATGCGTTTGACGGCCTCCTTCTCCGGGAGGCGCGCCTCTTCGGCGGCGACGGCGAGGCGGTGCTGCATCTCGGCGATGAGGCAGACCCGCAGGGCGTGCAGCACCTCCCGGGGAATCAGCTGGGAACAGAAGCCGCGCACGATCAGGGCGTCGTCGGCCAGGCGTCGGCCGGCGGCCAGCTTCAGGCAAGCGACCGAGGTCTCCCTCTCGTAGTTGAACTTGTTGAAGATGGATGTCTTGGCGGAAAACGCCCGGCTGATCTTGTCGGCGGGGATGCCGGAAAGCCGGGCGGCGTCGGCGACGACGTCATCGTCGTCCACCAGCCGGTATCGCCCCGCGGCTTCCAGTTCGCGGACGACCGCCTCCTCCCGGCAGAACAGGCCGCTGAACAGGGTGATGATGGCCATCTGTTTTCCTCCATCGCTGCAGGGGCGCGACCGGCCCGGTCGGGCGCCGGCAGGGACCGGTGCGCTCAGGGCGAAAATGCCGGCGCTTCCCCGGAGGGGCGGGGGGCCGGCGTCCGATAGACGACGGTGGTCAGGGGGCAGCTGGCTTCCTGACCTTCCTTGTGGGTCCGGCGGTGCACGGCGCGGATCGCCGCGTCCAGGTCCGGGTAGATGTGGTCCGACCCGATCTTGGCCAGCAGGTGGGTGTGCCGCAGCTTGGCCGTCACGGTTTCGTTGGCCCCGCTGATGGAAAAATCGATGCCGGCGCTGCGGACACGGTCCACCACCAGGGAGAGGGTTTCCTGGCCCGAGGCGTCGATGTCGTTGATCCCGCCGGCCACCAGGATGATGTGCTTCAGTTCCTTTTTGTTGAGGCGGTGTTGGGCGATCTGCTCCTCCAGGTAGCTGGAGTTGGCGAAAAAGAGCGGCCCTTCGAAGCGGACCACGTCGATGAAGCGGCACTCCCTGAGCCCGTAGGCCATGGCATCGTGCAGGCGCCGGTCCGGGCTCAGGGAGAGGGACACCATTGCGGGGCGCATGCTGCGGTACAGGAAGACGGAGAGCGACAGGCCCGCGCCGATGAGGATCCCCTTTTCCAGGTGGGGGGCGAAGGCCAGGGTGCACACGAAGGTGACGACGGCGATGATGCCGTCGTGGCGCTGGGCGCGCCAGGCGTGAACGAAGCCGCCGACGTTGATCAGCCCCACGACCGCGAGCATGATCACGGCGGCCAGCACCGACCGGGGCAGGTGATGGAGCAGCGGGGTGAGGCAGAGCAGCAGCACCAGGACCGCCAGGCTGCTGAAGACGCTGGACATGCCGGTCACCGCGCCCGCCTCCAGGTTCACCGCCGACCGCGAAAAGGACCCGGAGACGGGATAGCTGCCGCTCAGGGCGCCGGCGATGTTGCCCAGCCCCTGGCCGATGAGCTCCTGGTTGGGGTCGAGGCGCTGGCCGGTTTTGGCTGCCATGGCCCTGGCGATGGAGATGGATTCCATGAAGCCGAGCAGGGCGACGATGCCGGCAAACGGGAGCAGGTGCCCGGCGGCGTTCCAGTCGAGGCGCGGGACGCGGATGGAGGGAAGCCCCCCCGGGATGGCGCCGATGACCTCCCCGCCCGCCGCAAAGACAATCCCCCGGGGGTCCAGGGGCTCGCTGCCGACGCGGATGCGCCAGAGGCGGGCGTCGCCGGCGTCCGGGGAGGGGGGCCTGCCGGCGCTCACGAAACGATCGCCGCCGTCCGGGCCGGTCTCGCGCACGAAGCGCATGCGCCGCAGCCGCTCCCGGTAAAGGGCGGCATCGTAGTTCAGGCGTTCGATCTTAATCGACATCACGTCCACGTCGCGCCTGGCGTCCAGCATGGCGATGGTGTCTCCGGCCTTGCCGGCGCGGGCCATCTCGGCATGGCGGGCGGCGCGATTGGCGATCAGGGGGGGAACGGCCCCCACGGCGGCGTTGAACTGGCGGATGACGGCCCCGCCCCGGGGGCACGAGACCGCCGACAGGGCGACGCGCAGGTTGTCTTCGAACCCCAGCGCCCAGGAAAGGAGGGTGGTCACCACGACGGCCGCCAGCACCCCCGGGACCCGGCTGTTGAGCTTCCTTGCCAGGAGCATGACGGCAAAGCCGGTCAGCCCCATGAGCAGGGTGGGCCAGTGGGTGCAGCGGGCGGCCGCCTCCAGCATGCGGGCCACGGTCTGGTAATGGTACTGCGCCGGTTCGGTCTGGATTCCCAGAAGGCTGGGGATCTGGGAGGTGGCGATGATGAGGGCGGCGGCGTTGGAAAACCCGTTGATCACCGGGTGGGACAGAAGGTTGATGACCATGCCCAGGCGCAGGACCCCCAGCAGCAGCTGAATGGCGCCGACCATGGCCGCCAGCAGCATGGCGTAGGCGATGTACCCGGCACTGCCCGCGGCGGCCATGGGCGCGAGGGAAGCGGCCGTCATGAGGGACACCACCGCCACGGGGCCGGTGGCGAGCTGGCGGCTGGAGCCGAAAAGGGCTGCCGCCAGCGGCGGCAGGAGGGAGGCATAGAGCCCGTAATGGGCCGGCAGCCCGGCCAGCTGGGCATAGGCCATGGACTGGGGGATGAGCACCAGGGCCACGCTCAGGCCGGCCGCGGCGTCGCGTTTGAGGCTGCGCGCCTCGTATCCCCTGAACCATTCCAGAAATGGGAGCAATCTGAAGCTCATCCGCCTCTCTTCAGGGGTCCGGCAGGCAGCCGGGCGCGCTGCGGTCCCCGGATGCGAGCATGCGGCGGCACATCTGCATCAGCTCCTGGTAGAGACTGCCGGAACTGTAGATGCCGTAGGTCCGCAGCCGGGCGATGCCGTCGGCCATGGCGTAGAGGATCATGGCGCTTCGGCGCGCGGAGGCGACGCGCACCGACCCGTCGGCCTGGCCCGCGAGGAGGGCGCTTTCGAAGAAATCCACCACGCCGGTGGTGACGGCTTCCAGGACGGCGCGGCACTCCGGGTTGCGCCGGGAGATCTGGTAGGGGTAGTGGCGCTGCAGCATCAGGAATTCGTCTTTCATCCGGTCGGACAGGTTCAGATAGGCCGTCACCGCCGCGAGGGTCCTGTCCAGCCCGTTGGCGGCGCCTGCGTGCCCGGCGGCCGCCTGGAGCTCGAGGCCGAGCCGGCTGTGGACGGATTTGAGAACCGAGAGGAAAATGTCTTCCTTGGTCTTGAAATGGTAGAAAATCGTACCCTCGGCGACCCCGGTCAGGCGGGACAGTTCGGCGATGGAGGTCTGGCGGAAGCCTTTGTTGGCGAACAAAACGGTGGCGGCGTGCAGGATCGCCTCTTTTTTCTTGGACACCCCGTTCCCCTTGTGGTATAGAACCCGAGTGAGCACTCGGTTGGGTTATAGGCCTGATCGCGGTTTGAGGTCAAGTCAAAAGAGAGGTGGACGTGAGCGGACGCCAGATGGAACCCGTGCTGCCGGAAAAGGCCCGACTGATCGAACGGTTGCGCCAGGGCGGTTTCAATGTCCCTGATTTCCTGTATGTCCCGGCGGAGGATTTCAACCACCAGCGCTTCGAGCGCCTGGCCGGCTTTCTCGAAAAACACCGCGAGAGTTTCAAGGTCATCGCCCGCAGCGCCCATCCCGCCGAAGCGCGCTTCAAGGGGGGGACTTTCGATTCGCTGCCCACCTACGCGGACGCGGCCGGCATCGTCTATGCCCGCAAGCGCATGATCAAGATGGCCCAGACCAGCCGCCGCCTGTCGATCCTGCGGCAGCAGAAATTCAATCAGGCGCCCCCCATCGACCTGGACGCCATGGGGGTCCTCGTCATGCCCTTCATCGAGGGCACCAGCGTCATGGCCAAATGCATCGGCAGCCACTGGGAGTTCGGTTACTGCCGTGACCACGCCTGCCGGGTGCAGAGCGAGCCGCACATCACCACCACGCCCCACGACCGCCTGCTGGTCCAGGTCTCCAAGGACATCCAGAACCACCTGGGGTTCCGCTGCGAGATCGAATACATCGTCGGCACCGACGGCCAGCTTTGGGTGGTCCAGGCCAAGGACATCTCCCACATCGAAATTCTGGAGCAGCGGGAGACCGAGCGCTCCATCCGCCTGGACGGCGTCCGCCGGATCCGCATCCGGCGCAGTTACCGCGAGCGGCCGATCTACCTCATGGACATGGAGGCGTTCTACATGCGCCTCATCGATCGCTGCGAGGACCTTCTCCACGGCTGGGGCGAGGCGGGGGTCACCCTCGACGGGATCCTGGGCCTCGTGCGGCAGTTCGAGGAGGAGATGGAGAGCTTCGCCCTGATGCACCAGCGTTTCGCGGTACTCGGCATCTGCCTCAAGGCCCCGGAACAGCTCTACCAGATCGCCAGCCACTACCTGGACGAGACCCCGGAACTGCAGAAACCGCTGTCGCGCGCCCTGCACGACAACCTCTACGTCGTCGATTACTTTCTCTCCGAAGCCGACACCATCGTGGCCCGCGACCGCGTCCTGGTGAGCCTGGGCAGCGATGCGGTCAAGAAGGGCGGGGCCTTCGCCAGCTCCCACGTGGGCGGCCTGAGCGGCGCCTTCATCCCGGTCTGCGAGGATCTCAACATCGCCCAGGCGGCCGAGGCCGGCCACCTCAGCCTGGAAAAGCTCGAGGCCATCACCAGCGTATGTTCGGTCGGCCTCGACATGGTGGCGATCCCCGGGGACACGACGGCCGACACCGTCGCCGCCATCATCGCCGACGAGATGGCCATCGGGGTCGTCAACAAGAAGACCACCGCCACCCGGCTCATTCCGGTGCCGGGCAAGGGGGCCGGCGAGCACGCCTATTTCGGCGGCCTGCTGGGCCAGTCGGTGATTCTCGCGGTCAACAACGCCCGCGGCGACAACCCCTTCGTGCGCCTGGGCGGCCGGATCCCGGCGCCGATCCAGAGCCTGGTCAACTGATCACTTGACGCACACCACCGGGCACTGGGCATTGAGGATCACGTACTGGGCGGTGGAGCCGAACATCAGCTTGCCGACCTTGGAGCGCCTGCGAACGCCGATGATGACCTCGTCGATACCGTTGTCCTGGGCGAACTGCACCATGTCCTCCCCCGGGCTCAGGCCCCGGATCAGCAGGTGGCCCGTACAGGGGACCCCGTCCGCCTCGAAGACGGATCGGGCATAGTCCAGCCCTTTTTCCGCCTTCTGGATCTCCTCCTGCTCCTCCTCGGTCCCCTTGAACATGGAGGTCACCAACTCCACCGCCGCGCCGAAGGCCCGGGCGTGAACCTTTGCCAGGCGCAGGGCCTCCTTGGCGCTGTTGGACCCGTCGTAGCCCACGAGAATCTTCATCGCTTTTCCTTTCCATTGTACGTTTGACCTATCCGCGTAAATGCAATATGGTGTTACGGTAAGGTTTGGATGGCCCCTGTCAAGCCTGTTTCAGAGCGCCGGGGCCGCCGGGATGCCCGTGCCGAGAAGCGGGGCCGACCGCCCGCTGTCGAGGCGTTGGATTCCGATCCAGATTTCGATTTCGATTTCGATTTCGATTTTACAATGACGACAAAGCGTTTCGATATCCCGGGCCGCAAAGCCTGACACCAGCGCCATGATCCCCGTCAACGACGACATCCTGCTCCCGGAAAGCGAGCTGCGCTTCGAGTTCGTCCGCGCCTCGGGGCCAGGGGGCCAGAACGTCAACAAGGTGGCCACCGCCGTGCAGCTTCGCTTCGACGCCGCCGGCTCCCCGTCCCTTCCCCCGGAGGTGCGCCGCCGCCTGCTGCACCTCGCCGGCAGCCGCTGCACCAAGGAGGGCGTGGTGGTCATCGACGCCCGCCGCTTTCGCAGCCAGGAGCGCAACCGCCGGGATGCCGTCGACCGGCTGGCCGACCTCATCCGCCGGGCGGCGGTCCTCCCGGCGGTGCGCCGGGGGACACGCCCCTCCCCAGGGGCGGCGGAGCGGAGGCTGGAAAGGAAGCGCCGCCGGTCCGCGGCCAAACAGCGCCGGCGCCCGGTGGGCGGCGGGGAGGATTTCTGAATGCAGACATCCCGGCCCGGTGACGGCCTGCCGAGCGTCGGCATCATTGCAGACACCCACGGGCACCTCGCCCCCTCCGCCGTTCAGGCCTTGCGCGGGGTCGGGCGGATCATCCACGCCGGGGACATCGGCGGCCCCGACATCCTCGTGCAGCTGCGCCGGCTGGCCCCGGTGACGGCGGTGCGCGGCAACACCGACGGGGGAAGCTGGGCCGGGAGCCTCAAAACCACCGAGGTCGTCGGGATGGCATCCGCCCTCTTCTACGTGATCCACGACAGGGCCGGACTGGACCTGGACCCCGTCGCGGCGGGATTCGGGGCGGTCATCTACGGCCACACCCACCAGCCGGCTTCCGCCGTCGTGGACGGGGTGCTTTTCCTGAACCCGGGCAGCGCTTCCCTGCCCCGCCGCAGCCATCCCCCCACCGTGGCCGTCATCCGCATCGACGGCGGGCGCCTCCTGCCGGAATTCGTACAGATCTGACGCGGCCGCGATTGCCCTATTGACTATTTACGCAGCGCTGGATACATGCTACCTGAAGGCTTCGATCCTCGGAAATCCGCCCACGATCCTGGCGGCGGATCGAAGCGGGTGCGCGCCAATGGAGACAAACCGGGCCATGCCGGACGCTTCGAACGGTTTTGCCGTCAGTCTCACCGACCGACACCTGCACATCGCCTTCGACAGGGAACGCACGGTTCTCAGTTCGGCGGTGCTGGGCGGCGGCCTGGGCCGGGCGCGGCACGTGCTCAACCTGCGGGTCGCCAAGAGCGCCGGCACTCCGGGGATGCGCCACGAACCCCCCGAAGCGTCCCTGGAAAGCTATTGCCGCCGCCAGGGCTGGCTGGGGCCGGTGGTGGGGATGATGACCGCGGCCGGCATGGGCTCCTTCCGCCGGGCGGAACGCAGCGCGCAGGGGGTGACCGTCACCGCCCTGGTGACGGCCGGGGTTTCCAACGCCGGCCGGGCCGGCGAGCCGGCCGCCGGCCGGCGTATCGAGGCGCCGGAGCCGCCCGCGGGGACGGTGAACATCGTCGTGGTCACCGACGCCGTTCTGACGCCGGCGGCCCTGGTGGAGGCGGTCATGACCGTCACCGAGGCCAAGGCGGCGGCATTTCAGGACCTGGGCATCCGCAGCGCGGCCACCGGGATGGCCGCCACGGGGACCGGCACCGACTCGGTGGCCGTGGTCTGCGGCTTCGGGCCGGCGGCCGTCCGCTTCTGCGGCAAGCACGTCCTTTTCGGCGAAATGCTGGCCGACACGGCCATCCGGGCGATCTCCGACTCCCTGGCCACATGAGGAGCGCGCGATGAACGACAGCCGATTGCAGCACGAGATCCAGGCCAAGGTCCAGGAGCACCTGCTCCCCCTGTTCAGCCGCTACGCCATGGACACGGAGGACCTGGAGTCGGTGCTGAAGTGGAAGCCCATCGTGTTGATCCTGGGCAACTATTCATCGGGCAAGTCGACCCTGGTGTCCTGCAGGCCGGAAAAGTGTTCGCCCCTAACGCCCGCTCCCTGCTGCACTTCGTGCCCGCGGCGCCCCTGGAACCGGTGGACGCCGCCGATTTCCACCGCCGGGTCGCCGCCCTGCGGATCCTGGGGCCCTGAGATCGACACTGCTGCCGACCTTCATGCCAACCCGTTTCCGCTTCGATCCCGATTTCGATTTCGATGGAGGGATCCGGATCCGGCCAAAGTGGGCCCGATATCCCCTTCCGCCCCCAGCCTCCAGCTTTCAGCCTTGAGCTTCGTGCTTTCCCGCCTCTACACCGCCAGCATCACCACCCGGTAGCAGCGCAGGCAGCGGTCGGCCTCGGCGATGGCGTCCGGGGTCGGGAAGCCTGCCTCCACCTCGTCGAAGCTGGTCTTGCGGGTCTCGGGCGGCAGCATCTTGAGCTGCTTGCGCTCCCTGCCCCCCGGGATGCCGACGTCCTCGTCGCGGTCGTAGAGCCTGACGCGGTCGAAGAAACGGTCGAAGTCGTCGCTTTCATCCGGCCCCGGGGGCAGGCCGTTGATCAGGCAGTCGATGCTGCGCGCGGCCTGGCGCCCGCCGGCGCAGGCGGTGATGAGCGCGCCGGGTCCGGTCTCGCAGTCCCCGGCCGAAAACAGCTTGGGCCGGCTGGTCTGCTTGGTGACCGCGTTCACCGCGATGGTCCGCCAGCGGGTGGTTTCGACCCCCTGGGTCCCCTCCAGGAGGGCCAGGTCCACGGACTGGCCGATGGCCGGCACCACCGTGTCGCAGTCGAAGGTGAACTCGGACCCCTCGACGGGCACCGGCCGCCGGCGCCCGCTCTTGTCCGGCGCCCCCAGCTGCATGCGGATGCACTCCAGGCCCACGACGCGCCCCTCCTCGGCCAGGACGCGCACCGGCGTGGTCAGGAAGTGAAACTGGACCCCCTCCTCCTCGGCGTCGTGGATCTCCACGCGGTCGGCCGGCATTTCCTTGCGGGTCCGGCGGTAGACCAGGTTGACGTCGATCTTGCCCACCCTGAAGGAGCAGCGCACGCAGTCCATGGCCACGTTGCCGCCGCCGATGACGACGACCCGGGACCCCTCGGGGTATGGGTCTTTGCCGTTGTTGACGTCCTCCAGGAACTGCACCCCGGGGATGAAGCCCTTGTAGCCCTTGTCTTCCCCCTCGACCCCCATGGAGGTGCTGCCCTGGGCGCCGATGCCGATAAAGACCGCGTCGTAATCCTCTTCCAGGCGCGACAGGGGGATGTCCCGGCCGATGGCGGTGCCGTAGTGGATGGTGACGCCCATGTCGCGCACCCGGTTCACCTCGCCCTGCAGGATCGGGCGCGGCAGCCGGTAGTCGGGGATGCCGAAAGCCGACATGCCCCCGGGCTCCGCGTGGCGCTCGTAGATCGTCACCGCGTGGCCCCGGCGCGCCAGGTGGTAGGCGCAGGTCACGCCGGCAGGCCCGGCGCCGACGATGGCCACCTTGCCGGTCTTGGGCGACGGCTCGACGACGTAGTGCGGGCCCCGGCCCATGGCGAGCTCGTGATCGGCCACGAAGCGCTTGAGAAACTTGATCGAGATGGGCTCGTCCATGTTGGCGCGCCGGCAGTGCTCCTCGCAGGGGCGCACGCAGACCCGGCCGACGATGCCCGGAAGCGGCAGCCGCTCCCGGATGACGTCGAGGGACTCCTCCCAGCGGCCCTCCTTGATGAGCTCCACGTAGCGCGGGATGTCGAGATGGATCGGGCAGGCGTCCACGCACGGCGCGCTCACCGTGGAGCGGTAGGCGCCCCCCTCCCGCGGGGACCGGCTGTCGACTGCCCGCAGAAACTGCTCCCTGAAGTGCGTCAGGCCGTGGAGCAGGCCCACGGGGCCGAACTGGCCGATGCCGCACTTGGCGGTGTCGACCACCGTTTGGGCCAGCGTTTCCAGCAGTTCCAGGTCCCCCGGGGCGCCGCAGCCCCCGCAGATGCGCTTCAGGGTGTCGGCCATGAGGCCTGTGCCGGTTCTGCAGGGGATGCACTTGCCGCAGGAGTTTTCGTTGACGACCGTCATGTAGGCCCGGCACAGGTCGACCACGTCCACGTCATCGGAGCGCAGGGCGATGCCGTTCCAGCCGATGAGCGCCCGTATGGCCTCGTTTTTGCCGAAATGCTCCGGCAGGTCGATGTTGTCCGCCGGGGCGAATTCACCCGCCGCCTTGCCGCGGTTGTCCACCACGCGCCCCCCCCAGGAGCTGAATGCGATCTGGCTCATTTTTTCCTTCCCACTTTCCGGTTGTCTGAACGGCTGTTCTTGGATGGTTGCGTTTTTGCCCCAACGGCCGTCGGCTCCCCGCCTGCGGCCCGGTGCGGCCGGGGTCGGGGGCGCCCCTCGCCGCTATCTCCTATCATCTGTTTTCAAGAGTTTCAAGCAAATGATATGCGCCGGAGGATCGATTTGCCCGGCGCCGCGCGAACCCCCTTTCAGCCGCAGCGCAGCGCCGACCGCACCATGTTGGCGAAGCTGGCGTTTCCCAGCGTGACCCACTTGACCTTGCGGTCGCGGCCCGTGTCGAGGCGCGCGACGATCTCGGCCTCCGGGGCGCCCCGGTCCCTCAGGTGCCGCACCCGCCCGAGAAAGTTCTCCAGGTGGTCGAGCTTGCCCTTCACCCGTTCCCGGCCGCCGCGGGCAACGGGGTTGTGGCCGCAGAAAACGGCGTCGAAGTCGTGGCGCAGGACCTCTTTGAGGGACGCGATCTGCTCGTCGAGGCGTTCGTCAGAGCGGAAGTACCGGATCCTTTCCCCCAGGTAGAGGTCCCCCGAAAACAGCCAGCCGTTGTTTTTCTCCAGGTAGACGGTGTGGTCCCGGCTGTGGCCGGGCGTGTGGATCGGCGCGAGAGTGAACCGCCCCGACGCCACCGGGCCCCCCAGGGGCAGGACGGGCACGCCGCGGGCCCGGCCCCAGATCAGGTGCTGGTAGGGCAGGATCCGGCCGGTGGTCCTCATCCTGGCCGCCGTCAGGGGGTGGCCGAGGATCTGCGCCCCGCAGGCGGCCCGGATGGCGGCGGCGTTGCCGCTGTGGTCCTCGTGGTGGTGGGTCAGCAGCACGAGGTGCGGGCGCAGCGCCCGGACCACGGCCAGCACCCGGCGCCCCAGGTTGCTCAGGGCGGTGTCGATGAGCGCGCCGTCCACGAAATAGAGGAAGACCGACATGAGGGGCGGGCCGATGGGGCCGAAGCCGAAGCGGTAGGCGTCGACCGCCCCGAAGCGATGCTGTTGGATGACGTTCATGCTGGGAAAACCGGCGCCGGGGCGGCCCGTTAAAGCTCCGTGAAGCGCCAGAAAGGGTATTCCAGGCGGTAGTCGGCGATCTTTCCCGGGCTGTTCTCGCGGCTGGCCACCATCCACAGGGTGCAGGCGCGCCTGTCGCCGGAATCAGGCCCCAGGGGGCCCGGGCCCGGCATGAGGATCATGGCGTTGTCGGCGCTGTACTCGATGTCCCCGGATTCCTTGAACGCCCCCAGGTCGGGTTTCTCGTCATAGCCCCCGCCTCTGCCGCGCGCCAGCTCGGAGATGACCAGAAAGGAGACGTTCTGCTCGTCGCGGATGGCCTCCAGCTGGCGCAGCCATGCGTCAATGCCGGTCCGGCGCTCGGACAGATCCTTGAAGGGCAGCTTGTGCAGGCTGTCGATGACCACCATGCACTTGTCCAGCCGGGTCTCATGCTTGATAAAATCGATCTGCCGCCGCATTATTTCAGGGCTTAATTTTCGGTCCGTGACCACCCGGAAATAGAGCAGCATTTGCTGCGTCCGAATCGATAAAAGAAGTCTGTCTCTATCCCCCGGGAATCATTTTCACCTCGGTTTCGACATGTCAGAACAAGGCTTGAAATCCGGACCCGGCACCTATGCCCTGGTTCTCCACAGCCCGAAGAGCGCGACGGCACAGATCGGCCGCTGGGGTCGTCTCGACATCCAACCGGGCTGGTACGTCTACGTGGGCAGCGCGTTCGGGCCGGGAGGGGTGCGGGCGCGCGTCCTCAGGCACTGCCGGGAGAAGAAGTCAAAGCACTGGCATGTCGATTATCTCCGCGAGCACGCAAGTCTTGTTCGGGTGTGGTACAGCCATGAACCGGCGCACTCGGAGCATCTCTGGGCGCAGGCACTGACGGCGATGAAAGGCGCGTCGCCGGTGAAAGGCTTCGGCTGCACGGACTGCAGGTGTCGTGCCCACCTCTTCGTTTTTGCCCGGAAGCCCCCGTTGACGCGATTCAGGAGCACTCTGGGCGCTCGGGTGAAATCATGGGAGCCTCGGCCGACCGGCGTGGGCGGCACACCGCCCGCCGGCCGGCGATAGATGCGGCGCCGGCGGTCCAGCTTGCCGCGAGTCGTCATTGGGTTTGCCGCGGGTGACCCGCTTTTTTGCCTTTCAGCGCAACGGCAGTTCCATCACCGCCCCCAGCCCGCCCGATCACGAAATCTCGCACCCCATGCCTGCCGGAACAGGGCGGTGGCTGACTCTCCGGTGCACTGACCGGGTGCGACCTTCTCGACCCCCTGGGCCCTGAGCCGGCGGATGATGGCGGCGATCTCCGAGTCCCCCATCCCACCTCCTTGTCAAACATTCGCCGCTGTGGCATGATGCATCCGAAGGTGATGCGGGGTCGACAGCCTGCTTTTTCAGGAGATGCCCTTCGTGATGCCGGCCCCGTTCGCAAGGAGGGCGCAACCGGGTCGCCCGCAGACCCTCATCCCCGCGAGGTCGCCATGCCACCGCCCAAACGCCACATCCTGATCCCCGTCGGAGGCGACAGCTCCTTCGCCACCCTCATCGATTACCTGAACCGGATGCGCCCGGGCAAGGACCGCCTCGAGGCGACCCTGCTGCATGTTTCCAACCTGCTGCCGGCCGAGTTCGTCGAGGACGCCGGCATCGACACGGCCGGCCGCCGGCAGATCGCGGCCTGGCAGGAAGCGGCGACGGAGGATGCCCGGTCCCTGCTGACCCGGGCGCGGTCGTCCCTTCTCGAGGCGGGAGTGGGCCCGCTGAACATTCACACGGTCCAGGTGGGCCGGGAAGTCGGCACCGTTCGCGACATCTGCCGCTGGGCGGCGGGCCACCCGGTCGATGCCGTCCTGGTGGCCCGCCGCGGCCGCGCCGGGCTGGATGCCTATTTCATGAGCGGGATCACCGGGCGATTGGCGGACAACTGCACGCGCCGCGCGCTGTGGATCGTGAACGGGGAGGTGCCTTCGGACCGGGTCCTGGTTTTTTACGACTGCGAGGCCAACGGTCTCCGGGCGGCCGAGCCCGCGGCCCACATGCTTCACGGCACATCCGCCGGGATCACGCTGTTTCACATCCGGCGCAGCCTGCGGCATTTCACGTCGCGCGAATTCAGGGAGCAGCTCCCTGAACTGGAAAGCATCTGGTCGGCCAACAGCAGCCGCTACATCGAGCCCAAGCTGGCATCGGCCCGGCGCATGCTCCTGTCCTCGGGTTTCCCGGAGTCCCGGGTCGACACCCGCATCGTCGAGAGTTCGGGCAACACGGCCGACGACATCATCCGGCAGGTGCGCCAGGACGGCTGCGGGACCGTTGTCCTCTGCCGCTGCGGCGTGCCTTCGGTGAGGGAGTTTCTCCAGGGCATCGCCCCGGCCGCGGGCCGTGACCCCATCTCCGGCCTGGCCGTCTGGATCGTTTGAGCCTGGAGCCACCAAAGGAAAGGAGCCGGACGATGCGGGAAGCGATGTTTTACAAGGTCGTGTCCGACGACACGGTCCGCTGCGACCTGTGCCGTCATCGCTGCAAGATCCATGACGGCGGGAGGGGGATCTGCGGGGTGAGGGAAAACCGCGGCGGCACGCTCACCAGCCTCGTGTACGGAAAAGTCGTTGCGGAGCACATCGATCCCATCGAAAAAAAGCCCCTCTTTCATTTCCTCCCCGGTTCCAAGGCCTACTCCATCGGAACCGTGGGGTGCAATTTCCATTGCCGTTTCTGCCAGAATTTCGATATCTCCCAATACCCCCATGCCCGCAAGGGGGACATCGCCGGCCGGGACCGCACCCCCGCCCAGATCGTGGCGGGGGCGAGGGCGGCCCGCTGCGAAACGATCGCCTACACTTACAACGAGCCCACGATCTTTTTCGAGTTCGCGCTGGAAACGGCCGTTCTGGCGCGGGAGGAAGGGATCCGGAACGTGTTCGTCAGCAACGGCTACATGAGCGCCGAGGCGGCCCGGCGTATCGGGCCCTATCTGGACGGCATCAACGTCGACATCAAGGCCTTCCGCGACGATTTCTACAGGAAGCTCTGCGGCGCCCGCCTGGAACCGGTCCTGGAAACGGTGCGGTTGATGAAGGCGCTCGGCGTGTGGGTGGAGGTGACCACCCTCGTCATCCCCGGCCTCAACGACGGGGACGCGGAACTGCGGGACATCGCGCGTTTCGTAAAAGGCGTCGATCCCGGGATCCCGTGGCACGTCACCCGCTTCCATCCCACCTACGAGCTGCTGGACCGGCCGCCGACGCCGGTGGCCACCCTGCGGCGGGCGCGGGGCATCGGCATGCAGGAGGGCCTGCGGCACGTGTACGAGGGAAACGTGCCGGGGGAGGGCGGAGACAACTCTTACTGCCACGGGTGCGGGGCCCTGCTGCTGGAACGCCATGGGATGGCGCTCGTGGGCAACCGGCTGAAGCGCGGAACCTGCCCCGAATGCGGGGAGGCGATCGCGGGCGTCGGCATGTAGCCGACCGCCGCCCCACGAGGAGGTCGTGGTGCGGGAAGTCCGCAGGGAGGGGCTGAAATGAACCGGCTGAGGGCTCTCGCCGACAGGCATCGGAGGGGCGCCTGCGCGGTATTCGCCTCCGGACCCTTCGTGTCCATGGCGAGCCTGCGGGCCGCGGGCCTGCAGTTCCACCGGGTGCTGACGGAGCCCGAGGACATGGCGGCCGCGGCCCTGCTGAACCTGGACTTCGGGTTCGAAGCCACGGTGGTCCCCTTCGACATGAACGTGGAAGCCGAACTCATCGGCTGCCCGGTGCACTACCACGCGGAAGTCGACGGCGTGCCCGTCTACCCCACCGTCGGCGAGCGCCGGATCGAGAGGGCCGAGGACTTCGAGCTGCCCGAAGACGTGACCCAGGGCGGCAGGGTGGCGGCCGTCACCGCCGCCATCGGGCGGGTCCGGCAGCAGGCGGCCGGGCGCGGGGCGGTGGGCGCGTTCGTCCCCGGCCCGTTCACGCTGGCCGGCCAGGTCCTGGACCCGGACCGGATGTTCCTGACGGTGCTGAAGAAGCCCGAGATCATGGAGGCGCTCCTGGGCAAGCTCACCGATCTGCTGATCCGGGTGCGAAACGCCTATGGGGCGGCGGGCGCGGATTTCGTGGTCGTGGAGGAGGGGGGGGCCGGCAGCATCTCCCCGAAATCCTTTCAGCGCCTGGTGTTGCCGCAGCTCAAGCGGCTTTTCGACGCACAGGCCGCTCCCCACGTTCTGCACCTCGCCGGTCATGCGGAGCGGACTTCGACGAGTACACCCTGGTGCTGCGCGGGACCCTGCGGGTCCGGAGCCGGGACCGCGTGCTGGACGTCGCGGCCGGCTCGGCGGTGGCGGTCCCCCGGGGGGAGTGGGTGCAGTACAGCACGCCGCACCCTGGGGGCGCGGAGTACGTGGCGATCTGCCTGCCGGCATTTTCCCCGCAAACGGTCAACCGCGACCTCGACGCAACTCAGAAGCGATAGCCGACCTGGAAGGCGTGGAGGTTGACGCTGGGGTTTTCGCTGTAGACATTGCCATTGGAAAGGTGCTGCCAGCGGTATCCGAGGGACCAACCGCTCCCCAGTTTGGCGCTGACCCCCGCGTCGGTGTCGAAGGTGAACGCGCCTCCCAGATCGGCCTCGCCGAAGGAATGGTCCGACATCACCCCCGCCCGCGCGCCCGCCGTCAGGAACAGGACCCCGCCCGGCAGGTCGAGCTTGAGGTTCGGCCCGGTGGAGACAAGGAGGCTGCTGTCCTGGTCGGCCCTCAGGATCCCGGCGTGGACGCTGAAGCCGGTGCGCAGCCCCCAGTCGGAACCCAGGCGGAGCTCCTGGGGAAGGCGGAAGTCCGCCCCCGCCTGGTACAGGTGGAAAAACTCCCCGTCGGTGCGACTGGAGCTGAAGCCCGCGCGCGCATCGAGGGACATGCCCCGGTATCCCGCGGCCGCGCCGGCTGCCGAAAAAAAGAGGCCCAGCGAAAACGCCGTCACCCGCACCCATCGCCCTGCCCGCATCTGCCGCTTTCCCCTTTCCCCGGCGCTGCCGCGTGCCAGCCCTCGCACTCGGGGCCGGTCTCCGGATTTCGATCCGCCGTAAAAATTCTGCGTGCGCCTCTGGATTGTGAAATGAAGTGCATCGGATACCCCAGATCCACTACCACGTCAACCCCATCTTCCGGCAGCAGGCGCGGAAGCGCGCGACCTGGGGTTCAGAACAGCCGCGGCCGCTCGCCCGTGTTCGTCCGCAATTGACTGTCGGGGGCGTCTCTGGTAATCGGTGCCGTGCCGGCCGTGGCGACCCGCCCGGAGCGCCGAAGATCCGGACACGCCCGCGAGGCCGGGGCCGCACCTGCAAACAACCGCCGACTGCCGCAGCGGCCGGGATGGCATTTTACACCCACCTTCTTTCGGCGTGGGCAAAAACCGGTGCAGTACCGGGTTCCCGTCATAGCCCGCGTCATCACCGCTTAAGGGGTGAGGAGTCCGAGAGACATGAAACAATCGGGCCGTTGTGGTGCCGGCGGGCATATCGAGATCGAAAGGAAATTCCTGGTGCGCGACGACAGCTGGCGGCCCCTGGCCGCGGGGGTGATCTGCCGGCAGGGGTACCTGAGCAGCGCCAGGGAAAGAACGGTGAGGGTGCGCGCCATCGGAGGCGAGGGCTATCTGACGGTCAAGGGAATCGCCTGCGGTCCCGCACGCCTGGAGTACGAGTATGAGATCCCCTGCGAAGACGCCTGCGCGATGCTGGCGCAGCTCTGCGAAAAGCCGCTCATCGAAAAAATCCGCTACCGCGTCCCCGTGGCGGGCAGCGTCTGGGAAATCGACGAATTTTTAGGCGCGAACCGGGGGCTGGTGGTGGCCGAAATCGAGCTGGAGAGCGAGGGCCAGGCCGTCGAGCCGCCGCCGTGGGCGGGCGAGGAGGTGACGGGCGATCCCAGGTATTTCAACTCCAGCCTGGGGCGACACCCGTTTTCCGAGTGGTGAGGGGGCGGTTGCCCCCGTTGGAACAAGGCTGGCCGCCGATGGCGATCAGGAAAAAAATCAGCGTCGCACACCGCCTGCCCCGCAGCGGGTGCCCGACCGTTACGGCGTTGCCTTGCCGCGGGAATTCGGGCTGCCGCAGTGGATCCGGTCGGCCCAGTCCACGGACGGCATCGCCCGCATCAGGGCCTGGTAGAAGGCCTCGCCGAAGGCCTTTGCCGGCGCATCCTCCACCGGCCAGCAGGGGCCGATGTAGTTGCCGACGCCGAAGCCACCCGGGCGCCGGGAGGTGCGGCGTTTAGGCAGCAGCCCCGCCTTCCCGGTCTCCAGCAGTTCGATCACGGCCTCGGCGACCGTCCCGTTGCCGCCCGTGCTGCCGTGCCCTTCTTCGATGCAGTGCGTATCCACGCCGTCCAGCCGGGCCAGGACGAGGGGCACGGCCCCATCGCCCTGGTGGGGTTTGAGGAAGGCAAACCGACCCCCCTCCCGCCGGACGCCGACGACGGTTTCCCGGTCCGCGCCGGCAGCATCGGGTAGAACCCGGGGAACGTGTTGAAGACCTCGTTGACGAGGGCGGCCTCGGAGTTCTTCCGGGCTTCAGTCCATGGTGGCCAGCAGGGTGAAGCTTCCGCCGCCCCGATAGGAGCGCACCAGGATGTAGTAGTCGCCCGGCGAAACCGGCTCGATGCGGATCTTCTCGTCCGCCGAACTGGTGTAGCCGCGGAAATCGTAGCGATCGGTGGTCGGCTGCTCGCCCTTGCGCACGTAAATGTCGAAGTCGACGCCCTGGGGCCCGTCGAGGGCGACAGTCAGCGCCTTGCCGATGCTCAGCTTGTAGGTCAGGGCCGTGCCGCTCTCGGTGAGCGAGCCGGCCACCTTCTGGCCGAGGGAAATCGGCTGGGTGTCGCGCCGGTCCAATACCCCCAGCAGGGCTTCGACGTCGATGACCCCGTACCCGTAGTCGTAGTCAAAGCCCTGCAAACCCAGGTCTTCGGCCGAACGGCGCATCAGGTGGCGCAGCTGCTGGGGCGGCAGTCGGGATGGGCCGTAGCGGCTGCGCACGGCGGCCACCACCCCGGCGGCCACCGGGCAGGCGGCCGAGGTCCCCCCGTCGGCCTCGTACACCCCAGAGCCCTCGAAGTGGGTAAAGGCGCAGATGTCGGGTTTGTCGGGGTCCAGTCGGCCCGGGCCCTGGGTGGAGTACCCCAGGCGCACCCCGTCGATCGTCACCCCGGCCACGCACAGGACGCTGGCGCTGCTGTTGGCGCCGTAAATGCCCTGGCCGGTCTCGCCTTCGCAGCGCGCATCCGGGCACTCCCGGCCGCAGTTGCCCGCGGCGAAAAGGATGTCCGCCCCGGCGTCCTCGAGGCTCTCGACGATGACGTTGAAGGGGTGCTCGGGGTTGTCGCTGTAATTGCCCGGGATGCCGGCCGGAAAATCCCAGGACGGGTGGAACATGCCCCAGCTGTTGTTGACCACCAGGGCGGGAGGCGGGTTGTCGCCGGTCATGAGGGCCAGGAGCCGGCTGAAGCCAAGGACCGCGTCGCTCAGGAAACCGTCCATCACGGTTTCCCCCTCTGGGGGTGGATGAAGCCCAGGAACGGGGTCCTGCGGATGACCTCGGCGTCGTGTCCCAAAAAGAGGGCGGCGACCGGGTTCATGAACTTGACCGCCCCGTCCTGGGTGACGAAAACGGCGTCTTTGGCGTTTTCAACCAGGATGCGGTACTTTTCCTCGGATTTTTTGAGCGCCCGCTCCGCATTCTTGCGCTCGGTGATGTCCACCAGAACCCCCTGAACGCCCGCTGCGCGCCCGTCGACGAAGACCTGCCGGGCCTCGGTGCGCACCCAGACCACCTGCCGGTCCTTCTTGAGGATGGCATACTCGCTGACCCGCGACTCGCCGTTCAAAATCTTGTGGAACTGGGCCAGCTGGCTGTCCAGGTTGCCGGAATGGACGAATTCCAGGAAGGACCGGCCGACGACTTCCTCGTGCCGGTATCCGCTGACCGCCTCGATGTTGGGGCTCACGTAGGTCACGATGCCCCTGTCATCGGTGGCGTAAATGACCTCATTGAGGCGCTCCAGCATCGTGTAGAGTTTTTCGTAGCCGCCGTCTGCAGTCACCCGGCCGTCCGGCGGCGCGAGGCCGCCGGACCGGTTGTCGAATCGATCCTCATTCATGTCGAAGGGTTCCTTTGTCAATGCGCCTGTCGGCACTCTACCCGAACAGGGACAGCTGCCTGTGCCCGTCGGGCCTGCCTTTCCCCCTGCCCGCGGACTCTTCGCGGATGAGCGCCTTTTCGATGTCGGCCACGAAAGGGGAAACTTCCCGTTCGACCGTCCGCCCGCGGATCGTCCTCTTCCTGGCGCGCGAAAAAAAGAGGCGCTCCTCGGCGCGGGTCATGGCCACGTAAAACAACCGCCGCTCTTCGTCCAGATCGGTTCCCTCCCGGCCCAGCGTGAACGGGATCAGGCCGTTTTCGCACCCGGCGATGACCACCACCGGGAACTCCAGCCCCTTGGCCGCGTGCATGGTCATGAGGGCGACCCTCTGAGCGCGCGCGTCATAGGCATCCGAGTCGGACTGCAGGGCCACGGCGCTGAAGAAGCGCAGCGGGTCGTTGCCGGCGTCCTCGGCCAGTTCCAGGAGCCTGTTGAAGCAATCGCCCTCCGGGGATGGAATGTCATCCCTGAAATACCCCGAAAGCGGGGTGTGGGCCGCCAGGAACTGCAGGGCGTCGGTCAGGCGCCGGCCCCGGACGTCGCGGTCCAGGCCCCACAGGTAGGTGAGCATTGCGTAGAGGCGCTTCTGCTGGCGGCTCGACATCCCCGGAATCGGCAGGCGCACGCTCTGGGCCAGGGCCTTTTTCAGCGTCATCCCGCCACTATAGCCCCAGTTCTTGAAAATCCGGCCTGTCTGCAGCCCCACCACGGGCACGGTCAATTTCCGGACCGTGTCGAAATCGGCGTAGGTTCCGAGACCGAAAACCACGCGCGAAAGCGCCAGCAGGCCGTCGACCCCTGCGCTGCCGCACTTGCGCAAGGCAGAGGCCCGCTGGCAGGGAATGCCCGCCTGCTCGAAGGCCTGGGCGAGGATGTCGCCCTGGTCCCGGGTGCGGAAAAGAACGGCGATGTCCGCAAAACTCTTCTCGCGGACCCCTCCCGGGTTCTCCACCTGTCCGGCGTCCAGGGCATGAAAATCGAGCCCGCCGACCAGGTTTTCGATCAGCTTTCCGACGGCCACGGCCTCGGCCCGCTCGTTGGCAAGTTCCATGAACCCCACCGTGCGTTCGCCGCCATCGGCGCCGTAGACCCGGATGTCATCGCGGCGCTGCCGCGCCCGGCGGATGACCTGGCCGGAAGCGCCCAGAATGGCGGCTGTCGACCGGTAGTTGCGGGTCAGGCGGATGGTTCTGGCGGTCGGAAAGTCCTCTGCGAAGCGTGTGAAACAGGCGCTGTCCGACCCCCTGAAGCCGTAGATGGACTGATCCGGGTCCCCGATTACAAAAATGTCGGCTTCGGGGTCTGCGGCAAGGGCGCGGAGGATGCGGTACTGCCCATGGTTGAGATCCTGGTATTCGTCCACGAAGAGGTGTCTGAAGCGCTTTCGGCAGCGCTGCGCCGCGTCCGGAGATTCTTCCATGAGGCGCACCACCTTGAAGATCAGGTCCTCGTAATCGCACAGCCTTTCGACGCCCATCCACTGCTGGTAAAGGCGGTAGGCCGCGACGAATTCGCCCTGTTCGCCGGCGGGGCAGACCGCCTCCAGGGCGTCATCCGGTCCGAGAATCCATTGCTTGGCCGCGACCATGCGCTTCAGGACCGTATCGATGGAAAGCGCGGCCGGGCCTCCGGAACGGTCGAGATGGGAAAGGACCTCTGCCAGAAGGGTTCGGCGGCCCGCTTCGTCGATGACCCGGCAGTCCCAGGGGTGTTCCGATTTCAGCAGATGGAGGCAGAACCCGTGAAACGTCGCCACCAAGGGCAGCGGGGCGTCGGGCCCCAGAAGACGGGTAAGCCTCGAACTCATTTCGGCGGCGGCCTTGTGGGTGAAGGTCAGGGCCAGGATGTTTTCGGGGGATACCCCCTGCCGGCGGATCAGGTGGGCGATGCGGTGGGTGAGGGTGCGGGTCTTGCCGGTCCCCGGCCCGGCAATAATCAGCAGCGGGCCGCCCCCGTGGGTTACCGCCGCCTGCTGTTCCGGGTTGAGACGGCCGCCGGAGGGTTCGAGGGAGCCTTCGCGCGTGGAAAGCCGTCCCAGGTCGGGCCGGGTCGCTTCAGGTGAAGGCGAATTCCCGGTCAGCTTGTTGGAACCTTTCGGTTTTTCATCCGGAATTTTCACGGCCGCGGGATCGCTGCCAAGGCTGCGGGACGGTCTGCGGCCGCCGCTTTCGCCCTGGCTGAAGAGAAGCTTCTGGTTTGTCAGCGCCTGGCGTTCATGGGGTGAAAAGATCGTGATTTTGCCGAACTCCCCGTCGTAGCCCGGGCTGAGTTTGATGTTTCCCCGGCGCATGCGCCGGATCGCCTCCCCCAGCAGCGGGATGCCGGCCCTGTCGATGGCCGCCGGTTCCGCCGAGTGGAGAATCGAGAACTCGGGGCCGATCCTTTCAAGCAGCGTCTGGTGTGCGCCCTGGACGCGCTTGCTGCCGGGACCGACGCCGAAAATCTCCCCCAGGACCTCATCCAGGGGGATCAGGTGATAAACTGCGGGGGCATCTTTTTTCAGATGGCCGGCAGGGCGGTCGGCCAGCTGTTCCACCCGGTGCAGCACCCCGAGGGTCAGCGCTTTGGCGCACACGGGGCAGATGCCGCCATTTTCAAGCGTGTCCTGGGGCATCAGGCGGACACCGCAGGCGCGGTGCCCGTCGGCATGGTACTTTCCCTCCTCGGGGTAAAACTCGAAGGTCCCCATGAATCCACCCGCATCTTCGCCTTTGAGGGCAGAGAGAATGGCGGGATAGGAGAGGTCGGTGTCGAGGAGATTGGCTTCGCGGCCCAGCTTGGCGGGCGAATGGGCGTCCGAGTTGGAGACCAGGGTAAAGCGGTCGAGGCTGGAAAGATCGGAAGAGCCTTGTCCTGGATCAGGAACTTGGAGACATACACGGCAAATCCGGACAACAGTACGCCAAGGCCAGAAATCACAATGCCCCAGAACTACCGCATCATCAACTGCAACGACTCCAAGGTGATCACCAAGGGCGGGGAGCGCGAGAGCGTCATCGGCCGCCACTGCTTCGAAGCGGTTCACGGCGCGCTTCAGCCCTGCTCCTGGAAAAACTGGGATTGCCCCATGGACAAGGCGGTCGAGACCGGAAAGCCGGCGCGCGCCGTGCACGAAGTGGTCCAGCCTGACGGCAGTATGCGCATTTCCCAGGTGACCACCTACCCCCTGGTCAACCACGAGGGCGAGATCGTCCAGGTGGTCGACGTCATCCGCGACATCACCGAGGATGTCAGCCAGCGCATCGAGGCCCGCACGCGGGCCATCAAGGAGGATCTGAACCGTTTCGTGCAGGAGGACCGCCTCGTGACCCTGGGGCGCCTGGTCGCCTCGGTCTGCCACGAGATCAACAACCCCATCACCAGCATCGTCACCTTCAACAAGCTGATCCTGTCCTACATCCGGGAGAACACCCTGCCGCCGGAGGGCCTCAAGGCCTTCGAGCGCTATCTGGAGATGTCCATCCGCGAGGCGCTGCGCAGCGGCACCATCGTCAACAACCTGCTGACGTTCGCGCGCCAGAGGGGGGTGGAAAGCGGGCCCATCGACCTGAAAGAGATGGTGGACACCATCATGCTGCTCCTGGGGCACCAGATGGACAAGGCGGGCGTGAAGCGCCGCACGGGGCTGCCCCAGACGCCCTTCAGCGCCTACGGCGACTACGCCCAGATCCAGCAGGTGCTGATGAACCTGATCTCCAACGCCATCGAGGCGATGCCCGACGGCGGGAAGCTCACCATCGAAGGCGGGTACCAGGAAGGGCAGGACCGCATCTGGATGGCCGTCTGCGACACGGGCTGCGGGATCCCCGAAACCGAGCTGGCGCGCATTTTCGAACCGTTTTACACGACCAAGAGAAGCGGCCGCGGCGTCGGCCTGGGCCTTTCCATGGTTTACGGCATCACCCGCGAGCACAACGGCACCGTGGAGGTGCAGAGCACGGTGGGCCAGGGTTCCTGCTTCAAAATCACCCTGCCGACAGGATCGCAGGCACCCGTGGCGGCCGATGGAGAAAAGACGACATGACAGCTTCCGGATTGTGGACCCTGGTGGTGGACGATGAAGAGGCCATCTGCGAGAGCCTGGCGGCCTGGCTGACCAAGGACGGGTACCGGGTCATCACGGCGGCCTCCGGGGAGGAGGCCCTTGCCTGCATGGACCGGCGCCTGTTCGACATCTACCTGGTCGATGTGCGCATGCCGGGCATGGACGGGATCGAACTCCTCACGCGCATCAAGGAACGCCAGCCGGAGGCCCTCATCATCATCATCACGGCCCACGGCACCATCGGTACCGCGGTGGACGCCATGAAACGCGGTGCCAGCGATTACATCTGCAAGCCCTTCGACCCCGAGGCCCTGAGCCTCACCATGGAGCGGGTGGCCGCGACCAAGGCCCTGCGGGAAGAAAACGTCTCCCTGCGCGAGCAGCTCCTGGAGCGCCCGGACCTCGGGGTTGACGGCATCGTCGCCCATTCAGAGGCCATGGGCAAGGTCTTCGCCGCCATCGAGGATGTGGCCCCGACCGCCTCGCCGGTGCTGATCCGCGGGGAAACCGGGGTCGGCAAGGAACTGGTCGCGCGGGCCGTCCACATGGCCGGGGCGCGCCAGTACGGACCGTTCGTGGCCCTCAACTGCGGCGCCCAGACCGAAACCCTCCTGGAAAGCGAGCTGTTCGGACACGAGAGGGGCGCCTTCACCGGCGCGGTCAGGGCGCGGCGCGGAAGGCTGGAAATGGCCGCCGGCGGCACCCTGTTCCTGGACGAGATCGGCGACATCCCCCCCAAGATGCAGGTGAGCCTTCTGCGGGTGCTCGAGGAGAAACAGTTTCAGCGCATGGGGGGCAACCAGTTCGTCCAGACCGATTTCCGGCTGATCAGCGCCACCCACCGCGACCTGACGCAGCTGATCCGGGAAAACCGGTTCCGGGAAGATTTTTTTTACCGCATCAACGTGATCCGCATCGACATCCCGCCGCTGCGCGAACGCCTGGAGGATGTGGCCCCCCTGGCGGACCATTTCCTCGAACGTTACAGCCGCGAGACCGGCAAACGCATCCTGGGCCTGACGCAGCGGGCGCTGGGAATACTGATGGCCTACCATTGGCCGGGCAACGTGCGCGAACTGCGCAACGTCATCGAGCGGGCGGTGGTGCTGGCGCGGGGGCAGATGATCGGCGCCGAGGAGCTGACCTTCATCAACAGCAGTTCGGATGAGTGCCGGCTGGGGACCCTGACCCTCCAGGAAGCCGAGATCAGCCATATCCGCAACGTTCTGGACAGCTGCGGCTGGAATGTCACCCAGGCCGCCAGGCAGCTGGACATCGACCGCACCACGTTGATGCGCAAAGTCAAGCGCTACCAGCTCAAGGGCCCGTGATGCCGGCGAAAGTTTCCTCGAGGGCGTCAGGCGCGCCCACCCGGCCGCTGGCGGAACTCGTGCCCCTGGGCCCCATCAACGAACTGGCCGCAGAGGTCGTGGCGGGCCACCTGCAGGCGATCCTGGAATTGCCCACCCGGGTGCTGCCGGAGCGGCCCATGCCCGAGGAGGCCTTCATGAGCGCCCGGCGCCAGTATGACGCGGTCAAGATCATCAACCATCTGAGCACCGCGCGGCCGGCGGGGGCGCCCATCTGCCTCGGCCTGACCAGCAGCGACATGGGCACCCCCATCCTGACCTACGTCTACGGCGAGTCGCAGCTGGGGGGGCGGGTGGCGGCGGTCTCCTTTTACCGCCTGACCACCGCCGGCAGGGAAACGACCCTGGAGCGCCTGTCCAAATTGTGCCTGCACGAGGTGGGGCACCTGCTGGGGCTGGGACACTGCTGGGATTTCGGCTGCCTGCTGCGCTCGATCCGCAATCTCGACGAGCTGGACAGGCTCCACATGGCCTTCTGCGAAAGCTGCAGCTACGAGCTGGGCCGCCGGGTGCACCAGCTGAAGGGGGGCGGCGCCGGGTCGAAGGGCAGACCCGGCGCCCGTAAGCGCTGACTACAGGAAGCTGGTGACCAGCTCGTCCCAGTCCAATCCTGCCACGGACCCGTAGATGTCCTTGGTCACCTCGCCGCCGGCCGCGGCCATGGCGTACCCGGCGGTGTCGCTCACCATGCGGCTCAGCTTGTTGGCCTCGTCATCGATGTAGGCCAGGATCTCGGTGCCGAAGAGCAGGTTTTTCAGATTGTTGCGCAGCCTGGTGGGCTGGACCAGCATCAGCCAGCCCTGGTTGTAGGGGTCGGCGTTGGCGATCTCGGCCTGGTGCCGCAGCTTGGGGTTGGTGGCCACGACGACCCCGTCGACCGGGCTGCGGGCCTCGGCGGCCTTCTTCCCCCGCCGCAGGACCGCGTGGGGTGCATTCTGGCTGATGCGCCTGCCCAGCTCCGGCAGCTCGATCCGGTCCTGGGGCCCCAGCAGCCGCTGGGCGAAATCGTCGATGCCGATGCGCACGCGCCCGCCGTACTCCACCCGCGCCCACGTGTGGCGGTTCAGGTAGTAGTAGTTCTGGGCCACGTCGAAACCGGCCACATGGTCGCAGACCGCCGCCATCGGCGCCGGCAGCAGGCCCGCATCCTCGATCATCTGGTCGTAGGGGCACTTGACGCAGTTGTAGCCGTGGGCGCAGAGCTTGTAGCTGACCCGCCCGCTGAGCATGTGGCGGCACTTGAGCTCCTTGACCAGCAGGCGCAGGCGCGGCGCCGTGTGGGCCAGCCCCCTTGCGTCCCGGCTCTTCTCGCGGGCCTGGAAATCGGCCTGGACCTTCTGGTCGAAGGTGCAGTCCAGGCAGTTGAAGGCGTTCATGCACTTGACCGGCTTGATCACCCCGGCCTGGCTCCAGACGCACTGGTCCTGGAGCAGATGATAGACTTTGGGGCTCTTGGGCTTGGATTCGGCGGCGGTTTTCATCGGGGGCCTCCTTTTATGCTGTGAGAATGTCGGTCGTTGATTTCCTTCGTTCGTTCAAGCGCCTGACGGCGTGACAGGAGGGGGCGCCCGGGGGGGCAGGGCGGCGAAGCAGATGCGGCGCGGCTTTTGCGGTTGGGGTTTGGATTGGGATTGGGATTTCGATTTCGATTACGACAACGACAACGAGAAGGACAAGGGCAAGGATAAAGAGATGGAACCAAACGCCGGGAGGGGCTAGGGAATGGAAAAAGATCTCGATCTGCTGATCGCCAAGGCGCTCGCCTCGGGCGCCTCCGAAGCCAAGCTGATCCAGGCCCGGGACGTGGTGTTCGACCCGCGCAGCTTTCTCAAGTGCCGCTTCGGCTGCAGCCGCTGGGGGCGCTACTGGACCTGCCCGCCGCACCTCGATTTTACGCCCCGGCAGTTCATGGAGGCCTACGACCGCTACACCCACGCCCTCGTCATCAAGAGCGCGGACCCCGCCGCCGGGCAGGCGGCCAGCCTGGCGGTGGAAAAAGAGGCCATGCTGGCCCTGGGGTGCTCCTTCGCCTTCGCCCTCGTGCTCTGCGTCAAGTGCGAGGAGTGCGCCTACCCCGAGCCGTGCCGCCACCCCCACCTGGCAAGGCCCTCCATGGATGCTTACGGGATCGACATCGGCAAGACCCTGGAGCCCCTCGGGTTCGAGGTCGAGTTCGACCCGGCGGGCAAGCTGCTGCCCGCCTGGTACAGCATGGTGCTGATCGACTGAGAACCGGCGGCCCGGAGCGGCAATGCGGACGGGCGGCGACGGTTCGGTCACCGGCGGCTGCGGCAGGGGTTGCGGCAACGATCAAGACCGCGGCCGCCGTCACCGGGGTTCGTCACTCCGGGGCGATGGATCCCGGTTTTTCGAATTGAGCGAGGCGTAGCCCCGGCGGATGGCGTACTTGATGAGGTCGGCGGCCCTCTTGACGTCGAGCTTGCGCATCATGTTGGCGCGGTGGTGCTGGACGGTCCGGACGCTGATGCACAGCAGGCCGGCGATGTCCCGGCCGGTCCTGCCCTCGGCGATCAGCTTCAGCACCTCCCGCTCGCGGGTGGTCAGCACCTCCACGACCCCGCTCTCGCCTTCCGGCCCCCCCCTGAAGATCTGCCCGGTCAGCTCGCGGGTGACGAGGGGGGAAAGGTAGACCTGCCCCTGGCGGATGGTGCGGATGGCGGTGAGCAGCTCGACGTCGGCATCCTCCTTCAGCAAAAACCCCTGGGCGCCGGCCGATATGGCGTGGTAGAAATATTCCAGGTCGCGGTGCATGGTGAGGATCAGCACCTTGATGCCGGGGTGCGCGGCCCTGATCTCGCGCGTCGCCTCGATGCCGCGCATGCCCGGCATGGAAATGTCCAGGATCACCATGTCGGCGGGCTCCCTGCGCAGCAGCTTCAGCAGCTCGAGCCCGTCGCCGGCTTCCCCCACCACGCTCATCGATTCGATGTCGTCCAGAATGCGCTTGATCCCCTGGCGGAACATGGCGTGATCGTCCGCCAGTATGACCCGGTAAGTCTGCATCGGGGTGCCTCTCTTCGCGCCGGCCGGCAGGCGGCCGGCTCTTGGCGGGGTCAAGGGTTCAGACGGGCAGGCGGATGCTGATGCGCGTGCCCTGGTTTTCCCGACTCCGGATTTCCAGCTCGCCGCCCAGCATCCGCACCCGTTCGTCCATGGCCGCAAGCCCCAGCCCGCGATCGGCGCTCTTGTGGGCTGCCACGGATTTCAGGTCGAAGCCCCTGCCCGTGTCGCTGATGGCGATGGCGACCGCGCCGTTTCCCTTCCGGGCGCTGATGCTGGCGCTCCTGGCGCGGGAGTGCTTGGCGATGTTGGTCAGGGCTTCCTGGAAAATCCTGAACAGGAGGAGCTCGGCATTGCCGGAGAAGGTCTGGTCGATGGCGTCCACGTCGCAGGCGATGTCGATGTAATAGTATTTCCCGGTGCTTTTGACCAGCCAGCGCAGGGCCGCCACCAGGCCGAGGTCCTCCAGGATGGAGGGGCTGAGCTCCTTGGACATGCGGCGCACGTTTTCGGTGACCGAATTGATGTGCCGGAACACGAGTTCGAAATCGGTCTTCAGCCCCAGCTGGTCTTTGCGAAGCCGCTGCTGCAGGGCCCGCAACTGGAGCTTGAGGGTCAGCAGGGCCTGGCCCAGCTCGTCGTGAAGCTCGATGGAGATCCGCTTGCGCTCCTTTTCCTGGGCGTTGAGCAGTTGGGTGGTGAGAAAGCGCAGTTTCTCCTCGGACGCTGCCAGGGCCGCCTGGGCCCTCTTCTTCTGGACGAAGCGCCACATGCCCTCCATCAGGAGCTGCAGCTGGCGGACATCGTCCTCGACGTAAGGGTCCTTCTTGTTGGCCACGCCGGCGACCGCCACGATGCGGCTGCTGTCGAAGACCGGGATGTTCATGTGGCGGCGGACGGGGACGTGGCCCGCCGGGTACCCCTTCCTGAACGGGTTGGGGGCCTCGTAATCGTTGGTGATGACGGGGCGGCGCTGCCTCACGGCCTCGCCCCACAGCCCCGTGTCCTCGACCCGGTAGACCGTGGGCATCCCCTCGACGGTGCAGATGGCGAGCGACGCCCGGCACCAGGCGTAAACCGTCAGCACGGTTTCCTCCGGGTTCATGAAAAAGAGGTAGCCGAACTGGCTCTGGGTGAGCGCCACCCCCTCCTCGACGGCGAAATCGCAGACCTCCTGGACGCTCGCCTGCTCCATCTGGCTCAGGCGGTAGAGGGTCTCCAGGCGGGCCTCGTTGAGCCTGAAGGCCGCCTCGGTCTTTTTGCGCTCGTCGATTTCGCGGCGCAGTTTGAGGTTGGCGCGGGTCAGGGCCTCGGTCCGCTCGGCGACCCGCGCCTCCAGGTCCGCGTAGGCCTGGCGCAGGGCCTCCTGGGCGCTGATCCGGGTGATGGCCGCCCCGACGTGCATGGCCATCTCCTCGATCTGCCGCAGCATGCCCGGGGGAAGCCTGTCTTCGGCCGGGTCGGCGATGTGGATCAGCCCCAGCACCCGGCCGCCCAGGCTGATGGGAACCAGCGCGAGGGTTTCATACCCTTGGGCGTGGCAGACGCTGCGCAGCATCTGCTGCTCGCAGCCGCTGCGCTGGGAAAGGAAACGGGTGGTCGAGTCGACGCAGAACGTCCCGCCGCGGTAAAACGGCGGGCGGAGCCGGGTGGGATCGGCGACCTGGACGCACATGCCCCTGCCCGAAGCGAGGTCGAGGCAGTTTTCCGATTCGAAGAAGGCCTGGCTGAAGCCCCTGTAAGCCCGGTAGGGGATGCGGCCCTCGGCGTCCAGAATCCGGATGCCCACCGCCTCGCAGCCGGTGTGGCGGATCACCTCCTCGACGAATTCCTCCAGCAGCGCCTGCATGGCGTTGTGGCGGTTGGCGATTTCCAGGAAGCGGTGGGAGGCCCGCAGCGCGGTCTCGCCCGACGGCGGGTCCGCGGCCCGGCGGTTCGGCTGGGCGGCGACGAGGTCTGCCGGGCGGCAGCCACCGGTATCGGGGATGGGCATGGCGTCACCGTTTGCGGATGTCGTGAAAACCCATGGGCGCTATCCCGGGGTCGGCAGCGAAAAGACCGGGGCCCGCACCGGTGCGGTTCCGATTCCCACGAGCGCCGGCACGGGCTGTCAATCTTAACGGCCGGGCCCGATGGATGTCAAGCCGCCCGACGGCTTGCGGCCGGGTGACGGCGGGCCGCCCCCGGTCAAATCCGGCCCGGCCCGTGAGGCGCAATGCCCCGATTCCGCCTTCCCTTGAAAAAGACGTCGGCTTCCGGGGCGTTTCGTGTTAAAAACGATTTTCTTCCCGGGAGACGGCCGGGCGCGAGCCGGTCGCGTCGGGCGGTCGCCCCCTGACAGCATGCCGGAGAGGCCTTGTGCCCAGCTTCGAAGATGAAAACCGGTTCGTGGCCGACACCATCGCCCAGCGGGTTCGGGTGGGCGACGATCCCATCGTGGCGGGTTGGCAGAACATGCTGTCGGCCATCCTCACTAAGATGCGGCCTTTCCTGGAAAAGGGCCGTTTAGTGACATTTCGGCACCTGCTGCCTGCCGAAAAGACCTTTTTCAGCGCGCTGTCGGGCTCCGTCAGGGTGCCGGAGCACGCGCTGGCGCTTTACCTCCCGCCGAGCGCCCGGCACCAGATGATGCATGCCAACCACGGCGCGGGCTCAAGGGCCCCGGCGGATCTTTATCCGGACCGCTTTCCCGATGCCGGGGTTGTCCTCGCCGCCGGCGACGGCTTCGAAGTCATCCTAAACGCCCTCTTCGCCCACCCGCCGACACTGCCCGCGGTGGATGTCTACGAGAGCGGACGCCTGATCGCGGGATACACTTACCGCCGCATCGACGAGTGCGTTTCCAGCCTGACGGCGCTGATGAAAACGCATCTGCGGCCGGGAACCGACACCCTTCCGTGAAACCCGCCCGAATCGACTTCCAGTGCGGCCGGGTGCGGGCATGCCGCGCGCGACGCCTCGCCCGAATCCCCCTGGGGTCGAAAAGCCCCTTCTCAATCCAGCATTTCCGCCAGGGCTTGCGCGCACGCGGCCACGGCGTCATCCGGGCCGTCGAGGTTGAGGACCCTGTTGTCGAAGTCGATGTCGATGATCTTGCACCCGTGCCTTTCGGCAAGGAGGGACACCATCGAAACGAAGCTGTCGTTCGTGCTGCCGTTTTCCGCATCCATGGGTTGTCCTCTTTTCTTTAAAGGCGTTGAGAGATCCAATGCCCCCTGCGCCCGGAGGCTTTGCCCGTTGCTCCGGGAGGCCGCCCGGCCCTGCAGGCGGAACGCCGGCCGGGACATGCCCGTCACGGTCCCGATGCGCGCGCCCGCCAAACCGGGCCGCGGTCCGTCACCCTGTTCAGCGCTGAAGCCTTAAAATGCAACCGACGCACTCCGGTCCGCGGCGCCCAGCACCGCGTGGACACACCCGCCCTCCGGCGTCACGGCCGCCACGGCGGCCGGCCTGGGGGTGCCGTCGGCGGAAAGGGGCCAGGCGCCGCCCGCACGGGGAAAGCGGAGCACCGCGCCGGGAGGCGGGGCGCTGTCCAGTCCGGCAGGGGGCACGCGCCCGTCGTGAAGGCAGAGCGCGGCCTTGACGAGGGAGGCCATGCCGGCGGCGGCCCCCGCGTGGCCGATGAGCGCCTTGGCGCTCCCCACGGCGCAGCCGCCCCCGGTGCCGCGGGCCTCCCCCAGGCAGCGGGCGAGGGCCTGCAGTTCGGCCGCGTCCTCCCGGGCGATGCCGCCGGCATGGGCTTCGACATAGCCCAGCTCCCCGGGGCTCGTGCCGGCCTCGGCGCAGGCGAGGCCAAGGGAGCGGCCGTAGGTGTCCTCGAGGCGCCCGGCGGGGCCGGCGGCGGCCACCGAACGGACAACGGCGTACACCCGGTCGCCGTCCCTGCGGGCATCCTCCAGGCGCTTGAGGACCATGGCCCCGGCGCCGTCGGCGGGCAGGCTGCCGTCGGCGTCGGATGCGAAAGGCCGGACCGCCCCGGCGCGGGACAAGGGGGCGAGGGCGTCGGCGACCAGGACGGCGCGCACGTCGGCCGCCATGTCCACCGCGCCCACCAGGAACGCGTCGGCCTCGCGCCGCTGAAGGGCGCGCACCCCGATCTCCAGGGCGCGCAGGCCCGAGGCGGCTTCGTCGGAGACCACGAAGGTCGGCCCGCCGAAGCCGAACTCGCGCCCGATGCGGTTGGCGATGATCCCCCCGAGGGCCCCCAGGGTGCGCGTCGGGGTCAGGGGCGGCCCCCATGCGGCGCGCAGGGCCTCCAGCCATGCCTGCAATTCCGCGCCCGACAGGTCGCGGCCCAGTTCCCGGGCCCAGGCGCCGGCCTCGCGGGCCAGGCGCCAGCGCAGGTGGAACTGGGTCGCCTCGTAGTCGAAACCCATGCCCACGACCGCGCCCATGTCCGGGCGTTTTGCCCGCTCCGGCAGGCCGGCGTCCCCCATGGCCTCCCAGGCGACCTGGAGCATGAGCAGGTGTTGGGGCAGGATGTCCGCGATCTCGCTGGGCGGGATGCGGAACGTGGAGGGGTCGACCTCGACCCCGGCCATGAACCCGCCCCGGGCCGCGCGCCCGTCGAGGACCGCCCCGGCGGCGGCGTCCGCGCCCCGGAAGCGGGTCTCCGGCCGGGGGATGCAGGCCGAACGGGCGCCGGCGACGGCGGCGCGGAAGCCCTCCATGTCTTCGAGGGGGCCGAAAGCGGCGGCCATTCCCACGATGGCGACCGGCTCCGGCGCGGCCGCGGGCAGCGCCGCCGCCGCCCCAGCCCCCGCCGGGTCCCGCCGGGGGGCCTCCTCCAGCAGCAGGTGGGCGTTGATGCCCCCGAAACCGAATGCGCTCACGGCGGCCCTGCGGGCCAGGCGGCCCTCGCGCAGGCGCCATGGCGCCGCCTCGGTCTGGACCCGGAAAGGCCCCCCGTGCAGGGGGCTTTTCTCCGGCAGGCGGCTGAAGTTGAGGGAAGGGGGCAGGGTGCGGTGCCGCATCGCCAGCAGCACCTTGATGAGTCCCGCGGCGCCGGCGGCGGTCAGCAGGTGCCCCACCGTGGATTTCACCGAGCCGATGGGGCACTGCCCGGGTGTCCACCCCGAGGCGCCCCACAGCTGCCGAAGGCTGCGGGCCTCGGCCAGGTCGCCCGCCGGCGTTCCCGCCCCGTGGCATTCGATCAGGTCCACATCGCCCGGCGACCACCCGGCGGCGGCGTAGGCCTTGCGCATGGCCCGCACCTGGCCCTCGGGGTCCGGGGCCAGGAGGTTGCCGTCCATGTCGTTGGAAAGCCCGATGCCCCGGATGACGGCATGGATGTCATCCCCGTCGCGCTGGGCGTCGGGGAGGCGCTTGAGGGCCACGATGCCGACGCCCTCGCCCACCACCAGGCCGTCGGCGCTGCGGTCGAAGGGGGCGCAGCGCCCCGAGGGGGACAGGGCCCGGAGCTGGCTGAACCCGATCTGGGTGTAGAGGCAATCCGGGCGCGATGCCCCCCCCGCCAGCACCAGGTCGGCTTTCCCCCCCTGGAGCTGGTCGCAGGCCAGCTTGAGCGCATAGAGCGAGGAGGCGCAGGCGGCGTCGAGGGTGAAACTGCCGCCCCCAAGGCCGAGCCCCCTGGCCAGCAGGGCGGCCGGGAGCGCGGTCACGCGCGCGGCCATGGCTCTCCGGCGCGGGATCGGCGGCAGGGGCGGGGTTGTCCCCAGCACCCGGCTTTTGAAATCGGTTCCCAGGATGTCCCAGGCCAGGCGCGAGGCCGCATCGGTGGGCAGGGCGATGGCGGCCAGGACGACACCGGCCCGATCGCGCCGGGCCCCGTCGCTGCGGCAGGTTTCGAAAGCGCGGCGCCCGGCGGCCAGCACCAGACGGTGGAGGGGATCCAGGGCCGGGAGAAGGTCGGGGTCGAGGTCCAGGCCGGCCAGGGAGGCGTCCGCCGCCGCCAGTGCCTCGCTGTCGATGAGACATGCCCGCCGGGAGACCGCATGGTCCGCAAGGGGGGTGGGGCGGCACACGTCCTCGGCGCGGGCGGCCCAGCGCTCGGGCGGCACCTCGGCCGCCGCATCGAACCGGGAGACGATGTTGCGCCAAAACCGGTCCGTGTCGGAAGCGCCGGGGAAAATTCCGGCCATCCCGACGATGGCGATGGGGGTCGGGTGGGTCATGGGCGGTTTGCGGTAGATGAGTTTTTCCGCGACGAACCGGCTGTCACCGCCCGGCGCGGGCGCAGGAAGCGCCCCTCACGGAACGGCCCCACTGAAAGGGAACGGAAACGATGACGTGCATTCACGGGAACGTAACCCTATAGCGGAAAATCAGGGCCATGGCAAGAGCCAAGCGGCCTTCCGGCCCGCCGCGCCTTGACGCGGCCTGCCCCTCGCCCTATCTTCGAAGTCCGGGGACTGCCGCCGGGGATTTCGGGCTGCCGAGAAGGTCCGCGGTTCCTCCCCGAAAGCGTCCGCCGCCGCCTGCGGGAAAACGAAGAGCGGATCGGCGCCGCCCTGGAAACACTTCCGGACAGCTATTTCACGCCCGCGCACGTTCCCTTCTGGGAAGACCTGGGCCTGTTGACCGGAAGGCTGATCCCGGTCTCGGACGCGTGGTGCGTCGAGGTGTCGCGCCTGAGAAGGAAACACTTCGTGGCGGGAGGGGCGAAGGAGATCACCCGCTTTGCGCTCTTTCTCCTCACGAGGGTCCGCGGGGTCCATCCTTTTTACGTCATCCACACCCTCAAGCGCTACACCCGGGGCTTCTCGCCTTGCGCGCGCGAGGAGTGCTACCGGGCGATCGCGGAATTGCTCCGCGCCGATTCCCGCGTCAGGGGCATGTATGCCTGCGGCTGGCTCTACGATCCGGCCCTTGCCCGGATCAGCCCGGAGCTCTCCTTCCTGGGGGAGGTCCCCCGGGGCAACGGCGCAGCGGTTTTCAGAATCGGCCCCAGCGACTTCGCCCTCAGAAACGCCCTCGCCTGGTCCCCCGGGCGCCGGGCGCTCTGGGAACAGGGACGATACATTCCGGCTGACTATGGCCTCATCTGGCCGCGCAGGGAGCTCATGGCGTGGGCCGGGCGCCGCCTTTGAATCCGATGTCCCCGGGCCGTCGCAGGCATGGGGCGAGGGCCATCCGCCCGGGCGGAGAGGCCCGACCGCCGAGAGCCTCGCTTTGCGGGACGGGGGTCAATCCCTGACGGCGGCCAGCGCCCGGCCCGCGGCCGCGGCCAGGAAAATCGCGTCCATTCCCACCGCCACCAGGCGGTAGCCCTTTTCCACCCAGCTCCGGGCGGTGTCCGCGTCCGCGGCGAAGATGCCCAGGGCGATCCCCGCCTCCCGGGCGCACCCCTGCACGCGCTCCATGGCCCGGTGCACCTCCGGGTCGTGGACGCGCCCGATCCTGCCCATGCTGGCCGACAGGTCGTAGGGGCCGATGAAAAGGGCGTCGATCCCGGGCACGCGGACGATCTCCTCGATCCGGCCGACGGCATCGATGTCCTCGATCTGCGGCACCACCAGGATCTCGTCGTTGGCGCGCGCCAGGTATCCGGCGAAGTCAGCGCCGTAGCCGTGGGCCCGCGAAATGCCCACGCTGCGGCACCCCCGGGGCGGGTATTTCGCGAGCCGCACCGCCTCCTCGGCCTCGGCCGCCGAGTTCACCCGGGGCACGATGACCCCCGCGGCGCCGGAATCGAGGCTCTTTTTGATCCACGCCTCCTCCCTGCCGGGCGGACGCACCAGGCAGGGGGTCTCGCGGCCGGCCGCCTGCAGCACCCGCTGAAGGGCGGTGAAGCCGATGGCCCCGTGCTCCATGTCGACAAAGAGCCAGTCGAAACCGCAGCGTGACAGGATCTCGGCCGTCTCCGGGCAGGGGAGGCTGACGATGGTGCCTGCCAGGAGCTCGCCCCGGCCCAGCCGGGCCTTCAAGGTGTTCTGCATGGCGCCTCGCTTCTGGAAAGGGGCCGGCCCGCGTACCGCGCCCTCACGGGTTTCGGCCCTGCCTGCCCGGCCCGGCGGCGTCCCGCCGGGCCTGGAGCAGCATGTATAGGTTGTAGGGCGGCACGTGGGGCGGAATCCCGCAGCCGGGCATCAGGATGAAGCCGCGCGGTGCGCGGCGGCCTTTCTCGAGGGCTTCCCGGCAGAGGCCGTAGACCTCCTCGGCCGTTCCCAGGTGAATCCGCGCCGGCTCGATGTTGCCGGCGACGATGCAGGTTTCGCCGAAGTGCCCGACGGCGTCGTCCAGGTCCACCTCGTGGCCGAAGCTGACGATCCCCGGGTCGCCCATGGGGATCCGACGCCAGAACGGCAGGTTCCTGTTCTGCTCGCCGCAGATGTGGCAGAAGATATGGCGGATGCCGGCCCCGAGGGCGGCGGCGTGGAGCTCGTGCTGGTAGGGGAGAACGTAACGCTCGAACATGCGCGGGGAGATCATCTGGTTGGAGGCCGTCGGCGCCGCCAGGTAGATCAGCAGGTCTTCGGCCGGAAAGCGGCGGGCGAAAAGGCGCACCACGGCCACGCTGTAGTCGGTGGCCGCGCGCAGCATGCGGTGCGCCAGGTCGGGCCGCCGGATCATCCAGCGCATCAGCAGTTCCGGGCCGCACAGGCTCCTGGCGCCCTCGATCGGCGAGGTCACGAAGGGAAAGACCGGGAGGCCGGCGCCGCGCTGCAGCCCGGCCATCTCCAGGTAGAGCGGCAGCGGCCCGGCGCGGGCGACGTCTTCCGGCGGACGGAGGGTCAGGGCCGCCTCTTCGGAGTCCACGGGGTGGCGCACGGCCACCGGCGCCATGTCGTATTCCCCGGTGGGCCAGCGGATCTCGCCGCCGAAGGCCCAGGTGACGTCGGAGGCCCCCCCGACCGCCATCCGGGGGATGCCGTCGTCGCCGAACATCCGCTGGGTCTTGATCTGGGCGTCGAAGGCACGGGCCTGGTCGTTGTACGCCGTCACCGGGTCGTAGCCGGCGATCCGCGCGGCGAAGGACGGCACCGCGCCGTAGAGCCAGACCAGGGGGCGCGGGCTTCCGGCGCCGGCCAGAAGCTGCCGGAAGGCTTGCCCGATCGGTCCGGCATCGTTGCCCCTCGAGGTCATCTAAACCCCGTCCTTTGCGGATGCGCGGTCACCCGCCCAGCGCGGTCGGTCCCTGGTAGAGGGTAACCGCCAATCCAGTTTCCGAGATTTCAAGTACCGCGCTTTTCCCGGGCGCCGCCGATCTTTGCTGCTGTTATGTCATGGAAGAGGACGGCAGCCTCCATGGAGGCCGCGGGTCGAGCGCATCATGCGCGACAAGTTCTCATGGTGGCCAGGCACTGCCGTTGCGGTGGGCGGAGGGGGCACCGCCCGGCGGGGCAAAACGCGCAAGGGCCGACGCGGCGTGCTGCCGGGTCGGCCCTTGCGCATGGGCGTTCGGGAAACGGGGGAAAGGGTGCGGCGCCACAGGATGCCCCCTCCCCGTTGGCTTGGCTGGTTGGCCACCCCGCGGCGCCGCGCAAGGAAACTGAAGTTGACGGAATCCTACAGAATTTTTCGGGAAAATGTCAAGGAGTTTATTGGCATAACGGCGCGGCCGGCCCGGGGTGGGCGGATCATGTTTTGACATCCGCGATGAAATTTACTAAGTCGGCAAAGGGCAGGGGTTTGAAAATGCGACTCTTTGACACAGGAGCGCGGATATGGATGTCTACGACGTGATCGTGATCGGGGGCGGGCCCGGCGGCTATGTGGCCGCCATCCGGGCCGCGCAGCTCGGCCTGAAGACCGCCCTGGTGGAAAAGGAGAGCCTGGGGGGGACATGCCTCAACTGGGGCTGCATCCCCACCAAGTGCCTGCTGCAGAACGCGGAGGTGATCCACACCCTCTCCCGCGGGAAAGCCTTCGGGTTTGGCTTCGACAACCTGGCGGTGGATTACGGCAGCGCCTGGAAGCGAAGCCGGCGGGTGGTTTCGCGGCAGACCAAGGGCGTCCAGCTGCTGATGGAAAAAAACGGGGTGGCGGTTTACGCGGGCGCGGCGCGGCTGACCGGCGCCGATGCCCTGGAAATCGACCCGTCGGGCGAACGCCTGGCGTCCCGCCACATCGTCGTCGCCACCGGCGCCAAGCCGCGGCCTCTCCCGGGCGCGGCGTTCGACGGCGGCCGGGTTCTCGATTTCCGCCAGGCCCTGGAGCTGACGGAGGTGCCGGCATCGGTCGTGATCGTCGGCGCCGGGCCCATCGGCATGGAGTTCGCCACCATCTGGAACCGCTACGGGGCCAGGGTGACCGTGGTGGAGATGCTGCCCCGCGTCCTGCCCCTGGAGGACGAGGACGTCTGCATCGAGGCCGAGCGCCAGTTCAAGCGCGCCGGCATCCGGGTGCTGACCGGGACGCGGGTGGGGCAGGTGCGGGTCGGGGCCTCCGGGGTCGAGGCGACCGTGGCGGGGGAGGCCGGAGCCGAGGTGCTGTCGGCCGACAAGCTCCTGGTGGCCATCGGCTTCGTTCCCAACAGCGGCGGCATCGGCCTGGAAACCCTCGGGGTCGGCATCCTCCCGCACGGCATCGGCATCGACGACCGGATGCGCACCAGTGTCGCCGCCGTTTTCGCGGTGGGCGACGTCACCGGAAAGCTGGGGCTGGCCCACGCGGCCTCCGCCCAGGGGCTGGCGGCCGCGGAGGCCATCGCCGGCAACCGCGTACCCCCCGTCGACTACGTCAACATCCCGCGCTGCACCTATTCCTACCCCGAAGTCGCCTCGGTGGGGCTGACCGAGAATGCCGCCCGCGCCCAGGGCCTGGATGTGAAAGCGGCGACCTGCCCGTTTCTCGCCAACGGCAGGGCCCTGGCCATGGACGAGAACAGGGGGTTTGCCAAAATCGTCGCGGATGCCCGCAGCCATCGCATCCTCGGGGTGCACCTGGTCGGCGCCCACGTGACCGAACTCATCGCCGGCCCCGCGGGCATGATCCGCCTGGGGGCGACGGCCGAACAGCTCGCCGGCACCGTTTTCCCCCACCCCACCGTGGGCGAGGCGATCGCGGAAGCGGCGCACGTGCTAGCGGGGAAAGGGATACATGTTTGAAGCTGGGAGTGAGCTAAAGTGACCAGAGGAAGAAAGTTGGGAGTGACTAAAGTGAGCTAAAGTTCCGGTGTCGCTGCGCTCCTTCTTTTTAAAAACGACCGCGCCGTCAGGCGCACATTAACTTTAGTCACTTTAGTCACTTTAGTCACTTTTTTTATGCCCCCCCTCCTCATCGTCGAAAACCTGAGAAAGACCCACGGCAGCCTCGTGGTCATCGACGACCTCTCCTTCTCCGTGGGCCGTGGGGAGATCCTCGGGTTGATGGGGCCCAACGGCGCCGGCAAGACGACCCTCTTCGACCTGCTGACCGGCCTGTCGCGGCCGGACAGGGGCCGGGTCGTCTTCAAGGGGCGGGACATCACCCGGATGCGGCCCGCCCTCAGGTGCCGCCTCGGGATGGGGCGCACCTACCAGATCCCCCGCCCCTTCGCCCGGCTGAGCGTGCTCGAAAACATCCTCGTGGCGGCGGTTCACGGCGCCGGGCTCTCCCAGAACGACGCCCGCGTCGAGGCGGGGGCGATCATGGAGCGCATCGGCCTCGGGGCCTGCGGGGGTGAGGAGGCCGGCGGCCTGCCGCTGTTCGCCCGCAGGCGCCTGGAACTGGGAAGGGCCCTGGCCGGCCGGCCGGATCTGCTGCTATTGGACGAGATCGCCGGGGGACTATCCGAAAACGAGGTCCGCGAGGTGATGGGCCTCACCCGGGAGGCCCAGGCGCGGGGGGCCGCGGCCATCGTCATCGAACACAGGCTGACGGTGATGGCCGAGGGGATCGACCGCCTGCTGGTCATCGCCGGGGGCCGGCGCCTCGAATGCGGCACCCCGGGGGAGGTCCTGCGGTCGCCCGAGGTGCTCGCCTGCTATCTAGGAGACGATCACCCGTGGTAGCCGGCACGCGCACCTACGACGCCCAGCCGCTGGTGATCGGCTCCCACCTGGGAACCTTCGCCATCGTCACGGTCGGGCGCATCCACAACATCCGGGAGCTGGAAAAGGCGGCCTTCGCAGGACACCGGCATTTCACCGAAACCGCCGGCGGGCAGACCAACCCGACCGAGATGGTGGCCATGCTGATCTGCGAAGAGGATTCCTTCGAGGCGGGGATCCGCCGCGCCCAGGAGTCGATCAGCGGCTCGTGCTCGCTGCTGCTGCTCACCGGCAACGGGATCTATGCCGCCAGGGACCGCCTGGGGAGAACCCCCCTGGTGATCGGCAGGAAGGAGGGCGGCTACGCGGTCGCTTCCGAATCCTGCGCCTTTCCCAACCTGGACTACGACGTGGCCCATTTCCTGGGGCCGGGGGAGACGGATTTCGTCACCGCCGACGGGTGGGAACAGCGCATCGCTCCCGGCGGGCGCATGCAGATCTGCTCGTTTCTGTGGGTCTACTACGGTTACCCGGCTTCCGAGTACGAAGGCGTCAACGTGGAGTGGGTGCGCAACCGCTGCGGGGCCGCCCTGGCCAGGGACGACGACGACGAGGTCGACATCGTCGCCGGCATCCCGGACTCGGGTATCGGCCACGCCATCGGTTACGCCAACGAGAAAAAGATCCCCTATGTGAGACCCTTCGTCAAGTACACGCCCACCTGGCCGCGCAGCTTCATGCCCCAGAACCAGAGATTGCGCGACCTGGTGGCCAGGATGAAGCTCATCCCGGTCCGGCAGCTCATCGCGGGCCGGCGGATTCTTTTCTGCGAGGACTCCATCGTCAGGGGCACCCAGCTGAAGGAAAACGTCCAGATTCTCTTCGACTGCGGCGCCCGCGAAGTCCACATGCGGCCCGCCTGCCCGACCCTGATCTACCCCTGCGAGTTCCTGAACTTTTCGACCTCGCGGTCGACCCTGGACCTGGCCGGGCGCAAAATCATTCACGAGCTGGAAGACGGCGCGGAGGAGCGCCTGGGAGAATACGCCACCGCGGGAACCGCGCGGCATGCGGCCATGGTGGAGCGGATCCGGCAGCGGCTGCGGCTGACCTCGCTGCACTACCAGCGCCTGGAAAACCTGGTGGCGGCCATCGGCCTTCCCAAGGAAAAGCTCTGCACCCACTGCTGGGACGGCTCGAGCTGTTTCTGAACGCGGATCGATGCATGGGGAAGGCGCGGATATGCGCAGGCAAAAAGAACGACGCTCCATCAAATCGGGCATGCCGCCCGGCGCGCTCGTGCACATCGGGGAAAAAAAATCCGCAAGGACCCGGATCCGTCTTTTCGAGTATGGCCCGGAGCAGGTGCGCGAGCAGTCCGCCGAGCGCATCGGGGACCTTCCGTCCGCCCCGGCCGGGGCGGAGGTCGCCTGGATCGACATCACGGGGCTCCACGACACCGGCGTCATCGAGACCGCCGGGGAGCGGTTCCGTATCCACCCCCTCACTCTCGAGGACATCCTCAACACCGGCCAGCGGCCCAAGGCGGAGGAATTCGACGACTACCTCTACATCGTCTTCAACGAGGCCCAGTTCGACCCGGAGACCGGGCGCATCGACACGGAGCAGATAAGCCTGGTCGTGGGCGAGCGCTTCCTGCTCTCCTTCCAGGAGCGTCCGGGGGACGCCTTCGACCCGGTGAGGGAGCGGATTCGCAGGGGCAGGGGGCGGATCCGCTCCTTCGGGTGCGGATACCTGGCCTACGCGCTCATCGACGCGGTGGTGGACCGTTATTTTGCCGTCCTGGAGCAGGTCGGAGACCGGATCGAACGCCTGGAAGAGGCGCTCCTGGGAAATCCGACCCGCGAGGTGTCAACGGAGATTCACGGCCTCAAGCGCGAGATGATGACGCTGCGCCGACAGATCCTGCCCATGCGCCAGCTGGTGGAGGACCTGCTGAAAAGCGAATCGAAGCTGATCCGCGGCCCCGCGGACATTTTCATAGCCGATATCCGCGACCACACGCTCCAGGTGATCGACACCCTGGAGTCCTACCGAGACCTTCTTTCCGGGCTCCTCGAGGTCTACCTGTCGAGCCTCAGCAACCGGATGAACCAGGTGATGCGGGTGCTGACCGTCATCGCCACCATTTTCATCCCCCTGACCTTCATCGCCGGGGTCTACGGGATGAATTTCAGGTACATGCCGGAGCTGGAGTGGCGCTGGGGCTATGCCGCCGTCTGGGGCCTCATGGTCACCGTGGGCCTGGTCATGCTGGCGGTTTTCAAAAGCAAGAAGTGGCTCTGACCGGGGAAGCCGCCTTCAAGGAGTTCGCAGCATGCACAGCAGCCTCTTACGAATCCTGACCCTGGCGGTCGCATTGCTCTGGCCGGCGCTGGGCCTGTCCGATGCCCCGGCGGCCCTGGGCCAGGCAGGGGATGCCGGCCGGGCCGAAGCCCTGGTTCTTTACGCCGACATGCGCAAATGGGTGGAGGACGCCACCGCCCTGGAGAAGGACGCGGTCAAGGCGCTCTCGGCCCGGCTCCAGGATCTCCGCAGCCAGCGCGAGGCGTTCGGGTCGGAGGTGAAGTCCCACAACATCCGGCTGTCGACTTACTCCAGCCTGCTGCTCGTGCCTTCCACGGATCCCGGGCAGATCGAAAAATCGTGGAAAGAGGCGCGGGAGGCCGTCGCCTCCATCGCCGGCAGCATCGACCGTATCGAGAACGACCTGAAGGACATCGAGCGCCAGATGGCCGAAACCGGGCAGCAGACCGAAGCCCGCCGCAAGCAGCTCACCGATATCGAGGCTGTTTCGGCAAAGGACAGGGAGGCGGCCCCCCTCATCGCCGGATTGAAGGCGCTCATGGAACTCCTGGTCAAGAAGAACGGCCTGCTGACCGCCATCCAGGAGATCGACACCCAGCGCCTGGACGAGCTGCGGGCGGTCGCCACCGAGTTCAACGCCCTCGCCTTCAAATTCGAGCAGCACCTGAGGCGCGAAGAGCAGGCGCGGATCCTCCAGCGCGAAAGGCGGCCGGAGGTGTTGAAGGGCCTGGCGCAGGTGGCCGCGGAGATGGGGATCCTGGCCATGGCCCTGGTGCAGAAAGGGCTCTCCCCCGCCTTCTGGGGAAGGGAGGCGCGGGAGCTCTGGAACTCCGCCGGGTTACTGACCCTCTCGCTGCTCATCGTCCTGGCGGCCATGCTGTGGGGCCTCGGGCGCCTGCGGGCCGTCCTGATTCAGTTTTCCAACAGCGGTTTTTGCAGCCGCTTTCCGGCCCACCGCCTCTTCTGCGTGCTCATCGGCCGTTCGCTCGTGCCGGCCGGCCTGGCGGTCTTTCTGTACGCCTGCACCCGGGTGGACGCGCTCTCCACGGCGGCCCCGTCGCTGAAGCCGCTCTTGAGTTGCCTGCTGGCGTGGCTGACCACGAAGTGGGGCATGGACGGTCTCAGGGCCTGGGCCGGGACGGGGGCCGCCTCCCTGCCCGCATCCATCACCCAGCGCCTGAGGCTCCTGCTGACGACGATCCGCGCCTTCGCCCTGGCTTACGCCTTTTTATCGTGGTTCTTGGCGCCCCCGAGCGTCCTGCTCAACCTGCTGCGCCTGGCCTTCATACTGGTGTTCATCGCCCTGGCCGTCTCCCTCGGCCGTTCGGTGGCGGCGGCCGCCGGCGATTCCGACGACGGGCCGCCGAAAAAGGGCCTGCGTTCCAGGGCGGCCCTGCCCGCGGCCCTGAAGCTGATTGCGGCCGGCGGGTTCGTGGCCGACCTGGCCGGGTTCGCCAACCTGACGACCTTCTGGTTTCTCTCCTGGGGGCTGAGCGCCATCGTCTGGTTCTGGTGGTACCTGTTCTTCCGGATGCTGGCCGAGTGGCGCGCCGTCCACCGGGAGAAGAGGGCCGGCGATGCCGATGCCTCCCAGGTGGCCGACACGCTGCAGTGGCTCTCGATCCGAATGGGGGAGCTGGCGTGGGGGTTGTCGCTTCTGGCCCTGATGCTGGTGATCTGGGGCGGAAAGCAGGATGCCCTGGCGATCGCCATCGGCGCCATGGGGCACTCGATCCAGGTGGGCAACATGCAGTTCAGCCTTCTGGGCATTCTCTCCGCCGCCCTGGTCCTGCTGGCGACCCACGTCCTGGCCAGCGTCTGGCGCCATGTCTTCCAGACCAAGATCCTGGGGCGCAGCGACCTGGAGGCCGGTCTGCAGGCGTCCATCACCACCATCACGGTCTACGCGGTCTGGGCCTTCGGCATCCTCGTGGCCCTGCACGTGTTCGGCCTCAACACAGCCTCCATGGCGGTGGCTTTCGGCGCCCTGGGCATCGGGCTCGGCTTCGGGCTGCAGAATATTTTCAACAATTTCATTTCCGGCATCATCCTGCTTTTCGAACGCCCGATCCAGGTGGGCGACGACGTGGAAATCAACGGTGTCTGGGCCACGGTCAAAAAAATCAACGTCCGCGCCACCATTGTCCAGACCTACGACAACGCCTCCCTGATCATCCCCAACTCGGAGTTCATCAGCAACCAGGTCACCAACTGGAGCTTCAAGGACAAGCGCCTGCGAAGGAGGATCGGCGTCGGCGTAGCCTACGGCTCCGACACCGAGAAGGTCCGCGAGACCCTGCTCGAGATCGCGGGCAACACCAGCTTTGCGCTGAAATATCCCCGGCCGAGCGTGCTGTTCCGCGATTTCGGCGACAACGCGCTGATCTTCGAGCTGCGCGTCTGGACCGACATCGATCACATGCTCGAGGTCGAAACCGCCATCCGCTTCGACATCGACCGGCTTTTCCGGGAGCGCGGCATAGAGATGGCTTTCCCGCAGATGGACCTGCACATCAAATCGATGCCGGAACCGACCAGGGGAATCCCGCCTGAGGATATGGGGAGATAAAAGGTTTTTACCCGGAAACGGGAAAGCGCAGGAAGAAGGCCGAGCCCTTGCCGGGGGCGCTCTGCACGTCGACGCTGCCGTCGTGGTGCTGGACGATGCCGAAGAGGGTCGAGAGCCCCAGGCCCACGCCGTAGCCCTCCTTCTTGGTGGTGTAAAAGGGCTCGAAGATGTGCGGCAGGTCTTTCTCGGCGATCCCTCGCCCGGTGTCGCGCACCGAGATCACGGCCTGTCGGGGCGAGGGGTCGAAGCGCGCGCCGATGGTCAGGCGGCCGCCCTCGGGCATGGCGTCGACGGCGTTGAACACCAGGTTGATGACGCACTGCTGCAGTTGGCTGTAATCGCCCTGGAGGGGGGGGATGTCGGCGGCGATGTCGGTCACCAGCTCGACGCGGCTCAGTTCGAGCTTGTGCCGGCTCAGCAGGAGGCAGCGGTTGAGAAGCTCGGGCACGTCGACCCGCCCGAAGGACGGCTGGGACTTCCGCGAAAAGGCCAGCAGCCCGGAAACGATGCGCGCGCAGCGGTCGGTCTCCTGCTCCACCAGGTCGAGGTAGCCGGAAAACTTTTCCTGTTGGGCTGCCTCCAGGGGGCCGCGGTTGAGCACCCGGATCATCAGGCGGATGTAGTTGAGGATGCCCGCCAGGGGGTTGTTGATTTCGTGCACCACGCTGGCGGCCAGGCGCCCCAGGGCCACCATCTTGTCCTGGTGCAGGATCTCGGCCTGGTCCTGCATCTCGCGCTCCAGCAGGCGCGTGTAGTCGCGCAGCTGCCGGCCGTCGCGGTGCGCCCGCCGTCGATGTAGACCTCGTATCCCGACGGCAGGGTCGGGTTCACCGCCGCGTCGATGGCCACCGTGACCCGCTGGGGGCCGAACTCCGCCGCCATCTCGGCGATGACCCCCGGCTTTCGAAAGGCGGCGCTGCTGGTGGATATCTTGTCGGCCCCGGCCGCCAGCACGGCGGCCGCCGAGGCGACGTCGGCGATGCCGCCGCCCACCGTGAAGGGGACCGTGGCCGCCGCGGCCACCTGCCTCACCACCTCCAGCAGGGTGGCCCGGCCTTCCACCGTGGCGGTGATGTCGAGGAGGGCGATCTCGTCCGCCCCCGCGGCGCAATAGGCCCGGCAGCATGCCACCGGGTCCCCCGCGTCGCGGATGTCGACGAACTGAACCCCCTTGACCACCCGTCCGTTCTGCATGTCCAGGCAGGGCATGATCTTCACCGTCATGGCCGGTGCTCCTTTCTTTCCGGCGGGCTTCGGCCCGTCCCGTTTCCGGACCCTACACCGCCTCGATCGTCGAAGGCGGCTTGGTCGCGAGGTTGTAGGTGACGCTCACCACGCCGGGGACCTCCGCCGTCAGGCGGTCCGCCATGCGGCGCAGCAGGTCGAAGGAGAGCCGGGTCGGGGTGGCCGTGACCGCGTCCCGGCTGTCCCAGCAGCGGATCTCGATCTGGAAGCCGTAGGCGCGCTTTCCGTCGCGCATGCCCGTCACCCGGTCGGCGTGCAGGATGGCCATGTACTGGAAGGCCTCCGTCCCCGAAAGGGCCTCTTCCACCACGGCGGTCGCCCGGCGCACCAGGGCGATGCGCTCGGGGGTGGCCTCGCCGATCACCCGCGCGGCCAGGGCCGGTCCGGGAAACGGGGGGCGGCGGTACATCACCTCCGGCAGGCCCAGGGCCCGGCCGATCGCCCGGACCCCTGTCTTGCGCAGGCGGATGAGCGGCTCGATGACCTGGTAGCCGAAGGCCGCCTCGGTGTCGATGCCCAGCTGCGCCAGGATGTTGTGCTGGCGCTTGATCCCGGCCACGGTCTCTTCCACGTCCGTGAAAATCGTCCCCTGGAGCAGGAAGGCGGCGCCGCTTTCCCTCACCAGCCGGCCGAAGACCGTCCTGTAAAAGGTGTCGGTGATCGCCTGGCGCTTCTCCTCGGGGTCCGCCTTGCCCGCGAGGGCGGAAAAGAACTCCCGGCGGGCATCCACCCGCGCCACGGGAACGCCCAGATCCTTCATGGCCGCGACCACGGATTCCGGCTCCCCCTCGCGCATGAGGCCGTTGTCGATGAAGCAGGTGAACAGCCGCGGCCCCAGGGCGCGGTGGGCCAGCAGGGTCGTGACCGACGAGTCCACCCCGCCCGACAGGGCGTTGACCGCCCTGGATGCGCCCACCTGCCCCGCGATGAGGCGGCACTGTTCGTCGATGAACGCTGCGGGGTCCAGGTCGCCGATGGGAATCTCCTCGATGGTCATCTCTCCGTCTCCTGTGTTGGGGTCAAAACGGGCCCTTTCCTCTCCGTCCGGGTAAGCTTCCACCCCCGGCGGGGTTCGACGTTCCAGCAGTTCTTGACGCGATGCCCAATTTATCGAAATTCGCATCGGCCATCAAGCCCCCCATTCCCCCCGCGAAGGGGGTCCCGGGGGGATGCCGCCGCCGGGGGTTACGGGATGCCTTCGGAGCCTGCGGCCGCTCCATGGATGGCGCCCCGGGCACGGGGTCCTGGGCGTCCCGTAAACCCCGCCGAAAGGCAGAAGCGCCTTGCGCGCGAAGCCTCGCCCCTGGGCGGGGGCCATATGCGCGGGTGTACCGTCCTCCACGCCGGCGACCGCCGCGCACCGCACCTTGACCCCCGCCACGATGCGGGGTGGCGGATTTGTGCCCGGACGCCCTGTACATGAAGCTGAAAAACAAACGGCCTGAGGAGATTTTCCCCAATCTTTGCCGGGAGCCGTTGCATGCCTGACTGGAAAACCGCCCAGAATAAACAGCCTTTGGGAAAAATCGCGCCCCTGGAATGAACTCTCTGGGCCTCCGTGGTGAAAAACGCCCGCTGAGCCACTGTTCCCGCGTGCGATGATCGCCCTTGGGGTGAAACAGTGCGTGCGCTGCATCACCCGGCAGCCCTCCGGAAGCCTGAACTACCGCCCCTCCCCCTTTTCCAGCGCCGGCCCGGACGTGACGGCCGATGGATCTCCGGCGGCAGTCCCCGCGGGCCGTTGCACCGGCCCGGCGCGCACGGGCTTCGGGTCCATGCGCGCCGGGCAGTCGATGCAGCCCGGTGCGGCACCCTCGCCGGGGCCGTTGGGGGAGGGGACGCCCATTCAGTCGAAATAAATATCCATAGTCAACAACGTCCCCTATAGCCCTGCGGGCGGCCGACGACGACGACCGCTTTCAGGAGGCCCGGGCGTTGATCGACCGCTACGAGGAGCAGCGCTCGCCCGCCAGAACCATTTAGGGGACGTTGTTGATTTAAATGACTAAATGAGGAACCCGCATTCTCGCTGACGCCGGGAAAGGACGACGGGCTCACGCTGCACGGCGAAAAATCGTTTACGGGTTTGCATTTTCCGGGTTTCCGCCGCCCGTTTCATTTTTCATGAACCTGATCATCACATCGCCGGCCTCCACCGTCTGCCCGACCGCCACCAGGACCTCGGCGACGACGCCGTCAACCGGAGAGGCCACGCCGCTCTCCATCTTCATCGACTCGAGGACGACCAGGTTCTGGCCCCGAAAGACGCGGTCGCCCTTCCTTGCCGGCACATCCACCACCAGGCCGGGCATCGGGCACTGGAGCTCATTGGAAGGCGGACGCTCATCCCGCCGAGGCATGTGTTCGAGCATCGCCCGCTCCTTGGGGCTGTAAACCTCGAACATCCGGGTAATGCCGCAGAAAGAAATCCAGAAAAATGAGCGCTCGACGCGCATCCGGAAGCGGTGGATGCATCCATCGATGTTGAGTTTGAGGCGGCGGCGGTAAAATTCGAAGTCGGGCGTCTCCACTGCCATTTCAGCTTCGTCGACACGAATCGTCCACAGCCTGCCCATGGGCGTCTTTTCAAGAAGCACTTCAAACTCATCCGATCCGGCTCTGACAAAATACCGGTGCGGGTCGATTGCGCCTATGCCCGCTCCGATGCGCGACACCATGGGCTTTATCGATTCACGCACGACTATGGAGCGGACGTGGTAGACCAGGGCTGCCGCAAGGGCCGACAGCTTCAAATTTTGCGGATCAGGCGGGGCAAGGGGGTGCGGGCCGTCGAAATGCCGCTCGATGAACCCCGTGTCCAAGTCTCCTCGAGCGAAAGCCGGATGGCACAGCACGCTGTTGACGAAATCGATGTTGGTGACGACCCCTTCGACGTGATACCCGTTGAGCGCTTCCACCAGGCCCTTGCGCGCCGCCTCCCTGTCCTTGCCGTGGCAAATGACTTTGGCCAGCATCGAGTCGTAGTATACCCCGATCTTGCTGCCCGTGTTCACGCCGCTGTCGACCCGTACGGCGCCGCCCCGGGGCTCGGCATAGCGGGTGATCATTCCGGTAGCCGGTATGAATGCCTTGCCTGCATCTTCGGCGCAAATGCGCGCCTCCATGGCCCAACCGTTGAATACCACCCCTGCCTGGTCAAAAGGCAGCCCCTCCCCGGCTGCGATCCGCAATTGCAGTTCCACCAGATCCAGCCCGGTCACCATTTCCGTGACCGGATGCTCCACCTGCAACCGGGTGTTCATTTCCAGGAAATAAAACGCGCCCCTGGCGTCCAGCACGAATTCCACCGTGCCGGCATTGACATAGCCGGCATGGAGGGCGAGTGCGCAGGCCGCCGTGCCCATGCGTTGCCTGAGTTCGGGGTCGACGGCCGGAGACGGTGATTCTTCGATGATTTTCTGGTAACGCCTTTGGATCGAGCACTCCCTCTCCCCCAGGAAAACCACATTTCCCGAAGCGTCGGCCACAACCTGGATTTCCACATGCCGGGGCTGTTGGATGAAGCGCTCCATGAATATGCGGCTGTCACCGAAAGCCTTGCGGGTTTCCTGGCGGCAGGAGGCCAAGGCCGCCTCCATCTCATCCGGGCCTGTCACGATGCGCATGCCCTTGCCCCCGCCACCCGCCGCAGGCTTGAGCAGCACCGGATAGCCGATGCTCGCGGCTATGGACAGGGCCTCCTCCACCTCTGTGAGCGCTTCCACATGGCCGGGTATGACCGGGACACCGGCCTTGACGGCCATTTCCTTGGAGGCGATCTTGTCGCCCATCACGGCGATGGCGTCCGCAGGTGGGCCGATGAACCCGAGCCCCGAAGCCTGCACGGAGCGCGCAAACCGGGCGTTCTCGGACAGGAAGCCGTAGCCGGGGTGCACGGCCTGACAGCCGGTCGACAAGGCGGCGGATAGGATTTTATCCCCGTCGAGATATGAGTCCCGGGCAGGCGCCGCGCCGATATGCACCGTTTCATCGGCCACTTCCCGGTGCAGGCTGCGGCTGTCCGCATCGGAATAAACGGCGACGGTATTGATTCCCATGCGTCGGCAGGTGCGAATGATGCGCACGGCGATCTCGCCGCGGTTGGCGATCAGGATTTTATCGAACATGGCATTACCTCACAGGGGGATGTTTCCGTGTTTGCGCGCTGGCCCCTTGGCCTCTTTACCCTCGAGCACCTGGAGGGTCCGTATCAGACGGTGGCGTGTGTCTCTGGGGAAAATCACGTCGTCTATATAGCCCCGCTTGGCTGCCAGGAAGGGGTTGGAGAAGGTGCGCCGGTACTGATCCATTTTTTCTGCGATCAGGGCGTCCGGGTCCTGGGAGGCCTGGATTTCCCTGCGGTGGATCACCTCCGCCGCGCCCTTGGGACCCATGACCGCGATTTCGGCCGTGGGCCAGGCATAGTTCACATCGCAATGGATATGTTTGGAATTCATCACCAGGTAGGCGCCGCCGTATGCCTTGCGCACGATGACGGAAATGCGTGGCACCGTGGCCTCTGTGAATGCATAGAGCAGTTTGGCGCCATGTCGGATGATGCCGCCGTGCTCCTGGTCCGGGCCGGGCATGAAGCCGGGGACGTCCACCAGGGCGATCAGCGATCCGGCTGGGGGTGAAGCCCCGGATGGTCGTCAGGGTCCTGGCCCGCGGCCCGCTGATGCGCGGGGTGGAGTCGATCAGGCCGCGGGTGTAGGGGTGGCTGGGGGACGTGAGCACGGCGCGCTTCTCGCCGTGCTCCACGATGCCGCCGGCATACAGGACCATGATCTCGTCGGCGTAGCGCGCCAGGATGGGCAGGGAGTGGGTGATCAGGATCAGGGTCATCCCCTGGCTGCGTTTGAGTTCGGCCAGAAGCTCGAGTATCTGTCGCTGGATGGTGACATCCAGGGCCTGGGTCGGGTTGTCCGCCACCAGCAGTTCGGGGCTGGAACTCAAGGCGTCGGCGATCATGGCGCGCTGGATCATGCCGCCGCTGAACATGTAGGGGTATTCATCGAGGCGCCTCCGGGGGGAGGGGATCTTGACTTTGGCGAACAGGCCGGCGGCCATTTCGCGCGCGTCCCTGGCGCTGATGTCCCGGTGGTGCCTGCGGATGGTCTCGACGACCTGGCTGCCCACCGTCATGGTGGGGTCGAAGGCGGACATGGGGTCTGAGAAAATCATCGCGACCCGGCTGCCGCGGATGGCCCTGATTTCCCTTTTCCCCATCCGCAGCAGGTCGCGGCCCTTGAAAACGACTTCCCCGGACAGGATTTTCCCCGGCTTTTCGATGAGGTTGAGAATCGACAGCGCCAGAACGGATTTGCCGGACCCGCTCTCACCGACAATGCCCAGCACCTGCTCCCTTTTCATGGAGAAGGAGACATGGCGCAGGGCCTGGATGATGCCCCTGCGGGTAAAGAATCTCACCGAGAGGTCGGCGACCTGCAAAATGGGGTCTATGTCCGCCGCCGGACCATCGGCCCGAGGTGGGGCGGGTTGGGTGGGTCGCATCTGGATGTCAAAGCCTTTCAGCGGCTGAGCGGCCGGGGCCTCGGAGGGTTTCGGGCGCGTCAGGTTTCGATGATGGTCTTGCGTACCCTCTCGAGCCCGGAGCCCACCATGTTGATGGACACCAGCAGCATGCTGAGGACCACCCCGGGCATGGTGGCGATCCACCAGGCGTTCACCAGGTATTTGCGCCCGTCGGCGATGATGTTGCCGAAAGAGGGCTGCGGCGGCTGGATGCTGAGCCCCAGGAAACCGAGGATCGCCTCGAAGATGATCATCCGCGCAATGTCCAGGATGGCCACCAGGGCGACGCTCGGCAGGATGCCGGGGGCGATGTAGCGCAAAATGATGCGCGGCCCCGAGGCGCCGATGATCCTGGCCGCGCGCACGTATTCCTTTTCGCGTTCGCCCAGGACGATGCCGCGGGTGACCCGGGCGTAAATGGGCCAGCTGGAAATGGCCAGGACCAGGATGATGCTGAACGTGTTGGGCCGCGTGACGCCCAGGATGGCGATGGCCAGCACGATCATGGGCAGGGAAAGCTGGGCGTCGGTGATGCGCATCTGGATCGTGTCCGCCACCCCCCCGTAAAAGCCCGAGGCCATCCCCAGGGTGGACCCGAACACGAATATCAGCACAACCGTGGAGAAGCCGATCACCAGCGACACCCGCAGGCCGCTGAGCACCCTGGCCAGGAGGTCCCTTCCGAGCCCGTCGGTTCCCAGGGGGTGATCCCACGTCCCGCCCTCGATGAAGACCGGCGGCCTGAGACGGTCCATGACGTTCATCTTGTAGGCATCGTGGGGCAGGAGGGTGGGCCCGGCGATGGATGCCGCCAGCAGGAGCAGGAAGATGGACAGGCCCAGGAGGACGCTCACGTTCCTGGCGGCGAGGGTGAGGAAGGGGCTTTTGAGCATCTCTATCGTCCTGTTGGCGGGCTGCCGGCAAAAGCCGGGGCCGCGGCGCCGAAAAGCCGGTCAGAAGGTGATCCGACGGTCGACATACGAGCACATGAGGTCCACGATGATGTTGATGAAGACGAAGACGCCGGCGAAAAGGATGACGATCCCCTGGATGAGGGGAAAGTCGCGCTGCAGCACCGCGTAGATGGTCAGCAGGCCCAGGCCGGGGAAATTGAACACGAACTCCACCACGATCACGCCGCCCAGGAGGATGCCGATCTGGACCCCCAGCACGTTGAGCAGGGGGACCAGGCTGTTGCGGAAACAGTGCTTCATGACGATGGAAAAGGCGGACAGGCCCCGGGCCTTGGCGACCTTGACGAAGTTCATCTGCAGCACGTCGATCATCGATGCGCGGATGGTGCGCAGCAGGATCGGCGCCAGTTCGAGGGAAACGGCGAAGGAGGGCAGGATGACATAGGAAAACCCCTTGTAGCCGACGCTGGGGAGAATGCCGAGGCGGATGGAGACGATGAGCATCAGGATGATGCCCAGCCAGAAATTGGGGACCGAGATGCTCACCGAGATGAAGGCCCCTGCGAACCTGTCGATCCATCCGCCCGGTTTCAGGGCCGCGGCGATGCCCAAGGGGATGCCGATGACCAACGCCCATCCCATGGCCATTGACGCCAGCAGCAGGGTCAGGGGGATCCGCTCGATGATCAGGTCGAACACCTCGGCCCTGGCGTGAGCCCTTTTGTCGTCCCAGGCCTCCCCGCCCACGGAGCCGAGGCCCTCGATCCCGAGGCGGCCCGTCACCTGCTGCCGTTTCGGGAAGGCCCGGTCCATGACGCGGCGGCGCTCCTGGGGGCCGTCGGTCGCCTGGAAGCCGCGGGGACCCGGGTCACCATCTACCCCGACGCCGAGGAGTACATCAACCAGAAGCTTTTCCAGGAGCGCGTGGCCCGCCAGGTGGCCGGCATCCGCAAGGACCCCGGCAGCCACCCCCTGCGCCGCAGCCTGCTGAGGACCGAGCTGCTGCCCTACCAGCTGGACGGGATCGCCTTTGCCGTGGGGGCCGGCCGGGCCATCCTGGCCGATGACATGGGCCTGGGAAAGACCATCCAGGGCATCGGCGCGGCGGAGCTCCTATCGCGCTGGGCGCCGGTCGCCAAGGTGCTGATCGTCTGCCCCGCATCCCTGAAGTCCCAGTGGGGGCTCGAGATCAGGCGCTTCAGCCACCGCAGTTGCAGCCAGGTGCTGGGCTCCGCCGAAGATCGCGCCGGGCAGTACGCCGGCGACGATTTTTTCTGCATCTGCAATTACGAGCAGGTGCTGCGCGATTTTCTCGCCATCGAGCGCGTGCGCTGGGACCTGATCATCCTCGACGAGGGGCAGCGCATCAAAAACTGGGAGGCCAAGACCAGCCGCGTCATCAAGGCGCTTAAATCCCCCTTCGCCCTGGTGCTGACCGGAACCCCCATCGAAAACCGCCTCGACGAGCTGTTCTCGGTGGTCGAATTCATCGACGAGCGCCGCCTGGGCCCGGCCTTCCGGTTCTTCAACCACCACGAGGTAATGGATGAAAAGGGCCGCCTGCTGGGCTACCGCGACTTGGATCAACTCCGCGAGCGCTTGCGGCCGGTGCTCCTGAGGCGCACGCGCCGGGAGGTGATGAAGGACCTGCCGCCCCGCACGACCGACGTCCGGCGCATCCCGCCGACCGACGAGCAACTGGAGATGAACAACGCCCATCTGCGCACCGTGCAGACCATCCTGGGCAAGAAATACCTGACCGAGATGGACCTCCTGCGGCTCCAGAAGGCGCTGCTCATGTGCCGCATGAGCGCCGACAGCACTTTTCTGGTGGACAAGAAGGCGCCGGGTTATTCCAGCAAGCTGGCGGAACTCGACCTGCTGCTGGAGCAGCTGGCGGGTGAGGCCGAGCGCAAGATCGTGCTTTTTTCCGAGTGGACCACCATGCTCAACCTGATCGAACCGCTGCTGGAAAAGCGACGCCTGAGCTACGTGCGCCTGGATGGCTCTGTCCCCCAGAAAAAACGCCAGGGCCTCATGCACCATTTCCAGAACGACCCCGACTGCAAGCTGTTCATCACCACCAACGCGGGCTCGACCGGGCTCAACCTCCAGGCCGCCGACACCGTCATCAACGTCGACCTGCCGTGGAACCCGGCCGTCCTGGAACAGCGCATCGCCCGGGCGCACCGCATGGGGCAGAAGCGGCCGGTCCAGGTGTTTCTGCTGGTGACCAGGGACACACTGGAGGAAAACCTCCTCGCCACCCTCTCCGCCAAGCACGAGCTTTCCCTGGCGGTGCTGGACCCGGAGTCCCAAGTGACCCGGGTCGACATGGCGACCGGCATGGAGGACCTCAAGCGGCGCCTGGAGGTGCTGCTCGGGACAAAACCCGACGCCGCCGAGGACGAGAGCATGAAAGCGCGCATCGAGGCCGAGGCCGCGCAGCTGGTCCGGAAGCAGAAAATCGCTCCCGCCGGCGGGCAGCTGGTGGGTGCCGCGTTTGCCTTTATCGGGGAGGTGTTTTCCGGCCGGCCGGAGTCCGGCGGGATTGCCGGCTTAGCCGAAGTTTTCCGCGAAAGGCTCGGGCAGTGCCTGGAAAAGGCCGAGGACGGCAGCCTCCAGATGACCATCTCACTGCCGGACGAGGACTTCCTCGAGAAAATGGCCCAGTCCCTGGCCCACATGGCGGCAGCCGGCCGGCCGTGACCGGAAGCCGCCCTGGACGCCGGCGTTCACGTGAACGCCGGCAAGGCCTGCGCGGACCATCTGGGCGTCACCGCCGACCTGGAGGCGCCCGGGGTCGCGGTCAGTTACCGGGGCCTCCCGTTGACCGCGATCTTGAAGGGCGGGGAGCCCCTGCTGACGCTTTAGGGTGCGCCCTCAGGCGCCGTAAGGCTTCAGGAGCGCATCCAGGAGGTTCAGGCCGGTTCCTTTTTTCTTGACGGCCAGAACCGGGATCGTGGCGGTCTTGATCTGGTGCTCGGCCACGCTGCCCAGAAGGACGCCGGCCAGGGCATGCCGGCCGCGGGTGCCCATCGCCAGGAGATCGATGTCGAGCCTTGCGATTTCCTCCTCGATGGCCCGGGCGGCCTTTTTTTCGAGCCTGAACATCGGGATGACCTGGATGTCGCGCATGTCCCCGATCCGGCAGACGCTGCCGGTCCGGCAGACCTCTTTTTCGGAAAACGCCCGGAAGTTCCTTTCCGCGTGGCCCCTCATGATCTCGGCGAACTGTTCGTGGTTCTTGCCGGTCTTGTAGTACCCGCTGGGCACCTTGTAGGCATGCAGGCAGTAAATCCTGTCGATGCCCCGGGCGGAGGCGAAGGCCACCGCCACATCCATGGCGTCGATGGAATTTTCGGAAAAATCGGTGGGAACGAGAATCCTGGAAAAAGCCGGGGCCGCATTTTCCGGGACCAGGAGCACGGAGCAGGGGGCCCTGCGGGTCAGTTTTTCCGGCAGGCTCCCGGCTTCCGCCGGGTCCTGCCTCTTCGCCATGACGATCAGGTCCGTTTCGCCGTCTTTAGCCGCGCGCAGCAGCTCGATGAGGGGGGAACCCTCGACGATCCTGCAGTCGAGGGCCGCCCGGCCGCCGGCCGGGAAATACCGGGAGGCCAGGTTCTCGATCTCCCTGCGGCCGGGTTCCCCGGAAGCCTCCCGCAGGTCGGGAAACTCTTCCCGCAGTTCGGCCGGGATGTCGGTGACCGAGGGGGTCACGTGCATGAAGGTGACCTTCTCGCTGTCGGCCAGGCGGCTGACCAGTCCCGCCCAGCGGATCGATGCGGCGTCCTTTTCGTCTAAGGACATCGCGACCAGGATGCGTTTGTAGCGGTACATGGGCTTCCCCCTGTAACTGTCGGCTCGAGGGCGGGCATCCGCCGGAAAGATTGCGGGACCGAGGCGGTCCCTTTTCAGAAATATGGCAAAGCCTGCCGCCAAGTCAAGGTTTTCGTGCGCAAGTACCCCGAGGCTGCCGCGGCTGGGAGGGCAGGGGAATATGCGCCGCCGGGGGGGCGTGAAACGGGGCAGGGCCGCGCACGGGGCCCTGCCATCGGAAACGGAGATCGCTATGAAAGTCGGCCTGGTGGACACTCACGCCCACCTGTGCGCCCCGGTTTTCGAGGCGGATTTCGAGGCCGTCCTGGAGCGGGCGCGGTCGGCCGGGATCGGCGCCGTCACCCCGGTCGGCGAAACCCTGGCCCATGCGCACAGGAAGCTCGAGCTTTCCGCCAGGCACCCGACGCTGCCGCCCGGCGGCGTCGAAACCGCCGGATTGCGGTGACACCGGCGGTGGGCGCATGCAAGCCGCGGAAACGGGGGGTGTCGACAGTAGGGCCTGCACTTCACCACGAAGGACACGAAGGGCGCGAAGAAATGCGAAGGGGCGGGTTGCCTGCCGGGGCGATCCGCTGCGCCGCCGGGGACCGCGGCAAGGTTTTTAACCCCTTCATGCCCTTCATGGTGCCAAGCATGCAGGGGGGTGCGGTGTCGAGCCGGCGGCCCGGGCAGCCGGGGCCGGGAGCTAGGGTTCCGTTTTTGAAAGCTCGTCGGCCAGCCCCAGGATGCCGTCGAAATCGAAATCCTCCAGCATCCGGGCGATGCTGCCGCCATAGGGCCCGAAGGCCTCCGAGCGCGAGGCCATTTCGCGGGCGATCGCCGCGACCCCCGACACATCGCCCACTCCGGCAGCCTCCCCCAACCGCCGCGCGGCCTCCCTGGCCAGGCCCGGCGGCAGCTGCCCCGGCGATTCCGGGGGGGGCTCCGGGCCCGGTCCGGCGGTCTCCGGTTTCAGGCGCCGGGCCGACCGCAGGGCCAGGTCCATCCGCGCCGTGAAGGCTGCCATGGCCCTGGTGACGGCCTCCGGGGAGGGCGGGTTTCCCCTGTCCGCGTGCTTGACCAGGTTCACCAGCTCCGCGGCCGCGGCCTGCAGCTCGAATGCCGCCAGGTTGCCGGCCAGGCCCTTGATGTCGTGCAGCAGCTGGTGGGCTTTGCGGTATTCCCCGGCGTCCAGGGCCCGGCGGACGGCATCGGGCTTGTGGGTGTAATTGTCGGCGAAATTGATCAGCAGCTTGCGGTAAAGGTCCGTGTTGCCCAGCAGGTTGTGCAGCCCCCTTGAAAGGGCGAATCCCTCCAGGGCGGCCGGAAAGGGCGGCTTCTGCGCGGGTGCCGGGGCGGCATCCGCCGTTGCGGCGGCCGTGGCCTTCCGGGGGGGGGGCTCCGGCGCGCCTTTCCCCGCGGCGGGGGAACGGCCGGCCGAGATCCACCGGGCCAGGGTTTCAAAGAGCTTTTCCGGGTCGATGGGTTTGGTGATGTGGTCGTTCATGCCGGCACCGATGCTTTTTTCATAGTCCCCCGCCATGGCGTGGGCGGTCATGGCGATGATGGGCAGCCCCTTGAAGCGCGTGTCGCGGCGGATGGCCAGGGTTGCGCTGTAGCCGTCCATCCCCGGCATCTGGATGTCCATGAGCACCGCGTCATAGGGTTTCATCTTGACGGCGTCCACGGCTTCCCGGCCGTCGCAGGCCAACGACACGACGACCCCCGCCGCTGAAAGGATTTCCATGGCGACCTGCTGGTTGATGGGGTTGTCTTCGACCAGCAGGACCTGGGTGCCCTCGAGCTGCCGCAGCACATCGGCGGACTGCTGCTTGTTCTGGCCGCCCGGGCGCAGCTCCTTCGAGGTTTCCCTGGCCAGCGCGTGCATGATGGCGTCGAACATCACCGACGCGCGCACGGGTTTGATCAGGAAACCGTCCAGCCCCGCGGCCTCGGCGCGCCACAGGATTTCCTCGCGCCCATAGGCGCTCACCAGGATGATGGGCGGAACCCGGGGCAGGCGGTCGATTTTCTTGATTCGATTGGAGGCTTCGATGCCGTCCATCCCCGGCAGCTTCCAGTCCATGATCACGATGTCGAAGGGCTCCTTGTCGAAAGACTTTTCGATTTCCAGGAGTGCCGCCTCGCCCGATTTGGCCAGCGTGACCCTGAAGGAGAAGGATTCCAGCATGCGCTGAAAAATATCGCACGAGGTGGGGTTGTCGTCCACCACCAGCGCGTTGATCCCCTTCAGGTCGGGCGGCGGAACGAAGTGGGCCCGCTCCCCATCCCGGCCGGTATCGAAAACGGCGGTAAAGAAAAATGTGCTGCCGACCCCGGGCTTGCTCTCCACCCAGATCCTGCCGCCCATCATCTCCACGAGGCGCTTGCAGATGGTGAGACCCAACCCGCTTCCGCCGTACTTGCGGGTGACGGAGGTGTCGGCCTGGCTGAAGGCGTCGAACAGGCGCCCGACCTGGTCCTCCGTCAGGCCGATGCCGGTGTCGCGCACGGAAAACTGGATCACGGCGCTCTTTTCGGTCTTGTCGACCAGTTCCGTGGAAACCACGATTTCGCCCTGGTCGGTGAACTTGATGGCGTTGTTGGTCAGGTTGATCAGGACCTGGCCCAGCCGCAGGGGGTCCCCCACCAGGGAACGTGGGACGTCGGGCTCGGTGCGGAACAGCACCTCGAGCCCTTCCTTTTCCTGGGCCTTGATGGTGATCTGGGTGGAGAGGTTTTCCAGGACTTCATCCAGGTTGAAGCCGATGCACTCCATGCTCATCTTGCCGGCCTCGATCTTGGAAAAGTCCAGGATGTCGTTGATGACCCCCAGGAGCGAGTTGGCCGAAATCTGGATCTTGGTGAGGTACTCCCTCTGCTTGGGCGTCAGGTCCGTGTTGAGGGCGATGTGCGTCATCCCCAGGACGGCGTTCATGGGGGTCCGGATTTCGTGGCTCATGTTGGCCAGGAAATCGCTTTTGGCCCGGGTCGCCGCCTCGGCCCGGTTCCTGGCGACGATGAGCTCCTCCTCCATGCGCTTGTGGCGGGTCATATCGGTTATCATGGCGAAGGAGCCGGTTTTCACCCCGTTCTTGTCGTAGAGGGGCGTCGCGTGGAACAGGCACAGGACCTGGGAGCCGTCCGGCCGGTCAAGGGCGATTTCATAGATGCCGGTTTCGCCGGTGGCCCTGCGCCTGAGCTGCTCCCGCATGACGGCGGTGTTTTCCTGGTCGAGGAATTCGAATACCGTCCGGCCCAGGATCTCCTCGCGCGGCCGGCCCAGAAACCGGCACATGGTGTTGTTGACGTCCAGGGTGCGCGCGTCGTTGTCCACCCACCAGAAGCCCTCGTTGGCCGTCGTCAGGATGGTTTTGAGGCGGTATTCGCTCTCCGCGATGGCATCTTCGGCTTTCTTGCGGGCCGAGATGTCGCGGAACACCACCACGGAGCCGGTGATCGCATCCCCCACGCGCTGGGGGACGCTGGTGTATGAAACATCGAAAAAGGAACCATCCTTGCGCCAGAACACCTCGTCCCGGCGGAAACTGGTGATTCCCCGGGAATAGGCCAGGTGGATGGGGCAGTCCTCCTTGACGTGGGGCGAGCCGTCGGCATTGGAGTGGTGGAACAGGTCGTGGATCGAGCGGCCGATGATGTCGCCCAAGGGGTAGTCCAGCATCTTCTGCGCGGCTTCGTTGGCAAACGTGCAGCGGCCCTCCAGGTCGGTGCCGAAAATGCCCTCGGCCACGGACTGCAGGATGAGCCGGCTGTATTCCTCGGATTGCTTGAGCCGCTCGGTCCGGTCCTCCACCAGGTTTTCGAGGTGGGACTTGTAGAGTATCAGCTCCCTGTTGGCCTCTTCGGAATCCCGGACGCTGATTTTACAGGTGGTTTCCGCCACCAGGGCCTTGATCCGCTCGAGGCTCAGGGACGCCACCAGGCGGGCGAAGCCGGTCAGAAAGCCGAGAATGGCGGTCAGCTTCTCCTGGGAAACGATGGGGACCTCGTCGAGGGCCCGCAGGTAATCGGCCGCGTCGAAGCCGAATTCCTCCGCCTGGCGCATGAAATGGCCGCGGTCGGGTTCCCGGAGGAGAAACTGGCCCACAAACGCATTGGCCACATGCCGGCCTTCGACGACGATGGGCGAGGCGGCGTCGGTCAGGCCGTTTTTGCACCGGTAAATCGAAAATTGCTTGCCCTCCTGCAGATTCTCGGCCAGCTCGGTGTCGCTTTCGATACAGCGGGCGCAGGTCCGCTTGTCCACCCGGTGGAAAGCGGTGCAGATGCGCTGCCAGCGCGCGTGGGCCAGGACATTGCCCTCGAGGTCGATGATGGCCGAGGCGATCCCGACGGCGTTGCAGAAGTCTTCCAGGATGGGGGTCAGATGCTCCAAACCGAGCAGGTCGTGCAGGGGGACATCCCCGATGTCGACGGACGCGGCGCTGTTGCCGGTGCCCGCCTTCGGGCCGGCTGCCCCGCGCGCTTCGGTGTCGGAGGGCTTTTTCAAGGCCGGGGCCTATTCCCTTTCCGCGCGATGGCGTTCAACCGCCATCATCAGCAGCGCCTGATCGTCGTCCGCCGGGCGCGTTCCGGCAAACCGCGAGAGGTCGGCGACAATCCCCTCGAGGATGGCTTCCGGGTCTGCGGGGGCGACGGCTTCGAACTGCCGCAAAAGGCGGTCGGTTCCATAGGCTTCCTGCGTTTCGTTCAGGCGGTCGGTGATGCCGTCCGTGTAGAACAGCAGCCGGTCGCCGGGCTGAAGCGCAACTTCGCTGACCGGGACGTCGCCGTAATTTCTGAATCCCATCAGGGACACGCCTTCACGCGCGATTTCCGCAACCCTTTTCTCGGACGATCGATAAAGGATGGGGAGGGGGTGGCCTGCGCGGGCGATTCTCAGGTGCCGGCCGCGGGCGTCGACCACCGCGCAGACGGCCGTGACGAATCGCTCCATGTTGACCTTGCACAGGGTGGCGTTGATGTGGGACAGGATCCCGCCCGGTTCGTCCTGGCAGCTCGCGCAGGAACGAAACAGGGCCGAGGTCATGGCCATCATGACGGTGGCCGGCGCGCTGTGGCCTTCCGCGTCGGCCACCAGGATGGTGAGCCGGCCGTCGGGCAGTTCCAGGAAATCGTAATAATCGCCCCCCGTGTAGCGGCTGGTTTCATAGTGCACGGCCAGCTGCAGCCCGTCGATGCGGGGCAGGCGTTGCGGCAGAAGGCTGCGCTGGAGTTGCGCCACGACCTGCAGTTCGCGCTCCAGCTCGTCCTTCTGTTTCTGCACCTCGGTGCTGAGCTGGTGGATCGTCAGGTGGGTGTTCACCCGGGCGATCACTTCCTCGGGCTGGAAGGGTTTGGCGATGTAGTCCACCGCCCCCAGCTCCAGGCCGCGCACCTTGTCTTCGGTCTCGTCCAGGGCGGACAGGAAGATCACCGGGATTTTCCGGGTGCCCGGATCGGCTTTCAGCCGCCGGCAGACCTCGAACCCGTCGATCCCCGGCATCATGATGTCCAGCAGGATGAGATCCGGATGCGCCTTGCGGGCGATGGCCAAGGCGCTCTCGCCGCTCTTGGCGACCAGCAGGTTGCACCCGAAGCGCTCCAGCGTGTGCATCAGCACCTGGAGGTTGGCCGGTTGATCGTCGGCGATGAGGATCGATTCCCTGATCCGGCCGTTAGGACTCCCATTCCCTTGCATGACTCTCGAGCGCTGCCCCCCCCGGTGGTGATCGACAGGTTTTTCGAGGAATTTTAGCGGCCGGCCGGCTCCCGTGTCAAGGCGCAATTGCGGGGGCCCCTTTTCGGCGCCCCGGGTCCCCCGCCCGCCCCGGCGCGCTTCAACCCCCCAAGCCCGCCGCGCGTCCCGGAATGCTGCCGCGTTTGTGGGGCCTCGTGAATATCCTGCCGTTGGGGTACTTGGCGATCTGCTTGACACCCTTCGGCCGGACCAGGCCGGTGCATTTCACTTCCACAGGCTTGGCGATGAAAGCGAGATCGACCTCGCCTTCGGTTTTTGGAATGCTCTAATTTTTCCGGGCCGCGTGGAACCCTCACATGGGGAAGCACTTGGCAAAACACATCATCAATCGGGGAGACCCCTTGATCTTTATCCTTCGCGTTGCCAGGGCCGCTACCAGGTTCAACTCCTTGGCCAGGAATTTGATCCAGGCCCGGCTGTCTGCAATGACATGCAGATCCGGCTTCCCGTCGAGCCCTCCGCAAACCCGGATGGTCTGTTCGGCTATCCTGACCGTCGCTTGCAACCGTTCCGGGCCTGTGAAGGTGAAGTGGTAGGTCGCGTCCAGGCCTTCCGACCGGCCCGGCTGGAAGATAAGGGGCAGGCTTTCCAGAAACACCGCCGCAGATGGGGGGCGGATGCCGTTGGAGACGATCTTGACCGTTTTGGCTGAAGACAAGCCCTGTGCGTGCTGTTCGGCATCGGAACCCTTCACCACGTAGATCGTTTCCGGCAGCGTCTTGAACCGGCTCAGGTACCTGTCGGCATACCCCTTGCGGTCGTCCAGGTATTCGCAGATGGGCTCTTCGCCGGCCGGGCAGACCGCCATGCAGCGGTCGCAGCGGGTTTGGGCGCCGATGGCAAGGTGCTGCCACATGGAAATGGTTTCGCTGTCACTCACCCGCCGGCGGTAATCGGCGCGCCCTTTGCTGTCCACCAGCTGCTCCACCCAGTTTTGGAACCCCCCAAGCCGTTCACGGTAGTTATGGGTGTAGCAGGCCGGAAAGTCGAAACGGTCGGTCCGCTTGATCGCCCCTACAGGGCATGCGCTGATGCACAGGCCGCAATCGATACAGGGATTGAATGCGATCGGGAGGTCAAAATGATCGCAGTCCGCCGCCATCAGGACCGACCCCAGAACGACGGCAGCTCCGAATTTCGGATGAAGTATCAGCCTGTTATATCCCATCCGTCCCAGGCCGGCCTCGACGGCGAACACCTTGTCACAGGTCAGCCATATCTTTCCGGGCCAGCGGCTCGCTTCATAGGGGAAACCGGCCGGCATGTTCACGGCTCTGACCCCCATGCGCTGCAGCTCGATCACAATCCGCCTGGAGATGTGGTTGGCTGAGGTCCACACCAGCCTCAGTTCGTGGTCTGCCACGGAATGGGTCAGGCTGCGGATGTGGTTCTGGTTCACCCTGAAAACGAGCACCATGATGCTTCGCGTATCGGGCATGACATCCAGCAGGTCCTGGCGGTACTCGGCCATGGCGCCTCTCTGCAGATCGACAATTCCGGCGTCATCCGCCCCTGCGGTCATCGCGATTTGCTTGATCTGCCCGGATTGCAGCCTGGCCGGCGGCTTGGGTGCATGGATTTTTTTCTCGCTGTAAGCACGGACCGTCGGGTGATCGGTCAATGTCATGGAGACCCCTCCGAATGTCGTCGGGTGAACGCCACAGGTATTTCTGGTTTCCCCTTTTACGCCGGGGTTGCAGTCAATATAGCGGTTTTCGGAAAAACATTCCAGCTTCGAATTCGAATTGACATGTGATCTCGTATCGACATAGGTTGACATCACGCTTCGTGGGCGTCGTTTCACCGGCGAATGCCGCGGCGACCGAATGGTCGCGCTCAACCCGATCAGCTTGGCAGGAAAGGAAGGGAAAAATGGATACTTCAACCCGAGGGGCGGTTCCGGGTGCCTGCAAAGACCTCGACCCGGGCTTCCGTCTGTTGATGGGGCCCGGCCCCAGCGATGTGCCGGCCCGCACGCTGCAGGCCATGGCGGCGCCCTGCATCGGCCACCTGGACCCGGCGTTCCTGGAGATCATGAACGAAACCCAGCAGCTGCTGCGCTGCCTGTTTCAGACCGGCAACGCGTTGACCATCCCGGTGTCGGGCACCGGCAGCGCCGGCATGGAAACCTGCTTCGTCAACCTGGTCGAACCCGGTGACGAGGTGGTGGTCTGCGTCAACGGGCTTTTCGGCACGCGCATGTCCGATATCGTCAAACGCATCGGCGGGCGGTTGATCCGGGTGGACGCGCCGTGGGGTCAGGCCGTCGATCCCCAGGCCGTCCGGGCGGCCGTCAAGGGCCGCGGCCCCAAACTGGTGGCCGTGGTGCACGCGGAGACCTCCACCGGCGTCTGCCAGCCCCTGGGGGACCTGGCTGCCGTTGCCCGCGAGGCCGGGGCGCTCTTCCTGGTGGACTGCGTGACCTCCCTGGGCGGCATGGACGTGGCGCTGGACCGCATGCAGATCGATGCCGCCTACAGCGGTACGCAAAAATGCCTCTCGTGCCCCCCCGGCCTGTCCCCCCTCTCCTTCAGCCCGCGGGCCATGGAAGTCCTCGCGGCCCGCAAAACCCCGGTCGTCAGCTGGTACCTGGACATGACCATGGTGCAGGACTACTGGGGCGGCAGCCGCAAATACCACCACACCGCACCGGTCAACGCGATCTATGGCCTGCGGGAATCCCTGCGCCTGATCGCCGAGGAGGGGCTGGCAACGCGCTGGGAGCGCCATGCGCGCAACCACAAGGCCCTGGTGGCCGGCTTGGAAGCCATGGGCTTGTCCATGGTGGTGGCGCCCGAGCTGCGCCTGCCCATGCTCAACACGGTCTGGATCCCCGAGGGCGTCGAAGACCTGCCCGTCCGCAAAGCGCTGTTGAAGCAATTCGGCATCGAGCTGGGAGGCGGATTGGGGGAATTTGCCGGCAAGGCCTGGCGCGTGGGGTTGATGGGGCATTCCAGCCGGCGCCGGAACGTCCTGCTCTTTTTGTCGGCCCTGGAGGCGGTGCTGCGCCGGCAGGCGGCCTCCCCCCGGCCCGGCGCCCAGCAGGCGGCCATGGCGGTGTACGAGGATTGAGCCCCAGTCGTTGTCGTATTCCTTGTCGTATTCGTTGTCGTATTCGTTGTCGTAATCGTAATCGTAATCGCAATCGCAATCGAAACCCCGCCCCCGCTGCGCCGGTCGAGCCCGTGAATTGAACGGCGCGAAAGCGGTCGCGACCACGACCACGAATTTCGCGCGAGGCGGTTCGGAAGATGGGGCTTCCCACCGCCCTCCGCACCCCCGGGGGAGGCCGAGCGGACCGAGGATTCACAATGAAGTGCTGAACGCGCTCCTGGTGGCGGAACGCCGGGGTCGCTCTGAACAATGGCTGGCCGAGGAAGCTTTCGAGGCATTCCAGGGGCTGGAGTTGACGCTTGTGGATCCCTTCGCCTTCGATGTATTGTCCGTGGCCCGGCCCTTCGGGCGCTCGGTTTATGACGCAGTCTACCTGTCTGTCGCCGCGGCTGAAAAGACAGATCTGATTACCGCTGACGAGCGACTGTATCATGCCACTGGAGAACGGCTGAAATGAGTCCGATGGATCGGCGAGGAGGCCCTCGCCGAATTGCTGGGACCTTGAGCTTTGACCTGTTGTGCAGGTCGGGCTTCAGCCCGACGATACCAGTGCGGGCCTGAGCCGCATGGTTTTGATAACGAAGATGAAGCGTACGTCACTGGGTATAGTGGGGACGGTGATGATTTTATGTGTTGCTTTGCTTTGCGGTATGTGATAGCCCCATTGTCATGTCATGTCATGCCATGCCAATCAAGCATAGACGCTCCGGGCTATCAGTCAAACGGGGGGCGCAAGTCTGGGAAATGGGGCTGAAAAAGGAAGAAGATAAGAAAACGGCCGAGAACGCAGAAGAGAAAAATATCCATGGCTGCATGAAGAGCCTCCTCGATGGCCGCAGGGTCTTGCTGCAGTGTTTCTTCGGCTGCTATTGCGTTGGATTGCACCGCCTTTTCCCCATCGAGGTCGTCTGTTGTCTCGACGAGGGCGGCGATTTCGACCTGATCGCCGAGGAGTGCCGCGTCGACCTGCGCACGGTCGAGTCCCCGGGCAAGGAACGAAAGAACTGGATCGGCGCGGGAATCGATGTCGTCTTCGAGCGCCTGGAGCCCTCGATCAGCGCGCGCTTGGCGTCGCATGATCGGGCTTCGTGGTTCGTCGTTTCCTCCCCTCCAAGCCATAAGCTCGAGGCCTTCTGTCGCCATGCGGGCCTTGCGTACGCAGGGCCCACCGCCGCCAGCGCAGTTCCTTTTCAACCGAAAGCCGCCCTGCTGGAAGCGATTCGCGACATGCGTCTTCCTGCCGTTCAAGGCCTATGGGTGGCGCCCCGGGATCTCGCCTATCGGTCTCTCGCGCACAGGTTGGGCCGCGTTTTCGTCATTCAGAGGGACTGCGGCGCAGCCGGATCGGGCACATTTCTGGTTTCCGGCCCCGGGGACTTAAGCAAAGTCATCGGTCGGCTCCCCGACGAACCGGTCCGGGCTTCGCCTTTCCTCGGCCACCTGTCATTCAACATCAACGCGGCTGTCGTCGGCACGGAGATCTGTGTCGGTTTCCCCAATGTCCAGCTCTCGGGCGTCACGGAACTCGGGGCCCCCTGGGGCGGATACTGCGGCAATGACTATTCGGCGGCAGGCCATGCCGACAAGACCCTGATCCAACAGATCCAGGACCAAACCGAGATCGTTGGCAACTGGCTTGCCAGGCGGGGTTTTCAGGGAATCTATGGTTTGGACTTTGTCGTCTGCGAGTCGGATGGACGCCCGCACGCCGTGGATCTCAATCCGAGATGGCAGGGATCGACGGCTCTCTCGACCCAGTCGGAGTTGGAGCAGGGCAGGTTGCCGTTGGCCGCCGCCGACCTCGGCTTTCGATGCGGCGCCCTGACATCCCGGGACATCAGGACCCGGATCGCCCGATTCCGCGAACCCCTGGACGGATCGCAACTATGCCTGCGCCTTCCCCACCCAAACCCCCACTACGTCACGGGAACCCTCTTGCCCGGCATCTATCGCCACGATCATGAGTGTGCTTTCGTGCGCGGTGGAATCAGCCTGTCCGATTGCCGTGAACGGCATGAGTGGCTCTTGACCGGCGGCGTCCCCAGACAGGGGACCCTGGTCGAAGGCGGGGCGTGGCTTGCGCGTATCTATTCCAAGTCACCGGTGTCGGACGGCAAGCGCAGCTCCATCCTGTCCGCAGAGGCAGCGCAGATCGCCCACGGATTCTTCGCTCTCTTCGATCTTCAGCCCCTGCCCAAAGCGACGCCCACCAAGCGGACCCAATGTTGAAGGGGACGTTGTTGACTAATATGATAATTAATGGGCGACCACATCGTCGCCCCGCAAAGTGGGAGAATGCCCCAATAGATCCCATGTTAAGGGGGGGCAGCACAAAATAAGTTCAAAAAGCAAGAGCGTCCCTTAATACGACATGGGGATACTTTGATATATTTCCACCCCTTTTTTGGCATCCTCAAGTGATAAACGATCCTGCTTAAACATTGCCGAGAAGCGCCGCAGTCAGGGCACTGCCAGGTGATGCCGTTGCAGGACATCCCCCAGAAATTCTCTTCCATGCAGTCCTGGCAGATGCCGAACCCGCAGCGGCACTGCCAGCAGAAGGGCGGACGCCGGTTGCAGCAATGGCACCCGTTTTGCCGGGCGAGACGCCGGCGCTGCCGGTAACCGGGAGGACGCGCAGCGTCGGCTCCCTCGCCGCCGGGAGATGTCTTCTGCATCGGCACCCTTGTCGTTTGGCGGAGATCATGGTAGGAAACTTCAGGCCGCCGGACCCTGGGGCCCCGCGCCCATATCGTTGTTTCTAATGCAGCCCGGACCGGCTGTCAACCGGTGGCGGGACGACCCGACAAGGCACCGGCCATGGATTCCGACAAGACCCTCTACCTCATCGACGGCAGCGCCTGCGTCTACCGCGCCTATCACGCCATCCGGGGCCTGACCAACTCCAAGGGCTTTCCCACCAACGCCGTCTTCGGGTTCACCCGCATCCTGATGAAGCTGATCCAGGAACGGGCCCCGGCATACGCGGCCATGTTTTTCGACGCCAAGGGCCCCACCTTCCGCCACGAACGCTACCCGGCCTACAAGGCCAACCGCCCGCCCATGCCCGAGGACCTGGCCGCTCAGCTCCCCGACATCCGAGCGGTCACCGAGGGCTTCCAGCTGCCGGTGATCGAAAGGGCGGGCTACGAGGCCGACGATCTGATCGGAACCGTTTCCCGCAAGGCGCAGGACGCCGGCTTCTTCGTGGTCATGGTCACCGGCGACAAGGATTTCATCCAGCTTGTCACCGCCCGCGCCGTTATCTGGGACCCCATGAAGGACACCCTCACCGGGCTGGAAGACGTCCGCACGACCTACGGCCTCGAGCCGCAGCAGATGATCGACGTCATGGGGTTTTCCGGGGACCCCACCGACAACGTGCCCGGCGTCCCGGGCATCGGGCCCAAAACGGCCGTCTCCCTGGTGCAGACCTTCGGCAGCATGTCGGGTCTTTACGAAAGGCTGGACCGGGTCGCGCAGGCAAGGCAGCGCGAAAAGCTCGCCGCTTTCAAGGACCAGGCGTTTCTGAGCCGGGAGCTGGTGAGGATCGACACCTCGGCCCCCGTCGACTTCGCCCCCGAACGGTTCCGTTTCAGCCCCCCCGACCGCCCGCGGCTGGCGGCGCTCTTCGGAAAGCTCGAGTTCCGGCGCCTGCAGCAGGAATGGACCGGCCCGGCGGACTTGTCGGCCAAGGACTACCGGGCGGTGCTGGACCCGGAGGACCTCGCGCGCCTCATCGAGCGGCTGGGAAGCGCAGAGGTCATGGCCATCGACACCGAGACCACCTCCAGGAACCCTCACAGCGCCCGGCTGGTGGGGGTCTCCTTCGCGCTGGAGCCGAACCGGGCGTTCTACATCCCCTGCGGGCACCGCTACCCGGGCTCACCCCCGCAGCTGGACTGCCGGACGGTGCTGCAGCGGCTCAAGCCGGTTCTGGAAAACGCCTCCCTGCGCAAGGTGGGGCAGAACATCAAGTACGACTGGACCGTTCTATCCCGCCATGGCATCGAGCTCGCCGGGGTCGCCTTCGACACCATGCTGGCGTCCTATCTCCTCAATCCCGCCAAGCGCGCCCACAGCCTCGACCAGATCGCCCTCGATTTTCTCGGCCACAAGACGACCACCTTTGCCGACGCGGGGGGCAAGGCCGAGGACGGCCTCGCCTCCGTGCCCCTGGAACAGGCGGTACCCTACGCCTGCGAGGACGCGGACATCACCCTCGCGGCCTTCCGCGTCCTCGGGCCGCTCCTGGAGGCCGACGGGTTGACGCACCTGCTGCAAACCGTCGAGCTGCCCCTCGTGCCGGTGCTCATGGCCATGGAGCGCGCGGGGGTGGGCGTCGACCGTCAGCGCCTGAAGGCCCTGTCGCGGTCTTTCGCGGACCAGCTGGAGGCCCTGGAAAGAGACATCCACGCCCTCGCCGGGGAAGCCTTCAACATCCACTCCTCTCAGCAGCTCGGCCGCATCCTGTTCGAAAAGCTCGCCCTTCCGACCCTCAAAAAGACCCGCAAGAAGACGGCCTATTCGACCGACGTGGACGTGCTCACGGAACTGGCGGCGACCCACGAACTGCCCGCGCTCGTCCTGAGGCACCGCAGCCTGGCCAAGCTCAAGTCGACCTATGCCGACGCGCTCCTCGACCTGGTCGACCCGCAGACCGGGCGCCTGCACACCCAGTTCAACCAGACCATCACCGCCACGGGCCGCCTGAGCAGCTCGGACCCCAACCTTCAGAACATCCCCATCCGTACCGCCGAGGGCCGCGAGATCCGGCGCGCCTTCGTCGCCCGCGAAGGCTGCAAGCTCCTCTCGGCCGACTACTCCCAGATCGAGCTGCGCATCCTGGCCCACTGCTCCGGGGACCGGATCCTGATGGAAGCCTTCCACCGGGGGGAAGACATCCACGCCCGCACCGCGGCCGAGGTCTTCGGCATTCCCGCCGCAGAGGTCGGCGAAGAGCTTCGCCGCCAGGCCAAGGCCATCAATTTCGGCATCATCTACGGCATGAGCGCTTTCGGGCTCTCCAGGCAGCTCGGCATCAGCCAGAAAATGGCCAAGACCACCATCGACAACTATTTCAACCGTTACCAGGGGGTCAACGCCTATATCGAGGAGACCATCGCCGCTGCCCGCAGGCACAAGCGCACCAGCACCCTGCTGGGACGCATCCGCCCCCTGCCGGAAATCGACAGCCAGGATCGCGGCATGCGCCAGTTTGCCGAAAGAACCGCCGTCAACACCCCGATCCAGGGAAGCGCCGCCGACCTGATCAAATTGGCCATGATCCAGGTCGACGGGGCCCTCCGAGGGCTGAAGCTGCGGGCCGCGATGCTGCTGTCGGTCCACGACGAGCTGGTTTTCGAGGTGCCGGTGGAGGAGTCGGCAGCTTCAGGGCCAACCTTTCAAGATGCAGGCTCTGCGCCCCTCCGTCGTTCAGGCCCGGCAGTGTCGGGGCCGGTGCCAGCGAAGCCGCAAACGCAACGGGCACCCTGGGGGCGGGCTCCGGTGGGGGATCGCGATCCGGCCGGGTGGACTCGATCTTCAGTCTGGCGCGCCAGCGCGCCGCCAGGGCCTGAAACTTCCTTTGAAAGAAAGCGAATGTTGGCATGCTTACCACAGCCGGGCGCTCGTCTGAAAAGTGCCCGATCAAAAGGAATGGCGAATTGGGAGTGGGGGTCGGCACCATCGGTCTGTGGTGTCCGGAAAGAAACTGAAAGGGTGAGGGAGATTAGAAGAAAGCCGCGGCCAAGTCAAATGCTATTTATCGGTCACCCCGCCAATCAGGGTGTTTTTTTCCGGGGCCCGCAGGCCTCGGGTCCTCCGTCAGGGCCCGCTGGTCGTCTTCGGCTTGTCGCGCCAAGGCTCCGGCCTGCACGAACGAAAATACGCCGCCGCCGTGGTAAAGCACCCCCTGGCCTGGTCGCTGTCGCCCTGCTCCTGGTAGAAACGGCCCCAGGCACGTTAGGCGCGGGCCAGGGTCCCCTTGGCGCCTATCTCCGCGGCGGATTCAGCGGCGTCCTGAAAATATGCCGCCGCCTGCTTTTGGGCGCAAAGCGCCAATTCCTCCCGGCCCCCGGCGCGGGCCTTGCGGCTTAACTCCGAATAGACGGCCGCCAGCATCGCCCCGAAGGCGGCAAAGCGCACCTTGCTGCCGTTTTGGCGCCAGTTGGGCAGCTTTCCTCCAACAGGGAGAGGCCCTCGTCGACGCGGCCTTCCCCCACCAGGATCACCCCCTTGAAAAAGCGCGCCGGCTGACCCCCAAACTCCACCCCGAACTCATCGCAGAAGGCCTCGATTTCTGCGATCTGGCGCTTGGCCTCGTGGACCCTCCCGTTTACCGTCAGGCCGTAGGCCAGGGCCAGCTTCGGGAAAACGGCATACCAGGGGTCCACCGAGACCAGGACCGCTTTTTCGAAAAACCGGCAGGCATCCAGGATGTCGCCCCCGATCAGGGCGCTCCAGCCAAGACAGCAGTAGCCCATGTCCTTGGCGCGGTAATCCCCGTGCTCGCGGCCGAATTGGAGCAGGACCTGGCCGACTTCCGCGGTCTTGGCCATCTCCCCCCTGTGCCAGAGGGCGTAGCCCATGGCGGCGACGGAACTGAAATAGATAAAATCATCGATTCCCCCCGCGCGGTGGATCTCCTGGGCCTTTGCGGCGTGCGCAAGGGCCTCGTCGAGCAGCCCCAGTTCACTGCACACCCAGGTCAGCCAGCAGCTCGCATAGCCGACGACGGCGGGATCCTCTTTTTCCTCGGTTATCGACAGAGCCGTCAGCAGGGTCTGATGCGCGTCCCGGAAGCGCTCGCGATGCCACAGGGCGCAGCCCAGCCAGGCATGGAACATGCCGCGGTTTTTGTCGTGGGCCAGCGCATCGGCCGTTTCTTTGTGGTCGTTCAGCAGTTGCAGCAGTTCCTCGTAGCGTCCGCGGTGCCGCAGACCGCCACCAGGCGGCCTTTCCAGGCCCGCACCCGGTCGAGGGCCTCCGCCAGGGTGGTCAGTTCCGGGCTGCGGCCGATCAGATCGGCCCGCAGGCCGTGGAAGCGGTGGATCTTCTTGGGCCGGTCGATCAGCGAGACGACCCGGTAAAGCTGAATCGACGCGCTCACGCCTTTGACCGCGACCGAGTCAAGGGCCAGAAAATTGAAGTAGCCCAGCGCATGGCGGTAGGTTTCATCGCCCACCAGGATTTCCCCCGGCCCGGCGAAGCCGCACAACCGGGCCGCGATGTTGAGCGGGGCGCCGGCGATGCCGTGGGTGCCTTCCTCGAAGTCCACGTTGCCGATGACCACGAGTCCGGTGTGGATACCGGAGTGCATCGCCAGGCGTTGTCCGATCTGCTCCTCGTAGCTGCGGCTGAAGGCCGCCACCCGTTCGTGGATCTCCCGGGCGGAGATGATGGCCCGGACTTCCTCCGGGTCCAGACTCTGGGTCAGGGTGGTGTAGCCGGACATGTCGGAGAAGAGTACGGTGACGTTCTTGCGCTCCCCGGCTGCGGCCCGGGAAAAAGTGCCTCTCTCCTCAGGCGGACGCAGCGGCGCGGCATCGGCGAAGGGGCCGCCGCCAGGGCCGCGCCGCACTGGATAGGGTGGAAAGCCGCCGCTGGCGGTCTCTGCTCGGCAGGTGCAGACTGATTCGCACCAGGCCGTGGGTCAGCATCAGCAAGTCGCGGTCCTCTCGGCCCTCGCTGATGATCGCATCGTTTTTCTTAAATGCCCTGCGATCCAGGAACTGCTCGAAGATCGCAAGCTCGTCATCGCTTAAGCCCTGCAGCACCTCTATCTCCCGCACCCGGTAGCGTTTGGCGGTATCCAGAAGGCACAGGTCGGCCAGGATGCGCTCTTCGGCCCACTCCAGGGCCGCGTCGGTGTCGGGGAAGAGGTGCCGGGCGCCGATCTGCTCCAGCACCCCGGCTGCGGTCAGCAATGCCTGCCGGCTTTCTCCGTCCTTAAGGTGGCTGATCAGCAGCTGTCGGCCTGATTTGGCGAGGCGTTTGTGGAGCCGCAGCAGAATCGCGGCCCCCGTGGCGTCGATGTCGCTCACGTGGTGCATGTCGAGGATGCAGAAGCCGGACTTCCCCAGGTCGGATTCGATGGCCCGGCTTAGCCTGTCGGCCGAGCCGAAAAAGACCGGGCCCTGCAGCTCGAATACCCGGATCATTTGGCCGTTTTCCTGGAGGCAGCGGCCCTGGGCGGAGTTCCGGATTCTCTTGGAGGTGATCTCCCCGCCAGAGTAGCGGCGGCGGATGCCGGTCATTCCCATCTTGACGATGAAATAGGCCGTCGAGAGCACGATGCCGACGAGAACTGCACTGGTCACGCTGACGGCGACGGTGACGACGACGACGCAGGCGTGAACGAGAAACCCGATCAAAACGTCTTGCTGGAGGCCGAAAGGTGGGCGGTAGAATCTGAGAAAACGCAAGATCGACCAGTCGAACAGGGTCAGGCCGACGGAGATGACCAGCCCGGCGAAAATCGACAGGGGGATTTTCCCGATCAAGGGGGCGATGGACCAGACGCAGAGGAGCATGACCGCACTACAGAGCGCCCCCGACAGGCGGCCCCGGCCGCCGGCGCGGAGGTTGGCGTGTGAGCGGATGATGGAGCCCGCCGATGCGATCGCGCCGAAGAGCGCGGCGGTGAGGTTGCCCAGGCCCTGTCCCACTATCTCCCGGTTGCTGTCCGCACGGGTGTCGCTGATGCCCTCGAGGGCGCTTGAGCTCATCAGCGACTCCATCGCGCCCAGCATTCCGAGAACGACCCCGTAGCCGCACAAGTCGTAAATGCCGCCTTAGGTGAGGATCCTGGGCAGCTGACCCAGGAGTTCATGGAAGACCGCCCTTGTCGGGGCGGCGGCCGACAGGTCCCCGACCGTGGCGACGCGCGCGGTGTCCACCGAAACTAGAGGGAGCAGGCCGCAAGCGGCAATGCCGGCGCAAAGCCCCACCACCAGGGAGGGCAGGCGCTTTAAAAACACCCTGAGACAAACACGGCGCCGAGCGCCGCAAGACCCACCAGAAGGGATGCGCGGTTCAGCACGGACGCGGTGAAGAAAACCTGCGCCAGGCCGGTCTCGGGGTTAAGGCCCAAAAGCAGCGGCAGCTGCTTCCAGACCAGCAGGATGGCGATCCCGTTTAAAAACCCCGAGAGCACCGTGTGGGGAATGTACTTGATCAGGTTGCCCAGCCTGAAAAAGCCTAGCAGCAGCTGGGTGAGGCCGTCGATTAGGACGCAGAAGGAGACCAGCTATACGATCGCGTAGTTTTTGCCCGCGGGATCCTGGGGGAGCGACGGGTCGGTCAGCAGCTGGGCGGCCACGGTGGTCAACACCATACGTAAGAGACGTCTGGGCCCTGAGATCTGGCCCGGCGTGCCGCCCAAAAGAGCGGCAACGAGCCCGCCGATGACCGCGGCGTTCACCCCGATGAGAGCCGCCTGGGCGGCGAAGGAGGGCCCCAGCGGCGCGAACACCGTGACCCCGTAGCCGATGGCCATGGGAATCGAGATGATCGCCGCCGCGGTGGCGCCGCAGAGCTCGTTTTTGAAGCTGACCAAAGCCGCCGCTTTATCGGGGTTTTTCATGATCCGCTATGTTACGACTTTTGAAGCGTTCATGACTCTGGGTAGGGGCCGCCACGGTGCATGACAATTTCATCTGCGGGCGAAATGAGGGGCTCGTTGACATCCACCCCGCAAGCGTGTAAACTTTTTTTAAATCGAGAGGGTGATGATGGTCAGCTATACCCGCCAAATACACGAAAATCAAATCCGGGTACATGGGCCAACTGGTCGAATGGCCCGAAGTTGTTACCGAAGGGAAGGATCTCGAGGCGTGCCGTGAAATGCTGCGGGATGCCCTCAGTGACACGCGCATGCCCTGCGCCTCGAGGCGGCGCTTGAGTTCGGCGGCGTAGGGCGCCAGTTCGTCGTTGATGGGCAGCAGCGCCGCCTGAACCGGCGCCAGCCACAGGGGGAACTTGCCCGCGAAGTGCTCGATCAGGATCCCGAAGAAGCGTTCGATGGACCCGTAGATCACGCGGTGGATCATCAGCGGGCGGCGGCGTTCGTTGTCCTTCGCGACGTAGGACAGGTCGAAGCGCTCCGGAAGGGCCATGTCGAGCTGAACCGTGCCGCACTGCCAGGTCCTGCCCAGGGCGTCCTTGATGTGGACGTCGATCTTGGGCCCGTAGAAGGCGCCGTCGCCCTCGTTGACCTTGAAATCCCGGCCGTAGACTCTCAGGGCGGCCTCCAGGCCCTCGGTCGCCTGGGCCCACTGCCGGTCGGTCCCGATGGATTTCTTGGGGCGGGTGGACAGCTCCAGGTGGAACCCGAGGCCGAAGGTGCCGTAGATGCGTTCCACCAGGCGCAGGACCCCCAGGATTTCGCCCTCGATCTGCTCCGGGGTCATGAAGATGTGGGCATCGTCCTGGTGGAAGGCCCGCACGCGGAACAGGCCGGACAGGACCCCGGAGAGTTCGTGGCGGTGCACCAGCCCGATTTCGGCGGCGCGGATGGGGAGGTCCTTGTAGGAGTGGTGCTTCATGCCGTACAGGATCATCCCGCCGGGGCAGTTCATGGGCTTGATGGCGTACTCGGCCTCGTCGATGCGGGTGGTGTACATGTTTTCGCGGTAATTTTCCCAGTGCCCGCTCTTTTCCCACAGGGACCGCGTCAGGACCAGGGGGGTCTTGGTTTCCACGTACCCGGCGCGGCGGTGCTCCTCCCGCCAGTAGTCGAGGAGCAGGTTCCAGACGACCATGCCCCTGGGGTGGAAGAAGGGCATCCCCGGGGCCTCGTCGTGGAAGCTGAACAGTTCCAGGGCCGCCCCCACCTTGCGGTGATTGCGCTTGCGGGCCTCCTCGAGAAGATAGAGATGGTCGTCGAGCTCCTTCCTGGTGAAGAAGGCCGTCCCGTAGACCCGCTGAAGCTGGGCCTTGGTCTGGTCGGCGCGCCAGTAGGCGCCCGAGACCTTCATGAGCTTGAAGGCCTGGATGAAGCCGGTGTGGGGCAGGTGGGGGCCCCGGCACAGGTCGTTGAATTCGCCCTGCTGGTAGAACGAGATCGTGCCGTCCGCCAGGTCGGAGATCATCTCCTGCTTGTAGGGCTCCCCCCGGTAAAAAGAAAGCGCCTCCTCCTTGGGCACCTGGCGGCGGCGGATGGGCAGCTTGGCCTTGACGATCTTGCGCATCTCGGCTTCGATGGCCGGGAACGCCTCCTCGGAAAGAGGCGCCATGTCGATGTCGTAATAAAAGCCCTCCTCGACCACCGGGCCGATGGTCAGCTGGGCCTGCGGGTAGATCCTCAGAATCGCCTGGGCCATGAGGTGGGCCGCCGAGTGGCGCAGGATGTCGCGGGCCTCCGTATCCCGGGTCGTGATGAGGCGCACCCGGGCGTCGTGCTCGATGCGCGTGTCGAGGTCCACGACCCTGTCGTCAACGGCCATGGCCACGCAGTCGCGGGCCAGCGCCTTGGAGATGCCGAGGGCCACGTCCAGCCCGGTCGGGGCCTGATCAAAGCTCTTTATGTCGCCGTCGGGAAGTGTTATGGTCACCATGTCGTTCACCTGCGAAGTGGGTGGGGTTGAAGGCGCAGCTCCCAGGGTGTCGGCCTGGCGGGCGGCCCGGGCCTTTTTTGATGCCGTGAAAACAAAACTCTATAAATTAGTTGAAAAACCGAAGCGGGTCAAGCAAAAAGTTGATTGCGCCCGAAGGCCCGCGGAGGCCTTCATCGAAACCGAAATCGCCGCCGGGATCCCCAGATGAATGAACACGCGACACCTGTCATCCGATTCGTCGACACGCCTCAGGATCTGAAAGCCCTGGCCTCGCGTTTGGAGCGCGAACCGGTCGTGGCGGTGGACCTGGAGGCCGACTCCATGTACCATTTTCAGGAGAAGGTCTGCCTGCTCCAGGTGGCGGCCGGCAGCCTCTGCGCGGTCATCGACCCCACCCGCCTGGACGACCTGTCCTGCCTGGGGCGGTTTTTCGCAGACAGCGGCATCCGCAAGGTCTTTCACGGCGCCGATTACGACGTCCGCTCCCTGTACCGGGATTTCCGCATCGTCATCCGCAACCTCTTCGACACCCAGATCGCGTGCATGTTCCTCGGCATCCGGGAGACCGGCCTGAATGCGGTCCTGGGCGAGCGCTTCGGCATCACCCTGGACAAGAAGTACCAGCGCAAGGACTGGTCCGTGAGACCCCTGCCCGACGACATGGTCGAGTACGCGGCCCGGGACACCCTCTACCTGGCCCCCCTGGCCGAGCAGCTGGAGGTGGAACTGGCCGCCAGGGGCCGCCTCGGGTGGGTCCGGGAGGAGTGCGAGCTCCTCAGCCGGGTCCGGCCGGCCGAGGCCGGCGACACGCCCCTTTTCCTGCGTTTCAAGGGCGCGGGCAAGCTCAGCCGGCGCAGCCTGGCGGTGCTCGAGGCGCTGCTCGGCCTGCGGCGGCGGCTGGCCGAAAAAAAGGACCGGCCGCCCTACAAGGTGGTTTCCAACCAGTCCCTGATGGCGCTTGCCGGCCACATGCCCTCGACGCCGAATGCGCTCGCGCGGTTGGGGGTGTTGAGCCCCAGGCAGGTCCAGATGCACGCCCAGGCCGTCCTGGAGGCCATCCAGGGGGCCCTCGACCTGCCCGAGGAAGGGCTGCCGGTCTACCCCCGCAGGAGACCGGAGGCGGTGCCGCCCGATGCGCCCCCGCTGCTGCAGGCGCTGAAGGCCTGGCGCGACCGGGCCGCGGCGGATCTGCAGATCGATCCCGGGGTGCTGATCAACAACTCCCTTCTGGGTGCCATCGCGGTCAAAAAGCCCGGGTCCGCGGAAGAACTGGCCCGCATCGAGGGGGTCAAGAACTGGCAGCTGGAGGCTTTCGGGCCCCAGGTCCTGGCCGTCGTCGAGGGAGGGCGGCGGAAGGCGCCGCGGGCCAGAAGGCGCCAACGGTGAGCCGGGGGCAAGGGGGGTAAATGATACCGGATCCCATCCGCGATCTGCTCCTGCAGGTGGCAGGGGCGGCCGCCCATCAGCTCAACCAGCCCCTCATGGCCCTTCTGGGCAGCATCGATCTCATGCGCCTCCACCGGGAGGACCCGGACAAGCTGGTCCGCGACCTGGCCCGCATCGAGGAGGCCGGCCGGCAGATCGCCGACATCGTCAGGAAGATCCAGACGATCCAGCGTTACGAAACCAAACCCTACCTGGACCGGGAGGTCATCGTCGACCTGGACCAGAGGATGAACATGCTGTTCGTGGTCGAGTCGGACGAGAATTTCCGCCGGCTGGAAACCGTCGCCACCCGGCAGCCGCGGGTGAGGGTCGCCCGCGCGAGGAAAACCGGGGAGGCCGTCGACCTGCTGGAGAAGGAGCGCTTCGAGCTGATCCTGATCGACCCCGCGTCGTCGGGCGGTGTCGGCCTCGATCTCCTGGGCCACCTGTATGAAAAGGGGATCGACACCCCGGTGGTGGTGACCGCCGACACCTGCGAGGACGCCGTCGCTTCCCGCCTGGTCGCCGCCGGCGCCTACGACTGCCTGCCCACGGGCCAGATGACGGACGGGGCCTTCAACCGGGTGATCGCCAATGTGCAGGAGAAGCTGCGCCTGCAGCGGGAAGTGGAGGAACTCCGTCGGCGGCTGACGCGCCAGGCGGTCACCGACGAGCGCAGCGGGCTTTTCAACCACATGTTTTTTATGCAGATCCTGGAGCGCGAGATGTCGCGCGCGAGGCGCTACGCCCTGGACATGGTGGTCGCCCTCATCGAGTTGGAGAAGCAGAGCGCTGCCGCCCCCGACCCGGCGGACGCCCAGGACGGCGCCGTGCTGGGCATTCTGGGGAGGCTGCTGCGGCGCGAACTGCGAAAAAGCGATTTCCTCTGCCATTACAGCCCCGTCAGCATTGCCGCGCTGTTTCCCCAGACCCACGCCGTCGCCCTCGGGCAGCGCCTGGAGAGCCTGCGCCGCAGGCTGGGGCGGCAGCGCTTCGAGCACAGGGGCCGCCCGGTGCGCATCGGCGTCCACATCGGCATGTGCGCTTTCGACCCTTCCGCGGGGCAGTCCGCCCGGGATTACCTCGCGCGGGTGGAGGCGGCCCTGACCGTCGCCCGGCAGAAGGGCGTCGTGTACGCCCTCGGGAACGGCTGAGGCCCCGCTGCGGGGAGGACCCACGGAGGAACGAATCGCCTTTGAAGCGGGCCGTCTCGACCGCCTGGAGGCGGTGGTGTCCCCGCCTGGCCGCCCGGCCGGGCTGAAGCCGACGCCCCCCCCGCTCCGGCGTTCCCCTGCGCTCGCGGACGCCTCCTTGACACGGCGGCGCGCATCCGCTACCTTGGCCCTTCCGCCAGGGGCGGACGGCGGGTGGGAAGCGGGCCGCCGCGGCCTGGAACCACGGGAGCTGAGGGAAGGAATGCGCCTGCGTCGGAAATGAACAACCTCCTTGAATTCAAGGCTGTCTCCAAGTCCTACGACGGAAGGCGCGAGGTCGTTGAAAAACTGGATCTCGCCGTCCTGAAGGGCGAGTTTGTCACCATTTTAGGGCCCTCGGGTTCAGGCAAAACCACCATCCTCATGATGCTGGCGGGTTTCGAAGACCCCACCGGAGGCGATATCCGCCTGGAAGGAAAGTCCCTGCGCCGCATTCCGCCTTTTCGGCGCAACATCGGGGTCGTTTTCCAGGATTACGCCCTTTTCCCCCACAAGAGCGTCGCCGAGAACATCGCCTTCCCCCTGCGGCGGCGCCAATTGCCCCGGGACGAGATCCGCAGCAGGACCGCCGCCATCCTGAAGCTGGTGGAGCTCGAGGGCTTCGAAAACCGCCGCCCCAAGCAACTCTCGGGCGGCCAGCAGCAGCGCGTGGCCCTGGCGCGGGCGCTGGTCTTCGAGCCGTCCCTGGTTCTCATGGACGAGCCCCTGGGATCCCTCGACCGGAAGCTGCGGGAGCAGATGCAGCACGAGCTCAAGCGCATTCACAGGACCACGGGGGCCACGTTCCTGTATGTCACCCACGACCAGGACGAAGCGCTCATCATGTCCGACCGTATCGCCATCCTGCACGAGGGCCGGCTGCAGCAGATCGGAACGCCGCAGACGGTCTACGAGGAGCCGGGAAACCTCTTCGTCGCCCGCTTCATCGGTGAAAACAACATGCTGGCGGGCCGGGTGCGGCATGTCAACAGGGTTTCCTGCGAGGTGTCGCTGGCCGGGGGGCGGGTCGTCACCGCCCGGTGCAACGGCATCCACCAGGCGGACCGCCCCGCGACCATATGCGTGCGCCCCGAAAGCCTGTCCATCGGGCGGCCCGACGGCGAGCGGTCCAACGGGTTGCAGGGCGTCGTCAGCGAGGTGATCTACTACGGGGACCACACCCGGCTGAAGGTGGATGTCGCCGGCCAGGGACCGGTCGTCGTCAAGCTGAAGCACCCCATGACGCACAACGGGCTGGCCGCCGGAAGCCCCGTTGCCGCAGGCCATCTTGGCGGCGTTGGTCCCCACGATGCCGCCGCCGATGACGACCACCGTGCCGGAGTCGACCCCCGGCACGCCGCTCAGGAGGACGCCCTTGCCGCCGTAGGTTTTTTCCAGGTACTTAGCGCCCTCCTGGATGGCCATGCGGCCGGCGACCTCGCTCATGGGGGTCAGGAGGGGCAGGGACCCGTTGGCCTTTTCCACGGTTTCGTAGGCGATGGCGACGCACCCGCTGGCCATGATGGCGCGTGTCAACTCCTCGGAGGCCGCGAAGTGAAAATAGGTGAACAGGATCTGGCCCGGCCGGATCATGCCGTACTCCACCGGCAGGGGCTCCTTGACCTTCATGACCATCTCGCACGCGGCGTAGACCGCCCGGGGGGAGTCGGCGATGACCGCCCCGGCCCTGGCGTAGGTTTCGTCCGGGAACCCGGAGCCTTCCCCGGCGGTGGTTTCCACTAGGAGGTCGTGACCGCGGGCGACCATCTGCTCCACGCCCGCGGGCGTCATGGCCACCCGGTTCTCTTTTCTCTTGATTTCCTTCAGGACGCCGACCTGCATGGCACCCTCCTTGTGTGGGAGCGTCCGCCGCCCCTGTCAGGCGGCCGCGAGGCACCGGGCGGCAAAAGCGACCATTTCCTCGGTGGCCTTGGAAAACTGCTGGGCCGTGCGCTGCAGCGCCGGGTGGGAGTTGTACTCGTCCCGGCTGCAGCCGTCCGCGGCGTAGGCCTTTTCGAAATAGGGGACGCGCATGAGCTTGTCCATGACGGCCTTGGGGGTCGGGGCGTGGATGCGGTCCTTTTCGAAGACGATCTCCTTTTCGCCCGCGAAATTGATGATCTGGTCGATGAAGCTCGGCGGGCAGGTCACGACCACGGCCGCGCCGGTCTTTTCCTCCAGGTGCCAGATGCGGGTGGCGCCGCCCACGGTGGGGCCGAGGCGCAGGGAGCAGGAGAGCATCTTGCTGGGCAGCCCCTTGTCTTCCAGGTACCTGTAGGCCTTCTTGAAAATGGCCAGTTCGGCCAGGCGCACGTCGCCCTCGGTCAGCTCGATGCCCTTCTCCGCGGCCGCGTCGCGCAGGCCGCCCAGATCGCCGTAGCGCGATTCCATGTGGGTGATCACCGAGCGCCAGCGGCTCAGGTCCACGTTGTTCTTCCTGGCCTTTTCCAGCCCGCGCCTGACGGTTTCGGCGCAGTCCACCAGCTGGGGCAGGATGAAGGTCAGGGTGTTGTTGGTGGAGATGCCGCGCGCGGTGAGCTCCTCGATGACCTCGTAGCCCTGCTGGGAGCCGGGGACCTTGATCATCACGTTGGGGTTGATGGCCGCCAGCTCCAGGGCCTGCCGGAGCATGGCCTCCTGGTCGAAGACGCTGCGCGGGTCCACCTGGCCCGAAAGGTAGCCCTCCTTGTACCCGGTCTTTTCGAACAGCGGCAGGTACATGTCCGACCCGCGCTTGACCACCTTCTTGTAGAGGGTCCAGAAGAGGGTTTCCGTGTCGATGCCGGGGGTGTCGGCGACGATCTGCCGCGCGACCCCTTCCCAGTAGGGCGGGTCGTCCTGGACCGCCTGCCAGGAAAGGGGCGGGTTGGTGGTGACCCCCCGGAAGAGCTGTTTTTCCGGGGCGTTTTCGTCGAACATGCGGTCGAACTGGCCCTGCAGGATGTCCCTGTTGCGGGGTTCCGCCTTGCCGAGCATCTTGCGGCACCAGTTGTTGAAAATCACGGGGGACGAGTCCCACCAGATTTCCATCCCCGGGCTGACGTCGACCAGTTTTTCGAGCAGATTCCTCTGTTCCATCGGTTTCCTCCTTGACGCAATTATTGATGGCGGTTTCGTGTTGTTGCAGTGAATATCCTAAGGTTCTTTCATGCCCCGATCGGCGCTCACTGGGTCAGGTGATACTGCCCCAGTTCCACCTCGAAGGCGTATTTGTCGCCCCGGAAGTAACAGCACAGCACCTCGACCGGCAGGTTGCGGTCGTTGTAAGTGACGCTCTCCATGTAGAGGGCGGCGCTGTTGGGCTTGAGCCCGAGCAGCCCGGCGACCTTGCGGTTGAGGTTGACCGCCCGGATGGACTGCTCGCAGCGCGCCAGGGGGACGTTGAACCTCCGGGTGAAGATTTCGTACATGGAACCGGTGAGGTCCATGTCCAGGATGCCGTCGAAGATGTCCACCGGCAGGTAGGTCTCTTCGTAGATGAGCGGCAGGTTGTCGCCGGTGCGCAGGCGGCGCACGGCGATGACCCGGCTCCCGGGGGTCAGCGCGAGGCTCCTGGCCACGTGTGCCGGGGGTGCCTCGTAACCTTTTTCCAGCAGCCGGGTCTGTTCGCGTATCCCGGCCTGGCTCAGCTCCTGGGCGAAGCTGGAAATGCGGTTCAGCTTGTGCGTGAGGGCCACCGGTTCGACGGCGGTCACAAATGTCCCCAACCCTTTGACTTTCCTTATGATACCCTGGGATGTCAGCTCGCCCAGGGCCTGTCTCAGGGTATTGCGGTTGACGCCGCACATGTGGGCCAGCTCGATCTCGGAGGGGAGCTTTTCCCCGGTCTCGTAGCGTCCCATCAGGATCGACTCCCGCAGCCAGGTGCTGATCTGGAGATACTTGGGAATCGGGTTGTTGAGGTCGACGATTTTCAATGCTCGCTGTTCCCCGGCGCCGGGTCGGCCGGCAGCCGCGGCCACCTTCCGGCCTCGGCGCTCTAACCGGCCAGGAGGCCGGTGATCCTGGCGCGGATGTCGTCTGCGCCCAGGCCCTGGTAGGGGATCTGTTCGCCCAGGCCCCCGCGGCCTTCGCGGCACGCGCCCATGTGCGCATAGCGCCCCGGGTAGCCCCTTTCCAGGAGCCAGGTTCCGAAGCGCGCGCCGAGGCCCGACTTGACGTTCTGGGCCTCGACCACCAGGACGAACCCGGCCCCCATCATCCGGGCCACCATCGCCTCGTCGACCACGTTGAGGGTCGGCTTGTTGACCAGGCCCACGCCGATGCCGTCCGCGCGCAGCCGCTCGACCACGTCGAGGCAGCGGTAGAGCATCTCGCCGTAGGAAACGACAATCCCCTGGTTTCCCTCGCGGACGACCTCGTCGGCGCCGGGAACGAAGGTGTACCCCGCGCCGTAGAGCGTCTCCCCCTTCTCGTCGAGGATGAAGGGGGTCGCGGAGCGGGTGGAAAAAACGAAGCGCAGGCCCTCGTGATCGAAGACGGTGTTCAGGATGGCCCGCATCTGGTGGGAGTCGGCCGGGCTGATCGAGGCCGGCTATTGTTACATCACCGAGGAAACCCACCACCCGGCCGCGGCCCACGCCAGCGCCGCCTGGGAGCGGACCTACAACACCTTCAGCATGCGCCAGATCTTCGAGTACACCTTCGAGGACTGGCGCCCGGAGACGCGCTGGTGGATATCCCCGCGTTCGGGCAGGGTCCAGGACCCCTACCGCCGGGTCATCGTCTACGACGACATGGAGGCCGCCGAAGCCGACTTCGCGCGCCACCGGGTCCACTCCCGCAGGGCCCTGGAGCGCGCCGAGGTGCTGGTCCTGACCCTCGGCCTGACCGAGATCTGGCAGGACCGCCGCGACGGGGCCGTCGTCTGTCTTCCCGCGGGCCCCTATGTCGCCGAGGGGGGCGACATGTCCGCCTACCGCTTCCGCGTCAGCCGCTACGGCGAAAACCTGGACAACCTGGAGAAGATCCACGCCCTCCTGGCGCGCCACAACCCCGCCTGCCGCATCGTCGTGACCGTCAGCCCGGTCAACCTCTGGGCCACCTTCCGCACCGACGCCGACGTCATCTCGGCCAGCTGCAACTCGAAGGCGACCTTGCGCGCGGCGGCCGACGAATTCGTCTCGCGCCACGCCAACGTCCGCTATTTCCCTGCCTTCGAGATGGCCTGGCTCTACCGGCCCCTGATGGGCAAAAGCTTCTTTGCCGGCGGCCGGGAGAATTTCCACGTCGACAAGGAGACCGTCAAGTTCATCATGAGCCGCTTCTTCGACTATTTCGCCCCCGGGGCAGAGGCGCCCGGCCGTCACCCGGATCCCCAGCCCTGACCGCTTTTTCCTCCAGCCCGTCCCTCAGCAGCCCCAGCAGCGCGCGGCTGAAGCGCCGGGCGTCCCCGGCCCCCAGATGGGAACCGTCCGGGCACCGGAACCCGGCCAGCCGGGGGTGGTCTTCGAAGTGGATCGCCAGGGCCCCGCAGCCGGCGGCCAGGCGGTCCCAGTAGCGCTCGCGAGGCCAGGTGCGCTCCTCCAGCTCGCGGACGCGACCCGACGAAGGCAGGCGCAGGAAAACGACCTCCCCTCCCCGCCGCCGGATGACGTCAACCTGCGCGGCGATGCGCTTCACCCGCTCCCCGAAGCGCTCCGGCGTCAGGGGCCGCGCCGCGGCACAGGCCGCCTCTTGGCGCCGCTCCCGCCCCCGCCGCAGGGCATCGACATCCACGCGGACGGTTTTGAACGCCCGCGAGCGGTCGGGGGCCATGGGGGCGCGGTGGGGCTGCGGCCAGGCGGCGGTGCGGGCGGCGATGAGGAGCCGGGAAGGGGCCAGGTCGGGCGACAGGCAGACCAGCCTCCCCTGGAGAAACAGCCGGAGCCGCCACAGACTCAGGAGAGGGGGGGAGATGTGGCGGTACTTGCGGACCCACTTGGCGGCGCGGTCGGCGGGATTCTGCGGCTCGGCCAGGAATGCGGGCGTGAGGGAGCAGAGAACGGTCCCGGTGAAGGCCCGGTCCCCGGACAGGTCCGCCAGAACCGCCAGCGGCGAAGACCCGTCCACCGCCAGCATGACCGGCCGCCGGCCGGTGAGACCGGCCAGCATCCGCGGGCAGAGCCCGACCTGCATGCGGGAAGAACCGACCAGGGCCACGGCGCCGGGGCCCTTGAGGCCGGCGCAGCCCCGCTTCAGCGCCCATGCCGGCCAGTCGTCCCTGACCCGGGGGGCAAACCCCCGCCGGCGCCAGAACCATTCCCAGCCCGCTGCCGCCGCGAAAACCGCCGCAGGGCCCCACCAGAGGGTCGCCACGGCCTCAGGTCCCGGTTCCCGCGGGTTCCGCCCGGCCCCGGACCGCCCCGGCCACCCGGTAGGCCTCGGCCGACGGAGTCGCGACCCTGCGGAGCCCCGCATCGGCCCTCCGGTCAGGTCCGGCGGCTTTCACTCCATGCCCAGGCGCTTGAGGGGAAAGGGCAGTAAATCGGTCCGCTCCACGGGCGGGAAGACACTGACGCGGTTGCCCTCCAGGAGCACGACCCGGGTGACATCGGCCTTGCTGGAGTACCAGATGCCGATGTACTCGCCGCTGGGGCCGACGATGTCCGAACCGAGGGTGACCAGCCCATAACCCCGGAAATCGGTGATGCGGTCGACCCAGCCGCGGAGGTGCTCTTCGGTCGCGTCCACGGATTTCCAGCGCCCGGTTTCCAGGGTGTAGTCCTTGTGGATGGCGATGACGGCGCCGGGGTTGGAATCCGACCCGGTGTAGTAGTAGGCGTGGTCGCTCAGCACCGTGGCGCTTTCGAACGCCTCGGAGGCGCTGCGGCTCAAGCGCAGACGGCCGGAGCTGCCGGAGGCGGCAACAGCGCAGCCGGCCATGAGGGCGAGCGCCAGCGCCAGGCTCGCTCCCCGGTGCCGGTATGGACTGAGTTTCATGTGGGCAGCCTCCACGCGCCGCACGGGTAAAAGGCGTCACGACCCCTGCGGTGACGGGCACGGGGCGGATGACGGCGACGACACGCAAGCCCCTGCCTGCCCGCCCCGGCGCCCGGCCCCCCTCTCACGGCAGCACGTATTTGACGTTCTCGCCGAAGGTGGCCTGCCCCACGGGCGGGTAGACCGACACCTGCTTTTCCCCCAGGATGCGCACGGTGGTGAAGTCCTCGGTGGAATACCAGATGCCGATGGCCTCGCCCCGGTCGTCTAAGATCTTGGACCCGAGGTTGCGCAGGGCATACCCCTTGAAATTGGTCATCTGGTCGATCCAGCCCTGCAGCCGCTCGGCGGTCAGTTCGACCGGATTCCACAGCTTGGAAACCAGGGTGTAGTCCTTGCGGATGCCGATGATGGCCTTGGGCTTGTAGTAGGACCCCGTGTAGTAATAGCTGTAATCGCCGAGCACGGTCGCGGACTGGAACTCGCGGTCCACCTCCGCGCTTCGTTGCAGGGTGCCGTAGCTGCCGGCGCAGGCGGCGAGCGCCAGAATCCCGGCGCAGGCCAGCAGCCAGCGGGTCGGGGCCGTTGCGAAATGGTGCGGGCGTCGCGTCACGATCATGTGGTTTCTCCTCCCTTGGATGGGTTGCGCCGTCCGTGCGGGCGGGCGCGGCGCGGCCTTTCCCCACGCGGCATCGATATTGTCAGAAAAGAATAACCATGCTGCGGGCCCCCGTCAATGCGGTTGCGGGCGCCCACGCGCCGGCCCGGCGCCGGGGCAAAATACCTTGACACCCGCTCCGGAATCGGCCATGATATTGGTTTTGAAAAGAATACCCTCAACTGCGTTATTCACCAGGAATGCCCCATGCAATTCGAGCCGGTGATCGGGCTGGAGGTTCACGCCCAGCTCAAAACCCGCACCAAGATCTTCTGCGGATGCTCCACCGCCTTCGGCGCGCCGCCCAACACCCACACCTGCCCGGTCTGCCTCGGCATGCCTGGCGTCCTGCCCGTCCTCAACCGCAAGGTGGTCGAGTACACCCTGCGCATGGCCCTGGCCACGGGCTGCCGGGTGGCCGGTCACAGCCGCTTCGCGCGCAAGAACTATTTTTACCAGGACCTGCCCAAGGGCTACCAGATCTCCCAGTACGAGCAGCCCCTCGCCGTCGGCGGCCGCATCGACATCACCGTGAACGGCGAGACCCGGCATATCGGGATCACCCGGATCCACATGGAGGAGGACGCCGGCAAGCTGACCCACGACCCGGCCCGGCCCGTGAGCCGGGTCGACCTCAACCGGACCGGGGTCCCCCTGATGGAAATCGTCAGCGAACCCGACATCCGTTCCCCCGAGGAGGCCGGGGCCTACCTGCGCAAGCTGCGCTCCATCGTGCGCTACCTGGGCATCGGCGACGGCAACCTGGAGGAGGGCAGCTTCCGCTGCGACGCAAACATCTCCATCCGCCCCAGGGGGGCCGAGGCCCTCGGAACGCGCGCGGAACTCAAGAACCTCAACTCCTTCCGGCACGTGGAAAAGGCCCTGCACTACGAGATCGACCGGCAGGAGCAGCTCGTGCGCGACGGGGGTCGGGTCGTCCAGGAAACCCGCCTGTGGGACCCCGAAAGGGGGCAGAGCCTGCCCATGCGGGGCAAGGAGGAGGCCCACGACTACCGCTATTTCCCCGACCCGGACCTGCTCCCCCTGGTCATCGATCCCCAGTGGGTCGCGGACATCCGCAGGGACCTGCCCGAACTGCCCGACGACAAGAAGCGGCGCTTCATGGCGCAGTACGGACTGCCGGCCCATGACGCCGACATGCTGACCGCCAGCCGCGAGCTGGCCGACTACTTCGAGGCCTGCCAGGAGGCCTGCCGGCTTCCCAAGCCGGCCAGCAACTGGATCATGGGCCCCCTGACGGCCCTCCTGAACGCCCGCGGCCTGGGGATCGAACAGTCGCCGATCCCCCCCCGCGACCTGGCGGCGCTGGTCACCCTCATCGACCGGGGGACCATCAGCGGCAAGATCGCCAAGACGGTCTTCGACGAGATGGCGCAGAGCGGCAGGGGCCCCGCGGCCATCGTCGCCGAGAAGGGCCTCGTCCAGGTCAGCGACGCGGACGCCATCGAGAGGGCGGTGGAGGAGTCGATGTCGCCGAAATAGTGGGCCGACGGCAGGGGCACCGAGCGTTTCAGGTTCTCGGAGGTGTCCTTCAATTCGAACGGACCCGCCCGGTTGACGGGCACGCGCCTGCGCCATGTCCAGCCCCTGCGCTTGGGCCGGTAGCGGTCCAGGTCCCTCAGGATTTCCGCGACGTCGATCTTTTCGTCCGGGCTCAGCGGTTTCATGCCGGCAGGTCCTCCCAGTATTTCCCCTCCATCAGGCCTTGGCCCGCCTGCCTCACGGAGATGCCCTTCTTGCGGGCCAGCTTCAGGACCAGGTTCCCGGCGCCGCGGCCCAGGAGCCCCCTTTCCAGCATCCGGTCCACCAGGGGCCGGGTTTCCAGGCTCGAAAACCCCATGCGCAGCAGGACCGAGCGCTCGATGGAGGGGGAGGTGCGGGTGCGGGCCTCTTCCACCAGCGGCTGCACGATCCGGTCCACCAGGGACCAGAACCGCGCGTGCAGCTCATCGTCGGTCAGGCCCTCCAAGTGCTTCCGGCGCGAGCCGAAATCATCCTTTCTTTCCCTCATGGGACGCGATGACCTCCCTGACGTAGGTTTCGCCGCTTCTGGTTTCGGCGGCCAGGAACGCGATGTCGGCCGCGGTAACGCGCACCCCTTGGGGCAGCGTTTCCAAGGCGTTGCGCAGATAGGAGCGCCGGATGCGGTCCAGGTCCACCTCCACCGCCCGGATCTGGGACGGGTGTTCCGGAATGACGATGGCCCGCCCCGGCCGGTTCTCCCGGGGGTCCCCCCGGCGGACCTCGATCCCCATCTGCCTGGCCAGGTTCAACTGCCCCAGGGGATGTTTGCCCGCGCCGGTGTACTCGGTTTCCTGGACCACGACGATCCCTTCCCGGTCCATTTCCCGCGCGAGGGCGAAGGCCGCGGCCAGGGAGGTGTTGCCGGCCGGGCCCCTCTCCAGCCCCTCGACGGCCGCCAGGGCTTCCGTCATGTAGAAGACCTCGCCCTGGGTCACGGTGACGAAGCGGTCCATGTACCGCAAGGGGCGGGCCGCGTTGCGCGGGACATCGGCCCGGTCCGGCCAGGTGGAGAACGGAACGGAGAACCCGGTGTGGCCCGTGGTGAAGGACTTGCGGTTGAAATCCCTGTCGGAGGCCATGTGCAGGCCGGCCAGGTCCACGCTGGCGGCCACCACCCGCGTGCCGGCGGCCCCGGCCTTGATCAGCCCCCGGGCCGTGCCGGTGACGTTGCCGCCCCCGGCGTGGGTGGCCACGACGACATCCGGGAACCGCCCCTCCCGCGCCTTCACCTGCACGGCCAGCTCGTATCCCAGGCTTTCGATCCCCAGGATGGAATAGGGCGTGTACAGGGAGGCGTTGAAATAGCCGGTTTCCTTCAGCACGACGAGAAAACAGTAGAAGAGTTCCGGCCCCACCGACAGCCGGACGACTTCGGCGCCGAAGGCCTCGCAGGCCCGCGTCTTCTCGGCGATCTCCGGCTGGGCGACCCCCCGGCTGTCGAAGGCCTCCTGCACGATGATGCACCCCAGCCCCGCCTTGGCGGCCTGGGACGCCACGGCCGCCCCGTAGTTGCCGCTGGTGGCCGCCGCAATGCCCCTGTACCCCTTCCTCGCGGCCTCGTAAGCCGACAGGGACGCCCGGCGGTCCTTGAAGGAGCCCGACGGGTTGGCGGCCTCGTCCTTCACGAAAAGCCGGGCGCCTTTTCCCGGGGCGGACACGGCGCGGACGAGTCGGGTCAGGTTTTTCAGCTCCACCAGGGGCGTGTTGCCCACGGCCGTGCGGGCCTGGATGTCGCGGACGGCATCCAGGTCGTAGCCGGTGTCGCCGAGGAGGGCCTCGTAATCGAAGGAGAGCGGCCCGGTGGCGTATTTCTCGTAATCGATGCCCACCGCGGAGCGCACGATGTCCGCCTTCCGGGCCATGATCTCCCTGTAGCTTTCAGTGCTCACGGCGCTTTCCCCCTTTCCCGGAGGATCGCCCGGATCTCCCCGGCGATGGGGGAAAGCTCCGGGACCGGGGAGCCGAACCCGTGGGTGTACGCCGGGTTGACCGCCAGCAGCACGCCCGCGACCCTGCGCCCCGAGGGGGTGACGATGTCGGCCTCGGCGCCGATCTCGGCATCCTGCAGCAGGAACCCCTTCACCCGCATTTCCAGGGGGACCTGCCGGGTGTCCTCGGGGAGGTTCGGCGCGCGTTCGCCTTTTTGCAGCACGACCGCCCCGATTTCCACCCACGTGTCTTTGACCGCGCGCTGCGTCATCGTTCCCCCTGGCCCCTGCGCGGCCGGTTCATCCCCTCTGCCGCCTGGCCTCGATCAGTTGCCGCACGTCCCCCATGACGGCCGCCGGGACGGGGAGGTCCGCCATCGTCTTCAGCCCCGGGGGGCTGGTGACCACCTGGGGGATCATGTTGACCGCCAGGGCGGCCGTGCCGATGCCGCCGGGTATTTCGGGGCTGCCGGAAAAATGGACGTCCGGCTCGCCCGCGATGTCGATGGTGTCGCCGGTCCGCACGTCCTCCAGGTGCGGGTGGACCTGCTGGGGGTGGACCAGGTGGATGACCGCCCTGCCCTCCCGGTAGCCCCTGGCGGTGTGGGTGCAGCCCGCGGTCAGGCCGGGCTCGATTTTCACGAACGGGGTTTCCCGGTGCACCCTGGAAACGATCGGGTCGCGGGTCTGTTCGAGCCTGTCGATTTTCCAGCCCAGGGCCCCGGCGATCATGGCGATGGACTCCGGGAACCCGAAATGGCCCACCACCGACCCGTCCGCGACCCCCTTCCCGAATGCCTCGGGCGTGAGGCCCACCCCCTGGGTCCGCAGCACCGACGGCCCGTAGGGGGAGAGGTCGTTGACCCGCGTGGCGCGGATGGAATCGACCCTGGAACAGACGCCCGTGAGGCAGATCACCAGCAGGTCGAGGACGAAACCGGGGTTGATGCCCGTTCCGACCACCGTCACCCCGTTGGCCACGGCAAGCCGGTGGAGCTCCCCGGACAGCCCGGGCGCCGCGCAGGCCGGCCAGGACTTCTCCTCGGCAATGGAGATGACGTTCGCCCCGATGCCCAGCTTGCCGGTGTAGAAATCGGTTTCCCTGGGGCCGGGCTTCCGCTCCAGGGCCGCCTGGGCCGCCAGGGCCTGAACCAGCCACTGCCAGGCCACCGCGACGATGCCGAAAAGCTCGAGATAAAGGGTCGCGTCCGCCAGGAAAACCTCCGGCCCTTCGGCCGCGGCCCCCTGCACCAGTTCCAGGGTGACCGACTTGAGCTCCCCCAGCGCCTTTTCCAGGGCGGCCGACCGCTGCGCCAGCCCGGGCGTCGCCCGTCCCGCGGCGACGGCCGCGGCCACTTCCGCCTCGAAGAGGGCGAAGCTTCGGCCCCCGTGCATGACGACCTTGCGCCCCAGCAGGTCCATGGCCTGGATGCCGGTGGTCCCCTCGTGAATCGGGTGGATGCGGGAATCCCGGAAGTACTGTTCGAGGGGGAAATCGTCGCAATAGCCGTAGCCCCCGAAACACTGCAGGCCCTGGCTGATGGAGAGAATGCCCATCTCGGAGGGGTAGGTCTTGGCCACCGGCGTCAGCAGGTCCAGCAGGAGGCCGGCCTTTTCCCGCTCCTGCCCCTCGGCGGCCTTCTGGAGGTCGGCATAGCGGCAGCACTGCACGAGGAGCCCCAGGGCCCCCTCGACCACCGCCCGCTGGAAGAGCAGCATCCGCTTGACGTCGGCGTGGGCGATGATCGCCACCTGGGGCCGCGCGGGATCCTTTTCGCCGAGGCGCCGCCCCTGGGGGCGCTGGCGGCAGTAGGCCAGGGAGGCGTGGTAGGCGGCCGAGGCGATGGCCGCGGCCCCGATGCCCACCCCGATGCGCGCCTCGTTCATCATCTGGAACATGTAGGCCAGGCCCTGGTGGGGCCGGCCCACCAGCCATCCCCGGCAGTCGTTTTTTTCCCCCATGCTCAGCTCGGTGATGGGCGCGCCGCGGTAGCCGAGCTTGTGGTAGACGCCGGCCACGGCGACATCGTTGGGGGCCAGCCCGCCGCCTTCCAGCGGCCGCAGCCGCGGCACCACGAAAAGGGAGATCCCCTTGACCCCCGCCGGCGCCCCGGCGATCCGGGCCAGCATGAGGTGCACCACGTTCTCGACCGCGTCGTGGTCCCCGGCGGAAATGAAGATCTTGTGCCCCTGGATCCGGTAGCTGCCGTCTTCGTGGGGGTCGGCGCCGGCGGCGATGTCCCCCAGGGAGCTTCCGGCCTGGGGCTCGGTCAGGGCCATGGTGCCCTGCCAGCGCCCGGCGAGCATCGGCGGGAGGTAGGTTTCGGCCAGTTCCCGGCTGCCGAAGGAGAGGATCAGGTGGGCGGCCCCGGCGGTCAGCTCCGGGTAGACGCTGGCCGAGTAGTTGGCCGCGGCGCAGATGAAATAGCACAGCCGCGAGACCATCAGGGGCAGCTGCTCCCCGCCGTGCGCCGCCGGGAAGCTGGCGCCGATCCACCCGCCGCTGCCGGCCTCGCGCATGACCTGGGCCACGGAAGGGTGGACCCGCACCCGCCCGTCGACGAGCTCCGGCGGGCGCCGGTCCATCTCCTCCAGGACCGGGCGGTAGAGTTCCGCGGCCAGGCGCGCGGCCTCGTCCAGGACCATGTCGAACACCCGGCGGTTGTGGCCGCCGAAATATCCGCCGCGCGTGAGGGCCAGCACGTCGTGGGCTTCGTAGAGCAGAAAGCGCAGGTTGCGCATGCTGAAAAACTTGGCGCTCATGGGTCGCCCCCCTATCCCCGCAGCTTGAGGGCCAGTTCGGCCACCCGGCGCCCCAGCTTCGCGGCGTTGTCGCCGGCGGTCTCGTCCGGTGCGCCCACGCAGGCCGCGCCGAAGTGGCCGGTGGCGGACATGGGGTCGCCGGCGATCACCATGCCGTAGATCATCAGCGCCTGGATGATGGACATCATGGTGGTTTCCTTGCCGCCCGAGGGGTCTTTGGAGGTGGCGAAGGCCGCCCCGACCTTGCCTTCCATCTTGCGCCGCACCGCAACGAACTCGTCGAACACCTTTTTCAGCTGGGCCGCCATGCCCCCGAAATAGACCGGCGAGCCGGCGATGACGCCCTCCGCGGCCTCGAAATCCTCGGGGCGCACGTCGTCGGTGTGCTTGAGGTTGACCGTGACGCCGGCGACCTGGGCGACACCTTGCGCGACGGCTTCGGCCAGCTTGCGGGTGTTGCCGCCCTTGGAATAGTAGAGCACCAGGATCTGCATCTTAATTTGCCTCCCTGCCATAGATTTCACGGTTCAAGGTTCAGGGTTCCCCGTTCAGGGGGATACCCCGTGCTGTCGGCTTGGGGGTTGAACCCATCCAAACCGGAAACGCTGTCGACCGGATGGTCGTGTGTTTTTCCCCGCCTCCTTTTGCGCCCCCGCGGTCAGTGTGGGCTTTTCAGATCGTTGCCTGACTTAGATCACGCCCCGGTCGGCGAATCCCCGGATGTCGTCCTCCGAATAGCCCAGCTCCCGGAGCACGGCGGCCGTGCTGTGCCCGAAATCCACGGCCGGCCGGCGCACCGCGCCCGGGGTCGCGCCCAGCTTGACCGGAACCCCGATCGCCGGCGCCGGGCGGCCGGCCGGGTCGGCGAGGTCGACGACCATCCCCCGCTCCCGGAACAGGGGCTCCGCCAGGACTTCCTCCAGCTTTCGCACCGGGGCCCAGCAGGCATCCAGGCCCGCCAGCGCCGTCTCCCACCCGGCCAGGGTCTTTTCCCGGAAAATGGCCCGCAGGCGGGCGGTGATTTCGCGGCGCCGGCCTTCGTCGAACTGCAGGTCTGCGAATTCGTCGATGCCCAGGCGGCTGCACAGGCGCGTCCAGAAGCGCGGCTCCAGGGCGCCGACCGAAAGATACCGGCCGTCGGCGGTTTCGTAGGTGTTGTAGCACGCGTAGCGGTGGGACAGGAGGGCGTCGCCGCGCTGCGGCTCCTTGCCCGTCAGTTGCCGGAAGAACAGCGCCAGGGGGAGCAGCGCGGCGCAGCCGTCGGTCATGGAGATGTCGATGTACTGGCCCTCCCCCGTGCGGCCGCGCGCCAGGAGGGCCAGGAGGATGCCGATGGCGGCGTTCATGCCGCCCCCGGCCATGTCGGCGATCTGGACCCCGGGGATGGACGGCGGCCGGCCGCTCTCGCCCATGAGGTCCAGCACCCCGGAAATGGCCAGGTAGTTGACGTCGTGGCCTGCCCGGTCGCGGTAAGGGCCCGTCTGCCCGTAGCCGCTGATGGAGCAGTAGACCACCTTCGGGTTCACGGCCCGGACGCTCTCGTAGTCGACCCCCAGGCGCTCGACCACCCCCGGGCGGAAGCCCTCGAGCACCACGTCGCAGGCGGCGGCCAGGCGGTAGAAGATCTCGCGCCCCTCGGGCGTCTTCAGGTTCAGGCTGATGTGCTCCTTGTTGCGGTTCACGCTGTGGAAAAAAAGCCCGTCGGCCAGGAACTTCCGGTCCTCCACGGCGATCACCCGCGCGCCGTGATCGGCCAGGATCATGGAGCAGTACGGCCCTGGCAGCAGCCGGGACAGGTCGATGACGGTGATGCCCTCCCAGGCCCCCTTGTTCTGCATGATTCCCTTTCCCCTTCCCCCCTTTTAATCCCCGCCCTCCGACCCCGGACCTCCGACCCCGCGTTGTCGTTGTCGTTGGTTGAATCGTGATCGTCGGATACAACCCCTCCCGCCCGCTCCCCTTGGGGTAGGGCTGGATGGTGTTGAAGGCGATGTTCTGGTTGCGCTGGGCATGCCCCCGGTTGGCCTCCCCGTCGAAAAAGGCGCCGTTTTCCTCCAGGATGTGATGGATCCGGCCTCGGAAGGCTTTCACGAAGTCCGCCCCGCTCCCCTCGAAGAGCATGTCGCCCCGGGACAGGGTGGTGGTCACCTGCGACAGCTCCTCCAGGGCGATGCAATTGGATTCCAGATCCCCGGCGCCTGTCACCAGCCCCCAGACGAGGTGGTCGGAAGGGATGGACAGCGCCTCGCCGGTATCGACGATGGTGTGGGGCATGACGATGCTGTCGCGCCCGATGCGCAGGCGCTGCCCGGCGCGTCCCCGCAGGAAGCTGTTGAACCCCACGAAGACGTTTTCCCCCAGGTCCGCCTCGATGACCTTGGCGCCGTGGGCGGTGACGTTGTTGCCTTCCAGGCGCGCGCCGATGATGTAGCACTGCTCCTGGGCGTTGGCGCCCTTGCCAAGCCACGCATTCTCGATATAGGCCCGCTGGGTGACGAGCACGTTTTCGCCGATGCGGGTCTTGGGCTTGATCACCGCGAAGCGGTCCAGGGAGGCGCTGGCGGGAACCGGCACCGACCCCCCGATGTTGACCACGTTGAACACCCGCTGGAAATCCTCCTTGCGGTCGTCGAGGAAATCCATGAATATGCCCCGGGGGCGGCTGCCGGCGGCAAAATCGACGTAATCCTTCAGGCGCTCGGCGGGGTACCGGTACAGGAAATTGAAGGTGCCGGGGTTCCGGACCCAGACCGTTCCGGGTTGGATGTCCAGGTGGCCCACCTCCCCGGCCTGGATATAAGAAAAGGCCCCGATCAGGCAGTCCTCCACGGTGGTCAGGTCCACGGTCGAAAAGGGCCCCAGGAAGCACCCGTCGATGGGAGAGCCGTGGATGTTGGCATAGTGGGCGGCGATGGTGTTGGTGATGAAAAAGCGCTCCGGGGATTCAGGGTCGTGGGAGTTGTTGTGCACCAGGGTCTTGATGAGATAGCTGTCCGAGACGTCGATGCCCTCGTCGTGGCTGATGGGGATTTCGAACTTTTGGTAACGAAGGAGGTCCCCCCTTTTCTTGAGTTCGTCGCCCCGGATGTCGCTCTTGTAAAGCAGCGAGTTCGTCACCCGGCATTTCCCCAGGAAATAGCTGCCGGACAGATTGGAGTGCCTGAACTGGAAGTCCAGGGGAAGATGGGGCGTGATGCCGTAAAAGGCGTAGAATTTTGTCATCTGCTCCGGCGGGATCAGGTCGCGGACGCGCGGGCCGACGTCGTGCCCGAGTTCGCGAAGATTGATGTTGACCCGCTGGACGATCCGGTCGAGAAGCTTCTCCAGTGCTTTCATCGTTCACCCTTGTGTGGATCGTTGATGGGATGTCGTTGGCTCGGAAGCCTTCATGGCGTGAAAGACCGCGGCGAAGACATCCGACAGCCGCAGTATGCCGACGATCTCCTTACCCCTGGCCACCAGCAGGGAAAGGTGCGTCCCCGTGGTCAGGTGATGAATGGCGGTTTCCAGGGAGGCGTTCTCGTCGATGTACTCGCCTTCGGAGAGCCTTTGCATGCAGTTTTCCACCTTGAGCCTCACCGCCGCCGAAAGCATTTCCTCCCTGGATGCCCACCCGGGGCGGTAGGCTTCCTGGTGGCTGCTGGTGGCGCGGGGGCTGAAGCCGAACTTCTGCAGTTCGCCGGCAGATTCGGACCGGCTGTCCCTGGGTTCGATCGCGCGCAGAAAGGCCAGCTGGCTCAGCTTGCCGACGACCTGCCGGTTCTGGTCGAGAACCAGGACGCCACGGTGGGAGTAGCGGGTGTGGGTGAACTCTTCCTGGGCCTTCTCCAGGGCGAGCAGGGCCTCGAATAGCGAGGCTCCCATCGACACCGTTGCATACTCGGAAATCGGGACCATGAGATCCCTGGCAAGAAAATTTTTCAAGCCCTTCCCCCCTTTCTGAACCGGAAAATTTCGCTGTAATTAGCATGCCCCATCTTCAATATCAAGCCGTTCGGCACGACCGCGGTGGGCGCTGCCACGGGAGGAGGACAGCCGAACTCCCGTCCGGGGCAAGCTGGGGGGGAAGGTGTGTCTCTGCCGGGCAGGAACTGCCTGTCGATTGGTCGGCGGTTTGCGGAATCGCGCCCGGCTCACGGCCGGGGCGAAAAAGAAGTTCCGAGGCGACGGGTGCCGTGATCAGATCACGTTGCCGATGAGGTAGTTTTCCAAGTTCTCGCGGACCCCCCTGGGCATCTCTTCCAGCTTCGTTTTGCAGACGCCGCAGACGCACAGATGCTTTTCGTCCCGGAAGAGGCCGCCGTCATCGGGCTTCGCCCCGCAGAGGTCGCAAACGGCCGAGGTGTCGGTGATCTTTTCGAACATGGCCTTTCATCCCCCCATCCCGCTTGCCCGGCGCCCCGGCAACGCGATGCGGCGCCCTGGCTGCGCGCCATCGGCCGACGGAGCCGGTTCGTCAGCAGTTCACCAACCACGCGGCCTGGTCCCGGATGAGCTGGACCAGTTTCATCGGCACCCTTCCGATGGGGAAGTCCGCGACCCGCGACATTCCCCGGCGCCCGACGGCGATGGTGCCGCAGCCGCCGGCAAGCGCCTGGGCAAAGAGGGTTCCCCCGCGGGTGGCCACACCCGATATCACCTTGACCGACAGGCGCGCGGAGGGTATCCCGGCCGCCTCCAGGGCGGCGACGGCCTTCGCGAACACCGGCACCATGGCCTCCCGGGCGCGGATCTCCCGGGCGGCTGCCTCCCCTGTCCGGGAAAGGCCCGCGCCGGCCGCCCGATGGGGCTCCGGGACGCGGATGGCATGGAACAGGGTCACCGCTGCCGGGCTTCCGGCCAGCATGCACCCCACATGCTCCACCACGTCCGCGAAGGCCGGGGAGGCATCGATGCAGACGAGCACCCGCCCGCATTCCGGTTGGCCTTCCACCAGCCACAGGCCGGTCTGTGCCAGGGCGGTGACCAGCTTGCTGGCAACGCTGCCCATGACCAGCCGCGCGATGGGGTTGTGACCGGTTTTCCCTGCGGCCACGGCACGGTAGCCGCGGCGCGCCTCGGCGATGATGTCCCGGGCGACCCCTTCCCTGCGGGGCTGGATCACGACCCGGACAGCCTCGGGCGCAAACCCCCTGTCGAGGAGCACCCGGCGGGCGCCCTCCATGAAATCCTCGATCACTGCCCGCCGGCCCGCCAGCCCCTCGCCGCCCGACGGTCCGCCGGGAGCTTCGGGCGCCTCGGCGATGTCCCAGAAGCTCTCGGCCACCGGCGAAAGCACGTGAAAAAGGGTCGCCGCGATCCTGTCCGGCGCGCAGATCCCGGCCACGTAGCGCACCACCTTCAGCGACTGCTCGGAGCCGTCGACGGCCACCAGCAGCTTGTGTCTCCCGGGTGCCATGTTCCCCCTTCCGCCCTTGCGGGCCTGTCCGCGTCCGCGCCAACGGCTCGGCTGCCTGCGGAGCCCCGATAGGTGCTTCGGCCGCCGTTTGGCGATGGTTCTGCAAAACCGGTACCAGCACCGACTTTCCCCACATAGATCCCCAACCTTTCGATTTATTTGAAAATATAGATACTCCGGCCCGACCCCGGCAGAGCGCCCCGCCGGCGTCCGCTGTCGGTTTGCTTTACAGGTTGCAAAGGGGTGCGGTGCTCTCGAAACCGGGCCTCGCTGTCGTCCTTCACCTGTCCAGGGAGCCGGGCCGCCGCGATTTGGCATTGACAACCCCCCGCCCCGGGCATAATTAGATGAGGACTCTCCTCCGAACTTCCATCCGCATCCAACGAATCGGCCTTCTGTTTCCGGGCAGGCTGCAGCGCGGGAGGTGCGAAGGTGCCGTGGGCTTCCATCCAGAAGCATCCGGAGTCGTTCAAGACCATCCCCCATCTCCAGAATTACGCCGAGACCCGGGCCGCGTTTTCCTGGGACAGGATCCGCGGGGAACTCCAGGGGCTCCCGGAGGGCAAGGGGCTCAACATCGCCCACGAAGCGGTCGACCGTCATGCCGACGGCCCCCTGCGCGAGCGGGTGGCCCTCCAGTGGCTCGGCAGCGACGGCGCGGCCCGCGCCTTCACCTACGGCGACCTCAAGGCGCAAAGCAGCCGCTTCGCCAACGTCCTCAAAACCCTCGGCATCGGCAAGGCCGACACGGTCTGCGTCCTGGCGGGCCGGATCCCCGAACTCTACATCGCGGCGCTGGGGATCTTCAAGAACACGAGCGTCTTTTGCCCCCTCTTCTCCGCCTTCGGCCCGGAGCCCATCTTCCAGCGGATGCAGCGCGGGGACGCGAAGATCCTGCTGACCACCCAACGGCACTACCGCCAGAAGGTGAGCCCGCTGGCGGACAGGCTGCCCCAGCTCAGGTGCGTGCTCCTGGCGGATGCCCGGGAGCACCCCGGAAACGGCCTCCTGTCCCTGCCCCGTCTCATGGCGGAAGCCTCCGACACCTACCCCATCCCCCCCACCGACCCCGAGGACATCGCCGCCCTGCACTTCACCAGCGGCACCACCGGGATGCCCAAGGGCGCCCTGCATGCACACGCCGCAGCCCTCACGCACTACATGACCGGCAAGTACGACGCTCTTCCGATCTCCAGCCGTCCGGCGGCCTTATGGAAAAGGCCGGTGATCTCGGTGATCTTGAGCCCGTAACCCGCAGCCAGCAGAACAGCGCCGAACGCGACCGCGGTGATCAGCGCCGACAGCAGGCAGCCGCCCAGGGTCGCGCGGTCGAGCCCGGAAAGGGCCGCGGTTCGAAACCATTCCAGCGCCATTCCCAGCACCACGCTTCCCGCCGCCACCTGCCCGAAGAAGCGATACACCTCCCTGCTGCCCGGGTTGCCGGAGCGCCGGTTCCACAGGGCGAACAGGAGGGCCGCCTGGAGCGCGGCCGACAGCGCCAGGGCCAGGGCCACGCCCGTGATCCCCATCAGCCGCAGGCCGAAGTAGTAGAGGGGGAGGCCGGCCAGAACCGACAGCGTGCCGTAAAGCGCCGGGAAAAGCGTGTTCTGGGTCGCGTAGTAGCCCCGGACCACCACCGTCTGGGCGGCGAAGGCGAAGGCCCCGGCCAGCATGTAGACCAGGGCGTGGGCGGTGATCTCCGCCGCGGCGTCGTCGAACCGGCCCCGCTGAAACAGGATGCGCACGGTTTCGTGGCGCAGGACCATCAGCAGGACCGAGAAGGGGATCACCAGGGCCAGGTGGCGCAGGGTGATGTTCATCAGGCGGTTCATTTCGTCGATGCGGTTCTGGGCTGCCAGGCGCGCCATGAAGGGAAACGATGCCGTTCCCACCGCCTGGCCGAAGACGGCCGCCAGGATCAGGGTGATGCGCAGGGCGTAGTTCAGGGCGGCGATGCTCCCGGCCGGCAGAAACGACCCGAAGAACTTGAAAAACAGCTCGGCCGAAAAGGTCATGCCGAGGCCCAGGATCAGGGGCAGGGTCAGCAGGACGTAGCGTTTGAACTCCGGGTGGCCGAAATCCAGGCAGAGCTGCAAACGGAGCCCCGCCCGCCGCGCGCCGGCATATTGGAGGGCGAAGTTGCCCAAGAAGGCGCCCGCCAGCACGCCCCAGGAGAATCCCTCCATGCCCAGCCGGGGCCCGAGGCAGAGGCCGCCCAGGATGATCCCCAGGTTGTAGACCAGGGGAGCAAGGGCGGGGAGGGCGAATTTTTCCTTGGCGAACTGGACCGCCATGAGGAGGCCGCCGGCGAAAAAAAACAATTGGGCCGGCAGGATGATCCGGGTCATGCGCACGGCCTGGGCCTGGAAGGCGGGGTCCGTGCGGCCCGGGGCCGCCAGGGCGACGATCTGGGGCGCCAGCCAGAAGGCCGCCGCGGTGAGGAGCAGCAGGAAGGCCCCGAACCCAACCAGGATGATGGAAAAGACCCGCCAGCCCTGTGCCTCGTCGCCGCCCTCGAGGTAACGGGCGAATATCGGGATGAAGGTTACCGACAGGAATCCCGAGGCTGCCACGTGATTGAGGATTTCGGGGACGATGAAGGCGATCTGGTAGGCATCCACCTCGGCCCCGGCGCCGCCCACGTGGGCGATGGCCATTTCGCGCAGCAGCCCGATGACCCGGCTAAGGAAAACCGAGGCCATCATGATGAGGGCTGCCAGGCCGACTTTCCTGTAAAGGGAAGGGGTCATGCGCTAAGCCCGCCCCCCGTTGCCCGGCGCTGATTGCCCCGGCACGTCCGCGCCGCGCCGCTCCATCGCGCGCCGGGACGCGGCATGCAGCGCCCGGGCAGCCGTGTCGGCGCAGTGACGGTGATCGTCGGGAATGTCCCCGGCGGCCCGCAGGATGGCCGGTGCGTCGATGGCGAATATCTCGGGAAGTGCTTTTCCCCGGGCGAGGCGTGCGGCCGCGTCGAGGCAGGCGCGGTCGCAGCCGCACCCGTCGGTGCGGGCGACGCTGCGTTGGACCCGGCCGCCGGCAACCGCCAGACCGATCTCCATGCTGCGCCCGCAGCTGCCCTCGACCCGCGCCCAGCCGTCCAGCATGCGCCGCGACCGGGAAGGTTTTATCCGCGAAAGCAGCGCCCAGCCGGCGAGGAGGCAAAGCGCCAGCAGGGTCGCGATCAACAGGTTCACCAGCATGTACGGACCTCCATCGGCCGCGGCCGTCTTACCGGGGAACATATTTTTTGACTTTTCCCCCCGGTTGGGGGATATGAGGGGTTTTTTCGGGCGGCGCGGGGGGCGCGCCGCCGCTGTCCGGAAAGGAGATCGGCCTTGCCGGGTGTCCGCCGCAAGTGGGTCCACGTCCTGTGCCTGACCGGGGCCATGTTCCTGTGGGGAAGTTCCTTCGTGGCGCTCAAGATCGCCTTTACGGCCTACGACCCCATGGTGGTGATCTTCGCGCGCATGCTGATGGCGAGCGTCTGCTTTCTCCCCTTTTTCCGGGCCTACCGGCGTGTCCCCCTGCGCCCGGGCGATTGGAAAGCCATGCTCTTCATGGGCCTGTGCGAGCCGGGGCTCTACTTTCTCTTCGAGGCCCAGGCGGTCCAATACACCACCGCCTCCCAGGCCGGCATGATCACCACCACGCTGCCCCTCATCGTGGCCCTGGCAGCCGCCCTGTTCCTGGGCGAGCGCGCCTCCCGTCAGACCCTTCTCGGTTTTGCGGTCGCCATCGCCGGCGCCTTCTGGCTGAGCGCGGGGGCCGAACCGTCCGCCTCAGCGCCGGTGTTCGTGGTGCCGATCTACGTCGTCGTCTTCATGGTCAACGCCATAGGCGCCTTCGACGCCCTGCGGGAATGGACGACCCGCACCGTCAGCGCGACCTTCATACCGGTGGAGGCCCTGTCCGTGGTGGCCCTCAGTTTCGCGGCGGAATTCACCTCGGGCTTCGCCGCCGCCGGGGCCCTGATGGATGCCGGGGTGCTCACCGTCAAGCAGACGGTCACGGCGCTTCTGATCGGCAATGTCGTCGCCTTCCCGATCCGCGCCCTGCGCCACCAGCTGCCGCGTTACATGGGCATCTTCGCCCCGAAGATGGGCGCCCAGCTGCTGCTGATGGGCCAGGGGTTCCGGGTGGCGAGCATCGTCGCCGTGGGGGCCCTCTACTACGCTTTTTTCTGATCGGGAACGACATGGCGCCCAAAAAAAGTCAGCCCCTGCGTTCGGGGTTCACCACCGGGACCGCGGCGGCGGCCGCCGCCAAGGGCGCCCTTTCGCTGCTCCTGACCGGGCGGGCGCCGGAGAACGTGCGGGTGACCCTGCTGACTGGAGACTCCATCGACATCCCCCTGGCCGCCTGCCGGCCGGGTACCGAAGACAGCGCCGAGTGCCGGGTGGTCAAGGATGCCGGCGACGACCCGGACGTCACCCACGGGGCCGAGATCGGCGCCCGGGTGAGCCTGGAAAGGCTCCTGGACCCGGGCGGCCTGCGCATCTCCGGCGGCCTGGGCGTCGGCCGGGTCACCAAGCCGGGGCTGGAAGTGCCGCCCGGCGAGCCGGCGATCAACCCCGGGCCGCGGCGCATGATCGCCGAGGCGATCGAAGAGGTCCGCAGGCAGGCGGGGACCTCTGTCCCGGTGAGCGTGGAGATTTTCGTGCCCGAGGGGGAACGCCTCGCCCTCCGGACCCTCAACCCGCGCCTCGGGATCCTCGGCGGGATCTCGATCCTGGGCACCACGGGAATCGTCCGGCCCATGTCCCACGAGGCGTATGTGGCCACGATCCGCTCGGCCCTCTCCGTGGCCCGGGCGGCAGGGCTCGACCAGGCCGTGCTGACCACCGGGCGGCGCAGCGAACGCCATGCCCAGGCGCTCCTGGGCAACCTGCCCGAAGAGGCTTTCGTGCAGATCGGGGATTATTTCCGGGTGTCCCTCGATCTGGCGGCGGAACTCGCCTTCGGCCGCGTCACCCTGGCGGTGTTTTTCGGAAAGGCGGTCAAGATGGCCCAGGGGCTCCCCCACACCCATGCCGCCACGTCTTCCCTGGCCCTGAACCGCCTGGCGCAGTGGGCCCTGGAAGCGGCTGCCGACCCGGCCCTGGCCGCCGAGGTGCGGGAGGCCAACACGGCGCGCCAGGCCTTCGAGCGGCTCCGCGACGGCCACCGCGAGGTCATCGCCGCGGTCGGCCGACGCATGGCCGCCGCTGCCCGGGGCTTCGGCGGCGGCGCGCTGGCCGTCCGGGCGATCGTCTTCGACTACGAGGGCGGGGTCGTTTTCGACAGCGACCACCATACCCGGGAGCTTCGCGCGGACGGCTGATTGGGATGATTCCTGCGACTGCGATTACGACAACGATTTTGGAACGATGACACCGGTCCACATCATCGGCATGGGAATGTCGCCCGCGGACCTGACCGCGGTACACCTGGCGCTCATCCGCGGGGCCGACATCCTGGCGGGCGGCCGACGGCACCTGGCCCATTTCGCCGACCTGCCGGCCGAGCGGAAAGTGATCGACCGCAACCTGGGGGAACTGGCCGACTATATCCGCGGGGCCATGGCGGAGCGCGCCGTGGTGGTGCTCGCCTCGGGCGACCCGCTTTTTTTCGGGATCGGGTCTTACCTGGCCAGGGCCCTGGGGCCTGAAAACGTCGTCATCCATCCCAACGTCTCGGCCCCGGCGGCCGCATTTGCGCGCCTGAAGGAGGCCTGGCAGGGCGTGCCGGTGATCAGCCTCCACGGACGGGAGGGTGAGCAGGCCCTGGCGGCCGCCGTCCGGCGGCACCCGGCCGTGGCCGTTTACACCGACCCGGGGAGAAACCCGGCCTGGGTGGCGGACCGCCTGTGCCGCCACGGACTGGCGGCGGCCAGCGTCTGCGTTCTCGAAAGGCTCGGGACCCCGGAGGAGTCGGTCCGCTGGCTGGCGCCGGAGCAGGCTTCCGCCATGCGCTTCGCCGACCCCAACATCGTCGTCGTCAAGCGGCCCGGCCAGATGGGCGCCGGCGTTCCGGCGCTGCACCTGGGAATGCCGGAGGCGGCTTTCGATCACGAGCAGGGGCTCATCACCAAGGCGGAGATCCGTGCCGTGACCCTGGCCAAGCTGAAACTGGGCGCCGATCACGTGCTCTGGGATTTGGGGGCCGGCAGCGGGTCCGTCGCCGTCGAGGCGTCGCTTTTCGTCACCCGGGGCAGGATCTTCGCCGCGGAGAAGGACCCTTCCCGCAGGAGGCAGATCGAAGCCAACCGCGGCCGTTTCGGTGCCGCCAACCTGGAGGTCGTCGCAGCGGTCCTGCCCCAGGGCCTCGACGCCTTGCCCGACCCCGACCGGGTGTTCATCGGCGGCGGCGGCCGGGAGCTGGAAAGCATCCTGAACCTCAGTCTGGCGCGGCTCCGCCCGCGGGGGATCGTGGTGGTCAACACCGTGCTGCTCCAGAGCATGCAGACGGCCCTGGCGCTCTTGGAGCGAGGCGGCCTGGCCGTCGAACTGGTCCAGGTTCAGGTCAGCCGGGGCGCGGCCATGCCCTACGGCCAGCGACTGGCGGCGGAAAACCCGGTCTGGATCGTGAGGGGGGAGGCGCGCTGAGGGAACATGGCGGCGGGGAGTTCGATTACGATTACGATTACGACAACGACAACGACAAAGAGAGAGACAACGGCAGGCAATACCGACAGCAAGCCGACGGTCGCTGCCGGTGGGACACCTGAAGGGCCTGAGAGGGATGAACGCAAAAAAGACCCGACACCACAAGATCATCTTCACCGGCAGATCGGGGGCCTTGAAGCTTCTCCAGTGGCAGCACGAAAAGCACCATGTCCCCCTTCCCGGCCAGGAGGCCCTGGAGCGGCAGGCCAGAACCCTGGTCGAGGACGCCCACCGCATCGCCCGCGAGCGGGGGAGCAACCTGTGGGCCATTCTCAGGGAGACGGCGGCCGAGCTCATCCGCAATCGCAAATAGGCGCGGGATAGGCCGCAGCCTTTCCCCGCGCTCCCCGGGCCGAAGCCGGCCGTTTCGCGGCCGGGTCAATTATGCGTTGAAAAGTGGGACCTTCTGTGTTAACGGACAGGCTTCGATCGGCAGCCGCCAGTCGCCTCAGTCCAAACCCCCAAGAAGACCGAAAAAAAAGGAGGAGCACATGAGAAAGGGAACGCTGTTTGTCGTCGCTCTGGTCGCCGTCGGGTTGATTTTCTCTCCCTGCGCCTGGAGCAAGGACAAGGTCATCAAGGTGGGGGTCAACGCCCCGATCACGGGCGACATCCCCAAAGTCGGCGAGGGCACCAAGTACGCGGCGGAAATGTGGCTCGGCGACATCAAGGCCGCGGGCGGACTCGAGGTGGGCGGCACGAAATACGCCGTCGAGCTGGTCATCGAGGACAACGAGTCCAAGGCCGAGTCGGCGGTCAAGGCCAACACCAAGATGATCACCGAGGACGAGGTCCTGGTCATCGTCGGCCCCCAGGCCTCCAGCCAGGCCATTCCCGCCGGCGCGGTGGCCAACAACTACAAGACCCCCATGATCAGCCCGTGGTCCACCAATCCCGACACCACCCTGAACCGGCCCTTCGTCTTCCGCGGGTGCTTCCTGGACCCGTTCCAGGGCCCGGTGGTGGCCAACTTCGTCACCGCTGAATTCGGCGCCAAGAAGGCGGCCGTCCTGTACGACGTGGCCAGCGACTACCCCAAGGGGCTGGCCGAGGAATTCAAGAAGGCCTGGGAGAAACTGCACGGCCCGGGCTCCATTGTCGCCTTCGAGAGCTTCACCACCAAGGACACCGATTTCAGCTCCCAGCTGACCAACATCGTCAAGTCGGGCGCCGATGTCCTCTTCACCCCCCAGTACTACAACGAAGTGCCGCTCATCGTGCAGCAGGCCAAGGAACTCGGCTTCAAAAAGCCCATCGTCGGCAGCGATTCGTGGGGGTCGGCCGAAACCGTGAAGCTCTGCGGTGAGGCCTGCCACGGCCTGTTCTTCAGCACCCACTACGCCGCCGCCGGCGCCACCGGCGCCACCAAGGAGTTCATCGACCGCTACAACAAGGCCTACGGCTACGTGCCCGATGACGTCGGCGCCCTGACCTGGGATGCCTTCAACATCGTCAAGACGGCGATCCAGAACTGCGGCGCCCTCACGGGCGACATCGAGAAGGACCGCCAGTGCGTCCGCGACGCCATGGCCCAGATCAAGGAATTCGAGGGCATCACGGGCAAGATGACCTTCACCGAGGAAGGCGACCCCGTCAAGTGCGCGGTCATCGTCAAGATCAACGAAAAGGGTGAATTCCAGTTCCACCAGTCCGCCTGCCCCTGAGTTTCCGCCGGGCAGCGAGCCCGCCCCCGCCTTCCGCGGCCTGACCCGAAGGGCGGGGCGTGATCCGGTCTGAACCCACGCATCTGCCGACAGAGGGCGGGCCGGGGCGAAAGCGCCCTGGCCCGCCCTTTTGGAATAGGAACCGCGCGATGACGTTTTTCTTCCAGAACCTGGTCAACGCCCTCCAGTGGGGGAGTTTCTACGCCCTCATCGCCCTGGGCTACTCCATGGTCTACAGCATCCTCATGCTGTTCAATTTCGCCCACGGCGACATCTTCATGGTGGGCGCCTACATCGGCTTCGGCGTGGCAACCGGCCTGGTGGCGCTCACCTCCATGGGCGCCATCGTCCTGCCCGACTGGCTGATCCTGGTCCTGACGATCCTCATCGCCATGTTTCTGACCTCGCTGGTGGGCATGCTGGTGGAGCGCATCGGGTACCGGCCCCTGAGAGACGCGCCCAGGGCCTCGGCCGCCATCACCGGCCTGATGATCGGCATCATCCTGGAAACCGGCAACCTGGCCCTGCTGGGGGCCCAGCGCATCAGCTTCCCGCCCCTGATCGCCTCCACCACCTACGACCTGGGCGGCGTCTTCGTGACCAACAAGAAAATCCTCATCGTGCTGGTGTCGGTCTCGCTGATGCTCGCGCTCCACCAGTTCATCAAGCGCACCAAGTGGGGCATGGCCATGCGGGCCATGGCCTTCGACTACGTGGTCATCCCCCTGATGGGAGTCCCCATCAACACCATCGCCCGCCTGACCTTCGCCATCGGGTCCGGGCTGGCGGCGGTGGCCGGTATCTTCTTCGGCATCGCCTACCCGGTCCTCGACCCCTACATGGGGATCCTGTTCGGCTGGAAAGCCTTTGTCGCCGCCATCCTCGGCGGGCGCGGCTCCATCATGGGCGCCACGCTGGCCGGCTTCCTGCTGGGCTTCATCGAGATTTTCGTGGCCATGGTCTTCCCCTCCACCCTGCGGGACCTGATCGCCTACAGCATCATTCTCGTCATCCTCGTCTTCAGGCCCCACGGCTTCTTCGGGGAACCCTACAGCGCCAAGCTGAGGCTGTGACCGGGGGCGGCCGCGGGGGGAAACGGACCCAGGCCGTCACCCATGACCCAACACGACAAGGACGGTCATCGATGCAAGACACAAGTGGCATGAGCGGGCCGGGGCAGGCCGGGTATCTGCGGCGCACATGGCGGGCATGGGTCTCACCGGTGCCCCTGCTGGGCTGGCTCCTGGGCGTGCTGATCGCCGTCACCCTCGAACAGGCGCTGGGAGACCCCCTGGCGGACATTCTCGGCCTGCCGAAAATCCCGGTCCTTTTCGGGTTTCTCATCATGCTCAAGAAGCCGCTGCTGATCCCCGGCGCGATGGCCTTCGTGGTCCTGATCTACGTGCTGCCCATCGCCCTGTTCGCGCGCCTGAGCGCCCGGCCCCTCAACCGGGTCGCCGCCTGGCTGTGCCGGCTGCCCCTGTGGGCGCCCGTCCTGATCCATCTCGCGCTGCTCTACGCCGCCATGCACATATGGACCGACCTGAGCGCCTACCGCATGCTGACCCTCAAGCTGACGCTGGTCGCCGTCATGCTGACCCTGAGCCTCAACGTCATCAACGGCTACATGGGGGAATTTTCGTGTTCCCACCCCGGCTTCATGGCCCTGGGCGCCTATGTCAGCTCCGTGTTCACCGTGGGGCTCTTCGTCAACGACCGGCTCATGGGCGCCGCCCTGCTGCCGCCGGCGCTAGGGCCGTGGCTGTTCCCCTTCGGCCTGGTCCTCGGCGGCCTCGTGGCCTCCCTGGCCGCGCTGGTGATCGCCGTCCCCTCCTTCCGCACCCGGGGCGACTACCTGGCGATCATCTCCCTGGCCTTCCTGTTCATCGTCAAGAGCCTCATCGAAAACCTGGAGGTGGTCGGCGGGCCGAGGGGCATCAGCAGCCAGCCGGACTGGGCCGGCCTGCCGACCGTCTTCGCATGGACGGTCGTGTGCGTCTGGATCATCAACAACTTCGTGCGCTCCACCCTGGGGCTGGCCCTCAACGCCATCCGCGACGACGAGGTGGCCGCCGAAGCCATGACGGTCAACACCCGGCGGACCAAGATGGTGGCCTTCATGTTCGCGGCTTTCTGGGCCGGTGTCGGCGGAGGCCTGTTCGCCCACATCATCCGCTTCATCAACCCGGCCACCTTCGGCGTCCAGCGCCTGGCCGAAATCCTGGCCATGATGTATTTCGGCGGCCTGAACTCGGTCTACGGCTCCATCGTCGGCGCGGTCAGCCTGAACCTGCTCAGCGAGGCCCTGCGGCCCCTGGAGCTTTTCAAGTGGATCATCATCCCCCTGCTGCTGATCCTGGTCATGATCTTCCGGCCGACGGGGCTCATCGCGTTCAAGGATTTCGACGTCGGGAAGCTGGTGCGGCCGAAGGGGTAGACGCCTGAGCGGGGAGCATGGAGCGGGGAGCATGGGGCGATGGTGTAGGTCGGGCTTCAGCCCGACACCGACGCCGAGCGGGCGGGATGGAAAAGCCGATTACGACGACGATTACGACAACGACAACGATAAAGAACGGGGAACCCCCGAACCCGGAACCCTGAACTCCCGTGCTTCAGCCCGACACCGGCGCCGAGCGGCCGGGACGGAACAGCCGATTACGACGACGACAACGACAACGATAAAGAACGGGGAAACCGGAACCTTGAACCTTGAACCTTGAACCCGGAACCTTGAACCCGGAACCTTGAACCCGGAACCTTGACGACGCTCTTCCGATCTCCGGGGGGACTCCCGGCCGACCGCCGCGGCGACCGGCGGGCCCCCGGCGGATCCCCCGCCCCCGGACCCGGAGGCGCCGCGCTATACCGCGAAGCCGCGCCAGCTCGTGGGGCAGCCGGCCGGTCCGGGGATCGCCCGCGCACCGGCGCGGGTGGTGCGCCGCCCGGACGACCTGCTGAATTTCAGGGCCGGCGAGGCCCTGGTCTGCGACGCCGTCGACCCCAACATGACCTTCGTGGTGCCCCTGGCGGCAGGCATCGTCGAGCGCCGGGGCGGGATGCTGATCCACGGCGCCATCATCGCCCGCGAATACGGCATCCCCTGCGTCACCGGGGTGCCTGGCGCCACCGACCTCATCCGCACCGGAGACCGCCTGACCCTGGACGGCTACCTGGGGATCGTGACCGTGGGATGAAGGGGGATCACCCCTTCAGACCGCGCTGCGGTGGCGACAACGCGAACGTGGGTCGGGCTTCAGCCCGACATCGAATGTGGCGATGGGAATGGGGCGCATCCTGTCGGGTTGGAATCCGACCTGCGGGGGGGCCGATTACGATTACGACAACGACAACGAGTGCGGCGGACCCCGACAGCGGGGGCGGGCCGGGTTTCATGAGAGGACATGGTGGAGCCAGGTTTTGATAAAAGGAGGGACCGGACATGGACCTGAAAGAGTACTTCGAAAACACCAGGGGCACCGGCGTCATGGCGACCGCCGGCAGCGACGGCCTGGTCGACGCCGCGATCTACGGCCGGCCCCACGTGATGGAGGACGGCACCCTGGCCGCCATCATGCGCGACCGGCTGACCCACGCCAACCTGCAGTCCAACCCCCACGCGGTCTACCTCTTCATCGAGGAAGGCCCGGGATACCGCGGCAAGCGGCTGCACCTGACCCGGCTGCGCGAGGACGACGACCCGCAGCGCATCGCGGCCCTGAGCCGGCGGCAAAGGATTTCGGCCGACGGGGGCAAGCGGTTCCTGGTGATTTTCAGGATCGACCGCATCCGCCCCCTGGTGGGGGACGGGGAAGGCGCCTGACGCCCATCGCATCGATTCGAAGGGAGCCAAGTGACATGCAAAACGGCATCAAGATCGGCGTCAGCGCCTGCCTGCTGGGGGAGAAGGTGCGCTACGACGGCGGGCACAAGCACGACCGCTACCTGACCGACGTGCTCGGCCGCTACGTCACCTACGTGCCCGTGTGCCCGGAGGTGGAGTGCGGGCTGGGGATTCCCAGGGAGACCCTGCGCCTGGTGGGGGACCCGGAGAACCCGCGCCTGGTGACGACGCGCAGCGGTATCGACCAGACCGAACGGATGAAAACCTGGGCCGCCGCGCGTCTCGACGCCCTGGAGAAGGAAAACCTCTGCGGGTTCGTGTTCAAGAAGGACTCCCCCAGCAGCGGCATGGCCCGGGTCAAGGTCTACACCGAAGAGGGCATGCCTTCCCACCGTGGAAGCGGGATCTTCGCCCGGGCCTTCATGGAGCGCTTCCCCCTGGTCCCGACCGAGGAGGAGGGGCGCCTGAACGACCTGGGCCTGAGGGAAAATTTCCTGGAGCAGGTGTTCACCCTCAAGCGCTGGCGGGACGCCACCGCCGGCGGGCGTTCCATGGGGGCGCTGGTCGACTTCCACACCCGGCACAAGCTGCTGCTTCTCTCCCACAGCCAGAAGCACTACCGGGAGATGGGCAAGCTGGTGGCCGAAGGCAAGCGGCTGGGCGCCGGGGCGCTCTACCGGGAGTACGAGCGCCTGATGCTGGAAGCCCTGCGGCTGCGGGCGACGGTCAAGAAGCACCTCAACGTGCTGCAGCACCTCATGGGGTATTTCAAAAACGACCTCAGCGCGGACGAAAAAATGGAGCTGCTGGAGCTTTTCGAGGAATTCAGAAAAGAGACCCTGCCCCTGATCGTGCCGGTGACCCTGATCAACCACTACGTGCGCAAGTACCGCCAGCCGTACCTGGCGAACCAGGTCTACCTGCAGCCGCACCCCCTGGACCTGAAGCTGCGGAACCACGTGTGATGCTGCGCTTCGGGCTCTGCTGCATATTCCGCCAGGCGCCCATCCGCTTCCGGCGCACCACGGCCCGTTTCCTTTCCACCCTGGGCCGCCCGGAGCAGCTCGGCCGCCTTGCCGCCCTCATCCGCCAAAACGGCGAGGCGCTCCTGGAGGCCCTGGGCTACTGCCGCGCCAACGGCATCGGAGCCTTCCGGATCAACAGCCAGATATGGCCCCTCAAGACCCACCCCGAGGTGGGCTACGAGCTGAGGGATCTGCCCGGTTACCGCCAGCTGGAGGAGCTCTACGACGCCTGCGGAGATTACAGCCGCCGCCACGGCCTGCGCACCTCCTTTCACCCCGACCAGTTCGTCGTCCTGTCGTCGCCGCGGCCGTCGGTCGTGCGGCAGTCCATCTCCGAACTGGTCTACCAGGCCGGGGCGGCCGAGCGGGTCAACGCCGACGTGATCAACCTGCACGGCGGCGGGGCCTACGGCGACAAGCCCGAGGCGCTGCGCCGGCTGGCGGCGGCGATCCGCAGCCTGCCGGAAAATGTCCGCGCCCGCCTGACCCTGGAAAACGACGACCGGGTCTACACGCCCCAAGACCTGCTGCCCGTGTGCCGGGAGGCGGGGGTGCCCCTGGTCTACGACGTTCACCACCACCGCTGCCTGCCCGACGGCGGCACGGTGGCGCAGACCACCGCCGAGGTGCTGGAAACCTGGCCCCGGGAGCCGCTCTTCCACCTCTCCAGCCCCCTGGTGCCCTGGGGCCGCGGGGACAACCGTCCCCACCACGACTTCGTCGACCCATCCGATTTTCCGGCCGAATGGCTGGGGCTCGACCTCACCGTGGACGTGGAGGCCAAGGCCAAGGAACTGGCGGTGCTGAGGCTGATGCGGCAGGTCGGCGGTCGGCAGGCAGCTGCCGCGCCATGATCCCAATCATTTTCGACCCTGACCCCGACCCCGATTTCGATTTCGACAAGGGAGGGGTTTTCAAGAGACAGTCAGTGCTGCGATACGACCCCTATCAGGTTTTCGAGGGAAGCAAGACGCCGGCCGGCCTTTATGCCCGGCAGAACTGGATGGGCCAATCGGGATCCCGGGGCTGGAAGGCCGACGTCGATGACGCCGTCGACAGGATAGTCGCCGGCCAGGCCGAAGACGGTTCCTGGAACGGCTCCGTCACCGTTACCGTGGCGCGCCTTTTCGCCCTGCACCTGACGGTTCGGGAGGCCGACGACCGGATCGACCGGGCGTTGGACTGGCTCCTGAAACCCCTGCACGACCGGCTGGCCGATGTGCCGCCCGGCCTCGACCCCCCAGCGCCCGCCGTCCCCATCGACGGGCTGCCCTTCTCAGAAGACCGGACGGAACGGCTGCGACCGGCGGCGGCGCTGTTTCTGGCCTGCGTGTTCGGGCGCGCCCGGACCGCCGGGATCTGCCGCTTGTATGATGCGCTCCTCGCCCGCCGGTGGCGGGCCGAGCTTATTACCGGCGCCCCCGCTCACGCCGGCAACCTGCTGAGAGCGCTGGTGGTTCACCCGGTTTACCGGGACCACGAACAGGTGCTTCCCGCCGGAGACATCCTGCGGGCGCTTCAGACCGCCGAAGGGGACTGGGGCCGATCGCTGCCCTTCCACCAGACGGCCAATGCCCTGGCCCACACGAGCTGGCCATCCGCGCAGGAGCCGCTGGAAAAGGCCTTCCGCAGGCTGCGGGCGACCCAAAACCCCGACGGCAGCTGGAGCCGCTGTCAAAAGGAGTGGAATACCTTTCTCGCCGTGCACGCCCTCAGAAACAAGGGCCGGCTGTAGGGCGGCACAATTGCAAAAGCCGTTGCCCTGTGCTACATCGCACAAGCGTGAAGATGCCGACGTCGCGGAGTGCCGCCATGGCCGAAAAACATTCAAGCCTCCCTGAGGCAGGCAGCGGGAGTGCCGGGGCGCCCGGGGCAAGCGGGTGTCCGGAAGCCGGTCGCGCCGTTCTGTTTTCCGAATCGTTTGCCCGCACCGTCCTGGATTCCCTGTCGGCGCACATCGCCGTCCTGGATGAAAACGGGGTGATCCTGGAAACCAACCGCGCCTGGAAGCGTTACGGCAGCCGGGCCGGGATGGGGGAGGACTTCGACGGCGTCGGCGTCAACTACCTGGGCGTCTGCGACGCCGCCGGCGGCCAGGACGCGGCCGACGCGCGGCAAGTGGCCAGGGGGATCCGCGCCGTCATCGCCGGGGAGGTCGAAGAACTGATGCACGACTACCCGTGCCACGCACCCGACGGCCCCCACTGGTTCTACATGCGGGCCATCCGCATGTCCTACGACGGCCCGGTGCGGGTGATCGTCAGCCACGAGGACATCACCGACCTGAAGCTCGCCGAGGAAGCTCTGAAGAAAAGCGAAGAGGCCCTCACCGAACAGAAACAGAGCCTGGAGGAAGCCAACATCGCCCTCAAGGTGCTTCTCAAGCAGCGCGAGGCGGACCGGCTCGAACTCGAGAGGAAAGTCCTGACCAATGTGAAGGACCTGGTCTTCCCCTATGTGGACAAGCTTAAGCGCGCGCGGCTCAAACCCCAGGAAAAGACCCTGGTGGAGATCATCGACACCCACCTGAACGACATCATTTCGCCATTCCTGCAGCGGATGGCGGCCCTCAACATCCTCCTGACCCCCCAGGAGATCCACGTGGCCACCCTGGTCAAGGACGGCAAGAGTTCCAAGGAGATCGCCGACGTCCTCAACGTGTCCCAGACCACGGTGCACTTCCACCGCAAGAACCTGCGCGACAAGTTCGGCCTGAAGAACCGGCGCGCCAATCTGCGGGCCTTCCTGCTGTCGAAAGCATGACGCGCCGGCTCCCGGAAAAAGCCGCGGCCCCCGACGGCCCGCCCTCCCCCCGCGAACAGCCCGCAGGGGTCGAGACCGCGGCGTCGGACCGCTTTTCCCGGCAGATGGCCTTCATCCTGGGCGAATATGCCGTCGGCATGATCGCGGCGGCGCTGAAGGAGGGTTTTCTGAAATAAGGGTTTTCCCCCCTTAAAAACCCCACCTAAAGCTCTCGTTGATATGCCGGGGCCGGGATCCTATCTTGAAGTCCAGAAGAAACCGCAGTTGCATCCGAAGGTTTCCCGACACATTCAACCCGACACTTCAAAGGAGGATCCCATGGAAACCCATCCCGAAACCGGATTCAATCATGTGAAGGGCGAGGACGGAACCGATTTTTACTGCGAAACCGGCCCTGACCCCGACAAGATCGCGCCGGAAGGCGACCTTTCCGAGAATTGTGTCGAGTCCGATGTGGTCCGGCGCTACTCGGGCAATATCCGCGTCACCGGCTGAAGCGAAAAGAGGCGTGACCGCAGGGAGACCTGAACGACGCCGGCCTGCACGCGCCTGAGCGCGCCGAGGCGGTCAACTTTCAGAAGGGGTGCCGGATGACGACGCTCTTCCGATCTTAACGCCGTATCATGGCCAGTTCCTCCCCGGTCGGCTCGGGGGTCCGGTTCAGGTGCTCGGCCATCCCCAGGGGCCACCCCGTGTGGGCGACCACCTCCTCGGCGCTGACGCCGGGGTGAACCGCGGTCAGCGTCATCTCCCGGGTCTCGGGATGGAAGCGAAAGATCCCCCGGGTGGTGATAACCGCCGATGGGCCGCCCCGCGGCAGGCCGACCCGCTCCCGCCAGCCGGGCCCGTCCCCGTAACCGGGGGAAGTGATGTAATCGACCCGGGGGACGAAGCGCCGTTTCTCGTGGGACATGACGATGATGTGCCGCCGCGCCAGAGAGGCCAGGTCGCAGGCGCCTCCGCTGCCCGGCAGGCGCGTGTCCGGGCGCGCGGTCGACCCGATGTAGCTGGTGTTCAGGTTTCCGAAGCGGTCCACCTGGGCCCCGCCGATGAAGCTCACGTCCACCGCCCCCTGCTGCAGGAGCCCCATGACGTCCCCGGTGTCGGCCAGCCACTGGGCGCGGTAGAGGTTGGGCAGGTCGCCCATGGTCAGAATCGGCGCCGGGGCCGGGCTGTCGCGCACGATGCCCAGTTCGTAGATCCCCACCGCGTTCGGGGCGTGCAGCCCCTTGGCCACCAGGAATCCGAGCAGGGGCAGGCGCATGCCGACGAAAACCACTTCCCTGTCGGCGATTTCCCGCGCCGCGGCGGCCACCATCAGTTCGGCGCGCGTATAGGATTGGCCCGCCTTGTCGCTCATCCGCTAATATCCATAGTCCAGGGACTCGGAGTAGGCGTGGCGGGTCAGCTCGAGGGCCTTGCGCCGCTCCTTTCCGAGGAGATCCGGGTAGTCGCCGGGCTCCTCGACCTCCGGCACCCAGCGGGCGCGCCACTGCGCAAAGCCTTCCTCGGTCCGGCTGGCCCTCTGGTAGTCGAGGAAGGCCCGGTGATCGCGGTTGTAATAGCCCGGAACCGGAGACGGGTGGGCTCCCCAGGGCGCCCGCACCACGGCGTCCACCCTGAATCCGGGGGTCAATATGCGGTTGGGGTCCCGGCCGGTGCGGTCCGGCGAGACGATTTCCTCGGCCGTCAGAATCACCCGCCGCGCCGCCAGGCAGGCTTCGCGGCTGACCCCCAGGTTGCCCCAGGCGTGAGCGTTCCCGAAAACGTCGGCGCACTGGACATGGACGATGGCGACGTCGGGCCGGATCGCCGCCACGGCGGCCAGGGTCTGGCCGCTGAAGGGGCAGGCGATGCGCCTGAGGGAAGGATTGGTGTCGAAGAGACCGCTGCCCAGCGCGGTGCGCACCGGCATGAAGGGAACCCCCATGGCGGCGGCCCGCAGGCCTGCCGCCAGGGTGAGGTTGGAGTGGTCCTCCACCTCGATTGCGCCGGATTCGACCGCCCGGCGGAAGTTGTAGCCCGAGCCGGTGATGACGTTGCCGACCCAGGCCGCCCGGACCGCCTTGACGCAGCCGGCGCCGATCAGCTGGTCGAAAAGAATGTCGGAGATGGGCCCGATCAGGGTGAGGCCGCTGCGCTGCCGGCGGATCAGCTCGCGTCCGGCGGCAAAGGGGATGAGGGACTCCAGGCCGGTGCCCATGGCCACGGCGCTGCCGTCGGGCACGAACCGCTCGATCGCCTCCGAAAGATCCACGAGCTTCCTGTCGGCCAAGGCCGCCGATCCTCCCTGGGGATGATTACCGATGGCGCGGAAGTATACGGGTTCGAAAAGTAAATGTCAAAAAGAGTTTGGGGGGCGGGCGTTGCGGGAGCACCGGGGGCGCGCAGGCGCGGGGGGCCCGGGGTCTTGGGGGTGGGCGCGCTGCAGGCTGTTTTCGCGGGGCGCGCGCGAATCGGATGGGGCGATACCAAAGGCTGAAGGCGGGCGCGGTGACATCGCTTCCGGCGCTGCGTCCGCGAGCGCCCCCCTTCAGCCCCAGGCGACGGCTTCGGCTTATTCCGTCTTTTTCTTTTCCTCGCCCTCCGGGCCGGCCCCGGGCTCGGTTGCGGGGGTGGCCTGGGCCTCCATGTCGGAGCCCCGGGCCTCGGCCTGGGTGGTCTCCGCCCCCGGTGCCTCGGGCTCAGTTGCCGGAGCGGGCGCAGGTGCTACCGCCGGGCCCGATGCCTTCGGTGCCTTGCCCTTTTTCTTCTTTTTCTTGGGCGCCGAATCCGGCCCGACCAGTTCGATGAGCGTCATGGGGGCGGCATCCCCCGGGCGCCGCCCGATCTTGACCAGGCGCGTGTAGCCGCCGCTGATCGCGCCGAAGCGCTCCCCGGCGGTCTCGAACAGCTTTTGGACCACATCTCTTTCGCGGACGATGGCAAGGGCCAGCCTCCGGGAGTGCAGGTCGCCGCTCTTGGCCAGGGTGATCACACGGTCGGCCCACCGGCGCAGTTCCTTGGCCTTGGCATCGGTGGTCTGGATTCTTTCGTATTTGAAAAGCGACGTCACCATGTTGCGAAACATGGCATCCCGATGGCTGCTGCTGCGGCCCAGCTTCAGGCCGGCTTTCTGATGTCTCATGGATCTTCTACTCCCCTTCCTCCACGTCCTCTTCGGGCGGTTTGAATCCGTCCAGCTTCATTCCAAGGGAAAGGTCCATTTCGATCAAGACTTCCTTGATTTCGTTCAGCGACTTGCGCCCGAAGTTCTTGGTCTTGAGCATTTCGGCTTCGGTCTTGCTGACGAGCTGGTAGATCTTGTGGATATCGGCATTCTTGAGGCAGTTGGCGCTGCGAACCGAAAGCTCGAGCTCCTCCACGCTGCGGTAGAGGTTCTCGTTGAAGATCGGCTTGGCACCCTCACCTCCCTCGCCCGCGTCCGGCTCCTGGCCCTCGTCGAAATTGATGAAAACCCGCAGCTGTTCCTTCAGTATCTTGGCGGCGTTGGCCACCGCGTCTTCGGGGGTGATGCTCCCGTCCGTCCACACCTCCAGGGTCAGCTTGTCGTAATCGGTGCGCTGGCCGACGCGGGCGTTGCCAACGGTGTAGACCACCCGCTTGATGGGAGAAAAAACCGCGTCGATGGGGATCGTGCCCAGGGGCGGGTCTTCCTCGTCCTTGTTGTTTTCGGCCAGGGAATACCCCTTGCCGGTCTTGACCGCGAGGGACACCCTGAGCTGCGCCTGTTCGGAAAGGGTGGCGATGTGGAGTTCCGGGTTGAGCACCCTCAGGGATCAGTCCCCGCCCCGGATGTCCCCGGCGGTGACCTCGCCGCCCTTTTTGTCGATTCGAACGGTTTTCGGTTCGGGATCGTCGACCTTGAAGCGCACCTCCTTGAGATTGAGGATGATCTCGGAAACGTCCTCCAGGACGCCGGGAATCGTACTGAATTCATGCATCACGTCGTCGAACTTGACTGCGGTGACGGCAGCGCCGTGAAGGGAGGAGAGGATCGTGCGCCGCAGGGCGTTGCCGATGGTGATGCCGTAGCCCCGCTCGAGGGGCTCGCAGACAAATTTGCCGTAGGAGGGCTTGCTGGCGATTTCGACGCTCTCGGGCATGATCATTTCACGCCAGTTCTTGTATTTAAGGTCATTGGATGACATCTTTCATCTCCAGTGCAATAGGTTCCCGGCAGCCGCAACGCCGGCTGGATGCCGGACTTTGCCGTCGCGCCCTGGCGCCATGGGCCGCAACGGGGCCGAGGCCTCCTTATTTGGTATAGAGCTCCACGATCAGCTGCTCCTGGATCGGCATGGTGATGTCCTCGCGCACGGGGTTGGCCCTGACGGTACCCTTGAAGTGTTCCTTGTCCAGGTCGAGCCACTGGGGAATGCCCCGGCGCACCACAGCCCCCATGGCGTCGCCGATGGACTGGATCTGGCGGCTTTTTTCGCACAGCGTGATTTCGTCTCCGACTTTGACCCGGTAGGAAGGGATGTTGACCTTCCGGCCGTTGACGAGAAAATGCTGGTGAAGGACGAAATGGCGCCCCTGGGTGCGGGAGTTGGCGAATCCCAGCCGATAGACGACATTGTCCAGGCGCCGCTCCAGCAGGGCGAGCAGATTGGTGCCGGTGATCCCCTTCATCTGGTTGGCCCGGCCGAAAAAAATCCGGAACTGCTTTTCGGACAGGCCGTACATCCGCTTGACCTTCTGCTTTTCCCGAAGCTGGATCCCGTAATCCGAGACCTTCCTGCCCCGGCGCTGGCCGTGATCGCCGGGCGGGTAGCCGCGGCGGTCGAAAGCGCACTTGTCGGAGTAACAGCGATCCCCCTTGAGGAACAGCTTCAGGTTTTCTCTGCGGCAGAGCCGGCAGACCGAATCGGTGTATCTTGCCAAGGTTTCCTCCTTGTGGACCTATCGACGGCCCGCCCCCCGCAGGTGTCGGAGGAGGGGGCGGCGCGTGGCCAATATGGGTCTTTATACGCGTCTGCGTTTGGGTGGCCGGCACCCGTTGTGGGGGATGGGGGTGACATCCCGGATGACCTGGATCTTGAACCCGGCGGCCTGAAGCGAGCGCAGGGCCGATTCCCGCCCTGGGCCGGGTCCCTTGACGAACACCTCCACGTTGCGCATGCCGTGCTCCATGGCCTTTTTGGCCGCGTCCTCGGCGGCCATCTGCGCCGCGAAAGGCGTGCTCTTGCGCGATCCCTTGAATCCCTGAACCCCGGCGCTGGACCAGGAGACCACGTTGCCACCGGGGTCGGTGACGGTCACGATGGTGTTGTTGAACGTGGATTGAATGTGAACGACTCCGCTGGGAATGTTCTTCTTCTCTTTTTTCTTGGTGCGGACTCTTTTCGCCATGAATGCAGATCCTTTATGATATCGAAATGTCTCGCCGGCTTGCGCGCGCGTTCACTCCGGCGTCGCGGGTCTCGAAACCGCCGGCTGGAATTACTTGCGGGTGGCGCCCTTCTTCTTTACAGCCGCCCGCTTCGGGCCCTTGCGGGTGCGTGCGTTGGTCTTGGTTCTCTGCCCGTTCACGGGGAGCGACTTGCGGTGCCGCAGCCCCCGGTAGCTCCCCAGGTCCATCAGACGCTTGATGTTCATGCTGATTTGCGTCCGGAGCTCGCCCTCGACCCGGCAATCGCTGTCGATGGCTTTCCTGATGTCGTTGATCTCGGTCTCCGAGAGATCGTCCGTCTTGGTGTTCGGGTCGATATTGAGCCGCCGGAGGATATCCTGGGAGGTGGAGCGCCCGATGCCGTAAATGTAGGTAAGCCCGATTTCCACCCGTTTGCGTTTAGGCAAATCTACGCCTGCAATTCTAGCCAAGGCTCATTCCTCCTCTATCCCTGCCGCTGTTTGTGGCGTTTGTTTTCGCAGATCACCCTGACGACCCGTTTGCGCCGGACGATTTTGCACTTGCTGCAGATTTTCTTGACCGATCCCCTGACTTTCATCTCTAAGCTCCTTTTTCACCGTCCCCGGGCGGCGCGCCCCGCAGTGGCCCCGCGCGCACGTCTCCAAGTCGCAGAGGCGCCCGGCGGCTGGCCCTATTTCGAACGGTAGGTAATCCTTCCCCGGGTCAGGTCGTAAGGCGAAAGCTCAACCGTCACCTTGTCGCCGGGGAGAATCTTGATGAAGTGCATGCGCATCTTTCCGGAGATATGCGCCAGCACCTGGTGCTTGTTTTCAAGCTCCACTCTGAACATGGCGTTGGGCAGCGTTTCGATCACCTGACCCTCCACCTTTATCGCCTCTTCTTTGGCCATGGAAAATCCTTGTCGACGGTCCGGAGCCGCTTCCGGCTGCGGGCCTGTTCACCTAGCGCCTGCCCTTGATGCGCGTTCCGACCCCTTTTTTCAAAAAGCCCTCGTAATGGCGGGTCAGCATGTGGGACTCCATCTGCGCGATGGTGTCGATGGCGACACCGACGACGATCAACAGCGCCGTGCCGCCGAAATAAAACGGGACGTTGAATTTCGAGGTCAGGATGGAGGGCAGCACGCAGACCGCCGACACGTAGATCGCGCCCCCCAGGGTGATGCGCGTCAGCACCCGGTCGATGTAGTCCGCCGTGCGCTTTCCGGGACGGATGCCGGGAATGAATCCGCCCTGCTTTTTCAGGTTGTCGGCGACATCCGCCGGGTTGAAGGTGACGGCGGTGTAAAAATAGCAGAAGAAGAAGATCATCCCCACGTAGAGCAGCTCGTAGACGATGTTGCCGGGCACGAGGGCGGAAACCACGCCCTGGAGCCATGGAATCGTGATGAAAGACGCCACTGTGGCCGGAAAGACCATGATCGAGGAGGCGAAAATGGGCGGGATGACCCCCGATGTGTTGATCTTGAGGGGCAGATGGGTGCTCTGCCCTCCGTACATCCTCCGGCCCACCACGCGCTTGGCGTACTGGATCGGGATTCGCCGCTGGCCGGTCTCGACGAAGACGATGACGGCCACCACCACCACCATCAGCACCAGTAGCAGGAGGATGACGAAAACCCCCATCTCGCCGGTGGAAAGGAGCCTGAAGGTGTTGCCGATGGCCACCGGCATGCTGGCGACGATGCCGGCGAAGATGATGAGCGAGATGCCGTTTCCGATCCCGCGCTCGCTGATCTGCTCCCCGATCCACATGATGAAGGCCGTGCCGGCCGTCAGGGTGATGACGGTCATCAGCCTGAACGCCCAACCGGGCTGGACCACGACGCCCATCGTCTCCAGGCCGACGCTGACCCCGAAGCCCTGGATGATGCTCAGGGCGACGGTGCCGTAGCGCGTGTACTGGGTGATCTTCTTGCGCCCCTGCTCGCCTTCCTTCTTGAGGCGCTCCAGGTGCGGGACGACCACGGTCAGCAGCTGGAGGATGATCGAGGCGCTGATGTAGGGCATGATGCCGAGGGCAAAAACGCTCAGGCGTTCCAGGGCGCCGCCGGAAATGTTCTGCCTGTTGATCTGCCTGCGCAAACACCTTCGCGACCGGGGCTACTGGCAGGCGCGCCCGGAACCGAACCTGCGCGCGGCCTGCGACCTCGTGGCCCTCGGCACCGTGGCCGACATGGTGCCCCTGGTCGCGGAAAACCGCATCCTGACCCGAACGGGGCTGGCGGTCATCAACGACGGCGGCCGTCCGGGAGTCCGGGCCCTGGCCGGGGTCAGCCGGATCGTGAACCGGCCGGTGGATGGCGACGACATCGCCTTCCGCCTGGCCCCCCGCATCAATGCCGCCGGGCGGATGGAGACGGCGGCACCGGCGGTGGAGCTGCTCATGACCCGCAGCGCGCCGGCAGCCGAGGAGATCGCCCGCAGCCTCGAGCGGCTCAACCTGGAACGCCAGGGGGTCGAGAAGCAGATGCTCGAGGAGATCCTCGACGCCCTGGGGGCGTCGCCCGAAAGGGTTGGCGCCCACAGCCTGGTCCTGGCCGGACCCGACTGGCACGAGGGCGTTCTGGGTATCGTGGCCTCCCGCCTGGTGGCGATCTACCACCGGCCGGTGGTCCTGGCGGGCATTCGCGACGGTGTCGCGCGGGGGTCGGCCCGGGGGATCCCGGGAATCGACCTCTACGGGCTGCTGTGCGGCTGCGCCGACCTCCTGGAGGCTTTCGGGGGGCACAGCCGGGCGGCCGGGCTTAGGATGCCGTCCCGTCACGTCGACCGGTTCAGGCAGTGCTTCGAGGCCCGCGCCGCCGCTGCCTTCCAGGTCGGGCACCTGGCGCCGACGGTGGCCATCGACGGCGAACTTGGCCTGAACGACATCAGCGACGGCCTCATCGACGAACTGGAGGCGATGCGGCCGTTCGGCGAGGGAAACCCCGAGCCCCTGTTCATGGCCCGCGACCTGAAGGTGCATTCGGCGGGGGCCGCGGGACTCGGCCACCGCCGCATGGAACTGAGCCAAGCCTCCGGAAACGGGGGCCGCCGCTTCCAGTCGATCCGTTTCAACGCCCCGCCCCTCTGGCCGCCGTGCGACCGGCTGGAGCGGATTGCCTTCAGGCTGCGCTGGAACCGCTGGAACGGCCGCAAGACGGCCCAGATCGTCGTTGCCGAAACGTAATTTTTCCTTGCAATATGAGGACGGTTGTACTTATTATGCTCGGATCGGGTTGTCATCCCGAGGCTGTTTCCAATCGCACCACGCTAACGAAGGCAGAGCGCCATGTCAAAAGTTTTTCGCCCGAGCAGTCGCGAATCCAGCATCCTTTCACGGATCGAATCCTCCAAGGAGCATGCGCGCCGCAGGGCCATCTCCGCCGCCAGGGACTGCTTCGAGTCCTTGAGCAACGCCGTGGCCACCCAACTGGTGGCCAACAACCTCGTGGAAACCACCAACAAGAACGGACTCGAGGAACAGATCCGCCAATGCCTCGAAACCCTGAGCCAGGCCGATGATTTCGATATCGACTACCAGATATCGCCCTTCAGAAACCTGGTCCACCAGCCGCATGTCGTCAGCCTCTACATGACGGCCTTCGTTCTGGAAAAAGTCATCAAGCACAGGGACACGGTCGATATCTACGGGTCGGACGAGGATATCTACCTTTGCATCCATGGCCAGGTGCGAAAATACCTGCCGGCCTGATGCGACCGTCTTTCCATCCAAAGCTTGTCAATCCGGTTTTCGACGATCCCACCCTGTTCGTCCCCCTCGCTTTCACCGGCCGGGCAGTCATTTTCGACCTGGGCGACATCCACTGCCTTCAGGCGCGCGAGGCCCTCAAGATCACCCACGCCTTCGTCACCCATACCCACATGGATCACTTCTGCGGGTTCGACCGCCTCATCCGGCTCTTCCTCGGGCGGGAAAAGGATCTGCACGTGTTCGGTCCGGCGGGGTTCCTGGGCAACGTGTCCGGAAAACTGGCGGGTTACCTCTGGAACCTGGTCGAAAACTACAGCGCGCGCTTCCGCCTGCACGCCACCGAGGTTCACCCCCGGCACACGCTCTCACGCACCTTCAGCTGCCGCAGGCGCTTCTGCCCCACCGGCCCCCGGGTGAAAAAGCCCTTCGACGGGGTCCTGTGGCGCGAAAAGGAATTCAGCGTGTCGGCGGCGCTGCTGGATCACGGGACGCCCTGCCTGGGATACGCCATGGAAGAGCCATTTCACGTCAACATCCTCAAGGAGGCCGTCCACGCCCTGGGGCTCGAGGTCGGACCCTGGGTCGGGGATTTCAAGCGCGCGCTTCTGGGCGGTCAGGACGCCGGCAGCGTGTTGGAAATCGCCGCGAGCGCCGGCGGACGGACAAGATCCTTCCGCCTGGGCGACCTGGCCGCCCGGATCGCCCGCATCACGGCCGGCCAGAAGATCGCCTACATCATGGACGCGGGCTACACTCCCCGCAACCTCCGGCGGATGCTGCGCCTCTGCCGCGGGGCCGACCACCTGTTCATCGAGGCGGCGTTTCTGGACGCGGACGGGGCCTCGGCCGCCGCCAAGCACCACCTCACGGCGCGCCAGGCCGGCGCCGTGGCTGCGCAGGCGGGCGTCGCCCATCTGACGGTATGCCACTTCTCGCCGCGCTACGGGGGAAGGGCCCGGGTTCTGGAGGAGGAGGCCGCCGCCGCCTTCGCCGGCGGGCGATGTCAGCTGTAAAAGGCCGCAATCGTCTCCACCACATGGCGCTGCTGGCTTTCGCTCAGCTCCGGGTAGACGGGCAGGGCCAGGGTGCAGCGGGCCGCCCGCTCGGCCGCCGGAAAGTCCCCCGCGCCGTGGCCCAGGTAGGCGAAGCACTCCTGCAGGTGAAGGGGGACCGGGTAGTAGACCTCGCTGCCGACGCCGGCCTGGTCCAGGGCCGCGCGCAGCTCGTCGCGGCGCTCCGCGACCTCGATGACGAACTGGTTGTAGATGTGCCGGTCTTCCCTTTCCAGGGGCAGCTTCACCTTCTGGGTGAGACCGGCATCCCGGAACAGGCGCCGATAGAACGCCGCGTTTTGCTGGCGTGCCCGGGTCCAGCCGTCCAGGTGCCGGAGCTTGACCTGGATCACGGCCGCCTGAAGCGCGTCGAGGCGGAAGTTGCCGCCGATGACGCGGTGATAGTACTTGGGCGCGGCGCCGTGACCCCTCAGGACCCGGAGCTGTTCGGCGGATTCCTGCGTGGCGGCGGTCACCATGCCGCCGTCCCCGAAAGCGCCCAGGTTCTTGGAGGGGAAAAACGAGAAGCAGCCGAAGCGGCCCATGGAACCGGCGCGCCGCCCCCGGTATTCGGCTCCGATCGCCTGGGCCGCGTCCTCTATCACCGCCCAGCCCCGGGCGCCGGCCGTCGCGAGGATCGGGTCCATGTCGGCGCACTGGCCGTAGAGGTGCACGGGGATGACCGCCTTGACTGCCGCGCGCTCGGTTTGCGGCAAACCCGCTGCCAGGCCCTCGAGGGCGCCGGGGGACATGTTGTAGGTGTCGGGGTCGATGTCCACGAAGACCGGTCGCGCCCCGAGCCGGGCAACGGCGCCCGCCGTGGCGAAAAAGGTGTAAGGGGTGGTGATCACGCGGTCGCCGGGGCCGACACCGAGCGCCATCAGGGCCGCCAGCAGCGCGTCGGATCCCGACGAAACCCCCACGGCGTGCGCGGCGCCGCAGTAGGCCGCGATCGCCTCCTCGAGGTCCGCCACCCGCGGGCCGAGAATGAAAAGCTGGCTCTCGTAGACCTCCCGCGTCACCGCCAGCACCTCCTCCCTGATGCTCTGGTACTGCTGCTTCAGATCCAGAAGGGGAACGTTCATCGAATGTGCCTCCATGTGCATGTCGGGTTCGCCGCGCCCCCGGGCGCTCCGGTGGCTGGCCTGGCGCCGCCGCGTGGGGGGGGCGTCAGCGCGGCCCTTCGTCCGCCGGCCCCCATTGGAGCTGGATCAGATGCAGGGCGGCCCGGCCGGGGTTCTCGATTTCGACCACCTGCGAATCGGGGACCCTGACGACGTCCCCCTGGCCCAGCAGCCGGCCTCCACCCCCCTCCTCCCTCAGCAGCCCCTGCCCCCGGGCGACCAGCAGGGCCCGGGCCGCCCCCTCCGGGGCATCGATGCGGGAGGCCCGGCCGGGGAGGATCGCCATGCGCTCGACGCGGTAACCGCCTCCGGCCTCCAGCGTCTTGAGGGTGCCCCAGAAATGGTGCACCGTGGCGTGGGCCAGAGATTCCCTGCGGCCCGAGGCCTTGAGGCGCGCGACGATCGACTTGACGTCCCGGCTGGTGTCCAGGTCGGAAACGAAAACCGAGTCCGGGGTCTCCACCACGACCATCCGCCGCAGGCCATGGGTGGCGATGAGCCGGCCTCGGCCCATGAGCACGCAGTCTTCGGTCGCCTGGGCGATGACATCCCCGTCGATGACGTTGCCGCAGGCGTCCTTGGGAAGGAAATCGTAAAGCGATTTCCAGGAGCCGATGTCGCTCCAGCCGAAATCCGATGGCAGGACCACGCCCCGGTCGGTCTTCTCCATGATGGCGACATCGATGGAAAGGTCCTCCAGCGTCTCGTAACCCTTCAGGGCGGGGGCGTCCGCGGCGGAGAGGATCGATTCCATTTTCTGCAGCATGCCGGGCTGGTGCCGCTGGAATTCCGCCCGCATGACCGAGGCGCGAAAGGCGAACATGCCGCTGTTCCAGAAAAAATTCCCCGCCTGGAGATATCCCTCCGCCGTGGCCTGGTCCGGTTTTTCCACGAAACGCCGGATCCGCAGCGCCCCCTCGCCGACATCGCCGCCCCCCTCGATATAGCCGTACCCGGTTTCCGCGTAGGACGGGGTGATGCCGAAGGTGACCACATACCCGCGCCCGGCCAGGCGCACCGCGGCCGCTACCTTGCGGCGGAAGCGCTCGGCGTCGCGGATGACGTGATCGGCGGGGAAAATGCACACCACCGCGTCCCCGGCGCCCCTGCGCGCGAGGTCGAGGAGGGCCAGGAGCACGGCCGGGGCCGTGTTGCGTCCGCAGGGCTCCTGGAGGATCTTGCCCTGGGGCGCCACGCCGATCTCCTCCATGTGGCGCGCGGTCTCGAAGTAGTGCTCCCGCCCGCAGACGATGCGCAGGCGCTCCGGTCCCATGATGGGCAGCAGCCGCTGGACGGTGCTCTGCACCAGGGAGCGGTCTCCGATGAGCTTCACCAGCTGCTTGGGGTAGAGCTCACGCGATACCGGCCACAGGCGCGACCCGCTCCCGCCGGCGAGCAGCACGCCGTAGATGTCATCTGTTTCCGACGCCATGGGTCTACTTTCTTTTTTTGCGCCCGACGTTGCCGCACCCGTTGCGTTCCGGCCGGCCGGCCGACAGCTCCGCGCAGACCGTCTCCACGGCCTGGTAGCCGACGAGCTGGCGCACGGCCTGCCGCAGGGAAGCCCCCGCCTCGAGCCTCAGGTCATCGGGCAGCGCCATGAGGGTTTCGGCCCGGTCGGGGTCTCTCAGGACGATGAAGGCCGGACAGCCGCCCGGGTGGCGCCTGAGGATGTCCTTCAGTTTCAAAAGGGTCTGGCGGTCGGTGCGCGTGATGTCCAGATCGATGCGCACGCTGGCCGTCCAGGTGGCTTCGACCCGGTCGACGGCCACGAGGCTCTCGGCGATGACCTTGACCGCCTTTTCGTCCCGCTGGACCTCTCCCTCGACCAACAGGATCTGGTCCGCCGCCAGGAGATCGGCCGAGGCCGTGTAGGCCTCGGGGAACACGACCACTTCCACCGAGCCGTGCCTGTCCTCCAGGACGACGAAGGCCATGAGATCCCCCTTGCGGGTTCTCAGGCTCCTGACGCTCTGCAGCATCCCGCCGATTCTCACCCGCGTGCCGCTGTCGGCCTCGCGGATCGCCAGCGTGTCGGTGTTGGTATACTTCTCGAGAAGCTTTTCGTGGCGGCGCAGGGGGTGGCCGGTAACGTAAAACCCGAGGGACTCCTTCTCGCAGCTCAGCAGCTGCCGCTCATCCCACTCGTCGACCGCCGGCAGCGCCGGCAGGTTGATGGGCTGGCTCGTCCCGCCGCCCATGTCGAAAAGCCCCAGCTGGGGGTTGTTCCTCTCCCGCTGGACGCGCTGTCCGTAATCCAGGGCGTCTTCGAGACCGGCCATCATGCGCGCCCGGAATTCCCCGGTGGAGTCGAAGGCCCCGCACTTGATCAGGCTCTCCATGACCCGCTTGTTGACCCTGCGCAGATCGACCCGCTCGCAGAAATCGTGCAGCGAAGCGAAGGGCCGCGCCTGGCGCTCCTGGATAACCGCCTCGATGGCCCCCTCGCCGACGTTTTTGACGGCGATCAGGCCGAAGCGGATCCCGTCGGCGGTGACGGTGAACTCCTTGTCGCTGACGTTGAGGTCCGGCGGCAGCACGGGCACGTCGTGGGCGCGGCACTCGTTGATGTACTTCACCACCCCGTCGGTGGAGTGCATCTCGCTGGTGAGCAGGGCGGCCAGGAACTCGGTCAGAAAGTGGGTCTTCAGGTAGGCGGTCTGGAAGGCGATCAGCGCATAGGCGGCGCTGTGGGACTTGTTGAAGCCGTAGCGCCCGAACTTTTCCATCAGGTCGAACAGCAGTTTGGCCTTTTCCGGCGGCACCCGGTTGCGGGCGCTGCCTTCCATGAAGCGGCCGCGGTGCTTGGCCAGCAGGTCGGCGATCTTCTTGCCCATGGCCTTGCGCAGGTCGTCTGCCTCGGCCATGCTGTAGGAGGCCAGCAGGGCGGCGATGCGCATGACCTGCTCCTGGTAGACGATGACCCCGTAAGTCTCCTGCAGAATGGGCTTCAACTCGGGGACGAGGTATTCAACCGGCTTGCGGCCGTGCTTGCGGTCGATGTAGTCCTCGATCATGCCGCTTTCCATGGGCCCCGGGCGGTAGAGGGCGACGACGGCGATGATGTCCTCGAAGCACTCCGGCTTCAGGCGCACCAGCAGGTCCTTCATGCCGGTGCTCTCCAGCTGGAAAACCCCGGTGGTGTCGGCCCGGCAGAGCAGGGCATAGGTCTGGGCGTCGGCAAGGTCGAGCCGGGACAGGTCGGGCGCCGGCTTCCCCCGCCGGGCGATGATCTCCAGGGTGCTCGCGATGACCGTCAGGTTGCGCAGCCCCAGGAAGTCGAACTTGACCAGCCCGATCTTCTCGACGCACTTCATGTCGAACTGGGTCACGACTTCGTCGTTCTTGCCCCTGTAGAGCGGCAGGTAATCGTCCAGGGGCCGGTCGCCGATCACCACGCCGGCCGCGTGGGTCGACGCGTGGCGCGGCAGCCCCTCCAGAACCCGGCAGATCCGGATCAGCTCTTCCACCTCGCGGCTCTGCCGCGCCAGTTCCCCGAGCCGGGGCTCCTTGTTGAGGGCCTCCTCCAGGCTGATGCCGATGACGTCGGGCACCAGCTTGGCGATGGCGTCGACCTCCCGCAGGGGGATGTCCAGGGCTCGCCCCACATCACGGATGACCGCCCGGGTCTTGAGCTTGCCGAAGGTGATGATCTGGGCCACGTAATCCCCCCCTCCGTAGCGGTCGACGACGTACTTGAACACCTTTTCCCGGCCGTTGATGCAGAAATCCACGTCGATGTCGGGCATGCTCTTGCGCTCGGGGTTGAGAAAGCGCTCGAAAATCAGGCCGTAGGCGATGGGGTCCAGATCGGTGATGCCCAGGCAGTAGGCCACCAGGCTGCCGGCGGCCGACCCGCGGCCCGGCCCCACCGGCACGTCGTTCTGCCTGGCATGGCGGATGAAGTCGGCCACGATCATGAAATAGCCGGGAAAGCCCATCTTGCGGACCATGTCGATCTCGTAATCGATCCGCTCGCGGTAGGCGCTCTCTTCCAGGCGCGGGTCGCTTTCCTTGAGGGCCCGCAGGCGCTCCTCGAACCCGCGGCGCACCGCGGCTTCGAAAATCTCCCCCTGGTCGCGGCCCGACCCGTTTTCGAAGCGCGGAAAGTGGTAGGTGTCGAAATCGAAATCGACCTGGCAGCGCCGGGCGATGGCGACGGTGTTGGCGACCGCTTCGGGGTGGTGCCTGAAGTAGGCGGCCATTTCCTGCGGCGACTTGAGGTAGAGCTGGTCGGTGCTGAATTTGAACCGGTCCGTGTCGTGGACGGTCTTGCCGGTCTGGATGCACAGGAGCACTTCGTGGGCACGGACATCGTCCCGGTCGAGGTAGTGGCAGTCGTTGCTGGCCACCAGGGGGATCGACAGCCTGCGGCTCAGGTCGTAAAGGGCGTCGTTGACCTTTTCCTGAACATCGATGCCGTTGTTCTGGACCTCGAGGAAGAAGCGGTCCTCCCCGAACATTTCGCGGTAGAAAAGGGCGGCGCGCTCCGCGTCGCCCGGGCGGTCCTCCTTGATGCAGGTGGCCAGTTCCCCGTGCAGGCAGGCGGACAGGGCGATGAGCCCCCGGGAGTGGACGCGCAGCACCTCCTTGTCGATCCGCGGCTTGTAGTAAAAACCCTTCAACTGGGCGATCGTCGCCAGCTTGCAGAGATTGCGGTACCCCTCCTGGTTCTCGGCCAGCAGCACCAGGTGGGTCACCCCGCGGTAGTCCTCCTGGCTCTTGTCCGCCAGGCTTCGCGGGGCGACGTAGCATTCGCAGCCGATGACGGGCCGGACCCCGGCCTTGAGGGCCTGCTGGTAGAAATCGAGGACCCCGAACATGGTCCCGTGGTCGGTGATGGCCACCGCCTCCATCCCGAACTGCCGGACCCGCTCGAGGAGCCGGTCGATCCGGATGGCCCCGTCGAGCAGGCTGTACTGGGTGTGAACGTGGAGGTGGACGAAGCCGGCTGTGTCCGTGGCGTTCATGGCGGTTCCTGAAGGGGTCGCGGGCGATGCCGGACGGCGGCCGGCTAGTCGAGGCGGTAGTTGGGAGCCTCTTTGGTGATGATGACGTCGTGGACGTGGCTCTCGCGCATTCCGGCGGCGCTGACCTTGACGAAGCGCGCCTTTTCCCGCAGCTCCTCCAGGGTCCTGCAGCCGACGTAGCCCATGCCGGCCTTCAGGCCGCCGATCAACTGGAAGACGTTGGAGGAAAGCGAGCCCTTGTAAGGAACCCGGCCCACGATGCCCTCGGGCACCAGCTTGTCCTCCGACTCCTGCTGGCTCTGGTAGTAGCGGTCCCGGCTGCCCTGGCGCATGGCTTCCAGCGAGCCCATGCCGCGGTAGACCTTGTAGCTGCGGCCCTGGTAGAGGATCAGTTCCCCGGGGCTTTCCTCGGTGCCGGCAAAAAGCCCTCCGATCATGATGGAATGGGCGCCGGCGGCCACGGCCTTGGTGAGGTCCCCCGAGTAGCGGATGCCGCCGTCGGCGATCAGCGGCACGCCGGTCTTGCTGGAAATGGAGCGGCAGTTCATGATGGCCGAGATTTGCGGCACCCCGATGCCGGCGACGATCCGCGTGGTGCAGATGGAGCCGGGTCCGATGCCGACCTTGACCCCGTCGACCCCGGCGGCGATGAGGTCTTCGGCGCCCTTGCCCGTGCCGACATTGCCGGCGATCAGTTCGATCTCCCTGAAGGTCCCTTTCAGGGCGGTGACCGCCTCGATGACGTTTTTGGAATGCCCGTGGGAGGTGTCGATCAGGATCACGTCGGCCCCGGCCTTCAGCAGGGCCTCGGCCCGGGGCAGCATGTCGGGCCCGACGCCGACGGCGGCGCCGACCCTCAGACGCCCCCAGCGGTCCTTGCAGGCGTTGGGGTATTTCTTGATCTTCTCGATGTCCTTGATGGTGATCAGGCCCGTCAGGCGCCCTTCCTTGTCCACCACGAGAAGCTTTTCGATCCGGTGCCGGTGCAGCAGACGCTTCGATTCCTCCAGGGAGATGCCCTCGGAGACGGTGACCAGGTTTTTGCTGGTCATGACCTCCGACACCGGCTTTTCGAGATCGGTTTCAAAGCGCAGGTCGCGGTTGGTCACGATGCCGACCAACTGGTCGCCCTTTTTCACCGGCACACCGGAAATCCGGTAGTGTTTCATGAGTTCCAGGACCTGGTGCACCTTCTGGTCCGGGTCGATGGTCACCGGGTCGACGATCATCCCGCTTTCCGATTTCTTGACCCGGTCCACCTCGAGGGCCTGGCTTTCGATGTCGAGGTTGCGGTGGATGAAACCGATCCCCCCCTCCTGCGCCATGGTGATGGCGGTCAGCGATTCGGTCACGGTGTCCATCGCCGCGCTGACCAAAGGGATATTCAGGCCCAGGTTGCGGGTCAGGCGGGTCGAGACGTCCACATCCTTCGGCAGGACCTCTGAATAATTGGGCAGAAGCAGGACATCGTCGAAGGCATAGGCTTCCTCGGGGGGGATCTTGATCATGGTCTTCCTCCGGCTTGGGGGTCGAGGGCCTCCGTGACGGCCGGTGGCCGGCATGCAGCTGTCGGTTTCACGGGCAGCCGCGGGGCGGCGCTTCCCTGAGTTGGGCGGTTGAATAACAAAAGGCTCATTCTTTGGCAATCGTAAAATGCGGACGCCTTGACTTTGGCCGGCGCACCCCGTATAGAGAACTTTCCGAAAGCACCCGCCCCACGGCCCTGGAATGGATGAACCCGCCATGCTGGTGAAAATCAACCCCCAGAACCCCCAGGAACGCCTGATCCGGCAGGTCGCCGAGAACCTCAAGCAGGGGGGGGTCATCGCCTACCCCACGGACACGATTTACGGGCTCGGCTGCGACATCATGAACAAGCGCGCCATCGAGAGGATCTACCTTCTCAAGCAGCGCGGCCGCAACCAGCCCTTCAGCTTCGTCTGCGCCAGCCTGAAGCACATCAGCGACTACGCCAAGGTGTCCAACTACGCCTACAAAACCATGCGGCGCCTGCTGCCCGGCCCCTATACTTTCATCCTCGAGGGTTCGCGCGTGGTCCCCAAGATCATGCTCACCCGCCGCCGCACCGCCGGCATCCGCGTACCGGACCACCCCATCTGCCTGGCCCTGGTGGCCGCCCTGGGAAATCCCATCATCTCCACCAGCGCCGCCCTGCCCGACGGGACGGTTTTCTACGACCCGTCCCTGATCCACGAGCACTTCGGCAGCCGCATCGACATCGTCATCGACGGCGGCCTGGTGGAAGGAAAAGCTTCCAGCGTCATCTCCCTCATGGACGACGTGCCCGAAATCATCCGCGAAGGGGCCGGGGACGTGAGCATCTTCAAGTAGCGCGGGCCCCGGGAGGCCGCCGCTGTCCGCTGCGGGAAGTTCGACCCGCGGCCCGGCTAATGCCGGTAAATGCTGTCGACGGAGATGCCCGGCAGCAGCAGGCGCTCCTGGAGGATCCGGGCCGAGAAATCGGCCAGGAATTTGAGCAGGTGCAGGCGGTCCTCCTCGGCGTAGACGGTGCGGATCCGGCCCTCGACACCCCCCATGCGGCCGGCCCACTCGATGGCATCCTCCAGGTTGCCCAGGCGGTCGACCAGGCCCGCGGCGGCGGCCTCCTCGCCGGTCAGGATCCGGCCGTCGGCGATGGGCTCGACCCGCTCGACCGCCAGCCGGCGGCCGGCGGCTACGTCGCGGACGAACTGGCGGTGGATCTTTCGGGCGAGGCCTTCCAGGAAGTCGCGCTCCGGGGGGGTCATGGGGCGCACCGGGGATCCGATGTCCTTGAAGTCGCCGCTCTTGATCACCACGGGAACCAGGCCGATCTTCTTGAGCAATTCCTCGAAGTTGGCAAACCCCATGACGACGCCGATGCTGCCGGTGATCGTTCCGGGGCTGGCGACGATCCCGTCGGCGGCGGCGGCGGCGTAGTAGCCCCCCGAGGCGGCCACGCTGCCCAGGGAGGCGACCACCTTCTTGCTCTTGGCCGTTCTGAGCACCTCGGCATAGATCTCCTGGGAAGGCCCCACGGCGCCTCCCGGCGACTCGACCCGCAGCACGATCGCACGGATGCCGGGATCTTCCCGGAAGCGCTTGAGGGCCTCGAGGGTCGGCTTGGAGTCGCTGATCACATCGCGGACCTCGATCACGCCGACCCCCTCGCCTTCGGCATCCTTCCCGGCACCGGCGGCGATGACGACCAGCGCGGTCGTACCCAGGACCGCGGCGCAGACCACGCTGGTGAAGACCAGAACGAAAAACAGAAACGGATGCCTGCGGGAAAACATGGCTCTCTCTCCTTAAAACGTGAAATGCCACGCGCGCGTGGCATTTCACGGACCGGACGAAGGCTGGAGACCGCGGCCGGGGGGCCCGCCCGCGCGCAGGCCTATTCTTCCCTGAACTTTTCCTGGAGGTTCTCCCGCAGGATTTCCCCGAAGGTGGAGGTCGGGTGGTGGGAGCTGTTGACGTACTCGCTGAGCAGCCCCTCCTCCTCATCCATCTGGAGGCGCTTGATGGACAGGCCGATGCGCCGCTCCTCGCTGTTGATGTTCATCACCTTGGCGGTCACCACATCGTTGACGTTGAACATGCCCACCGGGGTCTTGATCTTTTCCTTGCTGATTTCAGACACGTGGATCAGGCCTTCCACGCCCTCCTCCAGCTCCACGAAGACCCCGAAATCGGTGAGGTTGGTCACCGTTCCGGTGATCTCCTTGCCCACCGAGTAGCGCTGCGCCACCGTCTCCCACGGGTCGAGGGCCAGCTGCTTGATGCCCAGGGAAAACCGCTCGTTTTCCTTTTCGATGTCCAGAACCACGGCCTGGACCACGTCGCCCTTCTTGTAAAGCTCGGAGGGGTGCTTGATGCGCTTGGTCCAGGAAATGTCGGAAATGTGCACCAGGCCGTCGATGCCCTCGTCGATGCCGATGAACAGGCCGAAGTCGGTGATGTTCTTGATCCGGCCCTCGATGGTGGTCCCCACCGGATACTTCTCCGCGATCACGTCCCAGGGGTTGGGCGCCGCCTGTTTCATGCCCAGCGAGATCCGGCGGCTTTCCGGCTTGATGTCCAGGACCATCGCATCGACCTCCTCGCCCACGGAAACGATCTTGGAGGGATGGCGGACCTTGCGGGTCCAGGACATCTCCGAGACGTGGATCAGGCCCTCGATCCCCTCCTCCAGCTCGACGAATGCGCCGTAGTCGGTGAGGCTGACCACCCTCCCGGTCACCCGCGACCCGATGGGGTAGCGCTCCCTGGCGGTGGACCAGGGGTCGGCGGAGAGCTGTTTCATCCCCAGCGAGACGCGCTCCCTTTCCAGGTCGAGGTTGAGGATCTTCACCGTGATCTGATCCCCGACGCTGAAAAGCTCGGAGGGGTGCTTCACCCGGCCCCAGGAAATGTCGGTGATGTGCAGCAGCCCGTCCACGCCGCCCAGATCGACGAACACCCCGTATTCGGTGATGTTCTTGACCGTCCCCGACACGACCTTGTCCTTGTGGATCGACGCCAGGGTTTCGGCGCGCTTGGTTTCGCGCTCCTGCTCCAGGATGGCCCGGCGGGACAGCACGATGTTGCTGCGCTTGCGGTTGTATTTCAATATCTTGAAGGCGAAGCTCTGCCCGACCAGTTCGTCGAGGTTGCGGATCGGGCGCAGGTCCGCCTGGGAGCCGGGCAGAAAGGCGTTCACGCCGATGTCCACCGAAAAGCCGCCCTTGACGCGGCTGACGATCGTTCCCTGGACGGTGCTGTCCTCGTCGTAGGCCTTCTTGATAGCCTCCCAGACCTTCACCTTGGCGGCCTTTTCCTTGGAGAGAACGACCCGCTCCTCCTCGTCATCCCACCACTCAACCATCACCTCCACCGCGTCACCGATTTCGGCCTTCACCTCGCCCGCGTCGTCCTTGAACTCCTGGATGCGGATCTGCCCCTCGGACTTGTAGCCGATGTCGACCAGGACGTGGTCCTTGTCGACGGAGATGATCTTGCCGGAAACCACCTCTCCCTCGGCAAAGCGTTTGAAGCTCTCCTCGTAGAGGTTCATCAGGCTTTCCATGTTCTCGCCCCCCGCTTCGGCGTCGGTCGGCGACTCCAATTCAGCCGCCTCGAACTCCGCCGACCTGTCGGCGGACGGGTCTTGTATCTCGGTGCCTTCGGTTATCGGTGTCTGCATGGCTTCACTCTGATCCGTCTTTTCTTGTTGGGTTGAATGGTTGTCTGCTGACGCGTGCATGAAAAACCCCCTTGCCCTAATGATTTTTCCAGACCCCGGCCCCAGTTGCACTTGCGATGGCCATCGCGACCGGGACAGGTCAGGAGAAAAGACCATGAAACGCTGTGCGGTATGTCTTTTTCTGGTCGTGCTTTCAACGCTCGGCCTTCCGGGCTTCGGACGCGCGGATGATAGGCTTCCCGTGTTTGTCAGCGTCTTACCCCAAAAATTCTTTGTGGAGCAAGTGGGCGGGGAGCGGGTAAAGGTCCAGGTCATGGTCCGGCCCGGGGCGAGCCCGCACACCTATGAGCCCAGGCCGGGGCAGATGGCCGCCCTCTCGAAGGCGCGGATGTATTTCGCCGTCGGCGTCGGTTTCGAAAAGGCCTGGCTCAAAAAGATCGCCGCCGCAAACCCCGCCATGAAGGTGGTGCACACGGATCGCGCCATCGAGAAAATCCCCATGGCCGGCCATCACCACCCTGATGAGAAAGAGGGGCATCGCGGCGAGGGCCGGCAAGGATCCGAAGAGGCCGACCATCGTCATGGGGACAGCGGACTGGATCCCCACGTCTGGTTGTCGCCGCCTCTGGTGAAGGTCATGGCCGCGGAGATCCTGGCCGCGCTGAAAGAAATCGACCCGGGTAACGCCGGCGCCTATGAGGCCAACTATCGCGATTTTGCCGCCCGGATCGACAGCCTGGACGCCGACCTGAAGCAGCTCTTTGCCGGCAGGCAGGGCCTGCGGTTCATGGTGTTCCACCCGGCCTGGGGCTATTTTGCCCAGGCCTACGGCCTCGAGCAGGTACCCATCGAGATCGAGGGCAAGGAACCGAAGCCGGCCCGGTTGAAGGAGCTGATCGCCCATGCCAGGGCGGACGGCATCCGGGTCGTGTTCGTTCAGCCCCAGTTTTCCACCAAGAGCGCCGACCTCGTGGCCGGGGAGATCGGCGGAGAGGTCGTCTTCGCCGACCCGCTGGCCGAGGCGTGGCTCGACAACCAGCGGGAGGTGGCCGCCAGGTTCGGGGCGGCACTGAAGTAACTGACGGCATATGGCTGCAATCCTCGCCGAAATTCGCAACCTTTCCTTTGCCTACAACGGGCAGCCCGTTCTCCGGGATGTGAACCTGGAGATCGAGGAGGGCGATTTCATCGCCATGATCGGGCCCAACGGGGGGGGGAAAACCACCCTTCTGAAACTGATCCTGGGCCTTCTCAAGCCCCAGGGCGGCCTTGTCCGCGTGCTGGGCAAATCCCCCCGCCAGGCCTCGCCCCACATCGGGTACGTTCCCCAGAACGTCCACATCAATCGTCATTTCCCCGTCACCGCCCTCGATGTCGTCCTCATGGGCACGCTGGCGCCCCGCGGGATGCGGGCCGGGAGCAGGGCCGCCGATCGCCGGGCCGCCCTGGAGGCCCTCGAGCGCATGGGCGTGGGGGCCCTGGCCGAGAAAAAAATCGGGGCCCTGTCCGGGGGGCAGCGCCAGCGGGTGTTCATCGCCCGGGCCATGGTGACGAGGCCCAGGCTGATGCTCCTGGACGAACCGACGGCCAGCATCGACACCCGCGGGCAGGCGGAATTCTTCCACATCTTGAGGGAGCTCAACCGGGAGACCACCATCCTGGTCGTCAGCCACGACCTCCTGGCCATCTCGACCCATGTCAAGTCGGTTGCCTGCGTGAACAGGTCCCTGCACCACCACCACCAGGCCGAAATCACCGCGGACATGCTGGAGAGCATGTACCCCTGCACGGATGAAGCGGTCTGCCCCGTGGAGCTGATCGCCCACGGGCTGCCGCACAGGGTCCTCAAGGACCATCCGGAGCGATGGAGATGATCGAGGCGCTTCAATTCGACTTCATGCGCAACGCCCTGGCCGCCGGCCTGCTGGCCAGCCTCCTGTGCGGCATCATGGGGACGCTGGTCGTCGTCAACCGGATCGTCTTTCTGTCGGGCGGGATCGCCCACGCCGCTTACGGCGGCATCGGGCTGGCGTTCTACTGCGGCTGGCCGTTTCTGGTGGGGACCATCGGTTTTTCCCTGGCGGTGGCCATTCTCATGGCGGCCGGGAGCCTGAAGGCCAAGCACCGGGCCGACACCATCATCGGGGTCGTCTGGGCCGTGGGGATGGCCTTCGGCATCATTCTGCTGGACCTGACCCCTGGATACCACGTGGATCTCATGAGCTACCTGTTCGGCAGCATCCTGACGGTTCCGCGCTCGGATCTGCTCATGATGCTGGCCCTGGGAGGGGTCATCACGGTCCTGGCGGCGGTCTATTACCAGGACCTGCTGGCGATGTCCTACGACGAGGAATTCGCACGCATCCGCGGGGTGTCCGTCGAAGCGCTGTATTTCGGCCTGATCTGCCTCCTGGCGGTCACCGTCGTCCTGGTGATCCAGGTGGTGGGCCTGATTCTGGTCATCGCCCTGCTGACCATCCCCCCGTTCATCGTCGAAAAGCATGCCCGCTCCATGGTTCAGATGATGATCGGATCGAGCCTGCTCGGCGCCCTGTTCACCGTCCTCGGCCTGTGGCTGTCCTATGCCTGGGATGTGACCTCGGGCGCCGCCATCATCCTGGTGGCCGGCGCCGGCTTCTTCCTGTCCCTGCTGCTGGAGCGGGCCGCGGGGCGCTTGCGCCGCATCCCACCGGCGCCGGTCAGCCGGGCCGGTGCCCCCCCTGATTGAAGAAACGGGAGTCACGATGTGCGAGCGCTGCAACTACGTTGACCTGTTGACCTCGTCGCGGCTGTCGGCCAGCGAGAACCGCCTCCGGGTCCTGGAAATCATCGGCGGCAACAAGTTCCCGCTCTCGGCGGCCGATATTTACCAGATACTGGAGCGCCGCTTTTCCATCAACCGGGTGACGGTCTACCGCATCCTGGACCTGCTGGTGGATCACGGGGTGGTGGAGCGCATCAGCACCGGCGGCCGGGCCTTTTACTACGGCCTGGCCCCCAACGAGCACCACCGCCAGCCCGACATGGAATCGGCCATTGCAGGTCTTGTCGGATTGAAATCCGACCTACAGAAGGGGTATGGGGTTTGTCAGAACAAGGTCATCATCTCAATGCCAAAAGACTTCGATGCACCCCCCGCATCTCACCTCAACCGTCAGAATCCTTCGCTTAAAACCTGAACCTAAAACTTAAAACCCCATCCGCCATGACCCACGACCCATGCACGGCACGACCTGCCTGTCACGGCACCTGCGCCGCCCGCACCGGGTTGGCCTTGAGGTACTCCAGGCGGTTGAGGCCGTTGATGTAGGCCTTGGCACTGGCGGTGATGATGTCCGGGTCGGCCCCCCGGCCCAGGGCGACGAGGCCGTTTTCCCTCAGGCGCACCGTCACCTCGCCCTGGGCGTCGGTCCCGCCGGTCAGGGCCGACACCGAAAAGCGCAGCAGCTCGCTCGCCGCGTTGGCCAGTTTGGCGATCGTGTTGTAGGTCGCGTCGATGGGCCCGTTGCCGTAGCCCGCGCCCTGGACCGAACGGCCGTGGACGCTCAGCCTGACGCTGGCCATGGGCAGCACCGTGGTGCCGGCGGTCACGTGGAGGTACTCGAGCTTGAAGACGTCCGCCGTCTGGAGGATTTTCTCCGTCACCAGCACCTCCAGGTCCTCGTCCACCACGTGTTTTTTCTTGTCGGCCAGCTCCTTGAACTTGGCAAAGACGAGGGTGAGTTCCCTGTCGGAGAGGTGGTACCCCATCTCCTCTAGCCGCGAGCGCAGGGCGTGGCGCCCGGAGTGCTTGCCCAACACCAGCTGGGTCCGGCTCAGGCCGATGGTCTCCTGCCGCATGATCTCGTAGGTCATGGGGTTTTTGAGCATCCCGTCCTGGTGGATGCCGGCCTCGTGGGCAAAGGCGTTGGCACCGACGACTGCCTTGTTGGGTTGGACGATGATGCCGGTGATCATGCTCACCAGGCGGCTGATGGGGTGGATGCGCTCGGTCTTGATCCCGGTTTCCAGGGGAAAGAAGTTGGGCCGGGTGTGGATCGCCATGACCACCTCCTCCATGGAGGTATTCCCCGCGCGTTCGCCGATGCCGTTGATGGTCACCTCGGCCTGGCGCGCGCCGGCCTTGATGGCCGCCAGGGTGTTGGCCGTGGCGAGGCCGAGGTCGTTGTGGCAGTGAACGCTCAATACCGCGCTCTCGATCCGGGGCGTGTGGCTGCGCACGTAGGCCACCAGGTCGGAGAACTCCTCCGGGATGGCGTAGCCGACGGTGTCGGGCAGGTTGACGGTCGTCGCGCCGGCGTCGATGACGGCTGCAAACACGCGGCAGAGAAAGTCGCGGTCGCTGCGGGAACCGTCCTCGGCCGAAAATTCCACGTTGTCGGTATAGGACCTGGCGTGCCTCACCGCGGCAACGGCGTCCGCCAGGACTTCCTCGCGGGTTTTCTGCAGCTTGTATTCCAGGTGGATGTCCGAGGTGGCGATGAAGGTGTGAATCCGCGGCTTGGCCGCATGCCGGATGGCCTGCCAGGCCCGGTCGATGTCCGCTAGGGATGCCCGCGCCAGGCCGGCGACCTGGGTTTCCTTCAAGGTGGCGGCGATTTTGGAAACGGCTTCGAAATCGCCCTCCGACGCCGCCGGGAAACCGGCCTCGATGACGTCCACCCCCAGCTGCTCGAGCTGAGTGGCGATGCGCAGCTTTTCACCGCTGTTCATGCTGGCGCCGGGGGACTGCTCGCCGTCGCGCAGCGTGGTGTCGAAAATATAGACGCGCTCTTGCATGACCCTTCTCCTCTTTTTCAGTTCAAAAAAAGATGCCGGATCGGACGGGAGGATGGAAGAGCGCGGGCCGCGGGAAGGACGATTCATCTCCCGCGGCGGGAACACCTCTTTCCGGTCTCATTTTCGCTCCTTGGGGACACTTAAGCGCAGGCCTTCTGCTGCGCGCACAGCTTGTAGTGAAAGCTGTCGGCCAGGGCCTGCCAGCTCGCTTCGATGATGTCTTCGGAGACCCCGATGGTACTCCAGATATCGTTCTGGTCGCGGGTTTCGATGAGCACCCGGACCCGCGCCGCAGTGCCCGCGCCGCCATCCATCACCCGCACCTTGTAGTCGACCAGCCCCATGGACTCCAGCCCGGGAAAGAATTGGTTGAGGGCCTTGCGCAGTGCGTTGTCCAGGGCGCTGACCGGGCCGTGCCCCTCGGCGGCCGTGATCTCCTCCCGGCCGTCGACCGAAATCTTGATCGTGGCGTGGGCCAGGCACGGCTGGTCCCTGTTCTTTTCGATGACGACGCGGAAAGACTCCAGGTCGAAGGACGGCCTGAACTGGTCGGTGAACTTCTGCATCAGGATTTTCAGGGAGCCGTCGGCCACGTCGAACTGGTAGCCCTCCTGCTCCAGGTCCTTGATCCGGGAAACGATCCGGCGGCTGTCGTGCCCGTTGGCGCCCAGGTCGATGCCGAGTTCCCTGGCCTTGTACTCCACGTTGCTCCTGCCGGACATGTCGGACACCAGGACGCGGCGCATGTTGCCCACCTGCTCCGGGTCGATGTGCTCGTAGGCCCGGGGGTTTTTCTGGATGGCGCTGACGTGGATGCCGCCCTTGTGCGCGAAGGCGCTCTTGCCCACGAAGGGCCGGCTGTTGAGCGGGACCAGGTTGGCGGTCTCGGCGACGAAGCGCGAGATCCGCTTGAGCTTGGCCAGGTTTTCGGGGCCCAGGCAGGGGCGGTTCATCTTCAGGCACAGGATCGGCAGGATGGCGGTCAGGTCGGCATTGCCGCAGCGCTCCCCGTAGCCGTTGATGGTGCCGTGGACCATGACGGCCCCGGCCTCCACCGCCGTGATGCTGTTGGCCACCGCCAGGCCGCTGTCGTTGTGGCTGTGGATGCCGAGTTTCACCGAACGCCCCGCGGACGGTTCCTGCTGGAAAATACGGGCGACCTCCCGGGTGGCGGCGGCGATGTCGGTCGGCAGGCTTCCGCCGTTGGTGTCGCACAGAACGATGAAATCCGCCCCGCCTTCCCGGGCCGCGGCCAGGGTCTGCAGGGCGTAGCCGGGGTTGGCCCTGTAGCCGTCGAAGAAATGCTCGGCATCGTAGATCACCTCGCGGCCCTCGGCTTTCAGGAAGGAGACCGTGTCGTTGATCATGGCCAGGCTTTCCTCGAGGGAGTTGTGCATGATCTCTTCCACGTGCAGGCCCCAGCTCTTGCCGAAAACCGCGACCGCCGGGGTGCCGCTGTCCAGCAGGGCCTTGACGTTGTCGTCTGCGGCGGCGGCCGTCCCCGGCCGGCGGGTCGAACCGAAGGCGGTCAGGACGGCCGTCTTGAGCGACAGCCGGCGGGCCAGCTTGAAAAAACGGCGGTCGCGCGGGTTGGAACCGGGCCAGCCGCCCTCGATGTAGTGCACCCCCAGGTCGTCTAAGCGCTCGGCGATCTTGATCTTCTCCTCGGATGTGAAGTTGATGTTTTCGCCCTGGGTGCCGTCCCTTAGGGTGGTGTCGTACACGCGGATCGGTTCCATGATGGCTGTCTCCGGTTTGCCTATCGAAGCTATGTGGGTCGGACTTCAGTCCGACGATTCAGGCGGCCGTCCGGTCGCCGCATCGGTTGTCGGACTGAAGTCCGACCTGCATTCCCAGTGGGCGATAACGCGGACTGCAAACGAGCGCCTGCGCCGTCGAAACCCAGCGGGCGAAGTCGCAGGGACGTTGCCCCGTCTCGAACCCCGAGCCTGCCGAGGGGGGGCCGAAGGGGGCCGCTTACGGGCCCGTTACCGGTTTTCCGGCCGCAGCGCCCGCACCGCCGCCCCCGCGCGCCACATCGCGGAATTGCGGATGACGTCGAGCTCTTCATTGAGCTTCTGGCGGTAGTCCGGGGCGCCGTTGGCCGAAAGCGTCCGGCGGGTCTCCGCGCCGCTGACCACGCTCGCGTAAAGGTCGTCGAACACCGGCGCCACGGCCGCGCGAAAGCGGGGGGCCCAGTCGAGGGCGCCGCGCTGGGCGGTGGTGCTGCAGTTGCCGAACATCCAGTCCATGCCGTTTTCGGCCACCAGGCGGATCAGGCTCTGGGTCAGCTCTTCCACGGTCTCGTTGAAGGCCTCGCTGGGGCTGTGGCCGTGGCGCCGCAGGACGGCGTACTGGGCCTCCATGACGCCGGCCAGGCAGCCCATGAGGACGCCCCGCTCCCCGGTCAGGTCGCTGTAAACCTCCTTCTGGAAGGTGGTCGGAAAGAGGTAGCCCGAGCCGATGGCGATGCCCGCGGCGAGGGCGCGCTCCGCGGCGCGTCCGGTGAAATCCTGGTGAACGGCGTAGCTGGCGTTGATGCCGCTGCCGTCGAGGAAGTTGGTGCGCACCGTGCGGCCGGACCCCTTGGGGGCAACGAGGATGACATCCACGTTTTCGGGGGCCACGATGCGGGTCTGGTCCTTGAAGACGATGGAAAAGCCGTGGGAGAAGTAGAGGGCGTCGCCTTCCGCAAGGCATTCGCGGATCATCGGCCAGGTTGCCACCTGCCCGGCGTCGGAGAGCAGGTACTGCAGAATCGTCCCCCGGCGCGCGGCTTCCTCCAGGGGAAACAGCGTCTTGCCGGGAACGAACCCGTCGGCCAGCGCACGGTCCCAGGAGGCACCGCCCTCCCGCTGGCCCACGATGACGTGGATGCCGTTGTCGCGCATGTTCAGGGCCTGCCCCGGTCCCTGAACCCCGTACCCGAGCACGGCGACGGTTTCCCCGGCCAGGACCTCCCGCGCCTTTTCGAGGGGGAACTCCTCCGATGTGACGACTTCCTCTACCGTGCCTCCAAAATCGATTCCGGCCATTTCCTGCTCCTCTGTGTTTACGGATTATGGATTATGAATGAGGTGCTACCCCAATCATCTCAACCGAAACATTCCTTCGCTTAAAACCTGAAACCTGAAACATAAAACCCATCGCCCACGGCCGACATCCGCCATCTGCGCCTCGAGCCTGTATCCCGCGGCTATTTCGGCTCCCTTTTCAACGCGATGGTCCCCGTGCGGGCGATCTTCTTGATGCCCATGGGCTTGAGCAGATTGAGCAGGGCGGTCAGCTTGCCCTCCTCGCCGGTGACTTCGATGATGTAGTGCTCCAGGCCCACGTCCACCACCTTGCAGCGGAAGATGTCGACGATGCGCAGGATCTCGGCGCGGTGCTCGGGGGCGGCCTTGACGCAGATCAGGGCCATCTCGCGGTGCACCGACTCCGGCCCGGTGAGGTCGCGCAGCTTGATGACGTTGATGAGCTTGTTGAGCTGTTTTTCGATCTGTTCCACCACCGGCTGGTTGGCCTTGGTGACGATGGTGATCCTCGAGACCTTGGGGTCCATAGTCACGGCAACGCACAGGCTCTCGATGTTGAAGCCGCGGCCGCTGAAGAGGCCCACCACCCGGGAAAGCACGCCGGGCTGGTTGTCGACCAGCATGGTGATGATGTGTTTGTCTTCACTCACGGGCGGTTTCCTTCCCTGAAAAAAATAGCCGTGCCATCAAGAATCAGACGAGGAGCATCTCGGTGATGGGGGCGCCGGCGGGCACCATGGGGTAGACGCTCTCCTCCCTCTCCACCACGAAGTCCATGATCACCGGTCCGGGTGCGGCCAGGCCCCTGGCAAGGACCGTTTCGACCTCCCCGGGGGTGGTGGCCCGCAGGCCCAAAGCGCCGTAGGCCTCGGCCAGCTTGACGAAATCCGGCTGACCGTCCATGCAGGTGCAGGCATACCGTTTTTCGTAGAAGAGCTCCTGCCACTGGCGGACCATGCCCAGGTAGCCGTTGTTGAGCACGACGAACTTGACGTCGATATCGTTCTGGACGGCCGTGATCAGCTCGACCATGGTCATGGAGAAGCTGCCGTCGCCGTCGATGTCTATGACCGTCTCGCCGGGGCGGCCGAACTGCGCCCCGATGGCGGCCGGGCATTGGCGGATGGCGGCGATGATGTTTCCCATGGCCGGCATGGTGGTGGTCAGCAGCGCGGAGAGGCCCACCACCCGTGCCGCGTGCTCTTGCGCGGCGGCGATGAAGCGCTCGGCCCCCACGTCGACGCCCAGGTCGACGACCTTGAAGCCGCCGCCCTCCAGCATCATCCCCACCAGGTTCTTGCCGATGTCGTGGAGGTCGCCCTTGACCGTGCCCAGGACCACCGTGCCCCTGGAAATGTCGCCGGCGTTTTCCAGGTGCGGGCGCAGCACCTCGAGCCCCTTTTTCATGGTGTTGGCCGCCCGCAGCATTTCCGGCATGAAGAATTCGCCGCGGCTGAAGCGGCGGCCGACCTCGTCCAGGGGGGCGATGAGGCCGTCGTCGAGGATGGCCTGGACGTCGGCGCCCCTGTCCAGCTCCGCCCGCACTATTGCGGCGATCCCGGCGAGGTTGAAAGCCAGTACGGCATCGTGGAGGTCTTGAATGGCCATGGGAAGGCTCCTTTTGCATGGCAACGGCCCGCGCGCCGGTCCGGATCCGGGCGGGTTCGATTGAAAAATGCTGTATATAGCCCGGCCGGCCGCTCCAAAGTCAAGCGAATTGTTTTTACCCTGCAAGGGTGCGTGCCGCGGCCTGCGTCTCCCCTCGGGTAGCATCCTGTTGACATCGCCCCGCGGCTTGGCTATTGGGGGCGGTGGCGACCCGGGCCGACGGCCCCGCCTCTTCCCGGAGCGGCCGGGAACGGCCCGGGGACCCGGCCTCCAGGAGACGACCGCCGTGACGGACACCCGCCTGACGCGCCAGGACCTCCAGGCGTACATCGAGGCCCACCATGTCCGCGCCGCCATCCTGCCCATGGGCGGGCACACCCCCACGGTCAGCGACGCGGCGCGAGAACTGGGCGTTGAGATCAGCCAGGTCATCAAATCCCTGGTCTTCCGGATCGAGGACCGACCGCTCCTGGTGATCAACAGCGGCACCGCGCGGGTGGACCGCAAAAAGATCGCGGCCGTGATGGGCGTGGGCCGCAACCGGGTGAAATTCGCCAGCCCCGAGGAGGCGCTACAGGTCACCGGCTATGTCGTGGGCAGCATGCCGCCTTTCGGGCACCTCCGGAAGCTGCCGACGCTCATCGACCCCTCGGTGATGCGGATGAACCGGGTCTTCGGAGGCGGCGGTGACATCGACGCCATGCTGGAACTGACGCCGGCGGAGCTGCTGCGCGTCACCGAAGGCCGGGTCGCGGCGGTCTCGGAGTAGCCCGCCGCCCCTTTCCCCATCCCCGCCCGTTCCCGCATTTGCAATCCCGACAGGTTTTCGAGTGAAAGGTGGGTCCGGGCGCGCATGTGCTTCGGAAAGGGGCGGGCGCATTTGGGCTTGACACGCCGTCCGATTGTGTTTTAACCTATCACTATAAAATAATTGCTCTTTTTTTGCGGAAGTACCGACCCTTTGCCCTTTTCAGACGCGGTAGCGATCCCGATCCGGCCCCGGGGGCATCCTGCGGGGGCTGCCAGCCGTGACCCGAACGAACCGGCCAAAAAGGTCTGTCGGCATGTCGCGATTCAAAAAAGCGGTATGCATGGGTGCATTTGCGGGGATGTGGGGGGTGGCCCTGCTCCCCCTGACCCTGGGCCTGGAAGAAGGCGTCGGACTGGACGGATTGTTCCGCCTGAGGGGTCCGCGGGAAGTCCCGCCGGCGGTCACGGTGGTGACCCTGGACCGGGTTTCGGCCGAGGAGCTGCAGGTCCCCACGGATCCCGACGAGTGGCCGCGAAGCATGCACGCCCGGCTCATCGAGTCCCTGGCCCGGCGCGGCGCCGCGGTCATCGCCTTCGACATGATCTTCGAATCGCCGGGCGGCGCCGAAGACGACGCGAAATTCGCGGCCGCCATGGCCAAGGCGGGCAACGTCGTCCTGGGGCAGGGGCTCACCCGGTCCACCCATTCCCTCGACGGCCCCGAGGGCCTGCCCCTGGGGAGCCTGAGCATCGAGAAGCTGGTCTCGCCGGCAGCCCCCCTGGCAGGCTCCGCCCTGGCCCTGGCCCCCTTTCCCCTCCCCAAGATTCCCGTCCAAGTCAGCCAGTACTGGCGCATCAAGCCCGAGGCCGGCGACGTGGCGACCCTGCCCGTGGTGGTCTTCCAGGTCTGGGCCCTCCAGGCATGGGAAGACTTCGTGGCCCTGCTCCATAGCGCGGGCCTGGACCCCGGCGGCACCCTGCCCGGAGACGGGTCGGCCGTTTTCGCGCAAAAGGACATCCAGGGTCTCATCCAGGCCCTGAGGGAGCTCTTCGCACAGCACCCCTCGGCCGCGCCGCGCCTGCCGGCGCTGCTGGAGGCCTCCATCGAGGGCGGGCCGGACAGCGGGAAAGCCCGGATCCTCCGGTCGCTGGTCCGCCTGCACTCCGGCCCCAGAAGCTGTCACCTGAACTTCTACGGCCCGCCGGGCACGGTGGAAACCCTGCGTTACAGCGATCTGGTCGATTCCCCCGGCCGTCGCGCCGGGGACCCGCCGCTGCCGGACCTGCGGGGCCGTGCGGTTTTCGTGGGCCTTTCGGAGCGGCCTACGGGCACGTAGAAGGCGTATGCGTAGAGCAGCGCGCCCACCGGGGCTGCCACGACGGTCCGCACGCGGGCGAATTCCTTCTCCTCCGGCTCCTGGTTTCTGCGGGCGGCAAATCCCCGCATGAAGCCGGCGAAGTTGTCCCGGATGAGCACCGTGACGGCCGTCAGCAGGACGAGAATGGCGTGCAGCAGCTCCGTGCGCGTCGGTTCCCCGGAGGTGAAGTGCAGGCGCCACATCACACCCACGGCCGCCAGGGGGAAGATCATAGAGAAGACGACCTTGTCCATCAGGCGGTCGGCCAGCTGGGCCAGGACAGGGTGGGGTTCGTAGCGCGCCGCGAACCAGCCGTCCACCAGGTCGAAGGTCATGGAGATGAACAGGAAGACCACGCCCAGGGTGTAGACGACCGGGTCGCGGGTCCACATGACGAACAGGGCGCAAATCAACCCGGCAAAGACCAGGGGCGGCCGGCCGTAAACCAGCAGTGCGGTCAGCCTTCTGGGAAACAGAAGCGCGTGATTCACGAGGGGGTCCCGCGGAAGAGGGTAAGCGGCCGGCTCTTGCGGCCCGGAAATCTTAGAGGAGCATAGGCGAAGCGGAACCATAAGTCAAGGAGGCCCGGGCAATCGGATGCCGCCGGCCGCCCCGCCGGCCGCGCAATTTGTGTTGTTTTACCCCGAGGTCGTATGGTAAGCGATGGTGCCGGGGTCTGCACCGAGTCGTCACCCGACCCGGAGCGAGGTGGGCGAAATGAGCGATGCGATGCGCACGGCGGACAGTTTCTGGTTCGGCATGGATGAGCCGACCAACCTCATGATCATCACGGCGTTCATGACGTTTGGCGAGCCGCTGGACTTCAGGCGGCTCCAGGCGACCATCGAAGCCCGTCTGTCGGTCTTCCCGCGCTTCCGGATGCGCGTCGTGCGCCCGGTGTCCGGGATCACCGCTCCGCGCTGGGAATCGATCCCCGACTTCGACGTCCGCTCCCATGTCCACCGCCGGGGCCTGCCGGCCCCCGGAGACAAGGCGGCGCTCCAGGAGCTGGTCAGCGGCCTGATGAACACCCCCCTGGACCCGACCCGGCCGCTCTGGGAGGCCCACCTCATCGAGAATTACGGCCGCGGGTGCGTGGTCCTTTTCCGCATCCACCACTGCATCGCCGACGGAATCGCCCTGGTCCACGTCATGCTGGCCGCTGCGGACAGGGAACCGGACGCGCCCTGGCCCGATGCCCCGGCCGCGGAGCCGGCCTCCGGGCGGACGCCCCCGCCCCCACTGGCACCCGTGGCGGCGGCCCTCGACGGCGTCAAGGGAGCGCTGTCCACGGGCCGGAAACTGGGCCTGCGGCTGGCAGCCGAAACCGCCGGGCTCCTGTCCAACCCCGCGCGTCTGCCGGCCGCGTTGCGCACCGCTTCCGCGGCCGCATCCGCGGCTGCTGCCGTTCTGGGCCGCCTCACGGTCCTGCCCCCGGATCCCAGTACGCCGTTCAAGGGGCGCCTCGGCACCCGCAAGCGGGCCGCCTGGTCCGATCCCCTGCCCCTGGAGACCATCAAGGCCGTGGGGCGCGCCATCGGAAACACGACCGTCAACGACGTGCTCATCGCCGCCGTCACCGGCGCCATGCGGCACTACCTGAAAACCCGCCACACGCGCGTCAACGAACTCGACCTGAGGGTCATGGTGCCCATCAACATCCGCAGGCCGGGCACAGAGCGCGAATTGGGAAACAAGTTCGGCACCGCGGTCCTCCAACTGCCGGTCTACATCGAGGACCCTATCCTGCGCCTCAGGGAGGTCCGGCGCCGGATGGACCTGATCAAGCGCTCGCCGGAGCCTTACGTGGTCTTCGGGACCCTTTCGGCCCTCGGGTTCCTGCCCGCCGGCCTGTCCAAGCAGGCGGCCCATTTCTTCGCCTCCAAGGCCTCCGGGGTGCTCACCAATGTTCCGGGGCCGCGGGAACCGCTCTTTTTCGCGGGCGGCCGCATCGACACCATCATGTTCTGGGTCCCGCGTTCGGCCGATCTCGGCCTGGGCATCAGCATCCTGAGCTATGCCGGCAGCGTGACCCTCGGGGTTGCCTCCGACGAGAAGCTGATGCCCGACCCGGAGGTCCTCCTCCAGGGTTTTGAACTGGAGCTTGCTGCCCTGCAGCAGAGGGTCCGCTCGGGACGCATCGACAACCCGCCCCTGGTTCTCCACGACCGCTACCGCGAAGGACGGGAAAGCGCCGAGCGGGCCGGCGCGGCAACGGCGGCCGCCGCCGCGCGGCCCCGCTGCCGCGCCCAGACGCGCAATGGAGAGCGCTGCCGGCGGCCCGCCATGGCCTCGGGGCCCTATTGCGGCACCCATGCGCGCCTGCCCCCCCCCTGCGACCCCGAGGCGCAAAGCGCCGGCGACGGGGACCGGCGGCTCGAGGCGCTCGCCGGGCTGATCACCGAACTGAACGATTGACCCCAACCGCCGCAGGAGCATGGACATGTTGCCGGACTACTTCGAATTCAGCCTGCCGACGCGCCTGATTTACGGCATCGGCGTGCTCGGCGCCATCGGCCCCGCGGTCGCCCATTTCGGTCCGCGGCGCGCCATCCTGGTCACCGACGAGGTGCTGGCCGCGTCCGGACCGGCGGACAGGGTCAGGGACGGGTTCAAGAACACCCCCATCCGGATCGTCTGCACCTTCGACAAGGTTCCCCCCAATTCCACCATCGGAACCGTCGAGAGCTGCGCCGCCCGGATCCGCCGCCAGCGCTGCGACATGGTCATCGCCGTCGGCGGGGGCAGCGTCATCGACACGGCCAAGACGGCCAATCTCCTGGCGGTCAAGGGCGGCCGGCTGTCGGATCACATGGGCGCCAATCTCCTGGACAAGGGCGAGGCCCTGCTGCCCTCGGTGGTCGTGCCGACGACCGCCGGCACCGGCTCCGAGGTGACCCGCGTGGCCGTCATCGCCGACCCCGACAACGACGTCAAGCTACCTTTCAGCGAGGACCAGTTCCTGCCCGACCTGGCCGTGCTCGATCCCCAGGTGACCGTCTCCATGCCCCCAGGGCTGACCGCAGCCACCGGCATGGACGCCCTGACCCACGCCATCGAGGCCTACGTCGACAAGGAGTGGTCGCCCGCCTCGGACGCCCTCGCGCTGCATGCCGTGCGGCTGATCGGCGGCCACATCCTCCCGGCGTGCGCCCACCCCCAGGACCTGAACGCGCGGGGGGCCATGCTGGTCGCCAGTTTCCTGGCCGGCGCGGCCTTTTCCCACTCCATGGTCGGCATGACCCACGCCATCGCCCACGCCCTGGGCGGGGTGTACCACATCCCCCATGGCCTGGCCAACGCCCTCGTCCTGCCCGAAGTCATGGAATACAACCTGGCCGCACGCACCGAGCGCTATGCCGACATCGCCGCCGCCCTGGGCGTCTCCTTTCCGCGCCTCGTCCAGCAGGGCCAGAGCCTGCTGACGAGCGCCCGCCTGGGCCTGCCGCGCAGCATGGCCGGGCGCCTCGGCTCCCTCGACCAATGGCTCCATGACCGCACCTATGCGGCCAGGGGATTCGCCGCCCGCAACCTCGGCCGCCTGGGATTCGTCGACGACTGGGTCCGGGAACAGGCGGCCAGAGCCGCGGTGGAAAGGGTCCGCACCCTCACCCGGCAGCTGGCCCACCTGACCCGGATGCCCCTCAACCTCAAGGACGCCGGCATCGACGACGGCCTGAAAAAGCTCGACCGGGTGGCGGCCACGGCCATGGAGGACGGCGCCATGCTGTACAACCCCCGCGAGCCCCAGCTGCAGGCGGTCAGGGAGATCGTCCAGAAACTCTACTTCACCAGGCCGAGCGCGCTGCCCGTGTCGGAAAAGGACCTGCGCCCCCCGGGGGGGCGGGCGCCCGAAAAACCGGCCGCGCGCGTCTTCGCTGACAGCCGGACGCTCTACGACGTGCTGGGAGGTTTTTACGAGCGCCTGAAAAGCGAGCCGGCCATCGGGCCGGCCCTACGGCGCACCGGGCTGTGCGTGCAGTTCGTCTACCGCGACCCGGAGGGGGTCATCACCGTCGATGCCCGCGACAACGCTTTGAGCGTCATCCAGGGGCCGTTCGACGGGACCCCGGAGGTCACCATGACCATGGACGCGGACTTCGCCCATCGCTTCTGGCACGGCAAGGCCAACCTGGTCAGCGCCCTTACCCGGCGGCAGGTCGTCGCCAGGGGCAACGTCCCCAAGACCGTGCGGCTGCTGCCGGTGCTGACCCCGGCCTACGACCTGTACCCCCTCTATCTCAGGGAGAAGGGGTGGGGGCACATGGTGATCGACTGACGGCGGGGAACGCCGGAGCCCCCATCGAAACAGAAAGAGGAAGCCGTGAAACACGTCATCGGCGTCAGCCTCGGACCTGCCGAGGAGGATTACGAGTTCGAAACCGAATTCCTGGGGCAGCGGTTCACGGTGCGGCGCTTCGGCACCGACGGGGATGTGCGGCACGCGGCGCGCCTGCTGCTGGAGTGGGACGGCAGGGCCGATGCCATCGGCCTGAGCGGGGTCAGGCTGTGCGGCGGCGGTCGATGGGGCTGTCGAAGTCGAAGGCCGGGGGGTGTGCCACGGGGGTCACCTGTAGTTGAAGCTGGCGTCGAGGAGCCAGGGATCTTCGAAACGGGCGCGTCCCGCCATAGCCGGGGCGAGAAGACCCGTGGCAGCGGGAAAACGGCGTGTTTTCATTCAATCCTCCGGGATGAGGCGCTCCGGGGCCTGGATGGCGACCACCTCGCCCCGGGCGCGGACCTCGCCTCCGGCCGAGAGGGTGCTCACCACCACGACCTTGCGCCCCTTGATCTCCCTGACCCGCGCGCGGACCTCGAGGGCGCCCTCGAGGGGGGTGGGCTGGAGGCAGTCCACGTGGAGCGACCCGGTCAGAAAACGGAGGGGGGGCGGGCTGTCCATCGCCCGGCCCTGGTGACGATACATGGCCGCGGCCGCCGTGGCGGTGGAGTGGCAGTCGATGAGGGATGCGATCAGGCCGCCGTAGACCATTCCCGGGATGGCGGTGTGATAGGGGCGGGGCTCGAAGGTGCAGACCGTCTCGTCTCCGTCCCAATAGCTCCTGATCTTCAGGCCGTGGGGGTTTTTCTGGCCGCAGCCGTAGCACTGGTTCATGGCGTCGGGGTAATAGTCCTGGAACGCTTTGGGATGCATGTCACCTCTCCATGGGTTGCGGATGGATGTTTTCGGCCAGAACCCGTCGGACCGCTTCCAGGACCTGCTCCACTTCGATGGCGCGCATGCAGCGGCGGTCATCGCAGGATTTCCTGAAGCACGGCGCGCAGGGCGCGGCCGCCTGCACCACCTGGTGGCCCCCTCCGTAGGGGCCGGTGCGCGAGGGCGCCGTGGGCCCGAAAAGGGCGACCACCGGGCACTTCATGGCGGCGGCGATGTGCATCGGGCCGGTGTCGGTGCACACCAGGACGGCGGCCCGCGACAGGAGCGCCGCCAGTTCCTTGAGGGTCGTTTGCCCGGCAAGGTTCAGCGCCCTCGCGCGCATGCGGCGGCCCATGGCCTCCAGGGCCGGACGATCGCCGCGGCTGCCTGTGAACACCACCGAGCAGCCGTGGTCAAGGGCCAGCCTGTCGGCCAGGGCGGCAAACCTCTCGGGCACCCAGAGCTTGCTCGCCCAGCGGGCCATGGGGTTGATCGCCACGATGGGGGGGCGGGGCGGGCCCCCGGCCCTTGCAGCCAGAAGCTCCGAAACGCGCTCCTCTTCGGATACCCCGACCGGGATGCGCCCCTCCCAGGGGACCGGGCGGCAGCCGAGGTGCAGGGCCACGTCGAGGGTGCGGTCGATGGCGTGCCGCTCGTAGTCGACGGGCACCGGGGGCTTGCTGGTGAACAGCAGGGCCCCTTCCCGCTCCCCCGAAAGGCCGATCTTCCTGCGGGCGCGGGAGGCCCCCAGCCACAGGCCGCTCTTCAAAAGACCCTGGAGGTCGACCGCCAGGTCGTAACGGTCTTCGCGCAAGGCCTGGACAAAGAGAAGGATTTCCCCGATGGCGGCACCGGCCGTCGCCGGCCGGCGCAGCATGCGGGGCCAGGTTTTTCTGCGGGAGACGAAAATGCGGTCGATGGCCCAGTGCCCGGCGATCAGGCCGTGGGCGGCCTCCTCCACCAGCCAGTCGATGCGTGCGCGGGGATGGTTGCGGCGCAGGACTTCCGCGAAGGGAAGGGTGTGGACGACATCGCCGATGGCGCTCATCTTGATGATCAGGATGCGTTCGAATCCGGACATGATGGCGAAACCCTGTCGGCAGGGGGCGCGGTTCGAGGCCCCGGCGCGCTTTCGCGCCTGAGTTCGGTCATCCCCTCCCACACCCTTTCCGGGGTCACGCGCAGCATGCAGGCGAAATCGGAGGGGCAGGCGCGCAGGAAGCAGGGGGCGCAGGGGGGCGTGTGGCGTACCACCCGGGCAAAGGGCCCCAGCGGGCCGGTGGCGACCGGGTCGGTGGAGCCGAAAACCGCCACGGTCGGCGTGCCGAGCCCGGCGGAGAGGTGCATGAGACCCGAATCGTTGGTGACCGTCAGCCTGCAGCGCCGAAGGACGCCCATGGCGGCGCCCAGCGGGAGGGCGCCGCACAGGTCGACCACCGGCTGCGTCATGGCGCCGGCCACGGCGCTGCAGGCAGGCCTGTCGCCCCAGCTGCCCAGCAGGACCACCCGGGCGCCCCACCTCCGGGCCGCCCAGTCGCCCACCCGCGCGAAGCGTTCGGGCGGCCAGCGTTTGCTCGGCCCGTAGGCCGCCCCGGGGCCGAGGCCCACCAGGGTGTCCCCGGCGGCGATGCCCAGCTCCGCCAGGGTCCGGCCGGCCAGGTCACCGTCGGCCGGGGACACCCTGAGGGCGGGTGCCCGATAGGGGGCCGGCCATCCCCTGGAGGCCAGCAGCGACAGGTAGGTGAAGGCCTGGTGCCGGCCGGCCGCGACCCGGCTGCGGCGGGCGGGGTGGGTGAGCAGAATTCGCCGGCCGTCGGTATCAAAGCCGAGGCGGCACGGGACCCCGGCTAGAAAAACGGTCAGGGCGGCTTCGAAGGAGTTGGGGAAGATGACAGCCAGGTCGAAACGCGCCCTTCGAATCTCCCGGATGGTGCGCAGCCGCATCCCCATGGCCGGCAGGGGGCCCGTGCCCCTGTCGCAGGCCATGACCCGGTCGACAGCCGGGTGGGCGCCGTAGACCGGCAGAACCCAGGGACGGGCCAGGACGGTGAGGTGCCCACGGGGGAAATTTTCCCGGATGGCGGACAGGGTAGGCAGGGTCATGACCGCGTCGCCGACCCAGTTGGCGCCGCGCACCAGGATGCGCGGCGCTCCAGCTTCCCCGGCTGACGGATGCGCTTCGGGGGTCATGGCCTGCCGCCTTTGCGGATGGAGCGGATATGGGCGTGCTCTTCCGATCTCCGAGGAAATTGCCGCCGAAAAATGCGATCTGGGCGGTCCCCCGGCCGGCCCCGCGGTAGCCGAGAAAGCGGCGGACCTGCCGCCGGATCTCCCCTGCCGCCGGCACCCCCGGGGCGCTCCCGGTGACGGCCGCCTGGTCGCAGAAGACGCAGCGGTGGCCGCACCCGCGGTGGGGGATGAACACGGGGATGACGAAGGGACGGTTCTGCACGGGTAGACCCCCCTATCTCTCGGCACTCCGCGCCTTGCGTGAAAGCGGAGGTTTTCCGGCCTCACCCTTCCTCGTTTTCGAAAAGCGTGCTCAGGGCCCTGCGGGCCGCCTCCTGCTCGGCAAGCTTCTTGCTCCTGCCGCTGCCCCGGATCCGCTCGGGGCCGACAGCCACTTCGACATCAAAGGTCTTGTCGTGGTCCGGGCCGCTCTCTGCCACGACCCGGTAGAGCGGTACGGCCGACTGGCGCTCCTGAACCATCTCCTGGAGGCGGCTCTTGTAGTCCCGGTTGGCGAAGGGACGGCGGATGGTTTCCAACAGCGGGACGAAATGGTTTTCGAGAAGGCGGAAGGCGGCCTCGAAGCCTCCGTCGAGGTAGACGGCGGCGGTCACCGCCTCCAGGGTGTCGGCCAGGATCGAGTTCTTGTCGCGGCCGCTGGTCTGTTCCTCCCCCTTCCCCAGCTGAATGAATTCCCCCAGCCCCAGCTTGCGGGCGATGCCGGCCAGGCGGGATTCGTTTACCAGGTTGGCCCGCATCCGGGAGAGCCCCCCCTCGCGCAGGTCCGGGAAGCGGCCCATCAGCATGTGCCCGACCACCAGGTTGATGACCGCGTCGCCCAGGAATTCCAGCCGTTCGTTGTCGCGCAGATCGGAACCGGCCTGCTCGTTGACGAACGAGCTGTGGCGCAGGGCCTCCTCCAGAAGGTCCGGGTTGTGGAAGGAATGGCCCAGCATGGGCGGGAGGGAATTTTGTCGGGTCGACTTCATCAGGCTGTTCCCCGGGCCCGGGCGCACGACCGGGTGCGCGCGCTACCTGCTGGCCGCACGGGTGACTCAGCAACCTCCCGCGCGCGCGATGAGGCCCTCGTAAAGCTCGTAGGGGACGAAAAAATCACCCCTGCCGAGCCCCATTTCGATGCCCGGCTTGATCGCCCCGTGGAAATCGGTGCCGCCGGTCATGACCAGATCTAGGCGCCGGGCCATGGCGGCGTAAAGGGCCGTTTCCCGCGGGGTGTGTTCCGGGTAGTAGACCTCGATTCCGGCGAGCCCCATGTCTTTGAGGTCGACCACCAGCCGCTCCAGATCCGACGGATCGGCCAGTTTCAGAAGCGAGGGGTGGGCCAGGACCGGAAGGCCGCCGGCGCCCCTCACGACCGCGATCGCGCGGTCGCAGCCGATGCGTTCCTTGCCGACGTAAGCCGGTTTTCCGGTTCCCAGGTAGCGGTCGAACGCCTCCTCGATGGTGGCCACGCAGCCCTGCTCCAGCATCGTGCGGGCGATGTGGGGTCTTCCCAGCTGGCCGGCGCCGCATACCCTCCGGACCTGTTCCAGGGTGATGTCGATTCCCAGGCGGTTGAGCCTGGCGATGATCTTGGGGTTCCGGCTTCGGCGGGCGTCCTGCAGCATGGCCAGGGCCCGGTCGAGGTGCGGGTCATCCAGGCGCAGGGCATAGCCGAGAATGTGGAAGCTCCCACCCGGGCGGTGCGGGGCCGGGGGGGACGCGCTGAGTTCCAGCGCGGTGACGAACCGGAGGGCGTCGGGAATTCCCAGGCTCAAGGCTTCCCGCGCGCCGTCAACGCAGTCGTGGTCGGCGATGGCGATGGCCTTGAGGCCGAGGGCTGCGGCGCGGGAGAGGATTTCGGCGGGCGTCAGGGTGCCGTCGGATGCGGTCGAGTGGATGTGGAGGTCGATCTCTGCGCGAGGGGTCTCTTCCAATGGGGCCGCCCGAATGCCTACAGTCCGAGGGCTTTCTCCAAAGCCTCCTCTTTCGATTTGCACTCGATGCACTGGGTGGTCACCGGTCGTGCGTGCAGCCTTTTAAGGGAGATTTCCTCGCCGCAGGATTCGCAGATGCCGAAAGTCCCGTTTTCGATCCGGTCCAGGGCCTTTTTGATTTTGCGGATCAGCTTGCTCTCCCTGTCCCGGATTCTGAGCATGAAGTTGCGGTCCGCTTCGAGAGAGGCGCGGTCGGTGGGGTCCGGAAAATTCTCCTTCGGCGCGGTCATGCCGGACACCGTGTTGTCCGCCTGGCTGAGCAGGTCTTCCAATCGTTTGGTCAGATGTTTCTCGAAATATTCCAGATCTTCTTTTTCCATCGTTCGGCCCAAACAGGTTGAAGAGGTTGACGGCAATGGGGATCAATTTTCTCGGTGGAACTAATTTCTATAATACACTCCGTCTTGCGTGTAAAGCGAAAAGTTGTTATGGTGGCGCGTCAGGCCCTGACCGGAAGGGCGGCCGGGCTCTGCCGCCGGGAAATCCAAAATTATCCTTGACAAAAAGGTTCATTCAAGCAAAAATATACAGTTTTAAGAGGCAGCGCTTCAATACGAGACCATCGCATGAAGGAGGTTGAAGGCCCATGTACGCAGTGGTTGCGACCGGCGGCAAACAATACAAGGTGCAGAAGGGTGAAATCCTGAGGGTCGAAAAGCTCCCCGGAAACGTGGGGGACCCGGTCACCTTCGAGAAGGTGCTTCTGTTTTCCGACGGCGAAAACTTGACCATCGGCAACCCGCTGGTGCCCGACGTTGCGGTCCAGGGGCAGATCGTCGAACAGGCGAAATCCAAAAAGATTCTCGTGTTCAAGTTCAAGCGCCGCAAACGCTACCGGCGCAAGCAGGGTCACCGCCAGGAATTCACGGCCGTCCGCGTCGACAGCATCGGCAGCTGACAGGCGGCCCCCTTGGGCGGCGGCGCAAACGTCAAGACGCCCGCGGAAGCGGGTGTTCCATAGGGAGGCGTTCAGATGGCACACAAGAAAGCGGGCGGAAGCTCGAAAAACGGCCGCGACAGCAACGGGCAGCGTCGCGGCGTCAAGCGCTACGGGGGGCAGCAGGTCAAGGCCGGAAACATCCTCGTTCGTCAACTGGGAACCCGTATCCATCCCGGCACCAACGTCGGGGTCGGCAAGGACTACACCCTGTTTGCCAAGGTCGACGGGGTGGTCACCTATGAGCGCCTGGGCCGCGACCGCAAAAAAGTCAGCGTTTATGCAGAGTGAAGCTGATTGACGAAGCAACGATTACCGTCCAGTCCGGAAACGGGGGCAGCGGCTGTGTCAGTTTCCGGCGCGAGAAATTCGTTCCCAAGGGAGGGCCGGACGGTGGCGACGGGGGGCGGGGCGGGGACGTGATCCTGAGGGTCTCCCCCCGCAAGCGGACGCTTCAGCACTTTCGCAACAAGCGGCTTTTTCGCGCCCAGAACGGCGCTCCCGGCCAGGGAAGCAACAAGAGCGGCAGGAACGGCGCCCCCATCGTCGTCGAGCTCCCGGCGGGGACCCTGGTGAGGGATGCCGTTACCGGGTCGCTGATCAAGGATTTCGTCCACCCCGGAGAGTCCCTCGTGATCGCCTCCGGGGGGCGGGGGGGGCAGGGCAACACGCGCTTCAAGACCTCCACCCACCAGACCCCCCGATTCGCCCAGCCGGGCGAGCCCGGCAAGACCCTCACCCTCCACCTCGACCTGAAGCTGCTGGCCGATGTCGGCATCGTCGGGCTTCCCAACGCTGGCAAGTCGACCCTCATCCGCGCCCTTTCGGCGGCCCGCCCCAAGGTCGGGGCCTACCCGTTCACCACCCTGACCCCGAATCTGGGCGTGGTGCAAAGCGGCTGGGCGGAGCCGTTCGTGGTGGCCGACATCCCCGGCCTCATCGAGGGCGCTCACGAGGGCGCCGGGCTGGGCATCCGTTTCCTCAAGCACGTGGAACGTACCCGCATCCTGGTTCACCTGGTGGACGCTCTGGAGATCCCCCAGGAGCAGCCCCTGGCCGGCTACGACGCCGTCAACCGCGAGCTTTCCAGTTACAGCGCGGCCCTGGCGGCCAAGCCCCGGATCGTGGTGCTCAACAAGCTCGATCAGCCCGGCGGCGAGGCGGCCGCCGAGCGGTTCCAGTCCGCCATCGGCCCGGTGGAGGTGGTGAGAATTTCTGCCCTTCGGCGAACCGGAATCGACGGGCTCATCTCGCGGATACTGAGGGTGCTGGACCGAGGCGATGAACACGGATCGAAAAGCGTATTTTGAGGGGGCCCGGCGGGCCGTCGTGAAGGTCGGCAGCGGGCTGCTGACGACCGATGACGGCCTCAACACCCGGGCCATCGGCGCCATCAGCCGGCAGATCAGCCGCCTGATCGACAGCGGCCTCGAGGTGGTTCTGGTCTCCTCGGGGGCGATGGCCTCGGGCGTCCGCAAGCTCGGGCTGGCACGGCGGCCGGAGGAGCTTCCCAAGCGTCAGGCGGTGGCCGCGGTGGGCCAGGCCGGGCTGATCCGGGCCTACGAAAAGGCTTTCGGCCGCTACGGGAAAAAGGTGGCCCAGATCCTTCTGACCGGAGACGGCCTGACCAGCCGCGTGCGCTACCTCAATGCCCGCAACACCCTCTACACGCTGCTCGACTGGCGGGTGGTGCCGATCATCAACGAAAACGACACGGTGGTGGTCGACGAAATCCGCTTCGGCGACAACGACAACCTCTCCGGTTCCTGGGGGACGATTTCAGCCGGTGGTCCTATGAAATGCCCCACGAACGGCTCCACCTGGTGCAGGATCGCTCGTTTTTCCACCTTCCGAGGCTGGATGCCGGCAATGGGCGTGAAAACATCCGCGTCTCCCTGGCCTTCCAGCGCGAGGTCATCAACCGCATCCTGCCCATGGTGCAGCCGGACCTGGTTCACTGCCTGGACTGGATGACCGCTCTGCTTCCGGCCATGGCCCGCGCCCACGGCATCCCCTGCCTGTACACGCTCTACAGCCTGGAGAGCGTGCGGCTGACCCTGGCCGCCATCGAGGAGCACGGCATCGACGCCGCTTCCTTCTGGCAGAAATGCTATTTCGAGCGGATGCCGCAAAGCTACGAGGAAACCCGCGCGGGCAACCCGGTGGATCTGCTTGCCAGCGCGGTTTTTTCGGCCCACTTCGTCAGCACCCCCAGCCCCGCGCTGTCGAGGATGATCGCCGACGATGCCTGCGACTTCATCGACCCGGTCCTGAAAAAAGAACTGCGCAACAAGCTGCGCGCCGGCTGCCTGGCGGCCGTCGAGCACGCACCCCCGGTGCATTTCGACCCCTCGACGGACAGGGCCCTGTGGCACCTCTACGGCGCCTCCGACCATGCGGCCGCCAAGGCCGTCAACAAGGTGAACCTGCAGAGGATGCTGCGCCTGCGGGAGGACGCCCGCGCGCCGCTCTTCCTGTGGCCGACGCGCCTCGACCCCGGCCGCCGGGGCTGCCGGCTGATGGCCGAAGCCATGCCGGCCCTGATGTCGCGCTACGAACGCCAGGGGCTGCAGGTCGTCTTTGTCGCCGACGGCGGCCTGGGCGACCATTTCCGGGCCCTGGCCGGCAGCCTGGGGTGCGGGGATCGGGTCGCCGTCTGCGACTTCAACCCGAGACTCTGCCGCCGGGCCCATGCCGCGGCCGATTTTCTCCTGGTGCCGATGCAGGCTGATCCCTGCGGCCTCGCCTGGAGGATCGGGCACCGCTACGGCACCCTGCCGATCGGCTACGACCCCGGGGGCATCCGCGATGCCCTGGCGCACCTGGAGACGGACAGGGACCGGGGCAACGGCTTCGTTTTCCGGCATTTCGACACCTGCGGCCTGGAGTGGGCGGTGGCGCAGGCGATAGGCTTTTACGGCCTGCCGGATTCCGTCCGGGCGCGGCAGATCACCCGGATCATGGCCGAAAGCCGGCGCCGCTCCGACGATCAGGACACCGCGCGCGGGTATATCGAACTCTACGAGCGGGTGCTCCGGCGTCCCTTCGGCGCGTTGCGCGGCGGCAGCCGTCCCGCAGAGGGCGCCGGCCTGAAGGCCGCCGCCTGAAAATCGATGCCGCGCGCGGGAAGCCGGGCATGCCGGTTTTCCGTCGGACGGCCAGCCATCGGCCCTTGCGGACGTGCGCGGTCGGCCCTATCTTCACGGAACACGGGGGCGCCCCGGTCACGTGGATCGACGCAGCCCCCGAAACGGAGGATTCTGTCTGCTTGAACGGCCCCGCGTGAGGCTTTGCAGGCATTCACCCAACGGTGAGGCCGCCGCCGTGGCGCGCCCGCCGTTTTTTTTGTACAACCGCAGGAAGAGGGCTTCGCATGCGCCACACGGTGATCAGGGCAACGGGCAGTTATCTTCCGCCGGCCAGGATACCCAACGAGCACTTTCTCGCCCATGAGTTCTACGCTGCCGACGGCAGCCGGATCGAGCGGCCCAACCCGGACATCATCCGCAAGCTCTACGAAATCTCGGGGATCAGGGAGAGGCGCTACGTCGGCGACGACCTCGTCACCTCCGACATCGCTTTCTTCGCCGCCGAAAAGGCGCTGGAGGGCATCGACCGCGAGGGCCTGGATTACATCATCGTCGCCCAGAACCTGGGGGACGTGCGCGCAGGCAACATCCGCACCGACATGGTGCCGACCCTCGCCGCGCGGGTGAAGCAGAAGCTGGGGGTCAAAAACCCTTACACCGTCGCCATGGACATCCCCTTCGGCTGTCCGGGATGGCTCCAGGCGATGATCCTGGCCGACTACCTCATCAGATCCGGCGACGCCGGGCGCATCCTGGTGATCGGCGCCGAGATCCTGTCGCGGGTCAGCGACCCCCACGACGTCGACAGCATGATTTACGCCGACGGGGCCGGGGCCACCCTGGTGGAGGGCGCCGACGGCGCGGCGGGCATCCTCGCCCATGTGAGCCGCTCGGACTGCCTCGATCACGCCCACCTGCTGCGGATGGGACCGTCCTACAACCGGCAGCGGCGCGACGGCGAGCTGTACATCAAGATGCACGGCCACAAGATCTACAAGTACGCCGTCAAGACCATCCCGGAGGTGATCCGCAAAAGCCTGGACAAGGCCGGCTTCCACCTCGGTGACGTCGACAAGGTCCTGATCCACCAGGCCAACGAAAAGATGGACACGGCCATCCTCAGGCGCCTTTTCGAGATTTACGGGGTCGACGAGATCCCCGAGGGCATCATGCCCATGATCATTTCCTGGACCGGCAACAGCTCGGTCGCCACCCTTCCGATCCTCCTCGACCTCATGCTCAGGGAGCGGCTGGACCCTCACCGGCTGCGCCCCGGCGACCTGGTCGTCTTCGCCTCCGTCGGCGCGGGCATGAACATCAATTCGATGATCTACCGGATGCCCTGAAAATTCAGGGCGCCGCGGGGGCGCGACGCTTTCCCGCGCCTTGAAATCGCCGCTGGGGCCACCGCAATTCCAAACAGGCGGATATCGTCAGCCGACACATGGGGTCAGGCCCTGCGGCGGTCTTTTTTTCCCAGGACCTCCTTCTGTCTTTCTTTCCGGGCCCTGTCTTTCTCGACGAAGATCCTCCTGCCCGAGAAGGGGTCGACCCCGGTGTGATACATCAGGGTCGACCAGGTGGAGGGCGAGGGGGTGAAGATCTGCACCTGCTCGGGGAGCGATTTCAGGGTCTTCAGGGCGAAGCCTCTCAGGGCGCGCATGTCGTCGAGGGAGCATCCGGGGTGGGCGGCCATGAGGTAATAGGTCAGGAAGAGGCCGGGCGCCCCCCTGGCGCGCAGCCGTTGGAAGAGGCCCAGGAAAGCCTCCAGCTCCCCGCGGCCGGGCTTGCCCATCAGCTCGAGAACGGACTCCCGCACGTGCTCGGGCGCGATCTTCAGCTGCCCGGACACGTGGTGGCGCAGGATTTCCCCCAGGTAGCGCGCCCCCGAGGCGCGGTCGGCGACGACCAGGTCGTAGCGCAGGCCGGACCCGATGAACACCCTGCGCACCCCCGGCAGCCGGCGCAGGGCCCTCAGGAGCCGGATCTGGGGACGGTGGTCGACGGGCAGGTGCCTGCAGGGGGCGGGAAAGATGCACGCCTTGTCGCCGCCGGCGCCTGCGGCGGACTTGCGCGCGCACTCGAAGCCGTACATGTTGGCGGTGGGGCCGCCGACGTCGGTGATGATTCCCCTGAATTCGGGGTGCGCCGCGAAAGCGGCCGCCTCGCGCAGCAGGGAGGCCTGGCTGCGGGAAACCACCTGGCGCCCCTGGTGGACCGCGATGGCGCAGAAGCGGCATTCCCCGTAGCAGCCCCGGTGGGTTGTGAGGGAGAAGCGGATGGTGTCCAGGGCCGGCACGCGGCCCTGGGCGGCGTAAAAGGGGTGGGCCGCGCGGGCGAAGGGCAGCTCGTGGATGCGGTCCAGTTCGTCGCCGGCCAGGGGTGGGCGGGGAGGGTTGTGGACCAGGCAGCGGGTGTCCAGGCGCTGGATCATGCGCCTGGCCGTCAGGGGCTCGGAGTTCTCGTAAAAAGCCCTGAACATCGCGATGAACGCGGCCTTGTCGCGTGCGACCTCGGCGTGCGCCGGAAGCTCCAGGTCGGGGCCGCCGAAGCCCTCCGCCGGCTCCGGCACGGCGCCGGCGACGGTGCAGATCCCGCGGATCGCGGCGATCCCCTTGCCCTGCCGGTAATGCTGCGCCAGTTCGACAACGGTCCCCTCGGCCATTCCGTAGACCAGGACGTCGGCCTTGGCATCCAGCAGGACCGACCGCCGGACCGAGTCCGACGCCAGGTCATAGTGGGAGATGCGCCGCAGGCTGGCTTCGATGCCGCCCAGGACGATGGGCGCGGTCGCCTTGAAGAAGCGCCGGATGAGATTGCTGTAGACGATCAGGGCCCGGTCCGGCCGCCGGGTGTTCAGCCCTCCCGGGGTGAGGTCGTCCGAACGGCGGCGTTTGCCCGAGGCGGTCCTGTTGGCGATCGCGGAATCGATGCACCCGGCGGTGACCCCCCAGAACAGGGCGGGCTCCCCCAGGCGGGCGATGTCCCCCCGGCTGCCGGTGTCGGGCTGGGCGATGATGCCGACCCGGAAGCCGGCGGCCAGCAGCACCTTGCCGATGACGGCCACGCCGATGTGGGGGGAGTCGACATAGGCATCCCCCGTCACGAGAATGACGTCGAGGCGGTCCCAGCCGAGGGCGCGGACTTCCTCCGGCGTGGCGGGGATGAAAAGGGGGATGGGGCCGGCGGCGGTCATGACTTCGAATTGAAATACTAAGTTTTAGGTTTTAGGTTTTAAGTTTTAGGCATTGGAATCGTTGCGTTTAAAGTTAATTGCCCGGTCAGGCCACCGGGGCGGGCCCCTTCCGGCTTCGATGTCGGCCCCGACCCCGATGTCCGTAGGTCGGACTTCAGTCCGACAGAATATGCGACCTGCCACGTCTTCGATGTCGGGCTGAAGCCCGGTCCACGTCTTCGATGTCGGGCTGAAGCCCGACCCACGGCTTCGATGTCGGGCTGAAGCCCGGTCCACGGCTTCGATGTCGGGGCTCACGCCTGCTCGAAGACAGCTACCACAGCGCCCTGGGCGTGTCAAGACAACAAGAAAACATTTGCCGTGCATGGCGATGGGGAATAAAATGCGTCATGCGCTACTTTCACATCGACCCCGCCCAGCTGGGCAGGGAAACGCCGGTGGTGGCCGGGGCCGAGGCCCGGCACATGATGGACGTGCTGCGCCTCGGGCCCGGGGACCGCATCGGCCTGCTGGACGGCAGCGGCAGGGGGTACGAAGCCGAGATCGGCCGCCGCACGCCGGAGGGCGTGGAGGTGTCCATCCTGGCCGAATTCAGCCTTGAGCGGGAATCCCCCGCCGAGATCGTCGTGGCCCAGGCCATGCTCAAGGAAAAGAAGATGGACCGCATGGTCCGCCACCTCACCGAGCTGGGTGTCAGCCAGTGGCGCCCCGTGGTCTCGCAGCGCAGCATCCCCCGGCTCCAGGAAGACCGGCTGGAGGCCAAGGTCCGGCGCTGGGAAAAAATCGCCTTGGAAGCCATGAAGCAGTGCCGCCGCGGACGGGCGCCGCAGATCTTCGCCCCGGTTTCCCTGGCGCAATTCCTGCGGCTCGACCTGGGGTGCGCCCTCAAGATCGCCTTGTGGGAATCGGAATCGGAGCGGCGCCTGCCGCGCCGGATGCCGGCCGCGGACCCCGCGGCGGTCGGCGCCCCGCGGGTCCTGTTGCTACTGGGGCCGGAAGGCGGCTTCGCGCAGGATGAGATCCGGGCCGCCGAGGGCTGCGGCTTCGTCACCGCCGGCTTGGGCCCACGCGTGCTGCGGGCCGAAACGGCCACCATCGCCGCTGTGGCCATGGTGCAGTATCTCTACGGGGACATGGGCTAAAGGCGCTCCGCGGGAAAAAGCGCGGAGGCCCCCCCGGTGCGGGGCCGGGGGGAAGCCGTCAGGGCGCTCCCCCCAGCTTTTGCCTGACCCTGGCGACAATCCAGTCGACGAACGGCTCCAGCCCCTCCCCGGTCTTGGCCGACATCTCGAACACGGGCATTCCCGGGTGGACGCCGTGGATGATATCCAGGGCCCGGCGCTTGTCGAAGTCCAGGTAGGGCAGCAGGTCGGTCTTGTTGAGAAGGGCCGCGTCGCAGACGCGGAACATGAGGGGATACTTGGCGGGCTTGTCCTCGCCCTCGGTGACGCTGAGGATCACCACGCGCGCGTCTTCGCCGATGTCGAACTCGGCCGGGCAGACCAGGTTGCCCACGTTTTCGACGATGAGCAGGTCGACCGCCTCCAGGTCGATGCCGGCGGCGGCCTTTTCGATGACATGGGCCGCCAGGTGGCAGTCCCCTCCGAAGGCGTCGGTGTTGACCTGCACCACGGGCACGCCCGTCACGGCCAGGCGGTCGGCGTCGCAGGTGGTGCAGATGTCGCCCACGATCACCGCGCAGCGCATTCCGGGCAGGAGCCGCTCCAGGGCCTTGATCAGGGTGGTGGTCTTGCCGGAGCCCGGCGAGCTCATGACGTTGAGGACGAAGACCCCGCGCTCTGCGAACATCCGGCGGTTGGCCTCGGCCATCCGGTCGTTGACATCCAGCACGCGGCGCACGACCTGGATTTCGCGCGTCCCGCTCCTGCGGGTCTCCACCCCGCCCCCGTGACCGTGGGGGGGGTGGGGGTGGTCGTGGGAATGCCCGCCGCGGTGGCGGACGAGAGGGGTTCTAAGACCGGGCAGCGTCATCGGGTTCATCCTCCTCGGCGACTTCGATGGACACGATGTCCAGCTCGCGCCCTGACAGCAGTCGAATCTCCCCGCCCTGGCAGGCAGGGCAGGAAAAGGCCGGGCCCTCGACGACCCACTCGCGGCCGCAGCCGCCGCAGCGCGCGGTCACGGGCACCTCTTCGACGGCCAGGGCGGCACCCTCCAGGGGGGTTCCCCTAGCCGCCACCTCGAAGCAGAACCTGAGGCTGGACGGCACCACGGCGGCCAGCTTGCCCACCTTCAGGTTGACCCGCGCCACGCGCGCACCCCCCAGTTCAGGGGGGATGGAGGCCTTGGCGATCTCGATAATCTGCAGGGCGATGCCCATCTCGTGCATGCCGACCGTGGGTGCGATTCTGAAGGGTTGAAGGTTCAAGGCCCGATGGTCACGGGCCCCGGGCATCCTACCTGAAAACTTCCCGGCACAGTTCGCCGAGGGTCCCCAGGTTTTCGCAGACGTGGATCCCGGCGGCTTTCATGGCGTCGATCTTGCCCTGGGCGGTGCCGCCGCCGCCGGACACGATGGCTCCGGCATGCCCCATGCGGCGCCCGGGAGGGGCGGTGAGACCGGCAATGAAACCGACGACCGGCTTGGTCACGTGGCGGGTGATATACCCGGCGGCGTCCTCCTCGGCGCTGCCGCCGATCTCGCCCACCATGACGACCCCCGCGGTGTCCGGGTCCTTCTCGAAGGCCGCCAGGCAGTCGACGAAGTGGGTCCCGTTGACCGGGTCGCCGCCGATGCCGATGCACGTGGTCTGGCCGATCCCCTGGCGCGTCAGCTGGTGAACCACCTCGTAGGTGAGGGTGCCCGAGCGCGACACCACCCCGATGGGCCCTCCCGGCAGGTGTGTCGGCCCGGGCATGATGCCCACCTTGCACTCGCCCGGGGTGATGATCCCGGGACAGTTGGGTCCGATGAGCCGTGTCGCCTTGCCGGCCATGTAGTTTTTGACTTTCATCATGTCCAGGACCGGGATGCCCTCGGTGATGGCCACCACCAGGCCGACGCCGGCGTCGACGGCCTCCAGGATGGCGTCGGCGGCAAACGGCGGGGGCACGAAGATCAGGCTGCAGTCGGCGCCGGTGGCCTTGACGGCCGACCGGACGGTGTCGAACGAGCATTTGACAGGGAGGGTCATGGACGATGGCATCCGCGAAGAAACCGTTCCCCGATTTTTTTGAGGAAACGCCCATCGACCCGGTGCGCGCGGCGACCGGGAAACAGCGGCGGGCCGGCACAAGGGGACCGCTCCCCGGTGTGGGGAAAAAAAAGGTCGGCTATTACCTTTCGGTAGACACCATCGACCGGTTCAACCGCAAATTTCACCAGCTCAAGCTGGCCGGTTCCGCCATCGAAAACAAGTCCGCCTTGGTGGAACTCGCCCTTGCCTATGCCCTGGAAGACCTGGACAAGGGAGACGACAGCCGACTGAAGGATCGGTTGGGCGATGGGCGATAGGCGATGGGTGGCTCGAAGCAACCTCCGGTTGCCTTCGTCCCCGTACCCGTACCCGTGCCCGTTCACGACCCTTTCCCCCGGTGAAGGTTTCCCCGTTCCATTGAGTTTCCGCGGATCGTGGTTAGCTTTCCCGGGTAACCGGTGCACGGAAACCCGTGAACCAAAGGAGGCTGCGATGAAAGACAAGGAAAGTGCGCACAAAAAGGTTCAGGAGCTCATCGACTGTTACGCCACCAACGATCCCCTCAAGGAAATGTCCGGCATACGGGTGGAGCGCGACACCGACGAGGCCGCCCGCAAGTGGCTGGCCCTCGCGGTCCTGCACGGGGTCAACGACCGCGCCGGCCGGATCACGGTCAGGACCGGGCCCGACGGGGCGGTCACGGTGACCGCCGAGTACCGGGACGGGGAGCTCCCTTCCCCCGGGCCGGAGATCGGCAGGAAAATCGTGGCCGCCGTGCGGGAGATCACCCATATCGAAGAAAACAAGGGCAAGACCGCCCTGGCCCTCGGCCTGAGGGACAGCAGCATCGAGCTCAAGGTCAAGATCAAGTCGGAAAAAGACGGCGATAAAGTCGTCCTCGAGTTCCCCGAATAGACTCCCCGGAGAGCCCGTCCCGGGCCGCGGCGGCGGCGCAGGAGGGGCGACTTCGGCCGGTTCTTCGCCGGCCTTCGCCCCCTTCGCCGTCGCATGCGCTCATCCCGTCCGGCCCCGGGACCCGCGACCTTCCGCGTGCGGGTGCCGAAAACGCGCAATCCGCGGCTTTTTGGCTTGCCAACATGCGGGCGTTTTTGTTATTTAAAATGCTTATCCGACACCAGGTGAAAAAATGCCGGCAGCGGCCCGTCCTTCCCGACCGCCGGGGGGTGCCTCAGGGAATCCCTGCGGACGGACACGGGCGGCCGCCTCGGACCCATTTCCCCACAACCGGAGAGAGGGCGAACGGCGCGCACCGCCGTTAGGCTGTCGGAGCGCCCTCGCGGAGCAAAGGAGGAAAATCCCATGAAGCTTTTCAGACTGTGCGTGACGTTGGCGGCGGCGCTGGCATTGACGGGTGCGGCCGTGGCAGGCACCCTGGACGATGTGCGCGCCAAGGGGTTTGTGCAGGCAGGTGCCAACGGCGACCTTTTCGGGTTCGGCAAACCGGATGAAAAGGGCGTCTGGAGGGGCATCGACGTGGACACGGCGCGCGCCGTCGCGGCGGCCGTTTTCGGGGATGCCGAGAAAGTCAAATTCATTCCCCTCACGGCCAAGACGCGCTTCACCGCGCTGCAGTCCGGCGAGGTCGACATCCTCACCCGCAATGCCACCGCGACCCTGACCCGTGAAACCGACCTGGGGCTCAATTTCGCCCACGTCAACTACTACGACGGCCAGGGCTTCCTGGTCTCCAAGAAGCTCGGGGTCAAGAGCGCCAAGGAGCTTGACGGCGCCACGGTCTGCGTGCTTCCGGGCACGACCACGGAGCTCAACGTGGCCGACTTCTTCCGGGCCAACAACATGAAGATGAACCCGGTGGTCATCGAGAGCACGGCCGAGCTGGCCAAGGCGTTCTTTGCCGGCCGGTGCGACTGCCTGACCTCCGACGCCTCCCAGCTGGCCGGCACCCGGGCCGTTTCCCCCAACCCCGGCGACTACATCATCCTCCCCGAGATCATCTCCCGCGAGCCCCTGGCGCCGGCCGTGCGCCACGGTGACGACCAGTGGTTCGACGTGGTCAATTTTTCCGTCATGGCCATGATCGAAGCCGAGTTCCTGGGCATCTCCTCCAAAAATGTCGACGAGAAGCTCGCCAGCACCGATCCCCAGGTCCAGCGCTTTCTGGGCGTGAGCCCCGGAAACGGCAAGGCCCTGGGGCTGGACGAGAAATGGGCCTACAACATCGTCAAGCAGGTGGGCAACTACGCCGAGGTGTTCGAGCGCAACGTGGGGGTCCACACCCCCCTGGGCCTCATGCGCGGCCTGAACGCCCTGTGGACCGAAGGCGGGTTGATGTACACGCCGCCCTTCAAGTAAACCTTCAGGCGGCCGGTTTCGGGGGCGGTTCCGCAGCCGCCCCTTTCCCGTCGCGATGGGATCCCATGGGCAGTCGAGATCGCGCGCAGCCGCTTTCCCCGCAGGGCCCTGAGAAGGTGCCTTTCCTGAACGACCCGGGCAAGCGCTCCATCCTCTACCAGGCGGGGGTCATTGTCCTGGTGGGCCTGCTGGGCTACTACCTGCTGTCCAACACCCTGGCCAACCTCGAGCGGCAGCAGATCGCCACCGGCATGGGCTTCCTGCACAAGGAGGCGTCCTTCGAAATCGGCGAGAAGCTGATCCCCTACACGGCGGCCGACACCTACGCCCGGGCGCTCGTGGTCGGGGTGCTCAACACCCTGATCGTGGCCTTCATCGGGATTCTCCTGACGGTCCTGCTGGGAACGCTCATCGGGGTGGCGCGGCTTTCCGCCAACTGGCTGGCATCGAAGCTGGCGGCCGCCTACATCGAGTTCTTCCAGGACATCCCGGTCCTGTTGCAGCTCTTCTTCTGGTATGCCTTTTTCTACGAGCTGCTGCCGTCGCCGCGGCAGGCCCTGAACCCGGCCGCGGGGGTGTTCGTGAGCAACCGCGGGCTCGTCTTCGCCGTGCCCCAAGGCCACCCGGCCCACGTTTACATGCTCATCGCCTTCGCGGGGGGCTGCGTGGCGGTGTATTTTCTCCGGCGCTGGGCCAGGCGCCGCCAGGACCTCACCGGCAAGGGGTTCCCCCTGATGCGCGTTTCCATGGGCATCCTCATCGGGCTTCCCCTGGCAGCCTGGGTGATGGGGGGCGCGCCCACGGCCATGAGCGTGCCGGCGCTCAAGGGGTTCAATTTCGTCGGCGGCGTCACCGTCAGCCCGGAGTTCAGCGCCCTGCTGCTGGGCCTCGTGCTCTACACCGCCGCCTTCGTGGCCGAGGTGGTGCGGGCCGGGATCCAGTCGGTGAGCCGCGGCCAGACCGAGGCGGCCATGTCCATCGGCCTCAGGCCGTCGCTCATCCTCAACCTGGTCATCCTGCCCCAGGCCCTGCGGGTGATCATCCCGCCGCTCACCAGCCAGATGCTCAACCTGACCAAGAACAGCTCCCTGGCCGTGGCCATCGGCTACCCGGATTTCGTTTCCGTGGCCGGCACGACCATCAACCAGACCGGCCAGGCCATCGAGGGGGTGGCCCTGATCATGGCCTGCTACCTTTTTTTCAGCCTGACGACCTCGGCCTTCATGAACTGGTACAACAAAAAGATGGCCCTCGTGGAAAGGTAGGCGCATGCCCCGGCCGGCCCCACATGCCCCGCAAGACGACATCCGGCCCCCCGCGAGCCAGGTGGGCCTCGTCGGATGGGTGCGGACCCACCTGTTCAACGGGGTGTTCAACTCCCTGCTGACCCTTCTGGTCCTCTTCCTGCTCTGGAAAACGGTGCCGCCCCTGGTCCGGTGGGCCTTCGTCGACAGCCTGTGGACCTCGACAGGCCAGGAGTGCCAGGCCGCCGACGGCGCCTGCTGGTCCATCGTCCCGGCCAACATCCGCTTCATCATCTTCGGCTTCTACCCTTTCAACGAGCAGTGGCGGCCCCTGGTCGCCATGGGGCTCCTGGTGGCGCTGCTGCTCTACAGCCGCGACCGCCGGCGCTGGAAAAGGTCCCTGGCCTGGCTGTGGGCGGCGGGGCTGGCGGCCATGGGGCTGCTCATGAAAGGCGGCCTGCCGGGGCTGGTTCCGGTGGAGAGCACCCAGTGGGGCGGGCTGCCCCTGACCCTGCTGCTGGCGGTCTTCGGCCTGACCGCGGCCTACCCCCTCGGGGTGGTCCTGGCCCTGGGGCGCCAGTCGCACATGGCGGCGGTCAAGGCCCTGTGCGTCGTCTACATCGAGCTGATCCGCGGGGTGCCCCTCATCAGCCTCCTGTTCATGTCCTCGGTGGTCTTCCCCCTCTTTCTTCCCGAGGGCGTCACGTTCAACAAGATCCTGCGGGCTCAGGTGGCCATCATCCTGTTTACCGCCGCCTACATCGCCGAGGTGGTCCGCGGGGGCCTGCAGGGGATGTCCCGCGGGCAGTACGAGGCCGCAGAATCCCTGGGGCTCACCTACTTCCAGACGATGCGCCTGATCATCCTGCCCCAGGCGCTCAAGATCGTCATCCCGCCCACGGTCAGCATCCTCATTTCGGCCTTCAAGGACACTTCCCTGGTGGTGATCATCGCCTTGTACGACCTGCTCAAGACCACGCAGTCCGTTCTGTCGGATCCCCAGTGGATGGGGTTTTCGGCCGAGGCGTATATCTTCGTCTCCCTGGTCTATTTCGTCTGCTGCTTCGCCATGTCCAACTACAGCCGGCGCCTGGAGCGGGAGCTGCACACGGGGCGGTTGGGAGCGGGGGAGCGGGGAGCACGGAGCAGGGAGCACGGAGCGGGGAGCAGGGAGCGCGGAGCACGGAGCGGGGAGCGCGGAGCACGGAGCGGGGAGCGGGGAGCTTGGAGCGGGGAGCTTGGAGCAGGGAGCAGGGAGCGGGGAGCAGGGAGCGGAACCCGGACGGCGCCCGGCTGGCGTTCGTGGGATTGGCTCATATCTGTCCCCTCGGCAGGGCCTTTCGGATGGCCGCTTGTGCGGTCTTCACGACGGGCCCGCAGGTCCACCGTCGATCCCGGCGGGCGCAAAGGTCACAATGACCGTCGTGCCGCCGGACGCGGGGCAGTCGGCCCCCCCGCGGCAGTCGGCGCACAGGGCGACGTCCCCGGGGCAACGGTCGGTCTCGGCCGGGAGACGGGTGCAGCGCCGCGATTCGATGTGGATGTCGAAATGGTAGCGTTCCGAGAAAATCTTCATCCTCAACAGGTCGAACCCCTTGCCCCCGGCACCGAAGTCGTAAGGGCGGCGGGAGGAATACTGCAGGGTGTCATAGGCGGTAAAATAGTTCTCGAACAGCAGGGCCTGGTTTTCGGGGGTGATGCCGACGCCGGTGTCGGCCACCGTGAACTGCGGCCCCGCCTTGCCGGCCGTCACCGCCACGCGGATGCCGCCCCCTTCGGGCGTGTTTTCCACCGCGTTGCGGACCAGTCCCTCGACCACCTTGGCGAGAACGTCCGGAGGCACCCGGATGTCGGCCACGGGCTCGAACTCCGTTTCGAGCCGGCAGGTGCGGTGGGCGAACCTGGGTCGGATCTCCTCCAGCTTCTCGGCCACGAAACGGTGCAGGGCGATGACCTGGGAAGCGGATTCCCTGGGGCCGAACAGCTCCTCGATCCGCGCCCGGATCCGCCCGACCGCCGTTTCCCCGGCCCCGGCCTCGTCGGCGAGGGCTTCCAGCTCGTCGGCGCAGGCGTCCAGCAGCAGCGACAGCAGGTGATAAGTCCGGTAGCGGCGGTCGCGCATGATGTCCTCGATCTGGTACTGCATCTCCAGGATTCGGGCCAGGTTGCGTTGCGACCGCTCCAGAATCCTGGCCAGCTTCGGGTCCTGGCTCCCGGCCAGACGCTGGTGCAGCAGCCCGAGGGAGGCCGAGAGAACCGACACCGGCGTCTTCATCTCGTGGGACAGGTGGTGGATGACCCGGTCCTTGGCGCGGTTGAGGCTCTGCACCTCTTCGTAGGAACGCTTGAGCGCCTCGTTGATGCGGGCGTTTTCCACCGGCAGGGCGATCATGTTGGCGATGGTGCTCATCAGGGCCACGTCGGTCTGGTCGAAAACCCCCTCCTTCTTGTTCACCGCGCAAAGGACGCCGATCATGCGCTCCTGGTTGCGGACCGGGACATCGAGCATGTTTTGCGTGCGGTACTGGCTCTGCTCGTCGACTCCCTGGAAAAAGTAGGGGCTCTTCGAGGTGTCGGGAACGACCAGGGGCTCGCCGGTCCGGTAGACGTGCCCGGCGACGCCCTCGGTGGCGGGGAAGCGGATCTCTTTCATCTTCTGCCCGGTGGCCGTGTCCTCATAAGCCGCCACCCGGAAAAAAAACTCCTTTTTCTCCTCGTCCAGGAGGATCACCGACGCGCCCCCCGCCCCGACCAGCTCCTGGACCTCGCGCGTAATGTACTCCAGGCGCTCGTCCAGGCCCCGGAAGCGGTGCAGGGCGCGGGCGATGCGGAACAGGGCCTCGTTGTTGCGGGCGGCGCGCTTCTCCTGGGTGACGTCGCGCAGGGTCACCACCTGCCCGGCGGGCTGGTTCTCCTCGTCGTAGAAGATCGCCCCGTCGATGACGATGTCCAGCAGGCGCCCGTCCCTGGTGAGGCGCCTGGTCTCGAAGCCGTGGACCACCTTCTCGCGGAAAAGCCTCCCGAGGCCCCGGCGGGTCTGCTCCCGGTGGCTCTCCGGCACGAAGGGGATCTGTTTGCCCTCCATCTCCGCAAACGTCCAGCCGAACACCTCTTCGAAGGCGGGGTTGATGTAGGAGACGGTGGTGTCGAGGTTGAAGACGAAAACCGGATAGGGCAGAAACTCGAGGAAAGCGCGGTAGCGGCGCTCGGCCCGGCGGGTGACCCTGTACAGGTTGAGGTTGCAGGCCTCCGACTCCCGCAGGGCCTTTTCCGCCAGGTGCTTGTCGGTGACGTCCCTGGCGATGCCGCGGAAGCCGGTCTTGCCCCCGTCGGGAGCCGTGATCAGGTTGCCGGAGATGTCGAGCACCCGGGAATCGCCGTCGCGCGAGCGGATCTCCCACTGGATGCTGTGGATCTTGCGCCCCGTGCGGTAGATGCGGTTGAAGCTCTCGAAGGCGATGCGGGCGTTTTCCGCGTCCATGAAGTCGCGGAAATTGCGGTCCTGGAGTTCCTCGCGCCCGTAACCGAAAATCCGGCACAGGGCCTGGTTGAAAAAGGTGAAGGTGCCCTGCAGGTCGGTTTCGAAAAACCCGTCGGCGGCATCCTCGATGAAGACCCGGTAACGGTCCTCCCGGACCCGGTCCTCGCCGGTCTGGCAGCGGCAATGTGGTTCCCTGGCGGCCATGGCGGAAGGATCAGGCGGTGGATTCGAGGATCCCGAAGGCATCGGCATCCAGGATCTTGTGGCCGCTTTGCCTCAGCACCTCGATGGCCTGGTCGTTGTCGCTGAAGCGGAAGACCATGACCGCCTTGCCGGAGGTGGCGCCCCCGTAAGCATACATGTAAGCGACACGGACCTTGGCCTGGGTCAGCGGCTCCAGCAGCCGGGAGAGGCTGCCGGGCTTGTCTTCGACCTCCACCGCCACCACTTCGTTCACGAAGGCCGGCATGTGCATTTTCATCAGGATGTGCCGCGTCTTGACGACATCCGAGACCAGGAGACGGAGCTGCCCGAAGGCGCCGGTGTCCACCAGGCTGAGGGCCCTCAGGTTGATGCCCTCGTCCCCCAGGGCGCGGGTGACCTCCAGCAATCGCTCTGCCGAGTTCTCGATGGAAATGACGATCTGTTTGAGCTTCATGCGGCCTCCTATGCAGGCTGGCCCGGTGGGCCCGTGCGCCCGGGGCCGGTGCACTGGTATACGGGTATGGAGCGATGGCGCGCGGGCGTAACGTTGGGGCACGTCCTGCCATCCGGTCTTCGCGCGCTCTCGCTCGCCTTTTCCTCTATTGTCTTTTCCTTACATCTCTCGGGCCAACGGGCTAACCGGCTCCATGATCCATGAATATAGAAGAAGCCCCATCGGGTGTCAAGGAAACCACGCGATGGGAGCCGTCACGACGACGGGCGGGCCAGGGTCTCTTTCAGAAAGAAGCTGGCCAGGAACGCCGCCGCCGCGCACAGGAACAACACCAGGAAAGCGTTCTCATACCCCGCGAGGGTGAACGCCTCGCCGGTGCGGCCGCTGCGCTCCAGGACGACCCCCAGCACCGGCTGGAACACCGCGCCGCCGGCAAAGGGAAAGAGGTTGACCAGCCCCGTGGCGGTGCCGGCCATCTGCACCGGGAAAAGCTCCTTGTTGGCGGTGAACCCGATCACCACGACCGCGCTGGCGAAAACCCCCAGGCCGAGGCAGACCAGGTAGAGGCCGAAGACCGGGATGGCGTCCGTGCGAAATGCCAGGAGGGCGCTGATCCCGAGAACCACCGCGCTGCACAGGACGATGACCGGCTTGCGGGCACGGAAAACATTGCTCGAAAGGTAGCTCAGAAACGGGCTGCCGACCACCATGCCCACGGCGATCATGGAAAGGATACGGCCCGCCTCGGGTTTGGCCAGGCCATGGACCTGCATCAGGTAGGGCCCGCCCCACAACCCGCCGAAAGCGAAGAACACGCCGCAGTCGAAGAAAAACCAGACCGCCAGGGGCCAGAAGTGGGGGCAGGCCACCACGCGCCGGACGGCGCTGGTCAGGGGGATCGCCTCGACCGCCGTGCCGGGCAGCGCCGACGGCGACGGAAGGCCCATATCCGCCGGCCGGTCCCTGACGATGGCCCAGACCAGGATCCCCAGGACCAGCGTCAGCCCGCCGACGAAGACGAAGGACCAGCGCCATCCGACCCAGGCGCTCAGAGACGCCAGGGGGACGGTGGCCGTCAGGGAGCCCACCCCGCCCATGGCCATCAGGATGCCGGTCATGAGGGCGAATTCCCCAACGGCAAACCACTCGGCCAGGACCTTCATGGTCGGCACGAACAGCATCGCCACCCCGAGCCCCACCAGGGTGCGCCCCAGGATGGCCCAGGAAACGGAAGGCGCGGCGCCGAGGACGATGGAGCCCGCGCAGGCGACGCCGAAGAAGAGGGTGATGGTCTTGCGCGGGCCCCAGGAGTCGGCGAGCAGGCCGGCCGGGAGCTGCATGAGCGCATAGGGGTAGAAATAGGCTGCGCCGAGAAGCCCGGTGAGCGCCCCGCCTGCCTGCAAATCGCGCATCATGTCGATGGCGACCACCGCCGGGCAGAGGCGGTGGAAATAGACGAGAACGTAGCCGAGGGCCAGGATCCAGAAAATGACCCAGCGGTAACGCAAGGTCCTGTGGAGGGGGTTTGCAGACATGGTCACCCGGCACGTTGGGCTTTAAAGGCAAGAGTCAAAAGAGCGCGTCTGTCGATCCCCGATGCGGTCCCAGCCCTCCAGGATGCGCACCGTCTCCCTGTCGAGGGCCTCCCGGGCGCGCGCGGCCTCGGCCGCCAGGGCCTCGGCGGGCGCGCCCTCGCCCACCGCCCCCGCGGCCTCCTCCAGGTGCCAGACCCGGCGCACGCCGTCGGCCTGGATTTGGGTCAGGCGGTGGTAGGACCGCACGGTGTCGGCGATCTCCGCAAGATAGCGCACCCGTTCGGGGGGGATGATGATGGTCTTGGAGGTGGAGACGCGCGACCCGGACCTCGGCAGCTGCGAGGTGAAGCGCCGGCCGGTCTTGTCGGCGATGGTGTCGATGAGGGCGTGGTAGAGGGAGGTGACCCCGTCGTCGTTGAACTTGGAGGCGATCGTGCCGAAGACCGGCATCTCCTCCGCGGGGGTGTCCCAGCTTTCGCGGTTGCGCTGGACCTGTTTGCGCACGTCGCGCACGGCGTCCTCCCCCCCCCGTTTCTCGTACTTGTTGACCGCCACCAGGTCGGCGAAATCGAGCATGTCGATCTTTTCCAGCTGGGTGGCGGCGCCGAACTCGCTGGTCATGACGTAGAGGGACACGTCCACCAGGTCGGTGATCCGGGAGTCGCCCTGGCCGATGCCCGCGGTCTCGGCGATGATCAGGTCGAACCCGGACGCCTTGAGGGCCAGGATGCAGTCGTCCAGCGCTTCCGGGATTTCCGTCTGCGAGCGCCGGGTGGCCAGGGAGCGCATGTAGATCCGGGGGTTGCCGAGGGTGTTCATCCGGATCCGGTCCCCCAGAAGCGCCCCGCCGGTTTTGCGCCGCGACGGGTCGCTGCTGAGGATTCCCACGCGCGCCTCCGGGTTGTCGTGGAGCAGCCGCAGGATCAGCTCGTCGGTGAGGGAGGACTTGCCCGCCCCGCCCGTCCCGGTGATCCCGAGAACCGGCACCCGGCGGCCGGCGGTCTTTTTCTCCAGCTCGGCTTTCAGGCGGGCCGCCTCGCCGCCCCGGCCCGCCCGGGCCAGCTCCACGCAGGAAACCAGGCGCGCCACCGCCAGCTTGTCGTCCGGGCCCAGGCCGCCCGGATCGGGCGCATAGCCGGCGACGGTGGAAAAATCGATGCTTTCCACCAGGTGGTTGACGATCCCCTGCAGCCCCATGCGGGCGCCGTCCGCCGGGGAGTAGATCTTGGCCACGCCGTAAGCCTCCAACTCCCGGATCTCCCCGGGGACGATGACCCCTCCGCCGCCTCCGAAAACCCGGATGTGGGCGGCGCCGCGCTCCCGGAGCAGGTCGACCATGTACTTGAAGAATTCGACATGGCCGCCCTGGTAGCTCGACACGGCGATCCCCTGGACGTCCTCCTCGATGGCCGCGTCGACGATCTCGCCCACGGAGCGGTTGTGACCCAGGTGGATCACCTCCACCCCGGTGCTCTGCAGGATCCGGCGGAAAATGTTGATGGACGCGTCATGGCCGTCAAAAAGGGAGGTGGCGGTGACCATGCGGATGGGATGGGTCGCTTTGTAGACGTCGGGCTCGGCGCTCATTGGGCCTCCAGGCTTTCCGGGTTCCCCGCTCAGGGTTCCCCGTTCCCGGTTCAAGGTTCAGGGATCAGGGGTCAGGGGTCCCCGTTCCCGGTTCCGGGTCGGAACTTCGCCGGATCTCGTGTTCGACCTGACTTTCTGCCGTGTTTTTTTTCTTCTATTCATATGTTCATCTATTCTTCGGTTCTTTCCGCGGCCGCCATCCCGAGGATGAATCCCGTCTGCAGGCGGATGTAATCCTCGATGCGGTAATGGCGCCCCAGGTACCAGCGGCGGAAAGTCCACATGTGACCGAGGACGGAGATGTTGTGGGCCACGAGTTCCACCGAGCCCTCGTCCATTGCGGGGAGCTCGCCGGAGGAAATCAGCTGGGCCAGGACGCTGACGAAAATGCCGGTGATGCGCACCTCGTTTTCCAGCACCCGTTTGCGCCACTTGGAAGGCAGGGACTGGGTTTCCTGGTAGATGAGCAGGATGGCGTCGCTCATGCGGTGACAGACCAGGAAGTATTCACGGATGGCCTCGGCCAGGGGATTCCGCCCCGCCGCGGCGCGGCCCATGGCCCTGACCACGCGGCTCTCGGTCTCCTGGTGGATGGCGTCGCAGACCAGGTAGAGGATGTCCTCCTTGGAGGTGACGTATTCGTAGAGGGTGCCGATGGAGAGCCCGGCGGCCCGGGCGATCTGGCGGGTGGTGCTGCGGTGAAAGCCGTTTTCGATGAAGAGCCCCACCGCCGCGTCGATGATCTGGCGGCGGCGGCGCTGGACGAGCTGGAGGTTCTTGACCTGGGTCGGGATGTCCCGGGTTCTTGCCTGCGACGGCGTCATCGGACTGCCCCTGTGGGCCCGGTCCGCCCCCGTGCGCGGGGGGGCGCATTCCGAGCGTGCGTTCAGTTTTTAGCATCTCGCAAGGGGCCTGTCAAGCCCCTGGGCCGCCGCCGCCCGGCTTTGGCCCTCTTTCCGATTTTTGGCTTGATTTACAAACAAGATGAGATTAAGAAATACCCCTTTCGACCGGGTCCGCGAAACGACCCGCCGACACCGAAATGAACATGCGTTCGGTCCACCCCCGGCCGCAGAAGGGAGACAGCCGTGGATTTCGACCTCTCCAGAGAACAGGAAATGATCCGCTCGGAAGTCCGGAAGTTCGCCCGCAGCGAAATCGCCCCCGTGGCGCAGGAGCTGGATGAGCGCGAGGAATTTTCCCCCGGGCTGACCCGCAAGATGGGGGACATCGGCCTGTTCGGCATGTTCGTCGCCGAAGCCTACGGCGGCCAGGCCATGGATTACCTGTCCTACATCGTCGCCGTGGAGGAGATCGCGCGCATCGACGGCTCCCAGGCCGCCACCATCGCCGCCGGAAACTCACTGGGGATCGGTCCCATCCATTATTTCGGCAGCGAGGCGCAGAAGCGCCGCTACCTCCCCCCCCTGTGCCGGGGCGAGGCCCTGTGGGGGTTCGGCCTGACGGAGCCGACCGCCGGCTCGGATGCCGGGGGCAGCAAGACGACCGCCGTCCGGGACGGCAACGGGTGGGTCATCAACGGGTCGAAGATTTTCATCACCAACGCGGCCTGCGAGATGTCGCTGGGGGTCACCGTCCAGGCGGTCACCGGCACGCTGGCCGGCGGCAAACCGGAGTACACCTGCTTCCTGGTGGAGCACGGCACGCCAGGGTTCAAGGCCGTTGCCATCAGGCCGAGTTTTTCCAGGACGGCGTAGCTGTCCCTCACCACCTGCTTCTCCTCCCTCACCGTCCGCGGGTTGCGCAGGATCGCCCCGGCGATTCCGGCACGCAGGCGGCAGTGACGGCCGATCATCACGTTTTCCAGGGCCGTCATGTTGGCGAAGAGGCGGATGTTCTGGAAGGTCCGCGCCAGGCCGCGCTCGGTGACCCGGTTGGGCTTGAGGCCGTTGATGCGCTGGCGGGGCTGCCCGGGCGGCGCGATGAGGATCTCGCCCAGCGTGGGGGCGTAAATCCCGGTGATGCAGTTGAAAAAGGTCGTCTTCCCGGCGCCGTTGGGGCCGATGAGGGCGACGATCTCCTGCCGGCGCACATCGAGGTCGATGCCGTCCAGGGCGCGCAGGCCGCCGAAATCCATGGTGAGGTTCTTGACTTCCAGTACGGGTTCCATGAGCGCGCCAGGTTCCATAGGAGGTTGTCGCTGTCGCCCCGCCGGCGGCTATCCGGCGGCCTTCTCCCGGCCCGATCCCTCGATGCCCTCGAAGCGGTAGGTCCGGCGCACGTTGGTGATGAGCCCCCCCGGCCGAAACACCATCATGATCACCAGCAGGGTGCCGAAAATCAGCATGCGGTACTCGGAAAAGGCGCGCAGGTATTCGGGCAGGAGAATCAGGACCAGGGCGCCGAAGATGACCCCCGGGATCGACCCCATCCCCCCGAGCACCACCACGCAGAGGATGATGATGGACTCCCAGATGGTGAAGCTGGCGGGGTTGATGAAGGTGGTCTTGGCGGCGAAGACCACCCCGGCCATTCCGGCCCATGTTGCCCCGAGGGCGAACGCCGTCAGCTTGGTCCTGGTTTTGTCGACCCCCATGGCCTGGCAGGCGATTTCGTCCTCGCGCAGGGCGATCCAGGCGCGGCCGATGCGTGAGTTCTGGAGCCGGTTGACGACGAAGATCGTGAACAGGGTCAGGCCGATCATCAGGAAGTAGATGTAGACGGTGGCGGCCTCCAGGGACATCCGGATCCCGAAAAACCCGGGCCGGGGAATGTTGGCGATACCGCTGGGGCCAAAGGAGAAATCGTTCCAGTTTTCCAGGATCAGGCGGATGATTTCGCCGAAGCCGAGGGTGACGATGGCCAGGTAGTCACCCCGCAGGCGCAGAACCGGGTAGCCCAGGAGGATGCCGAAGAAGGCCCCCAGCCCGGCGCCGACGGCCAGTGCGGGCCAGAAGTCGAGGCCGAAATGGTGGTTGAGGAGGGCGTAGCTGTAGGCGCCGACGGCGTAAAAGGCGACATATCCCAGGTCGAGCAGCCCTGCCAGCCCCACGACGATGTTGATCCCGAGGCCGAGCATGACGTAGGTCAGGGCGCTGATCATGATGTTGGTCTGGTAAAGTGAGAAGACGAAGGGAAAAAGAGCCGTAAGGGTGCAGACCACGGCCAGGGCGGGGATGCTGAAGCGGCGGTCCCGGAGGATGCGCTGGGTCAGGGGTGTGCCGGCCGCCTTGCCCGCTTCGGCCTTTTTGAGACCCATTTCCTTGCGGCGGATGAAATAGCGCCAGACGAAGGAGAGCAGGAAGCTGCCGACCCCCACGAGCGCCATGTTCTCCCAGCGCCACTGGATGGTTCTCTCGATGGTGTTGACCCGGATGACCATGATGGGAAAGGTCAGGAACATGAACCAGATCGACACCAGAAACGATTTTTTGATTTCACCGAGTGTCAGCATGGGCCTGTCGCCGCCGCGTTCGGCCTGTCGCCGCGCGGGTCGATGGTGGCCCGCCCTGCGGCGGGCTAGACTTTCTGCGCTTCCGAGCGTCCCAGGAGGCCGGCCGGCCGGAAGATCAGGATCAGAACCAGGAAGAGGAAGGCGAACACATCCTCGTAATCGCTCGATATGTAACCGGTGGCGAAGCTTTCCGTCCAGCCGAGGACGAAGCTGCCCAGAACCGCCCCGGGGATGCTCCCGATGCCGCCGAGGACGGCGGCCACGAAGGCCTTGATCCCGGCGATGAAGCCGATGTAGAAGTTGATCTGGCCGATGTGCGACGCGATCAGGACCCCGCCCAGGGCGGCCGTGGCCGAGCCGACGATGAAGGTGACCGAGATGACGCGGTTGACGTCGATGCCCACGAGCATCGCCATGACCTTGTCCTGGGAGGTGGCGCGCATGGCCCTGCCGATGCGCGTGAACTTGATCAGGAAGGTCAGAAGCGCCATGACCACGGCGGTGGTGAGCAGGATCGCGATTTCCGGTGCGCGGATGATGTGTTCGTAGGGCTCCAGGATCTCAAGGTCGGGGATGAGGCTCGGAAAGGGTAGAAAATCGGAGGTCTGGGCCAGCAGCACGTAGTTCTGCAGGAACAGCGACATGCCGATGGCGCTGATGAGGGCCGACAGGCGCGGGGCGGTGCGCAGGGGCTTGTAGGCGATCTTTTCGACCGTGAAGCCGTAGGCCGAGGAGTAGACGACCGCCGCCACGGAGGCCAGCACGAGGATGGCGAACTGGTTCCAGCCCAGATAGGTCAGAACGCTGGCCACGATCAGGGCGGTGAACGCCCCGATCATGTAGATCTCCCCGTGGGCGAAGTTGATCAGCTCGATGATCCCGTACACCATCGTGTATCCGAGGGCGATGAGGGCGTAGATGCTTCCCCGCGTGAGGCCTCCCAGCAGGAGTTCCAGAAAATATTCCCAATCCATGCGGTTGCGTCGTCCCCCGGCCGCAGGGGCGGCCGTTGCGGTTTGCGCCGGCGGCTCTCCAGACAGTCAGGGGGGCAGGCGCTGGCACCTCCCCCCCTGACGGACGCGGGCGAAAACGGGTCTATTTGATCTCGTTGTACACCCCGTTCTGGACCTGGTACATGGAGAAGCCGACGCCGATGGCATCCCCCCGCTCGTCGAAGCTGATCTTGCCCAGGGGCGTCTCCACCCATTCGCTCTTCAGGGCCTTGGAGACCGCCTCGTAATCGGTGGACCCCGCCTTCTCGACGGCGTTGAGAATGGCCAGGGTGGCGGCGTAGGCGTTCAGGTAAAAGGCTCCGGGGTCGGAGCCGTAGGCCGTTTTGTGGGCCTCGTTGGCGGCGATGGCCATGGGGTTCTTGGAGGTGTCCCGGGGCCCGGTGGCGTAGACGCCCTCGGCGTACTCGCCGGCCACCTTGATGAAGGTGTCGTCCTTGACGCCGTCATCCGAGATGAAGGCGGTGTCCATCTTCTTCTTGCGCATCTGGCTGACGATCTTGGAGGCCTCGGGGTGGTAGCCGCCGAAGATGACGGCCTCGGCCTCGGAGCGCTTGATCTTCTGGACCACCGCGGAATAGTCGACGGCTCCGGGGGTGACCCCCTCGTAGAGCACCACCTCGGCCCGGGGGTCGGCTTCGATGAAGCCCTTGGCGAATTCGGCCAAGCCCTTGCCGTAGTCGCCCTTGTCGTGCAGGACGGCGATCTTCTTGACCTTGAGGGTGTCGAGGGCGAAGTCGACCTCGAGCCGGGCCTGGGCGTCGTCGGAGGCGATCGTCCGGTAGAAGTTGGGATAGTCGCCGCTCTGGGTCAGATCGGGGTTGGTCGCCGAGGGTGAAATCGCGATGATCTTGGAGTCCTTGTAAATGCCCAGGGCCGCCTTGGTGGCACCGCTGAGCACCGCCGGGGTGGCCGCCCGCGCCTGCCCCGACAGTTTCAGCCAATACCAGGACGACCCGTCGCTTCAGGTCCAGGCCCTCAAGGCCTCCGAGCTGTCGGGCTTCAGGCTGGGGGATCGGGGCGGCGCCCGGAGCATGGCCGACACCCTCGTGGTGGCCATCAGCCAGTCCGGCACGACCGCCGACACCAACCGGACGGTGGACATGGTCCGCGAAAGGGGCGCGCGCACGCTGGCCATCGTCAACCGGCGCGACTCGGACATCACCTTCAAGGTCGACGGGGTCCTGTACACCAGCAGCGGACGGGACATCGAGATGTCGGTGGCCTCCACCAAGGCCTTCTACTCCCAGATCGTGGCCGGCGCCCTCCTGGGGCTCCACATGGCCCTCGCGCGGGGGCGCCGGGACGCCGCCTTCGTATCCGATGAACTCAAGCGCCTCCTTGCGCTGCCCGCGCAGATGCGCGCGGTGCTCTCCGGCAGGGAGGCCATCGAGGCATCGGCCCGGCGCCTGGCCGTGACCAAGACCTACTGGGCGGCCGTGGGCAGCGGGCCCAACAAGGCGGCGGCCGACGAGATCCGCATCAAGCTCAGCGAGCTCTGCTACAAAACGATCTCCTCGGACTTCATCGAGGACAAGAAACACATCGACCTCTCCTCGGAGCCCCTGATCATCGTCTGCGCCGCCGGCACCCGCGACACCGTCATCGGGGACATCGTCAAGGAAACGGCCATCTTCCAGGCCCACAAGGCCACCCCCGTGGTCATCTGCGACGCGGGGGTCCAGCGCTTCGACCCCTATGCCGCCGACGTGCTGCACGTTCCCCCGACGGCCGAACACCTCGCGCCGATCCTCAACACCCTGGTGGGCCACCTGTGGGGCTATTACGGCGCCCTGGCGATCAACGAGGGCTCGCGCTTCGTCCACCGCTTCCGCGAGGGCGTGCGCGGCGCGGTGGAAAGCCATGCCGCCCGCGGCCTGGACGTGTACGAAATGGTCCTGGAAAAGTCATTCCGGACCCTCATCGCCGAATTCTACGCCGAGTTCCGGCGCCTGCGGGCCGGACGGCGCATACCGGCCACCCTGGGCTACGAGGCCGCCTCGGACCTGATCCTGCTCATGAAATATCTCGCCGGCCGGCTGCCGGTCCAGGACTTCGACCTCGATTTCGGCGTCAAGGGCACGGCCGCCAACATGCTCAACCGCCTGTTCGACTGCCTGGGGGAGCTGATCAACTCCATGGCCCGGCCCATCGACGCCATCAAGCATCAGGCCAAGACCGTGACCGTCGGCACCAGCCGGATAGGCGGGGCCCTGGAGGGGATCCTCTTCGACGCCATGGCCGCCCGAGGCCTGAGCGCCTCGCTGCTCACCCCGAGCAACATCCTGGTGCTGAAAAACCTGCAGAAAATCGTCGCCGCCATCCCGGGCGCCATCACCTACCGCATCGACGGGCTCGATCTGCTCGGGGAACCCGCCGCGGACACGGCCATCCGGGTCGTCTCCAAGGACGGCATCCTGGCGGCCATCCCCTCGAGGGTGGAAACCGACACACGCCTCCAGGGAACCAAGCGCATCATCGTCCGCGCGGGCAACGTCTACATCGGCAAGGGGCGCAAGGACGACCGCAGCATCCTGGTCATCCCGGTCCTCTCCGCCGATCCGGAGGCGCCCAACCGGATCGCCCACCTCCTGCTGCTCAACATCGCCTTCAAGGACGGCGTCTGCCTCCAGGACCGGGTCAAGGCCCTGGGGGGGAAATTCGAGCACATCAAGAACATCGTCCAGGAGAACAGCGTCCTGTGGGAGGACCGCTACCTGGACGAGGTGCCCATCGGGGAGCTTTTCGGCCGGTCGGCCGAGAAGATCGCGGAGCGGATCGTGTCCCGGCGCCAGGCCCGGGACACGCCGCGCGCGCCCGGGGAGAACGGGGCCTGAAAGACGCCCGGTTTCAGGCGCCTGCGGCGGCGCCGCAGTCCGCGGCGCCCGCCTTCGCGCCGCTTTTGGAGTACGCCAGGGACGCGCGGATGAATTCCCTGTAGAGGGGGTGGGGCTCCCTGGGGCGGGATTTGTATTCGGGGTGGAACTGGCACCCCAGGAACCAGGGGTGGTCGCCGATCTCCACGATCTCCACCAGGTCGCCGCTGGGAGAGGTTCCTGAAACCACCAGCCCCTTTTCCTCCAGCAGCGCCCGGTATCGGTTGTTGAACTCGTAGCGGTGGCGGTGCCGCTCGGAGATGTTCTCCATTCCATAGGCCCGGTGAGCGAGGGTGCCCTCCTTCAGGCGGCAGGGATAGGCCCCCAGGCGCATGGAGCCGCCTTTGTCCGAATCCGCGGTCCGCTTCTGAACGCACCGGGTGCGCTCGTCGTACCACTCGAGCATCAGGTAGATCACCGGGTCGGCGCACAGGGGGTCGAACTCCGCGCTGTGGGCGCCGGCCAGCCCGGCCACCTCGCGGGAAAACTCGATCACGGCGATCTGCATCCCCAGGCAAATCCCGAAATACGGAACCCGGTTGAGGCGCGCGTGCCGCGCCGCACAGATTTTGCCCTCCACCCCCCGCGACCCGAACCCGCCCGGGACCAGGATGCCGTCCACGCCGGCCAGGAGGCTGTCGCAGCTTTGCGCGTCGATGGTCTCGGAGTCGATGAAGCGCAGGCGGACCCGTGTGCGGTTGGGAATGCCGCCGTGCACCAGGGCCTCGTTTAGGCTCTTGTAGCTCTCGGTGAGGTTGACGTATTTGCCAACGATGGCGATGGTCACCTCGTCGACGGGCGAGCGGATGCCCTCGATGACCTGCTTCCAGTTGTCCAGGCGCGGGGCCCGCGTCCAGATGTGCAGCAGTTCCACGATCTTGTCGTCGAGCCCTTCGCTGTGGAAAATCAGGGGCACCTCGTAGATGCAGTCGACATCCTTGGCGGTGATCACCTCGTCGACGCCGACATTGCAGAAAAGCGCGATCTTGGACTTGATCTCCTTCGACAGGTAGCGGTCGGTGCGGCACAGCAGGATGTCGGGCTGGATGCCGATGCTGCGCAGCTCCTTGACGCTGTGCTGGGTCGGCTTGGTCTTGAGCTCGCCCGAGACCCCGACGTACGGGACGAGGGTCAGGTGGATGAAGAGGGTGTTCCCGGCGCCCAGCGTCAAGCGCATCTGGCGCGTGGCCTCCAGGAAGGGCAGGCTCTCGATGTCCCCGACGGTCCCGCCTATCTCACAGATAACAATATCGTTACTGTCAACGACAGATCGGAAGAGCACACCGAAAGAATCAGGTTGTTGGAACTCAACCCGCCGGAGGCAGACGAGAGGTAGACCACGAACAGCAGGGTGGTCACGGCGCCCAGGAACGCGAAGAGCGGAATCGAGAAGGCGCCTGCCTGTCCGATGTTCAAAATGATGGCCAGGGAAGCCCCGAAGGCGGCCCCGGCGGAGACCCCCAGGGTGTAGGGGTCGGCCAGGGGGTTGAGGAGGATCCCCTGGAAGGCGACGCCGGCAACGGCCAGGCCTCCGCCCACCACCGCCGATGTCAGGATCCGGGGGAGGCGGACTTCGGTCACCACCACGGGCAGCAGTTCGTCGATTCCCGCGAGGAGTTGTTTCTGGCCTGAAATGCCCGCGGCGAGGATCCTGACGACCTCGGCCGCCGGGATGCGGATATGCCCCATGCCCGCGGCGGCCACGATGGAGAGCCCCAGCAGGCCCAGCAGGACCGCCGCCTGGAGCCCCCCCAGGCGCTGCAGTCCGGCCTTGGTGTGTGGGACTGTCGCCAACGCTTGCCTCTCCCATGGTCCGCAGCGGGGGCCGGCGCCCTGAAGCGCCCATAAAAAAAGCCCTTTGAGCGGATATCGCTCAAAGGGCTGCACCCAGTTTCTTTGCCCCTTACATATCGACTGCCGGCCGGCTTTTCCGTCGCCAAAGACGGCAACCTTCCAAGGCAGGTCTTCTGGCTTTTCCGCCTTTTCAGCGGCCTTCCCGCCCCGATCGGTCGGAGCAGTGGCACACCTGGCTGAAAAGGTTTCCCCGCGGGCGAGGACGGAATTACAGCGGCGGGACCGCTCCCGAGTTCAACGGGATTCCCTATTAAGCGCGAGCACCTTGAATTCTTTTATCATATTAAACCGAAACCGCCCCTGTCAAGAGAAAAGGTCGTTTGGCCAAAGGGGACCATCCCGAAAGCGCCGGCAGGGCGATAAAGGGAGTTTTTTACGGCTTCAGCGAGGGGGAAGGTTTCGGGGCCCGGCTCCTACCGTTGCTGCCACTCCTCGAACCTGACCCAGATGACCGCCCCGATCTCCACCCCCTTTTTCTCTCCCGCGGCGGTCTTGAGGGTGAAGTCGGCCTCGCTCAGGGCGGCAAACCCCCACCAGCCGGCTTTCGGCGCGGCATAGGTGAAGACGCCGTTGGCGTCCGCCTTGAGGGTCTGGGTGATCATGATGTCCGAGGGGGCGGCGGCCTTCCGGTCCACGTTGTAGTACTCGACCTCCACCTCGGCATGGGGGACCGGCTTTCCGTCGAGTTTGACGATCCCCTGGAACACGTTGCCGGCGTAGAGGCCGAAGGGCTTGGAAAGCGGGACGATCTCGGTTTTAAGCCCGATTTCCGCATCCCAGCCCTCGTCGTCGCCGAAGGCCGTCACCATGGTCTTGGTGTAGTGGATGATGAAGACGTCCTCGGCAGGCTCCCAGTAGGGCTCGGGCTCCATGCAGAAGGTGTAGACGCCCGGGCGCTTGAGTTCATGTGCCAGCGACCAGGCCGGGTGGTCCATGACCGTGGCGGCGGTGAGGCTGCCCGACAGGTCCGTCGTCTTCCCGCCGGTCGTAAGGCCGAAGCTTTTGGGCTTGACCAGGTCCATGCCGATGCCCTCGAAGGGGTGGGAGAACGACAGGGTCAGGGTGACGGTGCGGTCTTCCCCCTGCGCGACCATGTTGTCGGAAGGGATCACCATGCCGAAATGGGCCCCCGCCGAACCTGCCAACGCCAACAGAAAAACCGCCGCCGCAACGATACCTCTGAAACGCTTCATGCTTATCTCCTTTTCCAACAAAAAAACCACGAGGCCGCACCTTCCTGGCGCGAAATTGCCTTCGTGGCCGATCGTTTGGAATCGTTATTAGGGATCGATTGTCTGCAGTCTTGCGTCAGGCTTCAGCCTGATGTTAAGTCTGTTCCATTACCCCAGGCAGTCCCGGATGTCAACCCAAATGGCGCCCGCCTCGGTTACGGGGCCTCCCGGCGTAATCGTAGGGGTAAGCATTTTTGCCTTGACAAGGGCGAAGGAATGTGGTCATTTTGCCTGATGTTCAAAAAATGAACGCTAGAAAATTTACATTTTTTCAAATAGTTAATTTAATCAGGATCCGGCCGGGGCACCATCGCGGGCCGGGTGAGGTGCGATCCCATGGGCAGCGGTCAGCGCGAAAGGCGGCACCGGGTGGCGGTCGTCGGCGGCGGGTATTGGGGCAAGAACCTCTTGCGCTGTTTTCACGCCCTGGGCGCCCTGTCGCTTGTCTGCGACAAGAACGGGGAGCTTTTCGACCGCGTCCGCAAGGCCTGCCCGGGGGTCGAGACCTGCCTCGCCTATTCGCAGGTCCTGGGCCGAGAGGACCTGGACGCCGTCGTGATCGCCACCCCGGCGGAAACCCATTTCGCCCTCGCCCGGGAGGCCCTCCTGGCCGGCAAGCACGTGTTCGTGGAAAAGCCCCTGGCCCTGGAAGCCCCGGAAGGAGAGGCGCTGGTCGCCCTGGCCGAAAAAAACGGCCTGACCCTGATGGTGGGGCACCTGCTCCAGTACCACCCGGCTTTCGTCAGGCTGAAAGAGCTGGCCCTTTCCGGCGAGCTCGGCAGAATCAACTACATTTATTCCAACCGCCTCAACCTGGGCAAGATCCGTCGCGAGGAAAACATCCTCTGGTCCTTCGCCCCCCACGACATCTCCATGATCCTTTCCCTGGCCGGCGAACTGCCGGAGGCGGTCTGGACCCTGGGGGGCAACTTCCTGCACCGGCGCATCGCCGACGTCACCGTCACCCACCTGGCTTTCGCCGCCGGGCTGAAGGCCCACATCTACGTTTCCTGGCTGCACCCCTTCAAGGAACAGAAGCTGGTGGTGGTGGGCGAGCGCAAGATGGCCGTTTTCGACGACACCCGGCCCTGGCCGGACAAGGTGCTCCTCTACCCCCACGAGATCACCTGGCACGATCACGTGCCCGTGGCCGCCAGGGCCCAGGCGGAGCGGGTCGAGATCGCCGAGGACGAGCCCCTGCTGCTGGAGTGCCGGCACTTCCTGGACCGCCTGGCCGACAAGGCCCCCCCCCTGACCGACGGCCGGGAAGGGCTGCGGGTCCTGCGGGTGCTGAGCGCCGGCCAGCGTTCCCTCGACCGGCAGGGGGCATGCATCCGCCTGGCGCCGCAGGCCGAGACCAGTCCGGAGCCGGCCGCCGGAACGGGGAAGCCCGAGCAGCCGGCCGCCCCGGCCTACTCGGCCCACCCCACGGCGGTCGTCGACGAGGGGGCCGACATCGGGCCGGGCACCCGCATCTGGCACTTTTCCCACATCCTCCCGGGCTCGCGCATCGGCGCCGGTTGCACCATCGGCCAGAACGTGATGATCGGCCCGGACGTCACCGTCGGCCGGGGGTGCAAGATCCAGAACAACGTCTGCGTCTACAAGGGGGTGACCCTCGAGGACGAGGTCTTCTGCGGGCCGTCGATGGTCTTCACCAACGTCTACAACCCCCGGGCCTTCATCCGGCGCATGGACGAGGCCCGGGAGACCCGCGTGGGCCGGGGCGCCACCCTGGGCGCCAACTGCACCATCGTCTGCGGCAACCCCATCGGCCGCTACGCCTTCGTGGCCGCCGGCGCGGTGGTGACCGCCGCCGTGCCGGACCATGCCCTGGCGGCCGGCAACCCGGCCCGGGTCAAGGGCTGGGTCTGCCGCTGCGGCGTGCGCCTGAGCTTTGAGGACGGGCTGGCGGCCTGCGGCGCCTGCGGCCTGAGATACCGCCAGGGCGGCGCGCCGGGGGAGCCGGCGGTCGCCTGCCTCAACCCCGCAACCTGAGGGAGAGCCCATTGGACCTGAAAGGCAAAAGGATTCTGGTGATCGGCGGGGCCGGGCTGATCGGCTCCCACGTGGCGGAAGAACTTCTCAAGGAGGACGTCCGGGAAGTCATCGTCTACGACAATTTCTGCCGGGGGGTTCCCGACAACCTCGAAGACGCCCTGAAGGACCCCCGCTGCCGGGTCTACGAGATCGGCGGGGACATCCTGCAGACCGACATCCTCAACGCCGCCATGCAGGGAGCGGACGGGGTGGTCCACCTGGCCGCGCTCTGGCTGCTGCAGTGCCACGAGTACCCGCGGGCGGCCTTCGACGTCAACATCCGCGGCACCTTCAACGTGCTGGAGGCCTGCGTCGCCAACCGGATCGAGCGCCTGGTCTACTCCTCCTCGGCCTCGGTCTACGGGGACGCCCTCGAGGAGCCCATGACCGAGGATCACCCTTACAACAACTGGACCTTTTACGGCGCCAGCAAGATCGCCGGCGAGCATATGCTCAAGGCCTTCCACCGCCGTTACGGGCTCAGCGGGGTGGGGCTGCGCTACATGAACGTCTACGGCCCGCGCCAGGACTACCGCGGCACCTACATCGCGGTCATGATGAAGATCCTGGACAACATCGACCAGGGCCTTTCCCCGGTGGTGTTCGGAGACGGCAGCCAGGCCTACGATTTCATCTACGTGGGCGACACCGCGCGCGCCAACGTCTGCGCCCTGAAAAGCGGCGTGCCCTTCGGCTTCTACAACGTGGGCCGGGGCATCAAGACCTCCATCAAGGAGTTGACCGAGATGATTCTGCGGATCACCGGGTCGGACCTGCCGATCCGCTACGAACCCGCAGGCCAGACCTTCGTCACCAACCGGGTCGGCGACACCCTGCGGGCCGAGCGCGACCTGGGCTTCAGGTGGAGCGTGGAACTGGAGGACGGCCTGCGGCGGCTGATCCAATGGCGCCGCTCGCACCAGGCGGCCGTGGCCCGGCGCCAGGCCCAGGTCGCGGGGCAGGGGCGATGACTCCCATCCCCCTGACCCGGCCCTACATCACCGATGAGGTCAAGGCCAAGGTCTGCGCGGTGCTCGATTCCGGCTACCTGACCGAGGGGCCGGTCACCGCCGAGTTCGAGGCGGCCGTGCGGCGCTACGTCGGCTGCGCCCACGCCCTGGCGGTGACCTCCTGCACCACCGGCCTCGAGCTGGCCCTGCGGGCGCTGTTGATCGGCCCCGGGGACGAGGTCATCGTACCCGACTACACCTACCCGGCCACGGCCGACGCGGTGGCCATCGTGGGCGCCACGCCGGTGATCGTGGACGTGTCGCCGGACACGATGCTCATCGACTACCACCGGGTGGAGGCGGCCATGAGCGCGCGCACGCGGGCGGTCCTGCCCGTCTCCGGGTTCGGAAACCCCCTGGACTACGACCGGCTCGAAGCGATCAAAAAGCGCCACGGTGTCTACCTCGTGGAGGACGCCGCCTGCTCCATCGGAGCCGAGTTCAAGGGCCGGAAGGTGGGCAGCCTGGCCGACATCTCGGTCTTCAGCTTTCACCCGCGCAAGTTCATCACCACCGGCGAGGGCGGCATGGTGACCACGGACAATCCCGTCTGGGCCGAGTGGATGGTCTCCTACAAGCACTTCGGCATGACCGCCGACGCCTCGCGGCGCCTGACGCGCTTCGGGCGCATCGGCAGCAACTACAAAATGAGCAATATCCTGGCCTCAACGCGTGAGCTGCCGGCAGTCGACCAATAAAAGATGTCATCGCAGATGCCGCGGTAGTCCCGGTAGGCCCTCAGCGTCTGGGCGACCAGGCCCTCGAAGAGCGTTCCCCTTTCTTCTGCAAGCACTGGTCCGGATGCCCGCTTCATCGCACGAACGATGCCGGGGTCGCACCAGTACCATTTGGGCAGCTTGCGCTCGCGAACGCGGGCTTTGGCTTCATAGGCGGGGAGGCGGAAGCACAGCAGCGTTTCCTCCAGTATGTCGAGGTATCCCGACACCGTTGTGCGGGCCACTTCGGCCTCCCTGGCGATATTCGTCACGTTCACTACCTGCCCGTGGAACAGGGCCGCCAGGGGAAGAAACCGGGCAAAGCCGCCCAGATTCCGGACCAGCGCCTCGGCTTGAATCTCCTCCTTCAAATAGAGCTGGGCATAGGCCTCGAGCACTTCAGGTCTGTTGAAGGAATCCCAGACGATGGGCAGGGTTCCGACCCCGAGCGCCTCGTCGAGATCGAAATCCGCCCCCAGCTCTTCGGGGACGAAGGGGTGCATGAACCGCCGCAGCGCACGCCCCGCCAGCAGGTTGACGCCCGCCCGCTTCAGCTTGCGGGCGCTCGAGCCGCAGAGAACAAATAGCAGCCGTTTTTCCTCGATGAACAGGTGCACCTCGTTGAGCAGGTTTGGCAGCCGCTGGATCTCGTCGACCACCACCCAGGAGCCGGCCTGGAGCGGCCGCAGCTCCTGGGCAAAAAGCCCGGGATTGGCCAGCAGCCGCTGGTAGACGTCCTCCGATAGAAGATCGATCCAGTGCGCGTCCGGAAAGGCGGCTTTCAGCCAGGTGGTCTTTCCCGACCCGCGGGGTCCCATGAGAAAGAAGCTTTGATCCGGTGCGTTGAAGATTCTGTTTATCATTCCTGCCTAGCTCGTCGTCATTTTTCAATGAAAATCGGCATAGAAATATACAGAATGCTTAAATTTGTCAAACGATCTCGGACGCAGCCCGCCACCTGGCGACGACCTCCCCGGAACAGGGCTTCTCGAAATACCGTTTCACCAGGGCGCTGGTGTCCAGGTACAGGGAGGGCTGTACGGACGATTACGATGACGACAACGACAACGATTCCAGCCAGGACAAAAGTTTCGCTCATGATCAACCGGGACGCCCGCGGCCAGCGGCGGGGCTGCCCCCCCCGACCCCTGACCTCCGACCCCTGACTTCCGATTCCCGGCCACTGACCCCCGACCCCCGACCTCTGGCTACCGACTACCGACCCCCGACTTTCACGGCGCCTCCGGCACTGCCGGGTCGCCGGCCGGCTCCAGCCGGATGAGGCTGCCGTCGGATTCGTCGGTGAGCACGTACAGCAGCCCGTCCGGGCCCTGGCGGACGTCTCTGACGCGCTCGCCGATGCGCAGGGCGGACTGACCCGTCACGCGGCCGGCGTCGTCCAGGTCGATGCGCCGGATGTCCTGGGACTTCAACCCGCCGGCAAAGACGTCGCCGCGCCAGCGCGGAAACCGCTCGCCGGTGTAGACCGTCAGCCCGGAGGGCGCAATGGCCGTCATCCAGGCCGCGATGGGGTCGGCCATGCCCGCTTTCGCGGTGTGCGGGGAAATCTCGAAGCCGCCGAAATATTCGCGGCTGTAAGTCGCTTCCGGCCAGCCGTAATTTTTGCCGCCCGAAATGGCGTTCAGCTCATCGCCGCCCAGGGCGCCGTGTTCGGAAGCCCACACCGTTGCGCGCAGGGGGTCGTAGGCCAGGCCCTGGATGTTGCGGTGGCCGTAGGTCCAGACCGCCGGTTCGGCGCCGTCTGTGCCGGAAAAGGGGTTGTCGCCGGGGATCGACCCGTCGTCGCTCAGGCGCAGGGTCTTGCCGAGATGGCTGCCGAGTTTCTGCGCCTGCCTGCGGACCCAATCGCCCTCGAGGCGTACCGGCGGGTTGCCCCCGTCGCCCACCGAAACCAGGAGGGTCCCGTCCGGCAGCCACAGCAGCCGTGAGCCGAAATGCTGGGAGCCGGACTTGGCGGGGGTCGCCTCGAAAATGACCTCCCAGTTCTCGATGGCCTCCCCCGTGAAGACGGCCCTGGCGACGCGGGTGCGGTTGGCATCCGAAGTGCCGTGGGCATAGGTGAAGTAGACCAGCCGGTTTTCCTCGAAGAGGGGGTGCAGACTGACGTCGAGGAGCCCGCCCTGCCCCGAGGCGAAGACCCCGGGAACGCCGGCGATGGGATCCGGGACGAGCCGGCCCCGGTGCACCCGGCGCAGACGACCCGGCCTCTCGGTGACGAGCAGGTCGCCGTCCGGCAGCCAGGCAAGCCCCCAGGGGTGTTCCAGGCCCCGCACCAGCGTCACCGCGCGGAACCCCCCTTCCGACGGCACATCGGCGCTGGTGATGTGGGGCTGGGCCGAAACGAGCGCGGCGCAGAAAACAAACGGGACAACGGCCAGAGACAGAATCGCTATAGTTTTCATCTTCGGGTTCCTTCGGGCATGCCGACGACATGATGGAATGTGTTGACAGCATAGGTCGATTCACCTAATCTCTTGTGAAATTCCCACCATTGCCGTCAATGCGCAGTACGATTTTTTCGATTCGGGCAGAACCCTATGCAGAAGGCCGCCGCCCACCTGACGCCCGTCGTGCTAGAACCGGGGGGCAAGAGCCCCTGCATCGTCGAGCGGGACGCCGATCTGGATGTGGGCGCCGAGCGGATCTGCTTCAGCAAGTTCTTGAATGCGGGCCAGACCTGTATCGCATCGGTTTCTCAAGCACCTCTTGTCCTGATCTCCCGGTACAGCCCGCCTGCCCCGATATCGCCACGGCGGACGCTGTTTCTATGAAAAATCAATGGACGTCCCCTCAATTTCCGTATTCTTTACTCCCTTTCCTTTGCGCCCTCCGCGACTCTGCGCTGAATCGGGGCACTTATTGCACGCAAAATTTGATATACCGTCACCCCAACGCCTTCAAAAAATACCCGAATGCTTCCAGATCGGCAACTACCTTTTCATGGCAATCCCGCAGACATGCCGTCAATTCCGCGATGCGGGAAAAATGGAAATTGAACGTATAGACGTTTCGCACGATGTGGCGAAAAGCGCGATAATTCTCCAGACAATCGCGGGTTTCCAGGCGGATGACGGGCGGACGGACCTCAGGGATTTCGGCCGACATTTGCATGAGTAGGCGCTTATGCCAGTCGGGGCTTGACGGGGCCTCCCCATCGATGCGGCGGGCGATATCTTCGAAAACCCGTTCCAACCCGGTGTAAAACCCGTGAAGATTGAGAGCCACGCCATCCAGATACCCGTCATCCCCCGTGGCTCTGGCCTTGTTCATCAAAGTTTCCGTCCGCGATATCAGACGATCCAGATCGCTCTGCTCTTGGCGCATGCGTCCGATCAATGCGGCATAAGGCGTCACAGTCGAATCCCTTCCTTTTCGATTTTGCGGACAAGGCTTTTCGGCGCGCTTTCCATTTCGACGAGATCCACGTCGAACGCATGATCCAGGTCCAAGAGACGCGAGACGGCACGAAAATACGTTTTCTGGTCCAGACCCCGAACCGCCAGGTCCACATCCGAACGCCCGTCGAAAACGGATGCATGTTCGGCCAGCGACCCGAACAGGAAAACGTCTCTTGCGCCGTACTCCTTTTTTAGCAGGTAGGCCGCCTCTTTGGCCGTTGCAAGCGCCCTTTCACGGAGTTCGCTTAAATGGTGCGCCCTTTCGGCAGACCGCCTGCGCGCGCTCCGGCGGTAAACTTCCATTTTTTCCTTCGGGATGGCCATCGACATCGCCTATCTCCTTGCTCCAGCACGATTAAAATGTATAACACATGCGCAACGGCATATCAACTTTTTGGAAAGCGCCCGCCGCTAATGCGAGCATGCATAACCCCGGACTTCGACGAATGCCTTGCGCGACCCTGAAGAATCATATTCCTTTCGGTTACCTGGCGGGTGTGCAGGCTGCTGCTGGCGAAGAACTTGACCGAATTGTTTCGGTTCACGGGCAGTGCCAGGGTGACACCCACGCGCGTGTTGTCCGACCGCCCGCCGCTTTTCTCCCCGTCGACCGTTGTCCGCCCGCCGTAGTCGTAAGTCCCGCTCACGGCGGCCCAGATGCCGCGGCCCAATCGGCGAATTGATTCGGTTTCTCAGGCACCTTCTGTCCTGATTTTCCGGTGCCGCCCGCCTGAGCGGAAATCGCCGTGGGAGACGCCGTATTTATGAATAAACAATGGACGTCCCCTCTATTATCAAGCGTGACGAATGGGCGGGGTGAGCATGTTGCTAGCGCGACCCGGCACGGCCGCAGTCAGCCAACGGCCCCGTGCCTTAAGGCATCAGCGCCTCGAGCGCCCCGGCGATGATCCGGCCGCTTCGGCGGGCGTTTTCCTCGCAGTCGCGGAAGCCGCTCTCCCGGATCTCTAGCTGCAGCGACTCGACCCGGTCCCAGCCGAGGCCGAGGTGGTTGAACCACTGGTTGACGACCATGGGGCTGAATATAATGCCTTTTCGGGGTATGGGGATGGATGCAATAAAATTATGTCAGTGCAAATAAAAATGAGCGCCTTGCTCTCGAGGCGGCCCTTCGTTGCGCGGCCCTCCGGCAGGAAGGCATTTGAGATGACCCGGAGCCCCGGTTTCCGCGGGATTCTTTCTGTCGGCAGCGGCCTCTGGCTGATGCTGCCCGGGCTTGCAGCGGCCACCCAGGCCCACGGCGAGCCGGAAGGCGTCATCTCCAACCAGCTGGCCCACGGGTTCTTCATCCTTTCCATGGGCGTCCTGATCTACTGGCTGCGCGAGCGCGGGCTGGTCAGCGACAAGGGCTGGCGCTGCATCCAGTACGCGGCCCTGTTTTTCATCCTCTGGAGCCTGGACGCCTTCCTGGCGCATCTTTTCGACGAGCAGCTGTACCTGGTGCAGGTCACCCGCGTCGGCCTGTGGGACATTCACATCGCCGCGGCCGACGGTTCGCGCACCCTGGCCTGGATCTATTATTTCCTGAAGCTGGACCACCTCCTGTGCGTGCCGGCGCTGGCCTTCCTGCTGACCGGGCTGCGGCGCCTGCTCAAATCGGACGGGATCGGCGTGGGCCCGGGGGAGGGGGGATGACGGTCACCTTTTTGCCCATCTGGGTCGTGGACATGCTGGGCGCCGTCCTGATGATCGCCCTTTCCCTGATGTGCCTGCGCTGTGTCCGGCTCCTCAAGCGCAGGGACGAGGAAAACGTCATCTGGACCTTCCTGCTGTGGATGTGCTACGGGCTGACCGCCTTCGCCGTTTCCCGTTCCGCGGGCCACATCCTCAAGCAGGTCTTTTTCCTTTTCGGCGACCGGACGGTCTGGGAGGCCCTGCGCCCCTTCACCGGCGCCGTCAACACCTTCATGCTGGTGTTCGTCGCCGCGGTGACGCTCTTCTTCGAGCGCGTCTGGCACCTCTACCGGCAGATCCTGAAGGACAGGCAGGCCCTCCAGGCGGCCCACCGGGACCTCGTCTACCTGAACCAGAACCTGGAAACCCGGGTCCGTGAGCGCACGGCCGCCGCGAGGGCATCCGAACGGAAGTACCGGGGCATCTTCGAAAGCTCCCAGGACATGATCCTGGTGACCAGCCGGGACGGCCTCATACGGGAACTCAACCCGGCCGGCTACGGCCTCCTGGGCCTCCATCAAGGGGCGGACGGCCTTAAGGGCCGCCGTTTTTCGGACTTTTTCCCCGGTTCGCAAGCCTGGCGCGACCTCCTGGAGGACATCGACCGCCGGGGGTTTGCCGCCAGCCTGGAGGCCGACCTGGCCTGCGGCGACGGCCGCAAGCTCCGGGCGCTGGTCAGCGCGACCCTCAGCCGGGGCGAATCGCCCGGGGACGACACCCTCCATTTCATGGTCAAGGACATCGAAAAGCAGCTGCGCACGCGGGAGCAGATGGCCCAGGCCGACAAACTGGCCTCCATCGGCGAGCTGTCGGCGGGCATCGCCCACGAGATCAACAACCCCCTGGGCGTCATCCTCGGCTACACGCAACTGATGCTGCGCGGCGAGGATCCGGCCTCGGAGCGTCACGGCGACCTGAAGACCATCGAGAAGCAGGTGCGCAACTGCAAGTCCATCGTCGAAAACCTCCTCAGCTTCGCCCGCAACGCGCCTCCCAAGAAAGAGCGGGTCGACATCCACGAGGTCATCGACGATGTGCTGCACTTCGTTCAGCACCGCACCAGCACCGATCCGGTCCGGATCGTCACCCGGTACGACCGCAGCGCGCCGAAGATCCTCCTGGACGAGCGCAAGATCAAGCAGGTCCTCATGAACCTGGTCATGAACGCCCGCCACGCGGTGGGCCGGTCGGGAACCATCCGCCTGACGACGCGCTATCATCACGAGAGCGGCCGCCTCCTGCTGTCGGTTGCCGACACCGGGTGCGGCATCGAGAAAAAGAACCTGGCGCGCATTTTCGACCCCTTCTTCACCACCAAGCCCACCGGCGAAGGGACCGGGCTCGGGTTGTCGGTGAGCTACGGGATCGTCAAAGGCCATGCGGGTCACATCCACGTGGAAAGCGCGCCGGGGAAGGGGTCGGTTTTCACCGTCGACCTGCCTGTGGCCGCCGGGCATGCCGGAGGGTAGGCGATGAAGCGCAGGATCCTGGTGGTGGACGACGAGGTCGACATGCTGCAGCTGCTCAAGCGCAGCCTTTCGTCGGACCTCGGCTGTTCCGTCGAAACGGCATCTTCGGGGGAGGAGGCCCTCAAACGGGTGGCGGAAGGCCCCTGGGACCTGGTGCTGGCCGACATCCGCATGCCCGGGATGGACGGCCTGGAGCTGCTGGAAATGATCAAGCGGCAGCGCCCGGACCAGACGGTGGTCTTGATGACGGCCTTCGGCCGCGTCGAGACCGCCGTGCGCGCCATGAAAAACGGGGCCTTCGATTTCATCACCAAGCCGTTCGATCACGAAGCCCTGATCGTGCGCCTCGAAAAGGCCCTGGAGCGCAGCCGCCTGCTCGAGGAAAACCTGCGCCTCCAGAAAACCTGCCGCGAGGAACACCCCCTGCAGACCATGGTCGGCAAGAGCGAGGTCATGCAGCGGGTGTTCGAAACCATCCGGATGGTGGCCAAGACCGAACTGACCGTGCTCATCACGGGGGAATCGGGCACCGGAAAGGACCTGACCGCCCGGGCCATCCACGCCCTGAGCAACCGCCGGGACGCGTCCTTCGTGGCGGTCAACTGTCCCACCGTCCCTGAGCAAATCCTGGAAAGCGAGCTCTTCGGCTACAAGAAGGGCGCCTTCACCCACGCCGTCCAGAACCGCAGCGGCCTGTTCCAGGAGGCCCACCGGGGGACGATTTTTCTCGACGAGATCGGGGACATCAGCCCCACCATCCAGACCAAGCTCCTGCGCGTGCTCCAGGAAAAGGAGATCAAGCCCCTGGGCGACTCCAGGTCGATTCACGTGGACGTGCGCATCATCGCCTCCACCAACCAGAAGCTGAGGGAAAAGATTCGCAAATCGGAGTTCAGGGAGGACTTTTTCTACCGCATCAACGTCCTGCCCATCCACCTGCCGCCGCTGCGCGACCGCCGCGAGGACATCCCCCTCATCGCCAGCCGCCTGCTCGCGAAGCACTGCGCCGAGCTGCAGAAAGAGGGCAAGAAGATATCCCCCGAGCTCATGGGGGCGTTCATGGCGCGGCCGTGGGAGGGCAACGTCCGCGAACTGGAAAACGTCATCGTCCAGGGCATCCTCTTTTCCGCCGGCGATCTCATCACCCCGGCGGACGTGAAGCTGGCCTCCGGCGAAGCCCGGGAGCTTCCCGCGGACGGCCCCGATGCCCGGGAGCTCCCCGTGGAAGGCCCCGAGGCCCGGGACCTGCCGGACATTCCCTACCGCGAGGCCAAGGAGCGCCAGTTGGTGGCCTTCAACACCCGCTACATCGGCAGCCTGCTCTCCCGCACCGGGGGCAATGTCAGCCAGGCGGCCCGGCTGTGCGGCCTTGAACGCCAGGCACTGCAGCAGATCATGCGCCGCTATGGCATCGACGCCGACGACTACCGCGCCGATTCCTAGAGGTCGGGGCGGAGGCGCATGGCCGGCCGGGGGAAGGAACAACACCTATATCAACAGGGTTACGGGCGGCGGCCGGCGGGAGCCCGGATGCGCTGCGACCATGGGCGGGAAGCCTCGATGAAGATCTGCCAAACCTGCGGCCAGACCCTGGCCGAAGAGGTCCGGATCTGCCCGGCCTGCGGAACGGAGGTCGCCGAGGGGCGCACCTCGGTGGACGGCTACCGGATTCTGGAAATCGTCCACGAGGGACATGCCAGCATTCTGTGCCGGGCGATCCGCGAGGGGGAGGACCGGCCGGTGGCCATCCGCCTGTTCACCGGCCGCTCCGGCGTCGACGCTGCGGTGGCCCGGCGCCTCCAGCGCGAGTTGGAGGCGCTGCAGAAACTTCCCGCGGAATGGTTCGTCCGCCACCATGAGATCCGCTGTTCGTCGGACGGCCTCTGGTACCGGGTCAGCGAGTGGCTCGACGCGGAGAGCTGGGGTGACCTGCTGGCTTCCGGCCGGCTGCAGGACCCGGAGGTCGCCTACGACCTCTTCCACCGCCTGGCCGCCATCCTGGACGGCCTGCACCAGAGCGGGCACTTCATCCCTCACCTGATCCTGAACGACATCCTGGTCCTCAAGGGTGAACCGGGCCGCATCGACGTCAAGATCGACTACAAGCTGTCGCGGTTTCTCGACCCCAGGATGGCGCGTCCGGGCCAGATGCTGAAAAACCTGCTGGTTTGCCACCCGGACATCGTCGGGGGGCGGCCCCTGAATCCCAAAAGCGACGTCTGGTCCCTCGGACGCATCTTCGTCCAGGTGTTGACCGGCGATCTCGAAGCCTGCGATCCCCGCCCGGCCCTCAGGACCGCCGACCTGCCCAAGGGCGCCGGGATGCTGATCCGTTCCATGCTGGCCGACGATCCCGACCTTCGGCCGCGGTCCATGGGCGAGGTGGCCGAGGCGCTCCTGCGCCTCAAGGAGGAGGCGGCACAGGCCAAGAGATCGGCCCCGCCCGAAACCGGGCGGCAGCTTCGCCGGCTGCGGGGGAGCATCCGCTTCCTGGGGGCCGTCGTGGGGCTTTTGGCTTTGCTGGGCGGGTTTTTGTGGTTTCAGTTCGGCCGCAAGCCCGAGGACGCCGTATCGGTTTTGGGCGGGTACGCCAACCGCTACGCCGGGTCGGTGGCCTTCGTGGTGGTGGAGTACCAGGTTCAGCTCGAGGACAGGGTGGTCTATCGCCAGCGAACGTCTTCCGGGCCACGGCCTTCGAGATGCTCGGACGCCTGGCAACCGCCTTCGACCCGGCCACCGCCCTGAGGCGCTTCAACCGCTTCGCGGCTTACTTCGCAGCCAACTTCAGGTTCGGCCACACACTGTTCGCGCACCTGTGCCGCGCGGTCTCCCTTCAGGAGGCCGCCGCGGTTCTGGCGCGCTTTCTGGACGCTTCCCCCGAAATCGTCGCGCGGCCGCGTTTCGAAGCCCTCGGCCGCTAACGCCTGCGGATTTCGGCGCCCAGGCCGTCCATCATCGTGCGGACCGCATCCCGGCGGGCGCTGTAGAAACGGTCGCAGAAACGGCTGAGCTGCGGCTCGACCGATACCGGCGCGGGCAGCTCCGGGCAGGCCTCCAGGCCCAGGGAAGGAATGTCGACGCGGGCGAAGGCGAATTTCCGGTCGAAATCGCCGCCTGCCATCTGCGGGCAGACATCCTCGACCTGGCGCCGGTAGGGCCCGATCGAGCCGAACCTGCGGGCGCTCTGCAGCACGGCGGAAGGCGACACCTCGCGGTTGATCCTGTCGACCTCCGCGTTGGCCTTTTCGGCCAGCTGCAGGACCAGGTGGTAGCTGGGAGGGAGGCCGCATGCCTGCTCCGGGTCCGGGCGGGGCTCAGGCGGCCCGTAGAGGTATTCGTCACAGGCTTTCTGGAGGGCGGCGTAGGCCCGGCGGACAAGTTTCTTGAATCGTTGCGCCGGGACGAGCGCCGCCGGGATCCTGTCCGGGAGGGCCTCGGGGTCGAAGCCCGCGGCCGCCAGGGCGCCGGGCGCGGGGATGCCGATGGCGGCGTAGAAAGCGGCGGCCGACTGCGGGTCGAGCAACAGGCGGTTCAGGAGCCCGGCGTGCCGGTCCACCGCCGCCGCCTTGGGGCGGAGCGCCGCGGCCAGTTCCGACACCAGCTCGATCAGGTTTTCCAGGGCCCTTCGGCGCCCGAAGAAGTTGCCCGCCATCTCGCTCAGGACCTCTCCGGCAAGAAAATCGCATGCATCCTGGGCGGGGGCCATTTTCCAAGACCTCTGGTCGTCTTGCCCCTTCGGCGTGCGCTCCAGGGGCGGCAAGCGCGCGGAAGTCGCGAGGCTGTCGTGCCCCGGCGGTGCCGGGCGCGACGCAAAGCGCCAATCCGGCGACTAGGATAGTCAAAGAACGAACGCCCGTCAACTCGAATCCAAAACGGAGGCATTGCCATGGCAGACGAACCGATCCTGACCCGCACCGAAGGACCCGTGGGCATCATCACCCTGAACCGGCCGGAGAAATTCAACACCTTCAGCACCGCCTTCGCGGAGCGGCTCAACGCCGCGCTGCTCGCCTTCGAGGCCGACGAGGCGATACGGGTCGTCGTCATCAAGGGCGCCGGCAAGGCGTTTTCGACCGGGATCGACATCAGCGAATACCCGGGCAAGTCCGCCACCCAGTACAGGGAGTGGATCTCCCTGATGGACAGGATGCACCGGACCGTGGCGGAGATGGGCAAACCGGTCATCGCCATGGTGCATGGGTACGCGGTCGCCAACGGGGCGGGGCTGATGGCGGCCGCGGACTTCGCCATCGTCGCCGAGGGAACGCGGATCGGCACCACGGCGATCAATGTGGGGCTGCTGTGCACCGGCCCGATCATTCCCATGAGCTACACCCTGGGCAAGGCCAAGACCCTGGAGATGCTGCTGTGCGGGCAGATGATCGAGGCCGCCGAAGCCGAGCGCCTGGGCCTGGTCAACAAGGTGGTGCCGGCCGATCGGCTGGAGGAGGAGACGATGGCGTTTGCCCGCAACCTGGCCTCCAAGAGCCCCACCGCCCTGCGCATGGGCAAACGCTTTTACTACGAGATGCTCGACATGCCCATGCGCCAGCGCTTCTCCCACAACGCCGAGGTGTTCGCGCGCCTGTGCACCACCGAGGACGCCCGGGAGGGGATCGCCGCCTTCAGCGAAAAGCGGCCGCCCGTCTGGAAGGGTCGATGAGGGGATGAAATCGCCGGCGGTCGTTCCACCGGGGACGGGTTGAGGAGGTGGCGGGCGCCTCGCGGCCGGATGCGCGGGCCGGAGGCTCAGGCGGTTTTTTTGAAACGGTCGTTCAAGGTCCGCCTGACGTTATCCCTCAGGGTTTTCGAGGTGCTGTTGATGACCTGGTAGCTGTATTTCAGGTTCCGTTCCATCAGGCTGGGGGTGTTGCGGATGCTGGGCCCCAGCTTGCGGCCGTTGTCGGCGACCTTGCGCAGCAGGTCCACCTCCTTGCCGATGACCTTGCACTGCCGGGCGGCCACTGCGTCCAGGAAGGCGCGGCGGGTCGGGGGGCATGGGGCGTAGGTCACGGCGCGGCCGATGTGGTGCCGGGCATGGGCGTCGCTGCCGCCGGTGATCACCTTGTCCAGGTTGAACCCGAGGAGCGCGCTTTTGAGGTTCCAGCGCTTGAGGTTGCCGGCATTGATCACCTCCACCCCGTCGGCCATCTCCAGAAGGCTCTGCCGGCGGGATGGCGTGAAAAACTGGTTCTGGACCCCGGTGTAGGCCGCGCAGTAGGGGTGCGGGAAGACGACGACGCAGCGGTAGGCCCGGGCGCGGGGAATGATCTCCTCCAGCGTCAGGTCGACGGCGCTCATGGGGCCGTTGCCCAAAAACGGCCGGATGTCCCTGCGGTAGAAGCGCTCCAGACTCTTGATGTCGTAAAAATCGACGGCGGCATGGACCTGTCGATCGCGATCCGCACCGCCACCGTGGTCAACGACCGGATCGTCTTTTCCGTGGGCGGGGGGATCGTCCACGATTCCGACCCGGCGGACGAATACGCGGAGACGCTCTACAAGGGCAAAACCCTGATGGCGGTCTTCGAGGAGGGCCGGGCGCCGCCGTCCAGGCGCCCGGTGCTCTGGAAAAACGGGAAGCTGGAACCCGCCGAGGGGGCGACGGTCCCCCTGGCCGACGAGGGTGTGCAATACGGCAACGGGTTTTTCGAAACCCTGCGGGTCGACCGCGGGCGGCCGGTCCTTCTGGCGGCCCACCTGGCGCGCTTCGAGGCCGCCTGGCGGCGATTTTTCCCCGGCGACCCGCCTGACGTTGGCTGGGCCGAGGTGATCGCCCAGGTCATCGGTGCCAACGGCCTCCGGGAAACCACCGCGGCGGTCAAGATTCTGGCGACGCGCGGTACCCGCCACCGGGCGCCCTTGGACTTCGGCCTGGCGGTGACCGCCCGGCCCTACGCCCGCCGCCCGGCATGCGCCGATTCCCGGGGGCTGCGCCTGGTCACCTATCCCCACCCCCGGCAGTCGCCCCTGGCCGACCACAAGACCCTCAACTACCTTTACTACCTCGAGGCCGGCCGCTGGGCCCTCGGCCGGGGTGCCGACGAGGCCCTCATCCTGAACCCCGACGGAACGGTTTCGGAGACCCACAGCGCCAACCTCCTCCTGGTTTCCGGCGGCGAGGTGGTGCGGCCGATGTCGGCCCACGTGCTGCCCGGGGTCATGGAGCAGGCGGCCTGCGGCCTGCTGGCCGCCCGGGGATTCACGATCCGCCGCAGGCCCCTGGTGCCGGGCGACCTGGCGCGGGCCGACGGGGTGGTGCTGACCAACTCCCTGATGGGGGCGGTCCCGGTCGCCGCCCTGGACGGGGTTGCCCTGCGCCCGGCGACATCCCTCTGCGACCGCATCAACCGCGGGGTCGCGGAAACGCCATCGCCGCGGCGCTGATCGCCTCCGGCACCGGCAGTTTTGGCTGTTGACGCCGGGCGGGCGGATTCGCTATTCTCTTTTCGAAATCGAAATCGATTTGGATCGGGAATCGGGGATCAGGATAGAAAGGAGGGGTCGATCATGTATCTGCCCAGGATCTACGAACGGTTTCAGGAAGAATTCCCGGAGGTTTTCAGGGACTACCGGCAGCTGGGGGTGTCGACCCGCAAGGCCGGCCCTTTAGACGAGAAGACCCAGGACCTGGTCAAGCTGGGGATCGCGGTCGGCGCCAACTCGCGCGGGGCGGTCATGTCCCACACCCGCAAGGCCCGCGCCGCCGGGGCGACTCCCGAGGAGATTCTCCACGTGGTGCTGCTGGCCCTGACCACCACCGGCTTTCCCAACATGATCGCCGCCATGCGCTGGGTGGACGAGGTTTTGGCCACCGGAAACCCTTAAGGGGCGAGCCTCTTTAGGGGTGCAGGCGCCGGCCGCACCCGCGGGCAGCGGGCCGGGCGCGGAGAGCGGACGCATGTCTTTTTTCAGCTTTTTTTAAGGCAAGTCGGCGGAAACACACCAACGCCAGGGGGATGCCCACGCGTCCGCGGAGGACTGGGGCAGGGCCAGGCTCGCCTATGAAAGCGCGCTGGACAGGCTCGAGGGGCGGCAGCCGGCGGACGGGGACGCCCGGGAGCGCCTGGCGGCCAAGATCGCCCGCAGCCGGGAGGCCCTGGCGGCGCGGCACCACCGCGACGCCGCCGAGATGGTGGAGGGCGGGGCCCTGGAGGAAGCGCGCGATCTGGCTCAGGTGGCGCTGGAGTTGAGCGCCGATGGCCGGCTTAGATCCCGGCTCGAGGAGCTTCTGGCCGGCATCGAAGAGCGCCTCGACCTGGAAGCCGAGGCCGACGGGCCGGAGTTGTCCTACGAACAGCCGGACGACGCCGGCGATGGGTCACCCGACGGCACCGGGGAGGCGCCCGAAAGCGACGAGGCGTATTTCATGGCCCTGTGCGCGGCGCTGCCCGAGGAGGTCCAGCGGGCATACTTTTCCTACGGGGAGGATTTCGCCGCCGGCTATCTCGCCCTCAACGAGGGGGATTTCGAGACGGCGGTTGATTTTTTGAGCCGCGCCATGGAGCAGAACCCCTCCCCGGGCAGTTACATCCCCCTGGAGCTGGCAACCGCTTTCCTCAACCTCGGCAACCGCAGGCAGGCGCACGCACTGCTGCTCTCCACCGTAACACACCACCCCGCCGCGCTGCCGGCCTACCAGATGCTGTGCGAGATCTACTGGGAGGACGGGGCCTTCGAGCAGGCCGAGGCGCTGCTCGCGGGGCTGCCCCCGGCCTTGGCGGAGTCCGTGGGGTGCCTGCTCCTGAGAGGCGAAACCCGTTTACAGGCCGGTGACCCTGCCGCTGCCAAGGGGCTTTACCAACAGTTCCTCAACGCCCACGGCTGGAACGAGGGCATCGCCCGTTCGCTGGCACGGGCCCATGAGGCCCTCGGGGAAAGCGGCGATGCCATCCGCCTTTACGGCGAGATCATGAAGCGCTGCAGCGGCTGCGGCAGCCGGGTGGACGCGGAGATCCGGCAGCGCTACGCCGACCTCTCCCTGGCCGCCGGGGACCACGGCACCCGCCTGCTGGAACTCTACCTTTCCCTGGCCCAGGAAGACCCCCGGAGGGCGGCCGACTGCTACCGGAAGGTGAGCCGCATCTACGCCGCCCGGGGCGACAGCGCGCTGGAGCGGCGCTTCCGCGGGATCGCCGCCCGGTCCGGGAAAGGGGGACCTCCGGCTCCCGGGGGCGCGCCCCCGGGACGTCATTAATAGCGCTCGTCCCTCAGTTGGGCGATTTCAACCCCCAGGCCGACGCACTGTTTGCCGCTGTTTTTTGGTAGACCGCCGGACGAACGTACCGGAAGCGGTGCCGGATGGCCGAAAGCCCCTCCGAATGGCCGACAAACAGAAGCCCCCCGGGCTCAAGGAGGTCCCAAAACCGATTGACGAGCGTTTGCTGGGTCGGCCGGTCGAAGTAGATCATCACGTTGCGGCAGAAGATCACCTGAAACGGGCCTTTCATCGGCCAGGGCTGCATCAGGTTGAGGTGGGCGAAATGCACCCGGCTGCGCACGGCCGGAGCGATCTGCCAGCCGGCCTCCCCTCCTCTGGCCGCCGCCACAAGGTATTTGCCGTAAGCCGTGCACTTCAGCTCGCCGGCCGAACTCTCCGTATAAAAGGCCGCGCGGGCCTTTTCCAACATCCGGTGCGAAATGTCGGTGGCAAGAATGCGCGCATCCCGGTTCTCCACCCCCGCCACATGTTCGCTGATAAGCATGGCGAGGGAGTAGGGCTCCTCTCCCGATGAGCAGGCCGCACTCCAAAACCGGACCCGTGCCGCCTTCAGATCCGGCAGGATCCGGTCGCGCAGGTAATGGAAGTGCTCCGCCTCCCTGAAAAAACAGGTCTTGTTGGTGGTCATGACATCGATCAGGCAGGCCACTTCGGAGGCCCCTTCGTCGCTGTCGATGAACGATAGGTAGTCCTCGACCTGCTGGAGGCCCAGGGACCGCAGGCGCTTCATCAGCCGGGAGCGCACCAAGGCCTCCTTGCCCGGGGTGAGGTTGATCCCGGAGGCCCGGTAGACCAGGCCGCTGATCTTGTAAAACTGCCGCGGTTCCAATTCGAGGCTGTTGAGGTTCATGGCGTTGTCACTTCGCCGGATGTCTCACGCTGCCATGGAATGAGGTTTTGCGGCCCCGCCTTCGGCGCGCTCGGGGTTTGCGAATCGCAACAGGCCGCCGACATCCAGAATCAGCCCGACCCGGCCGTCGGGCATGATGGCGCCGCCGGAGATGCCGGGGATGCTCTTCATGGTCTCTCCCAGACTTTTGATGACCACCTGCTGGCGCCCGACCAGTTCATCGATGACAAGCCCCGCCTGCCGTTCCTCATCCTCAACCACGACCACGATGGCGGAGGTAAGGTCGTGGTGGGCGCCCTCGATGCCGAAGATGCGCGAGATCCGATACAGCGGAATGAGCCTTCCCTGAAGCTGCAGCATTTCGCCCTGGCGCAGCACGGTGCCGATCTCCCGGGCCGAGGGCTTCACGGACCGCACGATGGAGATGGTCGGGATGACGTAGACCTCCCGGCCGACGCGGATCACCATGCCGTCGATAATCGCCAGGGTGAGCGGGAGGCTCATCCGGAACGTGCTTCCCCGCCCCTTTTCGGAGCGGATCTCGGCCTGACCGCGCAGGAGTTCGATGTTCTTCTTGACCACATCCATGCCCACCCCCCGCCCGGAAACATCGGTAACGACCTGGGCCGTCGAAAACCCGGGCTCGAAGATGAGGTTGAACACCTCGCGGTCGCTCAGGCTGCGCTCGTTCGTCTCCGTTGCCGCGGCGATCAGCCTGCGCTCCCGGGCCTTGGCCATAATAACCTCCCGGTCCAGTCCCTTGCCGTCGTCGCTGATCTCGACGACCACGCTCCCGGCCGAGTGGTAGGCGGCGATCTTCACCGTCCCCTGTTCGGATTTCCCGGCGGCGCGCCGCTCCTCCGGGCTCTCGATCCCGTGGTCGACCGCGTTGCGCACCATGTGCACCAGGGGGTCGTTGATGATATCGACCAGATTGCGGTCGATTTCGGTCTCCTCCCCTTCGGTGATGAAGTTGACGCTCTTCCCCAGCTTGCGGCCCACGTCCCGCGCCAGCCGCGCCATCTTGCTGAAAGTGGCCTTGAGCTCCACCATGCGCATGGACATGCTGATGTCCTGGAGCTCCCGGACGATCTTGGTCGTATGCGCCACTTTCTTGGCCAGGTCGTGATGGTGGCCGTCCGCCATGACGGCATCCTGGGCGACCATGGAGTGGGCGATGACCAGCTCTCCGACCATGTCGATCAGACGATCCAGGCGCTGGGTGCTGACACGCACCGAGGAGTCGACCACCGGCGCCCCGGCCCGCATCTGTTTCTGGGTTCGCAGCGCCTGCCCGACGTCGGCGACGCTCACCGCCTGGGACATGACCAGCGCCACCCCGACCGGTTCGCCGGGGTGCTCGGCCACTGCACTCTCGACCTGACGGCGGTCGACCTTGCCCTGGGCGACCAGAATATCGCCCACGCGCGGAACCGCATCCGACGCCGCCTTCTCCGAAAGGCCCGCCGCTTCCGGGTCCTTCAGCACTTCCATCAGTTCGTTGTAGTCCCTGGGTTTGAGCAGCGGGGCACCTCCCAACGCACAACGAACCCCGTTCACGAGCCCTTTGATCATGTCCAGCGCCCGCAAGGATAGATCAGCATAACCGCCGCTGTAGCGGATCTCGCCGTCGCGCACCCGGCTGAGAAGGGTCTCGGCGTGATGGCCGAGATCGGCAATCAGTTCGAGTTCCATGAAACCCGCGGTCCCCTTGACGGTGTGGAAGGCCCTGAAGACCCGGCCCACCGCTTCGGTGTCGCCCGGGTCGTGCTCGAGGGAAAGCAGGGCCTGCTCCGCACTTTGGATGAGATCGGTGCTCTCGGTGATGAATTCCGATAGAAGGTCCGGATCCCCGTTCGGCGGCATGTAATCGACCTCGTCCGCGGGGTCGGCATCGGAGAGCGTGCAAGTGGGTTCCGGGGAAGGCGGGGGCGTCGTCACGCCGGCGTCGGCGGAGGCCATGGCGTCGTCCAGCCGGTCGCTGAGGACGGCAATCACCGCGGCCGGGTCATCGGCCTCCCCCCGGGAAAGGGCGGCGGCCAGCGCCGTTGCCTCTTCAAGGGATTTTCGGCCGGCGGCAACCTCCTCCCCGCCTTCAGCCAGCCGTCTCAGTGCTTCCGCCAGCCGTCGCCACCCGGCGCGGTCCTCTTGATCGAGCTGAACTAGAAGGGCGGCGGCATCATCGAGCGACAGCGATGCCTCAGCCGGCTCCGGCGCCCTGCCGCTGAACACCGTGCGCAGCCGGTCACGGGCCGCAGCAAGGGCCGGCCCCTTCGCCGGACCGGCCGCAGCCTCAAGTGCCGCCGATAAGGCGTCGACGGCAGCCAGCATGTCGGCCGCCGGTGCGCGGGAGAGCTGCTCCAGTCCTTCAAGGGCCGCCTGCACCAGGTCGTCCTGGCCGCCGGCACCGACGGCACCGACGGCCCCACCCCGGCGGCCGGCGCCCTGGTCGACGGCGGCACCGCCGCCCGGGCGCGGGCGCAGGGCATAGACGCCCGCGGCCATCTCGACCGCAACGACTCCCACCTCTTCTTCCAACGTCTCGGCGGCCTGCTGGTCACCGGCCCCACGCGCACCAACGTGATGGACGTCTACCTCGCGCTGGTGGACGGCCTGCGGCCGGGGGAATGAAGCAGGGGGCTTTCTGTTCGAAATCGAAATCGGGATCGGGATCGAAATCGGGATCGTAGTCGGGATCGATTACGATTACGATTACGACAACGACAACGAGAACAAACCCTGAACCCTGAACCGGGAACCTTGAACCTTTCCGATTTCGATTTCGATTTCGATGACGATTACGACAACGACAACGACAACGACAACGACAACGATAAGGAAAACGAACGGGGGGATTCGGACATGCTGAAAAAGATCGACCCGGCCCGCACCCAGGCATGGAGGGCCCTGGGGGCGCATTATGAAAACATGAGGGACGTCCCCATGAAGGACCTTTTCGCCGCCGACCCGGGCCGCTTCGACCGGTTTTCCATCCGCCTGGGGGACATCCTGGTCGATTTCTCCAAGAACCGGGTCACGGGGGAAACCCTGGGCCTCCTCGTGGGCCTGGCGCGGGAGGTCGGGGTCGCGGAGGCCATCGAAAAACTCTTCACCGGCGCGGCGATCAACGAAACCGAGGGCCGCGCGGTCCTGCACACGGCGCTGCGCAACCGCGGGGACAGCCCCGTGATGGTGGACGGCTGCGACGTGATGCCCGGCATCCGGGAGGTCCTGGCCAGGATGGCGGACTTTTCCGGGCGGGTCGCCTCGGGGGCGTGGCGCGGATTTTCCGGCAAGGCGATCACCGACATCGTCAACATCGGCATCGGCGGCTCGGACCTGGGACCGGCGATGGTCACGGAGGCCTTGAAGCCCTATGCCAAGGGGACCCCGGCGGTGCACTTCGTCTCCAACGTCGACGGGGCCCAGATCGCCCGGACCCTCGAGCCCCTCGACCCCGAAACGACCCTCTTTCTGATCGCCTCCAAGACGTTCACCACCCAGGAGACCATGACCAACGCCCACACCGCGCGGGAGTGGTTTCTCGCTGCCGCCGGCGACCCGGCCCACGTGGCGCGCCACTTCGCCGCGATCTCCACCAACGCCGGGAAGGTGGCGGCCTTCGGCATCGACCCGGACAACATGTTCGTCTTCTGGGACTGGGTCGGCGGCCGCTACTCCCTCTGGTCGGCCATCGGGCTGTCCATCGCCTGCCACGTGGGTTACGACAATTTCGCGGAACTGCTGGAGGGGGCCCACGAGATGGACCTCCACTTCCGCCGGGCGCCCCTGGAAAGCAACATCCCCGTCCTCCTGGCCCTGATCGGGATCTGGTACAACAACTTCTTCGGGGCCCAGACCGTGGCGATCCTGCCCTATGACCAGTCCCTGCGCCGCTTCCCGGCCTACCTCCAGCAGGCCGACATGGAGAGCAACGGCAAGTCCGCGGACCGCGCCGGCCGCCGGGTCGCCCACGCGACCGGGCCCGTCCTCTGGGGGGAGCCCGGGACCAACGGGCAGCACGCCTTCTACCAGCTCATCCACCAGGGGACCCGGATGGTCCCGGCCGACTTTCTGGCCCCGGCCGTAAGCCATCACCCCCTGGGCCGCCATCACGAGATCCTGCTGTCCAATTTTTTCGCCCAGACCGAAGCCCTGATGAACGGCAGGGACGCGGACGAGGTGCGCGCCGACATGGCGCGCGCCGGCAGGACCGGGGCGCAGATCGAGCGTCTCCTGCCCCACAGGGTCTTCGAGGGCAACCGCCCCACCAACTCCATCCTTTTCCGCCGGCTGACCCCCCGCACCCTGGGGAGCCTGATCGCCATGTACGAGCACAAGATCTTCGTCCAGGGGGTAGTCTGGAACATCTTCAGCTTCGACCAGTGGGGCGTGGAACTGGGCAAGGAACTGGCCGGCCGGATCCTGCCCGAACTGGAGGGGCCGGACCCGGTCGACGGCCACGACGCCTCCACCAACGGCCTGATCAACGCCTGCAAGCGGTTTCGGGCGGCTGCCGGCGCCACCGGTCCCCCGTGAAACGTCGGCGGGTTGAAATCGGGCAGGGTTTGCGGTAGGCAAAAGCGGCGACAACCCCCCATCACGATAGAAAAGGAGAGTGACACATGAAGCGCGTCGGTATTGCCGCGGCAATGGCGCTTCTGCTGTTCGGCGCAGGGTTTGCGGGATCTTGAAAAATACTATTGAAAAACGGCCTCGGACCCATGCCCCTGTCAAAGAAAGCACCAACGGCCGCCGGACGTTGCCTGCGGGTCCTCCTGCTGGCTGGCCTGCTCCTGGCGCCGCTGCCGGCCGGCGGCGGGCGGGCGGAGGATGGGCGGGCGCCCAACATCGTCCTGATCGTCGCCGACGACCTCGGCTGGGGTGCCTTCGGGTCCTACTCTTCATCGTGCCGGTGGCCATCGCGCCGGCCATCGAACATTTCGGGGACATCCTGGCCATCGGGAACGTCACGGGCAAGGATTTCGTCAAAACCCCGGGCCTTCACCGAACCCTGATGGGTGACGGCATCGCCACCTCCCTGGCATCATTTCTCGGCGGGCCGCCCAACACCACCTACTCGGAAGTCACCGGCGCCGTCACCCTGACGCGGGCTTTCAACCCCGGCATCATGACCTGGGCCGCGATCTTCGCCATCCTGCTCGCCTTCGTGGGCAAGATCGGCGCCCTGCTGCAGACCATCCCCGTGCCGGTGATGGGCGGCATCATGCTCCTGCTTTTCGGCGCCATCACCGTCGTCGGGCTGAACACCCTGGTCAAAGCCGGTGAAGACCTGACGGAAGCCCGCAATCTCTCCATCGTCGCCCTGATTCTCGTCTGCGGCATCGGGGGGATGGCGCTCTCCTTCGGCAAATTCGCCCTGGGCGGCATCGGGCTGGCCGGCGTCCTCGGCGTCGTCCTCAACCTGGTCCTGCCGAAAAAGAAACCGTAGTCCTATAAGGCACGTTGTTGACTATAACGACTTTCCTGCCCGGAACCCGGAACTCTTCTCCGCTTGTCGAAAGGGCTTTCGCAAGCTGCTCTTTGGCCCCGCCCAGGCCGGGAAAGGGCGCTGCCCAAAAATCATTTCAATCAACAACGTCCCCTGAAAATGACAGATGCGACCGTGTGGCCGGGTCTCAGTCCATACGCGAATTCGCTCCTCCGGCGGAATGCGTTCAAGAGCCTTTCTTCAGCCCAGGTTCTGTATACGGTGGTGGGCACCCCGGAGGTCCCGCTGGTGCTGTGCCGGATCAACCTGTGGGGGTCCAGGCGCGAGTCCGTGACCGTTTTCGCTTCCAGAAGGACCAGGTCTGATTTGGTTATCGTGGGGATTCGGTTCAGGTCGCGGATCGAGCGCAGTTGGGATGGGTGGAACCCGTGCCCACGGTAAAGCGCCCGGTAGAAGGGGACGTTTGCGTATGCATGCCGGACGACCATCCGAAGCTGGGCGAACTGGAAGGCCTGGATTTCTGTCCTGCTGCGCCTGCCCGCCGTCAGCAGGAATTCGAGGCTCTTTACATGGCTGGACAGGATTGCCGCCGCCTGCATTTTGCATCTGCCCGAGAAAACGGGACAAAGACAGCCGTAACCAGATTATCGATACGCCGCGCCTGGCTTGAACGGTTTTCGACATAAAGCGTCTCCATTAAAATCAAATGGCGTCCGGCGATTTGGAGGCGATCAGCCGGGCCATCTCGGTCGCCTCGGCCGAGGGGTCATCCACCACCCGGGTCACCAGGCCCGACTCGGCCGCTTCTTTGGCCGCGACCACCCTGCCGGTGAAGGTCAATTCCTTGGCCACGTCCATACGAACCAGGTCGCACAGGGTCTGGGTGATCGACATGTCCGGAATCAGGCCCCATTTGATTTCCAGGACCGACATGCGCACATCCGGCCCGGCCAGCCGGATGTCGGCCCCAAGGGCCAGTTGCAGGCCGCCGCCGAACGCCGCACCGTGCAGCGCGGCGATGACCGCAACCGGGACCTGTTTCCAAATCCAGGCCGCCTGCTGGGCCGTGTTGGCCGGGGTGTGGTGATACCGGTCGAACAACGGGATCTTATCCGCGCCGCCGGCCATTTTTTGGAAATTCTCCATATAATCTGGGATGTTGTTGATTGTGATGATTTTCATGCCCGCAACATTGACTTTCCCATCGCCGTTCTGTATGTGAAGTCCTGGGCCGCAGTGGGCTGCCGCAGGAAAATTGCAGTACAAGACCGATTGTTCAAAACGAGGCCCCGGTTTCGAGGTGAATCGCCATGTACGCCGTGCTGGTCGCTTTTTGGGCGCTGGGGTTTTGGGTGCTCTGGAGAATCCCCCGACTCGGCCCTGCACCGCCGGCGGGCGCCCCCCTTGGGTCGGTATCGGTGATCATACCCGCCCGCAACGAAGAGCGGCCCCTCGCGCGCCTGCTCGATTCGCTCGCCGCGCAGAAGCACCCGCCGCTGGAGATCATGGTCGTCGACGACCACTCCGACGACGGCACCGCCGATATCGCGCTTGCGCACTGCGCGCACGTCATCCGTTCCGCCCAGCTGCCGCCGGGCTGGCTCGGGAAAACATGGGCTTGCTGGCAGGGCGCCCAGGCGGCCACCGGCGAGATCCTGGTGTTCTTGGATGCCGACACCTGGCTGCAGCCGGATGCGCTGGCCAGGATTGCCGGGGAGCACGGACGCTCCGGCGGCCTGCTGTCCGTTCAACCCTACCACCGGATGGAACGGCTCGGCGAAAGGCTCGCGGCCTTTTTCAACATCGTCACGATGGCCGGCACAGGCGCCTTTGGTCCTGCAGCGGCTCGCACCCGCGCCCGGGGCGCTTTCGGTCCCTGCCTGGTTTCCCGCCGCGATGACTATTTCGCAACGGGCGGCCACCGCCTTGCGCGCGGCCAGGTGCTCGAAAGCATCGAAATGGCGCGTGCCTTCCGCGCGGCAGGGCATCCCGTCGCGCTCTACGGGGGAAGGGGCGCCCTGTCTTTCCGGATGTACCCGGACGGGTTGGGCGCCATGATAGACGGCTTCAGCAAGGGGTTTGCCGGGGGCGCGGCAGCGCTCTCGCTTCCCATGCTCGTGATGCTGGTGGCGTGGATCACGGGCGGGGCCTCCTGCACCCGCCACCTGATTCAAGCGGCCCTCGGCTCCGGCGCGGAGGCTCTGCCCTTCTGGGCCGGGCTTTACGCCGCCTTCTGCGCCCAGATTCACTGGATGCTCCGCCGCATCGGCAACTTCGGCCTTCTGCCGTGCCTGCTGTTTCCCGTGCCCCTGGCGTTTTTCGCGCTGGTGTTTCTGCGGTCCTTGCTGCTGCGGGCAGGGCTGGCCAAGGTCTCCTGGAAAGGCCGGAGGGTATCATGAGGGTGCTGGTTCTGCCCACCGCCTGGACCATCGGCCTCGACATACTGGCCTGGTTCATTTTCCACCTGGCCGTGGTTCGGGTCATGCTCGGCGTGCCCCGGCGCCGGTTCGAACCGGAGGGTCGGCTTTTCCGGCCGCGGAAATGGGAGCGGGAAGGCCGGGTTTACCAGGAAGTGTTCAGGATCAAGCGCTGGAAGCCCCTTTTGCCCGACGGCGCCCGGTGGTTCGATACCGGGGGTTTTCCCAAGAAAACCCTGGCTGCCAGGGATGTTCCCTACCTCCAGGCGTTTGCCGTCGAGACCTGCCGCGCCGAGCTGACCCACTGGACGATCATCCTGCTGGCACCTTTCTTTTTTTTCTGGAACAAACCGGTGGTGGGCTGGGTCATGATCGCCTATGCGCTGGCGGAAAACCTCCCCCTGATCATGGCCCAGCGCTTCAACCGTGCCCGCATCGTCAGCCTGCTGCAAAGATCCGCGTCCGAAAGCCTTCGAAGATGACCGAGCCCATGATCCTCGTGGAGCGCCTGAGCAGGAATTTCGGAAATTCGGCCGCCGTTCGCGACCTGAGTTTCGAGGTAAGGCGCGGGGAGTGCTTCGGGCTGCTGGGGCCCAACGGCGCCGGCAAGACCACCACCATCAGCATGATCGCAGGGCTGCTCGCGCCGACCGCCGGCAGCGTTTCGATTGCCGGGGTGCGCCTGTCGCGGCATCCGCGCCGGGCCAAGGCTCATATCGGTTTGGTGCCCCAGGAGATCGCCCTTTACCCCACCCTGGACGCCGCGGCCAACCTTTTCTTTTTCGGCAGGCTCTACGGGCTCCGGGGAGCCGTGCTGGCGGAACGCGTGCGGTGGGCCTTGGATGCCGTGCAGCTTGGCGGGCGCGGGAAAATGGCGGTGTCCACCTATTCCAACGGCATGAAGCGCCGGCTGAATCTCGCCGCCGGGCTATTGCACGACCCTGCGGTGATCGTCCTGGACGAGGCGACCGTGGGCATCGACGCCCAGAGCCGCCACGCAATCCTCAGCCGCCTGGAGGACCTGGCAAGATCCGGCAAGACCCTGCTCTATTGCACGCACCACCTGTGGGAAGCCGAAGCCCTGTGTTCGCGCGTGGCGATCATGGACTCCGGGCGCATGATCGCGCTCGATACGCCGCGGGAACTCATCCGGCGGCACGGGACCGGCCATATTCGTTTCGAATTCGCCGCGCCGGTCAGCGACGACCTCCTGGGGCGAATTCGGCGGCTCGGTGCCGTCAGGCAGTCTTCTGAAGGCCCGGCCGGGTTTCAGCTCCACGGCGCCGAGCCGGACGCCGCCTTGAAACAGCTCCTGGAACTGGCCCGGGACTACGACACACCGCTCCGGTCGGCGCAACTGCTCGAGCCGACCCTGGAGACCGTCTTTTTAAACCTCACCGGGCGCAACGTCAGGGATTGAGCCGCATATGGCCGTTTCGCGACAGATTGCCGCCATCGCCCTGAAGGAATTCGCGGTCCTTCTTAAAGACCGGGAGGCGCTGGCATTGTTGTTTGCGATGCCGGTCTTCTTCATCGTGGTCATGAGCTATGCCTTGGAAGGGGTCTTCGAAGCGGGCACCCCGCAGCGCCCCATCGAGGTTGTCCTGGTCAACCAGGACGCCGGGCCGCTGGCCGGGCGGATCGCCGATGGAGTCAAGGCCATGGAGGGGATCCGCGTCGTCGATGAGATCGCTGGCGAGGCGGTCACCCGCGACGGGGCCGGCCGCCTTGTCGGGGAGGGCGCGCACCCGCTGGCACTGATTTTCGAGGCGGATTTTTCCGAATCGGTGGCGCGCTACGTGACGTCGGGGGGATCGAAGCCGCCCAGGGTCCTTTTCGTCCTCGATCCCGCCACCAGCCGGCAGCTGGTCGCCCCGCTGAAAGGCGCGATAGGGGCCATGATCGCGGGCCGGATCGCGACGGCCCGGCAGCTGTACCGGCTTGAGTCCCGCTTTCCGGCACCGGGTGAGCCGGCTGCCGGTGATTTGGCGGGCATGGGGTTCGACCTTGCGGAGGAGGCCCCGGCCCTCAGCCTGGAAATCATCGCTCCCCAGGCCGCGGCTGCCGTCCGTCCGCGGGCCACGGAGCAGAACGTGCCGGCCTACACGATTTTCGGCGTCTTTTTCATCGTTCTGCCCCTGGCCGGCGGTTTCATGCGCGAGCGAAGCGAGGGCACTTTCCAGCGCATCCTGGCGGCTCCCATATCCAAATCCACCCTGCTGGCGGGGAAACTTCTGCCCTATTACCTGGTCAACCTGGTTCAGATCGGGTTGATGTTTTCGGTGGGCGTGTTTCTCTTCGGGATCCACCTCGGTCAGGTGCGGGCCCTGGCGCTGGTATCCCTCGCGCTGGCGGCTGCGGCCAACGGGCTTGGGCTCATGGTCGCCGCCCTTGGGCGCACCGAGGCCCAGATCGGGGCGATGGGGGTGTTTTTCGCCGTGGTCCTGTCCGCCCTGGGGGGGATGATGGTGCCGACGTTCGTCATGCCGGCGTTCATGAAAACCCTGTCACTGCTGACGCCTCACGCCTGGGCCCTTTCGGGCTATCACGATGTCATGCTGCGAGGTTTCGGGGTCGCGAAGGTATTGAAGCCTTCCGCCGTTCTTCTCGGTTTCGCGGCGCTGTTTTACCTGGTCGCCCTCCTGCGCTTCAGGTTTGTCGACTAGCCGATCGCCCTTCTGAAAGGCTGCGCACCCCGGGAAAACAGGTGACACCCCCTTCCATTCCCAGTTGATCGGTGCTCAGCTCGTAGCGGGTAGCCTCGAAGCCGTCTTTCGGGTAGCGGTAAGGCAGGCCGGTCTCCGGGTTCAGGGCCGGGCCGAAGGCGGAGGGGCCGAAGCCTTTCCAGACCGGGGTCGCGGGTGCCAGGCAATGGGTCAGGTCGATGTACTTGGCGGTATTGAGCGCCTCCTCGTAGACCGCCCACAGCCCATGGTTTCTACCGCGGCCGCAGGCGCGGCGGCGGCCGTCAGCAGCAGGCACACGAGCCCCTCCACCGGGAAGAAAATGTCGCTGATCTCGAGGCGGCCGGAGGCTGTGGAATTCGACGGCTGCGCGAGCAGGACGCGGGCCTGGAAATCGCCGTGGATTCTCCCGTGGGGGAAATCCGAGGCGGTGACGAAGCGGTCCAGGAGCGCAGCATCCATGTCGCCGGCAAAGGCGATGCGCAGGATGTCCCCTGCAAGTCCGACGGCAAAGTCCACCGGCTTTCCCCCGGGAGGCGCAATGCGGCCCTCGGCCTCGAACAGGCCGGGGCCATGGCGCAGCTGCAGGGTGAGGGGGGGGGCGGCGGCGATCTGGAGGGCGGCCTTCGCGCTGATCGTCTCTTTTTCCCAATGCAGCGCGGCGTCCGAAACCGTGATGGGCGACCGCAGGCGCCTTATCCGGGGGCGGTGCAAAAGATCCGAGAGGTACCGGGCGGCGCTTTCATCCATCCGGCCGCTGAAGTCGACCTGCACGCTTTGAAGGCCCTGGGGCGTGTAGGCCAATCGCCCGGAGGCGAGCGCCTCGGCGTCCAGGATCGCGGTGCGGGCGTCGGAGAAACTGACCTGGTTGACCTCCCCGGTCTTCCCGGCCTGGACCCGGGCCTGCGCGACCTTCAGGGCGCCGGGCAGCAGCCGACTCTGGATGACGACCCGGGACAGGGTTCCCTCTGCCGCGATGTCCCACTGTCCGGGCGCGATGCCCGGCCCCGACAGGGTGACGTCCGCCAGTTCCACCTGTCCGGCCAGTGCGCCGATGTCCCCATCCGCGACCATCGGCACCCCGGCGCGGGTCAGCCAGGCCATGACCTCCTCCAGGTTCACCTGCACCCCTGAGGCCCTGAGCGATAGCGGAATCGGGGCTGCCAGGCCGATGGTCCCGGTGAGGCGGCCGATGGCCGATTGTCCCGCGCGGGCCGACAGGCCGCCGATGTCGAGGCGCGCGGCGTCGAGGGCCAAGGGCCCGCCCTGGACCTGGACCGCGTGGGGCAGCGCCCGGTGAGCCAGGCTGGCCTGGATCTCGCTGACATCGACCCTGAGGCCCAGGTCCCCTGCCGACTCCCCCAGGACCAGGCGGCCCCTGGCCTGACCCTCCAAACGGGTGATGCGCCGGATCTCTTCGATGGCCGCCGGGTCGCCCAGGGCGGCTTCGAGGATGGGCGTCAGCTCGCCCAGATCGGCGTGCACGTCGGCTTCGAGATGGAAAGTGTCGTCGCCCGGCGCGAGGCCCAGGTTCAGGATCCCTCGGCTCAGGCGGCTATTGCCCAGGCCGGCCTCGACATCGCGGCACGCGAGGACGCCCCCGGCGAGGGTCACCTCGCCCTGCGCCGCCGTCAGCTCGAGCGCGAAGTCCTCTACGGCGACGATGCCGCCGCGCAGCGTCCCCTTCAGGAACAGGGAATCGATTTTTCCCAGGTCGGCCGGAGCATCGCCCTGGAGGCGCAGGGTGGTGTCTTCCGCCCTGCCCGCGCGCACGATGTCGGTGATCCGGGCCACTTCCGGAAGGCGGCCCGCCAGCTTGAGCACGAGCGCCCGCAGGGGCTCCAGGTCGGCTTCGCCGATGGTCGCCTCGACGCGGATCCTGGGGGAGGTGCCGGCCGTGACCGCCCGCGCCGCGAGGGACAGGGGCGGATCGGCCGTCTCGAGCCGCGAGAGGACCAGGGTCATGCCATCCGCGGTCTTCTCGAAGCTTCCATCCAGGTTCTTGACTGAGAGAACCACCTTTTCTCCCGGGGAGTTCAAGGTCAGCTGCGGCAGGTCGGCCGACCAGCTGCCCCTGAACCGGCCAGGCCCGGCGGCGGAGAGGTCGGCCTCCAGGTTGACGATGGCGTCGCTCACCGGTTCGGGGCGGTCCGGGAAGAAGGCGTCGCGCAGGGCCCCGTAGCTGAGGCGTTCGGCCTTCACGCGCGCCGAGCCGGTCATGGCCGCGGCGTCCAGGGAGGCCTCCATGGACAGGCTGTCCCACAGGCCGGATTTGCACGCGAGGCGGATGCGCAGGTCTTTCGGCGGGCCGTAAAGGCGCAGGTCGATATCCTCCAGGACGACCGGGGGGCGGCCGTTTCGGACCCACTCCACCCGGCTTTCCTCGATCTCCAGGGTTATCCCCGGCGCCGCGCGGGCCATGCCTGAGAGAAACCGCTCCGCCCGGCGGCTCAGCGCTTCCGGCGCCTGTTCGCCTTCTGCAGGTTGCGTGCCTTCCTCCAGCCGGGTGTCGCGTTCCCCGGCCGGCGTGATCACGCGGACCTCGGCCGATCTCATCCTCAGGCGCCTGATCTCGAGGCGGCCGGTCAGAAGGGGGATGAACCCGGCATCGGCCCGGATCGAGGCGGCCTGCGCCCGGACGGCGCCCGGGATCTCCAAGGCCGCATCCTCCAGACGGACGCCGGGGGATGGGAAGACGGCGAGAAGGATCCGACCGCAGGCAAACGTGCCCCCGGTCTGCCGCGCCACCAGGTCCGAAATTCCGGACCGGACGGCTTGCGTGTCGACCAGCCTGGGAACCGCGAGCGCCAGCGCGAGCAGCAGCAGCGCCAGCGAGGCGATGGCGATGAGGGGCCATTTCAAGAAGTTTCGGGGCCGGTTCATGGCGGCTGTCTCCGGAAGGGGTCCAGGGAATGCGCGGGCAGGCTGTGCCGTTGAGACCATGCGGTTGGGTCAGTGGCTCCGGCCTTTGTCAAAAGCGCCCATGAGGTTTCCAACGAAAGCCCCTGGCCGCAGGATACCAGGTAGCGCCTCAGGAGGCAACCGCCCACCGGAAAAAACGGAGGCGCCCGCCGCGCGCAAACCCCCGTCGATGCCGAGGTTTCACCTTTACCCCCCCAAACGATTGTGATAGCATCCCCTGCCGTGATGGCCTTCCCGGTCCCCTCCGGCAGGCCCTGCCGACGGACCCCACTCGGGAAAAGGAGATGCGGATGAACACGTCAACGCGGTCGTTTGTATCGGTGGCATTGCTGGTTTTGGGTCTAGTGGCGGGATGCGCCGCGGTGAACCCGGCGCCAGGGGTCAAAAACCCGGTGGTGTCCCGCATCCTGGCCGACAGGACGCTCGTGTTGGGCACCGCGGCGAGCATGCTGCGGTAGTTGCGGTCGATCACCATGACGGCATCGGGCGAGGCCTCCAGCAGGGCGGATGCGAAGCAGCTCACCAGGCTGATTTCCGAGTCGCGTTTGTCCGCCGCCGGCTCCTCCCTGCGGAACACGTCGATGAGCAGCTGGGCGGCGTTGTAATCCACCAGGCCCACGGACCTGGGCTTGTCGCGTGCCAGCAGCGCCAGCACCTCGGCATCGCCGGTCATTTCCATGATGAAATCGAGCGGCTTCTGGGACAACAGGTCCTGGGGGGTCTTCAGGATCTGGATGCCCTTTTCGAGCGCCTGGTCGACACAATCCACCCAGTCGCCGGTGATGACCAGGTAAAGCAGCTTGATCCGCCGGCGGTCCAGCTTGGCGCCGTCCAGGATCTCCAATACCTTCCGGCAGCGCCCCTTCTCCAGGACCACCCCGCAGCGCAGCACCTGCTCGTGCTTGAAACCGACCGGAACCTTCATACCCACCTGCCATGTTGCCGGCATGCAATTCGAGGACAAAATAGCGTCCCGCCTGCGAGGTTGTCAACCGCCGGTATCAGAAGGCCGCCGCGCCCTCAGCCCGTGGCGGCGGTGCGGGCGGCGACCTTCTCCACATAGGCCCGGATGCCGCATTTGCGTTCGAGGCCGGAGGCGGCCATAAAGCGCACCTTGCCGAAAATGGGGCGCTCCTTCCACGGCCGGTCGTGCAGGCCGAAGGACCAGGCGACGCCGGTGCAGGAGTTGGGGTCCCGGCCGTCGAGGAAGTACTTGTTGTTGAGCGCCAGGGCGAGGGCGAAAGCCTCCTCGGGGCTCGGCGACCACTCGAGGATCTTCTTGGCCCAGTACATGCGCATGTAGCCGTGCATGAAGCCGGTGGCGCGCATCTCCGTCATGGCCGCGTTCCAGTAGGGGTCGTGGGTGTCGGCCGCCTCCAGCCGCGCGGGGTCGTAAAGGGGGACGCGGGGGTCGCGGGAGTGCTCGCCAAGGGTCTTCCGCGCCCAGGCGGGAAGCCCCTCGTAGCGGTCGTAGGCGGGGGCGAAGAAGACGTAATTGGCCGCCAGCTCCCGGCGCACGACGAGTTCCTCCAGGAAGGCGGCGGCGTTGCCGTCGTCGCGGTCGGCGGCCGCCCGCAGCCTGAGGGCCAGGTCCAGGGCCGAGACCTGGCCGAAGTGCAGGTAGGGGCTCATGAGGGAGGCGTCGTCGGTCTGGGGCTGGTTGTGGTGCGCCCGGTAGCGCGAGAGGCTGTCACGCAGAAACGCCCCGAAGCGTGCGAGGGCTTTCTCCGTCCCGCCGCGCAGTCCGGGGCTGACAGCGCCGACGCCGCGGTCGACGGCCAGAGGCCGCAGCAAGCCGTCGACATCTTCCGGGTCGAGCCCCGCCAGTTCCAGATGCAGCGACGGTCGCCGCAGCTTGCGCTCGGCCAGCGGCTGGAGATAGGTGTCGAGGTGGCGTTGAATCTTGGGGCGGATCGTGCGCGCGGCGTATTCCGCCTTGTCGGAGGCGACCCGGACGGGGACGATCAGGTCGCTTTCGACCTGCACAACCCGGCAGCCCGCTTCCCGGGCTACCAGCCGGCGCCACTGGCGCTGGTGGCGCAGGTAGCCGCGGTCGCAGACGATGACTGCCGCCCCGCGGCCGGCCTCCAGGGCCGTCCCCGGCAACGAGCCGCGGCGCAGGACGAATTTGATGCCGCGCGCGGTCAATCTGCGGGCGGCATCCCGGACACCCTCCAGCATGAAAACGTAGTGCCGCAGGTTTGCCTCCGGGTAGTCCGCGGTCAGCCCGAAAACCACCGCAAGCGGCAGGTTCAGTCCGTTGGCGGCCTGCACGGCGTATTCCAGGGCGTGGTTGCAGACCGCGCGCTGGGACTGCTGCATCCAGTAAAGCACGAAGCGCCCCCCCGGCCGGGGCTCTAAATCGTTGAGGTGCTCGACCCGGGTGGGTTGTATCATCGGGTTCCCCGTTCAAGGTTCCCCGTTCCCCGTTCAAGGTTCAGGGCTGTTTGTCTGTTGGCGGTTCGAGGGATATCGACATGCCCGACGGTGTGAATGGGCGGCAGGCTTGGGCATCCCGAAATCGAAACCAGCGCGACGAGCGCCGGCAGAACCCGAAAATATCGCATGCGGTCCTCGTTTCCAAGAGGGGAGCTTTTTGCCCCTCTGCTGCGGGGATTGCATCAACCCGGCCGGGAGAGGACAACGAAACTCTGGATGAACCCGATCAAGCGGCCCTCGGTTTCAAACGGCGTCACGGTCACCCGCAGGCGCACACCGCCCCTCAACGCTTCGTAATGGAACTCACCGATTTTGCCTGATCGGAGTTCCGCCAGGATCCTGTCGATATTGTCGATGCTTTCCGATTTCTGGTGGCATTCCCGGATGTCTTTGCCGATATATTCCGGCTTCCGGTCGACGACCTTGGCGCTGTATTCATTGTAGTAAAGCATGCGCCCATCGGGATCGACGACGGTGATGCCGACCGGAATTTTTTCGAGCACCAGCCTCAATCGATCCGGACCCAGGTCAACGGATGGGTCCCGTCGGGATTCTACCGCACTGGAGGGGGCGCCAGGATGTGCAAGCAAGCGTTCGCACAGGCGGTCGATTTCCGGAAGGCGCGCGTCCAGCTTTCCGCCTTTCAGCGCCTCGAGGAAAATATCCTCCCGGTAAGGGATACGGGCGATGACCCTATCCGGGTCGACGAAGCCCTCCATGATCGGCGCCACCCGCTCGTCGACCTTGTTGAGGACGAAGCGGATGCCGACGCCGGCGGCCCAGGCCATGTCGATCATCTTTTCGGCCAGCAGGGACGACTCGTAGGTGGGGTCGATGACGCCGACGATCTGGTCGACGCCGCCCCCCACGCGCCGGCCGAAGTGCTCCACGCCGGCCTCGGCATCCACCACCAGGGCCTCGTCGCGCGCCACGGCCAGCCGGGAAAGGATCGCTCGGGAAATCCCGCCGATGGGGCAGGCGCACCCCTCCCCGAAGTCGAGGATCTTGCCGGCCGTCAGGAGCTTCACCCCGTCCGCCTCGGCGAGGCAGGATCGCGGCAGATCCGCGATGCTCATTCCCGGCCGGATCCAATCATCTATGGGGGATGCGCCCGATGGGGGCACCTTTTTCCCGCGCAGCCCTTTTTTGCCCCCCAAGGCCTGGAGCAGGACCGGGGGCGCTTCGACGCCCATGAGGCGGTGCAGGCCGTGGTTGGATTCGTCGGTGTCGACCAGGAGCACCTGGCGCATTCCGGCCGCCGCCAATCCCCTCGCCATCATCCAGGCCAAGGTGCTCTTGCCGCTGCCGCCCTTGCCGCAGACGAGCAGTTTCATGTCGCTTCCCCCTGTTGCGGAGCCGGTGACCGGGCTCCGTTGGCTTCCGTCGATCTCCGGATATTACGGGACATACGGCTTGCAAACAACAGGAAATCGTTCTATGAACCGAAAATTCGCGATTTAGGACAACCCCGAGGACTTTCTGATTCCACAAGGCGATCCACTTTACCGGCAGGGGGCACCATGAAAAAGCTGCTGATCTGTTTCGGGGCGGGGTGCCTGGGGGCGCTGGCCAACAGCCTGCTCTCGTGGGGGTTGGGGGACCTGGGGGTGGCCCGGGCCCTGGGCGTTTCCATCGCGCCGGCCCTCACCAAGGGCTGGCTTTACCCGCGCATCGTCTGGGGCGGCATCTGGGGGCTGCTCTTTTTGCTGCCCCTGCTCACCGCCAGGCCATTTTCAAAGGGTGCGCTCCTGAGCCTGGGCCCGACCCTCATCCAGTTCCTGTTCATCTTCCCCTACCAGGCTCAGAAAGGCCATTTCGGGCTGGACCTGGGGACCCTGACCCCCGCGCTGGTCCTGTTTTACAACTGGGTCTGGGGCGTGGTCACCGCTCTGGCTATCCGGTATGCACGGTGAGGCGCGGAGCGGCCGGCGGGATATGGCGGGCAAGATGGCGCGGCGGCACCTCCTGCCCATCGAACCCGCCGCCCGGGAGCAAGGGGTGGCGTTGTCCGGCGGGCGTGAAGGATGAAAAGACGGCGGGAGACGGAATCGCGGAAAAATGACGGGGAAGCGTCCCCATGAGCCGGCAGGGTGTCCTATGGAGCTGAATACCCGACTTATTCGATCGAGTTTGGACTTGACAGGGCCGATTGCATTTTAGAAAATGACTCACCGCGCGGCATGCAGGTGATGCCTTTACCGCGGGCATGCGCCTGCGGACAGCGGTCGAGCCCCAAAGCCCATCGACCGAACCCCTTCAGTTGAGGTTGCGAAAGATGGCTTTCCTCAAGAAGATCGGCTGGAAGGTCCCGGCGGCGCTGCTCCTGCTGGGCGCCGGGGCCGGCGTCTTCCTGGCCTTCGGGCCGCCGCAGCTCATGGCCCAGACCGAAACGGCGCAGTTCTGCGCCTCCTGCCACGTCATGCAGTCCCAGTTCGAAGCCTGGTTCAACGTCGGCGCCCACCGCTCGATCCGCTGCGTGGACTGCCACCTGCCGCACCAGAACCTGCCCGTCTACTACGTCTGGAAATCCATCGACGGCATGAAGGACGTCGTCGTGTTCTACTCCGGCCAGACGCCGCAGAACATCACCATTTCCGAGCATGGAAAGAAGTTCGTGCAGGCCAACTGCATCCGCTGCCATTCCGAGCGCGTGGCGATGATCAACCAGGAGCGCAACTGCTGGGACTGCCACCGCTTTCTGCAGCACCAGCTGGCCGGCGTCCGGCTGACGAACTGAGACCAACCGATCACGCATAACCCTTAACCCAACATAGGAGGGGCAGATGTCCAACAGCGCAAAACACATCCTGGCGGTCGGCGTTTGCATGATGCTGGCATTCGTCCTCGTCGGATGCGAGCAACCCAAACCGCAGGCGGTGAAGACCGTCACCATCCCGGACGGGGAGATCGACCCGGCGGTCTGGGGCAAGGCCTATCCCGAGCAATACGAGCTCTGGAAGAAGACCGCCGAGCCCGTTCCCAGCCGCCGCAGCAAATACAGGGTGGCGGCCAACAGCCGGCTGCGGGAGACGCTGCGCGAGGCGGCCGCGGCCGAAGGGGTGACGCCCCACATCCCCCCCCTGGAACTCTGCGGGGACAACGCCGCCATGATCGCCGCCGCCGGGTGGCACCTCCTGGCTGCCGGAAAAGCCGGCCGCCCCGACGAGGATGTCTACTCGCGCGCCGGCGGGTGAGCAGGGAGCAGGGGGCAGGGAGCTAACTGGTCGAAATCGAAATCGAAATCGAAATCGAAATCGGGATCGGAGTCGGGATCGATTACGATGACGATTACGACAACGACAACGAGAAAGACAACAAACCCTGAACCCTGAACCTTGAACCTTTTCGATTTCGATATCGATTTGGATTGCAGCAGAGGCTCACCGCTATCTTCTTTGAGCTTTGAGCTGACTGCCGATTACGATTACGACAACGACAATGAAACGGGGAATGGGGTTCCCGCCGGCCTCCGGCCCGATTGGGGTTGACCCTGGGGCGGATTCCCGCTAACATACCAGAATTGTTGATCCCTGACATCCCACCCCCTGGGCCGGGAGCCGGGAAGGCGCCCCGAGAGGGAGCGATTCCCCTTCCGCCCCCGCGAGGTTTCCTCAATGGCCAGACCGAAACTGAAAGCCCACCGCATCAATCGCGACTGGTGCAAGGGCTGCGGCATCTGTGTCGCCTTCTGCCCCAAGTCGGTCCTGGAACTGGACAGCAGGGACAAGGCCGTCGCGGTCCGGCCCGGGGACTGCATCTGCTGCAGGCTCTGCGAACTGCGGTGCCCGGACTTTGCCATCGAGATCGAAACCGAGGAGGCGGCAGGCGCAGACCATGAGTAGACAGATCAAGTTCATCCAGGGCAACGAGGCCTGCGTCGAGGCGGCCCTCTACGCGGGGCTCAACTTTTTCGCCGGATACCCCATCACCCCCTCCACGGAGATCGCCGAACACCTGGCCGTGCGGCTGCCCCGCAAGGGGGGGCGCTTCATCCAGATGGAGGACGAAATCTCCTCCATGTGCGCCATCATCGGCGCCTCCCTGACCGGCAACAAGGTCATGACCGCCACCAGCGGCCCCGGCTTCTCCCTGAAGCAGGAGGCCCTGGGGTACGCCATCATGGCCGAGATCCCCTGCGTCATCGTCAACGTCCAGCGGGGCGGGCCCTCCACCGGCATCCCCACCCACGTCAGCCAGGGCGACGTCAACCAGGCCCGCTGGGGGACCCACGGGGAGCACGCCATCGTCGCCCTGACCGCCTCCAACCACCAGGACGTGTTCGCCGTCACCGTGGACGCCTTCAACATCGCCGAGACATACCGCACGCCGGTGATCCTGCTCTTCGACGAGGTGGTGGGCCACATGCGCGAGCGCCTGGTGATCCCCGAGCCCGGGGAACTGCCCCTGGTGGAGCGGCTGCGCACTTCCGTCAAGGAGGGCGTCGACTACCATCCCTACCTGCCGCGGGAGGACGGCCGCCTGCCGATGTCGGATTTCGGCGGGGTGCACCGTTACAACGTCACCGGCCTTTTCCACGACATGTGGGGCTTTCCCTCGGACAACCCCAAGGTCGTGGGCGCGCTGCTGCGCCACCTGGTGGACAAGATCAACAACCACGCCAACGAAATGGCCCGCTACAAGGAGTTCTTCCTGGACGACGCCGAGCGGGTGCTGATTTCCTACGGGTCGTCGGCGCGCTCGGCGCGCCACCTGGTGGAGGCGCGCCGGCCCCGGGGGGAGCGGCTCGGGCTGCTGGAGCTCCAGACCCTGTTCCCGTTTCCGGCGGACGTGGTGCGGGAGCGCTGCCGCCAGGCCAAGTCGGTTCTGGTGGTGGAGATGAACATGGGGCAGATCCTGGAGGAGGTCAAAAAGGCGGTGGACGAACCGGGAAAGGTGTTCCTGGCCAACCGGTTCGACGGCGTTTTCATCACCCCCGACGACATCCGCGACATCCTGCGCATCATCCAGGGAAAGGGGGTTTAGGCATGGCGGTCAAGGATTACCTGCGGGAACGCTTTTTCCCCCACATGTGGTGCGCGGGCTGCGGCCACGGCATGGTCCTGGGGGGCCTGCTGCGGGCCATCGAGACCCTCGGGATGAGCAAGAACGAGATCGTCATGGTGTCGGGCATCGGCTGCTCGTCGCGGATCTCCGGCTACGTCGACTTCCACACCCTGCACACCATCCATGGCCGGGCGCTGGCCTTTGCCACGGGCGTGAAACTGAGCCGGCCGGAGCTGAACCTGATCGTGCCCATGGGCGACGGGGACGCCCTGGCCATCGGCGGCAACCACTTCATCCACGCCGCGCGGCGCAACATCGACATCACCGCCATCGTGATGAACAACCGCGTCTACGGCATGACCGGCGGGCAGTTCTCGCCCCTGTCGGGATACGGCACCAGCGCCACCACCGCGCCCTTCATGAACATCGACCCGGGTTTCGACATCGTCAAGCTGTCAGCGGCCGCCGGGGCCAGTTACGTGGCGCGCACGACGGTCTTCCACACGAAACAGATGGAGGACATCCTGCGCCAGGCCATCCTCCACGAGGGTTTCTCGGTGGTGGAGATCCTGACCCAGTGCCCCACTTACTTCGGCAGGAAAAACCGGCTGGGAAGCGCGGCGGAGGGTGGTGGGTTTCCTGCCCAACATGCCGGCCGCGACCGTCGCCATGCTGGCCTCGGCCAGCATCGGGGCCACCTGGTCCTCGTGCTCGCCCGATTTCGGCATCAAGGGTGTCCTGGACCGCTTCGGGCAGATCCGGCCCAAGGTGCTCTTCACGGCCAACGGTTACGCCTTCAAGGGCAAATCGATCGATTCCCTCGGGCGGATCGCGGATATCCTCAAGGAGCTGCCCTCCATCGAGAAAGTGGTGGTGGTGCCCTACACCGACCCGCAGCCCGACATCCGGCGGCTGCCCCGGGCGGTGCTCTACGACGACTTCAAGGCCTCCCGCGGCGGGTTGGAGATCGACTTCGCCCAGCTGCCGTTCGACCACCCCCTTTACATCATGTACTCGTCGGGGACGACCGGCCTGCCCAAGTGCATGGTGCAGAGCGCGGGCGGCATCCTGCTCCACCACCTCAAGGAGCTCATGCTGCACACGGACCTCAAGCGCGAGGACACCATCTTCTATTTCACCACCTGCGGCTGGATGATGTGGAACTGGCTGACCAGTTCCCTGGCCCTGGGCGCCACGCTGGTGCTTTACGACGGCAACCCGTTCCATCCTCACCCCGGCGTCCTGTGGGAAATGGCCCAGGACGAGAAGATCTCGGTGTTCGGGACCAGCGCGGGTTATCTCGGCGCCCTTCAGAACAGCGGCGTCGCCCCCGGCAGGACTTACGACCTGGCGCCGCTGAGAGCCGTGCTTTCCACCGGCTCGCCGCTGTCTATCGAGGGCTTCGAGTTCGTCTACAGCGACATCAAGAGCGATCTTCAGCTGGCCTCGATTTCCGGCGGCACCGACATCAACGGATGCTTCGCCCTGGGCAACCCCATGGGACCGGTCTACGCCGGGGAGCTTCAGTGCCGGGGGCTGGCCATGGCCGTGGCGGCCTTCGACGAAAACGGTCAGGCAGTGACCGGCCGCCAGGGGGAACTGGTCTGCACCCGGCCCTTCCCGTCCATGCCGATTTACTTCTGGGACGATCCCGACGGCGCCAAATACCACTCGGCCTACTTCGACGTCTACCCCAACGTGTGGCGCCACGGGGATTACGTGGAGATCACCGAGCGCGGGGGCCTGGTCATCTACGGCCGTTCGGACGCCACCTTGAACCCGGGGGGGGTGCGCATCGGAACCGCCGAGATTTACCGCCAGCTCGACCAGCTGGAAGAAATCGAAGACAGCGTGGTGGTGGGGCAGAACTGGAAAAACGACGTGCGCGTGATCCTGTTCGTCAAGCTGGCGCCGGGCTTCGAACTTACCGAGGAGCTGAAAGGCAGGATACGGGCGACAATCCGCACCAATGCCTCGCCGCGCCACGTGCCGGCCAAGATCCTGCCGGTGCCGGCGGTGCCCTACACCCTGAACATGAAAAAAGTCGAGCTGGCGGTCAAGAAAACCATCGAGGGCAAGCCGGTGCTCAACAAGGACGCCCTCAGCAACCCCGAGGCGCTCGATTTCTACGCCGGCATCGAGGATCTGCAGACGGACTGAACACCGGTGCCGGCCGCTTCGACCCGGCTTTCCGGTGCATGGCAGGTGCCCATGCCCTTTGTAACTTTTCCCGGGCTGCCGGGCAGGGTGTATGTCCCCGGTGAAGACCCCGGCAGCCTGAAAAAGCACGGCTGCGCGGACTGTTTCCACTGCCAGATGTGCTCCGACGACCGTTGCGGCCTCTGCCGGGCCCGGGCGGGCCCCCTCGGCCGGAAGCCTCCGGCCCGGGTCCAGCCCGCCGCCGGGGAGGCGGGGGGCCCGGAGGCCGGACCGGCCGCGTGCCGGGAGGGAAAATGAGGAAGGCCACTTTCGTGCTGTGCGCGGCGCTTGCCGCCGTCCTGTGGGTTCATGCGGCGAGCCGCGCCGGCGACCTGGAGGTCGGGTGCGACGCCAACTTCACGCCCTTTTCCTTCAAGGGGCCGGACGGGATCTACACCGGATTCGACGTCCAGCTGTGGGACGCGGTCGCCCGGCGCATGGGGATCGCCTATCGCCTGGTCCCCATGGACTTCAACAGGCTGATCCCGGCCCTGAAGCAGGGAAGCCTCGCCGCGGCCGTCGCCGGCATCACCGTCACGGCGGACAGGGAAAAGGAGATCGACTTCGCCTTTCCCTACTTCAACGCCGGCCTGCTCATCATGGTGCGCGCCGACCAGAAGGGCATCGACGGCATCGGCGACCTGGACGACAAGACCGTCGTGACCAAGACGGGCACCACCAGCGATGCCTTCGCCCACAACATCCAGACACGCGGCGTGCAGCTGGTGCCCGACATCGGGGAGGCTTACGCCCGGTTGCTTTCGGGCAAGGCCGACGCCTTGATCTTCGACTCCCCCGCCCTTCTCCACTACCTGGCGGACGGCAACCAGCACGCCGTCAAGGTGGTCGGCCCCCTCTACCACCGCAGCGTTTACGGGTTCGCCTTCCCCCAGGGCAGCGGCCTGAGGGAAAAGGTGAGCGTCGCCCTCCTGGAACTGATGGAAAACGGCGACTACAGCCGGATTTATCGCCAGTGGTTCGGCACCTTCCCGTTCTGACCCGCCTCAGGCCGCCGCCCAGGGCGCCGGGGGGTCTCTCTCCTCCGCCGGGCGCCTGGGCTGGTTGCCCCAGGCCTTGATGACGGCATGGGCCAGGGTCGCCAGGGGGATGGCGAAAAACAGGCCCCAGAGCCCCCACAGCCCGCCGAAAAAAAGGACGGCCACAATGATGGCCACCGGGTGGAGGTTGACCACCTCGGACAGGAGCAGGGGCGCCAGCAGGTTGCCGTCCAGGAGCTGGATGACGGCGTAGGCCATCAGAACGTAGACCGTCTCGGAGGCGAGCCCCCACTGGAAGTAGGCGGCAAGGCCGACCGGCAGCACCACCAGGGTGACCCCGACGTAGGGCACCAGCACCGACAGCCCCACCAGGAGGGAGACCAGCATCGAGAACTGGAGCCCCAGGAGCTTGAACGTCACATAGCTCACCGACCAGACGATGAGGATCTCCCAGATCTTGCCGCGCACGTAATTGGCGATCTGCTGGTTGACCTCGCGCCACACCTCGTCGGTCAGGCGGCGCTGGGACGGCAGGTGGGAAGTGAGCCAGCCGATGATCAGCATCTTGTCCTTGAGGAAGAAAAAGACCATCAGGGGGACCAGCACGAGGTAGACCACCGACGTGATGAGCCCGCGCACGGAGGCCACGGAAAAGGAGAGGATGCCCTGGCTGAGGCGGGTCAGCTCCGTGCCCAGGTATTCGAAGATGCGCGCCATCTGCTTTTCGGAAAGGATTTCGGGATAGCGCGCGTGAAACTCCATCAGCTCGTTTTTGCCCGCGTTGACGATGGAGGGCAGGGCCTGGAGGAACTGGGTGACCTGGTTGACGATTCTGGGAAGGAGAATGATCAGCAGCACCAGGAGGCCGGCCATGAAGAGGAGAAAAACCACCAGAACGGCCCCCAGGCGCGGTGTCCTCAGACGCTGGAGCCCGACCACGAGCCCCTCGAGGAGGTAGGCGATAACGACGGCGATGAGCACGGGGGCCAGGATCCCGCCGAACCAGTAGAGAAAGGCGAACCCCAGCACCAGGAAGAGGCCGAGGATGACGACCTGGGGATCCGAGAAACGGCGGTTGAACCAGTCCTTCAGCAGGTGAAACATGGATTGCCCCGGTGCTCGGTGGCGGCGCCTTGCGGTGTTGCGGCCTAAAAAGCCTTTTGCCCGGTGCGCCTGAGCTCTTCCGCGCGCATCTCGGCCGCCTTCTTTTCGGCTGCGATCATGGCCTCCAGGTTGCCGACATGGTAGATGGCGATCTGGTACTCCACCTCCCCGAGGCGGTTGGGCGCGACCGATATCGTCAGCACGTCGCGGTTTTCAGTCCAGTAGAGGGTCGAGCCTTCGGCCCTTTCCCAGGCGACGGTCCGCGGCTCCCCGTACTTCTGCCTGAGCTGATCGACGATGGCGGGACCGTCGGTCCTGGAGGACACCTTGAAAAAAAGGGGTCTGCCGCTCTCGTTGGAAAAGACCAGCTCCACGTAGTGAAACGGCTGCCCCTTCTGGCGGGCGTAGCGGAAAACGAGCCGGGTGATGTCGTGCTCCACCCGTTCCATGGGCGGGTGGTTGAGAACCCGGTTCAGGCGGTCGAGTTCGGGGAAATGGCTCCGCAGGAAGCCGGCGTGGTTGATTTCCAGGTCCACGATGCCCCGCCCGGTGAAGGCTTCTGAGCCCAGCTGGGCCGCGAGGCTTTTGCGAACGGAGGCGGTGAGGGTGTTGTTCGCCCCGATGTCGAAGAAGGCAAAACCGGTGGGGGGGGGCTGGGCAGGCTCCGGCTCTGCGCCGCAGCCCGCGATTCCGGCGGCCAGCAGCAGAAGAAGGCCCCCCCCGAGGGTCGCGGCGATGGATTTTCTGGTGGTCGCGGTCAGCATGTTAGTTCCCCTCGAACGTCAGGCCTTCAGGCGCGGCGCTGTGCGCCGGCGGTCGGCCAAGAAAGATTAATAGGTAAAACCGTCGGTCGTGTCAAGCGCCAAGCGATTGCGGCTTCCACCCCTTCAGCCCCAGAAGCAGCGACACCAGGGCCAGGATCGTGAGCGCCGCGGAGATCAGGCCGGTGGCCAGGATGCCTCCCGCAAGCCAGACCGGGCCCCCCGCGAGGGCGCCGGCGACCCGTCCCGCTCCGGCCGCGGCGAAAACGAAGGACATCGTGGCCGCCCGGGAGTCGGGGAGAAGCTCGGTGCCGAGGGAGATGAAGGAGACGATGGTGAATTCGAAAAGCAGGAAGATGACAAACAGCCCGCACAGGGCGGATACCATGCTGCCGGCGACCATCGGCAGCAGGAGGTAGGCCGCGGCCGACAGCGCCAGGCCCAGGGTTGCGGAGCGCTGGATGCCGATCCGGTCGCCGAGCATGACGGTCATGAATTCGCCGGCCAGTTCGGCCGCGCCGATGGCGCCCATGCTCAATCCCAACGCGGCGATGCTCAGGCCGAAGGATGCCTCGAACCATGCCCCGCAGACCACGAAGAGGTTGTCGTTGGCGAAGCTGATGAAGAAACCGAACCCCACGGCCCCCAGAACGACCCGCTCGCGGGCGAGGCGCCGCCAAGCCTTGAGAAGCCCGGCCGCGGAACCCCTGAAGCCCTTGGTTTTCGTGTCCGCGGGGAGGGCGAGGGCCAGGGACCAGGCGCCGACGAGGGCCAGAAGGCCGATGGCGAAGAGCGGCGCCCGCCAGCCGAACGCCTGCATGAGAAGCCCCACCGCGGGAATTCCCAGGAGGGCGCTGCCCGCCCAGCTGAATTCCGCCAGCCCGATGATCGCCGCGCGCCGTTGGAAGGGAACCCGCTCCCCGATGTAGGCCTGGATCGCCGGGTCGAAGAGGGTTTTCCCGAGGCCGGCCAGGAGCAGGGCGGCGAAGACGACCGCGTAGCGGGGCAGCGCGCCGGCGGCCAGCATGGCGAGGGCGAGGATTCCGATCCCGGCCAGCATCATCCGCTTGTACCCCAGGCGGTCAGCCAGGGGGCCGATGAAAATGCCCAGCAACCCGGTCACCTGGTTGGCCGCGATGACGGAGGTGATCGCCGTCAACGGCACGTCCAGGCCCCGGCTCAGGGCCGGGGCGAACGGGTAGGCAAGGCGGCGGGCGGTATTGAGGAGCAGGCGGCTGAAGATCGCCAGGGCCAAGGGCACGGCCAGGCCGCTGAGCCGGGATTCCGGGCCCCCGGGGGCGTTGGGATACGCTGGGATTGGGTTCGCCACGATCGTCTTTTTGACTTCAGCACCGATTTGGATTATAGGGAGCCATATCGTTTCGACCACTTCCCCAAACAGGGAGAGTTACATGGCATCAGAGACAGTCAGCGCCAGGCGACGAAGGACGCCGGCAAGATCGCCGGCCTCGAGGTGCTGCGCATCATCAACGATCCCACCGCGGCGGCGCTCGCCTACGGCCTCGACAAGAAGAAGTCGGGCACGGTGGCGGTGTATGACCTCGGTGGCGGCACGTTCGACGTTTCGATCCTGGAGATCGGCGACGGCGTCTTCGAGGTGAAGTCCACGAACGGCGACACGTTCCTGGGCGGCGAGGACTTCGACATGCGCCTCGTGGAGTACTTCGCCGCGGAGTTCAAGAAAGAGCAGGGCATCGACCTGACGAAGGACAAGCTCGCCCTGCAGCGCCTCAAGGAGGCCGCCGAGAAGGCCAAGATGGAGCTGTCCACCTCCAAGGAGACCGATGTCAACCTGCCCTTCATCACCGCCGACGCCAGCGGGCCCAAGCATCTCAACATCCGCCTCAGCCGGGCCAAGCTCGAGTCCCTGGTCGCCGACCTGCTCGACAAGCTCGAGGGCCCCTGCCGGACGGCCCTCAAGGACGCCGGCCTCAGCCCCAGGGAGATCGACGAGGTCATCCTGGTGGGCGGCATGACGCGCATGCCCGCGGTCCAGGAGCGGGTGCAGCGGCTGTTCGGCAAGGAACCCCACAAGGGGGTCAACCCGGACGAGGTCGTGGCCATGGGCGCTGCGATCCAGGGGGGCGTGCTCAAGGGCGACGTCAAGGACGTGCTCCTGCTGGACGTGACCCCGCTCTCCCTGGGGATCGAGACCCTGGGCGGGGTCATGACGCGCCTGATCGAGAAGAACACCACGATCCCGACGCGCAAGAGCCAGGTCTTCTCCACGGCGGCGGACAGCCAGCCGGCCGTGTCGATCCACGTGCTCCAGGGCGAACGCGAGATGGCGGCCAACAACAAGACCCTGGGGCGTTTCGAGCTGGTGGGCATCCCGCCGGCCCCGCGGGGGGTCCCCCAGATCGAGGTCACTTTCGACATCGACGCCAACGGCATCGTCAACGTGTCGGCCAAGGATCATGCCACCAACAAGGAGCAGTCGATCCAGATCACGGCCTCGAGCGGCCTTTCCAAGGACGAGATCGAGAGGCTGGTCAAGGACGCCGAGATGCACGCCGAGGAGGACAAGCGCAAGCGCGAGGTCGTGGAGGTGCGCAACCAGGCCGATTCGCTGATCTACGCCACCGAGAGATCGATCAAGGACCTGGGCGACAAGGTGGACGCCGACACCCGCGGCAAGGTGGAGACCATCATCCAGAACCTGCGCAGCGCCATGAACGGGGAAGACGTGGCCGAGATCCGGCGCCTCAGCGAGGAGCTGACCCAGGTCTCCCACAAGCTGGCCGAGGCCGTCTACAAGCAGGCCGCCGGCAGCGAGGGCGCGGGGCCCGGGGGTGGCGCCGGTCAGGCCGGGCCGGGCGGCCCCTCCCGTGAAGATGACGTGGTGGACGCCGACTTCGAGGAAGTCAAGGGCGACGGCAAAAAATAGCGCCGCTCCGCCCGCCGGAAGAAGGGATCCCGCGTGCCGCCGCCGGCGCGCGGGATTTTTTTTGCCCCGGCCCCGCCGGGTTGCGCCCGCAGAAATCCATGGAGAGGCGCCGATCCCATCCGGCATCGTCGCCGCGCTCGAACTGCTGCACCGCCCCCTGCGCCTGAAGGCCACCCTGCGGTCGTGAGAAACGCCGCCGGCGTTCAAGGTGCGGCGGCGTGGGGGGTTTTCAGGGCGGCATCGGCCGTGATCGCCGCGGGGGGGCTGTCGGCGGCCTGGCGGGCGGGTTTGCGGGGCAGGCGGATCGTGAAACGGCTGCCGCGGCCCGGGGTGGAGGCCGCCTCGATAACGCCGCCGTGCTGGCGCACGATCTTGTCGGCGATGAAAAGCCCCAGGCCGGTGCCGGCATGGCCCTTGGAAGAGAAAAAGAGGCTGAACAGCCGCCGGGTTGTCTCCTCGGCCATGCCGACGCCGTCGTCCTCGACCTCGATGAAGATGTGGGCGCCGTCCCCGCGGGCGCGGAGAAGGACGCGGTGGGCGGCCTTGGAGACATCCTCGACGCAGGCGTCCACGGCGTTTTCGAGGATGTTGACGAGGGCCGTGCGGATCATGACCGGGTCGATTTCGAACCGGCCGAGGCCGGGGGCGAGGTCGCACGCCACCTCGACGGCGCGGCTCGCGGCTCTGGGGGCGACCATGGCGGCGGCATCGGCCAGGAACGCGGCCGCATCGATCTCCTCCACCTGCAGGGAGCGCTCCTTGGCGTAGTAAAGGATGTTGAGCACCACGTTGCGGATCCGGTCCACCATGAGCTTGACCACTTCCAGGCCTTCCTCCACCCGCCCGCCGTCCTTTTTGACCAGCCCGGATTCGAGAAAGTAGAGCCCGGCATCCAGGCCGGTGAGCACGCCCTTGATGCTGTGGGAAATGGTGCCGACCATGAGGCCGAGGGTGGAGAGGTTGTCTTCCAGGCGCCGCACCCGGGTGACGTCGGTGGCCATCTCCATGACCTGGGCGATCTCCCCCGAGGGGGCGCGCAGCGGGGCGGTCTGGATCAGCACGTTGACCTGCTCGCCGCTCCTGGCGGAGAGCAGCATCTCGGACTGATGGGACCGGCCGTCCTCGAAGGTGCGGGCCACCGGGCAGTCGTCGCAGCGGCCGGCGCGCGCGGCCCCGATCTCGTAGCAGTGGATGCCGGCCGCGGGGTCGAAGTGCTCCATGAAGCGGCGGTTGGCGGCCTGGACGCGGAACTCGCGGTCCAGGACCGAGATGTAGCAGGGCACGGCGTCGAAGAGCTCCTGGTAGCGCTGCTGGGTGGCCTTGAGCTCCTCCTGGAGCCGCTTGACCTCGGTGATGTCGGCCGAGATCTCGACGACCAGCTCGATCTGGCCGTCCTTGTTGCGGATGGGCGCGGTGTAGACGATCACCGGTCCCCGGCGGCCGTCCAGGTAGGTGACGGTTTCACGGCTGCGCTGCCCCGTGCCGCCGGCAAAGGTCCGCTCCACCGGCGAGCCGTGGGGGTGGATTTCCCGGGCGCGGGCGCCGATGCGGCTGCCGAGGCGCTCGGCATAGAGGCGGTTGACGGCCACGATCTCCTGCATGGGGTTGTAGATGGCGACGAAGCAGGGCATTTCGTTGAAGTACCCCAGACCGCCTTCCAGGTCGCCCGCCAGGCCGCTCAGGGCCGAGGAGATGCCCTCCACGGCCTGGCCGACGGCCACCATGCGCTCGAGGGCCACGAGCTTGGCCGATTTCTCCGCCACCAGGCTCTCGAGATTTTCGGTGTAGGCGCGCAGCTGGCGCCGCATGGCGATCTTTTCGGTCGCGCGCCTGAGGGCGATGTCGAGGGCGTCGTCGTTGATGGGTTTGGTGATGAAATCGGTTGCCGCCAGCTTGAGGCTCTTGATCGCCAGATCCATGTCCCCGTGCCCGGAAATCATGATGACCTCGGTGTCGGGGTCTTCCCGCTTGATCCTGCGCAGCAGCTCGATCCCGTCGATGACGGGCATCTTGATGTCGGTCAGGACGATGGCCGGGCGCTCGGCGGCAAACAGGGAAAGGGCCTCTGCACCGTTTTCCGCGGTCAGGACCCGGTAGCCCCTGTCCGCCAGGGTGATGCCCAGGACCTTGCGGATGCCGGGCTCATCGTCAACCAGTAGGAGCGTGTCGGCCATGGGATTCCATCGCGATCTTTGGCGCCGTGACGCCGGGGGGATTCAGGCGCCCACGAGCCTGAGGACCGTCGCGGCGAGCTGCTTGGGGTCGGGGGGCTTTTCCAGGTAGGCGTCCGGGTCGGGGACGGGATCGTCGACCCCGGCCCTGAGCATGCTCAGGTAATGGCGGAAGGAGGATTCCGCGACCGCCGAGAGCATCAAAACCGGGATGCGCCGGAGGGCCTCATCGCTCTTGAGGGCGCGGTACATGGCGGCGCCCCCCTCCTTGGGCATCATCACGTCGAGGATGACCAGGTCCGGCTTGAGCTCACGGGCCTTGCGGATGCCATCGCCGCCGTTTTTGCACACCACCGGCTTCCAGCCCGCGGTTTCCAGCAGGGTGGCGATGAAGATGCGCATCGACAGCTCGTCGTCCACCACCAGGACCGTTTTGGGGCCAGCCACGGGGGTCTCCTCGTGTTGCCGCCGCCCGCCGCGGGACGGCTAATCCTCCAGGGGGGCGACCTTGTCCGGGTGGTTGACGCTCGCCACCGGGCAGGACGCCCGCAGGACCACCTGCTCCACCGTGCTTCCCAGAAGCGCCAGCTCCGGGTCGACTTCGCGGGTGTGGTGGGCCATGACGATGAGGTCGGCCTGCCTTTCCCGGGCGAACTTGAGAATCTCCACGTAGGGGGTTCCCTCCCAGATTTCGGCCGTGTAGTTGTCGAACCCGTCGAGGCGGGAGACATAGACCTGCCGGATCTGTTCGCGCGCCGCCTCGATCCGGGCCTCGATTTCCGGCTGATCGGGCAGGCGGATGCCGTTTTGGCGGTGAATGTCCACGGCGTGGAATATGTGGAGCCTGGCGCCCACGTGCCTGGCCAGCTTCAAGGCCCACAGGAAGGCGGAATCGGCGGCCCTGGAGAAATCGGTGCCGAGGACGATGTTGGAAAAAAGGCGCCAGCAGGTGGTGCAGGGCCTGCTGATGATGACCACCGGGCAGCGCGCGGCCTTGGCCACCTTCTGCATGGTGCTGCCCACCACGCTGCGGTAGCGGGCGGCGCCCACGGCCACCTCGCGGGGGTGGGCGCCCCTGATGATCATGTCCACGTCCACCTGGCGGGCCTTGGGCAGGATCTCCCGGGGGGGGTATCCGACGACTTTTCGGCCGCCGCCTTGCCTGCGCCGGGTGCAGGCGGCGGGTCGCCGTCGCGCTCGCGCAGCCAGGCGATGATCTTGGGGGCGAATTCCCGCTGGCAGCGGGAGCTGACGTAGATGCCGATGTGGCCGGTCTCGAGGCAGAGGTTCTCCGTGTCCGTGCTGCCGACCTTGGACGTCAGCAGCTCGCACGCGCCCGGCGGCACCAGGTGGTCGTATTTCCCGTAGATGTTGAGCAGCGGCATGGTGATGTTCTTCAAGTCGACCCGCTTTCCCCCCAGTTCCAGCTTGCTCTGGATGAGCAGGTTCTTGTGGTAGCAGTCGGTGATGAACTGGCGGAAGGTCTCGCCGGGAACGTCCGGGCTGTCGAAAATCCAGGTCTCCATGCGCACGAAGTTTTCGACGAAGGCCTTGTTGTCCATGTTCTCCAGGAACCCGACATACTTGTCGATCATCAGCCGGGCCGGGTTGAGCAGCAGAAACCCCAGGTTCATCACGTCCCCGGGCATGTTGCCGAAAGCCGCCATCATCCGCTCAGGGTCGACGTCTTTCATCCAGATGTGCAGCAGCCCCTGTTCGGTGTCGAAGTTGGTGGGTGTCACCGTCGTGACCAGGTTGCGCACCTTGTGGGGGTGCAGGGCCGCATACATGACGCAGAAGGCCCCCCCCATGCAGATGCCCATGAGGTTGAGCTGCGGCAGGCGGTGCGCATGGAGGATATGGTCGACGATGTCGTCCATGTAGCCGTTGACATGGTCGTCGATGGTCAGGAAGCGGTCCTTGCGGGTCGGATAGCCCCAGTCGATCATGTAAAGGTCGATGCCGGCGTCCAGGAAACGCTCCACCACGCTGCGGCCGGGCTGCAGGTCGAGCATGGTTTCGCGGTTGATCAGGGCATAGACCACCAGCAGCGGCGTCCTGTACTTTTTCTCCGCTCTCGGCCGGTAGTGCTTCAGCTTGACCCGGTCGTCCTGGTAGACGACGTCGTAAGGGGTCACCGCGATGGCGGTGTCCAGGTTCTCCAAAAGGACGTCCGAGGCCTTCTGGACGCGGGCATGGGCCTTTTCCGCATCTTCCGCCAGCTTGGCCAGAATGTGATCGACGGATATTTTCGGCTGGCTCATAGATCCCCCTTGCCGGGCATCACCGGGTCGCCCGGCCGTGTCATCACCCGTTGCCGCTTCTCTTTTCCAGTTTCTTGACCCGTTTCTTCAGAAGATAGAGTTCCTTGTAGAGCTCGTCGACTTCCGAGTGGGTCGGTACGGGCAGCGTCTGCAGCGCGTCCTCCACGATCCTTTTGCGGGCGATCATGTACTCGCCCATGGCATCGAGGGTTTTCCCCAGGGCCTGGGTGTAATCGTGCGATTTGAAGAGCGTCATGTAGTGCCCCTCGAGAATCTTGACCCACATGTTGTAGTAATCTTTAGGGTTTTCAGGCAACCCCCCCTCTTTTGCCCGCAGGTCTAGCTCGTCCTGCACGACCCGGGCCGCCTTTTCCACCGGCACGTAGAGCAGGTAGAGAAACTCCGCCATGGCGGCCTGAAAGCGGTTAGACTTGTCCAGGTACTGGTTGAAGCGTTCCTGGTAGCCCCGGGTGAGCCCCAGCTGGGGCAGGGTGAGCACCTGCCGGAACTCCTTTTCATAGACCTCCGACCACGTGCGAAAGGCCTCCGCGTCGAGGGAGTCGAAATTGTAGGCCGCGCTCGTTTGCCCCAGCCGGGCGGCCTTTTCCAGCCACTGCCCCTGGAGCTCCAGCAGGCCGCCCCAGCCGGTCCGGGCCAGGCGCATCAGGATGTCGGGCATGGCGCCGATGCCGGCGAAAATGGATGCCAGGGTCTGGGGCTCCTCCATGGCCGAGGAGAGCGTCCGCCAGGTCTTTTGAATGGCGGCCAGGGCTTCCTGGGTGCGGCCGGTCTCGCCGGCTTCAGCGGCAGGGGTTGGCTGGCCGGCGGCTTCCGGTTTGCTCCAGGAGGTCATGGCGGCACCCCAGAAATCAGTGCTCGCCTTGACCCACGCATCGATCAGGCTTTGCGGGCCCGTGGAATTCTGCTCTTTGTCGTTCATCTCTACCCCTCCGCCGGCAGGCAGGTTGGCCATGGTCGCCATGGACTTCAGAAGGAATGCGGCACATGGAATCAATCTACCAGATTGCGGCCCCCGGGTCCAGAGCGGCGTGCCGTAAAAAGGTTCCCCGGGGCCCGCGAGGCTTTTGACATCCCCCGTCAGGTTCGCTATAAGCGTGGGGTGCCGGATGTGAGGCGGGGCGCTTCAGGAAACCCCCTGGCGCGGTCGAAGATGCCGGGACCGGTATCGGAATCGCCAGCGAAAAGATATCGCCCGCCCCGGGTACCGACGCCGACACCGACAACGAAACCTGGAGCCGCCCTGGCCCGCCGAGGAAGACGTCATCTCTTGAGCTTCACCCGCAACATCCGACCGGGCAAAACCGCGCTGGGCCTCCTGCTGCTGGCCGGCGGCCTGGCACTCTGCCAGTGCCGGCCGATCCCCCTCGGCTCCGATGCGGCGCTGGCCGTCCGCGGACCGGCGCCCGGCGGGGGGGCCATCACTCAGGCCTGCTCCCAGGAATACGCCGGCGAGTTGCTGGCCTATTTCATGCAAGTTGTGCTGGGAAGGGCCGGCCGCCCCGAGCTGAGGGAGGAGTGGCGCCGCCGCGCCCTGGACCAGCCCCTCGATCTGGACGCCATCACCGCCATCCTGAACGGGTCCGGCGAGGACAAATCCAGACTCATGGTCCTGGACGCCAACCTGCTGGCCTTCTCCGATGTTCTCTACCACTACGACCCGATGCTGAACCAGTTCAAGGGCCGCTTCGCCTACCACAGCCCGTACCCGTGCCCCGAACTCATCGCCCTCAGAATGCTTCTTCTGCAGAAGCTGCATCGCGCCGAAAAAATCGGCCTGGGCGCCCTTCTGGCGCGCCGGGACCTGCTGCTGGCCCCGGGGCAGGCCCCGGACACCCGGGCCCTGGGGGAGATGAACCTCTCGGCCGCCGAGTTCCACCTGCTGGGCCGGGTCCTCCAGGCCGCCCCGCAGCTCTTCTCCTATCTGCACAACCCGTTCCTGGTTGACGCGCTGGCCGAAATCGGCGCCGTGCGCCGCGACGCCTTCGTCTCCGACATGGGCCGCCGCGCCAACTATCGCGGGATCTACCCCCGCGAACGGCGCTGCACCGGGGGCGGACCCGGGGTCACGGTGGCCATTCTGCCGTCCATGACCAAGGCGTTCATTCCCGGCCCCGGCACGGGAACGGGGGGGGGCGATGGTTTTATTCCCGACGAGGAATACCGGGGCGCCGCGGCCGCCATCATCCGCGGCGTCCTCGACCGGGTGGATTCCCGCTCCCGGGAAACGGCCCCGGGGGGCCGGATCGAAGAGCCGGTCCGCTTTTTCGATGCCGACAAACGCCCCCTGCTGGTCCATCCCGGCAACGCGGAGCGCGTCCTGGCCGAACTCTGCCCCCGGGCGGACGTCGCCGTTATCCTGCTGGGGGAAAACGTTTACCGCGCTGTGGACATCGACCCCCGGCGCGACACCTATCCCGCCGCCAACCGCTTTTACCTGGACATCGCCGACGTGCGCCACGGCCAGATCGAGGCGGAACTGGACCAGATCGCAGAGGCGGTCCGCGGCGTGCTGAAAAAACGCCTGGCCGGACGTTACACCATGGCCACCCTGCTGGGGGTCTGGCTGATCGTTTCCATCATCCGCTCCGGAAAGCTGTGACCGCATTATGTTAACGATGAACCCTGAACGGTGAACTGGGAACCCGGCTTTGCGCGGATACGTCTACATCGTCCTGGCCGCCTGCCTGTGGGCGTTTCTCGGCCCCTTCGCCAGGCTCGCCTTCCGGGAAGGCGTCTCCCCCATGGAGGTGGCCTTCTGGCGCGCCGTCCTGGCCTGGGGATTTTTCGGCACCCACGCCCTGGTCAAGGGGCAGCTCAGGATGGCCTGGAGGGACGTGCCGGCCCTGGCGGCCTTCGGCATCAGCGGCGTGGCCCTGTTCTTCGGGGTCTACCAGGCGGCGATCCAACGGGGCGGGGCGGCCTTGGCGGCGGTCCTGCTCTACACGGCCCCGGCCTGGGTGACCCTCATGGCGCGGGTCTTCTACAGGGAGGCCGTCACCCCGGGCAAGCTGGGGGCCCTTTTCCTGACCCTGGCCGGGGTGGCGGGGATCTCCCTCGGGTCCGGGGGCGGCGGCCCGGGGGCGCCAATCGACGCCCCGGCCGTGGCGACGGGACTTGCGGCCGGCTTCTGCTATTCCCTGTACTACGTGTTCGGCAAGCATTTTTCCGGCCGCTACACCTCCCCCAACCTGTTTGCCTACATGCTGCCCATCGGTGCCCTCTGCCTCTACCCCTGGGTCGAATTCGCGCCCAAGCCGCCCCTCGCCTGGGCGGCCCTGGGCGCGATCGCCGTTTTCTGCACCTACGGCGCCTACTATTGCTACTACCTGGGCATCCGGCACCTGGAAATCAGCCGGGCCTCCATCGCCGCCACCCTGGAGCCGGTCCTGGCGGCCGTGGTGGCCTATGCCTGGTGGGGCGAGGTGTTCTCGCCGATGGGCTATGCCGGCAGCGCGATGATCCTGGCGGCGGTGGGGCTGGTGGTGTGGGAAGGGGCCCGGCGGCGGGCGGGAGCGGGGAAAACGCCATGAACAGCCGCGAGCGTTTCAGCCGGGCAATGGGTTACGACGCCGTCGACCGGGTCCCGTACTTCGAGGAGGGCATCCGCGCGGAGGTCGTTGCCGCCTGGCGCCGCCAGGGCCTGCCTCCGGGTGCCGACCTGTCGCGGCTGTTCCCCTCCGACCCCCGGGAGGAGATCGCGCCCGACCTGGAACCGCTCCCCGAGCCGGCCCGCTGGCCGTCCGTCCCGGCCGACATGGGGGATTTCCGCCGGCGCCTCGACCCGGAAGACCCCGGACGCCTGCCGCCCGAGTGGCCGGCGCAGGTCCGCGCCTGGGGGGCCGGCGATACGGTGCGCATGCTGCGGGTCCACCGGGGGTTTTTCCTGACCCTGAGAACCTTCGCAAACGCCCGGGCCCTGATCCCCTCTTTCCTGAAGGCAGGGTTCACCTGCCTGTGGGCCTGCGAGGTCGACGTCGCGGCCATGGACTACCGGGAGCTGCGGGCCGAGTTCGGCCGGGACCTGCGCCTGATGGGCGGGATCGACACCGACGCCCTGCGGCGCGGCAGGGCTGCCATCCGCCGCGAGGTCATGGAAAAGGTGCCGCCCCTCCTGGCCGACGGAGGCTACGTGCCCCTGGCCGACGGCCGGGTGCGCGAGGACGTCCCCTACGAGCATTACGCCTATTACCGCCGGCTGCTGGCGGACGTCGTCGGCCTTTGCGCCTGAGGGGACGCGGACACAACGCAGTCGTTTGCTCCACCTGGCTGTTCTTTTACACTCGAACCGGCTCCGATTCATGTTTCTAGGACGTGTTGCGCACTCAAAGGAGGGCGGAAATGGAAACAGTCAACCGGGACAGGATGCTTGGGCTGGGGGTGATTCTTTTGTGCATCTGCGGCTGGGGGACTTCTTTGGCGTTGCCGGTGGCGGACACCGGGCAGGAAGCGTGTTACGGCATCGGGGCGCTCGGGGAGCCCACCATCGTCTGCCCCCAGCCGGGAGAGCCCTTTTACGGCCAGGACGGGAGCTACACCATCAACCCCCCGGCCTATACCAAGCTGGACGCCGAGGGAAACGATCTTCCGGAAAGCGCCGCCTCCTGGTCCATGGTGCGCGACGAGGTCACCGGCCGGGTCTGGGAGATGAAGGAAGTCAAGGACGGGGAGGCGGACTACGCAGACCCCCATGACCCCGACAACACCTACACCTGGTACGACCCGGACCCTGCCGTCAACGGCGGACACGCCGGAACCCCGGGAGACGGAACGGACACCCGGGATTTCCTCAAACAGCTCAACGACGCCGGGTTCGGGGGCTTTGCGGACTGGCGCCTGCCCACACTGGAGGAGCTCGAGTCCATCAGCGACATGGACCGCTGCGATCCGGCGATCGACCCCGCATTTTTCCCGGCCGTCGCACCGACCGACCCTTATTGGTCATCCACGGTCTATGCCGCCTACCTTCAAAACGCCTGGCTCATGCAGTACAACTGCCCCGGCCCCTACGTCAGTTCCTTTTACAGCCTGCACAAGTCCCAGCCCCACCGCGCCAGAGCCGTGCGCGGAGGGCCTGCGGCCGCATCCGCTTCCGGGATCGAACCGCTGGTGGACAACCAGGACGGCACGGTCACCGACACCGCCGCGGGGCTCATGTGGCAGCAGGACACCCTCGGCAGCATGACATGGGAGGCGGCCCTGGAGGCGTGCGAGGCCTCCACCCTGGCGGGGTATTCGGATTGGCGCTGCCCCACGCGAAAGGAGCTGCGCTCCATCGTGGACTACGGCACGTCGAACCCCGCCGTCGACACGGGCTATTTCCCCGACACCGCCTCCGATTATTACTGGTCGTCGTCTTCCCTGCCCAACGCGAGCGGGTGGATGATCCATTTTTCCTACGGCATCCACTACGGCTGGGGAAAGAGCTTCAGCCAGAGGGTCCGGGCGGTGCGGGGCGGGCAGAACCAGGCCGCGGGACACCCGCTGATCCTCACCCCTGCCCAGGGCTCGGTGTGGAAGAGCGGCGAGAAGATGGCCATCACCTGGGACCCCAAGGGAACCGGCGGCAACGTGATGCTGTCCCTCTCCCGCGAGGGCGGCAAGGACGGCACGTTCGAGCCCATCGAGGAAAGCACGCCCAACGACGGGTCCCACAGCTGGACCGTGACGGGCCCGGGTGCTTTCACCTGCATGCTGAGGATAACGCCCCTGAACGACACTGCGAAACAGACGGTGCAGGGGCTCTTCACCATCGTCGCCGTCATCGACGAAGATCCCCCTGACACGCCGACCGGCTTGAGTGCCCGCGCCGTTTCCGCCGGCCAGATCAACCTGAGCTGGGAGCCATCGACGGACAACATCGGCGTGGCGGGCTACAAGGTCTACCGGGACGGCGCCTATGTGAAATCGGTGGCCGGAACGCGGACGAGCGACAAGGGGCTTGGTTCGTTGACCGAGCACTGCTACACGGTTTCGGCCTGGGATGCGGCCGGCAACGAGTCCGACCCGAGCGCCGAGGACTGCGCCACCACTGTGGAAGCATACGACCCGGTGTACGTGGATTATGAAGGGGTGTGCAATGGGTTGAGCCCCTGCTACACCAGCCTTCAGGCGGGCATTCTGCACGCGGCTCACCTGGGGAGCCTTCTGGTGCGCGAGGGGGATTACCCGGAGGACCTGGTCATGGAAAGCGACCAGGACATCACCCTCCGCGGCGGGCTGGATGCGGGCATGGGCATGAGCACGTCGAGGTCCTTTGCCCGGTCGCTGTCGGTCATCCAGGGCGGGCTGACCCTGTATGGCCTGGGGCTCGATTCCTCACTCTAGACTTCACGCATGTCGATTCCCGGGATCGGTTGCGCTCGGGTGCGCGTCCATCCCCGGGTGGGATCAGCAAGCGCAGCCGCGGGCAGCTCATGCCCGGAGCAAGCGGCCGACTCTATCTCGGCTTGAAATCAGAATCACCTCCTCTCTCTCGTTCCGCCTGCGGTTCACCGGCAAGGATAAGGCGGCTACATCCGCAGCCGGTCGCCCAGCCGGCGGGCGATTTCCTTGCCCAGCGTCTGAGCCTGCTCCCAGGTTTCCATCTGGTCTTCCACATTGCAGAACTTTTCGGGGGTCACCGCGGTGTCGTCGCCGAAAATCCAGGGCAGGGCGCTCATGGGGCAGGTCTCGCCGTAGCCGCAGACCATGCACTCGGGGTTGCCGACGGCCTTGAGCTGGGCCAGGACCTCCATGCCCTCCAGGCTCAGGGCGTGGGCGATCTGCCGGGCGGCCTCTTCCACCCCCGGCGCGCCGCGGCCGATGCCGGTGGCGACCACGACGGCGAGCTTGCCCCGGTTGAGGCCGTTCTGGTGCCGCAGGGAGAAGAGCCGCTCGAGAAAGGCCTTGGTGAAGCCGTCGGCCGCGCCGTAGGGCGAGTAGCCCCCCACCACGACGGCCCCGGCCCTGCGGACCTTTTCGGCCAGCTCGGGGAAGTCGTCTTTCACCTTGCAGACGTTGTCCGCCTTGCACCCCAGGCAGGCAATGCACGGGCGCACGGTGATCCCGCTCAGCTTGACGAACTCCGTTGCCAGGCCGCTGCTGGCCAGGACCGCCTGGATCAGGCGGTCCGTGTTGCTGTTCCTGATGGGGCTTCCGGAAATGCCGATGATCTGGGGGAACATGCTTTTTTCTCCTTTTCTGGGGGTGAAACGACTTTTCGGGGGGCAGAATAGCGGGTTCCCGGGCGGATGTCTGTAGCGGCGGCTACATGTATCCGGTCAAAGCTGACAGGCGCTGCAGGAAAGCGGAGAGCGGCCCTCCTCGCGGGCTTGCTTTGGATGCTGGCGGCGGTACCTGCGGGAGGAGTGTTCATCGAAATACGATGAGAAACGGAACGAGACCTCTATGCGATTTCCGGGGACGGCAAAATCAATTTTTTGCCCTCATGCAGAAGCTTTCCCGCCGTTTTGTGGGCTTTCACGGCGCGGGTAATGCTGACCCGGTGGGCGCCGGTCAAAAAGCTGAGATCTTCATGGGTGAGCGGGAACTGGATGACCAGGCCGCGGGAACTCGGCGTACCGTGCTCCCGCGCCACACTGCTCAGAACCCGGTAAAGCCGGTCCTCGATGTTCGTGACGGTCAGGCTGCTCATGCGGCTGGTCAGCCAGGAAATCCGCACGCTGAGATTCTTGATGATCTGCAGGCCGATCCTGGGGTTGTGCAGCACGAGTTCCTCGAACTGGCGCCTGGAAAAGCCGCAGGTGAGGGTGTCCTCCATGCCGTAGGCGCTCACCGGGTAGTGCCCCTCGTCGGAAAACATGTTCTCGCCGACGAAGTCGCCGGCCTTGCGGATGTCGAGAGTGATTTCGGTTCCGTCTTCGAAGACCTTGTTGAGCTTGATGCGGCCCCCCTTGATCAGGAACATCTCGTCGGCGGGGTCTCCCTGTAGAAAGAGGGCTTGTCCTTTGGCGGACTTCTTGCGCAGCGCCTCATTGCTGAGCGCCTCCAGCTCGCCAGGATCGAGATGCTGAAAAATCCACAGGTGGCCGATACATGTCGGCGACAGCCCGATATCGTTTCCGGCAATCTGTTCGCAAAGGCACGCCATGTTTCCAGTTCTCCCGGCTTTCATAATAGATCCGGTTCCAATACCATATACACTATACAGGAAATGTGAAGGCAGTAGTAGCGGCTGCTACAATGGATGGCCGCCGGAATTTAAATTTTCCGGATACGCAAACAATGCACAGAAGGCCCATACCGATCCGCATGCGCAAGAATCGGGTTGCTCTCGGCTTGTTTTCGGCCTATGTCTCTTTGGACAACCACTATCAGCCATTGTCATAGAGGAGAGCAACCATGAGCGATTTGGGACAACTGCGCCCTGGCCGCGCTCATGGGCCTGCCCGGCGCCGCCCTGCCCGCCGGCCTGGCGCCGGCGCCTCTCGCACCCGAGACGGCGGACGATCTGCTCCCCCCGGACCTCGAGCCCCTCATCGCCTACGCCCATGGCCACCGGCCGGACATTCTCCAGGTGGAGGCGGCCTCGCGCAAGGGCGGCGCCGAGGTGGAGGCGGCCAGGTCCGGCTACTGGCCCGCCGTCAGCCTGGCGGCTTCGCTGGACGGCCGCCGGCCCAACAGCGGCCGTTTCGAGGGGGAAGATTTCGGCAACAGCGTCGGCCTGTATCTCAGCTACAACCTCTTCGAGGGCGGCCTGACCCGCGCCCGGGTCAGCGAGGCCGGTCACCGCGTCGACGAAATCGAAAGCAGTCTCGACGACCTGAGGATCGCCGTGGCTGCGGAGGTGCGCCGGGCCGCCTCCGCGCTGATGTCCTCCCAGGAGCAGCTGGTGCTGCAGCGGGCCAACGTGGCCCTCAACCAGCAGACCCGCGACCTGGTGGAAAAGGAGTATGCCGCCGGCCAGACGTCCCTGGTGCGCCTCAACGAGGCCCAGCGCGACCTGACCGCCGCCCAGGGGCGACTTGCCCTGGCCCTGGCGTCGATGCGCAACGCCTGGTACAGCCTGGAGACCGCCGCCGGCCGGAACCTGGAGGCTTTCGAGGATCCACGGGAGAAGGACCCGTCCGATCCGCCTTGACAACCGCCGCGCCGCACCCATCATAAGTGTCGTCGCCATTGTTTCTCTGCGATCGCGGAACCCCCGGGGCTCGGACCGGCCACGGCCTCACCCTGGGCGGCGCGATCGCACCAGCCGGGGAGAAGAGCGCATGATCATCGCCGACGAAAACGACATCCTGGCCACCGCCATCGCCAGCCCCGCCGTCAAGGGGGCAGCCCTGAAGGTCCTGATTTCCGCGCGGGAGGGGTGGCACGACCACGTCATGCGGGTCATCGAGCTGGAGCCGGGAGGCTACACCCCTCACCATGACCACGACTGGCCCCACATCAACTACATCCTCGAGGGCTCGGGGGTCCTGAGGATCGGTGACCGCGAGCACGCCGTGACCTCCGGCTTCTACGCCTGCGTGCCGGCCGGCCAGGTGCACCAGTTCAGAAACAGCGGGGCCGGAAAATTCCGCTTCATCTGCATCGTCCCCACGCAGGGGCACATCGCCTGAGCGCGCAGGCGGCGGAGGACGCGGCGGCCCCGTTCACGGGGAGGCCGCGAAGCCGCCCGCGGATGCCTTCGCCATCCCCAGCCCCCCGGATCCTCCCCCCTGCAGCGGCAAAATAACCTGCCGTTATAAAAGATATAATCTAAATTCGGTTGACTTATCCGCCCCAAACTGGCAAGTACGCCCGTGTCCGCCGGCAGAGCGGCCCCGTAGATTTTCCTGGAGACCGCGGCCTGTTTACCGGGCGCACACGCGGTTTCCATTTCCACCCCCCATGCCGGGCGCGGCCCGGCACCCACGAAGGAGCCTGAATGAACCGAGACCCGAAGTTCCGGAGGAAAACGGCGATCTCCTACAAAACCGAGGAAAAGACGGTGATGCGGGGATACGACGTCAGCGACCTGGCCGAGGAGGGCTACTCCTTCTGCGACGCCCTGTTCGTGCTCTACCAGAACCGCATCCCCACCGAGAAAGAGGAGAAGATGCTCAGGTACGAGATGGGCGTCTTCATGGAGCATTCCATGTCGCCATCGGCCGTGGCCGCCATCGGCGTGAGCGCCGGCCGGCCGAACCTGCCCTGCGCCGTGGCGGCCGCGGTGAGCACTTTCGGCGGCGTTCATGGACCGGGCGCGGCCCACGGCTACATGCTCAACAAATACATCGAGCGCGCCCACAGGGAAGGCAAGAGCATCGACGAGATGGCCAAGACCCTGGTGGACGAGTACATGGACGCCGGAAAACCGGTCATGGGCATGGGCCAGCCCCAGCACATCGACAGCGATCCGCGGGCCGAACCGATCCACGCCAAGCAGGAGGAACTGGAGCTGGAGGGGGTCTACCTGGAGTTTCAGCGCGCCCTGGAAAAACACTTCCACGCCCGGCGCAAGGCCGAGGGCCGGTCCTACGTGGGGGTGAACGTGGTCGGGTCGGGCAACACGGCCCTGATGGAGGTCGGCTTTTCGCCCAACGCCGCCTGGTGCCTGGGCAGCGTCTGCCGCGGTTTTTCCTGCGCGGCGCACGCGCTTTTCAACATGAAGAAGGGTCGCGCCTGGGGGGCTTCGCGACACGAGCCCATGGTCCAGATGATCGACCTGTCGATGATCAAATACGTCGGTCCCGAGGACCGGATCGTGCCCAAACAGGAAGAGCGGCAGGAATACGCCCGCCGGCAGAAAGCGGAAGGAGAGTACAAGAAATGGGTGATCTGAACCAGCGCAAGGGAAAGATCGGCAACCTCGACAGCCCGACCATGCCCTTCGACTACAGCGGGCGCGAATACGGCACGGTCCCCCGGGACACCCGGCGGGCCCCCTTCCAGTGGGTGTCCGAGGTCGCTTACAAGAACGTGCACCGCATCGTCTCCCGCGGCTACGACACCACCGAGCTGATGGAGGAGGGTTACGGCGTGGTGGACATGCTCTTCGTGGACTACCAGGCCCGCATCCCCCTGGTGGAGGAAGAGCAGATGCTCAACTACGTGATGATCCTGGCCCTGGAGGACGGCCTGTCCATGCCGGCGGCCATCTCGCGCATCGTGGCCGGTTCCAAGACCTTCCTGACCCAGGCCTGCGGGGCGTCGATCCTGGCCTTCGGCCATGCCTACGGGGCCTACTCGGCTTTCGGCAACCGCCTGGAGCGCACCCTCAAAAAGGCCGAGGCCGAAGGGTGGTCCCTGTCCCAGGCCGCCGAACGGCTGGTCGCCGAAAACCTCGACGACGAGGCCCTGGGGGTGTCCGGCCTGATGCTCAAGGACCCGGCCGCCCGGCGGATGATCGCGCGCGCCGAAAAGCTCGGCACGGCCGGGAAGTATATCGCGTTTCTCAAGGAGATCGCCGCCGCGGCGCAGAAGGCCAGCGCCGATCCGGTGGACATCGACATGCTCGGGGCCACCGGGGCGGTGATGATGGACCTGGGGTTCAGCCCCGAGGCCACATGGGCCATTTTGGCCGTGACCCGGGCCTTCGCGGTGGGCGCCCACTACATCGAGGAAATCGAGCGCGTCGGCTACACCCGCCTGGGACAGGAACTCACCCCCAAGGAAGACTACGACGGGCCGGAAGACCGGCCGGTGCCGTCTCTGGCGGAGCGCGCCCAAAACGCCAAACCGGCCCTGAGCCGCACTCCCGACGAGTGGAAGCAGGCCTTCGAGGAGCGCAGGAAACTTTACGGCAGCGGGTTCAGCATCATCGAGGAAATCCAGGACCCGAGCAAGAAGTCGGGCATCAAGAAGGTCGGGAAACTCTGATCGTCAGCCCGTCAGCCCGTGTGCCCGTCAGCCGGTTAAAATCGGCTTCCATCCGCCGTTAACGGGCCAACGGGCCAACGGGCGCACCGGCCACACCCAGGAGGTACCCCCATGGAAGTCGTCAAGCCAGTCAAGCGCAACGTGCTGCTGAACCCCGGGCCGGCCACCACCAGCGACGCGGTCAAGTACGCCCAGGTGGTGCCGGACATCTGCCCCCGGGAGCAGGAATTCGTCGACCTCATGACCCGGGTCCGGAAGGACCTGGTAAAGGTCGTCCACGGCGACCCGGAAGTTTACACCGCCGTGATCTTCACAGGGTCCGGAACCGTCATCCAGGACGTGTGCGTCAACTCCCTGGTGCCGGAAGGCAGGAAGCTGCTGGTGGTCAACAACGGGGCCTACTCGGCGCGGATGGTGGAAATCGCCGGGTACTACCACATCCCCTGTGTCGACCTGAAATTTCCCAGCACGGGCCTGCCCGATCTGGATGCCGTCCAGGCGGCCCTCGAGAAGGACGCGGACATCGCCGTGGTCGCCACGGTGCACCACGAAACCGGCACCGGCGTGCTCAACCCGGTAAAGGAGATCGGGCGCCTGGCCCACGACCATGGGTGCGTGTTCGTGGTCGACACCATTTCCACCTACGGCTTGATGCCGATCCGCATCGCCGATGAAAACATCGACTTTCTCATGTCCTCGGCCCAGAAGGGCCTGGCGGGCATGACCGGCGCCTCCTGGCTGGTCGGCCGCATCGACGAGATCGTCCGGCCACGGCGCCAGCAGGGAAAAGCCCGCAAAGAGGAAAAGGATGCCCCCATAGCCGGGGACGGGGACTCCGTCGAACGCCGGCATAAGCGACAGGGGCGCCACGGCGAGAACGCAGACCGCACCGGCGGAGGCCAGGCGCCCGGGGGAAGCCGCTCCGGCGCCCTCCCTGGGAGGCGCCTGGACCGCCTCGGCCGGCGGGACCGCCATGGCCCCCCGGGACGGGTGCAGGGCCGCCAGCAGAGAAACGCCGAGGGTCGTGAGCAGCGACCCCGCCACCTCCCAGGGGCTCAGGTCGAGGCCGCTCACCACCACGCGCACAAAAAGCGTGCTGACGGTGCGGCTGACGCCCTCCAGGAGGTAGCGCGTGAGAACCCCCCCCAGGGGGATCGCCAGGAGCCATCCGGCCAGGCCATAGACCCCGCCCTCGGCCAGGAACAGGAGGAAAACCGTTCGCTTCGAGGCCCCCAGGGACCGCAGAACCGCGATTTCGCCGCGCCGCGAGGCGGCGTTGAGGGCCACCAGGCTGTAGACCAGGAACATGCCCACGAACAGGGAGGCGAAGCTCAGGATCGTCAGGTTGAGCTGGTAGGAGCGGATCATGCCGCGGCCGCTTTCGCGGGCGGTGGAAGCGGGGGAGGCCCGGACTCCGGGGGGCAGCGCCTCCCGCAGCGATTGCAGGCCGGCCTGCCCGGCGGAAGGGGCGATGCGCACGTCCACCCGGTCGAGATGCCCGACGGTTTCGGAAAACTCCTGGAACGTGGCGATGTCGGTGATGGCCAGAAGGCCGCCCTCGGCCAGAGCCAGGCCGCGGGTCTCCAGTACGGCGAGGATCCTGAAAGCGGCCTTTCGCCGGGCGTGAACCAGGGTGACGACCTGCCCGGCCGACCAGCCGTGGGCCAGCGCCAGTTCGCGGCCGACGAGAACCGAGAACGGTTCGGCGATGAGCCCGGTCCAGGTGCGGACGGCGCCGGCCAGGTCCTCCCCGGCCTGCCAGTCGCGGAAGCCCCGGTCGAGGAGGGGGTCGATGCCCACCAGCAGAAAGGATGCCTCCTCATCGTCTCCCGGCCGGACATAGACGCTCGAAATAGGCGAGAACGCCGCCACGGCCGGCAGGCGCATCAGGATCCGCAGGGTCTCCTCGGGGACGCGGCCGCCGGGGCGGCTCACCACCGCGTCGGCCGTGCCTGCCAGCCGGTCGACGCTGCGGGTGAAGGCGTCCAGGGAAGCCTTCACCGACAGGCGCACGCTGGTGAAGACGGCCGCCCCTAAGGCGATGCCCAGCAGCACGGCCAGGGCCCGCAGGCGGTGCCGGGCGACGTAGCGCAGGCAGAACCAGGCAAAGAGCCTGCAGAAAAAGATCACGCGCTGCATGGCACGCGGCTCATCGACCCGTCGGCCAGGTGGAAAATCCGCCGGGCATAGGGATCGGCCTGGCTTCCGTGGGTGGCCACCAGGACGGTTTTCCCCTTCGACCGGTTCAGCTCCCCCAGCAGTTCGACCACCGCCTGACCGTTGCGGCTGTCGAGATTGCCGGTGGGTTCGTCGGCGAGGACGATGGCCGGATCGTTGACGAGGGCCCGGGCGATGGCGGTGCGCTGCATTTCACCGCCCGAGAGCTGGTAGGGACGGTGGGCGAGGCGGTGGGACATCCCCAGCCACTCGAGGAGCGGCAGCGCCCTGGCGGCGGCCTCGCGCATAGGGCGGCCGGCCAGGAGGGCCGGCAGGCAGACGTTTTCCAGGACGGTCAGGGTCGGCAGGAGGTTGAAGGACTGGAAGACCATGCCGACCACCTCGCGCCGGTAGCGCGTCAGCTCGGAATCCGAGCACGGGTGCAGCCGGCGGCCGGCGATGAGCAGCTCCCCTTCCGAGGGGCGGTCGAGGCCGGCGAGCAGGGACAAAAGGGTGCTCTTGCCCGAGCCGCTCACGCCCTTGATCACCACGAACTCCCCCGGCGCCACGACCAGGTCGACACGGCTCAGGCCGATCACGCGGGTGTCGCCGAGGGTGTATACCCGTGTGAGGCCAGTGGCCGATATGATGGGGTCCGGGGACGGCATGGGTGCGGCAGACCTCAGAAGTGCTTTCGGACCAGCCGGCGCGAGTGGGCGACGATATGCTCGGTCGCGGGAAAGGATAGGCTCTACCTGCCGTTTTCCTATCTCTTATTCCCCATTGAAATGCCCGGCTTCCGTACCAAGATTCACACTATAACCGACGCAACTTTCCACTGCAAGGAGGTGTGCCATGAAAATCGAGCTCAAGTGCTTTGCGACCCTGGCTGAATCCGAGGCCTGCGATTACCGCGACGCCTCGTCCTACCACTTGGAAGACGGCGCCACCGTGCGCGATCTGCTCCACGCGGCCGACATCCCGGAGTCCTCCGTCAAACTCGTATTCGTCAATGGGAAATCCGAGCGGATCGGTGCGCCCCTCGCCGAAGGCGATCGCGTGGGCCTTGCCCCTGCCGTCGGGGGGATGTAGCACCGATGGCGATCTTTTTCGGCGGCAGTGAAACAACCTATTGACAGCATCACGCACTTTGATCTAGAATAATCGTCGAAAAGTCGATACGGGCAAAACCCCCGAAAGGGGGTGACGCAAAGCCACGGGTCTACAGCCGAAGAGGCCATGACAGCCGGGCCGCCGGGCGGTGCCGCAGCACCGGATGTCAATGCGCGTCGGGGCTGTTGCGCCCGGAGCGCATTTGCATTTCTCAGGGGACCGCCCGCCATGCCGCACCTCATCACGCTCCAGCTAACGCCGCCCCGCAACACCTTCAGCCATGTCCGCGGATTGCCGGTCCTGAAAGACCTGGCCATCGACACGGCCTACGGTCTCGTGCCCATCAGCCCCAGGCGCGGCCTTTATGTCATCCGGGTCTCGGGCGAGATCGACGAGACGGCCGTCCTGGGCGTGCCGGAAGTCAAGGGCATCCACGGAGACGCGCGCATTGCCCCCATCACCTCCCAACCCACAGCAAAGGAATGAAAAATGGCGCAGAAAATTCGGGTTCTGATTCAGATGCGGCACGGCGCCGACATCGGCATGGCCGCAGTGCGCGGTGGCGCCCCCCGTTTGCCGTCGGTGGCGTCGCTGGAGGGGTTCAGGCTGGATCCGGGGTTTTCGCCCGTGGCGGTGCCCGCCAGGGTGCGGCGCCCGGCCGCGGAAGCGCGGGCGGTGGGGCGCCGCTTCGCCTTCGACGCCCGCCCCGAGGCCGCCACCTACCTGGTGCGCGGCGAGGCGGCGGACGGGCAGGCATTGGAGCGGCTGAGGGCGGCAGTAGCCGCCGACCCGAACGGGGTCGGTGTGTTCTCGGACCCGCGGATCAGCGCCATCGCCGTCTGCCCCAGGCAGCCGGTGGGAACCCACGCCGACGTGGAAAGCCGGCTCGCGGCCGACCAGCTCCACGAACGCGGCATGGACGGTTCCGGCGTGGCGGTGGCCGTGGTCGACACGGGCATCAACATGGCGCACCTGCGCAGCAGGGGGAAAAACCCGGCCTTCGACGGCAGCCGCAGCTGGTCCCCGGTCCCCGGCGCCGCTTTAGGCGGCATGCCCGTCGACCACGGCAGCATGTGCGCCTTCGACGTGTGCATCGCCGCCCCGCGCTGCACCCTGCTCGACTACGCCCTGCTCGAGACAGAAAACCGGGTTGATCACCTCCGCCTTCTGCATGGAGAGGATGATCTTGCCGGGCATGGCCCCGATATAGGTCCGGCGGTGGCCCCTGATCTCGGCCTCGTCCCTGACACCGCCCAGGGAGATGCGGATGAACTTGCGGCCCAGGGCCTTGGCGATGGAGTTGCCCAGGGAGGTCTTGCCGGTGCCGGGGGGGCCGGCAAAGCAGAGGATCGGCCCCTTGCTGTCGGGCTTGAGCTTGCGCACCGCCAGGTATTCCAGGACCCGCCGCTTGGCTTTCTGAAGGCCGTAGTGGTCCTCGTCCAGCACCTCGCGCGCGCGCTTGATGTCGATGGCGTCCTCGGTGCCCTGGTGCCAGGGGAGGGAGGTGATCCAGTCGAGGTAGGTCAGGGCGACGGTGTACTCGGCCGAGGACGGGTGCATCCGCGACAAACGCCCCAGCTCCCGCTCGGCCTCCTTCCTGGCGTCTTCCGGCAGCTTGAGCTCCTCGATCTTGGCCCGGTACTCCTCCAGCTCGACCTTGGCGTCGTCCGCCTCGCCCAGCTCCTCCTGGATCGCCTTGAGCTGCTGGCGGAGGTAATATTCCCTCTGGCGCTTGTCCATGTCGCCCTTGACCTGGGACTGGATCTTGTTGCCCAGCTCCAGGATCTCCAGCTGGTGGTTGGCCAGGTGCGTCACCTTTTTCAGGCGCTTGGTGACGTCGACGATCTCCAGGACCGCCTGCTTCTCCTCGACCGTGGAATTGACAGTCGAGGTGATCATGTCGGCCAGGATGCCCCCCTCCTTGATGGATTTGGCCATGTTGGCGAACTCCTGGGGCAGCCCCGGCGACAGCTCCACGATCTTGGCGAAGATGGCGTTGAGATTGGCCATCAGGGCCTCGATCTGCGTGTCCATCTCGGCGGGTTCCTGGAGCTGGGTGACCTCGGCGCGGATGAACGGCTGGGTCTCGATGTAGCGTTTGACCCGGAACCGGTTGAGGCCCTGGACCAGCAGCTGGGCCTTGTTTTCCTCCGACTTGGCCATTTTGAGGATCAGGGCGCTGACGCCCACGGACTTGAGCCCCGCCAGGGGGTCCCTGTCCTTCTGGTCCGATTTTTCGGACACCATCAGGCCGATGATGCGGTCCTTGGTCATGGCGGTGTCGATCAGCCGGATCGACTCGGCCTGCATCACCACCAGGGGCAGCACCATCTTGGGGAAGAGAACCGCGTCGAAGAGGGGCAGGATCGGCAGGATGCCGGGAAGCTTGTTGGGGTCGAGTTCGTTGGATGGCGCTTGATCGGGCATGATGACCTCCAGAAAATCGGTTGCGGGCCGGCTGAGCCGTGCCTGGGTGCATTCGGCGGCGACCGGGTGGTTCGACGGCCAGCGGCGCCGGGTTCGCCGGCCGCCGGGCGGTCGCATCGCCCCGCAGCGGGTTATCCGTCGCTGATGGGAATGGTGTGGACCCTGCCCATGGGAACCTTGGCCAGGCGCACCTTCAAAAACCCGCCGATGTAGGACGCCGACACGATCTCGGTGTCGATGGGCGCGGGCAGGTAGAGGGTGCGCTCGAATTTCCCGTATTGGATCTCCGCCAGGCGATAGGTGGCGTCGTCCAGGCGCCATGCCTCCTCCCGGCGGCCGTGGATCCGGACGGCCTTGCTGCTGATCTCCAGCTCCAGGTTTTCCTTCTCCACCCCGGCGATGTCGGCCAGAACGATGATCTCCTCAGGCGTTTCATAGATGTCCATCAGGGGTTTCCAGACGGGTTCGGACAGGGTGAACCGGGGGCTGAGCGACTGGAACATGCTGTCGAGGGACTTTTCGATCTGGGACCCGAGCTGCTCGAGATCGTCGGTGAAGCGTATTTTGATGTAGTCCATGGTCGACTCCTGTCGTTTTCAAAGGAGATTCGGGAGGCTGCTGCCGGGGCGCATTCCGAGTCAAATTAGCAACCAAATGCGGCTTTGTAAAGCGGATTTGCTTTTAGGCATTGCGGTTTGGGCGCGAATGTCCTATGGCGGGATTACCCTCTGGCGCCACGCCGGCTGAGCCGCAGGGGCGCAAAACCACCGTCGGGCCGCCGACGAGAAGCGAACCGGACCCCATGACGCCACCATCCGCGACCGGCGCAGCCCCTTCGACCCGGCGGGTCATCGCCGTGCAATATTTTCTCTACTTCGGCGTCCTGGGCGCCTACCTGCCCTTTTTCAACCTTTACTGCCTTCACATCGGGCTGAGCGGGATCCAGATCGGCACCCTGTCCGCCGTGCGCTCCGCGGCCCTGGTCCTGTTCGCCCTGCTCTGGGGGCTGCTGGCCGACCGCTACGCGGCGCGGCGCCCGATCTACATCGCCTGCAACCTGCTGGCAACCGGGGTCTGGGTCTTTTACCTGGCGAGCGAACGCTTTGTGCCCATGCTGGCGATCACGGTGCTCCACGGCGTGTTTTTCGCGCCCCTGATCCCGTTTCTCGAGGCGTTCAGCATGGACGTCCTCGGCTCCGAGAAGAAGCGCTACGGCAGGATCCGCGCCTGGGGATCCGTGAGCTTCATCGCCATGGTCGTCCTCCTCGGCCGGGCCATCGACGCCTGGGGCCTGCGCCTCGTCCTGGCGGTCGTCCTCGCCGGCTCGGCCCTGCAGGCCGCCTTCGCCTGGGGGGTCCCGCCGGCGGCGCGGGCCAGGCAGGCGGTCCCGGGGTCTCCGGGGTCCTTCCTCCTCAACCGGCGGTCCCTGATCTTTTTTTCCAGCACCTTTCTCATGCTGGTCAGCCACGGGGCCGATTACGGCTTCTTTTCGATTCACCTGGAAAGCCTCGGCTGCGGCAACGCGTTCATCGGCGTCTCCTGGGCCGCGGCCTCCGCGGCCGAGATCGGGGTCATGCTGGCCTCCGGACGCCTGTTTGCGCGTTTCGCGCCCCAGACGGTGCTCCATTTTTCCTTCCTGGCCGCGGCGCTGCGCTGGACGATGCTCTTTTTCACCGTCTCCCCGGCGGCGATCCTGGCCACCCAGCTGCTCCACGCGGTCACCTACGGCGCCTTTCACATGGCCAGCATCCTCTTCGTCGACGAGCTGGCGCCGGAGGCGTCCAAGACCATCGGCCAGGCGATCAATAACGGCGTCACCTACGGGCTGGGCCTGATGGTCGGCTTTTTCCTCAACGGATACCTGTACGAGCGGGTCGGCACGGCGGCGCTGTTCCCCATCAGCGCGGCCGTATCCCTGGCGGGCGGCGCGCTGTTCACCCTCCTGCGGCCGGCCCGCAGGGCCGCGCCATCCGAACCCCCCCCCGGCCCTAAAACAGGTCCTCGATGAGGTCGGTCAGCGTTTCCTGCAGCTTGTCGTCGTCGGTCAGCGGCAGGCAGATGGCCGCCCTGCAGGCCGCCTCCACCGGGATGCCGCGGCCCATGAGCCGGGCGGCATAGATCAGCAGGCGCGTGCTGGCGCCCTCGGTCAGGCCGTGCTCGCGGATGCGGCGGATCTTGCGGCCCAGGGCAACCAGGCGGCCGGCCGTGGCCGGGTCGATGCCGCCCTCGTGGGCGACGATGAGGGCCTCGTTTTCCGGGTCGGGATAGTCGAAGGCCAGGGAAACGAAGCGCTGGCGCGTGCTCTGTTTGAGGTCCTTGAGAACCGACTGGTAGCCCGGGTTGTAGGAGACGACCATCATGAATCCGGAATGGGCGCGGATGACCTCCCCTTTCTTGTCGCTCTTCCGATCTAGGAGGATCCCCATGAGGTAGAAGCAGAAATAGACGAAATACTTGAGGGCGGCCAGCTGTTCGAAGGCGGCCAGCACCTCCGGGATCCTCTCGGGGATCTTGTAGAAGACCCCGACCCCTGCCAGCACCAGGGCCACGCCCCAGACCAACTGCAACGGTGACCGCTGATTTTCCATAATACTCCCCATGGCTGCCTGCCGCCGGCATCGTCCGGAAGCAGAAGGTGGCCGGGGTGAACCGGAACGGGCCGGGTGACCCGGCCAGCGCCGCCGCGTCCCCTGGCCCCGTTTTGCTTATAGGTCGACCCGGCCCTCTTCGTCAAGGCGAAGCCCATCCCCGCGGCGCTTCGGGCAAGGGCCCCCGGATCACAGGTTCCCGGCCGTGGCCAGCATGGCCTTGTTGACCGCCAGGCTCAGGCCGGGGTGGACCAGGTCGTGGGAGGTGTCCTCGAAGGGGATATAGACCAGCAGCGAGCTTATAGGCGTCACCTCGATTTCGGCAAGACGCGGCAGCACCGCCCTGCGCGGCCTGGCGACCTCGGCGAGGATGACTTTCAGGGTCTGCGCGGCCTCGCCGCGGTCGAGGGTCACCGCCTGCATCCGCGCCCCGGGCAGGCCGGGGGTCACGTCCTGTTGCGGCTGCGCCAGGGTGAGGCGCGCGGCCAGGCTCAGCAGGGCGCGCGGGCGCAGCTTGAAGGCCGGGGTCCAGAAGCGGAAGGGTTCGCTTTCCATGGGCTCCCGGACGACCATGGGCAGGTTGGCCAGGCGGACGAGGTCGGCGCGGGAGCGCAGACCGACCCCGGAAACCTCTGCCTCGATGCGCCAGAACGGCAGATAGCATGCCGCCCGGCCGGCATCGGGCAGGCTCCCGAAGGGCACGGCGGCGAATCCCTCCCCCTCGGGGCCCCAGGCCGTGTCGCAGTTGCGGCAGGCGAGCACCAGGGAGTCGCGTTCGCCCTCCAGGTCCGCGCCGCAGTGGGGGCAGACAGCCGCCAGGAAGCGGAGGTAATCTTCCGCGGGACCGCCGGCCAGCTGCCCGGGGTCGAGGTTGTCGGCGATCGCGCCCGAAACGGGGCGGTTGAGGACGCCGTCGTAAAGGCGCCCTCGGACGTAAAAAGGGGCGAAGATCAGGCTCCATGCCTCGCCCACGTGGGCCTGGTGCAGCACCGGGGCGGGCAGGCGGCCGGCGAGGGTCCCGGAGACCGCGTCGACCACCCGCTCCAGGGAGAGGGTGGGCCGGATGAAGCGCCCTGCGAGCCCGGGGGTGACGAAGCGCAGCTTCAGGGCCTGGCTGCGAAGCCCCAGGGAGCCCGGGAAGGGGCCGGGTTCGGCCGCCGGCCGGCTGAAGTCCAGGAACCGCTCGTGGACGCCGTCCGCCGCGCAGGAAAAGACCATGCCCTTGAAACGCCAGTAGGGGTAATGGAGCAGGTCCGCCTCCGCCGGGGCCGCGTGGGGCAGGGCGTAGCGGAAAACGCCGCGCGGGCTCAGGAAGGATTTGACCCGGCAGTGGGAACAGGCGAAGAGGCGGTCCGTTTCGCGCAGGGCCGCCGGCGCCCCGCACTGGGGGCACCGGTGCTCGATGACCAGGCTAGCGCTTGCCACCGCACTGATTGCAGAAATGGGCGTCCGCCAGGTTGTCGCTGCCGCACTGGCCGCAGGTCCATGCCTTGGGGGCGCCTTCGAGCGGCTTGCCGCAGCGGGAACAGAACCGGGCGTTGGGGGCGAGGTTCTTGCCGCAGGACTCGCAGCGCAGGAAAACGACCTGCTGGTGGCCGCACAGGGGGCAGAACCGGGCGTCGAGGGGGATCCGGCCCCCGCACTCCCGGCAGGCGGCGCCGGCGGCCTCGCCCGCGGCCTGCCCCGCGCTCGCGGACGGCCCCGCGCCGGCGAAGTACTGGGCGAACATGGCCGGCATCATCAGCCCGAGGCTCGTCCCCATGCCGCCTCCGCCATCCCGGGCGGCTTCGGAAGCCTTTTCCATGGCCATGGCGGCCTTCATCTTCATCAGCCGGTCCATGTCGCCGAACACCCCCATCCGGCTGCGGTCGTCGATCGCCCTCTGGACCTCGGGCGGCGGGGTGATGGAGTTGATGTACAGGTGGGTCATGGCCAGGCCGAAGCGGTCGAAGTCCGCCTGCAGGCGCTGGGTGAGCCCCCCTGAGAACTCGTCGTAGCTGGCCGGCAGGTTGAGGAGGGAATCGAGGGTTTCCCCCATGAAGTCGTTGAAGCGCGAGACGATGACCCGGTTCAGGTAGCCGGCGATCTCCTCCGTCGTGAAGATGCCCCGGGTTCCCACGAGGCTGTTGATGAAAAGAAGGGGCTGGACCACCTGGAGGTTGAAGATTCCGTGGGCGCGCAGCCGGACAAGGCCCAGCTCGGCGTCCCTGAAGGCCACCGGGTCCCGCGTGCCCCACTTCAGATCGGTGAAGATCTTCATGTTGACCAGGTAGACCTCGGCCCGCAGGGGGCTGGTCATCCCCCAGGGGACGCTGATGAGCTTGGTCAGGATGGGAATGTTGGCGGTCTTGAGGGTGTGGCGGCCCGGGCCGAAGACCTCGATGGCCTTGCCGCGGTAAAAAAAGGCGGCCGCCTGGCTCTCGCGCACGGTCAGCTGGGCCCCGTACTTGATTTCCCCGGAGCCTTTCTCGGGGATGCGGTGCACCAGTTCCTGGCCGGTGTCGTCAAACCACTCGATGACCTCGAGGAAAACGAGATTGTCGGTACCCATGGCGGGCGACCCCCTGTCCGCGGCATCACGGTCGATGGCCGACTGCGCGGTGCGTCCATCGGGATTCTGGTTGCAATATGGCGCCGGTCGTATTATCAGTCACAACCACAACGCGATCCTGGGCGAAAGGCAACCGGCAATGGGCGATCCGCCAGCGGGGCTGGTCAAAAAACTGAGATTCTACCTTCTCAAGCTTCCCCTGATCCTGGTGTTGATCTGCCTGGGCTACCTTTTCGACTTCCTGGTCCAGCTTCCCTTCGCGCTCATGTGCGCGGCCACCCCGCCCGGGCGCGCAGGCAGGCCCCGGGGGCGGGAAGCGCCCGTCCTGCCGGGATCGACCGTGGCTCGGAAAAGAGCGCATTGAAAATAAAATCCCGGTGTGATAGACTCAAAAAGTTTTGTTCCGGGCGCCAACCAGAAGGGCCGCCCGTTGAGGGGCGACCCCGGCAGGGTGGCTGGTACGCCTGAAGGGAGTCGAACCCCTGACCTACGGATTAGAAGTCCGTTGCTCTATCCAGCTGAGCTACAGGCGCGCGGATTTTCGGATACCCGCGCCAATACCACAGGCCCCGGCGGATGTCCATAGCAATTTGCCCCGCCGCGGGGCGACAATCGTATGCGAAAAGCGATGGCGATGGCCCTCATGAAGAAAGACGAAGACCCTGGCGATCCTGAAGGCGCGGAGGCCGGCGCCGAGGCCCCCCCCACCGAGGCCAGGCGCAGGAAAACGCCGGCAGCCTCGGAGTCCGATAAAGCCCTGGTCAAGTTCGACCCGCTGCAGCGCTACCTGGCCGAGATCAGCCACTACCGGCTGCTGACCCGCGAAGAGGAAAAAACCCTCGGCGTCCGGGTCCAGGAGCATGACGACAAGGAGGCCGCCTACCGCCTGGTGACCTCCAACCTGAGGCTCGTGGTGAAGATCGCGCTTGAATTCCAGCGCGTCTGGATGCAGAACCTCCTCGACCTGATCCAGGAGGGCAACATCGGCCTGATGCAGGCGGTGCGCAAATTCGACCCTTACAAGAATGTCAAGTTTTCCTACTACGCCTCCTTCTGGATCAAGGCTTACATCCTCAAGTTCATCATGGACAACTGGCGCCTGGTCAAGATCGGGACGACCCAGGGCCAGCGCAAGCTGTTTTTCAAGCTGAAAAAGGAAAAACAGCGCCTGGTCGAGGAGGGCTTTGACCCCAAGCCGAAGCTGCTCTCCCAGCGCCTGGGAGTGTCCGAGCGCGAAATCGTGGACATGGACCAGCGCCTGGACGGGTGGGACGTGTCCCTCGACGCCCCCCTGAAGGACGATTCCGATACCGAGCGCATCGAGTTCCTGAGCTCGGCGGCGGTTTCCGTGGAGGACCGGGTGGCCAAGAAGCAGCTGGAAGGCCTGCTGCACAACAAGATCGACGAGTTCAGGAGCAAGATGACCCGGCGGGAGGCCGAGATCTTCGATCTGCGCATTTTTTCGGATTCACCGGTGACCCTCCAGGAGATCGGCGACCGCTACGGGATATCGCGCGAGCGCGTCCGCCAGGTGGAAAAAAACATCATCAAGAAAATGAGAGAGTTCTTCAAACGGGAAATTCCCGACTTCGCCTCCTACACGGAGGAGACCCTTTCAGAATGATCTTGCCCCATGTGAGCGCCAATGGAAAAGCCAACCCTATCGCCCGTCCTGGTCCTGTCGGTCCTCCTGGCCGCGGGGTGCGCGGCGGGCGGCCGCCAGCCCGCGACCCGCGCCGGGGCCCCCTCCCCCACGGTCGTTGAAACCGAGAACCGCTATTTCTACTTCTTCGAAGCCCAGTTGCAGCAGAGATCGGGAAACCTGGACCAGGCCGTAATCCTTCTGCGGAAGGCCATCGCCCTCGACCCCGGCTCCGTCTACCTGCAGAAGGAACTGGTTTTCCTCCACCTCCAGATGAGAAAGGAGGAGGAGGCGGCCGAGCTGATCGACCGCCTGCTGCAGGTCTCCCCCGAGGACGCGGACATCCTGGCCCTGCACGCGCGCAGCCTGCAGAGAAACGGCAGGTTCGACGAGGCCAAGGAGACGTATGAAAGGGTGCTGCGCATCGACCCCCAGCGGCGCAACATCTATCTCGTTTTAGGGGGGCTCTACGTCCAGACCGACGAGCTGGATGCCGCCGCCGATGTATTCGAGCGCATGGTCGCGGAATTCCCCGACGCCTACGCCGGTTACCTTTTCCTCGGGAAAATCATGATGGAAAAGGGCGATACGGAGGCCGCCGAGGGGTACCTGCAGAAGGCCGTCGAGCTGGAGGACGGCACGCTCGAACCCCGCTTCGAACTGCTGCGCCTCTACCGCTCCCAGGCCGAGAGCTTCGAGGAGGTCACCGTAAAGAAGAACGACTCGATCGCCGCCATCAGCCTGCGGGTCTACGGCAAGTACAACGGCGACATCGAGCAGGCCATCCTGAAATACAACCCCGGCCTGAAATCGGTCAACGCCGTGCGCGAAGGCCAGAAGCTCCGGTTCCCGGGCATCGGCATGATCGAGGAAGACGAAGAGGCCCGGCGGCTGAAGACCAAGATCATCGACCAGTACAGGGAAATCCTCAAGGAACGCCCCATGGACGTGCGCGCCTCCCTGGAACTGGCGGAATACTACCTCCTCAACGGGTTCGAGGCCGATGCCGATCTGCTCCTGCGGGACCTGGGGGAGCGCAGCCTGGAGGATTCCGAGGTTCTCGGGACCGTCGTGGGGCTCTACCTGGACAGGAAGAACTACGCCGATGCGGCCCGGATCCTGGAGGGGATGCTGGCCGGGGCGCCCCAGAGTTCCGACCTGCACAACGCAGCGGGCATCGCCTATTACGGGATGAAGGAAAACGACCAGGCGATCGGGCACTTCAGAAAAGTCCAGCCCGATTCGCGCTTTCATGGGGACGCGACGATCTATGCGGCGTTTCTCTACCAGGAATCCGGCCGTCCCGAAGAGGGTATCCGCCTCCTGAGGGACGCCGTCGGTAAATTTCCGCAGCAGGCCGATTTCGTTTACTATCTGGCGGTTTTCCTGGAGGAGGCCGAGGACCTGGCCGAAGCCGGGCAGGTGCTGCGCGGGGGCATCGCGGACCATCCCGACAACGTCAAGATGCATTTCCGCCTGGGGGTGATCGTCGACAAGCTGGGCGACAAGGAGGCCTGCATCGAGCAGATGAAACGCGTCATCGCCCTCGACCCCAAACATGCCAACGCCCTCAACTATCTCGGCTACACCTACGCCGAACTCGGCCGGGACCTCGACGAGGCCGAAAGCCTGGTCAAGCGGGCTTTGAGCCACATGCCCGACGACGGCTACATCACCGACAGCCTCGGGTGGGTCCACTACAAAAAGGGGAACTACCACCAGGCGCTGACGCACCTGAAAAAGGCCGTCGAGCTGGTGCCCGACGACCCGGTCATCCTGGAGCACCTGGGCGACACCTACCTGAAGCTCGGCGACAGGGAGAGCGCCGTGAAATTCTACAGGCTTTCCCTCGAGAAGGAGCACAAGGAAAAAGAAAAGATCGAGGCCAAGATCCGCGAGCTGACCGGAGCCCGATGATGATGGCAGATTCCCCCAAGTTCCCCGACTGGCTGCCGCTGCTGGTGGCAGTCGGCCTTCTGTGCGGCTGCGCCGCCTTTCCCGCGGGCATGGAGCGCCGCGAACCCGGGGCGCACTACCTTCCGCCGGACCGGTCCCTGGAGGTCATGGACCGGCTGGACGGCCTCAACCGCTCCCTGGCCACCTTCAAGGGGGTCGGCAAGGCGAACCTGGCCGCCGAGGGGCAACGCCGCAGCGCCAGGATCGTGTGGGTCGGCATGGCCCCGGACAAGCTGCGCATCGAGATCCTGGGCGTGCCGGGGCAGCCGGCGGCCAGCATCGCCCTCGACGGCGAATGGATCACCTTCGACCCCCACACGCCGGATCGCTTTTACCGCCGCCGGATCGGGGACGACAGCCTGCAGCCGATCCTTTCCATCGCCATCAACGCCCCCGACCTCATCGACCTGCTGCGGGGCCGCCTGCCGATCCGCGACCACGCCACGGCCGTCCTTTTCAGGCCCCCGGGCGCAGGCGGGTTCGTCCTGCAGCTGGAAAAGCGCTGGTGGGGCATTCAGCAGAAAATTTTCCCCAGGGCCGCGCCGGCGACCTTTCCGGACTTGATGGCGTCGCAGAGGTCGGCCTCCTTGACGATGCCGCCCCGGGCGCAGTTGATCAGGCGGACCCCGTCCTTCATCCTGTCGAAGGCGGCCTTGCCGATCAGTCCCTCGGTTTCCTTGAACTTGGGCACGTGGACGGTGATGTAGTCGGCGCGGGCATAAAGGGCGTCCAGGGACACGGCCTCGCACCCGGCCTTCTGGATCTGTTCGGGGGTCACGAAGGGGTCGTAGACGATGACCTGCATCCTGAGCCCCCTGGCCCGGTCGGCCACGATGGAGCCGATCTTGCCGTACCCGATCACGCCGAGGACCTTGTTGAAAATCTCCTTGCCCTGGAGGTTCTTTTTCTCCCAGCGCCCGGCCTTGAGGGAAGCGGTCCCCTGGGGGATGTTGCGCGTGAGGGCCATCATCATGGCGATGGCATGCTCGGCGGTGGTGACCACGTTGCCGCCGGGGGTGTTCATCACGACCACGCCGCGCTTGGTCGCGGCCGGGATGTCGACGTTGTCGAGGCCGATCCCCGCGCGCCCCACCACCTTCAGGCGCCCTGCCGCCTCGAGCAGGCTTTCGGTGACCTTGGTGGCGCTGCGGATGACCAGGGCGTCGTAGCCGCCGATGACCGCCTTGAGCTCCTCCGGAGGAAGCCCCGTCTTGACATCCACCTCGATGCCTTCCTGTTCCTGGAACATCCGGACCCCGATTTCCCCCAGGTTGTCGCTGACCAACACTCGCTTCATGCTGTATCTCCCTTGCTTCAAATGGATGCGGCCGTCGCACGGCCTCTTCTAACCGAACCCGACCCTCCCGCCTCTTGCACGGCCGCCTACCGGGCGGCCTTTTCCCCGCCGCCGCTGCCCGCGGGCACGGGAGCCTTCTTCGCGAGGGCCTCTTCCACCGCCTTCTGGACCCCTTCCGGGCTTCGGTCCCTCAGGATCCTGCCGTTGACAAACACCGTCGGAGTGCCGCGCACGCCGGCGTCGATGCCGTCCTGGAAGTCCGCGCGGATGCGCTGGGCGATGTCGGGATCCTGCAGGTGCCTGCCGAACGCCTCGCGGTCGAGACCGAGGGCGGCGGCAATCTCGCTGATCTTGGCATCGTCGAGGCGCTCGTGGTTCTGAAACAGCAGGTCGTGGAATTCCCAGAACCTGCCCAGCTTCGCGGCGGCCAGGGCGGCGGTGGCGGCCTTCAGGGCAAACGGGTGGCTCCTCAGGGGGAAGTTCTTGAACACGAGCCTGACCTTCCCCGGGTTTTTCTCCACCGCCTGGTCCAGCAGGGGCGCCATGCGCGAGCAGTAAGGGCACTCGAAATCGGTGAACACCACCAGGACCGCGGGAGCGTCCTCCGGCCCCTTGGACGGGGCGCCGGCCGTCTCGATCCGGCGGATGAAATCCACCTGGACGATCTCGACGCCGTGATCGGCGCCGCGCGTCAGGTAGATAATGTCCTCCTGGGGCCCGGTGGAGATGCCGTCGTAGCCCTGGCCCACGTGAAACGTGTGCCGGGCCGTGCCGTCTCCGGAAAACACGTGAACGTCGCCGGCGGCCGACAGCACGAAGATATGCTGCCCGTCGGCCGCAGCCGCCAGCCCCACGGGCGCGGCACCCAGCTTCAGACGCTTCTGAACGCTCCACTCCACCTGCGCCGGGCACGGGGCGGCGGCCGCCAGCAGGGCCGCGGCCATCAGGAAACCGCGAAAGCTTCGCCGGAAGATCATAGGGGTGCTCCCTCCTGGGTCGCCGGGGCGTAACCTGCGAATGTCAAGGTGACGGGCTCCCGGCTTCCCGGCCTCTTTCTGCAAGACGGCATCGTCCCGCCTTCGCTGCCGTTGCCGTTGTCGCCATGGGACGCTGCCGGTCATCCGCTTCTAGACCTTCCCGAAGACATACTTGCTGAGCAGCTCCTCGATGTCGATGGCCGATTCGGTCTCCACGATGGCGTCGCCGGATTTCAGGACGATGTCGGACCCCCCGGGCGACAGCTTGATGTACTTGTCGCCGATCAGGCCCGAGGTGCGGATCGAGGCGATGACGTCGTCGGTCAGCACCACCCCCTCCTTGATTTTCAGCCGCACCTGGGCGACCTGGTCCTCGAGGTCCAGGCGGATGTCCTCCACCTGCCCGATCTGGACCCCCGCCATCTCGACCTGGGCGCCCACCTTGAGACCGGCCACGTTTTCGAACTTGGCCGTCACCCGGTAGTAGTCGGCCCCCAGGAGCTCCATTTTCCCCAGCTTGATGGCCAGGTAGCCCAGGCACGCGAGCCCGACCACCACGAACACGCCGATGGAAATCTCGACCGACGACTTTTTCATGCAACCTCCGTTGGAGGGCTGCCGTGGCGGTTCACGGGCCCCTCCGCACCCTTTCGTCCTGGGGGTGGACGCACGCTTGCCGCTTCCCCGGGCGCGGAGACGGCTTGCCCCCTCCCCCCGCAGCCGTCAGCAGGACGTGAACTCGAAAGCGACGCTTTCCCCGGACTCCGCCGCCGCCACAACCTCTTCGATGCGCGCGCCGTGCGCGGCTTCGGCGAACCCCGCCTCGATGGAGAAGCAGAACCCGGGATTGGGCTTGACCTTGATGATGTCCGCGAGGCGGATATCCCGGGCCAGGCGCTCGAAGAAACTTTTGGCTTCCGCGGCGCTGCTGCCGGCGAGCACGATCATGATCTTGTCCAGACGGTAGCGTGAACAGGTATCGGTGATGCGCAGGCGCCTGTGGATCTGAAGGGCGAAACTCTTCATGACGGCCTGCCCGGTTTCATGCCCCAGGGTCGCGTTGATCTCCTCCATGTTCCTGAGGGTCATGACCGCCAGGGTGAAGGCGATCTGGTGCTGATCGAAGCGCGCCATGTCCTCCTGGAAGTGCCGGGCCCCCTGGCGCTGGGTCGGCATGCCGGTCATCTCGTCGCGGGAAGGCTCCATGCCGTGGATGAAGGCGTGGACCGCCGGGTCGTCGGTCTGCTGGAGCATTGCGGGGTTGCCCTCGAAGATGATCCGTCCCTGGTCCAGCATGACCACGCGCTGGGAAATGAAAAAAATATCGGGGATCTCGTGGCTGACCACGACGCCGGTGAACCTGAAGCGCTTCTGGTAGTCGGAGATCATGCTGTGCACCGCGTTCTTGCGGATCGGGTCGAGGCCCGTGGTCGGCTCGTCGAACAGGACGACCTCGGGCTCCGTGACCAGGGCCCGGGCCAGGGCCACGCGCTTGCTCATCCCGCCGGAGAGCTGGGAAGGGAACTTGCCCTCGACCCCCTTCAAGTCGAGTTGATCCATCTTTTCCATAACCCTGGCTCGGATTTCCCGGTCGGGAAGCCGGGTCCGCTCCCTGAGGGGCAAGGCGATGTTTTCCAGGACGTTCATAGAGTCGAACAGGGCGTTTGCCTGGAACATGTAGGAGAAGCGCCGCCTGACCTCCCGCCGCTCGGCGCCCGGCATGTCGCCGAATGCCCTGCCGTTGAAAAGGATGCGCCCGGCGTCGGGAGGGATCAGGCCGATGATGTGCTTCAGCAGCACGCTTTTCCCACCGCCGCTCTTGCCGATGATGGTCGTCACCTCCCCCCGGAAGATCTTCATCGACACGCCTTTCAGGACGGCGTTGTCACCGAAGCTCTTGCAGACGTCCTCCAGCTGGATGAGGGGGCTGTCCATTCACGGCACTCCGCGTCAGAGCAGCAGGGATGTCAGGACATAGTCGAACAGGAGAATGAGGACGCACGAGATGACCACCGCCGACGTGGTCGCCTGCCCCACCCCCTTGGCACCGAAGCCGCCTGCCCGCGTGTGGGTGAAATACCCCTGGTAGCAGCAGATCGTGGTGACCACCAGGGCGAAGACCAGCGATTTGATCAGCCCGCCGGTGACATCGCGCATGAGCACGCTCGACTCCACCCTGAAAAAATAAATCGCCGGGTTGACCCCCAGCAGGACCGAGCCGGTCAGGTACCCGCCGAGGATGCCGATGACGTCGCACAGCGAGGTCAGCAGGGGAAAGCTGATGAGGGCCGCGGCCATGCGCGGGCTGACCAGGAACCGGATCGGGTGGATGTCCATGGTGTCGAGGGCGTCGATCTGCTCGGAAATGCGCATGATGCCGATCTCGGCGGCCATGGCGGAACCGGCGCGGGCCGTCACCATGATGGCGGTGAGGACGGGCCCCATCTCGCGGATCAGGGAAAGCGCCACCATCGAGCCCAACGACCCGGTGGAGCCGTAAATTGCCAGAACGTAGTAGCCTTGCAGGCCCAGGACCATGCCGGTGAAGGCCCCGGTGAGGGAGACGACGAAAACCGACTTGGAGCCGATGAAATAGACCTGCTGCAGGATCTTGCGGACCTGCTTGGGGTGGACGAAAATCAGGGCCAACCCCTGGAACAGGAAGATGGCCACCCGCCCGAGTTCACGGACAGCCTCGATGACCATTTGCCCGATGGCGGCCAGAGGGCGAATGAGGAAAGCCCGATACGGCATCGCTTCGATCCGGTGCAGTCTGTTTACCCTTTGAAAATAAAGACTTCTTCGCAAAGGGGCTTTATAGTCGATGAGATCGCGCGTGTCAAGGCGCACCTGACCCCGGCAGCGGACTTTTTGGCGCCCCGGACCGGCCGGCCGGCAGCTGGCCGGAATTTGACAAGTGCACTTATGACGGATATAATTAATAGTTTTAAGATGTCCACCTCCGGCTGCGGGCGTCCGGGCCGACCGGGAACGGACAGCCTTTTTTTCCGCGGCGACCCTGTCTGCGGCCGGGTCTCGGGGCCGCCGTCCCTGTCGCCATCGCAATCGCGACCGTCATCCAAATCGCCCCCACATCAGGAAGCGTCCATGATCAGCGTAGAAAATCTTTCCAAAAGTTTCGGCATCCAGGTGCTGTTCGAAAAGGCCAGCTTCAAGCTCAACGCCCGGGAGCGCGTGGGGCTGGTGGGGAGAAACGGCCACGGCAAAACCTCCCTCTTCCGGCTCATCACCGGCGAGGAGGCCCTGGACGCGGGGGCCATCACCTTTCCGAAACACTACCGCATCGGCCATGTCCGCCAGTCCATCGCCTTCAGCCGCGACACCGCCCTGGCCGAAGGCATGACCGGCCTCCAGCCGGCTGAAAAGGACCACCACTGGAAGGTGGAGAAGGTCCTCGCCGGCCTCGGCTTCTCCGAAGCGGACCTGCGGCGCCACCCCTCCGAGTTCTCCGGCGGCTACCAGGTGCGCCTCAACCTGGCCAAGGTCCTGGTGTCGGAACCCGACCTTCTTCTGCTGGACGAGCCCACCAACTACCTCGACATCACCTCCATCCGCTGGATCACCAAGTTCCTCGCCGCCTGGCCGCGGGAGCTGATGCTCATCACCCACGACCGCGGTTTCATGGACCAGGTGGTGACCCACATCCTCGGCATTCACCGCAAAAAGATCCGCAAGATCGCCGGCACCACGGAAAAGTACTATGCCCAGATCGCCCTTGACGAGGAGGTGTACGAGAAGACGCGCATCAACGACGAAAAGCGGCGCAAGGAAATCGAGCTGTTCATTTCGCGCTTCAGGGCCAAGGCGCGCCTGGCCAACCTGGTCCAGTCGCGCGTCAAAACCTTGTCGAAGATGGAAAAGCAGCAGAAGCTGGAGTCGATCCGGACGCTCGACTTTTCTTTCTCCCACAAACCGTTTCCGGGCCGGCGTCTGATGAGCGCCGCCGGGCTCTGTTTCGGGTACGAGGGCGCCGGCGACCTGATCCGGGGGTTCGACCTCACCGTCGGCCCCAGGGACCGCATCTGCGTCGTCGGCCCCAACGGCCGCGGCAAGACCACCCTCCTGAAGCTGCTGGCCGGGGTGCTGGCGCCGCGCGAGGGTTCCGTGGACTACCACCCGGAGTCGCTGCGGGGCTATTTCGAGCAGACCAACGTCCGCAGCCTGGTCGACGGCCGCACGGTGGAGGAGGAAGTCCTGTACACCCACCCCGGCGTCGACCGCCAGAGGGCGCGCAACATCTGCGGGGCGATGATGTTCGAAGGGGATGCGGCCCTCAAAAAGATCGCCGTCCTCTCCGGGGGCGAAAAGAGCCGCGTCATGCTGGGCAAGCTGCTGGCGACGCCGCTCAACCTTCTGCTCCTGGACGAGCCCACCAACCACCTCGACATGGAATCGTGCGACGCCCTCCTGGCCGCCATCGACAACTTCGACGGGGCGCTGATCATGGTCACCCACAACGAGCTGTTTCTCCACGGGCTGGCCGAACGCCTGATCGTCTTCCAGGGAGACGGGGTCGAGGTTTTCGAGGGAAGCTACGCCTATTTCCTCGAAAAGAAGGGCTGGCAGGGCGAGAAGCCCCAGGCCGGTCTCGCGGCGGGCGCCGAGGTCTCCACCCCGGAAAAACCGGGGCTCTCGAAAAAGGCCCTGCGCCGGATGCGCTCGGAAATCGTCTCCGAGAAGGCGGCCGCGGTCGGCCCCCTCAAAAAGGAGATGGCCCGCGTCGAGGCGCGCATCGAACAGCGCGAAAAGAGCCTGGCGGAGCTTCATCAGGAGATGCAGGCGGCGGCCCAGAGCCTGGACGGGCAGCGGATTGCCGGCCTGTCACGGGCGCTGCACGGCGCTCAATCCGAACTGGACCGCCTTTACCAGGAGCTGGAGGCCGGCACGCTGCGCCTCGAGGCAAAAGAGCGCGCCTTCGACGCCAGGCTGGCGCGCCTGGAGGACACGGGCCCGGGTGCCGGATGAGCACAGGGCATCGGACATCGAGCGCCCGGCGTCCGTTGGGAAATCGCGCCCCCAGAGCGCAAAATCGGTGACCGGGCCGTCCCGGACCGTCCCGATCGCGATTGCGACCCCGATTTCGATTTCGATGATGTTCTCAAGGGGCTTCCCCGCTTACCCCTTACCAATTGCCCCTTTACCCCTTCCCCCCTCCCCGGCCCGCCCGGTACGCTCCAGGAAGCGCTCGAAGTCGGTCTGCTCCCCGGACAGGAGCATCTTTTCCAGGAACGCCTCGTAACGCAGGCGGACGGACAGGCTGTCGAAACCGTCCTGCTCGAATTTCTTCATCAGGACCCGGTTGCCCTCGATGCTGCGCACGAAGGCCTCCTCCAGTTCCCGGACCTGGCGGGCGGACATGCGGCTGGTCACCTCGCAGACCCTTGCGGCCTTGTAGGCCTCGAACTCCTGTTCCAGGGCCTGGGCGCGGTCCAGCTTCCCGCTGCCGGCCCCGGGAAGGTGGAGGCACTGGCCGAAAAGGGGATCGTTTTTGCGCGTCACCCGGAATTTGATCCCGGTCACCCGTCGGCCGCTGCGCCGGTACTCGACCACGGCGTTCAAGTCGCTCAGGGCGTTGATTTCCTCCAGGGCCGGTTCCACGACCCGGCGCCGCAGGTCGGAAAAAGGCAGGCCCGCGTCCTGGCCGGCCAGGCGCCGGAACTCGTCCAGGTCCCACCACCCCCGGGTTTCGACCTCGGCCAGGGTCGACAGCAGGCCGTACAGGGCCCGCGTGTGCCTCCCCCTGAACAGGTCGGGCAGGTCCAGGCGCATCAGACCGAGCCCCCCGGGTTCACGCAGCAGCGCCTTGAGGCGGGACGGAAAGCTGTAGTGAAGCACGCCGTCCCGGCACCAGGCCTGGGACAGCAGGGTGCAGAAGCCGACCGGGGACTCGCCGTCGGCGTCCACCGGCCCCCACTTGAGCACGCTCTGGGCCAGTTTCTCGCACGCCAGGGCCAGCTGGGTTTCCACCCGCCCGCGGATGTCCAGGTAGGGGGTCAGGAAGGCGATGTCGATGCCGATGGGGTCGGCGCCGTCGTCGTCGCGTGCGAGGTGCCGCCAGAGCAGCAGGTTGAAGAGGGTCCTGTGGAGCCGGCCGCGGGGCGGGTTTTCCAGCCGGACCGGGCCGTTTCGACGTTCGGGCGGCACCTGCCGGCGGTTTTCGCTGTCGGTCGGCATGACGGGTCCTCCCCGCCCGGCGGCCGGGGCCGGAAGCGGCGGGCCGGCGCGCCCCATGGTCGGGGGAAAAGGGCCCGCGGCACCTCGCCGGCCGCCGCCGGGATCGCGCCCTGTCAGGCGGCCTGCGGGGCGGAAGCCTTGCGCCGGTGCGTCTGCCGCAGCCACAGGTATACGGCGATCAGGAACGGTTCGAAGCGGATGATCAGGTTGTCGGTGAAACTCCACAAAAACTGCAGGAGAAACTGGACCCATTTGGCCGGCGCCATGACGTGTCCCATGGCCAGCTGGTAAAAGATCTGCAGGGTGCAATAAAAGTAGATGTAAGCCAGGTGGATCGCCATCAGGATCAGGCAGGACTCCAGGATGGACCCCGCGCGCCAATGGAACACCATTAAAAGACCCGCGATGAGGGCGAACGTCAGGGGAACGTTGAAGGAATAGTTGGACACCGAAATCCTGACCTTGAGCATCACGTCCCCGCTGCCGTCGCGGGTCGTCGCGTAGTGGAGAAAGGAAATCTCCGCGATTTCGCTCTCCTGCCGGACCGCGGCGAGCCGGGAGCCCGTGGTCCAGGCCGACAGCTGCGCGCCCACGTGGGCCAGGAAATTCCCGTAATAGGGCTTGGCCTGCACCCAGAGCAGAAGCAGGGCCAGGTAAGAGATGAAAAACACCGCCACCGCCAGGAATATCCTATTTCTGGGTCGCATAGTTCAGCCAGACCAGAAAGAGAACCAGCGCCACCGCGATCATCATTCCCTGGGCGACGTAGATGTGAATGTAGTGGAAATAATCCTTGAGGTAGATCCCGGAAAGGCCGAGCCCGGCGATGCGCAGCACGTTGAGCACCTGCAGGACGAGAAAACCGCCGAGGACCCCGACCATCTTCCGGGTGGCGCCCGCCGGAAAGGAGAGGATCGCCACCGTGTAGATGAGAAACGCTTCCAGGCCGTTGCACCCGAAGCGGACATCCAGGCTCAGCCCCTTGAGGCTGATGATCGACCCGTCGACCCCCTGGAGGATGCCGAAGGGTTCCATGAGCAGCGCACTGAAGTAGACGATCAGGTGGGTGTAAAGCCCGTTGACGTCGACGACCTTCTTGATGGGCTCGAGGCCGATGATGAGCAGAAAGAGCCCCATCAGGAGGATATAGGTGACGATGAATTTCCACACCAGCACATTCTGGCGCGGCTGCGTCCGCTTGTCGGCCATGAGGTCTCTCCCGCTCGCCGGGTGAAGGATTCGGGCGTTAATTTAGCGGAGAAGCCGGGTGTTGGCAAGGAAAAAACCGTTTGATTTTTCTTCCGGGTTCGTTTTATAGGGTCCGTTGACCGCCACCCGGAGGGGGCCGCCGGCCCCGGAGGCTGGAAAGGGGCTTTCCGCCCGCCCCGCCGCGGGCAGGGGGACGGCTGTGGGGCCGCTCCGCCGCCCGACCGCCCCGACCGGCAAAGACGGGACGGGGAGGGTCCTCGCATGCCCCTTTCAGACCGGATACCCTATGGCTGCCCGCGATACCCCGACAATCCGCTCCGCATCCGCCTCCCCGGCCGGCGTCTCACCCACCACCGCCGGGCGGATCGTGGTCTTCCTGATGACCCTGCTGGCCGCCCTGCCGGCCCACGGCCAGTCCCTGGACGCCTTTGGCGATGACGACCCTGCTGCGCCCTGGCACATCGTGGCCGACGAAGTCTCCTACGACCAGCCCAGCCAGCGCTACACCGCGATCGGAAAGGCCGAAATCTTCAAGAAGGACCGCCGCCTGAGCGCGGAGCGGATCACTTTCGACGAAAAGAACATGACCGCCTCGGCCGAGGGCCGGGTCATGCTGACGTTCAAGGAGGATGTCCTGACCGCCGACAGGGTGGAGATCGACCTGCGCTCGGAGCTCGGCACCCTTTACGGCGGCACCCTCTTTCTCAAGGAAAACAATTTCATCATCCGGGGCGAGCGGATCAGCAAAATCGGCCGCCAGGAGTACGAAGTGTTGAAAGGGAGCTTCTCCACCTACGACGGAGAGGTTCCCGACTGGAAAATCACGGCCCGCAGGCTCAACGTCACCATCGAGGGCTACGGCAGGGCTTCGCACGCCGCCCTTTGGGCCCGGGAAATGCCCTTGGTCTACAGCCCCTACATCGTTTTTCCGGCCAAGCGCAAACGCCAGACCGGCTTGCTGGCCCCCGATTTCGCCTTCTCCGACCGCAAGGGCACGGAGTTCATGCAGCCCTTCTTCTGGGCCGCCGGCGACAGCCAGGACGCCACCCTCTTCACCCACTACATGAGCGAGCGCGGCACGAAACTGGGGGGCGAGTACCGCTACGTTCTCGACGGCGAGTCCCGGGGGACCCTCATGCTCGACTACCTGGACGACCGCAAGGTCGACGACGGCACCGGGTCTTCCAGCGAGGACTACGGCTTCGGCGGCGACGAGGCCCTTCGGACCAACAGGGACCGCTACTGGCTGCGCGGCAAGATCGACCAGGAACTCCCCCTGGAGCTCGACGGGGCGCTGGATATCGACTGGGTCAGCGACCAGGATTACCTGCGGGAATTCAGGCACGGCCCCTCCGGGTATTTCAGCTCCTACAAGGCTTTCCTGGACGACTACGGCCGCGAGGTGGACCAGAACGACGACGCGGTGCGGACCAGCCGGCTCAACCTCAACCGCCGGGGGCGGCAGTACAGCTTCAACGGCGGGGCCCTGTGGCGCGACGACGCGATCCTGCGCCAGGCGTCTGCGCCCGACCCCACCGTCCAGCGCCTCCCCTTCCTCCAATTCGACGCAACCCGTCAGGCGGTCTTCGGGTCTCCGCTCTTTTTCGCCCTCGGCAGCGAGTACGCCTACCTGTACCGCCAGGACGGCACCCGAGGCAACCGCGCCATCCTCGCCCCGCGGCTCATGTGGCCCCTGAGGCTCAAACGCTTTCTCTTCGTCGAGCCCTCGGCCGGGGTGTCGGAAACCGTCTACCACGTCAGCCGCTTCGACGCGCCCGACGGGTCGGCCGCCGGGGGCGACCGGAGCTCGAGCCGCGAGGCCTACGACCTGAGGCTCGACCTGTTTTCCGAGGCGAAGCGGGCTTACGCCGCCGATCTGTTCGGGGTCGACCGCATCCAACACCGCCTGCGGCCCCAGGTGGTCTACGAGTACCTGCCCGACATCGACCAGGACGATCTGCCCGAGTTCGACGCGGCGGACCGCCTGGAGCCCGTGAACCGGGTCACCTATGCGCTGGTCAACGCCTTCACCTACCGGCGTCAGCGCAGCCCCGAACCGGGGCAGGGCGCGGACGGGCCGCCCGACGGCGACGAGTCCCCGGGCGGCGGGTTCGCCTACCGGCAGTTCGGGCGCTTCAAGGTCCAGCAGAGCTACGACATCCGGGAGGAACGCGCCGACGACCCCTCCGATTTCGCCGACGGGTCCGAGCGCCGGCCCTTTTCACCCGTGCAGGCGGAGCTCGACCTGTTTCCGGGCCGCACCGTCTCCCTCTCCGCCGACACGGCATGGTCCCCGTACGACAGCCGCTTCGTGGCCCACAACCTGGGGGCGGCGGTGGAGGACGACCGGGGGGACCGCCTGGCCCTCGACTACCACTACCGGAAGGGCGCGTGGACGCTGTCGGAAGGCGACACGAGGATGCAGGACGCCCTTGCCAGCGAAACCCTGTCGGCCTCGGGCCTGTTGAACCTCACAGGGGCGCTGGCGCTGGACGCCGCCTTCTCGCGCGACATCGAGACCGCCGACACCACCTCGACCGTTTTCGGGGTCCTTTTCCGGCGGCAGTGCTGGTCGATCCGCGCCGGCTACGAGGAGGAGGACGACGACCGCCGGTTCGGCTTTACGATCCTCCTCAACGGGCTCGGGGAATACGGCCTCGACAGCTCCATGTAAACGGCCGACCGGAGACGCCATGACAGTGGAACCGCCCCCCCCCGCCTGGTATGTCCTGCACACCCGCAGCCGCTTTGAAAACGTGGTGCGCGACGGGCTGGAGCGCAAATCGCTGGAGGTCTTCCTGCCCATCGTGCCGGTGCCGAGCCGCCGCCGGGACCGCAGGATGATGATCCGGGTGCCGCTTTTCCCGGGGTATGTCTTCGTCCGCAGCAGTCTCAACCCTTCGGAACACCTCGATATTCTGAAGACGACCGGCGCGGTGCGGCTGATCGGCACCACCCAGGGACCGGTCCCCGTACCCCGGGAAGCCATCGACTCCCTCAGAATCCTGGTCGCGGCCGAGCAGCCGCTGGCCACCGGCTCGCGCCTCAGGCACGGCGACCGGGTGGTCGTGGTCGACCGACACCGTCAAGACTCTTCTCATGAAGGAAGGCGTTCTCGGGACGAAACGCTAGGTCGGCCCAAGGGTCCGGATCGCATCCGAGAGCCGTCGCGGAAGAAGTCCGCCGACGCTCAGGGGCAATAGGCCTGCAGCGGGTCCGCCGTTCAGAATGTATCGTGCTCAACCGCCAACCCAGGAGCCGAAGCCATGAAAGATCTGGTCAATCGCATCGCGCAGGCAATGGTGGATCACCCCGATCAGGTTCACGTCATCGAGGTGGAAGGCAACCAGACCACCGTGATCGAACTCAAGGTCGCCAAAGAAGACCTGGGCAAGATCATCGGCAAGGAAGGGCGCAACGCCAGGGCCATCCGCACGATCATCGGCGCGGCATCGGCCAAGCTCAAGAAACACACGGTCCTGGAGATCATCGAATAGCCCGTGCCGGATCAGCGCTTCATCCTCATCGGTCGAATCCTTGGCCCCCACGGTATTGCCGGCAGCCTCAAGCTGATGTCCTACGCCGAATCCGTGGACGTCTTTGCTCCCGGCCGGCCGGTTCTCGCGGTGGGCGCGGCCGGAGAGGAAACGGTTTACGAAATCGCCCGGGCCAGGCCCCAGGGCCGCGGGGTATTGCTGGGGCTGAAAGGGGTCGCCACCCGCAGTCAGGCGGAAGCCCTGGCGGGCTACGACCTGTACCTGGAAAAGGCGGCGCTGCCGACACTGGAGAACGGCACCTACTATTGGGCCGACTTGATCGGCATTGCGGTGTATACCCTGGACGGTGTCCTCCTGGGGCGCCTCGAGTCCATCTTTCAGACCGGCAGCAATGACGTCTACGTGGTGAAACAGGCGGGCCGGGAGCTCCTGTTGCCGGCGCTCCGATCGGTGGTCAAGTCCGTCGACCTGGAAGCGCGCCGCATGCAGGTCGAGGTCCCGGACGGCCTGGAGTGAGGGGCCGCGGCCGCATGCAGATCCTGGTATTGACCCTTTTCCCCGAGATGTTCGCCGCCTTCTGGTCGCATGGCATGCTGCGCAAGGCCATCGAGCAGGGGAGCGTCACGGCCGCGGCGTTGAACATCCGGGGCTTTGCCGCGGACCGTCACCAGGTCACCGACGACCGGCCCTACGGCGGCGGCAGCGGGATGGTCATGAAGCCCGAGCCGCTGGCCGCCGCCATCCGCGCGGCCAAGGGACGGGCCCCGGACGCCCGCACCGTTCTGATGAGCCCTCAGGGACGGGTGTTCAGCCAGGCGCTCGCCCGGGAGCTGTCCGAGCTGCCGGGGATGATCCTGATCTGCGGCCGATACGAAGGCGTGGACGACCGCCTGAGCCGCGACCTGATCGCCGATGAAGTGTCCATCGGCGATTATGTTCTGACCGGCGGCGAGGTGCCCGCGATGGCGGTGATCGACGCCGTCACCCGGCTGATCCCCGGCGTGCTGGGCGGGGAAGACTCCGCCGAACGCGATTCGTTTTCGAACGGGCTGCTCGAGCACCCCCATTACACGCGGCCGCCGGTGTTCGAAGGCGTAGAAGTGCCCGGCGTATTGCTGACGGGCCACCACCGCAACATCGAACGCTGGCGCCTGGAGGCATCGCTCCTGCGGACCTGCATCAACCGGCCGGATCTGCTGCGGGAGCGCGAGCTGAGCCCCGAGGAGGCCGAAATTCTGCGGCGCTGGCACGCCGACCTGGGCAAGCTCCTCGAAAAAGCGGAAAGTTGTTGACCATTACGGGTTCTTTAACTAATATAAAAAATTTCGACCCCATCGAAATTTTTTGGAGGAAAAAGATGAACAAGATCGAACTGGTGGAACGCGAGCAGATGCGCATGGACCTGCCGCCCTTCATCGCGGGCGACACCGTCAAGGTGCATGTCAAGATAAAAGAAGGTGAAAAGGAGCGGATTCAGGCCTTTCAGGGCGTGGTGATCAGCAAGCGCAAGGGCACCACCGGCGCCACCTTCACCGTGCGCAAGGTATCCTACGGCATCGGCGTGGAGCGCATCTTCCCGATGCATTCCCCGGCCATCGACCGCGTCGAGATCATCACGCGCGGCCGGGTGCGGCGCGGCAAGCTGTACTACCTGCGCAACCTGAAAGGCAAGGCCGCGCGCATCCGCGAAAAGCGCCTCGCCTGATGTCCGCCCGCAAACGCCATCCTGCACGCATGGATGCGAGGTGAACCGCCTGGCCGCGGGCCGCGCCCCGGCTCGCCGCCTGGCCAAACGGCCCGGCATTCCATGGATCTCTGGTTCTACGAAGACCGCGCCGCCCGCGCCGGGCGCCGCCGCATCGCCGGCGTGGATGAGGCCGGACGCGGCCCCCTGGCCGGGCCGGTGGTGGCCGCCGCGGTCATCCTCCCGCCGGACTTCCGCGATCCCCGCGTAACCGACTCCAAGAAATTAAGCGCCCGGCAGCGCGAGCGCCTTTACGATGTCATCTACCGCGAGGCCCGCAGCGTCGGGGTCGGCATCGTCGACGCTCCCGAGATCGACCGCATCAACATCCTGCAGGCCGCGCTGCGCGCCATGACCGTGGCCGTTCAGAACCTCATGCCCCGGCCGGATCATCTGCTGATCGACGGCACCTTTCCGATCTTTGTGGATCTGCCCCAGGAACCGGTGGCGAAAGGCGACGCACTCAGCGCCTCGATCGCCGCCGCCTCGATCGTCGCCAAGGTCACCCGGGATCGCCTGATGGACGTCTACGATCTCTACTACCCCCGGTTCGGCTTCAGCCGGCACAAGGGCTATCCGACCCGGGACCACCAAACGGCGATCCGGGCCTTCGGCTGTTCGCCCATCCACCGCAAGACCTTCCGCGGGGTCCGCGAGCACCTGCCCGCCACAGGCGAGGCCCGCCGATGCTGAACCGTCGACAGCAATTCGGCGAAGCGGGGGAGGCCCTGGCCGCGCGCCTGCTCCGGAAAAAGGGCTATAAGATCGTGGCGACGAACTACCGCACCCAGCTGGGCGAAATCGACATCATCGCCCGCGACGGCGATACGCTTGTCTTCATCGAAGTCAAGGCGCGCCACAGCGGCCGGTTCGGATCCCCGAAATGGGCCCTCACCCCGCGCAAGCAGCGCAAGATCTCCATGGTGGCCCTGTATTACCTGAAAACGACCGGCCAGAGCGCTGCCAAGGCGCGCTTCGACGTGGTTTCGATCCGCTCCGGCGCAGTGCGCCCCGAGGTGGAAATCATCCGCAATGCCTTCGACCTGCTCTATGGATAGCCGCACCGGCGGCGCCGGCACCCTCTACGTGGTCGCCACCCCCATCGGCAACCTGGGGGACATCACCCTGCGGGCGCTCGACGTTCTCAAAGCCGTGGACCTCGTCGCCGCCGAGGACACCCGCAAGACCGCGCGGCTGTTGAGCCACTTCGGGCTGAAGGCGCCGCTCATCTCCTACCACGAGCACAACGAAGCCGCGCGCACGCCCGAGCTGCTGCGCCGCCTGCAGCAGGGCGCAGCGATCGCCCTGGTCACGAACGCCGGGACGCCCGGGGTTTCGGACCCCGGCTACCGCCTGGTCACCGCCGCAGCGGATGCCGGGCTCCGCGTCGTTCCGATACCCGGCGTCACCGCGGCGGCAGCGGCGCTTTCGGCCTCCGGGCTCGCCACCGATGCCTTCGTGTTCGCGGGCTTTCTGTCCAAGAAAGCCGGCCCCAGGCTGCGGCTGATCAAGGCGCTGGCCGCGGACACGCGGACCGTCATCCTGTACGAATCGCCCCAGCGAATCGTCGCATTGGTCGAGGAGCTCATCGCGGGCTTCGGGGACCGCCGGGCGGTCCTGGCCCGGGAGATGACCAAGCTCCACGAGGAATTCATCCGCGGCCGGCTCGGCGAGGTGCTCGCCGTCCTCCAGCGCCGTGCCGAAATCAAGGGCGAATGCACCCTGCTCGTCGCCGGCCGAACCGCTGCCGAGCCGTCCGCCTGGGACGCCGCTCGGGAAGACCTTCGGCAGGCGCTGCAATCCGGGTCCCGCGGGCTTTCGGAACTGGCGCGGGAAATGGCGCACCTTCACGGGCTGCCCCGCCAGGCGGCCTATGCGGAAGCGATGAAAATAAAAGCGGAGCTGGCGGCAGCTGAAAACGATTCTGCCCCCAACCGGTGAAGATCTCAAAAGGAGGAGTATGGACACCCATCACCTGATCGAACCCTTGAACGCCATTCTGGCGCCGAAATCCGTGGCCGTGATCGGCGCCTCCACCACGCCGGGCAAGGTGGGCCACGATATCTTCGTGAACATCCTCAGGGGCGGGTTCACCGGCACGCTTTATCCGGTCAATCCGACCGCGCGCTCGATTTCGAGCGTGCGGGCCTATCCTTCCATCAAGGACGTTCCGGATCAGCTGGATCTCGCGATCGTCATCCTGCCCCCCAAGCCGGCGCTGCAGGCCATCCAGGATGCCGTCGCGCAGGGGGTGAAGGGGCTGGTGATCGTTTCGGCCGGCTTCCGGGAGGTGGGCGCCGAGGGCCTTGAAATCGAAAACCGCATCGTCGCCGTCTGCCGGGAGGCCGGGGTGCGCCTGATCGGGCCCAACTGCCTGGGCGTCATCAATCCGCAGCCTGCCGTGCGCCTGAACGCGAGCTTCTCGGCGCGCATGCCCAAGGCCGGCAACATCTCCTTCATCTCCCAGAGCGGCGCCCTGTGCACGGCCGTGCTCGATTTCGCCGCCGACCGCAACTTCGGCTTCTCCAAGTTCATCTCCATCGGCAACAAGGCCGACGTGGACGAGCTCGACCTGCTGCGCTACCTGCACCAGGACCACGAGACCGAGGTGATCCTGCTCTATGTCGAAGAGCTGCGCCGCGGTCCGGAATTCATCCAGGCGGTCAAGGAGATCACCTGCGGCGACTACCGGCCCAAGCCGGTGCTGGTGATCAAGTCCGGCCGCACCAGCGCCGGCGCCCAGGCCGCGGCCTCCCACACGGGCTCGCTCGCCGGCACCGAGGGCGTCTACGATGCGAGTTTCATGCAATCCGGCATCATCCGCGTCGCCTCGATCGACGAGCTCTTCGATTTCGCAACGGCCTTCGCCTACAAGAACGAGAGCGAGCTCGAGATCGGAAGAGCACACGTCTGAACTCCAGTCACACTGCACTACTAAGATATCGCGTATGCCGTCTTCTGCTTGGGGGGGGGGGGGGGGGGGGGGGGGGGGGGGGGGGGGGGGGGGCGGCCTTCAGGGACCTGGAAAATTGGGGTTGACTTCCCATGGAAGACTTCCTGTCAAGCTTGACCGCCTTTGATTCCAGCGGTCAACAGGTGGGATTTCAACGACCCGGAAAAAAAAGTGCGACCGTCCGTTCACCGGATTCTGATGTCGGACTGAAGTCCGACCTACACCCCCCGTTCATCCGCCCTGCCGGGGGGAATAAGGAGAACATCGTGAAACACGCGCCCATGATCTGTCTGCTGGTCTCGGCCCTGCTGATGGTCGCCCCGGCGGGCGCCGACACCCCCGTGCGCGGCGGCAGCCTCGTCATCTGCCAGCCGGACGAACCCCCGGGGCTCGACCCCACCGCCAACACGGCCGCCGCCATCGACCGCGTCGTCTATGCCAACATCTACGAGGGCCTGGTCAAGATCGACGGCCAGGGGCGCCTGGTGCCGGGCCTGGCCCTGGGCTGGGAGGCGAGCCCGGACGGAAAGACCTACACCTTCCGCCTGCGCGGCGGGGTCACCTTCCACGACGGCACCCCCTTCGGCGCCGATGTTGCGCGCTGGAACCTGGAGCGCGCCAAGGCCGAGGGGACGGTCAACCCGCACCCCGAGTACTTCCGCGGAATCCGGTCGATGGAGGCGCCCGACGAGCTGACCCTGAGGGTGGGGCTGGAAAAGCCCGACGCCCTCTTCATCGCCCGCCTGGCGGAAGGCGACGCGGTCATGCTGCCCGTCGGCGGCCACAAGGGCGCCAAGTCCCACCCCGTCGGCACGGGCCCCTTCAGGTTCTCCCGGTGGGTGCGCGGCGACCGGGTCGAAATGGTCCGCTACGACGGCTACTGGGACCCGGCGCTGCCCTACCTCGACCGGGTCACCACCAAGTTCATCCCCGACGCCAGCGCCCAGATCGCAGCCCTGGAGGCCGGGGACGTCGACGTCGTCGCATGGATCGCGGCACCCGAGTCGGCCCTGGCGCTCTCCCGGAACCCGCGCTTCAAGGTCTACGCCGGCACCACGACCGGCGAGGTCATCATGCCCACCAACAACCGCGCCAAGCCCTTCGACGACCTGCGCGTCCGCCAGGCCATGGCCCACGCCATCGACCGCCGCGCGGTGGTCGACCTGGTCATGTTCGGATACGGCACCCCCATCGGGTCCCACTGGTCGCCGTCGACCCCCTACTACGTCGACCTGACGGCACGCTACCCCCACGACCCGCGCAAGGCCAGGACGCTTTTAGCCGAAGCCGGATACCCCGAGGGTTTCGAGGCCACCATCAAGCTGCCGGCGACCTACGCCTATTCCCGCCGCGCCGGGGAGGTCATCGCCGACATGCTGGCCAGGGTGGGCATCCGCCTGAAAATCGAGATCGTCGAGTGGGGCCAGTGGATCGAACGCGTCTTCAAGGAAAAGGATTATGAACTGACCATGATCGGCCACGTGGAAGCCTGGGACATCGGCATCTACAGCCGGCCCGACTACTATTTCCAGTACGACTCCCAGGAATTCCGGGACGCCTATGCCAGGGCCCTGTCAGCCCCCGGGGAGGAGGAACGGGCCCGCTGGTTCGCGCGCTGCCAGGAGATCATCGCCGACGACGCCGTCAACGGCTACCTCTTTTCCGCCCCCAGCCTGCCGGCGATGCGCGCCGAGGTCATGGGGTGGTGGGAGAACTATCCCACGGTGGCGCTGGATTGCACCCGGGTGTGGCTGAAAAGTCCGGCGGGTGGACAATAGTACATGGATTTTCACCACCCGCTCGCTGCGCTCACTCGTGGTGAAAAAATGACCGCCTACCTCCTCAAAAAGCTGATGGTCCTCGTCCTGCTGCTGCTCCTTGTTTCCATCGGCGTGTTCGGCGTCCTCTTCGTTCTGCCCGGAGACCCGGCCCAGATCATCCTCGGGATCAACGCCACCCCCGAGACCCTCGCCACCCTGAGGGCCGAGCTGGGCCTGGACCGCCCCTTCCTCGCCCAGTACGGCGCCTGGATGCGCGATTTGCTGAGCGGCAGGGGCAGCCGGTCCATCGCCTACGACCTGCCGGTTTTCGACCTGATCGCCTCGCGCCTGGCGGTCACCGCGCCCCTGGCCGCCATGGCGGCCGTTATCGCCCTGGCGCTGTCGATCCCCGCGGGGATATTCGCCGCCCGGCGCCGCAACCGCACGGGCGACACGGCCGTGATGGCCCTCAGCCAGCTGGGCCTGGCCGTGCCGGAGTTCTGGCTGGGGATCCTCCTCATCCTTTTCATGGCGGTCAGGCTGGGCCTCTTTCCCGCCGGCGGGTTTCCGGGGTGGGAGAGCGACGTCCCGGGCTCGTTGAAAGCGCTCCTCCTGCCGGCCCTGGCCCTCGGCCTGATCCGCGCGGCGATCCTGGCCCGGGTCACGCGCTCGGCCATGCTGGAGGTCCTCGGCGAGGACTACGTGCGCACCGCCCGCGCCAAGGGGCTGAGGGAAGGGACCGTGGTCTACGTCCACGCCTTCAGGAACGCGCTGATCCCGGTGCTGACCATCCTGGGCCTGCAGCTCGGTCAGCTCCTGGCCGGCGCCATCATCATCGAGAACGTCTTTTACCTGCCGGGGCTCGGAAGGCTGGTTTTCCTGGCCATCGGGCAGAGGGACCTGCCGGTGGTCAGGGAGGTGGTCCTTTTCATGGCGGCGGCCGTGGTCGTGGTCAACTTCCTGGTGGACCTGGCCCACGCGGGCATCGACCCCAGGATCCGGGCGCGATAGCCGCCGCAAGGGACGACAGGCAGCGACAATGAAACGTTTCCTCGCCAACCGCAGCCTCGCCATCGGGATGCTCCTGTCGGCCGCCGTCATCCTGCCCGCCGCGCTCAGCCTGGTCTGGACGCCCTGGGACCCCGACGTCATGAACCCCGGTGAGCGCCTCCGGCCGCCGGGGGCCGGCCACCTCCTCGGCACCGACCAGTACGGCCGCGACATGCTGTCGCGCATCATGCGCGGGGCTGCCGGCTCCATGGCCGTCGGCCTGGCCACCGTGGCCATGGGCATGTCCGCCGGCGTGCTTCTGGGCATGCTGGCGGCCTACCACCGCGGGTGGGTCGACGAGGCCATCATGCGCCTGGCGGACCTGCTGTTCGGGTTTCCGGCCGTCCTGAGCGCGATCCTGATCACGTCGGTCCTGGGCCCCTCGGCCCTCAACGCCATGCTCGCCATCGGCATTTTCTACATCCCGGTCTTCGCGCGCCTGGCCCGGGCCACGGCCCTGTCCATCTGGGAGCTCGATTTCGTCGCCGCCGCGCGCGTGAGCGGGCTCGGGGACCTGGCCATCGCCCGGCGCCACGTGCTGCCCAACATCATGCCGGCCCTGATCGTCCAGGCCACGATCCAGTTCGCGGTGGCGATCCTGGCCGAGGCCGGTCTCAGCTACCTGGGCCTGGGGACCCAGCCGCCAGATGCGTCCTGGGGCCGCATGCTCAACGAAGCCCAGACCTTCATGCCCATCGCCCCCTGGACCGCCGTGTTCCCGGGGCTGGCCATCTGCCTGGCCGTGCTCGGGTTCAGCCTCCTGGGAGACGGGCTGCGGGACACCCTGGACCCGCGGCTGGCGCGCAGATGACGCGGAACCCCGCACCGCGAATTGAATTTGCGCTCCAGAGGCACGGAGGGCACGGAGAAAGTTTTTTTATGCCGGCCGGGAGGCGGCGGCCGGCATAAACCCCTCGGCCCCTTCCTGGCGCTTGGCGCTGGGCTGACGATACCGAACAGGATAGGAGGAAAGGGGGGAAACAGTGAAAAGGGTCCCGGAGTGCACCCGTCAACCAGCCAAAGAAACCAGCAGCCATGAGCGCACCGCTCCTCAAAATCGAGAACCTGACGGTGGAGTTCAGGACCCCACGGGGGCCGTTGCGGGCCGTCGACGGGGTGGACCTCGAAGTGGCAAGCGCCCAGACCCTGGGCCTGGTGGGGGAATCGGGGTGCGGCAAGACGACCGTTGCGCTCAGCATCCTGGGGCTCCTTGCGCCAGGGGAGGGGTCCGTGACGAGGGGGCGCATCCTTTTCGAAAACCATGACCTGGCGCGCCTTGACCCCGAAAGGCTGCGCGGGATCCGGGGCAACCGCATCGCCATGATCTTCCAGGAGCCCATGACCGCCCTCAACCCGCTGCTCAGCATCGGCCGCCAGGTCGCCGAGGGCCTGACAGCCCACCGCCGGGTGACGAAAACGGCCGCTTACCGCGAAGCGCGGGACTGGCTGGAGCGCGTGCGCATCCCGTCCGCCGACAGCTGCCTGAGCGCCTACCCCCACCACCTGTCGGGGGGCATGCGCCAGCGGGTGATGATCGCCATGGCCATGATCTGCCGGCCGGCGCTGCTCATCGCCGACGAGCCGACCACCGCCCTGGACGCCACCACCCAGGCCCGGATCCTCTCCCTGATCGCTGCCCTGCAGGCCGAACTCCGGATGGCCATGCTCCTGGTTTCCCACGACCTGGGGCTCATCGCCCAGACGGCCGATAGGGTGGCGGTCATGTACGCGGGCCAGGTGGTGGAATCCGCGCCGACGGCGGCGCTGTTCAGGGCCCCGTTCCACCCCTACACCGCGGGGCTGCTGGCATCCCTGCCGCAAGTGACGCGCCGGCCCGGCGAGCCCCCCCGGCGCCTGAGGGAAATACCGGGCACGGTCCCGGCGTTGACCGGGGCGATTGCCGGCTGCCGGTTCGCCGGCAGATGCCCTCACGCATTTTCCCTCTGCCGCAAGGAATGCCCCCCGCTGGAGGACACGGCGCCCGGGCATCCGGCGCGCTGCTGGCTGAGGGAATACCCCGAACGCAGGAAGCGCTGAGTTTTCGCGCTCGCCGAACCGGGTCGAGACCGATTGCGCCGTCGCCGTCGTTGTCGTCGTTGTCGTCTTGGTCGTCGTTGTCGTTGTCGTAATCGTTGTCGTAATCGTCAGTACCCGGCCCACCTGCCGGGTGCGAGAAGAGATTCGAACATCTAAGGCCGACCATTGAAAGCGACTTCACCATCGCCCAGCATAGAAGACCACACCGACCGCGCCCCGCTGCTCGCTGTGGAAGGGCTGGTGAAGCACTTTGCCGCCGGGGGGCTGTTCGAGCGGCGGCGGGGGGTGGTGCGGGCGGTGGACGGCGTCTCCTTCGAGGTGCGCCGGGGCGAGACCTTCGGCCTGGTGGGGGAGTCCGGGTGCGGCAAGACCACCCTGGGGAGGCTGATCCTGCGCCTGGCCGACCCCACCGCCGGGCGCATCGTCCTGGGCGGGCGCGACATCACCCGCCTGTCGCGCAGGCAGATGCTGCCTTTCAGACGGCGCCTGCAGATGATCTTCCAGGACCCCCACTCCAGTTTGGACCCGCGCATGCGGGTCGGCGACATCGTGACCGAGCCCCTCGCGGCGGCGGGCGCCGGCCGGGCCGAGCGCCGCGCGGCGGCGTCCGCGCTGCTGGCGGCCGTCGGCCTGGAAGCCGGGGATGCCGACCGGCATCCGCACCGGTTCTCGGGCGGCCAGCGCCAGCGCATCGGCATCGCCCGGGCCCTGTGCGTCCGGCCGGACCTGATCGTGGCCGACGAGCCGGTGAGCGCCCTGGACGTGTCCGTCAGGGCCCAGGTGCTCAACCTGATGCTGGATCTCAAGGAGCGCTTCGGCCTCTCCTACGTGCTCATCTCCCACGACCTGGGCGTTGTGGGCCACATCTGCGACCGCGTCGCCGTCATGTACCTGGGGACTGTCGTGGAGCAGGCGCCGGCCGCGGGTTTCGACCGCGGCGCGCGCCACCCGTACTCCCACGCCCTTCTGGCATCCGTGCCGGCGCCCGACCCCGGCCGTCCCTGCCCGGCCCCGCCCCTGAGCGGCGAGGTGGCCGACCCCGCGGCCCCGCCCCCGGGCTGCGCCTTCCACCCCCGCTGCCCCCACGCCTTCGATCCCTGCCGGCGCCTGCGGCCCCCCATGGTGACGGTGGCCACCGAGCACCAGGTGGCCTGCTGGCTCGAAATGAAATGAAGTGACTAAACGGCCTAAAGTGAGCTAAAGAAAAGCCCGACCGCAACCGAACACGACCCCAGACCGAAAAGAAGCCCATGAACCACCCTGCCGCGCCCACACAGACGCCGCCCCCCGGGGACCGCATGCTCCGCTTCCAGGGGGATGTGCTGACCTTCAGCCTGACGCTGGCATCTCCCCTGCGCGGAGAGGCCTGGCTGCGCACCAACCTCGGCCGGGCCCTCGAGGTTCGCCGGGAGATCGTCGCCGAGATCGAGGAGGGCACCCCCCGCCTGGCCCGGGACTGGTTCGACCTGCCCATGCGCCAGGTCGACGAGGGGGCCTTCGAGACCCGCCTGGCCCTGGTCGAGGTGGGGCATTTCGAGGCCAAGGCCTACTTCCTGCCCCAGGGGTCGCCGGACCCGGTCTGGCCCGACGGCCCCAACACCGCCATCAACATCGAGCCGGCCGACACCTGCTGCGCCAACACGATCTACAACGCCTTCGTGCGCCAGTTCGGCCCCAACAAGCGGCCGGGGGGGTTCCCGGACCCTTCCGCCAACGAACAGGTCCAGGGGCTGGACCGCGAGGGCTACACCGTCATTCCCCCTTCCGGCACGTTCCGCAGCCTTTCCTCCGAGCTCGACTTCATCGTCGGCGATCTCGGCTGCACCGTGATCCAGCTCCTGCCGATCCACCCCACGCCGACGATCTACGCCCGCATGGGGCGTTTCGGAAGCCCCTACGCGGCCCTCAGTTTCACCGCCGTCGACCCGGCCCTGGCCGAGTTCGACCCGACCGCCACCCCCCTGGAACAGTTCGTCGAACTTCTCGACGCGGTCCACGCGCGCAACGCCAAGGTCCTCATCGACATCGCCATCAACCACACGGGGTGGGCCGCCGACCTCCATGAAACCCACCCCGAGTGGCTCGTCCGCGACGACCGCGGCCGCATCCATTCCCCCGGCGCCTGGGGGGTGACCTGGGCCGACCTGACGCGCCTGGACTATTCCAGGAAGGACCTGTGGACCCACATGGCGGATGTCTTCCTCACCTGGTGCCGGCGCGGGGTGGACGGCTTCCGCTGCGACGCAGGGTACATGATCCCGGTGAAGGCCTGGACCTACATCATCGCCGTGGTCCGGGAGCAGTACCCGGAAACCATTTTCCTCCTGGAAGGCCTGGGGGGGCCCCTGGCGGTCACCCGCGAGCTGCTGAACATAGCCGGCTTCAACTGGGCCTACTCGGAGCTTTTCCAGAGCTACGACCGCGGGCAGATCGAGGGCTACCTGCCCCAGGCCCTGGATATCTCGCGCCGGGAAGGGGTCATGGTCCACTATGCCGAAACCCATGACAACAACCGCCTGGCGGCGCGCTCGAGCGCCTGGGCGCGCCTGCGCACAGCCCTGTGCGCCCTCGGTTCGGTCAACGGCGGGTTCGGTTTCGCCAACGGCGTCGAGTGGCTGGCCACCGAAAAGATCAACGTTCACGAGGCCGCGAGCCTCAACTGGGGGGCGGTACCCAACCAGGTGGTTGCCATCTCGCGGCTCAACCGCCTGCTGAAGGAGCACCCGGCCTTCCACGACCGGGTCGAGATGTCGTTTCTCCAGTCCGCTGAGGGGCATTTCCTCGTGCTGCTGCGCCGCCACCGGCCCTCGGGGCGGCGGCTGCTGGTGGTGGTCAACCTGAGCGACGAACAACCGGTGACCGCCCGCTGGCGCGCCGCGGACGCCCCCCCTGAAAAACCGGTCCTCCACGACCTGCTCAGCGGCGAGGAGATCCGGCCCCGGGTTCACGGCGACTCCCGCTCCCTGGCGCTGGCCCCGGCCGCGGTCCTTTGCCTGAGCGAGGACCCCGCCGACATGCAGCCGGCCCCCCTGCCGGGGGCGCGGGCCGCGGCGATCCCGGGCCGTGTCCTGGAGCAGCGCTTCCGCGCCGAAGCCCTGGCGGTCTGGCGCGCCTTCAAGGGGCAGGGCGACCTCGCCGGGGTCGACGTCCATCGCCTGGCGGCCGACCTGCGGCGCGACCCGGTCGAATTCTGCCGCGGCCTCAACCCGCTGGACGCCTCCCCCCGGGTCGTGGCCTGGCACCATCCCCGAGACCTGCGGCGGGAGGTCATGGTGCCGCCGGGGCACTGCCTGCTGGTGCGCGCCCAGGCCCCTTTCCGGGCGATGCTGACGGCGGGCCGGCGCTGCCTTGGCGCCGGGAAGAGCCTGCCGGGGGGGGACGGATCGCAGTTCGCCCTTTTCCCGCCCCTGCCCGAACCGGACGATCACCGCGCGGTGACACTCTGCCTGCGGCTTTTCACCCCTCCCAAGGCCGCCCACCTGGAAGCGCCCCTGCTCTACCTGGCGCCGGCGGAGAAAAGCCGCGTGCGCCGCTTTTTCCCCAGGGCCGAGGTCCGCGCCCGGGACCTGCTCTTCCTCGCCGCCAACGGCCGCGGGGCCATGCTGCGCGCCAAGGCGGACTGGGCCGCCCTCGGCAGCCGCTACGACGCCCTGCTGGCCGCCAACCTCCACCCCGGGATCCCGGTCAACCGGCGGATCCTGCTGACCCGCTGCCGGGCATGGCTGGTCTTTCAGGGCTTTTCCCAGGAGATTTCCAGCGACTGCCTGGAGGGTTTCGGCTTCGACCCCCTCCCGTCGGGGTGGTGGCGCTACCGGGTCCCGGCCGGCCAGGGCCAGAATGTCGGCCTGAGCGTCCGCGCGGCCCTGGCACCCGGCGAGGACCGCGTGACCCTGACCTTTTTCCGCCACCCGGCGGGCGCCTACCGGGATGCCCTGGCCGATGACCGGGTGGTCCGCCTGGTCATCCGCCCGGACATCGAGGACCGGGATTTCCACGATCTCAAGGCGCCGACCGACGACTCCTTCACCGTCATCACCGCGCCCCAGGCCGGGCAGAGGGAGGGCCTGCTGCCGGGGGCCAGCCTGGTCAACGACGACGCCTTGCCCTTCGGCGCCCTGAAGGACTACGGCGAGCAGTTCATCTCCCATTTTCTCATGAAGCAGGTCGATTCGCCCCTGCTCGCGAACCTGGCCATCATCGACAGCCCCGGCATGGTGGACTCGGTGACCGAGAAGGGGCGCGGGTACGATTTTCACGGGGTCGTCGGGGAACTGGCCAAGCTCGCCGATCTCATCGTGCTGATGTTCGACCCCCACAAGGCCGGCACCATCAAGGAAACCTACTCCACGATCCGCAACACCCTCCCCCAGACGACCGGCGAGGACCGCATCGTCTATGTCATGAGCCGCATCGACGAGTGCGACAACCCGGGCGACCTCGTCCGGTCCTACGGCACCCTCTGCTGGAACCTGTCCCAGATGACGGGGCGCAAGGACATCCCGCGCATCTTCCTGACCTTTTCCCCGGACGTCACGCGCCAGACCAAACGCCTGGAGGTGTGGGTGGACGAGCGCAACCAGCTCAAGGAAAAGATCCTGGGCACGCCCGGGCTGCGGATCAGCCACATCCTGCACAATGTCGACAAACAGGTCAACGAGCTGAAGCTGGTGGTGGAGGCCATGGCGGCCTTCAGCCATGCGGGCCGCCGGCTGCTTTCCAGAACGCTCAAGATCGCCGCGGCCCTGGCCCTGGCCGCCTTTCTCGGGGCCGACCTGTGCACCGCGGCACTCTTCGGCTTTCCGCCCCAGCCCCTGCTCGGCGCTCTTTTCTCCGGCCAGGTCAACGCCGCCCTCCTGGCGGTCCCGGCAACGGCGGCGGCGGCCGTCCTGGTTCTGGCGGGGATCTGGCTCCGCAAGTGGGGCATGGGCCGGCTGAAGCGACGCTACGCGGAAAAGACCGACGAGCTGGTGAACCTGGACACCGAGTACCGCGCCCACAAGTGGGGCCGGGCCCGCGCGACCGTGCAGCGCCTGCTGGCCATGCCCGGAGGAGGCCACCTCGGCTTCGCCCACCAGAGGAACCTGGAGCGCATCGAACGTTTCATCGCGGAAAACCTCAGGGGGCTTTACACCTCCGAGCCGGAAAACCCCTAAACGCCGGCCGGGCATGCGCCCCCAGGGCCCCCTACTCGCCCCAGCAGCGGCTCAGGTAATCCCACCGGCCGGCCGCCACCCACTGGTATTTTTCGTGGAACAGGCGGTCGCTGAGGTAATAGCTCTGCTGCCGGTGCCGCCCGAGGAAGCGGCCGAACTCCCCGGGCCCGCCGTTGTACATGGCGTGCAGGGTCCGCGCCGTCAGCTCCTCGTCCAGGGGGAGGTCGCGGGACTCGCGGGCGGCCCGCGGCAAGAGGAAGCGGTGCAGGTAGAGGGCAAGGATCTCGCACCCGGCGCGGGCGTTGTAGGCGATGTTCCAACGCAGCGCGTCCCGGTCGTAGACCCCCCGCCAGACGCGCTCGTTGATCTGCATGACGCCCACCGAGGTGCCGTTGTAGGAACGCAGGAAATCCACCCGCTCCCCCTTGACCTCGAACTGGCGCAGGCAGCTTTCCTGCCATGCGACCGCCGGCGCGACCCGCAGGCACAAAGGCTCGAAGTGCGCGTTCAGTGGGCTGGCCGCGAAAGCCCGCCGCATGGATCCGTCCACCAGTTCCCTTACCCGCGCGAGGTAGCTGTCGCGTCGATCCGGCAGCGGGAGCCAGGGCTCGAGCTGCTCGCGCGTCCGCGGCAGCTTGGCCTCGGCGGCCCAGGCCGACGGCAGGACGGCGCCGGAAATGCGCCCCAGGAGAAGCCCGTAGCCGGATGGCGCCCGAGCCGCGCCGCCTTCCCCGGCGACCTCCGGCGGCGGACCGACCCCAAGGGCCTGCCTGAGAGACGGGTTGACCTCGGGGCGGTAGTCGAGCGCCGTCGTTCGGCCTTCGTCCAGCAGGCGCACCAGGCGCAGCAGCCCTTCGCGGCTGATCTCGATGCCCAGGGTGGGGCCGACGCCGTCCAGGGCCGCCAGGGCGTCGGAGGCCGAAAAAAATGCCAGGTACCCCAGGAGGCTGCGGGCCGACCCGTCGACCAGGTGGGTCCTGAACACCGGGGAGAGCCGGTGCCAGGCATCGACAAACTGGGCGCGGACGAAGTCCTTGCGGGTCTGCGGCGCCTCGAGGGCCGCCACCAGGCCGTGACGGGTATCCAGCAGAACTTCGAAGAGCACCTGCCGATCCGCCTCGGTCAGCGGCCTGGAGGCCAGGGTGGCGATCATCGACACCAGGAATTCGTCCCAGGGCTCCCAGATTTCCAGCAGGCGCTCCGCCGCCATCCCCGGCAGCGGCTCGCCGGCGCCCGGGTAACCGGCGCCGTCGCCTCCCCCCGCCAGGTCGAGAAGAATCGGGACGACGATGGACCGGCGTTCCACCGTGACCGCCCCGAGGCGCAGGTCGTCCACCACCCGGCGCAGCCGTTTCTTTTCGTCCGGTGCGATGAGGGGCTGGATGAAGGCCGCCAGTTCCCCCACCGGAAGCGACAGGTCGATGGAAATCCGGTCGAGGTAGTCGTAGGCTTGCGTCTTGATCAGGTCCCAGATCAGGCCGGCCAGGCGCGCCGGCTTCCGGTCGAGGGTCTGGAGGGCCGAATCCCGGGTCTGAAAATGGAGGCGCCAGCCCTGGGGGTCGATGCGCGGGTCCTGGAACAGCACCAGGTACCCCTCCCAGTCCACCTCGAGCGCGCATCCGCTTCCCACGCTCACCCCGGCGTGCACCGCGACGCGCACCTCCAGGCGGATCCGGCCGTTTTCCTCGCTGAAGGCCGGGTCCGACAGGGTCACCCGGCGGCACCCCCCGGCTTCATCGAGCACCCGCGCGCTGCGCCCCGGGCCCGGAAACGACGAAGCGACGACCAGCGCGCCGAGAAGGGGGGTGTCGATGCGGATGGGCAGCGATACGGTTTGGGGCCAGCAGACCCCGGGAAGCAGCAGGGCCCAGACCAGGCCGCAGACGGCCATGGGTGCCGATTTCATCTTCATCCTCCACCGAGAGGGGATTCGTGTCAAGGGATGTCGCGGGACGCGAAATCATTCGCCCCCACGCGCAGCAGCCCGATGCCGACGCGTCTTCCGGACCCCTCCCGGCCGATGAACTCCCGGGTGTCGCAGCGTCCGCGGATCTCGTTCCAGAAGCGGTCGACCTGGATGTCCGGCAGGTCGGAGCGGGGCAGGATGTCATGAAAGGCGATCAGCCCCCCGGGTCGCACCAGCGGGCCGTAGTCGAGGAAATCGGCCTTCACGCCTTCGTAGGTGTGGTCGCCGTCGATAAAGGCAAAGTCGACGCCCTGGCCGCCGAAGGCCTGCCGCACCTGCGCCAGCGTCTGCGCCAGGTGCGAATCCAGGCGCAGGAGGCGCAGGGTCTGGCCGGGGCGCGCAAAGGCCTGGTAAAAAGGCTCCCGGCAGGGAGGATAGGCGCCGCCGAACTCGCCGCCGGGCAGATCGACGCTGACCAGGGTGGCGTCGCCGGTGGCCGCCTGGGTCCAGAGATACAGGCTGCCTCCCCGGGCGGTGCCGATTTCCAGCACCCGGCGCGGGGCGAGTTCGAGCACCGCCGCGTAAAGCGACTCGATCTCGTCCCCGTTCTGGCGAGGCGCGATGGTCTTGAAAAACCCCTTTCCACGAAAGGCGAAGGGCACGGCGAAGCGCGCCCGGGGGGACACCAGCCGCTTTTCCAGTTCCCGCAGGCGCGCCAAGGCGTCCCGGCGGTGGGCGTCGGCGCACAGGGTATAGAAGGCATTTTTCAAAAGCGACATGATCACGGTGTGCCGCCGGAAAACATCAGCCGGGGCGGGTCACTTTTTCGGGATCGACGTAGAGGGCGTTGGCCCACATGATGCGCCGGTCGACATGATATTTCGGCTTGTAGATGTCGTGCAGCGAAAAGCCCTGCTCTCTGAGATAAAGGTCGATCTCGCTGAACAGGGCGCCTCCCTGGTAGAGGCTGTTGAACAGTACCTCCGTATACACCGCACAAAGCGTCTGGCGCAAGAGCCTTGCCGCCCCTCGCAGTGCCTTCAACTCCGCGCCCTGGATGTCCAGCTTCAAAATCTGGATACCGGCCTTGGCCCCTTGGGCCCACTGGTCGATGGTCACGGCCTCCACCGCCACCCGCTGCTGAATCTGCGATCCCTGGGGATCGATTTCCCGCAGGTTGCGGTCCGGGACCAGCAGGGAGGTATTGCCCGGAGACCGGGTGACCAGCAGCTCGACCCCGCTTTGCCGGTCCGACAACGCCGAATAAACAGGATGAAAGTGCGGATCATGCGCGGCGTGATCCTCCAGCGTGCGGCGGTAAATGGGGTTGGGTTCGAAGGCATACACCTCCGCCGCGGGAAAGTGACGCCGGAAAATCCGGGAAATGCGTCCCTTGCTGGCACCGGCGTCAATGATGCCGCCCACCCGCACGCCGCCCAGAACGTTTTTGATGACAAGGAAAGGATCGTTCACCGAAACCAGGTTGTTTTCGCTGCCTAGGAACTTTTTCCTCAGCCAGCTGCTGAATCGGTTGGGCATGGGTTCCTCCCGTATCACGCCCTTTCCGGCTGCACCAGGGCTTGGGAAAGGGTCTCGAAAAGCTGTCGGCCGACGACGGACACGTCGAAGCCTGCCGCATGCCGCCTCCCCGCCCGGCCCATGGCCTGGCGCAGCCTGCGGTCGCCGATGAGTCGAACGAGGCGATCGCGCCACTGGGCCTCGTCCCGGGCGAGAAACCCGGTTTCACCCTCTTTGACGAAAACCGTGTTGGTGCCCACCGGGGAGGCGATCACCGGCAATCCGGAGCAGGCGTATTCCAGTATCTTGAAGCTGCATTTTCCCTCGGTAAAGGGGTTGCGCGGCAGGGGGCCGAGCCCGATGTCGGCCGCGGCCAGAAACTCCACCGTCGCGTATTTACCGACCGGGTGAAACCGGGGAGGCGTCGCCTCGACCGTTATGTGGTACTTTTTGGGCATGCTGTTCTCCGAGCGCCGTGACGATTGCGGCCGGCGCCGCCGCCGGCCGCGGGCGGGCTATTGCCGCGGCGCGAGGCCGGCGGCGGTGACGATCTCGCCCACGATCTCCTCCCACTCGATGGCCATGATGTGGATCCCGTGGACGCCCTCGATCCCTCGCAACTCCTGGATGGTCTCCAGGCAGATCCTGACGCCTTCCTGCGGGGCGCGTTCCTTGGGAACGCCGGCCATGCGCCGGATCAGATCCTCGGGCACGTCCATCCCGGCCACGCGCCGGCTCATGTAGCGCGCCATGCCCGGGGACTTGAGGGGCGTCACGCCGGCCAGGATGTGGACCTTTTCCGTCAGGCCCTCCTCGCGGGCCATCTTCATCCAGGCCTTGAAGCGCTCCATGTTGTAGACGCACTGGGTCTGGATGAAGTCGGCGCCGGCGTCGATCTTCTTGGCCAGACGGATGACGCGGTACTCGAAGGGGTCGGCGAAGGGGTTGGCCGCCGCGCCGATGAACATCCGCGGCGCCTCGTTGAGTTCGAAGCCGCTCATGTCGCGGCCCTCCGCGCGCATGGTGCGCACGGCGTCGACCAGGTTCATGGAGTCGATGTCGAAGACGTTCATCGCGTCCGGCTGGCTGCCGAAGCTCTGGTGGTCACCGGTGAGGCACAGGATGTTGCGGATCCCGAGGGAATAGGCCCCCATGATGTCGGACTGCAGGGCGATCCGGTTGCGGTCCCGGGTGACCATCTGCATGACCGGCTCCAGCCCCATGCCGGCCAGGTGGGCCGACGCGGCGATGCTCGACATGCGCACGATGGCGGTCTGGTTGTCGGTCACGTTGACCGCGTCCACGTAGTCCCGCAGGAGTTCGCCCTTCCTGCGGATCGTCCCGGCGTCGCTGCCCCGCGGCGGCCCGCACTCGGCGGTCACGGCGAAGGCGCCCGAGGACAAAACGCGCTGCAGCCTGCTGATGGATTGGGTTGTCATATCACATGATCCTCCCGGATGAGTTTCCTGGGCCCGGAAGCAAGGCTGGTGGACCAGTTCTTGGGCGGGATGTAGGTTCTCAGGTTGCCGATCTGGCCCAGGGCCGACAGGCGCTCGATGATCAGGTGCCAGGCGCAGTCGGTCTCGGGGCTGACCTCGCACTTGCCGTTGCGCGACCCCCCGCAGGGCCCGTTCTGCAGTTTCTTGGCGCAGCGCGTGTAGGGGCAGACCCCGCCGAACACCGCCAGCTGGCAGCTGCCGCAGCCCGAGCACTCCTCGGTGAAGAGCCCCGGCCGTTCCAGCACGCCCATGAAGGTCGTGTCGACCCCGGGAAGGACCGGGGTGGTCTTGAACCGGCGCGCCAGGGCCTGGACCCCAGCGCCGCAGGCCAGGGAAAGGACCGACTCGTTGCGCGAGACCGCCTCCGCGCTTTCCTGGATGAACTCGTCCTCGCACTGGCGCTCGACGGTCAACTCCTCGATCTCGATGCGCCGGCCCTCTTTCCTGAAGGCCAGGCGCAGGGCGGAGGCCAGCAGCGCCGTCTCGTCCTCGCCGCCGGCAAAGCAGGTCTTGACGCACGTGCCGCAGCCCAGGACGAGGACCTTGCGGTAGGGCGCCACGATCTCCCTGATTTCCGAAATGGGTTTTTGTGCACCGACGATCATTCTTCTACTCCATTGGAGACCCGTGGGGGCCTCTTCCATTAAACCGCGATGGTGGGTGTTGGGTTGAGTGCCGATGCCGTCAACCCGGAAACTTTCCCCAGGCGCTGCTCCAAATCCAAATCGAAATCGCTATCGAAATCGGCACCGGATCCCGCTCCGGTGCCCTCAGGCCGCCGGACCGGCCGGGTTGGGACCCAGGTCGCCCAGGGCCTGCAGCAGTTCCCGGAGCGCCTCCTCGGCGGCCTCGGTGTCGCCGTGGGCCGCGTTGACCAGGGAGAGCCGGCGGCCGTCGAGGCCGATCTGGTCCAGCAGGTCCTTCACGAACTGCACGCGCTTCCTGGCCCTCAGGTTGCCCTCGACGTAACGGCAGGCCCCCTCGGGACAGGCCAGGACCAGCACCGCGTCGGCCCCGGCCTCAAACGCCTTCAGGAGGAACACGTCCTTGACCATGCTCGAGCACGGCAGCTTGACGAACGAGGGCTCGAAGGCCTCCCCTCCGGCCAGGGGGATGACGTCCGCCTCGCCGAAGGTGTTGATGCAGTGAAACAGGGTGATCCGCGGTTTGAATCCAGGTGTCATGTCAGTCGCCCTAGCGTTTGCCCCGAAAATTCAGCGTCGCTAAAAAAAAACGCCCGACCCGTCATGCGGGAAGGACGCCCTTGTCCGACCCCCGAGACACGCGCCCGGAACGACCCTGTCCCATGCGGCAGCTCGGGTAAAAAAAAGACGCCCGCCTCGATGCTTCGAGAGGGACGCCCTTGTCCGACCACCCAAAAAACCCTGCCCGGAACGCCGTTGTTCCCGGCCGATGTTTATTGGGGTCTGCTACGTTAATTTAAAATCCCGCGCATGTCAACATTTTTTTTGACTGCCGTACCGCCCGCCCCCGGTGTCGCCTTCGGGCCTGCCCGCGCCTGGCCACCTCGCCGGGCTTCAGGTGAAAGGGGTGGCGGCCGCATCGTAAATCGGCCACAGCAACCCGAAGAGCTCGGAGACCCGTTGGGCGATCTCCTTTCCGATGCCGAGCGCTTCCGGCTTCGAAAGACGCCTGGCCAGCAACAGGTCGCAGCCGTTCTCGGCCGGCAGCGTGTCGATGGCCTGGCCAAGGCCGGCATAGGGGCCGAGGCGGCTTTCCCCCTCGCCGACCCACCCGGCATCGCCGGGGGACAACACGAGGTTCAGACGGCCTTCCATTCAGCCGCACAAATCAATTTCATCATTTTCGGATTATGTGCTAAGGATCATATACGGTCGGATCCCCGCTGTCTATGAACCGGGTCACCTCCGAGGTGTGAATCAGGTCACTTCGCTTCAAAAAATAGGGGTGCGGTGATGTCCCTGGACGCGTGGTTGAAAAAGGGCCGGCTTTTCTCCGATATGCCGGAGGGCGATCTGAGGCGCCTGGAGGCGTCCATGACCCGCAGAAGCTACACCGGCGGGCAGATCATCTTTCACATGGGAGACGACGGCGGCAGCCTCTACCTCATCGCCAGGGGGCGCGTCAAGGTTTCCATCCCCTCCCCCCAGGGGGACGAGGTGATCCTGGCCATCCTCTCCGCCGGCGAGATCCTGGGCGAGCTGTCGCTCATCGACGGCAAGCCTCGCTCGGCATCCGCGGAGGCCATCGGGAAAACGGAAATTCTGTGCCTGCAGCGCGAGGCGTTTTTGGAGTTTCTGCGCACGCGTTTCGACGCCGCGCTGCATGTCCTGGAGGTCCTCGCGCGGCGCCTGCGGGAAACGGACGCATCCCTGGCCGACGCGCATTTCCTGGACCTGAGGTCGCGGCTGGCCAAAAAGATCATCGATCTGGCCAGGATTTTCGGCATCCGCGAAAAGGACAAGCTGCGCATCGGCGTTCAGGTCACCCAGAGGGACCTGGCCTCCATGGTGGGTGCCGCCCGCGAAAGCGTCAACAAGCAGTTCATGCAGATGCAGCAGGAAGGCCTCGTCCATCTCGAAAACCGCTACATCACCATCCTCGACCCGGTGCGCCTGGCCAGGAGGGCCTGGGAGGATCTGCCGGACATCTAGCGCGTTTCCGTCCCCCGGGGCCCTCCGGTAAGGACGCGGAAAGGAACCCGATGGCCATCCACAGCCACGACTTTGTCGAAACCTACGACGGCCTGGTGGGATTCGGCGCCGACCGCCGGACCGACGAGCGGACCGTCGTCTACTACCTGCAGAAATTTTCCGACGACACCCTCATGGGCCATCTGGTGGGGCGGATGAGCGACGCGGAGCTGGGGGAAGTGTTCGACCTGGTCAACCGGCTGCTGAAGACCCACTTGAGCGAAACCGAATACCACCGGCTGTTTCTCAAGGACGCGCACCCATGAGGTTCCCGGCCGGCGGGCAGCGCGTCACCCCCGCCCCGCATCAGATCTTGTACTTGCCGAAATCCTCGTCGGGAAGGCCCTCGAGGTATTCGGCCCATTTCCTGCCCTCTTCGCTTTCATCCAGCGCCTCGGGGGACGGGGGCGTGTTCTTCGACTTCTCGATGACCTGTTCGGCGACGTAGATGGGTGCGCTGAAGCGCAGCGCAAGGGCGATGGCGTCGCTCGGGCGCGCGTCCATCGAGAAATCGTCCGCCGCCGAGGTGCAGAAGATGCGGGCGTAGAAGGTGTTGTCGCGGATGTCGACCACCTCGACCCGCGTGATGCGGATGTCGAGCAGGTCGGCGAAGTTCTTGAAGAGGTCGTGGGTCATGGGCCGGTCGAACTTGATGTTCTGGAGCGCCGAGGCGATCGAGGTGGCCTCCAGCAGCCCGATCCAGATGGGGATGGCCCGCTCGTCCCCTTCCGTTTTCAGGACGATGATGGGCATGTTGGATGTCGGGTCCATGGTCAGACCCGCCACGTTGACCTTGTGCATCATGACTGGCTCTCTCCTTGTGCGGCCCCCCGGGGAGGAATTGCGGGCCGCGCCGGCGTCCCCCGCAGGGAGTGCGCATACGCCCTCTCGATCTGGACATCGATCACCATACCCGCATCCACGGCGTTTGTAAAGGTCCCGCCGGCGGGCTCTTCCGGGCCGCAGAAGTGGACGATCTTGAAGCCGGAGGTGCGCCCGGTCCACTGGCGCTGTCCTTCGCCGCGCGCCGGGAGGCCTGAAACGGGCGCGCCCGGGGAGAGCCCCGGGATCCGCCTGCCGGCCCCCTCCACCAGAACCTTCTGGAGGCTGCCGACCAGTGCCTGGTTTTTACGCAGGGTGGATTCCTCCTGCAGCGCCAGCAGGGTTTGCAGCCGCCGCTGTTTGAGCGCCTCGGGCACCTTGTCCCCGAAGCGCGAGGCCGGGGCGCTGGGCCGGTCGGAATACTTGAAGGCGAAGAGGCCGTCGAATTCGACCTCGCGCACCAGCGCCAGGGTGTCCTGGAAGTCGGCCGGCTCCTCGCCCGGAAAGCCGACGATGATATCCGATGTGATGGCGATGTCGGGACGCACGGCGCGCAGGCGCGCCACCCGCTGCAGATAGACTTCCCGGGTGTACCTGCGGTTCATGCGCTCCAGGACGCGGTTGGATCCTGACTGGACCGGCAGGTGGATGTGATGGCACAGCCGCTCCAGGTCGCCGAAAGCCCGCACCAGGGCGTCCGAGAGATCCTTGGGATGGGAGGTGGTGAAACGCAGGCGCTCTAAACCGGGGACGGCGTCGATGCGGCCCAGCAGATCGGCGAAGCTGCACAGCCCCTCCTTCAGCCCGTAGCTGTTGACGTTCTGTCCCAGGAGGGTGACCTCGCGCACGCCGGCAGCGACCAGTCGGCGGACCTCCTCGAGGATCGCCTCCGGCGTCCGGCTGACTTCCCGGCCGCGCACATGGGGCACCACGCAGTAGGTGCAGAAGTTGTCACAGCCCTGCATGATGGTGACGAAGCGCGAGACTTTCGGGCCGCGCGGCAGGGGTTCGGGGCACCCCGCCGGGTGTTGGATGCCTCCGGCCGGCCCCACGTCCACCAGGCGGCAGCCCTCGGCTTCGATCCGGCGCACCAGGGCCGGAAGACGGCCCAGGGCATGGGTTCCGAACACCAGGTCGAGGTGCGGCACGCGCCGCCCTGACCGAAGAGGGGGTCGCCCGCGCCGAATCCCTTATGGGGGTCGACAACCTGTACGACCCCCGGCACATCGAGGTCCTGCACCACATCAACCAGGCCCTCAAGGCGCACACCCTTTTCAAACGCGACGTGGACTATATCGTCAAGGACGGCGAGGTGATCATCGTCGACGAGTTCACGGGCCGTCTCATGCCCGGGCGCCGGTACAGCGAGGGGCTGCACCAGGCCCTGGAAGCCAAGGAAAATGTCCGCATCGAAAACGAAAACCAGACCCTGGCCACGATCACCTTCCAGAACTATTTCCGCATGTACGCCAAACTGGCCGGCATGACCGGAACGGCCGACACGGAGGCGGCCGAGTTCAAGAAAATCTACGACCTGGACGTGATGGTCATCCCGCCCAACAAGAAGATGATCCGACTCGATCACCCGGACGTGATCTACAAGACCCGCCGCGAGAAGTTCAACGCGGTCATCGACGAAATCATCGAACTGAACCGCAGGGGCCAGCCGGTCCTGGTGGGAACCGTATCCATCGACATTTCCGAAGACCTGAGCGCCAAGCTGAAGAAGCGCGGGATCCGGCACGAAGTCCTCAACGCCAAGAACCACGAAAAAGAGGCCGAAATCATCGCCATGGCCGGGCAGAGAGACTCCGTGACGATTTCCACCAACATGGCCGGCCGCGGAACCGACATCGTCCTTGGGGAAGGCGTCACGGCCCTGGGGGGGCTGCACATCCTGGGTACCGAGCGCCATGAGAGCCGGCGCATCGACAATCAGCTCCGGGGCCGCTCCGGGCGCCAGGGCGACCCCGGCTCCTCGCGCTTCTACCTGGCACTGGAGGACGACCTGCTGAGAATCTTCGGCGGGGAGCGGATCACCGGCATCATGGAAAAGCTCGGCATGCAGGAGGGCGAGCCCATCGAGCACAACATGATCAGCCGCGCCATCGAGAACGCGCAGTCGAAGGTGGAGGCCCGCAACTTCGAGATCCGCAAGCAGCTTCTCGAATACGACGACGTCATGAACCAGCAGCGCGAGGTCATTTACGGCCAGCGGCGGGAAATCCTGCGCGGCCAGGACCAGCACGAGACCATCGGGGAGTGGATCGCCGAGTTGACGGAGGGCATCGGGGCCGGTTTCGCGGACGAACGCGCCCTGCCCGAGGAATGGGACTTCAAGGGCCTTCAGGAAGCGGTCTTCAAGCAGTTCAACTTCAAGCTGCCGCTGCCGGACAAGGACACGCTGGACGGTCTGAACCCGGAAGGCCTGGCACAGTATGTCGCCGAGGCCGCCCAGGCCGCCTACGGCGAAAAAGAGGCCCGCATCGGCGCCCAGGAAATGCGCCAGCTGGAACGGATCGTCATGCTTCAGACCGTCGACGGCCTCTGGAAAGACCACCTCCTTTCCATGGATCACCTCAAGGAAGGGATCGGCCTGAGGGGCTACGCACAGCAGAATCCCCTGCTGGTCTACAAAAAGGAAGGCTTCGAGATGTTCCAGGACCTGATATCGCGGATAAGGGAGGAAACCGTGGGTATCCTCTACCGCATCCAGATATCGGAGCCTGAGCGCATCGAGGAGATCCGGCAGCCCAAGGAGCAGAACCTCGTTTTCTCGGGCGGCGGCGGGGCCCCGTCACGCAAGGCGCCGGTTCGACGCCAGACCGATAAGATCGGCCGCAACGCCCCCTGCCCCTGCGGCAGCGGAAAGAAATACAAGAAGTGCTGCGGGCAATAGCCCGCCGCAGGCGGACAGCCCCGCCCGGCGCCCTTTACAAATACCGGCCTTTATGATTATAATTAAAGGTAAATCCATACAAGATTCGTGCCGCCGCATCGGTTGCCGGGCCGGCGGCCGTCGCATTTGAGCGCGGGCCATGGCAGGGGAACGAACAGGGCTGGAGCAGGAAATCGCGGGCCAGGCCCGGGACGAGGTGACCGATCCCCCCCTCTTCAGGGTGATCCTGCTCAACGACGACTACACCACCATGGAATTCGTGGTGGAGGTTCTGATGGCGGTGTTTCACAAGCCGTTGCCGACCGCCACCCGCATCATGCTCGACGTCCACCGCAAGGGAAGCGGGCTTTGCGGCACCTTCTCCCGCGAGGTCGCCGAAACCAAGGTGGAAACCGTCCATGCCCTGGCGCGCCGCAAAGGCTATCCCCTCAAGTGCATCATGGAAAGAGAATGAATCATGATCAGTAAAGAACTCAGCGCCACCCTCGGCTTTTCCGTCAAGGAAGCTCAACGCCGACGCCACGAATACGTGAGCATCGAGCATGTGCTGTACGCGATTCTGCACGACCCCACCGGCATCGAGGTCATCGAGAACTGCGGGGGCAACGTGGCGAACATCAAGCAGGCCATCGAAACCTTCTTCGAGGAACGGATGGAAAAAATCCCCGAAGACAAGGAGTATGTCCTGCAGCAGACCATCGGCTTCCAGCGCGTCATCCAGCGCGCGGTCAACCATGCGCGCTCGGCTGAAAAGCAGGAGGTGGCGGTTGGGGACATCATCGCCTCCATCTTCCTGGAGAAGGACTCCCACGCGGCCTATTTCCTGACCCAGGAAGGCATTTCGCGCCTCGACGTGCTCACCTACATCTCCCATGAATTGCCCAAGTCCCCGCTGCAGGAGGGCGGCGGCGGCTTTGCGAAGACGGCCAAGACCAAAAAAGACAAGAAGGACTTTCTCGAGGAGTTCACCGTCGACCTGGTGGAACGCGCCGCCGAGGGAAAGCTCGACCCCCTCATCGGCCGCCAGGCTGAAATGGAGCGCACCATGCAGGTGCTTTGCCGCCGGCGTAAGAACAACCCTGTTTTCGTCGGCGACCCGGGGGTCGGGAAAACCGCCATGGCGGAGGGGCTGGCGAGCCGCATCCAGGAGGGAAACGTCCCGGCGCTGCTGAAGGACACGCGCATCTATGCCCTCGACCTGGGGGGAATGCTGGCCGGCACCAAGTTCCGGGGCGATTTCGAGCAACGCCTCAAGGGGGTCATCGCCGCCCTCGAAAAGAAGAAGAACGCCATCCTGTTCATCGACGAAATCCACACCATCGTCGGGGCCGGAGCCACGAGCAGCGGGTCCATGGACGCCTCCAACATTCTGAAGCCGGTCCTGGCGACCGGGGATCTTCGCTGCATCGGCTCCTCCACCTACGAGGAATTCAAGAACCATTTCGAGAAGGACAGGGCCCTGGCGCGGCGCTTCGAAAAGATCGAGATCTCGGAGCCGGGCGTGGACGAGTCCGTGAAAATCCTCAGGGGACTGCGTTCGCGCTACGAAGAGCACCACGGCATCACGTACACCGACACCGCCCTGAAGGCCGCCTGCGACCTCTCGGCCAAGTACATCAACGACCGCTTTCTGCCGGACAAGGCCATCGACGTGATCGACGAGGCCGGCGCCTTCGTGCGCCTTTCCGGCGCCCCCGGGCGCAAGAAGATCTACCCGGCCGACATCGAGAAAATCGTGGCCAAGATCGCCAAGATCCCCACGGTGAGCGTCTCGACCTCCGACAAGGCCAAGCTGGAGCATCTGGAGGAAAACCTGAAAGGGGCGGTGTTCGGCCAGGACTCCGCCCTGAAGGCCCTGGTGACCTCCATCAAGCGCTCGCGGGCCGGGCTGGGGACGCCGGGAAAACCCATCGGCTCCTTTCTGTTCACGGGGCCTACCGGCGTCGGCAAGACCGAGGTGGCGCTCCAGATAGCAGCCAACCTGGACATCCATTTCATGCGCTTCGACATGAGCGAGTACATGGAAAAACATGCCGTGGCGCGGTTGATCGGCGCCCCTCCGGGGTACATCGGTTTCGACCAGGGCGGGCTGCTCACGGACGGCGTCCGCAAACACCCCCATTGCGTGCTCCTCTTCGATGAAATCGAAAAGGCCCACATCGACCTGTACAACATCCTGCTCCAGGTCCTCGACCACTCGACCCTCACCGACAACAACGGCAAAAAAGCCGATTTCCGCAATGTGATCATCATCATGACCTCCAACGCCGGCAGCCGGGAAATGAGCGCCCAGACCATCGGCTTCGGCAACCCCGACAGCGACACCGAATCCAAGGGCCAGAAGGCGGTGGAACGCTTTTTCAGCCCCGAGTTCAGAAACCGCCTCGATGCCATCGTCACCTTCCGCGCCCTCGACCTTCCCATCATGGAGCGCATCGTCGACAAGTTCCTGGCCGAACTCAACGGCCAGCTCGCCTCCAGGGGCGTGCGGCTCGTGCTCTCGCCAGACGCCCGTGCCTGGCTGGCCCGGCACGGACACGACCCCAAGTTCGGGGCCCGGCCCCTGGCGCGCCTGATTCAGACCGAGATCAAGGACAAGCTGTCCGACCAGATTCTGTTCGGGGAACTGGCCAGGGGCGGCGAGGTGCGCATCGGCGCCGACAAAGCCCGGCTCACCTTCGCCTGGTAGGGGCGCACCGAACCGGATGCCGGTATTTCTCCTGTCGGAAGCCCTCCGCTTTCCCCCGCCCCACATGGCGACCCCCCAGGGGCTGCTGGCGGTGGGCGGCGACCTGAGCCTCGACCGGCTGCTGCTGGCCTACCGCCGGGGGATCTTCCCCTGGTACTCCGAAGGCGAGCCGATACTGTGGTGGTCGCCGGACCCCCGCCTGGTGCTCTACCCGTCGGAAACCAGGCTGTCCAGGTCCCTGAAGAAAACCCTGCGCAAGGGGATTTTCCGGGTCACCGCCGATGAGGCCTTCGACCGGGTGATCGGCGAGTGCGCCCGGGTGCGCACCGAGTCCGGCCAGGGGACGTGGATCGGCAGGGAGATGATGGCGGCCTACCGTGAGCTGCACGCGGCGGGATATGCCCACTCGGTGGAAGCTTGGCAGGAGGGGCGCCTGGCCGGGGGGCTTTACGGGGTGTCGCTGGGGGGCAGCTTTTTCGGCGAATCGATGTTCGCCCGTGTCGGCGATGCGTCCAAGGCCGCCTTCGCGCACCTGGCCATGCACCTGGCCGGAAACGGCTTCGACCTCATCGACTGCCAGGTCACCACCGCCCACCTGGTGCGCTTCGGCGCCCGGGAAATGCCGCGCAGGGCCTTCCTGCGTCAGCTGGAAAAGTCCCTGCGCAAACCCACCTCGAGAGGAAAATGGCGACTGCAGGGTGAAGCATGACGAGGCTGAAGGTTCATGGTCGATGGCTCATGGGTCATGGGTGATGGCTCATGGGTGTGCGCCGGGTGGCCCGAAGCGCTCCCGCAGCCTTGCATCTTCAGCCTTCCGTCTTCAGCCTGAACCTTTTATAACGCTCCGACGTGGCGGGCGATGACGATGCGCTGGATCTCCGAGGTCCCCTCCCCGATCTCGAGGAGCTTCTGGTCGCGGTAGAAGCGCTCGACGTCGTATTCTTTCATCAGGCCGTAGCCCCGGAAGGTCTCCTGGCATTTCATCGGCCACCTGCAGTCCAACAAGGCCAGATACGCCGTGCGCCTTTTCGACCTGATCCACTCGGTCGACTCCCTCAGGCTGGCGGTGGAGCTGGACCGGCAGGCCGCCAGGCTCTCCAAGATCCAGCAGATCCTGGTCCAGGTCAACGTGAGCGGCGAGCGCTCGAAGTCCGGGGCAGCGCCGGAAGAGCTTCCGGCGCTTCTGAGGGAGGCCTCCGGCCTGGAGCACGTCAGCATCCGCGGCCTGATGACCATGGCCCCGTTTTTCGACGACCCCGAGCGGGCGCGCCCCTGTTTCAGGCGGCTGCGCGAGCTGGCCGCCGGGATCCGCGCCCAGGGCCTGCCCGGCGTGGGCATGGAGGAGCTTTCCATGGGGATGACCGGCGACTTCGAGGCCGCCATCCAGGAGGGCGCGACCCTGGTGCGCATCGGCACCGCCATTTTCGGGGAAAGAGGGTGAAGGTCCTGCTGCACACCTGCTGCGCGCCCTGCGCGATCCACCCCGTGCGCGTCCTGCGCGCGGACGGCTGCGACGTCATGGGGTTCTTCTACCGCCACAACATCCACCCCTACACCGAGTGCCTCAAGCGCCAGGAGGCCCTCCGCGACTACGCCGGCCGCATCGGGCTGCGGGTCATCTACCAGGAGGGGTACGACCTGGAGGGGTTCCTGCGCGGGGCGGCCTTCCGCGAGTCGACGCGCTGCCATCAGTGCTACCACGACCGCCTGCACGCCGCGGCCATGATCGCCCGCCGCGGGCGGTTCGACGCTTATTCCTCCACGCTCCTCTACAGCCGCTTCCAGAAACACGACCTCATCCGGGAGATCGGCGAGGCAGTCGGCCGGGAGGCCGGGGTGGCATTTCTTTACCGGGATTTCCGGGTCGGGTGGAAGGAGGGGATCGACGTTTCTAAAGAGCTTGGGATCTACCGCCAGCCTTACTGCGGGTGCATCTACAGCGAGAAGGAGCGCTACCTCGGGTCCGGGGCCGAAAGCCGGGGCCCCCGCACCGCGCCGGCAGCCGACGGCGGCGGGGGCCGATAGCCGCCATGTTCGGCAACTTCATCCACTTCATCGTCGTCCTGCTCATCTACGCCACCTACCAGCCCCCGGAAGAGCCCTACCTCCCGGCCGCGGAAGCCCTCATCCTGTTTCTCCTCCTGGCCGGCCTCTTCGCCGCCGCCACCCGCGCGGCCTTCTCGCGCCTGGAGCGCCGCCTGCCGCTTTTGAGCCCCGCGGCTTCGGACCACCGCTTCAACGCGACCCTCGGGCGCCACTCCATCCTGGCGATCGCCCTTTTCGCGGTGGACATGTACGGGCTCGGCGTGACGCGGTTCCTGGAGGGCGTTGCCCTTTTCTCCCTGGTGCCCACGCTCGAGGCCGTGGCGCTGCTTCTCGTTTTCGTGGGCTACATGGCCATCGTCTGGGCCTGTGCCCACGGGGCCTACCGGCATCTCTACGCCCGGGGCCTGCCGCGGCGCGCGTACGTCCTCTCCAACATCTCCTTCACCGTGCCGGTGCTGCTTCCCTGGCTGATCCTGTCGGGCGTTTCCGATCTCATCTACGCCCTGCCCTTCGACCTTCCCCGGCGCATCCTGTCCACCACCGCGGGCGAGGCCCTCTATTTCCTGTTCTTTCTCGTGCTGGTGGCCGTGTTCGGCCCGGTCATGATCCAGAAGTTCTGGCGCTGCACGCCCCTGGAGGAGGGGGTTTCGCGCGCGCGCATCCGGCACCTGTGCGGCCGCGCGGGGGTCCGCTGCGCCGACATCCTCTACTGGCCGATCTTCGGCGGCCGCATGATCACGGCCGGCGTCATGGGGCTGGTGCACCGGTTCCGCTACATCCTGGTGACCCGCGCCCTTCTGCAGGTGCTCGACGCGGACGAGGTCGACGCCGTCATCGCCCACGAGATCGGCCACGTGAAAAAAAGGCACCTCCTCTTTTACCTCTTCTTCTTCGCCTGCTATATGCTGCTCTCCTACGCCACCCTCGACCTGGTGGTTTACGGGGTCCTCTTCATCGAACCGGTCACCCGCGCCATGGGCGCCTTCGGCCTCCAGGCGGCGACGGTTTCCTCGTTGGCCTTCAGCCTGCTGTTCATCCTCGTCTTCCTGGTCTACTTCCGCTTCATCTTCTGATATTTCATGCGCAATTTCGAGCGCCAGGCCGATGCCTACGTCTTCAGCCTCCTCGGTTCCGCCCGGCCCCTGGTCACCACCCTGGAAAAGATCGCCCTGGCCAGCGGCCAGCCCGCCGACAAACCCAACTGGCATCACTTCGGGCTCCGGGAGCGCATCGATTTCCTGCGCGCCTGCGAAGCCGACCGCCGCAGGATCCGCCGCCACGACCGCAAGATCCGCAAGAGCATCGCCGTCTACCTGCTGGGGATCGCCTGCGCGGCCGCCATCGGCTACCAGGTCAGCCACGGGGAAGCGGGCCGCCGCCTGGGCGCCCACTTCTTCGAGCGCGTCATCGCCGGCCGGATCGCCGAGAACCCCGGGGACCCCGGGCTTCACCGCCTCATGGGGGACTTCCGCTACAGCCGGGGCGATTACGCCGCCGCCATCGAGGCCTACGAGGCCTCCCTGTCCCTGGACCCGGACTCCGCCCAGGTGCTCAACAACCTGGCCTGGCTCTACGCCACCTGCGAAGACGAGCGCCTGAGGGACCCGGTCCGCGCCCTCGAGCTTTCCGGCCGGGCGGCCGGGATCGACCCCGCGCCCCACGTACTGGACACCCTGGCCGAGAGCTACTTCGTCAACGGCAGAACCGAAGAGGCCGTCGCCGCGGCCCGCCAGGCACTGGCGTCGGCGGTGGAGAACCGTCCCTATTACGAGGGGCAGCTGGAACGGTTCCGCGGTGAAGGGGAGCGAACGGGGAAGTTCTGAAGCGCGACCCCACCCAAATCGAAATCCAAATCGAAATCGGGATCGTCGCCGCTGAGGAGCCGACCTCGATTATCAGGCCGCTATTTCCTGAAGTAACGGAAGATTCTCATGATCCCGCCGCCGATGAGGAGGATCCCCATGAGGTAGAAGCAGAAATAGACCGCCGGCAGGGCCCCCGGCGGCGCCCGAAACCGCGGCGGCGCACCAGGCCGCCGCGGAGCAGGCAGCGCCCGCAGCGCCGCCGGAAATTCCGGCGCCGCCGGCGGCCGAGGCCGTGAAAACGGATTCACCCGCCATCGCCGTGCAGCTGCCGCCGCCCGCCGGCACGGCGGCGCCTCCCCCTGCGCCGGAATCGCACCACCCGGAAAAAGAGAGCCTGCCCCCCAAGGATGCGCGTCCGCTGGCCCAGGAGGCAAGGATTCCCCGGCCCCTGCCTCCGCCCCTGTCGGCGCCGCCGCCCCGGGTGGAGCCGGCGGCTGCCGAGGGGGAGCCTCGGGGGGACGTTCCCCCCGCGGAGCCGCAGGCGCCGGACGATGCGCCCGGCCCGGGGGCCGAAGGGGATGGGGAGGTCGCGGCCCGTCCGGAGGCGCCGCCGGCCGAGCCGCCTCCGGAGCCGCCGGAGCCGCGGCCCGCCGAGGCGTCCGAGGCGTCCGAGGCGCCGCCGGCCGAGCCGGCACTCGATCTGGCCGGGATTCCCCTGGTCCAGGACCTGCCCGCGGAACTCAAGGAAGCCCTGTCCGACCTGACGATCAACGTGCACGGGTATTTCGAGAACCCGGAGCGGCGGGTGGTCTTCATCAACATGCGGCGCTACCGGGTGGGCGACCGCGTGGGGGACCAGAAGTACCTGATAGAGGCCATCACGCCGGAAGGCGTGGTCCTCAACTACGGCGACGGGCGTGCCAGGCTGCTGGTGAAACGCTGATCGCCCCCGGGGCGGGGCCCAGGGCCGGGACGCCCTTTTGGGTGCCGGCGGTTTCGCCGCTGCCGAAGAGGTGAAGGGTTTCGATTGAAGCGCCTGATGCTCAAATCCGATGGCCTCCTGCTGCTGACGGCCACCATCTGGGGCTTCGCCTTCGTCGCCCAGCGGGTGGGCATGGATTTCGTGGGGCCCTTCGCCTTCAACGGCATCCGCTTTGCCCTGGGCGCACTGGTCCTGCTGCCCCTGGCCGCCCGCTCGCGGTCGGCAGTCGGGGCGATCTCCGGCAGAACCGGGGTGCTGGGGAGTCTTTTAGCCGGGCTGCTGCTGTTTGCAGGGGCCTCCTTCCAGCAGGTCGGCCTTGTTTACACCACCGCCGCCAACGCCGGCTTCATCACCGGCCTGTATGTGGTCATCGTCCCGATTCTGGGGCTGCTGTGGGGGCAGCGGCCCGGCGCGGGGACCTGGATCGGGGCGGTATTGGCCGCGGCCGGCCTCTACCTCCTGAGCGTCGGCGGGCAGCTGCACATCGCTTTCGGCGATCTCCTGGAGGTTATCGGCGCCTTCTTCTGGGCCCTTCACGTGCTTCTCATCGGCTGGCTGTCGCCAAGGATCGCGTCCTCGCGCCTGGCGTTTTTCCAATATGCGGCCTGCTCGGCCCTGAGCCTGGCGACCGCCGCCCTTTTCGAGGTCACCACCCTGGCCGGTGTCCTCGGCGCCGCGCTGCCGATCCTCTACGGGGGGGTCTGCTCGGTGGGCATCGCCTACACCCTCCAGGTGGTCGCCCAGCAGCACGCCCACCCGGCCCATGCCGCGATCCTGCTGAGCCTGGAGGCGGTCTTCGCGGCCCTGGGCGGGTGGCTGCTCCTCGGCGAAACCCTCAGCCGCCGCGGGCTGGCCGGCTGCGCCCTCATGCTGGCGGGGATGCTCCTGTCCCAGCTCTGGGGGGCGGCGGAGGGCATGTTGAGCCGCAGACGCGGGGCAGCGCCCGCCGGCAGCGCCTGAGAACGGCCGGGCGCCCGGCAGCGGATCGGCACGGTCCCCCCGCATCCTTTCCCCCTCAACCCATCGCCCTTTCCCCCAAATTCCCGTAGCGGTGGTAGTTGTCGCAGACGCTCTGGTTCTGGAAATAGTGGAGCAGTTCGATGCGCCCCTCCATCAGGACCGGTTCCCGGGCGATGTGGAACCCGGCTGCGGCCGCAGCTTCCAGCAGTCCGGCCGCCACGCGCTCCGGTGCCGCGCAGCGGATGCGCGCGATCCGGGCCAGCCCGGCGGCCAGGGCGCCGTCGCTCTCGCGGCGCACGGCCGCCCCCGCCAGGAGGCGCCTGCCCTCCATCCCCAGGAGAAACTCCAGCGCGGGGGTGTCCATGCCCTCGGGGATGCTCACCGCCAGATCGCATCCGGCCACGCGCGCCGCGGCGATACGGGCGAGGATGTCGAAGAGGCTGTCGGCGGGGTGCAGGCGGACCACCAGGGGGCTTGCCGGCAGGTAGCGGAAAAGGTTGTCCTGGCCGCGCAGGTTGAAGTAGTCCTTTTCCCGCAGGAACTCCGCTTCGGCCTGGAAGAGGTAGCTTTTCAAGGCCCGCACGGTTCGCCCCAGGTCGTCGCCGTGGGCGCCGAAGGCGCCCCAGTCGAGCTTGCGCTGCCAATCCTGAGCCAGCCGCAGAAGGCCGGTTTCCCTCTGGATCGCGCCTGTGGGCGGAAGCCCTGTTTCCGCATAGGTCATGAACTGGGCCACGTAGTTGGGGGAGCCCGCCTTGACCGCCGGGCCCAGGGCCGACTTGCCCATGCCGCCGAAGGGCTGGCGCAGGGTGATGGCGCCGGTCGTCCCGCGGTTGATGTAGAGGTTGCCGGCCCGCACGCGCGCCTTCCAGTGCTCCTGTTCGCGCTTGTCCAGGCTTTCGAGGCCCGAGGTCAGGCCGTAGCCCGTGGCGTTGACCAGCTCGATGGCGTGGTCGAGGTTCTCGGCGCGCATCACCCCCAGCAGCGGGCCGAAAAACTCGGTGGTGTGGGTGAAGGAGCCGGGCTGGACGCCCCACCCTCGCGGAAGTCCTTTTCCTCCCGCACCGGCCGGCCGAAGGCGCGGATCGTGCCCCGATCCGGCTTCACCAGGCCCAGGATGAGGTGAAACAGGGTGGTCTTGCCGCTGCCGTTGGGCGCGATCAGCCCGATGCGGTCTCCGCGGCGCAGGGTGAAATCGAGCCCGTCGAGGACCGGCGCCCGGCCCCCATAGGCATAGGTGACGCCGCGCAGGTCGATGAACGCCTCCGGGGCAGGGGCTTCTCCCGGCGGCGGGGGCGGTGCTGTCCGGGGAAGGTCAGAAGGCATGCCGGCAGGTCCATTCCAGTGCGGCCAGAAGCGCCAGGCAGGCCGCGGTCAGGGCGGCGAAGGCCGTATTGCGCGCGTGGGGCGGGAATTCCGCCAGGCTGAAAAAGCGGCCGTCGAAGCCCCGGCATTTCATGGCGGCCGACACACGCTCGGCCCGCTCGGCGGCTCGCAGGAAGAGCACCCCGACGAAATAGGCATAGGTCCTGTAGGTGTGCACGTCGGTGCGCGGTGCAAAACCGCGGATCCGGGCGGCGCGCACCAGGCGCTGGTACTCCTGCTCGATGACGAACAGGTAGCGGTAGGTCATCAGCAGCAGGTGGACGATTTTGGGCGGCACTTTCAGGCGCTGCAGGGCATGCCCCAGCGTCGCCAGCGGGACGGTCGCCACCAGGGCCGTCATCGCCAGCACGATGGCGACCGATTTGAGGGAGATCCTGGCCGCCAGGGCGACCCCCGGCCGGGTGACGTCCAACGGCCCGATGCGGAAAACCGCCTCCCCCTCGGAGGTGACGGGGACGACCGCCCAGATCAGGATCAGGAACCCGGCCACGGCTCCCAACCTTTTCAGCGTCGCCAGCGGGTCGAGGCGGGCGGCAAGAACGAGGAGCACCCCCATGGCCAGGGCCGGCACCAGGCAGGCGGGCTGCCGGGCGACGGCCACCAGGATCGAGAACGCGCTCGCCGCGATCAGCTTCAGGCGCGGGTCGAGGCGATGGACGGTCGAGGTGCCGAGGGCAAAGCGTTCGGAGATCATGGGTGCGGAGTCCCGGGGCGCTCTTGTCTGCGCCCCCGGCCCAGGTAGGCAACCAGGCCCACCAGCCCCAGGATGTAACCGAGGCCGCCGGCGACATCCCTGAACCCGTAGCCGTCGGAGCGCTCTTGGGCCAGTTGCCGGCGCAGGGGCGCGAGCTGTCTTTCCAGCGCGCGCTCGACGATGGATTCGATCTCGGCGGCGGAAACCCCGGCGGAGGGAGCCTCTCCCGGCGGCGCTTCGGTCCGGGGCCGTGCGTCGGGCGCCGCCGGGAGAGGCCCGGGTCCGGGCGCCGGCGCCGGGTTCAGATGGGCCAGCTCCTCGCGGGGGACTTTCCACTCGGCGCGATGCCCCGCGCCGGCCAGCAGCACCAGGGTGGGGTCGGTGGCCTGGGGCGGCTTGAAATGGAACGCCCCCCGGTCGTCGGTCACGCCCTCCAGGAGCTTGTCCCCCCGGGGGCCGTAGACCTCGATGCGCGCCCCCTTGGGCGTGCGGCCCCCGCTGAACTTGCTCTCGACGAAGACCGTATCCCCTTCGACCCAGGCAAACAGGTTGACCCCGTGGGGAAAGCCCGGCGCGGGCCGCAGGAGAATCAGCAGCGGCAGAAGGAAGACGGCGATCGCGGGACGCATGTCGGGTGCTCCTTTCCGGCGGCAGGCCCGCCGAAGCCCGGCCAGGATGAAACCGTAAGAGGCCCCCGTTGCCGCCCGGTCGGCGCGGCCCGGACTGTCGACCCCGTCAGGCATGGCCCGCCCGTGCCGGCTTGCGGAGCCCGGAAAGCATCTCCGGCCGGACTTTTTTGAGGAACGCGACGCAAAAAGCCGCCATGAGCCCCTCGATGACCATCACCGGCAGGTGGGCAAGCACCACCAGCCAGGCCACCTCGAGAAAATTTTCCTCGCTGAACATCAGGGCCGCGGCCGCGCACAGGGCGCCTAAAAAAACGGCGCAGAACCCGCACCCGAAAGCGGCCGCCAGGGACCAGGGGGCCTTTTTGGGGACCCAGGGGCTGAAGACATAGCCGCAGACTACCGCCGGCAGGGCCATGATGAGGGTGTTGACCCCCAGGGTGGTGATGCCGCCGAACTGGAAGAAGACCGCCTGCAGCAGAAGCGCCACCAGGATGGCTGGAAAGGCGGCCCATCCCAGGATCAGGCCCACCAGGCCGTTCATGATCAGGTGGATGCTGGACGGGCCAACGGGCACGTGGATCAGGGAGGCCACGAAAAAGGCCGCGGAAAGCAGGCCGACGCGGGCGATCTGATCGTAGTCCAGGGCTTTCAGGCCGATGGCCGTCCCCGCCGCGGCCAACACGCCGCCGGAGACGAGCACCGGCCCGGAGAGAACGCCTTCCGAAATGTGCATCGTGCGCTTGCCGCCTCAAAAAAAAGAACCACGATCTCCGGGCATCTTCCTGATGCCCACTGGAATCATGGTTCGGGGTCTCGTGCGCTGCCGGTGGCTGCCGGGCTTCAGCCCGACCGTTGGAGCCTCAATACCAGAATCGCAACGGGCGGTCAATGCCTTTGAAGCGCGGCCCCGGCGGTGCGGGCGCCGGCGCCTCAGTACATCCGCCGCCTGAACAGCCAGGACGCCAGCGACAGGTTCACGAGGCCGATGAGGGCCAGGGGCCAGAGCTGGTCCAGGAGAAGGTCCAAGGGGGTGCCCTCGAGGAAGACCCCGCGCACGATGACCATGAAATAGCGCATGGGGTTGACCAGGGTCAGGTGCTGGACCAGGGGCGGCATGTTGAGGATCGGGGTGGCGAAGCCCGAGAGGATGATGGCGGGAACAAGGAAGAGAAAGGCGCCCAGCAGGCCCTGCTGCTGGGTGACGGCCAGCGAGGAGATCATCAGGCCGACGCCGATGGCCGAGAGCAGAAACAGGAAAAGGCCGGCGTAAAATGTCGACAGGTTGCCCAGGAAGGGCACCTCGAACCAGAAGACCGCCACCAGCATGATGACGGTCGCCTCGGCCGCGCCGATGATGACCCCCGGGAGCGCCTTGCCGATGAGGAGTTCCCAGGGGCGGTAGGGCGTCACCAGGAGCTGGTCGAAGGTGCCCTGCTCGCGTTCGCGGGCCACGGAAAGGGCGGTGACGAGCAGGGTGACGACCAGGGTCAGCAGGCCGACGATGCCGGGGACGATGAACCAGCGGCTGATCAGGTTCGGGTTGTACCAGGCCCGCACCTCCAGGCGCGCCGGGGGGCCGGGGACAAGGGTGTGCGCGAGGAGCCGGGCATTGTAGTTTTCGAGGGTCATGTGGTTGACGCTGCAGGTGGAGATGACCTGGGGCAGCCCCATCCGGCCGGCGGATTCCATCCGCCGGGGGCCGGCGTCGCGCATGAAGCCGAAGAGGTGCTCGCCCACGCCTCCGGGCGCCAGGTCCACCACCGCGTCGAAAAACCCCTCGGCGACCATCTCTTCCATGGCCCGGTCGCAGACCCCGGCTGCGGAAAACCCGGTCACCTGGAAACCGGCCTGCTCCAGGGCCGCGCGCACCGAGCGGGCGCACTGCTCACAGGGGCCGAGCATGGTCAGGGCCACGGCCCTGCCGGAGCCCGCACGCGGTGCGGTGATGTCGTCGGCCAGCATGCCCGCCACGGCTCCGGCCGCCCGGTCGGCGACGTTTTTGAACAGGTTCGTGACGCCGGAAATCTCGATCACCGAGTGAAACAGGACGATGTCGCCGGATCCGATGTAGCGGGTGGAAAGGCCCGGCAGTGCGGCGGTGGAGGAGAGCATGAGCTTGGGGACGCCGAAGGGAAGCGCGCGCATGACCTCGGTGGCCATCAGGGACCCGGTGGAGCCCCCGATGGCCGCCACGGCGTCGATCGCACCCCGGGCGTGGAGGTCGCGGGCGATGGCCGAGGCGCCGGCGATGGTGATGTCGGTGATTCTGGCGCGCTCCCGCGAGGAGCGGATCTCCTCGAGACTGCTGCCGCCGGCAGCGGCCACGCGTTCCGGGCCGATGTCGGCCCAGGAGGCGCCTGCGCCGCGCATGGAAATATCCATGACCTGCGGCAGCAGCCCGAGACCCGCGATCCGGTCCCGCAGATAGCGGGTCTCCTCGCCCTTCGTGTCCAGGGTGGAAATGACGAGTACGGTTTTCATTGCAAGCCTTTCAGGCTGATGACCTCTTGAGGTTTACAGGCTGAAGACCGAAGGCGGAAGGCCGACTGTAACGTCCTTATTTATCAAATAAAGAAATCCAGCTAAAAAATCCTACGCTTAAAACATAACACATAAAACCTAAAACCTCATATCTCAGTTTCTCATCTGCCCTCCGACCCAAGGGCCGATGGCGATTTCGATTTGGATTTGGATGGATACGTCGTCCGCCCGCCGCCCTCTGACCTCTGACCTCTGACCTCCGCCCAACCCCCTATTTAACCTTCTCCGCGATATCCTTCTTCAACGCCTCCTTGTTGACCTTGCCCGAGTCGCCGACCGCCGGGAACTCGCTCACGATTTCCAGGCGCTCGGGCAGTTTGTACATGGCCAGCTGCTTGCCCTTGAGAAAATCGACCATTTCCTTGAACGAAAACGTCTGCCCGGCCCTGGGGATGACATAGGCGCAGGCCCGCTCACCCATTTCGCGGTCCGGGTAGCCGACGACGGCCACCGAGGCCACCTTGGGGTGGTCGTTGAGCAGGCCTTCGATCTCGGCCGGATAGAGGTTCTGGCCGCCGCGGATGATCATGTCCTTTGCCCGTCCCAGGATCCATAGGCACCCCTGGTCGAATTTGACGATGTCTCCGGTGGTGGTCCAGCCGTCCGGGTCGAAGACCGTGCCCGTCAGCGCCGCGTCGCGGTAATAGCCGGCCGGCGCGTGGGGGCCGCGGAAGTAGAGCACCCCGGGCTCGCCGTCGGGCACCTCCTTGCCGGTGTCCTTGTCCAGCAGGCGCACCTTGTTCCCGGGCAGCATCCGCCCCACCGTGCGGCGGCGCAGGTCCTTGGAGTCCTCGACCCGGCAGCCCGACACCGAGCCCATGTCCTGGGTGCCGAGGTCGCTGGTGATGGAGGCCCCGAAAGCCTTCTCGGCCTCCTCGGCGATCTGAGGCGAGAGGTACCCGCCGGCGGAGCGGATGAAGCGCAGGGAGGTAAGGTCGTATTTGGACGCGTCGCACTCCAGCATGCGCACCAGGTGGGTGGGGACGACGCCGATGGCCGTGGCGCGCTCCTTTTCGATCAGGGCCAGGGCGTCTTCGGGGGAGAACTCCTCGAGCATGACGGTCTTGGCCCCCGCCAGGGGGGCGGCGAAGTAGGTGAGGGTCCCGGCGGCGCCGCCCGCGTGGGGGGCGATGGCCATGGTGATGTCGTTGGCGGTCAGGTTCCAGATGTCGACCCGGCCCTTGGAGGTGCAGACCCGGGGCGCGGTGGGCCACTCCACCAGCTTGGGCAGGCCGGTGGTGCCGGAGGTGGTGGTCAGCAGGGCCACGTCGCCGGTGGCGCTCAGGCGCCTGGCCGCGAGCACGGATTCATCGATGGGCCTTTTCGCGCGCTTCTGGGCCATGGCCGTGACGGAGTGCGTGCCCGGCGGGGCTCCCTCGGGTACCCGGTCGTCGAAAAGGAAGAAGTGGGCCAGGTGGGGGAAGCGCTGCTGCAGCCCGCGGTACATGTCCAGGTAGTCGAAGTTGCGGTAGACGTGGGGGATGACCACGGCCGTGGCCTCGGTGCGCTCGAGCATGTACTCCAGTTCCCGCTGCCGCAGGTAGGGATAGACGGTCAGGGAGATGCAGCCGGCGCGCTCGCAGGCGATCCGCGCCAGGAACCCATAGACGCTGTTGGGCGACTGGATGATGATGCGGGAATCCCGGGCGATCCCCATCTCCACCCACGAGGCTGCCATGGCGTCCACGAGGCGTTTGGCCTCGGCCCAGGTCAGCCGGTACCTGGAGTCGACCAGGGCCTCGCGGTCGCCGTACTCCCGGGCGTTGCGGTCCCAGAAATCGTAGAACAGCTCCCGGGTCCGTAGACCTGGTAGGCATCGAGGAAGTGCGCGGCGTCGATGACGCAGAACTGCTCCCTGAAGTCGAAGCGGTTGTTGAAGATGGGCAGCTGGAGGTCTTTTTTGAGGTCCGAGGGGTTTGCAACCCCGGTGGACTCGATGAGGAGCACGTCCGGCTTGACCGTGGTGCTGAGTTCGTATAGCCCCTTGATGAAGTCGGTCTTGACGCAGACGCAGAAGATGGACCCCTTGCTGATCTCCAGCATGTCGATGTCGTCGCCCTCGACCAGGGTGCCGTCCACCCCGATCTCGCCGAATTCGTTGACCAGCAGGGTCAGCTTCCTGTCCCTGGGAAAGCGGGTGATGATGCGGTTTAGAAACGTCGTCTTGCCGGCTCCCAGAAACCCGGTGATGAGGTATACGCGTGTCTGCGCGGCCATGGCTAGAGCCTTTCCCTGATCTTGGCCTTGATCTCGCCGGCGCTCAGGACCTTGCCGGTGGAGACCACCTCGCCGTCGATGACCAGGCCCGGCGTCATGAAGACGCCCATCTTCGTGAAATAGTGGATGTCGCTGACCTTTTTGACCTCGATGCCGGCCGACGGTTCGAACTCCCCGACCGCCGCCCTGGCGTTGTCGAGAAGCTGGTCGCAGCGTTTGCATCCGGGGCCGAGTACTTCGACTTTCATGCCGTTTACCCTCCGTCGTCCAGTCTTCAGAATATTTCCGTCAGCGGCTCCGGGCCCTGACCGTCCTCCAGGCGCACGGGGTTGTCGCAGAACTTGCACACGCCCAGGCAGCCGGCCTGCGGCGCCAGGCGGCGGTACAGGTCCCCGTAGCGGCCATCCTCCCCCTCGGGCAACCGGCCGGCAATCTCCCCGGGGTGTTCCAGCGGCCGGATGCGGTCCGATTTTCCGCAGTAGGGGCAGCGCAGGCCCACCAGCGCCATGTCGGTTCGCGGCAGGCCGTGGGAAAGCACGAATCGGCGCAGCGCTTCCGCTGCTTCGTAGATGCCGGGCGTCACAGGAAATCCTTGCACCGTTCGGGAAAAGGGAGACCCGGGGTTCCCCCTCCGGGGTCGTTGCCCTCACCGCTGTCGTGATCGAAATCGCTGTCTTCGATCTCTGGCCCCGCCCGCGACCTGCCGTCCGGCGGGGCCCCTCGCGGGGCCCCGGTTCGGAGGTTGTCGGCGGGCTATCCGACCTTGGAGTCGACCCGGGTGCTGTACCCGGAGCCGGCTTTTTTCAGGTTTTCCTGGATGTTGTCGAACTCGAACCCCACGTCGCGCAGGGAGATGATCCTGTCGCGCATGGCGGGTGAGGGGGCGCGCTTGGCCATCTCGTCGATGAGTTCCTCGTACTGGGGGATAATGCTTTCGAACACCAGGTCGCGTTCGATGCAGATGGTCGGAAGGACTTTCCCCTTCAGTTCGAGAAACTTCCCGACGCCGTCCTTGTTCTTGATGGACCACTCGGTGTAATCGATCATCTTCTGGACATCGGAGGGAAGGGCGGCGATGGATTCCATCATGTACCCGCAGGCCGCGCACTGCACGCTGTCGAGGGTCAACACGTCGATGTGGATCTTTTCGTCTGCCATGATCCGAATCCTCCTTTCATAGGGTGCTTACCATTTGTCCGGATACTTGGCATAGTACTGCTCATACCAGTCCCTGGCTTCGATGGCCTGATCCATATGTTCCACCGGAACATCGTAGGGCATGTCTCACCCAGGCGCGAAGGTGAAGCCGTGCTGCCCTCCTGCGGCCAGGCTCACGATCGCGTCCTCTCTGGGGGAAAGCAGTCCCAGGCTGAGGGCCAGGGTCAGCTTCAGGTTGCCGCCGAAACCCTTGCCGTACTTCATGGCCAGGTCGCGGATGAAGTTCATGTTCATCTGCTCGTCGATGGCGAACCCGTCCGTTCCGATCTTGCAGACCTCCTCCATGACCTTGGTGGCGTCGCCGCAGATGAAGAAGGACGACGTCTTGCCGGCGTCCGCGATGATCTTGTTGGCGGCCTGGCTGTTGGGGGTCACGTACTCGCGGAAGGTTTCGGGCCGGATCTGGGAGGCGACCGGGTCGACGTTGGCGATGATGTCGCAGCCCATCTCGGCGTAGAACTCGGCCGACCGGGCGCCGATTTCGCCGGCGAACTTGCAGACTTCGGCGGCGAAGGCCTTGTTCTTGTAGACGTCGGTGAAGATGCGCACCCCGGCCAGGTGCGATGCCAGGGTCAGGGGGCCGCAGAAAAGGCCCATGAGGCAGCAGTCCAGCTCCTCGAGCTGCGGTTTGGCGATGCGGGCGGCTTCGTAAATGACGGGCCAGCGGCCGGAATCCTTGGTGGGCAGCTTCAGGCCGGCCTCGGCCGGGGTCATTTTGGAGCAGGGGTGGGTCGTGACCGAGGGCACGTTGTCGGGCCACCATTTCAGCTCGCATCCGACCGCGTTGGCTTCCACGGACAGGTCGAACAGCAGGGGAATGCCGTCGGCCTTGTAACGCTTTGCGGTAAAGACGATTCCCTTCGCCAGAAGTTCCGGGTCCTTGAGCATGTTCTCCGCGGGTTCATTGATCATGAATGCGCAATGAACCCCGGCGTAGGGCACCCACGGGGGTTTGGGCGTCTTTTTTCCCCGGTAGGCATCGATGAGCATCTGTTTGGCCATTTTTCGTCTCCTTTCGTTGGCTGAGCCTTCACTATTCCATCAACTGCGTTGATCGAACGACTGCCCCTCGGTCACCTCCTTTCCCGTTATCTGAATCGCCGTCAGATTATGTGGCAGGTTCATGTGATTGACAAAAAAATATAGCCTGAATCTGAATTCTGGCATATCTTTATCTTAAAAGTCAAGAATAGAGTGCCCCCGGCCCGCCGCCGCTCACTGCAGCAGGATCAGCCCGTAGTAATTGAACGTGTCTTTGGGATGGGTCGCCACCCGGGAGGTGGTGCCGATGTTTTTCAGGGTGCCGATCACGTCGATGGAAAGCGACTCGATGGACGGGCGCTTTTCCTGGGGGAAGCGGCAGTCCTCCGGGTAGGCGCATTTCCTGCACAGGGCGCAGCATTCGCCCACAAGGCTGAAGGCCTTGTAGTAGCCTTCCAGGAAGAGGAGCCGCTCCAGGCTGAGGGTGCCTTTCCAGCAGCGGACCTGCAGGGCGCGCTTGCGCTGGTTGTCGAGGTAGAAGTCCGCGCAGGACTTGGTCCCCACCGTCAGGAGGGCCAGGGAGTATTCCTTCAGGATCGTGCGCACCTTGGCGGGCCGCGGGGTGGCCGGCGGGCAGCACCAGTTGGTGCCGAAGCGGCTGCACCCGTAACGGCACTTGAGGCGCACCCACTCGGCCACCACGATTTTTTCGCTCTCGAAGGGGACGACGGCGGTCAGCCCGTAGGGCCTGCCCTTTTCCAGCAGGCGCCGCGTGAGGTCCGCCGAAATACCGGGCTTGGTCCTGAACGGGACTACCTTTTCGGGTGTCATCGGTCACCTCCCCGGGGCGTGTCGAAACGGATGCGGACGTCCCTGGCGATAGCCATCCCCAGGGCCGCCTCGACCGCCTTCAGCACCGCCGCCGGGATCGTGCACGAGGGGTGGCAGCCCGATTTCTCGGCGCAGGTGTAGACGGGGTTGCGGGTCATGGGGGTGAACAGCTCCTTGAGGCTCATCTCGGTCAGATCCCCGGACAGGCGTTGGATCTGCTGGCACTGCGATCCGGTGACGGCCACCTTGACCGTGCGCTTGTCCACGCGCCGGACCTCCACCACGCAATCGAAGCCGCAGATGCCGGGCTCCACGCGCACGCGGATGTCGGGCGGCGGCGTGGTTCCAATGTCGGGGGGCGAGCCTTCCAACGATCGGTGCTCCTTGAACGGGCGGCCGGCGCACTGTCCCGGGCGGGGCGGTACCGACGCCGCGGGGAAGGGCCGGGTTTGCGGCTGCAGGACGGAGGCCTACCGGCGCGTCCCGCAGCCGTCCGGTTTCGGGCTACTGGTCCAGGATCTCGTCGGCCACGATCCCGCGCAGGTGCGGGAAGGGGTCGGTCATGTGGGGCAGCTGCATGGCTTCCATGAATTCCTGCTGGAAATTCGCTTCGACGGTCAGCTCGATGTACTCCACGTTGCGCGAGCACCAGTCGGCCTCCACGCGCTTCTTGACGTTGAGCAGGGCCGCGCGGCAGCCGTCGCCGGCGGCGTTGCCCACGCTCTGGATCATATCGATCTCGCAGTCCGGGAAAAGCCCCATGATGAGGGCCTTGGTGCGGTCCACGTGGGTGCCGAAGGCGCCGGCGATCTTGACCTTGTCGACCTTCTCCAAACCCATGCGCTTGACCATGAGCTTGCAGCCGGCGTACAGGGCGCCCTTGGCCAGCTGGATCTGGCGGATGTCCTTCTGGGAGATGACGATGTCCCGCTCGATGCTCGACTCCTCGGCCCAGGCCAGAACGAACTCCGGCTGCCGGTTGTCCGGGTTGACCCGGAAGCGCGGGTGGTCCTTGAGGGCCTTCTTGTTGAACACGCCGCTCTTGGTGATGACCCCCGCGCGGTAAAGCTCGGCCAGCACGTCGAGGATGCCGGAGCCGCAGATCCCCTTGGCCTTCATCTCCTTGGGCTCGGAGTACCTGCGCCAGGCGTCGCGGCCGATGACCTTGTAGTCGACCTCCCTGGTCTGGGGGTCGATCTCGATGCGCTCGATGGCCCCCGGCGCGGCCCGCATGCCGTAGGAGAGCTGGGCCCCCTCGAGGGCCGGGCCCGTGGCGCAGGAGGAGGAGATCAGCTTGTGGCGGTTGCCCAGGACGAGCTCGCCGTTGGTGCCGATGTCGATGATGAGCTGGTTTTCCTCGTGCTTGTAAGGCTCCTCGGCGATGAGCACGCCCACGTTGTCCGCCCCGACGAAGCCGGCCTCGATGGGAAGCACGAACATGTAGGCCGAGGGGCTGATCTTGATGCCCAGGTCGCGGGCCTTGATGTCGAGGCTGTGGTGGATCACCGGCGGGAAGGGGGCCATGCCGACGAACTCCGGGTTGAGGCCCAGGAGGATGTGGTGCATGGCCGTGTTGAAGCCGATGGTGATGTCCTCGACGTCCTCGAGGCCCAGGCGCAGGTAGGTCTTGCCCTCCTCGGGCGCCTCGACGTATTCCACGGGCCCCTCCTCCTCCCCCTTTTTCCTTTTCTTCTTTTTCTTGGGGGGGTGGGTGCCCTCGATGGCCTTGCCGAGGATGTCGTTGAGGCCCTCGATGATGTCGTCGCTCATGCGCTTGAGGCCGTCGGGGGTGGTCATGTGGAAGGTGATGCGGGCCATGACGTCTTCCCCGTACTTGCACTGGGGGTTCATCATGGACACCGTGTCGATGACCTCCATGGTCGTCAGGTCACAGAAATACCCGGCCACGGTGGTGGTGCCGACGTCGATGGCCATGCCGTAGGCGCGGGTGGCCTTCCCGGGGCGGAAGCGGATGATCTCCCTGTCGTTCCATACGCTGACCGTCAGCCCCCACTTGCCGTCGCGCAGGGCGGTGGGCAGCTGGCGCAGGGCGAAAATATCGGCCGTCAGGTTGCGCAGGCCGTAGTCGCGTTCCAGGCCGCGGCAGACGCGCTCGAAGTCGGCCGTGGGCTCCTCGAAAGTGGGCGGGTCCACTTCGACGTAGTAGAGGCGCACCGCCGGGTTGTGGTCGATGGGGATGTCGCGCGCGGCCTTGCTGACGACCTGTTTGCCGGCCCGGGACTCCTCCGGGACGAAGACCAGGATGTCGTCCTGGATGGTGGCCATGCAGCCCAGGCGGAAGCCCTTGGACTTGCGCTCGGGGTTGATGAACTTCTCTTCCTCCACCTGCCAGGGGCTCACGTTGGACATGCTGGAGGTGATGCCGTATTTCTCGAAGTGGCCCTCCTCGACGCGCACGACGCACTTGCCGCAGACCTTCTTCTCGCCGCACAACGCCTCGATGTCCACGCCGAGCAGCCGCGACGCTTCGATGATATTGACGCCCTTGGGGACCTCCCCCCTCCGCCCGGAGGGCTGAAAGATCACCATAACCTTATCTTCACTCATTCGCCAACGTCCTCCTCGTAGTTGAAATCGGCACAACCGCCCTCGGTGCGCCGTCCCCTGCCGGCGGCGCTTTTCCAGCCGGCGCGGAATCCAATGTGAAACAGGACGGCCCGGTGCGACGTTTCGCGGAGGGCCGCACCGGGCCTCCTGTCCGCTGACGCCCGGCGCTTACTTCTTCTGCATCTCGCGCAGGCGGCCGATCATCTTGATGCCTTCCGATACCGCGTTGCCGGCCGACTCGGCATACCCGTCGGCGCCGAAGAGGTTGGCCACGTCCTTGGTCACCGGCGCGCCGCCGAGCATGATGGCGACGTTGGGGTTCTTCTCCTTGATCATGGCGATGACCTTCTTCATGCCCAGCATGGTGGTGGTCATCATGGCCGACATGGCGACGACCTCGGAGTCGGTGCGCAGCTGCTCCTTGACGAAGTTTTCCAGGGGCACGTCGCGCCCGAGGTCGTGGACTTCCCACCCGGCCACGTCGAACATCATCTTGACCAGGTTCTTGCCGATGTCGTGGACGTCGCCCTGGATGCTGCCGATGACCACCTGGGCGTTCAGGCCGCCCTCCTGCTTGGGCACGTGGGGCCGCAGGATGGCCAGCCCGCCGTAGAGGGCGTCGGCGCACATCAGCACCTCGGGCACGAAGTACTCGTTGCGGTCATACAGGTCGCCCACGATCTCCATGCCGGCGGCCAGGCCGTCCATGATCCCCTCGAGGGCCACGTACCCGCCGTCGAGCCACCCCTGGGCGGCTTCCTTGACCTCTTCTTCCTGGTACTCCACCACGCCGTTCTTCAACCGCTCGATAAGCTCTTCTTTTGTTGCCATTGATCGTCTCTCCTTCGCGTTCACGTTTTAGGCCTGCATCAGTTTCCCCGACAGCCACCCAACCACGGATCAGCCTACAGACGCCCCACGGCGGGAGTGGGCTTCTTGCCATACTCGCGGGCTGTCTGAACCATCGCCCGCATGTTCTCTTCCTTGATGTCCGGCCACAGGTCGCAGCCGGGCCAGACCGCATCCACCTGGCTGCCGACATTCTTCTTTATCCCCTCGACCGCCTGCGCCGCCGTGGTCTCCTCCTTGCAGGGCAGCGCAAAGACGTCGAAGTTACCGAACACCAGCACGTCGTTGCCGACTTTCTTGCGGGTCTCGACCAGGTTGTTCTTGATGTCGAAGCTCAGCGCGTCCGCTCCGCACTCGTTCATCAGGTCGACGATCAGATCCGTGGCGCCGCAGATGTGCAGCACCTTCGGGCCTTCAATGGAATCCAGTATCCTTTTGACAAGGGGCTGAATCATGGTCTTCCAGGTCCTGGGGCTCAGCAGGTCCGTGCCGGTGGCCATCTCGCGCAGCGTCATGTAGTCCGCCCCGGCCGCCTTGTAGGCCCGGGCCACCTTGATGATCATGTCGGTGATCTTGTCCAGGGTCTCTTCCACCTGCTTTTTCTGCTTGAACACCCCTTTGAGCAGAATGTCGAGTTCCAGCAGCTGTCCCGCCATGGTGAACGGCCCCAGGACCCAACTGCCGATGGCATGATCGGGCGCCTCCTTCTTGGCGATCCGGATCGCTTCGCACACCATCGGAATCCGCCCCAGCTCGACGATGTTGTCCGGGAAATTGACGTCTTCGAAGCCTTTCCATTTCTTTTCCGGAATGGTCGGGTAGAGAATGTCGATGGAATCCTCGTACAGGCTGATCGCGTTGCCGACCGCCTGGGATTCGCAGGTCATGTCATAGGGCACCACGACCGAATCGAAGCCGAACATCTTGCTGGACTCCACGGCGGACCTGGCCAGCATCTCGGCATTGGAATGCACTTTGGGAAACTTGTACCCCAGCTTTCTGATGGCCGGCATGACCACCATCCCCATGCCGCTGAAAAACGGCATCGTATCCACAGGTTCTTTTTTAAACAGCCGCATCACGCGCTCTTTGGGTGTCAGTTCTGCCATTGCTGAAACTCCTTTCTGGTGGTTGATTTCCTTTTCAGGCGTTCGGCCGACCGGCCTGCACCGTTTAGACCATGGTTTTGAGCTGTTCGACGAAGTCGGGGAACAGCTTGTAGAGCGGGTGCGTCGGGCACGCGGGCAGCTTCTTGGTTTCGGCGAACACCGCCGTGGCCAAAAACGCCGCGGCTTCCGCCACGGCCGGCAGGATGCGGGTGGCACCGGCCATGGGGCCGGAAAAGATCATGTCGTGATAGAAGAAGGCCGAAAGGCCTTCGAGGGCCGCGTCGGTGGAGGACCAGCCCTTGAATTCCCACATGTCCTTGAACCGCTTGAGATCCATGTAGGAGCCGTTGCTGGGCGCGCTGGCCGTGGGGAAGCCCCACTTTTCCTTGATCATCCGGTTGGCGATGCCGCAGAAGGCCGTCGCCGGCCCGTTCATGACCGAGGAGTCGACGAAAATGCTCTCGAACTTGGCGCCGACCTTCTCGATGGCGTCGAGCAGTTTCTGGGTGCCGCTGATCCGGCCGCTGGGCATCTGGTCGGCCGGGTCGAAGGCCACCAGGAGCACGTGCTTGACGCCGATGGCCGCGATTTCCTTGATTTCGGTCTCCAGGTCCTGCTCCCACACCGTGAGGCTGTTGTAGAACATGCGGTCCAGGAGCCCCTTTTCGGCGCAGTAGGCCGCCCCCTCGATTTTGGGTTTCATGACCCAGGCGTCGATGCAGAAGGGCATGCAGCTCTTCTCGGCGACGAAATCGACGAAGGTCTGGAATTCCTTTCCGGTGTTGGCAACGATGTCGGCCATGCCGGGGACACCGGTCTGCTCGCTGATGCGCTCCTGGGTTTTGAGGAGTTCTTCGGCGCGTTTCTCGTCGAAACCTTCCTTGCGCTTGCCGCTGAACACCTTGTCGCCCTTCTGGAAGATGGAGCTGACGCACACGCAGGGATAGTCGCCGGGCTGGCCGCCGAACTTGACGCCCCCGACCTCGCAAACCTTCTGTTGGGTGCTTAGCTGGAACATGGTTGCCTCCTTCTTGAGTAAGTGAACACCGCTCATTCCCTGTAAGATGGATTTGTGGATGAACCTTTAAACAAAAGGCGCAGGTTTGGATATCGTCCAAAGGTTGATTTTTGAAGGGAGGGGAGATGATTTTGCGGGGTTTCGGCCGGGGCGGCGCGGTTTTCGACATGGGGGCGGGGTCGCCGGCCCCTTCAGGCGCCCGGGGAAGAAGCGACCCCTGGACGGCTCCCGGCGCTTGGGCGCGTGCCGTCGCGGCTGGGCGGGAAGGCTAAAGCTGGGGCCAGGTTTCGCCCTCGCGCTGCTCGACGAAATAGCAGAAGCGGTCCCAGGTGAACTCGCGCCGGCTGACGGGGCAGCGCAGGGTGACCTTGCGGTCGTCGACGGCGACGACCTCCCAGTCGCCGCGGCGGGGGCCTTCGGCGATGCGGATCTTCTGGCCGTCCGCGAAGGGGTAGGGTGCAAAGACGGTGACGGTCTGTTTTCCGGCCATGAGGGGCCTCCTTTTTGCCGCGGGCCCCCGGGCGGGTGGGGGGGTGCGGGCGGCGCATCAGACGTCCGGATCGACCAGGCCGAGCTGGATGGCGAAATGGACGAGTTTGACCGGTGTGTCGATGCCGAGTTTTTCCATGATTTTCGCGCGGTGGGACTTCACCGTGCTGATGCTCACGCACAGCGTGTCGGCGATCTTGCGGGTGGGGTGGCCCTCGGCGATGAGCTGAAAGACCTCCCGCTCGCGGTTGGAGAGCTGGTTGTAGCGCTCGGTCCTCGAGGAGCCCCGCTTGGGCGAGAGGTAGGTGTCCACCAGGACCTTGGAGATCGACGGGCTGAGGCTGGTTTCGTCCTTCATGGCCGCGTGGATGGCCTGAACGATGTCGCGCCCGCTGGATTCCTTCAGGAGATAGCCCGACACGCCGGTTTCCAGGAGGTCGTGGATGTAGTGCTCGTGGGAGTACATGGAGAGGATCACGATCTTGGTCCCGGGCCGCTTCTTCTTGATGCGCTTGGCGGCCTCGATGCCGCTCATCTGGGGCATGGCGATGTCCATGATGACGACGTCCGGCTCCAGCTCGAGGGCCTTTTCGACGGCCGCGCGGCCGTTGGTCGCTTCTCCGACCACTTTCATGTCGCTCTGGTCGTTGAGCATGCGCGCCAGGCCCTGGCGCACGATGGTGTGGTCCTCGGCCAGCAGGATGCGGATGGGGTTAGGCATCGTCGGGCTCCTCCGGCAGGGGGATTTCGATCCGGATGCGGGTGCCGTTGCCGGGCCGGCTCCTGAGGTGAAAGCTTCCCCCCAGGAGGGCGGCCCTCTCGCGCATGCCGATCAGGCCCAGGCTGCGCCTGTCCCGGCCGATGATCTCGGCGTCGAACCCCACCCCGTCGTCCTCGGCCAGGAAGATGATCCGGGGGTAGCTCTTGATGATCGACAGGCGGAACTTTTCGGCCCCGGAGTGCTTCAGGGTGTTGTTGAGGGCCTCCTGGCTGAAGCGGTAGAGAACGGTCTCCAGGTCGACATTCAGGCGCGAGGTGAGCCCGACCATGGTGAAATCGATCTCCAGCCCGGAGTGGGTGCGGATTTCCTTGAAATAGAGGTTCAGGGCCGGCTCCAGGCCGAGGTCGCTCAGGAGGGTCGGGTGGAGGTGGTAGGAAAGGCGGCGGATTTCGGCCGAGGTGCGCCGCACCATCTTGCCGATCTCGGCGATTTCCTCCTGCACGCCCCCATGCCCGGCGGCCACCTTTTCCTCGAGCCTCTCGAGGGCCAGCTTCACCGCCGTCAGGGACTGGCCCGCCTCGTCGTGCAGCTCCCGGGCGATGCGGCGGCGCTCGTCCTCCTGGCTCTGGAACAGCTTTTCGGTGAGGCGCGTCAGCTCCCGGCGGTGGCGGCGGATGGTCTGCATCATCCGGGTGTTTTCGGTGGCGCCCCCCAGAAAGTTGCCCAGGGACCCCAGGAGGTGGATCTCGTGCTGGCTCAGCACCCGCTCGGGGGGAACCTCCAGGCCGAAAAACCCCACCGCGCGGCCCTTGAACGTGATCAGGAAACAGGTCAGCACCCATTCGGCCCCCTCGTTTCCGATGCGCAGGACGGCCTTGAAGGGGGGAAAGCTCGGCTCCGGGGTCAGGAAGGCTTCGTTTTCCACCAGGTGCTCCATCAGCATCCGGTCCTTCAGCAGAATCGTCTCCGGGACGGCGGGGGACTCCTCGGGAAGGCCGAAACGCGCCCTTAGCCGGGGCTTCTTCTGTTCGCGGTCGATGAGGAAGAGCCCGCCGCGATCGATCTGCAGGACCTTGATCACCTTTTCCAGGGTGGTTTCCAGGATGTGGTTCAGGTCCATGGTCAGGTTCAGGGCCACGGCGACGCTGTTGAGGATCGACAGCTCCCGGTTGCGCTGGTTGATGACCTCCTCGCTTTTCTTGCGCCGGGTGATGTCCTTGATGATCCCCTCGTACTCGATGCCGCCGCTTTCCTCGTCCTCGTAGAGGCGGCTGGAGATCAGCACCCGCAAAGGGGTTCCGTCGCGGCGGGCGAAATCCACCTCGAAGTCCTTGACGTAGCCTTTCGCGGTGATCGCCTCCAGGAAGCGCCGACGGTCGTCCGGGTTGCGGTAGAGCTGGCGGGCGTTGATGCTTTCGAGCAGTTCGCGCTTGTCGCGGTAGCCCATCATCTCCACCCCGGCCGGGTTGATGTCGATGATATCGCCCTGCCAGTTGGTGGTGTAGATCATGTCGTGGCTGCCCTCGAAGATCCTGCGGTACTTGTTGCGCTGGGCGGCGATTTCCTCCTGCAGACGCCGGATGTCGCTGATGTCCTTGAATATCTCCAGCCCGCCGGTGACCCGCCCGGAGGAATCCCGGAAGGCCGAGGTGGAGCAGATGATGGGGATCCTGCGCCCCTCGATGTTGGTGATCTCGTACTCCCGGTTGTGGATGTCGCGGCCCTCGGCCACGGCCCGTTTGAGGGCGCAGTCGTGCTCGCAGATGGAGTTCTTGAACACGTCGCGGCAGTACATGCCGACGGCGTCGTAAGCCGAAAACCCGGTGATCTTTTCCGCGGCCGGGTTGAAATAGGTGATGCGCCATTCGTGGTCGGTGGTGAAGAGCCCGTCGGGGGTGCGGTTCAGAATTTCGACGAAGCTCTCCTCCTTCTGGTAGATGCGTTCGAGGGCCGCCAGGTTGTACCGGTTGAGCTGATCGGAAAGGAAGTGGTTCCAGCCCCTCACGTGGGACTCGCCGCGCGCTTTGAAGTAGGAGCATGTCAGGCAGTCGGCCAGCTTCTGGAAAAAATCCTCGAACGCCCGGTTGGTGCAGCGGGTCTTGGGGGCCAGCCAGCAGTCGGCCCTGTGTTTGCCGTGAACCGGGCAGAGCACGTTGGCGCAGGCCAGCACCTGCCAGCAGGCCAGCTCGGGCTGTCGGCCTCCATGAAGGCGGTGGGCAGCCCGGTGTCGGGGTCGAGAACCAGGAGGGTCCCGGCCACGGTGGGCAGGCCCCGGTCGGCATTGCCGCCGTAGATGGACACGATCTTGACCGCCATTTCCCGGCTCTCGTGGAGAAAGGCGGGCATCAGGAGCGTGACCCCCTTGTCGGAATGCAGCCGCCCCCTCAGGGGGACCTCGGCCTTTCCGGCCGACAGCTGGGCGAACACGCTGCGCATGATCTGGATCGCGCGCTCCATGGGCAGGGCCGCGCGGATGTCGCCGGCGCTCAACAGACGAAGTTTCATTCAGGGTTCTCCATGTCGGGGGCAGGGGTGCCGGCCATGACCCCGAAGCTCACCGGCCGCGCCGGGCTCCGGGGCGTGAAAGCCCGCGGCTCGGACGCAACGCCGGTCAGGTGCCGGAGCAGCTCGGTGACCGCCTGGCCGCAGAATCGCGCCTGGCAGTGCCCCATGCCGAGGCGGGTGGTGCGCTTGATTTCGTGGATGTCGCGGGCGCCGCGGGCGACCGAGCTGCGCACGTCGCCGACGGTGACGTCCTCGCAGCGGCATACGACCGTGGCGTCGCCGGCGGCTGCCAGCAGGCCCGGCCCGGGCCGGGACAGCTCGTCCAGCGCCCGGCCGAAGCGGGCGGCGGCGCCCAGGCGCCGCACGAGGGGCTCGAGCCTCCGGTCGGCGTCGCGCCGGTCGATGAGCCCCAGCTGGGCGCAGGCTTCGACGGCGGCCGTGCGCCCTTCCAGGGCCGCGGCGGCGTAACCCTTGACCGTCACGCCGTCCCCGGCGGCGAACACGCCGGCAGCATCGGTTTCGCAGGTGCGGTTCCTGACCACGCGCCAGTAGCCGCGGCGGGTGTCGAAGACATGTCCGCAGCCCCGCAGGCGGGTGAGCTCGGTGGCCGGAATCAGGCCGTAGCCCACCGCCGCGGCATCGGCCCGGATGGGGCGGCACCTGCCCGGCAGCGGGGCCCACGACCGGTCGAGGTCCTGGACCGTCAGGGCGCAGAGTCCGCCGGCGCCCTCGGCGCGGGTGACCGCCGCGGCGGACAGGATCGGCACCCGGTGCCGGCGGAGGGTGAAAAGATAGAGCAGCGCCGCCGCCAGCTTGAAAGGATCGACGGTGGCCGCCAGGATCGGCACCCGGGCGGCCGCCTGTGCCACGGACACGGCGCTCACCAGGGCCTCGAGACGGGCGCCGCTTCTGAGCAGGTTGTGCGCCAGCACGGGCAGGAGGGGTCCGGAGCCGGCCACGACGAAGTGCCTGCCCGGGACCACCCCGCGCTTGACCAGCGTGTTGAGCCCTCCCACGCCGAAGACGCCCGGAAGGTCCCAGCCCTCGAAGGGCACCACCCGTTCCAGGGCCCCGGTGCACAGAATCAGCCGGCGGCCGCGCACCGTCTGCAGCCCCTGGCCGCCGGGGGCCGTCGCGGCGAAGGCGACCGTGTTGTCCCCGGACACATCCCAGACCTCGCTGCGGGGATGGAATCGGACCCGGCTGCGGTCGAACTCGCGCCGCATCCGCCGGCCCACGAGGGCCTCCATGGGGTCGGTGTGGCGCACGGCCCCTCCCGCGCGCCCCTGCTTGAGAACCTTTCCGCCCGGTTCGGCGCCGTCGTCGATGAGGGCCGCCGAGGCCCCTGCCGCGGCCGCGGTGGCGGCCGCCGCCATGCCGGCCGGGCCGCCGCCGACGATGACCAGGTCCAGCGGCCTCATGGGATCACCCCCATGCCGTCATCCGCCTGGCGCTCCACCCGGCACCCCGGGACGGCCGGGGTCATGCAGGTGCGCACGTTGGGTTGACCATCGACGGTCATGCGGCATTCGAAACAGACGCCCATGGTGCAGAAGGGCCCCCGGGGGGATCCCCTGCGCGAATAGCGGAACGTGCGCACGCCCGCGCTCAGGAGGACCTCGGCGATCGTCTGGCCAGGCTGCGCCTGCAGGGGCCGGCCGTCGAGGAAGATTTCAAAGCGCTCGGCAGGGGCGGGTCGGTGGGTTGGGTTCATCTTGCTTTTTGGCTTTTTAATCCCGTTGGTTTTCCGTTTCGGCGAACCGGTCCAGCCTCAGGGGCGTCACGTCGATATCGGTCGGGTCGCCGCCGATGATCTGGCTGATGAGCCGTCCGGTGATCAGCGACAGCCCGATGCCGTCCCCCTCGTGGCCGGCGGTGACGTAGAAGCCGGGCACGGGCGTTTCCGACACGATGGGGAAGTGGTCCGGGGTGAAGGGCCGCAGGCCGGCGTAGGTGCGGATGACGCGCATGCCGCGCAGAACCGGGAAAAAGTCCATCGCCCGGGCCGCCATGGCCGCCAGGAGCGGCGGGTGGCAGCGGGTGTCGCGGCCCACGAAACGACGGCTGCTGCCGACGAGGAAATTGCCCGAGCGGGTCGGTTCGAACACGAAGGCGATGCCGAAAGCCTCCATCTGCGCCGTGACCTTGCGCCGGTAGCCGCCGGCGCCGAACTTGGCCATGAGGTAGCCGAACTCCATGACCTTGCGCCGGGCCACCGGCCGGCTGCGCTCGCCCACCAGGATCTGACCCTGGCGGGGCTTGACCGGAACGTCGACACCGGCCATCCGGCCGACCTCGCCGGCCCAGACCCCGGCGGCGTCGACGACCCGGGGCGTGGCGATGGTTCCCCGTGATCCCGGCGTTGACATAGACTTCGGGGAAGGCTTTGCGGATGTGGTGCAGGCCGCAGGAACCCTCCAGGTCGGAATCGACCACCAGGACCCGCGAGCGGCGGTCCGGCAGGTGCTGGAGGATCTCGCAGACGATCTTGCCGAAGTTGTCCCTGTTCTTGGCCTTTTCCGCGCTGCTGCCGAGATACGCGCGGGTCGATTTGGACGGGGCCGGGGACAGCAGCGCCTCCACCGCCGCCGTGCGCCCCTTCTCCTTGAGGTAGGCGACGGCCAAATCCACCGGGATGACGTCGTGCCCCTTGGGGGAGCCCTCGATCCCGGGGATGCCGACGGCCATCTTGCGCTTGTTGATCAGGGCCGCCGGCCCGGGGCTGGACAGGGCGCTGCGGATGCGGCCATACAGGGCGGCCAGGTTTTCCCCGCAGCCGCTGTCGACCCGGAGACCGTGGCCCTTGAGGGTCTCCTCCACCGAGAAGCCCTTCATGTAGGCGCTGGGGTGCCCGGCGATGGTCACGTCGTTGTCGTCGATGAGCACCTTGACGTTGAGGCCCTGGGCCACGGCGTAGCGCGCGGCCTCGGCATCGCCGCCCTCCTGCTGGGAGCCGTCGCTGCCGAACATGACCACGACCTTGTCCGGGTGGGCCGTGGCCACGCCGTTGACGTAGCTCCACAGGTGGCCCAGGCGCCCGGAGCTGAAAAAAACGCCCTCGGCGTCATCGCGCTCGGGATGCCCGTAAAGACCGCTGCCGAACTCGCGGTAGTGCAGGAGCGACTCGGGCGGCTTGTGGCCGTTTAGAACCGCCATCATGTACTGGATCGCGACGCGGTGACCGGCCTCGTCGAAATAGATGGGGTGGACCGCGTCGCCGCCCTTCATGAAACCGTCCACGATCAGGAGTTCGGGCACGATGTCGTAGGCCCCGCCCGTGTGCCCCCCCAGCCCCTTGGTGTTGGCGTAGGCGGTGAAGAAGACGATGCTGTCGCGGACGACCTGGATGTTGGTCCGCAGCTGGCCGAGCTGTTCGTCGTTCAGCCCGCTCTGGGACAGGGATAGCGGCAAGGGTTTGTACGCGCTCAAATCGATAGGAAAATTCATCTATTGCCTCCCGTGTGGCCTGCTGTGGGTCTCCATCGTTCCGGCCTTGGGCGCCGCTGTCGCGCGCGCCGCTTTCAATGTCTATGGTTATAGATGTATAGACATCTGGAAGACAAAATAAGAGGAAGCGGCCGCTCTTGTCAAGAAAATTCTCCCGGCTAACCGAAAACTGACAATCCCGCCAAAAGGGTCCTCCCGAGGGGCCCTCGGCGTTATCGAAACCGACCCCGCGGCCGGTCGCCCCTCGCCGCCTTCTGCGCCGGGCCGGGCCCCGGTCCGCGTTCAGACCGCCGCCCCGTAGGCGTCCCCGATAAACGCCAGGTTCTGAAGGGCGTTTTCGTATTTCACCCTGCCGTAGGTGTAGTAGTCGAAGGCGATCTTGGACACGTTGAGCTGGATCAGGCTCCAGAGGAACCAGTAGATGTCCGGAAAGGGCTTGAACATGTCGACAAAAAAGAGCGTGCGCTCGAAGCGCTCCCCCTGGCAGTAGTGGGCGACGATGCTCTTTTCCGCCTCGCGGGGTACCAGGATCTCCTGGAACATGTCGGCGATGTCGTAATAGCGGGGCGCCATTCCGGCATACTCCCAGTCGATGAGGTACATGGGGGCGTCGTACCGGTCGCGGGCGTCCTCGTTGATCAGGATGAAGTTGTCGGCCAGCAGGTCGTTGTGGCAGGGCACGTACTCGCTTTCGGGAATGTTGAGGACGCTCGCCAGCTTGATGAGGCGCTGGATGGTGCCGGGGATGTCGAACTCGGGGTAGTCGATGTCCAGCCGCCTGAGGATCGAGGACATTTTCATGGTCTCCACCAGCGGGTTGAAGATCTTCTTCAGGCGCAGCCCGCTCGCGTGGATTTTGCATATCGGCCCCACGATTTTGGGGTGCAGCGACGCGTCCAGAAAGCTCTGGTTGCTCAGGACGACCGAGTCGTCGATGAACTCGACGATCGTGACCCCCTTCTCAGGAAGGTACCTGACCAGGTTGGAGGCGACTCCCAGCCTGGACATTTCGCGGATGGTGTCGGCCTCGTCGTCGCGGTTGATGAACAGGTCGGTCTTGTCCCCGTAGATCCGGACGGTGTAGTCGCCCTTCGTCGACCGGATGCGGTAGAGCTTGTTGGTGATCCCGCCGCTCAGCCGGGTGATGCGGATGTCCTCCCCCTCCCATTCGGGCAGCAGGTCATAACAGGTTTCCCGGGTGAATTCCTGGTCCAAAAGGCGCGTCGCTTTGGTCATGGCGGTTCCCTCTTGCGGGTCTCACGGTTGGCAGGGCCGGGCCGACGAACCGGCGCCGGGCGCATCGGCGCCGCCTTCGCGGCGGGGTCGGCATCCGGGGGCGGCCTCTAGTTTGATTGAAAAAGTTACACTGGCCGCAATCCATGAGTCAATTCCTTTTTTTGCGCCTGCGGCGGGCCGCGGACCTGGAGCGCCATTGGTGAACATAATTCTTGACAGCCGTTTTTCCCCTGATGTAGTCCATGGCGCCTGAAATCTTAAAGGTTGCATATTGCGTTCGATCCGTTAAAGTGTTAGGCCTTGTACCTGTTCCCGGCCACAAGGTCAGACCCCAACCCAAACCCAAGGAAAGGAGCCCGGCACAATGAAACGACGCGATTTTCTAAAGAAGACAGGAGTCGGGGCGGCTGCGGCGGTGGCCGCCACCGCGGTCAACGCACCTTACGTGCTGGCACAGAAAAAGACCGCCATCCGCTGGCGCATGCAGACCTATGCCGGCCCCGCCTTGGCCGAGCACGTCATCAAGCCCTCCATCGATGCGTTCAACAAGGCCGCCAACGGCGAGATGGTGATCGAGCTGTCTGCCCTTCGCCCCCGGGATGGTGGGTCCGTTCCTGGATCAATGAAAAGCCCCCGGCACAGGCCGGGGGCCGGATGCGCGCCGGGTGCATCGACCCGGGCGGGAGGTTATCCCTTCAGGGAGTACTTGCCCGCCAGGACGCTCCAGTAGGCGCTTTCGGAAACCGTTCCCCAGACGCCCAGCTTCGCCCTGTAAGCCTTGAAGGCATCGTGTACCTTGCGCGACAGGGGGTCCTTGCCGGCCTCCTCCTCGAGGACTTCCTCGGCCATCGTGCGCAGGGAGGCGAGCATGTCGGCCGGGAAGCTCCGCAGGTCGACCTTGTGCTGGGTGATCAGTTCCTGGAGCGCGGCGCCGTTGCCGGCCTCGAACTCGCTGAGGCTCCACAGGTTGGTCTCCATGGCCACGGCGTCCAGGATGGTCTGCAGGTCCTTGGGCAGGGAATCGTAGATCTTCTTGTTGAAAATGACCTCGAGGCAGGTCCCCGGCTCGTGCCACCCGGGGTAATAGTAGTACTTGGCGGCCTTGTAGAAGCCCATGCGCAGGTCGTGCAGGGGGCCGACCCACTCGGTGGCGTCGATCACGCCGCGCTCGAGGGAGGTGAAGATGTCGCCGGCCGGCAGCAGCACGACGGTGCCGCCGGCCTTGGCCACGACCTTGCCCCCGAGGCCCGGGATCCTCATCTTCAGGCCCTTGAAGTCGTCTATGGTGTTCATCTCCTTGCGGAACCAGCCGCCCATCTGGACGCCCGTGTTGCCCTGGGGGCGCGGCACCAGGTTGAAGGGCGCGTAGACCTCCTCCCAGAGCTGCAGGCCGCCCCCGCTGTAAAACCACGAGTTGATGCCCTGGGGGTTGAAACCGAAGGGCACCGACGAGAACCACTGCCCGGCCGGGGCCTTCCCGGCCCAGTAGTAGGCGGCGCCGCTGCCGACCTCGACCGTGCCCTCGGAGACCGCGTCGAAAACCCCCAGGGCCGGCACCAGCTCGCCGCCGGCGAACACCTGGATCGTGATCCTGCCGTCCGTGGCCTCCTTCACCCGCTGGGCGAAGCGCTCGCACCCCGTCTGGAGCACCGGCAGGCCCGGCGTCCAGGTGGTGACCATCTTCCAGTTGTACTTTTTCTGCGCGATCACCGCGGGGGCCGCGATGGCGCTGGAGGCAACCGCCGCGGCGGCCGCCGTCCCGGTCTTCTTGAGAAACTCACGCCGCTTCATCATGACAGGATTCCTTTCCTTGGGTAGAGGGTGAGTGCGGGGTCATCCGCCGAAAACGACCTTGGGCAGCCACGTGGCCAGGATGGGAAAAAACACCACGATAACCAGGCCGATGAGCTGGACGAGGACGAAGGGAACGATCCCGCGGTAGATGTGGCCGGTGCCGATCTCCGGCGGGGTGACCGCCTTGAGGTAAAAGAGCGAGAACCCGAAAGGCGGGGTCATGAACGAGGTCTGCAGGTTGACGGCGATGAGGATGCAGAACCAGAGGGGGTCGAAGCCGAACTCGATCATGATGGGGGCGAGCACCGGGACGTGGATGAAGGTGATCTCGATGAAGTCGAGGAAGAACCCGATGACGAAGATCAGCCCCATGACGAATGCCAGCACGAACCACTTGCCGTGGGTGTGGGCGATCGCGCCCAGAAACTCGCGCACCAGCTGGTCGCCGCCCATCCCCCGGAACACCAGGCCGAAGGAGGCGGCGCCCACCAGGATGATGAAGACCATGCAGGTCAGCTTGGTCGTGGAGTGCATCACCTCCCGCAGGATCGCGAGGTTGAACCTGCGGTTGGCCACGGTCAGCAGGGTGGCGCCCACGGCCCCCACCGCCGCCGCCTCGGTGGGGGAGGCGACCCCGGCAAAGATCGAGCCGAGCACCGCCACCATGAGGAACAGGGGCGGAAACAGGGCCCGGGAGACTTTTTTGAACAGGATCCTCGGGGTCAGGGCGTCGAGCTCCGCCCGCGGTATGGCCGGCGCAATTTTGGGCCAGAGAAGGGCGGCAAAGATGATGTAGACGATGTAGAGCACCACCAGCAGCAGGCCCGGCAGGACGGCGCCCATGAACAGGTCGCCCACGGGGACGCCGACGATGTCCCCGATGAGGACCAGGACGATGCTCGGCGGGATGATCTGGCCCAGGGTGCCCGATGCGGCCACCGTTCCGGTGGCCAGCTCCTTCTGGTAGCCGCGCTTGATCATGGTCGGCACGGCCAGCAGGCCCATGGTGACCACCGTGGCCCCGACGATGCCGGTGGAGGCCCCCAGCAGCGCGCCCACCACCACCACCGAGACGGCCAGGCCGCCGCGGATCCGTCCGAAGAGCAGGCCCATGGTGTCGAGGAGCTCCTCGGCCAGGCCGGATCGCTCCAGCATGACCCCCATGAAGACGAACAGGGGCACGGCCAGCAGGGTCACGTTGGTCATGACCCCCCAGATGCGCAGGGGCAGGAGGTTGAAGAAGCCCCAGCCGAACCCGATGAGGCCGAAAATCAGGGCGGTTCCCATGAGGGTGAACGTCACCGGGAAGCCGGCCATCAGCAGGATGGTCAGGGCCAGGAACATCCATCCGGGAAGGTATTCCATCAGGACTCCTTCCCGGTCCGGAACGGTTTGCCGATGAGGGTGTAGACGCTCTTGATGCCCATGGAAATTCCCTGGAGCAGGATGAGGGTGAACCCGACCGGGATGCAGGCCTTGATGAGGTAGCGGTAGGGAATGCCCCCCGGGTCCGGAGAGCCTTCCATGACGCTCCAGGAGGAGTAGACGAACTTGAGGGAAGTCGCGATGACCAGGTAGCAGCCCGGTATCAGGAAGAGAAGGACGCCGACCAGGTTGATCCAGGCCTGGCCCCTGGGGCCGAGGCGCTGATAGATGATGTCGACCCGGACATGGCCGTCCTTGAGCAGGGTGTAACCCGCCCCGATGAGGAAGATGAAGGCGAAGAGGTGCCATTCGGCTTCCTGGGTGAAGACGAAGCTGGTCCTGAAGGCGTAGCGCATGACCACGTCCACGAAGACCACCGCCACCACCAGGGCCGTGACCCAGGCAACGAAGCGCCCCACCCACTCGTTGAGGGTGTCCACCCACTGGCAGAACCGCTTAGGAAAGCTCATGCGTCTGCCAGATCACCGGCCTGACCTCCTCCAACGCCAACCGCGCCGCAATGAAAACTTGCCTGCAAAACCTGCTGTCCCTGGTGGTCCAACGATGTGAAGCCGACACTTCCGGCATGAACGAAAACAGTCGAGTTCCCCCATGATCGACGACATCCCCGAAGACCTCCTGTCCGCCCTTCTGGACAATCCCTACGAGTGCCTGATCCTGGTGGATGCCGACGGCATCGTGCGCTTCATGAGCAGCGCCAACGAGGGGGTCTACCCGGTCTCGGTCAGGGAGGCCGTCGGCAGGCATATCCGCGAGGTCAGCCCCAGGACGCGCCTGCCCCGCGTCCTGGAAACCGGCAAGGCGGAGATCGGCCGCAGCATGATCCTGAAGAGCAGCAACCGCGTGATCGCCCGGATTCCCCTGGTCAGGGAGGGGCGCGTGGTCGGCGCGGCCGGCAAGCTCATGTTCATGAGCCCCCAGAAGCTCAAGGAGCTTTACGGCCGCATCGAAACCCTGGAGGGCAAGATCGACTATTACCGCGACGCCCTCGACCAGGCCTACGGCGGCCGCTACTCCTTCGACAGCATCGTCGGCGAATCCGAGCCGATCCGCGCGGCCAAGGACCTGGCCCGGCAGGCGGCCGCCACCGACGCCGCGGTGATCATCACGGGGGAGTCCGGGACCGGCAAGGAACTCTTCGCCCATTCCATCCACCAGGCCAGCCGCCGCCGCGCCCAGAATTTCGTGCGCATCAACTGCGCCGCGATCCCCTCCGAGCTGATCGAGGCCGAACTCTTCGGGTACGAGGCCGGCGCCTTTACAGGGGCCAGGCGCCAGGGCAAGCCGGGCAAGTTCGAACTGGCCCACCGGGGAACGATCTTCCTGGACGAGATCGGCGACATGCCCATGGCGCTGCAGGTCAAGCTGATGCGGGTCCTGGAGGAAAAGGAGGTCGAGCGCATCGGCTCGCGAAGGCCGGTCCCGGTCGATTTCCGCGTCATCAGCGCAACCAACCGCGACCTGCGCGGCCTGATCGACCGCAAGGCGTTCCGCCTGGACCTCTTCTACCGCCTGAACGTCCTCAACATCCACCTGCCCCCCCTGCGGCAGCTCGGCCATGACATCGAGCTTCTCTTCCTGCATTTCCTCGAACATTTTTCCATAGGGGAACGGCCCAAGATCCAGCGGGTTTCGGACGCCGCCCTGGAGGCGATGCGCCGTTACGGCTGGCCCGGCAACGTGCGCGAACTGCGCAACGTGGCCGAGCGCGCCCTCATCGTCTGCAGGAACCAGGCGATCGAGCCGGGGGACCTGCCCCTCGAGCGCCCCGGCACCTGCCGGACGGGGATATCCCCCCCCGGGCTGATGCCCTCCCTGAGGGCGCTGGTGGAGGAGGCCGAACGCCAGGCCATCGTCAGGGCCCTCGATCTTTCCGGCAGCAACCGGGCCGAGGCCTCCAGGATCCTGGGCATCCACCGCACCGGGCTCTACCAGAAAATGAAGAAATACGATATCCCCTGAATCGGGAATGAATATGCGGGCATACATGTAGATGATTCTATATTGCCGCCTGTTTTGAATAGGATACCCAACAGTTACCAACCGCACCGCCCGCTTTTGTAGAAGTTTGTCGACAATCCGCCCCATGCCCCGGCCAAGGCCCGCCCAGCCCGGTTTCGCAATTCATCTGCTTGATATAAAATCATTAAATAGCCATGAACCCCTCCCCGCCTTTTCTGGCAAATTTATTGCAGCGCCGAATCGACACCCCCCGGCCCCCGCGAGGGGGGAACGGGTTCCGCAATCCGGCATAGCGTCGCCGAAGAAAGGCCCGTGAAGCGTGGGCGACAGGAGCAGCGAGATGGAGATCAACAGGGTACTGGTGGTGGGGGCCGGCCTCATGGGCAGCGGCATCGCCCAGGTATGCGCCCAGTCCGGGATCGCGGTCGTGCTCAGCGATGTCTCGCAAGCGGCCCTGGAGCGCGCCCGCGGGGCCATCGCCTGGTCGGTGGACAAGCTGGTCGAAAAGGGCAAGCTGCGGGAGGACCGCCACGCGGTCATGGCGCGCATCGCGACGGTCACGGACATCGCCGCGGCCGGCGACGTCGACCTGGCGATGGAGGCCGTGTTCGAGAAGCTCGAACTGAAGCGCGAGGTCTTTTCCGCCCTCGACCGGGCCTGCGCTCCCGGGGCCCTGATCGCCAGCACCACCTCGGCGATCCCCATCACCGAACTGGCCGCGGCCACCCGGCGCCCCGGGAAAGTCCTGGGACTCCATTTTTTCAGCCCGGTGCCGATGATGGCCGCGGTGGAGGTCATCAAGGGCATCGCCACCGGCGACGACACCGCCGAAGCCGGGCGCCGCTTCGTCCTCAAGCTGGGCAAGGAGCCGATCATGGTCAACCGCGACGTGGCCGGCTTCGTCATCAACCGGATCAACTTCCCTTCCGCCATCGAGGCCATGAAGCTGGTCGAGGCCGGGGTCGCCACGGTCGAGGACATCGACAAGGGCCTGCGGCTGGCCTCCGGGCGCAGGATGGGCATTTTCGAAACCGGGGACATGGTCGGCCTGGACGTCACCTACGGCGCCATGATGGCCATCTACCAGGAGACCGGCGACCCCGCCTTCTACCCGCCCCTGCTCCTGCGCCGCAAGGTCAAGGCCGGCCACCTGGGCCGCAAGACCGGCAGGGGCTGGTACGTCTATGAAGGGGAGGAGGACGGGGGAGAGAAGTGAGCTGAAGTGACTAGAGTTGTGGTACGCCCCGGCGGGCGGGCGTTTCAAAAATCAGGAGCGCAGCGACGCGGGAACTTCGGCTCACTCCCGGCCCCCGACGTTCTTCGGGTTCGGCGTATTCATGGGTTCACACACAGGGGTAAGGCAGAAAAGAAAAGACTTCGTTGCCTTCGTTTCCTCTTTGTGAAGATCGGTGAAAATCAGAAAAAGCAAGGGCATCCGCCATGGGCAGCTTCAAGGTCAATCCGCGCGACCTTTTTTTCATCCTCAAGGAGCAGCTGGGCTACGGCAGGCTCTGCGGGCTGCCGCGCTACCGGGAACTGAACGAGAAAGCCCTCGACCTCCTGGTCAACGAGGCGGTCAGGTTCGCCAGGGGGGTGGTCTACCCCCTCAACGGGATCGGCGAGGAAAACGCGCCGCGGCTCGTCGACGGTGCCGTGAAGTGCCCGCCGGAGTTCAGGGAGGCTTTCCGGCGCTGCGGCCGCGACGGGTGGACCGCAGCCGCGCGCGACCCGCGCTTCGGCGGCCAGGGTTTCCCCCACATGATGCGCATCGTCGTCAACGACCTGATGTACGGGGCGTGCCAGTCCTTCAACATGGCCCCCAGCCTGACCCACGGCGCGGCGCACCTCATCGAGACCTTCGGCAGCGAGGAGCTGAAGGCGCGCTTCGTCCCCAGGATGTACGACGGCACCTGGTCGGGCACCATGTGCCTGACCGAACCCAACGCCGGCTCGAACCTGGCCGGTCTGGAGACGACCGCCTTGCGCGACGGCGCGCATTTCAGGATCAAAGGCTCCAAGGTCTTCATTTCCTGGGGCGAGCACGACATCGCCGAGAACATCATCCACCTGCTGCTGGCGCGCATCGAGGGCGCGCCGGGGGGCGTCGAGGGCATTTCGCTCTTCATCGTGCCCAAGGTCCGCGTCGCCCCGGACGGCCGCCTGGAGACGCCCAACGACGTGGTCTGCACCGCGATCGAGAAAAAGCTCGGCCTGCACGCCTCGCCCACCGCGGCCCTGACCTTCGGCGGCCGCGACCGGTGCATCGGCTACCTCTGCGGGGAGGAGAACAAGGGCCTGGCGCACATGTTCCAGATGATGAACTCGGCCCGCATCAACACGGGGGTGAGCGGCATGACCATGGCCAGCTGCGCTTACCAGAACGCGCTGGCCTACACCCGCCGGCGCGTGCAGGGGCGCGACCTGGCCGGCCACAGGCAGGGGGACGTGCCCATCGTCGATCACCCGGACGTGCGCCGCATGCTGTTGTGGATGAAGGCCGCGGTGGACGGCATGCGCTCGATGATCTACACCGGCGCCTACTGGTCCGACCTGGCCCAAGAACTGCCGGAGGGCGACGAGCGGACGCGCCGCCGCGACCTGGTGGATTTCATGACGCCCATCATCAAGGCCTACTGTTCGGACATGGGGTTCCGGGTCTGCGAGACGGCCATGCAGTGCCTGGGGGGGTACGGGTACTGCCGCGACTACCCCATCGAGCAGTACCTGCGCGACGCCAAGATCATGTCGCTCTACGAGGGAACCAACGGCATCCAGTCCATGGACCTGATGGGGCGCAAGATGCTGATCCGCGACGGTGGGTGCTTCGCCGCGTTCCGCAGTGAGCTGGAGGGGTTCTGCGACCGCAACCGCCTCGACCCCCTGCTCGGCGACCGCGTGCGGGCCCTGGCCGGGGTGGCCGAACGCCTGTGGGAGGCCGCCGCCGAGATGCTGCGGCGCAGGCGATCCGACCCCCTCCTCTGGGCAGCCAGCACCTACCCCGCCCTCACCGCCTTCGGCGAGGTGACCATGACCTGGAGACTGCTCGACATGGCCCTGATCGCGGCCGCGACCGCCGACCGCGGAGGGCGCCTGTCCGATTATCACCGCGGCAAGATCCTTCAGGCGACCTACTGGGCCGACATGACCCTGCCCCACACCCTGGCGACCGTCGACACCTGCCTGAGGCCGGGGCGCGAGGTGTTGGAGATTCCCCTGGCGGCATTTTAGTCATTATCGTTGCCATTATCGTTGTCATTATCGTTGTCGTTGTCGTAATCGTTGTCGTAATCGGGACGCCCCCGCCGTCCGCGTGCGCGGGGCGTCGTGCCCGCTGTCCCGGGGATGAGGCACAAGAGCGCGAAAACGATTTCGATTTCGATTTCGATTTGGACACCGATTTCGACGAAGTCACCCGAAAAGGATAACCGGGCCATGGAGGATGTCGTCATCGTCAGCGCCGTGAGGACCCCGGTGGGGCGCTACCTGGGCGCCCTGAAAGAGGTCGAGGCCGTCGACCTGGCGGCCCTGGTCCTCAACGCAGCCGTCGCGCGCGCCGGAGTCGCGCCGGTGCAGGTCGACCAGGTCATCCTGGGGCAGTCCTACCAGAACGGCGAGTCGGTCAACGCGGCCCGCATGGGGCTGCTCGCCGCCGGGTGGCCCGAAACGGTGGCCGGAACCACCATCGACAGCCGCTGCTGCACGGGGCTGGACGTGGTGCGCCTGGCCGCCGCCCTCATCGCCTCGGGGCAGGCCGGGATCGTGGTCGCGGGCGGCGTGGAGAGCATGAGCAACGCCGAGTTCTACCTGCCCGGCCGCATCAAGTGGGGGGTGGGCGGCACCGGGGGGATGCCCCGCGGCCACGGCGACCCGGCCATCTGGGGCCTGCCCTTTTTCGACCGCATCCAGCGCGCGCGGGTCATGTCCCAGCCCGAAAAGCGCTACGGCATCCTGCCCTCCATGATGTCGTGGGCCGAAACCGCCGCCCGCGAGGAGGGGATCAGCCGGGAGGAATGCGACCTCTGGGCCCTGGAGAGCCATCGCAAGGCCTGCGCCGCCATCGAGGCCGGCCGGTTCAAGGACGAGATCGCGCCGGTTCACGTCGAGCAGCCCAAAAAAGGGCGGCTGGTCTTCGACCGGGACGAAAACCCCCGTGGCGACACCACCCTGGAAAGGCTCGCCCGGCTGCCGGCGGTGCTCGGGGGCGTCTGCACGGCGGGAAACTCCTCCTCCGAGAACGACGGCGCCGCGGCCGTCGTGCTGACGACCGCGGAACGCGCCGCCGCAATGGGGCTATCGGTCCTGGCGGCGGTGCGCGCCTGCGCCCTCGTGGGCGACGACCCCCGGCATGCCTACCGCACGGTTCCGGCGGCCGTCGAAAAGGCCCTGGCCCGGGCCGGGCTCGACCTGGGCCGGATGGACCTGATCGAGGTCCAGGAGGCCTTCGCCGCCCAGGTCCTGGCCGACCTGAAGCAGATGGGGGTGCCCACGGAGGACTACGCCAAGGTCAACGTCAACGGCTCGGGCATCTCCCTGGGCCACCCCATCGCCTGCACGGGGACGCGCGTCCTGGTGAGCCTGCTTTACGAGATGCGGCGCCGCGGCAGCCGCTATGCCCTGGAGTGCATCTGCGGCGGCGGCGGCCTGGGGATCGCGGGGGTTTTCGAGAGAATGTAATGTAGGGATTGTTCGAAGCACGTCCGCGTGACAACGTGTTTTCCAGTCCAAATCGAAATCGAAATCGAAATCGATGCGGCCGACGTCTTCCCCGACTGCGATTTCTGACCCCGGCATAGACGAAAGCTCATCCTTAAAAGCAGGTCCAGATTCCACAGGGAGAAACGACATGCCCCAGCTGCTGGCCGACCGGCGCGACATCGACTTCAACCTTTACGAGCTGTTGGAACTCGAAAAGCTCTACGAACTGGACCCCTACCGCGAATTCAGCCGCAAGCTCATCGACCGGATCGTCACCGAGGCGCGCAGCTTCGCCCTCAAGGAACTGCTCCCGACTTATGCCGACGGCGACCGCATGGGCTTGAGCTTCGACCGCGGGGAGGTCAAGGTGCCGCCCAGTTTTCACCGCGCCTACCGGCTCTACTGCGAAAACCAGTGGACCGCGCCCTCGGCCCCCCAGGAATACGGCGGCCAGGGCCTTCCCCTCCTGGCCTCGGCGGCCGTCAGGGAGTAAATGATGGCGGCCAACTGGCCCATCTACTCCTTCGCCTCCATGGGCAGCGGCACGGCCCGGATGATCGAACTCTTCGGCACCCCCGAGCAGAAGGGCACCTACCTGAAAAAGCTCTACGCCGGGAAGTGGGGCGGCACGATGCTGCTGACCGAGCCGGAAGCCGGCTCCGACGTGGGGGCCATCCTCACCTCGGCCCGCAGGAACCCGGACGGCGCCTGGTCCCTGACCGGCAACAAGATCTTCATCACCAGGTTGCCGCGGGTGTATTTGTTGGCAAACAGGAGCGGCACCAGCTCACCGCTGTGGTCCGGGTGCAGGTGGCTGTAGCAGACGAAGGCCAGGTCGAAGATCTGCACGCCCGCCTGGAGCAGGCGGTTCATGGTCCCGGGTCCGGAATCGAACAGGATCCTCTCCCCCCCGGCCACCACCAGGGCGGCGCAGGAACTGCGCTCCAGGGAAGGGACGCAGGTCCCCGACCCGAGGATGGTCACAGAGGTGGATGGGCCCTCAGATCCCATTTTTTTTCCCCGGCCGGTGCTGGACCTGGTTGATGACCCAGCGCAGCAGCTTCCTGTCGTCGCGCCAGTCGAGGATGTCTTCCAGAACCTCGAGGGCGATCTCGGCGCGGGCCATGCCCTTGTGGCCGCCGGCCGAGCCCAGCGCGGCGAAGCCGTCCTTGGCCACCCGGCCGGCGTTCTTGCGGATGCCGTCGTTGCGGAAAACGATCACCAGCTTGCCCTGGCTGACCCCGGAGACGATGCTCCAGTTGTAGGACTTGACGCGCATGAAAAAATCGGCGATCAGCACGCAGACGTCCGGGTTGACCACCGGCCCGATGTGGGCGAAGACGCGGCCCTTGGTCACCCGGCGGGTTTCGAGGGCCTTCCTGAAATACCGGAGAAAGGTCGGGCTCATCTCGGCCTGCTCGATCTTGCGGATCAGGTGCATGTTGGCCCGGTGGTAGAGGAACTGGAAGGCGCGCACGTCCTCGATCACGGTCTGGCGCTCGAAATTGTTGGTGTCGGTCTTGATGGCGTAGAGCAGGCCCGAGGCGAGCTTCGTCGCGGGCTTGATGCCGGCCGCCCGCAGGTATTCGGTCAGGATGGAGGCCGTCGCCCCGTACTTGGGGCGGATGTCGGTGAAGGCCGCCTTGATGCCGGTGTCGGGGTGGTGGTCGATGACGGCGACGGGGTCGAACCCGGCGAAGGCTTCGTGGTGCGCGGGCTGGCCGTCGACCATGACGACTTTGTGGTAGCGGTCCCTTTCGATGGCGTCCACCGGGAGCAGGGGGACGTCCAGGAGGCGGATCATGGTCAGGTTGTCCGGCCGCTTGACGACGTTGACGTGGGCGATGGCGACGCCGGCGACCTTGCGCCACAGCAGGCGCTTCACCGCCATGGCGCTGGCGATGGCGTCCGGGTCGGCGTTGATCAGCACCAGGACCTGGTGGTCACAGGTGAAAAGGTCGTGGAACCGGCGCAGTCTTTCTGTCGCGGAGATGGTCATTTTCTAAGATTACCCTATTTTCGGGATGACTGCAACCGCAGCATGGTAGCCCTGGGGCCACGCGCGGAGCGGCGACGGCGGTTCCAACCGGGATGACCTCCAAACGGCCTGACATGCGGCAGGAAGTGTGCTATTGAACGCGGGTCGGCCGGAGCCAAGGGGCATCGTTGGCCGCATAAGGGGGGAACCGGCGGGAGGCGAGGCAGGCCATTGAGCGCGACGGGGAAAAGCTATCTCAGGGCCAGGCTGCCGGTGATCGTCGTGTCGTTTGTCGTCGGCGCGCTGCTCATGGGGGTCAAGTTCTACGCCTACCGGCTCACCCGCTCGTCGGCCATTCTGTCCGACGCCCTCGAGTCGATCATCAACGTGGTCGCCAGCGGCTTCGCCATCGCCAGCCTCCTGATCGCCTCCAAGCCCCCGGACGCCGACCACCCCTACGGCCACGGCAAAATCGAGTACTTCTCGGCCGGGTTCGAGGGCGCCCTGATCATCCTGGCGGCCTTCGGCATTTTCAGGGTCGGCGTGCCGCGGCTCCTCCACCCCCACGCCCTGCCCCACCTGTCGGAGGGGCTTTTCCTGCTCCTGGGCGCCAGCCTCGTCAACCTGGCCCTGGGCATCGGGCTGATCCGCGTGGGCAGGAAAACCGATTCCCTGGTCCTTCTCGCGGACGGCAGGCACCTCCTGACCGACGTCACCACCTCCGCCGGCGTGCTCGTCGGGCTCTGGCTGGCCGGCCTGACCGGCTATTACCGGCTCGACGGCGCCATCGCCTGCGCCCTCGGCCTCCACATCCTGGTGACCGGCTGGATGCTGCTGCGCCAGTCCGTCGCCGGCCTCATGGACCGCTCCAGCCCGGAGTTCGTGGATGAGCTGGTGGAGCTTTTGCGGCGCCACCGCAGGCCCAACTGGATCGATGTCCACGAGCTGCGCGACTGGCGCTCGGGGGCGCGTGCCTACATCGATTTTCACCTGATCCTGCCGCGCTACCTGACGCTGGAGGAGGCCCACGCGGAGGGCAAGAAACTGGAAGGGATCATCCATGGCCGTTTCGGGCAGGCGGTCGGGGTGATGATCCACCTCGACCCGTGCATCGACGACGACTGCCCGGTATGCCCGGAGCCGGGCTGCGACGTGCGGGAGGAGGATTTTTCGCAGCGGCCGGAATTCACCCGCCAGTCGGTCACGCGCAGGGTCGCGGGCGCGGCCGGTTCAGCCGGCTGAGCCCGGCCCCTTTTTCAGCCTGGACCGGATGTAGCCCCCGTGCAGGGCCAGGTGGACCAGGACCGCCAGGATGAACAGCCCGGCGGTCCACTCGTGGACGAAGCCCAGGAAGTGCCTCAGGGACACCCAGAGGTCGGCCCCGCCCGCCGCGTAACCCCGCGGCAGGACAAGCCAGTTGGTCAACCCGGTCAGGGCCAGGACGCAGAACAGGCCGAAGGAAATCAGGTTGACCCGCCACAGCGTGGCCGCTTTTTTGTCCGCCATTCCGTCCACCTCCATCTTCGTCCGAAGCGAGGCCGCTGCCCGCATCCGATGCCGGGCGTTGGGATGCTCGACGGTCGTTTGCGATCGCCGCAGAGATCCCGCCCGCGCCCCGCTCAGGGATTCATGGCATAGGCATCCGCCATGGGGAGCACGCGGTCGTGCCAGATCCGGGCAAAGCGCTGCGGATCCTTCACCGGGTTGCGGATCATCCTCAGGCAGAAGGCCTGCTGGTCCCCGGTGGCGCTCGGCTTCTGGTAGAGCTGCAAGGCATAGCGCGCGAAGTCGCGCACCTGGACGTCGAAGATCCGGTCCAGAAGATCGTCCTCCACCCCTTCGATCGCGGCGCACTCGATGATCAGCTGGCCGTAGGCCACCAGGGTGAAGAGTTCCCCGAGGCTGAGGAGAAAATCGATGTCCTTGGCCTGGTCCTCGCTCGGGGTGGCCTTCAGCAGGAATTCGGTCAGCACGCCGACCTGCTCCTTGAACACCCGGATGTTGGGCAGGTCGACGCTGTCGTAGGCGATGCGGTAGTCGTGGAAGCGGATGCCCCCAAGGCCCCGGGTCGGCCCCTGGGCGAAGAGGAACGCGTCGTCGGCGGCATCCGTGCGCCGGCCGACGGCCGGAAACGGTGCCGGGTTGAAGAAGTAGTTGGCCATGAACTTGATGATCAGGGCCATGTTGACGTGGACCGTGCCCTCCAGCTTGGGCAGGGCGCGGATGTCGCGTGCCGCCATCTCGAAGTAGGTGTCCTTTTCGAAGCCCCTGGCCGCGATGACGTCCCACAGCAGGTTGACGACCTCCTCGCCCTGGGTGGTGACCTTCATCTTGACCATGGGGTTGAAGAGGAGGTAGCGGCGGTCGTCGGCAGAGGCCGAGCGCATGTAGTCGATGGCCCGCAGAGCGAAAAGGCGCATGGCCGCCAGGCGGGCATAGGCGTCGGTGAAGAGCTGGCGGATGTGGGGGAAATCGGTGACGTATCTGCCGTAGAGGTTGCGGTGGGCGGCGTGGGTGGCGGCCTCGTAGAAGGCATGGGTGCAGATGCCGATGGTCGCCCAGCCCAGGTTGAACTTGCCCACGTTGACCGTGTTGAGGGCCGCGTCCCAGGCTTCGCGGCCGGTGGAGAGGATGTCGGCGGCGGCGACCGGATAGCCGTTGAGGGCGAACTCGGCCACGTAGTTCTGGGAGTTGACGACGTTCTGGACGCACGTGTAGCCGGGGTGTTTGGGGTCGACCGCGAAGAAGGCGTAATCGCCGGTTTCGGAATTCTTGCCGAAGGTCGACACCAGGGCGGCCGCGTTGGCGTTGCCGATGTAGTATTTGCCGCCGTCGGCCACGTAGCGGTCACCGCCCAGGGGGGTGAGCATCATCTCGGAGGAGTAGAGGTCGGCGCCGTGGGCCTTCTCGGACAGGCCGAAGGCGAAGATGCCCCCTTCCTCCAGGAGCCGGGCGGTCCTTTTCTTGACGCCCTCGTTGGCGCTCATCCAGAGGGGCCCCAGCCCGAGGATGGTGACCTGCCAGGTGTACCAGTAGGGCAGGCCGTAGAAGCCGAGGATCTCGTTGAAGTCGCAGTTGCGCTGGGTGTCCCAGCGCGCGTCGGGGTCCCCCGCGCCGTGGGCGGCGGGCGTCAGCAGGGTGGCGAAGACCCGCTTGTCCTTCACGAACTCCAGGAAATCGGCGTACCAGACGCGCTCGTGGTCGTCATGCTTGAGCCGGGCCTTGCCCCTGTTCTCGAAAAAGGCGATGGTGGCCTGCATGATCTCCCTGGAGCGGGCGTCCAGGTGGGCGAAATTTTCTTTTTTCGGGTTCAGCAGCATGGCAGCGGCTCCTGTGGGGGTGTCGTTGGTTGATTCGTTGACGTGAGTGGACTGTGTGGACTATGTGGACTCGTAATTCGTGCACGAACCGGCCCACCGGCCAACGGGCCCACCGGCCCACTTACATCAGCCCCCGCTCGTGGGCGATGTTCATGTAGGTTTCCACCACGCTCCTGGGGGGAACGTGGGCCTCGCCATCCTTTTTGCGCAGGGACATGGCCTCGAAGTCGCAGGTCGGCACGCACAGGCCGCAGCCGATGCAGCGGTCCAGGTCCACGACGGCGACCTCCTCCACCGTGACGGCGTCCATCTGGCAGCGGTCGGCGCAGATCCCGCACCCGGTGCAGCGTTCCGGGTCGACTTGGGCGTAGTAATTGCTGGCGACCGCCAGGGCCGGCTTTTCCAGGTGTTTCAGGTTTTTGAGGATCTGGCAGCAGCAGCCGCAGCACAGGCAGATGTTGGTGGGCCGCTGGGCGTTTCCGGGCTGGAGCACCAGGCCGGCGTCGAGGCCGCGCTTGAGGACGGCCAGGGCCTCGTCCTGGGAGATCGCTCGGCCCAGCCCGTTTTCCTCGTAGAAGAAGGCGCCGGTGCCGAAGACCAGGCAGGTCTCGAGGGGTTTGCCGCACCCGGCGCCGCTCATCTGGTGTTCCCGGCGGCAGATGCACGGGGCCACGACGATTTTTTTCTGGCCGCGGATGATCTCCCCGGCCGCCTCGTAAGGCATGATCTGCATCCCGGCCTCCACGCTCTCGGCCACCGGGATCACCCGCAGCTGCTTGGTCTTGTGGGACACCCAGGTGTCGCTCAGGTGGGGGATGTATTCGTTGACGTCGCGGATGAGCTCCTCGTCGAGGTCGTTGACGTGGTACTCCCAGATGCCGATCACGAACTGGGCCGCCATGTAGAGCCTGTGATCGCCTTTTGAGGCGCGGAAAATGAGCCCTTTCTTGGACATGGCCTCCAGGACGGGCCCCAGGGTTTCCGGGTCCCGGCCCATGCGCGCGGCAATGGCCTCCACCGGCTCGGGCATCATGACCAGCCCGGAGGCGATCTCGGCCTCCTCCGGGGTGAACAGGCGTTTGAGGATCCGCAGCTCCACGCCGGACTCGGTGGCCGGAAAACCGGACGGCAGCTGATCGAGGTGTCTGGCGAGCTTTTCGTAGACGTCGCTCATGGCGGTTTCCTTCTGGTGGGAGGTGGATTGGTTCGCATGCTAACTTGTTAACCCCTCACTACACCGCCGACGGGTGTGAAGTCAAGCAAAAAGACCACCTCGATGCGGCCGCCCCCTGAATCGGCCAGGTGTGTAACTACAAGATCTTTCGGAAAAATATCAGCGCCTCCGCATCACCCCGGGAGGCCTGTCAGATCGAAAATTCATACCAAACACCCTCCCCGGCGAAAAAGCCTTTGCGGCCCGACCGGTTCGAGGCGATGCACAGTCACGTGAACGCTTGGCGGAAAAGAGCAATGGAGAGTGTCAAGTGCCGCCCGGTCAATTGAAGACGGGGCTCCTCCGTGGCAAGCGCGCTGCGCTGAAGCGGCTGCTGATCCGATTCACCTGGATCCCGCTGCCCGGTTACAATCCACCGTTCCTGTGGTCCAAGGGGACAAGCCGGTACTGCGACTTCAGGGGGCCGGATACCTATTGGCGGCAAAACACCGAAGCCTGCCAGCCGGAATCCTTCTTTCGTCGGCACTATGCCGGCGCCAGTGGTGTCGTGTGGGTCCGTTTGAGTTCAATCTCGAGAGACGGGAAGCCCTGCGATCTAGACAATTTCGTGCGCGGGGCGCTGCCCACGATTCGGAGGCCGTTCGTTCTGGTCACCACGGACGGCGACGCATCGGTGCCGTCCCACCTCGCGGCGGGCACTGTCGCGGCCCTGCTCGACTCTCCCTGGCTGATATCCTGGCACACTCAGAACTACGACAGGGCGGGCCTACCTGAGGCTGCGCGCCCAAGGGGCCGGTCGGCCCCTGATGCCAGCCGGAAAGGAGAGATGGCCACCATGCTGGACAACCCATCCATCGCCGCGGCCATGACCATCGGGCTGGACGACGGCCTGCCGGACATGCCGGCCTTCGAGCCGGGTGTGCGCCGGGCGCCGGACCGCGGGTTCCGCCTGTCGCGGCGGCAGACCGTCACCGCCCTGATGAACGCCCTGCGCTACGTGCCCGAAAGCCTCCACGCCCGGCTGGCACCAGAGTTTCTCGATGAGCTGAAGGCCCGCGGGCGGGTTTACGCCTACCGCTTCCGGCCCGGCGGGCGGATCCGGGCCAGGCCCGTCGACCAATACAAGGGGAACTGCCTGGCGGGTCGGGCCTTTCAGCTCATGATCGACAACAACCTCGACCCCGACGTGGCCCTCTACCCTTACGAACTCGTGACCTACGGCGAAACCGGCAGCGTCTGCCAGAACTGGATGCAGCTGCGCCTCATCCGGAAGTACCTGGAGGCCCTGACCGAGGAGCAGACCCTGGTGATGCAGTCCGGGCACCCCCTGGGCCTGTTCGCCTCGGGCCCCGGGGACCCCCGGGTGATCATCACCAACGGCCTCATGGTGGGCCTCTACGACAACCCGGCGGACTGGGAGATCGCGGCCCAGATGGGGGTCTCCTCCTACGGGCAGATGACCGCCGGCGGGTGGATGTACATCGGGCCCCAGGGCATCGTCCACGGCACCTACAACACCCTCCTGAACGCCGGCCGCAGGATGTGCGGCGTGGCCGCCGACGGGAACCTCGCCGGGCTGCTGTTCGTCTCCTCGGGCCTGGGGGGCATGAGCGGGGCCCAGCCCAAGGCGGCCAAGATCGCCGGCGCGGTCTCGGTCACGGCCGAGGTCGACCCCTCGCGCATCCGCACGCGCCACGAGCAGGGGTGGGTCGACCGGGTGTCTGCGGACCCCAAGGAGATCTTCGCCTGGGTCGATGCCGCCCGGGCGCGGCGCGAGCCCCTGTCCATCGCCTTTCACGGCAACGTGGTCGACCTGCTGGAATTTGTCGCCGGAAACCATGTCCACGTGGACCTGCTCTCCGACCAGACCTCCTGCCACGTGGCCTACGACGGCGGGTACTGCCCCCAGGGGGTGAGCTTCGAGGAGCGCACGCGCCTGCTGGCCCAGGACCGGCCCCGCTTCCGGGAGCTGGTGGACCGCAGCCTGCGGCGCCACTTCGAGCTGATCCGGACCCTTTCCGGCCGGGGGGTCTATTTTTTCGACTACGGCAACGCGTTTCTCAAGGCCGTCTTCGACGCCGGGGTCACCGAGGCGGCCAGAAACGGCCGCGACGCCAAGGACGGCTTCATCTTCCCCTCCTATTTCGAAGACATCATGGGCCCGATCTTCGACTACGGCTACGGGCCCTTCCGCTGGGTGTGCCTCAGCGGCAAGCCGGAGGACCTGGCCAAAACCGACCGGGCGGCCATGGCCTGCATCGACCCCGCGCGCCGGGCCGAGGACCGCGACAACCACGTCTGGATCCGCGACGCCGAAAAGAACCGGCTGGTGGTCGGCAGCCAGGCCCGCATCCTCTACCAGGACGCCGGCGGCCGGGTGGCGATCGCCCTGGCGTTCAACCGCATGGTGCGCGAGGGCGAGGTGGGCCCCATCCTCCTGGGCCGCGACCACCACGACCCCGGGGGCACGGACTCGCCCTTCCGCGAGACGGCCAACATCCGCGACGGCAGCAACGTGTGCGCCGACATGGCCACCCACTGCTTCGCCGGCAACGCCGCCCGCGGCATGTCCCTGGTGGCGCTGCACAACGGCGGCGGCACCGGCATCGGCAAGGCGGTCAACGGCGGCTTCGGCCTGGTGCTGGACGGCAGCGCGCGGGTCGACGGCATCATCCGTTCGGCCATGGCCTGGGACGTGATGGGCGGCGTCGCCCGCCGCGCCTGGGCCCGCAACCCCAACGCCGTCGAAGTGGGCGCGCGGTTCAACCGCGACGAGGGCGGCCGGGGCCACATCACGCTTCCCTACGTGGCCGACGAGGCGATGGTCGCCCGGCTGGTGGGGGGGGAGGCGTGATGGAGTGCCGGGATGATGGAGTGATGGGGGGATGGGTGGATGGAGCTGCCCCCAATACCCCCATCGTTCACGTTCACGTTCACGTTCACGTTCGCGTTCACGTTCGCGTTCACGTTCGCGTTCACGTACCCGTTCACGTACCCGTTCACGCCCCCGTGCTCTAAACAGACACTGGAGCGGGGTGACCGTGCGGGGTACTGTTTCATGGCAACCCCCTTAAGGAGTCCCCATGGCCAGACAGCTCATCGAATGCGTGCCCAACTTCAGCGAGGGCCGGCGCGGGGAGGTCATCGAGGCCATCGTGGCGCCTTTCCGCGGCCGGCGCGGCTGTTATCTCTTCGACTACCGGGCGGACAGCGACCACAACCGCCTGGTGGTCAGCCTGGTGGGGGAGCCCGAGCCGATCCAGGAGGCCCTGATCGCATCCGCCCGGGAGGCCGCGGCGCACATCGACATGAACGCCCACCAGGGCGCGCACCCGCGCATCGGGGCCGTGGACGTGATCCCCTTCGTGCCGGTGCGCGGCATCGACATGGCGGCCTGCGCGGCCCTGGCGCACCGTTTCGGGCAGCGCTTCCACGACGCCACCGGCATCCCGGTCTATTTCTACGAGGAGGCCGCCCGCGTGCCGGAGCGCCGGCGCCTGGAAGTGGTGCGCAAGGGCCAGTACGAGGAGCTCAAGAACGAGATCGGCCGGCCGGAGCGCCGCCCGGACGTGGGGCCGCCCGCCCTGCACCCCACGGCCGGGGCCACGGTGATCGGCGCGCGCAGGTTCCTGGTGGCCTTCAACGTCAACCTCAGGACCGGCGACCTGGAAATCGCCAAGGCCATCGCCCGGGCCCTGCGCGCAGGCGGCGGTGGGCTCGGCCACTGCAAGGCCATCGGGGTGGCGCTTGCGGCGCGCGGCATGGTGCAGGTCAGCGTCAACATCGTCGACTACGAGAAGAACCCCCTCTACCGGGTGACGGAGTTCGTGCGCACGGAGGCCCGGCGCTGGGGCGTGGAGGTCGCCGAGAGCGAGGTCTACGGCATGCTGCCGGCCGCCGCCCTGCTGGAGAGCGCCGTCTACTACCTCCAGGCGGCCGGCTTCGACCCGGCCCAGGTTATCGAGCTCAAGATGCTGGAGATGATGGGGGACGCGGACGCATGAGCCTCAAGCTCTTCCGCAACGCGGCGCTCTTCACCCCCCGGGACCCGGGCCGGCCCCCGGCCGGCAAGGACCAGGGGGAGGTGCGGGTTTTCGCCCCCGGGGCTCTCGTCTGCCGCAACGGCCGGGTCGCCGCCGTCGGCCCCGAAAGCGAGGTCCTGGCCGCGCTCTCGGGGGAGGCTTTCGACCAGGAGGTCGACTGCCGGGGCATGTGCCTCGTCCCCGGTTTCGTGGACCCCCACACCCACCTGTGCTTCGCCGGCCTGCGCGAGGCCGAGTTCCGCCTGCGCCTGGCCGGAACCGCCTACCTCGACATCCTGCGCCGGGGGGGCGGGATCCTCTCCACGGTGCGCGCCGTGCGCGCCGCGGACCCGGAGGCCCTTTTCGCCGTCACCCGCCGCCGCGCCCTCTCGGCCCTCGGCTTCGGCACCACCACCCTCGAGATCAAGAGCGGCTACGGCCTGGACACCGCCAGCGAGCTCAAGATGCTTGCGGTCATCGCCCGCGTGGGGCGCGAAACGCCCCTGGACGTGGTGCCCACCTTCCTGGGCGCCCACGCCGTGCCCGAGGAGTTCCGCGCCGACCCGGAAGGCTTCGTGGGGGTGCTCATCGAGGAGATGCTGCCGGCGGTGAGGGCCCAGGGCGTCGCGCGCTTCTGACGGGATGGGCATGGCATTTCACCGGGCCGGCCTCCTGGATGTCGCACCGCCCCGCTACGATCCGTCGATCGATGCCCGGACCGTCGCCGTTGTTTCGGAACTGAAGAATGCCGAGGACCGGGTCGTCGGCCGGGTCGAGGTGCACCTGGATTTCGCCAGCATGGTAGGGGCGGTCGAGTCCACCGGGTGGTGGCAGAGCCAACAAGCCTTTATCGTCGATGGAAGCGGAACGGTCCTCGCCGGCAACCTCTCCGGGGAAACCCGGGAGTCTTCCGGCAGGGGCGACCCGCTCGAAGCCTCGACGCTGGCCGAAATAGGGAAAGCGCCTTACGGGACGATTTTCGGCAAAGGTTTCCCGCCGAGGGAGATCTCGGGCTTCTACAAACTCCAGGAGGCGCCCTGGACACTGGTGATCATCGCCCCCGGAGACGAGGTTCTCGCTTCCATCCTGCGCTTTCAGGCGCTGTATTTAGGCACTGCGGCCGCGTTCATCGTCGTCATCCTCGTCGTGATCCGCCTGGTTGCCGGGAAAACGGTGTCCTCCATCCGCGCGGTTTCCAGGGCTGCCGACCGTGTTGCCCGCGGCAGCTACGACATCGCCCTTGCTGCGGAGTCAGGGGATGAAATCGGCGACCTCTTCCAGAGCTTCAACCGGATGGCGGGTCAGCTGAAAGAGCGCGCCAAAATCAAGAAGTCGCTGAACCTGGCCATGGAGGTGCAGCAGAATCTCCTGCCGCGGGAGGGCGTCAATTTTGATTTTGCAGATATCGCCGGCCGCAGCGTATACTGTGACGAGGTCGGGGGGGACTATTACGATTTCCTGCAGGTGCCCGCGTGGGGCGCAAACAGCATCGGTGTCGCCGTCGGGGACGTCACGGGGCACGGCGTGCCGGCAGCCCTGCTGATGACCACGGCGCGGGCGCTGATAAGCAGCCAAGCCGAGCGGCAGGAGAACCTCGCCGACATCCTCACCGATGTCAACCGCCTGCTCTGCCGGGACACGGCGTTGTCCGGGCACTTCATGACCCTGTTCCTCATGCGCCTCGACGGCCCCGGCAGGGAGCTGCGCTGGGTTCGCGCCGGCCACGATCCGGCCTGCCGATACAGCGAAAACGTCTATTCGGCATGGGACGATGGGCAGATCGTGGTCGTCGCCACGGACGGGGTGTGGGAGGCGGAAGGCCAAGGGGGCGCGCGATTCGGCCGGCAGCGCCTGCAGCAAGCAGTCAGAAGGCATCGTGAAAAATCGGCTAGGGAGATACTGGAAGCGATCGTGAGCGATGTCGCCGTCTTTCGCGACACCCGAAAGGCCGATGACGACGTGACCCTGGTGGTCGTCAAGGCGCTGAAGGGGAAAAGCGCGCAAGGGGGAGAGACGCCTGCGGGGGGCAGCCCCCTGTGAAAACGGGGCTATCGGCCTTCGGCAGCCTTTTCGCCTTCCGCTTCCCCCGGGGGTAAACATCAAAAACCGAGCCGGATCTTCCTCGCGTTTCCGAAAAGCGTCGCCGCCTGCAGGCGGGGGGATTCCCCCCCAGGCCGGCAATATTCATTTGCAAATGATCATGCCCTTCTCTATATAGTTGCCTGATGCCAGCGCCGGCGGCCCCGGGGACCGCCCCGGCATGGGAAGGGCAGGTCGCTGCGCTTCTTTTTGTTCTGAAATTGCGGTGGGATCGGAGGGTCTTCCCCGGAAATGGAGGCGGTCATGAAGCGCGCAACTTTTTTCGCAGGTCTGCTGAGTGCTTTTTCGCTTGCCGGTTTCAGCCTTCTCCACGCAGCGGCGGCACCGGACCTCGTGATCACCGATGTGTGGGTGGACGGCACCCGGATTCACTATCAGGTCCGGAATGTCGGCTCGCTGACCTGTCCCGGCCAGCATGCCACCGTCCTGCGGATGGACGGCCAGTACCTGGCAAAGGACGTGATCGCCGAGTCCATCGGCCCTGGAAAGCGCCTGAACCGCTCTTTCTCGAAGACCGATTTCCACTGCACCGGAAACGCCCACGCCATAAAAGCGATTGCCGACGGCGACGGGGACATCGGCGAGCTGAGGGAGGACAACAACGGGCGGGAGGAAAGTGTCGTCTGCGACCAGGTCGCCCCCGGGATCACCCAGGGCCCCACGGTCACGGAACTCGGGCCCGGCAGGTTCGAGATCGCCTGGAAAACCGGCGAGGATGCCGACAGCGCGGTGCTCTATGGGCAGGCCGCGGGCAAGTTCACGACCGTTTCGGACCCGGCGCTGTCCCAGGACCACTCGATTTCCTTGAAAAACCTGGCGCTGGGGGCCGTCTATGGCTACCAGGTCCGGTCCACCGACCCGTCGGGCAATACGGTTCAGAGCGGGCTTCGCTACTTCAGCGCCTCGGCCCCCCACGACGCGACGCAACCCAAGGCTTCCGAGCCAAGGAAACTGCCGGCGGACCGGCCGCTGTTTCCCCTGCGCTTCGAGGTGGCGGCCCAGGACGACGGCGGAGTCGACCGGGTGGCCTTCTCTTACGACGGCACCCATTTCATGACCGATTACGACCCGCCCTTCAGGGCGTATCTCCTGCCCGGCGAGCTGGGCCTGACCCACGCGTCCTATTTCGGCCTGGATCACGCGGTACTGGCCGAGGTCTACGACCTGAGCGACAACCTGAGAACGACGACCGCCGCGTGGGCCGAGAGGCCGCGCTGCGCGGAAATGGAGCTGGAGATCGAACTGGGGGCTTCCACGCGCATCTACACCCCGGAGGAAGCCATCTACGCCTATGCCGGAGAGATCCGGATCCTGGCGCGCAAAAATGCCGGCCTGCTTCTCGGCCCCGGTGAAGGCCCCCACCCGGGGCCCACCGGCACCCGCTGGGAAGCGGTCGACGAGGTGCGTGTTTACTACGATGGGTCCCTCATCCAAACGCTCGCGCCGGGCGCGGGCGAAACGGACCTGGACTGTCCCCTGGACATCGCCGCCCTCGCGGCCCCGAGCACCCACGAGATCCAGGTCGAGGTACAAACCGGCGCCTGCGTCATGCGACGCCGGGCGACCCTGGAGGTGATCCGGCAGATGCCCGAGGTGACGGCGGAGCGCACCGTCACGCGCGACGGAACCGGTTTCGACGTGGCGGTCACCTTCGTCAACTCCGGCACCACGCCGGCCATCATGGACCACCTCGTTGAGGAGGCGGAGGGCTTCCAGATCACCGTCCCGGAAAGCAGCCTTTACGACGCGACGGTCACCTACGACCCCGGCACGCGGCGCTCTCTCGTCGCGTATGCATTTCACTGCCAGATCAACAGCGGAAGCTCGAGGACCTTCCGCTACACGGCCATACCGATCCTGTCCGAAGGGGTGTCGGGCTACCTGCTGGGGGAAAACAACGCCTCCGCCTTCCATGACGCTTTCGACCGCCGGTTCAGCGCCAACACGCTGCCCCGGGTGAGCCGGGTGGGCGACCGGCTCGTCGCGGACGCGGTGGACGACGCCTGCCGGGAGAGCGATTACCTCATCGTCACCAACCCCGCCGGCCTTTTCGGCATCCACGAGCCGGAGGCGGTCAACCGCCTGCTGTCCAAGACCGCCGAGTTGGCCGACGTCCGCCGTGCGATCCTCGGCTATTACCTGGGAGCCGGGTCGGTGCGCACCGCCTACCGCAGCGACGACAAGATCGCCTGCGGCAACGTCCTGAACGACTGGAAGGACGAAATCGTGATCCTGGATGCAAGCGACGACGTGGTGCGCATGTACAGCCCCAACCGCGAGCACTTCATCGGCCCCGGCGACGACCGGGACCTGCCGATCCCGGTACCCGGCCTGCATGCCGACGATGTGCTCCTGGTGGGCAACCTGCTCACGGACGCCGACCCGTCCCACCCCGAGGACGAGATCGCCATCGTGGACGGCCATTCGTCGGGCGGCGCCCGCGGGAACGTCGTCCTCTACGACTACCGCCCGGACCACGACGATTTCGTCCAGGACACCAACGACACGACCTACGATCCCTCCAACGGGGACCGGATCATCGCCGGGGACATGATCCATCAGGCTGCCGCGCCGGACTCGGACGAGATCATCCTGTTCGACGGCCCTTCCGGCGAGGTCAGGGCCTACTACGGAAACGGGCCCGTCCACCGCCGCTGGGCCAGCGTTTACGAACCCGGCGACCTGGTTGCCGCCGGGGACCTGATCGCCTCCATCGACGGCGATGAAATCGTCGTCGGCGACGTCTCGGCTCAGCGCATCCACGTCTACAGCGGCGACGGGGCGATCCAGCATCACTACGCCTGCTCCCTGGAGCGCTCCGACCGCCTCCAGATCAGCCGCGAGGGGCTGGCTCTGGCCAGCAACGGCGAGGACCGGGTTTCGATCCGCGGCATCGACGTGGGCCGGGACTGGGCCGTCGGGAGCTTCGACGTCAATGTCCACAGCAGCGACGTGTTTTTCCGCGGCCATGTGATCGAACACGGCAGCCCGCAGTATCTTTTCGCCCGGGGGCATCGGGAGAACAACTTCACGCCCGGCGACGTGGAGATCTTCCCCTATTCCGGCCTCGCGGGAGGCGAGCCCGGGGACCGGCAGCACCTGGACAGCCTGTTGAGCCCCGGGGGGGAGTGGGCCGAAAAAATGGGCGCCGATTTCGTCGACGGCGGGTACCTGCTCATCGTGGGCGAAACCGAGATCATCCCGGCCTGCGCCACTTCCTTTTACCTCTCCGGAAAAGGGAGGCAGTACGTTCAATACACCGACAATCACTACGCCAACACCTCCGGCGAAATGAAAAAGCCCGAGATTTCGGCGGGGCGCATCATCGGCAACACCATCGACGCCCTCATGATCCCCATCCAGACCAGCCTGGACGTGGCCAGCGGGGATGCGGAGCTGAACCTCGCCGAAGCCTACTGTTTCAGCGGCGGCCCGGAGGAGCGGCACGAGACCGCCCGCCACACGGTCGTGGAAGCCCTCGAGGACAAGGGGTGGCATGTCGTCCGCAACGACGAGCCCAGCGCCGACACGGTCTATTCCCACACGGAGAACATCGACGCCCTCTACATGGCGGGGCACGGAAACTGGGACCACTGCTGGACCGTGGATCGGGACAACGTGGAATCGCGTTTCGACCCGGGCCGCACCGCCCCCATCGTTTTCGCCGCATCCTGCCTCACCGGCCAGTACCCGGCCAGCGTCGACACCCTCGGGGAGCACTTCCTGGAGAAGGGCGCCTCCGCCTACATCGGGGCCACGGAGGTCTCCTACAGCCCCTACAACCGCTACCTCTCCGAGGGGTTCTTCAGCCGGCTGGAGTTCGACTCGCCCATCGGGGCGGCCCTGAAAGGCGCCAAGCGCAACCGCATGGGCGACGGGGGCTACGGCAAATACCAGTCCGCCATCTATCATTTTTACGGCGATCCCAGGCTGGAGGCGATCGGCCCCGGGGGGATGGCCGAATCCGCTGCCGCCGGGCAGGCTGCGGCCGGCCCCGGGGAAAAGGCGGTCCAGGGCCCGGTGGATACCGTCAACGTGTCGATCCCGCGCATAGGGGTGGCGCGGGCAGTCGGCGGACAGGGCGGCGACGGCCGCCCAGGGGTTTTCCCAGCGACGGCCCGCTTCGACCGGGTGAACGCCCAAGAGGTCCAGCAGGCCGGTGGCAAAGATGGACTCGCCGGTCGTTCCGGCCTGAACCGTCTCGATTCCCCGCCGGGAGGCGAAAACGGCGGCCGCCATGCCGGCCATGCCGGTCCCCACGATCATCAGGTCGCAGGCGATCGTCGGCAGGTCGCGGGTCACGGCGCCGTCTCCCGGCCGGACCCGGTTTCGAGTTCCAGGTTTAGAAAGCCGCAGTGCAGGGCTTCGAGAAGCTCCGCCTGGACCAGGGCCGTGCCCCACAGGAGGGGATGCTGCCCGCGCCAGCGCTCCCTGAGGAACTCGCGCAGGCTGGAAAGGCCCTGGCCGTCCCGGTACTCGCCGCAGTCGTAGAGAGCGGCGGCGACCCGCTGGCTGCAGAACGTGCCCTGGCAGGGGCCCTTGCCGACACGGCTGCGCAGGCCGACGGCGGTCAGGCTCGGAAACTCCTCCTGGCGGCGGACGGCGGCGACGATTTGCGCCAGGGCGCTCTGGGGAATCATCTCGCACTCGCACAGCAGCGGGTCGCCGGGATCGCGTGCCTGGGACCAGGTGCGGGGGCCCAGCCCCGGCTCCGTCCAGCGGGCGTCGAGGGTGGCCGGAATCGGCTCGCAGGCGGTGCGGCATGCCGCGGTGACCCCCAGGCGGCCGCAGACCAGGTCGGCCGTTTTTTCGGCCATCAGGCGGAAGGAGGTCAGCTTCCCGCCGGTGATGGTGATGAAATTGTCCAGGCCCTCCCCGGCGTGGTCGATGAGGGAGAACCCGCGGCTCACGCGGCGGTCGTCTCCGCCCTTGCCGCCGCCGACCAGGGGTCGGACCCCGCAGTAGGCCCGGATGAAGCGTGTGCCCGCCAGGACCGGCAGCATGGCCGCGCCTTCCTCGACGATGCGGTCGATCTCGTCGATTTCCGGGTGGATGACATCGGGGGACGCCACCCGGACGGAGGTGGTCCCCAGGATGGACACCGTTCCCCCCGGGACCAGGATGTCGGCGTCGGTGGGCCGGCGCAGGCGGTTGATCACGCGCTGGGCCAGGCGGCCCTGGGAAACCAGGAGGCTGCCTTTGGAGTAGAGCATGTCGATGCGCATGCCCGCCATGGAGGCCACTTCGCCGGCCCAGGCGCCGGCGGCGTTGACGACCACCGCGGCCTCGACGGTGGCATCTTCGCCGGTGCGCGTGTTTTTCAGAAGGGCGCTGACGATGCGGCCGCCGCGGGAGGTGAGCGTTAGCGCGCGGGTGTGGCGCAGGAGCCTGGCGCCCAGCGCCTGGGCCTGGGCCCAGTTGTCCAGGGAAAGCTTGAAGGGGTCCACGGCCGCGTCCCGCACTTCATAGACGGCGATGGTCCGGTGGGAGAGGGCGGGTTCCAGCTCGCGGGCCTCGCGCGGGTCCACGGCCCGGGTGGGGATGCCGCACGCGCCGCACAGGAGGGGAAAGTCGGCGATGTAGTTTTCGTCGTCGCCCGCCACCGCGACGAAGAAGCCGCCGGTGTCTTCGATGCACTGGGGCGCCAGGCGCTTGAGAAGGGCGCTTTCCCGGCGGCACTCGCAGGCGGCCGCCGGGTCTGACGCGATATAGCGCGCGCCGCTGTGCAGCAGGCCGTGGTTGCCGCCCGACGCGCCGGCGTTGATGTCGTTCTTCTCGACCAGCAGGCTCGGCACCCCGCGCAGGGCCAGGTCGCGGGCCAGGCCCGTTCCGGTCGCGCCGCCGCCGATGATGAGCACCGCGGTCCGCATGCCGCTTCTCTCCGCAAGGCCATGCAAAGGCCTGGCCGGGACGATGTTTTCGCTTGTGAAAAAAAGGCGGGGATGATACCTTCGCCACCGGCTTTTCAAATGATTTTTAACAGATACGGACCGGTTTGTCACGGGCGTCTTTTTCGGTTGCGAACCCCGTAGAAACGACAAGCCCCTAAAAAGCCCCCGGTGCAGAGACAGGCGGGGGCTCTTTACAACCGCATCGGGAAACGATCCGCTTCAGATGGAAGGAGAATGAAACGATGGGAAACGATTCGAGGGAAACGGACTTCAGCCTGGTGCTGGACCGCCGCAACCTCTACCGCGAGGAGTCTTTCACCGACATGAAGGTCGGCGCCGTGCGGCGGCTCACCCCGGTCACGGCCGACGGCGCGGCGGACGACACCCGCTCCCCGATCTACTACGGCCACACCCAGCTCATGTCCCCCGAGGGACCGCTGCCGGTCTCGTGCACCATCGAGGCCGGCAGCCTTCCTGAAGCCATTTCGCGCTTTCCCGAGGCGATGCGCCGGGAGATCGAGGGGCTTCTGGACCAGCTTCAGCAGGCCCAGGAGCAGAGCCGGAAGCAGGAGTCGCGCATCGTCACGCTCTGACCGCCCGGCTGCGCGGCGTTCCGGCAGCCGGGTCGGGGCGCCGCCTGGCTACACATTCTTGACGATGGCGGCGCTCTGCTTGAGCTTGTCGATGTAGGCCTGGACGGCGGCCTGGCTTTTTTCCTTCTCCAGGTGGTCGGCGATCTGCGCTTGCACCTCCTCGTAGGTGGCGGTGCCCTGCGGCGTCTTGTCCAGAACCTTGATGATGTGATACCCGAACTCGGTTTCGACGACGTCGCTGACCTTTCCCGGATCGAGGGCGAAGGCCGTTTCCTCGAAGGGCTTTACCATCTGGCCGCGCTGGAAGCTGCCCAGGTCTCCGCCCTTGGGGCCGCTCGGGCATTCGGAGGCCTCCTTGGCCACGGCGGCGAAGTCCTCCCCGTCCCTGACCCGCTGGGCGGCCTTGTCGATCCTGGCCCGCGCCTCGGCCTTGGCGGCCTCGTCGGCATCGGCAGCCACCTTTACCAGGATGTGGCTGGCATGGATCTCTTCCATCTTGGTGAAGAGCTTCTGGTTCTCATCGTAAAAGGCCCTGGTTTCCTCCGGCGTCACCGCGATCTTGTCGGTAACCTCCTTCTGGACGAACTCCTGGATGGTCAGGCCCCGCTTGATGTCGCCCTTCACCTTCTCCTCGGTGACCTTCATCTCCGCCAGGGCCTCCTTGAACTTCTCGTCGCTGCCGAAGCGGGTCTTGACCTTGGCGATCTCCTCATCCACGCGCGCATCGCTCACCACGACCCCCTTCTTGGTGCATTCCTGGAAAAGCAGCTCCTCGCCGATGAGAAAGTCGAGGACGCGGCCCTGGATCATTTTCGCGATCTCCTCGGGCACCGGCTGCCCCTGGCGGGTGAAGCGCTGGCTGGCGCGATCGACTTCCTGGTCGTAGCGCTCGCGGCTGATGGGAACGCCGTTGATGGTCGCCACCGCGTCCGGCGCCGGGGGCGCATCGGCGGCGGCAGTCCCCTGAACGGTTGCCGCGACCAGCAGGATGGCAAGGATCGCCCCATGGCCCATGATCTTGCGTGATGTCATTTTTACCTCTCCTTGGAGTTTCATTTGGGATGAGAAACGTTTAAACTTGCCTTTTTAGATCCGGCGGCGGAAAATTGCAAGCGGAAATTTCAGCCGGCCGTTGCCGGCGAAATTCCATATCGCCGCCGGAAATGCCCCGGCGGTGGTCGAGCAGGGGGGTGGGCGGGTCGGAGGCAGGGGGTGGGGCCGCCGCGGGCTTGCTGGGAAGCTTCAGCCCTCGGACCGCTCCAGGCGGGCGATGGCGCGGACACGCGCATCGAGGTTGAGGAGGTAGGCCGGCCGGGGTTGCTTGGGCTCGGGCTTGTCGTCGTATTCGTAGGCCATGACGCGCCCCTTGACCCTCTCGATATCGCCCTTTTCCTCTGTCAGCAAGGTGCCGACCATCCGGCGGAAGCGTTCGCACTGCGCCAGGGAGGCCGCCATGTGGCGGCGGGCGTCATCGCCGGTCAGGGCCGCCCGGTGCCCCAGGCAGAGCACCTCGACCTCCAGGGCGGTCAGCCGGGCGTGGGAGCTGCGGTAAAGACCGTAGTCCACGAGACAGTCGGTGGTGATGTAGCCGGTCTGGTCCGGGATTCCCACCGCCTCGGAGGAGAAAAGGATTTTTCTCCCGGGGACATAGAAACTGAGGCAGTCCCGCGTGTGGCCCGGGGTCTCGATGACCTGCAGGTGCAGGTCGTCGGCCAGGCGCAGGCTATCGCCGTCGGCCAGGGTGCGGTCCACGCTGAAGGCTTCGAAGGCGGGGCTGTCGTCCGCGGGGAAACCCAGCATCGGCGCCATGGCGGCGGACGCGTCGCTCAGGCGGCGCATGAGGTCGCGGGCGCCGGGCCGGGCGAGGACCTGCGCCGTTCTTCCGGAGGCGGCCACGCGCATGCCGGGAAAACGCTTTTTCAGAAAGGCGACGGCCCCGCAGTGGTCGAAGTGGGAGTGGGTCAGCAGGCACCAGGCAGGCGGGCGACCGGCGAGGAACTCGGCCGTGTCCCGGGCATAGCGCGCGGCCATGAAGGCCATCCCGCCCTCGACGATCGCCGGCCGCTCTGCGTCCAGAAGGTAGACCGGCACGTCCGGGTGGCCGGCGACGTACAGGCCGTCGGCGATTTTGCCTGTCTGCCGGATCCGCATGCGCTCAGGCGCCTACGACCCCCGCGCGGCATGGGGGCAGGGGCTCTCCTATGCCGTGGCCAACCGCGGGGCCTGCCACCTGTCGGGCTACCTCATCGGGCTGGAGATCTACGAGCACCTGCTCGACCCCCACAGCACGCGGGCCAAGGCGGAGTTCACCCGCTTCTTCGAGAGCCTGACCGCCTGCATCAACTCCCTGCCCACCTGCCTGTTCACCCTCTTCGCCTACACCCTGGAGGCGCCCCTGACGCGCTACACGCCCAATCTCCTGCTGGGCATGCTGATGCAGTACCTGCCGTCCGTCGCCATCCTTCTCACCGATTACAGCGTCTATGCCCGGCTCTGGTCCCACGCGTCCGGCATCCGCATGTCCAACCGCAGGTTCCTCCAGGCCGGCGACCGCATCCACGTGCTGGAGCGCACCCTGAACGCCCGCGAGGGGATTTCCCGCAAGGACGACACCCTCCCCCCGCGGATGCTCAGGGAGGGGCAGGGGGACGACCCGCGCTGCAGGCCCGTCCCCCTGGAGCCCATGCTCGACCGCTACTACCGCATCCGCGGCTACAACAGCAACGGCGTGCCCTCCGCGAAAACCCTCGCGAAGCTGGGCCTGGCGCCGAGGGGCGCGTCCCCGGGCCGGGTGAACGGCCTTTCCTGCCGCGAGGTGCGCCCCCGGACACGGCGCCTGCGGCGCTGGTACCTGGCGGCGATGCTGTGGTTCGTCGGCCGGGCGATCCAGGCCGTGTCGCGCGTGGACGCGGAGGTTAGGGGCGAGGCGGCACGGCTTCCGGAGGGGTTCACCTTTTCCCTCGGGGTCGCCCCCTCCGGCCCGCGCCTGGTCGTGGCCAAGGACCCGAGAGGCAGGCTCGCCTACCTGGGAAGCGACCCCGGCGGCAGGAAGATCGACCTGCAGCAGAACTTCAAGCATCCCGCCGCCGCCCTGCTGCTCTTCACCTTCCGGGAGAGCACCGCGGCCGCGGTGGCCCGCGACCGGATGTCCGCCTCGGGGGAACTCCTGCACGCCGCCACGATGGGCCGGATCCTCGACATCGTCAACGTCTACCTGCTGCCCCGCTTCCTTGCCCGGCGGGCGCTGAAGCGCTACCCGGCCTGGCCCCCCGGGCGCAGGGTCTTCGGCCGCATGCGGGTCTACTTTCGAACGCTGATGGGGTACTGAGGGAACAGGAGTCCGGCATGCACCTTCCCGACAACTACCGGTTTTTCTGCCCGGTGAAGATCAGCGCGGGGGCCAGGGCCCTCGATCACCTGCCGTGGGACCTGGGCGGGACCGCCGCCGGCATTCCCCTCGTCGTCGCCGACTCGCGCCGCCGGGCCGCTGCGGTGGTGGGTGCCTTCGGCGATTCCGGCATGTCCGTCTGCGTCTGCGACGACGTTGCGCCTGCACCCGACATGGACACGGTCCGGGGCCTGGCCGAACTTTACCGCCGCAAGGGGTGCGGCAGCCTGGTCGCCGCCGGGGGCGGGGCCCTGATCGACGCCGCCAAGCTGGTCAACGCCCTGGTGTCGTCGGGGGGCGACGACCTGGAGCGGGCCTGCTCCCAGAACGACCTCCGCCGCCCCTCAAATCCCCTGGCCGTGGCCCTGTCGGGCGCCGGCAACGGGCTGGAGGTGTCGCGTTTCGCCGCCCTGGGGGACCGGGTCTTCTCCTCGGCCGGCCTCATGCCGGAGCTGGCCGTGATCGACCCCCGCCTGCTGGCGCCGGAAAAGGTCGAGGCCCTCGTGCAGCTCGGCCTGGCGTCGCTTTCCCACGCGGTCGAAGCTTTCTGCGGGGCCGCCAAGAACCCCATGTCGGACGCTTACGCCCACGCGGCCATGCGCCTGGTCGTCGAGCACCTGCTGGCCGTCGCCGGGGGCGGTGCCGACAGGGCCGCGCGCACGGCCCTGGTGAACGGGGCCGCCCTGGCCGGCTGCGCCCTGTCCAACACCGGGCCCGGCATGCTTCACCTGCTGGCCGAGGCCGCCGCCGGCGACTGGGGGCTTCCCCTCGGGCAGGTGATGGGCATGCTGCTGCCCTATGCCATGGAATACCGGGCGCTCAACGGCGGCCCCCCCTGCGCCGAACTGCTTCTGCCCCTGGCGGGCCCCGAGGTCTATTCCCAGACCGCCGAGGGCCTGAGGAAGGCGATCGCGGTCAATATCGTCCACGCCCTGATCTATGACCTGAACAAGGCGACCCGGGGCGCCGTGCGCCTGACCCTGAAGGAATCCGGGGTCGACCCCCAGGGCTTTCCGGGCCTCGCCGGGCGCGCCTCGGCGGCCGGGCCCGGGGTCTGCCACGAGAGGGGCGCCCTCATGGTCCTGGAGCATGCCTGGTCGGGATACCCCATCGTCGCCCTGTGAGGGGGGCGGGGGTTCAAAGTTCAGGGGTTTTCGCGGTCCCGGGCGCGCGCGCGTTCACGTTCGCCCGGCCGCTCCAATTGAGAACCCGACCCTGGTGCCGATGGCGATTGCGATGGGACCGGATGCGAAGGACGACGGGCCCCGAAACCCGCTTTGACTTGGAAAAGCCCCATGTATTTCCCCGGATACCATGAATTCTGCTGCCGCGTGAACCTCGTGGCGGGTGTCGATGCCCTGGAGAAGATCCCCTCCCTGCTGGAGGACCTGGGGGTTTCCCGGCCCATGATCCTCACCGACAAGGGGGTGCGCGCGGCAGGCCTCATCGACCTGCTGCTGCAGGCCTTCCAGAACCGGGTGACGGTCGGGACGATCTGCGACGAGGTCCCCATGGACTCCGACGTCGGGCTGGTCAACCGCCTGGCCGGCCTGTACCGGGGCAGCGGCTGCGACGGGATCGTCGCCGTGGGGGGCGGGTCGGTCCTGGACACGGCCAAGGGCGTCGACGTCCTCGTTTCCGAAAACGCCCTCGACCTGATGGATTTCGAGGGGGCCGGGATCCTGAAGCGGCGCCTCAGGCCGCTCATCGCCGTGCCCACCACGGCCGGGACCGGGTCGGAGATGACCCTGGTGGCCGTGATCAGCGATCCCGCCACCCACAAGAAACACCTGTTTCTCTCCCATTTCCTGCAGCCCCACGCGGCCGTGCTCGACCCCCGCATGACCCTCTGCCTGCCGGCCCTGATAACGGCCCAGACCGGCATGGACGCCCTCTGCCACGCCGTGGAGGCCTACACCTGCCTGGGGAAAAACCCCCTCAGCGACGGGGCCGCCCTGGCGGCCGTGGAGCTCATCGGCCGGCACCTGCTCCAGGTGGTGCGCCGGCCCGAGGACTGGCGCGGGCGCCTCGCCATGGCCAGCGCGGCCACCCTGGCCGGGGCCGCGTTCTCCAACAGCATGACGGGCATGGCCCACGCCCTGGGGCACGCCCTGGGGGGGCTCTGCGGCGTTCCCCACGGCGCCTGCATGGCCATATTCCTGCCCTACGCCCTGGAGTACAACCTGCACCGCAACGGGGATTTCAGCGCCGAGCTGCTGCTGCCCCTGGCGGGCGCCGACGTTTACGCGCGCACGCCCAGGCACCGGCGGGCAGGTTGACCATGTTTCCTCCTTTCCATTCGAAAACCACGTGAAGATGCAACGATAGGGTGCCATCTGTATCGTTGTCGTTGTCGTTGTCGTAATCGTAATCGTCGTTGTAATCGTTTTCACGGCCTTCATTGACGGGGTGACGGTCACGACGCCCCCGCCTACGGGCGGTGGGGGGCTGAATCGATTAAAGATACGATTACGATTACGATTACGACAACGACAACGATAAAAAGAACGACAACGATAAAAAGAACGACAGAAGCTTAAAAGCCGCCCCCCGTGCGGAAACCGCCCCCGCCGCCGAACCCGCCCCCGCTGCGGAAGCCGCCGCCGCCGAATCCCCCGCCGGTGCCGAACCCGCCGAAGCCCCCGCCGCCCCCCCGCCCGCCGCGGGTCCGGGGCGGGCGGAAGCTCTGGTCGCGCCGGATGCGGTCCCGCAGTTCGCCGCCCGAGGACTGCCCGCGCAGCAGCTGCTCGAGGAGCGCGCCGAGGGCGTAACCGGCCGGAAGCTGCGAATACCGGGAGTCGTAATTTTCGCGCCGGAACCAGCGCCGCAGCTCTTCCAGCTCCACGACGGCGCTGCGGGCGCGCTGCTCAGCGGCTTTCAGGTCCTGCATCTGCCCGGCCAGGGCGCCTTCCTCGGCGCCCAGCTCCCGCAGGTGCGCGACGAGGGCGTCGTCCCGTGGGCTCGGGGTGGCCTGGGCGTCGCGGTAGAGATCGGTGAAGGTCTTCTGTTGGAGCTGGCCGGCTTGGAGCGCCAGGGCCCGGGCCCGGAGGTCGTCCTCGCCCGCAGAAAAAAGGGTGCGGCGCTCCATGAGGGCCGCGTGGGCTTTTTCCTCGGCCTCGATGGCGTCGTCGACCCGGTGCAGCTCCTTTTCGCGGGCTTCCAGGGCCGCCTGGAGCCCGGTGAGGCCCTCGGCCGCGGCGGCCTTCTCCTCGAGGGCCGCCAGGGCGTGCACCTGCCGGTCGGCTTCGGCGCGCAGGTCGGCGGCGTGCTCCCCCAGGCGCAGGGGCAGTTCGGTGAGCATGAAATAGTTGCCGCGCGCCTCCGCGTAGCCCACCATGCGGGCGACCCAGCCGTCGAGGGCGCGCGTCAGCAGGCCGGCATGGTAGTCGGCCGTCGCGTAGCCGCGCTTCCACAGGTAAATGAAGAGGGCGTCGTCCTCGTAGGGTCTGCCCTTGGCGGCGCGGTCCTCCTCGGCCTGGGCCGCCTTTTCGCCGGCCCTCTCGGCCCTGGCCATGGCCGCCTGGCAGGCCTCGGCCCGGGCCCGGTACCCGGCTTCCGCCTCCATTTTGGAGCGCACCTCGGCCGCCCTGGCCTCCAGGGCCTCCACCGCGGCGTCGCGCTCCTTCTCCCTGGCCTCGCGCTCCGCGGTAAGGGCCGCCTGGCGCGCGAGGCAGGCGCGGATGTCGTCCTCGACCTGCCGGTCCGCCTGGCGCCGCTGGTCCAGAAGCTCGAGGACCTCCCGGTCGATGCCGTCCAGACTGTCAAGCATGCGCCGCGCGGCCATCTCGCCCAGGCGAAACTCCGCCAGGCGGCGGAACTGGTCCGCCCTCCGCGCGCGGATGGCGTCCAGGCGCCCGGAAACTTCCTGCATCCGCCGCTGGGCGTCCGCGATCTCCTGCTGCGCGGCGGCCAGACGTTGGTTCATGACCTCAAGGGAATCCCTGCCGCTGAGCATTGCCGCCCTTTCCTACCACTCGGTGATGGCCTCGCCGGTCGTCGGGTAGAGGTACTCCGGCTCCAACCGCCCGCGCACCTTGACGCCGAAGCGGTTGCGGTCCACGATGCCGTTGTCCGCCTTGTCCCTGCGGACCTGTTCGAAGACGTCGGCGCCCACCCGTATGCCCCAGGCGGCCGCCTCTCGCGTCCGGCCGTCCTCCTCGCTGGTGACGGGAAGAGAGAGCGTCCGGCCGTCGGCGCCCACCGCCTCGACGATGACGTAGTAATTGCGGCCGGCGGGGTTGTCGGCGGGGTGGCGCCAGACCCCGCTCTGGGAGCCGGGGCGCGAGACGATGCGCAGCTCGTATGCCTGCATCAGCCGTGCGTGGAGGGCTTCCAGGTCCCGGGCGTCGGCTTCGGCCGCGGCGGCGTCACCCCGCCCGAGGGCGGCCATGGCGTCCCGGTAAAGCGTTTCCGCCCGCTCGGCCGCCGGCTTCTCGAGAGCCTCGGCGACCGCGCGGCCGCGCCAGGCATCCAGCCGCGGCGGGAGCAGCGCCAGGGCCTCCAGGTTTCTCACGGCCGCGTCCACCGCGGCGCTCCTGCGGCCGTCCAGGTCGGCCCGGGCCTGGCGGTGCACCCGCTCCCCCAGCGCCCGGAGGTCGGACGTTGGCCCGGCCGCCTGGAAGCTTTCCCAGGCGGCCGCCAGTTCCCGCTCCCGGCGGGCGTGGGCCCGGTCGGCCGGCATCACGAAGGCTGCCTGGTAGGCCAGCCACAGCCCGAGGAACAGCGCCGCCGCGATCCCGGCCCATTTGCCCCAGGCGCCCCGGCGGACATACAGCCGGGCGAGCGTGACCGCGAGCCCCGGCCGGGGCGGCTTGTAGCTGAAGCGCTCCTCGCGCAGGGCCGCCACCCCCGCGGCGATGACGCTCTCGGAGACCTCCAGCCCCTGGTCCGCGTAGACCTTGCGCACCTTTTCGATCAGCGCCCGGTCGTAGTCCTCGGCGCCCATCTCCCTCTCGGCCAGGGAGCGGCGGTGGCGCAGGGTGTCCACCACGTCCATGGCCAGCATGAGATCGTCGAGGGCGATTTTCCGGGGAGCGGTTTCCTCAGCCATCGATCAGGGTCTTCCCGCCGGCCTCGAGCGCCGCCAGCCGCCGCTTGCCGTCCTCTACCGCCTCGCGGATCTCCTGTTCGTTGCGGCTGCTCAGGGCCCGCATCTCGCCGATCATCAGGCGCGACTTCTCCTGGAAGCCGACCACGGCCTGCACCAGTTTCTTGACCGATTCGGCCTTCAGGGTCGGCCCGTACCCGGCTCGCAGGGCATCCTCCTGGACCTTGCCGCCGACTTCCGCGATGGCCTCGAGGCTCTTGTTGATGCCTTCCTTCATGGCCTCCAGGGTGCGGGTGCTCTCGTGCAGGCCCTGCAGGCTGGTAAAGGATGCGTTCAGGGCGGTGAAGACCGTCTCGTTGGTGCCGAAAAAGGTGACCGCCTGGGAATAGACCCGCTCCTTGAGCTGGGTGGACTGGCCCAGGCGCGCCATGATGACTTCGCTGGTGTTGTAGTTCACCGACAGGTTCTCGGCCAGGTCCTTGGCGATCTGGTAGCGCTTGTCCTCGTCCTGCAGTTCGCGCAGGCGCTGGTCGCGCTCCAGCTCGAGGCGGGCGAGCTGCTCGCGGTCCCCGCCGGCGTGGGCCTCCAGGGCGCCGACGGCCTCCTGGAGCCGCGCCTTGGCGCCCTCCAGGGCGGCATCGGCTTTTTTCAGGAGCGCAAAGGCCATGACCTCGGATTCCTTGAGCGCCCCGCGGAAATCCTTGTAGGACTCGAGGATGAGGGTGTCGCGTTCGATCTGGTCGCGGGTGTCGGCCGCGACCTGCAGGTAGGTCTTCTTGATCCTGGCGAAGCGGCTGGGGATGTCGCCGCGGGTCACGGCCATCCACGCGTTGGACAGCCGCTCCAGGGTGTCGATCTTGCCGTCCTCGAGCTGGGAGACCATCTTCTTGCCGTCGTCGCGGATGCTGTCGAAGGCGTTGGTGATCTCCTCGTAGCGTTCCCCGACCTTCATGGCCGCCACCTGTTCGCGGACGACCTCGTTGAAAAGCGAGGTGTGGCCGAGGGTGCGGGCGATGGCGACGGCCTTCTCCTCGTCATAGTCGGAGATCCTGCTGATGAGCGCGACCACGGGCGCCTCCTGGGGCTTGGCGGGCATCAGGCCCAGGTCGCGGAGGGCGTTGAGCGCCTTGTCGAGCTGCTGCAGCGGGCTTTTGATCAGGTCGGTTGCTCCCATGGCGGTTCCTCCTTCTTTTTGCGGGCAGGGCGGCGGGCCGCGCCAGTTGAAAATGATGTCATCCTACCATATCGGCACCGAAACCGGCATCGGAAATCAGCCGCTCGATCTGCCGGCGGTGGGTGTCGAGGTGGGCCAGGGCCAGGCGCAGGGCGCGCACCGCGTCCAGGGGCCCTGCCGCCGGGTGGCTGAAAACGACCTCGTGGGCCGCGTCCCCCGGGATCCGCTCCAGCAGGTCGCGGAGGAGCGTTCGCTCCCGGTCCCAGCGCAGGGCGAGGTCTTCCAACGAGGCGCGGTTGTCCGGCTCCAGGCCGGGGTGGGGAACGGGAACCGGGACGTCCTTTTCCAGGATCTCCAGCACCGTCTCGAAGAGCTTTCCCGGCTGGAGCTGCCGGCGCACGGGGTTGTCGCGCAGCTCCGCCTCGGAGAGGCGCAGGCCCTCCTCGGCCAGGACGATGTGCTGGAGGGCCATGGCCATGGACCACCGCCCCGGGGCGGGCTGGAAGTGGAGCCCCTCGGCCGGGAAGGCGGCCAGGCCGTCCAGCAGAACCTGCTTGCCTTCCTCCAGGGCCGTGAAGAGGGTCCGGATTTCCGCGATCATCAGCACGAAAGCGCGACCCGTGAAATATCCGCTCAGAAGAAACCTGTTCAAATACCGATTCGACTTCGACATCGGGATGCTGCTGAAAAGCCCCTGCCGCGAGTGCGTCAAGCGCAAGCAATTGCCGCGGTGCGCCGACCAGTGCACGACCCTGGACCGGATCCACGAGGTGTTGTCCCACTCCATCTCGTGCGCCAAACCCTGCTGATGGCCCCCAGGCCTTTCTTCCGGCCGAGAGACGGCGGCCCGCCCTACGCGCCGAACCGGTAGATCACCGCCCCCCAGGTCAGCCCGGCGCCGAGCCCGAGGAACATGACCGTGCTGCCGGGGCCCACGGTCTTCATCTCCAGCGCCTCGTCCAGGGCGATGGGGATGCTGGCGGCGGTGGTGTTGCCGTAGCGCTGGATGTTGTGGAAGACCTTGCCCTCGGGCAGGCCCATGCTTTTCTGGAAGAACTGGTTGATGCGCATGTTGGCCTGGTGGGGGATGTACAGATCGATGTCCTCCTTGCACAGCCCGGCCATGGCCAGCGCCTCGCCGGCCACCTCGGGCAGCCGCTTGACCGCCAGCTTGAAGATGTTCTTGCCGTCCATGAAGGGGTAGTGACGCCCCTCGCGAAGCATTTCCTCGTCCAGGCGCGGGTTGTAAAGCGACGCCGGGGCCTCGGTCGACAGGCTCTTGGCATAGGCCCCCTCGGCGTGCAGCGCGCTGGAGAGAACCCCCACCGAGGGTTCCGCGTCGACGCCCTCCAGGCAGACCACCCCGGCGCCGTCGCCGAAAATCACGGTCACGTCGCGGCCCCGGGTGGATATGTCGAGCCCGGTGCTGTGCACCTCGGCGCCCACCAGCAGAATCCGGCGCGCGATGCCGCTGCGGACGTAGGCGTCCGCCGCCTGAAGCCCGTAAAGAAACCCGGTGCACTGCTGGCGGATGTCCAGGGCCGGGGTCGATTCCAACCCCAGCTTGTGCTGCAGCAGGCACCCCGAGCCGGGGAAAAAAATGTCCGGGCTGAGGGTGGCGAAGATGATGAGATCGAGGTCCCGGGCGGTCCATCCGGCCCTCTTGAGGGCGGTCCGGGCGGCCTCGAGGGCCAGGTCCGAAACGCCGACGCCGCCCTCCTCCGGCACCCAGAAGCGCTGCTCGATGCCGGTGCGCTGGACGATCCACTCGTCCGAGGTGTCCATCCAGCGGGCAAGGTCCTGGTTGGTTACTTTTCGCGGCGGCAGGTAGCGCCCGCTCGACTGGATGACCGTCCGGATCATGTTTCCTCCTTCCTACCCATCGTGAAATTTGAATCGAAACCGCGTGATGATTCCGCCGCGGGACGCCCCGGCAACGTGATCGTTGTGGTTGTCGTCATCGTCACTGCGGTCGCCGGGTTCAGCGCCAGCATTTGCGGTTCTTTTCGCACGCTCCAAGGCGTTTCTTTCCCCTGTCAGATCCGCCCCGGACCCGCGCCCCACAGCCGGTCTCTCAGGCCCGACGCGCGCTCGACGGTCCGCGCCAGGGCCGCCGCGAGAATCCGCCTGCGGCCCCACAGGGTCACCGTGCGCCGGGCGCGCGTCACGGCGGTGTAGATCAGTTCGCGCGTCAACACCGGGCAATCCCGGTCCGGCAGAACGAGAAGCACGTCGTCGAACTCGGACCCCTGGCTCTTGTGAACGGTCATGGCAAAAACCGTTTCATGGCTCGAAAGCCGGAAGGGCTCGAAGCGCCTGGGGCTTCCAGCGGCCGCCGGGAAAAAAACGCCCGGTTCCCCTCCCGCCCGGCCCGGGTCGGGCATCGCGATCCCCATGTCCCCGTTGAAAAGCCCCAGTTCGTAATCGTTGCGCACGATGAGCACCGGCCTGCCGCCGTACCAGGCATCGGCGCCGCCGCGCTCCGCCGGGAGCAGGCCGGCCGCGGCCAGGGCGCGCCGCGCCAGCCCGTTGACGGCATCGACACCGAAGGGGCCGGCCCTTACGGCGCACAGGATCCTGAACCGCTCGAAGCGCTCGAGCGCCAGGCCGGGGTCGCCTGTGGACAGGTAGTCCCTATACCCCTTGACGACGTGTTTGGCAAGCAGCGCATAGGCGGCCTCGCCCGGTTCGGCTTCCTGCCACCGGGTGTCCGGATCGCCCGGGTCTGAAAGCGCGTCGAGAACGCCGGCGGCGTCTCCCGCGTTGACCCGCCGGGCAAGGCGGCCGATGCCGCTTCCCTCCCCGAACCGGTAGCTTCTGCGCAGCACGACGATGCCGTCCGCCAGCCTTCCCCGGCGCCGGATACCCGGGCTGCCCCCCGGGGCCGCGGCGTGCCTCGCGCCGGTCAGGGCTTCCAGGTGACCGCGGAATTCTTCCGAAAACCCCAGGTACCGCTTCCGGTCGCAGATGTCCCCCAGCACGGCGCCCGCCTCCACCGAAGCCAGCTGGTCGCGGTCGCCCACCAGGATCAACCGCGCGCCGGGCAAGAGCGCCCGCGCGAGGCGGGACATGAGGGCCAGGTCCACCATGGAGGCCTCGTCCACGACGACCACGTCGAAAGGCAGGGGATTGCCGCGGTCGTGGCGGAAGGCCGAGGATCCCGGGACCGCGCCGAGAAGGCGGTGAATCGTGGTTGCCCGTTCCGGGATGGCGCCGCGGACGCGCTCTTCGCAGGGGATCGTCTGCCTGGCGGCCTGGATCGAGGCGCTCAACCGCGCGGCGGCCTTGCCGGTCGGGGCGCAGAGACAGACCCGCAGGCCTTCGTTTCCGGGCTGTTCGAGGAGCAGGGCCAGCACGGCGGCCACCGTGCGGGTCTTGCCGGTTCCCGGCCCCCCCGATATCACGGCGAAGCGGTGGAGGACGGCCGCTGCGCAGGCCACGGCCTGCCAGTCGGGCTCGTTGCCGCCCACGGACGGAAACAGGCGCGCCAGTCCCTCCTTCAGGCGCGGGAGCGCGACCCCCTCGACCGGCTGGTCCGCCCGCGCCAGGATGGCCTCGGCAAGCTCCCGCTCATGGTCCCAGTAACGGAAAAAATAGAGCCTGCCGGCGGGGTCCAGTACCAGGGGGCGCCGCTCCCCTGGGGTGCCGGCGGCACCGCTGGCCCTGATGGCGGCGCACCATTGCCCCAGCGGCGGGCAGTCGCAGGCATACCCGGGGGATGCGCCCGGCGGCCAGGGGCGTCCGGCCGCCGCGGCCAGGTCCAGGCAGGCATCCCCCTCCGAGGCGGCCCGGCTGACCAGGGCGGCGGCCAGGAAAAGCGACGGATCCGGGGCTGGCACCAGGCCACACAGAAAGGCGGCCATCCTCAGGTCGAAAGCGGACAGATGCCCGTCGCGCCTGTATTGGAGAAAACGCGGGTCCACATGCACCTCTCAGCCGACCGGGGGTCCGTCGACGAGCGCCTCTTCCAGGGCCCGGATCAGGTCCGGAGGCGGCCGGTCGACATGGATTCCGGCGCCGGGGGCCCCCTCCGGGTCGACGCCGCGCAGAAAGACATAGAACACCCCGCCTAGGTGCGCGTCGAGGCGATACCCGGGAAGGCGGGCGGCCAGGTGGCGGTGCAGGGCCAGGCAGTAGAGGTGGTACTGGAGAACGTAGTGGTGCTCGGACATGGCCCGGGTTAGGCCCTCGCCGCGGTAATCGCCGGGCGACATTCCCAGCCGGTTCGATTTCCAGTCCGCCAGGTAGTAACAGCCGCGCCGGGAAAAGACCAGGTCGATGACCCCCTTCATGAAGCCCCGGGCCGGCGCGAAGGTCAGCCGTCCCAGGCGGGCGGGCCATCCCGGCGGCAGCGCCGGCCCGCCGTGCTTTTCGAAAACCTGTCTCAGAACGGAGGGGGTGACCGGCCTCAGGGGGAAATGGAATTCCATCTCCCGCGCCTGGTGGCGGGCCGGCACCTCCTCGAGGCAAAAGCGCTCGTTTTCGAACCCCAGCGGGGCGGAGGCCACCTTGGCGAGCATGTCCTCCACGGCCGGCCGCCACGCGCCCTCGTAATGGTATTTCTGCAGCATCCGGCGCACCAGGGCCGGCCTGTCGGCCCGGCGCCCGGTGGCGAAGTCGGCATGCTCCAGGAGGTCGTGGAAAAAAATGCCCGCCCGCGGCCCCCCGGGAAAGGCGGCGAGGGTGTGTCCCCCCGGGGACGGGGACACGGGCGGCCGCGGGTTCTCCTCCCAGCCGTCATCGTCCATTTCCGCTGCGGCGGCCGGCCGTGTCCCGGCGCTCACCAGGGCGGAAAAGCTGGAGACCTGCCAATCGCTCGCGAGGGTCGCCGCGAACCGACGGCGCTCGAGTTTCACCGCCGGCGCCGCGGGGTCCGGACGCCTGTCAGCGGCAGCCCCCTCGGGCAGGGCGCGGATGGCGATGGTGCCCTCCGAGGCCGCCTCCAGCCGGTCCAGATCCTGCCTGAAATCCTGGGGCGACAGGGAGGCCACCCGCGCCTCGAGGGCTCCGACCCGGTCGGCGCCCGCCGGCCCCTCGCCGCCCGGGCCCCCCTCATGGCCGCCGTGGACCAGATAGGCGAAGGCGGCGCTCTGGGAGCGGTTGATCCTGCCCCAGGCCAGGTAGCATCTCTTCTTGGCGCGGGTGACCGCCACGTAGAGCAGCCGCAGGTTTTCGGCCAGGGCCTCGCTGCGGGCGACGACCGCGTGCCCAGCCAGGTCCTCGGACCCCAGGTCCAGGGTCAGCCGGCCGTCGGCCCCCGGGTCGTGGAAAACGACCGGCCCGTCCGGCGCCGGGGTTCCGTTCCAGAGAAAAGGGCAGAAAACGACAGGGAACTCGAGCCCTTTGCTCCTGTGGACCGTGAGGATCCTGACGGCCGCCGCATCGCTTTCCAGGCGCAGCTGGTGGGCTTCCTGGGAAAGTTCCCCCCTTTGGCGCTGTGCGTTGAGCCAGCGGACCAGATCGACCATGCCGCGGTGGTTCTCCATCGACTCCTGCTGGAGCAGCTCGGCCAGGTGCAAAAGGTTGGTCAGGCGGCGCTCACCCCCGGGAAGACCCAGAAGCCGGGAGCGGATCTTCTCCCTGGCGGCCATGCGCCGGAACATGGCGAAAAAACCGGCGCGCTGCCAGTGCCGGTGATAGTCGCGGAAACCGGCCGCGTGACGGCCCCAGGCCTCCGGGTCGCCCTCCGCCTGCAGGCTCTCGCCGGGAAGCCCGAAGATCTCGGTCGCCAGGGCCGCCTTCACGCGCCCGCTGTCCCCCGGGCTGGCGACCGCGGCCAGGACCCGCTCCAGGCTCAGGGCCTCCGCGGTATGGAACACGCTCCCTGCGCTGAAGAGCACCGCCGGGATGCCGGCCTCCGACAGCCGCGATTTCACCTCCCGCGCCTGCCGGTTGGTGCGCACCAGGACGGCGATGTCTCCAGGGCTTGCCCGGTGGGCGCCCGGGGAGGTCAGGCGCCCGATCTCGGCGGCCAGGGCCCCCAGGATCCTCTCGCCGGCATCGGCGCCCGGGAGCGGGGGCCCGCCGTGGGCGTCCACCAGCCACAGGACCAGGGGGGGGGACGGAGGCAGCGCGGGCCCGTCGCCCTCGGAGGCCCCCCGGCCGGCCGACACCGGCTCGAAGGCGATGTCGCCCATCGCGAACGGGTTTGCCGCGCGGGAAAAGAGCGTGTTGACCGCCTGGACGAGATCCGGCGCGGTGCGCCAGTTCTCGGCGAGGGTGTACCGGCTGCGCGCCTCCCGGGACGCCTTGAGGTAGGAGAAGACGTCCGCGCCGCGAAAAGCGTAGATCGCCTGCTTGGGATCGCCGATCATGAACAGGACGCCGTCTTCCCCCGGGAACAGCCTGGAAAAGATCTCGTACTGAACGGAGTCGGTGTCCTGGAACTCGTCCACGAGGGCCGCCTTGTACTTGCGGCGGATGGCGCCCGCCACCGCCCCGGCCTCGTCGGGGCGCGACCGCGACACGGCGTCGCGCAGAGACACCAGCAGGTCGTCGAAAAACTGGATGTTGCGACTGCGCTTGCGCTTCTCCAGCTCCCGTTCGGCAAAGGCGAAAAAAGCGCCTTTCAGGCCGCACAGGTGGCCCTCGAAAGCCTGCTCCAGGTCGGTGCCGGCGCGTGCCAGGAGTTCACAGGCGTCAAACAGCGGATGCGCCGGCGGGTCATGCCCCTTGAGGGCGGAGCGCCGCAGCGTGGAGGCGCAAAAAAATGCCAGCTCGGCGGGCGGCGGGAACCCTGCTCCCGAACCGAGAAAGCGGTCCATGGCCCCCAGCAGGCGGTCCAACTTGCGCTCCCGTGGCGACAGCCCCCCGCCTTCGCCGTCCGGCCGCGTGCTGCCGTAGGTCCTGGCATCGAGGCCGGGCACGCGGAGCAGTTCGCCGGCAGCGGCACGGGACTCGGGCCAGATCCCCCGCAGGTGCGCGAGGCGCCGGCGGTAGGGCTGCGGGTCGGGGGGCCGCGCTCCCGCAACCGCGGGAATGACCCGCAAATCCGCCGAGCGCCTGTGACCCAGAAGCGAGGCGAAGGTGCCGGGGCCGATCTTCCCGGAGAGGGCGTAGGCGCACCACTCGGGCTGCGCATGGAGAAAATGCCTGCGCCAGAAGTCGTCGCCCACCGCCTCGGCCATCTGCGCGCTCTCCGTCTTCAGCTCGATGTCGAAGAGGTGCCCGGTCTCGAAGGCATGGTCGGCAAGGACGCGCTGACAAAAGGAATGAATCGTGGAGATGGCCGCCCGGTCGAAGCCCGCCAGGGCGTCGCGCAGCCGGCGGCGGCGGAGGTCCGGCCGGTCGTAGGCTTTCACCAGCTGCGCGATGAGGGGGTCGGGGTGGGCGCCGCGCTCGAAGCCCTCCAGCGCCAGGATCAGCTTCGAACGGATGCGCTCTTTCAACTCGTCGGTGGCGGCGCGGGTGAAGGTGACCACCAGGATCTGCTCCGGCTGCAACCCCTTTTCCAGGATCAGGCGCAGGAAGAGGCCCGCGATGGTATAGGTCTTTCCGGTACCGGCGCTCGACTCGATGAGGTGGCTCCCCTCGAGGGGCGCACTCGTGATGCGAAAGGGCTTCATCGGCTCACCTTGGGGCCCGGGGCGCACCGGGACGGAACAGAGGTATACCCAGTTTGCAGGGCGGATTCAAGTCCTTCTCCCATCCGCATTTGCGTCGCGCTCCCGATTGTGATAGTTCGATACCGTGGAGGGGTGCCCGGCCGCTTCTGGCCGCAGGGTGCCGTCGATGCCGGTAATACGGCGACGATTACGACAACGATTACGACAACGATCATGCCGACGCGGCGCCAGGCTGCCGAATCGGCATGCAGTTGCCGCAGGGGAAAGGCAGCGGGGTGACCGGATGAGACACTGCGTCATCGTGTGCCTGGCAGGAGCCCTGCTCCTCGGCTGCCACGCCAGGGTCGAGGAGGAGAGCGGGCCCTTCGATTTCAGGAAAACCCGCTGGGGGATGTCCCGCCAGCAGGTCCTGGACTCCGAGGGCGGGGAGCCGGTCTACAAGAGCCTCAACCGGATCCTCTATGCCACCAGCGTCATCGGCAAGCGGGTCATGCTGGAATACCACCTGGGCGACGACCGGCTGTATCGGGCGCGCTACATCCTGGTCGCAAGCCATCTCATCGACGACAAATACGTTGCCGATTACCGCGAATTCCAGGGCGTCCTGACCGCCAAGTACGGCAAGCCGAAAAAAAACGAGGCGGCATGGAAAAAGGGGGTCGGCGTGCGCAAGGATCTCCAGCCGGGGGTGTCGGTGGCCATCGGGCACCTGACCCTGCTATCCGAGTGGGAAACGCCTGCGACCGGCATTCTGGCGACCCTGAGCGGCAGGGAGCACAAGATCCAGTGCCAGGTGACCTATACCGGCCGGTCAAGGGTCAGGTTCCCGCCGCGGTGCCGTCCTCGGCGCCGGCAACGTTGTCGTCGTCCAGGGCTCGGCGCCGCAGGGTCACCAGGGGATCGGCTTCCGTTCCCGGAAAAAGCCGCCCGTGGGCCCGCCGTCGGGGAGGGTGGCCAGCCAGACCGGGGTGTCGGCCCCCTCCTCGACGCTCAAGGGCGCCCGGTTCCCGCCCAGGTCGGTGCGCACCCATCCCGGGCAGGCCGAGTTGACCAGGATGTTGGCGCCCTCGAGCTCCCTGGCCAGCAGGAGGGTGATCCCGTTGAGCAGGGTCTTGGAAAGCCGGTAGGCCGGCGACCCGACCGCCGCGCGGGGCGAGCGCGGGTCGGCGATGTCGGCCAGGGACCCGAGCTTGCTGGCCATGTTGACGATGCGGCCGTAACGCCGGGCGCGCATGACGGGGACACAGGCCTGGCAGAGAAGGAGGGGCCCCAAGGCGTTGGTCCGGAGCGTGTCGAGGAGCCGGTGCGGCGTCAGCTCCAGCAGGGAGGCGTCGGCGTCGATCTGGATGCCGGCGTTGTTCACCAGGATGTCGAGGCGTCCGAAGGCCTCCGCGACCCGGGTCGCCGCGGCCTGGACCGTGTGCGCCGCGGTGACGTCCAGAAGGACGAAGTGGGCGTCGCACCCGTCGCCGATCAGCTGCTGCCGGGCGCCGACACCCTTTCCCGCGTCGCGCGCGCCGACGACGACGGTGATCCCCCTCCGGCCCAGCTGCCTGGCGATTTCCAGGCCGATTCCCCGGTTGGCGCCGGTGACGAGGGCGACTCTGCGCGGATCGTCGGGCATGGCGTTTCCCCCCCTGGAAGCGTGGCTCGACCGGCAAGCCGGCCATGGTTCAAGATAGCGCCTGCCCGCGGCAGGTCAAGCCCGGGCCCGTGGCCGCTTCCTGCTGCACCGCGATTCATGTTGCATGCCGCGGCCTGCGGCATTATCATGGCCTCATTCAGGCTGAACCGCCGCCCGCCGTTTCGCGGGAGACTCCCGGGCCCCTGTCCCCCATGAAAGCACCCCGCAACAGACGCGTATTCGTCATCGGCTACGGCGCCGCCACGGCCCTGGGCGCGACCTTCGAAACCACCTGGCGCCGGGCGGTGAAGGGCGAGGCCGGTTTCCGCCGCCTGACGCGCTGCCAGGCGTCCGCGCGCAGCAACGTGGTGGGTGAGATACCGGACTGGCACCCGGCGGCGCTCGACTTCATCGACCGCAAGGAGGCGTGCAACTGGAACGCCGACTACGTGTTCCTGACCATGGCGGTCTGCCGCGCGGCCCTGGCCCACGCGGGGCTGGAGATGGGCGCCGAAACAGGCCCCCGCACCGCCTGCCTCATCGGTTCGGCCCTCAACGGCACCGATGCCTTTCGCGTGGCCATGGACAATTACGTCAACCGGGGGCCCTACAAGGTCAGTCCCTACCTGCTGCCCAACCTCTGCGCCAACCTGCCGGCGGGAAAGGCCGGGATGCTCCTGGGCTTCACCGGCCCGATCTTCTCCCCCCAGGGGGCCTGTGCCTCGGGCAACCACGCCATCGGCATCGGGGCGCGGATGATCCGCGACGGCGACTGCGATTTCGTCCTGGCGGGCGGGGTCGACACCTGCCTGATCCCCGAAATCATCCAGGGCTTCGCCAACATGCTGGCCACCATCCAGGTGGGCCCCCGGGACCGCGCCCACGCCGACCCCGGCCAGGCCTGCCGCCCCTTCAGCATCGACCGCAAGGGGATCGTACTGGCCGAGGGGGCCGCGGTGGTGGTCCTGGCGGCGGAGGAGGCGCTGAAGGCCCACGGGCTGACGCCGAGGGCCGAGGTCATGGGGGTCGGCTGGACCTCGGACGCCTTCCACTTCACCCTGCCGCACCCCCCCGCCATCGTCCGCGCCATCCGGGAGGCCATCGAGGACGCCGGGATCGCGTCGGGCGACATCGACACCGTCAATGCCCACGGCACCTCGACCGTCAAGGGCGACAAGGCCGAGATCGCGTGCCTGCGGGAGGTTTTCGGCTCCCGGCTGGGTAAAATCCCGGTGACCGCCAACAAGTCCCAGGTGGGGCACGCCCTCGGGGCCTCGGCCGCCATCGAGGCGGCCCTTGGCATCGAGGCCATGCGCAACGGGTTGCTCCTGCCCACGGTCAACCACATCCCCGACCCTGACCTGGGCGACGTGGACGTGGTTCCCAACGCCGCGCGCCGGCAGAACCACGAGCTGATTCTCTCCAACGCCTTCGGCTTCGGGGGGACCAACTGCTGCGTGGTCTTCAGGGGAACGTGAGATGCGGCCCAAACCCTTCGCCCCCGAGCCCGTCGCCGCCGCCGGGCGCTACGTGCGCGACCGGACCGACGGCCGCGTGTGGCACCGCTGCGCCACGCGGACCCTGTATGCCGACACCGACCGGTCGCAGGTGGTCTACCACGGGACCTACCTGCGCTACTTCGAATTCGGGCGGGCCTCCTTCATGCGCGACGCCGGCTACCCCTATCGCCAGGTCGAGGCCGACGGCTTCGTCTACCCCATCATCGAGATCGGCGTCAGCTACTTCTCCCCCCTCTACTACGACGACCCCATGTGGATCCACACCCATCCGGCCGGGATGGAGCTCGTGCGCCTCAGGTTCGAATACGTCATCACCCACCAGGAGACGGGCGCGATCGTCTGCAAGGGGTTCACCCGCCACTGCGCCACCAACGCCAGGGGCGTTCCGGTGGGAATAGACCCAAGAACCCGCCGGCTATGGAAAGACTTCCCCAAATAGGCGCCAGGCGGCGGGTGGCCGCGACCCTGCGGGTGCACCCGCGCCACGGGGATCACCGTTACGGCGGCGAGCCGGTCCTGCCGGCGGTGGAGGCCATGGCCCTGCTGGCCGCCTCGGCGGCGCAGGCCTTTCCCCGCGTCGACTGCCGGGTAATGGGCGCTGCCCGCTTCGAGCGCTTCCTGCCCCTGCCGCCGGCCCCGGCCGGGGTCGAGACCTTTCACGAGCTGACCCTCCTGCCCGACGGAGCGGTGCGCGCGGAGCTGATGACCCGGCAGCAAGGCAGAAACACCGCCCTGAGCCGCATGCGGGTTCACGCGGGGATCACCTTCGGCCCCGCCGGCGCCCCTCCCTCCCGGCCGCAAATCCCGCCGGCGGCAGGGGGGCTGCGCTTCGCGGCGGAGCGCCTCTACCGGGACCTGGTTCCTTTCGGCGCCGCCTTCCAGAGCGTGTGCGGCACCATCGACCTCACGGCCGAGGGGGCGACGGCCGCCGTGCGCAGCCCCGGGGACGGCCCCGCCGCGCAGCGCCTGGGAGCCCTTCTGGTTCTGGACGGCGCCTTTCACCTGGCCTGCGCCTGGGGGCAGCGGCATGGCGGTTTCGTCGGGTTCCCGGTCGGCTTCGCCCGGCGCCGGGTGTGCCGGCCCGCCGCCGTGGGCGAGCCTTACCAGGCGCGGGTGTCAGCCGGCCGGCCTTCCACGGGGCCGGTCAAGGGGTATTTTTTCGATGTCGGGGTTTACGATGCTGCGGGAGGCCTGTGCGAGATGGTGGAGGGGCTCGACCTGCGGGATGTGAGCCGGGGGCGGATCCGCCCGCCGGCCTGGGTGCGGAGGCCCCAATGACCGTGCTGGCCGCCCTGGCCGCCCTGGCTTACATGGCCGGGTCGATCAATTTCGCCATCGTCCTGTTCCGGGTCCTCGGCAGGCAAGACCCCCGCCGCCACCACAGCGGGAACCCCGGGGCCACCAACGTCTACCGGCTGGCCGGTCCCCTGTGGGCCGCGGTCGTCCTGCTGCTCGACGTGGGGCGGAATCTCCTGGCCCTGGTCATCGGGGGGCTGCGCTATGTCTGGCGCCGCTGCCTCATCGGGACCTCCCGCCGGGTCGAGGAGGGCTTGCGCAACCGGCTTTTCGCCCACGTCCAGACCCTGTCGGCGGACTATTTCGACCGCGCCAGGACCGGCGACCTCATGGCCCACGCCACCAACGACCTCCAGAACATCCGCATGGCCACCGGCATGGGGATCGTGGCCCTGACCGACGCGGTCATCCTCGGGGCGGCCGCCATGGGCTTCATGCTCTACATCAGCGTCCCCCTGACGCTGTTCGTCCTCATCCCCATGCCCCTCATCGTCCTCAACACCCGCATTTTCAGCAGGAAGCTCCATGCCCGTTACCTGTCCGTCCAGGGAGCCTTCGCCGAGATGACCGAGACGGTCCGCGAGCGCCTGGCCGGCATCCGCGTCATCAAGGCCTACGGGCGCAAGAGGGAGTCGGCGGCCGCGGTCGACGCCGTCTCCCGCGAGTACATCCGCCAGAACCTGCGCCTGATCAAGATCACCCGGTCCCTGTTTCCCATGATGGTGCTCCTCTCCAACCTGAGCCTGGCCATCGTGATCTGGCGCGGCGGGCGCGGCGTGATCCTGGGCGCCATCACCACCGGGGACTTCGTCGCCTTCATCAGCTACCTGGGACTGATCACCTGGCCGATGATGGCCATGGGCTGGGTGACCAACCTGGTGCAGCGCGGCAAGGCCTCCCTCGACCGGATCGACGCCATCCTCCAGACCGCGCCCCGGGTCGCCGACGGCCCCGACAGCGCCCGGGGCCTGCCGGACCGGCCCTCCCTGGAGTTTCGACAGGTGTCTTTCCGCTACGACGGGGAGAGCGGCTCGGCCGGCTCGGCGCCGGCCCTTGCCGGCATCGACATCGCGCTGCCGCCCGGAGCCGTGCTCGGCATCGTAGGCCCTCCCGGAAGCGGCAAGAGCACCCTGCTGGGCCTGGTTCCCCGGCTCTACGACCCGAGCGCGGGCAGCATCCGCCTGGGCGGCGCCGACATCCGCCGCCTGCGCCTCGCCGACCTGAGGGCGCGCATCGCCTACATCCCCCAGGAACCGTTTCTCTTCGCGGGCACCATCCGCGACAACATCTCCCTCGGCGGGGACGCCGTGCCCGCCGCGGCCATCGCGGAGGCGCTGCGCCAGGCCTCGGTGGAGGCCGACATCGCCGCCTTTCCCCAGGGGCTCGACACCGTCGTGGGGGAGCGCGGGGTCATCCTCTCCGGCGGGCAGAAGCAGCGCGTCGCGCTGGCGCGCGCCTTTCTCAAGCCGTCGAGGATCATGGTCCTCGACGACCCCATCAGCCAGGTCGACACGGAGACCGGAAACCGCATCGTCCAGGCCCTCCGGGCCATGGCCGGGGAACTCACCGTTCTCATCGCCTCCCACCGCCTTTCCGCGGTGCGCTTCGCCGACCGGATCATCGTGCTGGAAAAGGGCCGCATCGTCGAATCGGGCACCCACCCGGAACTCATGGCCAACGACCGCTATTACGCGGCCACCTCGCGCCTTCAGGCCCTGGAGGAGGAACTGCATGCCCCATGACTTCGGGTACTATGAGGAGGAGAAGCTTGGCCGGTCTTACGACGCCCGGCTGGCGCGGCGCCTGCTGCCCTTCATCCGGCCCTACGGCCGGCTGCTGTCGCTGGCCGTGCTGCTCGTCGTCGCCATCACCCTCCTGGACCTGTTCCTGCCGTACGTGACCAAGATCGCCATCGACCGTTACATCGTCCCGCGCCCGGGGGCATCCGCCGCGGGCGGACCGCCGCCGATGGCGGTGGACGCCGCCGACCCCGCCGTGGCGCAACTGGTGCAGCGCCACCCCCAGCGCTTCGGGTCCCGGAACGGGGTCCCCACCATCGACCGCCGGGCGCTGGAGGCCTTCTCCCCGTCCGAGCGCGCCCTGCTGCGCAGGGGCGACCTTTCCGGCGTGGGGTGGATGGCGGCGCTCTTCTTGGGGGCCATCCTGCTTCACTTCGCGCTCACCTTCCTGCAGATGATGCTCATGGAGTACACCGGCCAGATGGTGATGCACGACCTGCGGATGCACCTCTTCGCCCATATCCAGGACCTCTCGGCGACGTTCTTCAGCCGCCACCCGGTGGGGCGCCTGGTCACCCGCCTCACCAACGACGTGCAGAACATGTACGAGCTGTTCACCTCCATCATCGTCTTCGTTTTCAAGGACGTCTTCCTGCTCTTCGGCATCACCCTTGTCCTTCTCGGCCTCAACTGGCGCCTGGCCCTGGTCTCCTTCACGGTCCTGCCCCTCGTCATGCTGGCCTCCGCCCACTTCGCCACCCTCGCCCGGGAGGCGTTCCGAACCCTGCGGGTCAAGGTCGCGGAGATCAACACCCGGTTTTCGGAAACCATCAGCGGCATCCGCATCATCCAGCTCTTTCTCCGGGAGGAGCGCAATTTCCGCCGCTTCGAGGCCCTCAACCACGAGAACTACCTGGCCGGCATGCGCCAGATCCATCTTTTCGCCATCTTCATGCCGGTGATCGAGGTGCTGGCCTCCGCGGCCCTGGCGCTGGTCATCTTCTACGGCGGCGGCCGGGTGATGACCGGCGATCTGAGCCTCGGGTCCCTGGTGGCCTTCATCTCCTACATGCGCATGTTTTTCCGCCCCATGCGCGACATCGCCGAAAAATACAACGTGATGCAGAACGCCATGGCCTCGGCCGAGCGGATTTTTCTTCTCCTGGACAACCGCGACCGGCTGCCCGCGCCCGCCGCGGGCCAAGGGCCGGCGACCGGGCCCATCGAGGAGGTCCGCTTTGACGGCGTCTCCTTCGCCTACGTCAAAAACGAGCCGGTGATCCGGGGCGTGTCCTTCGCCCTGCGGCGCGGGGAGACCGTGGCGGTGGTGGGGCCCACCGGCGCGGGCAAGACGACCCTGATCCACCTGCTGCTGCGCTTCTACGACCCCGACGCCGGCGACATCCGCATCAACGGGGAGGACCTGCGAACGCTGCCGGCCGAAGCGGTGCGCAAACGGATGGCCCTGGTCATGCAGGACCCGTTCCTCTTTTCGGCCTCCATCCGCGACAACATCGCCATGGGCGGCGAGGGGCTCGACGACGCCGACCTGTCGCGCCTCGTCACGGCGGCCCGCTGCGGCGACCTCGTCGCGCGCCTGCCCCGGGGCATGGACACGGTGCTCTCCGAAGGCGGCCTCTCCATTTCCAGCGGGGAGCGCCAGCTCGTTTCCATCGCCCGCGCCATGGCGCGCAATCCCGACCTGATCCTCCTGGACGAGGCCACCTCCTACATCGACTCGGACACGGAGCGCCGGGTCCAGGAAGCCCTCGGCAACCTCATGCAGGGGCGGACGACCCTGCTCATCGCCCACCGGCTCTCCACCGCGCGCCACGCGGACCGTATCCTGGTCATGCACAAGGGCGCCATCATCGAATCGGGCACGCACCCGGAGCTGATGGCCCGCAGAGGCTTCTACTTCCGGCTCAACCAGATCGGCGCCTGAGGCACCCGCCCGCTTCTCAGGCCCCAGGCCGGCGATGGCCCGCCCCTTTGCACCGGGCTGTCCCGGTTACATAAATCTTGCCAAATAGCCATCGACGTGATAGGCAGCTTTTTCCAACGATCCGGGCAGGGTCGGATGCGGCGCAGACAATGGACATCCGGGGCAAAGCCCCCACGTGACGGCCTGTCACACCCCACAACCAAAAGGAGGAGGAATCGATGGCTTACAACGCGGTAAAATTGGCTGACTGGCAGATTTCCGAAGAGGCGGAGAAAAACATGCCGTCACCCGAGCAGTGGAGGGAGAAGCTGGGGCTCGAGGCGGACGAGATGCTGCCCATGGGGAGGCTGGCAAAGCTGGACTTCCTGAAAATCATCAACCGCCTCAAGGACAAGCCCGACGGGAAATACATCGAGGTGACCGCCATCACCCCCACCCCCCTGGGTGAGGGCAAGAGCACCACCTCCTGCGGCCTGATGGAAGGCCTCGGGAAACGGGGTGTCAACGTCGGCGGCGCCCTGCGGCAGCCTTCCGGCGGGCCCACCATGAACGTCAAGGGGACCGCGGCCGGCGGCGGCAACTCCCTGCTGATCCCCATGACCGAGTTCTCCCTGGGCCTGACCGGCGACATCAACGACATCATGAACGCCCACAACCTGGCCATGGTGGCGCTGAGCGCGCGCATGCAGCACGAGCGCAACTACAACGACGAGCAGCTGGCCCGCCTGACCGGCATGCGCCGCCTCAACGTCGACCCCACGCGGATCGAAATGGGCTGGATCATGGACTTCTGCGCCCAGGCCCTGAGAAACATCATCATCGGCATCGGCGGCCGCACGGACGGCTTCATGATGCAGAGCAAGTTCGGCATCGCCGTGGGCGCCGAGTGCAGGGCCATCCTGTCCGTCATCCGCGACCTGGCCGACCTGAAGCAGCGCCTCAACAACATCACCGTGGCCTTCGACAAGAGCGGCAAGCCGGTGACCACCGGCGACCTGGAAGTCGGCAACGCCATGACGGCCTTCATGCGAAACACCATCAACCCGACCCACATGTGCACCGCCGAGTACAACCCCTGCATGGTGCACGCCGGGCCGTTCGCCAACATCGCCGTGGGCCAGTCCTCCATCATCGCCGACCGCGTCGGCCTCAAGCTCTTCGACTACCACGTGACCGAGTCCGGGTTCGCGGCCGACATCGGCTTCGAGAAGTTCTGGAACGTCAAGTGCCGCTTCAGCGGCCTCAAGCCCCACGTGTCGGTTCTCACCACCACCATCCGTGCCCTCAAGATGCACGGCGGCGGGCCGAAGGTGGTCCCCGGCATCGCCCTGCCCGACGCCTACACCAAGGAGAACCTGGAACTGGTGGAGAAGGGCTGCGCCAACATGGTCCACATGATCGGGGTCATCCGCAAGGCCGGCATCAACCCGGTGGTCTGCATCAACCGTTTCTACACCGACACCGACGCCGAGTGCGCCGTCGTGCGCAGGGCGGCCGAGGCCGCCGGCGCCCGCTGCGCCGAGTCCAAGCACTGGGAAAAAGGCGGCGAGGGCGCCCTGGAGTTCGCCGACGCGGTCATCGACGCCTGCAACGAGAAAAACGACTTCAAGTTCCTCTACCCGCTGGAAATGAAGCTGCGCGAGCGCGTCGCCACCATCGCCAGGGAGGTCTACGGCGCCGACGGCGTTTCCTGGACCCCCGAGGCCGAGGCCAAGGCCAAGATGCTGGAGAGCGACCCCAAGTATGACGACTTCGCCACCATGATGGTCAAGACCCACCTGAGCCTGTCCCACGAGCCCACGGTCAAGGGCGTGCCCAAGGGCTGGACCCTGCCCATCCGCGACGTCCTCATCTACTCCGGCGCCAAGTTCCTCTGCCCCTGCGCCGGCGCCATCAGCCTGATGCCCGGAACCGGCTCCAACCCGGCCTTCCGCCGCATCGACGTCGACACCGCGACCGGCAAGGTGAGCGGCCTGTTCTAGCCCTTTGGTCCCTGACGACGACAACGGCCCAACCGAAAGGGGGCGCGGAGAACCTCTCCGCGCCCCCTTTTTGCCCGGCCCTCCACAAGGCGGCCCCCCATGCGCGTTCTCCTGGTCAACCCCTCCGGGCTGGGGTTCCTGCCCATCTACATCGGCCCGACCCTCATGGCGGCTTCGGGCTGGCTGGTGCTGCGCAAGATCATCCGCATCAGCAAGGTCCACCGCATCACGTCCATCGCCGATTTCATCGCCTCGCGCTACGGCAAGAGTTCGGCCCTGGGCAGCGTGGTCGCCGTCATCGCCGTCCTGGGCGTCGTGCCCTACATCTCCCTGCAGCTGAAGGCCATCTCGACCACCTTTTCCCTCGTCAACCAGTATCCCCACATCACCATGGCGGTCAACACCCTCGGGATCCACCCCCTCAAGGACACCGCCTTTTACGTGGCCCTGGTCCTGGCGGTGTTTTCGATCCTCTTCGGGACCCGGCACCTGGATGCCATGGAGCGCCACGAGGGCCTGGTGGCGGCCATCGCCTTCGAGTCCATCGTCAAGCTGGCGGCTTTCCTGGCGGTGGGGGTGTTCGTCACCTGGTTCGTCTACGACGGGATCGCCGACCTGATGGCCCGCGTGCAGGCCGTGCCGGAGCTGACCCGGCGCTTCACCCTCCAGTCGCCCGGCGGCGGGACGTTCGCCGACTGGGGCTTCTCCCTGTTCGTCTCCGCCGCGGCCGTTCTCTTTCTCCCCCGCCAGTTCCAGGTGGCGGTGGTGGAGAACGTCAACGAGGAGCACCTGAACAAGGCCCTCTGGCTCTTCCCCCTCTACCTGCTGGCCATCAACCTCTTCGTTCTGCCGGTGGCCTTCGGCGGCATGCTCCAATTCCCGGCGGGCGACGTGGACGCCGACACCTTCGTGCTCACCCTGCCCATGGTCCAGCACGAGCAGGGCCTGGCCCTTTTCGTTTACATCGGGGGGCTTTCGGCGGCCACGGGGATGGTGATCGTGGAAACCGTGGCCCTGTCGACCATGATCTGCAACAACCTGGTCATGCCGCTCTTGGTCATGCGCCCCTTTGCCTGGATAACCCGGCGCGCGGACCTCAGCGGGCTGCTCCTGACCATCCGGCGCGCCGGCATCGTCCTGGTGCTCCTCCTCGGCTATGGGTACTTTCACTTCATCGGGGAGTTCTTTCCCCTGGTGTCCATCGGCCTGGTCTCCTTTGCCGCCGTGGCCCAGTTCGCCCCGGCCATGATCGGCGGCCTCTACTGGAAAGGCGCCACGGGCATCGGCGCCCTGGCCGGCCTGATCGCCGGCTTCTGCGTCTGGACTTACACCCTGGTGCTCCCTTCCCTGGTCCAGGCCGGCTGGATCCCGACCCGGTTCGTCACCGAAGGCCCCTTCGGCATCGGCCTGCTGAAGCCTTTCGCGCTTTTCGGCCTGACCGGCTTCGACCACATCGCCCACGCGGTCTTCTGGAGCCTGCTGGCCAACCTGGCGGGCTACGTGGGGGTGTCGCTCTTCATCCGCCCCGGCGCCATGGAGCACTTCCAGGCCAGCCTCTTCGTGGACGTCTTCAAGTACTCCGGAGGGCGCGAGGCCAGCGCCTTCTGGCGCGGGACCGCCTCGGTCCCGGACCTGCGCCTGCTGCTGGAGCGTTTCCTCGGCAAGCAGCGGGCCGACGAGGCCCTGGATGCCTACGCCCGGGACCGCCAGATCGACTGGGACCTGGCCCCCGCGGCGGACGCCGACCTGGTGATCTACGCCGAAAAACTGCTGGCCGGGGCCATCGGCACCGCATCGGCCCATGCCGTCGTCGCCTCGGTGGTCAAGGAGGAGCATCTGGGGATCGACGAGCTTCTGGACATCCTGGACGAAACCCGCCAGGTGTTCACCTACAGCCGGGAACTGGAGCGGACCACGGCCGAACTCAAGGCCGCCAACGAGAGGCTGAGGGAACTGGACCGCATGAAGGACGACTTCATCTCCACGGTCACCCACGAGCTGCGCACCCCGCTGACCTCGGTCCGGGCGCTGGGGGAGATCCTGCGCGACACCCCGGACCTGGAACCGGAGCGGCGGCGGGAATTTTCCGCCATCATCGTCAGGGAGAGCGAGCGCCTGACCCGGCTCATCGGCCAGGTCCTCGACGTCCAGAAGATGGAGTCCGGCCGCATGAACTGGGAGATCGAGAGGATCGACCTTGCCGCCGTCATCGCCGACGCGCTGTCGGCCGTCGACAGCCTGATCCGGCAGAAAGGGATCCGCGTGTTCAGCGACATTTCCCCGCAGATCCCCCAGATCAACGGCGACCGCGACCGGCTGACCCAGGTGATGGTGAACCTGCTTTCCAACGCGGTCAAGTTCTGCCGCGACGAGGGCGGCGAGATCACCGTCCGCCTGCGGGTGAAACCGGCGGCCCTGCGCATCGACATTGCGGACAACGGGGTCGGCATCCGGCCCGAGGACCAGCGGGTGATCTTCGACAAGTTCATCCAGGTCAAGGACGCGGCCAAGGGCCGGCCGCCGGGGAGCGGGCTGGGGCTGACCATCACCCGGCAGATCATCGAGTTTCACGGCGGCAGGATCTGGGTCGACAGCACGCCGGATCGCGGGGCGACCTTTTCCATCAGCCTGCCGCTGATCGGATTAAGAAAGTTGGAAGTGAGCTAAAGTTAATGTGCGCCTGACGGCGCGGTCGTTAACTTTAGCTCACTATAGTCACTTTAATCAGTATTTCAGCCGCGCGTAGTACGTCTTCTCGGACGCCAGGCGTGCCTCTTTGAGCGTTCGGATCCCCTTTTCCGCCAGCAGCGGGATCAGCTTCAGGAACATTTCACCGGTCACGATGGCGTCCCCTAAAGCCGTGTGGCGCCCGACCACGCCGATGCCGATGCGCCGCGCGATCGCCTCGAGGTTGTGCTCGTCCTGGGCCGGGTGGACCACCGCCGACAGGAGCAGGGTGTCGAGAACCGGGTTGATGAAGCGGACCCCGGTCTCGGACTCCTTGACCTGGAGCATGCGCATGTCGAAGGCCGCGTTGTGGGCCAGCAGGATCGTGTCCTCGGCGAAGCGGTGAAACAGGGGCAGCACGCTGGCGACGGGAGGCCTGCCCTCCAGCATGTCGGGCGTGATGCCGTGAATGGCGGTCGATTCCGGCGGCAGGGGGCGCCGAGGGTCGATGAGCTGGTCGAAGAACTCTTCCCTGAGCAGCCGGCCGTTGACGATCCGCAGCGCGCCGATGGAAATGATCTCGTCGCCAACGGTCATCTACCAGCTTCTGGAGGGGCTGCGGGTGGTGGCCGGGCTGATCTAAGCCGTCATGCCCGCGACCGCCCGCAGGATGCAGGTCCATCTCGGCCAGGACCCCCAGGCCCCTTTCTACCGCCTGGACCGGCTCCGGCGGTGGGGCGGTCTGCAGGCCGGCACCGTCCTGCCCGGTCCGGTGACCCTCTTTCCGCGCATCGACGCCGGGAAAAAGCCCGCGCCGGGCGGCGCCGCCCCCGGGCCGGCGGAAACGGCGCCGCAGATGAAAGCGGAAATCCCCCTGGAGGTTTTCGCCGCCGTCGACCTGCGCGTGGCCACTGTCCTGCGCGCCGAGGCGGTGCCCAAGGCCAGGAAACTTCTCAGGCTCGAAGTCGACCTGGGCGAAACCCGGACCGTGGTGGCCGGCATCGCGGGCGCTTACACACCCGCGGCCCTGGTGGGCAAGCAGGTGATCATCGTCGCCAACCTCAAGCCCACCCGACTGATGGGCGTCGAGTCCCGGGGAATGCTGATCGCAGCGGTCGGCGCCGACGGGCCCGTCGTGGCCACCCTGGACAAGCCCGTGGCACCGGGCACCCCGTTGAGATAGAGGGAAAACCGGAGAGGAACGCCATCCATGCCCACGCACTTCTTCAAGCGGCACCCCCTCGGCGGCAGCCCGAAGGCATCCTGGCACGATGTCCAGGACGGACTCGCCCTCGGCCGGCGGAGGCGCGGCGCCAGGCGGGTCAAGGCCCTGATCCTTCTCGGGGTCTTTCCGGCCCTCGTCGCGGCGGCCGTCTACCTGGCGGTCCGAGGGCCGGCGGGGCTCCCGGGCCGCAAGGCGGCGGAGGAGCCCTCCACCCGCGAGACCCGCGCCATCCAGAGCCAGACCGACCTGCAGCAGGTCCTGGATCCCCGGACTCTGTTCAACCCCTCTTCCGCCAGCCTGGAAATCGAGGTCGACGGGCGGCCCCTCACGGTGGAGACGAGCCTCGACCTCGACCTGCAGGAATTCCTCCTCGAAAGGCTGGACCGGGCCCACTCGCGCTACATCGGCATCGTGGCCATGGAGATCGACACCGGCAGGGTGCGGGTGATGACCGGCTTCAACAAAATCGACCCGGCCGCCAACCCCTGCATCGAAAGCGGGTACCCGGCGGCGAGCATCTTCAAGATCGTCACCGCTTCGGCCGCAGTGGAAGCGGCCGGCCTGTCGCCCGATTCCCCCCTCCTCTACAACGGGCGAAAGCACACCCTCTATAAGTCGCAGCTCAAGCCGGGCAACGACCGCCATACCCACCAGACGACCCTGCGGGAGTCTTTCGCCGAGTCGATCAACCCCGTCTTCGGCAAAATCGGGACCCAGCGGCTGGGAAAAAGCGAACTGGAAAAATACGCCCAGGCCCTCGGTTTCAACCGCGAGATTCCCTTCGATCTCCCCCTGAACCCCAGCGAGCTGCGCCTTTCGGACGAACCCTACCAGTGGGCCGAAATCGCCAGCGGGTTCAACCGCGAGACGACCCTTTCCCCCCTGCACGGCGCCGTCATCGTCGCCACCCTGCTCAACGGGGGGCAATGGGTGGCGCCGACGGTCATCGACCGCATCCGCGGCGAAAACGGGGAAACGGTCTACAACCGCCAGACCACCGTCAAGGGCCAGGTGCTGACGCCGGAGACCTCCAGGGCCTTGAAGGAAATGATGATCGCCACGATCACCTCGGGGACGGGAAAGCGGGCTTTCCGGGGGTACCGCCAGGACAAGGTGCTGTCGCGCCTGGCCATCGGGGGAAAGACCGGCTCCATCTTCAACAAGGCGCGGGACGCCCGCTTCGACTGGTTCGTGGGATACGCGCAGGATGAAAACCAGGGCAAGGGCCTCGCCGTTTCCGTGGTTGTGGCCCACGAGGAGTACATCGGCACGCGCGCGGCGCAGTATGCGCGCATCGTCATGCGTGCGTATTTCGACGAGCACTTCGCCGGCGATGGAAAAGGTTCGGGCACCACGGGCTGACACCGGGCCGTTCCCCTTTCCCGCGGGCGCGCGAAGCGGCATGCAACCCCGAATCGATATGACCCCTGCGGCCACGACAGCCAATACCCACCGGAAATCGTGCTACGGGATCATCCCGGCCCGCTACGGGTCCTCGCGCTTTCCCGGCAAACCGCTGGCCGACATTCTCGGCCGGCCCATGTTCTGGCATGTCCACAGGAGGGCCTCCCTCTGTCCCGGCCTGGGACGGGTGGTCCTGGCCACCGACGACGAGCGCATCCGCTCCGCGGCCGAGTCCCTGGACGTGCCGGTGGTGATGACCGCGGCGGACCACCCCAGCGGCACGGACCGCGTGCTGGAGGCGGCCGAGAGGATCGGGGTCCCGGAGGATGCGGTGGTGGTCAACATCCAGGGGGATGAACCGCTGCTGGACCCGGAGATGATCACCCGGGTGCTCGCCCCTTTCGAAAAGCGGGGGGTCGAGGTGGCGACCCTGGCCTATCCCCTTCCCGCGGGCCAGGCCGCCGACCCCGACCGGGTGAAGGTCGTTTTCGACCGGCGGAATACGACGGGGAGGACCGGGTGGCGCTGGAGCCTTTGGCGCCGCCGGCCGACCGCGCATAACGGCCTGCCGCCGGGATAGGGCGGCCGCCCGGACCGCGGGCGGGGCTTTTTCCGCGGCAGACCTCGGCACCGGTCCAGGGAGTTTCATCCATTGGGTCACCTGGAACACAGAAAGCACGCCCCCCGGCAGGTCACCCTGGCCGTGCTGACGGTCTCTTCCACCCGCAGCCTGAGCGAGGACGAGGGCGGCCGGTGGATCGCGCGGCGGGCCGCCCGGGAGGGCCACACGGTCGTCGCCCACCGGGTCGTCGTGGACGACCTCCTCCAGATCCGTGATGCGATAGGCGCCCTCCTCGCCGACCCCGCCCCCCAGGCGATCATTCTCACCGGCGGCACGGGCATCACCCCGTCGGACGTCACCATCGAAGCCGTCGAACCGATGTTCACCAAGAGCCTGACCGCCTTCGGCCCCCTCTTCGCCGCGCTGAGCTTCGAGGAAGTCGACTCGGCGGCCCTCCTGTCGCGGGCCGCCGCCGGCCTCATCGGCAGAGCGGTCGTCTTCTGCATCCCCGGGAGCCTGGGCGCCTGCAAGCTGGCATGCAAAGTACTGATATTCCCAGAGATCGGCCACCTGGTCGGCCACGCCCACAAGGGCTGACGCCGGCTCGCGAAAACCGCCCCGCATCCGGGCGCCCCGGAGGGAAAAACCCCGATCTCATGCGCCACCGTTTCCCCGCCCCCGATTTCAGGGCCATCTTCGCCGTCACCCTGGTCCACTTCACCGGCGATTTTTACAGTGCCTTCATCGGCCCCCTCTTTCCCGCCTTCATCGACAAGCTTGACCTCTCCCTGGCCCAGGTGGGCATCATCGCCGGCGTCAGCCGCCTGCTGGCCTTCGTCGTCCAGCCCCCGGTGGGATACCTGGCAGACCGCTACCCGGGCCGGTGGTTCATTCTGGGCGGGCTGCTCCTGGCGGTCGTCTTCATCCCCCTGGCGGGCCTCGCCACCTCCTTCTGGACGCTGCTTTTCTTTGTCGCCGCCGGGTCGGTGGGCTCCTCCATGTTCCACCCCCCGGCGGCCGGCATGATCCCGCTGCATTCCGGCAGCAAGATCGGGCTGTCCATGTCGATCTTCAACACCGGCGGCACGTTCGGTTTCGCGGTGGGCCCGGTTTTCATCACCTGGTTCGCGGCCGCCTTCGGCCTGGGGGCCCTGCCGGCCACCATGCTCATCGGCCTGGCCATCAGCGCCTATCTCTTCCACGCGGTGCCGAAGCCCCGCAGCGAGGGCCTGGCCGGGCTGGGGTTTTTCGGCGCGCTGAAAAACAGCCTGGGGACGGTCTGGAGGTCGGTGGCGCTGATCTGGGTCGTGATGGTTCTGCGGGCCGTGGTGGGCCAGTCTTTTCTCACCTTCATGCCGGTCTTCTATGTGTCCCGGGGGTATTCCCTGGTAGCGGCCGGGGCCATGTTCTCCCTGTTCACGGTGGCGGGGACGCTGAGCGGCATCTTCTGCGGCCACCTTTCCGACAGGATCGGCTACCGGCCGATTTTCTTCACTTCCCACGCCCAGATGGTACACACCCAGAACCAGCTACAATAACTGCCGGGCCTCTGGACCTATGCGGGGGTCGCCCTGGCCGGGGCGGCGGTCCTGGCGACCATGCCCCTGGGCGTCGTCATGGCGCAGGAGCTGGCGCCCCGCGGACGCGCCATGGTGTCGAGCCTGATGATGGGCCTGGCCTACGGCCTGGGCGGCATCGTCACGCCGCTGGTGGGGAAGCTGTGTGACGCCTTCGGCATCCGCGAGGTGCTCCAGGCGGTGGCCCTGATCCCCCTGGCGACCCTGGTCCTGATCGGGTTTTTTCCGCGCCCTGGCGGCCTGAAAGGCCGCCTGCAAGGCCGCTGACCCCCTTTGCCGCGGAGCGAAGACCTTGACGGCGGGCGCCGCTCGCGGTAGGGTGGCGGCACGCCGCCCCGAACCGGGGAAGGCGGCCGATATCGAAACCCAGGGGGATGCCGTCAGCGGGCGTCGCCGCCCTGGGCCCGGCTCCGCCGCGCGCAGGCCCTGGAGACCCGCCGTGCCCAAAATCCTCGTCGCCGCCGTCGCCGCCTATGCCCTCTACTGCGCCGCCCTTTTCCTGCTCCAGCGGCAGATGCTCTTTCCGCGCCATCTCGCGCCGGCCCCCGGCCCTAAACAGGAGCCAGCCCCGACCGGCATCTCTTCCCGCTGGATCGAGTATCCCGGGGGCCGCGTGGAAGCCTGGTTTCTGCCCCCCGGCGCGGGTGCCCGGCCGGCGCCGGCCATGATATTCGCCCACGGCAACGCCGAGCGCATCGACGACCTCGTCCCCGAGTTCCTCCCCTTTTCCGGACTCGGGATCGGGGTTCTGCTGGTGGAGTACCCCGGCTACGGCCGGTCTCCGGGGGCCCCATCCCAGGCGACCATCACCGCGGCCATGACCGCCGCCTACGACGACCTGGTGTCGCGCCCCGGGGTGGACCCCGCGCGCGTGGTCCTGTACGGCAGGTCCCTGGGCGGCGGCGCCGTGTGCGCCCTGGCGGCCCGAAGGCCCTCGGCCGCCATGATCCTGGCCTCCAGCTTCACCAGCGTGCGCTCCTTTGCCCGGCGCTACGGCCTTCCGGGCTTTCTCGTCCGCGACCCGTTCGACAACCTCGCCGTCGTCCGGCGCTACGGGCAGCCGCTCCTCGTGGTCCACGGGCGCCGGGACGAGGTCATCCCCTTCGCCCACGGCGAGGCCCTTTTCCGGGCCGCACCCCAGGGCCGGCTGCTCGCCTGGGACTGCGGCCACAACGACTGCCCGCCCGACGGGGACCGCTTCCTGAGCGACCTGGCCGATTTCCTGGGCGGCGCGGGAATCCCGGACCGGAGGCCATGAGATACCGTTTGAGGGATTTCCCGGCCCTGCTGCAGACCCCCCTCGGGAGAAAGCAGCTCCGCCACGGGGTCTGGGTCCGCGGCACGCCCTTCCTGGCCCTGGCTGCCAGGCTGCACCGGTCCCTGGTGATCAAGCGCACCTGCGTGACGGCGGTGGTGGGCTCTTTCGGCAAGACGACCGCCACCAAGTGCCTGCTGGCAATCCTGACCGGCGCGGTGCATCCGGAGTTCATGGGCAACAGCGGCTTCGCGGCCACGACGGACGCTGCAAGGAGTGCGGCCTGGCATACGACGGGGTTGTCCCCTGGCAGGCTGCCGGGGACCAGGGGGGTGAAGGCGACACCAAGGACGCCGAGGATCCTGCCCCCGAAGAAACGGCCGGCGACGGAAGCCCGGCCGAAGAGGAAACGGACGGAACCGAGAGCCCCGACGACGAGTGGGAGGGGCGCGTCCTCTGCCGCGACGAGAACTGCATCGGCGTCATCGGGCCTGACGGCCGCTGCAAGGAATGCGGCAAGCCCTTGCGCGAGGAGTGACGCCCGGCCGGCGGCCATCCTGCCCCCGCCGGGCGCCCCGGTCCCGGCGGCGGGAGGCGGCGGCCGTCAGCAGTCCTCCATGACCATAAAAGATCGCCCCATGCCTGTCAAGGCTCTTCTCCGGGCCCAGGCCCGGGGCGCGTCTCTTCCGCAGGTACCGTGGCATGAACGCGCAAACGGCCCTGGGGGCCTTTTCACACAGCGAAAAAGTAAAAGCCGGAATCCAGTGGCTGTCCCAGTGCCTGGCGGTCTTCTCCCACCTGAGCGACGCGGACAGGCGCGGCGCCGAGAAGATTCTGCGGGTCATGGTCGGACAGATCGCCGGCGAAATCGAGCTGGCCCACAGGCTGAGCGGTGACGCCACCTGGAAGGAGGCCGCCAGGCACGTGGAAAAGGCCATCGTGATGGTCGCTTCGGGCGTGGCGCCCGAAGCCGGTTTCCACCTCACGCGGGCCCTGAGCCACGTGACCAGCGTCGGCCAGCGTGCCCTGACCCTCCTGAAGCAGGCCGGTCTTCTCTGACCGCCCGGGCCGTCGCGGCGCGCCATCGTCCCGGAGGCGGGGGCCGCGGTCGAAAAACAGCGATCGGGAAAGAGGCTTCCCTCCCTCCCGATCAGGAGCCGCCCGGCCGGGCAGGTGAGGTCCGGGCGCGGCTGCGCGCCCATCCCGCCGGCAAAAGGCCTATACCCTCCCGAGGATCTCACCCTTCGTCTTCCTGAGATAGTCCTTGACGTAATAGGGCAGCTGCCCGTGGAGCAGGTACTGCCTGAAATCCGCCTCGACCTGGGTTTTCGTCGTTCTCCAGCTTTCAGCGGCCCAGAAGAAGACCTCGTACTCGCTTTTGCCCCTCAACTTGGCCCACCGGGTCAGGAGTTCCTCCTCGGTCAGCGGGCGGCTTTTCGACCACCGCATGTCCATGTAGCGCATCAGCTGGAAATAGCCCACCACCATCAGGGGGTAGAGAAACAGCCGCCAGTCGTATATCAGTTCACCGGCCACGTGGCACCTCCTGTGCATGGCGCCCCGCCCCGGCCCCTTGAGGTGCGCCGGGGCCGATGGGCGCCTGGCATTCGTATCTATCTTACCTCGATAATAATCACCGCAACCGGGGGCGCAAGGAAGGCTGCGGGGCCGGCCGGAGCGACCGACCGCCGCGTTCTAATCCAGGAGGCGCAGTCCGTGGCTCTTGCGGAGCCGCCGCCAGAGCGCGCGGATCAGAACTTCGTCGGGCGGGGCGGAGACCTGCCCGCCCGCGGCGCCCGCCGAACGGCAGGCGGCGATCAGGGCATCGTTGTGGCGCCACCACCCCAGGCGGGTGTCGATGAAGGCCCCAAGACTGGAAACCACCGGCCCGAGGTCCGTTTCGGCGGTCCGGGCGATGCGGATTTTCTCCCTGAGGCCGAGCAGGGCGTCGAGGGCCTCCAGGGCCTCGTCGAGGGTTCCTGGAGGGCGGCGTCCGCGGGGCGGGACCGCCGCCGTCTCGGGCGGCGGGCGGGTCTGCATGGCGGCCCGGATTTCCAGGAGGTGCCAGGCGGCCTGGAGAATCCCGTGCGCGGCGAGGCCCAGATCGAGAACGGGCGCGGCGGCGCCTCCGGTGACATACAGGACCTCGATGCCCATCTCCTCCACCCAGGCCGCCAGGGCCCGGGCGGCCTGGAACCTGGAAACGGCCTCCAGGTCGACCTGCAGCAGGGGGCGCCGGTACCTCCGGGCGAAATTTTGCACCAGGTCCCCGGCCCCGGTCGGCTCACCCTCGGTAATCAGCAGGGTGCCGTCGGCGTCGAGGATGTTGCGTTCGGCATAGTTGGGCGAGCCGCCGTGGGGGACTTCCTGCAGGCCGCGGACCTCCCGGCCCGGCACGAATTTTTTCAGCCACCCCAGGGGCGCCCAGCCGCCGCAGGCGATGCCGCGGGAGACGGCGAAGTCCAGGGCGCCGCGTTCCACGTCGGTATAGGCCCCGGTGAGGATTTTCGGGAACACGGTTTCCCCTTTCTATCCCGGCAGCCCGCTGGGGCAGGCCGCCAGCCAGTCGGCGATGCGGCCGCTTTCCAGCCAGGCCTGCAGCCGGTCGCAGACGAGGCGGTCGGTGGGAAAGGCCATCGCGCCGGGCAGGCGGTCGACGGGGAAGAAGGCGGCCTGGATCGCGTCCGACCCCGGCCGCAGGGCGCCGCCGGTCCGGCGGCCCCAGAACCAGATGCCGACGGTCCGGCGGCCGGGGTCGTGGAAGTTGGAATGCACGGCGAAAACCAGGCCCGCCGAACAGATCAGCGGCGCCCGTGCCCAGCGGTGAGAAGCCGGGAAGGATGGCGTGCCTCCAGGCTCCGACCTGAAGAAACGGGCATCGACCATGAAGGGCGTAAACTTTACCCTGTCGGGCGGGACACGCCAGCGCTTTTCGATAAATCGCTTCTGCCATGTCGAATATACGACAAAGGCATCGATATGGGTCTGTATTTTCAGGCAATCGAAGAACGGCAGCTTCTTGCGCCGGGAGAGCACGTGGCTGATCATGACATGACGGGGCCGCCCGCCGCATCCGGCATGCTTCAGCAGGCACGCCAACGGAATGCCGACCTGTTCGCCGTCGGTGAGAATGGTCCGGTAGCGGTGGCGATGCCGGTAGCAGGCCCACGCCAGCACCAGCTCGGGCCCGCCCGCGGCCTCCAGCACTTTTCCCCACCGGCCGGTCTGCTGCCGCGCCGCGGCATAGTCGAGAACGGCAGCGTCGATTACCCGGGCCAGGGCCAGGTAATCGGTTTCGGGGCGGTCCCCGCGCGCAATCGCGGCCTCTATGCCTGCGGGCACAATGCCTGACATGGTGAGGAGCACATCTCTCATGGGGCCGGCCACCCCGCCGCTCTGTTTTCATCGGCGGTCCGTTTCAGCAGGTCCAGCAGCCGTCGGGTGTTGCGCCGGGAATCGAAGTTCAGGCGGACATGGGCAACGGCCCGCGCCCCCTGCCGCAGGCGCAGGTCAGGGTCCTCCACCAGCCGGCTGAGCGCCTCCACCAGGACCCGGACGTCGCGGGGAGGCACCAGGAAACCGGTTTCGCCGTCCAGGACGGCCTCCCCCAGGGCCCCGACGCGAGTGGCCACCGCGGGCAGCCCGGCGGCGCCGGCCTCCAGCACGGCCAGGGCGAGGCAATCCGCCAGAGAGGGCAAACAGAAAATGTGGCTTTCGAAGTAAAGCGCTTTCAATTTCGGGTGGTTGGGCGGGAGATCGTGGTAGCTGCAAACGCCCGGCTCACGGGCAATCCTTTGCGGCGTCACCACGTGCAGCTCGATCCGCGGCCATTGCCGGCGCAGCGCCCGAAACGCCTCCAGCAGAAGCGGGCCGCCCTTGCGCGCATAGTCGCCGCCGACGAAGAGAATTCGGACCGGCGCGGCCGACGGACGGCGGCGGGGCGCTGGCGCCGCCCATGCCCGGGTGTCGACGCCGGGCGGAATGACGGTCACTTTTTCGGCCGGGACCCCGTAGCCCTCTATCAGACCCCGGCGGGCCCATTCCGACCAGGTGACCAGCCGGCGGGCGGCCCGGTAACAATGCCGGTTCAAGCGCCACTTCCAGGTTTCGAGCCATTCCGCAGCGACCGCATGCCCGTATTGCCGGCCCATGGCATCATATTGCCGGGGTGTGGCATCGAGGGAGAGAATGCTGGGAATGCGTTTGAGCCAGTCCGGCGACAGCACGGCCGGGACCTGGGTGTGAAAAAAGAGGGCATCGAGGCGGCCGAGACGGTCCATGGCCGCCAGCAGCCTGCGGGTGCGCCATCCGGCCTGGAGCGTCCAGTTGCTTCGGAAGAAAGGCAGCCTGGCGCCGATACCGGCGGTTGCCTGGGCCGGAAAACCCCACTGCGCGTCGACGGACGGGTCCTGGCGCACGGCCGCCTCCAGATTCCGGCCGTGGGTTACATGCCCCAACGCCTGCTCGATGATGAAACCGATCCGATACACGTCCCCGGTTTCGATGCCAGCGCCTTGTCCGTGATTCACTTTATGTACATCTCCTTTTCAGGAGTTTCGCCGGCCGCGGACCAGGCTGACGAGCAGTTCGGACCTTTTCAACAGCGAGCGTATCTCCATTCAGGCCTCCTGTACGAACCCGCTCCACCTCCGTTGAGGCATGGATCGATTTCGGACCCTCCCAGGCGGCATGTCAGGCGCCGCCGCCTGCGGGGGCGGACCTTTCCGCAACACCGGCGAAAAAGGTGTCCCGCCCCCCCAGGGCGTCTGCAAGGCCCTGGTAATACCGGAGGTTGAAAATGGCGCTGAAGGCAGCCGCTGAAACACGGTACAAGTGCAGGCGATCCGCCCGGTCGGCGATTGCCTTCAGCATCAGGCCGAACCCCTCGCCCAGCGGCGGCCTGTCCAGGCAGAGCCGCGTCATTGCCCGGGTGAGGGGATGGCCGGGAGTGGAACTCGGTGAAAACGGAGGGCAGGAGCCATCGGTGACCCTTTTCCAGAGTGAGCCGGACATCGTTGATCCCGTAGGTGTAGGGCAGGGCCACCCACGAGGCGTAGCTCCGCCTGGCATGGTGGTAGGCAACGGCCGCCGGGTTGAAGACGAAGCGCAGGTTGCCTGCTGCCAGCCGGTAGGAGAGCTCGACGTCTTCCGCGCGGCGAAAGCTGGGGTCGAACCCCCCGGCGGCAAGAAGATCCCGGCGGCGCAGGGAGGCGTTGCCGGTATACCAGAGGCGGGGTCCGGGCTGCCAGCGCCCGGCGGCCATGGCCCGATACTGTTTGAGCAGCATGGCCTGTTCCCACTGCACCCAGGGGGCCAGGGGAAACCCGCGGGGCGTCAGCATGGGGCCGAACACCACGAGACGATCGCCGCCGGACGCATGTGACGCGACATGCTCGGCGGCCAGCCGGTCACAGGGGACGACGTCGTCGTCAAGGAAAAGGACGATCTCTCCCCTGGCCAGCGCAACACCCAGGTTGCGCGCGGCCGCAACGCCCTGGTTCCGAGGCACCAGGCGTGCCACCAGGTCGAGGGGTGTCTGAAGGCTTTGCAGGTATGCATTCGTCCCGTCGCTGGAGCCGTCGGAGACGACGATGACTTCCGTGTCGGCCAGGGGGTAAGTCTGTCTTTCCAGACCGGCGACCACGAGTTCTAGCTGCCGCAGGCGGTTGCGGGTGGGAAGCACGACGCTGAGGGTGATTCCGGGGTTCATGTCAGGACTGTTCGGCCTCCTGCCGGCAAGGGGGGCAGGGATCTCGCAAGAAGGCCCTTCGACCCCTGCCCGCCCGGAGGAGCTTTCCGAGGGTCGATGTTCCGTTGGAATCCATTGAGCACACCCATTGCCGTGCCGACATATATCATGCTCTGGCCGTCCCATGACATGTCGGCGTAGGCACAGATGAAGTGCATGAGGATATACAGGGAGGCCGTCAGGGCGATGGCCCTCTGCTCGCCGGCCGGCAGCAGGAAAAGACCCTGCCCTCCCACCATGATGGCCATGCCGATAAGGAAGTTCAGCGACAAAAATCCTGCCAGGCCGGTTTTCAGCCAGATCCAGACGATGGAATTGTGGGGGATGTATTCCCACCAGGTAAACCAGCTGATATCGGGCATCGGTGAAACGATGTCAAATTTCCGGCCGAAACCGACACCCATGAGGGGGTGCTGGTGGAGGGTGTGCCTCAGGTTCAGGTTCTCTATCCGTCGATAATCGTCGGAGCTTTGATCTTTGGCGCTGGCCTGGTTCGAGGCGATCACCGACTTGAAGCTTCGAATCGGCTCTGCGATAAAGCTGCCGCTGCTCCAGAAGATGGAAACGTAGAGCGTCGCCAGTGCCGCCATAACGGGAAAGACGCGCAGGAATCTGGCCCGGTTTTCCCTGTAAAGGACAATCGACAGCAAGGCAATGGCGATGGCAAGGGTGATGAAGGCGGTACGGCGCTGCATCGCGAGGTACCCCCACAGGACACAGGGAACCGCGGCCGACAGCACCCTCCTCTTTGCCGGCGTGGCACCCTGAAGCCAGACTGCCAGGGAGGCGCCAAAAAGGGTGTTGAGATGAATGGCCGCCGAGTGCTCGCTGATCTCCGCCAGGGAACCCAGGTCGGATTTGAGTACCACCAGGTAGTGATAGGAGGCGCCGATGCCGTCCAGGAGCAGCGCAAAGGTGATGACCCAGAAAAGCATGCTCACTTGTTTGGGCGTCTGAATGAGATTGCCGGCTGAAACCAGCATCGAAAAAAGATAAAAGATCGGGCGGGCTTCCCAGAGCGCAATGTGGATGCTGCCCCCGGTGGTTGTGCCGTAAAGCAGGCCGGAAACGACAAAAACAAAAAAGGTACATGCCGGCCCGAAAAGCGGGCCGGTATAAAATTGAAGCACGGGTTTTTTTACGAAAATCTTGAGCCATGAGAGAAATGTCAGGATGATATAGGTCTCTGCCGGGCTGACAATGAAATAGTCATGAACGAAAAATATCGATTCACGGCTGGAAAAACCCTTCACAAAAGGGTACCAGGGACGAAGAACGGCATCGCCGATCAAAGCAAAGAAAATGATCAGGTATATACCATATTCCGCACGGTAAACAATCAAGACGAGTCCCGCCAGGTAGAGGCACCAGCCGACAACCCGAATGAGCCCATCGTTCACGGGCGGCATCGTCAGGCCGCTGAATAATCGGATCACATCATCTTTGAGTTCCTGGAAAAAAAACAGTGATTGCCCTGTCCTGCTTTCGCCGTCAGGGAAGGGTGGGGACAGTCCGGAAATCCCGAGTAAAGATAACCGGGGCAGGCTTATTTGATCGAAGAAATAATAAGATACAGACAGGCCGACGCACATCGCCCATAAAAGCACCGTGCGCCTTCCGGGGGCAATCGTGCTGAAAAAAATAGAAAATACAAAACAAAAAATCAAGTAGAAGATAAAGAACAGCATGGGGAATCCACCATGGTGACGTGCGCCTTCACTCCGGGCCCGCGCCCCGGGACAGAAAACCCCGCAGGCGGGTGCCGGCATGATTTTTCAATCGGCCCAGGGCCGACAGAAATTCCGAGGGAAAAAGGCCCAGGAGGATGATCAGGCCCCCGTAGACCGCGGCGCCGATCGAAATGGGGATGAGGAGAAACATCCCGTTGAACCACCAGGCTGAAAAAGCCATTGCGCTGCCGGCGAAAAGAACCTTCAGAAAGGTCGAGGCGCTTGTCCCGTCGAGAACGGCGCTTTTCAAGACCCATAAAAAACTCACGAAAATGCCCGCCTCGGTGATGACATAGCTCAAGGCTCCGCCGATCGCGCCGTTTCCGAACTTCGCCTGGCTCCAGGGAATCAGAGCCACCCCGGAAAGATCGGGCACCTCGCGGCGGATGGCGTCGACGTCGCTCAGGCTGAAACGCCTGGCATCCGAAGCCCCGCCTCCCGGCCCGCGGAACTGCCCCGGACGCACCAGGAGCAGGTTGGTGCCCAGCTTGGCCATGTCATCCGCCACCTTGGCCGTGACCCCGCCCCCCACCGTGACCAGGATCACCACGGCCGCCACCCCGATGACCACGCCCAGGATGGTCAGGAAAGACCGCAGCCGGTTGCGCAGAACGGCCCTTATGGCCAGCATGAAGGCGTTGGAGAACATCAGGCCGCCTCCCGCCCCCCGCCGGGGTCGATGCGGCCGTCGCGGAAGCGCACGATGCGGTGGGCGTAGGCGGCCATCTCCTCCTCGTGGGTCACCATGAGCACGCTCAGGCCCAGCTGCCGGTTGAAAGAAACGATCAGTTCCATGATCTCGCGGCTGCGGGCGGTGTCCAGGTTGCCGGTGGGTTCGTCCGCCAGGAGCACCGCCGGCCGGCTGACCAGGGCCCGGGCGATGGCCACCCTCTGCTGCTGGCCTCCCGAGAGGGCCGCCGGGGAATGGGCGGCCCAGGCGGCCAGCCCCACCTGGTCCAGGGCCTGCAGCGCTTCCCTGCGGCGTTGTGAACGGGGCAGGCCGCGGTAGATCAGGGGCAGTTCCACGTTCTCGAGGGCCGTGGTCCGGCTGAGGAGGTTGAACCCCTGGAAGACGAAGCCCAGGTAGTGCCGACGCAGAAGCGCCCTCTGGTTGCGGCTCAGCCCCCCCACCGAGACGCCCCTGAAGAGGTAGACGCCCCGGGTGGGGGTGTCCAGGCAGCCCAGGATGTTCATGGCCGTGGACTTGCCCGAGCCGCTGGGCCCCATGATGGCCACGAACTCCCCGCTCGTAACGGCCAGGTCGACGTCCAGGAGGGCGTCGACGCGCGCCGGCCCGCTCCCGTAAGTCTTGCTCACGGACCGGAACTCGATGATCGTCCGGCTCATCCCTGGGCCGCCTCCTGCCCGGTGATGACCGCCTGCCCCGGCGCGATGTCGCCGGAAAGGATCTGGGAGTGCACCCCGTCGCTCGGCCCGACGACGACCGTGCGGGGTGCCGGCCGGCCGCTTTCGAGGACCCAGACCCTCGCCCCGCCTGCGTCCTTTCCGGCCGGGTCGTTCGGGCTCCGGGGGCGGAATGTGCGCGGCGGGCCGGGCATGAGCCGGGAAATGAAGCTCCCGCCGGAACTCTCCTGCCGGGCCGCCGGCGCGTCGATGCCGGTCGGGGTGAATCTCAGGGCCAGGTTGGGCACGAGGACGGCGCCCTTGACCTCGGTGGTCACGATGTCGGCGGTGGCGGTCATGCCCGGCCGCAGGAGAAGGTCCTGGTTGTCCACCTCGAGGATGCACTCGTAGGTCACCACGCCGGACACCTCCTGGGGCGCGAAACGCACCTGCCGGATCCTGGCCGGAAAGCGCCGCTCCGGGTAGGCGTCCACCACGAAGGTCGCCGGCAGACCCTCCCGCACCTCTCCCACGTCGGCCTCGTCCACGGCCACGGAAAGGTCCATCCCGGTCAGGGTCTCCGCCAGGGTGAAGAGGATCGGGGCCTGGAGGGACGCGGCCACGGTCTGGCCGGGCTCGACCTGGCGGTTGAGGACCAGCCCGTCGATGGGCGAGCGGATGATGGCCTTGCCCAGGTCGGACTCGAAGCCCTTGAGCGCGGCCTCGGACCTGGCGATGTTGGCCCTGGCCACGTTCACCTGGGCCCGGGCCTTGTCGTGGGCCGCCCGGGCGGCGTCCAGGTCCTGGCGCGAGGGCAGCCGCCCGCCGCTCGCCTCGAAGGCGCGCTCGAGGCGCTCCAGGTTGATCCTGGCCTCGTCGGCGCCGGCCCGGGCGTTTTCGAGTTCCGCCCTGGAAACGTCCAGGGAGGCCCGGGCCTGGTCGCGCTGGGCCTCCAGCTTGTCGGTGTCCAGCTCGGCCAGCACCTGCCCCCGGGTGACCGCGTCGTTGAAATCCACCCGGACGCTGCGGATGGTGCCGGAAAGCTCGGAGCCGACGTCCACCTGGTTCACCGGCTTCAGGGTCCCGGTGGCCGAAACGATGACCTCCAGGTCCCCCCGGGCCACGTCGGCCGTCCGGAAGCGGACCTGGGCGACGGTCGCGGACGGGGATAGGAAATACCACAGGCCGCCGGCGCCGGCGGCCAGAACGGCGAGGACGAGAACCGCCACCCAGGGCCACCGGCTGCGCGCGCGTTCCCGGTCGAGGATTTCCTGCAGGTCGTCCGACGGGTCTTTGTCGTTCGGCATGGCCATCTTTCCTGGAGTCTCTTGAAGGTGCCCACCCACCGGGCCCCGCGGGCTGACGCCCGAAGGGGCCCGCCATTTCCGGCCGCCTCCCGCTGCCGCGGGCATGCCGGGGCTGTACTCCCTTTAGTCGCCGCCGGGGCCGCCGGGGTTACAAAAAAAATGTAACCACTCCGGGACCCGGGGCGACTATGTCCACAGGGCCCGGCGCAAATGAGCGCCTGAAAGGGGGAAAGCGGGGCGACGCCGGGGCCTGTTGCCAAACAGGGGCATTGTCGTTAAGGTGGGCCTGAACCGAGCGCCCGGGCGGGAGCCACGCTCCGCACGGGGGAAGTTGCCGCCGGTGTAACTGGACACGCTCAGCCTGGGTCGGGCCATGCCGCAGCAGGCAGAACAATCCGGCGACGATGCCGCCGTCGAAAGGGTCCTGGCGGGGCAGCGCGACGCCTTCGAGACCCTGGTGCGGCGCCACGAGGACTTCGTCTTCCGCCTGGTCAGGCGCCACGTGCCGGCCGCCGACGCGGAAGACGCGGCCCAGGAGGCGTTCCTCAGGGCCTACCGGGCCCTGCCGGCCTACCGCGGGGGGGCCTTCCGCCCCTGGCTGGCGTCCATCGTCGTGCGCACCTGCCACGACCACTGGCGCCGGGTCTACCGGACGCGGGAGACGCCCATGAGCCGCCTGACGCCGGAGCACGAGAAATGGCTGGAATCGGCCCTGGCCCGGTCCTCCCTGCAGGCCCTGGAAGACCAGGGGGCGGCGGACGAGGCCCGGGAGGTGCTCTCCGCCGGCCTGGACCGCCTGCCGCCCGATGACCGCATGGTGCTGGAGCTGGTCTACCTGGAGGGGCTGTCGGGCCGCGAGGCCGCCGCGCTTCTGGGCTGGTCGCCGGCCAAGGTCAAGGTGCGCTGTTTCCGCGCCCGCCGCCGGCTGGAAGGTTTCCTGCTCAAAACCGCAAGGGTCTGGGGGAAATGAAGGACATCCGCGAGAAGCGCCGCCGGCTGCAGGTGATCCTGGCCGCGGCCCACCGCCGCCGGGAGGCGGCCGCGTCAGGCCTGCCCGGGCCGGCTTGGCGCGCCGGGCTCATGCAGGCCCTGGCGCGCCTCGACGCCGACGCCGCCCGCGCCGCCCGGAGGGCCTTCCTGGGGCGGCTGGTCTGGAGGATGGTGCCCGCGGCCGGGGGCCTGGCCCTGCTCCTGGCCGCCCTGGTCGTCCGGCTCGACCCGGACCCGGCCGGGGACCTGGCCCGCCTCATGTCCGCCGACCCCCCCGAATCCGGGCTCTACGCCCTTTACCAAAGCGAGGCCCTCCATGAGTAGCGTCAAGCTGACCCTGGGCATCGTCCTGATCTTCGTCCTCGGCTGCCTGGCCGGGGGCCTCTCCGTCGAACTCTACCGCCAGCAGGAACGGCAGGGCGGGCCGCGCCGCCACGCCACCGCGGCCGAGCGGGTCGAGTTCATCATGCGCCGCCTGACGGACGACCTGGGCCTCAGCGCCGGGCAGGCCGCCGGCATCCGCCCTATGGTGGAGGCGGGCGAAAAGGAGGTCTCGCGCCTGAAGGAGCGCATCGCCCCGGAAATCGAGGGCGTCCACGACCGCAGCTTCGCCGCCATCCGCGAAACCCTCGACCCCGGCCAGCGGGAAAAGCTCGACCGCATCCGCGAGCGCATGCGCGAGGCCCGGCGCACGGTTGCCGAACGTCGATAAATTGCCTGTAAATTTTGAGTTGACATCGTAAATTATACAGCCGCAACTTGACCCGCTCGGTTGTCAAGACCCCCAAACCGTACTGGACCGATAACGGTATCTGCCGGAGTGCTGCTCCTGGGTGAGGAAATCGGCAACTGACTTGCACACCCGGGGATAACCGGTGTTGGGCATGTAGCAGTGATCCCCGAGCCCGCAGGAATCGACCATGTCCCGGAGCACCTGGTGGAACTTGTCCGGGGGGGGCAGGTTGGGGTTGCCGAGGCTGAAATCGAAGACGTTTTCAGCCCCGTGGATTGCCTTGAGCCGGCCCCCCTCCTCGAACATCCTGCGGATCCAGGAGGACCGGGTGATCATCCCCTCTATCTTCTTGGAAATCGTCATCTTTTCGGATCCCTTCCTTTCTGCGCCTGCCGGCGCGCCGGGCGGCCGGCGCCGAACCGGGACGCCGGGCCGGCTAGCGCGGCACGTTCTCCACCGCGGTCACCTCCGGGATCTGCTGCTTGAGGAGGCGCTCGATCCCGTTTTTGAGGGTCATCTGGGACATGGGACACCCGGCGCATGCGCCCTGCAGGCGGACCTTGACGACCCCGGCGGCCTCGTCGACCTCGATCAGCTCCACGTTGCCGCCGTCGGCCTGCAGCATCGGCCGGATCTTCTTCAGCGCGGCTTCCACTTTTTCCTTCATGGCTCCTCCCCGGAAAAGACCGTGTCTTTCCCTCGTTGTCTTACTGCTTGTCGCCCTCGTGGCCGTCGTCCGCGGCCGGCTGCCGCGGCCTACGCCCCTTCCGCCCAGCACGGCGGCCGCTGCCCCCGCCTGGCGTAGAAACTTTCCCGGAAGCTGCCGAACGCCCCGTCCAGAATCGCCCGCCGCATGTCCGCCGCCAGCGAGGTGTAGTGGTGGACGTTGTGCAGGGTGTTGAGGCGGTAGGCCAGAAGCTCCCGGCTGGTGTAAAGGTGGCGGAGGTAGGCCCGGGAATAGTGCCGGCAGACCGGGCAGGCGCAGGCCGGGTCCACCGGCCGCGTGTCCCTGCGGAAGGCCGCGTTGGCGATGTTGAGGGTTCCGCCCTCCGTGAAAAGCTGTCCGTTCCTGGCGTTGCGCGTCGGCATGACGCAGTCGAACATGTCGGCTCCCAGCGCCACCAGCTCCACCAGGTCCTCCGGGGTGCCGACCCCCATCACGTAGCGGGGCCGATCGCCGGGAAGCAGGGGCAGGGTCCGGGCCGCCACTTCCATCATCGTCTCCTTGGGCTCGCCCACGCTCAGCCCGCCCAGGGCATAACCGTCGAAACCGATCTCCACGAGCCGCTCGACGGACTCCCGGCGCAGGTCCGGGTACATGCCCCCCTGGACGATGCCGAAAAGCAGGTGCTCGGGGTCGGACCGGGCCTCCCACGCCTGTTTGCTGCGCGCCGCCCAGCGGACGGTTCGCTCCATGGCGGCCGCGGCCTCGTCCCGGCCCGCCGGGTGGCGGATGCACTGGTCCAGGCACATGATGATGTCCGAGTCGAGGCAGACCTGGATCTCGACCGCTTTTTCCGGATCGAGGAGGTGGGCCGACCCGTCGATGTGGGAACGGAACGCGGCCCCCTCGTCGGTCACGGTCGACAGGGCCGCCAGGGAAAAGACCTGGAAGCCGCCGCTGTCGGTCAGGATCGGCCCTTGCCAGTTCATGAAGCGGTGCAGTCCCGAAAAGCACGCGACGACCTCGCACCCCGGCCGCAGGTAGAGGTGGTAGGTGTTTCCCAGGATGATCTGGGCCCCGGCCTCGCAGAGGTCCTCCGGGCTCAGGGCCTTGACGGACCCCAGGGTGCCCACCGGCATGAACACCGGGGTGTGCACCACCCCGTGGCGGGTGCCGAGCCGCCCGGCGCGGGCCCCGCCCGGGGCCGGGTCTGAAAGCAGGGTAAAGTCGAGCATGCCTGGGTCCAGTGCGCGGCCGGCGGCGTCATGCGATCAGCATGGCATCCCCGTAGCTGAAGAAACGGTACCCCGCGGCCACGGCCGCGCCGTAGGCGCGGCGCACGTTGTCGATGCCGGCAAAAGCCGAAACCAGCATCAGAAGCGTCGATTTGGGCAGGTGGAAGTTGGTGATCATGGCGTCGACGGCCTTGAAGCGGTAACCGGGGTAGATGAACAGGTCGCAGGCCCCCTGCCCGGCCCGCACCCTTCCCCCCTCGTCGCAGGCGTGCTCCAGGGTGCGCACGCTGGTGGTGCCCACGGCCACGACCCGCCGCCCACCTGCCCGCGCCCGGTTGATCGCCTCGGCCCCCGGCCCGGACACGCTGAAACGCTCGCTGTGCATCCGGTGCTCGCGGATGTCGCCGGCGCGCACCGGCAGGAAAGTCCCGTAGCCCACGTGGAGGGTGATTTCGACGATCTCGACCCCCCTGGCCGCAACGGCGGCCAGGAGGTCGCGGGTGAAGTGCAGTCCCGCGGTGGGGGCGGCGATGGCCCCCTTGCGCGAGGCGTAGACGGTCTGGTAGGCCCTGCGATCGTCGGCTTCCGGCTGCCGGGCGCTTCTGCGGATATAGGGGGGCAGCGGCACGCGGCCGATGCGCTCCAGAACCGCCGCGAAGTCGCCGTTGCAGGGGAACCTCAGGGTGCAGACCCCCTCCTCGCAGGAGACCACCCGGGCCTCCAGGCCCTCTTCGAAGGCGATCGCCGTCCCCGGCCTGGGCTGCTTGGAGGCCTTGACCAGGCACCGGTATTCCGTACCCCCGCCGCCCGGGGCCGGCTGCGCGTCCCCGTAGTCGAGAATGAGGGCCTCGACCCTGCCGCCGCTCTCCTTCCGGCCGAAAAGCCGTCCGGGAATGACCTCGGTATTGTTGAGCACCAGGAGGTCGGAGGGGCGCAGCAGGTCCGGCAGGTCGTCGAACTGGCGGTGGCCCAGGCCGCCGCCGCGGCGGTCGAGGCACAGCAGCCGCGACCGGTCCCGGCGCTCGGACGGCACCTGGGCGATGAGGGCCTCCGGCAGATCGTAGTCGTAATCGGCCAGCAGGTGCACCGCGCCTACCTTTTCCCCAGGGCGACCAGCAGGAGCCCGCCCAGCATGAGGACGAACCCGAACACCCGCAGGGAGTTCTCCGGCAGGGCCAGTACCTGGGCCACCAGGCGTAACGGTCACGGTCTTGCCGACCCCGCCCTTTTCGTTGGCCACTGCAATGATCCGGGACATGAACCACCTCTCCTCACGTTGATGGGGTCTAGACAACCCGGCCCGAGGAAGTGATGCCCGCCTCGACCGCAGACTTGATCTGCGCGATGCGGTCGTCGAGTTCCCGCGCCGCCGCGCCCATCTCATCCAGGACCCGGGCGGCGCGGCCCTTGTCGGTCTGCTTCTCGTTGACCGCCGCAACCATCTGGCCAAGGTCGGCCGAGTAATTCCGGAAGCGATCGACCAGGGCCTGGAAAAGATGGGCGGAGACCGCCTCGGCCAGCTTGAAAAAGTAGGCGAACTTCAGGTTCTCGCGATAGTTCTTGAAGTGGAAAGCCACCGACTGCTCCGTTTCACGCTTGATGCGCAGCAGCCCGTCCCTGAGGGCGAGCGCCTGTTCCTCCCGCGGGTTGCGGATGGGCTTCTTGAACGCTTTTTTCACCAGCTTGACCAGGCGGTAGAACCCCAGGCGGAAAACGGCCTCGGTCTTGACGCGCGCCGAGTAATTCATGCTGTCCGACGCCGGGGGCATGCTGAGGGCGATGCCGGCCTTGATCGATTCCATGTCGGGAGGGGCAAGCGGCTGCCGCGACGCCTCCGCCGTCTGGATTCCCAGGCCGGCCAGGGCGCGCCGGTATTCGTCCAGGGCTTCCAGAACGATGGCCGCGTAAGGGTCGGCCAGGGCGCAGAGTTCATCGCCGATCGTCTTCTCCGTTCTGCGCACGAAGCGGATGACCTCGGGATTGACGGTGTCGGCCATGAACCCGTCCAGGGCCTGCTTGAACTCCTGGTACACCAGGTAAAGGTTGTGAGAAAAACCGACGGCCTCGAGGCGGCTGTCGTCTTCGGCCAGGGAGGCCTCGTAGCGGCGGATGAACTCCGCGAGCTTTTCCATCGCTTCGCCGCTGTGCGGATCGAAAAAATGATCCGTTTCGCTGCGGATCCGTTTCTTGAGTTTTTCCACCGCGCCGTCCAGGGCGGAGCGGATACCGGACGTGATGCTGTTCACCTTCTCCTGGTGGCGCACGATGCGGTCGATGACCTCCCTGGCGCCGCCCGCGTCGCGCGAAAGGATGTCCCGGTTGACCGCGGCCCAGTCGGCCGCTCCGGAGGCGATCAGCCCCAGGCGCTCCAGGTGGTTCCTCAGCAGAAGCGACAGCCTCTCGCGATGGAGCTTGTCGCCCAGGGTGCTTTCGAAGCGCAGGGCTTCCGCGGCCAGGAAATCGACCATCTCCCCCTCCGCCTCCCACTGCGCCAGGCGCGCGCCGTCCCGCGGCGGCAGGCTGCCGGCCCTGGTCTTGAACAGGCGGTGGAGGGCGGACAGGGTGAAGATTTCCGGTTCGGGCTTGATGAGGGCGAGGTCGCGGCCGATGTCGGCCGCGACGGACATGAGGTTCTCCAGGGAGTCGTGCTCGCTGATGTCGCAGTTGACGACGAACAGGATGTGGTCCATGATCCCCATCGTGCGGATCATGTTCAGGAAGCGGATGTCGGCCTGCCGCAGCCCCGTCCTGCTGCTCACCACGTAGACGATGAGGTGGGTGAGGAGCAGGTAGTCCTGGATCATGGTCAGGTGCAGGGGGTTGGGGGAATCGCTGCCCTGGCAGTCCGCGATCTCGATGCCGCCGTCCAGGGGCCCGGAGTCGATGGAGAGCTGGATGTCTCGCAGGTAAACGGCCAGCGAATCCCGGCCGGCGAAGCGCTGGTGCTCGAAAAAGCGCTCGCCGTCGAAATTCAGGCTGCTTTGGTCGGCCGACAGGATCTGCTCCACCCCGCCGTACCCCTCCAGGTAGCAGGAGAGCAGCACCCCGTTGGGATCGCGGGCGCTGCGGGTGAACCATTGCTCCGCCCCCAGGGCGTCTAAGGCCTTCTGCAGGCGGGTCCGGTCCCGGCTCCGGCGGATGTCGAACGCGCCCGGGGCGTCGTCCGCATCGAATTGGGGAAAGAGCACCAGGGCCTGGTTGATGTCGCGGTTGACCTCGTCCCAGGACTTGAAGTGCAGGCTGGCCTGAAGAACCGGGCCGCGGCGCACGCGGGTGACGATGGAGGTTATCACGCCGGCGCCCCGCTTGAGGTAGTCTTCCCCGAAGAGCGCGTTGATGAAGGTGCTCTTTCCCGACTTGATCGCCCCGACCACGGCGACGCGCACGGTTTCCTCGTCCAGCTGGCGCCGGATGCTGTCGCAGATCCTGCGCCAGTCGTTGAACACCCCGGCCGCCAGGCCCGGGGGTGCGTGGTCCGCGGACACGAGCCGGTGCGCCTGTCGAGTGACGGCGACGATCTCGCTCTTCAGCTGCGTGTATGAATCCATGTGAGTTATCGGAACCTTATGTCGATGGAAGCGCCCCGCGGACCGCTTCCGGCGGGGCAGGTTGGCGCTGTTTAATACAATGTATTAAATTAATTGTCAAAACCAATTAAGGGCCCATCTTCCGGTTCGCCGCTGCCCGCGTTTTCCTTCCAATCCGACTCAAGCCCTTGTAAAATCAATGAATTGATGGTATACAGCGGGCCGTTTCGATTTCCTCAGGGGAAAGGCCGCCTGCTCGCCGGCATCGCCGCGGAAGGAAAATGAGGATCCATGTCCGAAAAACACCCCGAGTGCCCGCTGTACAACCCCTTGAACTGCAAAGAGTATTACAACCCCAAGCTGTGCGCCTTCGTCCGCAGGGACAGGCTGTGTAAAAAAAAAAAGAAGCTGCGGCTGGACGAAAAAGCCCAGGATCAGCTTCCGCCCCCCTCCGCGGGAACCCCATAGCCCGGATCACGCCACCCTCCCGATGAAGCGGACTTCCCCATGCCCCCTGCCGCAACCCCATGCCGACCCACCGCGGCCCGAGGCTCTTTGGCACGGCATGGTCAGGCGAACGGGCCGGAAGGGGAAGGTCGCGCGGATGGAGGGGAAAGCTCGACCGGCGAAAAAAGGCGACGCTGTAGGAGGGGGGTCCGCCCCCATGGCGCGGGCGGGAGCCTCCGGACGCGGGTCAGGCATGCCCGGCGGCTTCCGAAAGCAGCACGGGGTCGATGCCCATGCGCGAAAGGGCCTCCTGCCATCGGGTTTCCACCGGTGTCGTGAAAAGGATCTCGTGCGAGGCCGGGCATGTCAACCAGGCATTCTGCAGGATTTCGGATTCGAGCTGGTTCGCCCCCCACCCCGCGCAGCCGACGGCGATCATGAAGTCCCCCGGCCCGCGCCCCATGGCGATGGCCTCGAGCACATCGCGCGAAGTGCTCAGGGCCAGCTGCGCCGTGAAAACCAGGCATCCCTGCCAGGCGAAGGGCGGGCCGTGGAGGATGAAGATTTCCCCCACATGCACCGGCCCCCCGAGGTGGATGGGCACTGCCCCCGCCTGGGGGGTGTGGGGGACCTGCAGTTCCTTGAAGATGTCCGCGCCTGAAAGGGAGGGGTGCACCCGGTTGACGACGATGCCCAGGGCGCCTTCGGGGGTGTGTTCGGAAATGCAGGTGACGGTCTGGGTGAAATTCGGGTCCTGAAGACTCGGCATGGCCAGCAGCAGCTGGCCTCTCAGGGTGTCGGGATCGTCATGTGCCATGGCAGCCTCCTGGAAACGGGCGCGCCTTTGCCGTCCCGGGCGCACCCGGGTGCAGTAGACCACATCGATGACCAAAGCTCAAGTTTTAATTGAAGCGCGGCGAGCCCTTGCGCGCCGGGCCGTCATCCGGACAGGCCCCGGGGATGCCGGGGAGCGCCTGATCGACCTTCTATGCCGGCGCTTCTCCTACCTGGGGCGCGGCGCCTGGGAGCGCCATATCGCCGAGGGCCGGCTGCGGGTCAACGGGGCCCCGGCCTCGGGGGATCGGCGCCTGGCCGCAGGCGATGGGGTCGAGTTTCACATGCCCCCCATGGAGGAGCCCCCGGTCGACCGCGGCTACGCCGTCGTCTACGATGACCGCCGCCTCATCGCCGTCGACAAGCCGGGCAATCTCCCCTGCCACCCCGCCGGGCGCTATTTCCGCCACACCCTCTGGGCCCTGCTCCTCGAAAGAGGCGTTCCGCAGCCGATCTTCATCCACCGCATCGACCGCGAGACGTCGGGCCTCGTCCTGGTCGCCAAGGACCGCCGGACCGCCCGGCGACTCGGACAGGAGTTCGCGGCAGGCCGGGTCTTCAAGCGCTACCTCGCGGTGGTGGAGGGGCGCTTCCCGGAAAAGGCGCTGCGCGCGGCCGGCATCCTCCACCCGGATCTCTCCAGCACGGTGCGCAAGAAGCGCCGCTTTTCCGTCCCCGCGGATCCCGGATGCCTCCCGCCCGGCGCCGAGAGTTGCCGCACCGACTTCAGCCGCGAGGCCGTGGCGGGCGGCCTCAGCCTCGTGGAAGCCCTGCCCCGCACCGGACGCGCGCACCAGATCCGCGCCACCCTGTGCAGCCTGGGCTTTCCGGTGGTCGGGGACAAGCTCTACGGCGTCGACGACACCCTGTTCCTGCGCTTTTTAGAAGGCTGCCTGACCTCCGAAGACCGCCGGCGGCTGCGAATCGACCGCCAGGCCCTGCACGCCTCCGAACTGCGTGTTCCGGGAGCTGCCGACGGCCGCACGCTGCGCCTCCTTTCCCCCCTGCCGGCCGACATGGCCGCGCTGCTGGCAGGCTCCCCCCGTGGAAGCCGGCCGTCGACATGACCCGCTTCCCTCCGCCGCGAGGGATGCGACCCCCACAGGGGTCGGGGAGAGAAAAGCGGTTATTTTTTACCCAACCGGCAGCATCTCCTCCATAAATCGGGTATTTTTTATCCATGCCAGGGGGCTTTCACCTCCTGTTCCCCTCTGCCCATCGCCCCCCGATTGGCACTGTTCATTTATTTAAATATCGATATCAGTATGTTATGATTTTTTGGCTCATATTCGAGACTATTGGCACGTGTATTGCTTATATTCGGCCTGAAAACGGTCGAAGCGACCCGAAACCACGGCAACCAAGGAGGAAAGACATGCGCATCGACGGCTTGAAAACGGCACTGACGGTGGTGGGACTGGTGGCGGCGCTGGCAATGGCGACCAACGTGTTCGCGGGCAGGGGCCCCGGAGGCGACGGCCGCGGGCGGGATTGCCCGGGATACGGACCCGGAATGGGCCTGAGCGATGAGGAGGCCGCCGGGTTCCAGGGCGAGCGGGAGGCTTTTTTCGCGGCCACCGCGGATCTGCGGCGCAGCATCCGCCAGAAGGACCTCGAGCTGCAAAGCGAACTGGCCAAGGATCAGGTCGACGGCGCCAAGGCCATCGGCATCCAGAAGGCGCTTTCCGCCCTCGAATCCCAGTTGGACGAAAAGCGCCTCGAGCACCGGATAAAGATGCACTCGGCTTACCCGGACTGGCAGGGCGGGCCGGGCCGCGGCGGCCGGGGCATGGGGTGCCGCGGCGGCTGCCGCTGACGGCTGCCGAAAGAGATGGCGCAGGATGGAAAGCCTGAGCCGGCCGGAGAATCCATATTGGGCGACTTCAGCGGAACGGCCACGTACATCATCTCCCGCTTTGCGGTGCGGCTGTGGCGGATGCTCGTCCCGACCCGCCCGGCCATGGCCTCCAGGATCTCGGGCCGCTTGTTGTGGTAATCCATCCGCCCCGGGTCTTCGGCGGAATCCCCCGCCACCTTCCCCCCGGGCAGGACCACGGTCACGCGGGTGGCCGCCCTGCGCCCGACAGCCTTGCAGAGGCGGTCGACGGCCTCGCTGTCCGGGGCCGAGAGGGCCGCCGCGACCGCCTCTTCCAGGAGGAGCGCCTGCTGCTCCAGGCTGTCGCGCTTCTGCTCGCGGTATAGCGCCTGGAGGGCGGAGGAGGCATGCCAGCCGGCAGCCAGCAGAACCCCGAGCCCCAGGATCAGGCAGAGGGGGTAGAGCCCCCAGAAAACCGTCCGCGGCTTCTTCACGACGTTTCCCTGAAGCGGTAGCCGACGCCTCGGACGGTTTCGATGTACCTGCCGCAGGGTCCGAGCTTTTTGCGCAGCCCTACGATCTGGACATCGACGCTGCGGTCGGTCACCGGGTAGTCGCTGCCCCTGACCGCGTCGACGATCTGGCCGCGGGTGGAGACCCACCCCGGGCGCCGGGCCAGGTAATGGAGCACCTGGAATTCGGTGAAGGTCAGCTCCACCGGCCGTTCCCCTATCCGCACCTCGCGGCGCCCGGGGTGGATGATCAGCTCGTGGATGCGGATGACCTCCGCCTCCTCGCCTTCCGGGCGGTGCAGCCGCCTGAGAACGGCCCGCACCCTGGCTGTGAGCACCCGCGGCGAGAACGGCTTGGTGACATAATCCTCGGCACCGAGCTCGAGCCCCGTGACGATGTCGGCCTCCTCGCCCTTGGCGGTCAGCATCAGGATCGGCACCGACTCGGCCCCGGGGGAAGACTTCAGCCTCCGGGTGACCTCCAGGCCGTCCATTCCCGGGAGCATCAGGTCAAGCACGATGAGGTGAAAAGGTTCGGCGGCGGCGAGTTTCAGGGCCTCCTCTCCCGTGGCGGCGCAGTCGACGGCGTAGCCCTCCCGGGCCAGGTTGTAGCGGACAAGCTCCAGGATGTCCTCCTCGTCGTCGACCACCAGAATCCTGCCCTTTTCCATCTTTCAGGCCTCCCCCGGCATGCGGCTTTGCAGCGCGCGTTTCCCGTGCCTGACGATTTCGCCTTCGATCATGTAGATCACCTCCTCGGCGATGTTGGTGGCGTGGTCGGCCAGGCGCTCCAGGTGCCGCGATATCAGGAGGAGGTTGATCAGGTAGCCGATGCGGTCCGGATTCTCCTGCATCGCCGTCTTGACCCGGTCGTAGGCCTGGCGCTTGGCGGCGTCCACCTCGTCGTCCATGGCCAGAACCGCGAGGGCCGTGTCGATGTCGAGGTTGACGAGGGCGTCGAGGCTCATCTTGAGCATGTTTTCGGCCCGCTGGGCCATGGCGGAGTAATCGAAGACGAACCTGAAGGGCGCCTTGGCGGCCATGGTCACGACCCGCTCGGCGATGTTGACCGCCTGGTCCCCGATGCGTTCCAGGTCGTTGTTGATCTTGAGGACGGCCACCAGGAAGCGCAAATCGACCGCCACCGGCTGGTGGAGGGCGAGCACCTTCAGGCAATCCTCCTCCACCTCCACTTCCAGCTCGTCGATCTCGTGGTCGCTGCGGATGATCCTCTCCGCCAGCGCGGCATCCCTCTCCTCGACGGCCTGAAAGGCCATCCGGACCCGCTCTTCCACCAGGGTCCCCAGGGAAAGGACGTTTTTCTTTATTTTTTCCAGCTCGCGGTGAAAATGCTTGGTCATGGCGCCTCCTGGTGCAGGTTCCTACCCGAACCTGCCGGTGATGTAGTCTTCGGTGGCCTTCAACTCCGGCCGGGTGAAAAGGGTGTCGGTGTCTCCTACCTCAATGAGCCGGCCGAGGTAAAAAAAGGCGGTGATGTCGGACACGCGCGCCGCCTGCTGCATGTTGTGGGTGACGATGATGATGGTGTAGTCGTTCTTGAGCTGGCGGATCAGCTCCTCGATCTTCTGGGTGGCGATGGGGTCCAGGGCCGAGCAGGGCTCATCCATGAGAATCACCTCGGGCTCGATGGCCAGGGCCCGGGCGATGCACAGGCGCTGCTGCTGCCCGCCCGAGAGCCCCAGGGCCAGGTCGCCGAGGCGGTCCTTCACCTCGTCCCACAGGGCGGCGTTCCTCAGGCTTAACTCCACGCGCTCGGTGATGAAGGCCTTGTCCCTCACCCCGTTGACCCGCAGGCCGTAGGCGATGTTTTCGAAGATGCTCTTGGGAAAGGGGTTCGGCTTCTGGAAAACCATCCCGATCCGGCTGCGGAGCCCGACCACGTCCACCTGGGGGGCATAGATGTTTTCCCCGTCCAGGAGCACCATGACTTCCACGCGGCCGATGGGAATCAGGTCGTTCATCCGGTTCAGGCAGCGCAGGAAGGTGCTTTTTCCGCAGCCGGAGGGCCCTATGAGCGCGGTCACCTCGCGCTCCTTGAAATAAAGGGAGATGTCGTTCAGGGCCATGACGTTGCCGTAGTAGAAATGGAGGCCCTGGGACTGCATCTTGACCGGTTTCCTGGCGTGTGATTTCATGGTCGGTCCGGCTTGCGCTCGAGTTTCAGGGTTTGCCTTACTGCATCCGCCGCCTCAACCGTGAGCGGTAGAGGATGGCGACCAGATTCATCCCCAGCACCAGGGCGATGAGGACCAGGGCCGTGCCGTACTGCAGCGGCCGGGTCTTTTCGATCTCGGTCCCGGCCGTGGCCAGCACATAGATGTGATACGGCAGGGCCATGACCGCGTCGAAAAGGGACCGCGGCAGGTGGGGGGTGAAATACACGGCCGCGGTGAACATGATGGGCGCGGTCTCGCCGGCGGCGCGGCTGATGCCGAGGATGCCGCCGGTAAGGATCCCCGGCAGGGCGGCCGGCAGCACGACCCGCAGGATGGTTTGCAGCTGGGTGGCCCCCAGCCCAAGGGAAGCCTCGCGGTAGGTGTCGGGCACGGCTTTCAGGGCCTCCTCCGTGGCTCCGATGATCACGGGAAGCGACATGACCCCCAGGGTCAGCACTCCGGCCAGGAGGCTGACCCCGAACTCGAGATAGATGACGAAGAAGGCCAGGCCGAACAGCCCGAAAACCACCGAGGGCACCCCGGCGAGATTGTTGATGCCCAGGCGGATCAGGCGCAGCGCGCGTCCCGGGCGGGCATATTCGTTCAGGTAGATGGCCGAGGCGACCCCGATGGGAAAGGCGACGGCGATGGCGCCCAGGCTGAGGCAGAGGGTGCCGACGATGCAGGGCAGGATCCCCCCCCGGGTCATGGAGTCCGCGGGCGCCTGGCTCAGGAAGGTCCAGGTGACGGCCCGCCAGCCGTTGGCCGCCATGAAGTAGACGACGACGGCGAGGGCGAGGCCGTTGATGCCGGCCGCCGCGCGGAGCATCGAAAAGACGGCGCGCTGGAAGGAAACCCGGCGGCGGCGGCGGGCGGCCGCACCCCGCAGGGCGTCGTGGCCAGCCGGCCGGCGCGCCGCATCGCTCCCTTCGGGCGCCTGGGCGCAGGCGGTGTCGTTCTCGCGGCCCTGGTTCATGATCCCAAACTCGCCTTGCGCCCGCTTCCGGGGCGCGTCTACAGGGTGCCTTCGCCGACCTGGCGGTACTTGTGGGCGATCAGGTCGGCGATCAGGTTGAACACGAGCGTGAAAAGGAACAGCACGACGCCCGTGGCGAAGAGGGCATGGTAATGATCCCCCCGGAAGGGCGCCTCGGCCATTTCGGCGGCGATGCTGGCCGGCAGGGGCCGGACCGGGTCGAAGACGGAGGAGGGGATCATGGCCGCGCCGCCGGCCACCATCAGGACCACCATGGTTTCCCCGATCGCCCGCGACATGCCCAGGATCACGGCCGTGCCGATCCCGCTGACAGCTGCCGGCAGGGTCACGCGCAGGATGGTTTCCAGATGGGTCGCCCCGAGCGCCAGGGAGGCTTCCTTCAGGCTGGCGGGCACGCTGTAGATGGCGTCCTCGGAGATGCTGCAGATGGTGGGGATCGACATGAACGCCAGCATCAGGGAGGCGTTGAAAAGGTTCAGGCCCGTGGCCACGCCGAAGACCGCCTGCAGAAAGGGGGCCACCAGGACCATGCCGAAAAAGCCGATGACCACCGACGGAAGCGCCGCCAAAAGCTCCACCACCGGCTTGACGACCTCGCGCAGCCTGGGGGAAGCGATCTCCGCCAGGTAAACGGCCGTCATGACCCCCAGCGGGATGGAGATGGCGGCCGATATCAGGGTGACGAACACGGAGCCCAGGATAAGGGGCAGGATGCCGAAATCGGGGGGGTCGGAGGTGGGGTACCAGTACGTTCCGAAAATGAAGTCCTTTACCGGCACCGTCTTGAAGATGGGAACCCCTTCCATGAAAAGAAAAGCGCTGATCATGAGCAGAACGGCCACGGACGCCGTCGCCACGGCGAGAAAAAAACGGCGCATCCAGCGCTCGCTCAGCTTGCGGTCGATCATCGGCCTCACCCTGGGGAAATCGGCGCGCCGGGTCGCGCCGGCCCTGTCGGAAGGCACGCTTCCGTCGGACCGCTTAAAGGCCCGCCGCCCAGGCTATAGCAGAATTCGCCCGCGGCCGACAGCGCCAAATGCATTCCGGCATCCATCAGTAAAGCGGCACGAACCTGACCTCCCGCACCAGGTTCTGACCCTTTTGGGGGTGCAGGACGTACTTGATGAAATCGGCCGTCTCCCCGGTGGGCCAGCCCCTGGTGAACATGAAGAGCGGGCGGCTGATGGGGTAGGTCCCGTTGAGGGTGGATTCCTCGGAACCGGCGACCCCGTCGACGCTCATGGCCTTGACGTCGGGGTTGAGATACCCCAGGCCGATGTAGCCGATGGCGTTTTTGTTCTTGGCCACCGCCTGGGACACGGCGCCGTTGGAGGCCTGGAGCAGGGCGCCGGGATAGACGCGCGCCTTTTTCATGACCTTCTCTTCCCAGACCTCGTAGGTCCCTGAGGAGGTGTCGCGGGAAACGACCACATGCCCAGGATCTTTTCCAGCCGCTCGCGGGTGGCGGCGTCCTCCTTGAGCATGGCCACCTGCATGTTCTCCTCCACGCTCAGGTCGCTGAAGATGCCCATGTGCTCGGGCACGAAGCCGATCCCCAGGCGCGCGATCTCGTAAGGCTTGCGGTCCTGGATCGGCCTCCCGCGGTAGAGGATCCTGCCGCGGGAGGCCGGCAGCAGGCCCATGATCGTGCGCAGGGTCGTGCTCTTGCCCGCCCCGTTGCGGCCGATGAGCACCGTCACCGCGTCGGCCGGCGCGCTGAAGCTGACCCCCTGCAGGATGTGGTGCTGCCCGATGTGGGCGTGCACCTCCTCGGCCGCCAGGATGACGTCACTCACGCCGGGTCCCTCCCCCCAGGTAGGCTTCCTGGACCGCCCGGCTGCGGACGATCTCGTCCGGCTCGCCGTCGGCGATCAGCCGCCCCTCCTGGAGCACCATGATGGTGTCGGAAAGCGACAGGATCATGTCCATCTTGTGCTCCACCAGGAGCATCGTCCGCTCCCGGGTCTCCTTGATTTTTTTCAGCAGGTCGAGGATGGCCGGTACCTCCTCGAGGCTCATGCCGGCCGTGGGCTCGTCGAGGAACAGGATCTCGGACTTGAGCGCCAGCAGGATCGCGATCTCCAGCTTGCGCTTCTCGCCGTGGGTCAGGGCGGCGGTGGTGGCGTTGTGCTTGTCGGTCAGCAGCACGTCCCCGAGGATGGCGTAGGCCTCGTCCTCGGAGGCGCCGTAGTGCAGGTAGCTGCGCCAGAAGTCGAGGCCGAAGCCCTCGCGCGCCTGGACCGCGATGCGCACGTTTTCCAGCACGGTCAGCATGGGGAAGATGTTGGTGAGCTGGAAGGACCGCCCCATGCCCAGGCGCGTCCGCTCCGCCACCGACAGGGGGGTGATGTCGCGCCCGCGCAGCAGCACCTGGCCCTCCGTGGGCCTGTACTGCCCGGTGAGCATGTTGAAGAAGGTCGTCTTGCCGGCGCCGTTGGGCCCGATGATCGACTTGAGGGTGAAAGGCGCCATGCGGAAGTTGACATGGTCCACCGCCACGTGCCCGCCGAAGCGGATCGTCAGGTCGCGGGTTTCGAGGATGGGGGCGCTGTCAGACGTCGTCATGGGTTGCTCTCTGGGGAACGCGTGTAGGTCGGATTTCAATCCGACACGATTGACGTAACCCGGCGTTCGATGTCGGACTGAAGTCCACGCGATGTCGGACTGAAGTCCATTCGATGTCGGACTGAAGTCCGACCTACATTACTGGCACGGAGAGCCGGTGCTTTGCCCCGAAGGGGCCGGCACAGAAGACCCTCTCTCCGTGCCCTCCGTGCCTCCGTGGTGAAAAACCCATCCGTTCGAGAATCTCACCATCCGTTGGCTGCGCCCACTCGAGGCACGGAGTTCACGGAGGTTTTTTACAAAGAGGAAACGAAGGCAACGAAGGGTTTTCCTGGGATCTGTCTGCGTGGGGCCCCTCCGCCCACGGACCTCCTACCTCCGCCTAAAACTTAAAACCTAACACTTAAAACTCCCTTTCTCCGTGCCCTCCGTTCCTCCGTGGTGAGCCCCCCCGCGTTGCGCCTATCTCTTGTTCATGACGGGCGGCGCGGTCTCCTGGGCGCTCTGCTCGCGGATCAGCACCGGGACGGCCCACTCCACATCCGGCCGGTTCTCCAGCTTGAAGGCGAACATGCTCTGCAGGGCCTGGTGGTCCTCCTTGCGGAAGGTCATCTCCCCCTTGGGGGTCATGAAGGTCATGCCCTCCATGGCCGCGATGAGCTTCTCCGTGTCCGTGCCGCCGGCGGCGGTGATGCCGGAGACGATGGCGCTGGCCGCGGCGAACCCGCCGCAGGTGAAGAAGTCGGGGGGCGCGTTGAAGCGCTTGAAGTGCTCGGCCACGAACCAGTCGTTGACCGGGTTTTTCGGGTTTTCATAGTAGTAGTAGGTGGCCCCGATCATCCCCTCGAGGGGCTTCATGGCCTTGAGGGCATCCAGCACGTTTCCGCCCGTGGTGATCTGGATCGCGTACTTGTCCAGGCCGCTGGAGAGCAGCTGGGGCACGGGCCCGCCCTTGCCGGCCCAGATGATGAAGACATAGCGCGGCTCCGGCAGGTCCTTCAGCGCGCCGATGATCTTCTGAACCGCGGCGGTGAAATCGGTCGCCTTGGGGTCGGCGTATTCCTCGTGGACGATTTTGGCCCCCAGCTTTTCCGCCGCCAGCTTGTAGGCCGCCACGCCGTCGCGGCCGAAGGCGTAGTCCTGGGCGATGGTGGCGATGCTGACCCCCGGCTTGGCGATGGCCGCGGCGTTGGAGATCGCGTCCTGGCTCGAGTTGCGGCCGGTGCGGAAGATGTAGCGGTTCCAGTGCTCGCCGGTGATGGAATCGGCCACGGCCGGCTCCACGATGAGGATCTTCTTGAATTCCGCCGCCACCGGCAGGCAGGCCAGGGCCACGCCGCTGCTGGTGGGCCCCACGGCGATGTCCACCCGGTCGTCGGCGTACAGCTTGGTCAGCAGCATCTTGGCCCGGTCGGGCTTGAGCTGGGTGTCCTCGACGATGAGCTCCACGTCGCGGCCGAGAATCTGGTTGGTGCCCTGGGTGGCCCACTCCAGGCCCATCTTGAAGCCGGTCACCTCGGCCTTGCCGTAGACCTCCAGCGCCCCGCTCAACCCCTGGATGATGCCGATCTTGATGGGTTCGGCGGCCAGGCCGGCCCCCGCCAGCATCGCCACCGCCAGGAACCCCGCCACCACGGCCTGACACATTCTTTTCGCGCTCATGTTGCCCCTCCTTTGTTGTGGATGTGAGACCATTGCCATCGACTCAGCACCATAATCGAAACCGGGATCGAAATACATCCGATTCTCGACCCCTTTTCGTTGTCGTTGTCGTTGTCGTAATCGTAATCGGGTAATCTTTGGAACAATGCCGGCAAGCGCCGGAGCATTGACAGGCAGGCAGGGCTGCACCGACGATTACGATTACGATTACGACAACGACAACGATCGGGCGTACCTCTCCCGCAGAACGTTCTTGAGGACCTTGCCGGCGGCGTTGCGCGGCAGCCGGTCCACGAAAACCACCCGGCGCGGCACCTTGTAGCGCGCCAGGCGCCCCTTCAGAAAACCGGCGACCTCCTCGGCCGTCAGGCTTGTTTCCGGCTTCAGGGCCACCACGGCGCACCCCGCCTCGCCCCAGGTGGGGTCGGGGATGCCCACGACCGCCGCCTCGGCCACCTGGGGCATCTCGAAGATGGCGTTTTCCACCTCCGCCGGGTAGATGTTCTCGCCCCCGGAGATGATCATGTCCTTCTTGCGGTCGACGATGTAAAGATCGCCGTCGGCGTCCCTGCGGGCCAGGTCCCCGGTGTGGAACCAGCCGCCGGCAAAGGCCTCCGCGGTGGCCTCGGGCCGCTTCCAGTAGCCCTGCATGAGGATGGCCCTGGAAAAGCTGCGCTACCTGGCCCGGCGCAACACCCTTCCGGGCAGCCGGCGCAACATCCACCGCCACTACGACCTTTCCAACGCGTTTTTCCAGACCTTTTTGGACGACTCCATGGCCTATTCCTGCGCCCTCTTCAGTCACCCGGGGGAAAGCCTGGAGGCCGCGCAGCGCAACAAGTACCGCTCGATCATCGAAAAAGCGCGCATCGGGGCCGGGGACCACGTGCTTGAAATCGGCTGCGGCTGGGGGGGCTTCGCCCTGGAGGCCGTGCGCCGCTGCGGCTGCCGCGTCACCGGCATCACCCTCTCCCGGGACCAGCACCGCCTGGCGCGGGAGCGCGTCCGCGAGGCCGGGCTCCAGGAGCGCATCGACATCCTTTTCCACGATTACCGCAGCATCCGCGGCCGCTTCGACAAGATCGTCTCCATCGAGATGCTGGAAGCCGTGGGGCACGGTTATTTCGGCGCCTTTTTCAAGCGCCTGGACCGTCTGCTGGCCCCCGGGGGCATCGCCGTCATCCAGGTGATCACCATCCCCGACCGGCGCTACGACGCCTACCGCAGGAGCCACGACTGGGTCCGCAAGCACATCTTCCCCGGCGGCCTGCTGCCCTCCCTGACCATACTGACGCGCAGCATGACGCGCCACTCCGGCCTCATGGTCGACCACCTGGAAAACATCGGCGACCACTACGCCCTCACCCTGGCCGAGTGGCACCGCCGCTTCACGGCCGACCGCGACCAGGCGGCCAGGTTGGGGTTCGACCGCCGGTTCCAGCGCAAGTGGGCCTATTACCTGGGCACCTGCGAAGCGGGGTTCCGCGAGCGTGTCCTGGGAGACCTGCAGCTGGTGCTCACCCGGGAGGGCAATCGCAGCCTTTCGGAGCATCGTTGAGGATCGCCCTGTGCCCTTTCTTGTGAAACCTGGCCCTTTCCGAAGTCTCCGGCTCAGGGCTCCAGACCGCCCAGCTCGTCCAGGGCCTTCACCAGGGCGACGCGGTCCCGGGCCGACTCACGGGTGCCGGGAAACACGTGGGCGGGGTGAGGTTTCCGGTCCAGCCAGAAACGTCCCGAGACCCGGCCCGCGTCCGGCGCGGCCGCCAGCCAGACGAGGGTGTCGGCACCCTGCGCCGCGGTGCGCAGCCAGGGGCGCAGCCAGCGGTGAAATGCCGGCAGGGCCTTTTCCAGCCCGGGGGTGTCGACCCAGCCCGGGTGCATGGCATGCACGCGGATGCCGTGGGGGGCCAGTTCCCGGGCCCAGATCCCGGTGAGCACCACCAGCCCGCGCTTGGCCCGGGCATAGGCCGTTGGGCCGTCGTAGGGGGTGCGCTCGAACTGCAGGTCGTCCACGCGGATGCCCTGGGTGTACATCCCGCCCGAAGCCATGTTGAGGATCCGTGCGCCTGCCGCGGCCTTGAGCGACGGCAGCAGCAGGCGGGTCAGCAGGTAAGGCCCCAGGAGATCGGTGGCCAGAGTTTTTTCGATCCCCTCGGCGGTGACCTGATGGCGGTTGAACAGGGCGCCGGCATTGTTGAGCAGCACCTCGACCCGGCCGCAGCGCCGGTTGAGGCGCGCCGCCAGCCGCCGGACGTCGGCCGTCAGGCTCAAATCGGCCGTTTCGGTGTGTATTTCCCCCCCGCCGCCGATTGCCCGCAGTGCCGCGGACAACCGCTCCAGCTTGGCGGGGTCGCGCCCCACCACGACCAGGCGGGCGCCCCTGGCCGCCAGGGCGCGCGCCGCGGCCCGGCCGATGCCCGAGGTGCCGCCGGTGAGGACCATGGTTTTTCCGGCGTACAGGGCCGACGCCACCGGCGCGCGCTGTTTTCCCAGAAGATAGCCCAGGCGGGTGAACCCGATGAGCCCGGGGACAACCGCCTGATCCGCCAGACGGGTGAGAGGCATGAGGGCGGGGGCTGCCGCCGATCCGGACAGCAGGGTCTGAAGCAGCCGGACGGCCTGCTCGGCGTTGCGCTGGAAAAGCCCTTCGGAAACGCGGTCGAGAATTCCAGGGAGGAACCGAGTGAAGACCACTTCGGCGGCGTAGGTCAGGCGGGTCCCGGCGGCCGTGCGCTCGAAGCGGATGCGGTCCAGCGCGTCGAACCCCTCTGCGCTGCCCTTGAGGGCGAGCCGGTGCGGCGGTTCCATGGACACGATCTCGTAGGCCATGGGCACGCGCCGCCATCCGAACAGCAGCGTCACCCGGAACCGGCTGCCGACGGCCGGTTTGCCGGACGACAGCCTGCAAGCGCTCAGGACGCTGCCGTCCCACTCCTGAACGTTCTCGAAGCGGCACAGGTAATCGAATACCACCTCGGGCGGCTGGCGGATGTCGATGGTTTTTTCGATTTGCCACGTGGTTCCCATGGGATGTCGGCCTCCTGGTATTTAGGTAGGAATGTCCTATTATTTCGCCGCTGACCTTCCCTTACTTTTTGCCGCTTCCGACGACTTGCCAACAGTCGCTGGAGGCATACTTTACAGTTTCGGCACCGATTCACGTAGGCGGGCGGGTCTAATGAAAGCGAAACGCGTCTTTTTCATCCTGTTCCTGGTTGCATTTTGGGCGGGTGTCAGTGCCGCTTCCGTGGCTGTGGAGGGCGTGCTCTTTCCAAGGGACATCGAGGTCGGGAACACGCGCATGGCCCTTCAAGGATACGGATTGCTTCGCTACATGATTTTTGTCAAGGCGTATGTGGGCGCCTTTTACGTCGATGAATTATCGAAGGAGCAGGATGTTCTCGGCCCTGTGGCCAAACGCCTGGAGCTGGAATATTTTCACGCCGTCACGAGTGAAGATATCGCGAGAGCCACGCGCCGGAAAATCGCCGACAACATCAGCGTCGAAGAGGCGGCCCTGCTGCAGCCGCGCATCGACCGCTTTGCGGCTCTGTATCGGGATGTCGAGCCAGGCGATCGCTACGCATTGACCTACATCCCGGACGCGGGCACCGAGCTGGCATTGAACGGAGAGCCCCTGGGCGTTATCCCCGGGGACGACTTCCAGCGCGCCGTTTTTGCCATCTGGCTCGGCCCGTTTCCCATCGACCGCAAGTTCAGGCAGTCGCTCATGGGGGCCCTGTGACATCAGCGCCGGCACCAGCGCGCCTTGACTGGGGGCGCAAGCTGGCCTACGGCCTGCCGGCCTTCGCCCTGGCGGTGGTGGGGATTCCGGTCTATGTCCATCTGCCCAAATTCTACACCGATGTGGTGGGAGTCAACATCGCCTGGGTCGGGGCCACCCTCCTGTTGGTGCGCATATTCGACGCCCTGACCGACCCGCTCCTGGGTATCGTCTCCGACCGCACCCGTTCGCCCATGGGCCGGCGTCGGCCTTACATACTTGTCGGCGGCGTGTTCCTGGCGGCGGCGATGTTGTTCCTTTTCGCCCCCCCGGCCCTGACAGCCGGCCAGGCCCCCGTATGGTTCGCGGTCTGCCTGTTTGCGCTGTTTTCGTTCTGGACCATCGTGACGGTACCCTACGAGGCCTTGGGCCCCGAACTGACCACCGACTACAACGAACGCACCGCCCTGTTTGCCCTGCGCGACGGCCTGTTGATCGCCGGCACCCTGCTGGCGGCCGCGGCGCCTGCCGTGATCGACGCAATCCAGGGGGCGCCGGGAACGGACGAGGCGGAGCGGCGCAAGTTCTTGTGGATCGCCCTGGCCTATGCGCCCATGCTGGTAGGGGCCTGCGTCTGGTGCGTCTACCGCGTCCGGGAGCGCGACGGCGGCGTCGCCCATGACCTCCCCCGAAACGGCAGGGCCCTGGAAGCGATGCTGCGCAACCGGCCCTTTCTCATTCTGCTCGCATCCTACACCATCAGCGCCCTGGGCAGCAACCTGCCGGCCACACTGATCCTTTACTACGTGGAATATGTTCTCCAAAGCCGAAACGCCAACCTTTTCCTGCTTCTTTATTTCGCCACCGGGGTCCTTCTTCTTCCCCTGTGGATCAAGCTGGCGGGCAGGGTCGGCAAAAAGGCGGCCTGGCTGGCGGCCATGGCCATCAACACGTTCGCCTTCAGCGGCGTCTATTTCCTCGGGGCCGGGGACGAGCGGCTCTACGGCCTCCTGGTGGTGGTCTCGGGGGCGGGCTTCGGCGCGGCCCTGGCGCTGCCCTCGGCCATTCAGGCCGACGTCATCGACTACGACGAGTTCCTCACCGGCCGGCGCCAGGAGGGGTGGTACATCGGCATCTGGTCGGTGGTCAAGAAGCTCACCGCCGCCCTCGGGGTGGGTGTCGGCCTGACCGTCCTGGGCCTGGTGGGGTACACGCCCGGCGATTCCCAGCCCCCCGAGGTCGTCCAGGCGCTGAGGGTGCTCTATGCCCTCGTTCCCTGCCTGTGCAACGTCGTCGCCTTCGGCGTCGCGCTGGCATTTCCCATCTCCCGGGACGCCCACCTCAGGATCCTCGACGGAATCGCCAAACAGCGCCTGGGGCAACCCGCCCCCGACCCCCTGCGCTGACACCGCCCCGCCCCCGGCCCAAATGCCCGCTTGACATTGGGTCCGGCTCCCGTTATCAATTCCCCAGACGTGCCGGGGAGCCATCCCCCGCCGCAGCGAGCCTGTGGAACCTCGAAGGGGCAGACGGCCATGAAAATAGCGGTCATGGGAGGACTGGGGATGCAGGGGCGGGCGGCCCTCGTCGACCTGGATCGATCCGACGGGGTCTCGCAGATCGTCTGCGCCGATGTTTCCCTGGAAAGCTTTTCCGCCGTCAGGCAGAGCCTGCGCCTGTCCGACCGGGTGGTCCCCTTCGCCCTGGATGCCTCGTCGCCGGACGCCCTGGCCTCTTTTCTCGCCAGGGGGTTCGACGCGGCCGTGGACCTTCTGCCCATGCCCCTCATGGCGGCCGCTTTCAAGGCCGGCATCGCGGCGGGAGTGCCCGTGGTGAGCACCAACTACGCCCACGGCGTGCGCGAGCTGGACGAGCCCGCCCGGCGCGCCGGCGTGGCCCTGATGCCGGAGTGCGGCCTGGACCCCGGCATCGACCTGGTGCTCTGCGGGCACGCGGTCCGGCAGTTCGACGCGGTGCATCTCCTCAACTCCTATTGCGGGGGCATCCCGGCCCCCGAGGCCTGCACCAACCCCCTCAACTACAAGATCAGCTGGAACTGGGAAATGGTGCTGCGCTCCCAGATGCGGCCGGCGCGCTTCCTGCGCGGCGGCGAGGTGGTGGCGGTCGCCGCCGAGGACCAGCACGACAACCCCATGATCCACACCATCCCCGTGAAAGGTGTCGGCGAACTCAGTTGCTGCCGCCCCCGGTTGGCACCTGGCTGCGGGGCGGTAGCAACCGCCCCGCGCCCGCAGCGGCCCGGACCCTCCCCCCGCCGGGCCGCTGCCAAAAAGATTTTGTTGCCTTGTCCCGGCAAGTCCATTAAAAAAAACTAGGCCCCGGCGCATGCCCGGGCCGAGCCGCCGCTTTGCGGACGGAATCGATCCGCGGGGCGGCATGCCCGGCGCCCGAAGGCGGCGAAGGGGGGGATCCCTGGGCCCATGGCCGCGAGCAGAAGAGAATACCGGTTCCTTTCCGCCGTCTCCCCATGGACGATCCTCGGGGCCGTGGCCGTCCTGGTTCCCCTGTTCGTCTTCGTGACCCTCGACACGATCCAGCGCCAGAAGGTCAACAGCACCCGCCTGCTGGCCGAAAAGGGGGCCGCCCTGATCCGCGCTTTCGAGGCCGGCACCCGCACCGGCATTCGCGGCGGCATGCACACCGGTTTCAAGCTTCAGAAGCTCCTCACCGAAACGGCCCAGCAGCCCGACATAGAATACCTCATCGTGGCCGCTGTCGGCGGCAGGATCGTCGCCCACAGCGACCTGGAGAAGATCGGAAGCACCCTCGCCGACGGGCTCGACCTGGCCGAAGCCGCCGGGCTGACCGCCGCCAGGTGGCGCGAGGTTCCGGCCGGGGACGGCCGCCAGGTTTTCGAGGTCTACCGGCAGTTCGCCCCCACCGGCTTCCCGCGGCAGATGCCCATGGGAAGGATGCCGGCGCCCCGCCACGCGCGGCCGTTCCCGGAGCACCGCCTCGAGGCCGACAGGGAGCCCCAGGTCATCTTCGTCGGCCTGGACATGACTGCGGTGGAAGCCGCCCACCGGGCCGATGTCCGCCACGCCGTGCTCATGGGGCTGATCCTGCTGCTGATGGCCTTTTCCGGCATCGTCCTGCTGCTGGCGCTTCAGGGCTACCGCGCCAGCCGCGCCTCCCTGTCCCAGGCGCGCGCCTTTTCGGACACCCTGGTGCAGAACATGCCCACCGGCCTGATCGCCCTGGACGCTGAGGCGGCGGTCGCACGGGTCAACCCCGTGGCCGAGTCCATCCTCCGCAAGCCCGCTGCGCAGTTGGTGGGGCGTGCGGCGGAGCGCGTGCTCCCCCCGGAACTGCTGCAGTTGGCCATGCTGGCGCGCAAGGACACCCTGGCGGAACGCGACATCACCTGCACCCTGGAAGCCGGACGCCGGATCCCCCTCTCCCTGAGCGGCGGCGCCCTGCGCGACGGGGAAGGGGCCGCCCGGGGCAGCGTGCTCCTTTTCAAGGACTTAAGCGAGGTTCACGCCCTGCGCCAGGAAATCGCGCGCACCCAGCGCCTGGCCGCCGTGGGGCGCCTGGCGGCCGGGGTGGCCCACGAGATCCGCAACCCGCTGAGTTCCATCAAGGGCTTTGCCACCTACTTCAAGGAGCGTTACCGGGAAGTCGCCGAGGACCGGGAGATCGCCGACACCATGATCCAGGAGGTCGACCGGCTCAACCGCGTCATCACCCAACTCCTGGAAATCGCCCGGCCGGTGGACATCTCCAAGAAGCGCGAATCGGTTCAGCGGGTCGTCGAGGAGTCCCTGCGCCTGGTCGCAGCGGATGCCCGCAAACAGGATGTCGCCATCGAGGCGCGGCTGTCGCCGCAGGTCACGGAGGCCGGGATCGACTCGGACCGCGTGCGCCAGGTCCTGCTCAACCTCTACCTGAACGCCATCGAGGCCATGCCGGCCGGCGGGCGGCTGACGGTTTCCCTCGAGCCCGATCCCGAGCCCGAGTGGTACCGCATCGTCGTGACGGACACCGGCGCCGGGATCCCGGAGGAGCACCTGGCCCACGTGTTCGACCCGTATTTCACCACCAAGCCCGCCGGCAACGGGCTGGGCCTGGCCATCGTTCACAAGATCGTCGACGCCCTGGGGGGCGAGGTCCGCATCGAGAGCCGGGTCGGGCAGGGGACGGCGGTGGCGCTGAGGCTGCCGGGCGCATGACGGGGGAAGAAACCACCGGTCAGGGGAAGGCAGCCGGGGGCACGAGACGGGAGGGGTTGCCATGACAGCGCTGGCGCGCATTCTGGTCGTCGACGACGACACCGCCCACCGCGCGATGCTCAAAGCCCTTCTGGGCGGGTGGGGCTATCAGGTCGTCGAGGCGGATGACGGCGGGAGCGCCGTGGAGCGGGTGACGCTGGGCCCCTTCGACCTGGTGCTGATGGACATCCGCATGCTCAAGGTGTCGGGCATCGCGGCCCTGGAACGGATCAAGGCCATCAACCCGGTGATCCCCGTCATCCTCATGACCGCCTATTCCTCGGTGGAAACGGCCGTCGACGCCCTCAGGAAGGGGGCCTACGACTACCTGACCAAGCCCCTGGACTTCGACCGCCTCCGGCACACCATGGGGCATGCCATGGAACACGTGCAGCTCCAGGAGGAAAACCGCCGCCTGAAGGAGACCATGGGCGAGCGCTTCGACCGCAAGAACATCATCGGCAACAGCCCGGCCATGAGCCGGCTCCTCGAAACCGTGGCCCAGGTCGCACCCACGGAGGCGACGGTCCTGATCACCGGCGAGTCGGGAACCGGGAAGGAACTCATCGCCGGCGCCCTGCACGTCAACAGCGAGCGCCGCGGCGGCCCCTTCGTCAAGGTCAACTGCGCCGCGCTCACCGAAACCCTCCTCGAGTCGGAACTCTTCGGACATGAGAAAGGCGCATTCACACACGCCCTCACCCAGAAAAAAGGCTTGTTGGAAGAAGCGGATGGCGGCACTCTGTTTCTCGATGAAATCGGGGATATTCACCTGAATCTGCAGGCTAAATTGCTCACCGTGCTGGGCCCGAAGAGATATTTCAATTGATGTTCGATGTCAACTGGATATTGCCCGCGCGCACGGGGGGCTCCCATGGGCGTCCAGAGGGAGGGGGTAGTTGCGCCTCCCCGTCCCCGTCCCCGTAAGCGTACCCGTAAGCGTACCCGTCCCCGGGGGCGGCGCTGGACCGGGAAGGGCCCGTGAACGCGGACGCGCACGCTGACGCGAAGGAGAGGATCCCACAGGCCTCCGGAGCGCAGGGGCAAGCGCGCGCAAGCCATCTTCCCCTTGATAATGGCGGCCGGATACGGTAGCGTTGGGCCTTCCGGGCCTGCCAGCCCCGCGGCGATGGAGCCGACCGCGGCGCGGCGCCGACATCGGGCGAGAGGGGGATTCTCATGGCGATTGCTTCTTACTGGGCCGACAGGTACGTGGAAAACCGAAAAACGGCGGAGGAGGCCATTGGCCTCATCAAGGCGGGGCAGCGGGTGTTCATCGGCTCTTCCTGCGGCGAGCCCCAGCACCTGGTGCGCGAGCTGTCCGAGGCCTCCCAGAAGGTCGCGGACCTGGAAATCATCCGCCTGCTTTCCCTGGAAACCACGCCGCTGACCCTCATCGCCAACAAGACCCAGGACCACGTCCTCAACATCCGTTCCTTCTACCTGGGGTCGGCCAAGCCGCGGGCCCTGGCCCGCAACCAGCGTTTCATCACCCCCACGAACCTGTCCGCGGTTCCGCGGATATTTCGGAGCCGCATGCTGCCCGTCCACGTGGCCCTGGTGCAGGTGTCACCGCCGGACGATTTCGGCTGGATGAGCCTCGGGGTCTCGGTGGACATCACCCTTGCGGCGGCCCAGGCGGCCGACCTGCTCATCGCCCAGGTCAACCCGAGGATGCCCCGGGTGTTGGGGCGCAGTTTCCTTCACGTCAACGAGGTGGACGTGTTCGTCGAGTACGAGGAGGACCTCATCACGGTGGAGGAACCGGCCGAGATGGAGTCGGCCAACACCATCGGCCGGATCATCGCCCGCCTCGTGGAGGACGGGTCCACGATCCACATCAGCCCGGGCGCCACCCCCCAGGCGATCCTGACGGCGCTATCCGACAAGAGCGACCTCGGGGTCCACACCGAGTTCCTGACCGACGGCATCATGCGCCTTTTCTCCCGGGGCGTGATCAACAACCGCAAGAAGGGCTTCAACGACGGCAAGATAGTGGCCAGCAGCGCCCTGGGCACCCAGGCGCTCTACGAGTTCCTGGACGACAACCCCTCGGTCGAATTCCAGCCTTCCGATTACGTCAACGACCCGGGGATCATCTGCCGCCACGAAAAGATGGTGTCCATGAGCGTGGCCATGGCAGTCGACCTCACCGGCCAGGTGGCGGCCGACGCCATGGCCCAGAATTTCTTCTGCGGCGTCACCGGCATGCTCGACTTCGCCCGGGGCGCCTTCCAGTCCCGGGGGGGCAAGGCGATCCTGATGCTGCCCTCCACCGCCGCGGGGGGCGCCAAGAGTCGCATCGTCCCCCAGCTCGGGGACACGGCGGTCGTCGTCCCCCGCGGCGACGTCCACTTCGTGGTGACGGAGTTCGGCGCCGTCAACCTCTTCGGCAAGAGCATCCAGGAGCGGGCCATGGCGCTCATCAGCATCGCCCACCCCGACTTCAGGGAAGAGCTTTTTTACAAGGCCAAGGAGCACGGCCTGCTGGACCTGCGCCGCACCCTTTCGGAGTCCATTTACGGGGTCTACCCGATCCAGCTGGAGGAGACCCTGGAGATCGCGGGGGAGGCGGTCACCATCCGGCCGGCCAAGCCGGTGGATGTGCGCCTCATCCAGGAGCACTTTTACAGCCTGGCGCCGCAGGACGTCGTCTCGCGCTTCTTCCACGAGAAGACCCGTTTCTTCCAGGAGGAGATCGACGAGGTGTCCCAGGTGGACTACGTCAAGGACCTGACCCTGGTGGCGACGGTGGGGGAATTCGGCTTCGAAAAGGTCATCGGGGTCGGAGAGTACCTCCTAGACCCGGCGGGCAACATGGCGGAGATCGCCTTCTCTGTCAGCGGGGCCTACCAGGGAAAGGGGCTCGGCCGGGCGCTGATCACCAAACTGGCCGTGGCCGCCAGGGAAAACGGCATCGCGGGCCTCCTGGCCTACACCGCCCCCGGCAACCAGGCGATGATCCGGCTCTTCAATTCCCTGCCCTACGAGACCGTCACCCGCCTCGACGGCGATATGCTGGAACTCACCTGCCGCTTCGACCGGCCCCAGGGGCGCAAGATGGGTTAGGTGGGCCGGTGGGCTGTGCCTTGCGGACGGCTCATGGTTCATGGCTCATGGCTCAAGACTGGATACCGGATTAAGCGGCGAAATCTCTAAACGGATTCGATCTATCGGGCTCCATTCAGGCGGGCTCCATTCAGGCGGGCTCCATTCAGGATATCGGGCCGCCTTGTGCATTTTTCCTCAATTGACCTTGCCCGTTGCCGTGAGCCATCAGCCACCCGCCATGAGCGGGGCGAAGCCCTCATCGAAAGGACACAGCGCCAATGTCAACCGTACGCGTCACCTTCGAGCCTTACCGGCGGACGATCGACGTCGAGCCGGGGCAGACGCTGATCCGCGCCGCCATGGACGCCGGGGTCCACGTGAACGCGTCCTGCGGCGGGGAGGGGGTCTGCGGCAAGTGCCGCGTGATCGTCGAGAGCGGCACCGTCGCCGGCGGCTTTTCGGAGAAGCTCAGCCGCGAAGACCGCGAAAAGGGCTACCGCCTGGCCTGCCAGGCGCGGGTCATGGGCGACGTGGTGGTGCGCATCCCCGTGGAAAGCGCCATCGACAGAAGCGCCCTGGCGGCCACCACCCCGCGGCGCACGGCGCGCATCCGGCAGGTCGCCTTCGGGGAGCTGAAGGAAAAGGGGCTTTTCCTGCCGCCGGTGGAGAAGCGCTTCCTGGCGCTGCCCGCGCCCGACGCCCAGGACCGCCTGCCGGATGCGACCCGCCTGGTGAGCTTCCTGCAGCTGCACCACGGGGAGCATCGCCTGACGGTCAGCCTGCCGGTGATCCGCAAGATGCCCGGCGTCATGCGCCAGGAGGGCTTCCGGGTGACCGCCACCCTGGTGCGGCCGGTCTACGAGACCGGCAAGACCGAGATCGCCAACCTCCAGGCGGGGGACACCAGCGCGCACAACTACGCCATCGCGATGGACATCGGCACCACCACGATCTACGGCCAGCTCATCGACCTTAAAACCGGGGAGGCTCTCGCCGAGCAGGGAGACTTCAACGCCCAGATCAGCTACGGCGAGGACGTCATCAGCCGCATCGTCTACGCGGAGAGGCCCGGCGGCCTCGAGCGGCTGCAGGCGGTGGTCGTCGGCACCATCAACGCCATCATCGAGGCCCTGGTGCGGCACTCCAAGGTCGACCGGGAGGACATCTCGAGCATCACCCTGGCCGGCAACACCACCATGACCCAGCTGCTCCTCAAGGTCGACCCGCGCCACCTGAGGCGGGCGCCCTACGTCCCGGCGGCCACCCTCTACCCGCCCATCCGGGCCGTGGATCTGGGCATGGCCCTGGCCGAACATGCCAGCGCCCTGGTCTACCCGGCCGTGTCGAGCTACGTGGGGGGCGACATCGTGGCCGGGGTCATGGGCTCGGGAATGTACCGCAGCGACGAGCTGACCCTGTACCTGGACATCGGGACCAACGCCGAGATCGTCATCGGCAACCGGGAGTGGATGGCCTGCGCCGCCTGTTCGGCCGGACCGGCCTTCGAGGGCGCCGGGATCAAGTTCGGCATGCGGGCGGCCAAGGGCGCGATCGAGGACTTTTCCATGGACCCCCTCACCCTCGAACCGATGCTCGTGACCATCGGCAGCGTCCGCCCCAAGGGGATCTGCGGCTCCGGCCTCATCATCCTGGTGGCGACCCTGTTCGAAAACGCGGTGATCGACAACGCGGGCAAGTTCGACCGCGACCTGAAGACCGGGCGGATCCGCGAAAACGACGGGGTCTGGGAGTACGTGCTCGCCTGGGCCGGGGACACCCAGATCGATCGGGACATCGCCATCACCGAAATCGACATCGAGAACCTGATCCGCGCCAAGGGGGCCATCTACAGCGGCTTCATGACCCTGCTGGAGGAGGTGGGCATGGGGATCGGGGATGTCGAGCAGATCGTGCTGGCCGGCGGCTTCGGCAGTTACGTGGACCTGGAGCGGGCCATGACGATCGGGCTTTTGCCCGAAGTCGACCCCGAAAAGATCTCCTTCATCGGCAACGGGTCCCTCATGGGGGCCAAGATGAGCAGCCTGACCAACCGGATCCGCCGCGACGTGGTGGACGTCACGCGCAAGATGACCAGCTTCGAGCTTTCCGAGACGCCTTCCTACATGGACAAGTACGTGGGCGCCCTCTTCCTGCCCCACACCGATGTCGACCGCTTTCCCCGCCTGAGGGAGCGCCTCGCCGGAAAACGTCAGAAAAAAATATACACTGAAGGGGGATAAAATACAGGCCGCCTGCAACCATCTATTGACAAACACAAAAGCCGCAGATAAAGAACAATATTCAGCCCGAAACCCGTGGGCTCCGGCCTGCCCGCGGGCCTGATCTTCTGACCTATCTACCGACGTAGATTAGCTCATAATCGTCAATGAATTCAAGAGAAAGGAGGCACTGAGGCAATTGCGGAGCGCCCATTGGATTGCGCGGAGGAAATCCAATGCGCGCCTACTGGACGGCTCTAAAAACCCCTGTCCATCAACCGGTCAATCGATAAGGAGGTTACATTGGGTTTCGAATTCTACAAAGAAGGCTACGCTGGCGCGATCAAGGCGATTACCCTCGGGAGCGGGAACAAGGCGGTGACCGTCGGCGGCGAGACCGCCTACCCCTTCTACAAGTTCGAGGGCGATATGCCCCACAAGCCCAGGATCGCCATGGAAATCTGGGATATGGTGCCGACCGAGTGGCCGGAAGCGGCGTTGAGCCCTTTCAAGGATGTGGTTTCCGACCCGGCGGCGTGGGCCAGGAAGTGCGTCGATGAGTTCGGGGCCGAGATGATCGTGCTGCAGCTCAAGAGCAGTTTTTCTGGATCCCGGGGACGAGGAGCGCTTCGCCTATCGCGCGGGCCAGTTCGCCGAGCTGTCGGTGACCGGCAAGGGTGAAATCCCCATCGGGATCGCCTCCTCGCCGACGGAAAAGGGTTACGTCGCCTTCACGGTCAACCGGGTGGGGCTGGTCTCCTCCCACCTGCACGCCATGAAGGTCGGCGATGTCATGGGCATCCGCGGCCCCTTGGGCAACTCGTATCCCTGGGAGCTCCTGGAGGGCAAGAACGTGGTGATCATCGGCGGCGGGTTCGCCTTCACCACGCTGCGCTCCTCCATCGTCCACATGCTGGCCAACCGCCGGCGCTTCGGGGAGATTCACGTGATCTACGGGGCCCGCAGCCCGGGAATGCTGCTTTACCGCGCGGAACTGGCCGAGTGGGAAAAGCGCGACGACATCCACATGCACATCACCGTCGACGCCACCAGCGACCCGGACTGGAAATACAACGTCGGCTTCGTGCCCACCATCACGGAAAAGAAGGCCCCGCCGGCGGACGACGACACCTACGCCATCGTCTGCGGGCCGCCCATCATGATCAAGTTCACCCAGCCGGTCCTCGACAAGCAGGGCTACCGGCACGACCACATCGTCATGTCCCTGGAAAACCGGATGAAGTGCGGCATCGGCATGTGCGGCCGCTGCAACGTGGGAAAGGAATTCGTGTGCAAGGACGGGCCGGTCTTCACCCTCGCCCAGCTCAACGGCATGCCGAAGGAATATTGAGAGCGGCCCCGGGGCCGGCTGCCCCGGGGAAGAGGGCATTTGGTATTGACAACGCCGGATCAATGCTATAAGGAACTCTTTGATTTTGGAATTTATCGAAGGGATTAGAGGCCGTTCGCCGAAAATTGGGATGTTCAACCAAACAGAGGAGGTTTTGAGAAATGCCGGAAGTTGACTTCATGGGAAAAAAGTTCAGCGTTGATGAGGACGGGTTCATCGACTCCTACGAGAACTGGAGCCAGGAGTGGGTCCAGTACGTGAAGAAGGAAGAGGGTATCGAGGAGCTCAACGAGGAGCACAAGAAGGTCATCGCGGTGCTGCGTGACTACTACGAGAAAAACGGGATCGCCCCCATGGTCCGCGTGCTTTCCAAGGTCACCGGCTTCAAGCTGAAGCACATCTACGAGCTGTTTCCTTCAGGCCCCGGCAAGGGGGCCTGCAAGATGGCCGGCCTTCCGAAGCCGACCGGATGCGTCTGATTATCGTCCATCCTTCAAGAAGGCGGCTGCACAATTTCGGGCGGGCCCTGCTTTTTCATGGCAGGGCCCTTTTTTTCTGCTGCAAAGGCCGTCCGCCGACCGTTCCAGGTCCCCGGGCCCGGCGGGTCGATCCCTGGGGCCGGAGGGCTGGCGTGCCGCTGCCGTCATCGGGATCGGCATCGACCGCAACCGGCGGCGGCAGAGCTGATTCGGAGGGACCATGATCGTTTCCGTCGCCACCCGATCCCGGACCGAGCTCGTGGACATCACCGGCCTGGTCCAGGAGGCGGTCCGCGCCCGGAAAGTGGAGCGCGGCCTGTGCGTGCTTTTCGTACCCCACACCACCGCCGCGGTGACCATCAACGAGAGCGCCGACCCGAGCGTCAGGGAGGACATCCTCATGGTCCTCAACCGGATGGTCCCCTGGAAGGCCGACTACCGGCACATGGAAGGCAACTCCCCCGCCCACGTCAAGGCGACCCTGGTGGGCGCTTCGCAGTCGATCCCCATCGAGGACGGCCGCCTGGCCCTGGGCACCTGGCAGGGGGTCTTTTTCTGCGAATTCGACGGCCCGAGAAGCCGCAGCCTGCGGATCGATATTCTCCGGGAGGCATGACGGCGATGACCCCCATGGACGATGCGGACCGGGCCATCCTCAACCGGATTCAGTCCAGATTCCCCCTGACCCCCCGGCCCTTCCTCACCATCGCCGAGGAGCTCGGCCTGGCGGAGGCGGAGGTCATCGCCCGGCTGCGGCGGCTCAAGGCCGAGGGGATCATCCGGCGCATCGGCGGCAATTTCGTTCCCGAAAAGCTCGGCTTCGTCAGCACGCTTTGCGCCGCCAGGGTTCCCGAGGAGAAGATCGGCCAGTTCGCCGAGATCGTCAACCGGCACCCCGGCGTGACCCACAACTACCAGCGGGACAACCATTTCAATGTCTGGTTCACTTACATCGCGCCGACCATGCGGGAAATAGAAGCCAACCTGCGTCGCATTTCGGAGGAAAGCGGGGTCGACACGATTCTGAACCTGCCGGCCACCAAGGTGTTCAAGATACAGGCGAAGTTCGACGTCTAGATGAAAGACATCCGCGTGGCGGCCGTCGTCTGCCGGTCGCCGGTAGGAAAAACGGTCGAGAACCTGGGGCGGCTGCGGAAGTGGGCCTGTGCGGCGGCCCGGCGGCAGGCGGCCGTCGTCTGCTTTCCGGAGCTCAGCATCACCGGGTACACCACCCGTCCGGAAATCGCCGCCGCGGCCGAGCCCGTGCCCGGCCCGGCGACCGCCCGCCTGCTGGAAATCGCCGCCGAGAGCGGCGCGGTCCTTCTGGCCGGGCTGGCGGAAAGGGCCGGCGACGGCAGGGTCTACGCCAGCCACCTGGCGGCCTTCCCGGACGGGCGCCTCGCCGTCTACCGGAAACTGCACATCGCCGTCCCGGAGCAGCCCGTTTTCAGCCCGGGCACCGACATCCCCCTGTTCGAGACCGCCGGGGTGACCTTCGGCATCCAGCTCTGCTACGACGCCCATTTCCCCGAACTCTGCGCCCACATGGCCCTGCGCGGGGCCGAAGTCGTCTTCGTGCCCCATGCCTCCCCCAGGGGAAACCCCCAGGAGAAGGCCGTTTCCTGGATGCGCCACCTTCCCGCGAGGGCTTACGACAACAGCCTGTTCGTCATCGCCTGCAACCAGACCGGCGACAACGGCTGCGGCCTCGACCTGCCCGGAGTGGCCCTGGCCTTCGACCCGGCAGGAAACCTCATGGCCAAAAAGGTGGACGGCCGGGAGGGGCTGCTGGTGGTCGACCTGCCGGCACGCACCTTCGAGCTGGTGCGGGGCCACAGGCTCGGCTTCTTTCTGCCCCACCGGCGGCCGGATCTCTACAGCTGACCGCCCCCCCCCGGGGAGGGCGGCTTCGTCCGGAGACCCCGACAATGAAAGTCGCTTCTTCGCCGCACCGCGAGCTTGTCGACACCTTCGGGCGCCTGTGGCGCCACCCGCGCGCAACGCGCCGGGAGGTGGCGGATTTCCAGGCCCGCAAGCTGCGCCTGCTGGTCGACCACGCCTACCGGCACAGCCCCTATTACCGCAGGGTTTTCGACGCCGCCGGCATCCGGCCCGCAAGCATCCGGCACCCCGGCGACCTTTGCCTTCTGCCGGTCACTTCTTCCCCCGAGCTCCGAAGGCTGCCGGCGGAGGATCTCGTCGACCCGCGGCTGAATGCCGGGCGGCTGGTCACGCGAAGGACCAGCGGATCCTCCGGGCGGCCGTTCACCATCCGCCGCGGTTATTGGGAAGAGCACCTGATGAACATGTTCCGCATACGGGCCTTGCGACAGTACGGGCTTCGGGTGCCGGACCGCATGGCGGTCCTCGGGATCAGATCGGAAGAGCACACGATGATTTTATTGATTTTTATAATAATAAGATCAAGGCTGCTGATATACTTGTTTGGGCTGGGTCGATTAGAGACAGGTACTTGAGTTCAAAATGGAGAACATTTTTTGATAGGTCATTTTACAATAATCACGCGCCATCGCTGATCGGAAAACAAATAGGATTTATCATTTCAGGCCCATTAAGGCAGATACCAAATCTCAGGCAAATACTGGAGGCTTATGTCGAAATACAGCGGGCAAATCCTGCCGGTTTCGTTACGGATGAGGATAAAGATTCGGCGAAGATCAGCGCCCTATTACAGGATTTCGGTAAATGTTTGGTTAAATTTTCCGAAAATGATTACATCAGACCGAAAACTTTTCTTGGCGTAGGTGGGACAAAGATTTTCAGAGATGATATTTATGGGCGCCTTCGCTTTCCATTCAGATCAGATCATCTGGCATATAAAAAACTCGGGGCATACGATTTTCCCCATAAAGAGTATAAAACACGCTTTCAAAATGCAGCCATGTTGTTTCTATCAAAATTGCCAACATTTCGGAAGGAAGTTAATAAAAGGATGAAAAAGGAAATGATCAAGCCGCTTGAAAGAGTTCTGTAAGATTGACCCATTTTGGGCACATCTCTAACGAATCTGAAAGATACTTATGGCAAAAATTTCAAGCCGTCTACCACGGCCCACGAGCCATCAGTCGGCTCACGCCGCCTGCCCCGCCGGAACCGCCTCCTCCTGCCAGTCCGCGCCCCACTCCTCGGCCTCGGCCTCGGCGGAGGCCTTGGCAGCCGCGCCGTTGCCGGCCGGCCGGACCTTGCGGTAGACGTCACGGTAGGACCTCTTCTTTCCATCAACCGTGAGCAGGTGGGTTTCGATGGAGACCCCGAAGAGCCTCTCGTTCTCCTCCAGGTAGGGCAGGATCAGGCGCCAGTCGGCGGGGCTCAGGTCCACGTACTCGCCCCCGTTGAGCTGTTCGTCGGTGGCCAGGCGCCGGGGGTCGCGCAGGTAGATGGCGCCGCCGGAGGCAAGCGAGAAGAGGTTCGACCCCGGGTAGGGGTGCGCCAGGGGGAGGATGTCCCCGTCCTCGTCGAAGCGCAGGCCGTTGAGGACCACGAAACCGCCCCCGTTGAGTGGGTCGCCGGCCATGAAGGACTCGGCCAGGTAGTCCAGGCAGGTGCCGTTGATCACCACCCGCGGCCGCCCCACGGCGTTGATCAGGGGCCGGCCGGCGGCATTGCCCAGGACATAGACCTCGCCCCCCTTGGCCCCGTACATGAAGGTCTGCCCCACGTCGCCGTGGATCACCAGCTTGCCGCGCTTCATGATCTGGCCCAGCTGGTCCTGGGCGTTGCCGTGGACGTGGATCTCGAGGCCGTCGATGCCCGAGGCCATGTAGTCGCCGGAGCTGTCGTAGACGTCGATGCGCCCCCCGTCGGTGTCGCTGAGCAGGCCGCAGCCCGTGAAACGCTGCCCCTTGTAGCCGTAACAGATGAAGCGCCGCCAGCCCATCTCGTAGGCGGCACAGATCAGGCGCGCGTCGCAGCTTTCGCCCTCGGGCGGGAACTCACGGGCGTCGAGGACCAGGATTCGCTCCGAGCCCCTGGGGGGCCGCAGGCCGGAACGGGTCTGCCAGTCGATGTGGCGGTAGCTCCCGGTCCCGTTACCCCCCAGGCCGGGGGACCCGGTGAACATCCGGCCCAGGCCCTCGCGCAGGATCTGGAGAACCGAGGCGCGCTTTTTCGCGCCGGTGGGCAGGCGCCGGTCGTTCAGGAAGGTGAGCGCCTCGATGGCGCGCTGCTTGTCGGCGTCGTCCTTTTCGGCCCGCAGGCAGAGCCGGTCGACGACGTGCCGCAGGTCGGCGTAGCCCCAGCCGGCCAGCCGGCGGGCGCAGTCCTGCCCCAGTTCCGCGGCGTCCGGGGCGGCGAGGCCCTTTTCCACCATCCGCGAAAGGGCGGCGGCATCGGCCGAGGCCGCCAGGCCGGCGGAGGGCCTGTAGTGCGCCTGCCCCTCGGGGACCCGGACCACCTCGCCGAACTTGTTGGTGCAGACCAGCTCCTTGGACCCGTCGCCGCGGCCGGCGTCGCGCACGGTGAAGATGAGGCCCCGCCGTCGTCGGCGCTCCCGCCGCGGGCATTCCAGTAGCGGTCGGCCACGGGGCAGAAGCGGTCGTCCTCGGCCGCCAGGCTCTGCAGGGTGGCGTCGATGGCCTGCTTTTCGGAGCAGATGAGGCCGATCTGCACCTCCCCGTCCTGGAGGGCGAAGACCTGGGGCCGCAGCATGGAGGTGTCGGTGATGCCGATGAGCTGGAAGAATTTGTCGTAGGGGTTGTTGCTCGCGATGATGAAAAACCAGGGGCCGTCGGGCGAGGCCTGGATGTGGGCCGACTGGATGGTGCGGTAGATGCGCTGCTTTTCGGGGGGCAGCCGGTCGAAGTCGTTCTCGGTGGTCGGCGCCATGGCCTCGATGATGTACTCCATGGGGTAGCCGAAGGTCCGGTGGAGCAGGTCCAGCAGCAGCACCGCCACCTCGGTGTCGGTCAGGAACTGGGGGTGGATGTTGTGCTGCTTGAGGTACTCGCTGACGGCGTGGTAGTTGGCGAAGTCCCCGTTGTGCACCAGGGCCTCGTCCAGCCCGATGAAGGGGTGCGCGCCGCCCGGGTGCCAGACGCGGCCCTTGGTGGGGTAGCGCTGGTGGGCGATCCAGCCGTGGGCCTTGAAGTCGTCGAGGAGGTAGTAGTCGACGACCTTCTCGGCGTAGCCGACGATCTTGAGGATCATCAGGTTGCGGCCGTGGGAAAGGACGAAGGCCCGCTGCCGCCCCAGGGAGGCGTAGAACGCCTGGTTGAGGCGGGTGGAGTTCTGGACGATGAACTCGTCCTCGGCTTTGCGCGGGTCCATGTCCCGGAGGCCGTGGGTCTCCACGAAGCGCTCCAGGGCCTCGGGCCTGACGCGCACGAAATAGCGCCAGACATCGGGCGGCTTGACCTCCAGCCCCTCCACCGCGCGGTAGTCGTCCACGGTGGGCAGGCGGTGGGCCTTGTGGACCTCGAGAAACGGCGCGATGCGGGCGGCTTCCACTTCCGGCCGGGCCTCCGGGTCGATGAGCGCGACCTGCAGCATGTAGTGGGAGTCGAGAACGTCCTGGGTCACGCCGAGACTCTCGGCGCACAGCCCCACGGCGGCGATTCCGCCGCCCTTGCCGTTGCCGCGGTTGTGCATCTGCTTGGAGGGCTCGTAGATGTGGCGCCCGCGCACGGGCACCGAGGCGATGAACCCGGTGACCCCGCAGCCCCCCTCTTCGGCGGCCTTCTTGGCGCTGAAGCTGCCGCGGGGGATTGCGGCCCGGGAAGCCAGGATTTTTTCGATGACGGCATCGTGACGGCTGGGCATCTCTCGCTCCTGATCGCTATCTTTTTTTGGTCGTTGTCGTTGTCGTTGTCGTAATCGTTGTCGTTGTCGTAATCAGCGCCTCGGCCGGGTGGAGAACATGGACGTCATCGGGGTGCAGTCGGTGGCGGAAGCGGTCGAGAACCTGGTCTGAGGGGCGCGCACTGGCAGTGGGCGGCAACCCGGGCCAGGCGCGCATCCACCTGCCCGACGGCCCGGACCTCCCCGGCCAGGCCGACCTCCCCGAAGACCAGGGTGCGCCCCGGGACGCAGCGGTCCAGAAAGCTGGAAGCCACCGCCGAAACGATCCCCAGGTCCACCGCCGGCTCGTCGAGCCGCACCCGGCCGGCCACGTTCATGAACACGTCGTGGCCCATCAGGTGCATGCCGAGCTATTTTTCCATCACGGCCACCAGCAGCGCCACGCGGTTCTGATCCAGGCCCAGGATGGTGCGCCGGGGGGTGCCGAGGCTGGTGGAACTCACCAGGGCCTGGAGTTCCACCAGGATCGGGCGGGTGCCCTCCATGCTGGCGGTCACCACCGAGCCGGCGGCATCTGCAGGCCGCTCGGAGAGAAACAGGGCCGAGGGGTTGGGCACCTCCACCAGGCCCCGCTCGTTCATCTCGAAAACCCCGATCTCGTTGGTGGACCCGAAGCGGTTTTTCACCGCCCTCAGGATCCGGAAAACGTGGTTGCGGTCCCCTTCGAAATAGAGCACCGTGTCGACCATGTGCTCCAGGAGCTTGGGCCCCGCGATCATGCCGTCCTTGGTGACGTGGCCCACCAGGAAGGTGGGGATGCCGGTCCTTTTGGCCATGAGCATCAGGCGGACCGTGGACTCGCGCACCTGGCCGACGCTGCCCGGCGCGGACGCCAGGTCGGAGCTGAACATGGTCTGGATGGAATCGATCACCAGCGCGGCGGGCTTGAGGTCGGTCACCATGGCGATGATCCGCTCCAGGTCGATCTCCGAGACCACCAGCAGCTCCGACGACCCGGCCGCCAGGCGCCTGCTGCGCAGCCTCAGCTGCCGCACCGACTCTTCGCCGGACACGTAGAGCACCCGGTGCCCTCTTCCGGCCAGGCCGTAGAGGGCCTGGAGCATCAGGGTCGACTTGCCGATTCCCGGGTCCCCGCCGATGAGCACCAGGGTGCCGTGCACCAGCCCGCCCCCCAGCACGCGGTCCAGTTCGGCGTTCCCGGTCAGCAGGCGGTCCTCGCCGTCGATCTCCACGGCGTCGATGGGCACCGGTTCGGGGAAGGCGGCCGCGATCCCCCCCATCGTCCCCGAGGGCCCGGAACGGCTGACGGCTTCCTCCACCAGGGTGTCCCACTGGCCGCAGCCGGGGCATTTCCCCATCCACTTGGCGGCCTGCTGCCCGCAGGCCTGGCAGGTGTAAACGGTCTTGGAGGCTTTGGTCATGGTTCTGCGAAACCGAGGGGTTTTGCGTTCAGGGCTTCCCGTTAAGGGTTGTAAAATGGAACTTGCCGGTTGACAACTCGATCTATAGCATGTCAATTTGAGGATCTCAACAAAGGTAAGGGGGACTCATGGGCTTGCGGCATCCTTCGAGGAAAAGAGGGTTCAAGAGCGCACTCGCCTGCCTGGCGGCGTTGGGCCTGTTGTTTCCGGCGGCGGCCGCCGCCGGCGACAGCGGTCCGGCCGGCGGGTTCGAGCTGCTCAAGAAACGCCTCATCGGGGACGGTTTCCAGGCGGAGTCCGTCGAGAAAATCTATGCCGACCCGGCGGTGGCCTTCGAGACCCGGGGGGTGTCGCTCTTTTTCGTCCACCGCGAATCGACCCTCAACTACGACCAGTTCCTGGAGCCCAGGAACCTGCGCAGCGCCAGAAACTACATGCAGACCCACCAGGCCGCCCTCGACGCCGCGCGCAAAGCCTACGGAGTGTCGCCCGAGATCATCACCGCCATCATCCTGGTGGAAACCCGCCTCGGGACCTCCGTCGGCGGGCGCTCGATCCTCAACACGCTCTCCACCATGGCCTCCCTCGAGGACCCGGCCACCCGGGCCGATTTCTGGAAGCAGGTCCCCGAGACGGGCCGCCTGACGCGGGAAAAATTCGAGTCCAAGGCCGACCAGAAAGCAGACTGGGCCTACAAGGAGCTGAAGTCCTTCCTCAAGTACGCCGAGCGCGAGGGCATCGCCCCCGCGGCCGTCCAGGGGTCCTACGCCGGGGCCTTCGGCATCTGCCAGTTCATGCCCAGCAACGCCCTCACCCTGGCCCAGGACGGCAACAACGACGGCAGGATCGACCTCTTCGACCACACGGATGCCATCTTCAGCGTCGCCCGCTACCTCGCGCATCACGGCTGGAATCCGGGCATCGACCCGGAAAAGGCCTACCAGGTCATCCTGCGCTACAACTACAGCCGCTACTACGCCAACACGATCCTGAAGATCTCCGAACGCCTCGACGAAGCCTGAGGGGGATCGGGGGGCGGAGGTCCGAGGGCGGATGTCGGAGGTCCGAGGTCGGAGGTCGGAGGTCGGAGGTCCGATGTCAGATGTCAGAGGTCAGAGGTCGGAGGTCCGAGGGCGGAGGTCAGATGTCAGAGGTCAGAGGGCGGAGGGCGGGGATCTGGAAAGAGGAAAGAGACAAGCACCGGCGCGATGAACCCTGAACCTTGAACCTTGAACCCCGGACCCTGAACCCCGAACCTTGAACCTCAACGGTGAACCCCCCAACCATGGACCTTCGCACCGCCGGCATTGTCATCCTGGTATCGATCCCCTTTTTCCTGATGACGATCTGGGCTGTCGTCAGCGCCGCCCAGCGCGATTTCGGCACCCTCGGCCGGAAGGCTCTCTGGATGCTGGTGGCCGCCATCCCCTTCGTGGGCTTCATCCCCTATTTCCTCATCGGCATGCGCCGGGGGAAAAAGGTGCCGTAGGGATTTCGGCTCCCCGGCGCCAAATTCAGTTGACAAACGCGCCATAATTCTATATCCATGCCCCACCACTCGATCGGGTCCCATCGTCTAGTGGTCTAGGACGCTGGCCTCTCACGCCGGAAACGCGGGTTCGAACCCCGCTGGGACCACCAATAATGATATCAAGGGCTTAGGGCCTGGAGGCGGACGCTTTCGGCCAGCTGCCGCTAGAAGCTGAGTAGCAGGATGCCCCAAAACCCCCCCAGTATCCCCGCGGCCCGCGGGGCCGCTTCCCCACCGTAGAGGCCGGCGAAAACGGCCGCTTCGACGGTGTGGAAGCCATCGATCAGGCCCAGGGCCCGGGCCAGGCGGCCATGCTGCCCCGGGCAGACGGCATGCAGCGCGCCGAACCTGGCCCGCAGCCGGATCATGGCGGGAAACGCCGTGACGAAGTCCCCCAGCGCCCCCTGGTGCAGCAGCATGAAGGGAGGAGTATTGCCTGTCGCCGTCAAATGGAAGAGGCCTGTCTGCGATCGGTTACATCATTCTCAGCTCTGCTTGGAGCGGAGCACCATCAGCGGCCTCTCGATGCGGTTGAGGACGCCGGCAGCCACGCTTCCGAAGAAAAAGCGCCCCAGGCCGCTGCGGCCGTGGCTGGCGATGATGACCAGGTCCACCGCCCGGCTTTCGGCGGTCTGAACGATCTCGGCGACCACCGGGTCGATCCCGACGTAAATTTCGGCGCGGATGTTCTTTTCGCGGAATTCGCCCTTCAGGCCGCTGAGGTAGCGCTCGGCCTCCTTCCGCAGATCCTCCATGTTCTGCTGGAAGAGCCCGATGTCGGCCGGCTCCCGCCCGGCAATGGGCGGCGCGCTGACCACCGTCATCAGGATCAGGGTGGCGCCGTAAGTGGCGGCCAATGATTCCGCGTGGGTCAGAGCGGTTTCAGCCAGTTTGGAACCGTCGAGGGGAACCAGGATGGTCTTGTACATGCTTGCCTCCTTTCATGGGTTGCAACGGCCGCGACCGCTTCGGGCGGCGCTCGGCTGACGGTGCCATTATGAGGAAAGCGCTCCGCCGCGTCAAACGAATTGTGCGCCTTCGCCGCGGCCGCCGTCGGACAGGAAGGCCGCGCTTTGCGGCCCCGCGATCCTGATGAGTTTATTGTCAGGCCCGGCCCGGGATCTTGACATTCTGTAAAAAAAGCCGACAATCTGACTGTCAGGCGCAGCGCGGGCCGGGAAAAGTCCCTTTGCCCCTGCGCGGCGGAACGCGAAGAGTGACGGTCATGCCGGGATGTGACAAGCGGCATGCTTGTTGCTTTCATCCTTGGCGAAGGCTGCCTGCAACGGTCAGCCCGGGGGCTTCGGCCTGACAGCGCGCACCGACCCTGGATGCGGCCCCGCAAGCGCTAGGGCGCGGAAACACCCAACCACACACTGACGGAGAAATATGATGGCCAAGCCCAGCGGCACCCCCAGGACCAAAAAGCGCCGGATCACGTTTCTGCTGGAATCCGCGGAAGCGTCGACGGTCCATCTGGTCGGCGATTTCAACGGCTGGGATCCCGGGAAACATCCCATGAAAAAAGACGCCCAGGGGCGGTGGGTCAAACAGCTGCTCCTCGGGCCGGGGGATTTCGAATACAAGTTCGTGGCCGACGGCCGCTGGGTGATCGATCCGAACAACCAGCGCAGGTGCGCGAACTGCTTCGGGACCGAGAACAGCGTCATCACCATCGCGGGCTGAAAGGCGCAGCGCCCGCTGCAGGCCCCGCATTTTTCACCCGGCGCTCCTTGCCCGCTCCCGGGCCCGTGAGGTGAGCCCCGGGTTCGGGCGCCGCCGCCGGCAGTCCCCGGCGCGGCCATCCCGCGGCGCCCTTCGCCATGACGCCCATCCGACGCTACAGGAACATCACCTTCAGGCGCCTCGTCCTGGACGCCTGCCAGTTCGCCCGCGCGCAGCGGCCGGTCGTCCGGATCCTGGGCCGCCAATTCCGGCGCAGCCTGAAATACGTCGAAATCGACGTGACCTACAGGTGCAACCTGAAGTGCCTGAACTGCAACCGGTCCTGCACCCAGCTCCCCAGCGACCGGGAAATCGGCACAGACCGGATCGCGGCGTTCGTGCGCGCAAGCGTCGACAGCGGCGCGCGGTGGGAACGCATCCGGATCCTGGGCGGCGAACCGACCCTGCACAGCGCCATCTTCGACATCGTCGCCCTGCTGCGCGATTACCGCCGGTCTTTCAACCCCGGGGTGCGCATCGTCCTGTGCACCAACGCCTTCGGCCCTCAGGTGCGCGGGGTCCTGGAGGCCATGCCGGCCGATGTCGAGATCAAAAGCGCCCTCAAGACCTCCAGGAACACCCTCTTCCGCCCTTTCAACGTCGCCCCGGTGGACACGCCCTGGCACCGCTTCTCGGACTTTGCCGGCGGCTGCCGCATCCTCCCCGAGTGCGGCCTCGGCCTTGCGCCCTCCGGCTACTATGCCTGCGCCATCGCGGGCGGCATCGACCGCGTGTTCGGCTTCGGGATGGGAAGAAAATCGCTTCCGGGGCCGACGGATGCGATGGAGGACCAGCTCGCCGTCTTCTGCAGGCTCTGCGGCCATTTCGGGTGGGCCTGGCCTGTCAAAAAGGAGGTCATGTCGCCCACCTGGCAAGCGGCATACGGGAAATTGAAAAAAAGCCCCCATTGAGGTATGGTGGCGGACAGGTCGGGCACCAGGCATTTTTCGGAGGGAGACGCGCCCTCCCCGCGCCCTTCATGCCCGTCGCGGTGCATCTTTTCAGCGTGAAGAGAGGGAAAGAAACATGGCCGCAAACCGGAATCTGCGCGTTGCCGTGGTGGGCGGCGGGGTGGCCGGCATCACCGCCGCCTACCTGCTCCAGAACAGCCATCAGGTCTCCCTGTTCGAGAAAAACGGCTATGTCGGCGGCCACACCCGCACCGTCGTCATTCCCGACGGCCCCGACGCCGGCATGCCGGTGGACACCGGCTTCATCGTCCTCAACGACCGCACCTACCCGGTTCTGAACCGCTTCCTGCGGCGCCTGGGAGTGGCCATCCGCAAAAGCGACATGTCTTTCAGCTACTATTGCGAAAGAAGCGGCTTCCAGTACGCCAGCCGGAATCTCGACAGCCTCTTCGCCCAGCGCCCCCGCCTCGCCGACCCCCTCCACTGGTGCCTGCTGCTGGAAATCCTGGTCTTCAACCGGCTGGTGCTGCGCCAACTGCGGCGCGGTGAGCTCGACGGCCTGACCCTGGGGCAGTTCCTGCGCCGGTTCCGCTTTTCGACGCGCCTGCGCGAGCGCTACCTGTTTCCCATGGTGGCCGCCATCTGGTCGGCGCCGGAGCTGGAAACAGACCGCTTCCCCATGCCGACCTTCGCGCGCTTTTTCGACAACCACGGGCTGCTGACCCTGCGCGATCACCCCCAGTGGTACACCGTGGCCGGCGGCAGCCACACCTACGTGCGCGCGTTTCTGGACCAGTTCCCGGGGGAGGTCCACAAGGGTGCCGCGGTCGCCGCCATCCGGCGCGAAGCGGACGGCGTCGTCCTGCAGGAGTCCGACGGCCGGACCCGCAAATTCGATCGGGTGGTCATCGCCGCGCACGCCGACGAGGCCCTGGAGCTGCTCTCCGACCCCTCGCAAGAGGAGCGCCGGCTGCTGGGCGCCTGGCGCTACAGCGCCAACCGGACCTACCTGCACACCGACACCCGCTGGATGCCCGTCAACCCCAGGGCGTGGGCGTCGTGGAATTTCATCCGTCCGGCCCGGGCCGCCGCCGGGGCGCCCGTGACCCTGACCTACCACATGAACCGGCTCCAGGGCCTCAGGACCCGCCGCCCCTACCTGGTGACCCTGAACCCGCCCGAACCCATCGAGAAAGACAGAATCATCGCCCGGATGACCTACACCCACCCGGTTTTCACCTTCGACAGCATCGACACCCAGAAAGACCTGCCCCGCCTCAACGGCGTCCGCCACACGTACTTCTGCGGCAGCTACTTCCGCTACGGTTTTCACGAGGACGCGGCCCGCTCCGGGGCCCAGGCGGCGGCCGCGGTGGGGACCGACGATGCGCTCTAGACTCTACATCGGGCAGGTGGCGCATGAACGCTTCCACCCGGCCCCTCACCGGCTGCAGTACAATCTCTACGTCTACGCCTTCGACCTGGCCGAGCTGGAAACACTCGACCGCAGCCTGCCGCTGTTCGGCTGCAACCGTCCGCGGCCGGTGTCTCTGTACGACAGGGACTACCTGGACCCCACGACGGAAAGCATTCGGGACAAGCTGAACCGGCGCCTCTCCCCACACCTGCCGGCCGGCGTCGTCCACCGGGTTGTCATGGTCACCTCCCCACGCCTCCTGGGGCACGCCTTCAACCCGGTCACCCTCTACTACTGCTTCGATGCGCAAGAACGCTTCGCAGCCGCCGTGGCCGAGGTCAACAACACTTTCGGCGAGAAGCACGTCTACGTGCTAGCAACGTCGTCGGAGGGTTCACGCCGCTTCCCGGCCCGGTTCCAGGCCCCGAAAAGCTTTCATGTTTCGCCCTTCAACACCATGGAAGGGACCTATCACTTCCGATTCGGCGACATCCGGCAGGAGCTCGACATCCGCATCGACCTGCACCGGGACGAAAAGCACATTCTGAGGGCGCACCTGACGGGAACCCCCCGGGACTTGACCCCCATGAGCCAGCTGAAGCTGCTTTTGCGCCATCCCGTCATGCCCCATCTGACCATGTCGCGGATCTACAAGGAGGCATTTTTGCTGCGCTTCAGGCGGAACCTGGATTTTTACCCCAAGCCGGTGCCCCGCAGCCCCATGACCATCCGGCGCCTGCCGCCCACGACGCTGCAGCGCCACTGCATGAAACGGGTCCTGGGCCACCTGGCCGGGGCCGACGCGGGGCACCTGCAGCTGGTCCTGCCAAACGGCGCCCGGCGCGATTTCGGCGGTGAAAAGATCACGGCCCCGGCGCGGCTGCGGGTCAACGACTACCGCTTCTTTTCACGGGTCGCCCTGGGGTCGGACATCGGGCTGGGGGAGGCGTTCGTGTCGGATGAGTGGGACACGGACGACATCCCGGCGGTCATCGGCTTAGATCGGAAGAGCGTTGACCTTGACCTCGACATCCAGCCCCTCCATGGCACGGCGGAAGGCCTGCACCAAGTGGTAGGGACCCCCCGGGATCTCGGAGTCCTTGAGCTTTCGTCCCCCGGCGACCACGGCCAGGCGCTGGCTGATGGCGTACAACTCCGGGAAGTAGTTGGCATTGGCCTTGGACACCAGATTCTCGGATGCGACGGATTCCTCCATCTCGTCCGGTTCCACGAGGGACAGCTCGACCCCGCCGGTGGTGTTGGGATCCAGGCCAAACCCTCGGCTGGACAGGGGTGCGCTGCCGAAGCTCAGAAAGCCGGCGTTGATCTCCTCCTGGAAGATGTGCTCGATGTCCGGGCGTCGCCGCTGAAGCTGCCCCATGGCCTCGAAGAAACGGCCCTGGACCGCGTCGCTCTCGGCGCGCTCGGCGAAGTCGAGCAGGGCCGCGCCGGCGTTCTGGAAGAGTTCACCCAGGTGAGCCGCGACGAAGGTCGAGACCAGTTGACGGCACTGTTCGAGCGCAGGCGCGTAACGGGAGCGCGCAGAACCCCTGGGGGTGCGGGTATCGATCATGGTGTCGCCCTGATGTCCATAGCGGCGGTGCCCTAGTCCTCGCCCACGACCCGTTCGTCCCGCGGGGTCGACAGGAGCCTCTCCGCCTCGGCCTGGTGGTTGGCATGGACCATCCGGTAGAAGTCGTCTGGGGACTGCTGATGTCCCTCGCGCAGGCTGCGCACCAGGGCGCGTGCGTCCTGGTAGCTGTCCTTGGTGTCGATGTGCGTGAGGCGCAGTGGCTGGGTGATTCGGTACACGAAGTAAGGCATGATTTGGTGACCGCACTCTGATGGATCGACGGTGCCCCTGGTCTGGGCACCTCGCTGGTGGTGGCCTGGGCCGACCCCTGCAGGTGATCCGGATTCTATCTGAAAGACGGACGCGCGGTAACCGCCGCTGAAGGGCCTTGACAGCGTCGGCCTGCTGCTGTTTCCGGCCAAAGCACCAGTGCCGTCCGATTCGGCCGTGCTGGTCTTGCCGATCCGGGCCTGCGTCTGCCGAAGGCCGCCTTCACTCGGCCATGCCGAGGGCCAGGGGCTGCGGCCCAGAGGTTTTTTGCTACCGTCATAAACACAACCTGGGCAGGCTAAATCCCGGACCGTGGTAAGGTTCTCCCGCCTGCGCTGCGACCCGCCCTGAGGCCGCGGCAGCGGGTCCCGCCGATGCGGCCGTTATGGCCTGAAGCTACTGAAATCAAGGCTCATCCAGGGCCGGGACCCGTGGTCCCGCCGGCCGTGGCGAGCCGAACGGAGAGGCACAAGATGATCAAACCAGTCGGTTCCGACGAACTCAAGCCCTTGTTCGTTTACGACCCGGACCAGCACCACCAGCTCATGCACGAGGCCGAGGGCCTGCCGTCGGTGGTGATCAGCTCCCAGAGCGCCGGCAATGCGGTCATGATGGGCGGCGGCTACTTCAGCCCACTGCCCGGCTTCATGAATGTCGCAGACGCGGTGAGCGTCGCCGAGACCATGAAGACCACCGGCGGGATGTTCTTCCCGGTACCGGTCCTGTGCCTGCTCCCGGACGTCTCCGCCATCCGCGGGGCCAAGCGCATCGCGCTCCGCGATCCGAACATGGAAGGTACGCCGGTCCTCGCCATCATGGACGTGGAGGCCATCGAGGAGGTCACCGATGCCCAGATGGCCCTGATGACCGAGAAGGTCTATCGCACCGCCGATCCCGAGCATCCGGGCGTGGCGACCTTCAACTCCCAGGGGCGCTTCGCGGTCTCCGGGGCCATCAAGGTCCTGCACTTCTCCTACTTCCAGGATGATTTTCCGGACACCTTCCGCACCGCGGTGGAGATCCGCAACGAGATCGCCGAGCGCGGCTGGAAGCGCGTGGTCGCCTTCCAGACCCGCAACCCCATGCACCTCGCCCACGAGGAGCTGTGTCACATGGCCATGCAGCGGCTGAACTGCGACGGCCTGGTGATCCACATGCTGCTCGGCAAGCTCAAGCCCGGCGACATCCCGGCCCCGGTGCGCGACGCCGCCATCCGCAAGATGGTCGAGCTGTACTTCCCGCCCAACAGCGCCATGGTCACCGGCTACGGCTTCGACATGCTCTACGCCGGCCCCCGCGAGGCCGTGCTGCATGCCTACTTCCGCCAGAACATGGGGGCCACCCACTTCATCATCGGGCGTGACCACGCCGGTGTGGGCGACTACTACGGCGCCTTCGATGCCCAGACCATCTTCGACGACGAAGTCCCTGCCGGGGCCATGCAGATCGAGATCTTCAAGGCGGATCACACCGCCTACTCGAAGAAACTCAACAAGGTGGTCATGATGTGCGAGGCCCCGGACCACGCTAAGGAGGACTTCGTCCTGCTCTCCGGGACCAAGGTCCGCGAGCTGCTCGGCAGCGGGATAGCCCCGCCGCCCGAGTTCTCCCGCCCCGAGGTTGCCCAGATCCTCATGGACTATTACCAGTCCCTGAAGTGAGGCACCGGCGCCTCACCTGGGTCGCCATCTGACCCCCAAGGACCCGCCTCTCACCAGGCGGGTCTTTTTTTGCTGGCTCCGGCGACTGCCTCTCTCCCAGGAAGGGGGGCCTGCGCCCTGGCGGACCCGAGGATGCCGGCGCCGTTAACCGACGACTTCCCCCTCCAGCACAGGGGTGAAGGTCAAGGCACCTTCCGCCAGACCGACCTCGATGATGTCCCCTGGCCCGAACTTGCCCGCCAGGATCTCCTGGGCCAGGGGGTTTTCGAGCTGGGCACGAATGCGACATCAAGGCAAGGGAAATCCTGGACTCCAGGGGCAACCCCACGGTCGAGGTGGACCTGGAGCTGGCCTGCGGCGCGGTGGGGCGCGCGGCTGTCCCCTCCGGGGCCTCCACCGGCAAGCGCGAAGCACTGGAACTGCGCGACAAGCGCAGCAAGCGTTATGGCGGCAAGGGGGTCGCGGGTGCGGTGAAAAACGTCGTCGACGAGATCGCTCCCGCCGTGATGGGCATGGACGCCGCCGACCAGACGGCCCTGGACCGGCGCATGATCGATCTGGACGGGACCGCCAACAAGTCGCGCCTCGGCGCCAACGCGATCCTGGGAGTTTCCATGGCCGCCGCCAGGGCCGCGGCGGCAGCCTACGGCCTGCCCCTCTACCGCCACCTGGGCGGTATCAATGCGCGCTGCCTCCCCCTGCCGATGATGAACATCATCAACGGCGGGGCCCACGCCGCCAACAACCTCGACATCCAGGAGTTCATGATCGTCCCGGTGGGCGCTGCCTCCCTCGCCGAGGCGGTGCGGATGGGGTCCGAGACCTTTCACAGCCTCAAGGCCATTCTCAAGGCGAAGGGGCTCGGCACGGCGGTCGGCGACGAGGGCGGTTTCGCCCCGAACCTCGAGAACAACGAGGCGGCCCTCAAGTTCATCATCGAGGCCATCGAGGCGGCCGGCTATGCGCCCGGAAAGGAGATCGGCCTGGCCATGGACGCCGCCGCCAGCGAGTTCTACCAGAAAAAGAAATACGTGCTCGCCTCCGAGGGCCGGCAGCTGTCGGCGACCGAACTGGTGGACTATTACGAGGACCTGGTGGAACGCTACCCGATTTTTTCCATTGAGGACGGACTGGCCGAACAGGACTGGGACGGATGGGAGATGATGACCGACCGCCTGGAAGGCGCGATCCAGATCGTCGGGGATGACATCTTCGTCACCAACCCGACGATCTTCGCCAAGGGAATCGAGGACGGCATCGCCAACTCCATTCTCGTCAAGCTCAACCAGATCGGCACCGTTTCGGAAACCCTGGACACCATCGAGATGGCACGCCAGGCCGGCTACACCACGGTGGTGTCCCACCGCTCGGGCGAAACGGAGGACACCTTCATCGCCGATCTCGTCGTCGGCGTCAACGGCGGGCAGATCAAGACCGGGTCCATGTCGCGCAGCGACCGGGTGGCAAAATACAACCAGCTGATCCGGATCGAGGAAGAGCTGGGTAAAAGCGCCCGCTTCGCCAACGAGATGATCTGAGCGCCATGCCGTCCCCGGGGGTTTCGGCGTGACGGGCGGCCGCCTCGGCATTGCGCTCGGGCTGCTGGCCGCGCTGGCGTGGGGCGGGTGGGGCTGCCCCCCGGCGGCGGCCTACGTCCCGCCGGCGGCCCACCTGCTGGAGCGGATGCACCAGGCCCTGGGGCATGCCGAGGCCGCGACGGTGTGGCAGCGGGTGGCGATCCTGACCGGCGGGGAAACGCCCGGGGAGACCGTTCTGACCGAAACCCTCCGGTTCTGGCCCCCCCGCCGCCTGCGTTCCGATATAGAGGGACAGGGCGTCCGGCACCTGCGCGTCGTCTCCGGGGAGCGATGCCTGACGGCCATCGACGGGCGCATCGTTCCCGACGTCGAAAGCCGCTACGACGCTTACAAGAACCTCTTCCTGCAGGAGTCGGCCGGCGCCCTGGAGGCGCAGCTGACCTCCCTGGGAGTGAACCTCAGGGTGACGAGCCCGGGCCGGCTGGACGGCCTGCCGGTTTTCGTGGTGGGGGCGCAATACCCGGATCTCACGCTCCCCCAACTCTGGCTGGACAGGGAAACCCTTCGCCCGGTGCGCCAGATCCTGCCCCCCGGAGCCCGCGCCCGGGGCGCCGGGGTGCTGGACGTGCGCTATGCCCGCTGGCGGCGGGTCGATACGTTCTGGTACCCCGGGGAGGTGAGTTTTCATCTCGACGGCCGGCCGGTGCGCCGCATCCGGCTGGAGGGGGCCGGCGTCGCGGCCGGTTTCGAGGCGGCGCTGTTCGATATCGGGGGTTTGACCTCCTCCCTGGAGGCGGCTCCGGAGATGGCGCCGCGGCCGCCGTCTCCGGCGACGGAAGTGCGCGCGGCGATCGAGGACTTCAGAAGACTGTACGAATAGGATCCGGCAACCCCGATGACGGGGGGGAAAATCGAAAGGGAGATCGATGGGCAGTCTGACCAAGTACATATTCGTCACCGGCGGTGTCCTGTCGTCACTGGGCAAGGGGCTGGCGTCGGCCGCCATCGGGGCCCTGCTCGAAAGCCGGGGCCTGACCGTCTCCATCCAGAAGCTGGATCCCTACATCAATGTCGACCCGGGGACCATGAACCCCTTCCAGCACGGCGAGGTCTTCGTCACCGACGACGGCGCCGAGACCGATCTCGACCTGGGGCACTACGAGCGCTTCACCAGCGCCAAGCTGGGGCGGGACAACAATTTCACCACTGGCAAGATCTACCACCAGGTCATCACCAAGGAGCGCCGCGGGGACTACCTGGGGGGGACGGTCCAGGTGATTCCCCACATCACCGACGAGATCAAGGAGAGCATCCGCAAGGCGGCCGACGGGGTCGACATCGTCATCGTGGAGATCGGGGGGTCGATCGCTATCCAAATTCTTCCTGGACCGGCCGGTGTTCGCCTGGGTCATCGCCATCATCCTGATGACGGCAGGGGGGCTCGCGATCTACAACCTGCCCATTTCCCAGTACCCGCCCATCGCCCCCCCTTCCATCGCCGTCGAGGCCTTCTACCCGGGCGCCTCGGCCGAGACGGTGGAAAACAGCGTGACCCAGATCATCGAGCAGAAGATGACCGGCTTCGACAGCATGCTCTACCTGTCGGCCACGAGCGACTCCTCCGGCGCCTCGCGGGTCGAGCTGGTGTTTGCACCGGGAACCGACCCGGACCTGGCCTGGGCCGAGGTGCAGAACAAGCTCCAGCTCGCCATGGCGAGCCTGCCGGAGGTGGTCCAGCGCCAGGGCGTCAAGGTCAGCAAATCCACGCGCAACTTTCTCATGATCGTGTCCCTGATTTCCGAGGACGGCCGCATGGACGGCAACGACCTGCGGGACTATGCCCAGTCGAGCCTGGAGCGGGTGCTGGCGCGCGTGCCGGGGGTGGGGGAGGTGGCCACCTTCGGCGCCCAGTACGCCATGCGCGTGTGGCTCGACCCGCAAAAGCTGACCCGCTACCAGATGACGGTCCAGGACGTCACGGCGGCGCTGCGCGCCTACAACGTGGAGGTGTCCGCCGGTCAGTTCGGGGGCGCGCCGGCGCTCGAGGGCCAGCGCCTCAACGCCTCCATCGTGGTCCAGAACCTGCTCAAGACGCCCGAGGAATTCGCCGCCATCCCCTTGCGGACCCGTCCGGACGGCGCCATCGTCCGGGTCCGGGATGTGGGGCGGACCGAGCTGGGGACCGAGCAGTACGACGTCGTCGCCCGCTACAACGGCAAGCCGGCCGGGGGCCTGCCCACCCGCCAGGCCGCCGGCGCCAATGCGCTCGAGACGGCAGAGGCCATCCGCGCCAAAATGGAGGAGATGAGCCGCTTTTTCCCCCCCGGGATGAAAATCGTCTATCCTTACGACACCACGCCCTTCGTGCGGGTGGCCATCGGCGAGGTCGTCAAGACCCTCTTCGAGGCGGTCGTGCTGGTCTTCCTGGTGATGTACGTTTTCCTGGGAAGCGTGCGCGCCACCCTGATCCCCACCATCGCCGTGCCGGTGGTGATCCTGGGGACCTTCGCCGTCCTGGGCCTGTTCGGCTTCTCCATCAACATGCTGACCATGTTCGCCATGGTGCTGGCCATCGGCCTGCTGGTGGACGATGCCATCGTGGTGGTGGAAAACGTGGAGCGGATCATGGGCGAGGAGGGCCTGTCCCCCCGGGAGGCCACGGCCAAGTCCATGGAGCAGATCACCAGCGCCCTGGTCGGCATCGGCCTGGTGCTCTCGGCGGTCTTCGGCCCCATGGCGTTCTTTCCCGGCTCGACGGGCGTCATCTACCGCCAGTTTTCCGTCACCATCATCGCCGCCATGCTCCTCTCGGTGGTGGTGGCCCTGATCCTGACCCCGGTCCTGTGCGCCGCGCTTCTCAAGCCGGTGCCTGCGGGCCATCGGCCGGCGGACAGCGCCGTTTTCCTCCTGCGGCCCTTCTTCCGGTGGTTCGACCGGTTCTTTTTCCGCTCGCGGGACCTGTACCTGAAGATCGTCGGCCATTCCCTCGGCGCGCCGCTGCGCTACATCTTCGCGTTCCTGGTGATCGTGGCGGCCATGGGCTACCTTTTCCACCGCATGCCGACCTCCTACCTGCCGGAGGAAGACCAGGGGATCCTGTATGCCCAGGCCATGCTGCCGGCCAATTCGACCCTGGAGCAGACCGAAGCGGTTTTGCGGAGGGTGCGGGAGCATTTCCTGCAGGATGAGGCGGTGGATTCCTGCCTCACCGTGGCGGGGTTCAGCTTCTCCGGAAGGGGGCAGAATGCCGGGCTGGCCTGGGTCAAGCTCAAGGACTGGAAGCTGCGGGACCGGCCCGAACTGCGGGTGCGGGAAGTGGCCGCAAGGGCGATGGGCGCCTTCTCCCAAATCAGAAACGCCATGGTGTTCGCATTCCCGCCGCCGGCCGTCATCGAGCTGGGACAGGCCAAGGGTTTCGATTTCCAGCTCCTCGACCGCGGAGGGATCGGGCACGCCGACCTGATGCAGGCCCGCAACCAGCTCCTGGGCATGGCGGCCCGGGACCCGGGCCTGACCCGGGTGCGCCCCAACGGCCTGGAAGACGTCCCCGAGTACCGGGTCGACGTGGACTGGGAAAAGGCCGGCGCCCTCGGCGTGCCCATCAGCGCCATTCACGGCACCATCTCGGCCGCTTTCGGCAGCGCCTATGTCAACGATTTCATTCACCGCGGCAGGGTCAAGCGGGTCTATGTCCAGGCCGACGCCCCCTACCGGATGCTGCCCAGGGACCTGGACAACCTCTACGTTCGCAACGGGGAGGGGAAAATGGTGCCGTTTTCGGCTTTCGCATCCGGCCACTGGACCACCGGGGCCCCGAAACTGGAGCGCTTCAACGGCTTCCCGTCCATCAGCATCTGGGGCGAACCGGCGCCGGGGAAAAGTTCCGGCGATGCGATGCGGGTCATGGAGGGCTTCGTCCCGGGGCTGCCCCAGGGCGTGGGCTTCGACTGGACCGGGCTTTCCTTCCAGGAGCGCATGGCGGGATCCCAGGCGCCGCTTTTGTACGCGTTTTCGATCTTCGTGATCTTCCTCTGCCTGGCCGCGCTTTACGAGAGCTGGCCCATACCCTTTTCCATCCTGTTGACGCTGCCTTTGGGGGCTATCGGCGGGGTGATCGCCTCGACGTGGATGGGGCTGCCCAACGACGTCTATTTCCAGATCGGCCTGCTGACCATCCTGGGGCTGACCACCAAGAATGCCATCCTCATCGTGCAGTTTGCCAGGGCGCGCCTGGACGAAGGCATGGGGCTGATCGATGCGACCCTGGAAGGCGCCAAGCTGAGGCTGCGCCCCATCGTCATGACCTCCCTGGCCTTCGGTTTCGGGGTGCTGCCCCTGGCCCTGGCCAGCGGCGCCGGCTCCGGCGCGCAGCGGGCCATCGGCATCGGGGTCCTGGGCGGGGTCGTCACGTCCACCTTCCTGGTGACGCTCTTCGCTCCGCTCTTTTACGTGCTGATCTACAAGGCCCTCGGAAAGCACCGCAAGCGTGAAAGGGCCAAGGGCACCGGGTTGCGGGCGCTGGGGGGACCACTGACATGAAGCGAAACCTCCTGGCGCTGCTGGCCGCGGTCGCCCTCCTGGGCGGATGCTCCCTGACTCCCGAATACCGGAGGCCCGAAGCACCGGTTCCCGCCACCTGGCCCGAGGGGGAGGCCTACCGCCAGGCGCGGGCGGGGAACGCTCTAAACCCGGCCAGGACGCCCGCCTGGAGGGATTTCATCGGCGACGAACGCCTGCGCAAGGTCATCGCCATCGCCCTGGCGAACAACCGCGACCTGCGGATCACGGCCATGAACGTCCAGAGGGCGCGCGCCCTCTACGGCATTCAACGGGCGGAGCTGTTCCCGGTGGTCGATGCCGTCGCTGCGGGAAGAAAAGAGCGCGTGCCCGCGGATCTCTCCTCCGACGGAAAGGCCAGGACCAACGAGCGCTACGATGTCAACCTGGGGGTCGGCGCGTGGGAGATCGACTTCTTCGGCCGTATCCGCAGCCTGAAGGACCGCGCCCTCGAGGAGTATCTGGCCACGGCCCAGGCACGCCGCAGCGCCGAGATCATGCTGGTGTCCTCGGTAGCCAACGCCTACCTGGTCCTGGCGGCAGGTGCAGCAGCAGCGGCGGCAGGGTGAAGTTATAGACCATGTGGGCCTCGTCGCGGGCGCTGCCGAAATAACGGATGTTTTCGGTGTGGGGGACGTTGGTTTCGGTGATCAGGATCGCGCCGGGCGCCGCCAGGTCGAGAATCCTGCGGAAGAGGCGCACCAGTTCGTGGGTTTCGGGCAGATGGACGCAGGTCGTGCCGACCCGCTTCCACAGGTAGGCGACGGCGTCCAGGCGGATGATTCGCGCCCCTTGGGAGACATAGAAGAGCAGGGCGCGCACCATGCGTTCGAGGACGTCGAGGCTTTCGTAGTTGAGGTCGACCTGGTCCGGGCCGAAGGTCGTCCAGAGGTGAACCCGCTTTCCGCCTGGTTTTTCGAACGCGGTCAGCAGCGGAAGGGCCCGGGGGCGGACCACGGCCGAGAGGTCGGCGGCAGGGTCGACCTCGACCGCCAGGTCGGCGAATCCTTCCTCTTCCGCCAGGTAGCGGCTGAACCAGGGGCTGCGGGCGGAAACATGGTTGGCGACCAGGTCGACCATGAGGCAATAGTCCGAACCGACGGCACGAATGTCCTCCCAGGTGCCCAAGTCGGGCCTGACGGCGAAAAAGTCGGTCACGGCAAACCCGTCGTCCGAAGAGTAGGGGAAGAACGGCAGGATGTGGATCCCGGAAAACGCCCCCGCCAGGTGGGATTGCGCAAAGCGGTGCAGGGTCTGCAGGGGCGGCTGCCCCTCCCTCAGCAGGCTGTCGCCGTAGGTGACGAGGATGGCATCCGCCTGTGAAAACAGCTCGGAGCGCGCGGCCGGCTCTGCCGGGGCAGCGGAATCCAAAACGGTTTTCAGGCGTGCGAACGCGGCGGCGCCCCTCTGCTGGCCGTAAATTCTCGTGAGGATGGAACGCATGCCGGACCCCATGCGATGCGGGACGATTACAGATGACAGCAGCGACAACGATAAGTCCAGGGACAACGGCTGCGGCCTTGCGTCATGGAGGCGCCGATTTACATCCCTTCTGAAAGAATCCATCACATCGGTTTTATCGTCGTCAAGGAGCGCCTGAAAGACCTGCTATACGATTTCCTCCACAAATTCAACATCGACCTCCTGGTTGCGGAAAATTCGCTGACCATCCCCCTCAACATCCCCCTCGGCCTGGCGCTGACGGAGGTCATCGCCGAAACCGGCCTGCCGACCATCGCCCACCACCTCGATTTTTCTGGAAGAGGCTTTTTTTCTCCAGCCGACCCGCGCGGTCCGGCGCAAGGGGATCAAAAACGCCGTCGAGCTGGTAAGCCGGCTCGGCATCGAGGCCCGCCTGGTCATCTCCCATGCCTCGGGCGACGAGGGCCACGGCTATGAACGGTGGATCCGGTTCAATTCCGAGCGCTTGGGGGTCAAGACCCTCTTCGTGTTTTGAAGGGGACGTTGTTGACAAGATTGATAAAGTGAACTAAAGAGGCCTCCAGCGATGCGACTCGAGAAGACGGGAGGCGTTATGCCGAGAGGACCGCGATTGGATTCCCCGGGCACCCTGCACCATGTGATGGTGAGGGGCATAGAAAAGAAGGCCATCGCGAAAGACGATGTCGATCGCCAGGCTTTCGTGGACCGGATGGGGCGCCTTTCCGGGGACCTGCAGACACCGGTATATGCCTGGGCGCTGATGGCCAACCACGCGCACATGCTCTTGCGAAGCGGCCCGGCCGGCATCTCGGCCTTCATGCGCAAGCTGCTGACCGGCTACGCGGTGGTTTACAACCTGAGGCACGGGCGTCATGGGCACCTTTTCCAGAACCGCTACAAGTCCATCGTGGTGGAGGAAGACACGTATTTCAAGGAACTCGTGCGCTACATTCACCTGAACCCTCTTAGGGCGGGAAACGTGGATTCCCTTTCCAGATTGGACCGCCATCCCTGGTCCGGGCACGCCGCCCTCATGGGGCATCGCGCCTGCGGGTGGCAGGAGACCGGCTTCGTCTTGAAATGGTTCGGTGAAAGCCAGAAACAAGCGCGGCGATCCTATCGGCAATTCGTCCAGAAGGGAGTGGCCTTGGGCCGGCAGCCCCGGCTGGTCGGCGGCGGCCTGGTGCGCTCGGCCGGTGGTTGGTCCGAGGTAACGGCGCTCCGACGAATCGGGAGGCGCGAAAGATACGATGAGCGCATCCTCGGAGGCGGGGAGTTTGTCAGCCGGATTCTCGAGCAGGCCAAGCCGGAGGACAAATTTCGGCTGGCGGACCTCGGCCGCCAGCAGTCGGCGACCCAAACGGTGGAGGACCATTGCCGGGAGGCCGGGATCAGCGTGATGGCGCTTGCCGGCGGCAGCCGGCAGCGGCAGGTGTCGAAGGCCCGGCGGGAGTTGGCGTGCCGGTTGACCGATGAACTCGGGTGTTCCTTTGCCGAGGCCGCAAGGCTGCTGGGGGTCTCGACTTCGGCGGTGGCGAGGATCAAGCTGCGGGCAAAGGAATGAAAAATATCAATAGTCAACAACGTCCCCCATAAAGGTGCCGCTTTACCTCGCCGCTTTCATGCTTATTTTCCCGATTTCCGCTTCTCCGTTTTCCATTTCATGCCCACTGCTTCCTGTTCCCAGGCACCGCTTTCCAATACCGCCTCTCCTCGCGGGGAGGCGTTTCCCGCAAAGGGCGAAGGCATGGCACACCGCGCACCGATACTGGCGATCCGGGTCCGGGGCGCCCGGCAGAACAACCTCAAGAACCTCGACCTGGACATCCCCCTCGACCGCTTCACCGTGATCACGGGGGTGTCGGGCTCGGGCAAGTCCTCCCTGGCCTTCGACACCCTTTACGCCGAGGGCCAGCGGCGCTACGTGGAGACGTTCTCGCCCTACGCGCGCCAGTTCATGGACCGCATGGACCGGCCGCGGGTGGGGCGCATCGACGGGATCCCCCCCGCCATCGCCATCGACCGCAAGGACCCGGTGCGCACATCGCGCTCCACGGTCGGCACCATGACCGAGATCACCGACTACGTCAAGCTCCTCTTCGCCCGGATGGGCCGGCTGCACTGCCGGCAGTGCGGCCTCCCGGTGGCGCCGGCCGCGCCGGAGGAGGTCTGGGAGCGCCTGAGAAAATGTAGGCCAGCACCGAGGGGAAGAGGGCGACGTAGACGAGGCTGGCGGCAGCCGCGGCGCTGAGTTCGAACCCGCCGACCGCGGCGACTTCCCAGGCGTAGAGCAGCGACAGGGGGACGAGCCCTATCAGGATGATCGCCGTCAGGAAGGCGATGGGGTCCAGGTCCGGGGGGCGCCACCGCAGCAGCACGGTGTAAAGGGCCCAGAACAGGGCCGCGGTGAGGGTCCAGAGGTCGCCGTGGGAGTAGTCCAGGGCGAACAGGCGGCCCGGGTCGCCGCGGCTGATGATCCAGACCAGCCCGGCCAGGGATGCCGCCACCCCAAGAGCCCGGCGCGGGAGGATCCGTTCCCCGAAGCCTATCCGCGCGACCAGGACGATGAAAACCGGGGTCATGGAGTTCACCAGGACGGTGTTGACCACGAAGGTGGCGTTCAAGGCAAGGTAGATGAGGGTGTTGAAGCTGGTCACCGACAGGAAAGCCAGCAGGCAGAGCACCCGCCAGTGGCGGCGGATGACGGACCTCTGCGCCAGCAGGGTCCTGGCCGTGAAGGGCAGCAGGATGACCAGGGCCCCGAACCAGCGCCAGAAGGCGAGGGAAACCGGCGGGATCATCTCGTGGATCCCCCGTGCCAGGACGAAGTTGCCGGACCAGAAAAGGGCGGTGAGGGTCAGGAGGAGATAGGCCATGGGGTCCAGTAGTGGATTCGCACCGCCCTGTCAATGCCACATTTCGGATTGCCTTTTTGGCCCGGGGGGCTTATTTAGGAAGCATGGAGCCGGAAACGGCATGACGGGGCAGGACTGGGCGGCGACGCGGCGCTTTCGAATCGATTTTTCCGAGGCGCTCCACTTCCTGCTCCCGGCCCGCCATCGGGGCCGCGCCATCGACCACCGCCTGCAGTTCAAGGCGTCCATCAAGAACGTGGTCGAGGCCCTGGGGGTTCCCCACACGGAAGTCGGCCGGATCGAGGCGGACGGGCAGCCGGTGGGCTGGAGCCACATCCCCGCCGAGGGAAGCCGTATCGCCGTGGAGGCGGTGGTCGCGCCCCTGGACGTCACCCGCCGGACCCTGCTGCAGCCCGAGCCGCTCGAACGCCTTTGCTTCGTCGCGGATGAAAACGTGGGCAGGCTGGCAGTCCTGCTGCGCACCCTGGGCCTCGACACGGCGTACGCCCCGGGCTGGGACGACCGGCGGATCGTGGACTGCGCAGAGGCGCAGGGGCGCACGGTCCTCAGCAAGGACGTCGAAATGCTCAAGCGCCGCGGGATCCGCTTCGGCCGCCTGGTGCGCGCCGTCCTGCCGGACGACCAGCTGCGGGAGGTGGTCGCCTTTTTCGGTATCCACGGCCCTTACCGCCTGTTCTCGCGCTGCCTGCGCTGCAACCACGGGCTGGTCCGGGTGGACAAGGCGGACATCCTCGAGGAACTCGAGCCCAAGACCAGAATCTATTACCACCGCTTCAAGCGGTGCCCGGGCTGCGGACGGATCTACTGGCAGGGCTCGCACCACGACCACGTGATCCGCCGGCTCGAGGGCGCGGGCATCGACGTGGGCGGCAAACCCCCGCCGCCGGCATCGTGAGGAGGTAAGGATCCATGCTGGGACCGGAAAGCCCGGAAACCGTCCGCGCCGCTGCGGCCGCGGCCGTGGAATGCTTTCGAGACCGGATCGACGGGGAACTGGCGCGCCTGTGCGCAGGCATCGACGCGGAGATCCTCGAGATGCTGGCCGGGAAAATGGCGGTACTGATGCTGGCCGACCTGGTCAACGACACCCCGGAAGTCCCCTACATCAGCGTGTGGCATTCCGGCCGGGCCGAAATCCGCCAGATCTACATCGGCCCGCGGGTCATCGACCTGCTGGGCTACTCGTGCGAGGAAATCGGCCGGATCGGCTTCGCCAATCTCGCCGGGGACAGGATCGTCAACTGTTTCGAGGAGCGGGACGGCCTCGCCTGCCGGACCGTGACGAAAAAGAGGGTCGCGCGGGAGCGCAGGGACGAGTTCCTCGGAAACCGCGTCTGGAAAGGGTTTTATCGGCTCAAAACAAAGGGCGGGGGCACGGTCTGGGTCATGGACACGGCCGTGCTCACCAAGTTCGTTAATGAAAGCGGCGGCGACGTGGTCTACGTGTCCGAGGGCATCCTGGTGGAAGCCGGCGAGATCATGGAAAAAATCAGGGCCGCGCGTTGACCCTGGCCGCCGGGAGGTCAACGCCCGCAACGCAAGGGAAGGAGGCAGTCGACATGCCCTCAGGCACCCCCGACCGGCAGGCGGCCTACCGCCTGCTGACCGAGTACAACCAGAGCGAGAGCCTGATCAAGCACGCCCTGGCGGTCGAAGCGGTCATGCGCCATTTCGCCCGCAAACGGGGGCAGGACGAGGACAAGTGGGGCGTCATCGGCCTGATCCATGACCTGGACTACGAGCGCTTCCCGGACCAGCACTGCCGCAAGACCGAGGAAATCCTCAGGCGCGAAGGGTGGCCCGAGGAGTATGTCCGCGCGGTGGTCAGCCACGGCTGGGGCATCTGCTCGGTCGTGGAGCCGAGGTCGGAACTCGAAAAAGTGCTCTACGCCGTGGACGAGTTGACCGGGCTGGTGGTCACCAGCGCCCTGGTGCGGCCCTCCAGGAGCATCATGGACATGGATGCCAAGTCGGTCAAGAAGAAATGGAAGGACAAGCGTTTTGCCGCCGGCGTGGACCGCGCCGTCATCCAGAGGGGCTGTGAGATGCTGGGAATGGAACTCGGCGACCTGATCACCGACACCATCCTGTGGATGCGCGAGGTGGCCGGGGAAATCGGCCTGAAAGGGCAATAGGCGCCCATCGGTCGCCCTCCCATGATAAGGATTCGACAGGAACGTGCAATGCCCGACCTGCCCTTTCAACGCGCCCTGGTCACGGGCGGCGCTGGTTTCATCGGTTCCCACCTGGTGGACGCCCTGGCGGCCCGGGGCTGCCGCGTCACGGTCTTGGACAACCTGTCCACCGGGAGCCTCGCCAACCTCGCGCAGCTGGACGACCGCATCGGGTTCGTCCAGGCCGATATCCGCGACGAGGGGGCCCTGGCGCAGGCGGCCGGGGGGGCCGAGGTCATTTTTCACCAGGCGGCGGTGGTATCGGTTCCCGGCAGCGTGCAGGACCCGGTCGGCAGCGCCTCGGTCAACGAGGCGGGGACCCTGGGGGTTCTGGACGCCGCCCGCCGCCTGGGGGTCCGGCGCGTGGTCCTGGCGAGTTCCTGCGCGGTCTACGGCGACGACCCCGACCTGCCCAAGCACGAGAACCTGCCGCCGGCCCCGTCGAGCCCCTATGCCGTCCAGAAGCTGTGCAACGAGCTGTATGCCCGGCTCTTTCACCGGCTCTACGGCCTGGAAACCGTCTGCCTGAGGTATTTCAACGTCTACGGCCCGCGCCAGGACCCCTCCTCCCCGTACTCGGGCGTCATCTCCATCTTCATCCGCCGCGCCCTGGCCGGCGAGGCGCCGGCGATCCACGGGGACGGCAGCCAGTCCCGGGACTTCGTGTTCGTCGCCGACGTGGTGCGGGCCAACCTGCTGGCCGCCGCCTCCCCCCCGGCGGCCGGCAGCCTGTTCAATGTCGGGACCGGCGAGGGCGTGCGCATCGACCGCCTGTGGCAGCTGATCGCGGATCTGTCCGGATCCGCGGCGGTTCCCCGGAGGCTTCCCCCGCGGGCCGGGGATGTCCATGCCTCCCGCGCCGCGACCCGGCACGCGGCCGCCGGCCTCGGGTTCAGGTCGCGGTTTTCGCTGCGCGAGGGTCTCGAGGAAACGATCCGTTGGCACACCCGCAGCTGACACGACACCGTGAAAAGCCTTCGCCGTGGCGACCTCCGGCGACGGCGGGGGCTTTTCACGCTTCATTGGAATCTGACGCGAAGCTCTCCTGCAGCCGCCTTATGGGCGTGTCTGCGCGACGAAAGGCGACATGGCAATCCGGAAACGCACTGTCCTGGTCACCGGCGCCGCCGGGTTCATCGGCTATCACCTCTGCAGGCGCCTGCTCGCCGACGGCCGCACGGTGATCGGGGTCGACAACCTCAACGACTACTACGACGTGGCGCTCAAGCGGGCGCGCCTGGCGCGGCTGACCCCCCAGGCCGGCTTTGCCTTCGAGCGCATCGACCTCGCCGACGGGGGCGCCCTGGAGGCCCTTTTCGACCGCGGCGGGTTCGAGGTCGTGGTGAACCTCGCCGCCCAGGCCGGCGTGCGTTATTCCCTCGAAAACCCGCATGCCTACGTCCAGGCCAACCTCGTCGGGTTCGCCAACGTTCTGGAATGCTGCCGCAAGGCCCATGTCGGACACCTGGTGTTCGCCTCCTCCAGTTCGGTTTACGGTGCCAACACGCGCCTGCCCTTCTCGGTCCACCACAACGTCGACCACCCCGTTTCCCTTTACGCCGCCAGCAAGAAGTCCAACGAGCTGATGGCCCACGCTTACAGCCACCTCTATGGCCTGGCCTGCACGGGGCTGCGCTTTTTCACCGTCTACGGGCCCTGGGGCCGGCCCGACATGGCCCTTTTCCTCTTCACGCGGGCCATCCTGGCCGGGGAGCCGATCCAGGTGTTCAACCACGGGAAGATGCAGCGCGATTTCACCTACATCGACGACATCATCGAGGGGGTCGTGCGGGTGATGGCCGCCCCCCCCTGTGCGAACCCCCTCTGGGACGGCGCCCGGCCCGACCCCGGGAGTTCCTACGCCCCTTACCGGCTCTACAACATCGGCAACCAAAGCCCGGTGACACTGGAAGCGTTCATCGAAACCCTGGAGTCGGTGCTGGGGGTGAAGGCCCGCAGGCAATTGCGCGACCTCCAGCCCGGCGACGTCGTGGCCACCTGCGCCGATGTGGCGGACCTGGAGCAGGCGGTCGGATTCTCGCCGGCCACGCCCCTTCGGACGGGAATCGAAAGGTTCGTCGCCTGGTATCGCGACTACTACGGCGAGTGAGCGCCGCCGACCCCCTCGCGCTGCGGGACGCCCGCCTCCCCCCCCGGCACGGGCCCCGCGCCTGCGCGCACCTCCGGGGCGGCTTCTCCAACCAGGGGGAAACAGCACTCCACCGACGTGCCGGCACCGGCGCGGCTGAAGACCCGGATGCCGCCGCGGTGCTCCTCGACCAGGCCGAGGACCACGGCCAAACCCATCCCGCTCCCCTTGCCGATATCCTTGGTGGTGAAAAAAGGCGCCCAGGTCCTGGGGGACTTCGACGAGTACGACTCGGGCGGGGTTTTCAAGGCCCTGCTCGCCGACCTGATCGAGGAGGATCCGGGCCTTTCGAAACGGATGCCGCGGATATTGACCGACCCCAAGGAGTTCCAGGAAATCTATGCGGAGATGGTCACCCGCTGGGTGGACGGACGAAACCGCCGGCCGGTGGCCGAGACCTGGACGCAATTCACGCAGCGCGTGGGCCGGGGGGTCCGGCAGGTCATGGATGCCTGCGGCGCCGGCGCGCGGGTCGCGGTCTTCACATCCGCGGGAACCCTGTCGGCGGTCATGCAGAAGGCGTTGGGGTTGTCGGACGCTCACGCCGTGGGGGTTTCCTGGGCGGTTTTCAACAGCGCCGTGTCGGTCTTCCGTTACAACCGCCGGAAGTGCATCGGCCTGTCCTCCTTCAACTCGGTGGCCCACCTGGAAGCCTGCCGCGACGCGCGCCTGATCACCTACCGCTGAACCGATACCGGGATCGTCACCGAGGCAAGCCTGAAAGACGCAGCTGACCGCGAGGCCGGCCTGTGACCGCGCCCCGGGGCGGTTAGCTCAGCAGGCGGTCGGACGTGTACGCCTCGATGGCGCCCTTGACGAATCGTTCCAGGAAATCGTCAACCGTCTGCTTGTCGATTTCCTCTACCTTGAGGGTGAAGTCCTCGATCTCGGCCAGAGGGGCCAGGCGCAGGGGAAAGCGGATGGAGAAGCTGACCTTGCGCAGGTCGCCGCTGGCGCGGATGTCCGCACGGTAGACGCGCCTGCCCGCATCCGCATGGTAGGAGAGGGCGGAGGTCTTCTCTGGAAAAAAACGGAAAGAGACCTCCTTGATGTCAGGCTTCCCGGAACTCGATGCATCCCTCCGCGCGACCTTCACCTCGTTCCAGTACCCGGCCCGGCTGAGGTCCCCCTCCACGGCGAATATCTCCGGAAGAATCTGTTCCACGAAGCATTTGTTCAATCGGACCAGACGCTTTTCGGCCTCTTGGCGGGCACCCCCGTCCTCGGTTTTCATCGTGCTCCCTTTCCTTCTGAGTTGCCGCTGGAGTGCCGCGGGGCTTATCGCACCCGAGGCTGCCCGCGGTGCCGCGCACCCCTCGCCTCCGCGCCAACTCAGCGGCATCATCCGATTCGAAGCCATCCGGCCGCCAGCAGGCCGGCGGTCAGGGCCCAGCAGGCGGCCTGACCCCGACGCGACAGGGGCGCCGGCACCCAGAAGTTGTAAGCGAAGCCGAGCAGAAGCCCGGCGCCGAGACCCAGCAGGTGGGCCATGAGATCGACCCGGTGCCCCCCGCCGCCCAGAAGCGCCAGGAAGGCCAGGCCCCCGGCCAGGGGCAGCCAGGCCCTGCTCCGCTCCCCGGAACCATGGAGGCGGCGCCAGAACTGGAGCGCGCACAGGATGCCGACCGCGCCGAACACGGCCGTCGAGGCTCCCAGCGAGACATGCCCGCCCCGATACAGGGCGGCGTTGCCCGCGTTTCCGATGATGCCGGCCAGCAGAATCATGAGCCACCCCGGCCCCGGCCTCACGGCGGAGCAGACCGCCGTGCCGAACAGGGCCAGCCCGACCATGTTGCCGGCCAGGTGGGTCATGTCGCTGTGCAGCATCAGTGCGGTCAGCACGCGATAGTATTCGCCCGCGAGAATGCGGTCCGCCGAGGCCGCGAATTTCTCCACGAAGACCGCCTCGGCCCGGTGGGCGCCGACGGCGGCGTAGACAAGCGCCAGCAGCCCGGCGGCCAGCAGGCCCGTGGCGGTTTTGACGGCGCGCGGCGGTGGCGGGGTTCCCCCGGGGGCGTTTTCGGGATTCTCCCGAAAGTAGCGCCGGATGGCTTCCAGAGCCGGCTCGACGTCCCCGTCCTTGACCCATACCTCCCAACCCTGGCCCGCTTCAGTGGTGGTGTAGGGGATGCCGGACGACGAGAGCACCAGGGCGCACAGGTTGGCCTGCTCGGCGGACATGTTGACAAACAGTTTGGGCATGGTCAGGAGCGGCGGCGGCCCCGCTAGACATTCCTGCGCCAGCGGGGGTGGGTGATCCCGAGCCGTTTGATCTTGTAGTTGAGGGCCCTGGCGCTGATGTCCAGCAGGCGTGCGGCGTCTTTCTGAACCCAGAGGCTCTCTTCCAGCGCCTGGACGATGGTTTCCTTTTCCTGCAGCAGCAGGGAGCGCATGGGGGTGTCGGCGGCCGGGTCCTGGGAGCGGGGGTGGCCGGCCGGGTCGGGCAGCATGATGTTCTCCGGCCGGATGAGGTCGGTCTCCTCCAGGATCACGGCCCGCTCGATGGTGTTGGCGAGCTGGCGGATGTTTCCCGGCCAGGCGTAGGCTTTGAACTGCCGCAGCGCTTCCTGCGTGAACCCGCGAATCCGGCCCCCGAGGCGCAGCCGGCGGCAGGCGGTCTCCAGCAGGTGCATGGCCAGCGGCACGATGCACTCTTTGCGTTCGCGCAGGGGCGGCAGGTCGACCCGCAGGGCGTCGAGGCGGCGATACAGGCCTGCCCCGAGCGAGCCTCCGGCGGCCAGCGCTGCGGGCGTCTGGTGGGTGGCGGCGATGATGCGCACGTCGCAGGGGATCGTCTGGTTCCCCCCCAGGCGTTCGAAAGCCCGCTCTTCCAGCACCCGAAGAACCTTGGCCTGGAGGGCCGCGCTCAGCTCTCCGACCTCGTTGAGGAAAACCGTCCCGCCCGCCGCCTGTTCGAGGCGACCGACACGTGCCTTGTCGGCGCCGGTGAAGGCCCCCTTCTCGTGGCCGAAGAGCTCGCTTTCCATCAGGTTCTCGGGCCTGTTGGCACAGTTGACCTTGACGAAGGGCTTGGCTTTGCGCATGCTGTTGAAGTGGACCGCGCCCGACAGGAAGCTCTTGCCGGTCCCGGGTTCCCCGGTCACCAGGATGGGGGCGTCGGTCCTGCTGATTTTTTTTAAGGTCAGGATGGTCTGACGCATGGCCGGGCTGTGGGCGATGATCCGGTTGAAGTCGTAGAGGATGTCCTGCTCCCGGCGCAGGTAGTCGATCTCGTTTCGCAGCCGGCGGTCTTCAAGGGCGCGGTCGATGGCCAGGAGCATTTTCTCGCGGGTGAAAGGCCTGGCGATGAAGTCGAAAACCCCCCCCTTCATGGCCTTGGCCACCAGGCTCGGCTTCTCGACCTCGCTGAGGGCCAGGATCGGCGTGTGGGGGTGGGTGAGCCGTATCCGTTTCAGGAGGTTGAAGCTGCCGGTGCTCTTGAGCTGAAGGCTGAGGAGAATGATTTCGAAGTGCCTTTTGCAAAGCACCGAGGAAATCGGCTGCCCGTTGGGCCAGAAGCGGACCTGGTGGCTGTTTTCCACAGCGCGCTGCAAGTCGGCCGTCCACTGGGGGTCTTCCCCTATGGCGAGAATCATGGGCATAGTCGCTCGGGCATTTCGGTCGGTGGACGGGTCACGTTAACCGAAGCGCTATCCCTTGTCAAGCCGAACGCGAGCGCCGCGGCTTGCTCCCGGGAGGGTGCGCGCCGGCCGGCGATGGGGCCGGGGCTCCGTTGTCAAACCGGCCGCAATGATTATCCTTCACCACAAGTGCACCCGAAGCGATTCGATCGATGCCATGCCCGACACCCCCAAAGCCCCCCAGGCCGCCGGCCGGCCGGAAATCCTGGCCCCCGCCGGCAGCCAGGAGGCGTTTCTGGCCGCCCTGGCCGCCGGTGCCGATGCCGTCTACTGCGGGCTGAAGCGTTTTTCGGCCCGCATGGCCGCCCAGAACCTGACCCTCCAGGAGCTGTCCGCTCTGGCGCGCAGCGCCCGCCGGCAAGGGTCGAAAGTCTACGTCGCTTTCAACACGCTGGTCAAACCCGGTGAACTGGACGAGGCCGGGGGCCTGCTTCGCGACCTGAAACGCCACGTGCGTCCCGAAGCCCTCATCGTCCAGGACCTTTCCCTCGTCGCCCTGGCCCGGCAGGTCGGTTTCGAAGGGGAGATCCACCTGTCCACCCTGGCCAACGTGAGCTTCCCGGCCGGCCTGCAGGTGGCCGCGGCCGGCCTGGGCGTTCAGCGGGTGGTGGTGCCGAGGGAACTGAGCGTCGACGAGATCAAGGCGATGGCCCGGGCCTGCCCGGACGGCCTCGGGTTGGAGGTGTTCGTGCACGGAGCGCTCTGCTACGGCGTTTCCGGGCGTTGTTACTGGAGCAGCTACCTGGGAGGCAAAAGCGGCCTGCGGGGGAGGTGCGTGCAGCCCTGCCGGCGCTTCTACAGCCAGGGCGGCCGGACGCGGAGGTTCTTTTCCTGCCAGGACCTGAGCCTCGACGTGCTGGTGAAGCTTCTCACCGGGGTGGCCCAGGTGCGGGGGTGGAAAATCGAGGGGCGCAAGAAGGGCCCGCACTACGTCTACCACGCCGTCAGGGCCTACCGCCTGCTGCGCGACTGCGGCTCGGACCCGCAACAGCGGGCCGACGCCAAGAAGGAGGCTCTGGACCTGCTCGGCCGGGCCCTTGGCCGCGGCGCAAACCATTTCCGCTTTCTGCCCCAGCGCCCCTGGCATCCCATTCAGACCGCGGCCCACACCGGTTCCGGCCTGCTCATGGGGGCCCTGCAGGGAACGGTTGCCAAGCCCTACCTCGTGCCGCGCGAGGACCTTCTCGCCGGCGAATGAGTTGAGGGCGGCCCCTGATGACCGGCGCCCACCGCGATGGGGAACCCCATGGCGCGGAAATCCTGGATCCCCTCCTCGATGCGCACGGCCCTGAAGCCCCTGGCGCGCAGCATTTCGACGGCCTGGACCGACAGGATGCAGTAGGGGCCCCGGCAGTAGGCCACCACCTCCTGGTCCCGGGGAAGGTCGGACAGGTGCATCTGCAGTTGCTTGAGCGGCAGGGAGATGGCTCCGGCAACATGGCCGGCGTCGTACTCCTCTGCCGGGCGCACATCCAGGACCGTCACGCTTCCCTCGCGGACCCGCTTCAGGAGGCCATCGCGGTCGACCGGCTCCATCCCCTCGCGGCCTGCCAGGAAGCGGCGGTTGATGAGCTCCACTTCGGCCAGGCGGTGTTCCGCCAGCACCCGCATGGAACGGAAGAACTGGCAGACCCTCTCGTCGGCGAGGCGGTAGCGGACGTGCAGGCCCTCTTTTTCCCCTTCGACCAGGCGGGCCGCCCGCAGGACCTGGAGATGCTGGGAGGCGTTGGCCAGGCTGAGACCGGTCTCCCGGGCAAGGGTGTCGACGGTTTTCTCCCCCTGGCAGAGAAGGTCCAATAGTTCCAGGCGCCTGGGGCTGGACACCGCCTTTCCGATGCGTGCGAACTGCTCGTAGATCGCCTCCTTGAACGCGCGGTTGGGGTGTTTCATGGCATCCTTTTCAAGTAATCAATATATTAATTGATTAATAATTCAATTGATCGATAGCAAATAAATGCCGCGCCGTCAAGAAGAATCTGCGCACCGGCGCGCACGGTCGTTGACAAATTTTCGGTCGCGAAGTATTAGCACGAAAATTAAATTAATCGTAATGTTGTGTGAACAGGCGGCTTTTTCGGGGAGAAAATGGGCATGGGTGAGCATCGGGAAACCGGCCGGGCTGAACCGGGCTGGAGGGAGGCCTACCGTTTCAACCGCATGGAACTGGCGGGGTCCCTGGGGGACCTGGGAACGATCCTGCCCCTGGCCATCGGCATGATTCTGATCAACGGCCTCAACCCCATGGGCCTGTTCCTGGGGGTCGGCCTGTACTACATCTTTTCGGGCCTGTACTTCAGGGTCACCTGCCCCGTGGAGCCCATGAAAGTCATCGGGGCCTACGCCATCGCCACCGGCATCGGGGCCGTCCAGATCCAGGCCGCGAGCCTCTGGCTTTTCGCATTCCTGCTTCTCATCGGCGCCACCGGCGTCATCACCCGCATCAGCCGTTACATTCCAAAACCCGTTGTCCGCGGGGTGCAGCTCTCCACCGGCGTGCTGCTGGTGTCCCAGGGCGTGAAGCTGATGCTGGGCAACTCCGCCTTCCAGGCCCTGCGCCGCGCGGCGGAACCCTACCTGACGGTCCAGGCGATCGGCCCGGTGCCCCTCGGGCTGCTGATGGGCGGGATACTGGGCCTGCTCACCCTCCTGCTGCTGGAAAACAGGCGCCTGCCGGCGGCCATCGTCGTCGTCGGCGCGGGCCTTGTCACCGGCATCGCCCTCGGGACGCGCGAGGGCCTGGAGCTTCTGGACCCCGGGCTGCACCTGCCCAGGCTGCTGCCCTTCGGCCTGCCCTCGGGCGCAGATTTCACGTTCGCCCTCCTGGTGCTGGTGCTGCCGCAGATCCCCATGACGCTGGGAAACGCCGTGATGGCCAACGCCGACCTCTCGATTCAGTATTTCCCGGTCGACGGGAGGCGCGTGACCTACAAGGCGCTGTGCATCAGCATGGCCCTCGGCAACCTGGCGGCCTTTTTTCTGGGGGGCATGCCCATGTGCCACGGCGCCGGCGGCCTGGCTTCCCGCTACCGCTTCGGGGCGCGAACGGGGGGCTCCAACCTGATCATCGGCGCCGTCTTCGTCGTTATGGCCCTGTTCCTGGGCGAACGCATCATGGGCGTCATCTACCTGCTCCCCATGTCCGCCCTGGGGACCCTGCTGATTTTCGCCGGGGCGCAGCTGACCCTCACCCTCCTGGACCTGCACACACGCAAGGAGATGTTCGTGCCGATCCTCATTCTGGGCATCACCCTTGCCACGAACCTGGCGGCCGGGTTCCTGACGGGCATCGCCGTCGCCTGGGCGCTGACATCGGAAAGGCTCAGGGTGTGATCCCGCCGGCCGGCCGGCCGGCCGCGGAAACGAGAACCCCCCCCAATTTCGGCAGTCCTCTGACAAAAAATGTCACCCCTCCCCCCGGCGCGGCGGGTGCAGAGCCTGGCCCGGCGCCCGTTGCCGTGCTTATATTTTACAACATGTCGGCCGGTTGCTTGAAACAGGGGTCGTTGCGGACACGGGGCTGCCCCCTCGGATGGCATGGCATGAATCGTGCTGTATACTGACATCATGCCGGTGCATGGCACGGCGGGCGTTGCCGCCCTGCGGGACATTCTGCAGGAATGGTCGCCGTGCAATGGGCCTGGGGGGGGACAAGGGTTGCAACCGGCTCGTTATTGTGATAGGGGCCTAAAAGAAAGATTTTAGAGGGACGAAAAGGCAAACCCGTCGAAAGACGGCGACGCAAAGCCATGGATCTTCCGCCCTAACCGGCAAAGACCGCCAGGCCGCCGAAACTCAGCCGGAAGCTTTTGTGAGTGCCTCTGGGCGGCGGAGCCTGGAGGCACTTTTTTTTTGGCCGAAGGCGTCAAATCCGCAAACTCGGCATCGAAGAAGCACGGCTGGCGGAGAATCGCGATAACGAAGGCGGTCGCAAGGCTGATCTCACGAAGGTCCTCCGTGGACACTACCATCCGAAAAACTTCCATGCGACAGGAAATTTCCGCCATGGATGCGCAGCATGCTGTGCACCGGAGGTGTGGTCTATCCCTTGGGGGAAACATCTCACCTGACGCTTGTGCAACCGGCTGAAATTAAGGGAAAGTGAGGGCATCATGGAGACACTGATGGAATTTGAACACGTACGGCTGGAAAAGGACGGCCGGTTCGCCTGGGTGACCTTTACCCGGGAGCGCAGCCTGAATGCCATGAGCAACTCCGCGAGTTCACAGTTCCATCGGGTGGCCATGGCGCTTCGGGAGGAGTCCGACATCCGGGTGGTGGTGGTTCGCGGTCGCGGGCGCGCCTTTTCGACGGGGCTGGACCTCAAGGAGTATGCCGCGGGCCAAATCGGCATGGACTACTACGAACGATGGGAGCGGATTCTCCGGACCCTCGAAACGATGGAAAAAATTGTGATTGCGGGCCTGCATGGCTACTGCCTGGGGGGAGCGCTTCAACTGGCGCTTGCCTGCGATATCCGCGTCAGCACGCCCAATTGCCGGATCGGTCTGCCGGCGATCAAGGAGTCCCTGATACCCGGCCTGGGACCCTGGCGACTTCCGGCCTATATCGGCCTGGGGCGGGCCAAGCGGCTGGTGTACGGCGGAAAGAACATTCGCGGCGAAGAGGCCCTGGCGATCGGCCTGGTCGACCATCTCGTTCCCGAGGAGGATTTCTTCTCCCACCTCGATGGTATAGCCCGGGAATACCTCGAGACCTGCTCAGTGGGCATGCGGATGAGCAAGTTTGTCCTCAACGAGGCGTTTCACATGGACTATGACACGGTATATCCGCATTATTTCAAACTTCAGGAACGGGCTCATTTCAGCAGGGATGCAGAGGAGGCCAGGCGGGCCTATCTGGAAAAACGCAACCCCGTCTGGGGCTGATGGAGGGACGACCGATGACACGCAAAACCATTCAGGTGGAGACGACCGCCCAGGCCTACCTGGCGCTTCTGGGCGAACGGGGCGTGGATTACTTCTTCGCCAACGCCGGCACGGACTTCGCGCCGATCATCGATGCCTTTGCGCGGTTTGCCCGCCAGGGCGGAAAAATCCCCCAGCCGGTGACCGTGCCCCATGAAAATGTCGCCGTGGCCATGGCCCACGGCTACTACCAGATCACGGGAAGGCCCCAAGCGGTCATGGTTCATGTCACCGTGGGCACCGGCAACGCCGTCAACGGGCTTATCAACGCCTCCCGCGATCAGATCCCCATCCTCCTGACCGCCGGGCGGACGCCCCTCACCGAGGAGGGGCTGCCCGGTTCTCGGGATATCTACATCCACTGGGCCCAGGAAGCCTTCGACCAGGCCGCCATGGTCCGCGAATACGTGAAATGGGACTATGAGCTGCGGAATTTCAGGCAGATGGAGGTCGTGGTCGACCGTGCCCTGGAAATGGCCATGGCCGAACCCCGGGGGCCGGTTTACCTGACGCTGCCCAGGGAAGTGCTGGGCGAGGCCCATGAGGAATTCACCATGACCTCCCCGCCTCGGCGCCATCTGGGCGGCGGAGGTTTTCCGGATCCGGAGCTTGTCCAGGCTGCGGCGGACATCCTGGCGGCCTCCCGGGCCCCCCTGATCATCACCACGGCTGCGGGGCGCTCCCCGGGAAACATGGAAAAGCTTACGGCCTTGAGCGAAGGATTCGCCATCCCGGTGGTAACCTTCAACCCGCGCTATATGTGCTTTCCCACGAGCCATCCCATGCACGTCGGCTTTTCCCCCGCGCCTTTTCTGGAGGCGGCCGACGCCGTCCTGGTGATTGACTGCGATGTCCCCTGGTATCCCGCCGTTCACCGTCTCGCGGATGACTGCCGGGTGATCCACATGGGGATCGATCCCCTCTACGGCAGGTATCCGATCCGCAGTTTTCCGTGCGATCTCGCCCTTCGGGTCGACCCCGCGGCGGGGATGCCCATGCTGACGGAGGCCCTGGCGACGCGCCGGGCATCGGCCGAGGACGGGATCTTGGAGCGCCGCGCGCGCGTCCGGGCCATCCACGATCAGCAGCGGGCCGCTTGGCGCGATGCAATGGAAGCGGTCCGCAACGACTCGCCCCTGGATCCCCTCTGGGTCTCCCACTGCATCGACAGCGTGAAGGACGACGATACGATCATTTTCAACGAATATGATCTGGACCTCACCCAGGTGAACTTCGACCGCCCGGGAACCTTGTTCGGCAATTCCGCAGCAGGGGGCCTGGGCTGGGGTCTGGGGGCCTCCCTGGGTGCCAGGCTCGCCGCTCCGGACAAGCTGGTCATCGCCGTTCTCGGCGACGGCAGCTACATGTTCGGCAATCCGACCCCGGCTCACTTCGTCTCCCAGGCCCTCCGAATCCCCACCCTGACCGTGATTTTCAACAACGCGCTGTGGAATGCCGTGCGACTGTCCAACCTCAGGCTATATCCCGACGGGTGGGCGGCGAGGACGAAACATTTTCCCCTGAGCGAACTGGCGCCGTCCCCCAGATACGAACTGTTGGTGACGGCAAACGGCGGATACGGGGAACGGGTGGATCAGGCCTCGGAGGTCAAACCGGCCCTCAGGCGCGCCATCAGTGTGGTTCGTGATGAGGGGCGGGCGGCCGTTCTCAACATGATCCTGAAGCCCCCGCAAAACTGAAGCCTCGAAGACATGGCGTTTCAGGGGTCTCGGAAGCTTATGCCGCGTTCTCGCCAAAACCGTATTTGAGTGATTTCCGCGCTTTCCCATATAATTTCAGGCATCAAAAGCAAGTTCCACTTGACTGCAATAAGTAAAATCTTTTCAATATTTTCAACCATTACGTGAAAATATTGAAGAGAAAAGGGAAACAGATGCGTCCGATGTTTGTTTTCCTAACTGCTGAAGTGTGCGGTGGGGTGAATCCATCCACTTTCAGGGCGGCTGCCGGTACCCGATCAGGGTGCGCACGGGAACCGAGAACTCGATCCGCACCCGCCCCTTGCCGTTGTTGACCAGGCTGGTCATCTTGCCTTTGCGCAGCGACAGCTTCTCCGTCACCACGCCCAGGAACTGCTCCTCGCAGTCGATCATCAGGCGCTCGATGGGCTCCCGGCGCACCCCCTCCTCGACGCGCAGGATGACCTCCGGGCGCCCCACGCAGAATTCGTACCCCTCGCGCCGCATGGTCTCGATCAGGATCGCCAGCTGGAACTCGCCGCGCCCCTTGACCACGACGCTGTCGCGCTCCCCGCTGGTCTCCACCTGGATCGCCACGTTGATGAGGGCCTCCTTGAGGAGGCGCTCCCGCAGGCGGCTCGACTGGACGTATTTGCCTTCCTTGCCGCCGAAGGGCGAGTCGTTGATGCTGAACTTCATCGAGACCGTGGGCTCGTCCACGCGGATCCGGGGCAGCGCCAGGGGCGCCTGCCGGGTGCAGATCGTGTCGCCGATCTGGACGTCCTCGATGCCGGCCACCACGGCGATGTCCCCGGCCGCCACCTCGCCGACGTCTTTCAGGCCCATGCCGGTGTGGATCTGGAGCTTGGTGACCTTCAGCCCCACGGCGCGGCCGTCCCTGCCGATGCACACCAGGTCGTCCCTGGACCGGGCGGTCCCGTTGAAGATCTTGCCCACCGCCAGCCGGCCCACGTAGTCCGAGTAGCCGAGGTCGGAAACGAGCAGCTGGAAGGGTGCCAGCGGGTCGCAGGCCGGGCCCGGGATCTCGGCCAGGATCGTCTCGAACAGGGGGGTGAGGGAATCCCCGCTCTCCTCCAGGTTCCTGAGGGCGATGCCGGCCTTGCCGACGGCGTACAGCAGGGGGAACTCCAGCTGGTCGTCGCTGGCGTCCAGGTCGATCAGCAGGTCGTAGATCTCGTCCAGCACCTCCGCCGGCCGGGCGTCGGCGCGGTCGATCTTGTTGATGACGACGATGATCTTGAGGCCGGCGGCCAGCGCTTTCTTCAGCACGAAACGGGTCTGGGGCAGCGGCCCCTCGGAGGCGTCCACCAGCAGCAGGGCGCCGTCGGCCATGGAGAGGGCGCGCTCCACCTCCCCCCCGAAATCGGCGTGCCCGGGGGTGTCGATGATGTTGATGCGCACCCCGCCCCAGACCACCGAGCAGTTCTTGGCCGCGATGGTGATGCCGCGCTCGCGCTCCAGGTCCAGGGTGTCCATGAGGCGCTCGTCCACCGCCTGGTTGGCCCGGAACAGGCCGCTCTGGCGGAACATGGCGTCCACCAGGGTCGTCTTGCCGTGGTCGACGTGGGCGATGATGGCGATGTTGCGCAGGCGGTCGTTTCTCTGGGGGGTCTTCAGGGGCATGGTGTTTCTCCTTAACCGGGGTTTGCCGCGGGGATCGTTTGAAACAGGGTTCCAACGTGTCGGGGCGGCAACAGCCTGCCCGGCTTGCCGGCGAAACCCGGAGCGGTCAATATAGTCACTGGGATGCGGACAACAAGGGGGGGGTCCCGGGGACAGGGATGGAATCCATTGAAAATTATTGAAATATGATGCAACGGTCATGCGGGGAAGCTTATGCCTCCACCCGCAACTACAAGGGCCAGAAGACGGGGATCAGGAGGCTTCCCATGACCAGCACCAGGAGGTTCAGGGGGATTCCCAGCTTGAGGTAGTCCGCGAAGCGGTAGCCGCCGGGCCCGTAGACCAGCAGGTTGGTCTGGTAGCCGATGGGGGTGGCGAAGCACGCGCTGGCGCCGATGCACACGGCCACGATCAGGGGCCTGGGGTCGATTCCCACCTGCACCGCCGTGGTGATGGCCACCGGCAGGACCAGCACCGCGGTGGCGTTGTTGCTGATGACCTGGGTGCCGATGCTGGTGATCAGGAGAAAGCTGCCGACCAGGGACACCGGCGGCAGGCCGCCCACCATCGACAGGAAGGCCTCGGCATAGACCCGGCTGGCCCCGGTCTTTTCCATGGCCGCCCCCAGGGCGATCATCCCGGCGATCAGCAGCAGCACGTTTCCCTGGAGGGAGCGGTAGGCGTCCCGGATCTGCAGGCAGCCCGAAAGGATCATCAGAAACGCCCCGCCCAGGGCGCAGGCCATCATGTCCGCCAGCCCGGTGCTGGCCGCGACGACGATGCCGGCAAAGATGAGGATCGCCCGGCCGGCCTTCTCCTTCTGGACGATGTCGTGGTGCACGTCCTCCACCACGATGTAGTCCGGGTTGCCGCGCAGCTGGGCCAGCTTCTCCCAGGGCAGGCGCAGCAGGAGGATGTCCCCCACCCGCAGCTGGATGTCCAGGACCTGGCGTTCGGTGAAATGCAGGCCGCTGCGCTGGACGGCGACGATGTGCAGGTCCGGGTCCTTGGCCAGGGCCGATTCCAGGATGCGCTGGCCCAGCAGCGAGGACTGGGGCGGCATGATGAGCTCGACCACCACCGAATCGCCCTTTTCCTGGCCGGAATCGGGGCCCGAGTCTCCCGGCGGCCGCCCCACGTCGCCGCCGGCGGCCACCGCCACCAGGTCGCTGGCCGTGCCCTTGACCAGCAGCAGGTCGTCGGGGGCCATGCGCACATCGTCGCGCTGGGGGTAGAAGACGTGGGAATAGCGGATCAGCTCGAGGACCTCCAGGTCGGGGCGCCTCCCGGCAAACGCCTCCCGCGGCTCCAGGCCGATGAGGCGGCTTCCCCGGGGGATCGTGACTTCGGCCAGGTATCGCCTGCGGCCGCCGCCTTCCAGCTCGCAGGTCGGGTTGACGCTGTCGGGCAGCAGCCTGGGGGCCGCGGCCAGGAGAAACGCCAGCCCGAGCCCGGCGATGGGGACTCCCACCGCGGCCAGCTCGAACATGCCGAGTTCCCCGTAACCGGAAGCGGCGCTCAGGTCGCTGACGATGATGTTGGTGGAGGTGCCGATGAGGGTGCAGGTGCCGGCCAGGATCGAGGCGTAGGAAACCGGGATCAGGTATTTGGAGGGGCTGAGGCCGAACTCGCAGCACATGCTCATCACCACCGGGATGAAGAGCACCACCACGGGGGTGTTGTTGATGAAGGCCGAGGCGACGGAAACCATCAGCAGGACGATGAGCATGGCCGATTTCGCGTTGCGCCCCGACCAGCCCACGACCCGCTTGCCGATGAACCCCACCGCCCCGGTGCGGATCATGCCGCGGCTCACCAGGAACATGGCCCCCACGGTGACGACCGCCGGGTTGGCGAAGCCCGCCACGGCCTCGGCCGGCGTCAGGACGCGGGTCAGCATGAGCGCCACGATGACCCCGATGGCGGTGACGTCCAGGGAGAGCTTCTCCGTCACCAGGAGGGCCAGGGTGGCGGCCAGGAGGGTCGAAACGATCCAGATGTCCATGGCCATGGTCCGCCCCGCGTCGTCATGGGCAGCCTCGAAGCGGCTGCCTTCCGGAAGGCATAATATAATACCTGCCGGGCGGTCGCAAGGCGCTTGTCAGGCGCTGGCGGCCGTCAGGCCCAGGCCCGGGCTCCCGGCGGTGCAAACCGCATACTCGTCGCGCAGGGAGTCGATGAGCGCCTTCACCGACATCAGGTGGGTCACCCGGTAGGCGTTTTCGCCCGCAAAGGCGAACCCGTTTCTGAACCGCCCCTTCCGGGCGGCTGCCAGGGCCAGGGCGATGCAGTAGGGGCTCTCCGCCCGGCGGCAGGTCTTGACGCAGTGGTAGGGGCAGGTGAAGGGGGTCTTGCGTCCCTCCTCGACCGCTTCCAGGAAGCGGTTGCGCACGGCGCGCCCGGGCATCCCCACCGGGCTCCTGATGATGACCAGGTCCTCCTTGGCGGCGTCCAGGAATGCCTGCTTGAAGCCCGGGGCCGCGTCGCACTCGTGGGTGGCGACGAAGCGGGTCCCCATCTGGACCCCGGAGGCCCCCAGGGCGAGGATGTCGTGGATGTCGCCCCCGGTGTAGATCCCCCCGGCGGCGATGACCGGGATGCCGCCGGCGCGCCGACGGCCGAAAGGCGCCACCGCCGCGACCACCGCGGGAACCAGCCGCTCCAGGGCGAAGGCCGGGTCGTCGATCTGCTCGCGCTGGAAACCGAGGTGCCCGCCGGCCTTGGGGCCCTCCACGACGAAGGCGTCGGGGAGGCAGTCGTGCTTGGCCAGCCATTTCCTGCACAGCAGCTCCGCCGCGCGGGCCGACGACACGATGGGCGCCAGCCGGGTGGGGCTGCCGGGAGGGCGATAGGCGGGCAGGTCCGTGGGCAGGCCGGCGCCGGCGAAAATGATGTCGACCCCTTCTTCCATGGCCCCCCGGACCAGGTCGGGATAATGGGTCAGGGCCACCATGATGTTGACCCCGATGACCCCGCGGGTCATGGTCCGCGCCCGCCGGATTTCGCGCCGCAGGGCACGTGCGTTGGCCTGGCCCGGGTTTGCGGCCAGGTCGGGCTCGTCGATGCCGATCATGGCCGCGGCGATGACGCCGATACCGCCCTCGTCAGCCACTGCCGAGGCCAGGCCGGCCATGGAAATGCCGACCCCCATGCCGCCCTGGACAATGGGCGTGGGACAGGCCAGGTCTCCGATCCTCAACCAGAGCGGCTTCGACAACCTGTCGATTTCACAGGGGCGGTGAGCGGTTGCGGGAAGCGACCTTATCCGCCCCGTTTTTCTGAGCCAAAGTGACGACGCACCTGCCATGTTCGAGCAACTGAAGGGGGTCGAAGACCGTTTCGTCGAGCTGGAACGACAGCTCAGCGATGCGGATATCTTCAAGGAGCGGGAGCGATTCCAGAGGGTCAGCCGCGAGCACGCGGAGCTGGGCAGGATCGTCGCCGTTCTGCGGGAATACCGCCGGACCCTGGCGGACCTCGACGACAGCCTGGAACTGACACGCGAGGCGGACCCCGGGATCGCCGATCTGGCCAGGGACGACGTGGAGCGCCTACACGAGCGCCGCCGGGCCCTCGAGGATGAGCTGCGGCGGCTGCTGACGCCCAAGGACCCCAACGACGCGAAGAACGTCATCCTGGAGATCCGCGCCGGGACCGGGGGCGAGGAGGCCGCCCTGTTCGCCGGGGACCTTTTCAGGATGTACGGCCGCTACGCAGAGGGCCGCAACTGGCGGGTGGAGCTCCTGAGCCACAGCCCCTCGGGGGTCGGGGGGTTCAAGGAGGTCATCTCCATGGTCCACGGCAGGGGGGCCTACAGCGCCTTCAAGTACGAAAGCGGCATCCACCGTGTCCAGCGGGTGCCGGTCACCGAGGCCCAGGGCCGGATCCACACCTCGGCGGTCACCGTGGCGGTGCTGCCCGAGGCCGAGGAGGTGGAACTGCACATCGACCCCTCCGAAATCAAGGTCGACGTGTACCGCTCCCAGGGCCCCGGCGGCCAGTCGGTCAACACCACCGACTCCGCCGTGCGCATCACCCACCTGCCCACCGGCCTGGTGGTGACCTGCCAGGACGAGAAGTCCCAGCACAAGAACAAGAGCAAGGCCATGCGCGTGCTGCGGGCCCGGCTGCTGGACGCCCTGACCCAGGAGCAGGACCAGAAACGCTCGGAGACCCGCAAGAGCCAGGTGGGGACCGGGGACCGCAGCGGCCGCATCCGGACCTACAACTTTCCCCAGGCCCGGGTCACCGACCACCGCATCGGCCTGACCCTCTACAGGCTCGAGTCCGTCCTGGCGGGCTACCTGAACGAGATCATCGACGCCCTGACCACCCACTATCAAAGCCAGGCGCTGCAGCATGCGGACCCGGTCGGCAAATCCAGCGCCTGAGTGGACCATCCGCAGCCTCCTGGAGTGGACCCGCGCCTATTTCGACTCCCACGCCATCGACAGCCCGCGGGCCGCGGGCGAGATCCTTCTGGCCCACGCCCTGGGCCTGCGGCGCATCGATCTTTACCTGCGTTACGACCAGCCCCTGAACCCTGACGAGCTGCAGCGCTACAAGGCCCTCGTCATACGGCGCGTCAAGCGCGAGCCGGTGGCCTACATCGTGGGCGCCAGGGAGTTCTGGTCGATGGAACTGCACGTCACCCCGGATGTCCTCATCCCGCGGCCGGAAACCGAGTGCCTGGTGGAGGCGGCCCTGACCCGGCTGCAAGCGGCCGGGGAGACCGGAGTGAGGAGCGTCCTGGAACTGGGCACCGGCTCGGGGGCGGTGGTCCTGGCGCTGGCCTCGCAGTGCCCCGGGCACCGCTACGTGGCAAGCGACCGGTCGCCGCGGGCCGCCGCCGTGGCCCTGGGAAACGCGCGCCGCCACGCCCTGGGAGATTGCGTGGCGTTCGTCTGCGGCGACTGGTTCACGCCCCTTGCCCCCCGGCGGGCCCTTTTCGACCTTATCGTCTCCAACCCGCCCTACGTCTCCAGTGCCGACATCGGGCGCCTGCAGCCCGAGATCCAGCGCTACGAGCCAGTGGAAGCCCTCGACGGAGGGCCCGACGGCCTCGGGCCGATCCGCCGGCTGGTCGCCGAAGCGCCGGAGTACCTGAAACCCGGCGGGTGGCTGCTGCTTGAGATCGGGTGCGACCAGCAGGCGGCGGTGGTCCGCATCGCCGGCCGCTGCGGCCGCTACGAGGCCATATCGGTCGGCAGGGATTACGCCGGGCGCCCGCGGGTGGCGTCGATGCGGTGCACCTGACGCCGGCCGCCCGGCCCCTAAGCCCATCGACGCATAAATTCGATTAAAAAATATGCCTTCGTAATTGCGCGCCGAAGCACTAAGGGCCCCATTGCCCTGGCCCGGGGAAAAAAAGGTTGCGGCCCGATCGAAATTTTGTTATCAAAAGCGGTTCTCAAATCACACGCCGGCCGGACCTGCCTCCCGGTGCCGCCCCGGAGCCTCACCCAGAAGGCTTGCGGGCGGTCGGAGCCAGGGATGAACGCGGCGCAGGAAAAACCAAACGAGAGGAGAAACCCAATGGCCTACATCAGCATGAAAGAATTTCTCGAAGCCGGGGTGCATTTCGGTCACCAGACGAAACGCTGGAACCCCAAGATGAAGCCTTACATCTTCGGGGCGCGCAACGGCATCTACATCATCGACCTGCAGAAGACCGTCCGCATGTTCAAGACGGCCTACGACTTTCTGACCGACACCGTGTCCGGCGGCAAGTCGGTGCTCTTTGTCGGCACCAAGAAGCAGGCCCGCGACGCCATCTACGAGGAGGCCAACCGGTCCGAGATGTTTTACGTGCACAACCGCTGGCTGGGCGGCATGCTGACCAACTTCCAGACCATCAAACAGAGCATCGACCGCCTCAACCACCTCAACAATATCATCAACGACGGGTCGATCAGCCTGTTCCCCAAGAAGGAGCGCCTGCAACTGGAAAAGGAGCGGGTCAAGCTCGACGGCAACCTGGGAGGCATCCGCAGCATGACCCGCCTGCCGGGCGCCATTTTCATCATCGACCCGAAAAACGAAGCCATCGCCGTGCGCGAGGGCAACCGCCTCGGGATTCCCATCGTGGCCATCGTGGACACAAACTGCGACCCTGAAGACATCAACTACGTCATCCCCGGCAACGACGACGCCATCCGCTCGATCCGCCTGATCACTTCGCGGGTGGCCGACGCCTGCATCGAGGGCCGGCAGCGCTACGAGGAAAAACAGCAGGCCGCGGCCGACAAGGGCGCAGAAGAGAAGGAGGACGTGCCCGTTTACAGCGCGGACCTGAAGCCGGGCGAGCGCAAGGTGATTTCGGACGGCTCCGACGGCCCGGTGGTGGAGATCATCAAACGCACCGCACCGGATGCGGCCGATCCGGGCGGGCAGGCCGAGAATATCCCCAGCAGGAGGAGACGCGCCGCTGCTGAAAAGGAAACAGGAGAATAGGAATGGGAACCGTTAGCGCATCGATGGTGAAACAGCTCCGCGAAAAGACCGGGGCCGGAATGATGGACTGCAAGCAGGCGCTCAGCGAGTCCGGCGGCGACATGGACAAGGCCGTCGAGTTTCTGCGCAAAAAGGGCCTCGCCACGGCCCAGAAGCGCGCCGGCCGGGCGGTGTCGGAAGGCACCGTGCAGTCCTACATCCACATGGGCGGCAGGATCGGCGTCCTCGTGGAGGTCGGCTGCGAGAGCGATTTCGTGGCCAAGAACGAAGACTTCAAGGAGTTCACGCACAACATCGCCATGCACATCGCCGCCACCAACCCGGTAAGCATCCGCAAGGAGGAAGTTCCCCAGGAGATCGTCGCGCGGGAGATGGACATCTACCGCGCCCAGGCCCTGGAAAGCGGCAAACCGGAAAAGATCCTCGACAAGATCGCGGCCGGAAAAATGGAAAAGTTCTACAAGGAAAGCTGCCTGATGCACCAGCCCTACGTGCGCAACCCGGACATCACCGTCGAGGACCTGCTCAACGAGCTCATCGCCAAGATCGGCGAAAACATCACCATCAAGCGCTTCGCGCGCTTCGAGGTGGGAGCCGCCTGAGGTGGCCGCCCCCCGTTACAAGAGGATCCTGATCAAGCTGAGCGGCGAGGCCCTGATGGGAAAGCAGGGCTTCGGCATCAGCCCCGATGTCATCCGCTATGTGGCCGAGGAGGTCCGGGCGGTTCACGAGCTGGGGGTCGAGATCGCCATCGTGGTCGGGGGGGGGAACATCTTCCGCGGCATTGCGGCCAGTTCCTTCGGCATGGACCGCTCCGCCGCCGACCACATGGGGATGCTGGCCACGGTGATCAACAGCGTGGCGCTTCAGGACGCGCTGGAAAAGCAGGGCATCCAGACCCGGATCCAGACCGCCATTTCCATGCACCAGATCGCCGAGCCGTATATCCTGCGCCGGGCCATCCGCCACCTGGAGAAGCACCGCGTGGTGATTTTCGGCGCGGGCACCGGCAACCCCTACTTCACCACCGACACGGCGGCGGTGCTCAGGGCCCAGGAGGTGCATGCCGAGGTCCTGCTCAAGGCGACCAAGGTCGACGGGCTCTACGACGCCGACCCCGTGGTCAACCCGGGCGCCCGGTTCATAGCCGACATCGCCTACATGCACGTCCTGAAGCGGCAGCTCAAGGTGATGGATGCGACCGCGATCTCCCTGGCCATGGACAACAACCTGCCCCTGGTCGTTTTCAACCTCCAGCAGCAGGGCAACATCGCCAAGGTGGTATGCGGGGAGCGGGTGGGTACGCGCATCGACAACTCGTGCCCGGGCTGAAACGGCATCCGTCCGGACCCATGCCGCTGTCGGGACCGGCGGCGATCCCCATGCCGGTGCGGATACGGCCCGCGATCGCCGGAGCTGATGACATTGACTTTCAACCATCAGGTGAGCGCCCATGATTGACGCGATTTACGAGGACACCCGGGGGGGTATGGAAAAGGCGGCCACGAGCCTGCGGGCGGAACTGAAAAGGGTTCGGACCGGAAGGGCTTCCCTGTCGATCCTGGACAACGTTCGGGTGGACTACTACGGCAACCCGACGCCCCTGAACCAGATGGCCTCCCTGGCGGTTCCCGAGAGCCGCCTGATCACCATCCAGCCCTGGGACGTGTCCGTCATCAAGGATGTGGAAAAGGCCATCCTGAAGTCCGATCTCGGGCTGACGCCGTCGAGCGACGGCAGGATCGTCCGGATCGCCATTCCCCCCCTGACCGCGGAGCGCCGCAAGCAGATCGTCAAGCAGGTCCACAAGATGTGCGAGGACCACAAGATCGGCGTGCGCAACATCCGGCGGGACGCCAACGAGCTGGTCAAGGGCCTCAAGAAGGACGGCGAGATTTCGGAGGACGACGCGTTCAAGGCCCAGGACGAGATCCAGAAAATCACCGACGAGTTCATCCGGCTGATCGACGGCATCTACGCCGAGAAGGAAAAGGAAGTCCTTGAGTTCTAAGCCGCCCGGGGAAACGCGTCCGGGTTTAGACCCGGCGAGGCTCCCCTGCCACGTGGCCGTCATCATGGACGGCAACGGCCGCTGGGCCAGGAAACGGCTCCTGGGCCGCATCAAGGGCCACGAAAAGGGGGCCCAGACCGTGCGGACGGTGGTCCGCGTCTGCCGCGAACTGGGCATCCCGATCCTGACCCTGTACGCGTTCTCCACCGAAAACTGGCAGCGGCCCCAGGGCGAGATCGACGCCCTGATGGGCCTGCTGAGAAAGTTCCTCGAAACCGAGCGCGGGGAACTGGCGGCTAAGAACATCCGCCTGAACGCCATCGGCCAGGTCGAGCGCCTGCCCGGGGACGTGCGCCGGGCGCTTTCCGAGACCATGGCCTACACCCAGGCCAACGACGGCCTGCTGCTCAACCTGGCCCTGAGCTACGGGGGGCGGGACGACATCCTGCAGGCCGTGCGGCGCATCGCGGAAAAGGTCCGCGACGGGGTCCTGCAGCCCCAGGAGATCACCGGGGACACCCTCGGCGCTCACCTGTACACCGGGCGGATCCCGGATCCGGATCTCCTGATCCGGACCAGCGGAGAGATGCGGGTCAGCAATTTCCTGCTATGGCAGATCGCCTACGCCGAAATTTTCGTCACCCCGACCCTCTGGCCCGATTTCAGTGAGGAGGAGTTCCTCGACATCCTTCGAGATTGTCCCCTCCCAGGCAGATCCCGGCCCCCAGGAAGGACAGGGCGATGACGATGACGGCGATCCCGGGTATGGCGTTTCTCGTGCGTGACATGATATCCCCCTTCTCGGGCAATCCCCTGCGGGATTCCTCCGGCGGGTGTGCGCGGCGCCCGGAGGGTGCCGGGCACCGCTGTGGTGGGACCCTTGCGGGTCTATTCCCACGCCTCTCCCCCGGCGCCCGGCGCGTCGGTCGCCGGTCAGGCCCGGGATGCCGGGAGGAGGCGGTTCGAGCGGAGACTCGCTTACTTGACGACCACGGAACCCATGTTGGCCTCGGCCCCGGGGCCCACGGCCACGTTGGCCGCATCCTTCACGTCGGACTTGTTGACGATGACGCCCTTGACGGTCGACTCCTTGATCTGGACCGAGCCCATGTTGGCGGTCGCCCCCGGGCCCACGGCCACATTGGCCGCATCCTTGACGTCGGACTTGTTGACCACCACACCCTTGACGTCGGCGTCCTTCATCTGGATCGAGCCCATGTTGGCGGTCGCCCCCGGGCCCACGGCCACGTTGGCCGCCTCCTTCACCGTGGACTTGTTGACCACCACGCCCTTGACGTCGGAGTCCTTCATCTGGATCGAGCCCATGTTGGCGGTCGCCCCCGGGCCCACGGCCACGTTGGCCGCGCTCTTGACGTCGGACTTGTTGACCACCACGCCCTTGACGGTGGAATCCTTGATCTTGATGGTCCCCATGTTGGCTTCGGCCCCGGGACCCACGGCCACGTTGGCCGCGTCCTTGACGGTGGACTTGTTGACGATGACCCCCTTGACGTCCGACTGGGCGGCCGCCAGGGACACACTGACCAGAAGAATCCCGACTACCAAAAGCACCTTTTTCATTTCACCTTCCTCCTTTTGCTGCTGGGTTGGTTGGTTGTACGGCCGATTACCGCTTGGTGTTGGAGGCAGTCTACACAAAACCCCGTTCGGTCGTCAGTGAGGTGCTTCACAGCCCATTTGTGACATTTTCACGCCCCCGCCGGGGCGCGCTGTCGGGTGCCGGCGGTCGATCGCTCCGCGCACAGGTTCTTGAGGTGCGGAAACCGGATTCATGGGAAGGGCGCCTGCCGCAGAAGAGGGTTTTTGCGCCGACCACCCATGGTTGAAATTATACCCCTTCTCGCCCGACAAAGCAATATGTTTGTAACCGGCGGGGCCTGCCCGCGCCTACTCCGCGTCGGGCTCCCGCCCCAGGGCATTGAGGGTCAGGGTCATCGGCCGCGCCTCGTCGTCCTCCTCGGTCAGGCGGATCGGCCCGGGCTGGCGGTAGGCATCGGCGCCGGGGTGCGCGGCGAGCCAGTCCTCCCGGCAGACCTTGGCCACGCGAAAGGCGGTCGAGTCGGTGTCGACGATGCTTCTCTCCAGCACGAGCGCCAGCTTGCCCTTCCTTTCCTCGAGGTGCATCAGCGGGGCGATGGGGATGCCCAGGGGTTCCCAGCGCTCGCAATCGAACTCCAGGTTGCGGATGGCGGCCATCTGCCCCGTGGCCCCGTTGGCGATCAGGCTGAAGGCGGTGAGGCCCAGGTTGTAGGTGTAGGTGCAGTCGAACCAGGTGGGGTCGCTGCCCCTCCCGTCGTAGCCGTAGAAGTGGATCTGGGTCTTGAAGCTCGGCACCGACTTGCTGAAAATTTTTTTCAGCGCGCCCGGGAGCGCGTCCCCGCTCCCGAGGGCGCCCCCCGCCGTCAGCGCCTGCTGGAGGGTCTTGAGGGAAATGATGTCGGCGCGCACCATCAGGGGCGCCTGGGGACCGGCGGCGGCGTGGTTTCTGAACATCAGCGGCCCGAGGCGCTCCGGGTCGAGGCCCGCGGCGGCGAGGGTCTTGCGGAAATACCCCCGGTCGATCCCGATCTTGTATTCCCCGCGCTCCTTCATCATGTCGAGGTAGTCCTGCACCAGTCCCACGATGACCTTTTCGGTCTCCACCTTGGAGAACTGGAAGTTTCCGTGGCTGTCCCTTTCGGTCAGCAGCCCCTCCTGGAAGAAGGCCGGGATGTCGGCGAAGAGTTCGTCGTCGCGCTCGCTCCAGATGGGGCGGGCGATGCTACCGCGGAAATCGCGCGCCAGGCGGTGCAGGAACTCGAGCCTGTCTCCCAGCCGGGGGAAATCGCCGTGAAAGTCGGTGTCGTGGGTGCGGTTGTAGTCGGCGATGATGGTGTTGAGCTTGAGGATGAAGGTCTGGATCTCGTTGACGAACTCGAGGACCCCTTCGGGGATGACGATCACGCCGTAATTCTTGCCGGCGGCGGCGCGGCGCATGATCCCCCGGCTGATGACCCGCGACAGGTGGCGCAGCGTCATGCCGTAGGCGCTGTAATCGACGCTGCCGGCCTTGCGCGCCGCGGCCAGCCGGTCCTCGTCCAGGTAGTCGGCCAGGTCCTCCCCGATGAGCGTCATGTTGGCATGCGTCTGCAGGGCGACCTCCAGGGCCAGGTGGCTGGCGACGCGCCCCATGACCTTGCAGATGTGCCAGTATTTCACGTCCGAGGCCGCGTCGGTGCACAGGTTGCCGACCCCGGTGGCGAAACCCCGGGCGGCGGAGTGAAAGCCGAAGCTCATGGCGCACAGCACCCGCCCCTCGGCATCGCGCACCTGGATGTCGCCGTCGATGGTCTTGGGCACCCCGATGACCTGGATGCCGTCGTCGAACATTTCCTGGGCGAGGAAGGCAGCGTTGGTGTTGGAGTCGTCCCCGCCGATCACCACGAGGGCGTCGAGCCCGAGGGCCCGGCAGGCCTTGCGCGAAAGCGACATCTTCTCGTCCGAGTCGATCTTGGTCCGGCCGGTCTTGATCATGCCGAACCCGCCCCGGTTGCGGAACCGGTCGACGATGTCGCCCGTCAGCTCGACGGCCTCGTTTTCGATCACGCCGTCGGGCCCCAGAAGAAACCCGTAGACGGCGCTGGACGGGTTGGCGCGCTTGGCGGCGTCGTAGATCCCGGCGATGACATTGTGCCCCCCCGGCGCCGGCCCGCCCGAGAATACCACCCCGATGCACCGCCGCCGGCGGTAGCGGTCCGAGACCTCGGGGGCGGGCTTTTCGACGGCGACGACTTTTTCGACACGGTTGCCGATGATCCTGGACAGCTGGGCCGCCGCCGAGGGGTCGATCTCGAAGCGATAGCCCGGGCTCTCCTGCAGGCGGGTGAAAGGGGCGTCGAACACCCGGCACGCCCGGGGCCGGTAATTCCGGCGGCGCCGCGCCTCGTCGCTGGCGGGGTCCGTGATTTTGCGAACCTGCGGGTGATCCAGCAGGGTCTCGATGGGCAGTAGTTTTTCCTTTGACATGGGTCGCCTCCGCGGTTGGATTGACGGGGCCGACCCATCTGACGGGATCGCCCCCAGGCTGGACCCAGGCAGTGTAACGGCGTTGCCCGGTCCCGTCAAGCGTTAAGCGCAGGCGGCCGGCGGCGGGGCGGCAACCCCGCCGCACTCCGAATCGAAATCGCGATCGGGCTCGGAACCGGGGTCGAATTTTCACGATTGCGATTTGGATTTGGATCGGGCAGCCCGGGAGAAAAGCGCCCCGCCCGCTGCGGGGCCAAACAAACCTTTACATCCCCCTGGTTATCGGCTAAGAAAAGGCAACCCCTGTTGAACGCGGACCGCGCGGACCCGCCCGGCGGGCGCGCGCGCCCAAACACTTCACGAAAGGAGAGCGCGGAATGAAGCAGTTAGGCAGAATCGGGTGGGTGATCGTGTGGGTCCTCGCGGCCGGCATGGTGTCGTCGGCCGCCGCCGCGGACATCGAGCTTGCCAAGAAATCGACCCTGGAAGCCATTCTTCAGAAGGGCGAGCTGCGGGTGGGCTTCGAGGCCGGCTACATGCCCTTCGAGATGACAGGAAATTCATTCAAATCTCGGCCGCCGCCGCCGCCGGGGCGGCCGCCAGCCGCCTGGGCTTCGATCTTGGGCCGATCCAGGCCCACGCCCAGATGCTCAAAACCCGGTACGCCAGGGAGACGACCACCATCTGCTGCTACTGCGCGGTCGGCTGCGGCGCCATCGTGCACACCAGCCTCCGCGGCGACGGCCGGGTGATCAACATCGAGGGCGACCCGGGGCACGTGATCAACCGCGGGGCTCTCTGCTCCAAGGGGTCGTCCCTCAAGCAGCTCAGCGAGAACGCCCATCGCCTCACCGAGCCCATGTACAGGGCCCCCGGCGCCGGGCAGTGGCAGCGGGTTTCCTGGGATTGGGCCCTGGAGCGCATCGCCCTGCGGGTCAAGGAGACCCGGGACGCCACCTTCGAGGCCGAAAACGACAAGGGCCAGGCCGTCAACCGCACCCCGGCCATCGCCTCGGTGGGCTCGGCCGCCCTGGACAACGAGGAGTGCTGGCTCTACCAGGCCCTGCTGCGCGCCCTGGGGCTGGTATATGTGGAACATCAGGCCAGGATCTGACACAGCGCCACGGTTGCGGCTCTGGCAGAGTCGTTCGGGCGCGGCGCGATGACCAATCACTGGATCGACCTGAAGAACGCGGACGTGATTCTCGTCATGGGGAGCAACGCCGCCGAAAACCACCCCATCGCCTTCAAATGGGTCACCGAGGCCCGTAAGAACGGGGCCGTCCTGATCAGCGTGGACCCGCGTTTCACCCGCACCTCGAGCAAGGCGGACATCTACGCCCCGCTGCGCTCGGGAACCGACATCGCCTTTCTGGGCGGGATGATCAAGTACATCCTGGACAACAGCCTCCACCACCGGGAGTACGTGCTCAGCTACACCAACGCCGCCTTCGTCGTAGGCGAAAATTTCGGGTTCGAGGACGGCCTGTTCACCGGCTACGACGAGAGGAGGCGCAGCTACGATGCGGGCCGGTGGGCCTTCGAGCTCGACGGCAAGGGGGTTCCCAGGAAGGACCCGACCCTGGGGAATCCCCGCTGCGTGCTCAACCTGCTCAAGAAGCACTACGGGCGCTACACGCCCGGGCTGGTCTCCTCGGTGACCTGAACGCCGGAAGCCGATCTGCAGAAAGTCAACGAGGCCTTCGGGGCCACCGGCCGGCCGGGCAAGGCCGCCACCATCATGTACGCCATGGGCTGGACCCAGCACACCGTGGGCGTCCAGAACATCCGCGCCATGTGCATCATCCAGCTGCTGCTGGGCAACATGGGGGTCGCCGGCGGCGGGGTCAACGCGCTGCGCGGCGAGTCCAACGTCGAGGGCTCCACCGACCATGCCCTCCTTTTTCACCTGCTGCCCGGCTATCTGCCCATGCCGCCCGCCTCCGCCGGCTCGCTGGCCGACTACAACGCCCGCTTCACCCCCGAAAGCGACGACCCGCGTTCGGCCAACGGGTGGCAGAACCGGCCCAAGTACCTTGCCAGCCTGCTCAAGTCCTATTTCGGCGACAAGGCCACTGCGCAAAACGAATTCGGCTACGGGTGGCTGCCCAGGATCGAAGACGGCCGGACTTACAGCTGGCTGGACCTTTTCGATGCCATGTACGCGGGGGCGATCCGGGGATTCTTTGCCTGGGGTCAGAACCCGGCCTGCTCCGGGGCCAACGCCAACAAGACCCGCCAGGCCATGGCCCGGCTGGACTGGATGGTCAACGTCAACCTCTTCGACAACGAGACCGGATCCTTCTGGCGCGGGCCGGGCATGGACCCGGCATCCATCCGGACCGAGGTCTTCATGCTGCCGGCCTGTGTAGCGGTGGAGAAGGAGGGTTCGATCACCAACTCGGGCCGCTGGATGCAGTGGCGCTACCAGGGGCCCAGGCCCCTGGGCAACAGCCTGCCCGACGGCGACATCATCCTGCGGCTGGGCCTGAAGCTCAAGGAGCTTTACGCGGGGGGCGGAGCGTTTCCGGACCCCATCCTCAATCTCAAGTGGGACTACCTCACCGACGGTCGCTACGATCCCCACAAGGTCGCCAGGGAGATCAACGGCTACTGGCTCCAGGACAGGACGATCGGCGACGTCGCCTACAAGGCCGGCACCCTCGTGCCCGGCTTCGCCCTGCTCCAGGCCGACGGGTCCACCTCCTCGGGCAACTGGCTCTACACCGCCAGCTACACCGAGAAGGGGAACATGGCGGCCCGCCGGGGGCAGGAAGACGCCCCCAACGGCATCGGCCTCTATCCGGACTTCGCCTGGAGCTGGCCGGCCAACCGGCGCATCCTCTACAACCGGGCCTCCTGCGACCCCGGGGGCCGGCCCTACGACCCCCGCCGCTGGGTGGTCAGGTGGGACGCCGACGGCGGGAAATGGGTCGGCGACGTTCCCGACGGAAGCGCTCCGCCCCTGCAGAACCCGGACGGAAGCGCGCGTGAAGACGGGCGCCTGCCCTTCATCATGACCAAAGAGGGATCTGCCCGGATCTACGGGCCCGGGCTCTGCGACGGCCCCTTCCCGGAGCACTACGAGCCGCTGGAATGCCCCGTCGAGAAGAACCTTTTCGGCGGGCAGCGCATGAGCCCCGTGGCCCCGGTGTACGCCTCGGAGGCCGACGCCCACGCGACCTGCGACCCGCGCTTCCCTTTCGTGGGTACCACCTACCGCGTCAGCGAGCACTGGCAGACCGGCGTGATGACCCGCACGCTGCCCTGGCTGCTGGAACTCCAGCCCCAGATGTTCGTGGAGCTGAGCGCGGAGCTGGCCGCGATGCGCGGGATCCGCAACGGCGAGCGGGTGCTGGTCTCCTCGGCCCGCGGCGCAGTCAAATGCACCGCCGTAGTCACCCAGCGTTTCAGGCCGTTTATGATCGGCGGGTCCGTGATCCACGAAGTGGGCGTCCCCTGGCATTTCGGCTGGCGCTGGCCGGACGGCGGAGGGGAGGAAAGCGCCAACCTGCTCACGCCTTCCACCGGAGACCCCAACACCCGCGTCCCGGAATCCAAGGCCTTCATGGTCAACGTGACCAGGCTGTAAAGAGGAGGTGATTCAGGTGGCCAAGGCCTTTTTCATCGACACCACGCTCTGCACGGCGTGCCGCGGCTGCCAGGTGGCCTGCAAGCAGTGGCACGACCTGCCCGCCGAGGAGACCCGCAACCTCGGGACCCATCAGAACCCACCGGATCTCTCCTTCAGCACCTACAAGCTGGTGCGGATGAGCGAAGCCGTCATCGACGGCCGGCTGCGCTGGCTCTTTTTCCCGGAGCAGTGCCGCCACTGCATCGACGCGCCCTGCCTGCATGGCGTGGGGGATCCGGGCGCCATCTACAGGGATGACTACACCGGGGCCATCCTCTACACCCGCCAGACGCGGGATGAGGATGCCGACGCCATCGCCGCGTTGTGCCCGTACGACATTCCGCGCAAGGGGCCGGACGGGTCGTCGGCCAAGTGCGACATGTGCAACGACCGGGTCCACAACGACCTGCCGCCGGCCTGCGTCCAGGCCTGCGCCACCGGGGCGATGAACTTCGGCGAGCGCGATGCGATGCTCGAAATGGCCGGCCGGCGCCTGGGGGTCGTCAAAGCCGGGTACCCCAAAGCCATGCTCCTCGATCCGGCCATGGTCAGCGTCATCTACCTGACGGCGTTCCCGCCCGAAAACTACCACAGGTTCGCAGTGGCCGGCAGCCGTCCGGCGGGCATCACCCGTCACATGGCCCTGTGCAGGATGGTTCGGCCCCTTGCCGCCGTCCTCGCGAGGTCAGGCTGATTCCCCAAAACGGTCTCGCGCGGGGGGCACCGGGCAGGCCCGGGAAATGACGATGCCGGAAGACCGGGACAACCCCAAGGACCTGGGTCGGGCCATCGCCGCGGCCCGGGAAGCCATGCCGGCTTATACCGGCCTGCTGGCCTTTTACGCCCGGGTTTTCGAGCAACAGGCCGCCGGTGCCCGGATGATCCATGTCGAGGCGCCGCAACTGGGTGCCGCGCGCCTCGACATCGCCCGCAGGGAAGGGTTGCCCCTGGTCGCCCCCCACGAGCTGCCGGTGGACCTGGCCCACGGCGCCGGTCTGCTGGAGCGCCTTTGCCGGGCCGTTCAGGGGGCCACCGAGCCGCTGGCGGCTGCGGCCGCCGCGATCCAGGCGGCGCTGCAGGCCCGGCGCCTGGACCCGCGCGACCTGCTGCGGGCCCGCCGCGAACAGGACCCCGGGCGGTTTGAAGGGCTGGCCGCGGACCTGGGCACCCCGCCGGACATCCTCGCCTTTTTCGCCGACCAGAGCCTGCTCCCCTCGCTGGTCGCCGGCCGCCGGCAGATCGCCGGCCGCTGGTTGAAGGAAAACGAGACCCGCAGCGACGGGTCCTGCCCGGTTTGCGGGAGCGCCCCGGCACTGGGGCTGCTCGAAGAAGACGGGCGGCGCCTCCTTTTCTGCGGCATGTGCCGCCAGCCCTGGCCGCTGCCGCGGGTGCGCTGCGCGGCCTGCGGCCAGACGAACCCTGCGAAGCTCTACTATATCTACTGCGAAGAGGAGCCGGCCTACCGTCTCGATGCCTGCGATGCCTGCGGCCGGTATGTCAAGACCGTGGACCGCCGCCGTCTTTCCCGCCCTTTCTACCCGCCCCTGGAACAGGTGCTCACACTTCACCTGGACCTGGTGGCCGCCGGAAAAGGGCTTTTCCCTGCCTATTCGCCATGATCCTTTTCTCTTGGCCCCTGAGACAACAGCCTTTTCCAACGTCGCCAGGGGCGCGGGCTTTAATTTTAGTCATATTCCCAGGCTCGGGCGGCTCACCCGCCGGCCTGCCGGGAGGCTTGGAGGAACATCGACGGATTTGCGGGCCCGGCGCCCGGAGAGGAGAAAGCCATGAAAGGCGCGAAGAACGATTCCCTCGCATCCAGGCTCGACGCCCTGCTCTGCGAATTCAGCATGCCCGAGATCGTCGCGGCCCTCGTGCGCATCAGCCGCACTTAGGGGTCACGCATTTATAAAATCACACGTAATAGGGCCAACTATACCATTCAAAAAGTATGCAGGATTTCATAAAAACAGAATATAGCCCTTATTTTAAGGGTATTCACGAACGAAACATAATGACACTATTGGCCTTGACAATTGTTTTTGACCGAGGAAATTCCGGCGGGCTACATCCAGGCCGCCCTCGAGGCGCTGCGCAGCAACCTTTTGCAGAAACTGAAAAGCGCCCGCATCGACCACGGCGACGCCCGGGTGTTCGGAACTCCCCGCAGGCTGGCCGTGCGGGTGGAAAGGGTCGCCCCCAAGCAGACATCCGTCACGTCGGAAATGATCGGGCCGCCGGCCGCGGTCGGGTTCGACGCCGCCGGCAAAGCGACCGTGGCCGGCGAGAAATTCGCCGAGAAGGTCGGTGTGCCCGTGGCCAGGCTGGGCGTGAAGGAAACGCCCAAAGGCGCCTACGTCTTCGTGGAAAAAACCGAAAGGGGGGGCGCCTCCCGGAACCTGCTGCGGGAGATGTTGCCGGAGGTCATCCTGGCCACGCCCTTTCCCAAGAAAATGCGCTGGGCCGATCTCGACATCGAATTCGCCCGCCCCATCCATCACATCGTGGCCCTGCTGGGAAAAGACGTGATCTCCTTCCAGCTGGGAAACATGACGAGCGGCCGCTACACCCGGGGACACCGTTTCATGGCGCCGGGCAGGATCAAGCTCTCCCATGCCGACGAATACCTCGACGCCCTCAAATCCGCGCGCGTGATCGCGGAATTCGAGCGGCGCAAGAAGCTCCTGCTGCGCGATGTGGCCAATGTGGCCGGGAAGCTGGGCGGAAGCGTGCTGCCCGACGACGAACTGGCCGACATCAACACCAACCTGGTCGAATACCCCATCGCGGTCGCCGGCGAGTTCGACCGCTCGTTTCTGGAGGTCCCGGACGAGGTTCTGATCAACGCCATGCGCGAGCACCAGAAGTATTTTTCGGTGATGGACGCGGCCGGCAAACTGATGCCCTGTTTCATCTCCATCAACAACACCCGGGCCCGGCAGATGAAACTGGTCGCGGCGGGGCATGAACGGGTCATTCGCGCACGCCTCGCCGATGCGAAGTTTTTCTACCGCGGCGACCTCCAGGTCTCCAACGACGAGCGGGTCCAGAAATTGAAGGGGGTCCTGTTCCAGGCCAAGCTCGGCAGCATGTACGCAAAGATGGAGCGGGTGCGCCGCGTGGCCGAAGGCATCGCCGCCCAGGTGGAGGACAAGGACAGGGCGGATGCCCGCAAGGCGGGGCTGAAGGAGCGCGTCGCCCGGGCAGCCACGTTGTGCAAGTCGGATCTCGTCAGCCATGTGGTGGGGGAATTCCCTAAGCTGCAGGGCGTCATGGGGCGGGTCTACGCCGCTGTCGCCGGGGAACTGCCCAGCGTGGCCAGGGCCATCGAAGAGCATTACCGTCCGGTCTATTCCGGAGCCCCGCTGCCGGAAACGACGGTGGGCGCGGTCCTGAGCATCGCGGACAAGATCGATTCCATCTGCGGCTGCTTCAGCGTCGGGCTGGCGCCCACCGGGGCCTCCGACCCTTACGCCCTCCGGCGCCAGGGGATCGGCATCGCCCAGATCCTGCAGCGCAACGGCTTTTCGTTTTCACTGACGGCCCTGATCCGCGACAGCCTGGCCCAGTACGGGCTCCAGGCTGAAAAGGAGCTCGCCGCCGTCGGCGACGAGGTCTACGCCTTCATCAAGGGCCGGATCGCCCATCTGATGGCCGAAGAGGGCTACTCGCGGGATGTCATCGCGGCGGTGACCGATGTGTCGGCCGACGACGTGCCCAATGCCTGGAAGCGCGTGGCGGCCCTCGAATCGCTGAAGAAGCTCAAGGATTTCGAGCCCCTGGCGGCCGGGTTCAAGCGGGTGGGAAACATTCTCAAAAAGAGCGGCGAGCAGGACGGCCGCGCTCTGCCGGGCGAGGTGCGCAGCGAGCTGTTCCAGCACGACAGCGAAGCCGCCCTTTACGCCGCCTTCCGGAATGTCGCCCGCAAGGTCGCCGAGGCCATGGCGAGGGCCAAGTATGAAGTGGCGCTAAAGGAGATCGCCTCGCTGCGTCAGCCGGTGGACGCGTTTTTCGACGGGGTCATGGTGATGACCGAGGATTCCGCGGTGCGCGTCAACCGGCTCAATCTGCTGGGGCACATCGCCTCGCTGTTCGGGAGTTTCGCCGATTTTTCGAAAATTTCCACCTGATCCGAAAGGAATCGAAGCATGCCTTACGACCCCAGCAAGGACGAGGTCCTGAAAGCGTGGCAGTGCGAGGAGACCGGGCTGAACATCGCCATCTACCGCTACGCCGGCGGGGAGCCGAAGCTCCAGATCGGCCCGCGCATGCTCAAGCGCAAGGACGGCTCGGAGCGCGCGCCGGCCAAGGCCGGGCGGCTGAGCATCGAGGATGTCATGTGGCTCCATGACATCATCGACGATGTCCGCGAGGAGCTGTCGCGCCTGGCGGGCCCGGTTTGAGACAGGCGTCCGGCCAGGTGCCGCCCGGAGGCGCCCCCCCGCCGGACATGGGCCCGGAACCGGCGATCGTCACTCCCGTCGTCGGCCGGCGCACCCCCCGCCTCGGACCGGTGGCGGTCATGGCCAGCAGCCAGTCCGACCTGGAGCTGCTCTGTCGGCGGTTGGGGCGGGACCCCTCCGGGTCACGGCCGGTCTTCACCAGCCGCCTCTATCCCGGGACCGAAGGCCCCTCCCTGGTGGGGCCGTTCATCGGTGCGCCCTATGCCGTCATGCTTCTGGAGACCCTGGCGGCCTGGGGCGCCGAAACCTTCCTTTTCTGGGGCTGGTGCGGGGCCGTTTCCCCGTCTCTGGCCGTGGGCGAGATCGTTCTTCCCACGGCCGCCCTGATCGACGAGGGGACCTCCCGTCATTACGGGCTCGAGATCGGCCGGGAGGCTGCGCCCGCGCCCGCCGTCGCGGCCAGGGTCCGCGAGGTCTACTCCCGGGCCGGGGTCGCCTTCAGGGAGGGCGCCGTCTGGTCCACGGACGCCATCTACCGCGAGACCCGCGAAAAGGTCGCCTTCTATCAGGCCCTCGGGGTGCTGGCGGTGGAGATGGAGCTGTCGGCCCTGTTCACCGCGGCACGCTTCCGGCGGCTGGGTGCCGCCGGCGTGCTGGTGGTCTCAGACGAGCTGGGCAGCTTCACCTGGCGGCCCGGCTTCAGGGACGAACGTTTCAACCAGGCCCGCGAAACCGTGGCCGCCCAGATGGAGGGGTTGTGCCGAAGCCTTGCCGTGCAGTAGACGGCCAGCGACAGGGCGTAGATGTAAGGGTTGGCGATGATGCTGCGCCCCATGTCGGCCCGTCGCCGCCCGTAATAGGCGATGGCGAACAGGAGCCCCACGTACCCGAAGGAAAACAGGAGGATGGTGACGGTTTCAAGCATCCCCATCCCCTTCCGGGGCGCGCCGTTCCCCGGGGCGCGGGCGGATTCGCGATCCCAGGTAGATCAGGAAGATCAGGCCGGCCCAGACCGCGAACATGTAGGCGTAGAGCAGGGGGAAGCCGAAAACGATGGCCGGGCGGTTGAAAAGGGAGAGGACCGGGTAGTTGAGCAGGATGCAGCCGAGGAGAAAGACGCCCATCAGCCGCTTGCTTTTGTGATCTTCCGGTTTCATCGGTTCCGACCGCGGGGGTGGAAAGGCACATTATATGTGAAATTGAAATATTACAATCGAAGAAGCCTGTCAACGGGCGGGGGGCATGGAGCGGGGGGGGTGGGGGTCCGAGGTCGAAGGCATTTGAGGTCCGTTTTTGTCGGACTGAAGTTCGACCTACGCCCGGGGTCTTTGTTCCGCCGAAAGTTTACCTCCAACCTCCAACGAAAACCCAAAAATCGGGAACGGGGAACCCCGAACCCCGCAACCTCAAGAACCCAGCTTGACATCGGTTGCCGTCGGCAGTAAGAATTCAGGATTCTTGCCAGACCCATTCGCCACGGATTCGCCGCCCGGGAGCCTGCATGAGCCGCCAAGCCCTTCAATTCCTATCTCAACTTCCCGTGTTCGCCGACCTGCCTCCGGAGGAGCGGGAGCGCCTGGCGGCCGAAATGCGGGTCATTCACGCCCCGCGGGGAGCCATCCTGGCCACCCAGGGCCAATCGAGCCTGAACTATATCTACCTCATCAAGAGCGGCAGCCTCGAGCTATACTACGAAAAGGAAGGCCAGAAGCGTCAGAGCGCCTTTCTCGGCCGGGGGAGCCTTTTCGGCGGGATATCGATCCTGATGAATGCCGGCGTTTCGGTGCGCACCGCCCGGGTGGACAAGGATGCCTCCTTCTACGTCATCGCCCGGGAGACCTTCGTCGACCTGTGCGCCCGCCACAACTCGCTTTATGCCTATTTCGCCGACGACTTCGCCAAAAGGATGCTGGACGAGTCCTATGCCGGCATCGTCGCCGCCGGCCAGGCGGTCCATTTCCTGGGCGGCATCGTCCCGTTTTCGTTCCTCCCCCCGGAAAGCCTGGAATCCCTGGCCGACGCGCTATCCCTGGTCTATTACCCGCGGGACACCCTGCTTTTCATCCAGGGGCAGTCGCGCATCGACAACCTTTACATCATCCACACCGGCGCGGCGGAGCTGCTCTACGAGGAGAGCGGAGGCCAGGTCCTGAGCGGTCTCCTGGGCGAAGGGGAGCTTTTCGGCGGAATCTCCATGCTGGTCAACGACGGGCTGGCCCTGCGGTCCATCCGGATGCGGGAAGACACCTATTTTTATCTGCTCCCGGGAAAGGTTTTCCTCGAGACCTGCCGCCGGAACCCGGCATTTTCGGACTTTTTCACCGACACCTTCGGCAGGCGGATGCTGGATCGCACGTACGCGGAAATCGTCGCCAAGTCGCGCCAGCCGAAGCCCGAACAGATGCAGCTCTTCAACCAGGCGGTGCAGGCCATCTGCTCCCGGGAGCCGGTGTTCTGCGAGGCCTCCCTGCCCATCCGCGAGGCAGCCGCCGTCATGGGGCGCCACCGCTGCAGCTCGATCCTGATCGGGGACGCCGCGCAAGATTTCGTCGGCCTGGTCACCGCCGGCGACCTCCAGCGGCGGGTGATCGCGGAGGGCCTCGACGTCTCGCGGCCGGTATGGGAGGTGATGTCCTCGCCCCTGGTGACCATCGGCGCCACGGCCCTGGTTTTCGAGGCCCTGATCACCATGATGGGCCGGCAGCTCAAGCACCTGGCCGTCACCGACGGCAGCGGCCGGGTGGTGGGCATGCTCACCGACCGGGACATTCTCATGTCCCAGGGGAATTCCCCCCTTTTCCTGATCCAGGAAATCGCCGCGGCGCGAAGCCTGGACGATGTCGTCGACAAGCACCGGCAGCTCCCGGCCATGATCAAGGCCCAGATCGACAACGGCGCCAAGGCCGAAAACCTCACGCGCCTGATCACGACCCTTTCGGAGGGCATCCTGACCCGGCTGATATCCCTCGCCCTGGAACGCCACGGCCCGCCGCCGGTGCCCTTCGCCTTCGTGATCCTGGGAAGCGAAGGCCGCAGCGAGCAGACCCTCAAGACCGACCAGGACAACGCCATCGTTCACGCCGACGTGGCGCCGGAGCGGCAGGAGGAGGTCGGGGCCTATTTCCTCCAGCTGGGGGAAACGGTCTGCACCTGGCTCGACCGCAGCGGCTATGCCTTCTGCGAAGGGGGCATCATGGCCAAGAACCCCCGCTGGTGCCGGCCCCTGTCGGCCTGGAAAGCGTATTTTTCCGACTGGATCCATGCGGCCCAGCCCGAAGACCTCCTGAACACCAGCATTTTCTTCGACTTTCGCGGCGCTTTCGGGGACCTGTCCCTGGTCCGCGCACTGAGACACCACCTGTTCGACTCCCTGGTCGGCTGGGCCGGGTTTTTCCGCCACATGACCGAAAACGCGCTGCACTTCAAGCCGCCCCTGGGGTTCTTCCGCAATTTCGTGGTGGAGTCGAAGGGCGACAACCGCAACACCTTCGACATCAAGCGGGCCATGATGCCGGTGGTCGATTTTGCCCGCATTTACGCCCTTTACCACCGCATCGAGGAGACCAACACCATCGAGCGCCTCAGGGAGCTTTACCGCCGCAAGGTGCTCAAGTGGACCGAGTTCAACGACCTCGAGCAGGCCTATGCATTTATGTTACACCTTAGGTTTGTGAGACAGGTATCCGCGAAGGTTCGACGCTGAATTCCGCCGATTGAGAAGCGCCCCTTTTAAGGGTCGGGTTGCGATTGGGATTACGACAACGATTACGACAACGACAACGACAACGACAACGACAACGATAAAGAAATAGAGACACAAGGGGGGGGCCGGCATGCGCGATCAGGCACGGGTGGTGATCATCGGCGGCGGGATATTCGGGGCCAGCGTGGCCTACCACCTGGCGGCGGCGGGGTGCGGCGACATCGTCCTGGTGGAAAAGGGGGAGCTGACCAGCGGCACCACGTTTCACTCGGTGGGCCTGGTCTCCCAGTTCCGGACCTCCCCCGCCCTGATGAAGGTCATGAACTACACCATCGGCCTCTTCAACCGGCTTCAGCGCGAGGTGGGGGACACCCTCGGGTGGCGCACCGTCGGCAGCCTGCGCCTGGCCTCCAGCCGCGACCGCCTCAAAAGCCTGCAGCGGGAAGTGAGCCGCGCGCGCGCCATCGGGATCAAGGCCGAGCTGATATCGCCCGAGGAGGCGCTGGCGCGGGCGCCGTTTCTTTCCAGGGAAAGCCTCTACGGGGCGGTCTACGTCCCCGACGACGGCCACATCGACCCGAGCGCCATCACCTACGAGCTGGCGCGCCAGGCAAAGCTCCTGGGGGCCGAGATCGCCACCGGGGTCCGGGTCACCGGCATCGATGTCGGACCCCGGGGGGACGTCACCCGGGTGCGCACCGACAAGGGCGACATCCGGACCGCGTGCGTGGTCAACGCGGCCGGCGAGTGGGCCCCCCGCATCGGGGAGATGGTGGGTGCCCGGATCCCCATGGTGCCCCTCATGCACCAGTACCTGACCACGCGGCCCATCCCGGGGCACGAACTGCCGCCGGACACCCCGGTGGTGCGCGACCCGGACCGCCTCTTCTACTGCCGCGAGGACGTCGGCGCCTTTCTCATCGGGGCCTTCGAGGGCAACCCCAAGGCCTGGTCGGTGGAGGGCGTGCCGTGGTCCTTCACCCAGGAACTGCTCAGCCCGGAGTGGGACCTGTTCGAACCCGTGCTCGAGGCGGCCATCCAGCGGATTCCGCTCCTGGCCCAGGCCGAGGCCGTCGAGCTGGTGAACGGGCCGGATGCCTTCACCCCGGACGGCCATTACGCCCTGGGCCCGGTTCCCGGGCTGCGGGGATTCTTCGTGGCCGCGGGCGGCTCCATCAACGGCATCGCCGGCGCCGGCGGCGTGGGCAAGCTGACGGCCGAGTGGATCCTGGAGGGCGCCCCCTCCATCGACACCCACGAAATGAACGTGCGGCGCTTCGGTTCCCACTGGGGCGACCTCGGCTACCTCACCGAGCACTGCCGCGAGGTCTACCGCTACTACTATCGCCTGCGCTACCCCGGCGACGAGAACGAGTGGGGGCGCCCCCTGCGCACCAGCCCGTTCTACCCCCGGCTCCAGGCGCTGGGGGCGGTCTTCGGGGAGAAAAACGGCTGGGAGCGGGTCAACTATTTCACGCCCGGGGCCGCCTGGCGCCGGGCCGGGGCCGACCAGAGCCGCCGGGGCTGGGGCCGGCCGGAGCACTTCGGGCAGGTGGGCGAGGAGGCCCGGGGCGTGCGCCGGGCGGCGGGCATCCTGGACATGACCTCCTTCGGCAAGATCGAGGTCCGCGGGCCGGGCGCCCTCGGCCTGCTGCAGCGCCTGGCCGCAGGCAACCTGGACAAGCCGGTGGGGGCGGTGACCTACACCCAGTTCCTCAACCCGGGGGGCGGCATCGAGAGCGACATCACCGTGACGCGCCTGGCAGAGGACGCATTCCGGGTCATATCGGGCACCGCCTTCGTTGCCAACGACCTGGGGTGGATCCGACTGCACCTGCCCGACGACGGGTCCGTGACCGCCAGGGAGGTGACCGCGGACTGGGCCTGCCTGAGCCTGTGCGGCCCCCTGTCGCGGGCGGTGCTCGAGAAGGTGACCGCTGGGGACATCTCCAACGCGGCTTTCCCCTACCTCACGGCCCGCGGCATCCGCGTCGCCGGCGCCCCGGTGTGGGCCCAGCGGATCAGCTACACGGGCGAGCTGGGGTGGGAGCTTTACATGGCCCCGGAAGCCGCCCTGGGGGTCTGGGACGCCCTCCTGGCATCCGGCGCGCCGATGGGCCTGCGCCCCTTCGGCTACAAGGCCCTCGATGCCCTGCGCATCGAAAAGGGCTACCTCTACTGGAGCGGGGACATCACCCCGGCGGACACGCCGCTGGAGGCCGGGCTCGGTTTTGCCGTGGCCTGGGACAAGGGGGACTTCATCGGCCGCGAGGCGCTTTGCGCCCTGCGCGCGAAGGGGACGGCCGCGACCCTGCGGGCCGTGCTGCTGGACGCCGGCGGGAACCTCTACGGCGGCGAGTCGGTCTTTGACGGGAACACGCCGGTCGGCCGGGTGCGCACCGGAAACCACGGGTACACGGTCGGCCGGGACATCGGGCTGGTCTACCTGCCGCGGGGGCTGGCCGCCCCCGGCACGCGCCTGGCGGTGGAGGTCCTTGGAGAGCGGGTCCCGGCCGAGGTGGCGGCGCTGCCCCTGGTCGACCCCACGGGAGAGAGGCTGCGCAGCTAGTTTTCGCCCGGAAGTCCCGTGGGTCGGGCTTCAGTCCGACAGGAGATGCGGCCGGCCGGTCGCCGAATTCCGTGTCGGGCTGAAGTGCGACCTGCATCAACGGTCTATTCGACCTCGGCGATGCAGGCCTCCAGGATGTCCAGGGCGTGGTCCATCTCCTCGCGGGTGATGGTCAGGGCCGAAAAGCAGCGCCTGAAGCGCAAGAGCCGCCAGAAGGAAAGGCGCCTGCAGCAGTCTGCGGCCGGCCGCGGCGAGAAGCTGGAATACCTCGCCGAGGAGGCCGAATTCCACCTGCGGGTGGAAAGCTTCGGCCAGGCCCTGACATGCCTCCGCGAAGCGCTCAAGATCGCGCCGCGCAACGCCGACCTGCTGAGACGGCTCGGATATGTGGGCCGCCGCCTGAACCGGCCCGATGTCGAGTTCGAGGCCTACGACCGGCTCATGCGCATGGGCCAGCTCGACGACCCCGTGCTCCCGACCTACTGCCGGCTGCTCCACGAAAACGAGCGCTTCCAGGAGGCCGCCGACCTCGCCGACGAATTCCTGGCCCGGCTGCCCCAGAGCCGGATCCAGAACAAGCGCCCTATCAAGACCTTCCTCCGCGACCTGTCGCGGCTGGCCCGCGGCCGGGCCGCACTTGCCCGGGCTGCCCAAAAAGCGAGCGCCGGAGGTCAACGGCCGAAAACCGGCCATGGCGGGGAGCGGGGGGCGGGCGCGGAGGTTTCCGGCCGGGTGTCGCCGGGAACAAAGAGAGCCCGGCCCAAGGCGCCGCCCGCCGCCGTCGCGCCGCCGGAAGCGGCATCATCGCCCGCGGCGCCGCCGGCCGAGCCGCTCCCGGAAATCCCCGTGACCGTCGAGATCCAGACCGAGGCTTTCGCAAAGGCCTGGGAAAGCGGCCGGCCGGCAACCGAGGAGGCCTACGACCTGGCCCTTGACGCCTACCGGATCCGGCTCAACGAGACATTCGACCACCTGGTCTGCCTTTCCGGGCTGCGCCACGTGCGCTCCCTCTGGTACCAGGAGGAAACCGCCAGGAAGGTTCTCAAGCGTTTCCGCGGCCGGGCGCTTCTGGCCGACGAGGTCGGCCTGGGAAAGACCATCGAGGCGCTGATGGTCTTCTCGGAATACCACCGCCGCGGCATGATCAAGAGCGGCCTGATCCTGACCCCGACCCCCCTTGTCAGCCAGTGGCAGGAGGAACTCGCCTCCAAGTTCGACCTCGCCCTCCCCTCCACCGACGACCCCGGCTACCGCTCCGGGGACGGGCGTTTCTGGCGCCAGCCCTTCGTGCTCGCCTCCATCAACCAGGCCAAGTCCGCGAAAAATTTCGGCCATGTCACCGACCGGGAATACGACATCGTCATCGTCGACGAGGCCCATCACCTGAAAAACCGCGCCACCTTGAACTGGAAACTGGTCAATGCCCTGAAGAAAAAATACCTCCTGATGCTGACCGCCACCCCGGTCGAAAACAACCTCATGGAGCTCTACAACCTCGTCACCCTGCTCAAGCCGGGGCAGCTCCGGACCGCCACCGCCTTCCGCGAGGAGTTCATGACCCGCGGGGACCCCACCGACCCCCAGAACCGGGAAAAGTTGAAGGAACTGCTCGGGGAGGTCATGATCCGCAACACCCGTGCCGTGGCCAGGATCGACATCCCGCCCCGCTTCGCCCAGACCATCCGGGTGGAATCGACCGGCGCGGAAAAGGAACTCTACGACCGCGTCAGCGCCCTGGTGCGCGACATCAACGCCCGGGACGGCGAGCACCACCGGCTGCTTCTCAAAAACCTGCTGGCCGAGGCCGGCTCCTCTCCCCAGGCGGTCGCCAGGACCCTGACCCGGCAGCTCGCCGAGCGGGATTTCACCCTCGCCCACGAAAACGAGATCCGCGCGATCCTCAACCTGTGCCGGACCATGGATCACACCCGCAAGAACCGAGCCCTCCTCGACCTTATCAAGGCCAACCCGGGCAAGCTGATCGTTTTCGTGAAGTACCTCGGCACCCTGGAGCACCTGTGCGACTGCCTGAGCTGGGAGCGGATCCCTTTCGCCCTGTTCCACGGCGGCATGGACAACCCGGAAAAAGACCGCCAGATCGATGCGTTCCGGCGGCAGACCGACATCCTGCTGACCACGGAGATCGGCGGCGAGGGCCGAAACCTGCAGTTCTGCAGCCGGATGGTCAACTACGACCTGCCCTGGAACCCCATGAAAATCGAGCAGCGCATCGGCCGCATCCACCGCCTGGGCCAGGAGAAGGAGGTCCACATCTTCAACTTGTGCAGCGCCGGCAGCCTGGAGGACTACATCCTCGACGTGCTGGACAAAAAGATCAACATGTTCGAGATGGTGATCGGTGAAATCGACATGATCCTGGGGCGGGTCCGGGGGGAACAGGATTTCTCGGACATGGTCTATGAGATCTGGCTCAACGCCGCAACGGAAAGCGACAGGAAGGCCGGCTTCGACCAGCTGGGAGCCCACCTGAAACGCTCCAAGGCGGGCTACCGCAAGACCCAGCAGCTGGATGACGCCCTTTTTGGGGAGAACTATGAACTCTGACCCGCCCCTCACCCGGCCCGCGGACCGGCTGCCCGAGCAGTTCGCGTGCCGCTTCCTGCAGAGCCGCGGCGCCATCGTCGAAACGACCGCAGCCGGCTGCCACGCGGTTTTGCCGGAAACGCTGGCGTCCCAGCTGGAGGTGCCTGACCTGGTGCGCCTGTGCGGCGACCCGGGTGGAGCCGGCGCCCCGCCCCAGGCGCCGGCGCCCGGGCGCGAGGCCCCCGCAATGGGCGTTCACTACGGCTCGACCTTGCTCGACAAGATGGTCCAGCTGGCGTGCAGCGACATCCCGGTGCTGACCTGCGACCTGCGCTTCGACTACATCAAGAGCCAGGGCTTCGACCGGCTGATCGCGGACCAGTTCGTCTTCCCCAATGCCCGGGCGCCCTCCCCCCGCAGCCCTTGAAGCCGAGAAAGGAACCGAGAGCATGCCATCGCCCGCAGCCGAACGTGGACTCGAAAAAAGGATCCGGATCTGCCTGGCGGTCTTCGCCCTGACGCTCTACGGGGCATGCGGCGCCGCGGCCGAGGGCGTCGAAACCCTCGTCATCTCGGCCGAGGGGCTGGCCGACCCCAACGCCGAGGTCTACCGGCGCGACAAGGGGATCATGGTCGACGACCTGCGGCGCGACGCCCGCAGGCAGCTGGTCGAAAAGGCGGTCGGGACCTTTGTCGACAGCGCCACCCTGGTCGAAAACTTCACCGTCATCAGCGATCGCATCACCACCCAGACCCAGGGGATGATCAAGCGGATCATCAAGGAGTCGGAGCCCTGGCTCGGCAAGGACGGCCTGATGCACATGCTGGTCCAGGGCGAGGTCTATCTGGGGGAGGTGCGCAAAGCGCTCGAGGACATGTCCAAGACGGAACGGAAGATGCTCATCAAGGAGTCGGGCGATCCCAAGATCTCGGTCGCGGTCTTCGCCCGCGACGCCAAGCGGGGAGGGACCGCCGGCCGGGAGCGTTCGGCCATCGCCGAGAACATCCTCAAGGAGCAGTTCTCGGCGTTCGGCTACCGGGTCTGGTCGGAGGAGGACGGGGGGGGCCCGGAGGCGGGGGCGGAGGGCGCGAATGCGCCGGAGGGCGCAACCGCGGCGGGGCGGCGCAAGGCCTCGGATTTCACCGTCGTGGGGGAGGCCAAGTTCAAGGAACTGGCCGTCACCCTGAAGGCTTCGGGGATTCAACTCAAAAAATACGCCCTGACCTCCTGGACGGTCAAATGCGTCGACAACTTCACCGCCGAGGAGATCTATTTCAACAACAAGGTGCCCAAGAGCAAGAGCTGGCCCGACGAGGACGCGGCCCTGGAAGACATCGGGCGCATGATCGCCGGGGAGTTCAACAAGGATTTCTTCCAGACCCACCTGCTGCGGCCGTCGCGCGTCTTTCAGCTCCAGGTCGTGGGCCTTCCCGACTACGACACCGGCGTTCTGTTCAAGCGTGAACTCATCGGCCTGCGCTCGGTGCTCAACGTCGACTTCAGGGACTACGACGCCGAGGGCCTTTCCCTGTACGAGGTCGACTTTTCCGGAACCCGCGGCAATTTCCTGGAGATCGTCAACGGCACGGTCGTCAAGCCGCTCAACCTCAAGTTCGGCGGGGAGGTGTTCAAACTGGTTTCCGCCAGGGGGGACCTGGTCAAGGTCAGCTTCCAGACCGACCGCGACGTGGCCGCGCTTCTGGCCCGGGCCGAGAGCATGCCGCCGGCCTCCCTGGCCGAGGCGGCCCCGGATCGGGTGCGGGAACTCATCAAGGACGAGAAGATCATGGAGAAAGTGGCGGCGATGAACCCGGCGAGCGCTTCCGCGCCGGACCCGAAAAGCGCGCAGGGAACCATCGGGGGGTTCAACGCCGTGAAGGACTTCTAGCCGCCGTCGGCTCCAGGCAACATCAAAAAGGGGGGAGGTTTTCATGAAAAGGATCCATTGGCTTGTCGCATGCGCCCTCGTCGCCGCCTTGTCCGCATCGGGTTGCATCACGACCGGAGGGGCTTCCCAGACGGCCAACCTGCTCGCCGACCAGAAGATGGAACAGACGATCCACTATGCCAACGCCGAGAAGAAGGGCCCGATGCTCGTCGTGCTTCCCGGCAACATCAAGAGCGCCAATGCCAGCTTCGGGCAGAAGGTGACGCCCAACAACGTCGCCGACTTCGCCGAAATGGAACTGACCAAGGCCAATTTCGTCGTCCTGGAGCGTTCGGACCTGGGGCCGATGCTCGACGAGGTCGCCCTGGCCGCCAACCTCGGAGACCCCCAGGCCCTGGAAAAGTTCAGGCGCGGGCGCTTCAAGTCCACCCAGTGGTTCGTCAAGTTCGACATCCTGAAGGCCGAACAGGTGGCCCAGGCGACTTCGGGCTTCAGCGCCGCTCCCCTGTTTGCCATCGGCGGCGCTCTCCTGGGCGGCAGGGAAGGCGTTGCCGTGGACCGGGCCGGCGAATCGATCCAGACCGAGGAGGCGGCCGGGGTCTGGATCGTCGGGCTGCGTTACAAGATCCTGAACGCCGCCTCGGCGGAGCAGGTGAGCTCCGGCTATTTCGAGGACAAGATGGAGATCGGCGCCAAAGCCAGCGCGGTGCTCGGTTTCACCAAATCGCAAAGCGAGATCACGACCCTCGACTCCATGGTTCACCGCCTGGTGCAGCGCGCGGTGATGGAGATCGACACGCAGAAGTGAGGCGAGAGAGGAAGGTGCCCCATGAAGGCAGCATGCATCTGGTTGACCCTGGTTCTTGCGGCCACGGGCCTTGCCGGCTGCGCCACGCCCTACTACGACCGGTACAACACCCAGCGGGGAGCCGCGGTGGGGGCTGGGATCGGGGCGGGCCTGGGGCAGGCCATCGGCAGAAACACCGAGGGGACGCTGATCGGGGCCGCGGTCGGCACCCTGATCGGCGCCATCGTCGGCAACGCGGTCGATCAGGGCTACCAGGCCTCGCGCGAGGCGGCCCTGACCAACAAGCGCATCGTCTACTATGACGACCGCGGCGGCGCGGTGGAGGCCATGCCGCAGCCGATGACCGGCGACCAGAGGACCAACTGCCACAAAGTCACCAAGCGGGTCTGGGAAAACGGCCGCATGGTCTCCGAAACGGTGGAGGAGGTCTGCGAAGGGGAGAGGTACACGCGCGATTACTGACGCAGAACGGCGTATTTCGCGCGCAAATTGTCACTACGGCCTGCGTCCGGCGGATGGGGGCCGAAGCCGCCGGCCAGGGGCGGGCCCCAGGCCCGACAGGGGCGGGGTGACGCCCCCGCCCCCGTGAGGGCCGCCCCCTTCGCCCAGGTGCCGGGCCCGCGTGCCCGCTTCCCCTATCCGCCGGCATCTTCCCGGCGCTCGCGATGACATCTCCGCGTTTCTCCAGCCCGGGGGGCGGGTTCGGCGGCAAGATGGAGCTGCGGCCCTGGGAGTTCTGCGCCGCCTTCATGGCGCGGCGCACCGGGCGGCCGGTCAAGTTCACCCTGACCCGCGGGGAGGAGTTCGCCTGCGGCCGCCGGCGGCACCCCATGACCCTCTGGTCCAGGGTCGGGTTCAAGAAGGACGGCACCCTGGTGGCCAAGGACCTGCGGATCCTGCTGGACGGCGGCGCCTACAACGCCATGGGGCCCACGGCCACCTTCCTGTGCGGCAACTTCGGCGCCATGCTCTACCGCTACCCCAACTACCGCTTCCTGGGGCAGCACGTCTACACCAACAAGCCGCCGGCCAGCGCCATGCGGGGCTTCGGCGCACCCCAGTCCCTGTTCGCGGCCGAAACCCAGATGAACATCGCCGCCGAGGCGCTGGGCATCGACCCCATCGACCTGCGCCTCAAGAACGCCATGGTCACCGGGGACGAGATCCCGGACGTGGCCACCGTCTCCAGCTGCGGCTTCATCGAGTCGCTGCGCGCCGCGGCCGAAATGAGCGCCTGGCACGCCAAGCGCAAGGCCCTCCCCAGGGGCCGAGGGATCGGCATCGGCTGCTACAGCTTCATCTCGGGGGGGGTTTTCAACTGGTTCAACACCCAGTACCCCTTTTCGGCCGCCGAGGTGCGGGTCTTCAGCGACGGCACCGCGCACCTCTTCACCATGGCCTCGGACATCGGCCAGGGCGCCGACACGGTGCTCAAGCAGATCCTGGCCGAGGAACTCGGCCTGGGAATGGGGGACATCCGCCTGACCGCCGCCGACACGGCCGTCACGCCCCAGGCCGACCTGGGCACCTGGGGCAGCCGCGTCACCCTCATGGCCGGCAACGCCATCCTCGACGCCGCGCGCCAGATCAAGGAAAAGCTCTTCGGCGCCGTTTCGGCGCGCTTCAACCTCAACGTCATATTCGACATGGAGTGCACCGGCGGCCGGGTCCAGGCCAAGGGCAAGCCGGACCGCGGCATGAGCTTCGGCGAGGCCGTGGCCATGGTCCAGAAGGCCCAGCGCGGGGAGCCGCTGGTCGCCAGGGGCTACTACACGCCCCGCAACAAGGGGCTGGTGACCCCGGCCTTCAGCTTCGGGGCCCAGGTGGCCGAAGTGACGGTGGACCCGGACACCGGCGTGGTGAAGGTGGAAAAGATGTGGACCGCCCACGACTGCGGCACGGTCATCAACCCCATGGCCGTGGAGGGCCAGCTCCAGGGCTCGATCCAGATGGGGCTCGGCTACGCCCTGTCCGAGCAGTTCCAGGTGGAAAACGGCCGGACCCTCAACACGACCTTCCTGGACTACAAGATGCCCACCGCCGCCGACATGCCTCCGGGCGAGTCGGTGTGCATCGAGACCTACGAGCCCGAGGGCCCCATGGGGGCCAAGGAAGCCGGCGAGGGCCTCGCCTCCCCCACCGCCCCGGCCATCGCCGCGGCGGTCTTCCACGCCACCGGTTTCCGCTGCCGGGACCTGCCCATCACGGCGGAGAAGATTTTGAAGGCGACCGGCAAGCTCTAGGGCGCCCCGCCAGGCCGGCCCGTCGGCCCGTTGCGGGAATACCGGCCGGCGGGCCAACAGGCGCGCGGGCCAACAAATCTGTTTAAGGGGACGTTTCAGGGGACGTTGTTGACTATGGTGACTTTGAACTCTGCTCCCCCGACGCGATTCGGGTCCCGGCCGCCGACGGCGCCCGGTGCCCGCGACACTGCGGCGGCGCCGCCGGGGCTCATGCCCCGCCGAGGCTCAGGGCGATCAGCGTCTGCCCCGCATAGTAGGCCGGCAGCCCGATCAGTTTGTTGGCAAACCCGGCTCCCCCGAAGCGCTGGCGGCCGACCGCGAGGTCCGAGCCGGCGACCAGCACCGCGCCGACCGCCAGCAGCCACGCGCGATGCGCAAACCCGGCTGCGGTTCCAGCGGCAAGCATCGCGGAGAGAATCGACAGGTAGGCTGCCACAGGCGCCCGCATCGACCCCGGAACCCTCCGGTGCAGGGAGAGCCACCCCCACCCCGCGACGACGGCAACCGCAAGAGCGGACAGAAGGAGGTTCCCGCCCCCCGTGCCGCGGAGCAAGAAGGCAACGGTGTACACGCCGTGGGCGGCGGCGAAAAGGATCAGCCCCGCGAGAAAAGCCCCCTCGCGGCGTATGGCCAGAACGACATCCCCGGCCGCCGAGAGGACAAGCGCACCGAGGGCCAGCCGGCTCCACCCGGCGCCCGTCGCCCCGGATGCGAGTGCCGCTGCGATAAAACCGGCCGAGGCCGCTGCCTTCGACAGGGCATAGGCGCGCCACAGACCGGCGCGGGTGGCGCCAAGGGCGGCCATGACGCCCAGGCCCGTCACCAGCACCCACAAGACCGGGAAATCCGGCCTCAACCGCCGCCCCCCTGGCGGGAGCCGGCCCCGGGCAAATCCCGCCGAACCGCATCGCATGCGGGGTTCCCCATCATCGCGGTCCTGACAGCGCCGTGGCTGAAGGGCCCCGGGACCGTTCGGACTGCCTCCCCATGAAGCGCCGGGGCGGGTATTCCAGCGCCCGGCCTCACGGGGCCGGGGTCTCCCCCGTGCGCATTTCCGCGCGGGTCACCCAGCCGCCCCCCATGGCCTTGTAGAGGGTGACGTGGGCCGCCAGCATCGCGGTTCTGGTCCGGGCGTATGAAAGCTCGGCCGGAAAAAGCTGCGACTCGGCGCTGAGCACGGTGAGATACGGCGTGTAGCCGCCGTCGTACTGCAGCCGCGCCAGGCGGGAGTATTCCTTGAGGGCCACGACCAGCAGCTCCTCGGCGGCGAGCTCATCGGCGAGCTTGCGGCGCGCCGCCAGGGCGTTTTCCACGTCGCTGAAAGCGCCCAGGACGGCGTTCCTGTAGGCGAGAAGCGCCGCCTGCTGGTCCGCCTCGGCCTGCCTGACCTGGCCGCGGACGGCACCGGCGCTGAAAATCGGGCCGGCGAAAGACCCCGCGTAGCTCCAGGTGCGCGCCGGGCCGCTGAAGAGCTCCGACAGCTCCGCGCTCTGGGTCCCCAGGGCGCCCGTCAGGGAGACGCTGGGGAAATAGAGGGCCTTGGCGGCGCCGATCCGTGCATTGGCGGCGATCAGGTTCTGCTCGGCCTGGGCCAGGTCGGGGCGGCGCTCGAGCAGCTGCGAGGGCAGGCCGGCGGGGACGGCCGGCAGGCAGAGCGCGAGAACCGGTTTTCCCCGCGCCACAGGACCCGGGTTGCGGCCGGCGAGGACGCTTAAGGCGTGTTCCCCCTGGCTGATCTGGGATTCGATCTGGGGGATGGCGGCCGCGGCCGTCTGGTACTGGGAGCGGGCCTGCTCGACCGTCAGGCGCGAGATCTGGCCGTGCTTGAACTGGAGTTCGAAGAGCTTGACCGACTCCCCGTAGGCGTCGAGCGTCTGCCTGGCGATCTCCAGCTGCGCGTCGAGGCCGCGCAGCCGGATGTAACCGTCGGCCACCGCCGCGACCAGGGAAAGGATCACGCCCCGCCGGGCCTCCCGGCTGGCCAGGAGGGTGAGTTCGAAATTCATGTGACTCCTTTCGGGGCGGCCCCGGCCGACGATGGGCAGCCCAAATCGGCGGAGGTCTTGCGGGCCGCGTCGCACGCCATCCGGCCGTACCGGTCGACATCCTCCAGCTCGAAGCTGAAGAGCGTGGCCGACAGCCCGATGCAGCCGACGTGCTCGCCGGCGAAGTTGAAGATGGGCGCCGCCACCCGGCGGACGCCCTCCCTCAGTTCCTGGTCCTCGAAGCCGTAGCCGTTTTTTCGAACCTCGCGGATCTCGTTTTCCAGCACCGCGATATCGGTGACCGTGTGCCGCGTCACGGGCGGCAGCCCGATTTTTTCGAGCACGCGCCGTCTCTTGTCCGCGCCCATGAGAGACAGGTAGACCTTGCCGACGCTGACCGCGTGCAGGTACGGGAAGACGCTGCCCACGCGGGAATAGAGCGACAGACCCTCGCTGCCGCGGATCTGCTCGAGCAGGATCAGCTGGTCGCGGTCCAGGGTCGACAGCTCGACGGTCTTGCGCGTGCGCCGGGACAGCTCCTTCATGTGGGGCCAGGCGGCGGAGCGCAGGTCGAACTTGTCCTGGAGGCGGTGACCCAGGTAAAGGAACTTCAGTCCGAGGCGGTAGAGCCCGCGCCGGCCGGACTTGTCCAGGAAGCCCCGGCCGCACAGGGTGTTGAGGATGCGGATGAGGGACTGGCGCGGGATGGGAACCCTCGCCACGATCTCGGAGAGGGACAGCTCCCGGTCGGCGGAGGCGATCGTTTCCATCACGTCGACGGCCCGGTCGACGGCCGGGGCGGTGGTCAGATTCTTGGCGGTCATCGAATAAATACCAAATATGGTATATTAAATACCGTATTTGGTATTTATCTGTTTCATTTTCTCTCGTCAAGGGAAATTTGCGGAGGGAAAGGCCTTGCCAAGAGTGCGGGGTTTCTTTACAGTGCTGCGGACGGGCCCCTGTTCCTTTTCCTCGAACCGGCGCGGGTCCGGGCGGAGGCCACGCGGATGAAAGCCGAAGACATTCACCCGGTCAAGATCGCTTTCGAGATCCCCGTCAGCAGAGAACAGACCGTCGAACGCCTCGTATATGGCTACATCCTCGACGGGGAGCGGCTTTTTCTGATCGACACGGGTATCGCCGGCGCGGAAAAGCTTTTCGCCAGGGCCCTGGAGGCCATCGGGAAAAGCCTGGCCGACATCGACGTCCTGATCCTCACCCACTCCCATCCGGACCACATCGGCGCCGCCGGCCGGCTGCAGGCGAGGTCGGGCGCGGAGGTCTGGGCCCATCCCGACGAGAGGCCGTGGATGGAGGATGTCGGCCGCCAGGCGAGCGAAAGGCCGGTGCCCGGGTTCACCGCGATGGTGTCGGGGCCCGTCAGGATCGGCCGCACGCTGGAGGAGGGCGACGCCTTCTCCGTCGCCGAGGGCTGGACCTTCACCGTCCTGCACACGCCCGGGCACTCCCGCGGGTCGATTTCCCTCCTGGCCGAGGAACAGGGCGTGCTCTTCTGCGGGGACGCCGTGCCCCAGCCCGGCGGCCTGCCGATTTACGAGGACGTCCTCGCCCTGGCCTTTTCGCTGGTGCGCCTGGCCAAGATCGGGAACCTGCGCGCCCTCCATTCCTCGTGGGCCGACCCGCTCTTCGGCCCGGGCGCCGGGGAGGCGATCATCGCCGGCATGCGCTACCTCGACAGCGTTCACAAGGTCGTCCTGCAGGTGGCCTCCGAGATCAACCGCCCCGACCCCCTGGAGCTTTGCAGACGCTGCGTCCGGAGGCTCGAGCTCCCGCCTTTCGCGGTCAACCCGCTGGTGGCGCGTTCGCTGTTCGCGCACACGGAGGAGGCGGCGCGCGCGAGCCTGGGATCGATCCTGGCGCCTTTCGTGGATGGGGACCGGTCGCCGGTATGCCCCACAGGACCCTGCACCCGGGGTGGAAAATGAACCGAAAAGTGATCCTCCACGGTAAAAGGTGCCTTTATGACGGTTTTTTCAAGCTGGAGGAAGCCAGGGTCAGCTACGAGAAATTCGACGGGCGGATGAGCCCGGTGGTGTCGCGCCTGAACCTGGAAAGGGGCGACTCCGTCGCCGCCGTCGTGTTCGACGCGGACACGCGGGAGCTGATCCTCGTCGAGCAGTTCCGTTACGCCGCCTGGGAGAAAGGCCCCGGATGGGTCTGCGAGATCGTCGCCGGGATGATCGACGCGGAGGAAACCCCTGAAACCGCGATCCGCCGGGAAATTCGGGAGGAAACGGGATATGCCGTTACGCGCCTGGAAAAAATCGCGGTTTTTTACCTGACCCCCGGGGGGTCATCCGAGCGCGTCTTTCTTTATTACGCTGAAGCGACCCCGGTCGATAGGGCCGCCGATGGCGCCGATGAAGGTGCCGGTTTCGAAGACATCCGGGCTGTGCGGTTGTCCCTGGACGAAGCCCGGGACAGGTTGTCCGGCGGCAGTTGGGCAGATGCCAAGACCCTCATCGGGATCTTGTGGCTCCTCAGACGCCTGGAGCGGTGACCCGGGCTATAAAGTATAGGGGACGTAAAGTATAGGGGACGTTGTTAGTTTATTGCCTTGACATGGCGAAAAATTTGATGTATCCGAACGATATGCCGCGAAAATCACGAATCGACGCCCCCGGGGCACTGCACCATGTGATGGCCAGAGGAATCAACCGGGCATCCATTTTCAAAAACGATTCCGACCGCATAGAATTCCTGAAGCGGCTGGCGGACATCCTCAGCGAAACCGAGACGGTTTGCTACGCCTGGGCCCTGCTGCCGAATCACTTCCACCTGCTTCTGAGGACGGCCGATTTTTCCATATCCACCGTATTCCGCCGGTTACTGACGGGGTATGCCCTCTGGTTCAACAAGACGCACGACCGCAGCGGGCATCTTTTCCAGAACCGCTTCAAGTCCATTTTGTGCCAGGAAGAGCCTTACTTCATGCAATTGGTGCGCTACATCCATCTCAACCCGCTGCGTGCCGGCCTGGTGGAGGACCTGGTCGCCCTGGACCGTTATCCGTTCAGCGGGCACAGCGCTGTCATGGGCACGCAGGCAAGAGAGTGGCAGGCAGTGGAGGAAGTCCTGAAACGCTTCGGCGACAAAGCCGCCCAATCGCGAAAAGCATACAAAAGCTTTGTCGAGGCGGGAGTAAAGGAGGGGCGTCGTGAAGACCTGGTCGGCGGAGGTCTTATCCGCAGCCTGGGTGGATGGGAAGCGGTCATGGAAAGGCAGCGATCGAAGATTTTTCAGATGAGCGACGAAAGAATACTGGGCGACGGTGATTTCGTGGCGTCGGTGCTCGCAAGAGGGAACGAATCGCTGGCACGGAAGTACCGGGTCAGGTCCTCCGGTCTCACGGTCGACAACATCGGCCAACGGGTGGCTGAGCTGCTGGGAATGACCGTGGAGGAAATCTGGGCCCCTGGAAGGTCTCGCCGAACGGTCAAGGCACGAAGCCTGCTGTGCTATTGGGCGGTGAGGGAACTCGGGAAGTCCATGACCGCCATGGCCCGCCGTTTGGACCTGTCGGTGCCGGTCATCGGCAGGGCGGTCAAGAGAGGAGAATCGCTGGCACGGGAGATGGGTTATCGGTTGACCGCCCGATAAGCTAAAAAGATAACAACGTCCCCTAATTCCCCAATAAGCTAAAAAGTTAACAACGTCCCCTAATTCCCTAATTCGGAAGCGAAGCGTCACAGCGGCGCTTCGAAGCCTTTGCCGCCGCGGCCGGTCATTTCCAGGTAGCCCCGGCCGGTGACGGCGCGGTTGCCGAGGGTCCCCGCGGCGGTGACGCTGCCTTCCCAGTAGGTGACGCCGGTGGTGTCGCCGGTCTGCATTTCCTGCCCGGCGAAGGCGGCCGCCACTTCCAGGCGCAGGTCCGCGGCGGGCAGCCGGATCCGCCAGGCGATGGGGTAGACCGCCCCGGTGGCCGGGCTTTTCCACGTGGCGCCGGGCTCCAGGGTGAAGTCTTCCCTCGCCAGGTGGCGGAAGCTGCCGTCGGGGGAGACCAGGGTGCCGCTGGAAGCCGGGCTCAGGTTGCCGGTTTCGTGCCGCAGCCCGAAGAGCATGAGATCGCTGCCGTCGTCGAGCTGCAGGCTGAACCAGTCCCACCCCGTGACACCCGTTTCCAAATAGGCGCTGGAGAACTCCTGGTCCATCCAGGCCAGGCCGCGGACCTGCACGGTCTCGCCGTGGATCCGAAGGGTTCCCGAGGCCGAGAGGCGCGTGAAGGAATAGTAGCAGCTCGCCTGCCCGGGAGAGGCTGCCTTGCGGCTGTAGCCCCCATCCCCGTGGCGCACCGGCGGCTTTTGGGGGACGAGCTCCAGGCGGTAATCGAAGTCCTCGGCCGTGACGCTCACGCGGTGACTCCCGGCGGAGATCAGCGCTTCCCAGCCCTGGAGGAAAATGCGCGTGCCGGCATCCCCCCGTTCGACGCCCGCCAGCAGGTCGATCCCGCGCGCCATGGCCTGGGCATGGAGATGGCGGCGGAGGTCGAGGTCGGACACGGCGGCGTGCGCCAGGTAGACCTGGTTCGTGCGCCAGGCCGATCTCCCGGCGCCGGTCGGGGGCGGCGGCGAGTCTCCGGGGGCGAGCTGGCGGCGGAAGACGGTGAACTGGAACCCGAAGCGGCGGCCGTCGTCGGCCTCCAGGTTTCCGGTGTAGTACCACCACTCGGTGCGGTAGCCCGGATGGTCGCCGTGGTCCCTGGGAAACTGCAGGTCGCAGGGCGCGGTGACCCGGCGAAAGCCGGGTTCCTGGGCCGACAGTGAGCCCGCCATCAGGATCAGCAGTGCAAGGCAGAGCCGCGGCATCCGGGAATCTCCTTTGGCGTCATCGTTCGCGCAGCAGCATGGCCGGGGACTCCCGGAAAGCCACCCCGACGGCCGGCAGCGCCGCCGCCAGGGCCGTGAGCAATATGAGGGGCAGGGAGAGGGCCAGCGCCCCCCAGTCCACACTGTACAGAAAGCTCCAGCCGAAGGACTGGCGGTTGATGACGAAGACTAGAAGATAGGACAGGATCGCCCCGCTCACCAGCCCCGCCGCCTCCCCGGCCGCGACGATGAGCACGGTCTCCCACAGGATCATCCGGCGCACCTGGCCCGGGCTGCCGCCGACGGCCAGAATGGTATTGAGCTGGCGGATGCGCTCCAGGACCAGCACCGTCATGGTGGTGGTGATGCCCAGGGCGGCCACAGCCAGGGCGATGACCAGAAGGACACCCGTCACGGCGAAATGCGCCGCGCCACCGCCTCGAGTCCTTCCACCTTGCGGCTGGAGAGGATGCAGTGGGCCCCGTGTGCGGCCAGGGTGCAGGCGATGGCCTCCCCGATGCCCCGGCTGGCGCCGGTGACGATGGCGATGCGGTCCTTTAGTGAAAAATCCGTCATGACGTATCTCCCGTGGCTTGATGGGACGGCGGCCCATCGCTTTTCAAGTTGACGCCCCATACCCTCGCTTGTGTGGGTTTTCGGCCGTTTCCGCGCCCAAGCGCGCTCCGGTAGATACCACCTTTTGGCCGCCCATGGCAAGAACGCAAGCACGGCGACGGGCGGACAGGCCAACCCCCGCTTTGACATTTCGTGCGCGCGGGGCTATAAGCGGCGGAGCGCCTCTCATCCGGTGGACCCCACCGACACCTCAACCCCCGGCTCAGCCGGGAGGGAGGATGACCATGGAACTGCTCGGCATCGACATCGGCTTCGGGTTCACCAAGGCCACGGACGGAAGCGACATGGTGGTTTTCAAGTCGATTTACGGCGAAGCGACCGACATCCAGTTCTGGGCGGATTTCGCCCGCAGCTCCCTCAACGATTACTTCCACGTCACCATCGACGGCCGGTCCTATTTCGTGGGCGACCTGGCGGAAAAGCAGTCCACGGTGCGTCACTTCACCCTCAGCCAGGAGCAGCTCATCTCCGCCTTCATCAAGGTCCTGGCCCTCACCGTGGTGGGCATCTTCCAGAAGAAGGAACAGCCGGTCGGCGATCCCGTGAACATCGTCTCGGGCCTCCCCATCGGCTATTACAAGCAGAACAAGGAGCGCTTCAGCCAGATTCTGCTGGGCCGCCACAGCATCACCTACCACCTGCCCGACAAGAGCACCGCCACCAAGGAGATCTTCGTCGACAAGGTCCGCCTGCTTCCCCAGCCCATGGGCAGCGTGCTGAACCTCATCATGGACGAGGCCGGCCGGGTCAGCAACGGCGAAATGGCCCGACAGAAGATCGGCGTGGTGGACATCGGGTTCCGGACCACCGATTTCACCATCCTGGACAGCCTGCGCTACATCGACCGCGGAAGCCGCACCGTGGACGTCGGCATCTCCAACGCCTTCAGCGTCATCGCCGAGCGCCTGAGGGAGAAATGCGGCGTCGCCGTCGAGCTTTACCGGCTCTACAGGGCCGTCGGCGCCGGAAGCATCAAGATCCGCGGGCAGGAACTCAACTTCACCAAGATCCGGGACCAGGTCTACCGCCAGCTGGCGGCGAAAATCGCCGGCGAAATCGAGCGCCTCTGGGCGGACGAGTGGGACATGGACCTCATCGTGCTCACCGGCGGCGGCAGCGTCGAGCTGGCCGAGCACCTGCAGCCCATGGTGACGGGCAACGTGATGCCCCTGAAGCGGGGGGCCGACGCGCGGCTGAACAATGTCCAGGGATACCTGAAATACGGCCGCCATGTCTGGGGCAAAAAGGAGGCCGCCGATGGCGCCGCGCGATAGCACCCTCCTGCGCTGCGGCAGCTGCCGGGCCAAGAACCGGATACCGGCGGAAAAAATCGGGGCGCTTGCCCGCTGCGGAAAATGCGGCACCCCCATGGAAACCGCTCCGGCTTTCAGCGGACGGTCGATGATGGTGAGCGACCGGGATTTCGAGAACCAGGTGTTGCGCTCGCCCCTGCCGGTGCTGATGTTCTGCTGGGCCACGTGGTGCCCCACCTGCGTGCAGGTCATGCCCGTCGTGGACCGGCTGGCCGAGGAGTGGCGCGGCCGCATGCGGGTCGCCAAGCTCAACGTGGACCAGAGCCCCATGACCGCCTCGCGCTTCCAGGTCATGAGCGTTCCGTTCCTGTTCATATTCGACGGCGGCCAGTTGAAGGAAAGCATGCCCGGCAGCCTGCCCGGGGCGGAAATCGCGGCCAGGGCGGCGGCACACTTCTATCGATAGCGGGGCAAGGGCGGCGGGGCGTGCCGGCTCCCGGGAAAGCGGATGCAGAGATGAACTGGCCGGGCGCCCTGCGGTCCGGCCGCGGTTATGGAACCGTTTCCGACGGGCGGTTGGCCGCCCGGTCGGCGAAAAGGAAAACGCAAATGGCAAACAAGGCTCGATTTGGAAGCAGTCGCAAGGCCGCCGTGATTTTCGGGGGCCTGCTGGCCGTGGCGCTCTGGACGATGACGGCGATGGCCCAGGCAACGCCTGCCGCCCCGGCCGGGGGCGCGTCTTTGGAGGATATTCTATCCGGGGTCGAGAACCGCTATGCCGGGGTCGGGTTTACCGCCCGCTTCGACCAGCGCTCGATCCTGAAGGCCATGGACGTCACGGACACGGCCTCCGGCACCATCGCCGTCAAGCGCCCCGGAAAGATGCGCTGGACCTACGAGGTACCGGAAAAGCAGGTCATCATCAGCGACGGGACCGACCTGTGGATCTACAAGCCCGAGGAGAACCAGGTGGCGGTCGGCCGGGCGCCCTCCTTTTTCGCCGGCGGCAAGGGGGCCGGTTTTCTCTCCGACATGCGGCAGCTGCGCGAGAAATTCGACATCCGCCTGGAAAGCGGCCAACCGGGCGGCCCCCATGTCCTCAACCTCAAGCCACGAGGGTCGGGCCTGGACGTCACCGCCATCCATCTGACGGTTTCGGCGCCCGGCTACGACATCACCCGCATCGTGACCTACAATGCCTACGGCGACGAGAACCGCATCGATCTCAAGGAGATCCGCCACGAAGACGCCATCGACGACGCCCTTTTCACCTTCGAGATCCCCGAGGGGACGGATGTTCTCCAGCTGGGGGAAGAGCAATAGCAGATGAAAGAAAAAATCAGGAAGCTTGCCGGGGAGCGAAACGCCGTCATCCTGGCCCACAACTACCAGCCGCCGGAAATACAGGACCTGGCGGACCTGTGCGGGGACTCCCTCGAATTGAGCCTCCGGGCCGCGCAGACCGAGGCGGAGGTGATCGTTTTCTGCGGCGTGCATTTCATGGCCGAAACCGCATCCATCGTCTGCCCCGCCAAGACCGTCCTGCTTCCCAGGAGAGACGCCGGCTGCCCCATGGCCGACATGGTCACCCCCGGGGGGCTTGAGGCCGAGATACGGGCGACCCCGGGGATCCCGGTAATCACCTACGTCAACTCCTCGGCCGCGGTGAAGGCCCTGTCGACCGTCTGCTGCACGTCGGCCAATGTGCTCGACGTGGTCGCCAGCCTCGACGCCCCCGAGATCTTCATGGTCCCGGACCGCAACCTGGCGCGCTACGCCGCCTCCCGCACATCCAAGAAGGTGCGATACTGGGACGGCTACTGCCCCATCCACGACAACCTCACCCCGGAACAGGTGCGCCGCGTCCGGGCGCGGCACCCCGGGGCCGAGTTCATGGCCCACCCCGAATGCCGGCCGGAGATCCTGGAAATGGCCGATGCCGTCCTCAGCACGTCGGGGATGATCCGCCACGCCGCCGGGTCCGACCGCACTGAGTTCATCGTCGGAACCGAGGTCGGGCTGATCCACCCCCTTCAGAAGGCGAACCCCGGCAAGTCCTTCTATCCGGCGGCCGCTGAGATGGTCTGCGCGGACATGAAAAGGATCGGCCTGGAGGACGTGTTCAGGAGCCTGGACCGGCTGGAGGGCGAGGTGAAGGTGCCCGAGGAGATCCGCCGCCCGGCGCTGAGGGCCGTCCGGCGGATGCTCGACCTGGCAAGGTAGGCTGGAAAAGCAAAGGGAACACAGGGGCTGCGCGGCCGCGCGAGCCCCTGTGTTCCCTTTGCTTCTTCCTAATTCCTAAATCCTAATTCCTCATTTCTAAATCCTAAATCCCAACTCTCTATTACCCCCATTTCCGACAGCCTCCGGGAAGGCGCCAGCAGCACCTCCTTCACGGCGGCCGCCAGCTCCTCGACGGACCCCGGAGGCACCAGCCACCCGCAGACACCGGGAGTCACCAGCTCGGGTATGCCGGCGACCCAGGTGCTCACCACCGGTCGGCCCAGCGCCAGGGCCTCCATGAGGGTGACCGGCAGGCCCTCGGCGAAGCTGGGAAGCACCAGCGCCCGCGATGCAATGATCTCGCGCTTGATCTTCGCGCTGTCCCCCCAGCCCGTGAGCTCGACGCGCCCCTGCAGGCCGTATCGGGCGATGGTGCGCTCGATCCCGGCGCGCATGGGGCCGTCCCCGACCAGCACCAGGTGGAAGGGCAGGCCCTCGTCGCGCAGCGCCCTGGCCGCATCCAGCAGGACCGGATGCGCCTTGGCCTCGGACAGCCGTCCCAGGCAGACCAGGCGCGTGCCGTCTCCGACGGGATGCGGCGGGGCTCCCAGAAATTCATCGTCGACGCCGCAGTGGATCAGGTGGATCTTGCGCCACGATGCCGGGGCGCACCAGCGGCACAGCTGGCTGCGGCCAAACGAGCTCACCGCGACCACGAAGGCCGCCCGCTCGATCTTCAGCCGGAGGCAGAGCGCCTCGGCCGTGTCGAACTCCTCGGGGCCATGCGCCGTGAAGCTGTAAGGCGGCCCGCCCAGGGCGGTCACCAGCAGCGCCACCGCAGCCGGGTTGGTCCCGAAGTGGGCGTGGACATGACCGATACCGCCCCTCGCTAATAGCCCCTCCAGAACGCAGGCTTCCAGCAGGTAGGCGAGGTGCCTGAGGGTGCCGCGGTTGGAACCGACCCCCATGCTAAGCGCCAGGATCAGGCTGTCGAAGAGCCGTGTCGGCCTGCGGAAAGCCAGGCGGATGAGGGCGCTGGCGCCCCTTTTCCAGAAGCCCCTGGAGAGCAGCACATGGGTCCTGCGGCTTTCCGCCCGGTCCTTTTCATCGACCAGCTCCCGGATGGGGGGTCGGATGGAAAACCGCCGGACCTCGAGCCCCCGGGCCTCGACCCCCTCGATCTCCCGGCGGATGAAGGCGTGGCTCGGGTGCGGGTAGCGGTTGACGAGGTATGCGATCCTGGCAGTCAAGAGGGGATCACCGCCTTTCAGCGCTGCGGCCGGGAGGGGGTCCTTGCCGGGCGCCCCCTGAGGGATCGAAGGGGTCTGCCCGCCGGCTGCCGGGCCAAGCAGGAACCGCAGCTGCCCCAGCAGCTGGGGCCACTTCCCCATAACACAGAAGAAGCCGTAGGCGGCAGCGTCTTTCCGGGAGTACCCGCGCCCGCGCAGGCGAAAATAGATGCGCCCGATGAGCAGGGGATACCCCAGCAGCGCCGCCAGGCTGCCTCCCGCCGTCGGCTGCGCCAACCCCAGCGCCGCGGCCGGAAGGACCAGCCCCCAGAAGCAGATGCTCAGGCTTTCGCGCAGCCAGAAACGCTCATTTTCCAGTCCGTGCAGCAGGGCGCCTTCGGCATACCCGCGGCCGGACCGGCAGGCCCGGCGCCACCATGAGCCGAATCGGCCTGCGCCGCCCAGGTGGAGAGCCATCTCGGCGTCGACCTTGACGACCTTCCAGCCCAGGCGCCTCAGCCGCAGGCACATCTCCGGCTCCTCGCCGGCGGCCATGGCGGCCCGGAACCCGCCCGCCTGCACGAACGCCTGCGCCCGAACCAACGCGATCCCCGGGCAGGCGCCGACTTCCCCCAAGGGGGTGTCGAACTCCATCGCGAGGAGCCGGTCGTAGACGCCGCGCCCCCCTTGCGCCTGCCGGAGGTGCCCGAAGACCACCGCCCGGTCGGGGTGCCCCGGCATTTCCAGGCGCGCCCGGCCCAGCCAGCCGTCGGCCAGTTCGCAATCCCCGTCGACGAATTGGAGGTACGCGAGGTGCGCGTGCCGGGAGAGGAGGCGGGCGGCGCCCTCGTTTCGCGCCCGGGCGGCGGTGAAGGCGGTCGCCGGGTCCAGGCGCAGCACCTCCACGCCCATGGATGCGGCCAGGTCGACACTGCCGTCCGTCGAACCCGAGTCGACGTACACGGTCGGGTGGGCGTGGACGGGGAGCGAGGCCAGGCAGCGGCGCAGCCGGCCGCCCTCGTTTTTTCCGATGACGACGATACCCGTGGTATCATGCTGTCCCATGGGTCGAGGCCTCTTCCGGGCAAGCCGGCGGGTGGTCCGCGGGGCAATGAATTCCCGCAAGCCCCCCTGCAATGAGCATGAAGACGGGATTGACCATGGCATTGACCAGGTGGTCGACCGTGTAGAGAAGCAGCACGCAGGCCAGGGCCTCTGCCGGGAGGGTCCGCTCGTCTCCGGGCCGGCCGCGGGGACGGCAGCGTTTCAGGAAGACGGCCACGGGCGCCAGCAGGCAGCCCGTCACGGCGGCGAGCCCCACAGACCCGTACATGCCGAAGGCGATGATCCACAGGCTGTCGGACACCGTCAAAGGGTTGCCCTCGAAATCGTAGACCATGTGGCGGCCCCAGCCGCCCCAGCCCAGCAGCGGCCGCTCCCGCGCCTTCTGCGCCAGGACGGATTCGTTTTCGAAGCGGAACCCCAGGGACCGGGCCCGGTCTTCGCCGATGACCGCTGCGGCCGCATCCACCAGTGCGCCCCCGGACCAGAACCCGGCGGCGCGCACAGCGATATAGCAGACGATCAGGACGCCCAGGGCCCACATGGCGATGCCCGATCCCAGCCTGCGGGTCAGCCGCTGCAGCAGCAGCCCCGTCGCCATCAGCAGCCAGGCGTTCACCGACTTGAGAAGAATGCAGGTGGCCGCCAGCGGGAGCAGCGAGCAGACGGGAGGCAGCCCCAGGAGCCTTTTCCCGGAGGCCGCGAGATGGAAACCGATGACCGACGCCGATGCCATCCCGGCCCCGGCGGCCCGCGGTCCCGGGCGCCTCCCGGCCGCCGCGCGTCAAAAAAAAGCGCCTCTGGCATCCTGCCGCCAAAGGCGCAAACTTTCGCTCTATCGACTCACGGCAACCCGGCGATCCTGGCCCCCCGGAGAGGGGCTGTAGACCCGTGGCTTTGCGTCACCGTCTTTCGGCGGCTTTGCCCTTGGCAACCAATCGTGTCGGCGTTTTCAGCTTTCCGGGTCCCGTTGGGCCGGTATGGGAATCTTGAAGAAATCGATCCCTTCGGCCTTCAGGGTTTTTTCCTCCTCGGTGGTGCTCACGCCGCGGATGCTCCGCGGCTCGGACAGGCCATAGTGGATCTTCAGCGCCTCGCGGCTGAAATCCGCCCCCACATCGTCGAAATTCCTGTCGATGAACTCGGATATGCTGCGCGAAATCGCGGCCAGTTTCGAGATGTCGTTGGAAAGGGCCCCGGGGGCCGGCTTCCCGGCGGGTTGCGACAAACGGATGGCAAACGTCGACGGGACGCGGGCAACCCGGGTGTCGTTGCATACCGGGCAGGTCACGAGACCGCTTCGGCTCTGATCCTGGTAAGCGCCGGTATCCTCGAACCACCCCTCGAACCGGTGGCCGTTGGCGCATTGCAAATCGAATACGATCACTTGGGCTCACCCGCTGCGGTTCCGGCCCGCCCCGGCCGGAAAGAAAGGGTTGACAGATCCCGCGTTTTCGAGAAAGATTGCGGACCAACCACCGCCGGGGCCCCGTCGCCTCACGGGGGCTTCGACAGCGCCCCCTGAACGGGCGCGCGTCGCGGGACCGCGCGCCAGGCAACCGTTTCCCATTCGACCGAAAAGAGCGCACGACATGAAGGCAGGCGGAATCGGCATCCTCTTTCTTGCCATGCTGACAGCGGTTGCGACAGTATCAGCTAAAACCGTGTATGTCAACGACATGGTGAAGCTGATGCTGCGCACCGGCAGGGGGCTCGAAAACCGCATCGTCGCGGTCGTCGAATCGGGGGACCCGGTGGAGATGCTGGAAGAGGGGAATCAGTGGTCCCTGGTGCGGACCCGGGACGGCAAGCAGGGCTGGGTCCTCTCCCGCTACCTGACGGAAAACGAAACCGCCAGCATCAGGCTCGACCGCCTTCAGGCGGCCCAGGAGACCGGCGCCGACGAAAACGCGCTGCTCAGCGCCGAGACCCAGCGCCTGAAAGACGAGAACCGGGCACTTTCCGAAGCCCTCGAGCGCCGCGGCGCGGAGTGCGACCGCATCGAAAAGGATTACGCGACCCTGAAAGAGGAATCGGCCGATTTTCTGAGCCTGAAGAGCGACTTCACCGCAGCCGGCGCCCAGTTGGCCGAAGCGCGGGAGCAGAACCGGCACCTCGGGGCCACCCTCGACCGGCTGAAACGCGAGCGCGACATCCGCTGGTTCATCGCCGGGGCGGCGGTGCTGCTGGTGGGCTATCTCGCCGGTGCGATCGCACGCAAAAAGCGCCGCAAACCATCCCTTTTGTAGGCCCATCCCATGGAAATCACATCCGACTTCCTGATCATCGGCAGCGGGGTCGCCGGCCTCAGCTTCGCCCTGAAGGTGGCCCAGGCGGGCACGGTGGCCCTGATCACCAAAAAGGGGGCCACGGACAGCAACACCAACCTGGCCCAGGGGGGGATCGCCTCGGTCTTCGGACTCGAGGACACCTTCGACCTCCACATCCGCGACACGCTTTCGGCGGGCGACGGCCTGTGCCACCCGGACGTGGTGGACATGATCGTCGAGCAGGGGCCGGCGCGCATCCGCGAGCTGTTCGACCTGGGGGTGGCTTTCAACCTCCGCCAGGATCCGGCGGGCGAGGGCGGCCCGGGCCCGGACTTCGATCTCGGCCGCGAAGGCGGGCACTCCCAGAACCGCATCGTCCACGCCCAGGACATGACCGGGGCGGCCGTCGAGCGCGTCCTGCTCGAGAAGGTGCGGGCCGACCGCCGGATCACCCTCTACGAGAATCACCTGGCCGTCGACCTGATCATCATCTCGACCCGGATGCGCCGCGGCCAGGTGACCACGACCCACGAGGAGCAGTGCTGCGGCGCCTACGCCCTGGACCGCACGACCCGGCAGGTCAAGACCTTCAAGGCCCGCATCACCCTGCTGGCCACGGGAGGGGCCGGCAAGGTCTACCTCTACACCAGCAACCCCGACATCGCCACCGGGGACGGCATCGCCATGGGATACCGGGCCGGTGCGACCGTCGCGAACCTGGAGTTCGTCCAGTTCCACCCCACCTGCCTCTACCACCCGGATGCCAAGAACTTCCTGATTTCGGAGGCGGTGCGGGGCGAGGGCGGGGTCCTGAAGGACTCGGCCGGCCGCCCCTTCATGCAGCGCTACGACCCCCTCAAGGACCTGGCCTGCCGGGACGTGGTGGCCCGGGCCATCGACACCGAGCTGAAAAAGAGCGGCGAGGACTGCGTTTTCCTGGACATCAGCCACCGGAACGCCGACGCCGTCAGGAACCGCTTCCCCAACATCTACCGCAAATGCCTCTCCTTCGGCATCGACATGACCCGGATGCCGATCCCGGTGGTTCCGGCGGCCCACTACATGTGCGGCGGTGTGGTCACCGACATGAACGGCCGCACCGACATCCACCGCCTCTACGCCGTCGGCGAGACCGCCTGCACCGGCCTCCACGGGGCCAACCGCCTGGCGAGCAACTCCCTCCTGGAAGCCCTGGTCTACGCCCACAACGCCTCCCGGCAGGCCAGGGAGGATCTCGCGGCGTTCAACGGCGATGCCCGCCACCCGGTGCCGCCCTGGGACGAGGTCGGCACCACGGACAGCGACGAGCAGATCGTGGTGGCGCACAACTGGGACGAAATCCGGCGCCTGATGTGGAACTACGTCGGCATCGTGCGCTCGGACAAGCGCCTCGAGCGCGCCCAGCGCCGCATCGAGATCATCCAGAAGGAAATCCACGATTACTACTGGGACTTCAAGGTCTCCCCGGACCTCATCGAGCTGCGCAACATCGCCACGGTGGCGGAGCTCATCATCCGCTGCGCCCTGCACCGCAAGGAAAGCCGGGGCCTGCACTACAACATCCTCCACCCCCGCAAGGACGACCTGCGCTGGAAGAAGGACACGGTGCTGCGGCGGCCGCTGGTGGCATAGTTGACGGTTGGCCCGCGCGCCCGTGGGCCGGCGAATCAACGTGTCAAGGAGTCAACAAAGTCCACCACCGTCCACCCAGTCCATAAAGTCCACCCAGTCCAAACCCGCAACCTGCCGCCCTGCCCCCCGCCGCCGGCAGGGCGTCGAGCCCTCACCGGCCCAGCGGCCAACAGGCCGATTAAAGCTCCTCCGGCACGAACGCCACCACCTCGTCGATCTCGCCGGCGCCCGCCAGCAGCATCATGTTGGCCGGCAAGGGCCGAGACCCGGGCGTCCAGGCCCTTGGCCAGGGCCTGCATTTCCTCGACGCCCGCGCGGTCGATCCCCTCCAGGCGGCCCTTGAGGTCGAGGTAGCCTGCCGCCAGCAGCAGGCCGGCCAGGCAGGGGACCAGCAGGGCCACCCAGGTGACCCGGCGGTTGAGCCTTGCGATCCGGATGTCGTCCTCGTCCGCCTCCAGGCAATGCTCCGGGGGGTCGTCCTCGATCCTGAACTTGAATCCCTGTGAAGACGCTGCGTTCATTGCCCTATTCCCACTCGATGGTACTGGGCGGCTTGGAGCTGATGTCGTACACGACCCGGTTGACCCCCTTGACCTCGTTGATGATGCGGTTGGACACCGCGCCCAGGAAGGCGTGGGGGAGCCTGGCCCAGTCGGCCGTCATGGCGTCCCTGCTGGTGACGGCGCGGATGGCGACGATGTTTTCGTAGGTCCGGCTGTCCCCCATGACCCCGACGCTCTTGAGGGGCAGGAGCACGGCGAAGGACTGCCATAGTTTTCTATAATAGCCGCTGCGGCGGATTTCTTCAAGCAGGACGGCGTCCACCTCCCGCAGCACCGCCAGGCGCCGCCGGGTGACCTCCCCGATGATCCGGATCGCCAGCCCCGGGCCCGGAAAAGGCTGGCGCCAGACGAGGTCCTCGGGCAGCCCGATGCTCTTTCCCAGGCGGCGCACCTCGTCCTTGAAGAGATACTTCAGGGGCTCGATGAGCTTGAGGCGCATCTTCTTCGGCAGCCCGCCCACGTTGTGGTGGGATTTGATCACCGCGGTGGGGCCCCCGAAGGCCGACACCGACTCGATGATGTCCGGGTAAAGGGTGCCCTGGGCGAGAAACTCGGCCCCGCGGATCCTGGCGGCCTCGGACTCGAAGACCTCCATGAAGACCCTGCCGATGGTCTTGCGCTTGCGTTCCGGGTCGGTGACGCCCCTGAGGGCGGACAGGAATTTGCCCTGGGCGCCGACGAAGCGGATGTTGATCTGGAGGTTTTCCTTGAGGGTCTTCTTCAGCTTGGCGGCCTCGTCCTTGCGCAGCAGCCCGTTGTCGACGAAGATGCAGGTCAGGTCCCTGGCGACGGCCCTGTGAATCAGCAGGGCCGTCACCGAGGAATCCACCCCGCCGCTGAGCCCCAGGACGATCTTTTTGCCGGAGGCGGTCTCCCGGATGCGCGCGACGGCATCGCGGGCAAAGGAGGTCATGGTCCAGGTCGGCCGGCAGCCGCAGACGTCCATGAGGAAATTTTTCAGGATGATGCGCCCCTTGGGCGTGTGCTCGACCTCCGGGTGGAACTGAAGCCCGAAGAGGCGCCTGCCGGCATCGGCCGCCGCGGCCATGGGGGTGTTGGCGGTGGAGGCCGTGACGGCGAAGCCGGCCGGCAGGCTGCGGATGGAATCGCCGTGGCTCATCCAGCAGGTGGCCGTTTCCCCGACCCCCCGGAAGATTCCCCCGGCGTCGTTGCCGATGTTCAGCTCGGCGAAGCCGTATTCCCGTTTGGCGGCCTTTTCCACCCGGCCGCCGAGGGCGTCCACCATGAACTGCATCCCGTAGCAGATCCCGAGCACCGGCAGTCCCAGGTCCAGGATGGCCGGGTCGGCCTTGGGGCTGTTGGGGGCGTAGATGCTCGACGGGCCGCCCGAGAGGATGATGCCCTCGGGGGATAGAGCGCGGATCGCGTCGACGGAAATGCCGGGGGGCTCGATCTGGCAGTAGACCCGGTGTTCCCGGACCCTGCGGGCGATGAGCTGGTTGTACTGGGAGCCGAAATCGATGATCAGGATCATGGGAGCCCCTTGCCGGCCGGGTGCCGGCAGGTGCCGCGGCCGGCAAGCGGCGGAGCGACGGTCTAACGGTTTGCGAAAACAGGGCGAATATGTTAGACACGGCAGCAAAAGTCAACCGATTTCTACCCCCCCGGTACCGTACCGTGCGCAAAGGTCCGGGTGAACCCTGATGAGCCTCAGGGCGGCAACGGGTGCGTCAAGCCTCCGCCGGCGCAGGCCCTTCAACCCGCCGGAGCAAAAGCGGCACCACAACTTCAGTCACTTTCTCTTATCCGGCATGATCATTCAGATTTACGAAATCCAGACCCCGCGCGAGGCCGAAGAGGTCATCGCCCTGGGGGTCGACCGCGTGGGCTCGGTGATCGTCGACGAGACCCGCTGGAGGGAGCCCCTGGTGCGCGAAACGATCGCCGCCGTCAGGGTCCTGGGCGGGGTGAGCAGCCTGATCCCGCTCTTCAACCGGGAGGAAGCGGTCTTGCGCACCCTCGACTACTATCGCCCCGACATGGTGCATTTCTGCGACGCGCTGCCCGTCGGTAAAGCGGCAGCCCCTGCGCGGGCGGCCCCGGCAAGGCTGCAGGCCCGGGTGCGGGAGCGTTTCCCCGGCATCGCCGTCATGCGCTCGATTCCCATCCCGCGCCCGGGGGCGGCCCCCGAAAGCGGCGCCTCGGCCGTCGACCTGGCCCGCGAGTTCGCGCCTTCGAGCGATTATTTCCTGACCGACACCCTGCTGACGAAAGGCCCTTCGGCGGCGGCCGGGGACCAGCCGGTGGCGGGCTTCATCGGGATCACCGGCCTGACCTGCGACTGGGCGGCGGCCCGACGGCTGGTTGACGAAAGCCGGGTGCCCGTGATACTGGCGGGCGGCCTGACCCCCGATAACGTTTACGCGGGCATCCTGAGCGTCCGCCCGGCCGGGGTCGACAGCTGCACGGGGACCAACGCCGTGGACGCCCGCGGCGCGCCGATCCGCTTCCGAAAGGACCCGGAGCGGGTCAGGCGCTTCGTCGCGGAGACCCGCAGGGCGCAGGGCGAGATCCGCGGGTGAGGGCCCAGGACGATTACGACCACGATTTCGATTTCGATTACGACAACGATTAGGGGATAACAGGGAGAATGACATGCTGCCCCGTAGCCGACGATTTCGGCGTAGATTCTCGCCCCCCGGGCAAGGGCCTGCTCCAGCTCCTCCAGGATCAGGATGCCGCACCCCTCCCCCATGACGAACCCGTCCCGGTCGCGGTCGAAGGGCCTGCAGGCGCGCGGGGGGTCGTCGTTGCGGGTGGACAGGGCCCTCATGGCGCAGAAGCCGGCCAGGCTGGTGGGGCTGATGGGCGCTTCCACGCCGCCGGTCACCATGGCGTCGGCGCGGCCGGTCTTGATCATGAGGAAGGCGTCGCCGATGGCGTGGGTCCCCGCCGCGCAGGCCGTGGCGATGGAGGCGTTGGGTCCCTTGGCGCCGAGGATGATGGAGACCATGCCCGGGGCCATGTTGCCGATGAGCATGGGGATGAAAAACGGGCTGACCCGCTGGGGGCCGCTGCCGACGACCCTGTGGACCGTCTCCTCGAGCACGTAGAGCCCGCCGAGGCCGCAACCCGTGATGACCCCCACCCGCCCCTCGTTGGCGCTGTCGATGGTCAGCCCGGAATCCGCCAGGGCCATGCGCGCGGCGGCGATGGCGAAGGCGATGAAGAGCTCCAGCCGGCGGGCTTCCTTTCGGGAGAGGAAGTCCTCGGCGTTGAAGCCCTTGACCTCCCCGGCGATGCGGGTCGGGTAGACGGCGGGGTTAAAGCGCGTGATCGCGGCGACGCCCGAGCGGCCGGCGCACAGCGCCGACCAGGTGCTCTCGACGCCGATGCCCAGGGGGGTGATGAGCCCCAAACCCGTGATGACCACCCTTCTGTCCAATGGATCGTTCCTCAGCCGCAGAGGCGCCAACGCCAAAGGCCGCTGGCCTGCGCCCGAACCCCGCCGCGGGGCCTGGGCGCAGGCGCCCGGCAGCGCCGGAGATCAGGAGTGCTTGGCGACGTAGTCCAGGGCATCCTTGACGGTGAGGATTTTTTCGGCGTCGTCGTCTGAGATGTCGATGTCGAACTCCTCTTCCATGGACATGATCAGCTCCACCAGGTCGAGGGAATCGGCGCCCAGGTCATCCACGAAGGACGCCTCCGGCACCACCTCGGCGATATCCACGCTCAGCTTTTCCGCGATGATCTTCTTGACCTTGTCTTCAACCGACATGAAATCTTCCTCCCTTGATTGACGATCTCTGCTGCGATGAATAAGTTGAGGGCGCTTCTGCCCGCGGGCCGGCGGATGCCCTTGCGGCCCGGCCGCCCCGGCTTGACTGCGGACAGGGTTTGAAATGCCAGGTGAAGTAATTTCAACTTGCTGAATTATTAATAAAATAAAATCAGAATACCCTCCGATTCGAAAGCTTATATGTAGTAATTCAAACCGGCGGACTTGTCAACCCCTTATTTTCGGCTCCCGGCGGCGGCAGGGGCGCTGGAAGGCGTGACCCTCGAAACGGCCCGAAAGGATCCTTCCCATGCAGAAGATCGTCACCCGCTTTCCCCCCAGCCCCACGGGCTACCTGCACGTGGGCGGCGCCCGGACGGCCCTGTTCAACTGGCTTTACGCCCGCCACAGCGGGGGCCGTTTCGTCCTGCGCATAGAGGACACCGACACCCGGCGCTCCACCCAGGCGTCGGTGGACGCCATCTTCGAGGCCCTGGAGTGGCTGGGGATCGACTGGGACGACGGGCCCTATTTCCAGACCCGGCGCCTCGACGTCTACAGGGAATACGTCCGCAAGCTGCTTGACAGCGGCCACGCCTATCACTGCACCTGCTCCCCCGGGGAGATCGAGGCCATGCGCGAGCGGGCCAAGGCCGTGGGCGGAAAGCCCAAGTACGACGGAACCTGCCGCGACAAGGGCCTTCCCTGGTCGGACAAGGCCGTGGTGCGCTTCCGCGCGCCGCTTTCCGGCACCACGGTCCTGGAGGACGTGGTCAAGGGGAATATCGTCTTCCAGAACGCCGAGATGGACGATTTCATCATCGCCCGCAGCGACGGCATGCCCACTTACAACTTCGTGGTGGTTGTCGACGACGTCACCATGGGGGTCAACACCGTGATCCGCGGCGACGACCACGTCATGAACACGCCCAAGCAGATCCTGATCTACCGGGCCCTGGGCGCCGAGCTGCCCACCTTCGGCCACGTGCCCATGGTCCTCGGAGGCGACCGCACCCGGCTGAGCAAGCGCCATGGCGCCATGTCGGTGACGGCCTACCGCGACATGGGCTACCTGCCCGAGGCGCTGCTGAACTACCTGGTGCGCCTCGGCTGGTCCTGCGGGGACCAGGAGTTTTTCACCGTGGGCGAACTCATCGAAAAATTCAGCCTGGAAAACATCGGCAAGTCGGCCGGGGTTTTCGACCTGGAAAAGCTCCAGGCGTTGAACGCCGACCACATCATGGCCACTCCGGTGCCGGACCTGGCCCGGCGCCTGCGCCCCTTTCTCGACGCCCTCGGCGTGGATGCGGCCGACGGCGCCAAGCTCGAAAAGGTCGCCAAGACCCTCGCCCCGCGCAGCAAGACCCTGGTGGACATGGCCGCGCAGGCGCTGTTCTATTACCGCGACCCCGAGGAGTACGAGCCCGCGGCGGCCAAAAAGTTCCTCCAGCCTGCCGCGGCCGAAGCGGTCCGCGCCCTGATGGAGGCGATGGAAAAACTGGAGGATTTCAGCCAGGCCGCCCTGGAGGGGGCCTTCCACGCGGTCATGGCCGCCACCGGCTTGAAGCTGGGAAAGATCGCCCAGCCGGTGCGCGTGGCCCTGACCGGCCGCAGCGCCAGCCCGGGGATCTTCGAGATCGTCGAGATCATCGGCCGCGAGCGCACCCTGGCGCGCCTGCGAAAGGCCCTGGACTGCATCGCCGCCGCAGCGGAGTGACGCGACCCACCGGGATCGAAATCGGGCTCGAAATCGGGCTCGAAATCAAGGTCTTTTCACCACAGAGGCACGGAGGGCACGGAGAAGGGCGTTTTCCATGGGTTCCCCGTTGCGTCCAACCTCGAACCTCCAACAGGCGGGCAGTGCAGAGAGCGAGGAGTTGACAATATGAATCGATAATAGTATTGTAATACTAAAAAATTATCGATAGGAAATTACCATGCATACCGTTACCGTTTCGCCGAAATATCAGGTGGTGATCCCGAAGGAGATCCGGACCGCCTTGCAGCTCAAACCGGGGCAGAAGATGAGAATCATGGCGTTCGGGGGGAGGATCGAACTGATCCCGGATCGAAATCTTTCAGAAATGAAAGGCTTTCTCAAAGGCATGCGGACAGACTTTGAACGCGAGGAAGACAGGCTGTGAACGTCGTGGATTCATCGGGATGGCTCGAATTTTTTTCCGCAGGGCCGAACGCCGATGCTTTTTCCGAACCGATCCTTGATTTGACTTCCCTGATCGTGCCCGTCGTCACCATCTATGAAGTCTGCAAAGTCGTTTTGCGCGAATCCGCCGAAAGCGAGGCGCTCCAGGCCGTTGCCGCGATGCAGAAGGGCAAAGTCATCGACATGACTGCGGGCATCGCCATCAACGCCTCGAAGATCAGCCTGCAACACGACCTTCCCATGGCGGACAGCATTATCCTGGCAACGGCAAGGGTTTACGATTGTGTTGTCTGGACGCAGGACTCGCATTTCGAACATCTGTCCGGCGTGAAATTTTTCCCGAAGCGCTGAAGCCTTCCCCGGTGCGTGCGCTTCCGGGGGGCAGGTAGCGCCCTTCTTGCAAAAATTTTAGGTTGACGAATCGGCCGTGATGTTTTAAATATGAGTTTTAAGCGATACTGAGGGATCGTCTAGCGGCAGGACGACGGGTTCTGGCCGGTCGCCGCCCCCCGCCCGGCGCTGTTTGCCTGGGCGGCCGTCTTCTCCGCCGGCGCCGGGCTGTGCCGGAAGGAGGGCGGCGTCTTTGTCCTGACGAGCACCCTCTTTTTCTGCCTCTGCCTCCTGCGTTCCGTCGGTCCGGAGCGCCGGGCCATCCTCAAGGGGCTGGCGGCCTGGGGCGCCGCTATCGTGCTGCCGGTGGCGGCCGTCGCCCTCGCCTTCGGGTTGCAGGGCGCGCTGCTGGAATACGGGCGCCTTTTCAGGGCCGAATTCGGGGCCCTGGCCGATTTGAGATTCCTGGACAATTACCATCAGCTGTATGCCCAGCTGGAAGCAATGGTCGAAAATTCCCCCTACCCGTCGGGGGGCCAGAATTTCGCCGAGATCGCCCGCCACTACATCGCCCTCATCTACCTCGTGGGGCTGCTCGAAGAGTGGTTGACCGTCCTGTTCCCCCCCTTCCTGGTCGCGCTCCTGGCCGGCATACGACACCCGCCGAACCGTTCCAGCGCCCTGATCCTGTGGAGCGTGGGCGGCTATCTCCTGCTGATCTATTACAGCCACCTCAGCCGGGATTTCATCCAATCGCGCTTTCTTTTCGCCCCCGCGCTCCTGCTTTACCCGTGGGTCGGACGCGGCATGGAAAGGATCTGGGCGCGATTGCGGCGCGCTCCGAGGGCGCGCTGGCTGGGCGCCCTGTTCGCCGGTTTTTTCTTCCTGCCGGCCCTTGTCGACACCGGCGCGATGATCGCCCGGCGCGACCCGAGCCTGGCGGCCGCGGGCCGCTGGGTGCAGGCGCAGCCGGAATTCGATGCCGCGCGCATGTTTTTCAACGACGGCCGGGTGGCTTATCACGCCGGCCAGTCGCGGCAGGAGTTCGACCGCAACCTGGGGCTCTGGAGAGGCGAGGGCCTTCCCGGCGAGGACTTCGCGCGCCTGCACGGGTTCGATCTGGTGGCCCTGCTGCTGCGCAGCGGGGAAGAGGGGCAGGGCCGCCACCTGTTCCCGTCCTTCGTGAGGCGCAAGGCTTTCGAAGGCCGCAGGTACCTCGTGGAAATCTACGCCGCCCCGGGGGTGGGCGCCCCGGACGGCGCTGCGGCCCATGGACCGCCGGCAACCCCATGAACGTGCCTCTGAGGGACAGCATCGCTCTCAGGCGCCTGCCCCTGCACGGCCAGGTCCCGTTTCGCCTGAGGGTCACCACGGAGGAGGCCGCCGGCGAACTCACCTGCACCCGGATCGTGCGCCTCGTCCCGGGCCGGCGGCTGGTCTGTTTCGCAGACTGGCAGGGTAGGGAGGTCGTGGCCAAGTTTTTCATGGACCGCCGCGGCGGGCGGCGCCACCTGGAGAAAGAGGCGGCGGGGCTGACCGCGCTGGCATCGGCCCGCGTTGCGGTGCCCGAGGTTGTTTTCCGCGCGGAGGTGCCCCCGGAAGCGCTGCCGGTCATGGGGCTGCGCCGTCTTTCCCCGGCCATGTCCCTTGCCGACGTGTGGCGGCGCGGCCCGGGGGAGTCGCGGCGCGGGGAGCTGCTGCGACGGGTTGCGGTGCTGGTGGCGGACCTGCACGAGGCCGGTATCAAGCAGGACGACCTTCACGGCGGCAACTTCATCGTCTGCGGACAGCAGGTGTTCGTCGTCGACGGCGCTTCCGTGGACGTCCGCAGGCGGGGAACGCCCCTTTCGGAAAAAATCAGCCTGCGGAACCTGGCCATGCTCTTCGCCTTCCTGCCGCCCGGCAGCGACGGCCTGATGAAGGACGCGTTCACGGCATACGCCGGGAGGCGCTCGTGGCCTCCGGGGGCGGAGCTTTTTTCGCGCCTGGGGCGGGAGGTCCTCAAGGAGGTTCGCCGCCGGGAGCGCACGTGGCTCGAAAAGATCTTCCGGGAGTCGACGGCCCATGTCCGCCGCAGGTCATGGCGCCTGACGGCGGTGTGCGCCCGGGAGGATGACGGCCCTGCCATGGGCGCCTTTCTGGCCGATCCCGATCCCGCCATCGAGAGGGGGGAGCGGCTCAAGGACGGCCGCAGCGCGACGGCCGCCCTGGTGACGGTGGGCGGCAGGCGCCTTTTCGTCAAGCGCTACAATCTCAAGGGCGCCTGGCATTGGCTCAGGCGCTGCCTGAGGCCCAGCCGGGCGGAAATTTCCTGGAGAAACGCGCACCTCCTGGCGCTTCTGCGGGTGCCCACCCCCCGGCCGGTGGCGTTTGTCGTGCGCCGCTGGGGGCCCTTGCGCTCCAGCGCCTATTTCGTCTGTGAACACGTGGAAGGTCCCGATGTCCGGACGCTGCTCTGTGCAGAGGGCGCGGATCCCGGCGCGGCCGCCAGGGTGGCGGCGTGGTTCGGGGAGATCCTGCAGCGTTTCGCCGATCACCGCGTCAGCCACGGGGATCTCAAGGCGACCAATTTCATCGCCGCACACGGTCGGCTGTGGGTCGTCGACCTGGACGGCATGCGCCGTTTCCGCAGCGCTTGGCGCTTCCGGCGGGCCTTCGCGGGCGACCTGGACCGGCTGATGCGCAACTGGAGCGGGCTGCCCGCCGCAGAGGAGGCGTTCCGGCGGCGCATCCGCACCCTGCGTTGGCGGTGACCTCCCGGCGGTCGGTGCGGATCCGGCTGCGGCGGCGGAACCTGCGGCGATACGGACATGTTGGAAGCATGAAACTTGCCATGTGCGTGCAGAACTATTTTTCCTACGGCGGGCGCGAGCGCAATTTCCTGGGCATCGCCGCGGCCTGCCGTGACCGCGGCCACACGGTGGCGGTGCTGACGTCGGGCTGGGAAGGCGAGCGGCCCGGGGGCATCGCCGTGCGCGAGATCGGCTGCCGCGGGTTCAGCAACCACGCCCGTGCCGCCCGCTTCGCCCGGCGGGCCCTGGAACTGCTGCGCAGCGAGCGCGCCGACCTGGCCATCGGCTTCGATCCCATGCCCGGGCTCGACCTCTACTATGCCGCCGATGTCTGCTATGTGGCCAGGGTCGGGCGCCAGCGCTCCCCCCTGGCCAGGCTGACACCGCGCTACCGCACCTATGCCGGCCTGGAGCGGGCCGTGTTCGGCCTCGAATCGACCACCGGGATCCTCATCCTGTCGGAAAAGGAGAAACGGGTTTACCAGTCGGTCTACCGCACCCCGGAATCGCGCTTTCACCTGGTGCCTCCCGGCGTCGACAAGGAGCGGGTCCGGTCGGCCCTGACGCCGGATAACCGCGCCGCCGTCCGGGCGCAGCTGGGCTGCGCCGCCCATGAGACCCTGCTGCTCATGGTCGGCTCCCACTTTTCCACCAAGGGGGTCGACCGGGCCGTCCGCGCCGTGGCCGCGCTGCCCGGACCCCTGCGCGCCGCAGCCCGTCTCGTGGTCCTGGGCCGGGGGAAGGCGCGGCCCTTTCTGCGGCTTGCCGGCAGGCTCGGCATCGCCGATCGCGTGGTTTTCCCGGGGGTGCGCGAGGATGTGCCCCTGTTTCTCGCCGGCGCGGATCTCCTGCTCCAGCCCTCACGCTCCGAAAACACGGGAAACGCCATCGTGGAGGCCCTGGTGGCCGGAGTCCCGGTCCTGGCGACCGACGTCTGCGGGTATGCCGTTCATGTCGAGCGCTCCGGCGCCGGAGGGACCATCGCCGGCGACCCCTTCCGCCAGGCGGAGATGAACGCCGCCTTGCGGGAGATGCTGTCGGCGCCCTCCAGAAGCCGGTGGCGGCAGAGGGCCCTGGCCTACACGGACGCGGCGGATCTCTATGGGCGCCTGCCGGCCATCGTCGATCTGATCGAACGGCGCGCCGCGGCGCCGAAGGGGGGGGCGCCCGGCCCATGAGCGCTTTTTCCCGCTTCACGCATCCCCTTGACTGGCACCGCATCGCCCGGCCGGGCGAGACCCTGCTGCTGTGCGAAGATGCCGTGCCGCTGCCCGGGCACGGCGGCCGAATCGATTTCGAGGCGATATGGTCGCTGGTCGGCGGGGAAGTGCTCAAACAAAAAGGGGAGCGGTCCGTCGTGCGCCTGTCGGCGGGCGGCGGCCCTGGGGCCGTCTTCTATCTGAAGCGGCATCGCCAGCGGCTCACGTGGTGGCAGGCGCTGGGGAACTTCCTGAATTCGGGGATCCGGCCGGCGGAAGGGGTCAGGGAGTTTCTTTTCTACCAGCGCTTCCGCCAAAACGGCCTGGCCACGGCCGAGCCCGTTGCCGCCGGCAGCCGGCGGCGCTCCTTTTTGCGGGTCGACTCCTTTCTGATGACCCGCGACTATGCGCCGCTGACCTCCCTGGAAGAGCTGTTCCTGCAACGGGGCGACAGCCTGCGGGGACCGGAGCGTCAGCTCAAGCGGGAAGCCATCCTGAGGGCCGTCGCGCGCTATGCCGCGGCGATGCACGCCAGCGGCATGAACCATCAGGACTTCAACGCGACCCACATCCTTATCGACGACCCCGACGCGGTCGCTCCCCGGGTCGCGCTTTTCGATCTGCAGCGCGTGGACGTGACCCGGGCCAACCGCCTGCGCTGGCCCGTCAAGGCGCTGGCCGAACTGTGCTTCACCCTGCCGCCCGACATTTTCGGCCCGAGCGACCGGCTGCTGCTCCTGCGCGCCTACCGGGGCGTCGACGCGCTTTCGTGGCGCGGGCAGCTCCAGTACCGCCTGATCCGAAGGAAAGCGTCCAGAATCGCGGCCCACACCCGCAAAAGGGGGCTGGCGCCGAAACTGACCGGCGGGGAGCGGCAGCCGTGAGGATACCGAACCTGGACCCGACCGCCGGACGCCGAGGGGCCGGAGCGATGAAGAAGCTTCTGGTGATCACGGGCAACCCCCAGCGGGCCAGTTTCCGGCAGAGAATCGGCATCTATCTGCCCGAATTGGCGTCCCGGGGCATCGTCTGCACCCCGGCCGTGCTGCCGGCAGGCGGCCTTGCCCGGGCGCGGCTGTTCAGGTCCGCCCGGGAGCATGACGCGGTGTTTCTCCACAAGAAGCTCTTGAACCCCCTGGACGCCTTCCTGCTCGGGAAATACAGCCGCCCGCCGGAAAATTCATGGGGGTATTTGTCCAGATCCGCCGCGCGCAGACCGACCTTGTCCAGGAGGGCCTTGGCCGTTTTACGCCGCTCGGCGCGGGGTGGGCGCGGCCCGGCCCGCAGCGGTTCGGTGATGATCTGCTCCACCGTCATGCGGGGATCCAGGCTGGAGTAAGGGTCCTGGAAGATGATCTGCATGCGGCGGCGCAGGCGTCCCATGCCCTTGCGGCTCAGGGCCGCCATGTCCTCTCCGTCGAACTCGATGCGCCCGCCGGTGGGCTCGATCAGGCGCAGAATCATGCGGCCGATGGTGGTCTTGCCGCAGCCGGACTCGCCGACCAGCCCGAAGCTTTCGCCGCGCTGCACCCTGAACGACACGCCGCAGACCGCCTTCACCCAGGCCGTGGGTTTGGCGAAAACCCCGCCGCCCAGCGGGAAATGTTTGACCACGTCGGTCAGATGCAGCAGCGGCGCCTCAGGCATCGGTGTGCCTCCGTTCCGGATACGCCTTCAGCCAGCAGCGGGCGCGCTGCCCCGCCTGGATCGCGAACAGGCCCGGCGGCTTCTGCCGGCAGAGATCGAACGCATGGGGGCAGCGCTCGGCAAACCGGCACCCCGGGAGGGTCGCGGTGATCGCCGGCACAATGCCGGGTATTTCCCGGAGGCGCTTGGCGCGGCCTCTGCCCCGGCTTCCCAGACGCGGCATGGATCTCAGAAGGCCGTGCGTGTAGGGGTGGAACGGCCGTTCAAACAGGTCCGCCACCGCGGCCTCCTCCACCACCTGTCCCGCATACATGACCACCACCCGCGCGGCCATTTGGGCCACGACACCCAGGTTGTGGGTGATCAGGAGCAGCGCCATGCCGGTTTCTTCCTTCAAGCCCACCATCAGGCTCAGGATCTGCGCCTGGATGGTGACGTCGAGCGCCGTCGTCGGTTCGTCGGCAATCAGAAGCCTGGGGCCGCAGACCATGGCCATGGCGATCATGACGCGCTGCCGCATTCCGCCCGACAGTTGGTGGGGGTAGTCGTCCAGCCGTTTGCGGGCCGCCGGTATCTTCACCCGGTCCAGCCACTGTGCGGCTTCCTCCAGGGCGTGGGCCGTGGACAGGCCTTTGTGGATCATCAGCGGTTCGGCCACCTGGCGGCCGATGGGAAGCACCGGGTTGAGAGAGGTCATGGGTTCCTGGAAAATCATGGAGATGTCCCGGCCCCGGATTTTCCGCATGCCCTCGGGGTCCAGTTCCAGAAGATTGCGATCCTCAAACCGGATACGGCCAGACTCGATCACGCCCGGCGGGGAGGGGATCAGCCTCAATATGCTCAAAGACGTGACGCTCTTGCCGCAGCCCGACTCCCCGACGATCCCCAGGCTATCGCCGCGGTTGAGCTCGAAGCTCACTCCGTCCACCGCGCGGGCGACACCTTCCGGGGTATGGAAGCTGACCGAGAGGTCTTCGATGCCGAGCAGGCGTCCGCTCATGTCAGGCGGTCCTGACCCAGGTAATGCAGGGCGGTCAAGGCATAGATCTTCACGGTTTCCACCAGCTGATCCAGATCGACCCATTCGTCCCGCTGGTGTGGGACCTGGCGGTCGCCGGCGCCCATGGTGACGATGGGGATGTGCTTGAGGGCCCACAGGAAGGTGCCATCCGTTGCGCCGGGCACCCCGCCGTAAACGGGCTCGGAGCCGGTGACGGTGCGGGTGGCCCAGGCGGCCGCCTGCACGATGGGCTCCTCGGGCGCGGTGCGCGTGCACGGGCGGTCCGTGAGTATCGCAAGGTCGATGCCAAGATCGCAGCTCCGCGCGATGCCGAGCAATCGGTCGTAGTCGCGGTAATGCATGCGGGAGCGCCGCTCCACATCGCGGGCAAGTTCTTTCAGGTCGTTGACGATGGCGGGATGCGACTGGCGCGGGAGTGTGCGGATGTCGACCAGGATGCACGCTTCCCCCGGCACCACGTTGAGCTGCGGCACGCCGCCGACCGGCGCCTGGATGACGGTAGGCGTGAAGCTCGGCCACCCGAGGTGGTCGTCGCGGCCGAGGCGGCTCGCGGCAGTCGACTCCAGCCGGTGCAGCCCCTGGATCAGTTCCGCTATGGCCGGTGCCGTGTTCAGGCCGGAGAGCGGCATCGCGCCGTGGCACATCTTCCCGGCGAGCTGAAAACGCGCCCGCACGGCGCCCTTCTGGCTCGTGCAGATCATACCGTCCTGGGGTTCGCAGATGACCGCCGCGGTGACCGCGTCGGCGTGCCCGCGGTCGATGAAATGCCGCACGCCGAGCATCTGGTCCTCCTCATCGCAGAGCACGCCGCCGACGACGGTGCCCGCCAGCGGGACCCCGGAGCGCTTCAGGGCCGCCATGGCCACGAGCATGGCCGCGAGGTTGCCCTTGGTGTCGTTGGTCCCCCGCCCGAACATCCGCCGGCCCACGATTTCGGCCCCGAAGGGGTCATGCGTCCAGGCGGACACATCCCCGGGCGTCACCACATCCGTGTGGCCCTCGAACATGAGGGTGCGTCGCCCGGGGCCGGCCGCATGGGTCACGATCACGTTGGGCCGCCCGGATGCCACCGGCTCCAGGTTGACCTGAAGGCCGTGCTTCTCGGCCCATTGGACCGCCTCCACGCGCAAACCGGTGCGCCGGGCGGGCTGGACAGAGTGAAACCTGAACCTTAATGAAAGGGGAGGTGACAGATGCGGATCGGAATACCGAAAGAAATTCTGGCCGAAGAAAGCAGAGTCGCGGCGACGCCGGAGACCGTGAAAAAGTACATCGGGCTCGGCCATGAGGTGGCGGTGGAATCTTCCGCGGGGGCAGGCATTTTCATCGGCGATGAAGAATACGTGGCCGCCGGCGCGCGCATCTTTCCTCATCCCGAAAAGCTGTTTGCGGAATCCGACGTCATCCTGAAGGTCAAGCAGCCCGTTTTCAACGCCCAGGTCCAGCGGCACGAAGTGGACATGCTCCGCGGGGACGGTTTTTTGATCACATTTTTGCACCCGGCCGCGCCGGACAATCACGAGATGATCAGAAAACTCCGGGACAAAAGCGTCACCGCCTTGACGATGGACGGGATTCCCCGCATCCCGCGCGCGCAAAAAATGGATGCCCTGTCTTCCATGAGCGCCGTCACCGGCTACAAGGCCGTTATCATGGCCGCCGACCATCTTCAGAAGTTCGTTCCGATGATCGGGACCGCCATCGGCACCATAAAGCCGGCCAGCTTCCTGGTTGTCGGCGCTGGCATCGTGGGCCTCCAGGCCATCGCCACCGCCAAGCGGCTGGGGGGTGTCGTCAAGGCCCTGGACATCAGGAGCAACGCGCGCGCGGAGGCCGAAAGCCTCGGGGCCAAGGTCGTCGATCCCGGCGTTCCCCAGGAGATCGCCGTCGGGGCAGGCGGATACGCGGCACCCCTGGAGCGGAAATGGCTCGAATTGGAACGGGGGGTGATCGGCCCTCTTTTGGCAGAGGCCGATGTCGTCGTTCTCAGCGCCCTGGTGCCCGGCGAAATCGCGCCTGTCCTGGTGACCGAAGAGATGGTCTCGGCAATGAAGCTGGGTTCGGTCATCATGGACATCTCCATCGACCAGGGGGGAAATTGCGAGGTGACACGCGCGGGTTGCTTCAGCCGGCATCTGGGCGTGAGCATTTGCGGCATACAGAACATTCCCGGAAGAATGGCGGTGCATGCCAGCTGGCTCTACGCCAACAACATGTACCACTTCTTCGAAAACCTGTTCAAAAAAGGCGGGCCCGGGATCGACCTGGAAGACGAGATCGTGCGCAGCGCGCTGGTCACCCATCGATCGGTCATCCATCACGCGGGAACCCTGAAGGCGATGCGGCAGGCATAGAGAACATCGGCGAAAGGAACGGCCATGCACAATCTGCTATTGATGGTGGCGGTTTTCCTGGGATCATTCCTCCTGGGGTACCTGCTGATTTCCAGGATCCCCCCCCTTCTGCACACGCCCCTGATGTCCATGACCAATGCGATTTCAGCCGTCACGATCCTGGGCGCGGTGCTTCTGTTTTCCATTCCCACGGGAATCCAGGAAAAAATATGGGGCTCGCTGGCCTTGGCCAGCGCCGCATTCAACGTCGTCGGCGGTTTTGTCATCACGGACAGAATGCTCCGGCTTTTCAAGGAAAAGCCGGAAGAAGCGATGGAAAAATAGAATGCATCCATCTGCGATGGGGGTCCTGGATTTTTCGGTCATCGCGCTCCTCCTGGCGGGTATCTGGCAGTTCCGCTCACCGCGCGGCGCGCGAATGGGCAACCTGACGGCGGCATTTTCCCTGCTGTGCGCGTTTGTCCTGGTCCTTTTCCGGTACGGGGTCGTCGACGCCGCAACGGTGCTGTCAGCCCTTTTGGCCGGGTCGATCATCGGTTTCGCCATCGCCAGGGCCGTCACCATGATCCAGATTCCCTCCATGGTGGCATTCCAGCACGGGGCCGGCGGCGTGGCCGCCTTTCTGGTCTCCTATGTCGAGCTGACGCGGCAATCGGGCGCCATGGACCTGGTGGGCGAGATATCCGGGGTGATGGGCCTGGCCATCGGCTCCCTGACTTTCAGCGGCAGCATGGTCGCCAGCGCCAAGCTGGCGAACAGGATGCGCCAGACGCCGCAGCGCCTGCCCGGGCACGACGGGATTTTGCTGGGCGCCGCCGGCCTCATGGCGGGGGTCGGTGCCGCGGCGTTTTTCGTTCCGGCCGAGGCCGCAGGCTACCTCTATATGGCCGAGATCCTGGTTTCGGCCTGTTTCGGGATATTGTTTTCCATCCGCATCGGCGGGGCCGACATGCCGGTCCTGATCTCGTTTCTCAATGCCACGGCCGGCCTGGCCGCGGCGCTCTGCGGGATGGTGATCGAAAACCGGCTGCTGATCGCCTTCGGTGCGACCGTGGCGGCCTCCGGATCCATTCTCACCCACGTCATGTGCAGGGCCATGAATCGCAGCCTCTTCCGGATTTTCAGGCCTCGGGCCGAAAGTCGGGACGGTGGGTCGGGCCGTGGCGCCGAGGCACCGCCGCCGGCGGTTCGGTTCGAGGCCGGGGCCGAAGGAGCGGCCTTGTCGGAAGCGGCCCGCATCATGGCGCGCGCCCGTTCCGTCATCGTCGTTCCGGGTTACGGGATGGCCCGGGCCCGGGCCCAGGCAAGGGTGGCAGAGCTGGCGGAAAAGATGACCGCCATGGGCAAGGAGGTGAAATACGCCATCCATCCGGTGGCGGGCAGGATGCCCGGGCACATGAACGTGCTCCTGGCCGAAGCGGGCTGCAGAAAAAACAAGGTGCAGGTTTCCAAATCGTCGGCCGGTCCGGTGGCCATCACCATCACCGCCCTGTCGCCTTCGGGAGCGGGCCGGGGGGTCCAATCCAGCGGGGGGATCCGGTGAGTGGCCCAGTACCAGTCCTCCAGGAAGGAGAGCTGGATGCACTGGACCGCCGGGCCCCGCACCATGACATGCGTGTCGCGCCAGGAGCCGATTTTCGGGTCGCGCCCCACGTAGGCGTCGCCCACGTTGTGCCCTCCCACGAAGGCGCTTTGTCCGTCCACGACCACGATCTTGCGGTGGTTGCGGAAGTTGAGACGAAAGCGTTTGCGCCACCCCCGCGCGGTGTTGAAGTTGCTGACCTCGACCCCGGCCGCACGCAGCCGGTCCAGATAGGCCGAAGAAAGTTTGCGGCACCCGATTTCGTCGTAGAGGAAATAAACCCGGATGCCGGCCGCGCAGCGGCGCGCGAGCCTGGCCTGAAGCTCGCGCCCCAGCGCGTCGTCGTGCACGATGAAGAACTGGATCAGGATGTAGTCGCACGCGGCGTCCATCGCCCGGAAAATCGCTCCGAAGGTCGCCTCCCCGTCGACGAGCAGTTCGGCCGCGTTGCCGCGGGTGAACGGCATGCTGGCCAGCCTTTCCACGGCCCTGATCTCTGCCTGGAAGTCATCGAAGTCGACCCGGAAGGCTCCGAGGTCCCGCTTCAGTTTTTCGGCGATGTGGTGGATTTCGAGCTTTCCGGCGCGCCGGGCCGAGACGTAGCCGGCAAACTTGCTGCGGCCGAAAACAAGGTAGAGGGGCAGGGCGATCAGCGGCAGGGTGACCAGGGCGACGGCCCAGGCGATGGATCCCTGGGTCGTGCGGTTGGTCATGACAGCGTCTGCGGCAGCGGCGATCCCGGACAGCTCCAGCAGGGCGTACAGAAAGCCGGCCAAGGCGAGGAGGTCGCTGAAAAGCATGTCCCATTTCTCCCAGGATCCCGCGGACAGGCGCAGGATTTGACGCGCTCCCGGAAATCGATTTGCAATTTCGGCCCGATTTCTCTATACACAGCGTCATTGCAAAAGGAACCTTGTCACCGCTGTATAGCATCAGCGCACCTGAAAATCAAAACCATCCGGCGCTTCAAAGACCCGGCCCATGGGGAGAACGGCATGAGCATCCTTTTCGAAGAAACCGCCATCAACGGCATGACCCTCTCCAACCGCTTCGTGCGTTCGGCCACCTGGGAAGGCATGGCCGGCGACGACGGCGCGGCGACCCCGCGGCTGATCGCCACCAACGAAGCCCTGGCCAGCGGCGGGGTGGGGCTGATCGTCAGCGGCCACACCTACGTGAGCCCCGAGGGCCAGGCCGGACCGCGGCAGCTGGGGGTGTACAAGGACGAACTCGTCTCCGGGCTTCAGGATCTGAGCGCCGCGGTGCACGCCGCCGGCGGGAAGATCGTCCTGCAGCTGGCCCACGCCGGCAACTTCGCCGCCAAAGAGCTCACCGGGAAAACGCCCCTGGTGGTCTCGGATTTCGACGGGCTTGCCAGGACCCCCCGCAGGGAGTTGACCCCAGAGGGCATCGCCGAGCTTGTCGCCGCCTATGCCGCGGCCGCCCGGCGGGCGAAGGCCGCCGGCTTCGACGGCGTCCAGATCCACTCGGCCCACGGCTACCTTTTGAGCCAGTTCCTCTCCCCCCACTTCAACCGCCGCAAGGACGCCTACGGGGGCCCGATCGCCGGCCGCGCGCGGGTGCACTGCGAGATCCTCCGCGCCGTCCGCGGGGCCGTGGGCCCGGGCTTTCCGCTGCTGGTCAAGATGAACGGCCAGGACTACCAGGAGGGCGGCCTGACCCTGGAGGATGCCGTCGCGGCGGCGGCCCTGATGGCCGAGGCCGGCCTGGACGCCCTCGAATTGAGCGGGGGGCTCCTGACCGCCCGCAAGTTTTCCCCCAGCCGCATGGGGATCAACCGCGAGGAGAAGGAGGCCTACTTCCGGGAGGACGCCCGGGCCTTCAGAAGGGAAGTCGGCCTGCCCCTGATCCTGGTGGGCGGGGTGCGCTCCTTTAACGTGGCCGAGGGGCTCGTGGCGGAGGGCACGGCGGACTATGTCTCCATGAGCCGGCCCTTCATCCGCGAACCGGGCCTCGTCTCCCGCTGGAAAGCCGGGGACCGCCGCCCGGCGGCCTGCGTGTCGGACAACCAGTGCTTCGGGCCGGCCATGAAGGGCGAGGGCATCCGCTGCGTCACCGCCGAGGGCGAAAAGGCATAGAATCAGCTGCCATGACCGCCGCGCCTGCCATCACCCTGAGCGCCCTGCTGTCGATTTCTGCATACGTGGCCGCCCAGATGCTCTCCGACATCGCCAGCCTGAAAATCGGGGTGGTCGCCGGGCTGGCCGTGGACATGGGTACCTTCATCTACCCGGTCACGTTCACCCTGCGGGACCTGGTCCACAAGATCGCGGGCAAGAAAAACGCCCGGGCCCTGATCATGGCCTGCGGCGCCATCAACCTCTTCATGGCCGGGTACCTGCTGCTCATCGCCCGGGTGCAGAGCGACCCGTCCTGGGGCATGGGGGACGAGTTCGCGGCGATCCTGACACCGGTCTGGCGCATCGTCGCCGCCTCCATCGTGGCCGAAATCGTCAGCGAGCTGGTCGACACCGAGGTCTACCACTGGTTCGTCACCCGGGTGACCGCGCGCTTCCAGTGGGCGCGCGTGCTGTTCAGCAACACGGTCAGCATCCCGGTCGACAACGCCGTCTTCACCCTGGGGGCTTTCGCCCTCAGCCTGCCGTGGATCACGGTGGGGGAAATCTTCCTGATGAACCTGCTGGTCAAATACGGGATGACGCTGGTGAGCCTGCCGCTGATCTACCTGGTTCCAGGCCGCCGGCAGATGGAGTGATCGTCCGGCGGCCGGGCCTGCAGATGGCGCCCTCGTTCGAGGTTCAATGCTGTGGGTCGGGCTTCAGCCCGACATCTCTTGTCGGACTGAAGTCCGACCTACGGCACCGCCGGAGGGGCAAGGAGCGGGGGGGGGTGCTATTCGAAATCGAAATCGGGATCGGGAGCTGAGCCGGCGAAAGGGATCGATTACGACAACGATTACGACAACGACAACGACAAAGAGAACAGACCCCGAACCCGGAGCCTTGAGCATTTCGGGATTTCGATTTGGACTTGGATTCGGGTAGGGCGAGGGTTTACGAGAGGAGGCGATATGGGCGCGTGGCACAAGACGGGGTGCGTCCTCTGCGCCCAGAACTGCGGCCTGGAGGCCCTTGTGGAAAACGGCCGCATGGTTCGTGTGCGGCCGGACAGGGACAACCCGCGCAGCCGGGGCTATGCCTGCCGCAAGGGGCTCAACGTGCTCTATCACCAGTACCCGAAGGAGCGCCTGACGGAGCCGCTCAAGCGCGTGGGAGAGCGGTTCGCGCCCATTTCCTGGGAGCAGGCCGTGGAAGAGATCGCCGGCAGACTGCGCGGCCTGGTTGAACGGCACGGCCCGCGCTGCCTGGCCTACATGGGCGGGGCGGCCCAGGGCGGCAACCTGGAAGCGGCCTTCGGCCTGCGCCTGATCCGGGCCCTGGGGTCCCAGTACTACTATTCCTCGGCCGGCCAGGAGTTCAGCGGCCACTGGTGGGTCACCGGGCGCATGCTGGGAAAGCAGTACAACGTCGCCCTGCCCGACGAGCAAGCGACGCGGATGCTCGTCGCCTGGGGCTGGAACGGGATGATGAGCCACCAGATGCCCCGCGCGCGCCGGGTTCTGAGCCGCATCGCCAAGGACCCGGAGCGCCTCCTGGTGGCCATCGACCCGCGCCGCAGCGAGACCGCGGCCATCGCCGACCTCCACCTGGCGGTGCGCCCCGGCGCCGACGCCCTCCTGGCAAAGGTTATGATCGCCGTGATCCTCGCCGAGGGTTGGGAGGACAGGGCCTACATCGAGCGCCACACATCGGGGTGGGAGACGCTGCGGCCGTGGTTCGAGAACTTCGACCCACGCGCCGCCGCGGCGGTCTGCGGGCTCGAATTCGAGCAGGTGCGCGACCTCTGCCGCCTGATGACCACCCGGCGCTGGTGCTTCCACACGGACCTGGGCGTCTACATGGGCCGCCGCAGCACCCTTTCCTCCTACCTCATCCACCTGCTGGCGGCGGTGTGCGGGGTCATCGGCGTCCGGGGCGGCAACGTCATCCCCGGCATGGTCATGCCCATGGGGTTTCACGCCGACGAGCGCGACCCCGGCGTCTGGCGCACGCTCTCCACCGGTCTTCCCCCCGCGGCCGCCGGCTCCTTCCCCCCCAACGCGATGCCCGAGGAAATCACCGGCGGCCACCCCGAACGCCTGCGGGCGGTGCTGGTGAGCGCCTGCAACCCCCTGCGGGCCTACGCCGACACCTCGGCCTACGAAAAGGCCTTCGCACAGCTCGACCTGCTGGTGGTCAACGACATCGTGATGAGCGAAACCGCGCGCCTGGCGCACTACGTGCTCCCCTGCCGATCGTTTTACGAGGCCTGGGACGGGACCTTTTTCCCCTGGACCTACCCGGAAGTCTACTTCCAGCTGCGCCGGCCGATCGTCGACCCGCCGGGACCGTGCCTGGAGGCGGCCCAGATTTTCACCCGCCTGGCCCACCGCCTCGGCCTGATCCCCGAGATACCGGCGGACATCCAGGAGGCGGCCGGGGGCGACCGGCTGTCTTTCGGCGCCAGGCTCATGGAATGGGCCGCGGAAACCCCGCAGGTGCTGCCGGCCATGCCCTTTGTCCTGGCCCGGACCCTGGGCCGCGTCTGGGACAGCGCCGCCAAGGCCGCCCTCTGGGGGCTTCTGATGACGGCGCCCAAGGCCTTTCGGCAGAATGCGGCCCGCGCCGGCTTTGCGCCCGGCATGGACCAGGGGGACCGCATTTTCCAGGCGCTGCTGGAAACGCCCCAGGGCCTGTGGGTCGGCCGGGTCGACCCGGAGGAGAACCTGGCGGCCGTCCGGACCCCTTCCGGGAAAATCGAGGTTCACATCCCGGAACTGGAAGACGGGCTGAAGACCCTCGACGCCGCCGGCGAGGAGGAAGCGCTGAAGCTGCCGGCCGATTTTCCGCTGATCCTCAACGCCGGGCGGCACATGGACACCAACGCCAACACCCTGATGCGCGACCCGGAGTGGAACCGGGGCAAGCGGGCCTGCACCGTGGCGGTCCACCCGGCGGACGCCGCGGAGCTGGGGCTGCGCGACGGCCAGACGGTGCGGGTGACGACCGCGGCGGGCAGCGAGGTCGGGGAACTGGCGACGAGCGGCCAGGTCCGGCAGGGGATGGTGCTGATCCCCCACGGCTTCGGCCTGACGGTCGCCGGCGGGGTTTACGGCATCAACGTCAACCGCCTGACCCAAAGCACCCACCGCGACCCCCTGGGAACCCCCCTGCACCGGTACGTGCCGTGCCGGGTGGCGGCGGCGTGAGGCAAGAGCGGGCACCCAACCAGGTTTCGTTGTCGTTGTCGTTGTCGTAATCGTTGTCGTGCCAGCACCAGCGGAACGGTGATGGGCCCGGTGGTCACACCGGCGCTGTCCCAGGCCACGTTCACGAACTCCTCGCTGGAAAACGCCGTCACCGCCAGCAGCAGCAGGTAGGAGGGGACCAGCACCCAGGCGAGGGGAATGTCCCAGACGATCTTGGCCACGCCCACCCCGAGGCCGATGCCCACCCCCACGGCGACGCTCTGCATCAGCAGGGATTTGCGGAAGGTCCCGACGGTCATTTCCTCCACCGTCAGTCCCAGCGCGTTGAGGGCCGGCTCGGCGACGGTTGCGCCGTACCCCATGACAAAGGCGAACAGCAGCACGACCGCAAACCCCGTCAGCGACCCCGCCCGCCCGAACAGAGGCCCCCTGGCGCCGCGCAGGCGGTAGCACCCCGAGGCCGCGTCGTACTGCTCCTCCGCGAAGGGCACGGCCCGCAGATCTTCGCCCTCCATGGAAAAAAAGAAGCGGTGCCTGTCCCCGTCCGGGGTGACCGCGGTCTGTACCTGGTCCGGGGAAAAGGGGCAGACGGTCTTCCGGTCCTGGGGAAGGTCGATGGATCGGAAGGAGGCCGGAAGCATGCTGCCCACCTGCCTGCCGAGGCGGTCCAGGCCCGTCTCGATGCCCATCCCAAAAAGGCACATCCCGACCGCCGCGAACCCCAGCCCCAGCAGGATTTCATCCAAGCGGGGGATTTTTTCCCGCAGGACGACCCGCAGGATGAGGAAAAGCGGCACCGTCAGCAGGCAGATCGCCTTGAGCGCCAGGGCCAGGTTGTTCATCAGCAGCCGGGCCGCCCCGTCGCCGCTGCGGCCCGGGGCGTCCCTGGGACCGGCATCCCCGTCCTCCAGGAAATCCTTCCGAAGGGCGGGGGAGCCGTGGTCCCGGACCCAGCGCTCGAAGGCGTTCTCCTCCCCGGCCAGCACGCCGCGGCGCAGCGCCTCGTCCGCGGCCAGCGAGCGCGCGAATGCGTCCGCTCCGCCCGCGGCCCCGCCGAAAAAAGACTTCCGCCCCGCTTCCCCGGCATGCACCAGGGCGTAAGCGGCCAGGTGGGTGTCGCTGGCGAAGAGGGCCCTGACCCGGGCCCTGTTCCCGCTGCCGAAAAACGCGGCTTCGTCCATGGGCGGCGGAACGGCGCCCGAGAGGGCCAGGCCCAGGGCGAAGACCGCCAGGACGGGAAAAAGCGACGCCAGCGTCACCACCCCGAACCCGGTGGCCCCGGATTCGCGGCTTCCCACCATGCGCGATATGCCGATGCCGAGGGCCAGCACCAGGGGCACGGTCACCGGGCCCGTCGTGACTGCCCCGCAGTCCCAGGCCAGGCCCGCGATGGAGCGCAGGTTGGGGTCGAAATAGGTCCAGCCCGTGATCACCACGAGGGGCCCCACCAGGAGGAAGATGAGGGGCTTCAGGGACCAACTCCGATAAAAGCGCATCATCCCCAGGGCCACGGACAGGCCGACCCCGCCGCCCACGCAGAGCACCAGGATATCGGCGTGGCGGTTGAGCAGGAGGAAGAGCAGGGGCGCCTCCCAGGCGTCGACCGATCTGCCGGCTGCCTGCAGCACCTGGATGGCAGGCTCCGCCAGGGTCGCCAGCAGCCCCAGGACGAAGGCGAACACCAGGACGAACACGAGGCCCACGCGCTGCGGCAGACGGATGCCCACCCGTTCGCCCAGGGGCATGAGGACCAGGACGAGCCCCTCCATGAACAGGGTGAGGCCGACGATCACCCACCCGATGCCGACGGCGATGACGCTCCCCTGCACCACCGGGATGCCGAGCACGAAGGTCTGGAACAGCACCAGGTAGACGATGATCAGCCACACCGACTTGACCTGCTCGAAAACCCGCTGACGGATGTAAGGGCCCAGCAGGGCCGCACCCTCCCTGACGCCGATCCTGATCCTGGCCTGCATGGCGCTTTCTTTCCTGGCGGGTTCCGATCGTCTCCGGCCTTCGACCGCGGCCGGACGCATTCTAAGGCCCGGCCCGCGGCGGGTCAACAGAAAAGGGGCCGCGGCCGGCCCGGCCGGCGAACAGGGAGCGCACCCACACCACCTGGTCGGAGACCCGGGCAGGCTCCCCGCCCGGGGCGATCCGGCCCAGATGCGTCACGCGGATCTCCGGCGGCCGGCGGGTGTCGAACCGGAAGCGGCCCGGGGGGAACAGCTTGTCGGTGTTCTCGACCCAGAGGACCTCGATGGGCGCGCTCCAGCGGCGGGCGAGGCGGAAGGCCCCCTTTTCCAGCTTTCCCGCCCCCCGGCGCATGCCGCGGGTCCCTTCCGGGAAGACGAACAGGTTGCCGCCCGCGGCCAGGAAGGGGCCGAGGGATTGCACCTGCTCGAGCGTCCGCGAGGCGAGGGCCCCCCGCGCCGCCGCCGGGATGTAGCCGGAGTGGCGCAGGGCCCAGCGGAAAATGGGGATGTCGAAGAACAGGGCCTTGACGATGGTCTTCTGCTTCTCGAAGAGCGATATCAGGAGGAGGGGGTCGAGGTAGGAACGGTGGTTGCAGACGATGACCGCGCCGCGGATGGCGCGCACCCCGGGGCCGATCCGGAAGCGCGCGCCGGGGACGACCCACGCCAGAACCCGGAAAAACAGCCTGAAAAATAGGTGGTTGAGCCTCTGAAAGGCCGCCTCGCGGTCCTCCGCCAGCCAGCGCGCGGCGATGTAAGCCGGGAGGAACAGCGCCAGGTAGCCGAAGGTGAAATAGGCCCACAGGGCCAGGGTGCGGGCGAGATCGACCGCGGGCTGGGGGGAGAGGGGACGCGGCGCGGGCATTGGGCGGCCTACTCGAACCTGCGCAGCATGAGGCAGGTGTTGACCCCGCCGAAGGCGAAATTCTGGACGGCGGCCGTGCCCACGGGCGTCTCCTCGAGCGCGGTCACGTGGCGCAGCCCGCCGCAGCGCGGGTCGACCTCTTCCAGGTTCAGGGTCGGGGCCACGAGGCCGCCGGCCATCATGTAAAGGGCCAGGATGGCTTCGATGACCCCGCAGGAGCCCATGGTGTGGCCCATGTAGCTTTTCAGCCCGACGACCCGCGGGCCGTCCCCGTAAACCTGGCGGATGGCCTGGGCCTCGATCACGTCGCCCATCCTGGTGGCCGTGGCGTGGGCGCAGACCAGGTCGACCTCCCGGGGGCCGATGCCGGCGCTTTCCAGGCCGAGGCGGATGGTCTCGCGGATTCCCTGGTAATTGGGCAGGATCAGGTCGCCCCCGTTGTTGTTGCAGGCAAACCCGATGACTTCCCCCAGGATGGGCGCCCCGCGCCGGCGCGCCGAATCGAGGGACTCCAGGAGCAGCGCCCCGGCACCCTCCGCCACCACCAGGCCGTCGCGGTGGAGGTCGAAAGGCCGGGGGGTCCGGCAGGGGGTGTCGTTGTACTCGGTGGAGCAGGCCAGCAGGCTGTCGAAGACCGCCACGGTGGTGGTGTCGTACTCGTCGGCCCCCCCGCACAGCATGGCGTCCTGGAGGCCGTACTTCACCGTTTCGTAGCCGAAGCCGATGGACTGGCTGCTGGTGGTGCAGGCGGTCGAGGAGGAGATCACCCGGCCGGTGATGCCGAACATCTTCGTGATGTTGACCGCGGTGGTGTGCACCATGGACTTGAGGTAGTCGACGGCCCCGACGGCGGCGAAGCGCTCCTGCGAGCGGCTGAAAAAGGTTTCGTAAATGCCGCGCTGGACCGTCGGGCTGCCGTGGGTCGACCCGAAGGCCACCCCGAGCCGGCCGGAAGTGATGAAGCCGGGAGCCAGCCCGGAAGCCTCGAGCGCTTCCTTGGCCACCTGGCAGGCGTAGTAGGATACCGGCCCCATGGTCTTTCTGTGGCTGCGCTTGAAATCGTAGGCGATGGGGGTGTCGACGGTCCCGAAGACCTTGGAATCGATGTGCGCTGCCAGCAGGCCGTCTTCCCTGAGGGGCCTGACCCCCGAGCGCCCCGCGACCAGGCTGTCGACGATCTCCGCCCGGCTGTGCCCGATGGGGGTGATGGCCGCGGCGCCCGTGATGACGACCCGTCTTTCCATATGAACCATCAACTATGAACCATCAACCAAAACATATGCGTCCTATGGATCCTATCAGTCCTATGAGCCATCACCCCTGTTCCCGCGCCCGCGCCAGCATTTCCACATAATCGCAGACCTGGCGCATGCTGCGGATCTCCATGGCGCGCTTCTTTTCCTCCCGGGTCAGCTCCGAAGCGAGCAGCTTCTCGATCTCTCCCAGCAGCTCGATGGCGTCGATGCTGTCGAACTCGTAGGTCTCGCGCAGGTCGGCGTCCATCTGCGGGTCATCGACCTCGAAAAGGCGGGCAAGCGCGTCCCGGATGGCTTCCTCGATCGCATCTCTCTGCATGGCACGGCGGAAATCAAGGGCGACGGACGCTCGGCAGGCAGCGCCCGTGCGATAAAGGCAAAAATTCTTTTATATATTAGAATGCGGCCGAATTCAAAACCTAAAATCCATCCAAGCGCGCGGAAAAAACCAGCGCCGCCGGTGTCAGTCCACGAACGGCTCGAAGTGGTACCACTCCAGGGGGTGGCGCCGCACGGCGGCCGCCAGGAGGTCGGCGTAGTGCTGGGCCGAGCGCGCCACGGCCTCCCGGCGCCGGCCGCGGGATTCGGCCCTGACGTAAAGCGGCCCCTCGGCGTGGATCCGGTAGCGCCGCCGCCCGCTGCGGTGGCAGAAAAACACGAACAGGGGCGCCCCCGAGAGCAGCGCCAGGAGGTGCGGAGCCTCCGGCAGCCGCGCCCTTCGCCCGAGAAAATCGACCGCCACCGTTCGCTGGCGGCCCCAGGCCACGTCACCGGCCAATGACACCATCCCGCCGGCGCGCAGGCACGCCAGCCCCTCCATGAGGTCCAGGGCCGAACCCCCGTCGCGCTCCACGACCACGATCTCGACCCCGCTGCCGGCCACTTCCCGCTTCTGGATCCCCTCGATCTGCTCTTTGTGCCGGCGCCCCAGGTACAGCAGCAGGCGCTGCCCGCCGGTCTTGCGCCGCAGGAGGCGCGCGGCCACCTCCCAGTTGCCCAGGTGGGACATGAGCAGGATGGCGCCGCCGCGGCGCCCTGCGGCCGCCTGGACCGCCCGCCAGTTGCCACTCGACTCCTCCCGCACACCGGCATCTTCAAAAAGGAAGCGGTCGAGAAATACCGTGGTGAAGTTGCGGTACTGGCGCCAGGCGCACAGGATGTGCCCGGGCCGCCCCATTTCGGGGAAGAGCGTCCGGTAGAATCGCACGCTGGTGCGCACGCGCCGCGGGAAAAGGAGAAAATAGCCGCCGGCCACGAGCCGGGAGAAGACGATGAACACCGGCTCTCCGAAGCGCCGCGACAGCCAGACGAGGATCCTGTAGAAAAGCGTCTGCATGTTCTTCCTCGCAATCGTTTTCGGCAGCCTCCTCGAGCGCCCCCACGCACCTTTCAGGCATTCCTGGACGACGATCCCGATTTCGATTTCGATCCCGATTTCGATGTTGGACGTTCGATGTTCGATGTTTTCCCTTGCCTCTCGCCCATTGCCTCTCGCCCATTGCCCAAAATCCGGTCCAGGATCGGCGGCAGCAGCAGGACGGCCCCTGCATAGGCGTAGAGGATGCCGAAAAAGCAGGTGAAGCCGGCGCTGCGCAGCAGCAGGTGCCGGGCGAAGCCCATGGTGCCGAACCCGATGAGGGTGGAGGCCGCAGCCAGGAAGATCGTCACCCGCACCAGCCCGACCCGGGGGTCGGACCCGCCCCCGTAGCGCTGATAGGCCCGCACCAGGAAAAGCGCGTAGTCCACCCCCATGCCGGCGACGATTATTGAGAGCATCAGGGCGGCCAGGTCCAGGGGCCGGCCCGCCAGCTTGAGCGTCCCCAGGGTGCAGACCAGGGAGAACGCCACCGGAAGGAGAGAAACGAGGGTCAGGCGCCAGCTGCGGTAAAACGCCAGCAGGAGCAGCGCGACGCTGATGCCGATGACCCCGAGCATGCGCGCGAAGGTCTCGGCCAGGACTTCGCCCAGGCGCCGTGCGTACTCCCCCGGGTCGAACACGCGCGCGCCCCGGCGGCGAAACTCGGAGGAAAAGTCCGAACCCTCGTGGGCCGGGCCGGGGGTGACGGCGGCGAACAGGCGCCAGGGGGCTTGGCCATCGACGGACCGTCCGGGGGCGGAAATCCCCAGCAGGTCGAAAAAGCCGGCCGGGACCGGCCATCCCTCGCGGCCCTCTTGCGCCTGCAGGGACTGGAGAAACTGTGCGAAGGCCTCGGGCGCAAAGCCCAGCTCGGCGCCTGTTTCTCGAAGGAGTGCGGCCGCCTGGGCCGCCCGCTCGGGGGTCCAGAAGGCTTTCCAGGCCTCGCGGTTGGCCGCGCGGCGCTCGCTGCCGGGGAAAATCATGGAGGGGACGAAAAAGGTGTCCACGGCGCCGGTGGCGCGTTCCTTTTCCAGCTGGTCGAGGATCCGGTCCGAGGCCTGCTGCAGGGCCTCCAGGCTGTCGGCTTCGGCCATGAGGAAAACCCGCGAGAAAAGATCCCCCCACGTCGCCGAGACCCGGTCTTCGGCCGCCCGGGTGGCCTCGCTGACCGTGTTCATCCGTTTCAGGTCGGCGGAAAACTCGGGCCGCGCGAACCAGAACATGACCAGCCCGAAGACCAGCGCGAGGGACGCCAGCGGCCCGGCGGCGCGACCCGCCCCCCCCTCGATCAGCCGCCGCAGGGGCATGCGGCGCTGCGTGCGCGCCGGCGGCACAAGGGGGAAGAGGAGGGGGAAGACCAGGTGCACGAAGGCGAAGGAGCACCCGATCCCCAGGGCGGCGAACAGGCCGATCTCGGCCAGGATCGGGAACCCGCCCGCGGTGAGGGCCAGGAAGGCGCCGACGGAGGTGAGGGTCGCCAGCAGACCGACGGCGCGTACCTCGCGGGCCGCCTCGCGGCCGCGGGTCTCTCTGGGCTGGTCCAAAAAGAGCAGGTAGGCGATGCCGTGGTCGACGGTGATGGAGATGACCGCGCCGCCGAAACCCAGGGTCATCAGGAAGATGCCGCGCTGGAACAGGGAGAAGATGAAAAGCGCCGCCGCGCTGCCGGCCAGGGCCGGCAGGAAGGCGAAGAGGCCGAGGTAGGGGCGGGAAAAGCACAGCAACAGCAGCAGGCCGATGCCGGCGGTCGCGGATACCGCCAGCCGGCGCACGTCCCCCTTGGCCGCGGTCTCGTTGTCGAGCGCGGCCCGGAACGCCCCGACCGGAGTCAGGGTGAAGCGCTGCCCATGGCCGGCACGGGCCAGCTCCGGGCTTTTCTCCAGCCCCGCGAGGCGCTGCATCACGGCGCGGCCGAAGGCGGTGTCCGTCCCGGAGCCTCGCGGTACGGCGACGAGGAGCAGGTGGCGGTTGTCCCCGGAAATGAGCTGCCCGCGGTAGATCCGCGCCCCGGCCGAGGGGGCCAGGTGGCGCAGCCGGGAAAGAACCGGCCCCCTGAGTTCCAGGGGGTCCGCCCCGGTCCAGCGCGCCTGCCCGACCCCCTCCATGTCCCCCAGCCTTTCGAGGGAAGCGGCCAGCCGTTCCCGGACCCGCTCCGGGCTCAGGCACGGCGCCACGCCGAGTTCCAGCTCCCGGGCCGAAAAGAGCGCCGGCAGGTCGGCGACGATGTGATCGATCAGGGCCGGCACCTGGGCCGCCTGGGCGGAAAGCCCCACGGAGGCGAACAGGCCGCTTGCCGCCAGGTCCGCTTCGATCAGGGCCGCGCCTGCCACGAGGAGGTCCGCGTCGGCGGCCTCCAGGCCCACGTCGATGACCACGCGGTCCTGCTGGGGGTGGTGCCCCATGATGTCCCGGCCGTCCTGCAGCACCGGGTCTCCCGCGGGCAGGGCCGATAGGATGTCCGCCTCCAGGTCCAGGCGCCAGAAGGCCGCGGCGCCCAGGCCGGCCACCGCCGCCAGGACGAGGGCCAGGGCCCCGACCCTTATCGACCGCTGGCTGGCCGGCATGGCGCCTCGGGGCTTGGCCGGGTCGGGGCCCTGCCCGACCGGGGGTTCAGGATCCGCGCGGCGATCAGGCGCGAAAAGGTGCCGGCGTTGCGCAGCGAGTCCGCCAGCGGGCGGAAATGGGAGACCCGGCCGCTGCCGGGCCGGTAGCAGACCGCCACCGCCGCCTCCACCACCGGGATTCCCCGCCGGTGGGCCATCACCAGGATCTCCACCTCGAACTGGAAGCGCCGGGCCGCGGCCCCCAGCGACAGGGTCTCCGGCAGCGGGTAGATGCGGAAGCCGCTCTGGCTGTCGGAGACGGCGGGGCCGCCCGCGCAGCGCACCCAGAAATTGGAAAACCCCCGCCCGACGCGGCTGGCCCAGGGGGCGCCGGCGGCGAGCATCCGTCGGCGCGCGCCGATCACGATGGGCCGCGCGCCCGCCGGGATGGCCCGCCGCAGGAGGGCCGCATCGGCCGGGTCGTGCTGGCCGTCGGCGTCCACCGTGACGGCCCACTCGGCCAGGGAGGCCGCCGCCGTCATGCCGCTGACCAGGGCCGCCCCCTTTCCGCGGTTGACTGGATGGCGGATGAGGAGAATGCCGCGCAGCGCTTCCAGGATCCCGCGCGTGGCATCCGTCGAGCCGTCGTCGACCACCACCACGGGCACACCCGGTTCCCGGGCGCGGCGGATCACCGCGGCCACGCAGGCGGCGTGGTTGTAAACCGGGATGACAAAGGCGAAGCGGCCGGAAGGTGTTGCCCCGGGCGCTTTCCCGTCGATGGCGGCGGCAGCGGGCATCATGGGCAGGGCGGCTCGATGGGGGTCGATGGTGCGTTTCCGGCTTGCGCGCCCCTGTCAGCCAAGGCCGGTCTCCGATAGCAGCGCGACCCCCCAGGTTCCCGGCCCGGTGTGGACCCCGGTGGTCAGGGAGAGGGGCTGGAGCCGGATCTCGGCCCCGGGGCAGCGCGCCCGGATCGCTTCCAGGGCCACCGTTTCAACCCAGGCGCGGTTGTCCGAGTACTCCAGCAGGACGAGGGCTGCACGCTCCTAGCTTCATTTTCTCGCCGCGCACCAAGTGGTGGACATAGAGTTCGGGCGCATAATAAGGCCTTTCTGAAGGCATTGCCCCCTCGATCCGCATCTGCACCATCGTATCCTCGCCGTAGCCTAAATTCCGCCCGCTCATTCCCAAACCAGGGTCGAAGCCCCCCACATCCCGCAGAACGGCGCGCCGGATGAACAGGTTGCCCCCGTCCAGGTAGGTCCCGGGCGGCAATCGGCCGGCCACGGGCCGATGCCGCCTCGAGAAATCGATATCGTAGCGCTCCTTCCACCAGCACGGCTTCGGGCTTCTGTAGGCCGCATAAAAAGGCCCCCCGAACAGAACGGGCGCATGCCCCCCGATGATGCCGCGGGCACATTCGAGCCACTGCTCCGGCACCTCGCAGTCGTCGTCGACAAAGGCCACGTAATCCCCCCGGGCCTCGCGCCATCCGCGGTTGCGGGCATGGGACAGACCCTGCCCGGGTTCGAAGCGGTAGACCACGTTGGGGTGGAGGCGGCGAAAGGAATCCACCACGCTTCGGGTGTCGTCGCTGGAGTTGTTGTCCACGACGATGACCTCGTAGGCCGAGGCCGCCGTGCGCTGCCGGCACAGGGACTCCAGCGCACGGATCAGGGAATCGGAGCGGTTGTAGGTGCACACCACCACGCTGACGGCACCGCTCTGCAGCGCCTGCGGCCGGTGCCGGTTTAACAAGGAACCCGGTTCCACGAAAGCGCCCTAGCCTCCATCTTTTTTTGCGCCGCGCGGCGGTTCGAAAAGGAGCCGCCCGATCCTTTGCCGCAGCGTCCGGGTCGGCCCGTCGCGCAACCCCCGCGGCTGCAGGCGCACCTCCTCCCTGGCGCCGACAGCGCCCTGAGCGCTTTCAAACCGGCGGATGTGAGCCGCCATGAAGGGGAAGAACTGGTGCCTGTTCAGGACCCGCTCGCGGGCGCAGGCGATGGCGTCGAGATTGCGCGCCCAGGCATCGCCTGCGACGGCTTCGCGGATCCTGCCGACCGCGTCGGGATCCCCGATGTCGATCTGCAGCAGCGACTCCGCGGGGAAATAGTCGCCGATGCGGGGGCATCCATAGTAGACGGGCATGGTCCAGGACAGAAAGCAGTCCGCGATTTTCTCGCTCCAGTAGAAGGGGTTGACGAAGTTCTCGACCGCCAGGGAATACCGGTAGGGGGCCAGCGCATCCCATTTGTCGGCGATGGGTGCAAACCCGCGCCCCCAGAGGTCGAATTCGAGCTTTCCCCGGATGCGCTCCAGAAAACGCATCCGGCGGCGATGCCCCTCCAGGGTTCGATCCGCGCTGGTGACCCAGGACAAGCCCCGCGTTTTGACGGGCGCTTTGCAGGCCGCCAGGAAATCGTAGTCCCTGTCGACGTGCCAGGGCAGGGCCGGCTGGCAGTGAACGTATTCCCGCCCGCAAAGATCCGTGTCCGTGGTGAAGGTGCGCGACGCGTAGGAGGGGTTGACGTGCCAGGCTTTCCGGAATTCGGTCGGCGGCTCCTGGACGATCGACCATACGCAGGCCCTGGCGCAGGTGACCGTGACGGCGCTCGGCGGTCCGTTGAGGACGAGGAGATAATCGCATTCATCGATCGGCTCGGTGGAAAATGCGATCCCATCCCACACCCCGCGCCCCCCCGGGGTCTGCCGCCTCAAATCCGGCCAGTCCCAGTTCTTGACGATACGGACCAGGGTCATGTCGTTACCGGTCCCGGATCCGGTCAGCGGGCCGGCCATGCAGGCCCGTCCCGGCAACCCGCCGACGGTTCCATCACCCCTCGCCCCCCGCAACGGGAGAGAGGGTGCCTTGCACCCCCAGGGGCGCTCCGACTGGCATCTCTATATGCAAGGCCTTGACGCCTGTCAACGGCCGGATGGGCGGGGATTGTGGTTGACAATGAATTTTGTATACAATATCCGATGTTTCATCAAACCCATCCCCCAGCAAAGGAACCGCCCGTGAACATCACCCAGTCCCTTCACGAATCCGCACGGCAGCGCCCGGAGCAGGCGGCCGTCACCTTCGAGGGGGAAGCCTGGACCTACGCGGCCTTTTCCCGGCAGGTTGAGCGTTACGCGGGCGCCCTCCAGGCCCTCGGCGTCCGCACCGGCGACCGCGTGGCCCTGCAGATGCCCAAGTGCATGGAGTTTCTCTTCCTGCACTTTGCCGCGCTCTCCCTCGGGGCCGTTTCCCTGCCCCTGAATTCCGATTACCAGCCCGACGAGGTCCGTTATTTTCTCACCGATTCGCAAAGCGCCCTTTTCATCACGGACCGGGAGCGTTGCCGGCGCGCGCGGGCGCGCCTGGGGGAGATCGCGGGGCTGCGGGTCCACCTCGTGGACGGCGGGCCGGATGACCCCGCCGGCCTGGGCCGGGCGCTGGCGCAGGCCGCCTCCCGGGGCGCTCCCGAGCCCTTCGCGGCCCGGGGGGGCGAAACCGCCATGATCTGCTACACCTCCGGGACCACCGGCCGCTCCAAGGGCGCCATGATCACCCACGAAAACCTGATCTCCTTCCCGGCTGTGGGCGACGGGTCGCCAGGTAGATTGGCACCATAAATGGAAAGGCGGGGAGGCCGGCCTCCCAGCCTTATTTTTTTCGCCCCGGCTGTCTTTTGCCTCATTTCATTCGGACAGCATCTGAGAGCATGAAAGAACGAGATGCCCTACCCTCTTCTCCGCTTCCCGTTGACTCTCGGCCCCTTTCCTCATTCCCCCAGGCACTGCTTCACGACGCCTGCGACCCGTTCGCAAAGGAGCCGGGTTTCCTCCGCCTCGGGGCCTTCCACCATCACCCGGCACTTGGCCTCGGTGCCGGAGTAGCGCACGAGCACACGGCCCTCCGGACCGAGGCGCTCCTCGGCCTCCTGGATTGCGGACACGATCCCGGGCACGCCCTCGAGGGGAGGCTTGACGACCACCGCCACGTTGATGAGTTCCTGGGGAAAGGGCGTCATGACGGCCGCCAGGCGCGAGAGCGGCTCGCCGGCCGCCGCCATGGCCTCCAGGAGCGCAACGGCCGTCAGGATGCCGTCGCCGGTGGTGTGGCGGTCGAGGAAAATCGTGTGACCGGAGTCCTCCCCCCCCAGCACGGCCCCTTCCCTCTGCATGAGCTCCAATACCCGGCGGTCGCCCACATCGGCCGCGACCGTGCGGATGCCCATCCGCGCCAGGGCGATGCGCAGCCCGATGTTGCTCATCACCGTGCTGACCACCACCCGGTTGGCAAGCCGCCCGGAGCGCAGCAGGTCGCGGGCGCAGACGGCCAGGATCCGGTCGCCGGACAGGAGGCCGCCGGTTTCGTCCGCGGCCACGAGGCGGTCGCCGTCCCCGTCGAAGGCCAGCCCGATGTCGGCCCCGGTATCCACCACGCGCCGGCAGAGGGCCTCCGGGTGCTGGGAGCCGCATTCGCGGTTGATGTCGCGGCCGTCCGGCGAGACCGCGAGGGTTTCGATCCGGCCGCCCAGGCCGGAGAGGACGCGGGGTGCCGCCCGGAAGGTCGCCCCGTTGGCGCAATCGACGATTATATTAATATTTTTATTTAACTTTATATTGTCAATATACTGTTTTATAAATGATATATATATATCTTCCGCTTCCGGAAGGGCCTTCACCCGGCCCGCTGCCGGGGCCTCGCCGCCCCCGGTGCGCGGCTCCGAGGCGAAGATCAGGGCCTCCATGGCGGCCTCTTTTTCAGCCGACAGCTTGAAGCCGCGGCCGTCGAAGATCTTGATGCCGTTGTCGATCCAGGGGTTGTGGGACGCGGAGACCACGATGCCGGCCAGGGCGCCTGTCCGCCTGGCCAGGAGGGCTACCCCGGGGGTCGGCAGGACGCCTGCCAGGCGGACCTCCGCCCCCATGGCGCTGGCCCCGGCCGCCAGGGCGCAGGCCAGCATGTCACCGGACGGGCGGGTGTCCCGGCCGATGACCACCAGCGGCGCAGCCGGCCCGCCCCCCCCTCCCAGCACCGCCACCACCGCCCTGCCCACCGCCACGGCGGTTTCGGGGGTCATGGGCGGGCGATTGGCCCTGCCGCGAATGCCGTCGGTTCCAAAAAGGGTTCCCAATGGTCTTTTCCCATCTCAGTCTGCGGGTTTCGCGTCCCAGCTATCGATGCGCAAATCGAAGCGCCGGGTCGCCTGGCCGGGCGGTTCGTCGACACCCGCGCCCGTGGTCCGTTCGGCGACGGTGGCCCGGCCCCGGCGGTCGATGAGGATCACCGTGGAGCATCGCGTGCCGTAGCCCGGGGCGGCGATGAAGAGCGGGGACAGCAGGCGTTCCCACTCGATCCCCACGCCCGTGTCGGGCAGCGAGGGGTCCGGAAACGGCCGCGGGTCGGCCAGGAGGGAAAAGAAATCCTCCAGGCCGGGCCGGCGGCCCCCCGAAAGGAGCCGCTTCAGCCCCTCGACCCCCCGGGCCACCTTGGGCCAGGGGGTGTCGAGGAGGTGGTTGCTCAGCCCGTAAGTCCCCGGCCCCAGGGCGTCGATGCCGCCGCCGCGGTTGGAGTGATAGAACAGCCCCCCGGCGTCGCCGGCAAGCAGGTTGTACCCGTCGTAAAGCGCATCCAGCCCCGAGACGCTTTCGAGATAGGGGCGCGGAGCCTGAACCCCGGCGACGAATCCGGAGACCAGCGAGCCCCTGGACGGCCCGCCTCCCGGGGGGCGGGCGGGGTCGCGATAATTGGTGACGGCCGCCAGGCGGCCGTCGGTGGAAAGCGCAAGCCAGGTCCCGTTGCCTACCAGGTCCCGGCCGGCGAGGACCCGGGGCGCGTCCTCCCAGAAACCCATGGCGGCGGTCGGGCGGCGGTGGAACTCGTCCCGGTTGGCGAGAAGGACGAGGCGGTAGTCGGGATGGTCGTCCAGGGAAAAAAGTATCAGGCACATGCCCTTGTCGTTGACCTCAAACAGGCTGGCGTGTTATATACGCTTCTTTTCGAAGACTGAGGTCGAAGGCTGAAATCCGGCTTCAACGGCTCAGGAGGGGGCCCCTGGAGCGAAGCCGGCGCCCCGCGGTTGCCTTTGTCTTAAAACTTAGCAGCGATGGGCGCACAAATCAACATGGGAGGGACACGGAATGAGAGAGGTGGTCATTGTCAGCGGCGCAAGAACGGCGATCGGCGCTTTCGGCGGGGGTCTGAAAGCCGTGCCGGTGGTCGATCTGGGGGCACTTGTCATGCGGGAGGCCGTTCGGCGGGCCTGCGCCCGTCCCGCGAAAAGCCACCTGATGGAGGCCGGCGTGCCGGACGCGCTGAAGGAGCAGGGAGCGATCGAGCTGGAAAAGCCGCTCCGGGAGTGGGACGAGGCGGCGGTCCCGGTTCCCATCGACGAGGTCATCATGGGCAACGTGCTTCAGGCCGGCCAGGGTCAGAACCCGGCCCGGCAGGCCATGATCCGTGCCGGCATCCCCAAGGAAACGCCCGCCATGACCATCAACAAGGTCTGCGGCTCGGGCCTCAAGGCGATCGCCGTCGGCGCCTCCGCGATCATGTCCGGCCAGGCCGAAGTGATCCTGGCCGGCGGGATGGAGAACATGAGCCTGGTTCCCATGGCGCTTCCCAAGGCCCGCTGGGGCCACCGCATGGAGCTCACCGGGGTCGGGGAAGTTCACGACCTGATGGTTTTCGACGGCCTTTACGAAATTTTTTACGGCTACCACATGGGGATGACCGCGGAGAACATCGCGGCCCTTTACGACATCAGCCGCCGGGAGCAGGACGAACTCGGCGTCATGAGCCACCAGCGGGCCCGCAGGGCGATCGCCGAGGGGTGGTGCGCCGAGGAGATCGTGCCGGTCAAGATCGCGACGCGCAAGGGCGAGGAGGTCTTCGACACCGATGAACGCCCCATGGACACCAGCCTGGAAAAGATGGCCAAGCTGAGGCCGGCCTTCAAGAAAGACGGGACCGTCACGGCGGGCAACGCGTCGGGCATCAACGATGCCGCGGCGGCCGTGCTGATGATGAGCGCGGACAAAGCGGCCGCGTTGGGGATGGCCCCCCTGGTGAAGATCAAGGGTTTTGCGTCCGGCGGCCTCGACCCGGCCTACATGGGCCTGGGGCCGGTCCCGGCCATCCGCAAGGTCCTGGCGGATACCGGCATGGCGCTGTCGGACATCGACATGATCGAGATCAACGAAGCTTTTGCCTCCCAGGCCATCGGCTGCTTCCGGGAACTCCGGATCGATGCCGAGAAAGCCAACGAACTGGGCAGCGGCATTTCCCTGGGGCACCCCATCGGCTGCACCGGGGCCCGCCAGATGGTCACCGCCATGAACCACATGCAGCGCAGGGGGTACGAGAGCGGGTTGATCAGCATGTGCATCGGCGGCGGCATGGGGATGGCGATGGTCATCACCCGCTGAGGCGCTTTTTGCGCTCCGGACCGACCGGCGCCCAATAATTTTTTTCTTTACTTGATCGTCAATAATCGCTATCAGTTATGGCGGTGCTCCCGTGGATCGGGGGCCCGCATCCGCATCTGCGATGGAGGTCGAGCCTCATGAGCGTGGGCAGAAGATTGGGAATCCTGGTTTTTTGCGCCGTCCCGGCGATCGTCGGCGGCGGCATCATCCACTGGC